>NZ_JRWG01000066.1 GCF_001573155.1 Aequorivita aquimaris | reverse complement strand
GCGCGGGCGATAACGCCCTCCACATTCGTCATTCCCGCGCAGGCGGGAATCCAGACGCGCTACCGTTGCGCCTCTTGCCGAGACGTCAGAGGTTATGGATTCCCGCCTTCGCGGGAATGACGGGTGTGGGGGTCACGTCACCCTTCCCGTCGCCCCGGCCTTGAGCCGGGGTCCCGCTTGATCTGGCAGCGAAGAAGAAGCGGGACCCCGGATCACGTCCAGGGTGACGGATCGATAGGGATTACCGCCCCTGCGGCAGCGCCTTGGCGGGGCCGCCCATCACCGCGGCGCGGGCGGCGGCGCGTTCGTCGAGGCTGATGACGCCGTCGTGGTTAAGGTCGTAGCGCGAGGCGATCGCGCGGAAGAGGCCCTGCATCTCGGCAGGCGAGACCTTGCCGTCATGGTTGGCATCGGCGGTGTTGAACCAGGCATCGGCCATCGCCTTCGCCTTGGCAGCGGGCATCTGCGTCTTGCCGACATCCATGCGCGCGACGCGGGCATCGACCTCGGCGCGGCTGATGAAGCCGTCGTGATTGGTGTCGGTCTTGTCGAAATCCGCCTTGATGCGCGGATCGATCTTCGCTGCCGCCTTGGGATCGGCCT
>NZ_JRWG01000065.1 GCF_001573155.1 Aequorivita aquimaris | reverse complement strand
CCCATGATCGGCTCCACCTTCGTTCGCACGAAGCCGGCGTCGGTGATCATGCCCTTGAACGTCGGCATGTCGGGGAAGCGGCGGATCGATTCGATCAGATAGCGATAGCTGTCGGCATCCTGCGCCAGCAGCTGGCCGAGCTTGGGCACCAGTTTGTGCGAATAGCCGTCATAGACTTCCTTGAACCCCGGCCAGGTCGTGGTCGAAAATTCGAGGCAGAAAAAGCGGCCGCCGCGGCGCAGCACGCGATGCGCCTCGCGCAACGCCTTGGGGATATCGGTGACGTTCCGGATGCCGAAGGCGATGGTGTAGGCGTCGAAGAACGTGTCCGGAAAGGTCAGCGTCTCGGCATTCGCCTCGGTCCACACGAGGCTGTCGAGCCCGCGCTTGGCCGCGCGTTCCATGCCGACCGCGAGCATATCGGGGTTGATGTCCGCGACCGTCACCGACGCGCCCGATTCCGCGATGCGGAACGCGATGTCGCCGGTGCCGCCCGCCATGTCGAGCACCTGCTCGCCCTCGCGCGGTTGCAGACGGCGGACGAAGCGGTCCTTCCACAGCCGGTGCATGCCGCCCGACATGGCGTCGTTCATCAGGTCGTAGTTC
>NZ_JRWG01000064.1 GCF_001573155.1 Aequorivita aquimaris | reverse complement strand
GAATTGGCGTTCTGCGTTACGGCGTTCGCGAATTGCGCGTTCAGGATCATCTTTAGCGTGTCGAGCTTGTCGTTCGCACCGCCGGCGTTGCGGATCACGTCATCGCTCAGGACGATGCCCAGGCGGTGCGCGGCTGCGGCGAGATCGTCAAAGCCGTCGACCCCTTGGCCAAGGAGGCCGGTCAGCGTCGCTGCAGACTTGCCCATTAGCTGCAAGGCGATCGCATTGCGCTGTTGCACGGTGGGCAGTTTCGATATGCCCGCGATGGTCTGACGCAATGCCGTATCGAAGTCGCTGCTCGTCACGCCAAGCTCGCGAAACAGCTTTACCTGCTGGTCGCTACCCGACTGCGCGAGGCCTAGTGTTTTGGCGAACTTCCCGAGTGCCTCATCCGCGACTTCGACGCTTGAGCCGCTGAGTTGCGCCGCGTAGCGGAATTCTTGGATGAGCTTTGTGCTGGCGCCCGTGCGATCTGACAAATCTTGGATCGCGTCAGCATAGTCAAAGGCACGCTGCGCCGCCCCGGCGAACTCCTTCAGTGCCAAGGCGCCGCCCAACGCGCCTAAGGCATCCGTGAGAGACAGCGCCGCCCGTTCGGCACCCCGGAAA
>NZ_JRWG01000063.1 GCF_001573155.1 Aequorivita aquimaris | reverse complement strand
TTCCGTGACCTGCGACAGGGCGCTGCGCAGCGATGCGGCCGCGTCGTTGAAGTCCGACTGGAGCTTGGCATAGGCGGGCGGGAAGCTGCCGTTCAGCTGGCAGGTGAGATCGCCGTCGGCCAGGGCGGCCAGCCCGGTCGCCAGCGCCTCGGTCGCCTGCGCGGCGGCAGCGGCCTTGTCCTGTTCGGCCCTGACGACGGAGTCGCGGAAGATGTCGACCGCCCGCGCGATGTCGCCTATCTCGTCCTGCTGATCCAGATGCGGCACGGTGGCCGTGCCGTTCTGTGCGGCCAGCCCGCGGATCGTTCCGGACAGGCGTTTGACCGGCGCGACGACCTTCGACGCGATGATGAACAGCGACACGGCAAGCACCGCGATTCCGGCAAGAACCAGTGCGATCATGATCGTGCGGTTCGTCTGCGCGGTGACGGTGGCGTTGGTGCCGGTTTGCTCCGCGATCTTCAGTTGCAGGTCGACGAGCTTGCCGATCGATTCCGACACCGGATCGATGGCTCGATACAGAGAGGCGACGACGAAATGGTCGAGCGCGGCGCGATCGCCGCTATCCAAAATCGTCTGGAGTTCGGCGACGCGCTCGTCCGCAATGCGCATGCG
>NZ_JRWG01000062.1 GCF_001573155.1 Aequorivita aquimaris | reverse complement strand
GTGCTGATGAACCGCCCAGCCAACGGGCCTGCGACGCCGGTCGCCATCGCCAGCGACGCGATCGCGCCGAGCGCCGATGGCAGCATGCTCTACTATGGGCCGCTCTCGGGCCGCACCCTGCATGCCGTGCCCACGGCGATGCTGCGCGATCCGTCTGTGTCGGAAGAGCAACTTGGGCGTGCGGTTCGTAGCTTGGGGCGCAAGGGCGCGTCGGATGGCATTGCCGAGGATGATCGTGGGCGTGTCTTCGCCGGTGATTACGAACACAATGCGATCCGGGTGCTCGATCGCGGCCAATGGTCGACCCTGGTCAGCGATCCGCGCATCAGCTGGCCCGATACCCTGTCGATCGGCCCCGATGGCTATCTCTATTTCACCGCAAACCAGCTGCATCGCCAGCCCGGCTTTCATGGCGGCCGCGACCTGCGTCGCAAGCCGTATGAACTGCTTCGCATTAAGGTCGGTAGCGGCCCGGTACTGCTGACGCGGCGGTGACGCCGGCGCTGTCGGAATGATCGCGCGGGCCGGTGGCGGAGAAGCCGGTCTGGCCCGCCGGATTGCGATCGTGACGCTATTGTAACCACCGTCCACTTCTGCGACATTTTGTGCTCTGTCAGGCAC
>NZ_JRWG01000061.1 GCF_001573155.1 Aequorivita aquimaris | reverse complement strand
GATCGGCATGGGGACGGGGTCGGCCTGGGGGCAGACGGCCGGTAGCGCCGCAGCGGGGGTTGCGCCGACGATCACCGCAGAAGACGACCAGTCCGGCGGCCTCGCCGACATCGTCGTCACCGCGCAGAAGCGCAAGACGAACCTGCAGGACACGCCGATCGCGATTTCGGTGCTCGACGACAGCGCGCTGCGCAACCGCCACGTCCAGTCGCTGGTCGATCTGCAGGACGGCGCGATCCCGTCCTTGCGCGTCGCGCCCTTCTATTCGCGCAATTCGGCGCTGATCGTAAACATCCGCGGCGTCGGCGTCTTGAGCGATAGCAACCAGCCCGCGCGCGACCAGGGCGTCGGCGTCTATATCGACGGCGTGTATCTGGGCCGTGCGCAGGGCCTCGGCACCGCGCTGTACGACGTGCAGAGCATCGAAGTGCTGAAAGGCCCGCAGGGCACGCTGTTCGGCCGCAACACCGAAGGCGGCGCGCTCAACATCGTCACCAAGAAGCCGACGGGGGAATTCGGCTTCAACGGCACCGCCGGCATCGGCAATTACGGCAGCTACAAGGGCGAAGCGCATCTCGATCTGCCCGCGTTCGGCAATGTCGCGGTGAAGCTGGACGGCATCGTCAC
>NZ_JRWG01000060.1 GCF_001573155.1 Aequorivita aquimaris | reverse complement strand
ATCCGCAAGCACGAGCATACGGCGCGCGATCGTCTCGGCATGCTTGAACGGCGGGTTGGTGACGATGGAAACGCGGGCGCCGGTCGGCAGCCAGATCGGCGCGCATTCGGTCGTCGCATCATGGATGCCATCAAGCTCAACATCGCCGCGCGTGACGATGTCGCTGGCGAAGGTAGGAATGCCGCGATCGCGGAGCGCGGTCGGAATCGTGCCGCCGCCGGCGCAGGGATCCCACACCGAATGACCGGCAAAGTCGACCGCGTCCGCCAGCTGCTCGACGCACCAGCGGGGCTCGACATACCAGTCGTCCGCCGCGCGCGCGTAATCGCTCGCCTTCGCATTCTGGGCGACATTACCGGCGCTCATGCCCGCGCCTCGCGCACCGGCAGCCCGATCACCGGGTGCCAGCCCATGACGTGGCCGTTCACGGCGCACAGGCGCTTCGCAAGAGCTGTCACCGCAGGACGCAAGGGCTCCTCCGCCGTCCCGCCCTTCGACGGGATCGACGCTGTTCGCATCGTCATCATTGATCTCCCGGGCGGGGTTGCCGCCGTTTCGTCAGTCCTCAGGTCTTCGGCGCACTGCCGTCGATGATTGCTCGGAGATGGGCCTTCAGCCCCATCAGGC
>NZ_JRWG01000059.1 GCF_001573155.1 Aequorivita aquimaris | reverse complement strand
GGCCTGGACGCCGGCGCCGCGGAGCGAGGCGCCGGCGACGAACGGCTAGAAGTTCAGCGCGAACTCGCCGCCGATGACCCTCCCCTTGTTAAGCGGCGACAGGCTGGCGCCCGGTCCGCCGAACGCGACGGTGAGCGGCGTATCGCCACCATAAGTCACTTCGTTCAGCAAGTTGCGGGCGTAGGCCGAGAGGCGCCATTTGCGGCTCGCGGCGTTATAGGTGAGGCTCGCATCGAGCATGTCCGCAGCAGGCAGAAAGCCGACATTGTTGTCGGTGAACCGGGCGGTGTCGCGATGGGTGAAATCCACGCGTGCGGTCGCGCTCCCCAGCGCGCCCAGCGCCTGATCGTAGGTCAGCCCGGCGCCATAAGTCCAGGGTGACAGCCGCGGCAGCTTCAGGTCGCGATCGATGCCGTTGATGACGCCGTCGCCGCTGATGTCGAAGCGGACGTTGCGATACTGGCCGTGAACATAGCCGAGCTGCCCGGACAGGACGAGGTTGGGCAGGATGAAGAACTGACCCTCCGCCTCCACGCCCTGGATCGTCGCGTCGGCGGTGTTGCGGATCACCTGGCTGACGCCCAGCGGGCCGGGCAGGTTGATCTCGCGCTGGAGGTCCTTCATCCGG
>NZ_JRWG01000058.1 GCF_001573155.1 Aequorivita aquimaris | reverse complement strand
TCCGTGTTCTCCGACATGGCGAGTTCGATCATCGCGGACCTGGCGCGGATCGCGGTGCAGCAGATGATCATCAAGCCGCTGGCGCAACGCCTGTTCGGCGGGTCGGAAGGCGCCAGCAGCAGTTCGGGCGGGAGCATCTTCTCGCTGCTCGGCAACCTGATGGGGAAGCGTGGCGGCGGCAGCTACACCAGTCCGTTCGCCGGCGCCGGGCTCGGCCCCCTGCCCTTCGTTCCCGATTCGAGTGGCCTGCCGAAGCTGGCGACCGGCGGGTTCTTCAAAGTTGGAGGCCGGAGCGGCATCGATCGCAACGTCCTCTCGGTCAACGGCATCCCGCGCGCGATGGTGGGCGCGAACGAGCGGGTCCACGTCAACCCGGCGAACGATCGGGGTAACACCGCAACCGTCGTGCTTGCTGTTGAGGAGGGCGCGCTGTTCCGGCCAACGGTCCGGTCGGAGGCTGGGGACGTCTCGATCCGCACCGTCGGCGCTGCGGGCCGCGCGCAGGCGACCCGCGCGCGGCAGACGCTGCGATGATCGACCTGACGCCGCTCGCCGCGGCAGCCCACACGCCACGCCTGATCGACTTCGGCGGCTTCCTGACGCCGTCAACGGGTGCGGCGGTGCTGCGCGT
>NZ_JRWG01000057.1 GCF_001573155.1 Aequorivita aquimaris | reverse complement strand
CTACCGTCGCGGTCGCGCCGTCCTTTTTCTGCGCGAAGGTCGCAACGCGACGTGCCCCGTCGACGGCGACAAGGTTGGATTCGAGGCGAAGGTCGATGCCGTAAGCCTCGATATACTCCATCAGCGCCGGAACGTAGGTCGCAACCCCGAACAGCACTCCGCCGGCATTGTGAAACTCGACATCGATGTTCGGCAATACGCCTGCGTCACGCCACAGGTCGCAGGACAGGTACATCGCCTTTTGTGGCGCGCCCGCGCATTTGATCGGCATCGGCGGCTGCGAGAACAGCGCCCGTCCAGCCTTCATCTCTTTGACTAGACGATGCGTATAGGGTGCCAGATCGTAGCGATAGTTGGAGGTAACGCCGCCTCGTCCCAGCGCCTCTTCCAGCCCAGCAATCTTCTCCCACGCGAGGCGAAGTCCCGGGGCAGCGACCAAGACGCGGTAGGTCAGCGTGCGGCCATCTGCCAGTTCGACCGCGCTACGATCGGGATCGAAGCCGCTCGCCGCCACCTGCAGCCACGTCACCCCGTCCGGAATGACATCCGCCTCGGCGCGGCGAGTCTCTTCCGGCTTGAACACGCCCGCCCCGACCAGCGTCCATCCCGGCTGATAATAATGGTCGTGCGC
>NZ_JRWG01000056.1 GCF_001573155.1 Aequorivita aquimaris | reverse complement strand
CCCAGTGGCTCAGCGAGCGCGAACCGGATCAGTTCGTCGCCGACCAGCGCCAGATTGCCGCCTGCGCCAGCCGCGTCGCGTCGGCATCGCCGAGCACCATGTCCGCCCGCCTCAGCCGCACGATCAGCCGGCTGCGCGAATCGATCAGCCAGGGAGACGCCATATCCGGAACCCCCTCGATCACCCCGATCGTTGCCGGTGCCGCCATCCCGCCCCCTCACCACAGGCCAGAACCGACACCCGCGGCTGGCTCAGCGGCGTATCCTCCAGCCCCGGCCATTCCGCCGCGACCAGCAGCGTTCGCCCGATGCGCACGTCCGCCGCCGCCGCAACCGTTCCGCTGCTCGCCCGCACCGGCAGCGCAGCCGGCGCCAGCGGCACCAGGTCCAGCGTCGTCGCCAGCCCCACCATAGCGGCCTGCGCCACGCGCCACTGCCCCGCCTCTCCCGCGATCGTCACGATCGCACCCGGCGCAATCCCCAGCCCTTCGCGACCCAGCGTCACCCGTCGCCGCGTCCGCTCGCTCTCGCCGCGGGCCAGCAGCGCCGCCGCCACGCGCTTCGCCTCGGCCGCGGCCAGCACCGCCGGCAGATCGACGCGATCGACCGCCTGGCCCGCCCCCGGCCGCCGCACGCGCTGCACACCGATCTGA
>NZ_JRWG01000055.1 GCF_001573155.1 Aequorivita aquimaris | reverse complement strand
GTGCTGATAACCTGCTGACCCAATAGGTTGAACAGAGATACAGATTCTATTGTGTTGGCAGATTTCAAAGATAGAACCTCAGTGGCTGGGTTTGGATAGTAAGAGAATCCAGCAAGTGCATTATCGCTAACACCCAACGAGTCGCAAGTACCGCTCCAAATATAAACACCATCCATCAATGGATCTGGAATACCCCAACCTGCATTAAACTGAGCTGTAGGGTTACCCACCGCAGTAGAAGAGGTAACTACCCAGAATACACTTCCAGTAGCACCACCATCAGTAACCGATAGCTCGATCCAGTAAGTGGTTGGCATACCAGCCTGACCGTTAAAAGTAAAAGGAGTAACTGTCATTTCTACCTCGTTAACATCAAAACCAAAATTGCTGCCAATAACCGTTTGGTTATCGATAGTAACAGAAGCCTCAGAACCAATTAATGATCCAGGAAGACCTGCAGCATCGTCATAATAGTTTACGTCAACGTTAGAAATACCTCCGTTGGCAAAAATACTAGCTGTAATATTTTCCAAAGTAAAGTTCTGATCAGCAGCTACAGTCACATCATTTGCTGTCTGGAATGCTGAAGCAGAAGAACAGTTAAAGCCGTTCTCAAAAGTACCGTCGTTAGGGTTCTCCTCATCACAAGCACCGCCGCCGCCGCCGATAGGA
>NZ_JRWG01000054.1 GCF_001573155.1 Aequorivita aquimaris | reverse complement strand
CTTCACCCCCAGCCGCGTGCGCGAGATGCGGGACAAGGCCGAGGTGCTCACGCGAGAGATCATCGAAAAGCTGAAGCCGCGCGGCGCATGCGAGTTCGTCAACGATTTCGGACGTGTGATGCCGGTCACCATGTTCCTCGGCATCGTCGATCTGCCCGTCGCCGAGCGCGAGACGTTCGTCGAATGGGGGCTCACATGGATGACCTCCACCGATTCCGAGAAAAAGCTGACCGCGCTCGCCAACGTCAAGGCGTATCTCACCAACGTGCTCGACCAGCGTGCGGCCGAGCCAGGGACCGATCTGCTCAGCCGGATCGTCGGCTGGCGCGATAATCCCCGGTTCCGCAGCGAAGACGAGACGATCGGCATGGCGCTCCTGATCTTCTTCGGCGGGCTGGACACCGTTGCCAACATGCTGGCGTTTATCGTCCGCCATCTGGCAACTCACGAAGCTCATCGTCGCCGGCTGATCGAAGAGCCCGAGATCATCCCACAGGCAACGGAGGAGTTCCTGCGCCGCTTCGGCCTGTCCAGTACGGGAAGGCTAATCCTCAGCGATCTCGACTACAAGGACGCACGGTTCCGCAAGGACGACATGGTTCTGGTGCCCATCGGCCTTTCCGGGCTGGACGACCGCTTGTACGATCGCCCGTTCGAGATCGATTTCGATCGCAATCCGACGCACAACACC
>NZ_JRWG01000053.1 GCF_001573155.1 Aequorivita aquimaris | reverse complement strand
GTAACCGTTGCACAACCCCTTAATTTTTTTAACCTGAACCAATATAAGCCGTTTTAAGCGGCTTTGTTTTTTTGATTGGACTTGAGAATGAGCCAAATTTGGTGCTTTTAAAAAAAGCCATGCTACATTCTGAAGCACTATTTTTGGCAAAAAATACAAAACAAGGCTTTCCGCCCCGCTCTTTGCGCGTTTTTGGATAAACTTGAGGTATTTTTTGAGGTTGTAGGCCGTCGCCGAGAGGTGCATGCATTTGTTGGCCTGTTTGATGCCAATGGTATTGACCTTGCGAAGCCCCATAAACTCCTTGAGGGTTCCAAAGACAGGCTCCACGGTGCTTTGCCGTTTGCTTTTTAGATACCGACCAGTGGGGCTTTTTATTCTCGCTATGTTGCGTTCATATTCTTCCCGGTAAGCAGTGATATTGATCCGCTTTTCGTGGCTCTTGCCTATACAGCTTTCTTTGATGGGACATCCCTTGCAATCACTTCGTTTTGTAAAATAATTATCCTTTAATGTGCCTTTTTCAAGTTTCTGCTTGCGGAAGGTTACTTTCTTTCCCTGTGGGCACAGCCAGTAGTTACCTTCTTTTATATATTTAAAGTCTTCGGGGCCGCCTTTGTAAGTTCCGTGGGGCGGAATGTAGCTTTTAATGCCCCTGGCTTCCAGATAGGCATAGTTCTCCCCACTGCTGTA
>NZ_JRWG01000052.1 GCF_001573155.1 Aequorivita aquimaris | reverse complement strand
CTTCTACCGCCTCCAGCCCGTCGTCGAGCACCGCTGCCAGCACCCGCACGAACCGCCGGTCGGCATCGTCGCCGGTGCCAAGCTTGCGCCGCAGTCGTGCCAGCGCAGGCGGCAACTCCCAGCCCTGGAACGGTGCGCCGTTGCGCAGGGCACCCGGCTTGGTCACCAGCACCGGCAGATAGTGCCACGGGTCGTAGATGGTCCGGTCGCGGCCGAAGAACCGGGGATGGTCGGCGACGACTTCACCGTCGCAGCGCACGACGATGCGGTCGGCATAGGCGCGGACCTGGACGGCACGTCGCACCACCCTGGCAGAAACGGAATAGCGGTTGCGGTCGAAGCTGATGAGGCATGTGCCGCTTACCGCATGCTCGCTCTCGTGGAAGCCGTCGAAGGGTGCGACAACAGGCTGGAGCACCGCCCGTTCTGCTGCCCATGCCTGGGCGACCGTCAGCTCCTTCTGCTCGGGATGCTGGTGCAACTCTGCCCAGCGCCGACACTCCGCCTCCAGCCAGCCGTTCAACTCCTCGAGGCCGGTAAATCGCAGGCGCGGCTGGAAGAAGCGACCGCGTGCGGTCTGCACCTGGTTCTCGACCTGACCTTTCTCCCAGCCCGACGCCGGCGAGCAGGCGGTCGGCTCGACCATGTAATGGTTGGCCATGACCAGGAAGCGACGGTTGAAGACCCGCTCCTTG
>NZ_JRWG01000051.1 GCF_001573155.1 Aequorivita aquimaris | reverse complement strand
GTGGTTATGTTTTCCAGATAGCCCACCAGGCATATCTTGAAAAAGACCACGGGGTCTATGCTTTTTTGCCCGCTTTGTCCATAGAACTTATTGGTGAGCGGGTAAAGAAAGTCCAGGTCTAGAACTTCTTTTAGCCGTCGGTAAAAATTTTCTTTTGAAACCCTGTCGCTTAGCTTAAAGCTTGTGAAGAGTTTTTCCTGATAGTTTTTCTTGCCTTGCATAGGCATGAAATTAATAAACTTCTCAATTTTATACAAGCCTTTTGCTATATTTGAAGAGGTGGTTGTGCAACAGGCACATTGGCTATAAGTAATTGCTTGTTCTCGCCTACTTCTGAAAATCCTCACGGATTTTCAGCTTGGTGTGTACTTGCAAAGTTAAGTGCTAAACCACGCAACTACTCATAGCCGAGACCGTCAGACTGTCTCAAAACTTAATAACTCTGTGGATAAGTAGGAGTTTTTTTTTCCTTCAAAACCCCCGTATTTCCGTATCTTCATGCCATGGAATATCTACAGGGACAAGACCGCCAGCAACTGGCCCTCTACACCACCTGCCTCGACGAGATGGTGCCGGAGGAGAACAGCGTCCGCTTTATCGATCGATTCGTCGGGGCACTCGATCTGGAAGAGCTGGGGTTTGCCGCCCTGCCCGCACAGGGCCGTCCGCCGTACGACCCGGCAGACCTGCTCAAGCTCTACATCTAT
>NZ_JRWG01000050.1 GCF_001573155.1 Aequorivita aquimaris | reverse complement strand
GCGGTCTTCGGTGCGCGTTGCGCGGCAGTTTCGAAATTCGCCGTGTCCATGCCGAGCTTGACACGCAGCGCGCCGATGACAGAGCCTCCGGCCATGGGCGCCTCCTGATGTGTTGAAAGGCCTGCTATGGGTGCCGCCATGTCGAAGCTGCTCTATGCCCTGGCGTGCATGTTCCTGCTGGCTGGGGTCAGCCTGCTCGTCGTAGGTTTCCAGATGGAAACGACGGTCATCACGCCTGAGCCGGTAGCGAACGCCCAGCTGCTGATATGGCAGCTCGATCATTTCGTGCTCGGCATCGGTTCGCTGATCGCAGCAGCTGTTTCGCTGGCGGGAGGGGCGATCGTGGAGCGCCTTACTCCACGCCGACCTGAGAAGAGGCGGCGAAAGCTGCGAGATTGAAGGTCATATCGTCGTCGGCTTGCGGTTCAGCATCGTCGCCAAGCACGCTGGCAAGCGTGGGCATCTTTTCGACGCGGCCGAATGCCGCATTGTGCCAAGCAAGGGTTAGGTCGAACCGCTGGCGTTTGACATGCCCCGCGATCACCGCCCGAATCGTTTGAGGGGTCTGCGACCAGAAATCCCCTGCCGATCCGCCAGCGGCGGCCCAATCCTCTAGAAGCTTCAGCCAGTCCCAGCCTTCGCCGGTTTCCGAGGGCGCGGCGCGTCCTTACCCTCCTGAACCCCAAAAGCTGCACGAAGACCGGACATAATC
>NZ_JRWG01000049.1 GCF_001573155.1 Aequorivita aquimaris | reverse complement strand
CCATTGTACCAGATCGGGAAGCTCGCATACAGCCGTCGGTAATAAGCGTCCGCCGGCCCCATCGCCTCCGCGCCCAGGCGGATCTGCTGGACGCAGGCGAACACGCCCACTGCGCCCCAGATGACCAGAACCATCGCAACGATGGTGAACCACATAGGTGTCGCCGGTCTGCCGCGCGTCATCGCATCCCCCTCTTTTGGAAACAGGATGCCGCGCCACGCCCCGCGACGCAACGTCAGCCCAGCGCGGCAGCCCACACATCGGGTTTGAAGCCGACCAGCAGCACGCCGTCGCCCTCCAGCACGGGTCGTTTGATCATGGAGGGCTGTGCGATCATCAGCGCGATCGCCTTGTCCGCATCCAGGTCGGCGCGGTCGGCGTCGGGCAGCTTGCGGAACGTCGTGCCCGCGCGATTGAGCAGGACCTCCCAGCCGAGCGTATCGACCCAGTGCCGCAGTCGCCCCTCATCGACTCCATCGGTTTTGTAATTGAGGAAGCGATACGACACGCCCGCCTGATCCAGCCAGACGCGCGCCTTCTTCACCGTGTCGCAATTGGGGATGCCGTAGAGGGTAAGGGGCACCGTCGTCTCCATCATGGTCGGCCCGGCCTTTGCCAGTGTCAGGGGCGGAGCGGAAGCGGTCAGCGGGACAACAGCCGCACCTCCATCGATGGCACGTCGCCGCCCTCGACCAGGCACGGGCGCATGGCCGGGCC
>NZ_JRWG01000048.1 GCF_001573155.1 Aequorivita aquimaris | reverse complement strand
TTCACAAACGTTGCCGAGGCTGCGGCTCGGTTTTGAGCCAGCGAGACAACGAGCAGCTCAGGGATTGGCAAGAACGCCGGTCCTGCGGGCACGGCTGTCAAGCGAAGGCTGCGCGCTCGCTCCCGATGTGGTCGAGATTTAGCTCGCATACGCAAAGCCGTGACACTGGGTGCATAGAGTGGACCGGGGCGGTCGACGCGGATGGATATGGCAGGGTGCGCCGCAGCGGCGAGACTCTCGCGCATCGCGTGTCGTACCTCATGCATCATGGCTCGATCCCGCCCGGGATGCTCGTCTGTCACCGATGCGACAATCGACTGTGCGTCAATCCGGCCCATCTCTTCGTCGGCACACATCAAGATAACGCCGATGACATGGTCCAGAAGGGCCGATCCTGCGACAACCGCGGGCAAAACAATCCGAACTGGCGGCACGGGAAGTATGTCGGAGCGGGGGCATGATCCGCGTGGACACCCGCCCGAGGAAGCGGAACAGCCATCGCGCTGACGAGGAACGGCGCTTCCCACAGCATCTTCAATGGCTGCGCGGGCGTCCGTGCCTGATCGCGGGCCGGGCGGGGCACGCATGCTCGGGTAAGATGACGGCCAGCCACTCCGATGCCGACGGGTCGAAAGGCATGGGGCTCAAGAGCCACGACTTCACCGCCGTCCCCCTGTGCTTCGGCGCCCATGATGAGAAGGATCGCATCGGGCTTCGGA
>NZ_JRWG01000047.1 GCF_001573155.1 Aequorivita aquimaris | reverse complement strand
CCATATAACTGATCAATCAGTCAGTAAAGTTACATCCTTAGTGCCGGCGCGATCAAGGAGGCGTAATGGGCCGCGAACGCGGTGACCTGCTGCTCGTCGCGACCAAGCAGTTCCGGGTGAACGAATCCCAGCTCGAAGCCGAACGAGACGATTGCGTCGGCGGTCCGGTCCGGATCGGACGTGGCCGGCCACTCGCGGCGCAGCCGGTCCGCGACCGACGCAACGAGGGTGCGCCGCGGCGTCATGTCGGCGAAGCGGCGGGCGAACCCCGCATCCAGCAGCACCCGATCGAACAGGATGCGTAGGCGAGGCGCGAGCCGGCGCATGGCGCCGGTGATGAAGTCGAGGAGTTCGCGCACTTCCGCCTCGGCGCTGGACGCACGGGGCCGATCGAAGAAGCCGGTGTCGCGCATGGCAGCCTGCTCGTCCGCCCCGGCGCGCATCACCGCCATCAGCAGCCCTTCCTTGCCGCCGAAATAGTTCTGGATCAGCCCTTCCGAACAGCCCGCCCGCGCCGCGATGGCGCGGGTGGTCGTGGCCTTGAAGCCGTGGATGCTGAACTCCGCCTGCGCGGCATCCAGCAGGGCCGCCTCGCTCCTGGCGCGATCACGGCGACGGGGTTCCTTTGAAGGTGGTTGCTCCTCGTCCATACGCTAGGCTTACACGATCCCGCTTCCCCCGTCGAAAGCTCACAACCTTCTTACCTACCCACGGAACTCCGGCCGTACGTGGC
>NZ_JRWG01000046.1 GCF_001573155.1 Aequorivita aquimaris | reverse complement strand
GCCCGCCCTCGAGCGGCGGCGGGGCGACGCCGCCAGGCGGCACCTGTCCGACTGTCGACACGCCGATCCTCATGGCGGATCGATCCGAGAAGCCGGCGGGTGATATCGTCGTCGGCGATATGGTCTGGACCCGTCACGAGCGCACGCTGCGCTGGGGGCCCTATCCCGTCGAGTCGGTGACGATCGTCGACAGCGACGACGTCTGGGAGGCGATGGTTGCCGGCAAGCTGCTGCGCGCGACGGGTGGGCACCTCGTCTACACTGGCGATTGGGTCGAGATGCGGGCCTTGGGCACAAGGCTCGCCGGCACGCATCGGGTGGTGAAGATCACCGTCACCGACGCTCACACCTACGTCTCGAACGGCATCCTATCGCACAACATCAAGCGCGACGATCCCACAGAGGCGCAAGTCTGATCCAGCGGCCGTTCCGCCTCAACACCTGACACCGGAGACATCGATGTCCAAGGTCGCGTATCTGCCCATCGAGGCGGATCGATACGGCGCGTGTGTGCGCCAGATCTACGTCCGCGGTCTGGACCTCACCGGAATCGCGATGCGCGCGCAGGTGCGGCTTGCAGGTGATACGCCGGGGGCGCCGCTGGTCGACCTTCAGAACGTCACCAACGGCAACGCACAGGGCCTGCGGCTCGTCGGGGTCGATACCACCGACGGCCTTCCATCCAGCCATGTCGAACTTGTCATCAACGAGTCCGCCATGGAGGCGCTTCCCTA
>NZ_JRWG01000045.1 GCF_001573155.1 Aequorivita aquimaris | reverse complement strand
GTTCGGCGATCGGCGACGGCGCGGGTGTGGGTTTACGGCTCATGCGGCGGTCAAATGCCTCGCCACGTTCTCTCCAACGGCCTGCGCGAGCTTCACCGGGACGGCGTTGCCGAGCTGGCGCATGGACTCGGTCCATGAGCCATGAAAGCGGTACTTGTCAGGGAAGGTCTGTAGCCGGGCGCTCTCTCGGACGCTGAAATAGCGCACGCTTCCATCGGCGCGACGCAGCATGTTCTCGCCCCCCGGGACACCGTGGACGCCCGCCTTGAGCGTCTTGGCTGGTTCATCAAGCGGACTGCCAGTGTGGCCCACATAGCTGCGGGCGCCACCTTGGAATCGATGGTTGAGGCAGGCAGCCGCGAGTTCCGGCTGAAGCTCCGGATCAGGAAGGTCTCCAATCGCGTCCCGCACGGTCAGCCACGGCTTGTCCGCCGGCTTCTCCAACAGCGCCATGCCGCGGGCGCGGAAGCGTGGATCAAGCACCCGGTCGCGCTTGGCGATCTCGTGCCGCTCCCAATAGTCACCCGTTCGTACCTGCTCCCATAGCAACGCTTCGAGCGAGTGGGTTGCCTCCGGGAAGGACCATTCAATGCCAAGGTCCGCGCGGAAGCCGACGAACACGACACGCTCACGCCGTTGTGGCACCCCGTGATTGGCTGCGTTGAGCACCCGATACACGACGTTGTAACGCAGCTCGTCCGAACCGCCCTTGGCGGTGTGGTGACGCTCTAGGC
>NZ_JRWG01000044.1 GCF_001573155.1 Aequorivita aquimaris | reverse complement strand
GGGGTGTCGTTGATCGTCACCAAAAAGCTGTTCTCGGCGCTACAGTTCGGCGTGGTGCCGGTCTCGGCATATACGTAGATCGTCTGCGTGCTGGTGATCGCATCGCCGGCGTTGAGCTGCGTGCCCGTACCGCCAGGGCCGGTGTAGTAGTTCCCGTTGGTGAGCGCTGGCAGTGTGTAGCTGTCGCAGGCGGTAACGTCCGAAGGGTCGTCAACCGGAGGGGTGTCGTTGATCGTCACCAAAAAGCTGTTCTCGGCGCTACAGTTCGGCGTGGTGCCGGTCTCGGCATATACGTAGATTGTCTGTGTGCTGGTGATCGCATCGCCGGCGTTGAGCTGCGTGCCCGTACCGCCAGGACCGGTGTAGTAGTTCCCGTTGGTGAGCGCTGGCAGCGTGTAGCTGTCGCAGGCGGTAACGTCCGAAGGGTCGTCAACCGGAGGGGTGTCGTTGATCGTCACCAAAAAGCTGTTCTCGGCGCTACAGTTCGGCGTGGTGCCGGTCTCGGCATATACGTAGATCGTCTGCGTGCTGGTGATCGCATCGCCGGCGTTGAGCTGCGTGCCCGTACCGCCAGGGCCGGTGTAGTAGTTCCCGTTGGTGAGCGCTGGCAGTGTGTAGCTGTCGCAGGCGGTAACGTCCGAAGGGTCGTCAACCGGAGGGGTGTCGTTGATCGTCACCAAAAAGCTGTTCTCGGCGCTACAGTTCGGCGTGGTGCCGGTCTCGGCATATACGTAGAT
>NZ_JRWG01000043.1 GCF_001573155.1 Aequorivita aquimaris | reverse complement strand
GCTCAAGACACGCACCGAAGCTTAGGGTGTGATCTTACGATCACGCGGTAGCGGAGCGTTCCGTACGCCTGTGAAGCGATCTGGTAATGGGTCGTGGAGGTATCGGAAGTGCGAATGCAGACATGAGTAGCGATAAAGAGGGTGAGATGCCCTCTCGCCGAAAGACCAAGGGTTCCTGCGCAAGGCTAATCCGCGCAGGGTGAGCCGGCCCCTAAGACGAGCCCGAAGGGGGTAGTCGATGGGAACCACGTTAATATTCGTGGGCCTGGTGGTGTGTGACGGATGGTGTGTGTTGTCTGACCTTATCGGATTGGTCAGGCTTCGAAACTGTCCCAGGAAATAGCCCCACCGTATAGACCGTACCCGAAACCGACACAGGTGGTCTGGTAGAGTATACCAAGGCGCTTGAGAGAAGTGTCCTGAAGGAACTCGGCAAATTGCCTCCGTACCTTCGGAAGAAGGAGGCCCCATGTAAGCGCAAGCTCTCATGGGGGGCACAGGCCAGGGGGTAGCGACTGTTTAGCAAAAACACAGGGCTCTGCTAAGTCGGCTTCAAGACGACGTATAGGGCCTGACGCCTGCCCGGTGCCTGAAGGTTAAGTGGAGGAGTGCAAGCTCTGAAATGAAGCCCAGGTAAACGGCGGCCGTAACTATAACGGTCCTAAGGTAGCGAAATTCCTTGTCGGGTAAGTTCCGACCTGCACGAATGGCGTAACGACTTCCCCACTGTCTCCAGGAC
>NZ_JRWG01000042.1 GCF_001573155.1 Aequorivita aquimaris | reverse complement strand
CGATAGGTCACTTACCGTGCTCTGGTCTGGTGCAGTACCTGTAGCGGTAGCCTGGTTGACTACCTCGCCCGCATCGATATCATCCTGTGTGATGGTATAGGATGTAGCGGTGTATGTCCAGGTCTCGTCCACGTCAAGTTCATTGTCGCCATCGGTATCGCCGCCCTGGTAAACGATTGCCACCACAGGGTTCGGTGCCTGTAGCAATGGATCGGTTACAGTTATGCCAGATAGGCTCACGTTGCCCTCATTGGTCACGGTGAACGTATAGGTTATCGTATCAACTCCCGCATCCGCGCACTGGTTGCCGTCAACGTCGTTGAAGACCCCGGTCTTTACGATCGCGATGTCAGGGTTCTGGCATAGCTCGACAACGGTCTGGTCGTCATTGGTTATCTCGGTTCCCGAAAGGTCGCTTACCGTGCTCTGGTCTGGTGCAGTACCCGTAGCGGTAGCCTGGTTGACTACCTCGCCCGCATCGATGTCATCCTGTGTGATGGCATATGAGGTGGCGGTGTAGGTCCAGGTCTCAGTTACGTCAAGCTCGCCGTCGTTGTCGGTATCGCCGCCCTGGAACACGATGGCCACTACCGGGTTCGGCGCCTCCAACAATGGGTCGGTAACCGTTATGCCCGACAGGCTCACGTTGCCCTCATTGGTCACGGTGAACGTATAGGTTATCGTATCGATGCCCGCATCGGCGCACTGGTTGCCGTCAACGTCGTTGAAGACCCCGGTCTTTAC
>NZ_JRWG01000041.1 GCF_001573155.1 Aequorivita aquimaris | reverse complement strand
GCTGTGACCCCGGTCCCACTTCATGTGGGAGACGTCGGCGGCGCGGATTAGCGCATCCTCAATGCGGACCATGGCTGGCGGATGATCGGTCACATTAAGCACTCCCCATCGCTGAACACCTCGAAGCGGCAGCCCGGTGCAAGCTGAACCCGCCATATTTCGTACCCGCCATAGGTGTCGCGCGCATCGAAATGGGCGAGATAGGGACGATTGGCCCAGCAGGCCTTCTTGCCGTGCCATCGGCTCCAGCGCGCCTCAGCGTCATCATTCCAGTGCCGGCCAAGCAGGATGGCGACGGTGCAAACGATCGCTCGCCAGATCGTCCATTCCTCGTCGCGCGCCCGCTCGTACCCATCGTAGATGGTCCAGCCCTTCCGGCTGTCGCGCGCCGGCGATTTGATCGTCGGGCCCCACAGCGCGACGAAGCCGCGCAGTTCCTGGCGGCGGCGGTACCGCGCTTCTTCGGCCCACGCTTCGCGCTCGATCGCCTCCATGTCGATCATGCGAACGCACTCCCGCGCTTCGGCCGATGCGGCATGGCCGGCAAAGCGGTGAAGTGCGTGTGATAGCCGGGCCAGTCGCTATCTAGCGGCGTGCCGCACCAGGGCGCCTCTGTGATCGGGAACTTCCACCAAAGCACCGCGCCCAGCTCTTCGTGCCAATGGCGCTCGGCTTTCGCCTCCTCGCCAAGATCGCCGGGCGTCACGAAGACGAACCAGATCTGCTTCTCCGGGCCGCAATGCCG
>NZ_JRWG01000040.1 GCF_001573155.1 Aequorivita aquimaris | reverse complement strand
TTCGGTTGGTGATGGTCGCCGGCGGATGGACTGGCGGCGCGGATAGCTTTCGCAGCAGCTTGCGTGCCCTCGCGATAGCCGTCCTCCCAGTCCATCTGGGACGGATGCCCAACACGCGATCTAGGGCGATCGTCAAATGCACATTCTGCGATTGCCGCATAATGCTCCCCGCTCGTCAGCCCCTCCACCGGTGGGGCGGCGAAGAACGCACGCAGACGATCAAGCCACGATGACGGGTTTGCCAGCGACTTGCGCCAATCCGACAGCAGCCGGTCAAGTTCGCGACGATCGGCATCATCACCCGCACCGGCCATGTCGGTAGACGCGAGGGCGGACCGGAGAACCCAGCGCGCTTCCTGCTCTTCACGCATCGAAGGAACGTGATCGCGACCATGCGACGCTCGCGCGTCCGTAGCTTGCAGAAGGCGATCCGCTGCCTCCCGCAGTTCATCTCCCCCGCGTGCCGGGGTCGTGTGGGCGTCGCTCATAGCTCGTCGTCCCAGTGCTTGTTAAGGATGGCTGCCACGCGATCAGCAACGACGCGCGGCTCGGCGCTGTACAGGCTGACGATCAGCACCGGCATGGTCAGGCCGATGGAGGTGCCGTTATCAGTTTTCTTTGGCGGTGACTGGTAGTGAACGGCGATGCACTCGCTGCGCAGATCGTCTCGGTCGAGGTTCCGCAGGTAGGCCGTGCTGCTGACCGTCCACACGACATGTGCTTCGTCCGCCCTCGTGACCTCTGGCGTGCTT
>NZ_JRWG01000039.1 GCF_001573155.1 Aequorivita aquimaris | reverse complement strand
GTCCATGTAACCGACACGCTGTCGGCGACCGGCGGCATCCGCTGGACGCGCGATGCCAAGGATGGCGTGTTCGCCCAGCGCCGCTTCAACGCCGCCGAGCTCCTGCACAGCGACGAGACGACCCCGCTCGCGATCACCCACCGTAAGGTGACGTGGCGCGGCGGGCTGCACTGGCAGGTGCTGCCCCGCGTCATGCTCTACGGCTTCTACTCGACCGGCTTCACATCGGGCGGGTTCAACAACACCCAGTCGACCACGGCGCTCGGCCAAGCGCGCGTCTTCCAGCCCGAGACCGTGTCAAACTGGGAAGGCGGGGTGAAGAGCAGCTTCCTCGATGGCGCGGTGCTCGCCAACGTGAACCTGTTCCGTTCCACTCTCGACGATTACCAGAGCCGTGGCTTCAACGGCATCGCCTATACCATCCGCAACGTCGGGGCGCTGCGCCAGCAGGGCGTCGAGGGCGAGTTCCGCGTGCGCCCGGTCCGCCCGGTCACGCTGGGGGTCGCGGGCACCTATCTCGATTCCGAGTTCCTCGATTTCCGCAATGCGCCCAACCTGCCTGCGTTCACCGGCACGCAGGACCTGACGGGCAAGCGGTCGACCTTCTCGCCGAAGTGGCAGGGCAATGCCTATGCGCAATATGACGGCGCGATCGGCGGACGCGGCCTGACATGGCTCGCGCGGTTTGACATCCAGTTCCGGTCGAGCGCCAATATCGGGTCGGACGACAATGCCGATCCCGACACCGTGCAAAGC
>NZ_JRWG01000038.1 GCF_001573155.1 Aequorivita aquimaris | reverse complement strand
GTCTATAGCCTTGTTAATCACTCGATTCTGCTGGTTATTGGGTGAGGTAAGCATTAGGCGACGTTTAATACGCGCGAACGATAGTGGTATTGGTCGCTCAGGAAGGCTCTCAATGAAAGTGTATAGGGCCTGTGCTGTCCCTTTGTTCGCAAGTTGCCGGATTATAAACATCTGCAGAAGCACCTGACGGTCGAATTGATAAAGCTCCCAAAGAGACTCATCGGCGGTAAGTTCCATGATGTCGTCTTTTTCGTCCCACTTACCACGACTTAACAGACCAGATACAACACCATTCCGATCCTTTTCTGAGGCAAGCTTGATAGTTGTGCTGCGAAGACGAATAAGAGAGTCGGCCAAGCGCGTTCTGAGTCCTTTATCTTTGTCCTTTGAGCTAAACCCGCAGAATGTAGCAAACTCGCTGAATGGAAGTTCAATGGTGCTGCTGTTTAAGCCATATTTCGAAAACGCGAGAATGATGCCAACCCACACCTTTAAGTCAGTCTCCATCGAAAGTCGTGGGCCGGTAATACGGATGTCTGTATAACCTTCGGCTCTTGCCAACTCTAAGCTTTGAAGTTCGCTACTCGCATCAATACTGATATTTTCTGTGTCCTTTCCTTTTCGTTTTAAGGAAGGTAGAAACAGACCTAAGCGCATCAAAGCTACAGGCTGGACAGTAGCGTTTCTGGAAGGCATGAGCTTCTTATTTTCATCGATTTCTACGAGAACCGATTCAAGTGATAGATCTACACTTTTCTTATACATAAGGAC
>NZ_JRWG01000037.1 GCF_001573155.1 Aequorivita aquimaris | reverse complement strand
ATTTTAAAATATGAGGCGGCAAAAGCTGTTGAGCAGCGCATCAGCATTCTAGGCTGAGCTGCCCCCTTTTGAGTGGTCCATCGACTATGACAGTCTGGACCAGGGAAGGGACAACGAATGCCTTCGAAGAAGCACAAGCCGGAGGAGATCATCGGCAAGCTGCGTGAGGTGGAGATCGTGCTGGGCCAAGGCGGCACGACCGCCGAAGCGTGCCGGCGGATCGCGGTCAGCGAGCAGACCTACTATCGCTGGCGCAAGGAATATGGTGGCCTGAAGACGGACCAGGCGCGTCGGATGAAGGATCTGGAGAAAGAGAACGCCCGGCTGCGGCGTGCGATTTCGGATCTGACGCTGGACAAGCTCATCCTACAGGAGGCGGCGAAGGGAAACTTCTGAGCCCCGCACGGCGCCGGCGCTGCATCGACCAGGTCCGGGAGGTGCTGGACGTGTCCGAGCGGCGCGTGTGCCGCGTGCTTGGCCAGCACCGGTCGACGCAGCGCAAAGTGCCGTGCGGGGCAGATGATGAGCAGGCGCTCACCGACGACGTCGTCGCGCTGGCAAAGCAGTACGGGCGCTACGGTTACCGTCGGGTGACCGCGCTGCTGCATGCGGCGGGCTGGTCGGTGAACCACAAGCGGGTCGAGCGGATCTGGCGGCGTGAGGGGCTGAAAGTGCCGCAGCGCCAACCGAAACGTGGCCGGCTCTGGCTCAATGACGGCTCCTGCATCCGGCTTCGACCAGAGTATCCGGGGCATGTCTGGGCCTATGATTTCGTCGAGGAGCGTACCCACGATGGGCGCAAGTTCCGCATCTTG
>NZ_JRWG01000036.1 GCF_001573155.1 Aequorivita aquimaris | reverse complement strand
GATCCAGACGGTCACGACGCCGCCGCCGGCCGTCAATCTGACGCCGATCGCAGCGCCGCCGGCCCCGCCTGCTCCCCCTGCGCCGCCGGCTCCGCCGGTCGTCAGCAAGGCTGCGGGTGCGAAGGGTGACCCGTCGGCGTGGATCACGAACGACGACTATCCGCCCAGCTCGCTTCGCAACAACGAAGAGGGCACCAGCGTGATCGCCTGGACGATCAGCACCGCTGGCCGGGTGGAGAATTGCCGGACGACTTCGTCCAGCGGCTCGTCGGCTCTCGATCGTGCAGCCTGTGCGGCGATCACGCGGCGGGGACGCTATACCCCGGCGCAGGACGCCAGCGGTAACCCGATCGCCACGACGCAGACCCGGCGCGTGGTCTGGAAGATCCCGAAGGAATGATGCGGCCCGCCCGTTATCCGGAATAGGCCGGGCGACGGGCGGATCCTCCCCGAACTTCTACACCGTTTGACAAGGATTTAACCCAAATGCTCACCACCATTCTCGCGGCCGGCGGCACCGCGGCAGCCGAAAACCAGTTCGGCCTGCAGGCCGCTCTGAAGGAAGGCGGCCTCATCTCGCAGTCGGTCTTCACGATCCTCGTGCTGATGTCGATCGTCTCCTTCTACATCCTGTTCTCGAAGCTGTTCGAGCAGCAGAAGATCATGAACCAGGCGAAGCGCGTCCGTCAGGGCTTCTGGCAGTCGAGCAACCTGCGTGAAGGCGCGGCCAAGCTCGAGAAGAACTCGGCCTACAAGCAGCTCGTCGACGACGGCCTGCAGGCGCAGGACCAGCACGCCAAGCTGACCGATCCGGTCGAAG
>NZ_JRWG01000034.1 GCF_001573155.1 Aequorivita aquimaris | reverse complement strand
CTTCGGGACGGCCGGGCTGATGATCCGCCAGCGCGGGCAAAAGGATGGTCTCATCGAGCTCGCCGGCAGCGACCATACGATCACTGGCATGGTCGAATTGTCCGCCAGCATCGACACGCTCAACAACCGCGCGCTCTTCAACGACGATCTCCGCATTTGCGGCATCGTCAATCGATCGACCAACTCGGGCATCGGCGGTGGGCTGATCGTGCCCGAGTTCTGCGAAATCGGCTATTACGGCACGCAGGCGAAGACCAAGATCTCCGACGTTCGCGCCGACTTCAACTTGGGACCGGGCTTCGTCGGTCCTGGCCGCTACATCGGGTGCCAGAGCGAGAAGAATTCGCAGGCCCGCATCCGCGCTTACGCCGGTTTCCAGAGCTTCGGTGCCAGCTGGATGCACCTGATCGGGTGCCTTTCGATATCGGATGGTCGGTGTAACTATGGTGCCGACTTTGATGGGTCGGACTACAGCGATCCCGAAAGTCGGGGATCGATCACCGGGTTCACCTCGTCCGGCCATACCATCGCGCCGATCCGGCAGGCCGGTTACATTCCGACGCCGCTTTCGTTGCCCCGTCTGGAAATCCCGAGCCGTGATTTCATGCCGAGCGGCACCCAATTGCATGCCGGCCTTCAGGTCTGGGATTACAATGGCGGCAAGCTCTACATCCGCAACCACGCGAACACCGCCTGGTACACCCAAACGCTGACCTCGGAGGCCTGAGCCATGGCGGATGATCGCACGCGCCTGTTGAAGAATGACGCGGCCATGGCTGCGTCATGGGCCAAGGAGAGCCAAGTCGCAGACGATGCCGCGGAGACGAAAATCGCGCTGTTCTCAGGGCGGGTGCCCGACAGTGAGGAAGCCAGCGCCCGCCTTAGAGG
>NZ_JRWG01000033.1 GCF_001573155.1 Aequorivita aquimaris | reverse complement strand
CGCAGTTCGATGCCGGTTGGGGCATTCCGGATCCTTTGATGGACGGTGTTTACATTTGGGAAGGCAGTTGCGACCCGATTGGCGGTGGCGGCGGTGTCTGCTCCGAGGAGAACCCGAACGACTTCACCTTTGAGAACGGCTTCAACTGTTCTTCCGCATCAGCGTTCCAGACCGCGAACGACGTGACCGTAGCTGCTGATGAGAACTTCACCTTGGAGAACATTACAGCCAGCATCTTCGCCAACGGCGGTATCGCAAACGTTGACGTAAACTACTATGACGATGCCGCGGGCCTTCCCGGGGCTCTCATAGGTTCTGAGGCTTCTGTTACCATCGACAACCAAACGGTTATCGGCAGCAACTTCGGTTTTGACGTTAACGAGGTGGAGATGACCGTTACCCCATTTATTTTTAACGGACAAGCGGGTGCTTCAACAAAATATTGGATTGAACTGTCCGTAACCGATGGCGGTGCAACCGGCAGCGTGTTCTGGGTAGTTACTTCATCTACAATGGTAGGAGATCCTTCGGCGCAGTTCGATGCCGGTTGGGGCATTCCGGATCCTTTGATGGACGGTGTTTACATTTGGGAAGGCAGTTGCGACCCGATTGGCGGTGGCGGCGGTGTCTGCTCCGAGGAGAACCCGAACGACTTCACCTTTGAGAACGGCTTCAACTGTTCTTCCGCATCAGCGTTCCAGACCGCGAACGACGTGACCGTAGCTGCTGATGAGAACTTCACCTTGGAGAACATTACAGCCAGCATCTTCGCCAACGGCGGTATCGCAAACGTTGACGTAAACTATTATGACGATGCCGCGGGCCTTCCCGGGGCTCTCATAGGTTCTGAGGCTTCTGTTACCATCGACAACCAAACGGTTATCGGCAGCAACTTCGGTTTTGACGTTAACGAGGTGGAGATGACCGTTACCCC
>NZ_JRWG01000032.1 GCF_001573155.1 Aequorivita aquimaris | reverse complement strand
TGTGCCTGTTGCACAACCACCTCTTCAAATATAGCAAAAGGCTTGTATAAAATTGAGAAGTTTATTAATTTCATGCCTATGCAAGGCAAGAAAAACTATCAGGAAAAACTCTTCACAAGCTTTAAGCTAAGCGACAGGGTTTCAAAAGAAAATTTTTACCGACGGCTAAAAGAAGTTCTAGACCTGGACTTTCTTTACCCGCTCACCAATAAGTTCTATGGACAAAGCGGGCAAAAAAGCATAGACCCCGTGGTCTTTTTCAAGATATGCCTGGTGGGCTATCTGGAAAACATAACCACAGACCGTGGCCTGATGGATCACTGCAGCATGCGCATGGACATCCTTTATTTTCTGGACTATGATATTGACGAGCCTTTACCTTGGCACAGCACCATCAGCCGCACACGGCAACTTTTCCCGGAAGATATTTTTGAAGAAGTCTTTACCCGTGTTCTGAAATTGTGCATAGAGGCCGGTCTGGTAAGCGGCCATACCCAGGCCATCGATTCAGCCCCTGTAAAGGCCAATGCCTCGATGGACAGTCTTGAGATCAAAGTGCCGGCAGATGAACTTGAAGAACACCTTTCCAAGGTGCGCGTACAGAGCAGCAGGGACAGAAAGGCCAAAGAGAACAAAGCGCCTAAGGAACAACAAGAAATAACGGCCAGTAAAAAAGAATTACGGGAGATCAAGAGCCGCAACAAAAGATGGAGCGAAGACCAGGATATGCGCCCGGGAGCCAAGAACAAGGGCAGCCGTTACACCAGCAACAAGACCCATTACAGTCCTACCGATCCCGATTCCAGAATAAGTGTCAAGCCCGGGAAGGCAAGAAAGCTCAACTACCTGTGCAACATAAGCGTAGATACCGGGGGCCACGTGATTACCGATGTGCAGGCTTACCACGCCGACAAGAAAGACAACCAGTATTTGCAGGACACCGTGGCAAGGCTCAACAGGCGGTTGAGAAAGGAGGGAATGATTTGGGAGCACCTCTTGGCAGACACCGGCTACAGCAGTGGGGAGAACTATGCCTATCTGGAAGCCAGGGGCATTAAAAGCTACATTCCGCCCCAC
>NZ_JRWG01000031.1 GCF_001573155.1 Aequorivita aquimaris | reverse complement strand
GAGGTAGGGCCAGTCGCCGGTGAGCGGCCGCTTAAGGAAGGCATGGACACGTTCGTCGATATCCTTGCACAGCTTGGACACCGAGGATTTGGAGATGCCGGTCATGCCCATGGCCTGCACCAGCTCGTCGACACGCCGGGTGCTGACGCCGGCGATCCACGCCTCCTGGATCACCGCGACCAGCGCCTTCTCGACGGTCTTCCTGGGTTCCAGGAAGCCAGGGAAGTAGGCGCCGGTCCGTAGCTTGGGAATCCTCAGGTTGAGCGTACCGAGCCGGGTATCGAGGCTGCGGTCGCGGTAGCCGTTCCGCCAGGTCGTCCGGTCGCCGGAGCGCTCGTGTCGGCTAGCGCCGACCAGGCCATCGACGTCGGCCTCCATGATGATCTGTAATACGCTCTCGGCGATCGTGCGCAGGAAATCTCCATCTCCAGTCTTCGCCATCAGCTCGGCAAGCGGTAGTCTGTCGTCGGTCATCGGGATCAACTCCTCGGTGGGCGTGTGAAGTGTGGTAACTCCACCTTACCGATGAGCCCGGTGGCCACCGAGATCGAAATCGCATGGGGTGGGGCATGCCCCACCCCATGCGATCATCTCAATCTACACCAGAAATTACACCACGAGCGCGGACGCTAACCGGTTGGCCGTGCTGGAAGCGAATGAAGCGGCAGAGCGATTTTGGCGTTCTCTCGGCTTCATTGAGTATCGGCGCGTTGGGCCAGACACCTGAGGTGGTCCCGCCTTCTTGGACAGTTTGGCGGCTGAGTTAAGCTAAACCCGGTTGTCGTTCATGCCGCCTGCTTGATCATCAGATCATGGGGGGCATGCCCCCCATGATCTGATTGCCCGATCCGCCCATAGGCCTCGAACGGGGTTCGCCCGGCCAGGCCCGAGTGCGGACGCTTGGTGTTGTAATAGGTGATCCACCGGCCAAGGCCAGCCTTCAACTCCGATCCGGTCTCGAAGGCATGGAGGTAGACGCACTCGTATTTCAGGGAGCGCCAGAGGCGCTCGATGAAGACGTTGTCCATCCAACGCCCCCGACCATCCATGCTGATGCGGACCTCGGCGTCGCGCAGCACGCTGGTGAAGGCGAAGCTGGTGAACTGGCTGCCCTGGTCAGTGTTGAAGATTTCCGGCTTGCCGAACCGGGTAAGCGCCTCCTCCAGCGCCGCAACACAGAACCCGGCGTCCATGGTGTTCGACAATCGCCAGGCCAAGACCCTCCGGCTTGCCCAGTCCATGATCGCCACCAGATAGAGGAACCCGCGGCGCATGGGGATATACGTCACGTCGGCGCACCATACATGGTTGGGTCGCTCGATCGCCAGCTTTCGAAGCAGATAGGGATAGACCCGGTGCTGCGGGTGCGGATCGCTGGTGCGTGGCCGCTGATAGATCGGCGACAGACCC
>NZ_JRWG01000030.1 GCF_001573155.1 Aequorivita aquimaris | reverse complement strand
GAGGTGATCGCGGGACCGCAGACAGGAGCACCGGAATCTACCGTGGCGCCCACGGTGGTGCCCGTTACCGAATCCCCACAGCTTACCGCTATCGCGCCACCGCAGTCGTCGTTCGGCAATGGCTCGGTACAGGTAACGTCCAAACTGAAGTTACCGGAGTTGCTACCAAAGCCCTCCACCATAATATAATAGGTAGAAGTACCATCGGAGACAAAGGTAACCTCACTCTGAAGACCACAGGAATCATCGTTGAAGGCAAGCTCGTTGGCAAGGTTGCAATCGTCAAAGACGCGAAGCACAGAGTCATAGTCGGTACCCCCACCGCAGAGCGAGATGGTCACCAACTGGGCAGAACCCGTGCCAGTGAACTTGTAGAACACATCAGGGGCTGCGTTCCCGCCAGAATCCGTCGCCGTCAGAGTCTCTCCAACTACACTGTCGCCACAGGCAAGGGCTATAGCACCAGAACAATCATCATAAGTGCCTCCACCGCCATTATCAACGCAGTATCCAATGCCCCCATTCCAAACACGTGGATCAAAAATAGGAGTTGTAAAAGGAACATTACTTGCTGAACCCAAGTCTAATGTTATATCACTATTTGAATAGTTTTGATTTGTCCCATCTCCATTTGTATAGGTATGAGCATGTGTTCCATCAAAAACTAATGCAACTGCATATGTAGTATTTGCAGACATAATAATAGGAGTATCCAACGTAGCTGTTGAAGGAAGTCCAACTCCAGCTCCAGTTCCTGATCCCGTGGCTGCTGCAGCACCCCAAGGAGCAGGATTACCTTGGTTTCCAACGTAAGTACCTTCAAATACATATGCCTCCATGGTAAAGGGGCCAGTTTGTGCCGTATTCATATCAAAAGTAGATATTTCAATATCTGAAGCTCCTACCGTGATATCAAAATAAACAGCTCCTCCTTGGCTACCATTATTCCCTCCGGCATAAAGTGTTTCAATGCTATCTGGTGTACAGCCGCCACCGCCAATCGGGTCGCAACTGCCTTCCCAAATGTAAACACCGTCCATCAAAGGATCCGGAATGCCCCAACCGGCATCGAACTGCGCCGAAGGATCTCCTACCATTGTAGATGAAGTAACTACCCAGAACACGCTTCCGGTTGCACCGCCATCGGTTACGGACAGTTCAATCCAATATTTTGTTGAAGCACCCGCTTGTCCGTTAAAAATAAATGGGGTAACGGTCATCTCCACCTCGTTAACGTCAAAACCGAAGTTGCTGCCGATAACCGTTTGGTTGTCGATGGTAACAGAAGCCTCAGAACCTATGAGAGCCCCGGGAAGGCCCGCGGCATCGTCATAATAGTTTACGTCAACGTTTGCG
Organism: Aequorivita aquimaris; assembly: GCF_001573155.1. GTDB lineage: Bacteria > Bacteroidota > Bacteroidia > Flavobacteriales > Flavobacteriaceae > Aequorivita > Aequorivita aquimaris. Next base: position 149 of record NZ_JRWG01000030.1, on the reverse strand, counting down.
ATACCGCCGTTGGCGAAGATGCTGGCTGTAATGTTCTCCAAGGTGAAGTTCTCATCAGCAGCTACGGTCACGTCGTTCGCGGTCTGGAACGCTGATGCGGAAGAACAGTTGAAGCCGTTCTCAAAGGTGAAGTCGTTCGGGTTCTCCTC
>NZ_JRWG01000029.1 GCF_001573155.1 Aequorivita aquimaris | reverse complement strand
CTGGACAGCTATCTGAAGAAGCGCACCGCCACCAAGAACAAGCTGCACGGGGAGGAAACTTTGGGCATTCCCTCCAAGTTTGTCCATCAATCCCTCAAGCGTGACCTCAAGCATTTGGACAAGGAGGTAAAGGCACTGGAGGAAAGGTTGCTTTTATTGGTAAAGCAGGACCAACAACACCAACTTACATTGTTGAAGGGAATTCCAGGCCTGGGTACCAAAACGGCCCTCTTCCTCATTGTTATAACAGATGGTTTTGACAAATTTGAGACTGCCGGCCAATTGTGCAGCTATGTGGGAATTACCCCCACAATCCGGCAATCGGGAAGCAGCGTGCGGGGCAAGAGCAGAATATCAAAGGTGGGCAACCAGAAACTCAGGAACCTTCTCTTCCTGTGCGCATTCTCGGCGTGCAAGCACAACAAAGCCTGTAGGGAGATCTATGAACGCATTGTGGCAAAGGGAAAGAGCAAAAAACTGGCACTTATTGCGGTGGCTAACAAACTGCTGAAACAGGCATTTGCAATCGCAAAAAGCGGTTTGCCCTATGATGAGAAATTTGTATCCAAATTGAACTAAAAACATTTGTTTTTCAACTCAGATCTTTGTTGTGTGCAGTTTTTTTATTTCAGTCGTTTTTTAATATCCATTCGTTGGTGTAAAATTCTAACAATTTCCACGATATCATTTTCCACTTTTCTATAAAAAATCAAATGGGATTTTATTTTAGTCACTCGATAATTCTTTCGAGTTTGTTCCGCTGACTTTCCAGTCATAAAGTTGTCAGCTATAAATTCAATTTCCGTAATTATCAAGTCGTAATATCTGTCGGCTTGTTCTTTAGACCATTTATTGAGCGTATAAATCCAAATTTTATCTAAATCTTCAATCGCTTGTTGACTTATGCGATATTTGTTTTTACTCATAAGTGTTTACGATGTAATTCTTTCAAATGTTGTTTTGGGTCAAAATTTTCAACAAATCCGCTATTTTCTCCAACTTCTAAAGCTTTAATAAGTTCTCTTTCTTTTTTTTCTTCGTGTTCTAATAAACGTAATGCAGAACGAATTACTTCGCTAACCGAACCATATCTTCCAGAATTTACTTCTTCTCTTATAAAATCCTCAAAATGATTTCCGAGTGATATTGATGTGTTTTTTCCCATTTTGACTATATTTTATTCAAATATACCAAATCTTGGTAACGTAACCAAATTGCACACAACGTCAGTCTGTCTCAAAACCGCCCTTCAATTGTTGAAAATAGTTTTTAATTCCATTTTCGGCAAGTAAATGGAGTAAAAGTTGAAAGATCGGCCTTTGTCCCCAGAAACCGTTTTCAGGGCATGTTTGTGAAGGGAAAGCGCCCCTTGAAGCCATAAAAGCAGCAAAACAGGCCACCCTGCAAGCGTTATCCCCAGCTTTAGCATTCGTTTGAGGTTGTATGCCAGCGCAATCAGGCCAAAATCCGCCGAGGCACTCTCAAGGCCCCTCTTGGTCATGATATGGTCGAACCCCCAT
>NZ_JRWG01000028.1 GCF_001573155.1 Aequorivita aquimaris | reverse complement strand
TACAGCAGTGGGGAGAACTATGCCTATCTGGAAGCCAGGGGCATTAAAAGCTACATTCCGCCCCACGGAACTTACAAAGGCGGCCCCGAAGACTTTAAATATATAAAAGAAGGTAACTACTGGCTGTGCCCACAGGGAAAGAAAGTAACCTTCCGCAAGCAGAAACTTGAAAAAGGCACATTAAAGGATAATTATTTTACAAAACGAAGTGATTGCAAGGGATGTCCCATCAAAGAAAGCTGTATAGGCAAGAGCCACGAAAAGCGGATCAATATCACTGCTTACCGGGAAGAATATGAGCGCAACATAGCGCGAATGAAGAGCCCCACTGGCCGGTATCTAAAAAGCAAACGGCAAAGCACCGTGGAGCCTGTCTTTGGAACCCTCAAGGAGCTTATGGGGCTTCGCAAGGTCAATACCATTGGCATTAAACAGGCCAACAAATGCATGCACCTCTCGGCAATGGCCTACAACCTCAAGAAATACCTCAAGTTTATCCAAAAACGCGCAAAGAGCGGGGCGGAAAGCCTGGTTTTGTATTTTTTGCCAAAAACAGTGCTTCAGAATGTAGCAAGGCATTTTTTAAAAGCACCAAATTTGGCTCATTCTCAAGTCCAATCAAAAAAACAAAGCCGCTTAAAACGGCTTATATTGGTTCAGGTTTAAAAAATTAAGGGGTTGTGCAACGGTTACCATCTTAAGTTTGATTTTAATTAAAACGGTTAACTTTAAATATTAAATCAGAAAGAACAAAAGAGCGGAGTAAGGTTAAGGTTACCAGTGGAACTTTTGATTCCGTCAACATTGATAATCCCCGCTCTTTTCTACTTTAATTTCGTTCAGATCTTTGAGGCCCTGACCTCGTTTTTAAGTTGGTGAAACCAGAGTAGACTGTCCTTTCGTCATTTGTTTTTCTATGAATAAATATAGCAAAATTTACGGAGTGGACATCAGTAAGGATGTCTTTGATGTGGTGTGCTCCGATGATGCCCATCATCAGTTCGATAATACCCCGAAGGGTTTCAGTTCTTTTTTAAAGGCTATTGCCCAGGGCTCGCTCGTGGTGATGGAGGCCACCGGATATTATCACTATCGACTGGCACAGTATCTTTTTAAGCACGGCGTTGTCGTTTCGGTAGTAAACCCATTATCGGTAAAGCGTTTCATCCAGATGAAGCTTGCCAAGGTGAAGACGGACAAGAGCGATGCCAGGGCAATCTGTGAGTACGGCAGGGTAAATCATGTCCCTTGCTATACTGCCCTTACGGATGTACAGGCCGAGTGTCTGCAGCTTTTTAGGTTACTGGACAGCTATCTGAAGAAGCGCACCGCCACCAAGAACAAGCTGCACGGGGAGGAAACTTTGGGCATTCCCTCCAAGTTTGTCCATCAATCCCTCAAGCGTGACCTCAAGCATTTGGACAAGGAGGTAAAGGCACTGGAGGAAAGGTTGCTTTTATTGGTAAAGCAGGACCAACAACACCAACTTACATTGTTGAAGGGAATTCCAGGCCTGGGTACCAAAACGGCCCTCTTCCTCATTGTTATAACAGATGG
>NZ_JRWG01000027.1 GCF_001573155.1 Aequorivita aquimaris | reverse complement strand
CAGTCTGTCTCAAAACCGCCCTTCAATTGTTGAAAATAGTTTTTAATTCCATTTTCGGCAAGTAAATGGAGTAAAAGTTGAAAGATCGGCCTTTGTCCCCAGAAACCGTTTTCAGGGCATGTTTGTGAAGGGAAAGCGCCCCTTGAAGCCATAAAAGCAGCAAAACAGGCCACCCTGCAAGCGTTATCCCCAGCTTTAGCATTCGTTTGAGGTTGTATGCCAGCGCAATCAGGCCAAAATCCGCCGAGGCACTCTCAAGGCCCCTCTTGGTCATGATATGGTCGAACCCCCATTGCCGTTTTATGGTGCCAAAAGGATGTTCCACCAGTGCCTGCCGTTTTTTATAGAGCTCCCCGTTCTGGGCGACCCTGTCCGCATTGTTCCGTATGTTCTGGGTAAATTCACTTCGTTGTACGACCTTGCCATTGGCCCGGGCCCTGGTGCATTCGTGGCGTACGGGGCATTTCTTGCAGGCCGTGGTCTTGTATTGCTTAAAGCGGTAGTTCCTTGTGCTGTACCAGGTCTGGTTGGAGCTCAGTTCATTTCCCTGCGGACAGGTGTAGGTGTCCTTTTCGATGTCGTATGTGAAGTTCTCTGCGTTATAATCCGGATTTGGTGCCTGGCTTGCCCTGCCTATCTCCGGAATGGCGACCAAGGTGCTTATCCCGAGGGCATCCGCTGTCCTCAATTCGCTGCCCGTATGGTATCCCTTGTCATAAAGCGCCGTGAACTGGCTGGTCCTTAGAATGGATTTCGCCCTTCTGAGCATCATCCCCATCGCTTTCTTGTCATTTTGGTTGGTGAGCTTGTAGTCCAGTAACAATTTGTGGTCCGCATCAACAGTGGTCTGTGCGGTATAGCTCACTTCCGTGATCGGCCCCCGTACGATCTGGTGCCTGCTGTCCGGGTCTGATGTGGAGATCTGCGGATTCCCAGAGGACCTATCTTCTCCCAATCTCTTTTGGAGCTGCTCATACTTCTTGCGTTGCGCCCTGCGGTGCCCCACCTGTCTTTCCAGTGCCTCTTTCCGGTCGCCGTCGGCCGTGGCCAGGGCTTTATTGTGTTCCTCCAGTTTATTGTCAATGTAATCCAAATGGCGCTGGACCTTCTTCCTGTTGTAATTGTTCTTCTTGCTGTTCTGGGCCCGCAGCTTGGTGGAGTCGCCCGCTATGAGCTCTCCCCCTATGAGGTTGAAGTTCCGGGCGATGCTCACGCTCTCCCTGAAGACACGTTTTATGGCCTTTGGGTTGTCCTTCCTGAAGCGTGCAATGGTATTGTGGTCAGGCTTCAGGTTTTTCAAGAGCCATATGACCTCCAGGTTGCGATGGCATTCCTTCTCCAGTTCCCTAGACGACCGCATACGGTTCATGTAGCCATAGATGTAGAGCTTGAGCAGGTCTGCCGGGTCGTACGGCGGACGGCCCTGTGCGGGCAGGGCGGCAAACCCCAGCTCTTCCAGATCGAGTGCCCCGACGAATCGATCGATAAAGCGGACGCTGTTCTCCTCCGGCACCATCTCGTCGAGGCAGGTGGTGTAGAGGGCCAGTTGCTGGCGGTCTTGTCCCTGTAGATATTCCATGGCATGAAGATACGGAAATACGGGGGTTTTGAAGGAAAAAAAAA
>NZ_JRWG01000026.1 GCF_001573155.1 Aequorivita aquimaris | reverse complement strand
CAAAACCAAAATTGCTGCCAATAACCGTTTGGTTATCGATAGTAACAGAAGCCTCAGAACCAATTAATGATCCAGGAAGACCTGCAGCATCGTCATAATAGTTTACGTCAACGTTAGAAATACCTCCGTTGGCAAAAATACTAGCTGTAATATTTTCCAAAGTAAAGTTCTGATCAGCAGCTACAGTCACATCATTTGCTGTCTGGAATGCTGAAGCAGAAGAACAGTTAAAGCCGTTCTCAAAAGTACCGTCGTTAGGGTTCTCCTCATCACAAGCACCGCCGCCGCCGCCGATAGGAGCACAGTCACCTTCCCAAATATAAACACCGTCCATCAAAGGATCTGGAATACCCCAGCCAGCGTTGAATTGTGCCGTAGGATCACCAACAGCTGTAGAAGAGGTAACTACCCAGAATACACTGCCTGTAGCACCACCATCAGTAACAGAAAGTTCGATCCAATACTTAGTTGACATACCAGCTTGTCCATTAAAAACAAATGGAGTAACTGTCATTTCAACTTCGTTAACATCAAAACCAAAGTTACTGCCGATAACCGCTTGGTTATCGATGGTAACAGAAGCCTCAGAACCAATTAATGATCCAGGAAGACCTGCAGCATCATCATAATAGTTAACATCAACGTTAGATATGCCTCCATTGGCAAAGATACTTGCTGTAATGTTCATTAAGGTGAAATTCTCATCGGCCGCAACTGTCAAATCATTTGCAGTCTGAAAAGCTGATGCAGAAGAACAGTTAAAGCCATTCTCAAAGGTTCCGTCATTAGGGTTCTCCTCTGTACAAGCTGCCAAGTAAGTTGGATTATTAATTCCCAATGCAGAAATGTCCATTGATGGAGCTGCATTCTCAGAAATGGTAATAACTGGGTTTACATCAGTTCGTTGCTGTTCAAAAACAACAGGACTATTAGTACCCATCATTTTAATTTGTTCTTGGCTAAACCCAATAGCACAAACAAAAAAGAACATCATAAGAGTAATTTTCTTCATAATAATTTAAGTTTTAAGTTAATTTGGCACTAAGGTATTCAAAAAATGCTTCTATTCAAAACTTTATTTTAATATCTTTAATATTCTCATAAATTTTTATTAAGATAAAACACATATTAATAAAGATTTATTCTTTAAGAAGATTTTAATAAAAAAAGCCACCCACTTTCGTGGATGGCTTTTCATATCAATTATGAAAATCTAGTTCTTCAACACTTTGTAAGTTCCCGTTTGTCCATCAACAGTCACTTTCATAATGTAAGTTCCCGCTGTAAGACCAGAAAGGTTGATGTCAGATGTGGTAGCACCAATCTCAGTGCTGATAACCTGCTGACCCAATAGGTTGAACAGAGATACAGATTCTATTGTGTTGGCAGATTTCAAAGATAGAACCTCAGTGGCTGGGTTTGGATAGTAAGAGAATCCAGCAAGTGCATTATCGCTAACACCCAACGAGTCGCAAGTACCGCTCCAAATATAAACACCATCCATCAATGGATCTGGAATACCCCAACCTGCATTAAACTGAGCTGTAGGGTTACCCACCGCAGTAGAAGAGGTAACTACCCAGAATACACTTCCAGTAGCACCACCATCAGTAACCGATAGCTCGAT
>NZ_JRWG01000025.1 GCF_001573155.1 Aequorivita aquimaris | reverse complement strand
TTATGTTTTCCAGATAGCCCACCAGGCATATCTTGAAAAAGACCACGGGGTCTATGCTTTTTTGCCCGCTTTGTCCATAGAACTTATTGGTGAGCGGGTAAAGAAAGTCCAGGTCTAGAACTTCTTTTAGCCGTCGGTAAAAATTTTCTTTTGAAACCCTGTCGCTTAGCTTAAAGCTTGTGAAGAGTTTTTCCTGATAGTTTTTCTTGCCTTGCATAGGCATGAAATTAATAAACTTCTCAATTTTATACAAGCCTTTTGCTATATTTGAAGAGGTGGTTGTGCAACAGGCACAATGGCTATAAACAATTGGGGCGAAAGTGATAAAACGAAAAGTTAGGGCTTAAAATCCCCAACTGTTCATAGCCTCAACGTTGCCACCAATTAAAACCAAACTGAATGCAGACATACCTTTGTACAAATTGTGGAGTAATAAATTTAGATAATTCGACAAATTACTGTGTTAACTGTAATTCAGAATTTGACGAAGAAAAGTATAAACAACTTACAGAGTACGCTGAACGAGCTACTAAATATGGCTACCAATATAGAGTTGAATACGAGCATCAAGTAGAAAAATTTGGAAAGGTTAAATCCAAATACTCGTTAATTGACCCTTCTAATTACTATCAATGGTTAGCTGCTGCTGCATTAAGTGGAATTGTTGGGACGATAGCTTATGATTTAGTCAAGTTTGTAGCTAAACAGATTTATAAGACAATTACTTCAAAGAAAACTGAAATTACAGATAGCGACAAACAAGTTTTAGAATTCATCTCTAACAATGCTGAACTAATAAAGTTTACCAATTACATTAGACAATATTACAGCGGAAACGCAAAAATCCCGAAAGAGGCTTTAAATGCAATTTTAGAAGAAGAACTTGTTCATTCACTCATAAACAACCACAAAGGAGAATTTAATGATGTTCTGAAAAAAATGGCAGATGATAAAAGTGATGAAAAGCCAGATTTAGCTAAACATTTTGGAGCTCTGTATTTAGAAGCAGCAAAAAGTGCTGGAAAAAAAAGAAAAGATAAACCTAAATTGAATGAATTAAAGGAATCTATGAAGGTTTTGAAAAAGGAAATTAAAAAGGCAAAAAAAGATAAAAGAAAACGAAAAAAATAACTGGTGGCAACAAAGATCTGAGTTGAAAAACAAATCTTTTTAGTTCAATTTGGATACAAATTTCTCATCATAGGGCAAACCGCTTTTTGCGATTGCAAATGCCTGTTTCAGCAGTTTGTTAGCCACCGCAATAAGTGCCAGTTTTTTGCTCTTTCCCTTTGCCACAATGCGTTCATAGATCTCCCTACAGGCTTTGTTGTGCTTGCACGCCGAGAATGCGCACAGGAAGAGAAGGTTCCTGAGTTTCTGGTTGCCCACCTTTGATATTCTGCTCTTGCCCCGCACGCTGCTTCCCGATTGCCGGATTGTGGGGGTAATCCCCACATAGCTGCACAATTGGCCGGCAGTCTCAAATTTGTCAAAACCATCTGTTATAACAATGAGGAAGAGGGCCGTTTTGGTACCCAGGCCTGGAATTCCCTTCAACAATGTAAGTTGGTGTTGTTGGTCCTGCTTTACCAATAAAAGCAACCTTTCCTCCAGTGCCTTTACCTCCTTGTCCAAATGCTTGAGGTCACGCTTGAGGGATTGATGGACAAACTTGGAGGGAATGCCCAAAGTTTCCTCCCCGTGCAGCTTGTTCTTGGTGGCGGTGCGCTTCTTCAGATAGCTGTCCAG
>NZ_JRWG01000024.1 GCF_001573155.1 Aequorivita aquimaris | reverse complement strand
CCATAGATGTAGAGCTTGAGCAGGTCTGCCGGGTCGTACGGCGGACGGCCCTGTGCGGGCAGGGCGGCAAACCCCAGCTCTTCCAGATCGAGTGCCCCGACGAATCGATCGATAAAGCGGACGCTGTTCTCCTCCGGCACCATCTCGTCGAGGCAGGTGGTGTAGAGGGCCAGTTGCTGGCGGTCTTGTCCCTGTAGATATTCCATGGCATGAAGATACGGAAATACGGGGGTTTTGAAGGAAAAAAAAACTCCTACTTATCCACAGAGTTATTAAGTTTTGAGACAGTCTGACGGTCTAGTGTATGAGCAGGCGATTTTGAAGCACAAAACTTTCAATTAAGCACAAAGTTTGAAGCGAGCTAAAAGCCTAGATTTTACTGCTATTTCGCCTATTTTTTATATGCATTGTTGGCAGTTCGGCTTTATATTTTTAATTCTGTTACTCGATAAGAAAAGTGTTTATCTATCATTTTCATAGCAACACTCGATGGAATTATTTTGAAAAAGAAGTTCCTTAAGGTGATTAATATGGGATTGGTAATCTGTCCCATTTTTCCAAGTTTTAAACTTTCGTTTATAATTTCTTTGGAACGTGGAAATTGATATTTTTCGTAAATTTCATATGCTTTAGAAGACAGTCCATATTTATTGATGCACTTCGCCAAAAGATAAGCACCTTCAATGGCCATACAACCACCTTGACCCAAATTTGGTGTGGTTGGGTGTGCTGCGTCTCCTATCAATGTAATATTGCCCTTTGTCCATCCTTTGTGTGGGATGCGGTCCGACAAACTATTTTTCAATATATTTTCTGTATTCTCAATAAGTTCGGGAATCGGATAATGCCAATTTCCAAAAAGACGTTTAAGTTTTTGCTTTGTACCTTCAGGTTCATCATCTTTCAAAAAGCCTTCATTATAAGTTGCCCACCAACCATATACACCATCTTTTATAGGAACAATTCCAACCCGTTTACCTTTCCCGTAGGTTTCACTTGCGTATCCAATATCAAAATCGGTTTTCACCACACCACGCCAAATATTATATCCTCTGAATATCGGATCTCCATCATTGATGATGTTTTTTCTTACAATTGAATGTATTCCATCAGCTCCAATTACTGCATCAAAAACCGAAGATTTGCCATTTTCAAAAATGATCTCTACTTGACCATTGTCTAAATTGGTTAATTGTTTTACAGCACTATCAATATGTAAATGAGCGTTAATATCTGTTAATAAAATTTTATGTAGGTCGGCTCGGTGAATGCAAATTACGGGGTAATCGCTTTTAGGTGTTGACTTACTTAAGATATTTCCTTTATCCGTTTTTAGATAAACATTTTCAAACTTTCCGCTTGTATTCAATATACTATCAAGTAAGCCGATTTCATCCATTACGCAGAGCGCATTTGGAAACACACTAATTGCCGCTCCTACTTCTCCAAATTCTTGTTTTTTTTCGAAAATGTGTGTTTCATAGTCGTCAGAAATGCAACGAGCAAAGGTAAGTCCTGCAATACCTCCTCCAATTATCGCAATTTTTCTTTTCATTTAGTTCTTTTTTAGCTGACTGCCAACGTCAGTCTGTCTCAAAACCGCCCTTCAATTGTTGAAAATAGTTTTTAATTCCATTTTCGGCAAGTAAATGGAGTAAAAGTTGAAAGATCGGCCTTTGTCCCCAGAAACCGTTTTCAGGGCATGTTTGTGAAGGGAAAGCGCCCCTTGAAGCCATAAAAGCAGCAAAACAGGCCACCCTGCAAGCGTTATCCCCAGCTTTAGCATTCGTTTGAGGTTGTATGCCAGCGCAATCAGGCCAAAATCCGCCGAGGCACTCTCAAGGCCCCTCTTGGTCATGATATGGTCGAACCCCCAT
>NZ_JRWG01000023.1 GCF_001573155.1 Aequorivita aquimaris | reverse complement strand
GACTTTACCGTAACCGTAATAGACAACGAGCTGCCAGTGGCGGTTTGCCAGGATATTACCGTAGATCTTGACCCTGTTACCGGCATGGCTACCATTACCGCTGCAGATGTTGACAACGGTTCTACCGACAACTGCGGCATTGCCTCAATGAGCCTTGATGTTTCATCATTTGATTGCTCAATGACCGGTGCAAACACCGTGGTTATGACAGTTACCGATAACTCAGGAAACATTTCTACCTGTACTTCTACCGTTACCGTTCAGGACGTTACAGCTCCTGAGGTATTCTGCGTGGGCGGATTTGGAATCTTTACGGAGTCTGAAGACTTTGAGGGTGCTACAATCCCAACAGGATGGACAACGGTAATTGAATCTGGAAGTCAGGACTGGACATTTGGTAGTGGTGACATGCCTTTAGGTACAGATTTCCCAACCAATGCGGCAATCTTTGATGACGATGCTGCTGGTTCAGGTGAGGTTAACCTTGCCCGATTGTTATCGCCCGCCTATGATCTTACAGGAGCTAGCAACGCACAGCTTTCATTTGATTACGCAATACAGGATTTCATTGGTTCGGGTACTTTCGAGGCTGAAGTTTGGGACGGATCTGCATGGCAACAAGTCCTGTTTATTGACGATATGGATGTTAATCCAGTAAATACTGGGGATATAGATGTTTCTGCCTATGCAAACGCTGCATTTCAGGTTCGATTTACTTATGATGATGAAGGCGATTGGGCCTGGGGAGCTGGTGTTGACAACTTCCTATTGACCTATGAGGCTGCCTCTGGTGGAGGACTTGACGTTTTCCTTGATGCAAACGGTATGGCAAGTATTGACCCTAACGACCTTGTTACAAGTGTTAATGAAGCTTGTGGCTACACAATTACCGCTGGTGGCGTTGGTGGAGGTTCCTCGGAAACTCTTAACGCTGGTTTCGCTGGCGGTAATGGAAACTTTGGTAATATGTTTGATGTAAACGCAGTTACCGATGTTACACTTGATTCTTTTGATATCAATGCAGACACAGGTGCTACATTTGACGTAGAAGTATATGCCAAAACAGGTACTTGGGTAGGTTTTGAAGCAGATCCTTCTGCTTGGACTTTGATAGGTACTGCATTAGCTGTAGTTTCAAATGGAGATGGCGTAGCAACACCCCTTAACCTGACACTTGATTATGCAATGGCTGCAGGTGAAACACACGCTTTCTATGTAACTCCTACTGATTTCTCTACCGGTGGTCTTAACTATACCAATGGAACTGGAACAGGAAACGTTTGGGCATCAGATGCAAACATTGAGTTCCTTGAAGGTGGAGCGAGAGGATATCCTTTCTCTGGAAGCACATTCCAGCCACGTGTATTTAATGGGAACATTCATTATACTACCGGAGGTGGTTCTGGTCTTGACTTTACTTGTGCTGACCTGGGCGAGAACATTGTAGAGGTTACCGTTACCGACGACAGTGGAAACTCTTCTACCTGTATGGCAGTGGTAAATGTGATTGATAACATTGCACCTGTGATTACCTGTGGTCCTCCTGTGACTACTGTATCAGAAACAGTAGATTTTGAAGGTAGCTCTATACCTTCTGGATGGACTACCCAGATTAATTCTGGTTCTCAGGACTGGGCCTTCGGTTCTGGCGATATGCCAATAGGAACTGACTTCGCCTCAAACGCAGCCATCTTTGATGACGACGCAGCTGGTAGCGGTGAGGTAAACAACGCTACGCTTATCTCTCCGGTATATGATATAAGCGCTGCTTCTACTGCCTCGCTGTCTTTTGACTATGCAATGCAGGAGTTTGCCGGTGACGGTACACTTACCGTTGAAGTTTATGATGGGGCCGCATGGCAACAGATTCTTTTTGTTGATGTTGATACTAATCCTGTCAATACAGGAGCCATTGATTTGGCAACTTACCTAAATGCTGACTTCCAAGTTCGTTTTACATATGACGATGAAGGCGGTTGGGCCTGGGGTGCCGGTGTGGACAATTTCGAGCTTAACTATTCTATTGTTCCAACGAGCAACGTAGTGGAAATCGAATT
>NZ_JRWG01000022.1 GCF_001573155.1 Aequorivita aquimaris | reverse complement strand
CAAAACCAAAATTGCTGCCAATAACCGTTTGGTTATCGATAGTAACAGAAGCCTCAGAACCAATTAATGATCCAGGAAGACCTGCAGCATCGTCATAATAGTTTACGTCAACGTTAGAAATACCTCCGTTGGCAAAAATACTAGCTGTAATATTTTCCAAAGTAAAGTTCTGATCAGCAGCTACAGTCACATCATTTGCTGTCTGGAATGCTGAAGCAGAAGAACAGTTAAAGCCGTTCTCAAAAGTACCGTCGTTAGGGTTCTCCTCATCACAAGCACCGCCGCCGCCGCCGATAGGATCTATTCCAAACTCCATATTTCCAAATAGTTCTCCAGCATCTGCTTCAGCTTGAATTTCAATTTTGCCGATTGCATCATCTGAAATTACTCCAAAGAAATTTTCTGTACTAGGAGTATTAGAAACAACAAAGGTATCAAGTAATCCACCGCCCATATCATAAACACGAACATCAGCGTTTGAAACACCTTCAGTCCAAAGATCAATTCCAGCAGCATAAGCGCCATCAGGAGTAAAAGTAAGAATTGTAAAATCTGCAAAAGTATTCGCCCCCATAAGGGTTGAAGTATTCCCGATTGCACCAGAACCTATATAAATTACATCATTTCCTACTACAGAAGCGGTTATATTAAATCCATCAACAAGTTCTCCCGCAGGAAAACAACCATCACCAGAACTACTAACTACAGGACCACACGGTGTAATAGCTCCAGCACCAGGTCCACCTGCAAAATCCTCAGATATTAACGTTCCTGAATATGCAGCTTGAAAAGTAGCCCTATCTGTATAAGGTGTTACAGCCATTGCACCTCTTTGTCCAGAAATTATTGCAGGACCATGAGTAGAGGTTACAGTATGGCTACCAGAGGAAACAAAAGAGGAATAATCCTGGGCTCCCATTGGTTTTTCAAATAGTACAGTAGCCGTTGTAGTTACGGGATCACCTTGACTATACACAGGGTTGTTTGTTGTGTTTGGCACCTCAACAATTGATCGCGAATCCTGTGCGTTGATTACACCAGAAAAAGCAACAATGCAAGCAAATAACAAAGTAATTTTCTTCATAATAATTATAAGTTTTAAGTTAATTTAGCACTAAGGTATTTAAAATATGTTTTGCCGCAAAACTTTAATGCAATATAATTAACAATATGAACATCTCTTTAACAGCATTAACAACTATTATTTTTAACAATACGATGCACAATCATCGTTTTTATTGAAAAATCAACATTCCATCTAGTGGTATCCTAAGACCCGGAAGCGCCTTAAAAAAACAGCAAAAAAAAACCACCCGCCAATGGCGGGTGGTCCTGTTGTTATGGCCAAGTAACTTGCCCGGGGCTAGTCCTTGAGCACCCTGTACGTGCCGGTCTGGCCGTTCACCGTCACCTTCATCAGGTAACTGCCCGTGCTCAGCCCGGATATGTCAAGCTGCGTTGCGGTAGCTCCCACCCTGCTGTCCAGCACGCGCTGGCCAAGAAGGTTGTAGAGCGAAACGCGCTCGATGTTGTCCACGCTCTTAAGGTTGAGCACGCCCGTGGTTGGGTTCGGGTAATAGCTGAAACCGGCTATCGAATTGTCCGAAACGCCAAGGTTCGTGCCGTCTATCACGATGTCGGTAACAGCGCCCGTGTTCAGAACAAAAACATAGTAGGCCTGGCCCGCAAGGGTAAAGATTGATGCAGAGGTGCCAGGAACGCACTGGTTAGTGTTCTGAGGAACCAACACAAGATCGGTCTCGGTAGCGTTCTCATCAGGAGCGGTATAGAAAGTTACCGAGCTGGCACCGCCAGGGGTAACGATCGTCGCATTGGCAGTCCCATCGCCAGTGGGAACAAAATTGTACCAAACGCCGTTTGCACCCGTTAGGTCACAGCCCTGTGGGTTGCCGTCTTCAGTGGTAGCCGCAGGCATCGCAACCGAAGGATCCGTGTAGGGGAACCCTATCTCGTCAACGTCGATCGAGTTCACGATCATATCGTTGGGCGGAGGGGTTGGCATACAGGTAACATCCATAGTAAAGTTGCCGGTAGCACCCCCAAAGCTGTGGATCAGTATGTAGAACTTCGTGTTCCCATCAGTGGCGAAGGTAACCTCGCTCTGAAGGCCGCACGAGTCGTCGTTACCCACAACGCAGGTAAGCGCGGCACAGGATCCGGTATAGACAGAGATCTTGGAGTCAAAGTCGGTGCCGTTGCAAAGGGACAGGGTGATATCGCCCGGAAGGCCGCTGGTGTCGTCAAGGGTGTACCATACCCCCGGAGAGGTGATCGCGGGACCGCAGACAGGAGCACCGGAATCTACCGTGGCGCCCACGGTGGTGCCCGTTACCGAATCCCCACAGCTTACCGCTATCGCGCCACCGCAGTCGTCGTTCGGCAATGGCTCGGTACAGGTAACGTCCAAACTGAAGTTACCGGAGTTGCTACCAAAGCCCTCCACCATAATATAATAGGTAGAAGTACCATCGGAGACAAAGGTAACCTCACTCTGAAGACCACAGGA
>NZ_JRWG01000021.1 GCF_001573155.1 Aequorivita aquimaris | reverse complement strand
GGGGTAACGGTCATCTCCACCTCGTTAACGTCAAAACCGAAGTTGCTGCCGATAACCGTTTGGTTGTCGATGGTAACAGAAGCCTCAGAACCTATGAGAGCCCCGGGAAGGCCCGCGGCATCGTCATAATAGTTTACGTCAACGTTTGCGATACCGCCGTTGGCGAAGATGCTGGCTGTAATGTTCTCCAAGGTGAAGTTCTCATCAGCAGCTACGGTCACGTCGTTCGCGGTCTGGAACGCTGATGCGGAAGAACAGTTGAAGCCGTTCTCAAAGGTGAAGTCGTTCGGGTTCTCCTCAGAGCAGGTTCCGCCACCGCCGCCACCGCCAGCAGAAAGAACTTCAACCTCCCAACCACAAGTATTTACCACTGAAGTCGCATGAAACTCAAAAGTTAATGCTCCTGTAGTGGAAGTAAAAACAGCTGAGCCATTTGCAGCAATCATACCTGCAAGTGTATCGGTATCAGTATTTAAATTACTATCGTAAATTTGTGGAGAGCTCGTGTCTGGCCCATCATAAATATTTAGGTAATCAAAAGTTCCGAAAACTCTAAATGATAAAAATTCTACTGATAGTCCAGCCCCCGTTAATGTTGTAACGGTATCGCAATTACAGTTAGGATAGTCTCCTGTATTCCCAGAAGAAGTTGTGGAACAATCACCGCCCGGACCTCCGGTTGTACCATCTGACGGATCGTAAAAGAAATCGCCTGTTGTTACTGCAAAACTTTCAGTTGCTCCTGCCGTTGGTATAATATCTGAAAGTAAATTTCTATATTGAACCATTGGTGAGTAAATAAAATTAGTATTTACCCCTTCTTGTTCGGCAGCTAAAATTTCCGCTTGATCATCAGCATCAATGGACAAAAACAAAAGAGAGTTGTTGGCACCCACATTTGGGGTTCGTGACTGAGGATTGTTGGCACCTTCCCCTTTTATTTCAAATTTTTGATTGGAACGCCCTTGGGTCTGATTTAAAGCACGGGAGGGCGCAGGTTTCGCACTGAAAACTACAGGGTTATTTTCCCCTTGGTTCTTAACATTAGCGTCCAGCGGATTGGACGTTATGTTCGTAGGTACAACAGCGGTCTTCTTTTGCTGTTGGTAATGGACAGGGTTATTTTCACCCTGTGTTTTTATCATATTTTGCTGTCCATAACTGACCGCAAAAGCAAATGATAAAATTAACAACGTAATTTTTTTCATAATTAAAATGATTTAGTTAACACTTTTAGTTTTAAGGAATTAAAGCTATTCCAAAAAAATAACAATTCAAAGTTTTTGTTAATAATAATTTCTATTATCTACTTATTATTAATGTTATAGAATTATAATCAAACAATACATTACACAATTATCATATTCATTGAAAAATCAACATTTCCATCCGCTGCCATCCCAAGGACAGGATATAACCCAAAAAAAAACCACCCGCCAATGGCGGGTGGTCCTGTTGTTATGGCCAAGTAACTTGCCCTGGGGCTAGTCCTTAAGCACCTTGTAGGTGCCGGTCTGGCCGTTCACCGTCACCTTCATCAGGTAACTGCCAGTGCTCAGTCCGGATATGTCAAGCTGCGTTGCTGCAGCTCCCACCCTGCTGTCCAGCACGCGCTGGCCAAGAAGGTTGTAGAGCGAAACGCGCTCGATGTTGTCCACGCTCTTAAGGTTGAGCACGCCCGTGGTAGGGTTCGGGTAATAGCTGAAACCGGCTATCGAATTGTCCGAAACGCCAAGGTTCGTGCCGTCTATCACGATGTCGGTAACAGCGCCCGTGTTCAGAACGAAAACATAATAGGCCTGGCCCGCAAGGGTAAAGATCGACGCAGAGGTGCCCGGAACGCACTGGTTGGTGTTCTGTGGCACCAGGACAAGGTCGGTCTCCGTGGCGTTCTCGTCAGGTGCGGTGTAGAAGGTCACCGAGCTGGCACCGCCAGGGGTAACGATCATCGCGTTGGCAGTCCCGTCGCCCGCGGCAACGAAATTGTACCAAACACCGTTGGCCCCCGTAAGGTCGCAGCCCTGTGGGTTGCCGTTCTCAGTGGTAGCGGCAGGCATCGCAACCGAAGGATCCGTGTAGGGGAACCCTATCTCGTCAACATCGATCGAGTTCACGATCATATCGTTGGGCGGAGGGGTCGGCATACAGGTAACGTCCATCGTGAAGTTGCCCGTGGCACCGCCAAAGCTGTGGATCAGTATGTAGAACTTCGTGTTCCCATCAGTGGCGAAGGTAACCTCGCTCTGAAGGCCGCACGAGTCGTCGTTACCCACAACGCAGGTAAGCGCGGCGCAGGATCCGGTATAGACAGAGATCTTGGAGTCAAAGTCGGTGCCGTTGCACAATGAAAGGGTGATATCGCCCGGAAGGCCGCTGGTGTCGTCAAGGGTGTACCATACCCCCGGAGAGGTGATCGCGGGACCGCAGACAGGAGCACCGGAATCTACCGTGGCGCCCACGGTGGTGCCCGTTACCGAATCCCCACAGCTTACCGCTATCGCGCCACCGCAGTCGTCGTTCGGCAATGGCTCGGTACAGGTAACGTCCAAACTGAAGTTACCGGAGTTGCTACCAAAGCCCTCCACCATAATATAATAGGTAGAAGTACCATCGGAGACAAAGGTAACCTCACTCTGAAGACCACAGGA
>NZ_JRWG01000020.1 GCF_001573155.1 Aequorivita aquimaris | reverse complement strand
ATCGAGGTGGTGGCCACGGGCGAGGGCACCTACGAGTACCAGCTGGACAACGGCCCCTTCCAGGACAGCAACATCTTTGAGGGCGTGGCCCCGGGCGACCACACGGTGACCATCCGGGACGTCTATGGCTGCGGCAGCGTGACTTTCGACGTGGGGGTCATCGACTACCCGCCGTACTTTACGCCCAACGGCGACGGCTACCACGACACCTGGAACATCATCGGCATCGCCAGCGGCGACCCTACGGCGAAAATCTATATCTTTGACCGCTTCGGGAAGCTGCTCAAGCAGCTCAGCCCACTGGGCCAGGGATGGGACGGCACCTACGGGGGAAGCCCCATGCCGTCGAGCGACTACTGGTTCCGCGTGGAGTACACCGAGGACGGAAACCAAAAAGAATTCAAAGGACACTTTACCCTAAAACGATAAATAGAAATTATGAATAAAGCAAAAGCTCTGCCATACAGCAGAGCTTTTGTTTTTTAGGGAAGGATATTTTGATTGCGTGCTATTCTTTTGGAAAAGGCGAACAGATTTTAGAGTATATTTCTTAAAGTGTAATAACTTTAAAAACTTCACCTTTATAATAAAGAGATCAATTTTGGATATCAAAAAAAAATTTTATAATTTGAAAATTGATCGCTCGTTTTTTTTTACCTAAAAAAATCATTTAAAATTGAACCCGAGAGAAAGAACAAAATTGCTGTAAATTGAGTTTATCTCTGCGGCATCGGTTAAACCAATGGAGTATAGTTGCTGGTTTCTTGTTTGTTCTGAACGCGAATAGGCAAGATCAGCAGTGAATTTTCCAAAATTATAGCCTGCGCCCAATGAGAACCCAACGCGTTCTCCTAAAACTTCAGAATTTTTATAGGGGCTCTCCTCGTAATGAAACCCTCCACGTAGGCTTAATTGGTTTAAACGGTATTCTGCGCCTGCTTTATACGCTGAGACGCCTTTTAGATTGTTTTCAATTATATTGTTTAAATTGTTGAAAAAGATATCGTCGGTTGGGCTAAATTCAATTGAAGCATAATCTTTATAGGAATAATCAAAACTAATTAGACCATTTTGGCCAAAAACGTATGCCGCACTTGCGTTTACTTTAGCAGGAGTTCTTAGTGTGTAATCTTCATATACATTTATTACCCTTGGATCTACAACTTCATTTATATTCTGCCCTTGAAACAGTCTTCGGCTTTCAAGATATTGGGTGGTTTCTTCTGAGATTTGATACCAGGTTGGCGATGTTAAGCTTAAACCTAAACGGAAGTTGTTTGCTACTTTTGCGATGGCCCCTAGTTGTGCTGAAACTCCTGCGCCATTTGCGGTAAGATTGTTTTCAAAACCTACTCTGTTTATCGTTGAGCCATTGTTGTTATTGTTTTCAAGTAAGAAAGAACTTTGGCTAAAATAGATTGTGTGGGTATTAATGTTTGCTCCAAAATATAAATTATCTGTTACTTGGGTAGCCAAATTTATTGTGAATTTGCTATTGTACCCTTCCGAAAGATAAGCATACTGCTGATTGAAGCTACCATTAGCAATATTAGAAGTATAAGTTGTATTTGAAGGATTGCTTGGGTCAACAGGATCAAATAAAAAGGTTTGGTACCCTAAAAAAGCGTTTTGGGCCGCTGTGCCCTCATATTCTCCCAGATATTGGTACAAATCTGAAATGGATTCACCTGACTGTAGTTGCAAAAGATTTAGGGGAATGCCCTGGGCTTGTGATAGAAAAAAGTCGCCAATTGATGTGTTGCCGGTACCAGCAATGTAAAATTCGTTATCCAGATTTTTGTCCATATTGTAACTTACCCCAATAGTGAACTTTTTAAATATGGACTCTTTATTAGAGTTATTGATTACAAAAACTCCTCCCAATTGATTTATAGTAATATTATCTGAAAAACTTTTTTCACTGTTTCCAAAATAGTTCGCATTGTTTTCAATATCAAATAATGATGTAGAAAACATCAGGCTGGAAGTTAAAAAAACTGCACCACCTGCTGGATTTATACTTGTTGCGGAAAAATCTCCTCCCAGCGCTCCCATGGCGCCGCTTAATGCAGTGTAGCGTGCTGTGCCGATATTTTCACCTAGACTATATCGTAAACCGTCAGTAGTGTTTTGGGCATTTAAAATAGCCAAAGCAAAAAAAGCTATAAATAGTAATGATATTTTTTTCATCTAATTTTTAATTTAAAAAGGTGATATAGTAAAAATGCCCAAAGTATCATTTCGTTCTTATAGAAATGGTCATTGGGCATAATATATTAATTCTATGTTTGAAAAATATTCTGATAGATAAATTTAACCGCGTCCGCCACGTCCACTACTGCCTCCTGAACGTCCACTACTTCCACTAGAACGAATACTGCCACCTGAACTTCTTACAGAACCTGAACTATTGCTCCTGGTAGGAGAGGAGTAGTTGCCGCTTCTTCTTGTAGTATTGCTCCTGGTGGGCTGTGAACTACTATTGTTTCGTATCGTTGAGTTAGAACGAGTGTTTCTGATTGAGTTATTAGAGTTGGAGCGAGTATTGCGGATATTACTGCGAGTGTTTCTAGTATTTGTGTTAGCACGCACATTGTTTCTGTTTACACGTCTAGATAATTCGGAACGACTGTAGGAATTACGGGTAGAAACATTATTGGTTCTTCCGCGGGTACTTGCTCTATTATAATCAGTGTTTCTTCTTCCCCTATTATACGATACATTATAATATGGGTTGTAATTGTAATAATGTGAAGTATAATACCCATAACCGTAATAAGGGTAGCCATAACCATAGCCATAATATGGATAACCCCAACCATAGCTTATTCCCCAATATGGGGTGTGGTAAATATAATAAGGATAACCCCAATACCCACCATACCAATAAGGTCTGTGATAAAATCCATAGCCGTAACCTCCATAATTATAAATGTTTACGGTGATGTCTTCACTGTTGCTTCCCCATGGGCCATACTCTTCCTCATCATAATCTTCTTCAATAACTATATAGCCATCTTCGTCCAATCTTTCGGTAGTTGAATAGGCTTCAATATCAGTAAAAATGGCTCCTTCTTCAGGAAGATTAGCGTATGCATCAGATTTACTACGGAAATATTGCTGATAATAATTTGCTTTTTCATTGTTAGAATCCTCATCTACGTATTCTTCTTCTGAAGTTGAAGTATTACCAGAAGAATAAATGCCATCATTTTGATTGTAACCATTGT
>NZ_JRWG01000019.1 GCF_001573155.1 Aequorivita aquimaris | reverse complement strand
CTGCCAGCGCTCACCAACGGGAACTACTACACCGGCCCTGGCGGTACGGGCACGCAGCTCAACGCCGGCGATGCGATCACCAGCACGCAGACGATCTACGTATATGCCGAGACCGGCACCACGCCGAACTGTAGCGCCGAGAACAGCTTTTTGGTGACGATCAACGACACCCCTCCGGTTGACGACCCTTCGGACGTTACCGCCTGCGACAGCTACACGCTGCCAGCGCTCACCAACGGGAACTACTACACCGGCCCTGGCAGTACGGGCACGCAGCTCAACGCCGGCGATGCGATCACCAGCACACAGACGATCTACGTATATGCCGAGACCGGCACCACGCCGAACTGTAGCGCCGAGAACAGCTTTTTGGTGACGATCAACGACACCCCTCCGGTTGACGACCCTTCGGACGTTACCGCCTGCGACAGCTACACACTGCCAGCGCTCACCAACGGGAACTACTACACCGGCCCTGGCGGTACGGGCACGCAGCTCAACGCCGGCGATGCGATCACCAGCACGCAGACGATCTACGTATATGCCGAGACCGGCACCACGCCGAACTGTAGCGCCGAGAACAGCTTTTTGGTGACGATAAATAACTGTACGATTATCCTTGAAAAGATAGCAAGCCCAAACAATCCACAGGGCTGTACCCCAATAGCACCAAATGAAGATATAACATATACATTTAATGTATCGAATCCGGTTGGCAATGCGCCGATACATAATGTGGATCTTTATGACTCACTGATTGATCCAATTAACCCGATTCCAGGTCCTGATAGTGGCGATAATGGCAATAACATATTGGATCCGGGCGAAACCTGGGTATATACTGCTACTTATACCGTAACACCCCAGGATATTATAAACGGGCAGGTCAATAATACGGCTACTGTAAATGGGCAAATCCAGACAAGTGGCAATCCGTTCCCGGTTTCAGATTCAGATACCATTACGGTATCCCTTTGTCAAAATGCTGAAATTTCGATTGAAAAATCAAGTGATAGCGCAACTGGAAGTTGCCTCAATTTGGAAGTTGACGATGAAGTGGAATACGAATTTGTTGTAACTAATGAAGGAGATGTTGATATTACAAATGTGGTAATAACAGATCCTTTATTCCAAGCACCAAATCCTGTAGTTTCTATTGATTATGTTATGGGTGACATCAATAATGATGGAATCCTCAATATAGGAGAATCATGGACTTATGGCGCAACTTACAGAGTTACGCAAACAGATATTGACAATGGTTCAATTGTTAACACGGCCGATGTAGGCGGAGATACTGCTTTGGGTGGTGTTGATGATACAAGTAATACGGTTACTGTATTAATCTGCCAGAACCCTGCCATCGCGATCGTGAAATCGAGCGACCAGGTCCCCGGCAGCAACGGCTGCGTTGACCTGGAGGAAGGCGATACGATAACCTATACGTTCACCGTTACCAACGAGGGCAACGTTTCCATCGACAACATAACTGTTTCGGACCCGCTTCCGGGGCTATCGGCCCTATCCGGCCCGGGCGCCTCCGACACGAACGGTGACGGCATCCTCGGCCTTGACGAGGTCTGGATCTACACCGCGACCTATGCGGTAACGCAGGACGATGTTGACGCTGGCCAGGTGACCAACCAGGCCGCTGTTAACGGCCTTGCGATGAACCCATCCAATACACCTGTATCCGACGACTCGCACCCGACCTCCACTACGGCGGACGGGGATACTGTCGTGGTTATCTGCCAGGCTGCTGACATCGCGATCGTGAAGTCGAGCGACCAGGCCCCTGGCACCAACGGCTGCGTTGATCTAGCGGAAGGCGATGTTATCACCTATACCTTTACGGTGACCAACGAGGGCAACGTTTCGATCGACAATGTAGCGGTTACCGACCCATTGGTGGGCCTATCCGCGATCACCGGCCCAACGGGCGATACCGGTTCGGACGGTATCCTTGGCCTTGACGAGACTTGGGAATACACCGCGACCTATGCGGTAACGCAGGACGATGTTGACGCTGGCCAGGTGACCAACCAGGCCGCTGTTAACGGCCTTGCGATGAACCCATCCAATACACCTGTATCCGACGACTCGCACCCGACCTCCACTACGGCGGACGGGGATACTGTCGTGGTTATCTGCCAGGCTGCTGACATCGCGATCGTGAAGTCGAGCGACCAGGACCCTGGCACCAACGGCTGCGTTGATCTAGCGGAAGGCGATGTTATCACCTATACCTTTACGGTGACCAACGAGGGCAACGTTTCGATCGACAATGTAGCGGTTACCGACCCATTGGTGGGCCTATCCGCGATCACCGGCCCAACGGGCGATACCGGTTCGGACGGTATCCTTGGACTTGACGAGACTTGGGAATACACCGCGACCTATGCGGTAACGCAGGACGATGTTGACGCTGGCCAGGTGACCAACCAGGCCGCTGTTAACGGCCTTGCGATGAACCCATCCAATACACCTGTATCCGACGACTCGCACCCGACCTCCACTACGGCGGACGGGGATACTGTCGTGGTTATCTGCCAGGCTGCTGACATCGCGATCGTGAAGACTGGAATCTTCAACGACGTTGACGGCAACCAGTGCGCCGATGCGGGAGTTGATACGATAACCTATACGTTCACCGTGACCAATGAGGGCAACGTGAGCCTATCTGGCATAACTGTAACCGATCCATTGCTACAGGCACCGAACCCTGTGGTGGCAATCGTTTACCAGGGCGGCGATACCGATGGCGACAATGAACTTGACGTGGACGAGACCTGGACATACACCGCTACATCCTATACCATCACACAGGATGATATCGATGCGGGCGAGGTAGTCAACCAGGCTACCGCTACAGGTACTGCACCAGACCAGAGCACGGTAAGTGACCTATCGGGAACCGATGTGGCCAATGACGACGAGACTGTAGTTGAGCTATGCCAGAACCCTGACATCGCGATCGTAAAGACCGGGGTCTTCAACGACGTTGACGGCAACCAGTGCGCCGATGCGGGCATCGATACGATAACCTATACGTTCACCGTGACCAATGAGGGCAACGTGAGCCTGTCGGGCATAACGGTTACCGACCCATTGTTGGAGGCGCCGAACCCGGTAGTGGCCATCGTGTTCCAGGGCGGCGATACCGACAACGACGGCGAGCTTGACGTAACTGAGACCTGGACCTACACCGCCACCTCATATGCCATCACACAGGATGACATCGATGCGGGCGAGGTAGTCAACCAGGCTACCGCTAC
>NZ_JRWG01000018.1 GCF_001573155.1 Aequorivita aquimaris | reverse complement strand
TATCTCCCTTTACCCCATAAAAAAAGTCCCTCATTTTTCAATGAAGGACTTTAAAGGAAGGCGGCGACCTACTCTCCCACTGGATAGCAGTACCATCGGCGCAAACGGGCTTAACTTCTCTGTTCGGAATGGTAAGAGGTGAGCCCCGTCGCTATAACCACCTTAGTTTTAAGTGTTCAGTGTTCAGTTGCAGTTGGCAGTAAAAAATACTGTTGCTTGCAGTTTTGCACCTTGCACTGTCCGCCATTGGCGGACAAATATCTTGACATATCGAAACAAACAATAGAAGAAAAGTGAACCTGCTTAAAAAAAGAGTTGCACCCCCGCCCTTACGGGCGGGAAGGCGGCGTACATAAGCTTACGGGCTATTAGTACCGCTCGGCTGGGACATTGCTGCCCTTGCACCTGCGGCCTATCAACGTGGTAGTCTCCCACGGCCCTTTAAAGAAATCTCATCTTGTGGTGGGTTTCGCGCTTATATGCTTTCAGCGCTTATCCCTTCCCGACGTAGCTACCCAGCGGTGCCCCTGGCGGGACAACTGGTGCACCAGCGGTCGGTCCAATCCGGTCCTCTCGTACTAGGATCAGATCCACTCAAATTTCTTGCGCCCACTGTAGATAGAGACCGAACTGTCTCACGACGTTCTGAACCCAGCTCGCGTGCCACTTTAATGGGCGAACAGCCCAACCCTTGGGACCTTCTCCAGCCCCAGGATGTGACGAGCCGACATCGAGGTGCCAAACCCCCCCGTCGATGTGAGCTCTTGGGGGAGATCAGCCTGTTATCCCCGGCGTACCTTTTATCCTTTGAGCGATGGCCCTTCCATGCGGAACCACCGGATCACTATGCTCTACTTTCGTACCTGATCGACTTGTAGGTCTCTCAGTCAAGCTCCCTTATGCCATTGCACTCTACACACGATTGCCAACCGTATTGAGGGAACCTTTAGAAGCCTCCGTTACTCTTTTGGAGGCGACCACCCCAGTCAAACTACCCACCAAGCACTGTCCCCTTTTGTGAAGGGTTAGACTCTAGACAAGCAAAGGGTGGTATTTCAACAATGACTCCACCACGCCTGGCGACGCAGCTTCAAAGTCTCCCACCTATCCTACACATTACTTGTCCAAAACCAATACTAAGCTATAGTAAAGGTGCACGGGGTCTTTTCGTCCCACAGCGGGTAATCGGCATCTTCACCGATACTACAATTTCACCGAGCTCATGGCTGAGACAGTGTCCAGATCGTTACACCATTCGTGCAGGTCGGAACTTACCCGACAAGGAATTTCGCTACCTTAGGACCGTTATAGTTACGGCCGCCGTTTACTGGGGCTTCAATTCAATGCTTCTCCGCCGAGGCGGATGACATCTCCTCTTAACCTTCCAGCACCGGGCAGGTGTCAGGCCCTATACTTCATCTTTCGATTTTGCAGAGCCCTGTGTTTTTGATAAACAGTCGCCTGGACCTCTTCACTGCGGCCCACGTTGCCGTGGGCGACCCTTCTCCCGAAGTTACGGGTCGATTTTGCCTAGTTCCTTAGCCATGAATCTCTCGAGCTCCTTAGAATTCTCATCCCAACCACCTGTGTCGGTTTAGGGTACGGGCTGCCTCGCTCGTTTTTCTTGGAAGTCGATCCTCGGGATTATCACCTTGGCCGGAGCCTCAGTGTACTATCGCCGTGTTGCCACTGGCTTCAACGCACTATTCCGTCAGTGCGCACCCAATTTTCGCCTCCGTCACTTTTAGCGCGGGCAGGTACGGGAATATTAACCCGTTGTCCATCCACTACCCCTTTCGGGTTCGCGTTAGGCCCCGACTAACCCCCAGCTGATTAGCATAGCTGGGGAAACCTTGGTCTTTCGGAGTGCGGGTTTCTCGCCCGCATTATCGTTACTTATGCCTACATTTTCTTTTCTGTCCGCTCCAGCATACCTCGCGGTACACCTTCGGCGCAAACAGAATGCTCCCCTACCACTTATAATAAATTACAAGTCCATAGCTTCGGTAGTATGTTTATGCCCGATTATTATCCATGCCGGACCGCTCGACTAGTGAGCTGTTACGCACTCTTTAAATGAATGGCTGCTTCCAAGCCAACATCCTAGCTGTCTGTGCAGTCCAACCTCGTTTTTTCAACTTAACATACATTTGGGGACCTTAGCTGATGGTCTGGGTTCTTTCCCTCTCGGACATGGACCTTAGCACCCATGCCCTCACTGCTGACCAACATTTTATAGCATTCGGAGTTTGTCAGGAATTGGTAGGCGGTGAAGCCCCCGCATCCAATCAGTAGCTCTACCTCTATAAAACTATATGTCAACGCTGCACCTAAATGCATTTCGGAGAGTACGAGCTATTTCCGAGTTTGATTGGCCTTTCACCCCTACCCTCAGGTCATCCCAAGACTTTTCAACGTCAACGGGTTCGGCCCTCCATTTGGTGTTACCCAAACTTCAGCCTGCCCAAGGGTAGATCACACGGTTTCGCGTCTACTACTACCAACTATGGCGCCCTATTCAGACTCGCTTTCGCTGCGGCTCCGGTACTCAATACCTTAACCTCGCTGGCAACAGTAACTCGTAGGCTCATTATGCAAAAGGCACGCCGTCACCAGTAAACTGGCTCCGACCGCTTGTAGGCGTATGGTTTCAGGTTCTATTTCACTCCGTTGTTCACGGTTCTTTTCACCTTTCCCTCACGGTACTGGTTCACTATCGGTCTCTCAGGAGTATTTAGCCTTGGCGGATGGTCCCGCCGGATTCATACAGGGTTTCACGTGCCCCGCACTACTCAGGATACCACTATCGGTAACTGTCTTTACTAATACCGGGCTATCACCGTCTATGGCCACGCTTTCCAACGTGTTCTTATTCATAAAGCACCAAATATCGTGGTCCTACAACCCCGCACAGTCCGTAAACTGTACGGTTTGGGCTAATCCGATTTCGCTCGCCGCTACTATCGGAATCACTATTGTTTTCTCTTCCTCCGGGTACTTAGATGTTTCAGTTCCCCGGGTTCGCCCCCTTTCGGGTACCATATCTTCAATATGGTGGGTTGCCCCATTCGGATACCTGCGGATCAACTTGTATGTGCCAATCCCCGCAGCTTTTCGCAGCTTATCACGTCCTTCCTCGCCTCTGAGAGCCTAGGCATTCCCCATACGCCCTTGTTTTGCTTATTGTACTTTTTGCTCTTTTAATGAGTTGTTCAAAATTTAAGTAAACAGTGTTCAGTGCCAGTAGGCAGTAAAACTGCGAACTGTATACTGAGACTGCAAACTTCTTTTAATTATTGCTTTTCTCGTATTCTTTGTTTCCAATATGTCAATGAACTGTCCGGATCCCCGCACCCCCCAGGCCCGGATAACGGGCAGCTAATGGAGGACGACGGTTGTTGTCCCTGGTGGAGAATATCGGAGTCGAACCGATGACCTCCTGCGTGCAAGGCAGGCGCTCTAGCCAGCTGAGCTAATCCCCCGTCTGTGAATGAAATTCCAAAATTCTAAAATTCCAAATTCCAAAAAGGATAGGCACCCCAACTTCTAAAATTTCCTTTCAATATGTGTTTATGAACTTATATTCCCGAAGAAATATTTTTTTCAAACTTCGATTTCGATTTCAGCCTCGATTTCGACCGTAGTCCCAGGCAGACTCGAACTGCCGACCTCTACATTATCAGTGTAGCGCTCTAACCAGCTGAGCTATGGGACTCTGTAATTGGCCCCAATGTTCAGTGTTCAGCATTCAGTTTTGATGTACTGAGACTTAACCTGTTGACCATAATATTATAAAATTGACAGCTAAACCAAGCAAGACCCCCTCGTTCTTCACTATAAGAGCCTTCTCTTGTTGAATTTTCGGTCGTCTTTCTCTAGAAAGGAGGTGTTCCAGCCGCACCTTCCGGTACGGCTACCTTGTTACGACTTAGCCCCAGTTACCAGCTTCACCCTAGGCCGCTCCTCGCGGTGACGGACTTCAGGTGCTTCCAGCTTCCATGGCTTGACGGGCGGTGTGTACAAGGCCCGGGAACGTATTCACCGGATCATGGCTGATATCCGATTACTAGCGATTCCAGCTTCACGGGGTCGAGTTGCAGACCCCGATCCGAACTGAGACAGGTTTTGTGGATTCGCTCCGCCTTGCGGCGTGGCTGCCCATTGTACCTGCCATTGTAGCACGTGTGTGGCCCAGGACGTAAGGGCCGTGATGATTTGACGTCATCCCCACCTTCCTCACGGTTTGCACCGGCAGTCTCGTTAGAGTTCCCATCTTTACATGCTGGCAACTAACGACAGGGGTTGCGCTCGTTATAGGACTTAACCTGACACCTCACGGCACGAGCTGACGACAACCATGCAGCACCTTGCAGTCTGTCCGAAGAAGGGGGTGTTTCCACCCCTGTCAGACTACATTTAAGCCCTGGTAAGGTTCCTCGCGTATCATCGAATTAAACCACATGCTCCACCGCTTGTGCGGGCCCCCGTCAATTCCTTTGAGTTTCATTCTTGCGAACGTACTCCCCAGGTGGGATACTTATCACTTTCGCTTGGCCACCCAGCCTACCAATGCAGGCCGGACAGCTAGTATCCATCGTTTACGGCGTGGACTACCAGGGTATCTAATCCTGTTCGCTCCCCACGCTTTCGTCCATCAGCGTCAATATAGTGTTAGTGACCTGCCTTCGCAATCGGTATTCTATGTAATATCTAAGCATTTCACCGCTACACTACATATTCTAGCCACTTCACACTAATTCAAGGCGACCAGTATCAATGGCAATTCCACAGTTGAGCTGCGGGATTTCACCACTGACTTAGACGCCCGCCTACGGACCCTTTAAACCCAATGATTCCGGATAACGCTCGGACCCTCCGTATTACCGCGGCTGCTGGCACGGAGTTAGCCGGTCCTTATTCGTACGGTACCGTCAAGCCCCCACACGTGGGGGTGTTTCTTCCCGTAAAAAAGCAGTTTACAACCCATAGGGCAGTCTTCCTGCACGCGGCATGGCTGGATCAGGCTCCCGCCCATTGTCCAATATTCCTCACTGCTGCCTCCCGTAGGAGTCTGGTCCGTGTCTCAGTACCAGTGTGGGGGATCCCCCTCTCAGGGCCCCTACCCATCGTTGCCTTGGTATGCCGTTACCATACCAACTAGCTAATGGGACGCATGCCCATCTATTGCCGATAAATCTTTACCATATATCGAATGCTCTCAATATGGACTATGGGGCATTAATCCAAGTTTCCCTGGGCTATTCCCCTGCAATAGGTAGGTTGCATACGCGTTACGCACCCGTGCGCCGGTCTCAAGGGGTGCAAGCACCCCTCTACCCCTCGACTTGCATGTGTTAGGCCTGCCGCTAGCGTTCATCCTGAGCCAGGATCAAACTCTTCATCGTATAATCTTCAATAATATTGCGACCATACACCAAAAGAGCCCGACTCTCAAAAAAATTCAGGAATTCTCACTTAGTTTAGTTTTCTCTGTCGGTCGACCACCTCTCCAGGTGGCGACCTACGCTGTCAATTTCAATATCTCAATGAACTTTTTTATCTAGTTTTGCTCGCCGACAGATCGTGTTCTGTAGTCACTCATTGTCTAAGCGGGTGCAAATGTACAACTCTTTTTTAATCCCGCAATACCTTTTTAAAAAAATATTTCAAAAA
>NZ_JRWG01000017.1 GCF_001573155.1 Aequorivita aquimaris | reverse complement strand
CACATCATCGTCCCCCCCTCGCCGCAGACGATCTATGCGCGGATCGAGGACAACAGCGGGAGCTGTTTCGACCTTACGGACTTCCGCATCTACTTCAGCCGCGCGATCGCTGGGATCGTTCCCGTGAACGCGAGCTACTGCGATTCCGACGGGGATGGCGGGGAGTTCGTTGACCTTGCGGTGGAGTTCAACTCCCTGGTGCTCGACGGCGAGCCCTCCTCGGGCTACAACATTACCTACCATGGCAGCCAGGCCGATGCGGACAATGGCGTCAATGCCCATCCCAACCCCTATTTCGTTGCGGCCCCCGGTGAGACGGTCTACATACGCCTTGAGAACCGTGACGACGCCACCTGCGTGGACACCACGCGCAGCATAGACCTTATCATAGATGCCCTTCCTGCCGTCAACATGTCGCCGCCCAACCTGATAGAGTGCGATGTCAACAACGACGGTTTCGCGGCCTTCGACCTTACGCAGCAGGACGCGGTGATCACCCTTGGCGACCCCGTCCTTTCGGTGACCTACCACGGCACCCTCCTGGATGCGCGGAACGGGGTGCTGGCCCTTCCCAACCCTTACGTGAACGACCAGATCTATTTGGACGCGCCTATTACAGACCCCTTGGACCCCAACTATGGCACTGGCGGTGTATGGGCGCGCGTCTCCAGCAGCACCAGCAGCTGTACGGTGGTCGTTCCCTTTGCGCTCGAGGTGCGCTTCGCGCCCGTTGGCACGGTTCCCGCTGCGCCGCTGCGCCAGTGTGACGATGCTGTGGCCGATGGCTTTACGTTCTTTGATCTTACGGTAGTTGCCGCGGAAGTGCTCGGGGCCCTGGACCCTGCGGGCTTTGACCTTTACTATTACGAGGACCTGGCCGAGGCGACCCTTGCGGGCGACCTGGCGCTGACCGCCCCGGACTTTTCCCAGGCGATCCCGGACCCCACGAACTTTCTGAACAGCACCAACCCGCAGGACATCTATATCCTGATCGTGGGCAACGGCACGGGCACCATCCCCCCGAACCCCAACATCAGTGAGGGCTGTTACGACATCGTGGCCCTGACCCTTATCGTGGACCCGCGCCCTGCGGACCTGGGCCCCTTCGAGATGATGCTCTGCGACGACGAGCTGCAGGGCAGTACCCCCGACGATGAGATCTCGACCTTCGACCTTACCAGCCAGGACGTGCTGGTCACCGGTGGCGACCCCACCATCACGGTAGCGTGGTTCCTGAACGCGGCCAATGAGGCCGCGGACCTCCCGATCCCCAACCCGGCCACCTTCCAGAACACGGCCACCCCGCAGACGGTGATAGGCCGCGCGACCTCCGAGTTTGGGTGCCGTACCCTGGTTACCCTTACCCTGACGGTACTTCCCAACCCGAACCCGAATACCGCCCCGGATCCATTGGAGCTCTGCGACGACGACGACGACGGCATCGTTGGCGGGTGGGACCTTACCCTTGCCGATGTGGACATCACGGCGGGCGAGCCGGACGTGTCCGTGCTGTACTATGAGGAGTTTGCCGATGCCGTTGCCGGGGTGCCCGGGACGGAGATCACAATGCCCTATACCAATATAGTGCCCTTTAGCCAGATCGTGTACGCCAGGGTGGTGAAGAACGTTCCGCCGGCCTCGGTGGGCTGCTTTACCGTTGTGGAGCTTGAGCTCCTGGTGATCGACCTTCCCGATATGCCCGTCTCCCCTCCGTTCGCCGACCCCTTTATCGGTTGCGACGAGAGCGGCAGCGGTACCGCGATCTTCGACCTTACCCTGCAGGACGACGGCGTGCTCGGGGTGCAGGACCCGGCGGATTTTGTGCTGCCCATCACCTATTATGAAGATCCGCTGGACGCCGCCGCCGGCACCAATGCGATCCCCAACCCCGGGACCTATATAAGCATGGGCGGCCAGACCATCTGGGTGCGCCTTGAGAGCCGTATCACGGGCTGCGCGCGGGTCACGCCCTTTGATCTTGAGCTTGAGCTCTTCCCGACCATCGGCGTTGGGAACGACCTGACCGAGTGCGACGACCTTGTGAACGGAAGTACGGCGGACGATGGCCTTTCCACGTTCGACCTTACGGTGAACACGCCGCTGATTACCCTGGGGGACCCTACCCTGGAGGTGTTCTACTACGCCACGGCCATCGACCAGGTGAACAACAACCCGATCGCCGACCCCTCGGCCTATCAGAATATCATCAGCCCCCAGCAGGAGATCTTCGTGACCGCCTACAGCGAGAACGGCTGCAGGGCGATCAACACCTTCTTTATCATCGTGGAGCCGACCCCTTTGGCCTTTTCACCGGGCACCTTTATAGCCTGTGACTCCAACAACGACGGTTTTGCCCAGTTCGACCTCAGTACGCAGACGGCCATCATAACGGGAGGGGACCCCGACCTGACCGTCACCTACCACGGTACGCTGCTCGACGCGGAGAACAACCGCCTTCCGTTGCCGAACCTTTACACGAACGACCAGATCTACCTGGACGCTCCCGTGACCGATCCCTTGGATCCGGCCTACGGTACGGGCGGGGTATGGGCCCGTGTGGAGACCACGGTCAACAGTTGCCACCGCAGCATATCCTTTGCCCTGGAGGTGCACACCTCGCCTGTGGCCACCGAGCCCGGTCCCCTGAGAAAATGTGACGATGCCGTGGCCGATGGCTTTACCGTTTTCGACCTTACCCAGGCAGAAGCGGAGATATTGGGAGCACTGGATCCAAACGGCTTTGACCTATATTACTACGAAGACCTTGCCGATGCCCAACTGGCCGGTGACCTTGCGCTGACCGCGCCGGACTATTCCGCCGCCATCGGGAACCCGGGCGCGTACACCAATACCAGTAACCCACAGGACATCTATGTGCTGGTGGTGGGCAACGCCAACAGCAGCATTCCCCCGAACCCCAATGGTGCGGAGGGCTGTTATGATATCGTGACATTGACCCTGATAGTGGACCCGATCCCGCTGGACCTCGGTCCCTTCGAGATGGTATTGTGCGATGACGAGCTCCAGGGCAGTACCCCTACCGATGAGATCTCGACCTTCGACCTGACCACCCAGGACATTCTGGTCACCGGTGGCGACCTTACCTTGAGCGTACTGTGGTTCGAGACCCCTGCCGACGAGGCTGCGGGCATCCCCATTGCGGACCCGACGATGTACCAGAACATAGCCACCCCCCAGACCGTAATAGGGCGCGTGACCTCGTCGTTCGGCTGTTCGAACCTGATCACGGTGACCCTTACGGTACTTCCGAACCCCAATGCGAACCCGGCCCCAGAGCCGATCACCATCTGTGACGATGACGATGACGGGATCGTAAGTACGTTCGATCTTACCCAGCGCGATCTGGAGATACTCAACGGGGAGACCGATGTTACCATTCTCTACTACGAGACCCTGCAGGAAGCGGAGAACGCCTTTCCGGGGACCGAGATCGTAAGCCCTTATACCAACATTGTGCCCTATAGCCAGACCGTATTTGCGCGCGTGACCAACCAGGTACCGCCCGAGCAGCTTCCGTGCTATACCATTGTGGAGCTGGAGCTTATCGTGGTACCGCTGCCCGATGCGCCGGACGCCACGCTCCAGGACCCGCTCTTCGCCTGCGATGAGGACGGTGACGGCACTGCCGTTTTCGACCTTACCGTACAGGACGCTTCGGTGTATGGCGTTCAGGATCCCGATGACTTTTCGCCCGTCTCCTATTATGAGAGCCAGGCCGATGCCGATGCCGGTACCAACGCCATCGATCCGGCGGATGCCTTCCCGAGTTCTGGCCAGACCATCTGGGTGCGCCTGGAGAGCCTTGCCACCGGCTGTGCACGGGTGACCCCGTTCGAGATCGAGATGGGGCTCTATCCCGGTTCCGGCACCGCCAACGACCTGGTCCTCTGTGACGACGAGGTCAACGGCAGTACCGATGACGATGGCATCTCCACTTTCGACCTGACCCTCAACACGCCCGTGATCACCAATGGCGACCCCACTTTGGCGGTCTACTATTACGCATCGCGGGATGACCAGAACAACGATATCCGCATCGCGGCCCCTTCCGCGTACCAGAACACCATCAGTCCCCTACAGGAGATCTTCGTGACCGTGGTGGGCCAGAACACCTGCCGTGGGCTGCTGAGCTTCTTTATCATCGTCAACCCGAACCCGGAGCCGGTGGAGCCCGCCCCGCTGGTAGCGTGCGACGTTGACAACAACGGTTTCGCCTCCTTTGACCTGGAGAGCAAGAGCGCCGAGATACGTGGCGGAGACCCTACCTTGGCCATTACCTACCACGAGAACCTGCTGGATGCCAATACGGGCAATTTTCCGTTGGCCAGTCCCTACGAGAACATCGTTGCCTTTTCCCAGACCCTATATGTGCGCGCGGCCTATGGCGGCCCGCCGGCCGGCACGGGGTGCTACGCCATTGTGGAGCTGGAGCTGATAGTGGAGCCCTCCCCGGTGGTGCCCCAGGACCTTCCGGACCTTATCGCCTGTGACGATAATGGTTTTGCGGAGTTCGACCTTACGGTGCAGGAGGACCTGATATTGGGGAACCCGCCACAGACTGACGTTACCATTACCTACCACCTGAGCGAGGCCGATGCCATTGCGGGCATAAACTTTATCGTAACGCCGGAGGCCTACACCAACGCCGCGAACCCACAGACCATCTGGGTCCGTCTGGATGATGACCTGACGGAATGTTTTGCGGTAGGCCAGTTTGACCTTATCGTGAACAGTGGCCTTCCGATAACCGATCCCACCCCCTTGGAGCAGTGCGATGACCTGGGCCAGGAGAACGACGGGATCGCCACCTTTGACCTTACCCAGAAGAATTCCGAGATAACCAACGGGGTGCTCACCCAGGGCGTGGCCTACTTCCTTACCGAGCAGGACGCCCGGGACAACACCGACCGTATCGACCCCGATACCGCCTATGTGAACGTGGACGCGAGCGGGGCCCCGATCAACCCGCAGGTGCTCTACGTGCGCGTGGAGGACAGCAACAGTGGCTGTATTTCCTTTACCACGCTGACCCTTCGGGTGATCAGCAACCCCAGGCCCGTGGCGCCGGACCCCATCGTGCTGTGCGACTACAACGTAATCGTGCCGCCGGGCCCCTATGACGAAGTGGAGCTGTTCGACCTCACCGTTCGCAGCGCCCAGATACTCAACGGGAACAACTGGTCCCTGGGCTACTATGAGAGCTATGCGGATGCCGTGGGCCAGGCCAACGGGATCCCCGCCCTGGAGGCCACCGCGTACCAGAATACCAGCAACCCCCAGACCATCTATGTGCGGGCCACCAGCCCCACCTCGGGCTGTTTCGAGATCGTGGAGCTTGAGCTTATCGTGGAGCCCGTCCCGGACGACAGCGCGGAGGTATCCCCCTACGTGTACTGTTCGCCCGATGGCGGGGAGATCGGCATCTTTGACCTGACCACCAAGATCCCCGAGATCCTGGGCGGCCAGCCCTCGCCGCCGTTCGAGGTGAGCTTTTACCTGACGGCGCTCGATGCGGAGAACCGCACCAACGCCATCGTGAACACCACGGCGCACCGCAACAGGGACGCCAACAACGATCCGATAAACCCGCAGACCATCTATACGGGCATCGCGAACGCCGGGACGGGCTGCTACATCGGCGGGGTACAGAGCTTCGAGCTCATCGTGCAGCCGGGCGCCATAGCGGTGGCCCCTGCGGAGCCCTTCGTTATCTGCGACAACCTTCCGCCGAGCGACGGCTTTGCGGAGTTCGACCTTGAGGACGTGGCCAACCAGCAGGTCTCCGACCTGCGCGCGGAAATACTTGCGGGGCAGGACCCTGCGGAGTTCAGCATCAGTTTTTACGAGACCCTTGAGGGTGCCGAGTCGGGCACCGGGGCGATCAGCTTTCCGTACGTGAACATCATCAACCCGCAGCGCATCTATGTGCGGGTGACCAATGAGATGAACGTCTTTGAGCCCAAGTGCTATGCCGTTGTGGATATGGTGCTGAAGGTGGAGCAGCTCCCGGACGTCGTCCTTGGCGGGGAGTACCGCCTCTGCGTGGACGAGAACGGGAACCCGATCGCCCAGGAGGAGGGCAGTCCCTCGCCGCCGGTGATCGATACGGGGCTCGACCCATCGCTGTACACCTTCCGGTGGGACCTGGACGGGGTGATCATCGTCGGGGAGACCGGTCCCTCCATCATCGCGCTGCAGGGCGGGACCTACACGGTGACCATCACCGAGCTGGCCTCGGGCTGCGAGAGCACGGCCAGTGCCACGGTGATCGTTTCCTCGCCGCCGCTGGCCTATGAGGCCAACCTGCTCAACGGCGCCTTTGCGGGCGACCATGTGATCGAGGTGGTGGCCACGGGCGAGGGCACCTACGAGTACCAGCTGGACAACGGCCCCTTCCAGGACAGCAACATCTTTGAGGGCGTGGCCCCGGGCGACCACACGGTGACCATCCGGGACGTCTATGGCTGCGGCAGCGTGACTTTCGACGTGGGGGTCATCGACTACCCGCCGTACTTTACGCCCAACGGCGACGGCTACCACGACACCTGGAACATCATCGGCATCGCCAGCGGCGACCCTACGGCGAAAATCTATATCTTTGACCGCTTCGGGAAGCTGCTCAAGCAGCTCAGCCC
>NZ_JRWG01000016.1 GCF_001573155.1 Aequorivita aquimaris | reverse complement strand
TTGATACGATAACCTATACGTTCACCGTGACCAATGAGGGCAACGTGAGCCTATCTGGCATAACTGTAACCGATCCATTGCTACAGGCACCGAACCCTGTGGTGGCAATCGTTTACCAGGGCGGCGATACCGATGGCGACAATGAACTTGACGTGGACGAGACCTGGACATACACCGCTACATCCTATACCATCACACAGGATGATATCGATGCGGGCGAGGTAGTCAACCAGGCTACCGCTACAGGTACTGCACCAGACCAGAGCACGGTAAGCGACCTTTCGGGAACCGAGATAACCAATGACGACCAGACCGTTGTTGAGCTATGCCAGAACCCGGACATCGCGATCGTGAAGACTGGAATCTTCAACGACGAAAATCAAAATGATTGTGCAGATGTAGATGAGACTATCAGTTACACCTTCATCGTAACAAATGAAGGTAACGTGAGCTTAAGTAATATAGTAGTAGATGATCCATTATTAGGTGGGCCTATTGCAGGACCGGATAGCGGGGATACTGACAACGACGGCGAGCTTGACGTAACTGAGACCTGGACCTATTCAGGAACTTACACAATTACTCAAAATGATATAGATAATGGTGAAGTTATTAATCAAGCGACTGCAACAGGTACTGCGCCTGATCAGAGTACAGTAAGCGATCTTTCGGGGTCAACTACTACTACAGATGATTCAACTGTTATAGAACTTTGCCAGAACCCAGCTATTGCAATCGTAAAAACAGGTATCTTCAATGATGAGAATCAGAACGATTGTGCCGATGTGGATGAGACAATTACGTATACCTTTACTTTAACTAATGAGGGTAATGTAAGTTTGAGCAACGTATTAGTAACTGATCCTTTAATCACTACCATTACTGGTCCAACAGGTGATACGGATGGCGATGGTGAACTTGATGTTACCGAAATATGGGTTTATACTGGAATATATACTATCAATCAAGATGATATAGATCTCGGATTGGTAAAAAACCAGGCTACTGCTACGGGTACTGCACCTGATACTACAGTAGTTAGCGATCTGTCTGATGAAAGCAGTGTGCTTGAAGATGATCCAACAATTGTAGATCTATGTCAAGATCCAGCTATTGCAATTGTGAAAACAGGTATCTTCAATGATGAGAACCAGAATGACTGTGCCGATGTGGATGAGACAATCAGCTATACCTTCACTGTGACCAATGAAGGAAACGTAAGTTTAAGTTTTGTTGAAGTAACCGATCCATTAATCGCTACAATCACTGGACCAACTGGTGATACCGATGGCGATGGCGAACTTGATGTTACCGAAACTTGGATTTATACAGGAACCTATGCGATTACACAGGACGATATAGATGCTGGCGAGGTTGTAAACCAAGCTTCAGCCAAAGCGAATGATCCAATGGGTAATGTAGTTTCTGATCTTTCTGATGAAAGTAGTGTTCTTGAAGATGACCCAACAATTGTAGATCTATGTCAAGATCCAGCTATTGCAATCGTAAAAACAGGTATCTTCAATGATGAGAACCAGAATGACTGTGCCGATGTGGATGAGACAATCAGCTATACTTTCACTGTGACCAATGAAGGGAATGTGAGTTTAAGCAATGTGGTTGTAACCGATCCATTAATCGCTACAATCACTGGACCAACTGGTGATACCGATGGCGATGGTGAACTTGACGTTACCGAGACTTGGATATATACAGGAACCTATGCGATTACACAAGTTGATATAGATGCTGGAGAGGTTATTAACCAAGCGACTGCTGAAGCTACAGCGCCTGATACTACAATAGTTAGTGATCTATCTGATGAAAGCAGCGTTCTTGAAGATGACCCAACTGTAATTGAGTTGTGCCAGAACCCCGTTATAGCTCTTATTAAAACTGGAGTTATTAATGACACAAACGGTAATGGATGTGCTGATGTTGGTGAAACCATTGAGTATAGCTTTACAGTGTTCAACCTTGGAAACGTTACATTAACAAACATAACTGTAACCGATCCATTGGTGACAGTAGCAGGAGGTCCAATTACACTGGATCCAGGAGCTACAGACGGAACATCGTTTACAGCTATCTATACTATTACGCAAACTGATATTGATGCTGGATTTGTTGAGAACCAAGCAACTGCTACTGGTACTGATCCTTCAGGAAATTCTGTAAGTGACCTATCTGATGATGATAGTGAGT
The DNA here is from genome assembly GCF_001573155.1 of Aequorivita aquimaris. GTDB lineage: Bacteria > Bacteroidota > Bacteroidia > Flavobacteriales > Flavobacteriaceae > Aequorivita > Aequorivita aquimaris. The sequence continues at coordinate 11,590 of NZ_JRWG01000016.1, read as the reverse complement.
TTGAAGATGATCCAACGCTTACCGAGCTTTGTCAAAACCCTGCTATTGCATTAATAAAAGTAGGTGTTCCTAATGATGAAAACGGTAACGGATGTGCTGATGTTGGTGAAACCATATTATACAGCTTCAGTGTTAAAAACACCGGAAACGTTGCTCTGACTAATGTAATAGTAACAGATCCACTGGTAAATGTTGTAGGGGGACCAATCAACCTAGCCGCTGGAGAAGAGGATACAATGACTTTCACTACTGTATATACAATAACTCAAAGTGACGTAGATACTGGCTTTATTGAAAATCAAGCTACGGCTGAAGGTCTTGCACCAAACGGTGATTCAGTATCTGATCAGTCAGATAACAACAGTTATCTTGAAAATGATCCAACTGTAACAGATCTTTGTCAGAACCCATCTATTTCATTAGAAAAAACTGGCGTGTTCAACGATGAGAATGGAAATGGATCAGCTGATGTTGGAGAAACTATTTCCTATGCATTTACTGTAACCAATACTGGAGACGTGACATTGTATAATATAATGATAACAGACCCATTGCCAGGTATTGAAATCTTTGGAGGGCCTATAGCACAATTGGAGCCAGGTGAAGTAGACAGTACTACATTTACTGCTACCTACGTTATTAATGACCAAGATATAGGTAATGGAGAGGTTGTAAACCAAGCCACTGTAACTGGAGAAGATATAGACGGAAATGTTGTAGAGGATGATTCTGATGATCCAACTGATCTTACAAATAATGATAACAACGGTGATGGTGAACCTGATGATCCAACAGTAGTTACACTTCCTTTTGTATTGGATACTACTTTTGAAATATTCAACGGTATTACACCTAACGGTGATGGACTAAATGATTATTTCCAGATTGTTGGAATTGAGAATTGGCCAAATAATAATGTGAAGATATTTAACAGATGGGGTGTATTGGTCTTTGAAACAGATGGATACGGAGGTTCAGATGGTAAACAGAATGTTTTCAGAGGTATTTCTGAAGGACGTGTAACTGTTCAACAGAATGAAGAGTTGCCTACAGGTACATACTTCTACATTCTTACCTTCCCAGCAGATAACCCTGGTAAAGCTGACTATACAGGATACTTATATATTAACAGATAGAAAAATCAAAAAAATTCCTGGGAGGAAATTCCCTCCCAGGATTAAAAATACATAACTATGAAACACAGTTATCTAACGCTAATAATTTTGATTTTACTTGGCACGTTTTCAAGTAAAGCGCAGCAGGATCCACAGTACACACAATATATGTACAATACGCAGGTGGTAAACCCTGCATATGCCGGAAATCGTGAGGCCTTAAGCTTTGGTTTACTTTACCGAACTCAATGGGTCAATTTTGGTGATGGAGCGCCCAATACAGGCACCTTCACTGTAAATTCGCCAATAGCGAGCAATATGGGTTTAGGTCTATCTGTAGTAAATGATCGTATAGGTCCTGCAGTAGAAACCAACTTTAATATAGATTATTCCTATAGCATCAATACCTCTGAAACCGGAAAAGTATCATTTGGTCTTAAAGCAGGTTTAGACATACTAGATGTTGATTTTTCTAAGTTGAACATTTACGATTCGAATGATCCATATTTTCAGGAAAATAATATAGACAATAAACTTCAACCACAAATAGGTGCTGGTGTTTACTATAATACTGAGAAATTTTATGTAGGTCTTTCGGTTCCTAATTTCTTGACCACAAAACATTTTGATACCGGTAGCATAGAAAACACTCAAGTGGAAACCACTGCCGCAGAACGTATGCACTATTTCTTGATTGCAGGTTATGTGTTTAATCTTAGTGACAACTTAAAGTTCAAGCCAGCTACGCTTTTCAAAATGGTAAGTGGTTCACCGTTACAGGCAGATGTGTCGGCAAACTTTCTCTTATATGATAAAGTTACCCTTGGAGCAGCCTATAGATGGAGCGCTGCAATGAGTGGACTGGTAGGTTTTCAAGCTACCGACAATATATTTATAGGGTTTGCTTATGACTATCAAACAACAGATATTGAGGCCTATAGTGATGGTTCGTATGAAGTTATGCTTCGCTTTGAATTGTTCAACAGACCAGAACGAGTGCTAACACCAAGATTCTTCTAAAAAATAAAGACTATGAATACAATAGTACGTAACATATTTATTTTCGCAATGGTGGTTTTAACCTCCGGCAGCGTCCTTTCACAAAAAAAGGATATCGCAAAAGCAAATAAAGAATTTGACAAATTTGCCTATATAGATGCCCGTGAAATCTATTTAAAAGTAGTAGAAGACGGGTACGAATCTGCAGAGATTTTCAAGAAACTAGGCGACACCTATTATTTCAATAGTGATTATACTAACGCTGCAAAATGGTATGATAAACTTGTTAATCAGTTTCCTGATCAAACAGAGGCCGAATATTATTATCGGGCAGCTCAGTCTTTAAAAAGTTTAGGAAAATATACCGAATCTGATGCCTTAATGAATGATTATATTTCTAAAGGAGGCAAGGGTCTTGTGATAAAAACGTATGAGGATGATCCTAACTATTTAAAAAGTACAGTTTTTAAATCAAGAGATTTTACGCTAGATAAGGTAGGGATCAACTCATCTACTTCAGATTTTGGGGCTTCTTTCTATGGAAAGGATAACATAGTATACGCTTCTACATCAAGAACAGATGGAACAAAGGTTTATGAATGGACAAACCAACCTTTTTTAGATTTGTTTATAGCCGAACGAGACTCCACGGGACAACTTTCAAATTCAATGCCTTTAGGCGGAGACATTAACACACCTTACCATGAGTCCTCAACTGCTTTTACAAAAGATGGTATGACAGTTTACTTTACTAGAAATAACTTTTTGGATGGTAAAAAAGGAAAGGATAAGAACAAAACAATTCGCTTAAAACTGTATAAAGCTACAAAAACAGGAGAGTATAACTGGACAAATATTGTGGAACTTCCTTTTAACAGTAAGGAATATTCAGTTGCACACCCTGCGTTAAGTCCTGATGAGAAAAGATTATATTTTTCTTCCGATATGCCGGGAACCACTGGTATGTCTGACCTTTGGTATGTAGACATTCTTGGCAACGATAAATATGGGGTGCCAATAAATTTAGGTCCCGAAATAAATACGGAAGCTAGAGAATCATTTCCTTTTATTAGCGAAAATAACAATCTGTATTTCTCTAGTGATGGTCGTTCAGGCCTTGGAGGTTATGATATTTTTGTAACTCCACTTGATAAAGATGGAAAGCCAGGTAAAATTACAAACCTTGGCTCTCCCACTAACAGTGCTAAGGATGATTTCGGTTTCATTATAAATGAAAATGATCGTATCGGTTACGTTACCTCAAATAGAGGTGGAGATAGAGGTAGTATCGATGACGACATCTATCTGGTAAAAGAAATTTGTTCTATCACAATTCAAGGAAAAGTGTTTGACAAAGAAACTAAAGATCCTTTGCCAGGAGCACAGGTAAGCTTATTAGATGAGAACAATCAATTGGTAAGTCAAACTACTGCTGAAAATGATGGGACATATAGTTTTGTTGGAGATTGCGGAACGCAATATACCGTTAGAGGTGTAAAAGAAGGATACAATCCTTATGAAAAAATTATTGAAACTCCAATGCTTTCTGGTATTGTAGATGTACCGTTACCATTAGAGAGAATTGGTCCATGTCCTCCAAACGACTTAGGCTGTAAATTGAACCTTCAACCTATCTATTTTGATTTTGATAAATCGAACATTCGTCGCGATGCTGAAATAGAACTTGCTAAAATTCTTGCCGCAATGAGAGAATATCCAGAATTGATTATTCATATTGAATCTCACACAGATTCTCGTGGTAATGATAATTATAATATGGCTCTTTCAGAACGTCGCGCACAATCTACACTCAAATGGTTGGTTGGCAAAGGCATTGACGCTAATAGGCTTACTGCAAAAGGGTACGGAGAATCACAGCTTGTTAACCAATGTTCAAATGGTGTGACTTGTACATCAGAAGAACACCAGCTTAACAGAAGATCAATGTTTATAATAAAGAATTAATTAACCAAATTAAGTTATTTTAAAGCGTTCAATACTTGCTATTGAACGCTTTTTGCTTTTAAAACATTTTCGCTTTTTGTACTTTTGAGCCAAAAGGGCTATTAATGGAAGAAGAAAGAGTAATTCTCGTAAACGAAAAGGATGAAAAAATTGGGTTGATGCCCAAACAGGAAGCACATGAAAAAGGGGTTCTTCATAGAGCATTTTCAGTTTTTATTTTTAACAACAATAATGAACTGATGTTGCAACAACGTGCATTACATAAATACCATTCACCAGGACTTTGGACTAATACGTGCTGCAGTCATCAGCGTGATGGAGAATCATCACTTGAAGCCGGAAAACGTAGGCTTTTTGAAGAAATGGGTTTTGTCACAGATTTGAAGGAAACAACTTCATTTGTATATAAAGCGCCATTTGACAATGGTCTCACAGAGCATGAGCTAGACCATATTCTTGTCGGAAATTTTGAAGAAGCGCCCAATATCAATAAAGAAGAAGTGGCTTCGTGGAAATGGATGGATCTGGAAGAAGTAAAAAAAGATATTGAAATTAATCCCGAAATTTATACAGCATGGTTTAAAATCATATTTGATAAATTTTACCAACATTTACTTGTATGAGTCTCACCGTATATAGAAAAGCACACTTCAACGCAGCGCACAGGCTTTTTAAAAAAGAATGGAACGATGCTAAAAATCTTCAAGTATTTGGAAAATGCAGTAATCCCAATTATCATGGTCATAACTATGAATTGGAAGTAGGTGTGTCAGGTGAGATTGATCCAGAAACGGGTTTTTTGATTGATCTCAAGATTTTAAGTGATATAATAAAAGAGGAAGTTGAAGATTCTTTTGACCATAAAAATTTAAACATCGAGGTTCCCGAATTTAAAAACCTCAATCCCACAGTTGAAAATATAGCTGTGGTAATTTGGAATAAAATAAGGAATCGAATAGATTCAAATTATGGCATTTCGGTAAAACTTTATGAAACACCCCGTAACTTTGTTTTTTATAACGGTAATTGATGGTTACAGGTTCCACCTTATATCCTTTAAAATTTCAACCAATACTTAAACAAAAAGTATGGGGAGGTAATAAACTGCAGGAATTGTTTCAGAAAAACGCCGAAGGAAATGTTGGGGAAAGCTGGGAAATTTCTGGAGTTGAAGAAAACATTTCTGAAATTGCGAATGGTCCCCTAAAAGGAAATACACTTAATTGGGTCTTGGAAAATTATAAAGAAAAGCTTGTTGGTGAAAAAGTTTTTAAAAATTTCGGAAATCACTTTCCGCTTCTCTTCAAATTTATAGATGCTCGCGAAGACCTTTCCGTTCAAGTTCACCCTAATGATTTATTAGCGAAAGCCAGGCACAATTCCTTTGGAAAAACTGAAATGTGGTATATTCTTGATGTTGAAAAGAATGGTAAACTCATTCTTGGCTTTAATCAACAAATGGATTCAAAAAAGTATTTGCATTTTCTTTCTGAAAATAGAATAACCGAAATTTTGAATGTTGAAGCCGTTAAGAAAGGTGACGCTTTTCTTCTTAAACCCGGAACCGTACATGCCATTGGCGCAGGCGTTTTATTGGCAGAAATTCAACAAACTTCAGATATTACCTATAGAATTTATGATTGGGACAGGCCCGATACCAATGGAAAACTACGGGACCTGCATACAGATTTGGCTTTGGAAGCGATAGATTTTAATCCGCCAGAATCCAAATTAAACTATTCCGAAGTAAAAAATTCCCCTTCACCCATCGGAACTACTAATTTTTTTGCTGTAAATAAATTAGTGCTTTCTGAAAATTATCTCAAAGACTTGGAACAAGTACCTTCATTTACGGTTTATATGTGTTTGGAAGGAAGTGCTATAATTGAAACCGATGATTATTCGGAAGAAATCAAAAAGGGCGAAACATTTTTAATTCCCGCCCATATACCCAAACTGAAATTCATTACCAATTCAGCTTCGTTTTTAGAAGTGTACATTCCTTAAATGTTCGTACCTTTGCCGAGATTATAAAATTTACAATAAATTAAAAATACCGCTTTAGCGGGAAAAATTATGGCAAACGTAAGAGATTTAAAAAAAGATATCAACTATGTTTTGGGTGATATTATTGAAGCAGTTTACATTTGGGAACTGACCAATGCAGATAAAGACAATAAAAAAGCCGAAGCTATTATAGATGAAGCTATTGTTACTTTTGATGACTTAATTACAAAAGTGAATCAAAAAGATGTTGAAAACAAAAAGAAGCATTTTAAAGCCATAAATACCGAACTTGAAGAGCGTGGCAGAAAGCTTATAGACAAGATAAACGCCTTATAAAAGCGTATCTTCTTTTTTACGCTTTACAATAAAAGACTCCAATTCCTTACCATATTTGGAGTCTTTTATTTTTGGGGCCAACGAATTGTAAACGGTATCCAGATATTTCACACTTGAATTGTAAGCTTCACTTAAAATCAAATATGGAGCTACCTCGTATTCCTTGTTGTTTAACGCAAAATTGATTGTAGTTAAATATTTACTGGAAATAAGTGCTTGTTGTTTGCGGTTTAAATCTAGCTCTAAGGAATCGTTATTTTTCTTTCCTTTTTTGAAACGTTGCTCAATATATTCTAGGTTTTTAGCTACGTAGCGTTGCTTCAGTTTGTCGTATTCTTTTAAAATACTATCATTGGCAGAACCTTTCACGGTTGCAGCACTTCCGAAGTTTTTTAAATTGGTTTGAATGTTTATTGTCCCGTTTTCGGCAAAAAAGGTAATGCGATCGTCGCGAAGACTTCCATCTTTTAGTCTTACATATAAATAATAAATTTCTGGGCTTTCCACTTTTTCAGAAAAGGAGAAATTGGAATTTCCATCAACGATTACAGAATCTACGGTTACCAATACCGTGTCTTCAAATTTCTGTAGGAGCAATGTGCCTTTTTTAAGCCCTTTGACAGTTCCTGTAAGATTCATTTTTTCCGTATCGGTTGAACAACCTACCAACGTTAGGAATATTATTGCAATTAAAAGAAAATAGCGCATTTAGTCATTTTTTAAAAATTCAAACCTAGCCTAAAATAGCCTCGGTTTGCAAAGGTGCAAAGATGATTATTTTTTTTAATTTTTTATGCGCCAGAAGCCAATTGCATTAATACGGTACACAAAATTGCGGCAACCGTTCCGATGGCATACCCAAACACGGCCAAAAGTACTCCAACCGTTGCCAGTGATGGGTGAAAGGCAGAAGCAACAATTGGTGCAGATGCCGCGCCACCAACATTGGCCTGACTTCCTACGGCCAAAAAGAAATAAGGTGCGCGAATCATTTTTGCAACCAAAATCATTAATCCTGCGTGAACGGCCATCCAAACCAAACCGATAACAATAAGCCACATATTGTCGAAAATAAGGGTAAGATCCATTTTCATTCCTATACTTGCCACCAAAATATAGATAAAAACGCTACCAAATTTACTTGCCCCGGCACCTTCATAGGTTTTGGCTTTGGTAAAAGAAAGCAGCACTCCAATAATTGTGGTTATGGTTATCATCCAAAAGAAGCTGGAATCAAGAAATGTAAATATATTGCGGGTTATTCCTTTAGGAATTCCATCTACTACCGAAGTGAAGAAAGAGCTTAAAAAATCTGCGCCAAAGTGTGCAAAACTTACTGTTCCGAAAGCGATGGCGGCAAGAATCATCAAATCTGTCAACGTAGGATTTCTATCTACTTTTTTGGCATAGTCTGAAACTTTATCCTTCAAATTTTCTATAGCCGAAGTATCAGCTTTCAACCATTTATCAATTTTTGCAGATTTTCCAATTCCGAAGAGAATAATGGCCATCCAAATATTGGCCACTACAATGTCCACAAATACCATCCCGCCATAAAGCTTTTGGTTGTAACCGTAAATTTCGAGCATTGCGGTTTGGTTTGCGCCACCGCCAATCCAGCTTCCTGCAAGAGTAGAGAGTCCGCGCCATACCGCGTCGGCACCTTCGCCCCCTACAGCTTCGGGGTGGATGCTCCCTACTATCAAAACAGCCAAAGGTCCGCCAAGGACAATACCTATAGTTCCTGCAAAAAACATAACAAGGGCTTTAGGCCCCAAGTTTATTACGCCTTTCAAATCTATGCTCAATGTCATCAGTACCAAGGCGGCGGGCAATAAGTACCGGCTAGACATATAGTATAAACTGGTACTTCCTTTAGTGGCTTCGCCAGTTTCCGAAACTGTAGTCCATTCTGGCGAAATGACTCCTGCGGTAGTAAGTAGTGCAGGAAGAAAATAGGCCATGAAAAGTGCAGGTACAATTCCGTAGAATTTTTTCCAGAAACCTTCTTCGCGGGAAGAGGTGTAAAAAATGAAGCCAAGGGCTATCATTAAAATTCCAAAAACAATGGTGTCATTGGTAAAAAGGGGAGTGGTATCCTTTAGTATTTCGGTAGTTGTATCTTGCATTTTTGATGGTTTTGACGCAAAATACAATTATTTTTTAATTTGGATTATTTTTTAATGAAATCACTTATAACGGTAATTAATTTAGGGGCTACAGGCAAATTATAAATATTATAGGACTTGCTGTTTTCCAAATCATTTCCTTCAATTTCTTTTAAAACGTGATTCATGTTTTCAATAATTTCATATTGCGAATCAGGTTTGGCATTCTTTAACAGTTCGGCTTCAGAAATCTGTACCTGAATATCTTTATCTCCGTTTATTATAAGAACGGGTATGTTCAATTTCGTAATTTCAATCTGGGGGTCAAACTGCATCCAGGTAAATATAAATGGTTGTAATTCTTTACGAAAAATAGAGGCTAATCCTGGACTATAATTGTAAGCAATTCCATTGGCGCGTAAATCGTCAAAAGAAGTGCGGGCATTATCTACTAATCCCGGGGCTTGTTCAGCCAACTGAGCTACAATAACATCATCAATTTCCTGTCCTGCTCCCGCAATGGAGACAAAACCATCTGCGCCATTTTGTGCGGTCACCATTCCAACAAGCGAGCCTTGGCCATGGCCTATGATATATATCTTTGAAAAGCGTCCATCTTTTTTAAAATGCTCCAATATTGCAACTGCATCATCAATAAAATGATCAAACCGAATATTTTTTTCATTCAGCGATCGCAGCTTCATCTGTTTTACAAGTCTTTTATCATATCTAAAGGAGGCTATATTGTTCGCATAAAGTCCTTCCGCCAAAAACTTTAAGGAATTATTTTCCATCATTTGTTGATTGCCGTTTCGATCCGTGGGGCCACTATCGCCAATTATTATAGCCAATGCAGGTTTTTTATCAATTTGGGGAACTATGAGCGTTCCTTCAATTAAGGGCGTAATGTTTATCTCTTCCGGATTATATTTTTTGTTTTGGGCAGAAACAAATCCAAAGAAAAAAAGAAAAATTATAAGAAGGTTTTTCATCGATGACATTTTAAATGCTATTTAATCGTTATGCTTTAACAGAGAAATTGCGGGTATATTGTTTTTCAATATCACTGTTTAATACTTAAATATTTTTCAGGCCTTTCTAAATGTAAAAAATTCTTTTGAACTGTAATTTGTAGTTTAATTTGAAAAGTTTAAATCAGTTTTAAAAATAGGAAGTTATCTTTGCCCGATATTGAAATCTTGTTTCAGTACAAAAAATATCTACTATGAAAAAAATTATAATAGCACTATTAGTTTGTGTATCTTCAAATGCTTTGACCGCTGCAGAAGATTGGGGAAAAACGGGCCACAGAGTGGTGGGTGAGATTGCAGAAAACTATTTAAGCAAAAAGGCAGAAAAGGAAATTTCAAAATTGCTGAACGGGCATTCATTGGCATTTGTGGCAAATTATGGCGACGATATTAAAAGTGATCGCCAGTATGACTCTTACAGGCCGTGGCATTATGTAAACTTTCCCTTTGGTGAAAAATATGAAATGCATTCCAAAAGTGAAAAAGGAGATATTATTCAGGGAATAGAAAAATGTATATCAGTTCTGAAAGATGCCAATAGTACTAAAGAGGATAAAATCTTTCATTTAAAAATGCTGGTTCATTTTATGGGAGATCTTCACCAGCCGCTTCACATTGGTTTGGAAGATGATAAAGGAGGTAATGATTTTCAGGTGCGTTGGTTTAGTGATGGCACAAATTTGCATACGGTTTGGGACTATAAAATGATAGATTTCTACGAGATGTCTTATACCGAATTAGCTGCAAACACCGATGTGCTTACAAAAGAACAAGTTGAGATGATTAAAAAAGGCGGTGTTTTGGATTGGATGTATGAAAGCCGAGCATTATGTGAAGACATTTATAAAAACACTGAAATTGGTGAAAAGCTTGGTTATGCATATATGTATAAGTATATGGATACGTTACGCTTTCAACTTCAAAAAGGAGGTATTCGGTTGGCGGAAGTTTTAAATGAAACTTTCAGTTAGTTAAAATAACCTTTTTCATTAGGTATATAAATATGCCCAATACATTAACCCAAATTGCAGCGGCAGACGGAGTATAAGTACCCATTTTGGTAATTTCATTGCTGCTTCTTTATTTTGAAGCATATAAATATGCACAGGTATAAAAGCTATAAGCATAATAATTATTCCCCAAGCAGCTTCTGCTTGAGTGTTTTTATTCATTATCATAAACCCCAAGATCATTTCGGCAACTCCGCTCAGCATCACTAAAGTGCTGTGCACAGGAAGATAGGGAGGGATAATGCGTACGTATAGTTTCGGTTTTCGGAAGTGATTCATTCCCGCAAGTACATAAAGCACTCCCATTAAATATTGATGCCAAGGTAACATAGCTTTTTTTTAAACTTTAAAAGTAATCTTTTTGAAGGTTTTGTCAAGCTTGAACTTACTAAAAAGTGAAAGCCTCCCTTGTTTAGAAGGAAGGCTTTCTTTTTTAATTAATTATATATGAGAAAAAAATCACTCTTTTATCAAGCGCTTCACAGTGCTTGCATTGTCACCAATAATCTGAACAACGTAAACTCCAGCAGCAAGCGATGAAACATCTACCGCTCTTTCACCTTGCATAGCGCGAAGGTCTGTCTGGCTTACTAGTTTTCCGTTTATGTCATAGATCATCATTTTCTCTAGGGAGATGTTGGTCTTGTTAACAAGGTTCACAACATTGCTCGCTGGGTTTGGATATAGTGCCACGCCAGCGTCCAAAGAGTTTTGGCTCACACCAAGCACAGACTCAACCGTAAGCTCAAAGCTACAGGTTGAAGTGTTTCCGTACTCATCGGTAGCGGTGAACGTAATGGTGTGAACACCATCGGGCAACGCCGTACCGGGAGCAGGGTCTTGGGTCGTATCTGTTACAGGGTCTGTACAGTTGTCATCCGCGATAGCTTCGCCAGTTGCGAAATAATCCGGTAATATATAGAATATGTTACCTGGTCCTGGATCAACTGTCTGGTCTGCTGGACAGGTTAGTTCCGGAGCAAGCCTGTCTACCACACTTACCTCTGCAATACAAGAAG
>NZ_JRWG01000015.1 GCF_001573155.1 Aequorivita aquimaris | reverse complement strand
GCTGTAACGTCCTGAACGGTAACGGTAGAAGTACAGGTAGAAATGTTTCCTGAGTTATCGGTAACTGTCATAACCACGGTGTTTGCACCGGTCATTGAGCAATCAAATGATGAAACATCAAGGCTCATTGAGGCAATGCCGCAGTTGTCGGTAGAACCGTTGTCAACATCTGCAGCGGTAATGGTAGCCATGCCGGTAACAGGGTCAAGATCTACGGTAATATCCTGGCAAACCGCCACTGGCAGCTCGTTGTCTATTACGGTTACGGTAAAGTCGCAAGTAGAGGTGTTTCCGTCGCTGTCGGTAACAGAAAGGGTTACGGTGGTCACGCCAACAGGGAAGGTACTTCCGCTTGGGTGCGTGGACACGATGTCGCCGGTAATGTTGCCGTCCTCGGTATCAATGGCAAGGGCCGAATAGTTGGCCACGGCGCCACAGGTGCCGGGAACGTTGTTCGCAGTAATGTCCGATGGACACACAATTACTGGCGGGTCGCCAATAGTTGTTATTGGATTAAACGTGATACAGTAACTATTTAAGGTTCCTGAGTCACCACCTGCATCATCATTAATTTCTAATGTCCAATTTCCGTTTATAGATTCTCCGGCAAATATAGTATTAAGATCCACGCCAGGTCCGTCGCCAAAAGCAACAGGAAAAGTATTTCCGCCTCCTTCTGCGCGATAATTAGCCAGAGGGGCGCCAGAGTCCCATCCAGTAATATTATTAGCAGATACATCAGTAAAAACTAGATTTGCAGATGCATCAAGTCCTGTAGATCCACCATTATCGGTACATAATGCTACTCGGGTTCCCGCTGGAGAAACTAAGATAATTTCTAAGTCACCAGCAAATGTATGAATGCTATTTAGGGTAATATTATCTAAAGTATAATCGGTGCCTATTAACCCTACATCTGCAACTGAAGCAATTGCGGGTGTCATTAATCCACTTGTGCCAGCTGCTGGAATTGGGCGAGGGTTTCCGGTGCTACAAACTGAGAGAGGGCCAGACGTCACTTCTTCGCCAACTACATTCATGATCATCATAACGTTGGGAAATCCTATGGAGGAAAAATTTGTTGGTACTGAAATTCCGCAAGCAGGAGCTGCGATCCAAGATACACCAGTCTGTCCAGCGGCATTTGAACCAGGGAAAAATGAGTTTGTTGCGCCTAAATTAATTCGCAATTCGTAAACCATTATTGATCCTGCGGGAATAGTAGCGCTCAACGGAACTGAAACTATTGTAAGATTGTCCGGAACATCGACAATATAATTTGAAGTGCCTTGTAAGGTTAAAGATCCCGGAAATCCACTAGGAAAGGGGCCTGCCGTGGAGTAGATGTTCAAAGTAAGGGACACTGGTCCTAAAATTTGTTCTACACCAAACTCGACACTTGAAACTGTAAAGTCATTCACAATACCAAAATCATTGGTAAGATCAAAATCTCTGTAAAAACTATTTTGATCAGGAATTCCTCCTGCATTACAAGTGACTGTTCCGGGTGTGATAGTTTGAGAGACACTATGCGTTATGACTACCGGAGCCATATTATTGATGTGGCCTAGTTCTATAGAAGAACTACCTGCAGGGCCATTGATCACAGGAAGTCCTCCATAATGGCCAGAATTTGACAATGACGTCTGCCCTAAAGCAATCGTAAATGTCAAAAGCATAAATGCAATGGAGAGTAACGTAATTTTTTTCATAATTAAAATAATTTATAGTTAGACCATTAAAAGTATGTTAAATTTTCTAAATAAATACTGTTATAATTAAGTTTTTATGTTAAATATTAGGTTTATCAAAATTTTTTTAATATAACATTGAATCATCAATAAAAAAGGCCATTGCGAAATATTTCGCAATGGCCTTTTTTACTTTTATTTAATTGATTTCTATTTAATCATCTCATAACTACGCTTTATGAAGGTCGTAAGTTCCTCTCCCTTCAATAAATTTTTGCTCAACCTTGCCAAATCGAGAGCCTGATTTACCAATCTTTCTTTCTTCTTTTCGGTCTTGGTATTTAAGATTTCGCTTACCAATTCGTGGTTGGTGTTTACAATCAAATTATACATTTCAGGGAAGCCTCCCATCCCAAACATACCGCCACCGCCAGTTTTCTGCATATCTTTCATTCTACGCATAAATTCGGGTTCGGTAATTATGAACGGATTGGCATTGCTGTCCAAAGCTTCCAATTGTACGCTGAATTTTTCCTTCGGAATAACGCCGTCCAAAAAGGTTTTCAGCGTTTCTTTTTCTTCGTCGGAAAGTTTTGAAATCTGCGCATCGTCTTTTTTGATGAGATTTTCCACATGATCGCTATCCACGCGCACAAAGGAAATTTTCTCCTCCTTGCTTTCCACTTTTTGAAGCAAGTGTGCAACTATTGGCGAATCCAAAAGCAATACTTCATAGCCTTTCTCTTTTGCGGCTTCAATGTAGCTGTGCTGCTCTTCTTTGTTGGAAGCGTAAAGGATTACAAGATTGTCGTCCTTATCGGTCTGTACGTCCTTTATTTTTTCCTTAAATTCCGAAAAGGTGAAATATTTGTCATCAACTGTTGGATACAGTGCAAAATCCTGCGCTTTTTCGAAGAACTTATCTTCGGTCAGCATTCCGTATTCAATAACGATTTTGATATCGTTCCATTTCTTTTCAAAGCCTTCGCGATCGTTGTTGAAAAGACTTTTCAACTTATCTGCAACTTTTCGGGTTATGTAGCTCGAAATCTTTTTCACAGCGCCATCGGCCTGCAAATAGCTTCGCGAAACGTTCAGCGGAATGTCCGGACTGTCAATTACCCCACGGAGCATCGTCAAAAATTCGGGCACGATTCCCTCCACATTATCGGTTACGAAAACCTGATTTTGATAGAGTTGGATTTTATCCTTTTGAATGCTCATATCGTTCGTCATCTTCGGGAAATAGAGAATTCCGGTAAGATTGAACGGGTAGTCAACGTTCAGGTGAATGTGGAAAAGCGGCTCCTCAAACTGCATTGGGTACAATTCCCTGTAAAAAGAATTATAATCTTTATCCTCCAATTCAGTCGGCTGCTTTGTCCACGCCGGGTTTGGATTATTGATGATATTGTCAACTTCCTTCGTTGGCGCTTTGTCGTCTTCTTTTGCGTCTTCGGGTTTTGGAAGGGTTTCGGTGCGGGTTCCGAATTTAATCGGAATCGGCATAAACTTGTTATATTTTACAAGCAACTCACGGATGCGGCTTTCTTCCAAAAACTCGGTAGAATCGTCGGCTATGTGAAGGATAATCTCAGTCCCTCTTTCCTTTTTGTCGGCCTTTTCAATGGTAAATTCCGGCGAACCGTCGCAGGTCCAGTGCACCGCTGGCTCGTCTTTGTAGCTTTTGGTGATGATTTCCACCTTTTTTGCAACCATAAACGCCGAATAAAACCCAAGACCGAAATGCCCAATAATGCCGGCATCCTTTCCGTTTTTGTCCTTGTATTTTTCAATGAATTCCTCGGCGCCAGAAAAAGCGATTTCGTTGATGTACTTTTCAACCTCTTCCTTCGTCATCCCAATTCCTTGGTCGATTATGCGAAGCTCCTTTTTCTTTTTGTCCAGCTTCACTTCAATAATTGGGTTGCCGTATTCCACGCCCTCGGCTTCGCCGATGTTCGCCAAATGCTTCATTTTTAACGTAGCATCCGTTGCGTTTGAAATCAATTCACGAAGAAAAATCTCGTGGTCGCTGTATAAAAACTTTTTGATCAGCGGGAAAATATTGTCCACCGATACATTAATAGTTCCTTTGCTCATATTTCTTATGTTTTATTTAATAATGCTATTAATTCATTTCCTAATAGTCAAATAAAATACCAAGCATCTCATTTCTGCCACGTTGTCACTTTAAAATTGAAAACTTTTCCGCAAAACTTTAACACAACATTTTGTTTAACCTAATAACTATAACCTTAAACAAATGTTATCTTTGTGATCGGATAACGACCTATCCTACAACAAATAATACCTAAATACAATGACTGCAACAAATACAGGAAATATCAAAAAAACAGCTTCCAAAAAAAGTGTGAGCGCCGAAAAGATAACCACGGCCTATATGGAATGGGTGCTAACAAAGGAAAAAGCACCGCTCAGTGTTTTTAAATTTTGTAAAGAGAACAATTTTACCGAAGCGGAATTCTACGAACATTTCGGCTCTTTTGAAGGGCTACAAATGGAAGTGTGGAATTCGTTTTACAAGAAAACAATTCTTTTGGCGAATAAGGACGAGCATTATTCCGCCTATTCCAATCAAGAAAAAATGCTTACGTTTTTTTATACCTTTTTTGAATTGTTAACCTTAAACCGCAGCTATATTCTTTTCACCTTAAGGGAACATCAAAATATGATGAGGAATTTGAGCCAGTTAAAAGGACTTCGGCAGAATATAAAACATTTCGCGGCAGATTTGATTCGTGAAAACAACGAAGATAAAAAGTTGAAAATCCTGAAGCAATCGGTAACCGTTTTTTCCGAAGGGGCGTGGATTCAAACCCTTTTCCTATTGAAATACTGGATGGACGATAACTCTGCAGGTTTTGAAAATACAGATATTGCAATCGAGAAATCGGTACGCGCCATTTTTGATGTTTTCGATACCCAACCGCTGGAAAGCGTGCTTGACTTCGGAAAATTTTTATGGAAAGAAAAAATGGCCTAATGAAGACGATAGACAAAATTCCCACGAATAAAATCCAACGTGCTTCAAAATTGATGACCACCGGCGTAAAAGTGGGCGGCAATTATTTGAAGTATTACGGCAAAAAGCTCGTCAATTCCGAAACCACAAAAGACGAATTGAACGAAAGCAACGCAGAGGATATTTACGACGGCCTGAAAAACCTGAAGGGCAGCGCGCTGAAAGTGGCGCAAATGCTGAGTATGGAAAAAAACATTATGCCAAAGGCCTATGTTGAAAAATTTTCGTTGGCGCAATTTCAGGTGCCGCCGCTCTCCGCGCCCCTGGTCCGCAAAACTTTTAAAAAATATTTTGGCGATACGCCCGAAAGCCTTTACGACACTTTTAATGCCGAATCGGTTGCGGCGGCGAGTATTGGGCAAGTGCACAGAGCCACAAAGGACGGTAAAAACTTGGCTGTAAAAATACAATATCCCGGCGTTGCGGAAAGCATCAGCAGCGATCTGGCCATGGTGAAGCCGGTGGCAATGAAAATGTTCAATATAAAAGGAAAGGACAGCGACAAATATTTCAGGGAAGTGGAAGATAAATTGCTGGAAGAGACCGACTATTTGTTGGAAGTGGAACAAAGCAAGGAAATCACCGATGCCTGTAAAAACATTCCAAATTTAAAATTTCCGAAGTATTACGAAGAACTTTCCGGCGAGCGCATAATCACAATGGACTGGATGACGGGGCAGCACCTTTCAGAATTCACCCAAACGAATACCGATAGGGCAAAAGCCCAAAAAGTAGGGCAGACCCTGTGGGATTTCTATATGTTCCAAATGCACCAATTGAAGCGCGTGCACGCCGATCCGCATCCGGGAAATTTTTTGGTGGACGAAGACGCAAATTTGATTGCGATAGATTTTGGTTGTGTAAAAACCGTTCCCGAGGAATTCTATGTGCCTTATTTTGAATTGGCAAAACCAGAAAACATCAACAATCCGGAAGTATTTTTGGAAAAAATGTACGCCTTGGAAATTTTAAAAAGGGAAGATTCGCCCGAGGAAACAAAGTTCTTTTCAGAGCTGTTTCACGAAATGCTAAGTCTGTTCACCCAACCTTTTCACAGCGAAAGCTTTGATTTTTCCGACGAAGAATTCTTCGGAAAGATTGCCGAGTTGAGCAATAAATATTCAAAGGATACCGAGCTTCGAAAAATGAACGGGAATCGCGGTTCCAAACATTTCCTATATATAAATCGAACTTTTTTCGGCCTTTATAATTTGATGAACGATTTGGGAGCGAAGGTCACGATAAATAATTATAAGAATTACGTTTAAACTTTAACAAAACTTTGTTTAATCCTTTAACAATTACACTAAACAAAGTGTGGTATCTTTACAGGGAGTAATCGAATATTAAATTGCTATGAAAAAGTAAAAATATTCTATTATTTAATTGGTTAGGTTGTTTAAGAAGGGCGCATTTTATGCGCCCTTTTTTTGTATTTTAAGCTATTGCTTCATTTCTTCGGAAACGTTTACCGGGTTTTCATTTTTGTTTTTTACGTATTTGTCTAGCCATTGATCCTGTTCCCATAGTACGTGCAAAATGCTCTCCTTTGCACTGTAGCCGTGGCTTTCCTTCGGCAGCATAACCAGTCTTGCCGTTGCTCCCAAACCTTTTAAAGCATTGAAATAACGCTCGCTTTGTAGCGGATAGGTGCCTGAGTTATTATCAGCTTCCCCGTGGATGAGCAACAGTGGCGTCTTCATTTTGTCGGCGTGCATAAAAGGTGACATGGTATTATAGGTTTCGGGCGAATCCCAATAGCTGCGTTCCTCACTTTGGAAACCAAAAGGCGTAAGGGTTCTATTGTATGCACCGCTTCGGGCTATTCCAGCAGCAAAAAGATCGGAGTGGCTCAACAAATTTGCAACCATAAACGCGCCGTAGGAATGGCCACCTACGCCTACACGATTTCTATCG
This sequence comes from Aequorivita aquimaris, assembly GCF_001573155.1. Taxonomy (GTDB): domain Bacteria; phylum Bacteroidota; class Bacteroidia; order Flavobacteriales; family Flavobacteriaceae; genus Aequorivita; species Aequorivita aquimaris. Next base: position 32,540 of record NZ_JRWG01000015.1, on the reverse strand, counting down.
ATATAGCCCATTTTGTCAACGGCATCAATGGCAGCTTTGGCGTTGCCAACCAATTGGGTCCTAAAGGTATCGTTAGGCTCTTCATCACCTTCGCCCACAATTGGGAATGCAGCATCGTCCAAAACCACATAGCCCTGGGTTACCCAATAAATAGGCGAGCCGTAATATGGGTAAATAAATTCATTCGGGTTGGTCGTGTTTTGCGACGCGCTGTTTTTGTCCTTAAATTCGCGTGGATAGGCCCAAAGAAGCATCGGCATTTTTTCTTTCTTTTCTTTGTCGTACCCAATTGGCAAGTACAAAGTGCCCTCAAGCTCCAAGCCGTCGTCGCGTTTGTAAGTAATCACTTCCTTGTGTACATTTTGGATGCTCTTAAAAGGATTTTCAAATGATGTAACTGGCGTTAAATCATTCTTCTTTTTAATATTTCTGAAGTAATAATTGGGGTATTCGTTCTGCGATTCTATCCGCACTAAAATCTTCCCTTTTTTCATATCGATTGCGGAATTCAGATTTTCCAGCTTATCGGTATATTCGGACTGGTAGATGCGTTTCGTCTTTTGTGTTTTTAAGTTGAATTCATCCACAAACGGAAACTGTCCCTTGTCCGAAAAGCCATCGCCCATCAGAAAGGCGTTGCCGTCAACCATTTCGAGAACCCTTTCGTCAAAATCGTTTCGGGCGGTTACAAAATTGCCAGGGTCGTTATATCTGTCCTGATAATTTCTATCAAAAATAATCTTTGGCGTTTCCGAAGCATTTGAAGGATTGAACAGATAGGATTTTGTATTCCGGTCGTTCCACCAATAATCCGAAGCAATTGCAAGGTTATCGTTCCCCCAAGTAATTCCTGAATAGCGGTTTATGGTTTTCAAAAGCAGTTTTTCCTTTCCGTTGAATGGAGCTTCCAATTGGTAAACGGCATCGCGATAGTCCACTTTTACTTCCGGATCGCCTTTGTCCAATGCCTCGGCCCAATAAATGGTTGCGGGTTTATCGGCGCGCCAATCCATTCTTCTTTTGCCCATTCGGGTTGCCATAAAACCTTTCGGTTCTACTTCGTTCAGCGGTACATCGTTCACTTTTTGAATGAGTTTCCCTTCTTTGCTATAAATATTGGTTTCAAATGGAAAACGGTTGTAAGGCACAATATAGGAGAAGGGTCTTTTAATGGTATTTACCATTACATAATTGCCATCGGGCGAAAAATCAAGCTCGTCGTACATAGCGGTAGGAAGAAAATCGGCAACTTTTCCGTCCAATGAAATCTTTTTTATTTCCGAAAGCGCCAATTGCTCAAAGTTAAATTCGTCGTTTGGGCTACTGAGCAAATCCTGATAGGTTCTGTTTTGGGCCTTTTCACCACCGCTTACGGTAATGGTCGGGCCATCGGGAACTGCTTTGTCTGTGTTTATCAGTTCCTTTCTATCCTTCGGAATTACATTTACCAACAACGCGCTGCCGTCCTTAAACCAATTGATCGGGTCGCCCATATTAGCATTTACCTTTAAAGTGCTCAGTTGTTTGGCGGTGCCGTTTTCAATATCTGCCAGCCAAAGCTGTACGCCATCTTCCACCGTATTCAAAAAGGCAACCATTTTTTGGTCGGGTGAAATGGTAAAGTTTGAAAGCCGTGGATTGTTGGGAATTCCCGCTACTTGCCGAGCATCTTTTTCGGAAGCCTTTTTCACTTTTATATTGTTGTAAAACCGGGTTCGGCTACCGATGTTGGTTTTTGGATTTATCCGAAGCCCGCCCAACCGCAATTCAGCTTCGGAAAGCTCCGCGATAGATTTATATGCATCGCGATAAAAAAGGACCACATTTTCACCATTGCTGTCAATCCAAACGGAAGGGGCCAAGGGCGCGTCCACAAGCTCCAGAATTTCCTTTGGCGGTTTTTGATAGGTGAGTTTTTCCTGTGCAATAAAATTTCCTGATAGCAGGAGAAGGGTAACAATGGCGATGAGTTTTTTCATAAGTGTAAAATTTAAGTTCTAAAGATATTCAAATTTAGGAGAACGTATTTGCTATGCACGCATACTATATAAACTGAGTTTTGTTTCCTTTAAAAGCGGTATATGGTTATCTTTCGGAACTATTTTAAATTGAATTAAATGTACACTTCAAAAATTACCGGTTTAGGATATTATGTGCCCGAAAATGTGGTTACCAATGACGACCTTTCAAAGTTAATGGATACCAACGATGCGTGGATCCAGGAACGTACGGGTATTAAAGAGCGAAGACATATAAAAAAGGGCGATGGCAACTCCACTTCAGTAATGGCAGTAAAAGCTTCAACTATTGCTTTGGATCGTGCCAAACTTAAGCCAAACGATATAGATATGATCGTTTTTGCCACACTGAGTCCAGATATGTATTTTCCGGGCGGTGGAGTGGAAGTGCAGGAAATGATGGGGATGCGGACCATTCCTGCCTTAGACGTGCGCAACCAGTGCAGTGGTTTTGTGTATGCGCTTTCGGTTGCGGATCAATTTGTGAAAACAGGGATGTACAAAAACGTTTTGGTAATTGGAAGTGAAAACCACAGCGGCGGACTGGATATGACCACGCGCGGCAGAAATGTGTCGGTCATTTTTGGCGACGGCGCCGGGGCAGCGGTGGTTTCCAGAAATGAAACCGGAAAAGGCGGTATTCTCTCCACCCATCTTCACAGCGAAGGGCAACATAAAAACGAACTTTCGCTAAAAGGGCCGAGCACCGAACATTGGGTGCCGGAAATAATTGCCGAAAACCCACAGGAAGACATCCCGTATTATCCGGTGATGAACGGACAGTTTGTGTTTAAGCACGCCATTGTTCGTTTTGCTGAGGTTATTCAGGAAGGGTTGGAGGCCAATAATTTGAAGGTTGAAGATATTGATATGTTGATTCCGCATCAGGCCAACCTTCGCATTTCGCAATTCATTCAACAAAAAATGAAATTGACCGACGAGCAGGTTTTCAACAACATTCAAAAATACGGAAACACTACGGCAGCATCCATTCCAATCGCACTGACGGAAGCGTGGGAAGAAGGAAAAATCAAAGAAGGCGATTTGGTGGTTTTGGCAGCCTTCGGGAGTGGCTTCACTTGGGGAAGTGCTATTATTAGATGGTAATAATGCTTCGGTTGAAAATATAAAAAGCCTTTCAGGAAAACTGAAAGGCTTTTGTTTTACCTAAAAAAGGTATAATTCGTTAAAAGGCTAATTCAAATAAATTATAAAATGAAATTTTAGGTATTGTACTTAATAGACGAGTTGAAATCTATATTAGTTTCATTACGAAATCTTTTTTAACAAAAGAATAACGGTTTAAAACAGCCCTCCGCCACCGGATGATGTGTTATCATCTCTATTTTTTCGGCTTTTTGCGCGATAGTTTCCGCCGCCAAATCTATAGGTTAATCCCACGTAAATGGTGTTGCTTTCATTTTTGAATTCACCGCTCTGTGGATAAGGCGTATCACCGCTGAAGGCAAATTTCATGGAATCAAAAACATCGTTGTAATTTACGCTGAAAGTTCCTCGGCCTTCCCATAAGCTGTATCGTGCGCCCAGATTAACGAAATAACGTGGTTCCGATTCAAACTGAATGCCTTTGTTCTTAGCGCGGTACAATCCGAAAGCGGAGAACGTAAGATTTTTTGTGACGGTGAAATTATTCATCATTCGCACATTCCATGATACGTTATCAACTTCCGCAACTTGGGTGACTATATCTTCTACTGCAGGCGTTCCCGTAGGATTTTCAAAAATTTCGGTGATTCCTTTTTGGGTTTTCTTATAGAGTTCAAAACTGCTGTTGACACTCCACCACTTGGTAGGTTTATAATTTCCCGAAATTTCGAGTCCGTAGGAGTCAGTGCTTTCAAAATTTTGGAAAGTTAATATGGAGCGATCTAGATTTGTGCGGTCCACAAGAATGGCTCGGTTTATTTCGTTATCCACAATGCGATAAAAAATGCCTGCGGTAATGCTGCCCACATCTAAGTTTCTTGTGTAATTGGCCTCTATGGAATTGGTAAACTGAGGCTCAAGATTGATATTTCCGTAAGAAGAAATCAATGGCGTGCTAAACTCGCGAATAGGATTTACCTGATCAAGTCCTGGACGGTCCACTCTCCGACTATAACTAAGCTGATACTGGTTTTTTTCCGAAGGAGAATAGGTTACAAAGGCACTGGGATATATTTGGAAGTAGTCATTCGTAAAAGCCCGTACATTGTTCGTGTCGGCTTGTACGCTAACATTTTCAATTCGCGCTCCTAATTGATAGGACCATTTTTCAAAGGTTTTTCCAACCGTAGTGTAAAATGAATAAATATCTCGGACGTATTCAAAATGGGTTGAAGGCGTGGGCACCAATTGGCCATTGGCGTTATAGCTTTGGCCATTTGAGGCAAAATCTATCTTCGTTTCAAATAGTCTTGCTTCGGCACCCGCTTCAATTTTTAAACTTTCTGATAACGGATTTACATAATCGAGGTTCACGGTAAGTTGGCTGCGGTCCGTTTCATCACTGTCTTTAAAATTTTCTAGGGGTGAGGCCCCGTTAAAGACATATTTGCCATCAGTTTCATTTGAAAATACATTATAATCTGCTTCCAATTCCAACGTATGCTCAGTTTCATCAAAACTTACTTTGTAATCAAAATTATATTGTGAAGCGATATTTTCATTGCCGTAAAAGAACAACTGTTCCTGGTTGAGAGATGGTTGATCCAGATAGAAGATAGTGGAGCTTCCATTTCCTTTTCCGTCATATATGTTTTGGTTTGTGAAAAAGGACAGCGTATTTTTTTCATTTAAGTAAAAGTCCAGTCCCACTTTGAAGAGATTGGATTTACTGTCATCCAAAAAGTGGATTACTTCTCTGGAATTATTGAGTGAACGCGTAATGAGACCGTTGTTTTCGTGTTTGGAAACGTTGTTACCCAGGTTGGTGTAAAAGTTAAATTTGCCATTGCGGTAATTCATATCCAAGCCCGCATTGAATTTTGCGTTTTCCCTAAAAGTTAGCCCTACGGAAGCATTTCCATTAAAGCCCACATTCACGTTTTTATGAAGAATTATGTTGATCAATCCGCTCATTCCCTCGGGATTGTACTTTGCCGAAGGGTTAGTGATCAGCTCTATTTGTTTGATTGACGAAGACGGAATCTGCTTTAGCAATTGGGCAACTGGAATGTTTGAGAGCTTTCCGTCCACCATTACGCGAACATTCTCATTGCCGCGCATGGAAAGCTCGCCAGATTGTGGGTCGATACTCACGGTAGGCAAATTGTTCATAATATCTGATGCAGTCGGTCCCGCGGTAGATAAATCTTTACCAATGTTTATTACTTTTTTGTCCAAGCGTTGTTCAATCGTTGATCTCTCGGCTACAATATTCACTTCATCCAAGGACGCAATGTCTTCTTCCAACAATATGTTGCCCAAGTCAATAGTTGCATTTCCTTTTGTAATATTTATTTCCGTGGTAAATACTTTATAGCCTATGTACTGGATGCTAATGTTGCAGCGGCCTTCCGGTATTTTATGGATTTCAAATTTTCCCGCATCGTCGGTTACTGCGCCAGTAATAATTTCACCATTTAATTTTTTTACTACTACTGTTACATAGGGGAGAGGTTCATTTAGGACTTTGTCCGTCACCCGGCCATAGATGTTACCGGAATCTTCTGTGGGGCCTGCCGCGGCATTGAGTATTCCGAAGGTGATGCAGGCGATCAAAACTAAAATTGTTTTCATTTGTGTGATTGATTGATGTTAATGATTAATGAAATAAAATACCATTATATTGCATTAAATATTACCTTGTATAACATACTAAAGGCGCAAATGTTTTCGTATTTCTATATAAAAGACGATGTATATTTTTTTCTGTTACAATTTTTTTAGAAAAAGTTTAAAAAAACAAACCCGAAGCGGGTGCTCCGGGTTTGAATCTTTACTGCTATCATTAACACTAACCATCAACGTAAAAATTGTCGCAGTAAAGAATGAAGTGTAAGTACTATATAGACGTTGAAATCTTCCGAATGTTTCAAGCTCCACTTCATTTTAACGAACATTTATGAAATCTTGCTGAAGAGTATTGTATTTTCATAAAAAAACTATCGGAATGAAGAAAACATTAGTACTCGGCGCGAGCCTGAATCCGGGAAGATATTCAAACATTGCCATAAATCGTTTGGTAAAATATGGGCATCCCGTGGAGGCGGTGGGCCTTAAAACAGGGGAGGTAGCAGGCGTAACCATTGCCACGGAAAAGGAACACTTTGAAGATATTGACACGGTAACCCTCTATCTAAATCCGAAACGCCAAGTTGAATATTACGATTATATCGTTTCGTTGAAACCGAAACGCGTCGTTTTCAATCCAGGCACCGAAAATCCTGAATTTTACGAAATTCTCAAAAAGAACAATATTGCATTTGAAGTGGCCTGCACCTTAGTTCTTTTGGGTACGAATCAATATTAAACCGAAGAAGGTAAGCGCGCCATTCAGGATAAGTATAAAGAATCCGAATTCGAAATTCAGGTATGCCGCGCTGAGGGCGCTAATTGCATATCCCAAAAACGGAGTCAATATGGCCACCACGGGCACCAATTTATCCTTTACGTTCCATTTCGTAAAAAGTCCGTACGCGTAAAGTCCCAAAAGTGGGCCGTAGGTATAACCCGCAAAAACAAAAAGTTTCGCAATTACCGAAGCATCTGCGATTACATATTTGAAAATTATAATTACCAAAATAAGTAACAAGGAAACCAAGATGTGAATCATTTTGCGAACGCGTACCTGTTTTGCTTCGTCATACTTTTTCTCAATTCCCAAAATATCAATACTGAAAGAGGTGGTCAACGCGGTCAAAGCGCTATCGGCACTGCTGTAAGCTGCGGCAATCAATCCTAAAATGAAAAGAATTGCAACCCCAAAACCGAATTCGTTTTGCATTGCCAGCGTTGGGTACAATTGGTCTTTATGGGCGTCAATCCCATTCTGTGCTGCGTAAACCGTAAGCAGTAAACCTAAAACCAAAAACACAAAATTTACGATGGTCAGAACAATAGTAAACCAAAACATATTTTTTTGGGCATCCTTCAGATTGCGGCAGGTGAGGTTTTTCTGCATCATGTCTTGGTCCAGTCCCGTCATTACTATGGCGATAAATGCACCGCTAATAAATTGTTTCACAAAATGGTCGCCCGATTTCCAATCGTCAAAAAAGAAAATCTGGCTCATATCGCTATCGGCAATAAAATTGAAAAGATTGCTTCCCGAAAGACCTAAATCTGTGGAAACATAATATACCGAAACGCCAACGGCAACTAACATAAACAGCGTTTGCAGCGTATCGGTCCATACGATTGTCTTTATTCCGCTTTTGAAGGTATAGAGCCAAATGAGTAAAATTGTGATAGTAACTGTCACCCAAAACGGAATATTCATTTGGTCAAAAATCAGGCTTTGCAGCACCACCGCCACTAAATACAACCGAAAACTCGCTCCAACTACCCTTGAAAGCAGAAAAAACGATGCTCCGGTTTTATAGGAAGCATTCCCGAATCGTCCTTCCAGATAGGTATAAATTGAAGTCAAATTTAAACGGTAATACAGCGGAAGCAGCACCGTGCCAATAACTGCATAGCCCACAATATAGCCCAGTACAACCTGAAAATAACTAAACTTTGAAGCCTCTACCCATCCGGGAACCGATATAAAGGTAACGCCACTCAGCGAGGCGCCAATCATTCCAAAGGCAACCAAATACCATGGCGACTGTTTTCCTGCCTTAAAGAAATCGGCATTGCTTCCGCCTCTATTGGTCAAAAAGGAAACTAAAATCAAAACCAAAAAATAACCAACAATTAAAAGCAGAATATGTAAGGGTTGCATAAGATATGAGACTACAGAAATTTAGAGATACTTTTTCGGTAAAAATACAAAGTTTGGTTTCTCTACCATTTTTATTTTTGATACATTTGAAAACTTTGATAAATATATTATGTAACTTCCTTAAAATTAAAAAGATGCGTTTTAAATTACTTCTACTTTTTACATTATTTTTTGGTTCTTTTGTCGTTCAGGCACAGGAATACCTTGAGATGATTGATGCGGGTACCTATAAGGTACAAGAGATTATTGACAGTGCCGAAGCTCACTTTGCCGATAAAGACAAAGGTCGTGGAAGTGGGTACAAACAATTTAAAAGATGGGAGTACAACGCTCTCAGAAGAGTGAAAGAGGATGGATATCTTCCTACAACCGAGGAACGTTTAGACGAACTTCAACAGTGGAATGCTTATTTAAATGAAACGGCATCCAGCCGTCGTGTGCTTCCGGATAACTGGCAAGAATTAGGTCCAACTTCCTGGAACGCTACATCAGGATGGAACCCAGGTGTAGGTAGAATTACGGGTCTTGCAATAGACGAGGGAGATGCAAACCATATGATTGTTGGCGCAAATACCGGCGGTGTTTGGAGAACAACCGATGGCGCCCAGACTTGGACGCCTTTAAGTGATTATTTCTCTAACTTATCGGTTTATTCAGTTGCTATAGATCCAACAGATTCTGACACCTATTTTTTTGGTTCAAATAGTGGAAAAATATTCAAATCAACCGATGCCGGAGCCACTTGGAATGTTCTGGGAACTATTGGAAGCAGTAGGGTAAACAAGATAGTAATCAACCCGTCTAATACTAATATGATATTTGGTACTTCTGAAAACTCTGGAATTTATAGAACCACAGATGGCGGTGCCAATTGGGTGAAAGTAGTTTCAGGAGACAATAGCGGTTATGATGTTGAATTTAAACCAGGCGATCTTTCAGTAGTATACGCTTCAGGAAGCGGTTTTCACAAATCTACAGATGGCGGAGCCACATTCACTACAATTGGCGGTTTTACCTCCGGGGCAAAAATGATTGGTGTTTCTGCAGATGACGCAAACGTGGTATATGTTTTGGAAGCAAACGGCGGTAGATTTGGGGGGTTTTATACTTCCAATGATAGCGGTGGTTCCTTCACAAAATTAAATCATGGAAGCCTTAACTTTTTTGGTTATAGCACTAGCGGAAATGACAATAGCGGTCAAGCTCCTCGCGATATGGGTATTGCGGTTAACCCAACTGATGTAAACGAAGTGCATATAGCAGGAATCCTTACTTGGCGCTCCACAAACGGGGGTGTTAATTTTTCGTGTACTTCAGATTGGATTCCAGGAAACGCTTCTTCTCAAAATATTGGTTACTGCCACGCCGATGTAGATGATCTTCAATTCTACGGAACTTCTTTATTTGCGGTTACCGATGGAGGTGTTTTTAAAGCTGCGAATACAGGAACAGTTACTGCCAATTATTACGAAGATTTAACCGATGGTTTAGGAATTCGTCAATTTTATAAAATAGGAGTTTCACAAACAGCCGATGTTATAGTTTCAGGAGGTTCCCAGGATAATGGCACTTCGTTTTATACTGCCGCTACTGGATGGAGAGATTGGTTGGGAGCAGATGGTATGGAATCATTTATAGATAAAACCAACAATAATTTATTTTACGGTACTACCCAGGGAGGTCAACTTTATCGTTCCAATAACGGAGGAAGTTCCTATACCGGCCTTAACGAGCCTGGAAATGGATCAGGAAATTGGGTTACTCCATTTGAGCAAGATCCAATTACTGATAACGTAATATATGTAGGTTACAATGTTGTTTATAAATCTACAACTTTTGGAGGAAGCTGGACAGCAGTTTCACAAAATCTAGGTGCAAATCTTGATAATTTAAAAATCGCACCATCCGATAACCAAATAATGTATGCTTCCAGAGCTGCATTTCTTTTCAAAACAACTGATGGGGGAGCAACCGATTGGGTGCAAACTACAAACGCTGGTGGAGCAATTAATTCAATAGCAATACATCCTACGGATCCTAATAAAATTGCCGTAGCCGTAACTTCAACAAACCGTGTAATGGTTTCAAATGATGGAGGCGCAACTTGGATAAACTATAAAAAGAACCTTCCAAATTTTAGTGCTTTTGCGGTAGTATGGGATGATAATGGTCAAGATGGACTGTATTTGGGTATGGATTACGGAATTTATTATATAGACAATACCTTCACAGATTGGCAGCCTTACAGTAACCTGTTGCCAAATGTATATGTAAATGAGTTGGAAATTAACAAAGTTGATGGCTTGCTGTATGCAGGAACTTACGGAAGAGGCCTTTGGGCATCTCCATTGGTTACTGGTGTTGCGGGAGTTGAAGATAGAATTTCTGAAAATAACGTGTCTTTATATCCAAACCCAGCAAACTCTCAATTTACTATTGTCTTACCAAAGGCGATGAAAGCTGAAATCAGGATTTTTGATATTTCCGGAAAACTTCTTATTTATGAAACCGAATCTTCAATTTCGAACAGGCATTCGGTTGATGTTTCCTCTCTTTCCAGCGGAACCTACTTTGTTCGTATCAATAGTGAAGAGGGTACGGCGACTAAAAAACTTCTTATAAATTAAGAATCACTTTTATAATAGGAATGCTTCAGGAAAAGTCTCTTTTTCTGAAGCATTTTTTTTAACTTGGCTGCTGTAAAAATACTATGGAATTTTCTTCAAAACTACTTGAAAATGCGGTAAACGAAATGTCCCAACTCCCCGGAATTGGTAAGCGTACCGCGCTTCGACTCGTGCTTCATTTGCTGAAACAGCCTAAAGAACAATCACAAAAATTGGCAGCGGGCTTGGTAAAAATGCGCGAGGAAATAAATTTTTGTGCAAATTGCCACAACATCAGCGATACAAAACTCTGTGAGATTTGTGCGAACCCACGCCGCGATGAGCAATTGGTTTGTGTGGTTGAAGACATTCGCGATGTAATGGCCATTGAGAACACCAGCCAGTACCGTGGCCACTACCACGTTTTGGGTGGAAAAATTTCGCCGATGGACGGTATCGGTCCCGGCGATTTAACCATTCCTTCCTTAGTGGAGAAGGTAATGACGGGCAACGTCCGCGAACTTATTTTTGCGCTCAGTTCTACGATGGAAGGCGATACCACCAATTTTTACATCTATAAGCAAATTGAACCTTATAATATAACTACCACCACCATTGCCCGTGGAATTTCAGTAGGCGATGAGCTTGAGTATGCGGATGAGGTTACCCTCGGCCGAAGTATTCTGCACCGAATTCCTTTTGAATCTTCACTAAAAAACACCTAAACCTTGAAGCTTTCAGTCGTTATTCTCAATTATAATGTGCGTTATTTTCTGGAGCAGTGCATTCGTTCAGTCCAGAAAGCTACGGAGCATTGGGATGCTGAAATAATAGTCATTGACAATGCTTCAAAAGACGATAGCTGCCAAATGGTCAAGACTCTTTTTCCCAAGGTTGTTTTGATTGAAAACAAGGAGAACGTAGGTTTTAGCAAAGCGAATAACCAAGCTGTGGCCGTTGCAAAAGGCGAGTACGTTTGTATCTTAAATCCAGACACAGCAGTTTCTGAAGATACTTTTAGAAAAGCCGTGGAATATTACGAAAGTATTGAAAACGTTGGTGCCTTGGGTGTTTATTTAATGGATGGCACCGGACATTTCCTTCCCGAGAGCAAACGTAACCTTCCCACGCCAAAGGTTTCACTCTTAAAAATTACCGGCTTCACAAAGAAATACTACGCCAACCAAATTCTGGAAACAGAGCAGGGCAAAGTAGAGGTGCTCGTTGGGGCCTTTATGCTTTTAAAAAGAAGTATTTACCACGAAGTGGGCGGTTTTGACGAGGATTATTTTATGTACGGGGAAGACATAGATTTCAGCTACAAAATAACCAAGGCCGGCTACCAAAACCATTACCTGGGAAATACAACGGTGCTTCACTACAAAGGAGAGAGCACCAAAAAGGACGATGCTTATTTTGAACGTTTTTACGGGGCAATGCAAATTTTTTACCGAAAGCATTTCAACAAAAATTTTCTTTTGGAAAGTTCCGTTTCTGCCGGCGTCGCATTGGCAAAGGCCGCACATAAAATTTCTGCCGATAAGAAAGTGGTGCCATTGCCAAACCTTGAGCGAAATTATTTCTTCACTGAAAATATCGAGCTTCTGGAGCAACTATCGGCTTCCACCGCAACCGTTTTCCAGATGGTTTCAAAAAATGTGCATTTTCAGATAGTGCTCAAAAACAGTCTCTTGGTCTTTGATGCCGAATATATTTCCTATAAAGAAATCTTCAAATTGATGAAACAGCTAAAAGGGCAGAACAACCGTTTCCGCATACGGCCACCGGGTTGTAATTTCATAATAGGAAGCGACCAAAGCGACGAAAAGGGCGGTGTGGTTGTTTTTTAAGAAATTTGAAACCCAGAACGAACAAATTTTAACTAATTTTGCAACGATTTTTGAGTAGTGCTTGATGAGTGGTGATTGGTGAGTGTGGGAATGATTTATTCAAAATCAAAAAATTGTAAATTGGAAATCGTACATCAATAGTTATGGCAAAATTTGAATTGAAACTGCCCAAAATGGGTGAGAGCGTTGCAGAGGCAACGTTGACCAACTGGCTAAAGGAAGTGGGCGACACCATTGAAGCTGATGAAGCTGTACTTGAAATTGCTACCGATAAGGTAGATAGCGAAGTGCCCAGCGAAGTAGATGGCGTTTTGGTCGAAAAGCTTTTCAACGTTGATGATGTGGTGCAAGTAGGCCAGACCATCGCCATAATTGAAACTGCCGGAAGCAACGGAACGGAAAAGACAACTGCGGAAAGCGCTCCTTCGCCCGAAATTGTGAAGGAAGTGGAAAAGCAAGTGGAAACTGCCAAGGAGACCACACAAGCAAAGATTGAAAATACCGGCGACCGGTTTTATTCACCTTTGGTAAAGAATATTGCGGCTGCCGAGAATATTTCACAGGAAGAACTGGACGCAATTTCGGGCACCGGAAAAGACGGGCGCGTAACCAAAAACGATATTTTGGAATATGTTGAAAATCGCGCAACTTCAAAAACTGAAACTCCACAGCCGCAAACAGTAGTGGAGGCCAAAAATCCCCAAACTGCCAAAGCGCAAGCCACAGAACCAGCAAAACCAAAGGCTCCGGTTTCCGTAAGCGGGGAAGATGAAATAGTTGAAATGACACGAATGGGCAAGCTCATTGCCCACCATATGATTGAAAGCACTCAAACTTCGGCGCACGTGCAGTCTTTCGTGGAGTGCGATGTTACTAATGTTTGGAACTGGAGAAATAAGGTGAAAGGTGCCTTTGCAAAAAGGGAAGGCGAAAATTTAACGTTTACCCCAATATTTATGGAAGCCGTAGCAAAGGCGCTGAAAGACTTCCCGATGATGAATATTGCGGTGGACGGCAACAATATCATCAAACGTAAAAATATAAATCTGGGAATGGCGGCAGCCCTGCCGGACGGAAACCTTATTGTGCCGGTAATTAAAAATGCTGACCGATTGAATCTGGTGGGAATGAGCAAAGCGGTGAACGACCTTGCGACCCGCGCTCGCGAAAATAAATTGAAACCCGACGAAATACAGGGTGGAACGTACACCGTTACAAACGTGGGAACTTTCGGAAGTATTATGGGAACGCCAATTATCAACCAACCGCAAGTGGGTATTCTCGCATTGGGCGCAATCCGAAAAGTACCGGCGGTAATTGAAACCCCGGAAGGTGATTTTATCGGGATTCGCCATAAAATGTTCCTTTCGCACAGTTACGACCACCGTGTGGTAAATGGCGCTTTGGGCGGACAATTCGTAAAACGCGTAGCCGACTATTTGGAAGCGTGGGACGTTAACCGAGAAATTTAATTCGAATACATATTGCGAAAAGGGAGGTTTTGAATTCAAAATCTCCCTTTTTGATTTTTATGCACCCTCAAAACTTCAATTAAAAGTATCTTTGCACCACAAAACAAAACAATGGAACTCAACTTAAAAAAACCGATTTGCTTTTTCGACCTTGAAACCACTGGGGTAAACGTGGCAACGGACCGAATTGTGGAAATAGCCATTTTAAAGGTTTTTCCAAACGGAAACAAGGAAAGCCACACCTGGCGCGTAAATCCCGAAATGCCTATTCCCGAGGGCGCATCGGCAATCCACGGAATTACTGATGAAATGGTTGCCAACGAACCAACATTTAAGGAATTGGCGCCAAAAATATATGCGTTGATTAAGGATAGCGACCTGGGCGGGTTCAACTCCAACCGTTTTGACATTCCGTTGCTTGCGGAAGAATTGCTTCGCGCCGAAGTGGATTTTGATATGAAAAAAGCCCTTTCGGTAGATGTGCAGACTATTTTCCACAAAATGGAAAAGCGCACACTCGAGGCTGCCTATAAATTTTATTGCAATAAGGATCTAACCGATGCCCACAGCGCCGCTGCCGATACAAATGCAACCTACGAAGTGTTGAAGGCGCAATTAGACAGGTATCCGGAACTACAAAACGATGTCAATTATTTGGCCGATTTCAGTTCACACCGCGATCATGCCGATTTTGCAGGTTTTATAAGTTACAACGAAGATGGTATCGAGATTTTCTCTTTTGGAAAGTATAAGGGAAATTTGGTAACCGAAATTTTGGAAAAAGATTCTGGCTACTTTGGCTGGTTGTTGAACGCCGATTTTCCGCTGTACACAAAACAGGTGCTCACCCGCATTCGGCTTCAAAAGTTAAATACAAAATTCTAAATTTATAATGAAGATAATCTGTATAGGTCGAAATTATGCAGACCATATTAAGGAACTGGATAACGCAAAACCAACCGATCCCGTTATTTTTTTAAAGCCGGATACTGCAATATTGTTAAAGAAACAGCCGTTCTTTATTCCAGATTTTTCAAATGAAGTGCACTACGAGGTGGAATTATTGGTCCGTATCAATAAAATAGGAAAACATATAGACCAGAAATTTGCCCACAAATATTATGATGAAATAGGTTTGGGTATTGATTTTACGGCTAGAGATCTGCAGGCCGACTTAAAGGAAAAAGGACTTCCTTGGGAAAAAGCGAAAGCTTTTGATGGTTCCGCAGTTATCGGAAAATTCATTGAAAAAGAGCAATTTAAGGATGTGAATAATATAAATTTCAGCCTAGAACGCAACGGAAATACCGTCCAAAATGGCAATTCTATGCTGATGATGTGGAAAATCGATGCTTTAATCGAATATATTTCAAAATATTTTACGCTGAAAATCGGGGACATTATCTTTACCGGAACTCCCGCAGGTGTTGGCAAGGTTGAAACCAACGATGTTTTGAAGGGGTTTATAGAGGAAACCGAAATGTTTTCCATAAAAGTTAAGTGAGATGACCAAATATTATGCAAAGGAGAATCTTAGTGAAATCGCTGATGGGGATCAGGATTTCCTAAAAATATTGGCACAGACATTTTTAGATGAAATTCCGCCTGATTTGCACTCCATGGAAGAAGCCATCGAGAATGAAAACAGGGAATTGGCATACCAATTTGCCCATAAAATGAAACCAAATATTGAGATGTTTGGTATAGATGCGCTTAAGGATATTACCAGTATTGAAGCATGGTCAAAGACATCCAAAAGTAAGGCTACAGTCCTCCCACATTTAGAGAATGTACTTAGCACCTTAAACCACGTATTTGACGAGCTGAAACAAGACTTCCAACTATAACATGCTTGCAGAAATAATTACCATAGGCGATGAGATTCTCATAGGCCAGATTGTTGATACCAATTCAGCCTATATTTCGAAAGAATTGAATAAGGTGGGCGTAAAAGTCTATCAGATTACCTCGGTGCAAGATGACCGCAAACATATTCTACAAGCATTTGAAGACGCAAAAAAACATGCCGATCTTGTTATAATAACCGGCGGCTTGGGTCCCACAAAGGACGATGTTACCAAACAAACGTTCTGTGATTTTTTCGGCGATACTTTAGTGGAAGATCCCGCCGTGATTGATAATGTAAAAGAACTTTTCAAAAAATACCAACTAAATAAACCGCTGCCGGCGAACTTTCGCCAGGCAATGGTTCCCTCCAAGGCTACTATCTTGATGAACCAATACGGCACAGCCCCCGGCATGTGGATGGATATGGATGAAGTAGTTTTTGTTTCGCTTCCGGGTGTACCGTATGAAATGAAACATCTTTTACAGGAAGAAGTTTTACCGCGGGTAATAAAACGCTTCAACAGGCCGCATATATATCACAAAACGCTTATAACCTATGGGCTGGGGGAGAGTGCCATTGCCGAAAGGATTGCCGATTGGGAAAACGAATTGCCGGAAGACATCAAACTTGCTTATTTGCCTTCCTTGGGAAAAGTCCGCTTACGGCTTTCCGCTACAGGGAAAGACAAAAAGGCATTGGAGAAAAGTGTGGACTCACAAATGGAAATTTTGGAAGAAATGCTTTCCGATATTGCTGTGGGCTTTGAGGGTGAAACCTCCATTGCAGAGTTGATTGGAAAAATCCTCACGGAAAAGGGGATGACCTATAGCGTGGCAGAAAGTTGTACCGGGGGCAGGATCGCCTCCGAAATCACTCAATATGCCGGCGCTTCATCTGCCTTTATGGGAGGCATCATTCCCTATGACACGGGTCTAAAAACCAAAATCTTGGGTGTGCCAAAAAACATTATCGAGCAATATAATGTGGTGAGTATTCCAGTTGCTGAAGAAATGGCCAAACGGTGCTGCAAACTTTTTGAATCGGATTACTCCATTGCCACCACAGGCATTGCGGGCCCCACAAAGGGAGATGGGGAAGATGAGGTAGGCACAGTATGTATTGCCATAGGCACGCCAAATGGCGTTGTTTCAGAGAAGTTTAGTTTCGGAAACGACCGCTATCGGGTTATTGAAAAGGCGGCAAACAAAGCCTTGGAGATGTTGCTAAAAGAAATTTCAAAAAACTAATTTTCTTTTGTTGTACATCACAAAAGAATTACTTAAATTTGCACCCTGTTTTAAAAATAACTTAAAAAGGTTAAGGAATGTCAAGAGTTTGTGAACTTACCGGAAAGAAAGCGATGGTTGGAAATAACGTGTCGCACGCAATGAATAAAACCAAACGTAAGTTTGATGTAAACTTGCTCAAAAAGCGTTTTTATATTCCAGAAGAGGACAAATGGGTTACCCTACGTGTTTCAGCTTCTGCTATAAAAGACATCAATAAAAAAGGTATTTCTGCGGTTATGAAAGAAGCCCGCGAAAAAGGCTTTTTAACTAAATAATTGCAATAATCAATAAAGTCTGTTACAATGGCTAAAAAAGGAAATAGAGTACAAGTGATTTTGGAGTGCACAGAGCACAAGGAGTCTGGAAAACCAGGAACTTCACGTTACATCACCACCAAAAATAAGAAGAACACCCCGGACAGAATGGAGTTGAAAAAATTCAACCCAATCTTGAAGAAAATGACCGTTCATAAAGAGATTAAATAATATAAGTCATGGCAAAGAAATCAGTAGCATCGTTACAAACAGGTTCAAAGCGTTTAACCAAAGCAATAAAAATGGTTAAATCGCCAAAAACAGGAGCTTATACATTTACTGAAGCTATCATGGCTCCAGAATTTGTAAACGACTGGTTGAACAAAAAATAACCAGCTTAAAATATTAAGGAAAAGCCACTTTTTTGCGAAGGTGGCTTTTCGTATTTTTGCTCCCCCTCCGTTTTTTAAATCGCCTTGAGGGTAATTTAAAATCTACTTTTCCCTGAAATTGGGAAAGGAGCGTTAGAGATTAAACTTTGGCAAAGTTGAACAACTGAGTAAAAACTTGGAACTTGAAACCTTGAATTTTTAAAATGAGTCTATTCAAAAAAATATTTTCAAAAGAAAAAAAGGAAACTCTCGATAAGGGGCTTGAAAAAACAAAGACTTCCTTTTTTGATAAGCTGAGCAAAGCTGTTGCAGGAAAGAGCAAGGTTGACGATGACGTTTTGGACAATTTGGAAGAAGTGCTCGTTTCCAGCGATGTTGGGGTAAATACCACCTTAAAAATTATCGATAGGATTGAGGATCGGGTTGCCAAGGATAAATACTTGGGCACGGATGAATTGAACAAAATTCTCCGGGAAGAAATAGCAGGACTTTTAAGCGAAATAGACTCCGGAAACGCAACCGAGTTCGAAGTGCCGGAAAATAAAAAACCATACGTGATTATGGTTGTTGGTGTTAATGGGGTTGGAAAAACTACGACCATCGGGAAGCTTGCATATCAGTTTAAAAAAACAGGAAAGAAAGTTGTTTTGGGAGCGGCGGACACTTTCCGTGCTGCGGCGATTGACCAACTGCAAATTTGGGCCGATAGAACCGATGTTTCCATTGTAAAACAAAGTATGGGCAGCGACCCTGCCAGCGTAGCTTTTGATACGCTACAAAGCGCCGTAACACAAAATGCCGACGTAGTTATCATTGATACCGCAGGACGCCTTCACAATAAGATAAACTTGATGAACGAGCTTACAAAAGTGAAGCGAGTTATGCAGAAAGTTGTTCCCGATGCGCCGCACGATGTACTTTTGGTATTGGATGGTTCTACAGGTCAGAACGCTTTTGAACAGGCCAAACAGTTTACCGCCGCAACAGAAGTAACTTCACTTGCAGTCACAAAACTCGACGGAACTGCCAAAGGAGGCGTGGTTATCGGTATTAGCGATCAGTTTAAAATTCCCGTGAAGTATATTGGCGTGGGCGAGGGAATGGAAGATCTTCAGGTTTTCAATAAGTTTGAATTTGTGGATTCTTTTTTCAAATAAATGGAAGAAAAAGTAATTACAAAACCCAGTAAGTCCTTCATTTATATTTTATGGATATTGGTAGGCTATATTGGCATACTTACAGGGTATCATTCTTTTAAAATTATTGAATATTTTATAAAACCTGTTCCAAACCCGTTGATGCCTTTGGATTTGTATAAATACATAGCCTTTCCTTATTTATCTTTTATACCTTTTCTTTTGGCATTGCTTTTTTTAGGAATTTATTTTGTTAGAAAGGAATATTTTACAAAAGGTTACGTGATTTTTTATGCCATATTAATTCTGTTTTTTCATCTTTCACAAAGCAGTCTTCTTGCTTTTTTTGATAGTTTCAATCCTTACGGAGGATAAAAAACCACGAATTCACGAATGATTATTAAGAAATATTCGTGAATCCGTGGCCAAAATTAGACGCTAACGTCTTTATTCTCTTCTCTTCTCTTTCCTCTCTCTTCTTATTAAAGCGTTTCCTTCAACCAATTGAAAAACTCCCGTTGCCAAACAAGTGCATTCTGCGGCTGCAATACCCAATGGTTTTCTTCGGGAAAATATAGCAATTTGCTTTTTATTCCTTTCAATTGCGCCGCTTGGAAAGCACTCAGACCCTGTTCAATAGGTACTCTGTAATCTTTGCCGCCTTGTATGATCATAATGGGAGTGTCCCATTTATCTACATAATTGATCGGGTTGAATTCGTTGTATGCCTTTTGTGCAACGGCATTATCCTTTTCCCAGTAAGCACCGCCCATATCGTGGTTTACGAAGAATAGTTCCTCGGTAGTCCCATACATAGATCTGGTGTCAAAAACGCCGTCGTGGGCAATAAAGGTTTTAAAACGCCCGTCGTGATTTCCTGCCAACCAAAACACGGAATAACCCCCGAAACTTGCACCAATAGCGCCCAATCGGTCCTTGTCAACATATGGTTCTTTGGCAACATCATCAATCGCATCAAGGTAATCCTGCATCGCGCCGCCGCCCCAATCGCCGCTGATGGCTTCATTCCACTCCACGCCGTGCCCGGGCATTCCGCGACGGTTGGGTGCCACAACTATATAACCTTGTGAAGCCATTAACTGGAAATTCCATCGCGTAGAATAAAATTGGGAAAGCGCCGATTGCGGTCCACCCTGTGCATAAAGCAAGGTCGGGTATTTTTTGTTTTTATCGAAGTTTGGCGGAAGAATTACCCAAACCAACATCTGTTTGCCGTCTTTTGTGGTAACCATTCGCTTTTCAACGGTAGGCAAATCAAGTTTTCCGTAGAACTCATTGTTCACTTGGGTAAGCTGTCTAAAAGTCCTGTTCTTTAAATCAAAAGAAAAAATTTCCGAAGCATGGTTCATATCGGTGCGGGTAACAATCAGCTGCCCATTATTTTCCGCAACAATGCCCGTAACATCAAATTGCCCTTTTGAAAGTTGTTCAACAACTGGCATTTTTCGGGTTTTCCCGGGATAATCAACCTTAAAAATTTGCTTTGTTCCATCTACGGGAGCGGTAAAATAAATGTCTTTGTTATTATCTGCCCAAATAAAACCATTTACAGTTCCATCCCACTGGCTGGTTAGGTTTTGTTTTACACCGCCCTGCAATACTACAATATCATTTTTATCTGCTTCATAGCCATCGGTTGCCATCTGTAGCCACGCCAAAGCGTCTTCTTTTGAAAATGCTGGCTGGGTGTCATAGCCTTTGTTTTCTTCTGTAATATTTTCGGTCTGTTTGGTGCTTAGATTGTATTTATATATGTCGGTATTTGTACTTACGGCATAATCGGTTCCTGCTTTCTTTTTGCTTACGTAGTATATATTTTCACCTTTTGGATCCCAAATGTAATCCTCGTCGCCACCAAAAGGTTTTTGGGGCGTGTAATACGGCTGGCCTGGTGTAATGTCGGTTTCGGCACCGGTGTTTACATCTTTATAAAAAACGTGATTGTAGGTACCGTCGTTCCACGTATCCCAATGGCGATAATCCAAGGAAGTATAAACATAGGCATCACTTTTTGGGAGGTCGTTATAGATATCCTTTCCGGTCACCTCTTTTATCTGAACGGGTTTGTCTATTAAAAGGTACTGTCCGTTTGGCGAAAGATTTTTGTCGGTTACCTTTGCTTCTTCTTTGGAAATTTCAGTAAAATTACCACCAGTAACGGGCATCTTATAATACTTGGAATCAAAACTGTTTTCCTCCATATTTGGAATTGAAACTTTATAAAAAAGTTCTTTTCCGTCAGGAGAGATCCCGATAGGGCTAACTTTTTTCACCTGCCATAAAAGCTCGGGTGTCATTGTTTTTTGTGCGAACAGGAAGCCGGCACAGAGAAAGGCCAGCAGGAATGTTATTTTTTTCATTTTTAATTATTTTTTTGAAATGTAAAGTTACTTAAAAAGTCGCAGTGTTCAGTCGCAGTTGGCAGTAATTGGAATTTGGCATTTGTTTATTTTATTTAGTCGTATCTTTGCACGCTTTTAAAAATTCAAAATTCGTAATTCGTAAATCCAAAATTCAACAATGCGTACCAAAACCCTAAAGAAAAACAAGATAAACGTTGTAACCCTTGGTTGCTCCAAGAATGTATACGACAGCGAAGTGTTGATGGGCCAATTGCGCGCCAGCAACAAAGAGGTTGTGCACGAAGAGGAAGGGAATATTGTGGTAATAAACACCTGCGGGTTTATAAACAATGCGAAAGAGGAAAGTATAAATACCATTCTTGAATTTGTGCAGAAAAAAGAAGACGGTTTGGTGGACAAGGTTTTTGTTACGGGCTGTCTTTCGGAAAGATACAAGCCAGACCTGCAAAAGGAAATCCCGAATGTGGATGAGTATTTTGGCACTACCGAACTTCCCGGACTTTTAAAAGCGCTGGGTGCCGATTACAAACACGAATTGATTGGCGAACGAATTACAACTACCCCAAAAAATTATGCCTATTTCAAAATAGCCGAAGGCTGCGATCGGCCGTGTTCGTTCTGCGCAATCCCAATTATGCGCGGAAAGCACCGAAGCACGCCGATGGAGGATTTAGTACTTGAAGCGGAAAAACTTGCCGCGAAAGGGGTGAAGGAACTTATTTTGATTGCACAGGATTTAACCTATTACGGCCTGGATTTATATAAAAAGAGAAATCTTGCAGAACTGCTCCAAAAGCTCGTAAAGGTTGAAGGTATCGAGTGGATACGTTTGCATTACGCTTTCCCTACGGGTTTCCCGATGGATGTTTTGGAAGTGATGCGCACCGAGCCAAAAATTTGTAATTATCTGGATATTCCGTTGCAACATATTTCAGATTCTATTTTGAAATCGATGCGCCGCGGAACTACCAAAGCGAAGACTACCAAATTATTGGAAGAATTTAGAGCGGCAGTTCCAGAAATGGCAATCAGAACCACGTTAATCGTCGGCTATCCGGGGGAGACTGAAGAAGATTTCCAAACCTTGAAACAATGGGTAAAGGAGATGCGCTTTGAGCGTTTGGGCTGTTTTACCTATAGCCACGAAGAAAATACGCACGCCTACAATCTTGAGGATGACGTGCCGGAAGAGGTGAAAATGGACCGCGCCAATCAGATTATGGAAATACAATCGCAGATTTCCTGGGAACTGAACCAACAAAAAATAGGAAAAACCTTCCGCGTGGTGATTGATAGAAAAGAAGGTGGCTATTTTGTGGGCAGGACCGAATTTGACAGCCCCGATGTGGACAACGAAGTGCTCATCAATGCCGAAGAAGGCTATCTGCGAACCGGTGAATTCTGCACTGTAAAAATTACGGCCGCCGAAGATTTTGACCTCTACGCGGAGGTGGTTTAATTGCCACTCTAGGCAGATAGTATTTAGCGAATTTGTAGCGAGGCGGAATTGATTTTTATTTGGAGGATCTAAAATAACTTCCTCTTACGCTGTAGTTTTTGATTGTACTTATCTATTTAAAGCGAAGCATGGTTTCCAGAATCTCATTGATCTGTACTCGCTTCTGTCTGGATACGGGTATTTCAATATTATCGCTCATAATTAAACTACCGCCATCCTGTTTTAAAATTCCTTTTACAAACTTGGGGTTTATAAGATGTGATTGATGCACTCTTATAAACTTATGCTCTGAAAGTATATCATCTATTTCTTTCAGGGTGCGGCTAATCAAAATTTTTGTTCCGTCCTGTAAGAAAAAGTTGGTGTAGTTATTATCAGACTGGCAGCGCATTATGTTCTTTATCTCTACAATATTAAAGCCTATTCCCGTGGGGAGTGCAATTTTAGTACATTCCTTATTCGATTTTTCAAAGCTGCTTTGAAGCAATCGCCACTGTTCAGTACTGATTTTCTTTCTTCTCTTTTCCCAATTGGCGAGTGCCGCCACTATATTTCGCTCCGAAATGGGTTTTAGGAGATAGTTGATGGCGCTATAATTAAAGGCACGAATGGCATATCGGTCATAAGCCGTTGTGAATATAATGTCAAAATCTATGGGCAGCAGTTTGTCCAGCAACGCAAAACCGTTCAAGTTCGGCATTTCAATATCCAGGAAAAGCAAGTCTGGCGGGTTGTTCTGAATATATAGGAGTCCCTCGATCGGGTTGGTGAAAATGCCCAATATTTCATAATCTGAATGTACCTTTTTGATGAGATTGGCAAGGACCTCCGTACAATGTGCCTCGTCGTCAATAATGATTACTTTAGTCATTTTATGAATAAAAATAGGTTAATACAACTTTTGTCCCCAAGGGTTTATTTTCACTTTCCAGATCTATTATTTCAAGCTTTATGGACGTTTCGTTGGAATGGTTGAACAACGCCAGTCGTTCTCTGGTAATCTCCATTCCCATGGATTTATGCATCTTATTTTCAGTGCTGCTCGCTTTTCTGCCTATGCCGTTATCTTCAAGGATTATTGTTAGAACCTCGCTGGTGTCAAAGGTAATTTTCAACCGCTTTTGCGGGTTTTGGCTCGGCCTTAACCCGTGCCAAATGGCGTTCTCAACAAAGGGTTGGAGTAACAGGGGCGGTATGTTGAACTGCGAGAGTTCTTCGATTGAAGTTACATCGATGGTATAGTTGAAGGTATCGCCCATTCTATTTTTTTCCAAGGAAAGATAAAGTTTTATTATTTCAAGTTCTTCTTCCACCGAAATGATTTCACGGTTGCTGTTGTAGAGGATGCTGCGTAGTAAGGTTGAAAAATCATCTAAATATGTAACGGCATCCTCATTGCGCGAGGTCATAATTAAGTGTTTTATGGAATTGAGACTATTGAAAAGAAAATGCGGATTCATCTGCGATCTAAGGGCAAGCATTTCCATTTCCTGCAACTTTTGGGTAAAAGAGTTTTTAAGCTGTTCTTCTTTTTGTTTTTCAATTTTTGAATAGAGTTGGATCAACTCCTCGGTCTTTTGGTTTATCTTTCTGTCCAGCTCCACGCGCATATTCTCCTGAAGCTGTTGGTTTTTTTGTAATTGTGTAATTAGGTTTTGGCTGGTGGTTTCCTTTTCTTTTTGAAGCAGAAAAATATTTTCTCCCAAAGCAAATGCAAAACAGAAAACTTCGGCAAGTAAGCCTGCCTGAAAAATTATTATGGGAGCATAGGGAAAATTAAAAATGCTCTCTGGGTAGTGATTGCTTTTGGTTATCATAACATAGGAAGCCAGAACCGCACCAATAAAAAAGAAACTGTGGCCCACTACAAAGTACTTCAATAAAGGATGCTTTACTTTATAAATGATCCAAATGAGCATTACCAAATTCAATGGCAATACTATAAACCGTACGGTGGTGGTTATGTCACTAGAAATGGCAGCATCTTTCCAGAATATTAAGTAAATAAAAATAGTTAATCCGTAGAGCAAACAGAACCATCCAAAATAGGTAAGGGCCTTGGTAAGGGATTGGTTATATTTTTTAATTTCCAGCAGATGGATGATAAAAAAGACGTAAAAACCAATAAATAGAAATTGGGAAGCCTCTGCCAAGAAACCGGAAGGATAAGATAAATAGAGAAAAAAATTGCCGACGCCAAGGGTTGTTTTTCTCAAGCTATCAAACGCAAAAATCAATTGAAAGAATATGTAAGCCAAATAATAGGCGTAGAGGCTATGACGCGTCCGCAACCAAAAAACCACTCCAAATAGAAAAATGGTAAATAATGAGAGTATATAAAAAACCATAAACGCTACCGAATGCTTTTCGGATTCGATATAGTTATTGGCAAATTCTAAATAATATGCTTTTGTAAAAAGCGCGACATTTCCATTTTTTATTTTTCTAGTACTGTTGACCCTTATGAAAACTTGCGATTTTTGGGAAGGTGGCAGCACGAGTTCCGTGATGTAGAATTCTCTCTTATTGCTGCGCTTATGGAGAGGGACTAAATAACCGTTCCTAAAAGTTTTAAAATCCGTACCTGCTTGTTGATAAACGTGGGCATAATCGTGTGCGGTAAAGCAGTAAATGGGCAGCGTGTCGTTTGATCGGTTCTCGAGTTCAAATTTTAACCAAATGGCGGTTTCGGGTTCATTTTCGTAATTCGCATCATAAGGTTTCCAGTCGGGCGTATTTTGTACTTCTTCAAATGTTGCTTGAAGAGAAGTACGCTGTGCTTTTACTTCAGAATTATTAAGTAGCTTCAATTCTCCCACGATAGAATCGGCTGCTATCTGTGCGGAAAATTGCCATAGATTTCCGAAGACAAGGAATATTATTAAAAAGGATTTTTTCATCAATTAGCTAAAATACCATTCTATTTGCTAAGGTTTTTTGAAATTTTAGTATTTGGTGGTTTTTATTGAGTATTTGGTATTGCTAATAGCTTTTTTCCAAATTCTAACCCACAACCGTCATATGCTAAGTGGCTGTTTTTTTCTGTACGGGTGATGAGTAGGTTTGTGCAAAGAATATTGAAAACCTTTAAATATTAAAACACTTAATTATGAAAAAACTACTGAAAAATGCTTCCGAAAAGCTAAGCCTTTTAGTGTTGTGTTCACTTGCCTTGATAGCGGCCTCCTGCTCCAGCGACGATCCTGTTGAACCGCCCGTAAACGTAGATCCCATCCAGTTGGATTGTGACTATTTCAATCAGGACAGAATCTTGGTTGACAATCCCGATGCACCTGTAGATTATATCGTGAGCTGTGTTTCACAGGTTCGGGGCAGCCTACTTATTGAACCCGGAGTTGTAATAGCCTTTACGCCAGACTCTGGTCTTGCTTTTCAAGAAACCGTATCCTCGCTCCAGGCAATCGGGACCGCCAACAAACCTATCGTGTTTACCGGAACCCAGCCGAGTCCCGGATCCTGGCGTGGGATTTTTGTGGAAAGTGAAAACTCATCAAATATTATGGAATTTGTCACCGTTAGTTATGGTGGCGGTCAAGCTTTTAATAGCAATGGCGACCGCGGAAATATTATTGTATATGCAGATGGCGCCTTAACCTTAAAAAATTGCACCATCAGCAATAGCCAAACTTCGGGTCTAAACGCCATTTATAGAAACACCAGCCTGACCCTGCAAAACAATAGCTTCACCGGTAATGCAAATCCATTGCTTATAAATACCGTTTATGCCACCCAGACTTCGGCAACCGATAATTATTCGGGTAACGATCTGGACAGGGTCTTGCTTTACAATTATTCCGCTGAATTTGAGAACTCAAGCGTTTGGAAGAAAGTAAATGTACCCTATCGGGTGCTCAATACCGGTATTAGTGGCGTAAATGCAAGAGGCGAGTTGACCATTGAACCGGGAGTAACCATAGAAATGTCGCCCGGCACCGAGATAAATATCCGTGACACAGGGGGATTGAAAATGGTAGGAAATGCAGCGAATCCCATAACCATTAAAGGGGTGTCCAATACCCCCGGCTCTTGGGTGGGCATTAAGATAGACGGCACCAACCCGATGAATGAAATCGCATTTGCTACCATAAGCAATGCAGGGGAGGACCCAAGTACCAACAAAGGTGCAATTGATCTTTGGTACAATGCCAAACTGAGCGTACACGATACCCAATTTAAGGATCTTGCATCCTGCGGTGTGTACGGCAGATTGCTTGGCGGCCAAACTTCAAACCCCAATTATTCCTCCTACAACCTTACCTTTACCAACACCCCGTGTTCTGAATTTTTTGAATAATAGCCCATATAAGTTGCAACAATAGGTTTCACTATCCTTTGTTAAGAGCCTTTCGGAAGACTTACTTCTCCGAAAGGCTTTTGTTTTTTGGCTATACTTACGTTTAATAATTATCTTTGGATAAAACCTTGCGCTATGACCAACTCCCAACGCTTCAAATTTCCAAAAACAGTCCTTTTCGGAATAACAGCACTATATATCGTATTGATGGTGGCCACTTATTTTCTTTACTACAAAGAACCCGTAATTGTCTGTGCCCAGCGTATGTTGTCTGCCCAGGCAATTGCACTGTTATTTCAAGTGGCGCTCAATTATATAAATTACCACTCAAAAAATAAAATCGTAATATTGGCCACGCTTTTTGTAAGTGCAATGCTTTTTCTCGGAGCACTTACGGCTTTCTTCAATCTCGGAATGATGTGTGAGCTTTACGGATTTTGACCAACCGATAGATTTTTTTATTCCGAAACCTGTAATTCGAAACCAAAAACTTGAAACAACTTTTAATAATCGGACACACCTTTCCCGAGCCCAGCACCACTGCTGCGGGTAGTAGGATGATGCAATTGATCGAATTATTCAAGGAAGAAAAGTGCCAAATCACCTTTGCCAGTACAGCTGCCGTTTCCGAAAAGACTGCAAACCTTCAAAGGCAGCATATTTCAATACAAAATATTAAGTTGAACGATGTTTCCTTTGATGAATTTATAAAAAAATTGAACCCCGAAATCGTCGTTTTTGACCGCTACATAACCGAGGAACAATTCGGGTGGCGGGTTTCCGAAAACTGCCCGAAAGCCTTAAAAATTCTCGACACCGAAGATCTTCACTTTTTGCGGAAAGCGAGGGAAGAAGCGGTGAAGGCGAACAAGCCCGTTTCAGAAGCGAACCTCTTTTCAGAAACGGCTAAACGCGAACTGGCCAGCATCCTGAGATGCGATCTGTCGCTTATCATTTCAGAATATGAAATGGAACTGTTACAAAGCAGGTTTAAGATTGCTTCGGAAATACTTTATTATTTGCCGTTTTTGGTAGCAGCAGTTTCCGAAAGCACTCCCACTTTTGAGGAGCGGCAAAACTTTCTCGCCATCGGCAACTTGCTGCATGCGCCCAATGTAGATTCGGTGCTACAACTTAAAAAACTTTGGCCGGAAATAAGACAACAGCTTCCCGATGCCGAATTGCATATTTACGGAGCCTATGCCCCGCAACAAGTGCTTCAGCTAAATAATATAAAAGAAGGTTTTCTCATTAAGGGGTGGGCAGATGATTTAGAGATGGCGATGAAAACTTATCGCGTGCAATTGGCTCCACTAAGGTTCGGTGCCGGTTTAAAGGGAAAACTTTTGGATGCCATGCGCTTTGGCTTACCCACGGTAACTACGGAAATCGGGGCGGAGGGAATGTGCGGCGAGCTTCCTTTTGGCGGAACGATTTCTACTTCAAAAGAGAAATTTATCGATGTCTCAGTTCAATTATATTCCCAGAAAGACCTTTGGAACAAAGCACAACAAAACGGGTTCAGTATCATTGAAAATCGTTTTCAAAAAAAAATGTTTTCCGATGTTTTCAAAAATCAAATACAATCGCTCTTGGCGAATCTTGAAAAACATCGCCGACAGAATTTTATGGGGCAGATACTGCAGCATCACACGTTGCAGAGCACTAAATATTTGGCAAAGTGGATTGAAGCAAAAGGAAAATAATATTCTTTTTGGCGAAAAGCGTTTCATTCTAAAAAGGCAGATAAATCCTTAATTTTTTGCTTGAAGTTTTTCGCTTGATCATCGCGAATAAACAAGCTTAACACAAACTTCACTATTTTTAAAATGCTGCTGCTTATATTGGTGATTAATCAAAATTAGAAAACAATGAACATCACATTAGAGCAAGCAGAAAAAGTAATAGCCGCAGCAAAAAAGAAAGCTACGGAACTAGATACCAAGATGAACATATGCGTAGTTGATGGCGGCGCCAACCAAGTTGCCTTTGCACGTATGGATGGCGCGTGGTTGGGCTCTGCCGATATTGCCCTTAAGAAAGCAAAAACAGCCAGATTTTTTGATATGCCCACTGGCGAAATAGGAAAGCTCTCGCAACCCGGCGAATCTCTCTACAATATTGAACACTCCAATGGCGGACTCATTTCCTTTCCAGGTGGTGTGTTGCTTAAAAATAAAAAAGGCGATATTATTGGAGCTGTTGGCGTAAGCGGAAGTAGTGTGGAAAATGACCATACCGTGGCTTCTGCAGGTGCGGATGCACTGTAGGACGAAATAGCATAATGCAATATAAAAAGCCCCCTTTGGGGCTTTTTTTTATTGATGACGAAATAGGGGGAAATCCCCCATGAAAAATGGGGGATTTCCCCCGTTGACTGGTATTTATATTTTTACCAAATTGCCACCATAGTAACCAATTAAATTTTTAGCTATGGCAAGTTTAACAGAAAACAGACTCAATGAAGTCTTAGACCCCGCAGTGCTTAGCGCTGCAATTACCGCCCTAGACGCATTTATGGCAGGCCTGCCATAATTACTGAACTTCCATTCCCGCTGCCGCCTCACTTTACCGCAGAAACCCCACGCTGCCTTTGCATTAACGTATTGCGGTAGAGGAGAAGAAGGTGTTGAAAACTAAGGTGGAAACCTTGATGCAGGTGATTGGGAAATAAGCTTTATATTTGGGGAGGCATGCTGTTGCGTACATGTGCGGGATAGCAGCAATAAGATTTTAAAAACATGCGTATATAAACGTGTTGTAGCCAATTTGAGAAATGACAATCCGAGAAATATTAAATACCACAAAACATAGACCTTGGGAAATTCCAACGGAAAATTGGAAATTTTACCAAGAGTGGAATAATGCAATATTTCTTCATTATCAAGTTGACTTGAACGAATTAGAAAAGTTTGTTCCAAATGAATTGGAAATTGACCTTTTTGAAGGCAAACCTTGGATTTCAGTTGTTGCCTTTACAATGGAAAAAATAAGACCGAAAAACTTACCTTCTTTTTCGCCAATATCGGATTTTGACGAAATCAATATTCGTACTTATGTTAAGTCTAATAATAAAACTGGAGTTTACTTCCTGAGTATTGAAGGTGGAAAAAATTTATCTTGTAAAGTCGCAAAAGGAATTTCAGAACTCCCATATAGATTTTCGAACATAAAACGGACTGATAAAATATATAAATCCCAAAATTCGGAATTTAACGACAAATTAAATATTGAATTTAAAATTGGAAACGAACTGACCGAAAAAACGGAATTGGACAAATGGTTAACGGAAAGATATGCTCTTTTTCAAGACACAAACGATTCGATAAACGAATTTGAAATCCATCATTTGGAATGGCCAATTAACGAAATTGACATACAAAAATTGGAATTGAGTTATCCAAGATTTGAAAAATTAATAAAAAAACGTCCAAGCAAAATTCATTATTCGAAAGGAGTAAAAGTTTTGGCTTGGGGAAAAATTAAAAAGAAAAAAACTGGCTACAATAATGGTAACCGTTGCACAACCCCTTAATTTTTTAAGTCCGAACCAATATAAGCCGTTTTAAGCGGCTTTGTTTTTTTGGTCAGGCTTGAGAATGAACCAAATTTGGTGCCTTTAAAAAATGCCTTGCTACATTCTGAAGCACTATTTTTGGTAAAAAATACAAAACCAGGCTTTCCGCCCCGCTCTTTGCGCGTTTTTGGATAAACTTGAGGTATTTCTTGAGGTTGTAGGCCATTGCCGAGAGGTGCATGCATTTGTTGGCCTGTTTGATGCCAATGGTATTGACCTTGCGAAGCCCCATAAACTCCTTGAGGGTTCCAAAGACAGGCTCCACGGTGCTTTGCCGTTTGCTTTTTAGATACCGACCAGTGGGGCTTTTCATTCTCGCTATGTTGCGTTCATATTCTTCCCGGTAAGCAGTGATATTGATCCGCTTTTCGTGGCTCTTGCCTATACAGCTTTCTTTGATGGGACATCCCTTGCAATCACTTCGTTTTGTAAAATAATTATCCTTTAATGTGCCTTTTTCAAGTTTCTGCTTGCGGAAGGTTACTTTCTTTCCCTGTGGGCACAGCCAGTAGTTACCTTCTTTTATATAGTTAAAGTCTTCGGGGCCGCCTTTGTAAGTTCCGTGGGGCGGAATGTAGCTTTTAATGCCCCTGGCTTCCAGATAGGCATAGTTCTCCCCACTGCTGTAGCCGGTGTCTGCCAAGAGGTGCTCCCAAATCATTCCCTCCTTTCTCAACCGCCTGTTAAGTCTTGCCACGGTGTCCTGCAAATACTGGTTGTCTTTCTTGTCGGCGTGGTAAGCCTGCACATCGGTAATCACGTGGCCCCCGGTATCTACGCTTATGTTGCACAGGTAGTTGAGCTTTCTTGCCTTCCCGGGCTTGACACTTATTCTGGAATCGGGATCGGTAGGACTATAATGGGTCTTGTTGCTGGTGTAACGGCTGCCTTTGTTCTTGGCTCCCGGGCGCATATCCTGGTCTTCGCTCCATCTTTTGTTGCGGCTCTTGATCTCCTGTAATTCTTTTTTACTGGCCGTTATTTCCTGTTGTTGTTTAGGCGCTTTGTTCTCTTTGGCCTTTCTGTCCCTGCTGCTCTGTACGCGCACTTTGGAAAGGTGTTCTTCAAGTTCATCTGCCGGCACTTTGATCTCAAGACTGTCCATCGAGGCATTGGCCTTTACGGGAGCTGAATCGATGGCCTGGGTATGGCCGCTTACCAGACCGGCCTCTATGCACAATTTCAGAACACGGGTAAAGACTTCTTCAAAAATATCTTCCGGGAAAAGTTGCCGTGTGCGGCTGATGGTGCTGTGCCAAGGTAAAGGCTCGTCAATATCATAGTCCAGAAAATAAAGGATGTCCATGCGCATACTGCAGTGGTCCATTAGGCCACGGTCTGTGGTTATGTTTTCCAGATAGCCCACCAGGCATATCTTAAAAAAGACCACGGGGTCTATGCTTTTTTGCCCACTTTGTCCATAGAACTTATTGGTGAGCGGGTAAAGAAAGTCCAGGTCTAGAACTTCTTTTAGCCGTCGGTAAAAATTTTCTTTTGAAACCCTGTCACTTAGCTTAAAGCTTGTGAAGAGTTTTTCCTGATAGTTTTTCTTGCCTTGCATAGGCATGAAATTAATAAACTTCTCAATTTTATACAAGCCTTTTGCTATATTTGAAGAGGTGGTTGTGCAACAGGCACAATGTATAACCGCAATTACGGCGGATTCGACTACGTCCGAATCCACTCGGAATTGCTAACGCCAGTTCTTAACCGAAAATTAGTAACTTTAATCCCGTAACTGACGGTTATACGAGACCGTCAGACTGTCTCAAAACTTAATAACTCTGTGGATAAGTAGGAGTTTTTTTTTCCTTCAAAACCCCCGTATTTCCGTATCTTCATGCCATGGAATATCTACAGGGACAAGACCGCCAGCAACTGGCCCTCTACACCACCTGCCTCGACGAGATGGTGCCGGAGGAGAACAGCGTCCGCTTTATCGATCGATTCGTCGGGGCACTCGATCTGGAAGAGCTGGGGTTTGCCGCCCTGCCCGCACAGGGCCGTCCGCCGTACGACCCGGCAGACCTGCTCAAGCTCTACATCTAT
>NZ_JRWG01000014.1 GCF_001573155.1 Aequorivita aquimaris | reverse complement strand
GTTCACTTTTCTTCTATTGTTTGTTTCGATATGTCAAGATATTTGTCCGCCAATGGCGGACAGTGCAAGGTGCAAAACTGCAAGCAACAGTATTTTTTACTGCCAACTGCAACTGAACACTGAACACTTAAAACTAAGGTGGTTATAGCGACGGGGCTCACCTCTTACCATTCCGAACAGAGAAGTTAAGCCCGTTTGCGCCGATGGTACTGCTATCCAGTGGGAGAGTAGGTCGCCGCCTTCCTTTAAAGTCCTTCATTGAAAAATGAGGGACTTTTTTTATGGGGTAAAGGGAGATAGACTAAACTCTTAAAATGAGGTATTCGGGAAAATTAAAAGATGGACTTCAAAATAGTATTTATCCCTTTAAAGCAAAGATAAATAGCACCTGCACCGGCTATAATTCCAAAGAAAAGAAACACATAAAACATAAACGTTTCATTATTCAAAAATGAAAGAGTTAATAGATATGGGCTCAAAAAGAGCAATGGTAATGCAAAGGCCATAAACTTTAAGCCCTTTTTCAGTAAATCAAAATCGGTGTGTTCTTTACCCATTTCGGAAATTGTTTATTACGTTGCGAACGTTTTTATATTTTTTCAAAAGTACTTGTGCTTCTTTTTCTGAAACATTCAATTCTTCCATAATCATCCGTACCCCACGGTCCACGAGCTTGTTGTTGCTCAATTGCATATCTACCATTTTATTTCCTTTTACCCTTCCCAATTGAACCATCGCAGTAGTAGAAATCATATTGAGGACTAATTTTTGTGCGGTCCCCGCCTTCATTCGGGAGCTTCCGGTAACAAACTCGGGTCCAACGGTTACAAACACTGGAAATACTGCGGTATTTGCCAATGGACTGCCTTCATTACAAGTAATACAGCCCGTTGGAATGTTTTTCTCATTGCATTTCTTCAACGCGCCAATTACATAGGGCGTAGTACCGGAAGCCGCAATGCCAATCACAATATCTTTTTCTGAAATATTTTCCTTTTGAAGATCTTCCCAACCCTGGTTTTCGGAATCTTCTGCAAATTCAACGGCTTTTCTGATTGCCGTATCGCCGCCGGCTATCAAACCGATAACCAAATCGTGCGGTACACCGAAAGTTGGCGGGCATTCACTGGCATCAACAATTCCCAAGCGGCCGCTGGTGCCTGCGCCTATGTAAAACAGCCTTCCGCCGGCTTTTAATTTTTCAACTACTTTTTCGGTAAGTTTTTCAATCTGCGGAAGTGATTTTTCAACAGAAAATGCAACGGTTTTATCTTCTTTGTTGATGTTTTGAAGTAATTCGGAAACGCTCATTTTTTCCAAATGATTGTATTTCGAATCGGACTCCGTTGTTTTAATAAAAGACATAAACAAATTTACGATTTATGATTGACGATGTACGATTTTTGAATTGTGATTTACTGGACTGTATAATTAAGAGTTGAAACTTCAGAAACCCTGAAATAACCCAACGGATAATTATCAGGATTTGTCTGGTTCACAATGTTACCGCGGACAGTTGCAGGTTGAGTTTCGAACGGTCCACCGCCTTGGTCACTGGTTTGTTGTAAAAGTATAAACATAAAATTATAATATGCTTCACTTACCCCGTATATATTGAATTGCACCTCGTCGCCGGGAGCCAAATCTTCCACCAAATAGTAACCAAAAATTGTGTTTCCATCGAAAAACTCATCATTATATACGTCAAGTACATCACCTCTTTCTGAAATCCCCTCAAAGAAATAGAAATTTCTTTCCCCTACGGGATCAGTAAAAAATGCTTTCAGTTCAATATCTTCCCCCGTAAAACCGCCGTCATCCCGCTGTTCTACAAATTCTAAAGGAGAAACTGTGTAAAGCGTTTCTGTGGCAGAGTAGGTTTCATCTTTGTAAATTATAGAAAGCGTATATTCAATATTTAACTGGGGCACAAGATTGGCCGTATAAAAACCATTGTTTGAATATGTAAAAGGATAAACAGTTCCGTTTTCATCGGTAACGGTTACTATTGCATCTGTAATAAATGGTACCCCATTATTAAAAAAAGGAGCACTGGTCGTTAACCGCACACTTGCTTGCGAAGCTCCATTTTCCCAAACATTCAAATTTGCTTCTACAATCAACCTTGGAAGTGCGTCATTAAGTTCAACGTCTATTACATCTTCACACGAAGAAAAAATCCCAAAGAAAATCACCAATAAAAATAACTTCTTCATAGCTTAAAATTTAAAATTGTAGGTTACCGAAGGGATTATCCCAAAAATGGAGAGTCTTACAGCTTCATTTTGGCCTGTGTCAGTGTTTTCACGAAAGGAGACCGAAGCAGCGTTTTTACGATTATACACATTGTAAATGCTGAAAACCCATTCGCCTTTCCAGCGCTTTGTACTTTCGGGTTTTGGGGTCCAGGTGGCAGAAAAGTCCATACGGTGGAACGCTGAAAGACGGCTGCTATTTCGTGCTTCGTAAACGGGAACAACTACACCGTTGTATTCATATTGTCCTTCCGGGTAGGTAGTTGGTATTCCTGTTTGGAAGATGAAATTGGCGCCAAAGGACCATTTAGTTGTAAATTCGTATTGTCCGGTTATAGAAATATCGTGTGTTTTGTCCCAAGGCGATTTATACCATTCACCATTATTTATTCCACTTTCATTGGGCGTTCTACCGGGGGTTCTCTGTTCGCTTTTTGAGAGGGTATAAGCCACCCAACCTTGAAATTTTCCTGTGTTTTTCTTGAAAAGCATTTCCAGTCCGTAAGCTCTTGCCTCACCGTTTAAAAGAATTTGTTCTACCGCATCATTGGCGATTAAATCTGCATCATCTACATAATCCAAACGGTTTTTAACTTCTTTATAAAAAGTTTCTACCTCTAGAGAATAGTTATTGAAATTTCTGAAATACCCCAATGCTACCTGATCTGCCAACTGTGGATCAATATACTTTCCGCTGGGCGCATAAATGTCAAAAGGTGTGGGGGAAGTGGTATTGCTGATTAAGTGAATGTACTGCGCCATTCGGTTGTAACTGGCTTTGATGGAGGAGTCGTCATTCAGCAAATAGGAAATGGCAAAACGCGGCTCCAGATTGGCGAACGATTTTATGGTCTCGCTTCTGCTGAATGAAACGGTATCGATGGGGGTTGCTTTCTGATAAATATCCAAGCTTTCATTATAAATTATAGGATTATCATTTTCATAAAGAAATAGTTCGTCCTGTCCCAAACGGTTAAAAGTAGACAATCGAAGTCCTGTTTGTATCGAAATTCTATTTGAGAGATCTATTTCTGCATCAACATACGCGGCGTTTTCCCAAGCGTATTTATCGGTAAGTTTAAAAGGATTGATTCCAGAATCTTCCGTTGTTGGTGTTACATCGCCAGGATTGAATTTGTAATAAATGCTGTTGATTCCATAGCGCAAATCAATATTGTTTGAAATATAATGTGTGAAATCATATTTCAAATTAAAATTCCGGATGCCGCTGTCAAAATCAAATTCAACAAACTTCAGCTCTAAGCCATAATAGTAATCTGAATAAATCAAAGATAAGTTTGAAAACAACTTATTTGAAAAAAGATGATTCCAGCGCAGGTTTAAGGTTGTATTTCCGAAGCTATTCGCGAAACTGTCCGATATTTCAAAAACATCCCTTCCGAAGTAACCAGATAAAAATAAGCGGTTATTATCATTGAGATTGTAACTAAGTTTGGCGTTCAAATCATAAAAATAAGCCACGTTGTCATTATCAAAAAGTGGTAAAAAGAGGTGGGCATAACTACTACGGCCACCCACCAAAAATGAGGCGACATCCTTTTTAATCGGCCCTTCCAAAAGCAAACGGCTCGCTACCAGCCCAATCCCGCCGCTGGCATGATGTTCGCGTTTGTTTCCGTCTTTTTGGTAAATGTCTAAAACCGAAGAAATCCTTCCACCGTAACGTGCGGGAATTCCACCTTTATAAAGCGTTAGATCTTTTATGGCATCTGGATTGAAAACTGAAAAGAAACCGAATAAATGTGAAGAGTTGTAAAGTGTGGCCTCATCCAACAAAATTAAATTTTGATCTGCTGCACCGCCACGAACATTGAAACCACTGGCTCCTTCGCCGGCACTTGTAACTCCCGGAAGTAACGTTATTGCTTTTATAACATCCACTTCGCCCAAAACCACGGGAATTTTTTTAATAGTGGTTGTGGAAAGTGTATTGGCACTCATTTGTGAGCTACGTACGTTTAATCTTTCGTTGTTTGCTTCAATTATTACTTCATCCAGACTTTCGGTATCTGTGGTAAGAGCCAAATCTTTTTTTACATTTCCGGAAAGGGAAATCTGTACTTTTTGAGGCGCAAAGCCAATGCTGCTGTACATTATTTCATATTCTCCTTTCGGAAGAGTGATCGAGTAATAACCATATTGATTTGTGACCGTTCCCGTTTGAAGAGATGGTATAATTACATTTACGCCAATGAGCGTTTCTCCAGTTTCTGCCTCGGAAATAGTACCGCTTATTGTAAATTTTTCTTGGGAAAAAGCTAGCGCAGTTCCCAAGAAAAGCAAAAAAGTAAATAATTTTTTCAGCTGCATAGATTTGTTGGGGTAAAAAAAACCTCCAGCAAAGCTGAAGGTTTATTAAACGGTATGTTCTTTACTTTATTTCTGAAAGTATGTTATTTAGGGTTTTGCTTGGCCGCATAACCTCAAAAACCAGTTTTTCTGTGGGTTTATAGTAACCCCCAATGTTCACTGATTGGCCTTGTACTGCTATAAGCTCCTCATTTATTTTTTCTTCATTATCTTTTAACTGTTTGGAAATTGGCGAAAAGATTCTTTTCAAATCTTGATCCTTTTCTTGATTTGCGAGTGCTTCGGCCCAATACATTGCTAGATAGAAATGGCTGCCGCGATTGTCAATTTCGTTTACTTTTCGTGAAGGCGATTTGCTATTGTCCAAATATTTTTCTGTGGCTTCATCAAGGGCATCTGCCAAAACAATTGCTTTTGGATTATCGTATTTTGTGCCCAAGTGTTCCAAAGAAACTGCCAAGGCTAAAAATTCACCTAAAGAATCCCAACGAAGATGATTTTCTTCTAAAAGTTGATCAACGTGTTTTGGGGCAGACCCGCCAGCTCCAGTTTCAAAAAGACCACCGCCATTCATCAATGGAACAATTGAAAGCATTTTTGCACTTGTGCCCAATTCTAAAATAGGGAAGAGGTCAGTTAAATAATCGCGAAGCACATTTCCCGTAACCGAAATAGTGTCTTTTCCAGCTTTTACGCGTTCCAAGGTATATTCAGTAGCTTTTTCAGGGGAAAGAATTTTAATTTCAAGTCCTTCAGTATTGTGGTCTGGAAGATATTTGTTCACTTTTTTAATAAGTTCGGCATCGTGGGCACGGTTTTCATCTAACCAAAATACAGCTGGATTTCCAGTGGCACGGGCACGTTCTACAGCAAGTTTCACCCAATCCTGTATTGGTAAATCCTTTACCTGGCACATTCTCCAAATATCTCCTTTTGCAACATTGTGCTCAATGATTACTTTTCCCGAAGCATTCAAAACCTGAACTTTTCCCTCTGCAGAAATTTCAAAAGTTTTATCGTGGCTTCCGTACTCTTCAGCTTTTTGTGCCATTAGGCCTACGTTTGGAACGGTACCCATAGTTGCAGGGTCAAAGGCTCCGTTTTTTTTGCAGAATTCAATTGTGGTTGCATAAACGCCTGCATAGCTACTGTCTGGGATTACGGCTTTTGTATCGTGGCTTTTTCCATCGGGGCCCCACATTTGTCCAGAATTTCGAATCATCGCTGGCATAGAAGCATCGATGATTACATCGCTGGGAACGTGAAGGTTTGTGATGCCTTTATCGCTGTTTACCATTGCCAAATCTGGGTTTTCGGTCATTATTTTTTTAATGTCCTGAAGAATGGCACCTCTTTCATCTTCGTTCAATTCGGAAAGTTTGTTTTCCAAATCGCCTAAGCCATTATTGGCATCAACTCCTAGTTTTTCAAATGTATCAGCATATTTTTTGAATAAATCCTCAAAATAAACCTTTACAGCATACCCAAAAATAATGGGGTCGCTCACTTTCATCATCGTAGCTTTCAAATGCACTGAAAACAATACTTTCTTTTCTTTTGCATCCTTTACCTGTTCTTCCAAAAAGGAAACCAACGCTTTTTTGCTCATCACCGTAGCGTCGATGATTTCACCTTTTAATATTTTTATGTTGTCCTTTAAGACGGTTTTATTGCCATCATTACCAACCAAAACAATACTCAAAGTACCATCTGCGGGCATCGTCAAAGATTTTTCATTGTGAAAGAAATCGCCGTGCTGCATTGTTGCAACATGGCTCTTACTATCATTGCTCCAAGCGCCCATACTGTGCGGATGTTTTTTAGCGTAATTTTTTACGGCTTTTGGGGCGCGACGGTCGCTGTTTCCTTCGCGGAGAACAGGATTTACAGCACTTCCTTTTACTTTATCGTATTTCGCTTTTATTTCTTTTTCTTCGGAAGTAGTGGCGGTTTCCGGGTAATCGGGAATATTGAAACCTTTCTTTTGAAGTTCTTCAATGGCTTCATTTAACTGCGGAAGGGAGGCGCTAATATTGGGAAGTTTTATGATGTTTGCCTCTGGGGTTTTTGCAAGTTCTCCCAATTCTGCCAAATCATCATTTACGCGCTGTTCTTCTTTTAGAAACTCTGGAAAAACTGCCAGGATACGAGCAGCGAGTGAAATATCACGACTCTCAAGCTTTATGTTTGCCGGTAAAGTGAATGCTTCAACAATAGGTAAAAAAGAATGTGTGGCCAAAGCCGGCGCTTCATCGGTTTTGGTATATATAATTTTGGAAGTTTTTGTCATTGAAATGTTTTTTGGAAATAGTGGTTTTTGAAATTTTAAGGAGTGCAAATATAAACATTTACGAGTGCTTTTAAAAGCTTAGGAGGGGCTTAATTATATCGGTTAGACAATAGGTTTAAGGATATATTAATATAATTCTTGGTAGTTTATTTAACGTATCTGTCATTTTTAACTTCGCGCTTGTTCATACACTATTCATACGCTATTTATGACTTATCTATGGCTTGACTATGGCTTGTGTACGGGTGACCTTAAAGTTTGTCCGGTCCTTGACCTGACCTGACCCGTCGTGAAATAATTATTGATTCGACTATGAATGGTATTGGAATCAACTTTTCAGATGATTATACTAAATTGTATATTTTAAAGAATAGGTTAAAACAAGAAAAGCCATATCACTGTATAAATACATTGTGATATGGCTCCTTGTAAAGCAAATCGTTACCAACCATCCCGACAGAATCGGGATCAAGGCAAGATTATTACAGACTTGCGGCTGTGACTTACTTACACGGGTTTGTTTTTGCAATTTGCATCTTCCGTGAGGTTGATGCCATTTTCAAAAAACTGACCCAAAAACTTTTTTCAATCTCAATACTAATAATCTAAAGATCGTGAGTACCTCAAGCAATCGAAAAAAGCTTGTAAAGTGTTTTCTTTTTATTTTTTCAAATCTGGAGACTAACATTCTTGCGAGCGTTAGCTTCGTCAGCAATTTGGAAAAAATAGTGTAAAAGAACGTTACTTTGTTTTATCAATATGGCTGTTAGGCCGTTTTTGATATTGCTAATATAGAACGTAAAATTGAATTTGCAACAAATTGTAAACCTTTAAAAATCCACGGTTTACAAACATGACTTATAAACAATTGTTCATAAAAAAAGCCCTGTAAAAACAGGGCTTTTGATAGTTTTCAACAAAGAATAAACTACATGCGTTTTTCTTTGATACGGGCTTTTTTACCGGTAAGACCTCTAAAGTAGTAAATACGAGCTCTGCGCACGCTACCTTTTTTGTTGATCTCAATTTTTTGAAGAGCTGGCATGTTTAGTGGAAAAATACGCTCCACACCTACGGTACCACTCATTTTACGGATTGTAAAAGTTTTGGTAACTCCAGTTCCCTTAACTTGTATTACAACACCTCTAAAGAACTGTGTTCTTGTTTTTTCACCTTCACGGATTTCGTAATATACTGTAATAGTATCACCAGCTCCGAATTCAGGGAATTCTTTTTTTGTAACAAATTCGTCTTGTACAAATTTAATTAACGCTTCCATTTTGTTAATTTGATAAGGTTTAGATTAAAACAACGTTCGCGGTTTTCGCCAGAGGTTGGATTAAGTGGGTGCAAAAGTAAGAAATTTATATTATTGCACAAGTAAAAATGTTGATTGTTTGTTTTAAAAAATCATACCAATCACAAGTTATCGATCCATTCGGCAATATCTTGTAAGACTTGGGGCGAAAGTGTTTGCTCAATTTGTCCATATTCCATCAAAGTTCCGGTTTTGCATTCCTGAAATAAATGATTCAAGCCTGAATAGGATTTTAAAGTGAATTTTTTAGAACTATCAATGGTTGAAATGTGCTCCAAAACCTCTAAATTTTCTTTGGCTGGAACCTGTAAATCCTTTTCGCCATTTAAGGCGAATAGTGGGCACTCAAGACTTTCAAGAGCATTTTTTGGATCATACTTTATAAAATTACTGAGCCAAGGACTGGAATAAGACTCCACTATCAAAGTTTTGTAATAAGTTTCTGTCATACCATGGTCAGAGGCAAACTTTGGGTTTTTCTTAAAATATTCACTTGTATATTTTTCCAAATTCCTCTTTAAGGAATCTGAGGCAGACGCATTGATGA
Source organism: Aequorivita aquimaris (assembly GCF_001573155.1). Lineage (GTDB taxonomy): Bacteria > Bacteroidota > Bacteroidia > Flavobacteriales > Flavobacteriaceae > Aequorivita > Aequorivita aquimaris. The sequence goes on along the minus strand of NZ_JRWG01000014.1, from coordinate 36,463 downwards.
GCTTCATTATCCCTTTGTCAAATTCAATTTCTTTTGTAATGAAAACTTCGGAAGAACCCATAGACTGCAGTTGCAGTTCTTTTTGGAGTAGCAGCAGTTCACTGCCGGGAAGCATTACCCCAGCCATTGAAACAACGAAGGCTACGTTTTTATTTTCTGAAGCTACCATCGGAGCTATAATGCCACCTTCACTGTGGCCAATTAATCCTATTTTGTTTAGATTAATTTCTTTTCTGCTTTTTAAGTATGCAATCGCGGCAACTACATCTTCCGCAAAATCAACTGAAGTTGCTTTTGAAAAATTGCCCGTAGATTCGCCAACTCCTCTATCGTCATAGCGTAGCACTGCAATACCTCGATTTGTTAAATAATCTGCCAAAACCCAAAAAGACTTATGTCCAAAAATTTCTGAGTTTCTATTTTGAGGACCACTGCCGGATATCAAGATGGCTACAGGAAAATTTCGTCCGGTCCTTGGATATGTAAATGTACCAGCCAAGGTAATGCTATCTTGGGTGTTTTGAAAAGAAACTTCTTCCACATTATATTCAAAAGGCGCTTGGGGTGTTTGGGGACGTTTTAGGCTTTCTTGGGCAAAAAAGCTTGTTGATACCATTAACAGGATAACCGCTGAAGCTAATTTTTTAAATTGGAAGTAGGAATGAGACACCGGAATTAAAGTTATAATTGCCGTAATTATTAAAAATATAGCGAGAGCGGTTTCTTGATTAAAGACAAAGCAGGAAATAATTATCAGCAATCCGCCAATTACGCATAACTTGCCTGCAAGGCGGTGTGTGTTTTTCCAAATAGTTTCGTTCTCCAAAGCCCAGGGTGTACGAATACCGATAAAATAATTAGGTTTTATAGTTTTGAAATAATTGCCCAGAACCACATAGAAAATGCCTATAATCATAAAAAGATAATTTGGATTTGTCAATGTCTGCTCTTTTACTGAATAGATTATAAATGTAAAAAGCACTGAGAGGAAAAGTGTCAAGAAAAACCTTATTGTGTAGAACTTTCCGCCCATCATCGCTATTTTTTTCTTTGGGTCGATTAATGGAACAAACAAAAAAAGCAGATACATAAAAATAGGTAGTAGCGTTGTTAACCATATAAGTTCATTTTTACTTCCATATCGGTCCACTTCACCCTGTATGTTCCAGTGTAGGGGCACTTCCATAGGAAGTTCTTTCCATACGTACCATAGAAATATTGCCGGAATCATGGTTATCAAGATCAATGGCAGCTCTTTTTTTAAATTGAATTTCATCTTTATAAAGTATTTGAGAAATAGGAAGATGGAATGCCCGCGTGTATATCTTCGGTTTGTATATAATTTGTTCGCGGGCATTTCATAATATCTATTTTTTAAGGGTTAGTAGCCAAGTAAAAACATCGTCGAGAATGGTCGTGTTTATTGAATAATGAATAAACTGTCCCTTTTTTTCGCCTGTAATTAAATCGGCACGTTGCAAAATGTCCAAATGGTGCGAAATGCTAGGTTTTGAAATGTTGAAATTATCAGCTATTTCACCAGCAGTAAGATCCTGCTTTTTCAATAGTTCCAGTATCTCCCTTCGGGTATCATCATTCAGTGCCTTGAAAATGTCTTTCACGATTTGTTTAAGTATTTAGACAAATATCTAAATAACTTTTTGAATTTGCAATAATTTTGACTGATAATTGCTTGCAAAGAGCTGCAAGTCAGTGAAATGTTGAGTGTTTGGTCTGCTAATTTGCTTCTAGTTTCCGCATTGTGGAGATTGGTTACTCCAACAAATCCGGCCTGCGTTTCTTAGTACGTTTATACGCCTGCTCCTCACGCCATTCTTCAATTTTTGGGGTGTTACCGCTTGTAAGGATTTCAGGAACGGTCCAACCTTTATACTCCGCAGGGCGAGTGTAAATGGGCGGCGCCAATAAATTATCTTGAAATGAATCTGTCAACGCACTTGTTTCGTTACCCAATACACCGGGAATCAATCTAATTACTGCATCGCAAACAATTGCGGCTGCAAGTTCACCACCACTGAGCACAAAGTCGCCCACAGAGATTTCGCGGGTTATAAAATGGTCGCGCACGCGTTGGTCCACACCTTTATAATGCCCGCAGAGAATAATAATATTTTCCTTTAGCGAAAGCTCGTTTGCCGTATGCTGATTAAATGTTTTGCCGTCTGGCGTCATGTAGATTATTTCGTCATAATCCCTTTCGGCCTTCAGTTCTGAAATACATTTATCTATAGGCTCGATCATCATCACCATGCCCGCACCGCCGCCAAATTGATAATCGTCTATTTGTTTGTAGGCATTTGTAGCATAATCACGAAGGTTGTGGGTGTGTACTTCTACGATTCCTTTTTCAATGGCGCGCTTAAGAATAGAAACTTCAAAAGGGCTTTGTAGCAATTCGGGGAGTACTGTTATTATATCAATACGCATTACAGGAATTCTTTTTTCATTTTGCAGCGGTCAATGGAGCCTTTTGCTCGTTCCAGAACGCCTTTGTCCAGAGTATCCAACGCACATTTTTTGTAATGTTCAATAGCTTCATCAAGCTTTCCTTGCTGTTCAAGCATAATACCGTATTCATTATAAATTGTAGACTTGGTAATGCCGGGGATGTTTAAAGCGGTATCGAGTAAGTCTTTTAATTCGTCATATTTTCCGAGGGTGGAAAGAAGCACTGCGTAATTATAATACACAGGAGGGTATAAGGGTGTTTTTTCAAGGCACAACTTGTATAGCGTTTCTCCTTTTTCAAATTCACGGAATTTTACTTCATAAAGATAACCCAAGTGGTTATAGGCTTTTCCGAAGTTTGGATCCATATCAATAATCTTTTCAAGTTTATTGGTGGCTTCGTCATAAGCTCCATTTTTTATGTCGGTATTTGCTTGGTTTAGCAATTCTTCAAGTTTGGTAAGGTGGTCCATTGCGTAGATATTTAGTGAAGCAAAAATACGCAATAATAATTCAAATTATCCTTTGCGTGCCTCGCGTTCCTTTTTGCGTTCTTCTCTTCGTTTTTCGCGCTCTTTTTTTCTAAGTTCCCGTTTTTGCTCCCGGGTTAAATTCTCATCCTGAAAAGCATCCTTAAACTCAATGTCGTTATCAACTTCACTTGTAAAGGCTTTTATCCAGGCATTTTCAAAAATATTGAAAACAGTGGGCCATATACCTGCCTCTACATTGTTCAAATCTCCTTCTATGGGTACTTTTGTGGCTAGGGTATCTGTGCCTTGGTTTTTGAGAATAAATTTAAAAAACCCGACAAATCCTTCCCATAACACACCTAGAAAACCGTCGTCTTCACCAATCAGTTTGGTATCGGTTAAAAGCGGTTTAATATAGCCCACGAGGTGCCCGTCAGCGATGGCTACTTCACTGAAAATCCCAAAGGTTCCTTTGTCAAAATCGAGCCCTGCATAGTGTCTGGTAAAATCATTTAGTGCCGTGGCTTCGGCATCCTGCAGCGAAAAGGAAAGGTCCATATCTGGAATTTCCTTCACAAGATTCATATTTCCTTCTAGGGAAACCTTCCCTTTACCAATAGATACACCGCTTGCGCGAATGGGTGAGGGGAGTATGCGCTCCTTCTCCACCACATTACGCAGGTTATCTGCGGTGAGTTGGAGGTTGTTGATTTGTAAATCGATATTGGGCTCTGCGGAAAGCTGTACAAACGCCAACTTGCCATCGTAAACCTCAAAATGGTTTATGTCTATGGGTACAAGATCTGTGAGAGCTTTGGTCCAATCGTCCACATTGGCATCTCCGCTTTCGTCTTTTTGGTCTTCAAAAACGTAGATAACCTCTGGGCTGGTCATAATTATCTCGCTCACTATTTTGCCTTTAAAGAGTGATTTCCATTCAATAGAAATATCACTTTTTGGAAAGTTTAAAAAGGGCACCTGGCTTTCTGCCGTGCCTTTGTTAAGGTACATGCCGTTAATAACATATGCCCCGCGAATTAGGGCAATGTCTATATCCTCCACTTGCCCATAATAGCCCGGAATGTCTGCCAACACTTTGTTTACATAATTTTTTACAAGGGTGGGTAGGTAAAGCCGAAAGGCTATGAGAAGGATTAAAATGATAATGGGAACTATATATCGTTTCTTTTTGAAACGGCTTTTTTTAGGATTGTTTGACATTTTTTAGAATAAATGATTTTAACAAATTTGATTGAAAGCTTGCAGATTTTCAGTTAATGAACTCATAAAACTACACATACTGTTTGCCGAACCCCCGGCGAGCTGTTGAAAAAGTAGGAAAACACATACAGAAAAAAGGGGGATTTCCCCCGTTGACTGGTTTTTGTTTTTTTCCGAAAATTGAAAGTATTAATCTTTTAAAATTTTTAAGCTATGAGTAACACAAACCAAAACCTACTGAACCAGGTAATTGACGCAAACGTTATGACAACGATCCTGGAAAGTCTTGCAACGGTACAGGCCGCCCTGCCGGATAGTACCCTAACGCCGGAACAACGCAGCAGCCTAAACGCCATAAGCGTGAACAACAAGGTGTTTGCCGAAGAGGTGCTCAACGAGATGGACACCAACCCCATTGCCGCCGTAAATGCGACTTACAACAGAGACTATCTGGCCAACGACCTGCAACTTTTTGGACAGGGAGAAACCATTGAAACCCGGTTGATGGATCTTCTACAGCGGGTTCGGGACTTAAAGCGCATGGCGGGGCATGAAACCTATGGCATGGCCACGGGAGCCTATGGCATGATAGAAGTTTTGGCGCGCACCGGCGTGCCCGGCGCGCAGAACAGTTATAACAGGCTCAAGGTGCGTTTTGAAGGGCAGGGAGGCAGGCCCAGTGATGATGGGGAAACCCCGTAGTTTTTGAACCCCTGAAAAGGTACGGGCTTTGCCCGTATTTTTTGTGCATAGTGCAAACAAAAAAGAGATGCTTTTTGCAAGTTTAATGATGGTTTTCTGTACTTAAAATAGCAACTACCATAGTTTATCTACCACATTCCATACTTAAATTAATAAAATTAAATGTTTAACTGCTATAAATCGTCATTTAACTGCTATTTGTCAAAGTTAAACTCCTATCAATCATCATTTAATTACTACAAAGCATCATTTAATATCTATAAACCATCATTTAATACCTATAAACCATCATTTAATTATTAAAAACCATCATTTATGGCCTACAAGAAATACACCTTACAAGACTGCCCAATGCCCCCATTAGGTATTGCGCTAAAAGCGTACTTTAAAGCGCATCGTACCCGCAAGGCTACGCTCAGTAAGATTATGGGCAAAAGCCCCAACAGCATCATGAGGTACCAAAAACAGGACAATTCTTTATGTAAAACCCTATGGCACCTCTCGTTAGGGTTAAACCACAACTTTTTTATGGACCTGGCCGCCCAGCTCCCGGCACACTTTACCACCAACGCGCCAGACCCCGCGCTGCCCTTACAGCAGCGCATTGCCGCGCTGGAGGAGGAGAACAAAGTGTTGAAAACGAAGGTGGAAACCTTGATGCAGGTGATTGGGAAATAAACTTTATATTTGGGGGGCATGCTGTGGCGCACATGTGCGGGATAGCAGCAATAAGATTTTAAAAACATGCGTATATAAACATGTTGTGTGTAATGTTGACCCGTCCTGAAATAAAATGATAAAGAAAATCCCAAGAGACATTTCGATAATCAAATACAGGAATTTTCCACTATGGGAAGTTGATGACGAAACTCAAACTGAATTTTCACATTTTCCAAAAGTCTATTCATATTATTGTGTAAAACTGACAGACGAAGATGATGAAAGAATTGTACAAAATCTTACATCTGAATTATCAAAACTTTTCGGATTACTTGAAGTAAACCAACTGATATTCTTAAGTGCTCACAATATGCGGTGGATTGCAAAACACATCGCTCAAGAAAATGATTACGAAACATTAATTAATGCTGTCTCATATTTTGATAAGCACAAGCTGACAGGAAAATTTAACGGAGCTATAGAAGTTGACAAAGTAGATCTTGAAGAGTTTTTTAAACATTTTGTAATATTAACGAATTGTGATAGCGGATTTTTCCACAACCACTTTTTGAACAAAAAACAAGATATTTTAGGTTATGTTCATTACTCTGGCGAAGTTCAATTTTACACATTAAATCAAGATATGAACGAGCGATTTTTAAAGAAAATAAAAGAAACTGATTTCGTAGATGCAATGAGAGAAGACACCAACCGAATATAAACACTACACACAACAATGGCTCCTATGAAAAGCACTAATCCCGTTCTTCAAAAAAAATATAAAATAAATGCAAAAGATTTGGCTTGTGGATAATCTGGAAGGAAATTGCTTATTTACAGGCCTACTTCTTTTATACTAAACGTTAGCAGTAATCTGCAGCCACATCTTTAAACAAAGAAAATGAACCAATCCGACCTCATAATTTTAAATTTTATTGAAATAAGGAGAAAGAGTATAAAATTATGGAATGGGCTACCAAAAAACTATTATAATTGGAAACCTGACGAAAAAGCGATGTCTGCGATAGAAATGATTAGGCACGTATTAGAAGCCGATTATGGATGGAATATTATTATCAACCAAGGAGATATGACAAATTACCAAACACCTTGGAAAAATCGCCCCTTAATTAGCGTAGCCAGTGAACTTGAGTTTGCCGAACCATATAGAGAAAAATTTTTGGAAAGTGTTCGACAATTTTCAGATATAGAATTAACCCAAACCGAAATCGTTCACCCAGGAAATGGAGAAAAGAAAACCCTCGGAAAATATTTATTGCGAATTGGATATCACGAATCTGTTCACGCGGGACAATTTCTATCATATTTAAGAGCGATGAAAATTAATCGACCTGAAATATGGGATTAAAAATAAAAACATTACTGCCAATAATGGTAACCGCTGCATAGCCCCTTTAAATACTGAAACAATATAAGCCGCTTTAAGCGGCTTTGTTTTTACATGTGTAGTAAATAGGCAAAAAAAATCCCGCTACAAACATAGCGGGATTTTATATATAGCTTATTACTATTAATAATATGTATATCTCCTAACCTGCGCAATATACTTGGCCAAGCGGATTACTTGATGACTATAGCCATACTCGTTATCATACCAAATATAAAGTACTACATTTTTACCATCTTCGGTAACGATAGTTGCGTTGCTGTCATAAATAGCAGGGGCAGATGAGCCAACAATATCACTGGATACAAGCTCATTGCTCAATGAATATTTTATCTGCTCAACCAGATCGCCTTCCAGGGCGTATTTTTTCATTGTGGAATTAATTCCATCCAATGTGGTAGGGGTTGCAACTTCTAAATTCAAAACAACCAATGAACCATTTGGAACAGGAACGCGAATTGCGTTGCTGGTAAGTTTTCCAGCCAGTGAAGGCAATGCTTTCGCAACGGCACTTCCAGCGCCAGTTTCAGTAATTACCATATTCAGCGCCGCAGCACGGCCACGACGGTATTTACTATGCATATTGTCTACCAAATTCTGGTCGTTTGTATAGGCGTGAATTGTTTCCAAATGCCCACGAACCACTCCAAAAGAATCCTCAACTGCTTTTAAAATAGGAGTGATGGCGTTTGTGGTACAAGATGCGGCCGAAAAGATATCTACTTTATTCGGGTCATATTCGTTTTGGTTCACCCCGTGAACGATGTTCGGCACTCCTTTTCCTGGAGCGGTAAGCAAAACCTTTGAAGTTCCTTTAGATTTTAGATGGCGGCTAAGTGCTGCATCATCACGGAAAGCTCCGGTATTGTCAATCACCAAGGCGTCTTCAATTCCGTATTGTGTGTAATCAATATCTTCAGGGTTGTTTGCTGAAATGATATGAACGGTAGTCCCGTTAATAACCAACGCGCTGTTTTCAAGGTCGGTACGCACGGTTCCGGGGAAATCGCCGTGTACAGAATCATATTGAAGCAAAGTTGCTCTTTTATCCAGCACCGTTTGATCCATTTTTCCACGAACTACAATGGCACGAAGGCGAAGCTGGTTTCCTTGACCGGTGCGGGTCATAAGCTCACGAGCCAACAAGCGACCAATTCTTCCGAAACCATAAAGAACGACGTCTTTAGGAACAATGTTTTTGCTTTCCTTGGCATCCTTTAATTTGTCTGAAACAAATGACAGGGCGTTTGAATATTTATCGTCCTCTAAATGGAACTCATAGGTTAGTTTTCCGATATCCAATTTTGCGGGTGGAAGATCCAAGGTTTTGATGGCCTGCGCGATTTCAACGGAGTCAAAGATTGATATTGGCTTTTGAACAAATTCGCCAGCATATTCGTGAAGATTCAAAATTTCACTTACGTTACGATCTATAAGCTGGTTGCGGAAAAGTACCAGTTCAATGGACTTATCGTACCAAAGATCACTAACGATTTTAATAAACTCTACTGAAGCTTTTCGGCGGTCAGTTTGAAAAGAAAGTTCTTTTTCATAAACGTCATCAAAACTCATATGGAAGGATTTTTAAAGGGTTTAAAATTTGGTGCAAAAGTACTCTTTTTCATCGTTTTGATGAAATATATTCTAAAAAATAAAACCACGAATCAACGAATATTGGTAATAATAATTCGTGGATTCGTGGCTTAAAAATTTCAACTTAAAGTATGTTTTAAAATGATTCCGTCATAGCTACTACCTAAAAATAAAGGAATTGATTTTTCCGGCTGTGTCCATAAAAGTCATTTTAATTGGGGAACGATAGTTTCGTTGTGTCATAATTCGCTTAACATCATCAATGTCATTGACGGTTTCGTCATTAATCTGGGTGATGATAATTCCCTCAAGTTTGTATTGTGCAATTTCTGGTGTGAGGGCGCGAGTAACAGTTACACCGTTTTTAAGGCCACGCTCCCTTAGCTCTTCGGGAGTGGTGTTTTTTACTTCCAGCCCTAAATCGTCAATGGAGAAAGTTTCCAGTTTTACGAGAGTTACCGATACTTTTCTTTCCTTGCCGTTGCGAAGAATAGTTACTTCCACCACATCGTTTGGTCTTTTGGAGCCTAAATAACCAGAAAGATCCGCAAATTTTGAAACCTTATAGCCATCCAATTGCTTGATTATATCGCCCTCCTTTATTCCGGCCTTATCTGCGCCGCTACCTTTTTCAATTCCGCCTACAAAAACGCCTTCGGTGTCGTTAATTCCATATTTTTCCACAATCTGTGGGTTTATATTTCCTACTTGAATACCTAAAATGCCACGCTGAACGTTTCCGTATTCCAAAATATCCTCAATCACTTTTCGGGCGTTATTGGAAGGAACGGCGAAGGAGTAGCCCACATAACTTCCGGTTTCCGAGGTGATCGCAGTGTTTATTCCAATCAATTCGCCACGGGTATTTACCAAGGCGCCGCCACTATTACCACGGTTTACCGCGGCATCGGTTTGAATGAATGATTGTGGATTGCCGTCAAATTGGTTTAAGTCGCGCGCCTTTGCACTTATAATTCCAGCGGTTACGGTTGAGGTTAAGTTAAAAGGATTACCAACGGCCAAGACCCATTCGCCAATTTTTACATTGTTTGAATCGCCAAAAGGTATAAAAGGAAACTCTTCATTACCATCAATCTTTACAAGGGCGATGTCGGTATTTGGGTCGGTACCGATCAATTTGGCTGTATAGGTTTTGTTGTTATTTAAGGTAACCTCCAGGTTTGTGGCGTTCGCTATTACGTGATTGTTGGTTACAATATAACCATCGGGCGAAATGATGACGCCGCTTCCGCTACCCACGCGAGCCCGGGGCTGGCCGCCTCCTTGAAAGTATTCAAATATATTGGTGGGCTGTGTGCTCACACTCATATTTTTAACGTGTACTACTGCGTGTACTGTTTTTTCCGCCGCATCGGTAAAATCTGTATTCATTTCGGCAGCTGCCGCAGAAAAGCTAGTGGGGATAAAGTTTGAAGTTTTTTGGGGCTCGAAGGATATATAATCCTTTTTTTCAAAAAATTTATAACCTCCAAGTGTAACTGCGCCCGCAAACAGCGCTACCAGAAATAAACGGAATGTCTGTTTCATTTTATATTGAATTTTATGATTAATAAAAAATTATGTTGCAAAACACTTTTTTCAAGATTAGCATTTTAGATTGCTATAAGTGTTTTCATACTTGAGAAATCAAGAAAAAACACTTTTTTGAAGAAACATTATTTAAATACTCCCACAAATTTAACAACCATGACTAGAAAAAAGTATGCCAAGAAGGGGTATTTAACTTGTATTTAACGTGATAACTTTCCTGAAAGCTGGGGTGGCTTTTTATATCTTTGTGCGCGTATGGAATTCACCTTTTATAAATATCAGGGCACGGGAAACGATTTTGTGATTATCGATAATCGTGATGAATTTTTTCCAAAAGAGAATACGGCACTCGTTGCCCAAATCTGTGACCGCCGCTTTGGTGTGGGTGCTGATGGGCTGCTTTTGCTGGAAAAACACCCGACCGCAGATTTTAAGATGGTGTATTATAATAGTGATGGCAATCTAAGCACCATGTGTGGTAATGGCGGAAGATGCATTGTGCATTTTGCAAAATTTCTGGGAATCATTTCGGAGAAAACCAACTTTGAAGCGGTGGACGGAATGCACGAGGCAAGGGTTGACAAGGATTGGGTTTCACTAAAAATGAACGATGTGGAAAAGATTAATGTTGCAGAAAATTTCACTTTTTTGAACACCGGATCGCCACATCACGTTGAAATGGTTTCGGGATTACAGAATTATGATGTATTTACAAAAGGAAGAAATATTCGAAATGAAATTTACGGAAAAGAAGGTTCTAACGTGAATTTCGTGGAGCAAATAGCTCCTGCCATTTTTTCAGTGCGAACCTACGAGCGCGGCGTGGAAGATGAAACCCTGTCCTGTGGAACCGGCGTGACCGCCGTTGCCATCGCTATGTTTGAAACTAGTAAAACTTCCGAAAATAAGGTGCTGCTAAAAACACCGGGCGGCCAATTGCAGGTTCGGTTTGAAAAAACCGATTGGGGTTACAGAAATGTGTACTTGGAAGGGCCGGCAACACAAGTCTTTAAAGGAATCTGGCAATGAAAACGTTAAAGGGAGAACATATTTTTTTACGTGCCTTGGAGCTTTCAGACCTCGATTTTCTCTATACCTTGGAAAATGACGAATCGCTTTGGGAAGTGAGCAACACCACGACGCCCTATTCTAAATATATTTTACTGCAATATCTTGAAAACAGCCACCGCGATATTTACGATGTACAACAGCTGCGTTTGGCAATTTGCAAAAAGGAAGACCAGGCGCTGGTAGGCTTCATCGATCTTTACGATTTTGATCCAAAACACAGCAGGGTAGGGGTGGGTATCGTAATTTTTTCCGAAGCGGATAAAAGAAAAGGGTATGCATCCGAAGCATTGGGCCTTACTTGCAATTATGCCTTTAAACATCTGAACGTCCATCAAATTTTCGCGGGCATTTCCGAACAGAACCAGGGCAGCATCAAACTATTTGAAAAGGCTGGTTTTGAAAGAGGCGGTTTAAAAAAGGACTGGATTTTTTCAGACGGAAACTATAAAAGTGAATATTTTTACCAGCTAATAAACCCCTAATCCCAAAATCAGAAAAATGTATATAAAAAAAATATTGATAGCTGTCGTTTTGCTCGGTGCCATTGGGATGGGAGCTTTTGCTTGGTACGTTTACGACACCGCTTTTTCGGGCAATACGGCTTTCAATAATAAGGAGGCCCACGTTTATATTCCTACCAACGCAACCATAAATGATGTGGTTGAAGAACTTGAGCCGCTTTTGCGGGACACGGGTTCATTCGTTACCATTGCGGAACAAAAAAAGTATACTTCAAATATAAAACCGGGACATTTCATCATTAGAAAGGGAATGAGCAATAATGATATTGTAAATACACTGCGAAGCCGAAATATTCCAATCAATGTAAAGTTCAACAATCAAGAGCGTTTGGAAGACCTTGCCGGCCATATTTCAAAACAGATTGAAGCCGATAGTGTTTCGCTCTTGAACGCAATGCGCGATCCGCAATTTTTAAAGGAAGTTGGTTTGAATGAGGAAACCGCCCTTTCATTGTATATTCCGAATACCTATGAGTTTTATTGGAACAGTTCTGCGGAAACCTTCCGCGAACGTATGAAAACGGAATACGAGCGCTTTTGGAACGAATCGAGAACTGAAAAGGCCAAAAAAATAAATCTTTCCAAAGAGCAAGTAATGGCGTTGGCCGCAATCGTTCAAAAAGAAACCGCTAAAGTGGATGAACGACCGAGAGTAGCGGGAGTTTATTTAAACAGGTTAAAAGTAGGAATGTTGCTGCAAGCCGATCCGACGGTTATTTATGCCCTGAAACGCGAAAGCGGGGATTACAATCAAATAATAAAAAGGGTGCTTTATAAAGATTTGGAATTGGACTCTCCGTACAATACATATAAATATGCCGGCGTACCGCCCGGCCCCATCACGATGCCCGATATTTCATCCATAGACGCGGTGCTGAACCCAGAGCAGCACGATTATTACTATTTTGTAGCAGATGTTACCAATTTTGGGTATCACAAATTTGCAAAAACCCTGGCACAGCACAACGTGAACAAAATTGAGTATGTGCGCTGGGTGAATAGTCAAGGATTGAATAGGTAAGTCTTCAGGAAATTCTTTTCTGTTAAAATCTTTCAAATATCCGGGTTAAAGTCTGTTAAGCCTTCGGGATCCGGATAGGTTTATTGTAATTTTATTTTGTTAATTAATTGATAATCAGCTAATGCACTTGGTTGTCAATCGTTCTTTGGCACAATTTTTTCATATAGCGCGGCGAGCATGCGTTTGCCATAGCGTGTGTTTACTTTTTAAGAATTTATTTCGCGCCGCATAAGGCGGTGGCGCAATAATTATAACTTTTAAAAACTAAGTAAAACATGACAAAACGTTTTATGAAATTGTCTGTGCTGCTGGCTGTTGCGGTATTTGTTGCAACGGCATTCTCTTCAAAAAGAGAAGATTACAGCAGTTCTATATTCGCTACAAATATTGTAGGGGACGTTGCCCATGTGCCCTACGAATATGAAGTGAATATGAGTTCCCAAGACAGTGTTCCCTTTCTTGGGAAGTCGTTCCTGGGTTTCTGTTACGACCTCGGCTTTAGCGAAAGCAGTGGCAACTACAGAGCCGTGAACAGATTGGGTTATTTGGGCAAATACCAGTTTGGCCGTTCCACCCTTAACTGGGTCGGAATCCATAATACCTCCCGATTTTTAAATTCCCCTTTGTTACAGGAAAAAGCCTTTGAGGCCTTGATTTCCAAAAACAAATGGGTACTTCGGGATTATATTGACAGGTTTGATGGCCGAACCATCAATGGTGTTAAGATAACCGAATCGGGCCTTTTGGCCGCGGCGCATCTGGGAGGTGCCGGAAATGTTATGAAATTTCTGGACAGCAATGGAGAAGTCGTTTTCAAAGATGCCAATCACGTGCCTATAACTAGGTATATGAAACGCTTCGTAGATTACGATGTCTCTGAAATACTCCCAGACAACAATGCCAGGGCGACATTATAATTATTGAAGAAAGCTAGGTTGACAAGCCTAGCTTTTTTATTTAATATTTATTTAACAGCCTAAAAATCAGATTTTTAAAAAAAGCCTTATCTTTGCGCGCTGAAACGACGATGTAATAACATCGGAATTTTAAACCTTAATGAAAAAAAGAATATATCTCATTGCAGTATTACTTGTTGTTACCGTAACAGTAGGGACAGGTTTCATTTCAAAAGATAGCTACGATTTTTCTACTTTTAGTACAGAAGGATTAGAGTTAGACTACACCGTTCCCACAGAAGCAGAGCTTATGCCATTTATTGCTCCTGTGACCCCAAAGTTTTATTTGTTTTTGGGAAAATCCTATTTGGGTTTTAAAGAAGCTCTTGGTTTTAAGGAATCCAGAGGAAATTACCATATCGTAAACGATTATGGATATATGGGGAAATATCAGTTTTCCCGCGCCACTTTACGAATGATTGGTTTTAAGAACACCGATAATTTTTTATACGATACCCGCCAGCAGGAGGCTGCCTTCCTAGCATACACTTCTTTGAATAAGTGGGTGCTTCGGAACGATATAAAGCGCTACGTAGGCAAAACCATTGGCGGTGTGAAAGTTACCGAATCGGGAATTTTGGCCGCTGCTCATTTGGCAGGTGCCGGTAATGTGAAGAAATTTTTGAGAAGCGCGGGCGAAAACCGTTTTGAGGATGCCAATGGCGCCTCCATTCGTTATTATTTGCGAAAGTTTTCAGGGTATGATACTTCGCATATTGTACCAAATAAAAAACCGAGGGTAATTTAAATTCTACCCTTGAATGATAAATAAGGTGGGTCTTTTATGAAGATCCACCTTTATTTTTTTCCATAAACTTACAGGAGCAGTTTTTATGTATTCTGATGGCAAAGTAATATCGCAAGCCACACAAATTCTCGTCTGGGGGTTGAGATTTTCAATTAGGCTCTGCAGCATTTGATTGTTACGGTACGGAGTTTCAATGAATAGTTGGGATTGATCAAAATCCTTTGATATTTTTTCAAGTCTTTTCAGTTCTGTTTTCCTTTCGCCTTTATCAATAGGTAAATACCCGTTAAAAGCGAAATTTTGACCGTTAAATCCACTGGCCATCATTGCCAGTAAAATGGACGATGGTCCCACGAGGGGCACGACCTTTATGCCCAGTTCGTGTGCGTGATGTACCGCTCTTGCCCCGGGGTCCGCAATTCCGGGACAACCCGCGTCGCTTATTACGCCCACATCAAAACCCTCCAGGCACGGATTGAGCATGGAGGGGATTTCTTCAGCGTGGGTAAATTTGTTTATCTCTTGAAATTTCAGCGTGGGTTGTTTCTTTTCGGGGACAATACTTTTTATAAATCGGCGTGCATTTTTTTCATGCTCCACGATGTAGTGATCTATTTTTTCAATCGCTTTCTTTACTGAAATGGGAAGCACTGCCAATGGAGGCACATCGCCCATAGGGCAGGGGATGAGGTATAAATTTCCTTTTTTTGAATTCATTAATTATTGTACGATCAATTTTTTTACAATTGTGTTTTCTTTTTCGGAAGTGATTTTGGCAAAATAAATTCCTGGGTTCAAATTTGAAACATCAATAATTTTATTATTGCTAGATATATTTTCTTCGAAAGAAACCAAGCTTCCTCTTATATCAAAAAACTTAATTGTTTGATGGGTACCGTTTTTAAAACTAAAAGTAACATTCTCTGATGTGGGATTTGGGAGCATTGTAAGCGTATTTTCAAAAGAAAAATCTTCTGTATTGGCCAGTTCACCACCTTTAACTTGATAAATGTCTCCGCCAAAATCTATGATGTAAAGTTCCTTATTGACATCTTCACCAAAAGAAACCCAACTTCCTGAGAAATTACCGTGCTCTACCAAATTTCCAGAATTATCAACCGTACCAATAAGCCCGCTACAGAAATCTGCAAAAAAGTACAGTCCTGGAATATCAGAATATACTGAACCTCTATAAACATAACCGCCAGTAATGGAGCAATTGCCACCTGCATGTGTATATTCAGTTAAAGGAAAAGTTAACTCTGATTGTTGTGGGCAACCCTGAGTGTTAAACGGTTGGGTTCCTTCGTAGCATCTCCAACCATAATTCAATCCAGCTTCTCCCACATTGGCGCGATTTATTTCTTCCCTGCTGGTTTGTCCCACATCGGCTATCCAAATGTTATTATCAGTAAAATCAAATGAAAACCGCCAAGGATTTCGCAGGCCGTATGCCCAAATTTCATCAAGGGCATTCGGGTCTCCCACAAATGGATTGTCTGAGGGGATACCGTAATTGTTGCCCCCAGAAGGATTATCAACATCTATCCGCAATATTTTTCCCAATAGATAACCAAGATCCTGCCCTCTATCATTCGGATCGCCACTGCCGCCACCATCGCCAGAAGCAATGTAAAGATAGCCATCGGGACCAAATGCTAAATTGCCGCCGTTGTGGTTTGTTTCAGGTTGGTTATAATCCAGCAGAAATAATTCTGAAGAAGGATCTGCTAAATCGGGGTTGCCGCTATCAACTGAAAATCTCGAAACCTGGGTATTGCCGCTGGTATTGGTATAATACACATAAAAATAACCATTATTACTATAGTCGGGATGAAATGCCATGCCCAATAAACCCCGTTCGCCGTTTGTTGAAATAATGCCTGAAATATTTAAAAAAGGTGTAGCGTTAACAGTTCCATCTCCTTGTATTATTTTAATTTCGCCTCCTTTTTCTACAATAAAAAGACGGTCATCATCAGTGTGTTGAAGACTTAGAGGGCTATCAAAATTTCCTTTAAAGAACTCGATGGATACATCTTGTGCAATAAGAAGGGTTGAAAAAAGAAGAAAAGGAATGAAGTAGAATAAATTTTTCATGGTTTTTTATTTAGTGAATTACTAAATGTAAGAAAACCAACTGTTAATTTGCGTTAAAGGCGCTGTGCAATTTGTTCACAGGCTTCATCGAGCATTTTAAAAACGTTTTCAAAACCTGCATTTCCGCCAAAATACGGGTCGGGCACATCAACGTTTTCACCAGGGAAAATTTCATCAAGAATCAATTTTACTTTTTCTTTTTGAAAATCATTTTCGGCCAATGCCAAAACGTTTTCCTTATTACTGTTGTCCATCACATAAATCAAATCGAAATCCTCAAAATCCTTTGCGCTGAATTGTCTCCCCCGTTGAGTGGTAATGTCTATATTATATCTTTTTGCAACAGCAATGCTTCGTTGGTCGGGTTCATCGCCCACATGCCAATGTCCCGTGCCAGCGGAATCCACAAAGACTTTTGAAGCATCGACTTTGGATTTTAAAATACCTTCTGCTAAGGGCGAACGACAAATATTGCCAAGGCAGACCATAAGAATTTTATATTTTTTCAAAACGATTTTTGTAAGTTAAAATGTTCAGTAAAAATACATAAGATTTATTTACTGTATAGTATTAAGGTATTTTGCAGACTAAATTAAAGCGTCAGCTTTTTGCTGAGGTCTTCCACATATTTGCGGAACTGCTTGTCTGTGCTAGAAAGATTATCAACGGTTTTGCAGGCGTGAAGTACGGTTGCGTGATCGCGCTGCCCAATCTGTGACCCAATGGAGGCTAAAGATGCTTTGGTGAACTTCTTTGCAAAAAACATTGCCAATTGCCTAGCTTGCACAATATGTCGCTTTCGGGTTTTTGACTGTAAAGTGTCAACATCCATTTGGAAATAATCACTCACTACTTTTTGAATGTAGTCTATGGAAACTTCACGTTTGGTATGTTTTACATAGTTATCGACAATCTTGCGGGCAAGATCAATCGTGATTTCCTTTTTGTTAAAGGAAGAATGGGCAATCAATGAAATGATGGCGCCTTCAAGTTCACGAATATTCGTTTTAATGTTGTTTGCTAAAAATTCTATAATATCTTCCGGCATTTCCACGCCATCGCGATACAGTTTGTTTTTTATAATTGCAACACGCGTGTCGTAATCTGGGTGGTTCAACTCAGCTGAAAGTCCCCATTTAAAACGGGAAAGCAGGCGTTGCTCTATATCAATCATATCCACCGGCGCCTTGTCGCTGGTTAAAATAACCTGCTTGCCGTTTTGGTGCAAATGATTGAATATGTGGAAGAAAACGTCCTGCGTGCCGGCCTTTCCGGAAAGCAATTGAATGTCGTCCACAATTAGCACATCTATAATTTGATAGAAGTGAATAAAATCGTTGCGGTTATTCTTTTTTACCGATTCAATGTATTGTTGCGTAAACTTTTCCGCAGAAATATAAAGAACGGTTTTTTCTGGATATTTATCCTTTATGTCAACACCAATTGCGTGGCCCAGGTGTGTTTTTCCCAACCCGACACCGCCAAAAATAAGCAAGGGGTTGAAGGATGTTCCTCCTGGTTTGTTTGCAACCGCGAGACCAGCGGAACGGGCCAAACGGTTTGATTCACCTTCAAGAAAACTCTCAAAATTATAATTGGGGTTAAGCTGCGATTCAATTTTCACATTGCGAATCCCTGGAATAACAAAAGGATTTTTAAGCTCCGGGCTTTTGTTT
Organism: Aequorivita aquimaris; assembly: GCF_001573155.1. Taxonomy (GTDB): domain Bacteria; phylum Bacteroidota; class Bacteroidia; order Flavobacteriales; family Flavobacteriaceae; genus Aequorivita; species Aequorivita aquimaris. The sequence goes on along the minus strand of NZ_JRWG01000014.1, from coordinate 18,293 downwards.
TTTAAAGGAACATCAATCTCTTGCGATTGAAGGTTGCTTCGGTTGGCACTCGGAATTTTCTCAGTAAAGGGCTGCTTGTTGCCGTAGGTGTTTTCCATTCTAATAATGTAGACTAACTTGGCGGTAGCTCCCAATTCCTTGGTAAGTGCAACTTTCAAAATCTTAACGTAGTGTTCCTCAAGCCATTCGTAAAAAAACTTACTGGGAACCTGAATGCTTAATGCATTATCGGTTAGCTTTACCGCTTTAATGGGTTCGAACCAAGTTTTGTATGCCTGCGAAGTGATGTTATCTTCGATAAAAGCCAAACAATTGTTCCAAACCGATTCCGCAGTTTTGCTCATAGTTAAAAATTCTGTTTTTTGTTTTTTAAAAGGTGTGGCCAAAAAATAGGGGATGGAGAGTTTCCGAGCTATTTCCTAACAGTGCAAATATGTGAACAAAAAAGTTATAAAAAAAACTACATTAGGGTTGAATTTTTAGTTTTTTTTTCCCATACTTCCCTTTCGATAAAACTACAAAAAAACTTTCTTTAATTGACACAAAATTTTGAAGAATACACTTACACATATTAGAGTGCGCTACGGCGAAACAGACCAAATGGGGGTAGTTTACTACGGCAATTACGCACAATACTTAGAGCAGGGCAGGACTGAATGGTTACGCGAACTCGGTTTTTCTTATAAATGGATGGAAGCCAACAATGTACACTTGCCTGTTATCCATTTTAGTATTGATTATAAGCAACCTGCTTTTTATGACGATTTGCTGACCGTAAAAACTACTTTGAAGCAAATGCCCAATGTGAAAATTGAGTTTTACTATGAAATTTATAATGAGTCCAAACAACTTTTGATTACAGCAACCACAATTTTGGTTTTTGTGAACAGTACTACAAAAAAGTTGATGAGAGCACCGGATTATTTAATGGAAAAGTTGAAAGAAGAATAATTAATTTTCCAAGTGTTTAATTGCCACTTTGTAAGTGTTTTCAAATAACTCAAAAATCCGTTCCGCATCTTTCTTCCGAACGGCGATTTTAAACTCACAATTGAGCTCCATTTTTTGATCTACAATATTGATGTCTTCATCTTTAAGGATGCGCATTACAGTATTCATTTCAGGATATTCAAATTTTAGGAGGAAAGTTTTATCAATGGTTCTTTCTACTATTTTACAAGTTTCCAAGGCCATTTGCGCAGCAGTTTTGTAGGCCTGTATCAATCCGCCCACGCCCAATTTGGTTCCGCCAAAATAGCGTACCACCACTACCAAAACATTTGTTACATCAAAAGACTGCAATTGTCCGTAAATAGGCATTCCCGCACTGTTTGATGGTTCGCCGTCATCATTGGCCCGATAGTGTTCATAACTTTTGCCGAGTTGCCAAGCATAGCAAAAATGACGCGCGGTATGATGTGTTTTTTTAAGATTTTCTATGTGTTCCTTTACCTCCTCTTCCGAAACCACCGGAAAGGCATAGCCAAAGAATTTACTGCCCCTTTCCTTAAAAAGCACCTCTTCGGAAGCCTTTAAAATGGTTTTGTATGTGTCTTTTTCAGTTTCCAATTTCACAATTTCATTTTTCCCCTTTGGGGGTGAGGGGGACTACCATTTTTCCAGAGCAATAAACAAAATTCCAAGAATCGCCAGCCCAATCCCAATCCAATTCTTCAGCAATAATTTTTCCTTAAATAGCAAAATGCCCAGTAAAGTTGATATCATAACAATAGCAACATTGTTTACCGTAAATATACCCGAGCTTTCCAAGATACCGCTCCGTAGCGCCTGCACCAAAAAATAAATTGAAAAATAGTTGGGGATTCCCAAGGCAATGCCGCCCAAAACATTTTTTAGCTGGAATTTGAATTTTCCCTGCAGTGCCTGAGCGCTCAAATGTAAAACGCCAATGGCCGCTGCCATCGCAAAAATAGTTGCCGAGAAAATAGGCGTGTCATTTTTGGCAATATACTCGCCTTCCAAATATTTAATGGTCGTATCTATTATTCCGCTGCCCAAGAAAACCAAAACCGGAAAGATGAAGTTGGTCGGCTTGATTTTTAAGCCGTCCTGTTTTTTTATCGAAGCCAAGTACACGGCAGCAAGGGCTAAAATAATTCCTATAATCTTAAAAACTCCCAGACTCTCTTTATAATATAACAGCCCGAAGAGAATAGGAATAGCAACGCTCATTTTGGTAGCTACCGAAACAACCGAAAGCCCGCTGCGCTGCGTAGTTATTGCCATCAGGTTAAAAACGGTTATAAACATAGCCCCTAAACCCAGTGCAAAGGGAAACCAGCCAAAGTGTGGTATTTCTGCAATATTTATTGCACTTTCCTGAAAAACAATCCCACAGAAACAAGCCGTAAAGTAATTCATTACGATGGCTTGCATGGTGTTGATTTTAAACCTCGAATAAAGTTTAAAAACCACAAAGATCATGGTGGATGAAAGAATGCTGAGCGCCAGTGAAATCAAGAGTTTTCGTTTTTAAAGATTCGCAGGGTATCGTCTTTTATCTTTTCTTCGGAAACGTGCACACCTTTAAAAACCGGCGCCTCAATACCTTCATCAAAACGATTTTTTCCCTGAAATACAAATGCCTCGTCCCACAAATTTGCGTTAATAAAGGTTTGCAGGGTCTTTGCGCCACCTTCAATAATGACCGACTGAATATCCCTTCGGAAAAGCGCTGCGCAGATTTGCTGGGGAATTTCTTCGGAAAAGTCTATCGATTCAAAATCTATGTTTTTCGAAGTTTTGCTTTCCGTTTCATTGAAAACTATCGTTTTGGAAGAAGAATCAAAAACCGAAAAATTCTCCGGAATCTTTAAATTTCGGTCAATCACAATCCGCGTTGGATTTTCACCCGCCCATTCCCGAACCGTTAGCGATGGGTTGTCATGTAAAACCGTACGGGTGCCCACTAAAATTGCCTGTTCCTCCGCCCGCATTTTATGCACTATTTGGCGCGAAAATTCATTGGTGATCCAAACGGGTTTCGTCTCGTCACGGGTCTCATCCTTTGGCGCAATAAATCCGTCGGCAGTCTTCGCCCATTTCAGAAAAATATACGGCCTTTTCTTTTGGTGAAATGTAAAAAATCGTTTGTTCAAAATATCACATTCAGTGTGCAAAACACCTACAATCACTTCGCAACCGGCCTCCATCAATCGTTTGATGCCGCGCCCCGCCACTTTCGGATTTGGGTCTAAACTGCCCACCACCACTTTCTTTATTCCGCTTTCGATAATCAGATCGGCGCAGGGTGGGGTTTTCCCAAAATGGCTGCAGGGCTCCAAGCTCACGTAAATGGTAGCCTCTTTCAGCAAGTTCGCTTCGCTAACGCTCACGATGGCATTTACCTCGGCATGAGGCTGTCCGGCTCTGTAGTGCCAACCTTCACCAATAATTCGGTCGTTGTGAACAATTACACTGCCTACCAACGGATTTGGATAGGTAGTTCCCAGCCCGTTTTTGGCCAGTTGGATGCAGCGCAACATATATTTTTCGTGTATCTTCACCGCGTAAAAATACAAGGATTTAATTAGAATGGACACACCAATAATCCGACTTATTGAAAAGAAGGACAATCCACAAATAGCCAAGGTAATACGTACGGTCTTGGAAGATTTCAACGCGCCAAAAGTAGGTACCGCCTATGCCGATAAATCATTGGATTGTATGTTTGAAACCTACCAAAAACCGAAGGCCGCTTATTTTGTGGTGGAAGAAAACAACAAAATAATCGGCGGAGCAGGGGTTGCGAAGCTAGACAACTACGAAGGCAACGTCTGCGAGCTTCAAAAAATGTACTTCCTGCCCGAAGCCCACGGAAGGGGTGTTGGCGCGCAGATGATGGAGTTCTGTTTGGCAAAGGCACATGAGTTCGGTTTTGAAAAAATTTACCTTGAAACCATGGAATATATGACCCACGCCAAAAAGCTGTATAAACAGGCCGGTTTTGAAAATATTGAATGTGCGATGGGCAATACGGGCCATTATTCCTGCCCGATGCATATGTTGAAAACACTATAGTTTTGACTTTAAAAAAATTAAAAACTCACTTCGCGGAATCACTCAAAGGTTTATATCCTTCGGAAGAAATTCAATCGTTTTTCAACATTCTTTCTGAAAAATACTTAAACCTTTCCCGAATAGAAATTGCTTTAAACCCTGAAAAAACCGTTTCCGAAACGGAAGCCGAAAAATTTCAGAAAGCAATCCTTCGCCTACAAAACCACGAACCCGTTCAATATATAATAGGTGAAACCGAATTTTACGGCCTTCCATTTAAAGTAAATGAACACACCCTAATCCCCCGCCCGGAAACAGAGGAATTGGTGGAATGGATATATATTGAATTCAGCAATCAACAATCAACAATTAACAATCAACAATTTCTCGATATCGGCACCGGCACCGGCTGCATCGCCATTTCCCTTGCCAAAAATCTTTCCAATGCAAAAGTTTCGGCATTGGACATTTCAGAAGAAGCCTTAAAAATTGCACAACAAAACGCTGAAATGAATAAGGTGAAAATTGATTTTTTTCAAAAGGATATTTTAGCCGCGGAAACCCTTCCGAAGAAATATGACGTCATAATTTCCAACCCGCCCTACGTTCGCGAACTTGAAAAAAAGCAGATGCAGCAGAACGTTTTAAAACACGAGCCGGAGTCAGCGCTATACGTTAGCAATGAAGACCCGTTGCTGTTTTATCGTGCTATTTCGCACTTGGCAAAAAAGCATTTAAACCCCGAAGGAAAACTCTTTTTCGAGATTAATGAGTACCTTGCTGATGAATTGACCGTGCTTTTAGAAGGCGAAGGATTTAAAAATATTCAAGTAAAAAAGGACATCTTTGGAAAGGATAGGATGATAAAATGTAGCCTAAATGAACCAGCTAAATAAAATATGCGTTTTTTGCGGCAGTAGCGACGGCAACGATCTCGCGATAACCGATACAGCTGAAAGACTGGGTGAAATCTTTGCCGAGCGAAATATTACTTTGGTTTACGGCGCTGCCAAAATAGGCGTTATGGGCACCATTGCAAAAAGCGTTTTGGACAATAACGGAAAAGTTATTGGCATCATCCCCAATTTTTTGAAGAAAAAAGAAGTAGTGCATCTGGGCCTCACCGAGCTAATTACTACTGAAAACATGCACGAGCGGAAGCTTAAAATGCAGGAAGCAAGCGATGGCTTTATTGCCCTTCCCGGTGGTATGGGAACCTTGGAAGAACTTTTTGAAATAATAACCTGGCTTCAATTGGGCCTTCACCAAAAACCTATCGGCCTCTTAAATATCAATGGCTTTTACAACGATCTTATTAAAATGCTTGAAACCATGGTTCGCAAAGGTTTCCTTTCCATGGACAACTACAATCTGCTTTTGGTTGCTTCCAATCCAGACCAACTTCTAAAAAAGATGGAGGAATTTAAGACGCCACAGTTGCCCAAGTGGCTAAATTCCGACAGGGCATAGTGCTTTGTTAACAATTAGGCTATCCTTTTTAACAATTTCCAAATAGTAAATTCATTTTCTTAAATTTAAGTTGTCTAACCTCTTAAATAATTGATTATGAGTTCCTCAAAAAAGTATTTTGCTGAAGCACTCGGTACATTCGCCTTAGTATTATTTGGCTGTGGTGCCGCCACAATTGCAAGTGTAACCCAATCTGGTCCAGTTGGTATTGGTGTTTTAGGAATTGCCCTAGCCTTTGGATTTGCTGTTTTGGTAATGGTCTATACTATAGGACCAATTTCAGGATGCCATATTAATCCTGCCATTTCAATAGCTATGCTCGCTGCCGGAAAACTTTCCGCCAAAGATACGGTGGGTTATGTAATTGCCCAATGTATTGGTGCTGTTGCTGCCGCAGGACTTTTATACCTGCTCGCCACAGGAAGCGCTGGATTTGTAATGCCCGAATGGGGCTTAGGTTCTAATGGATGGGGCGCTGGTTATGGAGGCGAATACAATATGACTTCTGCGCTTATCGCTGAGTTTGTCTTTACCTTCCTTTTTTTAATGGTCATTTTCGGTACAACTTCAGAAAGACATAATGCGCCAATGATGGCGGGGCTTGCAATAGGTATTTCTTTGGCGTTGATACATATGGTTGTTATTCCAATTACGGGAACCTCCGTAAACCCTGCCCGTAGTTTGGGCCCTGCGCTTTTTTCAGGCGGTATGGCTTTACAACAATTATGGTTATTTATTGTAGCCCCAATTGCTGGCGGACTTTGTGCCGCTCTGGTTCGTAAAATTTTTATTGATGATTAATTGCTAATAATTTGTTGAAAATTTCAGTAACAAACCTCATAGTTTTTAAAAAGCTGTGAGGTTTAAAATTTTATATTTGTTTTATGAACATTGACCAGCAAATCACAACCCTCCGCAACGAGCTCCGCGAGCATAACTATAACTATTACGTCCTCGACAATCCCACCATTTCCGACTTTGAGTTTGACCAAAAACTAAAGCAACTTCAAGAGCTGGAAAAGGCACATCCCGAGTTTTACGATGCCAATTCGCCCACGCTTCGGGTTGGGGGCGAAATCACCAAGAATTTTGAGACCGTGCCGCATACCTATAGAATGTATTCCTTGGACAATTCCTATTCAAAGGAAGATTTGGAGGATTGGGAAAAGCGAATCGAAAAAACCGTTGATGGCAAAGTAGAATTCACCTGTGAGCTTAAATATGACGGCGCTTCAATAAGTTTAACTTATGAAAACGGCAAGCTGAAAAAAGCCGTTACACGCGGAGATGGTTTTCAGGGCGATGACGTTACCGCAAACGTAAAAACCATTCGCTCCATTCCGCTGCAATTGAAAGGCGATTACCCGCCATTATTTGATATTCGCGGCGAAATAGTTTTGCCTTTTGAAGGTTTCGCAAAGATGAATGCCGAAAGGGTAGAGGCAGGCGAAGAGCCGTACCGAAACCCGAGAAACACAGCCTCCGGCAGCCTAAAACTGCAGGACAGCGCCGAAGTTGCCAAACGGCCGTTGGACTGCTTGCTATACAGTATTGTAGGCGAAAAACTTCCCGTAAAAACCCAATTCGAAAGCCTTGAAAAAGCAAGGCAATGGGGTTTTAAAGTTCCCGAAGCTGCCAAACTCGCCAAAAACCTGGATGAGGTTTTGGAATTCGTGAATTATTGGGACGTGCACCGCCACGAACTGCCCTACGAAACCGATGGGGTAGTGGTAAAGGTGAACAATCTGCAACAGCAGGAAGAGCTGGGCTATACCGCCAAATCGCCACGCTGGGCGATGGCCTATAAATTTAAGGCAGAGCAGGTTTCCACGGTTTTAAACCAAATAACCTATCAAGTGGGCAGAACGGGTGCCATAACACCAGTTGCAAATCTGGAGCCTGTGGAATTGGCCGGCACCATCGTAAAACGCGCTTCCCTGCACAATGCGGACCAGATTGCCAAGCTCGACATCCGCGAGGGCGATACGGTTTTTGTGGAAAAGGGCGGCGAAATAATTCCCAAGATAATCGGGGTAGATTTTACACAGCGCGACCCCAGTTCCAGTCCCACGGAATACATAACCGACTGTCCCGAATGCGGAACGACCTTGGTTCGAAATGATGGCGAAGCACAGCACTATTGCCCCAATACCGAAGGGTGCCCGCCACAGATTATTGGGCGCATCCAGCATTTCATTTCCCGAAAGGCGATGGATATTGAAGGCTTGGGTGGCGAGACCGTCGCGCTTTTGGTAAACAACGGCTTGATTAATAATTACGCCGATTTGTATCTTTTAAAAGAAGAACAGATTATTCCTTTGGAAAGAATGGCGCAAAAAAGTGCCGAAAATATGATAAAAGGGATTGAGGCTTCCAAAGCGATTCCTTTTGAAAGGGTGCTTTTCGCGCTGGGAATCCGGTACGTGGGCGAAACCGTTGCCAAAAAACTGGCAAAGCACTACAAAACCATTGACGCTTTAAGGAATGCCTCCGAAGAAGAGCTTACGACCGTTGACGAAATTGGCGGGCGCATCGCCCAAAGCGTGGTTTCCTTTTTCGCTTCCGAAGAAAATATCGCTATTATTGAACGGTTGAAAAGTTATGGCGTTCAATTGGAAATTTCCGCAGAAAAGCTTGCCAATCAAACCGATACTTTAAAAGGAAATACATTCGTTGTTTCCGGCGTTTTCACAAAAGTCTCACGCGACGAACTCAAAAAACTGATTGAGGACAACGGCGGCAAGGTTTCCAGCTCCATTTCATCCAAAACCAATTATGTGGTGGCAGGCGACAATATGGGGCCGAGCAAGAAAACCAAGGCCGAAAGTTTGGGCGTCGCCATCATTTCCGAAGACGATTTTTTGCAAATGATTTCCTAATTGAAAGCAGAAAAGCGCTGAAAATAGCTATTTTTGCCACACAAGAATTGGGCATTCCATGTTGAAAAAAGTAAAGCGACATTCCTTAAAAAAGCACATTGAAAAAAACCTGACGGAGCGCGATTTTTCAAAGCGCAACGAGCCTTTAAAATATTTGGGCTTTGTGGTTGACGAAGCTTTTTTTGACGATTTTGAAATGCTTTATGAATTTGGAAGAGAACTTGGTTTGCAGCGTAAGGACGTAAAACTTTTCACTTTTGTGGAAACGAGGAGAAAAATTCCTTCGCTTCGACAAAATCAAATAACCAATAAGGAATTTACATGGCGGGGCGAAATACACAACCAAAATGCGCAGGAGTTTCTCGATTTTCCTTTTGATGTGCTAATAGGTTATTACAAGGGAACACATGAGTTTTTGGGGGCAATGGTGGCGCAGAGCCAAGCAAAATTCAAAATAGGTTTTAATTATTCAGATGAGCGACTTTTCGATTTGCTTTTAAACGTTGATCTGCAAAAACCGGAAATTTTTAAAAGTGAAGTGAAAAAATATTTAAAAATCTTAAAGAAAATAGATTGATATGAAAGAATTAGTTGGAACTGGCGTAGCATTGATAACCCCGTTTAAAAGTGACTTTTCCGTAGATGTGGAAGGACTTAAAAACGTGGTGAATTTCAACATAGAAAACGGAATTGACTATTTGGTAGTTTTGGGAACCACTGCCGAAAGCGCCACGCTTTCAAAAGAAGAAAAACAGCTGGTAATTGACACCGTGATTTCTGCAAATAATGGTCGGTTGCCTTTGGTTTTGGGCATTGGTGGCAACAATACGCAGGAGGTTATTTCAGAAATGAAAACCCGTGATATTTCTGCATTTACCGCTATTCTTTCGGTTTCACCTTTTTATAATAAACCTACGCAGGAAGGTATTTATCAGCACTTTGCCGCAATTGCGAAGGCTGCTCCGCTACCCATAATTTTATACAACGTTCCGGGGAGGACGGCTTCAAATATGCTTCCTGAAACCGTAATCCGATTGGCGAATGATTTTGAAAAAATTATTGCCATAAAAGAAGCCGCCGGTGATATTGTGCAAGCGATGAAATTGATTTCCGGTTGCCCAAAAGATTTCCTTGTTATTTCTGGCGATGATATGATTACCTTGCCAATGATACTTGCCGGTGGGGCAGGAGTGATTTCGGTTATCGGCGAAGGATTTCCGAAGGAATTCTCAAAAATGGTAAAACTGGGTCTCGACAAAAAAGCTGACGAAGCCTATAAAATACATTACAAAATTGCCCCGGCAATCGATTATATTTTTGCGGAAGGAAATCCTGCCGGAATAAAGGCAGTTTTTAGATCATTGGGAATTTGCGGTGATACCGTAAGGCTTCCTTTGGTGGGAGTTAGCGATGGTTTGAGATCCAAAATAGAAGATTTCATCAAAAAATTCTAAAAGCTCCCTTTTTGCATTTGAAGTTAAATATTTCAAAAGGCTTGCAAATAATAGACTTCAGCGCAATATTTTAGCCGAAGAATAAGTTTTGTCCAATCACGTTTAATTCCCTATTTTTGCACGATGTTTTTTAAGCCCATGCGATTACCACTTTTTATAATACTTTGTTTAACCATTCTTTTTTCGTCCTGTAGCCAATACCAACAGGTTTTGCGAAAGGATGATATGGGTAAAAAATACGCTTTTGCCGATTCCCTTTATAGAATTGGGAAATACAAAAAAGGCCTCAAATTAATGGAGCAGTTGGTGCCCGCATACAGAGGGAAGCCACAAGGCGAAAAGCTGATGTTCATATACGCCAACACCTATTACAATCTTGAAGATTATTATTTGGCTGGGTATCAATTTGAAAGGTTTACCCAAGCCTATCCACAGAGCGACAGTGTTGAAATAGCGGCTTTTAAATCTGCAAAAAGTTTTTACCAACTTTCGCCCAGATATTCTTTGGATCAAAAAGACACCGATAAAGGACTTGAAAAACTTCAGGAATTTATAAACCAATATCCAAATTCAGACAAACGTGCCGAAGCAAATACATTGGTAGCGGAATTGCGAAATAAGTTGGAAAAGAAAGAATTTGAGGTTGCAAAACAATATTTGCACGTTGAGGATTACAAAGCTGCCATTGGCGCCTTTGATAATTTTATTACAGATAATCCGGGCTCTATTTATAGAAAAGATGCCTTTTACGGAAGATTTGTAGCTGCATATAAATTGGCCATAAACAGTATTCCGGTTTTGGTGCAGGAACGTCTGCGCGATGCAAAAGTTTATTACAATAATTTTATAAAATATTATAAGGATACAGATTTAGCTCCTGAAGCAATGGAATTTTATCAGGATATAGAGAGCAGAATTGTGCCTTTAGAAACAGAACCCACTATTTAATTAATTTTTATTATGGATATTAAAAATTCAGATGCACCAATCAATACCGTTACGCTTGACAAGAATAAAATTGACGAGCCTACAAACAACATTTATGAGGCTATTTCCATTATTGCGAAACGTGCCGCACAAATAAACGGTGACATTAAAAAAGAACTTTTGGAAAAACTTGACGAGTTTGCCACTTACAACGACAGTTTGGAAGAAATTTTCGAAAACAAGGAGCAAATAGAGGTTTCAAAATTTTACGAAAGGCTTCCAAAACCGCACGCTTTGGCAGTGCAGGAATGGTTGGAAAACAAAATCTACTACCGCAACACCGCAGACGAAGTAGTAGAATAATAAAAGTTATTTTATAACTTTTAAAAACTTACAGAATGGCTGTTTTGAACGGGAAAAATATCTTGCTTGGCGTTACCGGCGGGATTGCCGCGTACAAAACAGCTTTTTTGGTTAGACTTCTAGTGAAAAAGGGAGCTAACGTAAAAGTGGTTATGACAAATTCAGCAAAGGAATTTGTAACCCCACTTACCCTCGCAACGCTTTCAAAGAATGAAGTTTTTTCATCCTTCACTGATGAAAAAGATGAGAACAGCTTTAAAGAGCCCCAATGGAACAACCATGTAGAATTGGCCTTGTGGGCAGATTTCTTTTTGATTGCTCCCGCAACTGCCAATACACTTTCCAAAATGGCAAATGGCGCCTGCGATAACCTTTTGCTTGCGTGCTACCTTTCGGCGAAATGTCCCGTGTATTACGCGCCTGCAATGGATCTGGATATGTACCAACATCCATCGACGGAAGAAACCTTTAAAAAGCTTGAAAGCTTCGGAAATATTCAAATCCCTGCCGCTTTTGGCGAATTGGCCAGCGGTTTGGTGGGGCAGGGCAGGATGGCGGAGCCCGAGGAGATTGTTTCCTTTTTAGAAAATGATTTATTGAAAAAACTTCCCCTTCGCGGCAAACAGATTTTAATCACCGCCGGCCCAACTTACGAAGCCATTGACCCCGTTCGTTTCATCGGGAACCACTCCAGTGGAAAAATGGGTTATGCCATAGCCGAAGCTGCTGCCTCACTTGGTGCTGAGGTTGTTTTGATTTCGGGACCTTCAGCATTAAGGCTTGAAAATGACTTCGTGAAACTTATTCGTGTTACTTCTGCAGAAGAAATGTACAATGCCGCGCACGAATATTTTGATACATGTGATGTCGCTATTTTAAGCGCAGCCGTTGCCGATTATCGTCCTTCAGAAGTTGCTTCGGAAAAAATTAAAAAGAAAACCGATGATTTAATACTTCAGCTTACAAAAACAAAGGATATTCTTGCTTCATTGGGCGAAATAAAGAAGTCGCAATTTTTGGTTGGCTTTGCTTTGGAAACCGAAAACGAAGAAGAAAATGCAAAATTGAAACTGAAAAAAAAGAATTTAGATTTAATTGTGTTAAATTCGCTTCGGGACAAAGGCGCGGGGTTCCAAGCCGACACCAACAAAATTACTTTGATAACCAAAGACAATAAAGTACTTCCTTTTCCTGTTAAACCTAAAAAAGAAGTAGCAAAAGATATTTTAGAATATATTATAGAACAGACAAATGCGTAAAATTTTACTTTTCTTATTATGTGCTATTGCTGTGTTTACTGCACAGGCCCAAGAACTTAATTGCACCGTTTCCATAGATGCCGAACAGACCGGACAACCCAATTTGCAGATTTTCCGAACGCTGGAAACCCAATTGCGGGAATTTGTTAACAATACAAAATGGACTGATAAGGAATACAAAAACCAGGAGCGGATAGATTGCAACATGAGTTTGATAATAAGCGAGTACGATGGAGATTCGTTTACTGCAACGCTTCAAGTGCAATCCTCACGTCCCGTTTTTGAATCAACGTACGACAGCCCCGTTTATAATTATTTTGACAAACAGGTGCGATTCAATTATAAGGAATATGAGCCGTTAAACTTCAATATAAATACGTTTGGTTCAAACCTCGTCTCGGTTATTGCATTCCATGTATATACCGTTATTGGTTTGGATGCTGATACCTTTTCACTTAATGGCGGAGCGCCCTATTTTGAAATTGCTAAACAGATTACAAATACTGCCGCTTCAAGCAATTTTCCGGGATGGAAGGCCACGGATGGGAACCAGTCCAGATTTCGATATAATGATGCATTAATATCCTCGGTGTATAAGGAATTTCACAATGTAATGTACCAATACCACCGCGAGGGGCTGGATATCATGGCTTCAGACCAGAAAAAAGCGAAGCAAGAAATAGCCAATGCCATTAATATATTGAAAGGTATAAATGACCGTCGCCCCAATTCATATTTGGTACGTACATTCTTTGATGCCAAGAGTGACGAAATACAGGCTATTTTTAGCGGCGGACCGCAGGTTGACATTACACAACTGGTTGAAAACCTAAACAGATTGGCGCCCACAAAACGAAGCAACTGGACTGAAATCAAGTTTTAATTTTTCTTTCAACAAGTTTAGACCAGTTAATTACTTTCTTTTAAATTTATAGATTCGAAATTCAAGCTTTGAATTTTGAAGATACGAATATCCATAATCTAAAATTTCATTGTGATAACCAGCCTCGCCATAAAAAACTACGCGCTTATCGAAGATATTCGTGTTGATTTAAATGAAGGCCTTACGATTATTACTGGTGAAACAGGTGCTGGTAAATCAATCATCCTAGGGGCTTTGGCACTTGTTTTGGGAAAGCGCGCAGATTTAAGTAGCGTGAAAGACCCTTTGAAAAAATGTATTATTGAAGGACATTTTTCAATCAAGAATTATGATCTTCAAAATATTTTCCAAGAGAATGATCTTGATTACGAACACAATACCATCATACGTCGCGAAATACTGCCCGGTGGTAAATCCCGCGCCTTTGTAAATGATACCCCGGTTTCCTTGACACAATTACAGGCATTGGCTCCTTATTTGGTAGATGTTCATAGCCAGCATGAGACTTTGGAGATCGTTTCTGAAACTTTTCAGATGGAAGTGATTGATGCTTTGGCAGGCAATAGCGAACTTTTAAAAGTATATAAGTCGCAATTTGAAGATTTCAAAAAAACTTCCGAAGCCCTTTCAAAATTAAAACTACAAAAAGATACTGCTTCCAAAGAGCTGGATTACAACACTTTTCTTTATAATGAACTGCAACAGGCCAACTTGAAAAAGCTGAGCCAGCAAGAATTGGAAGAAACCTACGAGACCCTTAATAATGCCGAAGCAATTCAAGAAGCGCTTGCCAATGCAAACCAGCTTTTGGATGAAGAGCAGATAGGCAGCTTGCAAACCGCCAAGGAAGCGCGAGTTTTATTGGGAAGAATCAAAGAGTTTTCAAAAAAATTTGAAGGTTTATGGCAACGTTTGAACAGTACCATTATTGAAATGGAAGACATTGCTGCGGAAATCAACATCAACGCCGAAAACATTGAAGCCGATCCCGAAATGCTTTTTCAGGTTAATGAAAAGCTACAAATGCTTTACAAATTGCAACAAAAACATGCGGTTTCTTCTGTGGAAGAATTAATTAAAATAGAAGAAGCACTGGAGGAAAAGGTAAACATTACGCTGGGACTGGACGAACAGATTGGCAATTTTGAAAAGCAAAAATCCCAGTTGCGGGAAAGTACCTTAAAAACAGCTGAAGAGCTTCATAAAAAAAGAATGGAGGCAATTCCTATTCTTAAGAAAAAACTTGAAGAAATGCTATTTCCTTTGGGATTGCCCAATGCGCAATTTCAGTTTGAACTTATCTCTTCGAAAGAATTTAAAAATAATGGAACCGATACATTGCAATTATTGTTCACGGCAAACAAAGGCTTAGCTTTCGGACCATTAAAAAAAGTTGCCTCTGGAGGCGAAATGAGCAGAATTATGCTTGCAATAAAAGCTGTTCTGGCCGAGTATAAAAAACTGCCCACCATCGTTTTTGATGAAATAGACACAGGGGTTTCGGGGGAAATAGCCAATAAAATGGCAGATATTATGTACCAAATGAGCAAAAAAATGCAGTTGTTGAGCATTACTCATTTACCGCAAATTGCCGCCAAGGGCGAGAACCATATAAAAGTTTATAAAGAAGATGCTAATGAGGTTACGGCCACATACCTTAAACATTTGAATGAGGATGATCGTATTGTAGAGATAGCAAAAATGCTAGGCGGAAAAAATCTTTCTGAAGCGGCTATAGCCAATGCAAAGGAATTATTGAATTAAAACGTATCTTTACTTTTCAAAGGAAAATTTTAAAGAGAAAATCTATTCAACCATAAAATAAATTAAAACATGTCTTATAATCTACTTAAAGGAAAACGTGGAATCATTTTTGGAGCGTTGGACGAGAATTCAATAGCTTGGAAAACCGCAGAGCGCGTTCACGAAGAAGGCGGAAAGTTTGTACTTACCAATGCGCCCATCGCGTTGCGAATGGGACAAATTAATGCACTGGCCGAGAAAACTAATTCTGAAGTTATTCCTGCAGATGCTACAAGTTTAGAAGATTTGGAGAATTTAGTAACAAAAGCTACCGAAATCTTAGGCGGCAAATTGGATTTTGTATTGCACTCTATTGGAATGTCTGTAAATGTACGCAAAGGTAATCACTATACCAGCCAGAACTATGACTTTACCCATAAAGGTTGGGATATTTCCGCAGGCTCATTTCATAAGACCATGCAAGTACTTTACCAAAAAGACGCCATGAATGAGTGGGGGAGTATTATAGCATTGACCTATATGGCCGCACAGCGTGTTTTTCCAGATTATAACGATATGGCAGACAACAAGGCCTATTTGGAAAGCATTGCGCGCAGTTTTGGATATTTCTTCGGAAGAGATAAAAAGGTTCGCGTTAATACTATTTCGCAATCACCCACCCCAACTACAGCAGGCCAGGGTGTAAAAGGATTTGATGGTTTTATCAGTTACGCAGATAAAATGTCTCCTTTGGGCAACGCAACTGCCTTAGATTGTGCTAATTACACAGTAGCTATGTTTAGCGATTTGACAAAACGGGTAACACTTCAAAATTTATACAATGATGGCGGGTTCTCTAACATGGGGGTTAGTGATGCCGTGATGGAAGCTTTTGTAGAAGGTAAGTAAGGCTTTTCTTGCAATGATTTTATTGAATCCTGTCCTAACTCACGAGGACGGGATTTTTTTATTTTTACGGGCAAACTAGTTGTGGTAAATATTTGTGATTAACATAATTTTAGGTACATTTAGTCACTTATTAACTAAACTAATATTTAATTATGAAAAGAATTACAATGCTAATTTTTGCCTTAATTTCTATGGTAAGTACCATAGAGGCACAATTTCTCCAGCCAAATTCTTCGATCTATGGATCTAGAAGCTTAGGTGTTGAGAACAAACCACAATCAATTGAGCCTACTGAACAGCTTAAAAGTATAGAGAGTTCGGCAACGTACAATCCAAACAAACCTGCAAATTTACAATCACAGAGTTTTGTTGTAAATAATAGAAACCCACAAGCAACTTTGCTTGATGAAGGCTTTGATGATATTACAACATTGCCAGGTGCTGGTTACAGTTTTGTGAATGTTAGCGACGCACTAGGATTAACAGATTGGTTTCAAGGAAACGATGGTGTTTTTCCAGCCCATTCGGGTGCTCCTACGGCATATATTGGAGCAAATTTCAACAACACTGCCGGTAGCGTAATCAATAATTTTATGATAACCCCTGTGCTCGAATTAGAGAATGGGGATGTTATAACTTTTTGGACAAGATCTCCAGATGCAAGTACTTTCCCAGATAGATTGGAAGTACGGCTTGACCCAACAGGAGCCAACACAGATCCTTCTGGACCAGCAGATGTAGGCTCATACACAGAACTACTTTTGGAAATAAACCCTAACTTGACTCAAGGGGGGTATCCTCAAGTTTGGACAGAATTTACTGTTACCGTTTCCGGTCTTTCGGGAGCCACCAATACAAGGATAGCCTTTAGATATTGGGTGACCGATGCTGGACCAGCAGGTAACAATTCAGATTATATAGGAATAGATACCTTGACCATAGAAGAAGGAGCTGGCGGCGGCGGCGGAGTTTGCGGTAGCCCTATTTTGGAAATCAACCAAGATGTGGATGATACCTGTATGGCAAACATCTCGCAAACAGGTTTGGCGCAATCCTATATTCCGCTAGAGGCTGAATCTGCAGGAGCAGGTATTAAGTTCAGAGATCCATCCACGGGCTTGAATGTTGACCTATCGCTTTGGGATGGTCTTCCAAACGCTGGAGGAACTATGCTGGCAAGCGGAACTACCCAAACTGATGGTACCAACTGGGCCGATGTTTATTGGGATCCGGTGGTAAACGTTACCGTGGGTAATACATATTATATAGTAATTGATGGAGATACTGCATTGCCTTGTATTTCAGGATCTACAAATGACCCTTATCCTGATGGTAATGTATTTGCAAATGCTGGCTATAACCCATTCCCGACTTTTGACTATACCTTTAGAACATATAGCTGCGATAGTGGTGGACCTGCTTGTACTAGTACAGTATATGACAGTACTGCTGTTCCATTTGATATAGATGGTGCCGGAAACAGTACATCAGATTGTGCCAATGCCCCTAACCTAATTCCCGTGACTGTTTCGGATATGGGAACAATTGGTTCTGGAGCAATCCTAGAGAACATAACAATTGATATTGCACATACTTTTACTGCAGATCTCGATCTTTATTTGGTTTCTCCAAACGGAACGGAATTATTGCTTGCCAATGATCTTGGCGGTGGAACAGATGATGGTTATAATGGAACTATGTTTGAAGATGGCGGTGCAGATATTACCCTGGCTACTGCTCCATTCGGTGTGGGGCCTTATGAGCCAATGGGAGGAACCTTTGCAGCTGCTTTTGCAGGTGAAGAAATAATGGGTGACTGGAATTTGAAGGTTTGTGATGATGCAGGTGGAGACACCGGGCAAGTCCTTCAATTTTCAATGTCTATATGTGTACCTCCTGTTATCACAAATGATGATTGTGCTAATGCATACGCCTTAGCTTGTGGCGACAGTGTAGTTGGAGAGACTCTGACGGCGACGGATTCTGGCGGGAACGCAGCCCCTGATGTGTTCTACAAGTTCACTGGCACGGGTTCTGCCCAGTTGGTGACCATCTCGCTCTGCGGTGGGGGTACCGACTATGACTCCGTGCTTCGCGTCTTTGACGATTGCAACCTTGCCAACGAGCTTGCCTTCAACGATGATTCCTGTGGTCTTCAGAGTGAGGTTACCTTTGTCTCCGATGGTACTTCTACCTATTATATTATGGTGGAGGGCTTTGGTAGCAACTCCGGTAACTTCAGTTTGGACGTTACCTGTACCGAGCCATTGCCGAACGACGACTGCGGTGGCGCGATAGCGGTAAGCTGTGGGGATTCGGTAACGGGCACCACCGTGGGCGCCACGGTAGATTCCGGTGCTCCTGTCTGCGGTCCCGCGATCACCTC
>NZ_JRWG01000013.1 GCF_001573155.1 Aequorivita aquimaris | reverse complement strand
GCTTCGCAAGGTCAATACCATTGGCATCAAACAGGCCAACAAATGCATGCACCTCTCGGCGACGGCCTACAACCTCAAAAAATACCTCAAGTTTATCCAAAAACGCGCAAAGAGCGGGGCGGAAAGCCTTGTTTTGTATTTTTTGCCAAAAATAGTGCTTCAGAATGTAGCATGGCTTTTTTTAAAAGCACCAAATTTGGCTCATTCTCAAGTCCAATCAAAAAAACAAAGCCGCTTAAAACGGCTTATATTGGTTCAGGTTAAAAAAATTAAGGGGTTGTGCAACGGTTACCATTGTTAGGCAACGTTTTTTATTAAGTCATTCTTGGTAAATAAAATCGAAAAAAACGATACCTTAAATCTTCAATTTTTTCTGCATTTTTTACAATATTGTCAGTCGGTTTATAATTTGTAACCCTTTTTGAGCCGATTGGATAAACGTGATTTTCTATTGCTCTTGAAATGAAATTTACCAATTCAATATCTTCTCGCAAATTTTCTTGAAATTCGTATGTTGCTCTTCTGCCTGATGGTGAGAACATTAATCCACTTTGAGTGGCTTGAAAAAGTTCATAATAGTTGTTAAAAATTATATTATCAGCATCATCTAAAGGAACCAAAAAATAAAAAATATGCTCTGCATTGTCTGGTGGAATTGCTCCCAATGGTTGTAATTCTCTAAATTCTGTTGAATTTTTACTGTAAAAGCCACATTCAAATACTTTAGTGTCAAATTCATTCTCAATTTGATTTTTTAAAGTTTGTGCGATTTTGTCGCAAAGTTCATTTTCGTTCATATCTTTTCTGTTAAATATTTTATTGTTAATCCACTTTTTGGATATTTTATCGCAAGTGGTTTCAAACAAGTTTGTGTAATTATCTTTTAATTCATTCACTCTTGACTGATAATTTTCTCCAAATATTTTATGAAATTTTTGCTGAATGTGGTTGCTAAAAGTCAAATCATTAATCGTTATTTGATTATCGTAGGAAAAGTCCTTTAAAACTTCTTTGCTGAAAAGTTCTGGAAATGAATAAAAAGGTTCTTGCCCATTTGACTGAATTTTATATTCCGTCAAAAACTCGGTTGCTGAAAGTCTATCAATTAAAATATATCGACTTTCATCAATGTAATCAGTTGTGTCTCCAGTTGAAATTCGTTTTGCAAGTAACCTATTTGATTCTGATTGGTCACCTAACATTGAAGATAAATATCCGTTTACATATGAGAGAACGTCTATTTTTTCCTTGTCAAAATAAACCAAGTCATCATTTCCTCTTGCCATTCCAGCAAAAGTTGCCATTAAAATATCTTCTGATAATTCTGCCATAGTTTAAATTAAATTCGAAAATTTTGTTTCAAATGTTGCCTAACATGTGTATATACGCATGTTTTTTAAACTGTTATTGCTGTTATCCCGCACATGTGCGCAAGTTAATGATTCCAAATATAAATTTAAAAGTAAAGCTTTTGCAGTACGGAAAACCGTAAGATGAAGCAAATTAAGTGGGGAGAAATCAAATATAGGGAAAAAAGCTTTAAGCCGTGGGCCTGCTCGTGCATGTAAGTGAATTTATAAATAGGGAGGGTTGAACGAGTCTTTAGCAGTTGAAGAACCATCTGGATGGAACGCGATGCAATCCAGCAAGGAACGCAATGCAATCGCGCACCAGCGAGGGGCAAGAGCAGAATATCAAAGGTGGGCAACCAGAAACTCAGGAACCTTCTATTCCTGTGCGCATTCTCGGCGTGCAAGCACAACAAAGCCTGTAGGGAGATCTATGAACGCATTGTGGCAAAGGGAAAGAGCAAAAAACTGGCACTTATTGCGGTGGCTAACAAACTGCTGAAACAGGCATTTGCAATCGCAAAAAGCGGTTTGCCCTATGATGAGAAATTTGTATCCAAATTGAACTAAAAAGATTTGTTTTTCAACTCAGATCTTTGTTATGGGCAGGGTTTTTCTTGTAATTTTCCGTAAATCGTTCCGTCAATATCGAACTGGCTTTGTCCATATTCGAGTCTTATTATTTTTCCGCAGTTTACTTGAATCACAAATGCAAAATCTTCCATAGTTGCTGACATATTTCCTGAACCATTCTCTATGTGGTCAAAATATCCTGGTAACGCCTTTTTCAAAGGCTCGATTTCGTCTCCTACTTTGAATTTTGGTATTGTCTTAACCACAATTTTCTGTCGGATTTCATCAGTCATATAACGGTAAACCAAGTTTGGTGCGACAAGCGGTAAAAACCACAAAAAAAATCCTAGAATTATTACTGGCGATAGAAAGAAGATTGTCTTTGTTAATGGTCTTTGGTTAAGTAATTCGATTAGTTTTTGGTTCTTTATTAAAACCGAGTAGGCAAGTCCGAAGAAAAACCCGACTAGAATTGCCTGAGGTAAAAACATTGTAACTAATTCAAAACTTCTAAAAATTCCACCTACAATTATTGAATATGTCAATGCTCCATAAACTGTCGATACTAAAATAAATATTTGGGGTTTGAATAATTTTTTTGAATGTTCAAGTCGATTTAATGGCCAAATAATAAAAATAGCCCAAGCAATTGTTATGAAAAGTCCCGACCAAAAAATAATAACTCCGCTGTCGTCTGCTTTTCCATCTTCTGAAACAAGGTAAATTGAATTCAGAATATTCATCAATGCCCAAGCTATGGTCATTGAGAAAAATCCAATTGTTTGTTTAACGTTATTTATTTTCTGTGTTGTCATTTTTTACCTTGCCCATAACGTTTTGGGTATTGCCGAAGGCGGGGAATTTTAGCACAAAAGTTCAATAGAATTACAACTGTTGAACCTTGCACAAATGTCCAATCGAAGCCGTTCAGCCCCGCTTTTGGCAATACCTTGTTAGCGGCTGGCTTTTATTCGTCCCATTTCAGTTGAACGTTTGCAGCACTTTTATGCACTTTTTTTGACAATAATTTTTCAAAAGCAGCATCATCTAACAATTCATTCTGTTTCTTCAATGCCAGCCATAGTTTTTTAAACGCCTTTGTTTTTCCCGAATCATAGATTTCACCTGCGGCTTTGTGCCAACGGCATTGATACCATCCATAGTTTTTGGGGTATTTTTGACCAATCAAGTCATAATTGTTTTCAAGTTCATTTAATGTGGTAAATTTCAATTCACTTTTATTTGTTGACGATACAACCATTTGTGGAAAAACTGTAAGAGCAGGTAACAATTCGGGTTCTTTTTCTGCTATGTAAGTATGAAGTAGAATGTTGGCAAACAATTCTCCCATCCATTTGCGTTGCATAGTAAGTCCGCCTTGTTCGTGAAATGCGTGTCCTAATTCGTGAATAGCCAACAAATCGAAAAAGTCACGCATTGACAATGAATTGTTTTTGTCAGAATATGTTTTGGAAATTTGTTGAGCAAGTTCTTTTGGAAGCTGGTCTAACGGTGGAATGAAACTTTTCCAAAAATCGTTGTCTTCCGATGCGACAATAAGGGTTTTGACATCATCATAATGAGGCATTCCATAAACCGGAAACTTGGTGTATTTACTCCAGTCGTCTGGCGATAAAACCAATAAAGTAACGGTTGGCTCAAAGTTGATAAGCGATTTGTAAAATGAGATAACATTGTCGCAACGTTTTGCCATTGTTTCAGCTTGTTCTTTTGAGCCGTTGCTATAATAAGTTTTTGTTTTGTTGCCTTCCAGATGGTTAAGCTCTTCAAATGACTGGGCAAATAGCGTTGATGCTGAGAAAAGTGACAAAATACACGTCCAAAAAGTCAGTTGGAAATGTCCTTTCAAAATTTCAGGTTGTTTCATAATTTTTTGGTTTGATGTTAGTTGTTGGTTTCGGACAGCTTGCCGCTAACATGTGTATATACGCATGTTTTTAAACTGTTATTGCTGTTATCCCGCACATGTGCGCAAGTTATTGATTCCAAATATAAATTTAAAAGTAAAGCTTTTGCAGTACGGAAAACCGTAATAAGACGCAAATTAAGTGGGGAGAAATCAAATATAGGGAAAAAAGCTTTAAGCCGTGGACCTGCTCGTGCATGTAAGTGAATTTATAAATAGGGAGGGTTGAACGAGTCTTTAGCAGTTGAAGAACAATCTGGATGGAACGCGATGCAATCCAGCGAGGAACGCAATGCAATCGCGCACCAGCGAGGGGCAAGAGCAGAATATCAAAGGTGGGCAACCAGAAACTCAGGAACCTTCTCTTCCTGTGCGCATTCTCGGCGTACAAGCACAACAAAGCCTGTAGGGAGATCTATGAACGCATTGCGGCAAAGGGAAAGAGCAAAAAACTGGCACTTATTGCGGTGGCTAACAAACTGCTGAAACAGGCATTTGCAATCGCAAAAAGCGGTTTGCCCTATGATGAGAAATTTGTATCCAAATTGAACTAAAAAGATTTGTTTTTCAACTCAGATCTTTGTTGGCAAACGTATTTATTCTTTTAGTTTTTCGTATTCCTCTAATAGCTTTGTCCAATCGTTAAATTTAGTTTCGAGTTCAGAAGCTTCAATCCATTCCTGATAGTTTTTTGTCTGCCTTTTACTTTGAGGTTTTCTGTCAATTTGTATTTCAAACTTTTCGCTTATTTTATAATCCACGATGTTAAAGTAAAAGTCCGAATTTTGTTCTTTATCAATAATTTCAAGCAATATGTTTTTTGGCTTAACTACTTCAAATAATTCTCCTTTTTTGTTTTTAAACTTTTCAAGAACTTCGAGAAGGATTAATGGTTTATTTTTCATAGATGTTATTATTTACAAAATGGTTGTTCCATTTTTCCTTAATATTAATTGTTTTTACTTTATCATTAAAATCAAAGCCATTTGTGTTAGATGCAGTAAAATAAATGTTTACCTCTGCATTTTCTACCTTAAATTTATTGATAGTTGGAATTTGTTTTATATCGTTACTATCTTCAATTTGTTCAAAGTCGTTAAATAATCTTAAACAGAAATTACTTTTTGAATTAATCAAATTTGGACTGATTTGGTCTTTAGTTAAATCAATAAAGTAATTGAATTGTTCGCTATTGTCAAAATAGATTTCAAATTCTTCAAGCGATTTTTCAAGATTTTTTAAGTCTTTATCAGAATATTTGTATGTAAGTTGTTGTATTGATTTTTTGTCTTTTTCATTTTGTTCAACCTCCTTTTTGTTTGATTTGTCCTCAACCACATAAGTTTTAATTACGTCAAGATAATCTGCGTATTTTTGCAACTCCTCTAAACTTGTTGATTTGTTTTCAAAAAAGTTAGTTACATTAAAGTCTTTTAATTTTTCTGAAACTGTAAGGTAATCACGATATTTTTTTGATTGAAATTTAACTGTACCAGTTTTATATTTTAAAACTATCTCAACAGTTATTTCGTTTTTTTCTACTATCTCTCCAAATGGATTTCCAATATCGGTTTTTAAGTTTAAAGTTGTCGTTTCTGTTGAATCTTTCGTTACATAATCCCATTTTTTGGCTTGATTTAATTTTTCTCCAAATGTAAAATTTACACCTTGATTAAACTCTAATTGAAAAGCGTTATCTGAAAATAAGTTGGCTAAATCCTTGTCATTCTTGGTATTCGACTGTTTAAGTTCAGTTTTTATGTAGTCTTTTGGGGTTATATCAAAACTATATAAAATGTCATTTTCTTTGTTTTTATAAATTGACCTTATAATAATTCCTAATGTTTGATAATTTGGATTTTTACCTTGATTTTCTTTTGCTCTATTTATTTGTTCACTTTCTATCTGTTTAAAAGTGTTATGAAATTGCGTGTCAGAGCCATAATCTTCTTTGTCGATTACATAACTATAAATGATTGTGTTTGTATTTCTATCAAATTTAACTTTCTCCGCAAAAGTGTAGTCATCAACTTTTGCTGGTAGCTTCATCATTTTGTTTGTATTAGTGGCAATTTGAGCCATATATTCTTGAGCTTTTTTTTCTTTTTCAGATAAATTATCACAGCTTATCGTCGTAAAGCACAAAATTAATAGGTAAAGAATGTAGTTTGTTTTCATATGTTTGCCAACATGTGTATATACGACATGCCTATTGCTGCTATATCACACATGTGCGCATGTCATATGTTCTGTGATTTATCAAATGTAACCGATTCATACAAGGTATCCAAGGGGCTCTTTAATGTTTTACTGTTTATTCCCAAAACACGGGTGTAAACCTCGGTGGTCTTCGTGCTGGCATGACCCAGGGCGCTCTGGATGTATCGTATGTTTACGCCACGCTCCATAAGGTGGGTGGCAAAACTGTGCCGAAGCGTGTGCGGCGTGCTCCACGGATTTGAATTGGTGGCTTTCACCGCACTTCTAAAAATACTCTGTATACTTTTGGAAGAATACTGCCCCCCATCCTGGCCTTCAAACAACCAGTAAGCGGGTTTAAATTGCTTGTAATATTGTCGCAAGAGTACCAGGAGCACAGGGCTCAATACCGTATGCCGGTCGCGCTTGCCCTTACTGTCTTTTATAAAAATGTAGCCATCATCCCTTCAAATATCCCTTCCCTTAAACGCAAAACATCTCCCCCTCGCAACCTCCTATACTGTATTGAAATATTGAGTATTTAAAATTATTTGTGATTTGGAATTTGTGATTTGGAATTTGGTATTTAAAACTCACCCCTTCAACTCATATATACCCCTAAAACCTCAATCCCAACCGCATCCTTGCCAAAATTCGCATATTCCTCTTCCCCCAGGACCTCCATAAACCGTAATCCCAAAACAGGTATATACTGTAGTCCTTCCTCTTTTGTGGGTCCCCCCTCAAGTGTTTGCACTAATCTTTCAGACCGATCCTCCTTGGATCTCCTAAGGATAGGAGCCTCATAAGTAACAAAGGTATTGGTAGCTGCATCGTAAACAAGCAGGCAATAGAATAGCTCAAAGTGGGTGGCGCCTTTGGGAAATTTGGCATCAGCCGGGTTGAATCTTGCCCACTCCAATGAAAAATCCAAGGCGTCGATCCTCGGATTTCCAAAATGCTGCCGTATGCCTGCCTTCGGCGTAAATACGAATTCCCGTAGTAACTGCTGTCCCTTTAGCGTTTTTAACCCTTGCCCTACATTTCTGGATCCGGGGACGGAATCTTTATCAAGCGCCTTGATTTTCAGGAATAATTGCATCAGGCGTTGGTGCAGGCTGCCGTCATTTAAATGGCAAAGAATAGGATGTAGCGAAATCTTGAATTCCTTGACAAATACGCTACACAATGTTAATTCTTCGCTGTTCTTGTAAATCCGGGGATTTTTTTTATTATTTTCGTAGTTAAATCCTCCCATAATTACCGCTTGTTGGTTTCTAATATAAATTTAGAAACATTTTCTCTCAAAAACAAGTGTTTCAAGCCGACCCTATGCCGACTGCAAGCCGACCGTAAGCCGACTTATGCCGACTCCATGCCGACTATACTTCATATATACCCCATAGATACTTCCTGTGTGCCTCCAGTTTGCCCGTCCCAGGACCCACATCCTTTATACGGCGCGCCGCTGTTTTACTATTTGTACTCCGAGGGCAATAGCGTACATAGCGGCTGCAAAAAACCAGACATAGGTAATTTTTCCCTTCCCCATCACATAATAATCAAAAGCCGTACTTGCCGCCACAAGTATATTGAGGCCGAGTATAGTGTAGTTCAGTCTTAAGTATTTTTTTGGGGAAAGTTTGCCCAGTACCATAAATAGGTTAAAAACCGCTGTTACAAATTGAAGCATTGCCAGCCCAGTCTTGCCATCCTCCACTAGGCCCAGTCCGCCAATAAAAAAGATAAAGGCATTCAGCAAAAAACTGAACCTGATTATTTTGGCTTTTAGTTTTGGATTCATTAAGCCAAAATAAAACATTTTTTTCACTCAAATTCAAAACTTAAATCAGGAATGTGGTTTAAGTGTTTCTTTTGTGAAATATTTCTTCCGTAGCCAAAAAGAAACCCGCACCAATAAAATTAAAGCTGGAACTTCTACCAATGGGCCAATTACCCCCGTAAAAGCTTGCCCGGAATTTAATCCAAAAACGACAATGGCTACTGCAATGGCCAATTCAAAATTGTTGCCGGCCGCCGTAAAAGCAACTGCTGCAGTTTTATCGTAGGTTGTCCCCATCGCTTTTGTAACGAAAAATCCAATAAGGAACATCAATGCAAAATAAATAAGCAAGGGCACGGCGATAATCAAAACATCCATTGGTATTTGCACAATCAATTCACCTTTTAGGGAAAACATGACTACAATGGTAAACAAAAGCGCAATCAGGGTTATGGGAGAAATTGCGGGAATAAATTTCTGATTGTACCATACTTCGCCTTTAAGTTTCACTAAAATAAGTCTGCTAAATATTCCCATTACAAACGGAATCCCCAAATAAATGGCAACACTTTCTGCTATTGTCGCTATGGAAATATTCACAATGGCCCCTTCAAACCCAAAATAGGGCGGAAGCACCGTAATAAAAAGCCAAGCGTAAAAACTATAGGCAAACACTTGAAAAATACTGTTCAGCGCAACCAAACCGGCACCGTATACACTGCTACCTTCGGCCAGGTCGTTCCAAACCAAAACCATGGCGATGCAACGCGCCAGACCAATCAAAATAAGTCCGACCATATATTCCGGATAGTCGCTTAAAAAGATAATTGCCAGAATAAACATCAACACAGGGCCAATAATCCAATTGAGAACAAGCGAAATGGAAAGAATTTTTGTATTTCGGAAAACCTTTGGCAATAGTGCGTAATTTACCTTTGCCAAGGGCGGATACATCATTAATATCAAACCAATGGCTATGGGAATGTTTGTGCTGCCACTATTAAAGGAATTCAGAAACTCCGGAAAATTGGGCGCAAAATAACCGATGCCAACACCCAGCGCCATCGCAATAAAAATCCAAAGCGTGAGATAACTGTCGAGAAAACTTAATTTTTTAGTTGAAGCCAATTTTTATGAAATGATTTGTGAAAAAATAAATTTCATCTCGGTCGCGATCTGGATACTGCGTTCCAAATACACTTCTTTTTGCTGAGGTGTACCGTCCGAGATTTTTGGGTCTTCGTACATTATTGCAATCCGTTTTTCCGAACCAGCCACAAAAGGACAGCCTTCATCTGCCTGGGAACAGGTCATAATTGCGGCAAAATCTGCTGCGGGGTTAGCCTCGTCATCATATTTCTTTGAAAAAGCAATAATCGGCGATTTTTCCAAAGCATATTTTATGCTATAAACAGGGTTTTTGCTATCTCCTTCTTTCGAAATTTCAAAGCCCGTGTTTTCCAAAGTCTCCACCACCATTGGGTAAACGGCTGTAGCTTCCGTTCCGCCGGAATAGCACTTAATACTTTTTATTCCGAAGTATTCCGCCATGGTCTGCGCCCAAATCTGCGCCAAATGGCTTCTGCGGGAGTTGTGTGTGCAGATGAAGTTAAGCTGGATTGGTTTTTCTTCCTTCTTTTTTGAATTTATATAATCAATAAGAGGTTGCAGAACGGTTTTTCTTTCTTCGGAAAGACTTGTTGTGCCTAAGGTTTCTATATATTCTTGGATAGGTTTTAATAACTTCATTTTATTTGTGTGTATTATACACCTACTATTTTACTGCGTCGCTCCAAAAGCACATTGTCTTTCCAGACACCGCGAAGTTGACCTACTTTTTCTTTGTAGCCTACTTCGCGGAAGCCACATTTTATATGCAATTTATGGCTGGCTACATTGTCACGGAATATTCCCGATTGCAACGTCCAGATATTGTTGGCCTCACTAATTTCTATTAAATTCTTCAGAATAAATGCTCCTGCACCCTTTCCTCTTGCCGTTTCCGCAACATATACGCTCACTTCGGCAACGCCACCGTAAACACAGCGACTGGAAACAGGGGAGAGGGCGGCCCAACCCAAATAGTTGTTATCTTCAACTGCGATTATTCTTCCAAAGGGAAGATGCCCGCTGTCCCATTTTTCCCAACTGGGGATGGTGGTTTCAAAAGTTGCAGTGCCTGTTTGCAGGCCTTCGCCATAAATTCGGGCGACTTCGGGATAGTTTTCTTCTGAAATTTCAATCAGATTCATACTAGCAACAATTACCGTCCGGGGAGCAGCAGGGCTCATCATTTATTTCAGCCAATTGTCTTTTCGGTTTTTCAGGCTTTGTTCCCGGTTTTTCAGCATAGACTGTAACACTGAAAATACCTGTTCCTGCATTGTTGAAGGTTTTCACTTCTTCCTCGGAAAGATACTTTTCAAGAATATCATTCGGGATTACGATCGGTTTTTCCTTTTGAATTTGAATATTCTGAAACCCCGCATCTTCTATAAATTGTAAGTATTCCGTTTTTTGGATTGCTCCCGCCACGCAGCCGGCATACATTTCGACGTCTTCTTTAAGGGCATCTGGAAGGTTTCCAACCAAAACGATATCGGAAATACTAAAATGCCCGCCCGGTTTCAATACCCTGAAAATCTCGCCGATTACCTTTTGTTTGTTCGGTACCAAGTTTAAAACACAATTGCTCACTATTACGTCCGCAACGTTGTTACTTACTGGCATCGCATCTATATCTCCTTCACGGAATTCCACATTATTAAAGCCCAATTTCTCCGCGTTTGCACGGGCTTTTTCTATCATTATCGGCGTAAAATCGATTCCGATAACTTTGCCTTCGGCCCCCGTTTCGTGTCTTGCCACGAAGCAATCATTACCCGCGCCCGAACCTAAATCGATAACGGTATCGCCTTTTTTGATTTTCGCGAATTGCGTAGGAAGGCCACAGCCCAACCCTAAATCTGCATCCTCTACATAACCGCCCGTTTCTGAGTAGTCATCCATCATTATATTATAAACCTTATTTGAAGGCGTTGTTGCACCGCAGCAGGAGGCAGCGTTTTCAGCCTTGCCCTGTTCGGCTATTTTGGCGTATCGGTCTTTTACGATATCTTTTAATTCTTGTTCGTTTTTCATTTTTTTTTGAAATTTTTGGTTTGTGTTTCAGTTTAAACTTTTTTAGCAACAGCTTTCATTGGAAATATCCTGATCCAAAAACTGCATCATTACTTTCTTCATTTTGATCCAATTTTCTGTAGCTATGCAATAGCAAATGCTAGTGCCCTCAATACTTCCTTTAATTAGGCCGAGGTTTTTTAGTTCCTTTAAATGTTGTGAAATTGTAGGTTGCGCCAAACCGATTTCTTCCACCAAATCGCCACAGATACAAGCGTTTATTTTGAATAAATGCTGAAGAATGGCCACGCGCGCCGGGTGCCCAAAAGCTTTGGCAAAGGTTGCAATTTCATTTTGTTGCTCGGTAAATATTTCAGTTTTTGTGATTCCCATAATTGCTATATAAGTTCATTGCAATATTACGATTAAAGAATAAAAGCACAAAGAAATTTTTTATAAAAATGAAATTTTATGAATCCTTATTTGAAATTTTCCTTTTGTAAATCCACTCCATAACAAAGCAAATACAGATGATTCCCAACGAAATGGACACACCCAATAAGTTTGAGGTAGATTGCTGGATTATCAGGACTATAAAGGCAACGGCTGAAAGTATGGCGCCCATCAAACTGATGGTTTTGCTCGCATCTATCTTTTTGGCCTTTTTAAAACTTACATAATTTACCACGGCAAATATTAGCAGGAAGCCGGCACTGCCCGAAGTGGATATACTCTCAAGGTTTAAAAAATTGGCGGTAAGCAGGGTGAGCACCACGGTAATTAATAGGCCAATGGGCTTGTTCCAAAACTGATCTGTAAAGGCGTGGGGCAGTTCGTCATCCTCGGCAAGTTCATAGCTTACCCGGCTCCCGCCATACAGGCTTGCGTTTATTGCAGAAAAGGTTGAAATAAGTGCGGCAATAGTCATTACGGTAAAACCAATCTGCCCGATCATAGGTTTGGAGGCCGCGGCCAAAACGTAATCCTTGGCGGTTGCAATCTTATCAAAACTCAAGGAACCGACGGTTACCATGGCAATAAGTATATATAGCAAAACCACAAACCCAACCGATATAAAATAGGCGCGCGCAACATTTTTTTCTGGGTTTTTTAGGTCGGGAACGGCATTGGCAATAAGCTCAAAACCTTCATAGGCCACAAAAATTACCATCCCGCCCGTAAGTAGTTGCAACGGACTTTCCCAATTGGCGGGATTTAGTTGGTCAATATTGGCGCTGCTAAAGAGGCCGTAGATTCCAATCCCCGTAAAAGCCAATAAAATAAAGAGTTTTACGAAAACCGCAAGGCTTTCAATTTCGCCCACCACTTTTAGACTATAGTAGTTTATCAGCGTTGCCAACAATACAACCCCCGATACGAAAATATGTGTGTCCATCGCTTTTGACCCGGTAATGGAAACAAGGTTGGGCGCATACGAGCCAAAGGCGCTGGCATAAAGCGAAAGCATGATTATATAGCTCACCCAGAGCACATTATTGATTCCCCCGCTAAAAATACCCCGACCAAAACCTTCGTTTACAAATTTAACCGTACCGCCACGGTCGGGAAAGACAAGCGACAGCTTTGAGTAGCTGTATGCGGTAAAAAGGGCAATAATACCTGCCATTAAAAATGCTACGGGAGTACCGCCTTTGGAGAGCGAGACCGCAAGCCCCAAAACTGCAAAAATCCCTCCGCCCACCATCCCGCCGATACCGATGGCAACGGCGTCTTTCAGTTTTATGGCGTCTTTGGATTTTTTCATGCTTTTAATGTTTCAATAACTTTTCAAAACAAACACTGTTCTCCACCCCGGCATATTGGCCATAATTATCAATAAATCTATAGCCACTTTTTTTATATAGCGAAATGGCCTCCGGCTGTTTTATTCCGGTTTCTAAAATACATTTGTCGTTGCCCAATTCCTTTGCCCAGATTTCCAGTTCTTTTAAAATTTCCCCCGCAATTCCTTTTCCGCGTTCTTCAAGCGGAACAAACATTCGCTTTACTTCCATAGTTCCTGTTTCAAACTGCTTGATGGCACCGCAACCCACTGCATGATTGGCTTCATTATAGGCCACAACAGTGTGTTTTATAGCGTCCAATTTATTGAATTGATCGTAAAACGCATGGTCATCGCCATCGCGAATGGCAAGATCTGCGTCCAGCTGTTTTACCAATTCAACAAAATCTGGGTTGTTGGAATCTGTGCGTAAAAGTTTCATCAATTTTGGTTTTTGGTGAAGTGAAGATACCAAAACGTGCTGAATTTCCATAGTGGAAATCCAACACGCTCACTAACAAACCAACACTTAGGAACAGTAGGTTTCTATTTAATAATTATTTTTTGTGAGGTGACTTGGTTGTTATTGGTGATTTTCAAAATATAGGTTCCCGCATTTAAATGACTAATATCCATTTCAATGGAAACTGCATTGTTGTTTGTGCCTTCTTTTACTTTTCTAGCATTTAAATCAAAAATCTCAACTTTTGAATTTATATCATCCTTTGGAAAATTTACTACCAAAATATCCTCTGCAGGCACGGGATAAATTACGTAGCCATATTTAATTTGAGTAGTGGTGCCCAACTGAATGCCATTGCCTTCCACGACCAAATAGGTGTTGTTTTCTTCAATATCGGTAAAAGTTTCCACCGTGCCCGAAGGCCATTCAACCCTAATTTCAGACACATTTGTAGCGTTGCCCAATCCAAAATGATTAGTAAAACTGTTTTGGCTGCAATAGCCACTGGCGGCTTCAATTTGTCGGATTTGCCATACTTCGTTTCCATTAATGTTCGCCCGAACCCGCACTTTGGCGCCCACCGCAGAACCGTTGGACGGATCGCCAACACAACGAATCTTTATCCAATTGTTTCCACTGCCAGTATTTTTGAAAAGAGAATTGGCCTGGTTTTCATTTAAGGTATTCGCCAAAATAACGTCCAGCCACCCGTCGTTGTTGTAATCGCCGAAAGCACAGCCAAACGTATTGCCCTGATGGTTTGCCAGCGCACTGTTAGTGTCCTTGGTAAAAACACCGTTTCCGTCATTTATAAAGAGTGAATTTGTAATTTGGCCCGGAAAATAGGCGTTGCAAACCAACAAATCCAAATCGCCATCGTTATCAACATCGGCAAAGGCGGAACCAAATGAACTTCCAATTTCGAGCGCAATGGCAGAACTTGTCTGTTCTACAAAAGTTCCATTTTCGTTGAGAAAAAGTTGGTTGCTTTGTCCGTCCCAATTTGCCACAAAAAGATCGAAATCGCCGTCGTTGTCCACATCGGCCCACGAGCTGCCGGCGGAATTCCTTCCGTTTTGTGTGATGGCCAGATTGGTGATTTGTGTGAAATTATCAGGTCCATCATTTCTGAAAAGGGAATTGTTGGCATCGTTTTCATTCGCAATAAACAAATCGCTGTCGCCATCGCCGTCGTAATCTATCCAATTTATGGAGCGCGAAGCAAGCGTTTCACTGGTAATTGACAGACCGGTTACCGCTTCAAAAGAGCCATTGCCCTGATTTTCAAAATAAAGATTTCGGGTGGAAACCACACTGTTGGTAATATAGGCATCCAAATACTGATCGTTGTTGAGGTCTATCCAATTTGCCATTTCAGAATAGGTCAACGGAATTCCAATGGCATTATCGGGTTCGTATGTAAAAGTGCCGTTGCCATTGTTTCGGTAGAAATAATTTTTCTTCCCCGTACCATTTCTGCCGTAAGTGACCACCACGGCATCCAAATCGCCATCGTTGTCAACATCGGCAAAGCTGGCACCGTCTGAGCGGTCGTTGTCTAAAACAATATCGTCTGCATTTACGGTGGTAAAACTGCCATCGCCATTGTTTAAATAAAGCATATTGTTTTGCCCCGCGGCGGGTCCGTTGGTGAAAAATATATCATCCCATCCATCGCCGTTCACATCAATAAAATTGGCGCTTCGCGAGGCCGAAGGCGTGGTGGTAATATCTTCAAAAGTGGTTTCCTCAAAGGATTGTGCCCTAGTTTTTTCGGTGAAAAATAAAAGGAGGCAAAGGCTGCATAATAGTAATGGTTTCGTCATAATAAATTCGAATTATAGCTTAAATTTTGGTTGTGAAAGCTGTTTAAGGAAGTGAAATTAATTCGAAACGGTTTGGAAATATTCGATTATGCGGTGAATGACCAATTATTGTTTTGAAAGGCCAGTAAACTGTTTTAAATGATCAATTTCCCTCCACATCGCATCGTGGCAGTGGAGGGCGCGGGGAAGACAGGGCTTTCCTAAAATAATTTAAATAATGATTTTATTAAGCTTTCGGAGCAGGGCCGAACTTTCCTTTTACTGAGTTAAAACGAAGGATTCCATATCCAAGAATGGCAGAAATAAACGAGCCGATCAAGATTCCTATTTTAGCGGAATCTATATATTCCGGGCTACTGTTAAAGGCAAGACCGGCAATAAAGATGGCCATAGTAAATCCGATTCCCGCCAAAAATGAAACCCCGATTATCTGTCTGTTTGTAATATCTGAAGGCACTTCTATTAGCTTTAACTTCCGCGCCGCAAAGATAACGGTTGAAATCCCGATGCTTTTCCCCAAAATCAAACAGATCATAATGTTCACGACCAAAGCCGTTTCCAGCCCACCTTCACCGTTGATGGCCACTCCGGCATTGGCAAGTGCGAAAATAGGGATCACCAAATATGCCACCCAGTTGTGCAGTTTGTGTTCCAAATGCTGCAACGGCGATCGGTACTTATCAGACCAATCCTCCAAATCGTCAATCAGTTCGAGCTGTTCGCCAGAAAGAACGGGTTTTTGCAGAATGGTGCTTTCCTTTATGTTTTTTACAATACTGTCCAATTGGTCGGTAAATTCATCAGTGCTTATTTTCTGACGAACCGGAACCGCAAATGCCATTAGGATTCCCGCCAGGGTAGGATGGAGGCCCGCTTTTAAAAAAAATAACCACACGATAAATCCGGCAATAATGGTTACAAATTCGGAGTATAAACCTCTATAGCTTAAAATGTAAATGAGGGCCAGAAGCCCCAAGGCGCCGCCCAACATGACCAAATTTAGCTCTCCACTGTAAAAAATGGCAATTACCAGCACCGCCCCCAAATCGTCCACAATCGCAAAGGCGGTGAGGAAGATTTTTAAACTGGTGGGAACTCTGTTTCCAAGTACTTTCAATACAGCCAGGGCAAAGGCAATATCAGTAGCCATGGGTATTCCCCAACCTTTTAGGGTGTCCGGATTTTGGTTGAGGACTAAGTATAGAATTACAGGCAGGGCAATGCCGCCCAAAGCTCCAAATAGTGGAAACATTACCTTTTTGGTGGAATTTAACTCTCCGATTAAAAATTCGCGTTTTATTTCCAGCCCGATTAAGAAAAAGAAAATAGACATCAATCCGTCATTTACCCAAAGTATCAAAGGTTTTACCAGTTCAAAGCTGTCCGTAACAATGCCGATTTCATATTTCCAAAAAGATTGATAACTCTCCGAAAAGGCCGAATTTGCCCAGACCAGTGCAATGATAGTGGTTGCCAAAAGCAATATACCGGTAGAGCTCTGAAGGTTGACGAATTTCTGAAAAGGTGAGAGTATTTTTTCTTTTATCATAAGTTTTCTGCGAGTTGGCAATATACAAAAGCCGTATAAATATTTTTTGTTGTTTGTTTTTTAAAATTTCATTTAAAAAAAACGGAGACAGCAAATCTACAGAAAACTATATGACGAATTGCAGGGTACCGAATACTGAATACTGCAACTGAATACTGCCAACTTTTTTTTACCTTTGCAACTCTCAAAAAGAAAGCAAGAATATGTTCGATAATTTAAGCGATAAACTGGACAAAGCGCTGCACGTACTGAAAGGTCACGGCAGCATTACTGAAGTAAACGTAGCCGAAACCTTAAAGGAAGTGCGCCGTGCCCTTTTAGATGCCGACGTCAACTTTAAAACCGCAAAGGAATTCACCAATACCGTAAAGGAAAAGGCCCTGGGCCAAAACGTACTTACCACCTTGCAGCCCGGTCAATTGATGGTGAAATTGGTAAAGGACGAACTTACCGAACTGATGGGTGGCGAAACCGCTGGCATTAATTTAAGTGGCTCCCCGACGGTAATTTTAATGTCTGGATTGCAGGGTAGTGGTAAAACTACTTTCTCTGGAAAACTTGCCAATTATCTTAAAACCAAAAAAACAAAAAAACCGCTTTTGGTAGCCTGTGATATATACCGTCCTGCGGCAATTAACCAATTGCACGTTGTGGGAGACCAAATAGGCGTTGAGGTTTACAGCGAACCCGAAAATAAAAATCCGGTCCAAATTGCACAGAACGCAATTGCCCACGCCAAGCAAAATGGCTTTAATGTCGTAATTGTGGATACTGCCGGTCGTCTTGCGATAGACGAGGCGATGATGACGGAAATTGCAAACGTCCATAAAGCCATCAACCCACAGGAAACCCTTTTCGTTGTCGATGCGATGACCGGACAGGATGCGGTAAACACGGCAAAGACCTTTAACGAAAGATTGAATTTTGACGGCGTTGTACTCACAAAACTCGATGGTGATACCCGTGGTGGTGCTGCCATCTCTATTAAGAGTGTTGTAGATAAACCTATCAAGTTTATCGGTACCGGTGAAAAGATGGACGCCATTGATGTGTTTCACCCCGCGCGTATGGCCGACCGTATTTTAGGGATGGGCGACGTTGTTTCGCTTGTGGAACGTGCGCAGGAGCAGTTTGACGAAGAGGAAGCCAGAAAACTTCAAAAGAAAATTGCGAAGAACCAATTCGGTTTTGACGATTTCCTAAACCAAATTCAGCAGGTTAAGAAAATGGGAAGCATGAAGGATTTGGTGGGAATGATTCCCGGAGCAGGAAAAGCCTTGAAAGATGTTGATATCGATGACGATGCTTTTAAGGGAATTGAAGCCATTATCCACTCAATGACTCCAAAAGAAAGAACCGAGCCGGCAATTATAAACGGAAGCCGAAAAAAACGAATCGCTAAAGGAAGCGGCACCAGCGTTCAGCAGGTAAACCAATTGCTAAAACAGTTCGACCAAATGAGCAAGATGATGAAGATGATGCAAGGCGGCGGCGGACGCAAGATGATGCAGGCTATGGGGAAGATGCGTTGATTTAGTTTACAGTCTCAGTCTCAGTCTCAGTCTCAGTCTCAGTCTCAGTCTCAGTCTCAGTCTCAGTCTCAGATTTAGTTATAGTACAGATATTAGATATGGATTTTAAAAAATTGATAGCTTATCAAAAATCATTCGATTTGGGGATGGCTATCTATAATGTTTCAAAATCATTTCCAAAAGAAGAAACCTATTCATTAACAGACCAAATACGGCGAAGTTCACGTTCTGTTTCCGCTAATATTGCAGAGGCTTATAGAAAAAGAAAATATCCGCGACATTATATCAGCAAATTAACCGATTCTGATGGTGAGAATTCGGAAACAAGTGTATGGCTGGATTATGCTTTTGCCTGTGAATACCTGAATGAAAATCTTTATAAGGAATTGACTCAAGAAAATATTGAAATAGGGAAATTAATCAATTTTATGATAAACAATCCAGGGAAGTTCGGAGTAGATGAAGAAGGTCTTTAATTATAATTCCCCCACTGAAAACTGCGACTGAGACTGAAAACTAAAGAACATGACAATACTAGACGGAAAAAAAATAAGCAACGACATAAAAAACGAAATAGCTGCTGAAGTTGAAAAAATGAAGGCCAATGGTGAAAAAGTGCCTCACCTTGCCGCAATTATTGTTGGCGACGATGGTGCGAGCCTCACCTACGTTGGGAGTAAGGTTAAGGCTTGCGAACGGGTTGGTTTTGAATCTACTTTGGTGAAAATGCCGCACACCACAAGCGAGCTGGAATTACTTAAAAAGATTAAGGAATTAAACGAGGATGACAATATAGACGGTTTTATCGTGCAATTGCCATTGCCTCCACAAATTGATACCCAAAAAGTGTTGCTTACCGTAGATCCTTCAAAAGATGTGGATGGATTTCACCCTGAAAACTTCGGAAAAATGGCTTTGGATATGAGTACATTTATTCCTGCCACTCCTTTTGGAATTCTTGAGTTATTGCAGCGTTATGATGTTGATACCAAAGGAAAACACACCGTAGTTATTGGAAGAAGCCACATAGTTGGCCGTCCAATGAGTATTTTAATGAGCCGCAAAGGGTGGCCAGGAAACAGTACCGTTACACTTACGCACAGCAACACGAAAAACATCGCACAGATTACCACCCAAGCAGATATTATTATTTCAGCATTGGGAGTTCCCAATTTCTTGAAGGCCGAAATGGTTAAGGATGATGCAGTGATTATCGATGTGGGTATAACAAGGGTAGAAGACGCTGACCACCCCAAAGGCTATGTGATTACAGGTGATGTTGATTTTGAGAATGTAAGTAAAAAAGCTTCGTTCATAACACCTGTACCAGGTGGTGTTGGACCAATGACTATTGCTATGCTTCTTAAAAACACACTTTTGGCAAGAGAACAGCGAAAGGGTTAAACTTTTTCGCCTTCCGCCAAACGCCAATCCAAATATTTGTGAAGATCAGTTTCGATCCAACCCATGCCAATTGACAGTACAGCCAAATCATCTATGTAACCAACTCCCGGAATAAAATCTGGCACCAAATCAAAAGGGTTGAAAACGTATAAAAGCGCTACCACTATGGAGGCAATTGTAAACCACGGCACGTTTGGATAAGTGCCTTTTTTAACGTCTTTCAGCATTGCGAACATAATTTTTCCGAGCTCGGCATATTTTCGTAAAGGACTGGCATTGCTCAGTTTTTTGG
The DNA here is from genome assembly GCF_001573155.1 of Aequorivita aquimaris. Lineage (GTDB taxonomy): Bacteria > Bacteroidota > Bacteroidia > Flavobacteriales > Flavobacteriaceae > Aequorivita > Aequorivita aquimaris. The sequence continues at coordinate 26,354 of NZ_JRWG01000013.1, read as the reverse complement.
AAATGGCCTCCTCATTTTCCATTACTAATTCAACATCTTCGTCTCTTATTTTAGTTACTTTTTCCTCAATGTATTCTTCGTTAATTTTAGAATCCATCATAGCAATGTTAGAAGGTTTTTTATCTTTCTTTTTTCTGAAAAGCATAGTTTATTCGTTTTTGTAACTTAAAAATAAGCAATCGAATGATGAATACTTTTAAAATTTTGTTATAAAAATTTGTTGAGCAAATAAATAAGTATCAGAATAAAAAGAAGTATTAGAAACCAGTAAGGTTTAATGGTTTTGGGGTTTTTTCCGAAGAGAATTTTAGTAAGCGTAAACATAAAGCTTCGGTGCTTGGCTATGTAATTATATATGTGGTCGCTGAGGTAATTGAACCATCGATTTTCTGAATACCATCGATGCCATTTTACATTGGGTTTTTTGAAGTATAGAAAACTTCGATAGGCGGAATCTGGGCCGCTATAAACGAGACCATTGGTTTCAATAAGCCGCGATGCTTTTTTGAATTCTTTTAAAGGAATATCAGGGTATTTATCCGAAACCTCTTGAAATGTTTTATAATGAATACGATTTTCGGTTTTAGATTTCCACCGAGTTATCCAGTAGTTGCAAAAACCACATTCGCCGTCCCAAACCATAGTAGGTTTTTCACTGGGAGGGAAATCCGTTTTTAGGATTTTAGCAAACATTTATTTTGGGGTTTACAAACGTTCCTCTTGAGTGACTGAATCTTCTTTTCCATATTCTTTCCTATAAATACGGACTATCACCATAAAGAGACTGATGAGTAAGGGGCCAAATATTAAACCAATAAACCCGAATAACGGAACGCCCACGATAACCCCTATCAAAGTAACCAATGGATGCACATTGTCCAGTTTTTTAAGTACATAGAGGCGAATAATATTATCTGTTGAACCCACAACTACAAAGCCATAAATAAGTATTCCCCAGGCCTGAAAACTGTGTCCTGTAGAAAGTGTGAGTACGAACACGGGAAGAATACCCACAAGGGTTCCAACAAAAGGGATCATACTCCCGATGGTGACAATTACGAACCAAAAGAATGGGTCTTCAATTCCAAAGATTAAAAAACCAATCAGCGCAACAATTCCTTGGGCAACTGCCACTAATGGAATACCTAGTGCATTTGACCGAACCATGGCTTGAGCTTCGATGCCGATCTCCTTTAAATTTCCTCGATGCATTGGGATATATTCTTTTAGTGAATCCCTTAAATCGGTTCGGTTTGTAAACATGTAATAAAGCATAAAGTACATTAGCCCAATCGCAATAAATACATTGAAAGTGCCCCCGGCTAAATTCTGAAGGTTGTCTGAAAGCCAGCCAGTAATAGCTGAAGGGTCTATTTGTGATGTAAGATCGTAGCCAACTGTATCTTCAATTTTTGCAAGTTGTTCTTTAAGGGCTTTTATAACTGCTGCAGAATTCTGGACGGCATCCCCAATTTTGTTGGTAAGCATTAAAATAATTCCAGCAATGGGGATAAGAATTCCAACGAAGGAAAGGAACATCAAAAATGCAGCGGCAAGCGAAGGGTTCCATTTTTTTTGGTTCACCAATTTCGCCATCCATTTACGCATTAAAACATAAATAGTCACAGCCCCCAAAACCCCAGTTAAATAGGGGAGAAGCTCCCGAAAAATGAGACTGCCCATCAATAAAATGAGCAAGATGACGAATATTTGTCGGATTATTTGTGCAGGAATGTGTTTGGTCATTTGGCGAATAGTTGTGTCATATCAGCAAAGGCTTTAAACTCTAGCGCGTTTCCGGCAGGATCTTTAAAAAACATTGTTGCTTGTTCTCCCACTTGTCCTTTAAAACGGATGTATGGTTCAATGATGAAGGTAAGGTTTTTTTGGATTAGTTTCTCAGAAAATTCCTTAAAGGTCTGCATATCCAGTACAAGTCCAAAGTGTGGAATTGGTACATTCTTGCCATCTACTGGGTTGCTGCTTTCTTTTTCTTCAGAATTGATTTCTTTTAAATGAATAACAAGCTGGTGCCCGAAAAAGTCAAAATCTACCCAATGGTCGCTGCTGCGTCCTTCGGTAAGTTCTAGTATGTCTCTGTAGAATTTTCTGGAAGCTTCTAGATTGTCCACAGGAATTGCAAGGTGGAAGGGTGGCATGGTATTGGCCATTAATTATTTCTTAAGGCATGAATGAGTTCCTTCTTATTCATTTTTGAACGGCCTTCAATTCCCACATTCTTTGCTTGTGCATAAAGTTCTTTTTTGGTCCATTCCTCATAAGGTTTGGCATTTCCGCCCTTTTTTCCGGAATCTGGCGTATTTGCAATTCGGGCAGATTTTTCTTTGCTATAACCCTTATCTCGCAAAGCTTGGTACTGTTCTTCGTTTTTAATTCTTGGGTTTGGCATAACAATTTGCTTTAAAGCAAAAACCCTTTGAAACACAAAGGGTTTTTGTAATTAGTATCTAATTTTGATCAGTATCTTTTCTGTTTTTGAGCAATCCTATGCCAGCAAAAAAGAATACTATTCCCAATATTCCTATGGCCCAAGGACTCATTCCAACTTCCATGCTTCCGAATACTCCAAGTATTCCTATTACCAGTCCTATTCCGCCGGCAATGGTTAAAATAAAACCTAAAATCTTAATCATAATTAATTGAATTTGATGGTTAATTTGATTAAAATTAAAAGAATTCATTCATTCAAAGATGAACCTTAACAAAACCTTTGCAGGAAATTTTTTTATTCTGAAACTGGTTCCCAACCAATCATAAAGTATTTAATGGGAGCATTATCGGGAATTTGGCTGGCTTCAACTTTAAGGTCCATATTATAGCGAAGCTCTTCAGAAAGGCTTTTCTTGTCAATGGTTAAATAAACATCGGTTTCTTTTAGAAATATTACAACAGCATTAATAGTGGTTTCAATATTGTCAATAGTGTAATTTGCTTTTACGTCTTTAAAAGTACTTGCGGTAGTTAACCCTTTTTCGGTTTTATAGCGGGCGTCAAAAACTTGAATATTTGTTATGGTTGAGCTAGGATCGTTTTCACTATCGGGCGAAAGCAACAGAAGTTTTTTACCACCTTTTTCATAAATCTCAACTTCTCCTTGTGTTTCCAAAGCGTTTGGCGATGAATTTATTTTTACAATGGAATCTTCCGCAAAAATGGAGTCAATCTGTTTGATTTTTATTTCCTTATTTAAGTTCCCGATGGAACCATTCTTAATCAAAAAAGGATCGCTGTCTTTTCCACATTGAACAAAGGCGAGTGAAACTATTCCAATTATTAAAAATGTCTTTTTCATTTATGTTTTTTAGTTGTTTGAATTTATAAGTTTTTACTGAATTACTTCATCAATTTTCCCAAAATACCCAAAACACTGCGTATTACAGTTGGGCTGGAAAGTGTTTTTATCCAAGGGTTTGAACTGCTTCTTCGACGGGAGGAACTTCTGCTCGAGGTGCTATTTCTTGCAGCTTCTTTTTCTTTTTCCGCTTTTTCCTTTGCTTCTTCCTTGTTGGCTATTTCAATTTTTTCGGTCAACATTTCATAAGCACTTTCGCGGTCTATAACTTCGTTGTATTTCGGGATTAACTTTGAAGTTTTCAATAAATCCTTCAGTTCATCATCCGTCAAAACATCCATGCGGCTCATGGGTGCTCGCAGCATCGTGCGTGCCAATGGCGTTGGAATTCCTTTTTCGTTCAGCGCGCTTACCAATGCTTCGCCAATCCCCAAAGCTGTCAAGACCTCATCAGTTTTATAATAGTCTGAAAGTGGATAGTTCTCGGCAGTTAATTTGATTGCTTTTCTGTCTTTTGCTGTAAAGGCACGAAGTGCATGCTGTATTTTCAAACCCAATTGGCTCAAAACAGCATCGGGCACATCGGTTGGGTTTTGGGTTACAAAGTAAAGCCCCACCCCTTTGGAACGTATCAATTTTACAATACTTTCAATTTGATTGAGCAAAGCGCTGCTGGCTTCATTGAAAATTAAATGTGCTTCGTCTATAAATATCACCAACTCCGGCCTGCCGCTATCGCCCTGTTCCGGAAAGGTTGCATAAATTTCAGCCAAAAGGCTTAACATAAAAGTTGAAAAAAGCTTGGGCCTGTCTTGAATGTCCGTTAAACGGATAATGTTGATGTAGCCTCTGCCGTTTTCATCAATACGAAGCAGATCGTCCGTTTCAAAGGATTTTTCCCCAAAAAACAAATCGGCGCCTTGTTGTTCTAATTCTACTACCTTCCGAAGAATTGCGCCTGTGGAAGATGAAGAAATACGGCCGTATTCCTCGGCAAATTCGTCTTTGCCTTCATCGGTAGTGTATTGCAGTATTTTTTTGAAATCCTTTAAATCCAACAAAGGCATTTTGTTATCGTCGCAATATTTAAAAATTACGGAAACAATGCCTGCTTGCACATCACTCAAATCGAGAATTCGCGAAAGCAATACAGGGCCAAACTCGCTCACGGTAGCACGAAGGCGAACGCCTTCCTGATCTGAGAGGGTAAGTATTTCTGCGGGAAATTTTTTTGCTTCATACGGAAAACCGATGGCCGAGTGGCGTTCCTCGATTTTGGCATTATTTGTACCGGGTTCGGCAATTCCACTAAGGTCACCTTTAATATCCATCAAAAGTACTGGAATACCTTTTTCCGAAAGGTTTTCAGCTATAATTTGGAGTGTTTTGGTTTTTCCGGTACCGGTGGCGCCCGCAATCAATCCGTGACGGTTCAAGGTTTTTAATGGAACTTTTACGTACGCGTCCTTCACGGTTTCGCCATCGAGCATCGCCGCACCAAGATTTATAAACTCTCCCTTGGTTGTGTAACCGTTATTGATATAATCAAAAAAAGCCTGTTTGTCTGCCATGACACTAAATTTTGCTCAAAAGTAATAAATTATAGCCCACCAAGATTTTTAAAGCAGCAAATTCCCGTAAGGTTGAACATTTTTATTTGGAATTTGCTTCCGAAATACTATAGTTTTCAACTTCAATTCGAGTAATTTTGCACCGATGAAAAAAGAAGTACAACAATTAGTGGATAAAGGAGTAATGCTTCCCTTGATGGAAGAGTTTTACTCCATTCAAGGCGAAGGATTTCATAAAGGAACTGCCGCATATTTTATTCGTGTGGGCGGTTGCGATGTGGGCTGCCATTGGTGCGATGTAAAGGAAAGTTGGAATGCGGAACTGCACCCGCCAACCGCCATTGAAGCAATTGTTGAAAATGCCGCAAAATATTCAAAAACCATTGTAATTACTGGAGGCGAGCCCCTTACTTGGGATATGGAACCCTTGACCGAAATGTTGAAAGAAAAGGGAATGCAGACACATATTGAAACTTCCGGTGCTTATAAACTTACCGGAATTTGGGATTGGATTTGCCTTTCGCCAAAAAAAATGAAACTTCCCACTGAAGAAGTTTATAAAGCTGCAAATGAATTGAAAGTAATTGTTTTCAATAATGATGATTTCCGTTTTGCGGAAGAACAAGCTGCCAAAGTAGGCCCAGATTGTATTCTTTATTTGCAGCCAGAATGGAGCAAGCGTGAAAAGATGAGTCCGCTAATTGTGGATTACGTGATGCAAAACCCAAAATGGAAGGTTTCGCTACAAACCCATAAATACTTGAATATCCCGTAAAAAAATCCAAATTCCAAAAGTGAACCATTGGAATTTGGTGCTTGATATTTGTTTTTTGAAATTCCCTTTAAAAAATTAGTCAGACTTTTTTAAAGGGAATTTCAACATATTCGTTGTCCCAGCCTATCATAAGCGTAGTTCCATTGCTGTCCGGTCTAAAAATCATTGAGAGTGATTCTATAGGTGCCGCAGCGTCTTTGACAGGGACAACCATTCTAGCAACATCTTTTTCTTTTTTATAGCTGTAAGCGCCCCAAACATTGGTATCACTATTTATAATGACAGTCCAATTATCTTCATCTGGGATTGTGTACAAAGTATAGGTTCCTGGGTTTAAAATAGTCTTTCCGAATTTTAAGGGGGTGTAAATTGTAAGTTCGGTGGCTTCATTGGCGCCAGTTCGCCACACTTCCCCGTAAGGAACCAAATCGCCAAAAATATCGCGTCCCTTTTTTTGGGGTCGGCTATAGATAACACGTGCCAAGGGCGGACTGTTCTTGTCAGGTCTGGCCATTACCAAATCCATAGGTGAAGCATCCATCTGCGGAAAGCTTTGCGCCTGGCCGGTCTGGAAGGTAAACGATGCGGTTAGAAGGCAAGCAAATAGAAATATTTTATTCATATGAAATATTTTAGATTTTATAAAATGTTCAAAATTAGACGTAATTTTTAATAAAAAGTTTCATCAAAATTCAATAAAACACAATCATAAAACGCTAATTTCGCCAAATTTAGTGCGCAACTATTGCGCTAAATTCCAGATCGTCTTCGCGCAGGCCTAAATGAGGGCTTTTTTCACAGTAATTTGTTAATAACTTACCGCTTATAAAATGCGCAAACCCTTAATTTTATTGGGGATTTGGTTATATTTGTTCGTTACGAAAAAAACTGAAAATCATTCAAATTATTATATGAGCGAAGAACAGAAAAAAGGCAGCTATGGCGCCGACCAAATTCAAGCGTTAGAGGGAATGGAGCATGTGCGCATGCGTCCATCAATGTATATTGGTGATGTGGGAGTGCGTGGCTTGCACCACTTGGTTTATGAAGTGGTAGACAACTCTATTGACGAGGCCATGGGCGGCTATTGCGACACGATTGAAATTTGGATCAACGAGGATAATTCTATAACTGTAAAAGATAACGGCCGAGGAATACCGGTAGATCTTCACAAAAAAGAAGGCGTCTCTGCGCTTCAGGTGGTAATGACCAAAATTGGAGCTGGGGGTAAATTCGATAAAGATTCCTATAAGGTTTCCGGAGGTCTGCACGGTGTAGGTGTTTCCGTGGTGAACGCACTTTCTGAGCACTTGACAGCCACAGTCCATCGCGATGGCAAAATATGGCAACAGGAATATGAGCGCGGTAAAGCGCTATATCCGGTAAAATCTATTGGGGAGACCGATTATCGCGGTACCATCGTTACCTTTAAGCCAGATCCGCAGATATTCCAGCAGTCGTTGGAATACAGCTATGATACGCTTGCCAGCAGAATGCGCGAACTTTCTTTTTTGAATAAGGGAATCACGATTTACTTTACCGATAAAAGGCAAAAGGACGAAAATGGCGAATTTGCCACTGAAAAATTCCACAGTCAGGAAGGCTTGAAGGAATTTATCCGTTTTCTGGATGGAAACCGCGAGCCTATAATTGCCGAAGTAATTTCCATGGAAGGCGAAAAGAACGACATTCCTGTGGAAGTGGCTATGGTTTATAATACTTCCTTTAATGAAAATTTACATTCATACGTAAACAACATCAACACTCACGAGGGGGGAACACACCTTTCGGGATTCCGCGCAGGATTGACGCGTACTTTGAAAAAATACGCAGATGCTTCCGGAATGCTCGATAAACTGAAATTTGAAATTGCCGGCGATGATTTCCGTGAGGGGTTGACGGCCATTATTTCGGTGAAAGTGCAGGAACCTCAATTTGAGGGCCAGACCAAGACAAAACTGGGTAACCGTGAAGTTACGGCAGCAGTAAGCCAAGCGGTTTCTGAAATGCTTGAAAATTATTTGGAAGAGCATCCCAACGATGCAAAAACCATCGTCCAAAAAGTAATATTGGCGGCACAGGCCCGTCACGCGGCACGAAAAGCCCGCGAAATGGTACAGCGCAAAACCGTGATGAGCGGCGGCGGCCTGCCCGGGAAACTTTCAGATTGCTCTGAGCAGGACCCCGAAAAATGTGAAGTATTCCTCGTGGAGGGAGATTCTGCGGGTGGTACTGCAAAACAGGGCCGCGACCGTAATTTTCAGGCTATCCTTCCGCTGCGCGGGAAAATTCTGAACGTAGAAAAAGCAATGCATCACAAGGTTTTTGAAAACGAGGAAATCCGAAATATTTATACCGCGCTGGGTGTAACCATTGGTACTGAAGAGGATAGCAAAGCCCTGAACCTCGAGAAACTGCGCTATCAAAAAGTAGTGATTATGTGTGATGCCGATGTGGATGGTAGCCACATTGCAACCTTGATTTTGACTTTCTTCTTCCGTTATATGCGCGAACTGGTGGAAGCTGGCTGCGTTTACATCGCCACTCCGCCGTTATATTTGCTCAAGAAAGGCGCAAAGAAGGCGTATGCTTGGAGCGATAAAGAGCGCGACAGATTGAACGAGGAGTTTGGAGGTAGTGCTTCCATCCAACGATACAAAGGTCTTGGAGAGATGAACGCGGAGCAGCTTTGGGATACAACAATGAATCCTGAGTTCCGCACCCTGCGTCAGGTAACCATCGATAATGGTACCGAAGCCGACAGAATATTCTCTATGCTGATGGGAGACGAGGTTCCACCACGCCGTGATTTTATTGAGAAGAATGCGGTTTATGCGAATATTGATGCTTAATATAACAACTTAGATAAAAAGCCCATTGCCGACAATTTCAGCAATGGGCTTTTTCGTTTTTAACCCTTTATTACCATTATTTTAAGCAGATATTGGTATTTTTGCGGAACATTTCAGAAAGGTTCTGAAAGATTGAAAATTCACTCCGATTTTCTTCGGAAGAACAATAAATCACAAACCATAAACCATAAACATATAATATGAAAGTAACAGTTGTAGGGGCAGGTGCCGTGGGCGCGAGCTGTGCCGAGTACATTGCCATCAAGAATTTTGCAAGCGAAGTAGTTTTGTTGGACATCAAGGAAGGATTTGCCGAAGGAAAGGCGATGGACTTGATGCAGACCGCTTCCCTAAACGGTTTCGATACCAAAATCACAGGAGTAACCAACGATTATTCAAAAACTGCCGATAGCGATATTTGCGTAATAACTAGCGGTATTCCGCGTAAACCAGGAATGACGCGTGAAGAACTGATAGGTATTAACGCTGGAATTGTGAAGGATGTTTCCTCAAATCTTGTAAAACACTCTCCTAAAACTATTATAATCGTAGTGAGCAACCCGATGGATACTATGACCTATTTAGTGCATAAAACCTCTGGGCTCGACAAAAATAAAATCATAGGAATGGGCGGGGCCTTGGACAGTGCGCGTTTCAAATACCGTTTGGCCGAAGCTTTGGGTGCACCCATTAGCGACGTGGACGGAATGGTAATCGGTGGCCATAGCGATACCGGAATGGTTCCTTTAACGCGTTTGGCTACTAGAAACAGTATTCCCGTAACAAAATTTATTTCAGAGGAAAGAATGAACCAGGTAATGGAAGACACTAAAGTAGGCGGCGCAACGCTTACCAAACTTTTGGGAACTTCAGCTTGGTACGCTCCGGGCGCAGCAGTTTCTGCTTTGGTACAGGCCATTGCCTGCGACCAAAAGAAAATGTTCCCTTGCTCGGTAATGCTTGACGGTGAATACGGAATGAAGGATATCTGCATAGGCGCTCCAGTTATTTTGGGCCGAAACGGTATCGAAAAAATCGTTGAGATTGAATTGAACGATGCCGAAAAAGCACATATGAAAGAAAGTGCCGAAGGGGTTCGTAAAACGAATGATTTGCTGGAACTTTAATTCCAAAATAAGATTAATATAATTAAACCTCACAAGTCTTCGAGACCTGTGAGGTTTTTTCATATAAAAACCCCAAAGGTTTTGAAAACCTTTGGGGTTTAGTCTTACACCTGCCTGCCAAGGCACGAAAGGCAGGTCTTATAGCGGTCCTAAGTCTTTTTTCTACCCGCACTTAGATGACCCACAATCCTTGCAGGTCAAACAGCCTTCTTGGTAAATAAGCGAAGTACTATTACAGTTTTCACATTTCTGCTTTTTGGCTTCGGTTCCATCTGCAACGTAACGTTTCAACGCACGGGCAACGCCATTTTTCCAGGTGTTGATACTTTCACTGTCCAGTTGTAAACTGTTAATTAAATCCACTACTTTTTCTATCGGCATGCCGTGGCGGAGGGTGCTGGAAATCAATTTTGCGTAGTTCCAAAACTCTGGGTTGAATTTATGTGAAAGCCCTTCAATAGTGGTTTTATAGCCTCTTTTGTTTTTATATTGAAAATCGTAACGCGAAGTTCCGTCCTCGTTTCTATTCTTTATAATAACACCTTCATTTACCCAACGCGGAATTAAAATTCCGTCCTCGTCATCTGCAAAACCGGTAAAAATTTCATAGGGTTTTCCATCAATCAAGCCGATAAAGGCAATCCATTTGTCTTTGCTGTTTTGGAAACGTACCACGTCTGCCTCCAAAATTTCCGGACGTTTGGTTGGGAAAGCTGTAAGCGTTTCATTGTCTTCCTCTTTCTTTTCCTCATTGGAAATCAAAACCCCGGAACGCGAGCCGTCGCGATAAACCGTAACGCCTTTGCAGCCTGCTTGCCACGCTTCGAGATACAGTTTTCCAACCAATTCTTCGGTAGCATCGTTCGGCAAATTGATGGTTACCGAAATGGAATGGTCCACCCATTTCTGTACCGCGCCCTGCATCCGCACTTTGCTCATCCAGTCCACATCGTTGGAAGTTGCCTTATAATACGGCGACTTTTTCACAATTTTGTTCAGTTCTTCCTGGCTGTAATTTTTCTCGGTGTCTATGCTGTTTGCTTCCATCCACTGCTTAAAACGGTGGTGGAAAACCACGTATTCCTCCCAACTGTCGCCTACTTCATCCACAAAATCCACGCGTACGTTTTTATCGTTCGGGTTTACTTTTCTTCTTCGTTTGTAAACAGGAAGAAAAACAGGCTCAATGCCCGAAGTGGTCTGTGTCATCAAACTGGTAGTTCCCGTTGGGGCGATTGTTAACAATGCGATATTTCTTCGGCCGTATTCGAGCATATCGTAGTACAGCTTTTCATCCGCATCCTTTAGGCGAAGAATAAATGGGTTGTTTTTTTCCCTTTCGCTATCAAATATTTTGAAGGCACCTCTTTCCTTGGCGGTATAAACCGATGCGCGATAAGCTTCTAAAGCCACGGTTTTATGGATTTCAACTGAGAAATCGATTCCTTCCTTGCTGCCGTACTTTATGCCCAAAGCGGCCAGCATATCGCCTTCGGCGGTAATGCCAATCCCGGTCCTGCGGCCTTCCTCTGCTTTTGTTTGAATGTTTTTCCAAAGATTTCTCTCTACGGCTTTCACTTCATCGCTCTGCGGATCGGCATCTATTTTTGCGATGATGGCATCCACCTTTTCTAGTTCCAGGTCGATAATATCGTCCATTATTCTTTGGGCGATACCGATGTGTTTTTTGAAAAGCTCAAAATTGAAAGAAGCATTTTTGGTGAAAGGTTCTTCCACATACGAAAATAGGTTTATTGCAAGCAAACGGCAGGAATCGTAAGGGCAAAGCGGGATTTCGCCACATGGATTTGTGGATACGGTTTTGTAGCCCAAATCGGCATAACAATCCGGCACACTCTCCTTAATAATGGTATCCCAAAAAAGAATGCCCGGCTCGGCAGATTTCCAAGCGTTGTGCACTATTTTTTTCCAAAGCTTTCCAGCTTCGATTTCCTTTGTGTTTTTTGGGTCTTCGCTAAATATTGGGTATTTCTGGATGTAGCTTTTTCCATCTTTTACGGCTTGCATAAAAGCATCGTCCATTCGCACGGAAACGTTGGCGCCGGTAACTTTTCCCTGCTCCATTTTCGCATCAATAAAATCTTCGGAATCGGGGTGATTTATGGACACCGAAAGCATCAACGCGCCACGACGGCCGTCCTGTGCCACTTCGCGGGTTGAGTTTGAATAGCGCTCCATGAACGGAACAATCCCAGTTGAGGTCAACGCTGAATTCTTCACCGGAGACCCTTTCGGGCGGATGTGCGAAAGATCGTGGCCCACACCGCCGCGACGCTTCATCAATTGAACCTGTTCTTGGTCAATTTTCATAATGCCTCCATAAGAATCGGAATCGCCGTTGTTTCCTATTACGAAACAATTTGATAGTGAAGCAATCTGGTACGGATTGCCTATTCCCGCCATAGGGCTGCCTTGGGGCACGATGTACTTGAAATCTTTGATAGCCTCAAAAACTTCTTCCTCGGTCATTGGGTTGGCATAGCGCTGCTCGATACGCGCAATTTCCTTTGCGATACGGCGGTGCATATCGTTTGGCGTTTTTTCATAAATATTGCCTTCAGAATCTTTTAGGGCGTACTTGTTTACCCAAACGCGGGCAGCAAGATCGTCACCTTTGAAATATTCAACCGAAGCTTCAAAAGCTTCATCCTGTGTGTAGGTTTGGGGAGTGGGGATGGCGGTTTTTACTTGCATATTTTTGAAAAGATTTTTGGTTAATTAAATTCGGATTTTTAAAGTATGTAAATATAGCAAAATAGCAATCCCATTATAATTTTAATTTTTAAAGTTGTCAAGAATGGATTGTTAATATATTAATAATCAGAATTATAAAAATTTATCAACAGCAAAAAGTTGACAAATTTTGAATATTAAAATGATTTGTCGGAAATTTTTCACTATTACAGATACCTTAGTCTTAAATATATTTAAAGGAATGTGATAAAAGTCATTTTTTGACAGTCCGTATGGGTGCTATCTTTGTGCTGTGAAAAACATAATCCTCATCCTCGTTTCGCTAATCATGTTCACAAAACCTTTGTGGCCCGTGGTGGAATATGTAGCAAATTATGATTACATAGTGAACGTGCTTTGTGAGAACAAAGACAAGCCCGAAATGCAATGTAACGGGAAATGCCATCTCACCAAGGAATTGGCAAAGGAAGCAGGGGCAGAGGATGACAATCCGTTCAATAATAAAACATCCAAGACTGAGATTCCGCAGTTTATTATTTCTGAAAATATCGCGGAATATAGCTTTGCTTCGGCCGACGAATTAATTTCAGTTGAAAATATCGGCTACAAGCCAAATTTGAATTCTTCCCTTTATATCTCAAAAATTCTACATCCGCCGCAGTTGGGATAATTTTCAGCAACGATTCTTTCTGAAATTTTCTCCGAAAAAAAATCAGTTAGATACTTCTTTTAATTATCAAAACATATTCAAAATGAAAGCATTTATACCTGTGTTCCCCGTAAAGGGAATGCTTATGGGCTGGCTTTGGTGTGCGCTTATTTGCGGCAGTTTTACCACACAAGTCTATGCCCAGGAAACCCCGGCGGACAGTCTGAAATTAATTCAACTCAATGAAGTGGTGGTTATTTCCGCAGGCAGACAATTGGACCATCAAAAACAGCGCAAACCATTGTCCACATTGGACGAGTTTTTGGAGTCGTCCCGCAGTATCAAAATGGTAAAGCGTGGCGCCTACGCCTGGGAGCCAACAATGAACGATATGGCCTCCGAACGATTGGCAATAACCATAGACGGCATGCAGATATTTGGCGCGTGTACCGATAAAATGGACCCGATAACTTCCTATGTTGATGTCTCCAATCTTTCGGAGGCGGAAATAGCTTCGGGCCAGCAGGGCACTGCATTTGGGAATACTATAGGCGGCGGTATCAATTTGAAATTGGACAAAAGCAATTTTAAATCAACTGGATGGTCGGGTTCTTTGGAAAGTGCTTTTGAAACAAACAATGCCATGCGCGTTTTTGGAGGCGAGCTCAATTATTCCGAAGAAAAATTCTATTTCAATCTGGATGGAATTTTCCGCAAGGCTGACAATTACAAGGCCGGTGGCGATGAAGAAGTGAAATTTTCACAGTTTGAAAAGTATAACTTCTCAATAAATTCGGGCTATAAACTTGCCGAGGACAAATCAATTGCTGCTACCTTAATATACGATGAAGCAAACGATGTGGGCTATCCCGCCCTGACGATGGACGTTTCCTTGGCGCGTGCCGTGATTGCTTCTGTGAGTTTTAATCAGGATACGTTGTTTGGAAATTTCAGCAATTGGGAATCCAAAATGTATTACAATACCATTAAGCACGTAATGGACGATACCCAACGCCCCGACGTGCCAATACATATGGATATGCCGGGCTGGAGCGAGACCGCGGGATTTTATACGCAGGCAAAACTCAACAAAGAAAAACATCACTTCTTTTTTAAGTGGGATGGATTTTACAACAAAAGCTACGCGGAAATGACCATGTACCCAACCAACAGCAACGAGCCGTTGATGTTCATGCTTACGTGGCCCGACGTGCGTACTAAAAATGTTGGTTTTTATGCCGAAGACCATATTCCGCTGAAAAATGCTTCTTTAAAACTTTCCACACGTTTGGCGTACCATTCAAATATGGTTGCCGATGATTTTGGACTGAACAGTCTAAAAATTTTCTATCCCGAAATGGACAGGACCAATACCCGTTTCCTGAAAAGTTTTTCTGCTCAATATCACAAAATGCTGAGTGACTTTCATATTAACGGCGGCCTTTCCTATGGCGAACGCGCACCTTCGGTTTCGGAAGGATATGGGTTTTACCTTTTCAACAGTTTTGATAACCACGATTACATTGGCGACCCGGGTTTGAACACTGAAGGCTCTGCTGATGCGAATCTTTCGGTAACCTATAAAAAACCAATTTTTGAGATTACCGCAGGAGCAAATTACTTCCACGTTTTCAATTATATAATCGGAAAGGTTGATTCCTCGCTCAGCACGATGACCATTGGTGCCGAGGGCGTGAAAATTTATACCAATCTTGATTATGCGCAGCTTTTTAACGCTTCGCTCTCGGGAAGATATAGTATTTCGAACGCATTTAAATTAACGGGAAGAGTTTCATACCACCGAGGCGTGGATGATGAAGGTGAAAACTTGCCGCTTATAAGCCCAATCTCATACCGAAGTGCAATTGATTTCTATAAAAACCAGTTCTCCGCATCGCTATCGGTTGATGGCGCTGGGGAGCAGACTAATTACAATCCTACCTATGGTGAAACCAAAAGTGCGGCTTATGCTACACTTTCGGCAAGCTTCGGAAAACGTTTCTTTTTAAATGATAACGACCTTTTCCTAAAAGCAGGGATTGAAAACATTTTTGATACCAATTATTCGACCTATACCGATTGGAACAACATTCCCCGGATGGGCCGTAATTTTTACTTAACAATTTCTTACTCAATCAATTAATAAAATAAAATTATGAAAACACTAAAATATATATTCGCACTACTTTTTCTTTCAGCCACATTCGTAAGTTGTTCGGGTGATGATGAAAACACGCCGGTAGCGGTTAACCCTGTGGAAGGTTTAAACATGATTTATGAAATTCCGGCTACAGACCATACCGTTCAGATTTATTCGGAAAAACAAAATCTGGAAGTGGGTTACAATGAAATTTCCATTAGAATTAAAGACATGGCAAACGATAAGTACGTTTCCAATGCAGCTCCAACCTGGATGCCGATGATGCATATGGAAACGATGGAGCATTCCGCACCACATAGTATGTTGACCAATTCCGAAGAGAGCACCGTTTATAAAGGACACATTGTTTTCCAGATGGCAAGTAACGATACCGAATATTGGGAAGTGGTTTTTAATTACTCCCTAAACGGCCAGCAAAAGGAAGAGGCCCTGCGCGTATCGGTATCGCAACCGGCTGATGGGTTGAAAAAGACACAAGTGTTTATGGGCAGCGACGATACGCGGTATATTTTGGCGTATGTTAACCCAAAAGACCCAAAAGTTGCAGTGAACGATCTACAAGCCGTTCTTTATAAAATGGAATCTATGATGAGCTTTCCAATAGTTGAAAATTATAGGATAACGGTGGATCCAAGAATGCCGGGAATGGGCAACCACAGTTCGCCGAATAATGTGGACCTTACCTATACCTCGGCCACAAAAATGTATGATGGAAAGCTGTCCTTGACTATGACCGGCTATTGGAAAATCAATCTGAAATTGATAAACACCAACGGCGAAATTTTAAAAGGTGAAGACGTGAACGAAGGAAATCCGGAGAGCAGCCTTTATTTTGAATTGGAATTTTAAAATTTTCAATTGTTTTTTATATTGTTTAAAGACTGTAGCGATACAGTCTTTATTTTTTTATATTTGGCGGGTGAACTGGAGATGGTACATACCTATATTATTATTAGCCCTTGCTTTTTTTGGAGTAAGCTTGGAGCAATCAACCCTGCCCAATCAGGAAATTGTTGTAGAATTTAATACAAATTCCGTAAGCGAAGTTGATGCCAAACAAGCTATTTCCAATATAACGAACCAATTAAGGTCTATAGGTGTTGATGACTTTCAAATATCTGAAATTCGAGACGGCAAACTAAGGGTAACCTACTACAGCGCGAAAGATATCGCGATTATCAAAAACTTGTTTGAGGGCCAAATTGACTTTCAGTTGGGCGAAACGGCTTTCGGAAGTAAAAATTCCTCAGAAATACCTTCCAAAGAATTCCCCAACACCTACAAAGTAAATGTTGTTAAAATCCAAAAAGATTCAAGGCTAGACTTGGGGCTTCAGGGTTTGCCCGTTGAAGTAAAATCTGCAACAGACCAATATTTAAATCCTATTGTGTCTTTGGGTGTACCCGAAGCCAATTTTACTTTTAAAAAATGTTTTGAAAACGTTGCTTTTAAAAACTATCGCAATGTTTCACTTTTAATAGACACTACTTCACACAAAATTCCAGAGGTAAGGGCGGGCCCTTTATCTTAAAACAAATCTTCACGATATTTTTTAAGGTGAAAAGTTTACACTTTGAAAAAATGGCTTTGGTCACTTTATTCCCAAAGCCACAAAACTAATTTTAAAATAACCCCTATAATTGTCAGATATTACAGCAAATCATATATTTGCCCGATTTTAAAAAAAATCTGACCAAAAAATATAAACATGCAAAACAAAGGACTGATTACCGTATTCGCTATCCTTTTTGGATTGGTGAGTATTTACCAGCTTTCATTTACGTTTGTTGCGAACAAAGTAGAAGACAGCGCCAAGGAATTTGCTAACAGCAAATTTTCTGAAAATGAACCACACGAGCGTGACGATGCTGAAGCACGTTACCTAGATTCTGTTGCTAACAATCCAGTATTTTTAGGAATAGACTACAAAACCGCCAAAGAGAAGGAACTTAACAAAGGACTTGACCTTAAAGGGGGAATTAACGTAATTCTTGAAGTTTCTGTAAAAGATATCCTTAAAGGACTTGCGAACAACACGAAAGACCCTGCATTTAACCAAGCTTTGGAGAATGCCAAGGAACTACAGAAGAATAGTCAGGACACTTATTTAGAGTCTTTCTTCAAGGCTTTTGAAGCGCTTCCGGGCGAGAATGAACTTGCTTCGCCAGATATTTTCTTCAACAAGAATTTGGAGGACGTGATCAATGTGGGGATGACCAATGATCAAGTAAAGCCAATTATTTCTAAGAAAATTGACGAATCCATTACTTCCGCTTTCGAAGTTTTGAGAAAGCGTATTGATAAATTTGGAGTAACCCAGCCGAACATTCAGCGTTTGGGACAATCTGCAAGAATACTTGTAGAGCTTCCTGGGGCTAAAGATGTTGATAGGGTTAAAAAATTGCTTCAAAGTACTGCCCAATTAGAGTTCTGGGATGTATATAAATTTGAGGAAATAGCAGGTTTCCTTCAAGCTGCCGATGCCAAAGCAGGTGAAATAGCAATGGCAAAGAACGCCTCAGAAACCGAAAAGATTACCGATACTACAAGCACTGTTGCCGATACCTCAAAAACTGAAGAAGATGATGTAAGCAAACTTTTAGGTGGGCAAGATGTAAATGATTCTTTGGTAGATGATAATAAGGCAAACCCGATACTTTCAAAAATGGTTTCTTTGGGTAACCAAGGCAGCCCTGTAATTGCTACTTTCAGATTAAAGGATACTGCTGCTATCAACGGTTATTTCCGTAACCCACAAATAAAATCATTGTTACCAAATGAATTACGTTTTGCAAAATTTGTTTGGGGCTTGCCAGAAGTGGAACCACAGTCAAATGAAGAGGTGACCGCACTTTATGCTTTAAAGAGCAACCGCGACAATGTTCCGCCCCTTGGAGGAAGTGTGGTTGTAGATGCAAGACAGGAATACGACAATCTAAGTCGCGTGGTAGTTTCTATGCAAATGAACGGTCAGGGCGCCAAAGTTTGGGAACAAATGACTGGCAATGCCTATGAAAACCAAAGCCAGATTGCTATTGTACTGGACAATATTGTGTATTCAGCACCAGGTGTAACCTCTGGACCAATTGCTGGTGGACGTAGCCAGATTTCTGGAGACTTTACCGTAAACCAGGGTCAGGATTTAGCAAACGTATTGCGTGCTGGTAAACTTCCTGCATCTGCTGAGATTATTCAGGGCGAAGTAGTAGGTCCTACATTAGGTCATGAGGCTATTAATAGCGGGGTAATGTCCTTTGTAATAGCTCTTTTCGTGGTGTTGTTGTGGATGATTGGCTATTACGGAAAAGCAGGGCTTTTTGCTGACGTTGCTTTATTGGTAAACATCCTGTTTATCTTCGGAATTTTGGCGGGCCTTGGGGCCGTGCTTACCCTTCCAGGTATTGCCGGTATTGTATTGACCATCGGTATGTCCGTGGATGCAAACGTACTTATCTTTGAGCGGATCAAGGAAGAGCTTGCAAAAGGAAAAGCCCAAAAAGACGCTATTAAAGATGGTTTCAACAATGCGTTGTCTTCCATTTTGGATGCAAACATTACCACCGGTCTTACTGGTTTGATACTATTGGTTTTCGGAACCGGACCTATTCAAGGTTTCGCAACCACCTTATTGATTGGTATTGCCACAGCCTTGTTTACGGCAATCTTCATCACAAGATTGTTTATTGATAGCTATACCAAAAATGGCAAACCATTGCCTTGCTCTACTTCAATTACGAAGAACCTTTTCACAAATGTTCACGTTTCTTTCCTAAAGAAACGAAAAATGGCTTACGTAATTTCTGCCATCATGCTGTTGATAAGTGTTTCATCACTTTTCATAAATGGTCTTAACCAAGGTGTTGACTTTGTGGGTGGACGTACCTATACTGTGCGTTTTAATAAGGATGTGAATGCGCAGGAAATACAGGACAACCTTATTGCAACCTTTGGAAGTGCCGAGGCAAAAACCTATGGTGGCGATAACCAATTGAAGATTACTACTAAATACAAGGTTGACGAAACCGGGACTGAAGTAGATGAGGAAATTGAAAGAATGCTATTTGAAACCGTTAAAAAAGATATGCCAACCACAATGACTTACGAGGATTTTGTGGGCGACGGCCAAGGAAAAACTATTGGTAGAATGGAGTATTACAAAGTAAGTCCTACCATTGCGGACGATATTAAGAAAGACTCCTTCTGGGCAGTATTTGGTTCGTTGGTTGTAGTTTTCCTATATATCTTGCTTCGTTTTAGAAGATGGCAATTCAGTTTGGGCGCTGTTGCGGCAGTTTTCCACGACGTGGTTATAGTTTTGGGTGTATTCTCGCTTACCTATAAATTTATGCCTTTCAGTATGGAAATAGACCAAGCGTTTATTGCGGCCATTCTAACGGTAATCGGGTACTCGCTGAATGATACCGTTATCGTGTTCGACCGTATTCGTGAATACTTTGGGGAACACCCGGGATGGAAAATGAACCGAATTATAGATGTAGCCTTGAGCAGTACCTTAAGTAGAACGTTGAACACCTCGTTCACCACGCTTATCGTATTGTTGAGTATGTTCTTCTTGGGCGCAGAATCTATACGTGGGCTGTTATTCGCGATTATCGTGGGTATTTTGGTCGGTACTTATTCATCGTTGTTTATCGCTACGCCAATTATGTACGATACCGTAAAACGTAAGAAAGTTGAGGATCTGATTGATAAGAAAGAGGAAGCTGAGCCAGCGCTGGAAGCCTAGTTCTCATTCTTCTGAAATATTAAAAGACCTTTCCATTTTTTGGAAAGGTCTTTTTTTATGCGAAAAAGTACAATCTTTGGGGCAGTATGCGGCGTGGCCCCAAGTGTTAATTGTTTTAAATGAAGAGATTTATTTTGAAGTTGAAAAGCGGATGCGGTCGCCGTTCTTTAGATTCCACGCATCGGTCAGGCCGGCATTCACCTCCAAAACGTATTGCGAAGCAGCTTCGGACGGAAGGGAAGTTTCGTCAAACGGTTTGGCGTTCTTTTGGATGTTCACAACTTCCTTATCGCCGTTCAGATAAATAATATCCAGCGGTATTTTTGTATTCTTCATATAGAAAGAACGGCGCTGCACATCCTTAAAAACGAAAAGCATGCCCTGATCCTTGCCCAGCGAGTTGCGGTACATAAGACCCGTTTCGGTTTGATAGTCGTCGTCGGCAATTTCGATGTCCAGCGATGCGATGATTGAATCGGTGCCAGCCTTCATAAGCTGGAGTTCGCCTTCTTTTGTGAAAGTAATTTCCTTGGTAAGACTTTTTTCTTCGGAAGAAGTCTTGTCTTTACAATTATAAAATGAAAGAATGGATGCAGCAATTACTGCGGAAATAAGTATTTTTTTCATTTAAAAAAATATTTAATACATCACAAATTCAGAAAATAATGTATTCGTGAATTTATACTTAATTTAATTCAACAATTGGTTTTTTTGAGGCTTTCCACATGATATAAATACCAGCAATTATAAAAGGAACACTTAGCCACTGTCCCGTTGAGAGCAGTCCTAGTAACGACTCAAACCCGCCCTGGCTTTCCTTTACAAATTCAACCAAAAAGCGAACCATAAAAAGTAGTATCAAAAACACCCCGAAAATGTAGCCAATCTGCTTTCTGCGTTCGGTTTTCCAATACAGATACCAGCATACCAAAAACACAATTACATAGCCGGCCGCTTCATACAATTGCGCCGGGTGCCTGAAAGGCACGCTGTTTAGCAGTTCGGCAAATTGCGGGTTGTGCACAATGGCGTCATAAGCCTTTGCCGGGTCCTGAATGCCCGTGGCCTGCACCGCTTCTTGCTTGCGGATGCCTTCATGCACAAAACGAACACCCAATGGAAAATCGCCCGATGGCTTCCCGATGATTTCGGAATTCATAAAATTGCCAATGCGTACAAAAACACCGCCTGCGGCCACAGCAATGATGATGCGGTCCAAAATCCATAAAATAGGTTTTTGGATTACTTTTTTACTGTAATAGTACATGGCTATCACAATAGCAATCGCCGCTCCGTGGCTTGCCAATCCTTGGAAGCCCGTAAATTCAAATTCGGGCACGGTTTGTATCGGCAAAAAGACCGAAAGCGGATCCTGCACAAAAAGTTCGGGCTGGTAAAAGATAACATGACCCAATCGTGCACCCACCAATACGGCCACGACCATATAAATAAAAAGGCTGTCCAGTTTTTCCTGCGGTAGTTTTTCGCGTTCGTAAATCTTTTTGGTGAGAATCCAGCCCAGTGTAAATGCCACGACGAACATTAAACTGTAGTAACGGATCATAAAAAAACCAAGGTCAATCCCTTCAGAAGGATTCCAGGTAAAACTTAGATAGTGCATATTGGAGTTTTTAAAAAGCTGTGTAAAGATAGCAAAAGCGAAAAAGTATGGAGCGCCATAGTATTAATTCTTTTTCGGGGGAACGGGGTCGTAACCCGAGCCACCCCAAGGATTGCAACTGGCAATACGTTTTGCCGCAAGCCAGCCGCCTTTCAGTAGGCCGTGGGTCTGTAAGGCCTCTACCGCGTAATGTGAGCAGGTAGGCGAGTAGCGGCAAGTGTCGGGCGTTAAGGGTGAAATAAAATTTTGATATCCCTTGATCAAAAGAATGAAAGGATATGTGAGTATTTTTTTCAAACCCAAATTAATTTAATGAAAAAGTAGTCCCGTCCTTCCCGTCCTTCAACTGGATCCCTTTTGAGGCCAGTTCATCGCGAATTTTATCGCTCATTGCGAAATCTTTATTGGCGCGGGCCGTATTGCGCAATTGTATAAGAAGCTCAACCGCAGCGGTAAGCTTTTCGCCATCCTGTGAATTTTCTGAAACATTATCTTCCAACCCTAAAACATCGAAAAGAAAGTCGTCTATTGTTTGTTTTAGCAATTCCAAATCTTCTGCCGAAATGGTTTCTTTTTCCTCTTTTAGGGAATTTACAAATTTTACTGCTTCAAAAAGATGCGCTATTAAAATCGGGCTGTTGAAATCGTCATTCATTGCATCATAGCAAGCCTTAACCCAGCTTTTTATATCTAGAGTGCTTTTTTCTGATATAGTAATTTCATTCAGCATTCTATGCGCATCCATCAAACGGTTAAATCCTTTTTCCGAAGCTTCCAAAGCCTCACTGCTGAAATCGAGAATACTTCGGTAGTGCGCCTGGTACATAAAGAATTTGGTAACCGTTGGCGAAAATGGCTTGCTCAATATATCGTTGTCACCCGTAAACATATCCATCGGAAGAATAAAGTTTCTGGTAGATTTGGACATTTTTTTGCCATTAAGGGTAAGCATATTGGCGTGCATCCAATAATTTACTGGCGAAGTATGGTTGCAGGCTTCCGCTTGCGCTATTTCGCATTCGTGGTGCGGAAATTTCAAGTCCATTCCGCCGCCGTGTATATCAAAATTGTTTCCCAAATATTTGGTGCTCATTGCGGTACATTCCAAATGCCACCCCGGAAAACCCATCCCCCATGGCGATGGCCAGCGCATAATGTGCTGGGGCTCGGCTTTTTTCCAAAGGGCAAAATCTTGTGGGTTCTTTTTGTCGGTCTGTGCGGCTAGCTCGCGGGTGTTGGCAATCATATCTTCAATTTGCCTTCCGCTGAGTTTTCCGTAATTGTTTGTTTCGTTGAATTTTAAAACGTCAAAATAAACTGAGCCGTTTTTTTCGTAGGCAAGACCTTCTTCAATAATTTTTTCAACAATATGGATTTGCTCATAAATATGGCCTGTAGCGGTTGGTTCTATACTGGGTGGCAACGCGTTGAATTTTGCCATAATGGTATGGAAATCTACCGTATATTTTTGAACCACTTCCATAGGCTCCAATTGCTCGATTCGCGCTTTTTTAAGGATTGGGTCATCACCGCTCTCTCCATCATTTTCAAGATGTCCAGCATCGGTAATATTGCGCACGTATCGTACTTTGTATCCCAAATGTTTTAGATACCGAAAAACCAAATCAAACGATAGAAAAGTACGACAGTTGCCCAAATGCACATTGCTGTAAACGGTAGGGCCGCAAACGTACATTCCTACTGCATCTTTATGTATTGGAGTGAATTTTTCTTTCTTTTTTGAAAGGGAATTGTATATAAAAAGTTCGTGCTGTTTCAATTTTTCGGGTTTCAGGTTAGAGATTTTCCTTTGGAATTGGCTTTTAAAACTCTGTGTCAAGCTTTATGTAATCCAAAAACTCCCTACGTGTTTCAACGTTTTTAAAAGCACCGCCAAATTCGCTAGTCACGGTACTGCTGTCAATATCCCGAATACCACGGGAATTGACGCAAAGGTGCTTGGCGTCAATAACACAGGCTACGTCTTCAGTGCCCAGAACCTGTTGTAATTCTTTCACTATTTGCATTGTAAGTCGTTCCTGGACTTGCGGCCTCTTGGCATAATAATCTACAATCCGGTTCATTTTTGAAAGTCCCACTACAGTGCCATTAGATATGTAGGCAATATGTGCTTTGCCAACGATTGGTAACAAATGATGTTCGCAAGTGGAGTAGAGGGTAATGTTTTTTTCTACCAACATTTCTTGGTACTTGTATTTATTTTCAAAAGTAGAGGCTTTGGGTCTTCTGTCTGGATGAAGCCCGCCAAAAATTTCTTGTACAAACATTTTTGCCACGCGGGTAGGTGTTCCTTTTAAACTATCATCACTAAGATCGAGGCCTAACGTATGCATGATGTTTTGTACATCTTTTTTGATACTTGCAATTTTTTCAATATCACTTAGCTCAAAAGCATCGGTACGCATAGGGGTTTCGGTGGAACTGCCTATGTGGTCGTTTCCCATTGCTTCAATCTCTTTTAGTTGTTTTTCTAAATCCATCTAATAAATTATGTAATAAGCCTGCAAAGATACGCAATAGCATTTTGGTAGTGAAAAGTCGAAGTTCTTATTTTTAAGGCTTTAAACCAGCTACTTTCATAAAATTTTCTTAATTTTCGCAAAAAATTTATTCAAAACACTATGAAAAAGCTCCTCACTTTAATTGCCTTTCTACTAGTTTCCTTTGTTTATGGGCAGGAAAACAATAATACAGATTATAGCTCAACAATTTCAATGGAACCTTCTGAGGTTTCTTCTAGCGCACTTTTAAATTTTGAATTTTCAGATGCGAGTACGATTAAATATATAATAAGTCGTAATGATATTGATGTATCCACAAAAGAAATAAGCAAAAATGAAGGTCTTCAAATGGTTAAAGCTGATTTTTCTTTTTTGGAAAACGGAACCTATGAAATACGATTTTTGATCGATGAAGTGGAAGTGAAAAAAATCGCCTTCCGTAAAATATAGTTAAAAACCTACAATTTGAATTAACATCCCCTCAATGAAAAAGACATTACTATTACTTGTACTCTCCTTAATAACATTGTCCACTGCACAAGCACAGGTTTGTGATATTTTGATCCCTATTTGTGACAGTCAAGATGGTTTGCAGAACAATGCTGTAGACCCTTCCCCAATAACTATTAATACGGGTTGTCAAACACTGCAAGGTACGCGTACTATCTGGTTTCGGTTAGCTATTATTCAAGCTACTAATTTTACTTTTCAAATTGAACCGACAGGGAATGTAGATTACGATTTTGCGGTTTGGGTAAATGCCGATTGTAATAATCTTGGCGTTGCAGATAGAGCAAGTTATGATGCCCCAGCCGCGGGCGAATATGATACAGGATTAAACCTTACTGCAACCGACTTTTGTGAAACTGCAGTAGGTGATGGACAGGTTCAATTCTTGAGCTTGGTCCCTGGCGATGAAGTTATAATTGTTGTAGATAGGTTTAGTTCTACGGCAGATATTTTTAATTTAACTTTTGGAGACCCAGATGCTTTTGATTGTTCCATTGTACAAACTGTTGCCTGTGATGGAGATACTGAAATATTGGATGCTACTAATCCAAATGCACTAGGGTATCAATGGTTTTTTGAAAACCCTATAGGATCTGGAACTTTTTCTCCTTTTGTACCAGCTGAAACCTCTCCAACCTTAGCTGTTACAACCACTGGCAATTACAAAGCCGAAATTTACTTGCCTTTAGGTGTTACCGACTCAGAATTTTTTGATGTAATTTTTTATCCGCAGCCCGTAATTGCAAGTCCTCCTCAAGACCTTTATATATGCGATGATGGTACAAGTCCGGGTATTTTCGATTTGACCGAAAATGATGATGACGTTCGGGGTACTCAGGATCCTTTATTTAATATTACCTATCACCATAGTCAATTAGAGGCTATGGACGGAACAAATCCTATTGTTCCAGCCAATGCTTACCCAATAGTTGGTTCCTCTGAAACCATTTGGGTTAGAATAGAAGAGCCAAATGCCACTTGTTATGCTATTGATTCTTTTGAAATTACTTTCGCGTCAGCTACGGCAACTGCTCCTCCAAGCCCTCATAGATTATGTGATATAGGTGGAAATGGTCAAGAACCCATTAATCTTAATACCACGTTTGACACTATAATTCTAAACGGACAAAATCCCTTGGAATACACTGTCACTTATCACGATAATCCCGCTGATGCTATTGCTGGTATTAACGCATTGCCACAGCCTTATATAGTTACTGGGTCAATTTTCATTTTTGCCCGAGTACAAAATAATATTAGTACTGGATGTTTTGCTACCACACAGTTTAATTTAATATTGGGACCCCAGCCCATTGCGAACCCTGCGGTCGATCTTTACCAGTGCGACTACGGCACTACCGCGGGTGTCTTCAACCTGACGGACAACGACGCGAACATACTTGGTGCCCAGGACCCGGCGCTTTTCACGATAAAGTACTACCAGAGCTACCAGGACAGTTTTGACGATGTCAACGAGATCCTCGGCGGGGTGCACATCATCGTCCCCCCCTCGCCGCAGACGATCTATGCGCGGATCGAGGACAACAGCGGGAGCTGTTTCGACCTTACGGACTTCCGCATCTACTTCAGCCGCGCGATCGCTGGGATCGTTCCCGTGAACGCGAGCTACTGCGATTCCGACGGGGATGGCGGGGAGTTCGTTGACCTTGCGGTGGAGTTCAACTCCCTGGTGCTCGACGGCGAGCCCTCCTCGGGCTACAACATTACCTACCATGGCAGCCAGGCCGATGCGGACAATGGCGTCAATGCCCATCCCAACCCCTATTTCGT
>NZ_JRWG01000012.1 GCF_001573155.1 Aequorivita aquimaris | reverse complement strand
GTCTTGAGGTATTTTTCAAAACACATGGCCTCCTTTTTGGTCTTAAAAAAACGTACGAAGACCACCCTCCAAGGCCTATAACGGATTGTCCAACCTTTTTCCGAAAGTGCATTATGCGATTTAAAACGTTCGATCAGGTTTGAGGTATGGCCCTTATAAAGTTTTTCCGTTTTAGACGAAGCCAGTATGTAAACCACGTATTCTTCCATATATGCAAAAAACAAAAAAGCCCCAAGTTTCCTTGGGGCTATGTTGTAGCGGGAACAGGACTCGAACCTGTGACCTTCGGGTTATGAGCCCGACGAGCTACCTACTGCTCTATCCCGCGATATGGACGGCAAAGATACGAAGCTTTTTAGAGTTTACAAGGAAGAAATACTAAATTTTTCAAAAATAAAGAATCGCCCATTTTTACTTCCTTACTTTGTCTATATTTAAATTATGAAAAGGAGTTTTAAAAAAATTGTTTACACTGTTCTAGCTTTGGGAGCAGTATTCATTATCGGTACTGTTTCTATAAATATTATCTTGAAAAACAAGCTTGAAGATTTTATAAAAACACGCTTGCCAGAAAACATGATTCGTTCCTATGACGATATCACTGTTGAAACTTTTGGCGGTTCTCTTTCTATCACCAATGCTTCTCTTATTATAAGAAACAAGAAAAACAACCAAGAGCATACTTTCGTTAATGTGGAGAAACTTAAAATCTCTGATATCAGTTATTGGAATTATTTATTCAATGAAGAAATTCATATAGAGAATATTTCACTGGAAAGTCCCACAATAGCTCATTACGAAAACCGAATAGAAAAAAATGAAGATTCCCGCAGAAACAGTTTTGTTTCAATCTACAAGCCGATTATCATAGAAAACTTAAAAATCAACAATACAAAATTGGCTATTTTCGAAAAAGGAAAAGATTCTACAAAACTATATACAAAAGGGCTTTCAGTTGAACTTGACGGAATAAAAATCGACAAAAAGACCATCACCCAAAAAATACCAATTGAATACAAAACCTATAAAGCCAAAAGCGATACGGTTTTTGTAAAACTTGGCCCTTATGAAAATCTTACAGCGAAAGGTTTTAGAATAGAAAACCGAAATGCCAAGTTTAATGATCTAACCCTTAAAACGAAATATTCAAAAAGGAAACTCTCAAGATTGATTACTAAAGAGCGTGATCATTATAATTTGTCGCTTAATTCAGTTTCTATTAATTCTATTGATTTCGGTTTTAAGCACAATCGATTCTTTGCAAAAAGCACTATGATTTCATTAACCGCTCCGTCGCTTGAAATATACCGAGACAAACTAGTGGTCGATGACCTAAAGACCAAACCATTGTACAGTAAAATGCTTCGTGATTTGCCATTTGAATTAACAGTAGATTCTTTAAAAATAACCGATGGAAAAATTAAATACGAAGAACGCCAAAATGCAGAAAATATGGGGGGATCTATCAATTTTGAAAACTTAAATGCCGAAATGGCTAACGTGAGCAACACTTATAAAAGCCCTACCAAAACAGAAATAGAAATAAAATCCAATTTTATGGGAAAAACCCCAATCACAGTAAATTGGAGTTTTGACGTTCAAAATATGGAAGACCAGTTTCAATTTAGGGCTGAAGTGGGACAGCTTGTTGCTGAAAGATTAAACAGTTTTACAGAGCCAAATCTAAAAGTAATGCTGGAAGGCAACACCAATAAAACCTATTTTACAATTGATGGAAATAATACCAGCTCAACAATAGATATGAAAATAAACTATTCAGACTTTAAGGTAATTTTGTTGCAAAAAGATGGAAAAGACAAAAATAAGTTTCTCTCTACGATAGCTAATATCTTTATTTCAAAAAACAGCGAGAAAAAAGATGAGTTTTACAAAGAAGGAAAAGCAAATGCCACTCGTAACAAATCTAAATCAGTTTTTAATTTTTTGTGGATAAACGTTAAGGAAGCTCTTATTAAAATTTTAATTTAAACAAAAGCTTAATGACTGATCCACTGTATAGCGTCCAGTCTTTGTTGTGTAGGGAAAATTCGAAGTTCGGCATTGAAAAAAAGCTTTTCGAGCGTACTTACAATCTGCAACCATTTACGATCCGTCACTACAGCCACCCTATCAAAACGGTTTCCGGTTTTAATTTTAAACGGTAAACTTTTAATAACAGCTTTAAGTGAAATATCTGCATTAATAGTATCTTCAATATATAAACTCACCTTATCATACACCTCAAGTTTATTATTTACTTCTATTTGGATTTTTTCTACTGAACCTTCATCATACGGGCCATCAACAATAAAACCAATAATATTATCTGCAAGCGTGAAAGAGGAGATCATAGGGAAGTATGTCGGGTTTGTTTCTATAAATTTATGAAATTAAAACTTACTGACCAATACTGTTCACTGAAAAGCCAATAAGTTCGCCATCTTGAAAGGTTACTTCCAATTCAATGGGGTTGCAACAAATCTCACAATCCTCAATATATTTTTGATGCCGAACCGAAGTATCAAGCAACATTGAAATTTCTCCCCAACAATGTGGGCATTGAAAAAAGTGTTCGTACATAGCTATTATTTCAATAAATCATTTTCCCCCAGCTCTTTCTCCAGGGCTTCTTTTACAAATTTATACCCTGCGTTTTTTGCGTAAAAGAAATTTGCCAAAAAAGAAAGAAACTTATTTTTCAGCAAATGTTTCACTATCAACCCGATTCTATCCTTGATTTTGGATTTGTAACGGCTTTCAAATTCTGAAAAGGATAATTTTGGGTATGGCAAATCCTGAATTTCGGCATCCTTTCCGTAGTTTATTTTATCCACCTGGTTGTCAAAATTCCGCAGTACGCGCATATCAGGGATGATTGGAAAGAATTTTTCTCCGTTCGGGTCCATAGCCGGCACCGAAAACTGATATCGATCCTTAATTGCACTATTGGGAACAATACTCAAGCGTTTTTCAATATCTTCAGAAGCTACCGCAAAATAATACCGTAAGAAAACCTGACAATTTTTTCTGCCCAACTGAAAGTCATGCTCCCGAAAATCACGGCTCAAAAAACCTGCAAATCCACCGATGGGAGCAGCAGCCAAATCATTTTTGGGACGAACCCACTTCCCGTCCTTTTCAATTTTACGAACGGGTTCTATTAAAAACTTAGTTCTATCGGTCATGTCCAGCGCGTCCAAAATTCCATCCTGGTTGAACATTACTTGATTGCGAAGCGCTTTTAAAAGCCCTCCTGCTATGCTCATAATTCCACTGCCGCTTTCAGCAACATCGTGATCTTTGTTCGGAAACGGATCTATCATTATTACTCCATACTTGCAAGCTTCAATACTCTTTGGGTTCTTTTCCCGCAAAACTTTCAGTCCAATTCCGTAGGGTTCGTTATTAATAACGCCTCCATCCACAGAGTTGAATTTATAAATAGCACCTTCAGGTAAAAGTGGTTCGATGCCCTTGGATTTATTGAACAAATATTTCGGGTACCGTTTTATGTATTCCGCAGAAATAGCAACCTCCCGTGATTTTAAACCAATTGGAAATGCTGCGGTACTCAACGTGGCATCCTTTAAATATTGAAGATGTGTTTCGTTTGAAAGATCGAGCACATAGTACAGTTCGTCTTCCTTTGTAGGTATCCCGGTGGGATATTTATCATTCTTTAACTTATATCTGAAAAAACCACCGTGATTTGTGATAACCGTTCCTTTTGAAGTATCGCGCCCGCTATCATCAAAATTTACCATAAAGTTGATACCGCGCAGGTTGGTAGTAGTCAAAATCACGTCCAGACTGTCTGAGGCGTATTTCGGAATTTCACGTTGCTCACGTACCGCCAACGCTTCATCGGCAATTACATCTATTGCTTGGGTATTCAGCAGGGAACGTACTTCGCCGTACTCTTTTAAATCACTATTGTTCAGCAGTTTGTCCACCGTACTATTTTCAGCGGTGTTGCCCATATCTACCCAGCTTTTGTAGAAAATATTATCGGTTCCTGAGGGATTGTCTTTATTGAAACTTTTGAACTTTTTGTCGGCCAAGGCCATAAATGTCAACGAGCCCGAAATTCCACCTGCCGAAGAGCCGCTTATAACGTCAATTTCCACTTGGTGCATTGGGATGGTGTGGTCGTAGTCTGGATGGGCAATGCCAAGTTTTCTGTTTTTTTCCTTGGCCTTTTCCCAAAGGTCGAGCGTTTCAATTAAATAATCCAAAACGCCAGCAGTATAGGCTCCCGCAGATACCGCCCCGGCCATAGTGATACAAAGTTTGAATGTGTTTTCGTTTTCCATAATCCCCACGATTTGTTTAACATGTTAAAAAAAAACAAGTTAAGATAAATAATCGAAAGAAATTACAGGGTTTTCCTGTTTTTAGGATAGGGATTCCACTGTTTCCTGAAGCACTTCCCACTCTTCCATCAGCTTTTTTAGCTTCTTTTTCTTTTCTTGGTACTTGTCAAAAAAGTGTGGCTTTGCAATGGTTTCCTCGTAATTTATAAGAAGTTCGGTATCAATAGTTGCAATCTCTTTTTCCAAAGAAGAAATTGCCGATTCCACGTTGCTGAGCTTGTTTTTTACCGATTTCAGTTTTTTCTGAATTTCATATTCCTCGCCTGCGGTTCTCTTTTCTTTTACTTCGGAAACCACCGTCTTTTTTTCAGCCTCCCGAAGATTTTGGAGGTTTCGCTGTTCAAGGAAGTAATCAATATCGCCCAAATATTCTTTTATTTTATGGTCTTTAAATTCGTAAACCTTATTGGTTAAACCTTGCAGAAAATCACGGTCGTGGGAAACCAAAATCAAAGTTCCCTCAAAACTTTTCAGCGCATCCTTCAATACGTTTTTGGATTTTATGTCGAGGTGGTTTGTGGGCTCATCCATAACCAGAACATTGAAGGGCTGTAACAATAGTTTTGCCAATGCTAAACGGTTTCGCTCACCACCACTCAGTACGCGAACAAATTTTTCAACTTCATCGCCGCGAAAAAGGAAGGAGCCCAAAATATCGCGCACACGGCTTCGGTTTTTTTCATTGGCCGCATCAATCATCGTGTCTAGCACCGTCTTGCTTCCGTCCAGATAATCAGCTTGATTCTGTGCAAAATACCCAATCTGTACATTATGGCCCAAAGTTAATTTCCCACCGTATTCTATCTCACCTACAATTATTTTTGCCAAAGTAGATTTTCCTTGACCATTTTGGCCCACAAAAGCAATTTTGCTGTCGCGATCTACCAAAAGATCAACATTTTTTAAAACTTTTTTATCTCCATAGTTTTTGGAAATATTTTCGGCTTCTATCACAACTTTTCCCGGCGTAATTGAAACGGGAAAACGCAGCGTCATCACGCTATTGTCGTCTTCATCTACTTCAATACGATCAATCTTGTCCAATTTTTTGATTAGCGACTGCGCCATGGTTGCCTTGCTGGCCTTTGCACGGAATTTATCAATCAATTTTTCAGTCTGTTCAATCTGCTTTTGCTGGTTTTTTTGCGAAGCCAACTGTTGCTCGCGCAGTTCATTCCGAAGAATTAAATATTGGGTGTATGGTTTGTTGAAATCGTAAATTTTTCCAAGGGAAATTTCAATGGTACGATTGGTCACGTTGTCCAAAAACATTTTATCGTGGGAAACGATTACAACGGCGCCCGCATATCCTTTTAAAAATTCCTCCAACCAAAGAATAGATTCAATATCCAAGTGGTTTGTAGGCTCATCCAGCAGTAAAATATCGTTGTTTTGAAGCAGAAGTTTGGCAAGTTCGATACGCATACGCCACCCGCCGGAAAAGGTTTCGGTCAGTTTTGTAAAATCTTCCCGTTGAAAACCCAAACCCTGCAAAATCCGTTCGGTTTCGCCTTGATAATTATAACCGCCGTGAATCTCATATTGATGTTGCACTTCATTCAAATCAACCATCAATTGGTGGTAACCATCGCTTTCGTAATCGGTGCGCTCGGATAATTGTTTATTGATTTCAGCAAGCTGCTTTTCAAGTTTTTTAATTTCCGTGAAGGCTTCGTAAGACTCCTCCAAAACAGTTCTTCCCTTTTCAAAATCAATATCCTGTTTTAAAAAACCAATGGATATTTCCTTATCAGTCGCTATTTGTCCACTGTCATATTCCTGTTCGCCAGCAATTATTTTTAGAAGCGTTGATTTGCCTGCGCCATTTTTGCCTACCAAACCCACCCTGTCTCCGGGTTTTAATTGAAAGGTAATTTTCTCAAACAAATAGTCGCCTTGAAAGGAAACCGATAAATTGTGGATATTGACCATTATAAAGCGCTAAAATTTCTGCAAAGATGCTTAATTTTGCATTGCTAAAAAAACCGATTATGCAATTCCTTAAAGGCTCCAAACTCTACAGTATTTTTACGGGAACTTGCCCAGTGTGCCATAAAGGTGAAATGTACGTAGAACGCAATCCTTACAAACTCTCAAAAGCCTTGAAAATGCACGAACGTTGCAGCCATTGCAACACGAAATTTAAAATTGAGCCTTCTTTTTTTTACGGTGCCATGTATGTAAGTTATGCGGTGGGTGTGGCCATTGCGGTTGCAGCTTTTATAATTGCCTATTTTTTTATCGGGCTGGATAGAAATTATACATTTTTGGCGATAATAGTGACTTTGGTTTTAATGCTTCCGCTTATTTTAAGAGTTTCCCGAAATATTTGGATCAACTTTTTTATGAAGTATGACAAAAATAAGGCTGAAGCCTAAATAGAATATTTTAAACCATTCTTAGAATATCCATTTCCGTTGGTATGGGTGTATCATTTTCCAAATAATTAAAAAGGATTTCCGAAAGTAAGGGCGCCATCAAAAAACCGCGAGAGCCCAAACCATTAAAAAATATAAAATTCGGATTTTCTTTAAAGCTTCCCAGTAAGGGCCTATGATCCTTGGTAGTGGGCCTTACACCCGCAGTATGTCCTATTAATTGGAAAGGGCAATTAATAACGGTTTTCAATTTTAATAGTATTTCTTCTTTTGCTTCGTTTGTAGTATGAAGGCTGTAATCATCACGGCTGTATGTTGCCCCAACTTTGTATTGGTCATTCCCCATTGGAATTACATATACGGAGCCTTTTAAAAGCGTTTTCAGCTTAAGTTCCGGAACTTTAATAATTAGGTATTCGCCTTTGTTTCCAATTAACGTATGCTTTGGGAAAAAGGGGTTTTCAACTGCTTGGGCGCCTTCGGCGAAAATGATTTTCTTTGCTGAAATGTTTTTATAAACCACTCCGTTTTCTTTTTGAAAAACGTCATTGTATTGAAATACTTCCGCAAGCAAACCATTTGCTTTTAAAAGAAGATTTCGATACTCTGAAAGTAAAATATCGGTTTGTATTTGGGCCGTACCCAAAATTTTTCCATATCCGAAAGGAGCTTCGATAGCGGGATTATCATTCTTTAAAAATTCTGAGGAAAGAAATTGCCGGAGCTCATTTTTATCGCTTGCAACAGACCAATTGTTCTGCTCTTCCACACTTTTGAAAATTCTAAAAATTGGAGTTTCAACAAAAAAATCTTTTCCAAGCTTTCCCGACAGGGTTTTATAGAAATTAACCGCCACCGGAAAAAAAGCTGAGGCGTTCCAAGCCGCCGTGAAGCGTTTAAGCACTGTTGGGTTAAAAACCCCGCCAGACTTTGCCGTAGATCCTTCTGCGCCGCTATCAATCACCACAAAGCTTTTCCTGTTGCTTTGGAGCTGTTCGCACAAAGTTATTCCCGCAATCCCGAGCCCTACGATTATGTAATCTTTTTCAATCATTATTGTGATATAAAAAACCCTTCAATTTCCGAAAATGAAACTTGAAGGGTTTTCTTAAAAGTATGGTTTTACTAATTGATTAATAATTCCACAAATCTATTTCTATGTTACGTATTTGTTCTTTGATTCTTTCAGACTCCAACAATTGCATAAGCGCATTATCATTGATGTAATCTTTTACATCCCTATCGCCCTGTACGTTATCTTCTTTATAGATTACGGCGTTAAAACGTCGTGAATTTAACAAGTGGTCGTATGAAATGGGTTGCGATGTATTTTTTCTATTGAAAGCTTTTGCCTCGTGTAAAACTTCACGTGCGCCTGGGAACCATACCCAAAAAAGCTCAACCTTCGAATCAATTCCATCTTCCGGGAATGCTTTGGAACGTGCTTCATTCGCTACTGGACAAATTCCCAACATACGATATTTAAGCTCACCTTGGCGCTTGTCTAGATACCAATAGCCTCTAATGTGCCACTCTTCTATATCGCCAGCATCTAAAGAAAAACGACGTACGTATTGTGGATCTACGGTTCCTTCAGCGTTATACTGCTCGATACCCAAATCGGTAGTATCGCTATAAACCAAGGAAGCTTCGATATCCTGTAGGGTACGCTTTTCAGTAAAATAGGAATCTGCGTAAACGCTTTCTATTTTTCCATTTTTAATGTTTTTTACCAAAACATCATAAAGAGAGCGTCTGTCCGCACCAATGTTGTTTGTATCAATAGGGTAATACAAAGGAAAGTTGACTCTTTCATCAAGATCAATAATTTCCCAAGTAGTTTTGGACCACAACACATCGCGCTCATCCGTGTAACCATAAGGTAATGGCTCATCATTATCATAAGCAATCTGCGCTTCAGTCTTTTTGCCTATATCTTCAGGGGTTTTAGCGTTCAAAATGTTCACTTGTGCACTAGCACTAGCGGCCATTCCAAGACCAAAAACACATAAAACAACATTTTTCAAATTCATACTATAGGGTTTTATACTAAAATTAGTTTGTCAATTCAATAATAACTGGAGATGTTTTCTTAAGCATTACGCCACTACCGGCAACATTTGCATTGATATCAAAAATTTGAACAGTTTCACCTCTTCCAGCCCTTCTTAGAGCACCTTTGGCAGCTCCATCCAACTTAGTTCCGTTTACACGAACGGTTGGTTGTCCAGAAACTTTAAAACTAAAGCCTGTAACATTAAGATTTACATCAAAATCGAAATCTGGCAATACTGCAGATACCGAAGAAATTTCAAGACCGCCGCGCTCCATACGCACAATTCCAGTTTCACCACGAATGGCGCCAACTGGTGGTGGAATATCCTTAATACGGAACTCAGATTTTGAACCTACAGGTTTTCCATCAGGTAATGTACCTGTTGCAGAAATTGTAACTGTTCTACCAGATCCTGGTCGCATTACATATTTGCTGCCTGATACTCTTGAAAGTCCTGGTGCTGATGCATTTACCTTATTATCGGGAATACCTGGAATAGAAACCGTCATTGGGTTATCTACACCACGGTAAACAACATTCATCTTATCAGCTGCTATTACCGCAGAATTAGGCAATGAAATTGTTGCGAAAGACCTATTAACTTCTACTTCAGTTTCCTCTCCTCCTTCACCATAGTAAAGGATTCCTTCAATTTTATGGTCACCCGGTGAGCCAGCGCTTACATTCAATTTCACTTTACCACCTTCAAAAGTATAATCTGTACCTTCAACAAGTTTTCTTCCGTCCAAAGTCAATTCGGCTCTTTTTGGTTTAGTACTCTCATCTGTACGACCCAATACAATTGCTCCATCAAATTTTTCACCAGAGTAGTACGCAGACTTTGAAGTTTCCAATAAGGTTGAATAATTACTGAACGATAGTGCAGCTGCCTGTTGCCCTGCTAGCATTCTTTGTAAAACTTCGCTTTTAGTTGTTTTAATATCTGCTTGAATTTGTGTCAATTTAGTCAAAGATGCAACTAGAGGAAAGCCTTCATAGTTATAATTTAACCAAGCTACTTCCTTTCCGTCACGATTGGTTACCGGGGCTGTAGAAAAGTTTGCTTCAATAGATTTTTTGATATCTTCTATACCGGCCACTTTTGCAAGAGCGGTATCAGATAGAACCGCTATCATTTTTGTGCGATATTCATCCATTTTATTCAAAAATTCCTGTCCCCCTTCTTTGTATTTATCTCCGGTAAAGAACAAATTGTTAAAGTAATCCGGCTTGTCCATTACTTCATAGTCTGTCGGGTCTTCAATATTTTCAAGTGAAGCGGACTTAAGAGTAGTAAGGTATGCATCATACTCATCAGAAATTTGGGAAATTTCCTTTGCTTTTGCTTCAACAGCTGCATATTGTGCAGGTTCATCACTGGCCTTTATAGCCAAACCTTCCATAAAAGCAGTGTTACGCTGTGAAGTAGCCACATTTGCGTCAGATATTTTTTCATTAAGTAGTCCAAAAGCCGATAATACTTCTTTGGACATATTCAGTGCAAGCATTGCGATGAAAACCAGATACATCAGGTTAATCATCTTCTGCCTTGGGGATAGTTTTCCTCCTGCCATTTTTATTCTTTTTTAAAGATTAATAATTAAGGTGAAAACCTATCTTAGTTTCTATTAGTCATTGCAGATAGCATACCTCCGTAAACACCGTTCAATGAAGAAAGGTTGGTAGCCAAGTGCTGCATTTGTTGTTTTAATTGTTCCGCATTTTCAGCAACTGCTTGGTTAGCTTCTGCTTGACGGCTGGTAGACTCAATCTGTACTTTGTACAAGCTGTTCAAAGAATCCATTTGAGCTGCTGCCAATGCCATTTCCTCGCTATATTTTTTAGTAGAGTTCATTGCTTCAGCAGTAGGCGCCATACTTTTTGTGGCACCTTCAAAAGAACGGATGCTGGTTGAAAGACTGTTCATTAACTCTGAATCGATACGAGCCTCCTTAAGCATTTCATCCAACTTTTTAGAAAGAAGTCCTTGTGCATCTTCAGGCTCTTTCTTTTTTCTTTCTTGTGCGGTTCCACCAGCCAATTCAGGATAAACCAATGACCAATCTAAATCGTCATCTACTGGCTCAAAAGCAGAGATTGCGAAAATAATTGCCTCGGTAATAAGCCCAATTGCCAAAAGAAGACCTCCATTTAAGGGACCTAATTCCCAGTGAAGAATTTTGAAAAGCGCTCCTAAAATTACAATAGATGCCCCAAGGCCATAGGCCATATTAAATAATTTTTTTGATGATCTTGATTGTGCCATAATACTTAAATTTTTAGTTGAGAGTTTTTGATTAAGGTTATTTTAGTTTAGTAAATAAGGGAATATTAGCGAGCATCGCCAAAGTTTTGGTTAAGAACAACATCAGTTCCCATGTAATCCTGTACAGTCCTGAAACCGATATAGCTTCTGGCAGAGTCTGCATATTCATAATCACGGGTACTTACTTGTAAGAAATATGCAACATCTTTCCACGAACCACCGCGTACTACTTTTCGCATATTATCGGGATCATTAACGTTTGGATTCATAGTGGAGGTGTAGTCATATGAAGCGGGATCATACGAAGAAGCCACCCATTCCGAAACGTTTCCTGCCATATTGTATAAGTTGTAATCATTAGGCTCATAAGATTTAGCCTCAACTGTATATAGCGCCTGGTCTGCAGCGTAATCGCCACGTAAAGGCTTAAAGTTTGCCATAAAACAACCTCGGTCATTTTTAGCATACGGCCCACCCCAAGGATAGGTTGCCGACTCCAGACCACCGCGAGCAGCGTACTCCCACTCTGCTTCACCGGGAAGACGGAAAGAGTTTACGAAATTCTTCTTTTTAGATTTTTGGTATGAATTCTTATACAAAGTTCTCCAAGCACAGAATGCTTTTGCTTGCTTCCAGCTAACGCCAACAACAGGGTAATCGCCATAAGCCTCGTGCCAGAAATAATCGTTGTGCATTGGCTCGTTATATGAATAGTTGAAATCCTTAATCCACACTGTAGTATCTGGATAAATATTCAATTCTTCTTTTTTGATGAAGTCTTTTCGTCTCTTGGTTTTGTCTCTTGCTGCAGATTCAATATCCATATAGGTATATTGGAAATTCAACTTACTAACATCAATGGTACGTTGACCATTATAGGCTTCTTCCGTAGGAATATACATTGTATCCATTACTTCAGAATAGTATTCGTCTGGGTATTCTGAAGTGTCCCAAATCAAATCTACTTTATCGTTCAGTTTTCTACCGGCGTAATAATCTTCACCCATCCCAAAGTAATTGTCATACATATACTGTTGGTATGGCGTCATCTCTTCATTCTCTTGATCAACAAAAGCAAATTCACCGATTCCTCCATCTCCAGGGGTTGCACCCACCTCATCGGCCATAATAGCAAGACGCAATCTTACTGTAGAATCTCTAACCCAGTTAACAAATTGGCGATATTCAGAATTGGTTATTTCAGTTTCGTCCATATAAAATGAACGTACGGTAACCGTCTTTGTTGGCGCATCGTTCACGGCAACAAAATCATCATCACTTTTACCCATGATGAAGGATCCACCTGGGATAAGCGTCATTCCGTAAGGCTTTTGAGGATACCATTTTTTACCTTTTGCCCCCACCAGTTCTCCTCGGTCTCCGGAGTTACAACTGAACAAAAAGGCAACGATCGCAGTTAATGCAATAAACTTCTTCATAGGTATTTAGGTTAAATTTCGAGATTCAAGGGCGTAAACCTATCTATAAAATTTCAAAAAAACAATTTTTTTTTGAAAAACCCTTGATCCCCGTTTTTACTTGTGTTGTTTGATTATACTTCATTTTTGTGGCGGGCCTTTAACCACCGTTCAGGAATTTCCTGATTGCATGCACCCAAATATTCGCCATAAGTGCAAGGTAATAACGTTCGTCTTTTTAATTTATTATTAACATTTGAAAGAAAAGGCAAAACAATCCACCATCTTTCAGTTTTATTACTTTTCTTAAATTCCAAAACTTCATCTTCTATCGGTACTTTATAAGTGGTGAAGAGATTTTCGTTATCAAAATCATCATCTTCAACCCTAAAATTATAGCCTTCAATAAAATACCAAAATATTTGCGCTACAAGCATTGCGCCGCTCTTACTTTCAATGGAATCGCTCAATTCATAAACGCCAAAAGATTTCACTTTATTGCTGATTCCGGCATATCGGGAAATGGCGCAAATTTCTCGTCCATCAAAACCATTGGGGCTATCGTTATTTTTATAACTTAATTCTGCACTTTTTATTGCGGAAACATCTAAGGTTACCATATCTGCATCGCGCATTATTGGTTCTACCACTGTAATGTCTGTACAAACTTCACCTAATCTGTAGGCATCGAAGAACAATTTGTCCATCAAAGCAATCTCCTGTGGGGCGTTAAAAAATGATTGATAGCCCAAAACACTGTAATTAAAAAGATTATAGGGCTGTTCAACTACCATTTTTCCTACATAGGATTTATTTGAAATTGGCAGCTCAGCATTTCCAAGGTCAAAACGGTTATCAACATTTACCACATTGACCATTCCTTCCAAACCGTCATACGCCCGATATTGTGCAAAAGCCAAATCCTGGCTTCCACCAAGGACCAATGGTACAATATTTTTTTGTAAAAGGGCAGCTATTACTTCTTTGGCAGCAAAGCGAGTATCTTCGGCTGTCTCACCTCTTTCTATATCGCCAAGGTCAATTATGTTATAATTCCAATTTCCGGGATATAATGAATAAAGAGCTTTTCTATATGGGTCAAAAGATATCTTTCCTCCAATGAAATTCTCATCGGCACGGTTTTCCTTTATGCCGAGAATTGCAAATTTTACGGCTTTCAAGTTAGGTAGCTCCCCTGTTTTGGAGTGGGCCGTAATTTGTTTTCCCAATGTTCCGGGCGGCAGAATTTCCCGGTGTGCCAAAACTTTTTTTGAAACTGGGGTTAAAAATTCTATCATTATTTTTTCTTGGCCGTAGCTTTTTTCTTAGTTGCGGTTTTCTTTTTGGCCGCGGTTTTTTTCTTTGGGCTTTTTTTATCAAGCAAATCCTTGGCCTCTTCCAAAGTTATCTTGTCGGCCTCAGTGCCTTTGGGCAGCTCAACCTTTGTCTTACCTTTTATAATATTGAAACGGCCCCATCGCGCTTTTTCAATCCGTATTTTTTCATCTGGCCATTCGTTGATGAGCTTGTCAATTTCTTTCTGCTTTTTGTCCTCTATCAATTCTTCAATATCTTCATCCGAGAGATTGTCAAAATCATACTTTTTGTTCACGTTGATGAACATATTGTTCCATTTTATAAAAGGGCCAAAACGTCCAACCCCTTTTTGGACTGGCAGATCCTCATACATATATATAGGTGCATCTGCTTTTTTCTTTTCTTCAATCAGCTCCTTTGCAAAAGCCATATCCACGTCTAAAGGATCCATTCCCTTGGGAAGCGAAATAAAGGTTTTTCCAAAGCGTACATACGGGCCAAACCGACCGTTGTTCACCTCAACTTCTTCTTTTTCATAAATGCCCAAAGTCTTCGGAAGCTTGAAAAGGTCCATCACTTCCTCAAAAGTAACCAAATGTAATTGCTGGTCTGGACGGAGACTCGCGAATTTCTTCTCCTCATCCTCCGGCGCACCAATCTGTGCCATGGGGCCGTATTTTCCGAGGCGTACCAAAACGGTTTTGCCCGTTTCGGGGTCTTCGCCCAAAATGCGCTCGCCACTTTCGCGGTCTGCATTTTCTTCAACGTGCTCTACCCGTGGATGGAATTTTCCGTAGAAATCCTTCATCATCTTGGTCCACTCCTCTTTGCCTTCGGCTATGTCGTCAAAATCCTGTTCTACTTTTGCGGTGAAATTGTAGTCAAGAATATTTTCGAAATGTTCTACCAAAAAGTCGTTCACGATCATCCCGATATCTGTGGGAACCAATTTCCCTTTGTCGGATCCAACGGTTTCGGTCAAGGTTTTATCTTTTATGTTTTCCTTTTGAAGCGTTAACTGAAGATATTTTCGCTCTACGCCTTCCACGGTTCCCTTTTCAACATAATTTCTGCTGATGATGGTTGAAATAGTCGGTGCGTAAGTTGACGGACGGCCGATGCCGAGTTCCTCCAATTGCTTTACCAACGACGCCTCCGTGTATCGGTACGGCGGACGCGTAAAGCGTTCGGTAGCGGTGATGTAATTGTTTTCAAGTGAATCGCCGTTTTTCATATTTGGC
Source organism: Aequorivita aquimaris (assembly GCF_001573155.1). Taxonomy (GTDB): domain Bacteria; phylum Bacteroidota; class Bacteroidia; order Flavobacteriales; family Flavobacteriaceae; genus Aequorivita; species Aequorivita aquimaris. The sequence continues at coordinate 53,246 of NZ_JRWG01000012.1, read as the reverse complement.
AACATTCCTTCCTGCTCTTCTTCCTCAAAATCGGTGCCTTCCAAATATACTTTTAGGAAACCGTCAAACTTTATCATTTCACCATTTGCAGTGAAATTTTCTGAAACTTTTTCTTTGGAAAGCACGTCAATCTTCACATTGGTACGCTCCAATTGCGCATCGCTCATTTGCGAAGCCAAGGTTCGCTTCCAAATTAAATCGTACAAACGCGCTTGGTCGTGGTCGCCAGAAATACTGTGTTGCGTCATATCCGTCGGGCGGATGGCCTCGTGTGCTTCCTGCGCTCCCTTGCTTTTTCCCTTGTAATCGCGGGGTTTGCTGTATTCCTTTCCGTAAGAGGAAATAATTTCCTTTTGCGCCGCGTTTTTTGCGTCGTTGCTAAGGTTTACGCTGTCGGTACGCATATAGGTAATCAATCCGGCCTCGTACAAGCGTTGCGCGATGGTCATCGTTTTTCCAACCGAAAAATACAATTTCCGGGCTGCTTCCTGTTGTAAGGTCGAAGTGGTAAAAGGTGCCGCTGGGCTTTTGCTGGCGGGCTTTTTCGTTAAATCTGAAATTTTATAGGAAGCTCCCAAATTCTTCCGAAGAAACTCGCGCGCTTCTTCTTCCGTATCAAAATTCTTTGGAAGTTTCGCCTTGAACTTGCTGCCTTCAAGCGTTGTAAATTCGGCATCGATTCTATAGGAACCTACGGGCGTAAAGGCTTCAATCTCGCGCTCGCGCTCCACGATCAACCGAACGGCAACCGACTGAACGCGCCCTGCGGAAAGTCCACCTTTCACTTTTTTCCAAAGAACCGGTGAAAGCTCATAACCCACCAAACGGTCGAGAACTCGACGGGCTTGTTGGGCGTTTACCAAATTATAATCAATCTGCCGTGGGTTTTCAATCGCTTTTAAAATGGCAGACTTGGTTATTTCGTGAAAAACAATGCGCTTGGTCTTGTTTTTGTCCAGCTTCAATTCTTCGGCAAGATGCCACGCAATGGCTTCTCCCTCGCGGTCCTCATCACTTGCCAGCCAAACCATATCGGCTTTTTTGGACAGCGACTTCAATTCTGCCACCAGCTTCTTTTTGTCGCTGCTCACTATATATTTAGGTGTAAAATCCCCTTCCACGTCCACGCCCAATTCTTTGGATGGAAGATCTGCAATGTGCCCAAAACTGGAAGAAACCTTGAAATCCTTTCCAAGAAATTTTTCAATGGTTTTTGCTTTTGCCGGGGACTCAACTATCACTAAATTCTTTGCCATATACTTATTTGTTATGCGTACAAAAGTATATGAATTTTTTAATACGCAATTTTTGACACCTAAATTTAGTCAACTCTTAACATCGTACTACCTTTAAATTATACTATTTTTAGAAGGCCTGAAAAAAGAAAAATTATTTTTATGAATTTATATTCACCACAAACAATGGTTTTTGTGCGAAACATAGTTTTGTTTCTCTTCCTAATATTATTTCAAAATTGTAACCCCACCTATAAAGTTTTTAAAATAGAAACTTTTTCAGAAGAAAAAAATGTGAATTGCATTATAGAAATTCCAGCGGGAACGAGCAAAAAGATTGAGTTGGACAAAACCTCAAAGAAATTTGCAGTGGATGTTCGCAATGGAAAAGAGCGCATAATAGAATACCTGCCCTATCCCGGAAATTATGGCTTTATTGCTTCCACTTATTCTAATCGCGATGAGGGTGGCGATGGCGACCCGTTGGATGTTTTGGTGCTTTGCGAATCTTTAAAAACTGGGACTATATTAGAAACAAAACCCATTGCAATGCTCCGCCTTTTGGACAATGGAGAAGAAGATTTTAAGGTAATCTGTATCCCCTCAGATAGAAAACTGCAAACAGTTTCTGCGGAAACATTTACTGAATTTTCAGAAAAATATCCCAGCGCAATTGAAATTATTGAAATGTGGTTTATAAATTATAATCCTTCAGATCGTGTAAAAATCATAGGATGGAGCGACGAGAAAGAAGCCCTATTAGAGATTCAAAAACTTTCAATTCCTTTAAAAAATTAAGTGGTTTTGTGATATTTCGAAAATAAATCTGCCACTTTGACAGCGTGACAAATTAATAGTATCTTTGCAAGTTCAGTGAAACCCTTTTGAATTTGCATTGAACAAAGATTTTTATGGATAAGATTATTGACGAAAAAACACAGGGAAACACGCTAACGCTGGAAGCACGCGAAGGCAATTCCCGCAAACTATATATTGAAAGCTACGGCTGCGCTATGAATTTTAGCGATAGCGAAATAGTGGCTTCCATACTTGCCGACCAAGGATATAATACAACAAATTTACTGGAAGAAGCCGATCTGGTTTTGGTAAACACCTGCTCCATTCGCGATAAAGCCGAGCAGACCGTTCGCAAGCGTTTGGAGAAATACAACGCTGTAAAAAGAATAAATCCAAAAATGAAGGTTGGCGTTCTGGGCTGTATGGCGGAACGTTTGAAAGAAAAATTTCTCGAGGAAGAAAAAATCGTCGATTTGGTTGTTGGGCCAGATGCCTATAAAGACATCCCGAATTTGCTAAAAGAAGTTGAAGAAGGCCGTGATGCCGTGAACGTTATTCTTTCCAAAGAAGAAACCTATGGCGATATTTCCCCGGTGCGTTTGGGCGGCAACGGAATTACTGCTTTTGTAAGCATCACCCGAGGTTGCGACAATATGTGTACTTTTTGCGTAGTGCCTTTTACCCGTGGCCGCGAACGAAGCCGTGACCCGCAAAGTATTATGGAGGAAGTGAATGATCTGGCTGAAAAAGGATATAAGGAAATTACCTTGCTCGGTCAAAACGTGGACAGCTATTTATGGTATGGCGGAGGCTTGAAAAAGGACTTCAAAAAAGCTTCGGAAATGCAACAGGCAACTGCAACAGATTTTGCACAATTATTAGATTTGGTAGCAACGGCACATCCAAAAATGCGCATTCGCTTTTCAACCAGCAACCCGCAGGATATGCACGAGGAAGTGTTGTATGTTATGGCGAAACACGAAAATATCTGCAACCACATTCACCTTCCCGTTCAAAGCGGAAGCACACGTATTTTAAAGGAAATGAACCGTCAGCACACGCGGGAGGAATATATGAAGTTGATAGACAGGATTTGGGAAATCATTCCCGGTTGCGCCATTTCACAGGATATGATTGTGGGTTTCCCAACGGAAACCGAGGAAGACCACAAAGAAACCTTGAGCTTGATGGAATATGTGAAATATGATTTTGGCTATATGTACAAATATTCCGAAAGGCCCGGCACCATGGCCGCCCGGAAGCTGGAAGACGACGTGCCCGAAGAAACAAAAAGCCGCCGATTGACTGAGATTGTTGACCTTCAGCAAAAACACAGCGCCATTCGCACCGCGGAATTTTTAGGAAAAACCGTGACTGTTTTAATTGAAAAAGAGTCGAAGAAAAACAAAGACGAATGGAGCGGAAGAACGGAACACAATAATGTTGCGGTATTTCCGAAGTCAACTTATAAACCTGGCGATTTTGTAAAAGTAAAAGTAACCGATTGTACCACTGCAACGCTCATTGGCGAAGTAGTGGAGCATTCATGAACCAATAAATTATGAAACGTATTCTATTTCTTTTTACAGCAAGTCTATTGTTTTTGGCGTGTTCCAATGACGATAATAACGGTTCAGAAAACCCACAAGAACTGAAAATCAAAAAATATACAAGCATCTCTTTTGATGCTAACGGAACTCCAAATGGAGAAATGGTTGAGTATTTTTTTGATGAAAACGGCAAAAAAACAAAAGACCATATTATTGACGCTTTTTACGACTATTTCTGGGAGTATGCCTACAACGATTTTGGGCAAATTACAAGAAAAGCCCACAATCACTTGAATTACCCTGTTGATTTTGTTGAAAACTACTATTATGACCAAAACAGCAGGCCCTGGGTAGTTTTTAGGGATTGGGACGCAGATGGAATTGATATGGATTCCATAAGCTTTAGCTATCAACCGCAACAGATCAACGTGCAATGGTTTACCCCGACACAAGAACGAACAGAATTTTATTATAATACTACAGATGTACTAACCGCAGTAAAACATATAGGTGACCTGGGAATCGTTAGCGATGAAATCATCACTTATGATAGTACTCTGAACATCACCAACCTTAACCTTACCACAGATTATTTTAATTTGGAAATAAACCATACGTATGAATATGACGTAAAAATAAATCCATTCTACGAAGAGTTTCATAACTACCCCTTCAACACTTATTATTATGGGTATCTTTTCGACCATTCATTATTTATATCGCCGAGCAATGCCACGAAAATAACCCGAACAGGGACTGATACTTCGGAAAATTATGTTTTGGAAATTACATTTCAGTATAACGATTCCGATTATCCCATAAGCTCCGAAACAAAAAAGGATGGTGTTTTATTTTCGAGAGCAACCTACGAATATTATTAATTAAAATTTAGTTCCCGCACTTTGCTGGGATAAAATATGGAAAGCATACAAGCAACAAAACAACGATTCGGAATAATAGGCAACGACCCAAAACTGAACCGTGCCGTGGAAAAAGCAATTCAAGTTGCGCCTACAGATATTTCGGTATTGGTTACTGGCGAGAGCGGCGTGGGAAAAGAAAGCATTCCAAAAATTATCCACTCCCTTTCGCACCGAAAACACGGAAAATATATAGCCGTTAACTGCGGCGCAATTCCCGAGGGAACCATTGACAGCGAACTTTTCGGTCACGAAAAAGGTTCATTTACGGGCGCAACCGCAACCAGGAGCGGTTATTTTGAAGTAGCCGATGGTGGAACAATTTTCCTCGATGAAGTGGGCGAATTGCCGTTGCCCACACAGGTACGCTTACTCCGTGTTTTGGAAAATGGCGAATTTTTAAAAGTAGGTTCTTCCCAAGCACAGAAAACCGACGTTCGCATCGTGGCCGCCACAAACGTGAAAATGGCAGAAGCCATCCAAAAAGGAAAATTCCGCGAAGATCTTTATTACAGGCTGAGCACTGTGGAAATCAACTTGCCGCCATTGCGTGAACGGGAAGAGGACATACATTTACTTTTCAGAAAATTTGCGGCAGATTTTGCACAGAAATATAAAATGCCAACTATTAGGTTGACAGATCAAGCAACGGATTTGTTGCTGAAATATCGCTGGAGCGGAAACATCCGCCAATTGCGGAACGTTGCCGAACAGATTTCTGTTTTGGAGCAGAACAGGGAAATTTCTTATGAAACCCTAAAACATTATTTACCCGATATGGGCAGCAACCTGCCCGCAATTGTAAATGCAAAAAAATCTGAAAGCGATTTCAGCAGCGAGCGCGAAATACTTTACAAAGTGCTTTTTGATATGAAACGCGACGTAAACGATCTTAAAAAGCTTACGCTGGAATTGATGAAAAGTGGAAATGCTGCTAAAGTAAAGGAAGAACAATCCTCACTTATAAATAAAATTTATTCCGAAGAAAACGAAGCAGAAGAAGAACTAGCCTCAATAATTGAAGAAGAAACAAACGGAGCACAAACCGACGTCGAGGTTTTCAGTATTCCGGAACACGCTTCCGAACAGCGAAAAGACAAATACGAATACGCTGAGGAAATTGAAGAAGAAGAAAACCTTTCCCTTCAGCAAAAGGAATTGGAACTCATCAAAAAATCACTCGAAAAATACAACGGAAAACGTAAGGATGCTGCAGATGAGCTAGGCATTTCAGAAAGAACTTTATATAGAAAGATTAAGCAGTACGATTTATGAAAGATTTTCGATATACGATTTTAGAATTTAGATTTGCTTTCCTGTTAAAGTTTTCACTTTTGATACTGTCCGTGTTTATTTTGCAAGGTTGCGGCCCATATTCCTTTACGGGAGCCGATATAAACTACAGCACAACAAAAACGGTACAGGTAAATTATTTTCAAAACAATGCTCCGATCGTAGAGCCTGGCATCGCTAGAGATTTTACACAAAAACTTCAGGATTTACTGCTGAACCAAACTAGTTTGGACCTTGTGAACAGTAATGGCGATTTGGTTTACGAAGGTGAAATAACACAATATTATATTGCGCCAATTACTGCTACCGCAAACAGCACTGCGGCTCAAAACAGATTAACCATTGCCGTAAATGTTCGGTTTTACAACACCAAAGATCCGCTGAAGGATTTTGAACAGCCCTTTAGTTTTTATTACGATTATCCGGGAACAACACAATTAACAGGCTCGGCACTTGATGCTGCGGTTGATATTATTTTTGAACGATTGACACAGGATATTTTTAACAAATCGCTCGCAAACTGGTAATATTTTGAACACTTCAAACTTTACATATCTACTCGCCAATCCGCAGAAAATAACTTCGGAGGATATGGCTGCGTTGGATTTGATAATAAAAAAATACCCCTATTTCCAAAGTGCGCGGGCCTTGCAGTTAAAGGGTTTGAAAAACCAAGAAAGTTTTCTGTACAACGACGCATTGAAGCTTACTGCCGCCCACACTACCGATCGCGATATTTTGTTTGAATATATTACTTCGGAAAAATTTATCCAGAATGAAATTTCGCAAACTATTTTGCAGCACGATGCTTCCGTAGGGGAAATAAAAGTTGTGGCCGAAGATGTTTCGGAACAAATAAGTCTTGAAATAGACAGGCAATTAAAGGCCGAAATGCAAAAGGCGGAGGATATTTTGAATCCGGAGCTTTTTCAAAGAAAAGTTGCATCTGTTTCCAATTTGGTTGAAAATAAAGAAGAAAAACCCGAAGACATATTGCAACCGGACAAACCTTTGGAATTCACCAAAAACGATACCCACTCTTTCTCAGAATGGCTAAAGCTGACAAAAGCAAAACCCATTGAACGTTCGGAAGAAACTTCAAAAGAAGAGTCTGAAAAGTCAATAAAAGAGGATGAGAAGGAGCGAAAATTTGAATTGATAGACAAGTTTATCCAAGAGAACCCAAAAATAATTCCTTCGGAGATAGAGAATAAATCCCAAAAAGAAGAAAAAAACAATCTTGCAAAACCTTATACCCAAGCCACTGATTCACTAATGACGGAGACTTTGGCAAAAGTTTATTTGCAACAAAAGAATTATAAAAAGGCAATTCAGGCATATAAAATTTTAATTTTGAAAAATCCCGAAAAAAGTGGTTTCTTTGCAGACCAAATTCGGGCAATAGAAAAATTGATTAATTCAGAACAATCATGAGTACGTTTACAATATTTTTAATTTTAATAATGATAGTGGCCTTTTTGTTGGTCGTAGTAATAATGGTGCAAAACCCAAAAGGGGGCGGACTTTCATCGTCTTTCGGCGGTGGCGGAGGCGCACAGATTGGCGGCGTGCAGAAAACGAGCGATTTTCTTGATAAAAGTACTTGGACACTTGCAACTATTATGTTGGCGTTAATTTTGTTTTCAAACATATTTATTATGGGCGGCAACGTAGTGCAATCGAAAACTTTTGACGAAAGTGCAATTCCTGCGGTTCCAACCACAGAAACTCCTGCTCCAACTACAACAGACCCAGCAGAATAATTACTTTATAAAATATTTAAAAATGCCAGCTTCTGACAAGCTGGCATTTTTGTTTTGTAAACTGTCAGTTTATGGGCAGTGGCACAGTTTCTGCCAATTAGCAATCAAACATTTAAACCCAAGTTTAACAACTAAAAAATAAAATTGAAATGGCATTAAAAATTCAACCACTTGCAGACCGTGTTTTGGTTCAGCCACAGGAAGCTGAGACTAAGACCGCTTCTGGTATTTACATTCCAGATTCCGCAAAAGAAAAACCGCAACAAGGCAAAGTAGTAGCTGTGGGTAAAGGTAAAGAAGACCACAAAATGACCGTAAAGGTTGGCGATACCGTTCTTTACGGAAAATATTCCGGCAGCGAATTGAAATTTGATGGCAAAGACTACCTCATCATGCGCGAAGATGATATTTTAGCTATCATTTAAGTTTTCCAAAAAAATAAATTTATCTAAAAATATAGTTTAACCCAGGCTTAGAGCATACAGCTTAAAGCTTAAAGCATTTAAAAAAATGGCAAAAGATATAAAATTTGATGTAGAAGCCCGCGACAGTATCAAGCGCGGCGTTGACGCATTGGCAAACGCAGTAAAAGTAACCTTGGGCCCAAAGGGTCGTAACGTAATTATCAGCAAATCCTTTGGTGCGCCACAAGTGACAAAGGATGGTGTAACAGTTGCAAAAGAAATTGAACTGGAAGACGCCCTTGAAAATATGGGCGCACAAATGGTAAAAGAAGTAGCGTCCAAAACCAACGACCTTGCCGGTGACGGTACAACAACCGCTACCGTTCTTGCACAGGCAATCGTAAAGGAAGGCCTTAAAAACGTAGCCGCCGGTGCTAACCCAATGGATTTAAAACGTGGAATTGACAAGGCTGTGGAAGCCATTGTTAGCAACCTTGAAAAACAAGCTACCAAAGTTGGCAATTCTTCTGAAATGATAAAGCAGGTGGCTTCCATTTCAGCAAACAACGACGATGTTATTGGCGAATTGATTGCCAAAGCTTTCGGGAAAGTTGGCAAAGAAGGGGTTATCACCGTTGAAGAAGCAAAAGGAACCGAAACATACGTAGACGTTGTGGAAGGTATGCAGTTTGATCGTGGTTACCTTTCACCCTATTTCGTGACTGATACCGAAAAAATGCAGACTGAATTGGACAACCCAATGATTTTGCTTTACGACAAGAAAATTTCTTCAATGAAAGATTTGCTTCCAATACTTGAGCCAGTGGCACAACAAGGAAAATCTTTATTGATTATTGCAGAAGATGTTGATGGCGAGGCTTTGGCTACTTTGGTAGTAAACAAACTTCGTGGCTCGTTAAAAATTGCAGCTGTTAAAGCTCCAGGTTTTGGCGATAGAAGAAAAGCAATGCTTGAGGATATCGCAATTTTAACTGGCGGAACTGTAATTGCTGAAGAGCGCGGTTTCACTTTGGAAAATGCAACCATCGATATGTTAGGTTCTGCGGAAACTGTAACAATTGACAAAGACAACACTACAATTGTAAACGGTGCCGGCAAGAAAGACGACATCAAAGGTCGTGTGAATCAGATAAAATCTCAAATAGAATCTACAACCAGCGATTACGACAAAGAAAAATTGCAGGAGCGTTTGGCTAAATTAGCCGGTGGTGTTGCGGTTCTTTACGTAGGTGCTGCTTCTGAAGTGGAAATGAAAGAGAAAAAAGATAGAGTTGACGATGCACTTCACGCAACCCGTGCGGCTGTTGAAGAAGGTATTGTTGCTGGTGGAGGCGTAGCTTTAGTTCGCGCTATTGAAGTACTTAAAAAGCTTACAACCGATACGCTTGATGAAGCAACTGGAATTAACATAGTAGCTAAAGCAATTGAATCTCCTTTGCGCACTATCGTTGAAAACGCAGGTGGCGAAGGTTCCGTAGTAATCAATAAGGTTTTGGAAGGCAAGAAAAACTTCGGTTACGATGCCAAAACTGAAAAATATGTTGATATGCTAAAAGCAGGAATCATCGATCCTAAAAAAGTAACCCGTATCGCGCTTGAAAATGCTGCTTCGGTTGCCGGAATGATTTTGACTACCGAATGTGCTTTGGTTGATATAAAAGAAGAAAATACCGGTGGCGGAATGCCAGGCGGTATGGGCGGTGGAATGCCAGGGATGATGTAAAATCCCAAAAGTGATTAATAGTTAAAGCCTCACAAGTCTTCAAGATTTGTGAGGCTTTTTTATTTCTGAAATTGACTACATTTATAACCAAACAGTCAAAAATTGGAAATCCCTTTCGAACCCATTCTCTTCGGAATAAAAGTGAATATTCATCTCATTATGGAATATCTCGCTTTTATCGTGGGTTTCCGTTACTATGTTTTTCTTCGGAAAAGAAGTACGGATGAAATTTCCTTAAACAATAGACTTTCAATTATCATCGGCGCTACCTTAGGCGCGTTGATTGGCTCGCGTATTATTGGATTTTTGGAATATCCTTTTATAAACTTTTCTGAAAATACTTGGATTGAATTACTGAACGCAAAATCAATTATGGGCGGTCTCTTCGGCGGACTTTTGGGCGTTGAGATTGCAAAAAAGATAATCGGTGAAAAACGTTCGTCGGGCGATTTGTTTACATTTCCAATAATTCTGGGAATTTTTATTGGCCGTATTGGTTGCTTTCTTTCGGGCACAAATGAATTCACTTACGGAATAGAAACTAAATCTATCTTCGGAATGGATTTGGGCGATGGAATGCTTCGACATCCGCTTGCGTTTTACGAACTGGTTTTTTTGGTACTTTTAGTAATAGCGCTGAAACAAATTCAGAAGAAAAAAATATTGAAAAGCGGCGAATTATTCAAATGGTTTATGATATCCTATTTTGGTTTTCGTTTTTTAATAGAATTTTTAAAACCGAATGAATTTTTCGTTTTGGGATTAAGCAGCGTTCAAATACTTTGTATTATTTGTCTACTGTATTATTATAAAACGATATTTTTCACAAGAGATAAAAGAAGAAAGAACAAAGAAAAAAAACAGCAGCAAGCTCGCATAACGCTTAACCCTTAACTCTTAACTAAAAAGATGCCCGTAAGAAAATATACCTATTACGATTTCACCTTAAGCCTTTGCCCAGAATGCTTAAAACGAATCGACGCCAAAATAGTTTTTGAGGAAAACAATGTTTTTATGTTGAAACGTTGCCCTGAACACGGCAACAGCAAGGTCTTAATTGCCGACGATGCCGAATATTACAAAAACATCCGAAACTATAACAAGCCCTCGGAAATGCCCTATACATTCAACACCAAAACGCATTACGGCTGCCCGTATGATTGCGGCCTGTGTCCGGACCACGAGCAGCATTCGTGCCTGACGATTATTGAAGTTACGGACCGTTGCAACCTAACCTGCCCCACTTGTTACGCGGGTTCGTCGCCAACGTATGGACGGCACCGAACTTTGGACGAAATTAAAAAAATGATGGACGCGGTGGTTCGGAATGAAAAAGAGCCCGATGTGGTGCAAATTAGTGGTGGCGAACCCACAATCCATCCGCACTTTTTTGAGATTTTGGATTATGCAAAAACGCTTCCCATAAAACATTTAATGCTCAATACGAACGGAATCCGGATTGCGAAAGAGAAGGATTTTGCAGAAAAATTGAAAACATACGCGCCCGATTTCGAAATATATTTGCAGTTTGATTCTTTTGAAGATTCTGTTTTGCAAACCCTTCGCGGTGCAGATTTAAGCAAAATCCGCCAGCAAGCGCTCGCAAATTTGAATGAAGTGAATCTTTCAACAACTTTGGTAGTTACGCTTCAAAAAGGTTTGAATGATGGCGAAATGGGTAAAATTATCGACTTCGCCTTAAAACAAAAATGCGTTCGTGGGGTAACTTTTCAGCCTACCCAAATTGCAGGTAGATTGGAAGATTTTAATACTGAAACCGATAGAATCACTTTGACGGAAGTCCGAAGAAAAATCCTGGAACAGACCGATGTTTTTAATGCAGAGGATTTACTGCCCGTTCCTTGTAATCCTGATGCTTTGGTGATGGGTTATGCATTAAAATTGGACGACGAAGTTTTTCCGTTGACGCGTTATATCAAGCCACAGGATTTGTTGGACAACAGTAAAAACACGATAGTTTACGAACAGGACGAAATGCTAAAAGGAAAAATGATCGAGCTTTTCAGTACGGGAAATTCGGTAGAATGCGCTGAAGAAAACTTAAAATCGATTCTATGTTGCCTCCCAAATATTGATGCTCCAGAATTAGGGTATGACAATCTTTTCAGAGTAATAATTATGCAATTTATTGATGCATACAATTTTGATGTTCGCAGCATAAAAAAATCCTGCGTCCACATTGTGAATAAGGATAATAAAATCATCCCCTTTGAAACGATGAATCTTTTTTATAGGGACGACAAAAAAGAGTATTTGGAAAAACTTAAAACCGAAGCGTTATGATATTTTTAGAAGTTGGTGATTTAACAGGATTAGTCGTTATTATTTTAGCAATTATGTTTTTACCTGCAATCATATTATTTATTATTGGTGTGGTTTTACTTGCAAATCAAAAGAAAAAAGCAGGAAAAATACTTATGATTCTTGGGGTAGTTTATCTTTTAATAAGTCTTGGGATTTGTGGAAGTATGATGATGTAATATTTAAATCAAAAAAATGATCTTATTTCTTTTATTTGTTTTCGCTCCGTTCGTTACTTTTATTTGGGGTCAAGTTCTTATAAGAGCAGAAGCAACCGATAAAGAAAAGAAAACAGGCAAAATCTTAATTATTATTTCAATCGTTTCCGTAATAATAGGCCTTGGTTTTTGTGGGATGATGCTGTAAAAATTAAAATGTTACCTCAACCTCCTTCAATTCCCCACCCCTTTCGATAGTTACTTTTGCTGTCTGCCCCTTTTCAAATTTTGAAAGGCTCTTCATATAACTCATCATATCGGTTACTTCAAAATCGCCCATTTTTACAACAATGTCGCCTTTTTGAAGTCCTGCTTTTTGGGCTGGTTTGTCTTCACTTACACCATCAATTCGCATCCCTTTTCCGCTGAAAAGATAATCGGGAACCACGCCCAACGTCACTTTAAATTCTGGCACCACTTCGCTTTCATTTTTGGTTTTTTTGAAAGGAAGTTTGGGCTGGTTATCCAAATCTTTTATTATGCTGAAAATGTAATTTGAAACTATTTTCATTCCCTCAAAATTCACCTTTTCAGCGTCATCGCTGGGTTTATGGTAGTCTTCGTGCTGCCCAGTGAAAAAATGCAACACGGGAATATTTGCCAAATAAAACGAAGTGTGGTCGCTCGGACCTACACCGCTTTCGTTTTCGGCAATTTTTAATTCCCTGGCATTCGCATTTACGGCTTGTTTAAAAATAGGCGAAGTTCCCACGCCGTAAACTGCTAAAGTATTTTCAGAATTAAGCCTTCCCACCATATCCATATTCAGCATATAAGTTACTTTTTTAGTATCAATAGTTGGATTTTTAACGAAATAATTTGAACCCAATAACCCCTCTTCTTCCCCAGAAAAAGCAATGAAAAGGTAGTTGTTATTTTTCGGGGAACCTTTCTTTTGAAGCGAATCTGCCAAATGCAGCATCATCGCAACACCACTCGCGTTATCGTCCGCACCGTTGTGTATTGCTTTGCCTTCGCGATACAGCGAACCTTCGCCGCCCATTCCCAAATGGTCGTAATGGGCGCCGATTACTACGGTATTTTCCGCTTTGTTATCTAAAAATGCAATCACGTTTTGACCCGTCTTGGTACTCTCGTTATTTTCTGCAGTAAATTCGGCCTCCTGATGTGGATTTTTACTGGCCTTATAAGTGAATTTTTGAAAAAACCCTTCCAAACGTTTGGGTTGCAACCCTAAATCTTCAAACCGCTTGGCTATGTAGTCTGCAGCCTTCCTTTCGCCATCAGAACCGGTCTTTCTTCCGTTTAAACTATCGTTGGCCAAGATGGCAACGTCTTCTTTCATAGATACGGAATTCACCTGAGTTTCTTTACAGGAAAAAACTACTATTGCTATTAATATTACTAAAATTGCACGCATATCATTACTTTTGCTCAAAAGTACATTAAAAATGAAAATATTCTATACCCTGCTTATCGTTTCAGTATTTGCGAGTTGTAAAAAGGAAGTGAAAAGAGCAGAAAATGAATCGGCCGGTTCAGCTGAAAAAACCTCGACCGTAGTATTGGATCCCACTTCAAATGACACGCTAATTTATCCCGAAGAAAAGCATTTCAAAAGTATCCGTCAAGTTACTTTTGGTGGAGATAATGCCGAAGCCTACTGGAGTTTTGACGACAGCAAGGTCATCTTCCAAAGCAACTATAAAAACTGGGGCGTAAACTGCGACCAAATGTTTTTGATGAGAGCTGACGAAACTTTTAAAGACAAACAACCCCCAATGATAAGCACCGGCAAAGGCCGAACAACGTGCAGCTATTTTCTACCCGATGGAAAACATATTGTTTACGGAAGCACACATTTAAAAGATGAAAATTGCCCGGAAGTTCCACTTAAAAGGGATGGCAAATACGTGTGGCCAGTGTATGACAGCTTCGATATTTTTGTTGCCGATTTGGAAGGAAATATAACTGCCCAACTCACTAACGAACCGGGTTACGATGCCGAAGCAACCGTTTCGCCCAAAGGCGATAAAATTGTTTTCACTTCCATGCGCAGTGGCGATTTGGAATTGTACACTATGGATATCGATGGAAAAAACGTAAAACAGATTACTAACGAATTGGGCTACGACGGCGGCGCCTTCTTTTCACCGGATGGTTCAAAATTGATTTTTCGTGCATCGCGCCCCGAAACTGAGAAAGAAATTAAGGAATATAAAGATTTGCTCGCCCAAGGTTTGGTGCAGCCCACTGAAATGGAGCTGTTTATCTGCAATGCCGATGGCAGCGAGCTTCGCCAATTGACTCATTTGGGCAACGCCAATTGGGCACCGTTCTTTCATCCTTCGGGCGAAAAGATTTTGTTCTCCAGTAATTTTGAAGCGGAACGAGGATTCCCGTTTAATCTGTATTTAATTGATATTGATGGAAAAAACCTGGAACGCGTTACGCACGGAAGGACTTTTGATGCTTTTCCAGTTTTTTCGAATGACGGGAAAAAGTTAGCTTTTTCTTCAAATAGAAATAATGGCGGCGGGCGCGACACCAATCTTTTTATTGCCGAATGGCAGGATTAATTATTCCTGCGAAGGCAGGAATCTTATAAATTAGAAACTTGAATTTCATTAAATTATATAAGATCCCGCTTCTATTTGCGATACTATCAGTCGCGTTTTACATCAGTTTTGGGTATGATTTGGAGCGAAGTGATTTTACAAAACTCATTTCACTCTACGGTGCACTTTTCATCATCACCTATCTTTTTATTGAAAAATTTATCCCGAAGTCTCGGGACTATTTTTGGTTTTTAGCCAGTTTAGGAATTGTTTTTAGATTAATTCTTATTCCTGCAATTCCGAATCTTTCACAGGATTTCTATCGGTTTCTGTGGGATGGGCGGTTATTGATTCAGGGGGTTAGTCCGTACTTGTTCACACCCAGCTCCTCGCCTGCGCTCGGAGTGACAATTGAACAATCCCAACAATTAATTGACGGAATGGGTGCTCTAAATGCAAGTCACTTCAGCAATTACCCACCAATTAACCAATTGTTTTTTGCAGTTGCCGCACTGTTTGCGGGGAAAAGTATTATGGGCTCCGTGATTGTGCTGCGCGTGCTGATTATTTTGGCAGATGTTGGAATTCTTTACTTCGGAAAGAAACTTTTAGAAAAGTTGAACCTTCCAATTAAAAACATCTTTTGGTATTTTCTAAATCCTTTTATCATCATTGAGCTTACTGGAAATCTTCATTTTGAAGGGGTAATGCTTTTCTTTTTTGTTTGGGCACTATATTTATTATTCAAAGGAAAATGGTTTTGGGCAGCCGTTTTGATTGGAATTTCTGTTTCCGTGAAATTGCTTCCGTTATTGTTTTTGCCTTTGTTTTTGAAATATTTCACTAATGAAAAAACCCAAAAGGTTTTAGAAATCTTTGGGGTTTCGATTAAAAAACTCGTGGGATTTTATTCAGTTATCGGATTTACCGTAGTACTTACATTTCTACCCTTTCTTTCTTCAGAATTTATTCAGAATTTCTCCTCGACCATCGGACTTTGGTTCCAGAATTTTGAATTCAATGCGAGTGTGTATTATATAATCCGTTGGATTGGGTTTCAAGTTGTAGGATGGAATATTATAGGAACTACTGGAAAGATCTTGCCTGTTTTAGTATTCCTTTTGGTTTTAGCGATCGCTTTTTTCAGAAAAAATAAAACGCCACAGGAATTGATGACCGGGATGCTTTTTGCAATTTCGTTTTACTTTTTACTTTCCACCACTGTGCATCCGTGGTACGTTGCCACTCCACTTTTACTTTCAGTTTTTACAAAATATAAATTTCCGATAGTTTGGAGTTTTATGGTAATACTAAGCTATTCCGCTTATGGCGAAAATGGTTTTGATGAAAAACTTTGGTTGGTGGCTTTGGAATATTTAGTCGCAATTGTAGTTGCTCTTTGGGAAATTTCGATTTCCAAAAAATTTAACCCTGCAAGGTTTTAAATCTTGCAGGTTTGATGTCTACTTCTTCACCCTTTCCAATCGGTAAAAATCCTTTCTTCTATCCTTCAAATTACGAACAGCTCCGAAAGTGTGCAGTTCCCGAAGCAAATCTATGTCCACATCGGCCACCAATATCATTTCGGTGTTTGGGGTTGCTTCGGCTTTAATTCCATTGTTGGGAAAAGAGAAATCACAAGGCGTGAATACTGCGCTTTGGGCGTATTGTATATCCATATTATGCACCTTGGGCAGGTTGCCCACGCTTCCTGCAATAGCTACGTAACATTCGTTTTCTACAGCTCGTGCCTGGGCGCAAAGTCTTACGCGAGAATAGCCGTTCTGGGTATCTGTAAGAAATGGAACAAATAAGATATCCATTCCCTCATCAGAAAGCAATCTTGAGAGTTCGGGAAATTCTGAATCATAACAAATCAGCACCCCAATTTTTCCACAATCAGTATCGAAAGTTTTTAGGGAATTTCCGTTTACCATTCCCCAAACGCGTTCTTCGTCTGGCGTAACGTGAATCTTTTCGTAACGTTCCACACTTCCGTCGCGACGGCATAGATAACCTACGTTGTAAAGCTTCCCGCGGACCATTTCGGGCATACTCCCAGTTATAATATTGATATTGTACGAAATTGAAAGCTGTGAAAGTCTTTCAGTAATTTCCTTAGTATATTTAGCCAATTCGCGAATGGCATCTGGCTCGCTCATATGATTGTATTTTGCCATAAGCGGAGCGTTGAAGAACTCTGGAAACATAGCAAAATCGCAGCGGTACCCAGCCACAGAATCTATAAAATACTCTGCTTGGTGCATCAACTCCTCCATGCCGGAATAGCTACGCATTTGCCACTGGATTAACCCCAACCTAACAATACTTTTTATCGCAGAAGGCTTTGGTTTTTTCTCGGGTTTGGTATAGTAAATATTGTCCCATTCCATTAAAACCGCAAACTCCCCCGAAGCCTTGTCGCCTTCCAAATAGCCTTTTAATACGCGCACTGGGTGAAAGTCGTTGGAAATTTGAAAGTTTAAAACGGGATCGTCAATCTGTTTGCGCTTTACTTTTTCAATGTATTGTTTTGGCGAAAGTTTATCTGCGTGTAAATGATAATTTGGCATTCTTCCCCCGAAAACGATGCTTTTCAGATTTAGGTTTTCGCAAAGTTCCTTTCTATAATCGTATAATCTTCGTCCTAGACGCAATCCCCGAAAATCTGGACGGATAAAAACATCTATTCCATAGAGCACATCGCCTTCGGGGTCGTGTATTTTAAAATTGGGATCGTCTGTAATGTCTTTGTAGGTATGTTTTTCTCCCAATTCATCAAAGTCAACAATAATAGAGAGGGCACAACCGGCAATCTCGCCATCGGCCATAATAACCACTTGTCCTTCTGGGAAAATGTCTATTAAGTTTCCTATTTCGTTGATCTTCCAATAGCTATTTGGCATACCCCCATAAGATTGAATAGTTGCCTTTTTCAGGGCTTCATAGTCTTTTATGGTTAAAAACTTAAGTTCAATATTTTCAATCTTTTTAGGTTCCATATAATTTTTGGGATGTGTGTTTCTAATTAAAAATCCTTTCGTCAAAAGGAAAGTCGGTGATTTCTATAATTTTAATCTTTTTAATGTCTTTATGATTCGGGTTGAGCAAATAATTGAAATCCCCTTTCACCACGGCCGAAGGCACTTTGAGCACGCAATTATTATTGGCCCGTATGAATTCATCGCCAATATTTTGTGTGTTTAGCTTGGGCGGGTTTGTATTCCAACCGGTGGCCAAACGTCGGGTAGGCAAAGTTTCTATTTCGACGTTTCTAGGAATTTCTATTTCAATCATCATATAGTCGTCGGGGAGGGAAGCTATGCTTAAATGTACAATTACTTCTGCCATTGCAAGCGCCCTACTCTCGGCAGTATACAGCATCTCAACGCCTTTACTATTCCAGCGGTTCCCAAATTTGGCAGCACCCTTTCCACTTAGATCATTGGCATATTTTTTTCTGGATAGCCTAAAAACCCTCATTAGGCAAAAATACCGTGCTCTATACGGTTAAGCTCTGCCATGACCATTTCCTTACCATAGGAATCTTTTAAAAGCTCACCGGGCTTATAACCGTTTAATGCAAACGAAGGCGCATTTAACCAGCTATAGAATTTTTCGGAAGAGCCAAAAACCTCGATTCCAAAATTGGTAACCTCAGCCAGTTCAAAAATCTTTTCAGTATGAATAGATTTAAAATGAAAATCTTTATCATCGCGATACCGCTGCAAGGTCTTAGTGGACAAATCTAGATATTCTGCCCAATCTTCGTCTGTAAAGGGCGTAAACCTTTTTATTTGTTGAAAAATTTTATATGGCAGTCCTGTCCTTATTGCTTGAATGATAAGCATTTTATCGAGAAAAAAATCTGCAAAAGAGATACTTCGCGATATACTGCCGATATGCTTCACATAGGCGGTTAGCGATTCATTTACTTCGTTAATTGCGATATTCTGTTCATCATAACCCATAATAAATACATTTGTCTACAAATTTAAGACATTTGTCTGGGGTTAAAAAACATTTAACGCAATTTTTTACATATCAAGCAGATAAGCAAAAATTAACGGTGCCACAATGGTGGCGTCACTTTCTATAATAAATTTAGGAGTATCCATATCCAATTTGCCCCATGTAATCTTTTCATTGGGAACTGCGCCCGAATAACTTCCAAAACTGGTTGTAGAATCACTGATTTGGCAGAAGTAACTCCAAAACGGAGTGTCGGTTCTTTCCATATCCTGATAAAGCATCGGAACCACACAGATTGGGAAATCTCCCGCAATTCCACCGCCAATCTGGAAGAAACCGATTCCTTTTTTCGAATTCTCAGTGTACCAATCGGCAAGGAAGGTCATATACTCAATGCCGCTTTTCATGGTTGAAGCTTTCAATTCGCCTTTTAAAACGTAGCTGGCAAAGATATTCCCCATGGTGCTATCTTCCCACCCTGGGCAGATTATTGGCAGATTCTTTTCGGCAGCGGCGTACATCCACGAATCCTTTAAATCTATTTCGTAATGTTCTTCCATCACGCCACTCAAAAGAAGTTTATACATATATTCGTGCGGAAGGTAGCGTTCCCCCTTTGCTTCAGCCTCTTTCCACAGTTTTACAATGTGCTTTTGGATTCTTCGGAAAGCTTCTTCTTCGGGGATACAAGTATCCGTTACGCGGTTCATTCCTCTTTCAAGCAAATCCCACTCGTCCTGTGGTGTTAAATCGCGGTAATGCGGTACACGCTCGTAATGGCTATGCGCCACGAGATTCATAATATCTTCCTCAAGGTTTGCGCCAGTACAAGAGATGATATGCACTTTATCCTGACGGATCATTTCGGCAAAAATCTTTCCCAATTCAGCAGTACTCATAGCACCGGCAAGGGAAACGAGCATTTTTGAACCTTGGTTCAACTGTGCTTCATAACCTTTTGCGGCATCCACAAGGGCGGCGGCATTAAAGTGTAGATAATATTTTTCAATAAATTGGGAAATAGATCCTTTGCTAGTACTCATCTTCTTCTGTATTAAATTTTGAAATGCCTTTTTTGGTTTCGTTAAAATTGCTTTCGTATTCGTCTTCTTCGTCCGTGCC
Source organism: Aequorivita aquimaris (assembly GCF_001573155.1). Classification (GTDB taxonomy): domain Bacteria; phylum Bacteroidota; class Bacteroidia; order Flavobacteriales; family Flavobacteriaceae; genus Aequorivita; species Aequorivita aquimaris. Next base: position 33,386 of record NZ_JRWG01000012.1, on the reverse strand, counting down.
TGCAAATTTGTAGGTCAACATTTTGTAGTAAAGCTTTGCAGCTACAAAATCAGAGGCTCTTTCTTCAGGATTTGGACAAAGCTCTACAATGTCAAAACCTACCACATTTCTTTCATCAAAAACCTGCTTTAGAAAATCCAGGGTTTCGTACCAAAATAGTCCGCCTGGCTCCGGAGTTCCCGTTGATGGCAAAATTGAAGGATCCAAGGCATCCAAATCAAAAGTGATGAAAACATTGTCGCCCAAAGCTTCAATAACTTTATCCATCCAGTATTCATCCTTTGCCATATCGTGGGCAAAAAATACTTTTTCTTCATCCATTACGGTAGTCTCTGCAACATCCATACTTCTAATACCTACCTGCACTAAATTTGTGGTCTGGCTTGCTTCATAGACTGCGCACGCGTGGTTGCATTTACTTCCGTGGAATTCCTTGCGCAAATCGGCGTGGGCATCAATATGAAGCACAGTTAAATTGTCAAAACACTCATTGAAAGCTCTAATTGTACCTATGGAAATACTGTGCTCACCACCAAAAATGGTTACAAACTTATTTCTTTTAATGTAATCCTTGGTTACTTTGTGTACTTCGGAAACTACGGCTTCCGGAGAGGAGTTTTCAGTAATTGCATCGGCAAGATAGACCCCTTGTTTATAAACCTCTGTTTGGGTTTCAATATCATACAGTTCCATATTTTCGGAAGCGTCCAAAAATGCTTCGGGACCTTTGTCTGCACCTTTTTGCCAAGTGCTGGTTCCATCATAAGGAACCGGGATTAATACAATTTTTGATGTTTCTAGGGCCGCATATTTTTGCGGGATGCCTGCGTACGTCTTAGTGCTCATAACCTAAAATGTTTAGCAATTGCTCGCTTGTTTGTTGTTCTGAAAAAAGTTCGGTTGTTATTTTATTGTTTTTATCTCTGTCAATCAAAATATGTTTCGGCGAAGGAATCAAGCAGTGCTGCAAACCTCCAAAGCCCCCAATGGTCTCTTGATAAGCCCCTGTATTAAAGAAGCCAATATACAAAGGTTTTTCCTTTCTGAATTTTGGCAAATAAATAGCCGCCATGTTTTGCTCGCTGTTGTAATAATCATCACTGTCACAAGTCAGCCCACCCAATAGCACTCTTTCATATTCATCGTGCCAACGATTAATGGCGAGCATGATGAAACGTTTGCTGATAGCCCAAGTGTCTGGCAAAGTTGTGATGAACGAAGAATTTATCATATTCCACTTCTCGCGGTCGTTCTGTTGTTTCTGGTACAAAATTTCGTAAATGGCACCCCCGCTTTCGCCCACAGTGAAACTTCCAAATTCGGTAAAAATATGCGGCACTGGTACCTCAGCTTCCGCACAGGTTATATTTATTTGGTTCAATATTTCATTGACCATATATTGATAATCGTACTCAAAGGCCAAGGAGTTTTTTATCGGAAAACCCCCGCCAATATTCAAACTATCCAACGATGGACAGATCTTTTTTAGACGAACATATACTTTTAAACATTTTACCAATTCGTTCCAGTAATACGCCGTGTCGCGAATGCCCGTGTTAATGAAGAAATGCAGCATTTTTAGATCAACGCGTTCATTATTTTTTATCTGTTCTTCATAAAAAGGGATGATGTTTTTATAGCCAATCCCCAATCTGGAAGTATAAAATTCAAACTTTGGTTCTTCTTCGGAAGCGATACGGATACCTACATTAAAATGATTTTCAATGCTATCTGACAGTAATTCTATTTCCTCGTAATTATCAATAATCGGGATACAGTTTTCGTGACCATTATTGATTAACCTGGCTATGTTTTCTATATAACGCTCGCGTTTGAAACCGTTGCAAATTACATAGGTTTTGTCGGTTACTTTTCCTGTTTTCTTTAAACGCTCCACGATGTCAATATCAAAGGCCGAAGAGGTTTCAATATGAATATCGTTTTTTAAGGCTTCGTTCAAAACGTGCTTAAAATGCGAACTTTTTGTGCAATAGCAGTAGTTGTAAGTGCCTTTGTAGTTGTTCTTTTCAATAGCCTCGGCAAACCACTTTTTTGCCAAGTTTATATTTTCTGAAATTTTCGGGAGATAGGTAAATTTAAGTGGTGCGCCATATTGCTCTACGAGCCCCATTAAATCTACACCGTGAAATTCAAGCCCGTTATCGCCCAAACGAAATTCTTCCTGCGGAAAATAATACGTTTGGTTAATTAAATCTATGTATTTGGTATTCATTTTATCTTTTTGGTTGAAGGGGTAAATTAAAAATTCTTGTCGCGTATTCCCTGGAAAAAGGAGGGTATAACAAAAAATTAACTTGAAGTTTAACTGCGAATAGGCATAGCTTTTAAAGTGGGACTAATGCCTATAATATGCTGCAAGGCAGCTGCTGGAAGTAAAAATGTGTTGTCCATTTAGAATTTGTGTTTCTGAAATTTTCAAAAACCAACCATTTCAAAAAATACTAGCTGTTAAAATATTTACAATACAAAAGTGCCAAAAAAATTCCAATAATTTATATTAGACAGTAATTTTTCGTTCGCATTAAATCATGCTGAACATGTTGAGTTCCTTTTCGGTAAGTGTTCTCCAGCGGCCCCGTGGCAAATCCTTTTTGGTCAATGGGCCCAGGGTAACACAATCCACGCGGACTACGTCATATCCCAAATGTTCAAAAATGGTGCGAATGATGCTGTTTCCGGTATGTTTTATCTTTAAGCCTATCTCGCTTTTGGGTGAATTATCAACATAACTTATTTCCTCAACAGTAATTTCCTTTCCTTCAATGGTAAAACCTTCCTTTATTTTTTTAAGATGCTCTGCTTTAAGATTTTTGTCAAGTTCTATATGAAATAACCTCGGAATACCTTTTTTGGTAAACTTCTGAACAAACTCATCGTCATTCGTGAACAATAAAAGTCCAGTTGCATTCCTGCCCAAACGGCCGAAAGGTTTTATTTTGGCAGTGGTAGCGTTTGCTACCAAATCCATTACGGTCATTCCCTTTGCATTGCTATCGGTTGTGGCGAAACCTTTTGGTTTGTTCAGCAATATGTAAGTATTGGGCTCTGGATTTAATCGACGACCATCAAAGCGTACGTCATCGGTTAATTGGACCTTGTAGCCCATCTCGTTGACAATTTTTCCGTTGACGGTAACCAAACCTGTGGCAATGTAAGTGTCGGCCTCGCGGCGGGAACATACGCCACTGTTCGCAATATATTTATTTAGGCGGATTCCATCTTCGGGATTGCTCTTTTTTACCTCCCTAACAGGCTTCTCCCTGCGGCCAATTTCCTTTCCAGTTTTATCAAATTTCAACTTAGGTTTCGCGGGGTCTTGCTGCCTTCCGGTATTTTTCTTTGGGCTCTCAGATTTCAATGGAGCATTTCCACGAGCCATACTTTTCTTTCGTGCATTTTTCCCCTGCTTGTTGGAACTTCTTCCTTTATCGTAATTGTCTTGTGCGCTCATCTTTAATTTTTTGCAAAGGTAAGCAAATTTAGTAGGCAGTCGCAGTTTTCAATTTGCTGTAAAATAAGGATAAGTTGCAATTGGCAACTCCTGTTTTCTTAGGAAACAATTTCCTCCAAAATCCTCAAATAATCTCCCCGGTTCTTCAAAAAATCCATTTCTGAAATATCGATGATCTTAATATTTTCGGAATGTTGGTTTTTTATGAATTCCAAATACCCCGTGTTCAGTTTTTGCAGATAGGCAGCCTCAATGCTCTGCTCATATTTGCGGCCGCGCTTCTTTATATTTTCCAGCAAACGCTCCGTATTTTGGTACAAATAGATATACCTATCCGGTTTGGGCACATCTTTGTGCATTACCTGAAAAAGCTTTTTGTAAAGCGCATATTCCTCCTCGGGCAGGGTGATGCTTGCAAAAATCAACGATTTGTTTACGTCATAATCTGCAATTACCGATTCTTTAAAAAGATCGAACTGTGTAATATCGTCAACCAATTGCTGATAGCGATCGGCCAGAAAGGACATTTCCAAAGGGAAGGCGTAACGTGCGGCGTCTTCGTAGAATTTTGGCAGAAATGGATTGTCCTTAAAACGCTCCAGTATCAATTTGGCGTTAAAGTCGTTTGCAATTTTTGTAGCCAAGCTCGTTTTGCCAGCCCCGATATTTCCTTCAATGGCGATGTAATTATATTGTGAAATGTTATAAAACTTCATCGGGCTGCTGAGCCATTTGGATTGCTTTTGAAGCAGGCTTTTATCGGCTGTTTCAGCCAAAAGCTTTATAATTTTTTTATTCGAAATGGGATGGATCAATTCTGGATTTATTTCTGCCAAGGGCTGGAGCACGAACTTTCGGTTTTGCATTTCGGGATGGGGAACTATCAATTTTTCGGTCTGTAAAATTTCCCCATCAATAAAAATAATATCGATGTCAATAGGACGTGAGGTATAGGTTTTTGAAACATTTCGCTTGCGCCCCATTTTTTTTTCAATATCCAAAATAGACTTTAAAACCTTGGACGGTTTCATGTCCGTTTGCAGCCAAACAGCGCAGTTCAAAAAAGGGTCGCCCTCAAAACCCATTGCCGGGGTTTCATAAACCGAGGAAATTTTCACAATGCTTCCCACCTCTTCAAAAAGCGCATTCACCGCATTCTGAAGATGCTCAAAACGGTTGCCCATATTGCTGCCAAGCGAGAGATATACGTTATGCAGGGGTTGCAATGGATTCAAATTTTAACATTTAAGACGAAATTAAGGAAAAGAAAAAGACTACCAAGTAAATTTGTGCGTAGATATAAATTTTACGGAAATGCCGCTTTTTAATAAGCTGTTTCCAAAGGAATTATCACAAAAGAAATTTTCAAATTTTTTATGAAGAAAGCACTCAAAATAATAGGGATTATTCTCGGAATTTTAATTCTATTGCTGATCGCGGCTCCTTTCATTTTTAAGGGAAGCCTTGAAAAAATGCTGAAGCGAACCATCAACGAAAACCTCAACGCCACCGTGGCTTGGGAAGATCTTGACTTGAGCCTTTTCAGCAGTTTTCCCGATGCATCGCTGCAACTAAAAAATTTCAGCGTAATCAACAAAGCACCTTTTGAGGGCGATACGCTGGCGAGCGGCAAGACGCTTTCACTGGATATGGGAATTATGCAGCTTTTCAAAAAAAGCAATGAAGCCATAAAAGTTGACGAAGTGAAAATTGACGAAGCTTTCGTGAATATTAAGATTGACTCCCTGGGAAATGCAAATTACGACATTGCCGTAAAAGATGACGCGCCCGCAGTCACCGAAGGGGAAGAGAGCGCTGGCGGCTTCACTTTTGATTTGAAAAATTATGAAATAACCAATTCGCGCATCAATTATTTGGACGAGGCCACAAATACCTATTTGATGCTCACCGAAGTGCAGCACGAGGGCAGTGGCGACCTTTCACAGGAAATAAGCAATCTGGACACAAAGACTGAAGCATTCGCTTCTTTTAAAATTGACAGCACCGAATATTTGACCAAAAACAGAATTTCCCTCGACGCAATCTTTAAACTCGATTTAAAAAACCAAAAATATACCTTCCTTGAAAACGAGGCCAAAATCAACGAACTGCCACTCACCTTTGACGGTTACGTAAAAGTAAACGAAACCAATAACGAAGTGAACCTTACTTTTAAAACGCCGTCCTCAGATTTTAAAAACTTTTTGGCCGTAATCCCCGAAACCTACGTAAAGCAAATTAACGATGTAAAAACCACGGGAAATTTCACCGTAAATGGTATGCTGAAAGGAATTGTGGACAGCACGCACATACCAACGATGGATATAAAAATAGCGAGTGAAAATGCTTCCTTTAAATATCCTGATTTGCCGAAAACCGTTGACAATATTACTATCGACGCACAGTTGATAAATGAAACAGGTTTGCTAAAAGACACCTACCTCAACATTCCAAAATTGACATTTAGAATTGACAACGAACCTTTCCGAATGAACGGAAGCATCAAGAATATGACCGAAAATCCATTGGTGAATATGGAAATGCAGGGAACGTTGAATTTGGCAAATATTGAAAAAGTGCTGCCCGTTGAAATGGAACAAAAACTCAGCGGGATTTTTAAAGCAGATGTTATCGCAAATTTCGATATGGAATCGGTTGAGAAGGAGCGATACGACCAAATTGACGCCCGCGGAACGGCAAGCCTTACCAATTTTAATTACGACGCAGGTTTTAAAAACGAATTGAAGGTGGTCAATGCCAACCTCACCATGCAGCCCGGCACCATTACGCTAAAAGAACTAAACGCGAAAACGGGTCAAACCGATATTAAGGCTTCGGGCAACATACAGAATCTCATCCCATTTTTGATGAGCAAACAGGATTTGAAAGGACGCTTCGCAGTACAATCAAATACTTTTAACGTGAATGATTTTATGGCTTCGGAAGATTCCGCTTCGGAAAATAATTCTAAAGAAAAAGGAACTGCTTCCCAAAAAACGACTTCTTCGGAGACTGTGAAAATTCCAGATTTTCTGGATGCCACCTTAGATTTTAATGCGAATAAAGTAATCTATGACAATTTGGAACTGAAAAATGCCAAAGGAACTGCGGCGATTGCAAAAGAAACTATAACGATCAGCAATTTCACCTCCGATATTTTCGGCGGAAATATTGCGCTTTCGGGAAATGTTTCAACCAAAACTGAAACTCCTACTTTCGCAATGGCTTTGGATTTGAGCAAAATTGATATTGACCAATCCTTTGAAAAGCTTGAAATGTTTCAATTTTTGGTGCCGATAGCAAAGGCGTTGCACGGAAATCTAAACACAAAATTTGAGTTGACCGGACAGCTTACAAACGATCTTTCGCCAAAACTTTCCACGCTTGCCGGCACTGCCTTAGCCCAAATTATCACTGCCGAAGTGGATTCGCAACAAGCTCCCTTACTTGCGGCTTTGGGTAATAAAGTTTCATTTTTGAATTTGGATCGTTTGAGCCTTCGCGATGTAAGCACGAACTTTACGTTTAATAATGGAAAGATAGAAGTGAAACCTTTTGATTTTGATATAAAAGGAATCAATGTTGCCGTTGCCGGAACGCACGGGCTGGATAAATCTATTGATTACAATGTAACGATGGACGTGCCAGCAAAATATTTGGGCAGTGATGTTACCAAATTGCTTCAAAATTTAAGCCCGCAGGAAGCTGATGCAATGAGCGTGGCATTGCCCATTGGCTTGAAAGGAACATTTACAAATCCGCAGGTTTCTTTAAACGCAGAAACAGCCATCAATGCGTTGACCAAACAGTTGCTGGCAAAACAAAAAGACAAATTGATAAATCAGGGCACGGATATTTTAGGAGGAATTTTAAGCGGGGGAACCAAGCAAGATTCCACTAAAACGAATACCAATACAAACCAACAGCAAACTACCCAACAACAGAATACCCAAATTATAAAAGACGTGCTGGGTGGCATTTTGAGCGGAAAGAAAAAGAAGACCGATACTACGAAAACGGGAAATTAATTTACGGTAATTGAAACCACATAACCTTCATTTCCCCGAATATTGAAAACGGTTTGATCTTCAAACATCAGGTATTGTCCCTTAATTCCTTTCAGAATTCCTTCATAAAATGGATTTTTTTCGAGATTGAGCGATTTTGGCTTTTCGGGATATTTCAAAACTGGAAATTGCAGGTTTGTTTCGGCATTATTTTCCAAATAATATTCGGCAGCTTCGGTGGGAATGAACTGCTTCAGTTTGTTGCGCCATTCCACCAAATCCTCATCTTTTATTTCGTTTTTAAGCATTGTGCGCCAATTGGTTTTATCGCTTACGTGGTCTTTTAGCGCCACCTCCGTTATTCCAGCTAAATATCTATTTGGCACTTCTACAATTTCAATGGCCTCGTGTGCGCCTTGATCAATCCATCGGGTAGGAATCTGGGTTTTGCGAGTAACTCCTACTTTTACACTGCTACTATTGGCTAGATAAACCACATGTGGCTGTATCTGTACTTTTTCTTCATAAGCAAGATCGCGATCCTCCATCCCTAAATGCGCTTTGCTCATTTCTGGATTTATTATCCAATCGGCCGCTTGGGGAATTTCAAAAAAGCAATCATAACAATAACCTTGACGGTAAATTTTCTTCTGAAGGCTACAATTCAGGCATTGATAGCGCAGAAAATTGATTGAAACTTTCTTATCCAGCAACTGGTTCATATGCAAAAAATCATTTTCAAAAACCAGGTAATACTGAATGGGCGATCCATTTTCAGTCTGCATTTTTGTAAGCACTCCTTCGTAATTCATTTACTCAAAAATATTTAGGTGATACTGTTTTCTGAAGAAAAGCCGTTAAAACATCACTTCAAAAAAAGTTAAAAACCTACCTTCCAGCAGGCAGGTCGTAATTATAAAATCGTTATTTTTATAGCATAAAGATAGCAGAAAAACATGCCAATCCCCATTGTAAATTCTATTGCTTCTTGGTTCCTTAAAAAAAGATTTCATCAAATAGACCTTTTTTTGAAATATCCTATTGAGGTTCAGGAAGAATTGCTTTTCAATTTACTCCAAAAAGCAAAATATACTGAAATTGGCCGCGAATACAATTTTTCAACCATAAAGACCTACCGTGAATTTTCCGAAAGGGTACCCGTAACCACTTACGAAGAAAATGAGGCCAGAATTGAACGCGCCCGCCGCGGCGAAAGCAATATTTTTTGGCCCACGCCCATAAAATGGTTTGCCAAATCCAGCGGCACTACCAATGCCAAGAGTAAATTTATTCCCGTTACAAACGATTCCCTCGAAAACTGCCACTATGCCGCAAGTAAGGATTTGCTGTGCATGTACCTGAACAACAATCCAAATGCCCAATTATTTTTGGGAAAGAGTTTACGGCTCGGGGGAAGCAAGCAATTGTATGAAGAAAACGGAACCGTGTTTGGCGACCTTTCCGCAATTTTGATAGACAATATGCCTTTTTGGGCCGAATTTAGCAGTACGCCCAGCAACGAAGTTTCATTAATGGGCGATTGGGAAACCAAAATGCAGGCAATAGTTAACGAAACCATCAAAGAAAATGTTACCAGTCTGGCCGGCGTGCCCTCGTGGATGCTCGTATTGCTGAACCAGGTTATTGAAACTACCGGCAGAAATAATCTTTTTGAAGTTTGGCCAAATTTGGAGGTATATTTTCATGGCGGTGTAAATTTTGACCCGTACATTGATCAATACAATAAATTGCTTCCCAAAAGTAATTTTAGGTATTATGAAATTTACAATGCTTCGGAAGGTTTCTTCGCAATCCAGGACCGAAACGAAAACAAGGAGTTGCTGTTGATGCTTGATTACGGAATTTTTTATGAATTTATCCCTATGGATAAATACGGTACTCCGGACGAAAAGGTAATTCCGCTGAGCGAGGTGGAAGAAGGGAAAAATTATGCCATTGTCATTACTACCAACGCAGGCCTTTGGCGGTATAAGATTGGCGATACCGTCCGCTTCACCTCAACGGACCCATACCGCATAAAAGTTACGGGAAGAACAAAACACCACATCAATGTTTTTGGCGAAGAGTTAATTATTGAAAATGCCGAGACTGCACTGCGAAAGGCTTCGCAACTTACCAACGCCGAAATCGTGGATTATACAGCCGCGCCCATTTTTATGAATGGAAAAGAAAAAGGCGCGCACGAGTGGATAATTGAATTTAAATCGCCGCCCGATGATCTTCAATCGTTTACCAAACTTTTGGATACTGCTTTACAGGAAGTAAATAGCGATTATGAGGCGAAACGTTTCAACAATACTACTTTAAACGCCCCAAAAATCCATCACGCGCGGGAACGTCTTTTTTATGACTGGTTAAAGGAAAAAAACAAACTGGGCGGGCAGCACAAAGTGCCCAGACTTTCCAACACGCGGGATTATTTGGAAGAATTATTAACGCTCAATCGTTCCTTTTAATACTTTTCTAGTTTTACAAAGGGTTGTAAATCGTATATTTCAAACACTTTAACGACTACTTTTTTCAAAAAATGTATTTCAACGACTTTCTATGTAAGTTCAACTAAAACTTTTGTGGGCACTGTGGTTCCATGGTACTTTTGAGGCATCAAAATCATTGATATTTCAAAATGAAACAAGTTTTATACATAGTTTGCTTTTTAGTTTTTACCGTTTTGTTTTCGTCATGTGCATCTACAAATGCAGCTAAAAATGACGGTGGAGTAGCCGGTTATAATTTAAAAAGCAAGAAAGAGCAAATGCACAATAAAATTCTTTACAACAAGAATAAATCTTTGCTCGCTACCCCTTAAGTGTTAATTAGTAAGCATAAAAAACCCCGATTTTCATCGGGGTTTTGCTTTTATAAAAACTTCGATCCTTAAGAAACCGCTTTCAACTTTTTGATCGTTGATTTGCTCATCTTTTCTTCAACGTATTCCTTTGTTACGTGCAGTTTTGTTTCGTCCGTTCCCGGGAGATCGTACATGGCATCGGTCAACACGGCTTCGCAAAGCGACCTGAGTCCACGTGCGCCCAGCTTGTATTCAATGGCCTGATCAACGATAAAGTCCAATGCCTCTTCAGTAATCACAAAATCGATTCTGTCCATTTCAAACAGTTTTTTGTACTGTTTTATAATGGCATTTTTAGGCTCGGTAAGAATTGCGCGCAATGTTTCCTTATCCAAAGGATTCATATAAGTAAGCACGGGAAGACGGCCGATTATTTCGGGAATCAAGCCAAAATCCTTTAAATCCTTCGGAATAATATAGCGAAGCATGTTATCCTTTTCCATTTGATTTTCCTTTAGGGAAGCTGAAAATCCGACAGCCTGCATATTCAATCTTTTTGAAATATGACGCTCAATGCCATCAAAGGCACCACCAGCAATGAAGAGGATATTCTCCGTATTTACCTCAATAAATTTTTGATCCGGATGTTTTCGGCCTCCTTTTGGCGGCACGTTTACCGTAGTTCCTTCCAAAAGTTTCAATAACGCCTGCTGTACACCTTCGCCACTTACATCGCGGGTAATTGACGGGTTGTCGCTCTTACGGGCAATTTTATCAATTTCATCAATAAATACAATTCCGTTCTCGGCTTTTTCGAGATTGTAATCTGCGGCTTGGAGCAAACGGGTTAGAATACTCTCCACGTCCTCACCCACATAACCAGCCTCGGTTAAAACCGTAGCGTCGACGATAGCCAAGGGAACGTTCAACATTCGGGCTATGGTTTTTGCAATCAAGGTTTTTCCGGTTCCGGTCTGCCCCACAATGATGATATTACTTTTCTGTATTTCAATATCGTCATCGCTTTTTGGCTGTAACAATCGTTTGTAGTGATTGTAAACGGCAACCGACATTACTTTCTTGGTATGCTCCTGCCCTATTACGTATTCGTCCAAAAATGCATTGATGAGTTTTGGCTTTTTCAGCATTAAATCTTTGGAAAGATCTGTGTTTCCTGAATGCAACGCCTCCTCAACCACAATTCCGTGGGCCTGTTCAATACAACGGTCGCAAATGTGGGCATCCAGACCCGCAATGAGCAAGTTGGTTTCCGACTTTTTGCGGCCACAAAAGGAACATTCTAAATCTTCTTTCGACATATTATCTTTTTTCAAAAAAATCTGTTTTTTAGCTTCGTGTCAATATTTCATCGATCATGCCGTACTCCAAAGCCTTATCGGCCTTCATCCAATAATCTCGATCGCTGTCGTCATACACTTTTTCATAGGTTTGTCCCGTGTGTTTGGCGATGATTTTATAAAGCTCTTCTTTTAAGGTAATTATTTCACGGGCGGTAATTTCAATATCGCTCGCTTGGCCCTGGGCACCGCCCAAAGGTTGGTGGATCATCACGCGTGAATGCGTTAATCCGCTACGCTTTCCCTTTTCACCGGCGCACAAGAGGACGGCGGCCATGGAAGCTGCCATTCCAGTGCAAATGGTTGCCACGTCCGGCTTTATGAATTGCATAGTGTCATAAATCCCCAAGCCCGCGTACACGCTACCGCCGGGAGAGTTGATGTAAATTTGAATATCGCGAGCGGCATCGGTGCTTGCCAAAAACAATAGTTGTGCCTGCACAATATTTGCCACTTGGTCGTTGATTCCCGTGCCGAGAAATATGATTCGGTCCATCATCAACCGCGAAAAAACGTCCATTGCCACGGCGTTCATCTGGCGTTCTTCAATAATATTTGGCGTCAAGTTGGTAGGGTACATACTACTTATAATTTTGTCGTAGTACATATTGTTGATGCCTTGATCTTTTATAGCAAAGTTTCTGAATTCGTTACTGTAGTTCATAAATGTTTGTTCGTTTTTTAGATTTACGAAAATTAATTTAGAAAGCCTAAGGATTCCCATCTGCGCGGGAATTAAAAAGGCGTTAAATTAAATAATTCAACGCCTAAAGATAACTATTTCTTCGCTGAATTAGGCGTAGGCTTCCTTAATGAATTGATCGTAGGTAACCTCTTTGGTCTTCAATTTTGCGTTTTCCTTAAAGAAGTTAAGTAATTTGTTGGTGTTCAACTGCTCGCTCAGACGTTCTACTTCTTCCTTATTTGAAAGAATGCGGGCCGCGATTGACTCCAATTCCTCATCTGAAGGGTCCGTTTGGCCAAATTGTGCCATCTGCGCTTTTATCATATTTTTTGAATAGTCTTTCAATTCCTCAAAGGTTACCTGCAGATTGTTTTCCGCACGAAGTTTTCCTTCTATCAATTGGTAGCGCAGGCCCTTTTCGCTTCTTTCGTATTCGGCTTTTGCATCTTCCTCTGATAGTCTTTTTTCGCCCGTCATTGCAATCCAGCGCTGTAAAAATTCCTTCGGAAGATCGAATTTTGTGTTTTCAATCAAGGTCTCAACTACATCATTCAATAATTTTTGGTCGCTTTGTTGTGCAAATTGTCCTTCGGCATCCTCCTTTATTTTGGTCTTCAATTCCTCTTCGGAAGTAACCACGCCCTCCCCGAATAATTTATCGAACAGTTCTTGGTTCAATTCGGCCATTTCGCGTTTGTTCACTTCTTCAATTTTGAAGGAAACCTCAATGTCCAAACCGTGGGCATCGTCATGCGAAACGCCAAAATACTTTTGGTTGTCGTGGTCATCGGCAAACATTCCCTTTGTTTTCAATGTAACCGTGTCGCCAACTTTTGCCCCAATTAGGCTATCCAATTGCTTTTTACCGGCAATCTCCTCTGTGGAAAGGGTTGTTTTCTTCTCTATTTCTTTTTCATTTGAAGTAAAAGTTCCGGTAATTTCATCACCTTTTTCCACTTCTTTTTTGGAAATCAACTTGCCGTATTGCTTGCGGATGGTCTTTACTTGGTTGTTCAGCATTTCATCACCGGCAATGATTTTATATTGAACCACCTCTTTGCCCTTTACATCCACATCGAACTTCGGTGCAAGGCCCAATTCAAACTCAAAGGAATAATCGTCTGCATCCCAATTGATTTCCGCTTCATTCTTCGGAAGTGGGTTGCCCAGCACGTCAAGTTTTTCTTCGTTGAGGAATTTGTGGAGTGCATCCTGGAGCAGCTTGTTCACTTCTTCCACCAATACAGCCTTTCCGTACTGCTTCTTTACCATTCCCATAGGCACATGCCCTTTTCGGAACCCGGGAATATTGGCGTTTTTACGATAATCGTTAAGAACCTTTTCAACTTTACCTGAATAGTCCTCTTTTGAAACCTCTACCGTAAGCACGGCGTTCAGTTTATCAATGTCTTTTTTTGTAATGTTCATTTTTTCTCTTCTAAATTTCGGGTTGCAAAAGTACGGCTTTTTGGACAACACAACAAACAATTACAAACTGTTGTTCAGCAATTTGCTAATCTTCCTTTATAAGCGAAAAAAGAAGGGATTGAAAAAGCGAAAGCAACAAACTGAAAAGTAGTGCCCACCAAATGGTAGCCACCGCAAACCCGCCAACAAAATAGTCGGCCATCATTATAATGAAAGCATTGATTATCAGTAGGAAAATCCCAAAGGTAATAATGGTTATGGGCAGCGTCAATAGTACCAAAATTGGCTTCACTATAAGCCGCAATAGTGCAATCACAATTGCAACTATGATGGCCGAACCATAGCCTTCAACAGCTACGCCAGGCAAAATTTTTGACAATATCACAACTGCAAGGGCAGTGAGTAATAATTTGATTATTAGTTTCATTTTTGTGAGGTTTAAGTTGAATTTAAAGATAAAAAAAACCGCCCATACTAGGCGGTTTTTCTATAAAGCAATTATTTAATATTAATTATTTGTAACTGTAATAGTTGCATAGTTACCAATGTGCACCGTAGGAATAGTTGCATCGTAGGTATCATTAATTGCTTGAATAATCAAGTTTGCGGTATAGGCATACCCTCTTGGCGTTGGGTGAACGCCATCCAAAGAAAACGCCCCGCCTGTTACAAACTGTGAAGTAAGCACGCCACCATCATAAACAACACCTCCATTTGCAACTCTCGCCAAAGCAGCCTTTGCATCAACAAAAGCCAATCCTTTGGCTCCGGCAAGGGCTTGGATAGTGGCATTGTACGCAGTGCTTGCTGCAGTGATGCGTGCCTGTTCAGAAACCGCTAAAACATATTGGTCTGTTAAAGGAATTGAAACTCCAATAACACCTTGTGGATTGTTTGGGTCTGGAGTTGTACCCAATACCGATGAAGCAGTCAAAACAATAAGATCATCAGACTTTACTTGACGCAATTGGCCCAACAATGCTGCTAATTGGGGCGGAAGACTAAAAGGCGCCCCCTGCAAAATGGTTGTTAAATCGGTAAGATCATCATCTGTCATAATGGGGAAATTTTGTCCCGCAGAGAAATTGATCATACGCAGTGCAGCTTCTTCAGGAGTAATTACTCCCATAGCCGTCAAACCTGGCAATATTTGGGTATTATATGCTGCAAATTGTGCATTCAATTGTGCCGCAGTTGCAGCATCTAATGGAATTGCATTTGTTGGAACGGTAGTAAAATAAGGTATGGAAGTTACTTCCGGAATATTCACCAAAACACCTTTGGCGCCACTTGCAGTTAAAGCATCTACTTGCTGGCTATAAACAGAGGCAAAAACGTTAGGATCTGTAATGTCGTTACCGCCATAAGTTGATGGGTCAAAATTTCCAGTTTGATCAACTCCAGCTCCTCCGGATGTTGCATAACTTAAAATATCGTTATTTCCGATCCACAGACTGAAAAAGGTTGGGTTTTGCGCAGCGGCGTCGCCAACTACGGTTGCATTTTCACTACTGGCAAAGCGTGCAAAATAAGGATTAGCTGAACCTGTAGGCACTCCTGCTACATTACCATAACCTGGAGCAACTAAATGAAAACTTTTTGCACCGGGAACACCCATATTGTTAAAAGACCCACTTAATTTATTTGAAATATCAGTAGTGGGAGTTCCTTCCAATCGAACTGGTCCTGGATTACCATTTGCATCAACGGCAAGCACGAATCTGTTTTCAGTAATTTGTGTCCCACCTAACAATAAACCACCCATGTTGTCATTCATCAACGGTTGGTTAAATTCGCCACCGCCCACAAAGGCAAATTGTTCTGCCATAATGTTTGGATAGCTGTTTTTTTGGCCCGTAATATAAAGTGCCCCATCAGCATAACCAGCTGTCAAGGAATTTCCAACGGAAACATATTTCGAAAGATTTGCCGTTCCGCTGCTGTAAAAACCATCGTCAGTTACAGGGCTATCAAATTCTGGTTCGCAGCTTACAAAGCCAACAGCCAAGACCGCGAATGTATATTTTAGTATATTTTTCATCTTTAAGATTTTTTTTTCAATTATAATTTATAAGTAAGCCCCAGTCCTGGAACAAAAGCATTGGTTTTATAGGTTCCCTTAAATGGAACCGCTACACCGTTCTCGAAGTAATAATTGTAAGAGGCATCCACTTCCTTAAAGTGTGAATAAAGGAAAGAGGCATCTATCTGAAGGTGCTCTCCAAGATTTACGGTAAGACCGGCGGTAAAGTTATTACTATCGTTGCGAGGTGTTTCAGGAGCGAAATAGCCTTCGCGAACAGGAGATTCATCAAAATAATAACCCGCTCTCAATGTGAACATTTTGGTGGCGTCATATTGCATCCCAAAACGATATATGGAAGAGTTCTTATAATTACGAGCATTTTTTGAATCTGGAATAGCTTCGTTTGCAAAATCGATATCCAAAGAATTGTAAACATCCCAAAAAGTTCTATTGTAATCAAAAGCGAAGGTCCAACTTTCGCAGAAATCGTAGGACATCCCAACGGTCATTTCAGCAGGCATTGGCAAAGAGGCCTTGATGGAAGTATTTTCAAAAGGCGTTAAAGGAGAGTTTGGAATATTTTCAAACTCGGCAGTACCATCTTCAGCATCAAGGATAATTTCTGAACGGTACGTAGCACCTATGTGAAGATCATCCGTAAGATTAACCATTGTACTGGCTACCCATCCCCAGCTACTTACACCAGAAGCATCAATTGTTACATTTGCACGATTTCCATCAAGATCGGTAAGCGTACGGTTTAGGTTTCTGTTAAAGTTAACGGAACCGGTAACATAAATTGGTCCACCACCAAAACTCAATTTGTCGTTAATTTTAAAAGAAACTGTTGGCTGTATATAGATTGCCTGTAAATCAATATTATTTACAAGGTGCGATCCCGCCCAATCGTCTTCATATTCTACAGAACTTCCGTAGGGAGTGTAAACGCCAAGACCAAAAGCCAACCAATCTGTTGCCTGGTATGACGCATATAAATAAAGTGGAGTTCCTACGGGACTATCGGTACGCGCATTTGCACCAGTTTCGGAATCTTGATAGGCAATGTTTGAAAACACCCCGTGCACACCTGCTGAGATACTGAATTTATCTTCCAGATATACCAATGCGGCAGGATTAAAAAACACCGACTCGCTACTGTTTATAACCGCAACGCCCGTGTGCCCCATCGCGAGGGCTTTATTGCCCTGCAAACTTACGCGGTAACCGCCCGCATAAGTAACCGCACTTGCTAACGCAAAAACGGCAAGTAGTAATACTTTCTTCATAATTGTTTATTTCTTTAGAGTTAATTCTTAGTTTTAAATTAGTAAGGAATTATTTATAAGGTATTTATTATGCACGCATAAGAAACCTTCTTACAATATTATAAAAAATTCATAACATTATCATAAAATTCGTCGGGATTTTCTGCGTGCAGCCAATGGCCGGCGTTTGATATTGTAACTATTTTTGCTTTCGGAAAATGCTTTTTAATCAAAATCTCGTCCATCGGTTCTATGTAGCCACTTTTCTCGCCTCCTAAAAAAAGCGTATCGCCTTCAAAAACAGTTTCATTGGCAAGCGCAACCCCCACTTCTTCAATTTTTTCTGAAAGAACGGGTAAATTTATGCGAAGCGCCAGTTCGTTTTTATTTTTTCGGTATAAATTTTTAAGAAGAAAAAGTCGTGTGCCTTCGTCTTTTATATATTCTGAAAGGACATCCTCAGCCTCGCCGCGTGATTTTATTTGTGAAAAATTCAATGACGAAAGCGCTTTCAAAATATCTTGATGGTGTGACGGATAAGCCTTTGGACCAATATCTGCAACAACCAGCTTCGAAACCATTTCGGGATAAATTACGGCAAATTGCATTGCAACTTTCCCGCCCATGGAATGACCGAGCAGTATTATTTCTTTTAAATTGTGCTCTTCGCAATAATTTTTCAAATCTTCCGCCATTATTTTATACGAAAATTCATCGCTGTGAAAACTTCGTCCGTGGTTGCGCTGGTCTAAAAGATGAACTTCATAACCGGCTTCTGCCCAGCGAGTGCCGAGGGTTTTCCAGTTATCACTCATGCCGAGGAAGCCGTGAAGGATTACGAAGGGTTTACCGGAACCTAATATTTGTGAGTGTAGAGTCATTAATTAAGTTTTTTTAAATATTCTGAAATTACCTTTTCCAATCCATCATAAAGCGCCTCGCAAATAAGTGCATGCCCAATGCTCACTTCTAAAAGATTTGGAATGTTTTGCTTAAAAAAAGCAATATTCTCCAATGAAAGATCGTGCCCTGCGTTAATGCCCAAACCTAATTTATTTGCAAGAATTGCACAATCAGTATATGGTTTGACGGCTTCTTTGTTTGCCAAGGAATATTGTTTTGCAAATTCTTCGGTGTAAAGTTCAATTCTGTCGGTTCCGGTTTCGGCGGCACCCTCGATCATTTTTAAGGTTGGATCTACGAAAATTGAAGTACGGATTCCGTTTCGCTTAAATTCAGAAATTATTTCCTTTAAGTAATCTCTGTGCTTCACGGTATCCCAGCCGGCGTTGGAAGTGATTGCATCCACAGCGTCGGGAACCAAGGTTACTTGTGTAGGTTTTATTTCCAAAACCATCTTTGTGAAATTATCCATCGGATTCCCCTCAATATTATATTCCGTGGAAACGATTGATTTTAAATCATACGTATCTTGATACCGAATGTGACGTTCGTCGGGTCTGGGATGGATTGTAATTCCCTGTGCTCCGAAATTTTCCACATCTTTTGCAACCTGTAACAAATCAGGGACGTTACCGCCGCGTGCATTGCGCAGTGTGGCTATTTTGTTTATGTTTACGCTAAGTTTTGTCATTTCTTTGTGTTATAATTAACAAAAATACAAACCTTCCAAACGCTAATGACGCTTTATTTTAAGTAATTTGCGTTAAAAATAATTTGCAATGGAAACCAGGAATTATATCATAAACGATATTGAACCGTTTGACATTTCTTCTAATGTAAAAGATGTGCAAGTGGTATTCAACCAGCTCACCTATTCACATGTCCCTGTTAAAAAGGACGGTCATTTTATTGGTTGTGTTTCTGAAAATGATGCGTACTGTTTTGACAATACCAAAACACTTAATGATTTTCAATATGCCTTAGAGCCCTTTCACGTGCTTGAAGATACGAATTGGTTAGACATCCTGGAAGCTTTTGCACTTCACAACAGCAATATTATGCCTGTTTTGGGTGCTGAAAACAAGTATTTGGGATATTATGAATTAGGTGATATTATGAGCCTTTTTAACAATACTCCCTTTCTGAACGAAACCGGTGGAATTATTGTGGTTGAGAAGGGAATCCAAGATTATTCTTTCAGTGAAATCTGCCAAATTGTAGAATCTAACGGAACGAGGATTTTTGGAGTATTTATTTCAAAAATTCAAAATGAAACTGTACAGATTACCTTAAAAGTGGGCCACACCGCTATGAACAGTATTGTTCAAACGTTTAGAAGGTATAATTATAACGTAATAAGTCATCACGAAGAAGATAAATTTTTGGAGGATTTAAAGGAACGTTCCGATTATCTGGACAAATACCTTAATATATAACAGTAGTCAGTAGAAACAAAAGTACCCATAGCGTCAAGATTATTTAAATGAAAATAGGCATCTACGGACAATTTTATCACGAAAATTCTGAAATTTATATTCAGATGTTGCTCGATGCGCTTCAGAAGAGAGAGGCCGAAGTTGTTATTGAGGAAAACTTTTTGGGCATCATCAATCAAAATCAAGATATCACCAAAAATTTTTCTGCCTTTTCCACCTTTACCAAGTTAGACGCTAGTTTTGATCTTTTTTTCAGCATTGGAGGAGACGGAACAATACTCAAAGCCGTAACATTCGTTGCAGATTTGGGCATTCCCATAGTGGGCATCAATACAGGAAGACTTGGGTTTTTGGCAACAATCCAAAAGGAAGAAATGACCGAAAGCCTGAACCAGATTTTGGAGGGCGAATATTCCATATCTGAAAGAAGCTTGCTTACGGTTGAAACTTTTCCAAAGAGCGAAGAAATTCAACCATTAAATTTCGCATTAAATGAAGTAGCCGTAAACCGAAGAAATACAACCTCCATGATAAAGGTTGAGACATTGGTTAACGACAAATACCTTACCTCTTATTGGTCTGATGGTCTAATTGTAGCAACACCCACTGGCTCAACTGGATATTCCTTAAGTTGCGGCGGTCCAGTAATAGACCCCGATGCAAATAATTTTGTACTTACTCCTATTGCCCCTCATAATCTAAACGCGCGACCTTTGGTTATTCCAGATTCCAGCACCATTTCATTAAAAGTTTCGGGACGCGAAAACACTTTTTTGGTCTCTATGGATTCTCGTATTGCAACGCTAGAAAACGAAACTGAGATCATCATTAAAAAAGCTCCTTTTACCATTAAATTGCTTCAGTTACACGATGACAGTTTTATAAAAACACTTCGTAAAAAACTTTTGTGGGGCGAAGACAAGCGGAACTAAACAATAAAATCCATCTAAATTTGTTAATCAACTGAGACAAATTGGCTTCCCACAATGTCAAGCCAAGTTTATTGTTATATTTGCAAACTTTTAAAGTATATGAAGTATTTCGCGACTGTATTTTTAATACTCTCAACGGCATTCTATGCACATTCCCAGACCTATGAAATAGGTGGAATGATTGGAGGCGCAAACTATATTGGTGATGTTGGGAAAACCAATTTCATAAACCCAAACAGCTTTGCCGTGGGCGGTATTTTTAAATGGAACCGCAGCGCAAGACACGCTTTTAGGGGCTCGGTATTGATTGCAGATATAAAAGGAGACGATTCCAAAAGTCCTAACAGCCGTAGAAAACAACGCGGTTATTCATTTGAAAACACAGTAAAGGAACTTTCCATAGGGATTGAATACACCTTTTGGGATTTTGACGTTCATTCCCAAAAAGCTATTTCAACCCCTTATTTATATACCGGTCTCACAGGTTTTAGTTATACCGCTTTGCGCAAACGAGCAAATGGTGATATAGTAGAATATGATAATGCAATGAGCGTTGCAATACCCATGGTTGTAGGCTTTAAAGCCAATATGGGCCAAAATGCAATGGTAGGTTTTGAAATTGGCGCACGTTATACTTTTACGGATGATTTGGACGGTAGCAACCCCGTAAAAGGGCTGGCAGACGAAGAAGGCCTTAAATTTGGAAACACAAACAGTGACGATTGGTATGTTTTTACTGGTATAACCGTTACTTTTGCCTTCGGAAGAAAGCCTTGTTATTGCAATTTTTAATTATAAATGGACTATAAAGACCAAATAGACAAAGACAAACTGCCCCAGCACCTTGCCATTATTATGGACGGTAATGGCCGCTGGGCAAAACAAAAGGGTCTTTTTCGGTCTATTGGTCATGAAAATGGCACCAAAGCAGTACGTGAAATAGTAGAAGGAAGCGCAGAAATAGGAGTTCCTTTTTTAACGCTATATGCTTTTTCAACCGAAAACTGGAACCGCCCCAAAATGGAAGTGGAACTATTGATGAAACTCTTGGTTTCCTCACTTAAAAAAGAAATAAAAACCCTTACCGATAACAATATAAAACTAAATGCCATAGGCAATCTGGACGCGTTACCAAAAAAAGCGCACAAAGAGCTGCTAGACGTTATTGACAAAACAAAACACAACGAGCGAATGACCCTCACCCTTGCCTTAAGTTATGGTTCTAGGGAAGAAATTACAAAAACAATAAAAGAGATTAGTCTTAAAGTTAAAAATAACCTAATTTCGCCGCATGATATTGATGAAACGGTAATAAATAATCATCTTTACACGCAAAATTTACCAGATGTAGATTTATTGATCCGCACTAGTGGCGAGCAGCGCATTAGTAATTTTCTACTTTGGCAAATAGCGTACGCCGAATTGTATTTTACTGAAACACTTTGGCCCGATTATACAAAAAACCATCTTTTTGAAGCAATATTAAATTATCAAAACAGAGAAAGAAGATTTGGAAAAACCAGTGAACAACTTAATCAATAGTTTCCTATTGCATACATACAGAAAATCTTATTGTATTTTATTATTTACAATACTTTCCGTTTTTACACTACAGGCACAGCAAAAAGAACTTGACAGCGGAAGAAAATACACCATAAACGAAATAAAAGTTACTGGAGCACAGAGCTTTAACGAGCAGACCGTAATAGCCTTTACAGGTTTAAAAAAAGGTGACAGAATCTACATTCCGGGCGAAAAACTGAGCCAAGTAACCAAAAAACTTTGGGAACAAAATCTTTTCAGCGATATCGCTTTTTACGTTACAAATATTGAAGGTGACAATGTTGATTTAGAGCTCTATATTGTTGAGCTACCAAAACTTAATGAAATTCTCATTAACGGCAAGGGAATAAGAAAGGCCAAGAAAAAAGAAATCATTAAAGACAATGATCTTAAAGCTGGTGCCAAGATTACGGAAAATCTTCTTACTACTACCAAAAATTACATTACAAATAAATATAAAAAAGACGGTTTTTTTAATACCGAGGTTACCATCAACACAATCCCTTATACCGATTCAACAGGTGTAGAAGTATCCCGAAATATGGTTATTTCAATCGATAAAGGAAAACGCGTAAAAGTTAAAAAAATCAATTTTGAAGGAAATGAGCATTTTACCAATGGCAAATTGCGACGGTCCATGAAAAAAACCAAGCGCAAAAACTTTATACGTTTCTGGAAACGATCAAAATATACGGAAGAAGGTTTTGAGGAGGACAGAGAATCAATTCTAAAAAAATATAAGTCAAATGGTTATCGCGATGCCCGAATAATTAGTGATACACTTCGGGTTCTTGACAAAAAGAACGTAGCCTTAGACATTAAGCTTGAAGAAGGCGATAAGTATTATTTTGGCGATATTAAATTTATCGGAAACAGTGTATTTACCGATAACCAATTGCGCCAAATCCTGGGCATAAAAAGTGGCGAAGTCTATAACGGAGTTTTATTACAGGAACGCATTGCAGACGAAAGCGACCCAGAAGCAAACGATCTTACAAACCTTTATCAAAACAACGGATATCTCGCAGCAAGAATAAACCCAGTTGAGGTAGCTGTGCGCAATGACACCATCGATTTTGAGATACGTATTATGGAACGCAACCTGTTCTATTTTGACCACGTAACAGTTGTAGGTAACGATCGCACAAACGACCATGTGATCTATCGAGAATTAAGAACACGTCCCGGGCAAAAATACAGCAAGCGCGATGTGGTGCGAACCATTCGTGAATTGGGCCAATTGGGTTTCTTTGACCCCGAACAACTTTCACCAAATTTCAAAAAAGTAGATGAAAACAACGGACTTGTTGATTTGGAATATTCCGTAGTTGAAAAAGGATCAAGCCAGGTTGAGCTTCAAGGAGGTTATGGCGGAGGTGGTTTTGTTGGAACGCTTGGACTTTCCTTCAATAACTTTTCGCTTAGAAATATTTTCAACCTAAATTCTTACAAGCCTTTGCCAATGGGTGATGGCCAGAAGCTATCCATCCGGGCACAAGCCAGTAGTTATTACCAAACTTATAGCATATCTCTTACAGAACCATGGTTAGGTGGTAGAAAGCCCGTACAATTGTCTACGTCGTTCTCTCACACTATTCAGAATTTCTACGATTACAACAATAGAAGAGCAGATAAATCCAGAAGTTTTACTATTACCGGAGGATCGGTAGGCCTTGCTAAAAAAGTGAAGTGGCCCGATGATTACTTTGTATGGTCTAATGCTGTTAGCTTCCAGCATTACAATCTGAATAATTACAACACTGGCTTGTTTACATTTGGTGATGGATATTCAAACAACTTGGCATATACTATCGGTATTAGCCGAAACAACACGGCCACCAACCCAATTTACCCAACGCAAGGTTCCGACTTCAGCATTACTGCAAAGTTGACCCTACCTTATTCAGCGTTTAACAACGTTGATTACAAAGCGCTTTCTAATGAGAGAGACCTTCTTGAGCTTACACCGCAAGACGATCCTGAGTATATTGATGACAGGAAAAGAATTTCTGAAATAGACCAAGAGCGTTTTAAATGGCTGGAATATTACAAAATTAAATTTAAAGGAAGTTGGTATACCAGACTTATTGGAAAAATGGTTCTTAAAACTAATACCGAGTTTGGATTCTTGGGAGCTTATAATCAAGATCGTGGTGTACCGCCATTTGAAAGATTTTTTGTAGGGGGTGATGGACTTGGTGCGTATAGCTTGGATGGCCGCGAAGTAATTCAGCTTAGAGGTTATCCTAACCAATCTTTATCTGATGCAGACGGAAATACGATTTACAATAAATTTTCGTTAGAGGTAAGATATCCCGTAACTTTGGCACAGATGGCATCCATCTATGTGCTTGGGTTTGCAGAGGGAGGAGCTTCTTATGATGGCTTCAGAAATTATAATCCTTTTGAACTAAAACGTTCCGCTGGCGCAGGATTGCGTATATTTATGCCTGCGTTCGGACTTTTGGGTATCGATTTCGGATATGGCTTTGATCCTGTTTTGGGCGGAACCGAGAAGAATGGATGGGAAACCCACTTTATCATTGGACAACAATTTTAAAAATTGGCACGATATTTTCTTAAACAACAACCAAATAATATGAAGACAAAAAAAATACTATTTTTTACCCTTTTCCTTTTTTGCTTCACCTTTATGGCAGAAGCTCAAAGAGGCGTTCGCATAGGATATATTGATATGGAATATATCCTAGAAAGTGTTCCCGAGTACAAGGAAGCCTCCATTCAATTGGAAGGCAAGGTACAACGCTGGAAACAGGACATTGAAAAGAAGCAGAAAGAGATAGACCAAATGAAGCTGAACCTTGCTAATGAAAGAGTGCTGCTTACTAAAGAACTTATTGATGAGCGCGAAGAGGAAATAAAAATCAAGGAAGACGAAATGCTTCAATACCAGCAGGATCGTTTTGGGCCAAATGGCGATTTGATGATCCAAAGAAGACAACTGGTTCAGCCCATTCAAGATCAAGTTTTCAATATAGTCCAAGAAATTGCAGAGAATAAAAAGTATGATTTTATTTTTGACAAATCTGCAGACGTGGTTATGCTTTTCGCAGCAAAAAGAAATGACATCAGTGATTTGGTACTGCGAAGTATTGAACGTGCAGGCAGAAGAGTACAGGCTGCAAATAAAAAAGAGCAACGCGAAATAGAGCGTCGCGAAGCACTCTCATCTGAAGAAGAAGGTGCTATTACTGAAAGAGAAAAAGCAATTCAAGAAAAACAGGAAGAGCGCGAAAAACTGGTTGAAGCCAAAAAAACAGAGCGTGAAGAAATGATGGCCCAACGCCAAAAGGAACGTGACTCTATCCGTGCTGCCAAAAAAGCCGAATTTGAAGAACGCAGACGACGCTTGATTGAAGAAAGAGAACAAAGAAGAGATTCAATAATGAAGGCCCGTCAAAACAGAAATAATCCTTCTGAAGGAAGAAAAGAAGGCGATGAAGGTGATGATCAAGAATAGAATAGTTTTATAATAATCAAATAAAAAGATAACACTTAAATTAAATACACTTACAATGAAAAAAATGAAAATAGTTTTAGTTGCAATGGCACTATTCGTGGGGGCTACAAGTTTTGTAAACGCACAGTCCAAAATTGCACACATCAATGCTCAAGAACTAATCGAGGCAATGCCCGAATATAAGGCTGCGCAAAGCCAATTGGAAAAAGTGCAGAAAACCTATGACACTGAAATTAAGGCAATGGCCAAAGAGCTAGAAACCAAAATGAAACAGTACGACACTGAAGCTGCAGGCAAAAGCGATGAAGAAAACCAAAAAAGATTCCAGGAAGTTCAAGGAATGCAGGATAATATACAAGCGTACAGACAACAAGCACTTCAGGATTTAGATAAGAAAAGAACAGATATATTTAAGCCAATTCTTGAAAAGGCCCAAAGTACCATTCAAAAGGTTGCAAAAGCACAAGGATATCAATATGTGCTAGACTCAACCTTAGGTAGCGGCGTAATCCTTGCCGATGGAAAAGACCTAATGGCCGATGTAAAAAAAGAATTGGGAATGTAATTCTTTCTTCAAAGAAATTTAAAAACTGCCCGCTTCTGCGGGCAGTTTTTTTATGTGCCATTTTGAACATATTGGCTACATTTACGATATGAAAAAAAACAATCCCATTGGTATATTCGATTCGGGCGTGGGCGGTTCTTCCATTTGGAAGGAAATCCACAAACTTTTGCCGCTGGAACATACTATTTATCTCGCGGACAGCAAAAATGCGCCCTACGGCAACAAGACGGCAGAGGAAATTACAAATTTGAGCATTAAGAACACCGAGAAATTATTGGCGTTGGGCGCAAAAATAATTGTAGTGGCCTGCAATACCGCTACTACCAATGCCATTGCTACTCTTCGGAAAAATTATGACATTCCAATTATCGGAATAGAACCAGCCATAAAACCCGCCGCGTTACAGACCACCGCGAAAAGCATCGGCATTCTGGCCACCAAAGGAACCCTGAGCAGCGCCCTTTTCAGCAAAACTACCCGGGAATTTACCAAAGATATAAACGTGGTCGAAATTATAGGCGAGGGTCTGGTGCCGTTAATTGAAGCGGGGAATCTTGACGGTCCCGAAATGGTTTCGCTATTAAAGAAACATACCAAGCCGATGATTGCCGCAAATGTAGATTATTTGGTTTTGGGTTGCAGCCATTATCCCTATATAATCCCGCAGTTGAAAGCGATCCTTCCCGATAACGTAACAATAATCGATTCGGGAGAGGCAGTGGCCAGACAAACCAAAACCGTACTGCAAAGTATGGATATGCTTCGGGACGAGAATACCGCGCCCAATCTTCAATTTTTTACAAATGCCGAAACCGACACCTTAAAATTTCTTCTGAAAAACTATTCTGAAAAAATTTCCGTGGAGAAAAAAGAGTTTTAATTCACTCTTTAAACCAAGAGGAATACATTACATAATTATTGGCTATGCGCTCTATTTCGCCTTTGGTAAGTTCGGGACTTATGTTTTTAATTTTCTTGGCGGGAATACCGGCGTAAATGCTTCCACTTTCAACTTTAGTGTTCTTTGACACTACTGCACCAGCGGCTATAATGGTATTGCTCTCCACCACACAATCGTCCATGACGATGCTTCCCATTCCGATCAAAACATTATCATGGATTGTGCAACCATGAACAATAGCGTTATGCCCAATGGATACGTTGTTGCCTATGGTAGTGGGAGAGGTTTTGTAGGTGGCGTGAATTACCGCACCGTCCTGCACGTTTACCTTATTGCCCATTTTAACGAAATGCACATCGCCGCGAATCACAGCGTTAAACCAAACGCTGCATTCATTGCCCATTACCACATCACCAACAATAGTGGCGTTTTCAGCAATAAAGCAATCTTTGGGAATTTCTGGATGTTTTCCATTTACGGGTTTTAATATCATCGGTTGTAATTTGTAGTTCTTTGTAAAATTAGAATAACTTAATTGTGACGTTTTTATAGGGTATTTAGGGAGTATCTATGAGGTAGAGTCGGCATAACGTCGGCTTAGAGACGGCATAGGGTCGGCATAGGGTCGGCATAGAGATGGCTTAGGGCTGAAAAAAATTAAATTTCAAATCTCTTGGAAAGGCACTAAAGCGTGAAGTATATTCGGCTTCCAATTGAGCTATAAATATACAGCATCACACTTGTGTTTCCAAATAAATTTTTAGCCAAAATAAGCTAGCAATTCCTTCTTTCGCGAAGGGCTAACCATTATTTCCTTCCCGCTGGAAAGTACTACGCTCCCGCCCTTTCCTTTTTTGTATTCGGTTATTTCGTTCACGTTTACCAAATAAGATTTGTGAACGCGAGCAAAACCGTTTTCCGCAAGGGAATCTTCAAAATATTTTAGCGTCTTGCTTACCAATCGTTTTCCTTTCTTTAAATAGATCTGCGTATAGTTATCATCTGCTTGACAATAAAGGATTTCTTCCATTTGAAGCACTTCAAAACCGTTTTGCAGCGGAATGGTTATTTTGCCAGCCACTTGTGTTTGCAGTGGCTTTAAAATTGAATTTTGAAGACTGTTTTCCTTAGCTTTTATTTCTGAAACATAATCAACGGCCTCGATCAACTTATCTATGGAAATGGGCTTCAGCAAATAATAGGAAGCGTGTGCATTCAGCGCATCAATAGCATAGTGGTTGTACGCCGTTACAAAAACGGTCTCAAACTGGCGGTCGCCAACCTTGTCTAACAAATCGAACGCATTGCCAAAGGGCATCTCCACATCGAGAAAAACCACATCTAAATCATTATTTCGAATCAAAACCAAAGCTTCATCCACATTTCCGGCCTCGCCCTTTAGAGCAATGCAGGGACAATACTTTGCCAGATAATTTTTAAGGATTTCCCGGCTGGTTTCCTCGTCTTCTACTATTATTGCGTTTAGTTTCATCAATCTTTCTTTAAAATAAGTTCTACTCTGGTACCTTCACTGTTTTCAAAAACATTTTCCACTGTTACATCTACTTTGTCTTTATACATTTGGTTCAAAATAGCTATACGTTTTTGGGTATTGCCCATTCCCTTGGACTTCTGCTTTTTTTGGTTTTCGGTTTTGAATTCTTTCGACTTAGTACGGCCAATACCATCATCTTGAATAGTAATCTTTACGGTTTTGGCATCTATCTTTTTAAAACCAATCTCCAATAAGCCTTTTTCCTCCTTATACCGAAGTCCGTGCCATACTGCGTTTTCCACATAGGGCTGAAGTAACATTGGTGGAATTACAAACTCATTTAAATTGATGGCTTCATCTACTGAAAATTTATAGTCGAACTTATCCTTAAACCGAAAATGTTCAAGTTTCACATAGAGTTCCAAGAGTTCAATTTCTTTTTCCAAAGGAATAAAATCCTCTTCACTGTTCTCCAAAACAGAGCGCATCAAGAGTGAAAAATCGGTCAAATATTTATTTGCGGCACGTTCGTCATTCACCGCAATAAAGCTGTTTACTGAGTTGAGGGCATTAAAGATAAAATGCGGATTCATCTGCGACCTAAGCGATTTGAGAGCCAAAAGATTATTAGCGAATTTTTGCTGTTTTACGTTTTTGTACTGTGTATAAGCTGCAAAAACAAGTAACAAAACAATAATGGCCAACGAAATGATAACCCACTTTTGTATTTGGCTATTTCGCTCTATCAATTCTTGGTTTTCAAAGGCTAGTTTATAACGGCTTTCATTTAGCTTTCGGTCGTTTTCCAAACTGGCAATACGGTTTTGTTTTAGTGTGATTTCTTTTGTGAAGCGTGCCGCTTGACTAATTTCCTGTTCTTTCTTCACATAAAGTTCATCCACAACTTCCACATACCGTTGGTAGCTTTCGGTGGCTTTATCATATTCACCGATGTCGCGATAAATTTCTGAAAGTTTTCGAGTAGCATCTTTTTGTACTATCAAATCTTCCTTTTTATCGGCTTCAGCTATACTTTTTTCAAGATATGGAATGGCCTGTTTGTACTTTTCCTGTGCCACAAAGGCATTGGCTATTTTATAGTTTTGACGTTGTGGGGTAAGCGCTTCGTCTTCTACAGTAGTACCCTTGCCCATCGTGTTCAGTTCTTCCAAGGTTTCCTCACGAAGCTGTATTTCTTTGTCATACTCTCGATTTTGGTTGTAGAAATCTGCCACCTTATTTTTTTCAGAAACTGCACGCTGTTTATTTTCCCTCTTGGCCAATTTTAGGGAGTTGTCAAAATATTCCTCGGCTTCATTAAGCGCCCCACTCTGGGCGTATGCTTCACCAATTTTGGAATTTAGGTTGGTGATTTTTGGGGTGATTTGGTTTTCCTTGGCTACATCCAGTGCCTTTTGATAATTGAAAACACTTTTCACGCCATCGCCAATAGCCTTATAGGTATCGCCCAAGCTCTCGTAAACTTCTACTCTTTGGTAAGCTGAGAGGTTTCCTTTTGATAAATTCTGAAGTGTTGTAATACTTTCTTGATAATTTTTATTCTGCGCAAATGCCTTTGCCAATTTTATGGAAACTTCTGTATTCAGTGTGTTTTGGAGACTTCGTTTATAATTATCGATCGCCAGATCGGGCTGGTTCCAAAACAAGTTGATATCGCCCAAAGTCTCAAAAGCTTGACCATTTTCCTTTTTTGAAATTGTTTTATTTTGTCCCGGTTCCAGGGCACGGGTTACATATTCAATACTTTTCTGCGCATCTTTTTTCAGAAAAAACCTAGCAGAATCCAAATAAACCTTAAAGCCAGCCTGCATAGTGTTTTTTGGACTTTTAGCAACCACAGGTTCGGTTTCCCCCTTGGCTTTTTCCACGCGAACGGTAATAAAGTCATTTTTGGTTATCGTATAATAAACCGTTACAAAATCATCGCTTTTTATAATTAGCTCATCCCCTATTTTTGCTGAAATGGAGAAACGTCCCGAAAGATTTGTGGTAGTGTACTGGCCGCCCAATATTTCAACATTCACTTTTGGGATTGGCATATTGGTTTCGCCGTCCACCACTTGACCCTTCAGCATAAAAGGTCTGTTTTCCGATTGCCGGTTTACTTGTGAAAAGCATGCAACGGAAGAAAATATGGTAAGCGCCGTAAATAGAAAAAGAAAGTTTTTCATTTTAATATTAAAACGGTAAACATACGCACTTTACCGCAATGCTTAAAATTACGTTTTTCTGAAATAGCTTCAACTTATGTGAAAAAAGAATACTTCACTCATCCAAATATACGCTTCCCTAAGGCAGATAAAGTGCTTCCTCAAAGCAGTTTTTTTTTAAACAAAGTCTACACTAGGTTTATACTGTTTAAAATCACTTAAAAAATATCAATTATGAAAAAGTTACAGATTATTTTACTCTTCGCGGCTTTCACCATGACCCTTTCGTGCAAAGCCGAAACTAAAAAACCTTACGACCAATTACTTGCTACAGTCGAAAATCAAAATTTGAAAAAAGAACACTATATAAAAGTTGCCCTCCTGTTGGACACGAGTAACAGCATGGACGGACTCATAGACCAAGCTAAGGCACAGCTTTGGGAGATAGTGAATGAATTGAGCTACGCCAAATGCCGAAATGAAAGACCAAAACTTCAAATTGCTTTATACGAATATGGAAATGACAACTTGAGTTCGCGCGACAATTACATCAGAAAAATTTTAAACTTTACGGAAGATTTGGACGATGTTTCCAAAGAACTTTTCTCCTTAACAACCAATGGCGGCAGTGAGTATTGCGGTGCTGTTATTCAAGAATCATTGAATAAATTGGATTGGGGCAATGAGGATGACGATTTAAAAATGGTTTTTATTGCCGGAAACGAACCTTTTACGCAAGGAAGCATCAATTACAAAGATGCTGCAGCAAATGCCAAGGAAAATGGGGTGGTTGTAAACACGATTTTTTGTGGAGATTACCGCCACGGAATTGACAGCTATTGGAAAGATGGCGCCCAACTTACCTATGGCGACTATATGGCCATTAACCAAAACCAACAAACCGTTTATGTTCCATCTCCATATGATGATGTAATAATTCAACTAAATATAAAACTGAACAACACCTATGTACCTTACGGAACCCGTGGAGAAATGAAAAAGGCGATGCAAAATGAGCAAGATTCAAATGCTGAAGAATATAGCAAAGCAAACGCAGTAAGCCGAACAGTATCAAAAGGAAGCCATTTATACACTAACAGTACTTGGGATTTAGTAGATGCCGAAAAAGAAGAAGACTTTAGTTATGATAAATTGAAAAAGGAAGAATTACCGCAGGAATTGAAAGGAAAAAGCACTTCGGAAATAAAAAAATATCTCGAAACCAAACGTTCCGAAAGAGAAGCGATTCAGAAAGAAATCATGGAGCTAAACGAGCAACGCCGAAAGTACATCGCCGAGCACTCCAAAGAAACAAACAATGGTTTGGAAAATGCTATGGTTGAAGCCATAAAAAAACAAGCCAAAAAGAAAAATTATACGTGGCAATAATATTCTCCATACAAAAAAGGGCCTGAGTAAATATCAGGCCCTTTTTTTTACACTTTATTAGTTAATGGCAGGACAATTACAATCGTACGGTTCGGGTCTTCCACCCAAAAAGTCATAACCTAGTGTGATTTGATGAAAACCACCACTCTCAAACTTTACATTTCCCGACTGGTAAGAGTAGTTGTACCCAAACATAAAGTTTTTATAATTTACTCCTAAAATTGGCGTGAACCATTGAAGTTTTTGTGCCTTTATCTCTTCACCATTAAGGTATTCTGCACCATCAAGACTTCTTCGGTATGATAATCCGCCCCACAATTGCCCAAAATCCATTTTTCTATACGCTTTAAAGTTTACGTCCACAGCCTGCTCACCAGTACGCTCGCTCCATTGAAAAAGAAAAGAAGGCTCGTAGCTCCAATCCGCTCCATATTGACCGATAGCGTATGCAGCTGAAATCAAATACTTTCTTTGGTTGTTTGATTCATACTTTTCAGTATAGATTGATCTATTCTGAAAGATGATATTCTTTACTGTGAAATGTGCCGAAAAATCCAAAAAGTTATACGAAAGCCCGGCATCTACATTAAAGTATGAAGTACTCTGAATAATTCCTCCAATCACAGGATCAAAATCTGTGAGGTCAAATTGAGTCTCATCCAAACGTGATTGTGTTAATCCGGCGCTCAATCCAAAAGATAGCTGATTTAAATCTGCTTCACTTCTAGAAAACATAATATGGTGGGCATATGTTATATATCCTCCTGTTTGGGAATGATAACCATTTTTATCATTATAAAAAATAACACCAACCCCTGAGCGTTCTCCAAGACGTGCATTAAAATTAAGTGTCTGAAGGTTCGGAGCTTCATCTTGATCAAACCATTGCTGACGTGCCGTCAAACGAATTTGATTGTGCGTTGCCGCTCCCGCCATCGATGGATGCAGTATATATAGATTATCAGCTAAATATTCTGAATATACGGGTATACCGTCTTGTGAAAATCCATAAAGAGATGAAAACAAAAGTAGGATGAGGGAGATTTGTTTAATATTCATAATTTCTATTTATCGTTTTAGGGTAAAGTGTCCTTTGAATTCTTTTTGGTTTCCGTCCTCGGTGTACTCCACGCGGAACCAGTAGTCGCTCGACGGCATGGGGCTTCCCCCGTAGGTGCCGTCCCATCCCTGGCCCAGCGGGCTGAGCTGCTTGAGCAGCTTCCCGAAGCGGTCAAAGATATAGATTTTCGCCGTAGGGTCGCCGCTGGCGATGCCGATGATGTTCCAGGTGTCGTGGTAGCCGTCGCCGTTGGGCGTAAAGTACGGCGGGTAGTCGATGACCCCCACGTCGAAAGTCACGCTGCCGCAGCCATAGACGTCCCGGATGGTCACCGTGTGGTCGCCCGGGGCCACGCCCTCAAAGATGTTGCTGTCCTGGAAGGGGCCGTTGTCCAGCTGGTACTCGTAGGTGCCCTCGCCCGTGGCCACCACCTCGAT
>NZ_JRWG01000011.1 GCF_001573155.1 Aequorivita aquimaris | reverse complement strand
GTTCACTTTTCTTCTATTGTTTGTTTCGATATGTCAAGATATTTGTCCGCCAATGGCGGACAGTGCAAGGTGCAAAACTGCAAGCAACAGTATTTTTTACTGCCAACTGCAACTGAACACTGAACACTTAAAACTAAGGTGGTTATAGCGACGGGGCTCACCTCTTACCATTCCGAACAGAGAAGTTAAGCCCGTTTGCGCCGATGGTACTGCTATCCAGTGGGAGAGTAGGTCGCCGCCTTCCTTTAAAGTCCTTCATTGAAAAATGAGGGACTTTTTTTATGGGGTAAAGGGAGATAAACTATGCGCTTGCGGAGTGGCTCGGGTATATATATTGAACTCGTTTATAAACCTAATTATACATCCCCATCTTTCAAAATTTACGACAACTTTCTTTAGAACCTACGTTGAAATAAACACTCTCTGTTAAGATATGAAATGAGATAATGCAATTATAAAAATAAAACACTTAAACATATTAGTAAATTATGTGTAATGTGAAAGGAAAAGAATTGTATATACTCTCTTAAAATTAACCGATATTCTTATGTATTTCCATAATAAGCGTTAAGCTTATTAAGTCCATATATTGCTTCAAATTACTTTATAAAAGAAAAGCAATAATAATCCCAATAATTACAGCACTCATTTTGGTAAGATTAAACTTGTGGTTTTTGGAACTTTCAAAAAGAATTGTAGTAGAGACGTGAAGAAATATACCAATAACTACTGATGTGATTTCAGTTTCATAGTGATGAACAAAACTATAATGGTTTGAAATGTAATTTCCTATTGGCGTCATTAATGCAAAGAAAAAAAGAAATGCCAATGTAATTATACGTTTATAACCAGCGGTAATAAAAAAGAACGACAGGATTATTGCTACCGGTACTTTATGAACAATCACACCAATTAAAAGATTGTTTTCTTCTGAAATGGGAAATCCTTCCATAAAGGCATGAATACAGAGACTTATAAAAAGTAACCAGGGAAATTTTTTACTTTCCGTATGCAAATGTACGTGCCCATGTTCAGCCCCTTTTGAAAAGAATTCTAAAAAAATCTGCAATAAAATCCCAATCATTATAAAAACGCCGATACGCTTTGAGGGTGTTTCAAAAACGTGGGGAAGTAATTCAAAAACGGTAATGGAAAGAAGGAAGGCACCACTAAACGCAAGAAATACCTCCATGTTCCTCAATTCTCTTTTTTTAAGAAATAAAGCAATTACATACCCAAATGCAACTGAAAGGAAAAGCAATAAATAATTCATCAACTAAAAATTAGTATTAGGCGTTCGGAAGTATTTTTATCAAATTTATTTAAATGATAATCACCAAATGTATGCTTGAGTTCAATAGAAGCTTCTTCAAAATAGCCTTCAAAATCTGCTAAAGTCAATGCCTTCACGCGTTCGGTAAAATGATAATCCTGACCATCGTCTGAGAACTTTATGTTTTTTACGATGTATCCATCTTCTAAATATTTCTCAATGTGAAAAAGTATATTGCCCATTTTTTTCTTCTCATTGGGAACCAAATTTTTAATGGCCAATTCTACATTCAAAAAATCAATCACGCCATATCCATCCGGTTTTAGCTCAGTTTTTATTGATTTAATGGTACGTAGATTATCTTCTTCGTTTTCGAAATATCCAAAACTGGTAAAAAGATTGAAAACCGCATCGAATTGTTTCGAGTAGGGCAGGCACATATCGTGGACTTCAAAATGAAGGCCCGGTTTTTCATATTGCTTTGCGTGCTGAATGCTTTCTTCGGAAAGATCTATACCCGTAACATCAAAACCTTGCTTGTACAGATATTTTGCGTGGCGACCTTTTCCGCAGGCCAAATCCAAAATAGTATCTTTTGGCTTTAAGCTTAAAAATTCGGTAAGCTGGTTCATAAAAAGTGCCGCTTCCCGATGGTTTCGGTCTTTGTAAAGTATGTGGTAATAAGGAGTGTTAAACCACGAAGCGTACCAATTGTCTTTTTCTTTTTGCATAGTTATCGTTTCGCCCTGCTAAAATACTGTATTTTTGCAGGAAATCTGTTTAAATATTATGACAAAGAATTTTAAAATGGTTGCCAAGACCCTTTTTGGGATGGAAGAACTTCTGGCACAGGAGCTTCGCCAATTAGGTGCTTCTTCCATTGAAATAGGCACCCGAAACGTTTCCTTTGAAGGCGATACAGGATTCATGTACAAAGCAAACCTATGTTGCCGCACTGCCATTAAAATTTTGAAACCGATTACCGCTTTCAATGTATTTACTGAAGAAGATCTTTATAAAAAGATTTACGAAATGCCTTGGGAAAACTATATGGATGTAAAAGGCACTCTTGCAGTAAACGCCACCGTTTTTTCTGATGTTTTTACACATTCCCAATATATTGCCCTAAAGACAAAGGATGCTATTGTTGATAGGTTCCGCGATAGGGAAGGGGTACGGCCCGATGTAGATTTGGACCACCCTACGCTTCGTATAAATATTCATATTGATAGGAATATTTGTACCGTTTCCCTTGATAGCTCGGGAGAATCGCTGCACAAGCGTGGCTATAAGGTTGAAAGTACGTTGGCACCTATAAACGAAGTGCTTGCGGCAGGAATTATAATGCTTTCTGGTTGGCAGGGGCAATGCAACTTTTTAGACCCGATGTGCGGTGGCGGAACATTGCTGACCGAAGCTGCGATGATAGCTTGCAATATTCCGCCAAACTTAAACCGTGAGGAATTTGGCTTTGAGACCTGGCCTGACTTTGATGTTGACCTTTATGAAAAGATTGAAGAGGCGGCCCTAAAAAAGGTTCGCGACTTTCCGCATAAAATCTATGGTTTTGATACCGACCCGGTAGCAATACATAAGGCTAAGGAAAATATCAAAAGCGCCAATTTGCAGGATTTTATTGAAGTGAAGCAGCAAGATTTCTTTGAAAGTGAAAAAGAAAATGAAAAACCCTTGTATATCGTTTTCAATCCGCCGTATGACGAACGTATCTCGGTGAAGGATGTGGAGGAATTTTACAGCTCTATTGGCAATGCCTTAAAACGTGGGTATCCCGGAACTCAGGCATGGATGATTACATCAAATATGGAAGCATTGAAATTTGTTGGACTTCGACCTTCAAAAAAAATAAAACTTTTCAACGGAAAGTTGGAGTCTAAACTTGTGCGCTATGAAATGTACGAGGGCAGCAGGAAAGCCAGTAAGCAGTAAATCAGTATTCAGTCGCGGTTTTCAGTCGCGGTTTTCAGTCGCAGTTTTCAGTTGCGGTTTTCAGTTGGAAGAAATTATTCCACCTTTGAGGGCTGGGAGGCTGTTTTCTTAAATATAGGAATCAAATAAGAAATTGAATACCCATACCCAACGCCAAACTCACTATAATAGTAGGTTCTGTTGAAACCGGGAATGTAAAGGTTTGCGAAATTCTCGGGTTCGGTTTCTGAAATTTTTCTTTTTAGTTGCACGTTTAAGGACAAATAAAGATTGTTTACTATTTCAGTTTTAATTCCCAAAATAAATTCTGCCCAATGCGCATTCAGGCCACTGTATTCCTGAGGTGCAAATATTGTTTCGGTTGGAAAGGCGGGATTGTCTGTATAAACTCTGTAACTTAGCAATTCTTGTTTAAAGGTTGAAAAACCATACCGTAAGCCCAGCGTGATGGCGTTTTGCATACCGAGCCAGTTTTCATAGGCATTGTAATCGAACCCTATTTTGGCATAGCTACCGCTGGTTTTTGAAGAAATGTATGGTTCATCCCAATCTTTTTTTTCATTTCCTAATTCTATTGCGGCATAAAACTTTTTGGTCACTCTGAAATCACCCATTATTTCAAAACCTGAATAACCGTCTTCTATTAAAGTTCGTAAAGGTTTTGCCAAATCTACACCCACGCGAATCCCAAACTTTTCAATTTTTGGAACGGTATCGGTGGAGATATTAGAGCTTTCTTGCGCCACAAAGGAATGTGTGCCGCAAAAAAGATTAATGCAACACAGTAATATGGGCGCTATTTTCATCATTGACGATATCTCTGTTTACGATAATTTCTTGTATCCAATTTTCTGTTCCTTCACTCTCGAGGACTGGATCTATATTAAAATATTCAACTTTAAAACCACAGGCACGGTTTACGTAATCTTCCCTCCGTTGGTATACAAAAGTTATTTTATCAATATTATTAATTGTATCTGAACTTGAAATAAGACTCCTTTTAAAAAGATATTTTGTAGTATCTGAAGTAGTGTTAAGCGGAATTGCAATTTCATCCGTATTTTCAAAGGAAATTATTTCAACGGCATCATCATTATCTGTAATTACACTCAGCACATTTACACTTTTTGTGTTTGAAGGATTTGCAATATCATTAAAAGCAATAACCAAATTTGCAGTAGTTGCAGTATCTGGAGGGCAAATGTCATCTTTTGTACAGCCTTTAAAAGCATAAATGATGAGGAGTAAAAAAATTATTCTTTTAGCCATTGCTTTTTTATCGTTTTTCCAAAAGTACAACATTTTCTACGTGGTGCGTCTGTGGAAACATATCTACAGGCTGCACTTTTGTCACTTTATATTTTGCATCCAAAAGGGCCAGGTCACGTGCCTGGGTAGCACTGTTGCAACTAACGTACACAATTTTTTGCGCTTCTAAATTTATAAGCTGTGCCACTACATCAGCGTGCATGCCGTCGCGAGGGGGGTCTGTGATGACAACATCAGGTCTGCCGTGAGCAGCAATAAATTCTTCATTGAAAACTTTTTTCATATCGCCTACGTAGAACTCAACATTTTCGATTTTGTTTAACAGCGCATTGGCTTTAGCAGCCTCAATGGCATCTGGTACGGCTTCAACGCCAATAACCTTTTGTGCTTTTTTTGCCACAAATTGTGCAATGGTACCCGTTCCGGTATAAAGATCATAAACCAGTTCATTTCCACTTAAACCTGCAAAATCACGGGTTATTTTGTAAAGCTCGAAAGCTTGTTCGCTATTGGTTTGGTAAAAAGACTTTGCGTTTATTTTAAATTGTAACCCTTCCATTTCCTCAAAAATATGATCCCTTCCGTGGAAAAGTTCAATTTCCTGATCGTAAAGCGTATCGTTCCCTTTGGAATTGATTACATATAATAGTGAAGTTATCTGTGGAAATTCTTCGGCAACGGCATTTAACAGCAGTTTTCTATTTTCTTCATCTTCGTGAAAAAACTGAATTAAAACCATCACTTCGCCAGTGGATGTGGTGCGAATCATCAATGTTCGTAAAAAACCCTCTTGATTTCTTGTGTTGAAGAATGCAAGATTCAATTCTTCAGCTTTCGCTTTAATAAAGTCGCGGATGGCATTGCTGGGGTCTGCCTGTAGGTAGCAAATATCCAAATCCAAAATTTTATCCCACATTCCGGGAATGTGGAAACCCAACGCGTTTCGGTTTTCAATAACCTTGTCACTTTTAATTTGTTCCAACGTTAACCATTTGTTATCACTAAAGGAGAACTCCATTTTGTTACGGTAGAAATATTGCTTCTCCGAACCCAAAATGGGTTGGAATTCGGGCAATTCAATTTTACCAATGCGCTGCAGGTTTTGTGCCACCTCCTTTTGTTTGTAATATAGTTGATGCTCGTAGCCAAGATTCTGCCATTTGCACCCACCACAAACCCCGAAGTGGGGGCACACGGGCTCAACTCTTTTTTCGGAATATTTTGAAATTGAAGTTACGGAAGCTTCATAAAATGCTTTCTTCTTTTTGAAAGTCTGAACGGTTACCACATCGCCGGGTACAGCATTGTTTATAAAAATTACTCGACCATCCGGGGCTTTAGCAACAGCTTTACCCTTAGCGCCAGCATCTACCACTTCAACATTTTCAAAAACCACTCTATTATTTTTTCTTGCCATAGGCGCAAAAATAGCATAATTGTTAGGTTTAAATCCTGTTAAGGCTTCAAAAAATATGGGATATATTTAGTAATTTGCAACCCACGGATGATTTCTCTCCCTAAAGTAGGAATAACAACTTTTTTACTTCAAAATTATTACAACTTTATGTCAGTTTTAGAGCAAACAGCTTCACAAAAAGCTATCGATTTAGAAAACAAGTACGGAGCCCACAACTATCATCCACTTCCTGTGGTTTTAAGCAGGGGAGAAGGTGTGTATGTCTGGGATGTGGAAGGCAAGAAATATTATGATTTTCTCTCAGCCTATTCTGCGGTAAACCAAGGACACTGTCATCCAAAAATAGTGGGCGCAATGACGGAACAAGCCAAAACATTAACGTTGACCTCCCGCGCATTTTATAATGATATGCTAGGGAAATATGAAAAATTTGCTTGTGAGTTTTTCAATTTCGATAAGTTGCTCCCAATGAATACGGGTGCCGAAGCCGTGGAAACAGCTTTAAAAATTTGTAGAAAGTGGGCTTATGAGAAGAAGGGCATCGATGAAAACGAGGCCGAAATCGTTGTTTGCGAAAACAACTTTCACGGAAGGACCACCACGATTATTTCTTTTAGCAACGATCCCGTTGCGCGCAAGCATTTTGGACCTTACACCAAAGGTTTTATAAAGATAGAATACGACAATCTTGAACAACTTGAGGAGCATTTGGAAAGCAATAAAAATATTGCTGGATTCTTGGTGGAACCTATTCAAGGAGAAGCAGGCGTTTATGTACCTTCAGAAGGTTATTTGCGAAAAGCAAAGGCTTTGTGTGAAAAGCACAATGTTCTTTTTATAGCTGATGAAGTGCAAACTGGGATTGCCCGTACCGGAAAGATTCTTGCTGTTGACCATGAAGATGTAAAACCTGATCTTTTGATTTTGGGGAAAGCTTTGAGCGGTGGCGCTTATCCAGTTTCTGCGGTTCTTGCCAATGATGATGTGATGAACGTTATAAAACCTGGAAATCACGGTTCCACTTTTGGAGGAAACCCTGTAGCTGCTGCTGTGGCTATCGCAGCGCTTACTGTGGTACGTGATGAAAAGCTTGCCGAGAATGCAGAAAGGCTTGGAAAAATTTTCCGCAGTGAACTTAGCAGTTATATTGAAACAAGTAGTATAGCGAAACTTGTTCGTGGAAAAGGATTGCTGAACGCGGTATTAATCAATGACTCTGAAGATAGCGATACAGCTTGGAACATC
Source organism: Aequorivita aquimaris (assembly GCF_001573155.1). GTDB lineage: Bacteria > Bacteroidota > Bacteroidia > Flavobacteriales > Flavobacteriaceae > Aequorivita > Aequorivita aquimaris. The sequence goes on along the minus strand of NZ_JRWG01000011.1, from coordinate 70,499 downwards.
TGCCTAAAACTTCGTGACAATGGACTGTTGGCAAAACCAACCCACGGAAATATTATTCGTTTTGCACCTCCCTTGGTGATGAATGAAGAACAATTGAGGGACTGTGTTTCCATAATCATAGAAACATTAAAATCGTTTGAATAATTATTTTGCAGTAACTTTTATATATAAAAAGCGGCCACTAAGGCCGCTTTTTTTAATAAGAAATAATGAAGAACTACATACCATATTCCTTCATAAGCTCTTCATTCATATTCATAATGCCTTCCATTCCTATAGTTGAAAAGAGGTAGATTACGTAAATTAAATAAATAGCGCTGAGTATAATGCCTATTATAGAAAGGATCTTTCCCGTTTTAACGTTCTGGTAGCCTGAATAGAGTTCAGGGTTTGCCATATACACCTTAGTGGCTTTGCCCGCCATAACAATAGCGACAATTCCGAATATAAGACCTAAACCATAGCAACAACAAGTTACTATAGAAATTATTCCGAAGATGAGAATTAAGGTTGCGTTGGGTAGTTTTTGTTGTTCCATAATTTATTTGATTTTTCAGTTGTGCCTTAAATGTACCCAAAAAATTTAAAATTTTAAACAATCTATATTAAATAAAGTGGTTCATCTTAATGAAATAACTCACCACCATTATAATGGCATTCAGCAAGATAAGCCCAATTTTTATTTGATAATCAAACTTGAATTTAATAAAAAAGTTTACCGCAATTACGGCCAATAAGAGGAAAATGGTATAAATAGCAGGATATATTTTAAAAGCAGCTTCAAACTGCCCTGAAAAAAGAAGGGCTGTAGCACGTTGCATGCCACAGCCCAAACATTCTACACCGAAGATTTTCTTGTTTATACAAGGAACCATATAATCTTCGAGGCCCTTTATGGTCATAAAGGTTATATTTTATTTGTTATGAACAATTGCTTTATAGTCAATGGCAATATCATCTTCGGTCAGAAGTTTCACCAAATAAACACCATCGCTCAAATTACCAGTATAGAAGCTATATTTTGATTGATCACCTAAGTTTTTTTCTTGGATTACCAACTTTCCGTTCATATCGTACACTAAAGCAGATTTAATAACATATCCTTCAGGATTGCTAATTTCCAATTGCTGTAGTGGATTGTTTTGGAAAAAAGTAACATTTTCCATTACAATTAGTTTTTCATTAAGTTCCGTTTGGGGAATATCGCGGCGTAGGTTTTGATTACGGAAAATAATAAAGAATCTGTTATCGTAAGTCCCCGCAGGTAGATTAAGAGTGGCGCTCATACCTCCTGTAATTTGTTGATAGGTATTTTCAAGCCTGTCATAAAGATACGCATGGGCATATGGCTTTTTCACTTCTTCAACCACTTTTAGGTCAAGTTTGCTCTGATTTTTAATTTTAAAGGCAATAGGCACCTGTTTGTTTGGATTGTATTTGATACCGTTAATAACATAAGGTTTTCTATTATTATCTTCGCCAATAGGGAAGTAAGCGTCGGTTTTTAAATCTTGTGGACTGAGCCCATCAAAGCCACGATCATAACCGTCGGTAGCTTGTTCATGAAAAGTTAGTGCTAATTCACGGGTTACCGCTTCATCAAAAATAGACCATATACGCATGATAGGAGTACGATAATTCTCTCTGGCAGTTTCTGCGGCTGTAGATAAGCCTGTATCATTTGGTAGGTTAATCTGTGAGCCACTATCGCCTTCCGGTCTTTGGAATACGGAATGGTTTGCGGCCCCTTCTTTAATATAAACACGATGCGAATTTTTAATTGTTACAGTTCCTAAACTATTGCCTATCAGCATAAATCCTTGGCCAATTGGGGCATATCTTTTATTTTGATCACTACCACCACCAGGTCCTGTATGTGATGTACTTCCACCGCCGGCGTTCCAGATATAAAACGGAGCAGGAGTATATGTGCCTAAAAAATCATGGGGATTATCTGGAGTATTGTCAGGACCATCCGGAACCCAAACGCCATAACCAAAGGGCTTTTGGCTATAATAATGACTCATTACGGATCTATCCTCATCGTAATAATAGATAGCGCCCAAAACTGCATTTGCAGAATCATGATAAAATTTATTCATGTCGAGGGCGGAAGGATATGGATTTCCTGAAAGTGTCATCATTGCAGACGTGTTTGGAAAGGTTCCAACGGGTCCGTCAACAGGAATGTTAGTAATATCTCCATTATTAGGTCTGCCCCTAAATTCGTAAATTTGATCGTGTCCCCAGGGAGCACCTGAAGGCGTATTGCCATTTAAATTCACGCCTTTCATTGTAAAACCATACCCAGCTTGAGCACCATTTGTCGCGTTAATTCGGATATAGTTCCCTTCTGCCTCCGTGCCGGGATCTGGATGTGTATACATCCAACGCCGGGAAATGGTCAATGGGCTAGTAAAACCATCACGGCCGGAAATGTTTGAACTGCGACGGGCAGCCACTCCAACACCTGGAACGCTGTTAATATCTTCATAGATCCCACCTAAGCCGAATGGAATATTCCCACTACCTGTATTACCATCTGAATTTCCTACCGGTGAACACCAATAATAATAAGCAAATGCATTAGTAACTGGAGAATTTTGTTGTACGGAAAGTTGTCCATCTCCACTATTGGTAGATGTGGTTCCGCCCTGTATTAACTGGCCATTATTTCGGAGATAGATACTTGCCTCAATATTGGCTGGGCCACTAAGATTCCTAGTAAGGTTAATCTCTTGGGTTACAAAAACCACTTCGTCGTTAACATAGATATATGAATCGGCACCTCCGGAAGTTGGCTTAACGGTTAGCTGCGCAAAAACGCCAGTAGTTGATAGAAGTAAAGTTGAAAAGAGTAGTAGGTTTTTCATATTTTTACGATTTTTAAAAGCTTTTTTTGGGGCAATAAAGCCTTTTTTGACGGTTTAAATTTAAAAATAATATTCAATATATTGTACACAATGCTACAAAATACGTAAAAATTTCATTTATAGATGGTTAAGTGATAGAAAGTATTAAGTAATGGGTGCAGATTATATTTTAAAATTTTAATATTTCAGAAATGATTATCGGCGATAAAGTTTCAGTCTTGGATGATGCCATTTCAGGTGTGATTACTGCTATTAGGGGTAATGAGGTGACTATTTTTACCACAGATGGTTTTGAGTTGGATTTTTCAAAAAACGAATTAATCGTTGTGGATGGTTCCCTTTCAAAAAGAGAATTGGCAAAGATGGATATCTCTGAAATTATGTCAGAAAAAAACCACAAAAAACCAGGTAAAAGTAAGCGCATTAAACCCAAAGAGCGAAATTTACCATCCATGGAGGTGGATTTGCACATCAATCAACTAGTGCCAAAGACCCGCGGCCTTAATAATTATGAAATGTTAACGATACAGTTGGATACTGCAAAAAGGCAATTGGACTTTGCCATTTCAAAACGCATTCAAAAAGTAGTTTTTATACACGGTGTAGGTGAAGGGGTACTGCGAACAGAATTGGAATTTCTATTCAATCGTTATGATAATGTAAAGTTTTACGACGCCGATTATCAAAAATACGGGCGTGGGGCCACCGAGGTATATATTTTTCAGAACACGAAATAGGCATTCGCGCTTCTACAAATCAAAATTCTGGGGTGGTTTCTTTTTCAATGACCTCAATACTTTCAATGGTTCCCATATTAAGGGACTCTTGGGTTATTTCTTCTTCGCCACTTACCAAAACAAGGTTTTTCAAGACAATTTTCACGCTTTTCGTGATGGAATATTCATGCAGTCTGTATTCATTCACTAAATATGTGTCTGCTACTTGTTGGTTAAGGTAATCGGCACCCACATTGGGATCGGTTACATCATTTCGAGGGTTCAAATCCATGTTTTTGTCTTCATTGCGGGTCAGCACGCCATCGTTGTCATCATCAACGTCCAGATAATCCGGCGTTCCGTCATTGTCAGTATCCAGTGGGTTGGTAAGTGGATTGTCATCGCCGTCTTCATTTTGAATGTCTAATTCCAGTACTGTCGGAACGTTGTCGCCGTCGTCATCCTCATCATACATATCTGGAATCCCATCGCCGTCAGTATCGCCATCAAATTCATCTTCTGCGGGAACACCATCATCATCATCAAATAAAAAAATTGTAGTGAGTTCAGCCGAACCAGATGCAGCCAAATAATCAACAGTCACAATTGGAGCAGTGGGAGGAATACTGCTACAGAAGTAATTAGCGCCCAAATCACCATCGTAAGTTCTATAATTTACAAAATTTGTAGTGCCGTTCAGTGCATAAGTTTTAGGCCCTGCGTCTTTATAAAGACTATCAGAAACACCTAATTTCAGTGATAAACTTTCCAATGCATCGGAATTTATTTTATAGAACACATAATTGCCCGGTTGCCCACAGGCCTTTAGCTCTGCATCATCAAAATTGAAGGATGTAATAATTATATCGCCATCATCACAGCTTTGAAGAAGCAACGAAGCTATAAAAAGGAAAAGAATTTTTTTCATCGGAAATTTTAAAATCATCATCGATTACAAAGTAACGCATTTCTTTTTAACTGAAATGTGGGCAAAACTGTTTTAATATGTATTTTTGCCAACCGAAACAAAATAGGAGCCTGTGCTCAAAAAATAGAACTCGGTCGCTAGCCGTTTTTTATTATAAAACGTACCTCATGAAGAAAGTATATTTTGATAGCGCCGCTACCACGCAGTTGCGCGACGACGTTATAACCTGCATTACCGAAGTTTTAAAAACAGAATACGGAAACCCTTCATCTACCCATTCTTACGGGAGGTCATCAAAATCATTACTTGAAAATGCCCGAAAGGAAATAGCAAAACTTTTAAACGTTTCTGCAAGTGAAATTATATTTACCTCCGGAGGTACCGAGGCAGATAATTTAATTCTTTGCAGTGCGGTGCGGGATCTTGGCGTAAAACGAATTGTATCTAGCCGCATTGAGCACCATGCTGTGTTGCACACTCTGGAATGGCTTCAAAAAGAATACGACATTCAGCTCGATTTTGTAAAAGTTGACGAATGCGGCCAAATAGATTATAATCATTTGGAAAATCTTTTGGCAGATACATCACAAAAAACATTAGTGAGCCTGATGCACGTTAATAACGAAATTGGTAGCCTACTTGATTTAAAAAGAGTAGCGCTTCTCTGTAAGGGACACAACGCGCTTTTTCATAGTGATACCGTACAGTCTGTAGGCCATTTTGAACTTGATTTTAAAGAAATTCCGATTGATTTTGCCGCCGCTGCAGCACATAAATTTCACGGACCAAAAGGGGCGGGGTTTGCTTTTATTAGAAAAAATTCAGGGATTCGCTCATTAATCCACGGTGGCGAACAGGAACGCGGACTTCGCGCTGGCACGGAAGCGGTTTACGCTATTGCTGGAATGGCAGAAGCGCTAAAACTTTCGTATCACAAACTTGAAAAAGAACGAGCCTACATTACCGAGATGAAGGATTATTTTAAGGAACAACTACTAACTGCTATTCCTGGAGTAAAATTCAACGGTAGCTGTGATGATAATGAGCGAAGCACGTATACTTTATTAAACGTTTGTCTGCCCATTTCTGCCGAAAAAGCAATGTTGCTTTTGTTTCAGTTGGATTTAAAAGGAATAGCGTGTTCCAAAGGGAGCGCTTGCCAAAGTGGGAGTGAGGGCGGTTCGCACGTTTTGAATGAGATACTTTCCCAGGAAGACTTAAGTAAGCCTTCCATTCGTTTTTCTTTTTCCAGCTTCAATAAAAAAGAAGAAGTGGATTATGTAGTAGAGGTTTTAAAAGAATTTATTGATAGTAGTATTACTGGATAGCGTTAGATTATCAATTGCCATTTTTGAATTTGTTGTAGGCAAAACAGCGGTGTTTAAAACTTCGCGGTAAGTCTAACGTTAAACACACGAGGCGTCAAATAATTTGGGATTGCATATTGCACCTTGGTATAAACATCTCTTACAAAAGTGTTTGTAATAGAGTTTTGCACATCAAATATATTGAAAATTTCTGCGCCGATGGTAAATTCCTTAAAAGGTTTCAACCAGCCACTGTCCCTTAATTTTGTATCGTCCACAATAACGTAACTCATCCCCAGATCTGCTCTTTTATAATCATTTAAACGGGTTTGATATTTATATGGGTCAGCATAACTTGGAGAGCCACCGGGTAGTCCCGTGTTATATGTTAAGTTAAGGTACATTTTAAGCGAAGGAATCACTTTTACATAATCCTGGAAAAGCATTCCAAACTTTAAACGTTGGTCTGTCGGACGGAAAATGTAGCCGCGATCGTCAATATTTTCCTCTGTTTTTAAATATCCGAAGCTTAACCAACTTTCTGTACCGGGAACAAATTCACCCGCTAAGCGTAAATCAAGCCCGTAAGCGTATGCAACCGCATTATTGGTTGCACGGTAACGGATGCGTACATTTTCCAAAGTATATGGGTTTACGTCAGTTAAGTGTTTGTAGTAAATTTCAGAATTTAATCTAAACTTGCGATCCCACATTTTGAAACTATAATCGTTTCCAAATACAATATGGATAGACTTTTGAGCTTTCACCCCAGGGCGTACGGTACCCGACGAGTCGCGCAATTCTCTATAAAAAGGAGGCTGGTGGTACACCCCTCCCGAAAGTCGGAAAAGCATATCCATTTCCCAGTCGGGCTTTAATGAAACCTGTGCACGTGGACTGAAAACAGTTTGCGTAGTGCTTGTGATGTTTTTTCCACTCACAGTCCAATTATGTGCACGTATACCTGCATTCATCCAAAGTTCACTGGTTCCAAGTGTTGTTTTTCTACTCCATTGTGCATAACCTGAAATTCTATCAATCTGTGTATCGTTTTGTGCACGAACATTGGTATAGGGAACAATTGGAGAAGTATCTGCTTCGTAAGGTTGGTTATTTGGAGGGAATATAGGCGGACGGATGGAAAATCCTGCCGAATCAATAATTTCATATTCCTGAACTCGATCGCGAATATCCTCGCGTGTATATTTTATGCCGTATTCTATATTATTATCTTCTAACGCTAGATTTCCCTTGTGCTCTACATTGAGGATTAAAGCGTCCAAATCGTTTCGAGCATGTGTAAGCTGTCCGCCGATGCCACGTGTAAATTCAACCTCTCCCAATTCCTCACTGCCAATTTCAGTATTTACTTCACCTAAACGATATTCGGCAAGTATATCATAATATTCCTGTTCGGTGGTTTGGTAAAGAGAAGCTATAAATTTTGCAGTATAGTTGTCTGAAACAACCCAAGTAGATTTTAATGCGCCAAAATAAGTATTGTAGCGATCCTCTTCACGGCCTTCATAGAAAACGAGTAAAGCGATTGGGTCAGTAATAGTCCCAAAATTCGTCTGTCTGGTTAACGGTCTGTAATTGTATTCGTTAATGGAAAGATTTCCCAAAAAGCTCAGTTCAAATTTATTGGTGAATTTATAAGTGAGATAGGTTTGCGCATCGGCAAATTTTGGCCTGTAATTGGTTTCGGTTTGCTTTGCTTCAACAAATAGGCTGTTGTCACGATAGCGAATTCCGAATATTCCCGAAAAACGACCGTTTTTTGAAATTCCTTCCACAGAACCGCTTGCGCCCAAAAGGCTAAGGTCTAGGGAAGCGCCAAAATCAACGGGACGACGATATGTAATATCCAACACCGAAGAAAGCTTGTCGCCATATTTAGCTTGAAATCCTCCCGCAGAGAAATCAACATTACTGGTAAGGTCACTATTCACAAAGCTTAAACCTTCCTGTTGTCCGCTTCTAATTAGGAATGGACGATATACTTCAATTTCGTTTACGTAAACTAGGTTTTCATCATAATTACCACCACGCACGGCATATTGCGTGCTCAATTCGTCATTTCCACTAACTCCGGGAAGGGATTTTAGAAGGTTTTCCACACCAGCATTGGCGCCCACCATTTTGCGAATAACCTCAGGTTCTATATTTACAATCCCTTCAATGCGTCGGTTTTCACGACCGGAAATCACAACTTCAGGAATTTGTTCCACATCCATTCTTAACACGGGATTCAATTCATAATCCTCATTCGGACTTAAATTGAAACGAAGCTTGGCATTTTTATGGCCAACGTGGGAAAAGGTAATAATGACTTCTTGATTTGCGGGAATTTCCAGCAAATAAAAACCATTGAGATCTGAAATGGTGCCATTGTCCTCATACGTTACGTTAACTCCAGAAAGTGGATTGTTGGTTTCGTCTAAAATAACTCCTCGTATTGTTGCCTTTTGAGCAAATACAACGGTTGCAAAGAAAAAGAAAAGGAGTGTAAGCGGTAGTTTAATTGTTTTCAAAAGCAAGGGTTAGGGTTGTTTTCTGAAAAATTTTGCTTCAAATGTAGCACTATTTCCCACATTATCTATTACAATAACTTTCAAATTATTTTCTGTTTCCAGATTTACGTTATCATTGAAATTATAAGTTAGAACGTCTTTTTTGTAATCATATTCCATCAAAATGAACTTTTCATTGATAGTGGCACGGTAGGAGCTAATTCCGCTAAGGTCGTCTGTAATTTTCAATTGAAGAAAATTCTGGTTGCTAATCCATTTTCCTTCAGAAAAATTAACGGGCTTTATGGTGGGAGGAGTAGTATCTGAGGCAATAGTGTAACTTCCAAAGGTTCGGGTTTTGGCAGTTAGTTTGTCTCCGTTGCGGGTTGTGGATGTATAATACGGCTGGCCGCGATAGTTCAATCTTCCAATATAGAGTTTATCACGGTCAGCTTCATTGTATGATGAAATATCTGCCGTGATTGAAATATTGCTGTGAATTGGAATTAAATCTTCGTGAAATTCCAGAACATCACCTTCATCTTTTATATTCAAATAGGTGTCTTCATATAAACTATTTGCAGGAATGTAAATGCTCCACTTGCCTTTGGTGATTGACGTGGCGTGGTCCGCATAGATATAATCGTCGGTTTTTTCAATATTTTTTGGGTCTAAAATTTCAAGCTTTGCACCCTCAATGGGCACTGAGATATACATACGATTGCCATTAAAATCATTTACTTCAATAGTGTAAATAGATTGTAGGCTATCTTGGACTATTATGAATCCGTTATTATCTTCTTCCGTAATTATGCTCAGCGGATTATTGGTTTCGCGGAAAAGCTTTTGAATCATACTTTTGTTGGTTTCATAATAGTTGTAATCTGTATATCTATTTAAATACCGTGTTTCTGAAAAAGAAAATTTATCAAAAAGAACCTTAAATTTCTGAGAACCGTTAAAGCGGGTTTCAATACTGTATGCGCCATTTTTGTTTGAAGCGCCGTCCTGCTGATCGTATGTTGTGATTCCGAAGCCAATCTTTCCAAAAGCTTTTATGTCCTCAGTTTTATAATTGCCGTCCTTTTGTTTTATCATCCGCAATTTTGTACGGTTTTGGCTTTGGTTGATGTGTGCATCTTCTCCAACGGGATAAGCAAATATTGCACTCACAATAGGTTTTTTTGAATCTGGAATCTCTATGCCAAAAAGCAATGGGTTCATGGGCCGTTGTGAAGAATCGCGAATTTCAAAGTGAAGATGTGGTCCGCCGCTGCCACCTGTATTTCCGGTATAGGCAATTAAATCTCCTTTTTTTACTGGTAATAGCGTTTTATCTGGAAAGAGTTCTACTTCAAATGTTTCCTTACTGTATTGTGTGTCTTTTACATACTTTTCAATATCGCCGGCAAAACTTCGCAAATGTCCATAAACAGTTGTGTATCCATTGGGGTGAAGAATATAGAGCGCCTTTCCATAACCGTAATGTTGTACGTTTATTCGGCTCACATAGCCATCAGCTGGGGCATATACCGGCAGCCCTTCGCGTTGTTCAGTTTTAAGATCAAGGCCACTGTGGAAATGGTTGGCACGCATTTCGCCAAAATTGCCTGAAAGCACTAAGTTTATATCCAAAGGATTGGAAAAATAATCTGTCGGTATACCGTTCTGTCCGTACGCAAACCCGCCAAAAAGGAGTAGCATTGATAAAATTTTCTTCATAGGGTAAAAATAAAAATACGCTATAATTAAAAGGGGAGAGAATTGGTTTATTGTAACTATTCTTCAATAATACAAAAAATAATGGAAAACTGTTTGCTTATTAACGATGGTATGCTAACTTTGTGAAAGAAGTATTGAACACAGATTTTAATGAGTAATCTTTCTGAAATAGTTGATTCTCTTGAAAATAGAATTGGCAAGCTGCTCAAAAGGCACGAAAAATTAAATATGGCCAATGCAGCGTTGGAAGAAGAACTCAAAGTTTTACAGTCAAAACAGCAACAATTTGAAGAAGAAATTGAAGCTTGGACTGAAAAATGTAACTCATTAAAAATGGCAAATTCAATGCTCGGCAGCGACCAGCATAAACGAGAAACTAAACTCAAGATAAACGCTCTCATTCGGGAAATTGACCATTGCATAAGCCAACTTTCTGAATAAAAATATAACAATGGCCGAACCATTAAAAATAAAACTATCAATTGCAGACAGGGTTTATCCCTTGACCATTAATCCTTCACAGGAAGAGGGATTACGGTTGGCTACAAAAAAGATAGAAGAAATGATTAAGAAGTTCGAGCAAAGTTATGCCGTACGCGACAAACAGGATGTTTTGGCCATGTGTGCCCTCCAGTTTGCAGCACAGGTTGAGCAAAAACAAATTGATAATTCCAGCGATACGCAGGAAATGGAAGCAAGGCTAAATGCTTTGGACCGTTTATTGCAAGAGCAGTTATCATAACGTTCTTTTAATTAAATAAGGTTACTGCCTACATTAATACTAATTTTTGGTAAACTCAACAGGAATTCTTTAAAAAGGGTGAGTTGAAGTTGTAAAAGCGAGCCGTCTTTGAGCGGATACTTGACCAGCTTGTTAACCCTAAACTTGTTTTTAAGGAGTTTATTCAAAATAATAATATTGATGTAGGCTTTTTTTATACATATAATTCAACTAAAAATGGACATCATAACTATTGTAATTAGCGCCATAGTTGGTATTGCGATTGGTTTTTTTATTGCAAAAATAATGGAGCGCAATAACGCTTCCCAACTTATAACGAGAGCAAAAAAGAGCGCATCTTCAATACTGAAAGAGGCAAAATCTGAAGCCGAAACCATAAAAAAGGATAAAATTCTTCAGGCTAAAGAGAAGTTTCTGGAACTGAAATCTGAACACGAAAAAGTAATCCTGAACCGTGACAAAAAAATTTCAGAAGCAGAAAAGAGAATACGCGACAAAGAATCACAAGTTTCCAACGAACTTGCAAAATCAAAAAAATTAAATGCTGAGCTAGAAGGTAAAAAGACTGATTATGACGAGAGAATTTCCATACTCGACAAAAAGCAAAGCGAAGTAGAAAAGCTTCACCGCAGTCAAGTTGAGCAGTTGGAAGTAATCAGCAGTCTTTCTGCCGAGGATGCAAAAGCTCAATTAATGGAAAGTTTGAAGGATGAAGCCAAAACACAAGCAATGGCCTATGTTCAATCTTCTATGGAAGAAGCAAAAATGACCGCTCAGCAAGAAGCCAAAAAAATTATAATCAATACCATCCAACGTATAGGAACGGAAGAAGCAGTAGAAAACTGCGTGTCCGTATTCAATCTTGAAAGCGACGACGTAAAAGGTAGAATTATTGGCCGCGAGGGTAGAAACATTCGCGCCATTGAAGCTGCTACAGGTGTTGAAATTATAGTTGACGATACTCCAGAAGCTATTATCCTGTCGTGTTTTGATTCCGTACGAAGGGAAATTGCACGGCTATCGCTTCACAAATTGGTTACCGATGGACGTATTCACCCAGCACGTATTGAAGAGGTTGTTCAAAAAACTACCAAACAAATTGAAGAGGAAATTATTGAAGTGGGAAAAAGAACCGTTATCGATTTGGGAATACACGGTCTGCATCCCGAACTTATAAAAGCTGTTGGACGTATGAAATATCGTTCGTCCTACGGCCAAAACCTATTGCATCACTCTCGCGAAGTGGCGAGACTGTGTGGGGTAATGGCTGCGGAACTTGGACTGAACGCCAAATTGGCTAAACGGGCCGGATTGCTTCACGATATTGGAAAGGTTCCCGAAACCGAAACCGAAATGCCACACGCACTTTTAGGAATGCAATGGGCAGAGAAATATGGTGAAAAACCAGAAGTTTGTAATGCTATTGGAGCTCACCACGATGAAATTGAGATGACCGGATTGCTTTCTCCAATTGTACAGGTTTGCGATGCTATTAGTGGCGCAAGACCTGGCGCAAGACGCCAAGTGCTGGATTCTTACATTCAACGTTTGAAGGATTTAGAAGATATTGCATTCGGATTCGGCGGTGTAAATAAAGCATATGCAATACAAGCGGGACGTGAGCTTCGTGTAATGGTTGAAAGTGAAAAGGTGAGCGATGAAAAGGCTGCCCAGCTTTCTTTCGAAATTTCACAAAAAATCCAAACGGATATGACTTATCCCGGACAGGTGAAAGTCACAGTTATTCGTGAAACACGTGCAGTAAACATCGCAAAATAAGGTTTCTTATAACATATAGAGAAAAGAAAAAGCTCCATTTGGAGCTTTTTTAGTTTTCTAATTCAGGAGATTATTTAAAAACATTCTTTACGGTGTCAATTCCTTTTTTGATACCCTCTACTATGGGTGAATTTTCATCATAAATATCTTCATAACCTTTGCTCGGTTCCTCAAAAAACTTACCGGTTATAAATCGATAATGTTCATCTAGACTGGCAATTGCTTTCATATCTGCATCATCCAGTTCTATAGAAGCCGCTTTAAAGTTTTCTTCTATATGTTCTTTGCTTGTAGATTTTGGGATAGCAGCAGTACCGCGGTGCGCGTGCCAACTTATCAAAATTTGCCCTTCCGAAGCATTGTGTTTTCTTGCAATTTCTTTAATCGTTTTAATTTCCAAAAGATTTGGTTCTTCTTTACCTTTCATATTTTCCGATCTGTCTCCAGAGCCTAGCGGAGAATAGGCGGTTATATGTATATTTTCTGATTTGCAATATTTTAAAAGGTCATCCTGCTGTAATAGTGGGTGAAGTTCTACTTGGTTCATCTCAGGTTTAATAGTTGCCTTTGCAATTAACTCCTTTAATTTTATATCACTGAAGTTTGACACACCAATATGGCGCGCAAGCCCATCCTTTTTGGCCTTTTCCATTTGTTTCCAAGTTTCAATTATAGGGGCTTCCTCGGGAGTTAAGTAATCATCAGGTTTTTTTGGGGAGTCTACACCGTGCTTGAACGCCACTGGCCAATGGATTAAATATAAATCTAAATAATCGAGTTTTAATTTTTTAAGGGATTTTTCCAAGGCGGGCCTTACTTGCCCTTCGGCGTGTGAGTCGTTCCGAAGTTTAGAGGTAATGAAGACATCTTCCCGAAAAATTTCACCTTTGTCAAAAATCTCAGCTAGTGCTTCGCCAATTGCTTCTTCGTTTCCATAAGCTGCCGCGGTATCTATATGGCGGTATCCAGCATAAATGGCATCTTTTACTGCATTTTTAACATCGTTGCCTCTGGCTTTCCAAGTGCCCAGACCTATTGCATGCATCGTGTCTCCATTACTAAATTTTAGTGTTTTCATTTCTCTCTTTGTTTGGTTTAATTTTTCTTTTGAAAATACGAAAGGATGTTCTCAGAATAAAGAAATTGGAACGGTTTAGCTTTTTTTTAACCTGTGGAAGAGTCAATTAATTATAGATATACTAAAAAGAAAAATGTTTATGTACCTCACACTATCTTCTGGGGTGGAAGCGGTTTATTACTTCGGTTAAGTGCTTGCGGTCTATATGCGTATAAATTTCTGTTGTAGTGATGCTCTCGTGTCCTAACATTTGCTGAATGGCGCGAAGGTCTGCACCATTCTCCAAAAGATGTGTAGCGAAGGAGTGGCGAAAGGTATGGGGACTAATAGTTTTTCGGATACCAGATTTTTCTGCGAGGCGCTTCACGATGGTAAAAATCATTGCGCGGGTGAGGGGCTTGCCGTGCTGGTTTAGAAAAAGGGTGTCCTTGGCAAGTGATTGGATCTTTTGGTGTACGCGAACTTCTTTCCTATAAATTTCAATATACTTTTGGGTGGTTGCCCCTATAGGAACAAGGCGTTGTTTATCGCCTTTTCCTGTTACTTTAATAAAGCCTTCCTCAAAATAAAGGTCGGAGATTTTTAAGTTTGTGAGTTCTGAAACGCGGAGACCGCACCCATACAGCGTTTCTATAATGGCACGGTTACGTTCACCTTGCTTTGAGCTTAGGTCTATTGTTTTTATGAGAGTATCTATTTCCTCAATGGCTAGAGTGTCTGGCAGTTTTCTTCCTAATTTTGGAGCTTCAATCAGTTCCAAGGGATTGGTTTTTCTGTAATCTTCAAAAATTAAGTAGTTGAAAAATCCTTTTAGACCCGAAATGAGACGGCTTTGGGAGCGGGGATTTATTCTTTTTGCGATGTCATAAATGAAATCCTGCAATATTTCCTCAGAAATTGAAACGGGCGAAGTGTTAATTTCATTGGTTTCCAGCCAACGCATCAATTTTTTTATATCTAAAGAATAATTAATGATTGAATTTTCCGAAAGTCCGCGCTCCAAACGCAAGTAATTTTGATAATCCTTCAAACCCTGTTGCCACTTCATATTGCTATATTACTATTAAAAACAATAGTTAACAAAAAACTAAATGTATTTTGAGGCATAAGATTAAAAGTATCTTTGCGTTTAAATAGAAACTTAAAAACCCAAATTTATGAAAAAATTGATTGTAGCAGTTATTACATTATTTATAGGAACCACCGCTTTTTCACAGGAAATTGACTTGGGAATAAAAGCCGGTGCCAACTTTGCAAATATTACCGATGCATCGGGCCTATCAAACAAAACAGGCTTCCAGGCAGGTATCTTTGGAGGAATTAAATTTACTGATAAAGTGGGAATCCAGGCAGATTTGTTGTATTCACAGCAGGGAGCCGAATTTGATGCTGGAGAGTTTGATTTAACATATGTAAACGTCCCTGTTGTTCTTAAATATTATCTTGTGCAAGGACTCAATGTTCAAGCAGGGCCTCAGTTTGGTTTTATTGTCGATGATAAAATTTCTATCAATGTTTTGGGTGACATAACCAGAAAAGCAAAGGCGGAAGATTTTGATGTTTCGGGAATAGTAGGCGCGGGATATGATTTTCCATTTGGAGTACGATTGGATGCCCGTTATAATTTTGGACTTACTGATGTGTCAAAGGAAAATGGGTTTGAAGGAAAAAACCAAGTATTTTCTGTTGCATTGGGTTATTCCTTCCTTTAACAATATCAACTATTGATTATAAAACCGTCCAATTTGGGCGGTTTTTTTTACTTTTTTTAACAATAACGTTAATTAATAAGGCGATAAATATGCTTTTCTAGTTACAGGGTATTTCTCCAAAAAACACCTTGAGCGCTGATAATTAAATGATTATGTTTTTGAACGTTCTTTTTTTGATACATATATTTCATAGAATGTTACATAATTCATATAACTATATAGAAATCTTTTAGTATTTTTAATGAGACAATATTGTCGTTTTAATTAATTTAAAATTTATTCATTATGAAAAAACTTTTACTTTTTATTGCAGTCATGTTATTCACATTAACGTCTGTACAATCGCAGGAATTCAGAATGGGTGCGAAAGCTGGTTTAAACGTTGCCACTTTAGGAGGAGATAGCTATTATGGTGGTTTAGGTAGCCTTGGCTCAAGAACAAGCTTCCACATTGGCGGTCTTGTTGAAATTCCCTTAATGGGGAAATTTTCCTTGCAGCCTGAATTATTGTACTCTTCCGAGGGTTCAGATTGGAGTTTTGGTACTTTAGGAGAAGACACTAAATTAGATTTTCTTCGCGTACCAGTATTGGTAAAATTCTATATAATTGAAGGTTTAAGTGCTGAGGCCGGACCTGTATTTGGGGTTTTGGTTAATGCTGAAGGAACCTATTATGATGATGATGGCGATCTAGTAAGTGGTGATGCTAAAGATTATTACAGAAGTTTTGATGCTCAATTTGGCATTGGCGCTTCATATCGATTGAACATGGGTGTTTTCTTCAGCCTACGTTATAACAAAGGATTGTTAAATGTAAATGAAGAATATAGAGTTTTAGGCACCACCTACAATACCGGTAAAAACCAAAGTAATGTTTTCCAAGTTTCTGCCGGATACTCATTCTAAATTTCAAATTTTTCATATTTTAAAAAGCAGGACAATGTTCCTGCTTTTTTATTTTTCTATATTTACCCTATGAAAATAATCATCATAAATGGTCCCAACCTAAATCTGCTCGGCAAGCGTGAAAACGATATTTACGGCAACGAAACTTTTAATGATTTTTTTGAAAAATTGCAGAAGGAGTATGCCAATCTTGAAATTTCCTATTTCCAATCGAATATTGAAGGGGAATTGATTGATAAAATTCAAGAAGTTGGATACAATTATGATGGAATCATTTTAAATGCTGCGGCATACACTCACACTTCCGTAGGCATTGCAGATGCGGTGAAGGCAATAACAACTCCCGTAGTGGAAGTACATATTTCAAACACTTTTTCAAGGGAAGATTTTAGACACAAAAGCTACATTTCGCCAAATGTGAAAGGGGTAATTGTTGGCTTTGGCTTGCAGAGTTATGAATTGGCTTTGCAAAGTTTTTTAAAATAAAGCGAAGAGGGATTAGCGATGAGCGAAAAATTCCCCTAAAATATGGCAAATAAAAAAACCGCAACATTGCGGTTTTTTTATTTTTCTAACGTCTAACGTCTAACGTCTAACGTCTAACATCTATAAATGAATCACTTCCCCATAAGCATCCGCAACAGCCTCCATAACCGCTTCGCTCATCGTTGGGTGGGGGTGGATTGCTTTTAACACTTCATGTCCGGTTGTTTCCAATTTTCTTCCCAAAACGGCTTCTGCAATCATATCGGTAACACCGGCGCCAATCATATGGCAGCCCAGCCATTCGCCATATTTGGCATCAAAAATCACTTTTACGAAACCATCCTTTTCGCCGGAAGCACTTGCTTTTCCGCTTGCGCTAAAGGGAAATTTCCCAACTTTAATTTCGTATCCGGCTTCCTTAGCTTGCTTTTCGGTCATACCAACACTTGCAATTTCGGGAGAAGCGTAAGTACAGCCTGGGATGTTTCCGTAATCTATAGGTTCTACGTGAAGGCCAGCAATTTTTTCAACACAGGTTATTCCTTCTGCGGAAGCAACGTGGGCTAGGGCAGGTCCGGGCACCACATCGCCAATGGCATAATAGCCTGGAATATTGGTTTGGTACCAATCATTCACCATAATTTTTCCTTTGTCAGTAACGATGCCAACGTCCTCAAGACCTATATTTTCAAGGTTTGAAGCAATTCCAACTGCAGAAAGAACAATTTCCGCCTCTAACGTTTCCTCGCCTTTTGAAGTCTTTACAGTAGCTTTTACCATTTTTCCAGAGGTATCCAATTTTTCTACGGAAGAATTGGTCATCACTTTAATTCCTGCTTTTTTGAAGGAGCGCTCAAATTGTTTTGAAACGTCTTCATCTTCCAAAGGAACTAGATTTGGCAAAAACTCAACAATTGTTACTTCGGTCCCCATGGAATTGTAAAAATGTGCGAACTCAACGCCAATGGCACCACTGCCGACAACAATCATACTTTTGGGTTGCTTTTTCAGTGTCATAGCTTCACGATAGCCAATTACTTTTTTACCGTCCTGCTTTAGGTTTGGCAATTCGCGGGAACGCGCGCCAGTTGCAATGATTATATGGTCTGCGGAATATTCCTTTCCGTCAACATCTACCTTTTTTCCGGGTTTTAATTTTCCAAAACCATTAATGACTTCAATTTTGTTCTTCTTCATCAAAAACTGAACGCCCTTGCTCATACCTTCGGCAACACCACGACTTCTTTCAATTACTTTACTGAAATCTTTATCAAACTCCTTTACGGTAAGTCCGTAACTGTCTGCGTGTTTTAGATAATCAAAAACTTGGGCACTTTTTAAAAGTGCTTTGGTGGGAATACACCCCCAATTTAAACAAACGCCTCCAAGGCTTTCTTTTTCAACAATTGCGGTCTTTAAACCTAATTGCGAAGCCCTTATGGCGGTAACATATCCACCGGGACCGCTTCCTAAAACTATTACGTCGTATTTACTCATTATATATGTTTAAGTCTGAATTTTTGGAGGTACGAAATTACGAAATTCAAAAGGAAAAAACCCAAAAGCGAAAAGTCAAATTCCAAATAATAAAAAAAGCACCAAATTCCAGGGTTTTCAATTTTGGAATTTGGCACTTTAAATCTGTTATTTATAATGCTATTTCTTCTTAAAATCCAGCGAAAGTGAATTCACACAATAGCGTTGTCCCGTTTCGGTGGGACCATCATTAAATATGTGCCCTAAATGGCTGCCGCAGTTGGAACAGAGTATTTCTGTACGGATCATGCCGTGCGATGTATCGTTCACATATTCTACAGCACCTTCTATTGAATCATCAAAAGAGGGCCACCCGCAACTACTTTCAAACTTTTGGTCACTTTCAAAAAGTGGAGTTTGGCATGCGCCACAAACGTAGGTACCATTTTCAAAATGCAGGTTATACTCCCCCGTGCGGGGGAACTCGGTGCCCTTCTCACGAAGAATGTGGTAGCGTTTTTCGCCCAGTTCCTCGCGCCATTCGGCTTCAGATTTTGTGATGGGATATTTATTTGGATTCTCCATTTTCGGGTATGAATTTTAAAGCGACCCCATTAATACAGTGTCTTTTACCAGTAGTTTCATCAGGTCCGTCATTAAAGACATGTCCTAAATGGCCCCCGCAGGTTGCACAATGCTCTTCTGTTCGGGTATATCCAAGCTTATTGTCTGTTGAGTACGCAACATTTCCTTCAATGGCACGGTCAAAACTTGGCCAACCTGTGCCGCTGTCAAATTTGTGTTTACTTTTAAAAACGGGCGTTCCGCAGCCAGCACAAACGTATGTACCCTTTTTATGATTATCGTTTAAGTCACTTGAAAATGCACGTTCGGTACCTTCGTGGCGTAACACCTGATATGCTTCAGGTGATAGCTGGTCTTTCCATTCGGCATCCGTTTTCGTAATTTCAAAAGTCTCTTTCTTGGATTCCTTACTTTTCTGTGCTGGTGAATTACAGCTGAAAAGCATCATGCTTAATACAAGGAATGTGCTTAATATTTTCATATTAAAGTTCTATTTTTTCAATTTGTGAACCATCGGCTTGCATCACTTCCAGAATATCTCTCATAGAAGGATTTGTTTTTGCAAATTCGGCAGGGACTACAGCTACACGGAATGTTTGACCATTCACATCATTGGGATCAATATTTGTCAAGTCGAAATTTCCTTCAATCGTGAATTGAACACTAATAAAGGTGCTATTGTAATTATATTGAAAAATATCTCCAGTACCATCCTGATAATAGATGCTTTGTGGAAGTTGTGTCCAAATATCGGCTGGAGGTGATACGGTATTGTCTTGACCTGATAAACGATAAACCAAAACTACGTCGCTCTCATACACCTCAAAAGGATAATTATAAACCGAAGTAAAATATATATTATCGGGATAGTCACTATAACTGAAAGCGGGACTTACCTCAAAAACATTGGCATACACTAAACCTCCATCTTGTCCCGGAGGTCCTGGGTCACCTTCGCAGGAAGAAAATAAAACTGTTGATGAAAGGGCTAAAAAAAGAAGTATGTTTTTCATATTGAGTAAATTTTAAATTACGGCTTTATTTATTCAAAAGTCGTTCCAAGTTTTTAAAGTCTATAAATTTAAAGGCTTACGGAACACTTCACTATTAAAAAAACATTAAAGTTTAAAAATTGTGGAACAATTATTGGAAAATTAATTTTACAATAATTTTAGGAGTGTAATATAATTTATATATCTATTTTTAATATTTAAACAAAACCATCATTTATGAAATTTTCAAAATCACTTTCCATTTTATTTATAGGTGCACTGGTCGTTGCGTGTAGTACCAACCCTTTTACGGGAAAACAAACTTTGGCATTGGTTCCAAATTCGCAGATATTGCCAATGGCATTTCAGCAATATCAAGAATTCTTATCTGAGCATAAAGTTGTTAATAATACTGCGGACTCACGAATGGTAAAAAGTGTAGGACAAAAAATTGCAGCTGCTGCAGAAAGATATTTGACCGCAAATGGTTATGCTGGATATTTGGCAGATTATAGATGGGAATATAATCTTGTGGATAGCAAAGACGTAAATGCTTGGTGTATGCCTGGCGGTAAAATAGTAGTGTATACAGGCATTTTGCCAATCACAAAAAATGAAGCAGGCTTAGCTGCAGTGATGGGGCACGAAGTAGCACATGCGCTTGCCAATCACGGACAGCAGCGTATGAGTGCGGGTCAATTGCAACAATTAGGGGCTGTAGCAGGAAATATTGCATTGGCTAATAATCCAGAAAATGCGCAAATTTTCAACACAGCTTACGGACTGGGCACAAGTGTGGGCGTAATGCTTCCTTTTAGTAGAAGTCACGAAACTGAAGCAGATCATATAGGTTTAATTTTGATGGCCATTGCGGGTTACGAACCGAGTGTTGCCGCAGAATTATGGCAGCGTATGCAAGCCCAGGAACAAGGTGCGCCACCAGAATTTTTGAGCACACACCCCTCAAGTAGTACAAGAATTCAAAACATACAGGCTTGGGTGCCCGAAGCAAAAGCTGAAGCTAGAAAATTTGGTGTTACAACTTTTAAAAGATAAACAGAATTACATAAATTTTTAAAATCCCGCATCACGCGGGATTTTTTATTAGATTAGTGCCGTCAAAAATTTAAAAGAATATGCCCAATTTAGCCAAAGGAAGTAAGAAGCTACTAAATGCGTGGGCTTTTTATGATTGGGCAAATTCAGTTTATAGCCTTGTGATTGCATCGGCTATATTTCCTATTTTTTATCAGGCATTATTTAAGACCGCGGGGGTAACGTCAGTTTCTATTTTTGGTGGTACAATTAGAAGTACTCCATTAATTAGCTATACTACAGCAGCAGCTTTTCTATTGGTTGCTATTATTTCCCCCTTACTATCGGGTATTGCAGATTATGTGGGAAACAAGAAAAACTTCATGAAATTTTTCTGCTATCTGGGCGCACTTTCGTGTATGGGGCTTTATTTTTTCAGTATTGAAACTATTCATATTAGTCTGCTATTTTATTTTGGTGGGCTCATAGGTTTTTGGGGAAGCCTCGTTTTTTACAATTCCTATCTGCCGGATGTTGCTTTTAATGAACAGCAAGACAGGGTGAGTGCACGGGGATATTCCCTTGGGTATATAGGAAGTGTTGTATTATTGCTGTTTAACTTAGCCATGGTAATGAAACCTGAACTTTTCGGATTTGGAGAAGGGGGAGAGGCAAGTATGAAAGCAATGCGGTGGTCGTTCGTTACCGTAGGAATTTGGTGGATACTTTTTAGCCAGTACTCTTTTTATTTTCTTCCGAAGGG
This sequence comes from Aequorivita aquimaris, assembly GCF_001573155.1. Lineage (GTDB taxonomy): Bacteria > Bacteroidota > Bacteroidia > Flavobacteriales > Flavobacteriaceae > Aequorivita > Aequorivita aquimaris. The sequence continues at coordinate 48,886 of NZ_JRWG01000011.1, read as the reverse complement.
AAACAAAAGTGGAAAAAAAGTGAGTACAAAAATACTTTTGAATGGTTTTAGGGAACTGAAAAGTGTTTATAATTCATTATCGGAAAACATTCAATTAAAGAGGTATTTGGCGGCGTTCTTCATATACAGCATGGCTGTACAGACCGTGATGCTTGTGGCTACCTATTTTGGTGAACAGGAAATTGCTTGGGGTGGTGACAACGCAAAGACCATGGGCTTAATAGTGAGTATTCTTATTATTCAATTGGTGGCCGTGGGGGGCGCAATTATAACTTCCCGAGCATCAGAGAAATTTGGCAATATTCCCGTGCTTGTTGTAATCAATATTATTTGGGTGGGCATTTGCGTGGTTGCATTTTTTATTATAGATCCTATTCAGTTTTATATTACTGCAGGAGTGGTAGGCTTGGTTATGGGCGGGATACAATCACTTTCACGCTCTACATATTCAAAATTTTTACCAGAGACAAAGGACACCACTTCCTATTTCAGTTTTTATGATGTTGCCGAGAAAATAGGGATTGTTATAGGAATGCTTATTTATGGATTTATAGATCAAATAACAGGAAGTATGCGTAACTCAATATTATTTCTAGTCATATTTTTTATGACAGGGGTATTTTTATTGGCAAGAGTACCACGAAATAAAAACCGTTAAACAATTTTTGTTTAAGTTTGCGTTTATTACCTACAAACTACTTATTTATGAAGAAAATGTATTTTTTAAAAGGAATGCTTTTAGTATTTCTTGCATTTCAATTCTTTTCCTGTGAAAACGAGCCCCTTACAGGTGAATTTGTCCAAGAACAACAGAACGATGCAGATGAGGGACAGTTTAAAGCACAAATAGAAGGCCAAGAGTTTATTGCAAATTCTGTTTCTGCTACACTTACTACCGATAACCAATTGGTGATTACAGGTTCAAAACCAGGTGGCGAAAATATAACTCTTGCAATTGTGGATGCTGCGGTAGGTTCTTTCAACCTATCTCTTGGTGGGGCCATTCAAAATTCTGGCTCATATTTTGACGGTTCAAATAATCCACTTCCTTATATCTCGGCAGATGCTTTGGGAGGATATGGGTTAATGAACATTACCGCTTTGGATGCTAGCGCTGAAACCGTTACAGGAACATTTAGTTTTGTAGGAGTACGAATTAAAGTTGATGGTGACGGCAATCCGATCCTTGATGGCAATGGAGATCCCGTGTTAGAGGAAATTGCAATAACAAATGGAGCTTTTAATGCCATTCCTTACATTATCGATGATACCGGAGGTGGTGGAGGAACTGGTGGAAATCCTGAAAATGAATTTTTCGCTAAAACAAATGGAGTTGATTTTGTAGCTGATACTATTTCGGTTACGGAACCAATGGTTGGCGATGTACACATGATAAAGATTGAAGCTAAGTCCAATACCGGAGAGCAAATACGAATTGACGTTCCCCGTTCCTTAGGCGTGGGTACATTTGAGATGGTACAAATTTCTGACGGAACAAAATTAATAGGAGTTTACAACGCAGGCAATGGCGCCGAAAACCTGACATCAAATCCAGGGACAATTACAATTTCTGAATTTGATCTAGAGTTAGGGGTATTAAAAGCAACCTTTGCCTTTACGGCAACCGATCCATTAAACCAGCTTCCAGATGTTGTTGAGGTTACCGAAGGTAGTTTTACAGCTTACTTTGAAGGGGTGCCCGGAGCCAATAATGTGTTTAGGGCCAATGTGGATGGTGCAGCTTACAATTCTGAAGATATTACAATAACTACCGATGTTTTCAATCAATACCCTACCATAACCATTACTACCTTGGTAGGTGACCAAAGAATGAAACTTACTTTTCCTGCAACCATTACTGAAGGTTCATTTGAAATGAGCACTGAAGTAATAGAAGGAGATGAAATTGTAGCAACTTATACCCCAGTTGTGGGAACCTCGATAACGTATGTTTCAAACCCGGGAACTATTGTAATTACAAATTACGATATTCCAAATGGTATCATTGAAGGAATTTTCAACTTTACTGCTGTAGATGCCACCGGGCAAGACCCAACGGTATATCAAATAACTGCAGGAGAATTCTTGGCAGTGCTCCCGTAAATAAAAAATAAACAAATTTTGAAAAACCGTTTCTGGAAATTCCAGAGACGGTTTTTTCTTTTTAAAAAGAAGAACAGATAATATCCAGGTCCAAAATGTTTCACTATAACAGTAAGGCGCGAATAAAATATAACTGGCACAACTCTTGACTTATAAAGGGTAAGAACACATAAAGCTATTGAGAATCAATACTTTTTTATTAAGAAAAACATAAATTATAAATTTTACACATTGTGCTTACTACATTTGTGACACAATGTCTTAAAAACATATATGGCGAATTCAAAACTTACATCGTTAGACAAGTTGTCATTTCAAGATTTAAAGGAAGATGCAGAGTTCATCCCACTTATGTCCGCTGAGGATGAAGATGCTATGCATAAAGAAGAACTCCCTGAAATACTACCTATCCTACCTTTAAGAAATACAGTACTTTTCCCCGGGGTGGTTATTCCAATTACTGCAGGACGGGACAAGTCTATTAAGCTTATTAATGAAACCAATAAAGGTAACAAAGTAATAGGCGTTGTTTCACAAATAGATGAAAACGAGGAAGAACCCGGTATTGGTGATATAAATACAATCGGTACCGTAGCCCAAATACTTCGTGTTCTCAAAATGCCCGATGGCAATACCACAGTAATTATTCAAGGAAAAAAACGTTTTGAGGTGGCAGAGGTAATTACTACCAACCCCTATATGACTGCTACTATCAGAGAAGTTGCTGAAGCACGCCCAGAAAAGGAAAGTGAAGAGTTTAGAGCTATAATAGACTCTATAAAGGAAATGGCACTGAAGATTATTAAAGAAAGCCCGAATATTCCTTCTGAGGCTGCCTTTGCTATTAAAAATATTGAAAGCTCTAGCTTTTTGATAAATTTTGTTTCTTCAAATTTAAATATTGAAGTAGAGGAGAAGCAGGCACTTTTGGAGATTAACAACCTTAAGGATCGTGCACTGGAAACGCTCCGATATATGAATATGGAAATTCAGAAGCTCTCACTTCGTAATGATATCCAGTCGAAGGTTCAGAGTGACATAAACCAGCAGCAGCGTGAGTATTTTCTTCAACAGCAAATGAAGACCATTCAGGAAGAATTGGGTGGATCATCAATGGAAGAAGAAATAGAGGAAATGCGTGAACGTGCCACAAAAAAGAAGTGGAACAAAGACGTTGAAAAGCATTTTAATAAAGAACTCTCAAAAATGCAGCGCATGAATCCACAGGTTGCTGAATTCAGTATCCAGCGAAATTATTTGGACCTGCTTTTAGATCTTCCTTGGAATAAATATAGCAAAGATAAATTCGACTTAAAGCGCGCCCGAAAAATTTTGGATCGTGACCATTACGGCCTTGATGATGTTAAAAAGCGCATCATAGAATATTTGGCCGTTTTGAAACTAAGAAACGATATGAAATCGCCCATTCTTTGTCTCTACGGACCTCCAGGTGTTGGTAAAACTTCTTTGGGAAAATCTATTGCAGAGGCATTAGGCAGAAAATATGTGAGGATGAGCTTGGGCGGACTTCGCGATGAAGCTGAAATAAGGGGCCATCGTAAAACCTACATTGGGGCCATGCCGGGGCGCATAGTACAGAGTATTAAAAAGGCTGGTACAAGTAATCCTGTTTTCGTTTTGGATGAAATTGATAAAATTTCCGCAAGCAATCAGGGCGACCCTTCTTCAGCAATGCTCGAAGTTTTGGACCCAGAGCAGAATAATGCCTTTTACGATAACTTTTTAGAATTGGGCTATGACCTTTCAAAGGTTATGTTCATAGCTACTTCAAACAGTTTGAGTACCATTCAACCTGCTTTGCGGGATAGAATGGAAATAATAAACGTAACAGGATATACCGTAGAGGAAAAGGTTGAAATAGCAAAGCGACATTTGCTTCCCAAACAATTAAAAGAGCACGGAATGGAAAGTGAGGCTTTGAAAATAGCCAAGCCCCAACTTGAGAAAATTGTAGAGGGCTACACACGCGAAAGTGGTGTGCGTGGATTGGAGAAGCAAATTGCTAAAATGGTTCGCTATGCAGCAATGAAGATTGCAATGGAAGAGGAGTATGAAATAAAAGTGACCAATGATATTATTATTGAAGTCTTGGGCGCTCCCAAACTGGAACGCGACAAATATGAAAATAATGATGTAGCAGGCGTGGTTACAGGTCTAGCTTGGACTAAAGTTGGCGGAGATATATTGTTTATTGAATCTACCCTTTCCAAAGGAAAAGGTACGTTAAATATGACCGGAAATTTGGGTAAGGTTATGAAAGAATCTGCCACAATTGCCTTGGAATACATAAAATCCAATGCTGAAAAGCTTGGTATCAATCCAGATATATTCGATAATTATAACGTTCACATTCACGTGCCAGAAGGTGCAACGCCCAAAGATGGCCCAAGTGCCGGTATAACGATGCTTACTTCATTAGTATCACTTTTCACACAAAGAAAAGTAAAGAAATCCATCGCAATGACTGGTGAAATTACTTTGCGAGGAAAGGTATTGCCCGTAGGCGGTATTAAGGAAAAAATTCTAGCTGCAAAACGCGCCCGAATTAAAGAAATTCTACTATGTGAAGACAATAAACGCGATATAAACGAAATAAAACCTGAATATTTAAAGGGACTCACTTTTCATTATGTAAAAGATATGAGTGATGTCTTAGAGTTAGCCCTAACCAAGGAAAAGGTAAAAAACGCCAAAAAGCTATAATTTTTAACAAAAAGATGATTAATGCAGAGTTGCCAAAAACAATTATGCATTAATCATCAATCATATTATTGCCTACATTACTTTTAAAGTTTAAATAGAACTTGCAGCTATCAAACCCAAGCGTTATAAAAATTAATCATGGATGTTTCTTTCCTTTGCAAAAATAAATTATACTTGCATTCGTTTAGTTTTTAGTTACGGTAACTTACGTCTATGACCCAAAAGGTTTTCTTAGTTGTTTCCTTATTTATATCTCAGCTTTTGGCAGCCCAGATAGGAGGTAAGGCAACTTATCAGTTTCTAAACCTTGTTAATAGTCCTAGAATGGCTGCTTTGGGCGGAAAAGTAGTGACTAATTATGATTACGACCCTACCCAGCCACTATTCAACCCCGCTAGTATTAATCCTGCAATGGACAACCAGCTTTCGCTTAATTATACAAACTATATTGGGGATGTAAACTATGGTACGGCCACCTATGCTTATCTATGGGATAGAAGAACACAGGTTTTGCATGCTGGTATAACGTACGTTAACTATGGACAGTTTGATGGTTACGATGAACAAGGAAACCCAACTAATAGTTTCAGTGGGGGCGAAGTAGCCCTTTCTCTGGGGCACGCCCGAAATATTGCATTCACAAATTTTCACGTCGGTGTAAACCTAAAGCTTATTTCTTCAAAACTGGAAAATTATTCTTCATTTGGCGGTGCTTTGGATATTGGTATTATGTACGTTTATGAAGATTGGGATCTTCATATTACGGGAGTTGCTAGAAATTTGGGAACACAATTCACACCCTATCACGAAGAATATGAACCCCTTCCGTTTGAACTTATTTTTGGAATTTCACAAACATTGCAGAATGTGCCTATTCGCTGGCATTTTACCTTGGAAAATATGCAACAATGGAATGTAGCGTTTTCTAACCCTTCAAGAGAGGAAACTGATTTGGAAGGAAACACTACCGAAGAAAATATAAATTTTATAGACAACGCTTTTCGGCATATGATTGCGGGAATTGAACTATTTCCCGAAAGCGGTTTCAATATTCGGTTGGGGTATAATTTCAGAAGAGGTGAAGAGTTGCGAATAGCAGAAAAACGGGCTTTCGCAGGAGTAAGCGCCGGTTTTGCAATTAAACTGAATAAATTAAGATTGAGCTATTCCTATTCAAAATTTAGTACCGCTGCTTCATCCAGCTTTTTCGGCTTAAATATAGATCTTCAGTAATGGGAAAAATTACTATTGCCATTGACGGATATTCCTCGACCGGAAAAAGTACGGTTGCCAAACAATTGGCCGATTATCTGGGCTATGTTTATGTGGACAGTGGTGCAATGTACAGAGCCGTAACGCTTTACGCTATGCAAAATGGTATTATTTCCAAAAATCATTTTGATACTGCTAAACTTAAAGAATCACTTCCATTAATCCATCTTAAGTTTTATAAAGAGCCTAATTGGGGCAAAGCACATATTTTTTTGAATGGAAAAGATGTGGAAGATAAAATAAGAAACCTTGAAGTATCAAAGTTTGTAAGTCCCATTGCGACAATTCACGAAGTGCGAGCAAAACTGGTGGCCCAGCAAAAGCAGATGGGCCTGGAAAAGGGAGTAGTTATGGATGGTCGTGATATTGGTACAATTGTGTTCCCCCAAGCCGAGCTAAAAATATTTATGAATGCCTCAGCTAAAGAGCGCGCCCAGAGAAGGTATAAAGAGCTTTTGGAGCGTGGTGAGAACATACAGTATATTGAGGTTTTAAAGAATATTCAAGATCGTGACCACATTGATACTACCAGAGAAGACTCTCCATTGGTAAAAGCAGCCGATGCTATTGAAATTGATAATTCTGAAATGAATCTGGAAGATCAGTTCCATACAGTACTACAGCTTGCAAAGGACCGAATTGCGGGTCGCGTTTAACTTTTTTTCTTTCTGAAATCTTTTCTATTATTACACGCTAACAAAAAAATCAACACATGGCTTCATTTTTTCAGGAATTTAAAAACTTCGCCATAAAAGGCAATATGATTGATATGGCGGTGGGTATCGTAATAGGTACTGCCTTCAATAATGTAATAAGTACAATTGTAAAAAAGATTGTAATGCCTCCGCTCTCAATGCTTACTGATGGTGTAAACCTGGCGAATAAAAAGTATATTCTGCGTCCTGCAAGTGAAACATCTGAGGAAATTGCAATTGGTTATGGGGAATTTATGGAAGTGTTGATCGACTTCTTCATTATTGCCTTTACCATTTTCATGGTAATAAAATTCATCAATCGCTTTAAGAAAAAGGCAGAGGATCCTCAGGATAAAACCGTAGAAACGCCAAAGGACATCCAACTGCTATCAAATATTGAAAAATTGATGGAAGAGCAAAATACACTGCTGAAACACAAAGGCAACTAATGCTTTGCTCTTTTTGCCGTAGCCTTGCTCGTTTTGGTTTTGCCCACTTCACTGAACTCAAAAGTGTAACTGTCTTTATCAGTGGTTAAAATTTTGATGTGAATGGCTTTCTTTTCAGCTTGATTTTTCGGATTTATTTTTTTTAAAACATATTCACAATCGTTTATCCATCTAATAGAAGAAGAATCTGTTTTCCCTTGAAAATAATCAACCTCTATGGAATCATTGCGAATTATGGTTGTTTTGAAGACCTCAGTGCCCGAAAACGCCTCAAACTCGAAGGTTCCGGTTTTAAAATTGGCACAATCTCGTTGGGTTTCATAGCATCCCGCCAATAATAGAAAACTTAATAAAGCTAAAAAAAACCGCATGCTTAAAATTTATGCGAATTTCCGAAAAATTACTGAAACCATTTAGTTTTGGTAAACATTAAAGCTACCGTCAGTATAAAAAATTACAATTCTCTCAATATTCTTTACATTTTGATTCACTTGAATGTTTCTTTTGACCTCGGTGTCATTTTCTGCAGAAAAAAGATTCAATGAGTTTTCTTCATTTGAAGTTTCAATTTGTTTTTGATTGTCCAGACTTTTTAAGTTTTCTCCGGTAGAAGGGAAGCTCCCTTTTCCGAAAAGTAACCAATCCATATCAACCTCTGGAAATTTTTGATAGAGCTTCATAACAAATTCCAAGCTCGGTTTATTTCTTCCTGAGAGTAAATGTGAAATGGTCGAGCGGTTAAAATCAATTTCTTCCGCAAACGCAGCAGCAGATAATGAGTAATAATCCAGTATTTTTTCCAATCGTTTTGTGAAATTCGAGGTGTTTACCATTGTAACATATTATGAATAACAATAACGGTTACAAATGTAATTTATTTCTTTTCACAGGCCTAAATAAATGATAATAATTACAGATACTGTAAAATTAATACTTTATTTGATTTAATATAAAGCACTGAAATACAATAATATAGTTTCATAATACAAGCTATAAGCTATAATTCAATAAAATGGTAGCAGATCAATAACATTTTCGTTTACAAAAGTAATCAATAATTGATAATCTTTCTGTTTACAATTGTGAACAAGTCGTTGTTTAACTTTGTAAACTATAATTTTAGAATATGAAAATAGAAGATTGGTACACGAATCATTTTGAAACTCAATTAAGGGGCCGATACATCACAATGAAGCATATTTATCCGTTACTGGATATGTATAAAATTAAGTATGAGGTTTCGGTACCTGGAGTTTCAGAAAAAGGACAGGATATTCCCTTGATTAAAATTGGAAATGGTAAAAAGGTGGTCTTGGGGTGGTCTCAAATGCATGGAAATGAATCTACAACAACCAAAGCTCTTTTTGATTTTATACGATTTATTGATCAAAAGGAAAATTTTCAATCAGAAATTGATGAATTTTTAGGCACATATACTTTTTATCTATTTCCTATGTTAAACCCCGATGGCGCCCAACTTTACACGCGTGAGAATGCCAATGGAGTAGATTTGAATCGAGATGCCCAGGATTTATCGCAAAAGGAAAGCAAATGTCTGCGCAAAGTATTTGAAGCGCTTAGACCTGATTTATGCCTTAATTTTCATGATCAGCGCTCTATTTATGGCTTTAAAGATGGCAAGGCTTCAACTATTTCTTTTTTATCTCCAGCAGCAAATAAGGAACGATCTATAACTCCTTCCAGAATAATTGCGATGGAACAAATAGTAAAAATGTATAAATTGCTGCAACGTTACATTCCCGGGCAAGTGGGCAGGTATGATGATAGCTTTAATAATGCTTGTGTGGGCGACACCTTTCAAAATGCAGGGGTTCCAACTATATTATTTGAGGCGGGTCAATATTCCCAAGATTACCATCGTGAAAAAACCCGAGAATTTATCTTCTATTCCTTACTTGCCTTATTTAATATTATTGGGGATATTGAACCTGCAAAAAATTACAGAGATTATTTTAATATTCCAGAAAATCTTAAAAATTATAATGATTGTATTTTGAGAAATGCAAAATTGAAGGATAAAAGAGTGCAAGTATCAGTTGCAATCCAATATCGTGAAATTTTAAGAAATGAAACCATTGTCTTTGAGCCATTTATTGATGAAATTGGGTCATTAAAGAACAAGTTTGCATATATTGAAAATAATGTGGAAGGCGCTGAAATTTTAACAAATTCACAAGATATTTTAACAGTGGGTGATAATATTTCAGAAATTATTGATAAAAATGATAAATCAATGATTTATTTTCAAAGAATAAATTCTATTATAGCTTAAAAGTTTATAATTTTGCAAAAAAAAAATAGATATATGCCAAAGTTTAAATTAGACGATGTAGACCACAAAATTCTTGATTTATTAATTGATAATACGCGAATCCCCTTTACAGATATTGCAAAAAAATTAGAGATTTCTGCAGGAACAGTTCATGTGAGAGTGAAAAAAATGGAAGAAGCCGGCATCATTACCGGTTCATCACTTCAAGTAGATTATAAAAAGCTTGGATATTCCTTTATTGCTTATGTGGGAGTTTTTATTTTTAAAACTTCACAAACTCAATTTGTATTGGAACGAATAAGTGAAATACCTTTCGTTACTGTAGCCCACGTAACAACCGGAAAATTCAATATTTTCTGTAAAATTAGGGCAAGGGATACTGCCCACGCAAAAGATGTAATTTATCAAATAGACGACATTGAAGGCGTAAGCCGTACCGAAACAATGATATCAATGGAAGAGAGTATCAATGATAAAAAGAGATTGCTACATTCCATTTTTAACGAAATTTAAGTAGCGCCTCTTAATTAAATTAAAAACCTTTGTTTAGCGACAAAGGTTTTTTTTATCTTTAAAAGAAAACTATGAAGCCTACTGAAATTAATCCTTCAGAATATAATTCCTATTATCAAAAATATATTGACTTGGTTGACGATGTGTCATTATCGGAAGCTTTGGAAATGGGCTTCCACGATACCCCATCATTTTTTAAAAATATACCACAAGCAAAATGGCACTATCGGTATGCTGAAAATAAATGGACGCCAAAGGACATTTTGCAGCATATTATTGATACCGAAAGGGTTTTTACATATAGGGCGCTTTACTTTTCAAGAGCTGATAGTGCAAATTTGAAAGGTTTTGATGAAAATATATTTGCCCAAAATGCAAATGCAAATAATAAAAGTATAGACGTTCTTCTCAGTGAATATAGTGCTGTGCGTAATGCAAGTATTCATCTATTTAAAAATTTTGATGATACACAGCTTAAACGGACTGGTATTGCCAACGACAGTATCATGTCAGTTGCAGCCGCAGGATTTATTATTTGTGGTCATGAAATTCACCACCAAAACATTATTAACGAACGTTATCTTTAAATGAAGATTTTCAAATTATTAAAGGACACTTATCTTAGTTGGGACAAAAACGATCCGTGGGCTAAAAGTGCTGTGATTGCCTATTATGCTTTGTTTTCATTACCCTCTCTGTTAATCATTACTGTACATTTTGCGGGCATTTTCTTTGGAAGAGATGCAGTAGAAGGGAGAATCACAGGGGAGATTGGAGGATTGATAGGGCAGGAAAGTGCTGAGCTTATTCAAGCTATGATAATTAATTCTGCTTTATCGGAAAGTTCTGTGCTATTTATAATTTTTGGAATTGGGGTGCTTATTTTCGGCGCAACCGGTGTTTTTTTTCAACTTCAGAAAGCACTGAACGATATTTGGAGTGTTCGAGCTAAAAAGAATACTTTTTTGGACACATTAAAAAGACGGGTTATTTCCTTTGGGATGGTTTTGGCTATTGGTTTATTGCTGCTCATATCGTTGGTAATCACTACGGCTATCAATGCTTTGAGTGATCTAATTGGAAACTATTACACCGACCTTTCTTCACAACTTGTTCAGATTCTGAACTTTATTTTTTCGCAAATAATAATAACGGCGCTTTTTGCAACAATCTTCACTTTGCTCCCGGATGTAAAAATAAAATGGAAAACTAATCTGATAGGTGCATTTATGACTTCATTGTTATTTTTGGCAGGTAAATACCTTATTGGGTTTTATTTTGCAGCGTCAGACCCTGCTTCAGTTTATGGTGCTGCGGGAAGCCTCGTACTTATTCTGTTATGGGTATATTACACCTGCCTTATTTTATTCTTGGGAGCAGAATTTACCGTGAATTGGGCGTTGCTACGAAATATAAAAATTGAACCCTCCAGCAACGCGACTTTATCTTACGAACTTGAAATGCAGGAACTTCGGGAATACAAGCGGAAAGTGGAGGAGGATAAAAAAAAAGCCGAAACCTTAATGGATAATGGTACTTCTTAGCAATTCTTAACAAAGATTAGTAAAAGATTAATATCAAAAAATTGATAGTACCTCTTACGCTTAGTATCTTCACTGTAAATTAATTGTTTAACCAAAAAGAAAAGAAAAATGAATAAGAGAATTGCAATTTTAGCTACAAACGGTTTTGAAGAATCTGAGTTGAAATCACCCAAAGAGGCGATGGAAAAAGAAGGTTTTACCGTTGAAATTATTAGTGAAAAAGAAGGAAAGATAAAAGGTTGGGCTGACGGAAACTGGAGCAACGAATATAATGTTGATAAGACTATCGGAAATGTTTCTGCTAACGATTATAACGCGCTGGTGTTACCAGGAGGAGTTATAAATCCTGATAAACTGCGAAGAAATGATGACGCATTAAAATTTGTAAAACAGTTTTTTGAGTTGAAAAAACCAGTTGCCGCTATATGTCACGGTCCTCAAGTTTTAATTTCTGCAGGAGTAGTGGAAGGTAGAAAAATGACTTCCTTTAGCTCAATTAAGGATGATTTGATTAATGCAGGAGCCAATTGGGTAGATGAAGAGGTAGTTGTAGACGAAGGTTTTGTAACCAGCCGAAACCCTGATGATTTGCCTGCGTTTAATTCTAAATTAATCGAGGAAATTAAAGAAGGTAAGCACGAACTTCAGCATGCGTAACAGCCATGAAGTTTCAAAATAAAAAAAAGAGGCTAGACAGCCTCTTTTTTTTTGATAGAAAGATTTATTCTTCCTCATCCATTTTCTTTTTATCCGGAATTTCACTTATTGGCTCATTAAAATCAGCGTCATCATAATCGTCTTCATCAAAATTAGCCATTGTTGTTTCTAAGCGAGAACTTACTTTAACTAAATATATTGTATCATCCGTTCTTACTTCAACAGCTTCAACGGTTTCATTTTTAGCATTTTTAAAAGTTATAACATGGTCATCATCATATCCATCGGGATATTTTTCCACTAGTAAAGAAAGTATTTCTGGGGTTAGCTTTCGGTAGTCTACTATTATTCGCTTCATTTAATATTCAATCTTTTGGTTTGTGGTTATAAAACTATTCAAAAAATGAAGAGATAAAAATATTTTCAATAAAATTTTCAGAAATTTTTATAATACTCAAAAGCCTTGTAAATAAAGCTATTGTCTACTTCGCAATCAGTTTTGTAATGGCCAATGTCTTCCAGAAGTACAAATAACACTTTCCCGTTTCTGTTTTTTTTGTCAAAAACCAACAACTTTATAACAGTATCAATATCATTTTTACTGAAAGTTTGTTTTGGAAAATGATTAAGAATGGTTTCTGTAACATCATTCAATGTACGCTGAGGAAAACCAACAATTTCTGCTGAAATATGGGTTGCTAAAATCATTCCTATTGCTACAGCTTCGCCATGGAGCAGCGTAGGCTTATCATCATTTTCTAGAAAATACGATTCAATTGCGTGCCCCAGTGTGTGGCCATAATTTAAGGTTTTTCGAAGGTTATTCTCAAAAGGATCTTTGGCCACAATTTCTTTTTTTATTTCTACTGAATCCCAAATAAGTTTCTCAAACTCCACTTTATCTGAGAAATCCACATTTTTTATACGCTCCCAGTACGTTTGACTATGGATAAGGCCGTGTTTCAACATTTCGGCTAAGCCTGATGTTACGTGTTCATGTGGCAAGGTTGTTAGAAACGCCGTGTCCAATACTACCAATTCGGGAAGATTTATTACGCCAATTTGGTTTTTTATATGGCCAAGATCGACCCCATTTTTTCCACCCACTGAGGCATCTACCATGGCGAGTAGGGAAGTGGGGATATTTATAAAAGGAATGCCCCGTTTAAAAGTGGAAGCTACAAATCCACCAAGATCGGTAACCACTCCGCCACCTAGATTGATTATTAAGCTTTTTTGGTCGGCTCCTTTTTCAGAAAGTGTTTCCCAAACATTGAAACAAGTGCTTATGTTTTTGTAGATTTCCCCAACGGGAATGGTGATGGTTTCTGATGAAAATTCAAACTTTTTCTTCTCTAAAAAAATAGATAAGCATAATTTATTGGTGTTTTCATCGGTTATAATAAATATTTTGGAAGGACTTTTTTCCTTTACATATTTTGCTAAAGCTTCCCATCCAATATCATCTCTTAAAACCTGACCTTTTTCACTTGAATTTTTTCCCATGAATTTATTGATTTTTCTCATATAATCAAAGTTCAAATCTAACTATATTTGCACACATTATTGTAAATTTTATGACTTCAAATTCCCTTTTTGATAATACCGAAACGGCCTTTCAGCTAAAGAGCGATTCGGAACTGGAACGTGCGTATTTTCTTTTCAAGATGATTTCTAAGGAACCTTTAGTGAAAATTGGTTCTGCCGTTACAAAATTTGCCTTAAATATAAACCTACCGGTAGAGGGGTTAATCCGTTCCACGGTTTTTGACCATTTTTGCGGGGGTGTGAATGAGAGGGATTGTATGTCTACGGTAGACAGATTATATGACGTTGGCGTTTCTTCAGTCTTGGATTTTTCAGTAGAAGGAAAGGAGGAAGAGACACAGTTTGACGCCACCGCCGATAAAGTGATTGAACTGACCGAGTTTGCAAAAAATAAGGAGGCGATGCCGTTTTCAGTTTTTAAACCCACTGGTTTTGGAAAATTTAAGGTTTGGCAGAAAATCACGGAAAGTGAGCCTCTGACGGATAGCGAAAAAATTGGTTGGAAAAATATTGAAAACCGTTATGATCGGGTTTCAAAAGTAGCCCATGATAATGGAATCCGATTGCTAATTGATGCAGAGGAATCTTGGATGCAGGACGCCGCTGATGATCTTTGCGAAAAAATGATGGAAAAATATAACAAGGAGCGACCTATAGTTTTTAATACTTTGCAATGCTATAGATGGGACCGTTTGGATTATTTAAAAAAGTTGCACCAAAGAGCTAAAATGAAAGGTTACAAGCTCGGCTTTAAAATTGTTCGTGGCGCTTATATGGAAAAGGAAAATGAAAGAGCAATTGAAAAAGGTTATAAAACACCAATATGTGAGAGTAAAAAAGCAACTGACGACACATTTAATGAAGTTTTAAAATACATTCTTGAAAACATAGACGATATAGGACTGTTTGTTGGCACGCACAATGAATTGAGTACCTATCTAACGATGGACTTGATGAAAGAAAAAGGAATTTCAAAAAGTGATGACCGTATCTGGTTTGGCCAACTTTTTGGGATGAGCGACCACATTACATTTAATCTGGGAGCAGAGGGTTATAACGTTGCAAAATATATTCCCTTTGGACCAGTTAAAGATGTGATGCCCTATTTAATCCGCCGCGCAGAGGAAAATACCTCGGTGGCGGGGCAAACAAGTAGGGAGCTTACGCTTTTGAAAAAAGAAAAAGAGCGAAGAAAATTATAAAGGGTTTAAATTACTGTTCGAGAACCTCTGCCTCTACAACAGTGGCTAACTTCTCACAATTTTCAACTGTGATTTTTAGGTTTTTTTCTGAAATTTCACCTTCAATAACATAAATTCTGCAAGAGTCAAGCTCGGTATTGCTTTCTGAAAAGAGGACATCACCATCATCCAAAAGAATTGAAATTGCTGAAGTGTCCATTTTATTTTCACGAAGAATCTGCAAAGTACTTTCGGAAAAAGCGCGTTCCTTTAAACGGATGTTTTTAAGTGTTCTGGATTCTGGGCCATATGCGCAGGATGTTTTTTTTCCGCTGAGAATAAAAAATAAAAGGGCTATTCCAATTAAAAATCCACTGGAAAAATAAGCCAATCGGTATGCTAATTTCATTAATTTTTGTTTTGGGATTTTGGAAATTGAGCAGTATAACCCTTTCGCCTTTAATTTAAAAGATCAAAAGGTTGATATCGCTATAAGACATGTTGAACCAATCTGCACATGCCTTGTTGGTCAAAATTCCGCGGTAAAAGTACAAACCATTTCTTAAACCATTGTCAAAACGGATGGCATTTTCAAGTCCGCCACTTTCTGCAATTTCTAAAATATAGGGTGTGAAGATATTGCTTATTGAAATTGAAGCCGTTTTTGGATAGCGCGCAGGAATATTAGGTACGCCGTAATGTATCACTTCATGTTTGATAAACGTAGGGTTGTCGTGGCTTGTCATTTCCGTGGTTTCAAAACAGCCACCCATATCTACGCAAACGTCTATAATAACAGCGCCCTTTTTCATATTGCGCACCATTTCCTCTGTAACAATTATGGGTGCTCGGTTGTGTCCGCGAACTGCACCAATAGCCACGTCGCATCTTAAAAGAGCTTTCATTAAATTTTTGGGCTGTACGGTCGAAGTGTATAAAATTCTTCCAACGTTAGTCTGGATTGTTCTAAGCTTTGTAATAGAGCTATCAAAAACTTTGACGCTTGCCCCTAGGCCAAGTGCAGATCGAACGGCAAATTCGCCTACGGTGCCAGCGCCAATAACTACCACTTCAATTGGAGGTACGCCACTAATGCTTCCGAAAAGAAGACCGTTTCCTTTTTTTGCATTAACCATAAGTTCGGCGGCAATAAGCACCGATGCGGTACCCGCAATTTCACTCAGGGCTTTTACGGCTGGATAGCTGTGGTCTTCGTCTTTAATGAATTCAAAAGCAAGGGCAGTGATTTTCTTTTTCGCAAGTGCATCAAAATATGACTTCTGTCTCGTCTTTAATTGCAATGCGGAAATCAAAACCGTTTTAGGGTTTATTAATTCCAACTCCTCAAGGGTAGGGGGCTCTACTTTTAGAACCATTGGGCAGCCGAACACTTTTTTTGTGTCATTGGTTAATTGGGCGCCGGCTTCTGAATAGTCCTTATCAGAAAATCCAGCTTCATCACCAGCTCCATTTTCAATAAGTACCCTGTGTCCATTATTTACAATTGCGTTTACGGCATCGGGGGTTAAGCAAATTCGTTTTTCCTGAAAATAGGCTTCTTTGGGAATGCCGATAAAAAGTTCTCCTCTTTGTCTTGCTACTTCAAGCGTTTCCTCTTGAGGGAGTAATTGTGCTTTGGTAAATGGTGATTTTGGTTTTGTCATGGTACAAACTTGGCAGTTTCAATTTACGGAATAATTTTCACAAACTTGAATGGATAATTATTGAAAGAGGTCTTTTATCTGCTGCCAAAAAGATCTTTTGTGTAAAAGCTCTTCTTCAAATGATTTTAAATCGTTCTGCCTCATTTGGCTAAATATTTTGGCGCGAATTAAATAAACGAAAGGTACCAAAACCATCATTATGGGAATTACGTAAATGATTTCAACTTCATCAGCATTCAAACTTTGTTTTAAAATATTGAAAAGCTGAAAAACATACATTGATAGCGGAACTAATATTATCCAATGCCACCAATGCTTGCAGGTAAAAAACCAAATAAGTAATAAAATTACGGGAATTATTTTACCTGTTAAAAACCAGGCATAATGATATAGAGAAGTGTATTTTGTAGTGAAAGTAAAAAAAGAAGTTTCCCAAACTTGTGTGTTGCTTGGGAAACTCTCGTATGAATAATATATAAAAGGAGTACAGGCCATTATTAAAACAATGATGCCTCCCTGTATAAGACTTTTTCTATCCGGCTGGCGGAACGTTGACCGTTCTGACGTCGATTTGTTGTGGGGTTTGTTCATCCTGGATTCCTTCTGGGGTACAAGAAGCAAATAATCCTACTGCAAAAATTGCGGCTACAATAATAACTTTTAAGTTTTTCATAATAATAAGTTTTTGTGAGGTTAATATGGGTCAAACTTACACTGAAAAAACTTAAACATACTAATTATGTTAATTGTATCTTTACAGGTTATAATGCAATTAAATCCTTTGAAATTCATCATAAGACTCAATTAAGTGTTAAATTTTAACATTTACTATAACACTGAATAATAATTATTACTTCACTGGCAATTTACTTTAGGTTCTTATGTTGCTTAGGGTTTTAGTTAGTTTTAATTTTTATTCGTTCAATCTTCATCTAGACAACTAATGATAAAGTCAGGAAATTAAGTAGGTATTCTTTATTTAGGTTTAGGTGAAAATTACAAAGTACCAAGGTACATATAAAAATTGAAATTATATATTTTGAATAAAAATCAAAAAAGATCCTTGATTTGCTGCAAGAAACTCTTTTTAGAACCTAACTCTTCTTCAAAACTTTTCAGATCTTTCCCTAAAAGCTTATTTGATAAGCGTGCTTTAATCAAATAGATTAAAGGTACAATTACGAGCATTATAGGAAAAAGCCACCAAATTTCAACTTCGTCGGTTATACCTACATCATCGTTAATAACACTAAAAAGCTGGAATGCGAACATTCCTATAGGAATAAGTATTACGTGGTACCACCAGTGTTTGCATGTGATAAACCAAATTATTAAAAGCAACATTGGCACAAACTTCCCCATCATTGTCCAAACAGAAACGTACACTTCTTGATACCAATTTGCGTGGTATGTAAATAAAAAAGTTTCCCACGATTTTGTTTGTGGGAAACTTTCATATGAATAAAATATGTAAGGGGTTGCCGCTATAATTAGGGCTATTATACTACCCGTTACTAGGTACGATGATTTTGCTTTTGTGGATTTGTTGGGGTGCTTGTTCATCCTGGATGCTTTCTGGGGTGCAAGAAGCAAAGGTTCCTAATGAAAAAATTGCTGCGATAAAAAGTACTTTTAGAGTTTTCATAATAAATGGTTTTGTGAGGTTAATAATACTTCAAACCTACTATGAAAAAAGAAAGATTTTTTAATTTTTTTTGCGTTATATTTATAAATTTTTTTGAAAATAAATTCCCAGCTCTATAATTTTTGCTATTTGGGGCAAACAACTAAAAAGTGATTTATAAATATTGTATTTTTCGCTGCAATGTTATTTCACTGGCATAAATTTTAAAGTTCTACTTCCGTTTTTGTTTATTTCTATTTTTAACTTATTTGCATTCTCTGGTAAAAGTTTCTCTATTTTTTCGGGCCATTCAATAAAAACATAGTTTCCGCTGTATAGATAATCTTCCAGACCAATGTCAAACGCTTCATTAATATTTTTTATTCTGTAAAAATCAAAGTGATAGATAACACCACGCGGCGTATCGTATTCATTTGCTATTGAAAAAGAAGGGCTACTTGATGTTTCCATAACTCCAAGTTGTTTTGTCAACTCCTTTATTAGTGTGGTTTTACCAACACCCATATTGCCATAAAAAAGAAATGTTTTTGAAACTGAATTTTTTAAAAGTTGTTCAGCTACCTTACCAATTTCATTTTGGGTATATGTAAATTCCATAGTAAAAACGGGACGAATATAGATAATTTATCAATCAAAACCGAAAATATCTATTAATTCGGTAATTTTCCTACATAAATATTTTGATAAGAATTACTTAGGAGTAAATACTGAAAATGGAATAACCATCTCTTCCAAAGAGACTCCACCATGTTGGTAAGTGTTTCTATAATAGCTTACATAATGGTTATAATTATTTGGGTAGGCAAAGAAATAATCGCCTTTTGCAAATATGAAAGAACTGCTCATGTTAATAGTTGGTAGATGTATTGTCTTAGGGTCTTTTGCAGCTAAAACTTCTTTGTCTTCGTAAGTCAAACTTTTCCCGGTTTTGTAGCGAAGATTAAGACTCGTGTTTTTGTCACCTATTACTTTAGATGGATTTTTCACATTAATGGTTCCGTGATCTGTAGTTATGATTAGCTTAAAACCTAAACGTGCAGCTTGTTGGATAATTTCCAGTAAGGGCGAGTTCTTAAACCAGCTTTGAGTAAGGGAGCGGTATGATTTGTCATTAGACGCCAACTCTTTTATAACTTCCATTTCAGTTTTTGAATGTGAAAGCATGTCGACAAAATTATAAACTACAACCGTTAAGTCTTCATCTTTGTGGCTTTTGAAGTTTTCAACCAGTTTTTTCCCCTGCTTCAAACTTGATATTTTGTGATAGCTCCAATTCAATTTAAGCCCCAAGCGCTTTAATTGAGAAGCCAAAAACTCTTCCTCCTTCATGTTTTTTCCACCATCTTCGGTATCGTTCAACCATAAATCTGGATGAAGTTTTTCCATATCACTTGGCATTAAGCCTGAAAAGATAGCGTTACGGGCATACTGGGTGGCGGTAGGAAGAATGCTGCAAAAAAGCTCTTCATTCGTCTTTTTATAGATATTGGCAACCGTAGGTTCAAATGCTTTCCATTGATCAAACCTCAAATTATCAACAACCACTAGTAGGGTGGGGGTTCCTTGGTTCAATTGCGGTTGAATTTTTTCTTTGAAAAGCGTATGCGACATAATGGGCGCCTTGCTAGGGTCTTCAAACCATTTTGGATAATTTTTATCTATAAATTTGCAAAACTGACTATTAGCTTCAGTTTTTTGTGATTCAAGAATTTCAAACATCCCAGAATCTTCTATATCCTCCAGCTCTAATTCCCAATAAACAAGCTTTGTGTAAAGGTCTTTCCACTCTTCAAAACTATTGACCATGGAAAGGTCCATTGCTATTTTTCTGAATTCCTGTTGATAGCTTGAAGTGGTTTTTTCAGACACTAGCCTACTATGGTCCAAATTCTTCTTCAGGCTCAATAGAATTTGGTTTGGATTTACTGGCTTTATAAGATAATCGGCTATTTTAGCGCCAATTGCCTCCTCCATTATATATTCCTCTTCGCTTTTCGTAATCATCACCACCGGAACAGAGGCCTGTTGTTCCTTTATTTCTGCTAAGGTTTCCAGCCCCGTCAATCCGGGCATATTTTCATCCAGAAAGACAATATCAAAATTTTCCTTTTTAATTTCCTCAAGGGCTTCCGTGCCGCTCTGGGCCGTAGTTACTTTATAATTCTTGTTTTCTAGGAATAGAATATGTGGTTTAAGCAAATCAATCTCATCATCTACCCATAGTACTTTTATGTCGCTCATATATGTATATTTGTCTTTATACTCCGAGGCTTTAGCGTGGGAGTATCGTTAAATTCAATTTTTTAAATAATTCCGCACTTTGTCGAAGAATTTTCTTCAAAAATAAACCTGAATTATTTCAAAAAATTTTTGAAGCTATTAATTTAAAGTTAAAGTTTGAAAACCCTTCCAAAGCACAAAATTATAAACGACCCAATCTATGGTTTTATTACCATACCCAGCAAGCTGGTTTTTGATTTGATGGAGCATAAATACTTCCAAAGACTCCGTAGAATCTCCCAAATGGGTTTTTCGTATATCGTTTATCCGGGCGCGCACCACACGCGTTTGCATCACGCGCTCGGCGCCATGTTTTTGATGCAGAAAGCCGTGCAAGTGCTTAAATCAAAGGGGGTTTCGATTTCTGAAAAGGAAGAGGAAGCGCTGTATATCGCCATTCTTTTGCACGATATTGGCCACGGCCCATTTTCGCATGCCATGGAAAACAGCATTGTTGAAAACATAAGCCATGAGCAAATATCGCTTCTTTTTATGGAGGCTTTAAACCGAAAGTTTAACAAGCAATTAACGCTCGCCATTCAAATATTCAGGGATAAACACTCACGTAAATTTCTACATCAGTTAGTTTCTGGGCAGTTGGATATGGATAGGTTGGATTATCTAAAACGCGATAGTTTTTATACCGGTGTGCCAGAAGGCACGGTAAACGCTCAACGCTTAATTGCCATGCTGCACGTTAAGGATGATAAGTTGGTGGTTGAAGAGAAGGGCATCTATTCGGTGGAGAATTTTCTCGTAGCGCGGCGGTTGATGTACTGGCAGGTTTATCTGCACAAAACGGGGATTGTTGCAGAACAGCTCTTAGTTCGGGTCCTGAAGCGTGCCAAGCAGCTATCTGCTAAAGGTGTAGTGCTTCCAGCAAGCAATGGTTTAAGTTTTTTTCTGAATAACAATATAAGTATCAATGATTTTTCTGAAGAGGTACTGGACACCTTTTCAAAATTAGATGATTACGATATTATTTCGGCCATGAAGACTTGGGTAAGCAACGATGATTTCGTATTAAAAAATCTGTCCAAAATGCTTCTTAATCGCGATTTATTAAAAATTAAAGTAAAGCCACAGGATTTTTCAAATCAAAAAATTGAGGAAAAAAGAAAAAAACTGGCTGAGACATATGCTATTTCTGAAGAGGATGCATCTTATTTTGTATTCAAAGGAAAGCTTGAAAACCAAGCCTACAGTATGGAAAAGGATACAATAAATCTCCTGAAGAAAAATGGAAAGATCATAGATGTTGCAAAGGCAAGCGACCAACTGAATTTGGAGGCGCTTTCAAAGTCGGTGGTAAAATACTATATGTGTTATCCAAAAAACAATAAGGATAGCTATCGCGGCTAAATCCTTTTTTTCTATTTTTGCAAGAATGAAAACGAACGACCGAAAATCAATTCATTTAAAATTTAGTACTTTGTGGTTGCTTTTTATATGTACTTCGGTTAAAAAAAACCTTGACGCCAAATGAAATTTACAGCTGCCCAAATAGCAGGAATCCTTAACGGAACCGTTGATGGCGATGAAGGTATAGAAGTTTCAAAACTTGCAAAAATTGAAGAGGGCAGCAAAGGCAGCTTGACCTTTTTGGCCAATCCAAAATACACACATTACATATATTCCACACAGGCATCAATAACCATTGTAAATAATGATTTTGTAGCCTCGCAAGACTTATCAACAACCCTAATCCGGGTAGAGAATGCCTATAAGGCTTTTTCTCAATTGTTGGAATACTACAACCAGGTGAAAATGAACAAGACCGGAATTGAAAACCCGGTATTTATTTCAGAAACCGCCAAATATGGTGAGAATTTATATTTGGGAGCTTTTTCATACATAGGTGAAAATGTAAAGATTGGTGATAATGTGAAGATTTATCCAAACGTATATATTGGCGATAATGTGAAAGTTGGGAACAATTCCGTACTTTTTACAGGCGCGAAGCTTTATTCCGAGACAGTAGTGGGTGAATCTTGTGTTATAAACAGTGGGGTTGTAATTGGTGCAGATGGTTTTGGTTTTACTCCTAATGAAAAAGGTGAATACAATAAAGTTCCACAAACGGGGAATGTTATTTTAGAAGATAATGTAGATGTTGGCCCTGGAACAACAATAGACAGGGCGACTTTGGGTTCAACCCTTATCAAAAGAGGGGTAAAATTAGACAATCAAATTCAAATTGCGCACAACGTAACTATTGGAGAAAATACTGTTATTGCCGCCCAAACAGGTATAGCGGGTTCTACCAAAATAGGGAAAAACTGCATTATTGGTGGGCAAGTAGGTATTGCTGGACATATTACCATTGGCGATAACGTAAAAATACAGGCCCAAAGCGGAATAGGAAGAAATGTGAAGGACAACGAAACCTTACAGGGCTCTCCCGCGTTTAGTTATGGTGATTTTAATAAAAGTTATGTATATTTTAAAAACCTTCCCAAAATTATGGAAAGGTTCAATATAGTTGAAAAAAAACTCGATAATGAATGAAAGTGTTGTAAAACAGCGCACCATTGGTAAGGAAATTTCACTTACCGGAGTGGGTTTGCATACAGGTAAAGAAGTTACGATAACTTTTAAACCTGCACCTGAAAATCACGGATATACATTCGTGAGGATCGATTTGGAGGACCACCCTGTCATTGAAGCAGATGCCAACTATGTGGTAAATACCCAACGCGGTACAAACCTTGAAAAAAAGGGTGTTAAAATACAAACTTCTGAACACGTGCTAGCTTCATTAGTAGGGCTTGAGGTTGATAATTGCATTATGGAACTTAATGCTTCCGAACCTCCAATTATGGATGGATCAGCCAAATTTTTTGTTGAAGCAATAGAAAAAGCAGGAGTAGTAGAGCAAGATGCCCCGAGAGAAGAATATGTAGTAAAAGAAGTAATCTCTTTCTTAGACGAAGAAACCGGAAGTGAAATAATAGTAATGCCTGCTGATGAATACCAAGTAACCACCATGGTCGATTTCGGAACAAAAGTTTTGGGCACTCAAAATGCTTCCCTTAAAAATATTTCTGACTTTAAAAATGAAATTGCAAATGCTAGAACCTTCAGTTTTTTACACGAAATTGAAATGTTGCTGGAACATGGTTTAATAAAAGGGGGCGATCTAAACAATGCAATAGTTTATGTTGATAAAGAACTTTCCCCAAGCACAATGGAAAAGCTACGAACAGCTTTTGGAAAAGATACTATTTCTGTAAAACCAAACGGAATTTTAGATAATCTTACCCTGCATTATCCCAATGAAGCTGCCAGGCATAAACTTTTGGATGTAATAGGAGATCTAGCTCTAATTGGCACTCGCATACGCGGAAAAGTGATCGCCAACAAACCAGGCCATCACGTTAACACCCAGTTTGCCAAAAAACTATCTAAAATTATAAAGCTGGAAGCTAGAAACAATGTTCCAAAATTTGACATTAACCAACCACCAGTAAAGGATGTCAACCAAATAATGGCCATGCTTCCGCATAGACCGCCATTTTTGTTGGTTGATAAGATTATGGAAATGACAGACACTAGTGTCGTAGGCCTTAAAAATGTAACAATGAACGAGCCGTTCTTTGTTGGCCATTTCCCTGGTGCACCTGTAATGCCGGGAGTTTTGATAGTTGAGGCAATGGCACAAACAGGTGGTATATTGGCATTGAGCACTGTTCCAGATCCTGAAAATTATCTTACTTTTTTTATGAAAATAAACAACGTTAAGTTTAAGCAACAGGTTAATCCTGGCGATACCTTAATTTTTGTGTTGGAACTAATCTCTCCTATTCGCCGCGGGATTGTTCATATGCAAGGAAACGCATATGCCAATGGCAAATTAGTAACAGAGGCCGAACTGATGGCCCAAATGGTAAAAACAAAAAATTTATAGATGAACCAACCACTTGCATACGTCCATCCGGGCGCAAAAATAGCAAAAAACGTTGTGATCGAGCCTTTTACGACCATTCATAATAATGTCGTGATCGGTGAAGGAACTTGGATTGGCAGTAATGTGACCATTATGGAGGGCGCGCGCATTGGGAAAAACTGTAATATATTTCCTGGGGCAGTAATCTCTGCAATACCACAGGATTTAAAATTTAAGGATGAAGACACTACTGTAGAAATAGGCGATGGCACAACCATCCGTGAATATGTTACTATAAATCGCGGTACCGTGGATCGTGGCAAAACTGTAGTGGGAAAAAACTGTTGGATTATGGCCTATTGCCACATTGCGCACGACTGCATTGTGGGTGATAACTGTATTTTTTCAAACAATAGTACACTTGCTGGGCACGTAACCGTTGGTGATCACGTAGTTTTAGCAGGAATGACAGCAGTACATCAGTTTTGTATGATTGGAAACCATGCCTTTGTAACCGGGGGTTCACTTGTTCGTAAAGATGTTCCGCCATTTGTAAAGGCTGCTCGTGAACCACTTAGTTATGTGGGTATTAATTCTATTGGTTTAAGAAGAAGAGGATTCAATTCCCAAAAAATCACTGAAATTCAAAATATTTACAGAATTCTGTATCAAAAAAACTATAACACCTCTCAGGCAGCGGAAATCATTGAGGCCGAAATGGAGGCCACTCCCGAAAGGGACGAAATACTCCAGTTCATAAAAAATTCCAAACGCGGAATTATGAAAGGCTATTTCAATTCAAATTAAACGTAAACAATAAACCACAAACCTAGTAATGGCAACATCATCAGATATTAGAAAAGGACTTTGCATCCGCTATAACAATGATATTTATAAAATTATTGAATTCCTTCACGTAAAACCGGGGAAAGGCCCCGCTTTTGTTCGTACAAAACTAAAAAGCGTTACCACTGGAAAAGTAATTGACAATACTTTTTCCGCAGGGCATAAAATAGAGGACGTTCGCGTTGAAACCCAAAAATTTCAATATCTATACAATGAAGGTGATATGTATCATTTTATGAATACTGACGATTATTCGCAGATTCGCTTGATGAAGGATATACTCGATACACCTGAATTGATGAAGGAAGGAGAAATTGTTACAGTTTTAATAAATACTGAAGATAGTGCGCCGCTTTCAGTTGAAATGCCAGCTCATGTAGTTTTGGAGGTTACTTCAACCGAACCTGGCGTTAAAGGTAATACAGCCACAAATGCTACCAAACCTGCAATTGTTGAAACTGGTGCTGAAATAAATGTTCCTCTTTTCATAAACGAAGGTGATAAAATTAGAATTGATACTGAAAAAGGTCAGTATCAGGAACGAATGAAAGAGTAAGCCGGTATGTAATATTCAATCATTACAACAATTCAATAATCTATTAATCCGAAAAAGTGAAATTCCCAACTCCCCAAACCCTAGAAAATATAGCTGTCATAATCGGTTCCGATTATGTGGGGGAACCTACGTTTCCGGTTTTTGGAATGAACGAGATTCACGTGGTACAGCCCGGAGATATCGTATTTGTGGACCATCCGAAATATTACGACAAGGCATTACAATCACAGGCCACCGTAATTCTTATCAATAAAAAGGTGGATTGTCCCGCCGGGAAGGCCCTGTTGATTTCCGAAGATCCTTTTCGTGATTTTAATAAACTTACCCATTATTTTAAACCGTTCAAAAGTGCAAATAGTGCGATTTCAGAATCCGCTGAAATAGGTAAAGACACGGTAATTCAACCCAATGTTTTCGTTGGAAATAATGTGAAAATTGGCCGCAATTGCCTAATCCATTCCAACGTTTGTATTTACGACAATACAATAATTGGCAATAACGTAACCATTCACGCAGGCACCGTCTTGGGCAGCGATGCTTTCTATTACAAAAACCGCCCTGAAAAATTCGATAAACTTTTAAGTGGGGGTAATGTGGTAATCGAAGACAACGTAGATTTGGGTGCCCTTTGTACTATCGATAAAGGGGTAACGGCATCAACAACCATTGGCGAAGGCTCTAAACTTGACAATCAGGTTCACGTAGGTCATGATACCGTTATTGGAAGACGCTGCTTGATTGCTTCTCAAGTGGGCATCGCTGGTTGTGTGCTGATAGAGGATTTTGTGACCATCTGGGGTCAGGTGGGCATAACCAGTGGTATAACCATAGGTGAAAAGGCAGTAATCTCTGCACAAAGCGGTGTTAGTAAATCACTTTCGGGCCACAAGGCATATTTTGGTTCTCCCGCAGATGAATTCAGAAAAAAATATAAAGAATTGGCTTCCATCAAGCTGATTCCGGATATCATTGAAAAATTGGACAAATTATCATGAGCAATAAAGCAAAACAGATTGTAAGGGACTTTTACAGATCAGATATTTTAAGAGACGATACGGTTTTGGAGCGTTTTTTTCACCCTGAACTGGTGCTTATTTGGAACAGTGCCAACGGATTATCTATCATGAACTATGATGATATTGTAAATTTCTTTAGTGAAGTAAGACGATCTTATAATGATTTAAGAATTGAGGTGAGCCATTTGCTGGCTGATGACAATCACGTAACCATCCGCTATAAATATTATATCCGCACTATGGAAAATCCCGATGAAGAATTGGGGATTGCCCACTTTATCGCAATTTGGGAGGTGAAGGATGATAAGCTATACCGAGGATACCAAGTAAGCCAACCCGTAACCGATAAAGATGATACCAATGAAAGCTACCACCGAGTTAAGGTGTAATATCTTTTAAAAGCCATCCGAAAAGCCGTATCTTTGCGGCAATTCTGAAAAACCTACTTCAGATTTCACTTCAATAATAAATAGAAATAATTAATAGAAAATAATTAGCAATGAGCGTTTTAGTAAATAAAAATTCAAAAATAATAGTTCAAGGTTTCACCGGTAGCGAAGGTACATTCCACGCCGAACAAATGATTGAATACGGAACCAATGTAGTAGGCGGGGTGACCCCAGGAAAAGGTGGCCAAAAACATCTTGACAAACCTGTGTTCAATACGGTTTCAGAAGCAGTTGAAAAAACAGATGCCGATACATCTATTATTTTCGTTCCGCCAGCATTTGCTGCAGACGCCATTATGGAAGCTGCCGATGCAGGTATTAAGGTAATTATCACTATTACCGAAGGAATTCCAGTAAAAGATATGATTACTGCATCAAACTATATAAAAGACAGAGATTGTCGCCTTATTGGTCCTAACTGCCCAGGTGTTATTACTCCGGGAGAAGCGAAAGTGGGTATTATGCCTGGTTTCGTTTTCAAAAAAGGAACCGTGGGCATCGTTTCAAAATCGGGAACCCTTACCTATGAAGCCGCAGACCAAGTAGTGAAGCAGGGCCTTGGCATTACAACGGCTATCGGGATTGGTGGTGATCCCATCATCGGTACAACCACTAAGGAAGCTTTGGAAATGCTTATTAACGATTCCGAAAGCGAAGCCGTGGTTATGATCGGGGAGATTGGTGGCCAACTTGAAATAGATGCCGCCAACTGGTACAAAAACAGCGGCATTAAAAAACCGGTAATCGGCTTTATTGCCGGTGAAACTGCGCCTGCGGGACGAACCATGGGCCACGCCGGAGCCATCGTTGGCGGAAGCGACGATACGGCACAGGCAAAGAAAAAAGTAATGCGCAAATGTGGCATCCACGTTGTGGATTCTCCAGCTGAAATTGGAAAGAAAGTAAAAGAAGTATTGGGTTAATTCTTCTGAATTTATATAAAAAAAGCTCTGTGAAATTCACAGGGCTTTTTTTATGGAGAACCCGCAACCTTTTGTTATATTTGACCATAAGATAGAACCTGCAAGGTTTTCCAAACCTTGTAGGTTTTTTACCAACCATCAAAACACCTTTTAAAAATATGAAATTACTGGAAGGAAAAACAGCAATCATCACAGGCGGTAGCCGCGGAATTGGAAAAGGAATCGTTGAAACATTCGCCCAGCACGGTGCCAATGTGGCTTTCACATATAGCTCTTCGGCCGAAGCGGCAAATGCTTTGGCAGATGAAGTTTCAAAATCCGGCGTGAAAGCAAAGGCCTATAAAAGCGACGCGGCTTCCTATGACGAGTCGCAAAAATTGGCTGAAGAAGTTTTGAAAGATTTTGGAAGTATCGATATTCTCGTAAACAACGCCGGCATTACCAAAGACAACCTGTTGATGCGTATTTCCGAGGAAGATTTTGATAAGGTAATCGAGGTAAACCTCAAATCGGTATTCAATATGACCAAGGCGGTACAGCGCGCTATGTTGAAACAACGCAAAGGCTCCATCATCAATATGAGCTCTGTGGTTGGTGTGAAAGGAAACGCAGGACAGACCAATTACGCAGCCTCCAAAGCAGGAATTATTGGATTTACAAAATCGGTCGCCCTGGAATTAGGTTCCCGCGATATTCGTTGTAACGCCATCGCTCCCGGTTTCATCGAAACTGAAATGACCGGAAAACTGGACGAAGCCACCGTACAGGGTTGGCGCGATGCCATTCCGTTAAAGCGTGGCGGCACTCCTGAGGATATTGCCAATGCCTGTGTTTTTCTTGCCAGCGACCTTTCGGCCTATATTACCGGGCAAGTTTTGAATGTTGATGGGGGGATGCTTACTTAAAAATTTGTGATTTTAGATGTACGATTTATGAAGTTTTATCAAATAGTTGAAATTTTAGAATTAGATTTTAAATCCAAAATCGTCAATCGTAAATCGTAAATCAGAATGTCTCCAGAAACCATACTTTACATAGTCCTCGCCGGAGTAGTATCAATCGCTCTGGCGGTTTTTATGTATGGCTATAGGTCAAAACAAACTGGTTCGCTGCGATGGGTGTTTGGGATTCTTCGGTTTATAACCTTATTTTCAATTCTGCTTTTGATTATCAACCCAAAATTCAAAAGTGAAACCTATACCATTGAAAAACCGAAACTTCCCGTGCTTATTGATAATTCGGCTTCAATAGGGGAGTTGGGTCAAAAGGAAAACGTTTCAGCATTCCTTCAAAAACTGAAAGAGAATAACGAACTCAACGATAAATTTGATGTTTCCTATTATTCCTTCGGAAATGATTTCCGCGAAAGCGATTCCCTTTCTTTTGATGAAAAGAACACCAACATTTCCAAAGCACTGACTTCGGCCAATGAACTTTTCAAAAACCAAACGGCACCCACAATCGTCATAACCGACGGAAACCAAACCCTCGGCAACGATTACGAATTTTCTTCGGCTACGTTTAAAAACCCGATTTATCCGGTCATTCTGGGCGATTCCATACAATACACCGACCTAAAGATTGAACAACTAAACACAAACCGGTACGCATTCCTAAAAAACCAATTTCCCGTTGAAGTCATTTTAACGTATAGCGGGACAAGCCCCGTAAATTCTGAATTTGCAGTTGCCCAAGGCGCGGCGACGGTTTATAGAACCAACGTCTCCTTTTCGGAAAATGAAACATCAAAAACCCTAAACTTCACCTTAAATGCCTCCAGCGTCGGACTCCAAAAATACAGCGCGCAAATCCTGCCGCTGGCCGATGAGAAGAACAAAACCAACAACAGCAAACAGTTTGCTGTGGAAGTGATTGACCAAGCCACCAACGTTTTGGTCGTGAGCAAAATTACCCACCCCGATTTGGGCGCACTAAAAAAAGCGATTACATCCAACGAACGCCGGACGGTTACATTTAAAAAACCTGCGGAGGCCGTGAGCGTTTTAAATGATTTTCAGCTGGTAATCTTGTATCAACCGGACAGAAGTTTCGCTTCGGTTTTTGCTGAAATTGAAAAGTTGAATAAAAACACTTGGACCATTTCGGGCCTGCAAACGGATTGGTATTTTTTAAATGGCGCGCAGGACAATTTCAACAAAGAAGCTTCCAACGCCAGTGAAGACATCCAAGCTGAATTGAATGGTAACTATGGCACATTTGCCGTGGAAAATATTGGATTCGATAATTTTCCGCCTTTGCATACAGAATTTGGCGCGTTGACCATCAGCGTTCCAAATGAAGTGATGCTGGCACAGACCGTGAGCGGAATCGATAATGGAAACCCTTTGCTCGCCACAACGGAAATAAACGGAAAGCGTGATGCAATCTGGGATGGTGAAGGTTTTTGGCGTTGGCGCGCACGAAGTTTTTTGGAAACCGAAAGTTTTCAAAGTTTTGACGATTTCATAGGAAACCTTGTTCAATATTTGGCTTCAAACAAACGCCGAAGCAGGTTGGAAGTCTCTTCGGAAACATTTTACTATAACAATAATCCAATAAAAATTTCTGCCCAGTATTTTGATAAAAATTATGTTTTTGACAATCGTGCCTCATTGAATATTTCAGTAAAAAATACCGAGACGGAAAAACAGACCGTTTTCCCGATGCTGCTGCGAAACAATTATTACGAGGTAGATTTAAACAGCCTTCCCGCGGGGGAATACAATTATACGGTTTCGGTTTCAAACGAAGCGGTTTCAAGCAGTGGCAAATTCACCATTTTGGATTTTAATGTAGAGCAGCAATTTCTCAATGCCGATGTGCCTAAACTCCGCCGCATTGCCCAAAATACGAACGGAAAGGCATTTTTTGCAACGCATGGCGATTTACTGATCAATGCGCTGGTTGAAAATACTAACTACCAAAACATTGAACGAAGCGAACAAAAAGTGGTACCTTTGGTGGATTGGAAATATCTTCTCGCCCTTATCGTTCTCGCCCTCGCAGCAGAATGGTTTATAAGAAAATATAACGGACTCATCTAAAAATTAACCCATATAAAAATATACAATGGAAAAATTACCCAAACTCACAATACCCGTCATCGTAGGAATTATTTTGCTGATAATTTTAGTATCAAAATCTTCGGTTACTATTGACTCCGGTCACGCAGGTGTGCTATATCAAACTTTTGGAAACGGTGTGGTTACCGATGAACCGCCGCTTGGCGAAGGTTTTCATATTATTGCGCCTTGGAATAAGGTTTTCGTTTATGAAGTACGCCAACAAGAACTTAGTGAAAAAATGCAGGTACTATCCAGCAACGGACTTGAAATTAAATTGGATGCTTCTGCTTGGTATCAACCCATTTACAGTGATGTTGCCAAGTTACACCAAGAAAAAGGAGAAGATTATTTGCAACGTGTTATTCAG
Source organism: Aequorivita aquimaris (assembly GCF_001573155.1). Classification (GTDB taxonomy): domain Bacteria; phylum Bacteroidota; class Bacteroidia; order Flavobacteriales; family Flavobacteriaceae; genus Aequorivita; species Aequorivita aquimaris. Next base: position 17,210 of record NZ_JRWG01000011.1, on the reverse strand, counting down.
CCAGCCATCAGAAGTGCGGCAAGAAGTGTTGTAGGTCGTTATACGCCCGAACAATTGTACTCTACCAAGCGAGATGCAATTCAAGAAGAAATTTTTGAGGAAACCAAAAAAATTCTTGACAAACAATACGTACAATTAAATGAAATTTTGGTGCGTGATGTAACCCTACCGCCAACAATTAAAGATGCGATCGAAAGAAAACTGAAGCAGGAACAAGAATCTTTGGAATATGAGTTTAGACTGGTAACCGCTGATAAAGAAGCTCAAAAAGTTAGAATTGAAGCCCAAGGAAAAGCGGATGCAAATGCTATTTTAAGTGCTTCATTAACAGATAAAATCCTTCAAGATAAAGGAATTGACGCAACTCTTGAACTTGCAAAATCACCTAATGCTAAAGTTGTAGTAGTTGGTTCTGGCGACAGTGGTTTGCCTTTGATTTTAGGGAATAATTGATGTAATTTTTAGTAGCAAATGTAATATTGCAACAGAAAGTAAATCTCGAGGAATATATTCTATTGGTAAAACAATGCTTGGTCTTCCATATTTAAGTATTGAAGTTTTAGCAATTACAAATCCACTCGTCTTCTCCAGCAGGTAAGTACCACTGACATCCAAGTTCTACACAACTTTCTCTCGCATCTTCTTCCTCACAACTTGTAACAAAAACTGAAACAAACAATAATAAGATAAATAATATTTTAGTTTTCATATTCGATAAATTTTTAGTCTAAAATGACATGTTTCAGTGCAATATTAAGACTATTGTGCAATTTTGAATATTACGTATGTTTCAAACTATAGAACAAATGTTTCCAGTACCAGTTACGAATCGGTTTTTTGAAAAGATTTAATAATCACCAAGCCGCAAATCACGGCCACTGCAGTTAAACCAAAAGCCAAAAGAATGTTGCTATAAATAAAGTTCCCAATAGCAAATAAAGAACAATAAACTCCAACTACACCTGCAAAGAACCCGAGGATTTTCATTCCAAACCCTTTGAATTTGGATTCTTTTCCAAAAATAAGACTGTTGAAACTGTTTAATGTTTCTGCATTTGAAGGTTGTGTCATTAGAGTTACAATCACCCAACCAATAGTTGTTATCGCCACGCTTAAAACCAATTGCCAATGGCCTGCCATTTCAATCATTGGAGTTTCCAATTTTCCATTTATAAAAAAGAAGGTTGCTATTATAAACGAAATTAGCATCGCGGCTATTTCACTATACGGGTTGATCCTACTCCAAAACCATCTTAAAATAAACAGTAAACCTGTACCAGCTCCAATAGACAAGAGCAAGTTAAAACCATCACGCGCTTCTTCTAAATAAAATGCCAATATGCCAGCAAAAAGCATCATTACAACGGTGGAAATTCTTCCAACGGCAACCTGTTCTTTACCTGTGGCTTCTTTCCTAAGAAAACGTACATAAAAATCATTAACCACATACGAGCTTCCCCAATTTAAATGTGTTGAGATTGTACTCATAAAAGCAGCAATGAGCGATGTAATTACAATTCCCAACAAACCAGCGGGTAAAAAAGTGAGCATCGCGGGATACGATAAATCGTTTTTAACAAAGGCAGGATTCAAATTAGGAAAGGCAGCTTGCAAACTTTCAATATTTGGATAAATAATAATAGACGCCAACCCAATAATAATCCAAGGCCAAGGACGAAGTGCATAATGCGCAAAGTTGAAGAATAGCGTTGCCCAAGTTGCGTGTTTTTCATCTTTTGCAGCGAGCATTCTCTGTGCAATATAGCCGCCACCACCAGGTTCGGCGCCGGGATACCACACGCTCCACCATTGCACGGCAAGCGGAATTATAAGTAACGGAATCAATAACTCAGGTTTTGAAAAATCGGGAAGCATTGCAGTTTTTGCAGCAACGGCAGGAGTGGAGAGCAGGTTCTCAATCCCGCCAATTTCTGGCATATTTACAATGAAAATGGTTGCCCAAATGCTCCCGACCATCGCAATTATAAATTGTACAAAATCCGTAAGCAAAACCCCTTTCAATCCGCCAAAAGCCGAATAAATAACGACTACCGGAGAAGCAATCAATAATACTTCAATAGAAGAAAGCCCAAACATTACATGACCAATTTTAATTGCGGCCAAGCAAACATTTGCCATAATTACAATGTTGAAGAAAACGCCAAGATATATGGCTCGGAATCCTCTTAAGAAAGCAGCGCTTTTTCCGCTATAGCGTAATTCATAGAACTCTAAGTCTGTGGTTATTCCGCTTCTGCGCCACAGTTTGGCGTAGAAAAAAACGGTCAGCATTCCAGTTAAAAGAAAACTCCACCAAATCCAGTTTCCAAAAACACCGTCTTCACGGATTACACCAGCGACAAAATTGGGCGTATCTGCCGCAAACGTAGTAGCCACCATACTTACGCCCAGCAGCCACCACGGCATATTTCTATTGGAGAGAAAAAATGATTTGGAGTCTTTGCCCGATTTTTTGGCAACCAGCAGGCCGATTGCGATAAAAACGATAAAAAATGAAACTATAATTACCCAATCAAGTGTTTCTAAATGCATAAAAGGTCTCGGTTTTTCAGCAGTTTATAATTGCTTGCGTGAAAGTAAAGAAATTGCACCTAAAATTAATAAAGCGTTAAATTTTATATTCACAGTTTAATAAACAATCTTTTTGTTTAGATTTATCCTCACATTTATGAACAATTCATTTTTACATCATCACCATATCCTTTTCCACGCGCTCGCGAGGTGATATGGCTATTGTGTAAATTCGACTATATTCGAAAACCCGTTTGAGCAATCAAACGGGTTTTTTTATTTCCCCAATCCAACTAAAAGAAAAAATTATAATGAAGAAATTAAAAATAGCAGTACAAAAATCTGGGCGATTTCTCGACGAATCACTGGCATTGCTAAAGGGCTTTACGCTTCAGGATGTGGAGAAAATACTTCGGCAGCGCCATAAATTGGAATAATCTTTTTACTTTTTCCTACCTTTAAAAAAATAATCAATTTTTTATGGCTGCACGAAGAAGAAAGAAACCGCAAACCACCAAAATACAACCCAAAAGAGCAAAAAACCTTTCGCCAGGTACGGTTGCCTATACCGGAAAAAAAACCACTACGGTCACGGAACTGGACATTATAGATTACTCGAAGGAACATTTTCAACGCTTTGAGACAAATAACATACAGGAAGCCTTTAACTACGAAGACTCCACAAACATTACTTGGATCAATGTAAACGGGCTTAGCAATACCGATGATATTGTTACGCTGGGGAACCACTTTGAATTGCACCCGCTTATACAGGAAGACATTGTTACCACCAACCAACGGCCCAAGATTGATGAGTACGAAGACTATTTTTTTATCGTATTCAAAATGCTGCATTACGACGATAGCGAACAGCTTACTTCAGAACACCTAAGCATGGTAGTGGGCAAGGATTATGTTATTACTTTTCAGGAAGCGGAAGGCGATATTTTTGGGGATCTGCGGGAGCGCTTGGAGCACGGAAAGGGTAGGGTTCGAGGGCTGGGCTCGGATTATTTGATGTTTGCCATTCTGGATGCCGTAGTGGATAATTATTTTACCGTAGTGGAATTTTTGAGCAATAAGGTAGAACTACTTGAGGACAAACTCTTTGACGATAAGGAAGACCCTGATATTACAGAGGAAATACAGGATCTGAAAAAGGAAATTCTCAGAATCAGAAAAGCTGTAGTGCCCTTGCGTGAGGTTGTAAACCGACTGGAAAAAATTGAATCGACACTTATTGAAGAGCGGACGAATAAATACATTCGTGATTTATATGACCACATTATTCAAGTAAACGAAAGTGTTGAGATATACCGGGAGATGATTTGGGGGCTGATGGATATGTATATGACCACCATTAGCAACAAAATGAACGAGGTGATGAAGGTGCTTACCATTATGGCTTCCATCTTTATTCCCTTAACCTTTATGGCGGGGATTTACGGGATGAATTTTGACCATATGCCCGAACTGCACTTTAGATACGGCTATTACTACCTTTGGGGAGCGATGATTTTGGTGTTTTTTGGTTTGCTGTGGTATTTTAAGCGGAAGAAGTGGTTGTAACCCAAACCCGAAATAAACCCGAAATAAACCCGAAGTAAACCCACCTTAAACGCGAGATAAAACTGCTTTAGGTAGGGGCGCTTTTTAAACAAGGCAATTTTTTGATTGTGGTACTTTAAATTTTAATATCTTTACTTTTCTCCCCTTTTAATTTGTTCCAGTTGCGGAATTCCGTAGTGGGATGGATTTATATTGTTTTATATTTGAAGAAAACAGAAAATAACTCCATTTTATGCATACAAGCTCTCACAACAAACTAGTATCCTTCATTTGGTCTATCGCTGACGATTGCCTACGTGATGTTTACGTACGCGGAAAGTACCGTGACGTGATTTTACCAATGGTTGTTCTTCGCCGATTAGATGCCTTGCTAGAACCCACTAAAGAAGCCGTTCTGGAAGAATTAGCTTTTCAACGCGATGAAGCCAAGTTTACCGAATGGGATGAAAACGGTTTGCGCCAAGCCTCTAACTATGTTTTTTACAATACCAGCAAGTGGACCCTCCAAATGCTACACGATACTGCAACCAACAGCCAACAGATTTTACAGGCCAATTTTGAAGATTATCTGAACGGTTTTAGCGCCAACGTAAAGGAAATTATAGACAAATTTAAACTTCGTAGCCAAGTACGGCATATGGCAACTAAAGATGTGTTGCTCGATGTTTTGGAAAAGTTTACATCGCCCTATATCAATTTAACCCCTTATGAAAAAGAAGATCCCGATGGTAGAAAATTACCAGGGCTTACCAATTTAGGAATGGGTTATGTGTTTGAGGAATTGATACGAAAATTCAATGAGGAAAATAATGAAGAAGCAGGAGAACACTTTACGCCACGAGAGGTAATTGATTTAATGACACATATAATTTTTGATCCTATAAAAGATAATTTACCCCCCGTAATGACCATTTATGATCCTGCCTGTGGTAGTGGAGGAATGCTTACCGAAAGCCAAAATTTTATTAAAGATGAAGAAGGTGTTATAAAAGCTTTGGGCGATGTTTATCTTTTTGGAAAGGAAATAAACGACGAAACGTACGCTATCTGCAAAAGTGATATGATGATAAAAGGAAATGACCCCGCAAACATTCGTGTAGGCTCTACTTTATCAACCGATGAATTTGCAGGAACAACCTTTGACTTTATGCTCTCCAATCCGCCTTACGGAAAATCTTGGAGCAGCGAGCAGAAATATATAAAGGACGGTAAAGATGTAATTGATCCAAGGTTTAAAATACAACTAAAAAATTATTGGGGCGTGGAAGAAGATGCTGATGCCACCCCGCGCTCTTCAGACGGGCAATTACTATTCCTGATGGAAATGGTTAGCAAAATGAAACCCTTAAGCCAGAGCGCCAGTGGTAGCCGTATTGCTTCGGTGCATAATGGCAGTAGCCTTTTTACAGGTGATGCCGGCGGGGGCGAAAGCAATATACGCCGCCATATTATTGAAAACGATTGGTTGGAAGCTATTATACAGATGCCCAACAATCTTTTTTACAATACGGGCATTACTACCTATATCTGGATTTTAAGCAACAACAAAGCCGACCAAAGAAAAGGAAAAGTACAGCTGATTGATGCTGGACAGTTATATAGAAAACTGCGCAAAAATTTAGGAAACAAAAACTGCGAGTTCGCACCAGAACATATAGACGAAATTGTAAAGGTTTATACCGAAATGCAGGCCATGGAAAGCCATGGCGAACAACAAATTGCTGCACAGGTTTTTGACAACGAAGATTTTGGATATTACAAAGTCACCATAGAACGCCCAAAACGATTAAAAGCCCAGTTTACACCAGAGCGTATAGAAACATTGCGTTATGATAAAAGTTTGCAGGAGCCGATGCAGTATGCCTTTGAAACTTTTGGGGAAAGCGTTTACAGCAATATTAAGCAACACGAAAAGGAACTGTTGGAATGGTGCGAGAAAAATGACCTAAATCTTTCTTCAGCCAATAAAAAGAAATTATTGAAGCAGGAAACCTGGAATAAGCATGCAAACCTTGTAAGATGGGCTTCTGATATGGAAAAATTGTTTTTTGGTGACACACTGTTTACAAATTATAACGATTTTGAAAAAGAGGTAAGCGATGCTCTCAAAGGCAAAAAAGAGGTAAGCGCCAGTGACAAAAAAGCAATATTGAATGCCGTAAGCTGGTATGATGCCGATGCGAAAAAAGTAATTAAAAAGAAGGAAAGGCTAACGGGCGATAAACTTCAAAAACTATTACACCATTTGGGTTGCAAGGAAGACCAATTGGCAGATTTTGGCTATTTCCCAACAGAAAAGAAAGGGGAGTACATAATTTACGAAACTGAAAGCGACCTACGCGACACCGAAAACATACCCTTAAAGGAAAATATTCACGAATATTTTTTAAAGGAAGTAAAGCCCCACGTGGATGAGGCATGGATAAATCTGGACAATACTAAGATTGGGTACGAGATTAGCTTTAATAAATATTTCTACAAGCATACACCATTGAGAAGCATTGAGGAAGTAACTGCCGATATTATGGAACTGGAACGTCAAAGCGATGGTTTGATTGCTGAAATATTAAACTTATCGTAATGGTAGAAACTGAAATACAATTACAGCGTTACGAAAGTTATAAAGATTCAGGCGTGGAATGGGTGGGAGAAATTCCTGAACATTGGGAACTAAAACGATTTAAACACATATTTAAAGAGAAGAAAGCTTCATCAAATCTTGATCTAAATTGTGGTTCCATTAGTTTTGGTAAAGTAGTTTTTAAGGATGATGAAAAAGTAACTGAATCTACAAAACGTTCTTATCAAGTATTAAATAAGGGAGAGTTTTTAATTAATCCTTTAAATTTAAATTATGACCTTATTAGTTTAAGAATTGCACTATCTGACAAAGATGTTGTTGTAAGTTCAGGTTATATTATAGTTCAAGATATTATTGAATTATCTAAAGATTATTATAAATGGTTACTTCATGTTTTTGATGTTGCCTTTATGAAAACCTTAGGTGCAGGGGTGAGGCAAACTTTAAATTTTAACCTTATAGCAAATACAGAGTTCGTATTCCCCCCTCTAGAGGAGCAATCCGCCATCGCCCAATTTCTGAACGATAAAACCACCAAAATAGACCAAGCTATTGCCATAAAACAGCAACAAATAGCCCTATTAAAAGAACGCAAACAAATCCTTATACACAAAGCGGTCACTCGTGGTTTAAATGATAAGGTTGCCCTAAAAGACTCTGGTGTAGAATGGATTGGAGAGATTCCTGAGCATTGGGAGGTGAAAGCTCTAAAGTTTATTTGTTACCTACAAAGCGGTGAGTTTATTTCGTCAGATGACTTTAAAGAGGAAGGTTATCCTGTTTATGGTGGAAATGGATTTAGGGCTTATGCTGAAACATTTACTAATGAAGGATTTTATGCCTTAATTGGGAGACAAGGAGCATTATGTGGAAACGTTAATTATGCAAAAGGAAAATTTTATGCTACAGAACACGCAGTTGTAGTCTATCCTTTAAACGAAGAAGATACTTTATGGCTTGGTGAAACTATTAGAGTAGCTGATTTTAATCGTCTTTCTCAATCAGCAGCACAACCAGGAATAGCTGTTGGAGTAATAAAAAATGAAAGATTTCCGTATCCACCACTTTCCGAGCAAAAAGAAATCGCCAACTATATAGAAACGGCATCGGCTAAAATAGGAACCGCCATTAGCCTAAAAGAACAAGAGATAAGCAAGCTACAAGAGTATAAAAGTAGTTTAATAAATAGTGTGGTAACGGGTAAGGTTAGGGTTTGTTAGTATGAAAGATTTTATTTATTCTATACAAGATGTGTTTAACACAAAAAGTGGTTGCTTATTTCATTACAAAGTAAATGGGTATTATATAGCTTCGTACCAACGTGGTTATAAATGGAAATCTAATAGTGTTTACGACCAAGTTCCTGTATTGCTATTAGATGTTTACGAAGCTTTTATAAAAGCGCAAACCACCCAAAGTCAGCAAGAATACTATTTGCAATATATTACGGTAAAAAAGACAGCGCAAAATCAGTTTGAGGTTATAGACGGCCAACAGCGTTTAACAACGTTAACCTTAATTTTTAGTGTATTAGAGCAGTTTTTTAATCAACAAAATATCACCAAATATAAAAAGCAGTATTTGGTAACCTATGCACGCTACGATGAAGAGTTAGTTTCTATTTTTGATACTATAATAGATTTAATGACCAATAATCAAGAAGCTGAGTCACTTAAAGAACAAGACAAGTTCTATATGCTTAAAGCAGCCTTAAGCATTAAACACTTTTTTGATTTACTTAAGGAAGATGGCGAAGAAAATTTTAATGCTTTTCTCAACTATATTAAAAATAGTGTAAAGCTCATTCTTAATATTGAAGACGAACATACCACTGCCGAAGAGGTTTTTGCTAATTTAAACGATAATAAAGTACCGCTTACCAATGCTTATTTAATTAAAGGTTTGTTGCTAACCAAAGCCTCTCGATTACAAAGTAACCAAAGCTCAAAAAAACATTTCAAAGAAATAATAGACCAACGTGCTATTATGGGCAGACTGTGGGACGAAATGAATACGTGGTTTTCTAAACCAGACGTGAGCTTATTCTTTTTTGGTACAACACAAGAAGGTATGGAAAAAATGCTACAGTTAGTCAGTTTTGATACCGAAAATCACGATGCATCGGTTATTCAAAACTACAAAGCATTTTTTTCTGATAATACAGTACAATATAAAATTCCATACATATTATTTAATACTTACCATCAGCATATAATTACAACTTTTGATGCCGCAAAATACCTTAATCAAATAGAGCATATCTATAAACGCTTAAAAAGTTGGTATTACGATAATCAATTTTACAACCTTATAGGTTACAAACAAATAGTAAGTAATTATAAGGCAAAATCCAGCGAAGGTTTTAGTAATAATATTAAAGATTTACTGTCAAAATCATCTAATGGAAAAGTGCTTGAAAACCTACAAAAGTTTGTACTAGAAAAAATAAACAAATCGACAGACGATATAGTGAAGCTAGGATATAAAAAATATGAGGAAACGTTTTTCTTGCTTTTAGCAATCAATGTCTTTCCTCAAAACCATACTACTAAAGGAAATTTCAGAAATTATCGTTTCGATTTTTATTCTTTTATAGACGAAGAATGGAGTTTAGAACATATTTTTCCGCAAAAACCTAATGCAAATAATTTAGATGTAAAGGATGATAAGGATTGGGTTATTCAGAAAATTCAAGAAAAAATAAATGACTTACCAGTTTCAGAAGATGATCAATCATCACGCGATAATTATAAAGCCCTAATTCAAGAAGTACAGACAAACCAAGAAATAGATACTTCTAAAATAGATTTTTTATTTGATGAGATTGAAGATGCAGACGTTTTGGGTAATATGGCCTTATTATCAAGTGGTGTTAATAGCGCTTTGAGCAATGGTTTTTTTAATACCAAACGCAAAATATTATTACGCAAAATTAATGCAGGCAGTTTTGTGCCAAAGCATACCATAGATGTATTCTCTAAAATGCTAGAAGTAAAAGCAAATGTTACATTTGACAACTCTTTAACTGTGTGGAGTAGTAATGATATTAATGCACATTTAGAAAGTATTAAAGAAAATATTGAGTTGATGATTAATAAATTAGAGGTAGTAAAATGAGAACTGGACGATATAGCATAAAAGAGTTACTAACTCATAATGAAATTGAGCAAATTATCATTCCAGAAATTCAGCGTGATTATGTATGGAAAAGTAAAAACGTTACCCAATTATTAAATTCAATAATTAATCATTTTCAAAATAAAAAGCGAGAACAAATATCCTTCAAGGTTAATGGGCAACAAATTGAAGAAGGAAGCATAACCAATTATTTGCAAAAAGAGTATAGTCGCTTATTGTACAATACTAAAATTGGTTTTGTTTATGCCTATCACGATAATGAATATGCAGGTAAATTTTTCTTAATAGATGGTCAACAACGATTTACAACCTTGTATCTATTGTTATTAGCAGTGTATGTAAAAAGTGGGAAAACTGCAGATTTTAAAACTCTTTATTTTACTGATAACCTATTGAAAATAGATTATAAAGTGAGAGAAAACTCACATAATTTTATGAGGTCTTTTATTAGTAATGAATTGAGTGAAAACCCTACAGATATTAAGTTATCTAATCAGTATTATAAAAATGAATATGAAGAGGATGAAACCATTGTAAACCTAATAAGTAATTACAACACGATAAAAACCATTCTAGAGAAAAATGAAGCAATTGTAAAGGAAAATAACAGTTTAGATAATTTTTTAGAATATATAGAAGAATATATAGAAGTAAATTATTTTGATACCAATATAAGTGAACAAGGAGAACAGCTCTATTTATATATGAATAGTAGAGGTGAGTTTTTATCACATCAAGAAATTGTAAAGTCTGAAATTATTAAGAAAGAAAAAACACTTGACGATAAAAAACAAGTTGGTAAACAATGGGAAGAGTGGCAAAATTACTTTTGGACTTACAGAGGTAACAATGAGAATGCAGATATAGGTTTTGAAGAGTTTTTAAAATGGTGGGCTATACTTCATATTTGTACAACCAATAGTGAAGAACATTTGGTATTTGAAGAAGTAAAAGGCAAACGCCAATCACTAAGAGAGGCAAAAGAAAACTATATCAATAAAACAAAAGCCAAGGTAGAAAGACAAAGAGAGCTTCTCGCCGCATATCAAGTAAAACAACTAAATGCTACTTATTTAAAAAATGCTTTTTCAGCTTTAGAATCACTGTTAAATCTAAATTTTGCAACCAACCCTTTAGATAAGAAACTATTATCTGAAATGGGTGGAGCAGTAAATTACATAAATATTTTACCTCTAATTTATTTTATAAACAATTCAAGTTGTATAAACCAACAAGAACAAGATATAGCAACAAAACGTTTGATAATGTTTTTATATGGCACCACTAGTTTTTTGTCAATATCTAAAAATCCAGATAATGCAACTATAGATGCAATAGAGTTGGTTAAAAGCCTGTGTGATTCAGGTAAAACAGATATTGTCTGTTTTTTAGATGAAGGTTATGATAATAAATTTAAAAGCTATTTAACAAGCTATACAAGACAGGTTTTATCCCTTTATGAAAAAGCGGGTATTTACAGGCAAAACCTAGAGGAAGTTATTTGGGCAATTACTGTAAATACAAAACTAACTAATTTTTTAAAAGGAGATTTTAGCATATTGTTCAAAACCGTAAAATTGTTTTACAGCAAGCAAAATCGTGAACTGATAATAGATAATACCTATTGTGAAGAACTAAAGGCGTTTTATGGTACTCTAACCTCGTTATTAGAAGAATATAATGTTTATAATAATGGAAAAGACTCAGATATTTTTAGAAGAGCATTATTAACTTTTGGTGATTATAGTGTAAAAACTAATGGAAGTTATCGATTAGGAAATAGAATTGAAGGTTATTCTTTTGGCTATAGTGATAATAGTGACAATAAAGAAATGACCGAGATTTTTAATAATGACAAAGAATACCTTCCACAACTATTAGTTAATTTAAAAGAAAACAAGACTAATGATTTAAAATTCATAATCGAAGATTATAAAAAAACGAAAGCTAAGGATTGGAGAGAAGCTTTTATTGAAAATAAATCTATTTTAAACTATTGTAATAAAAAACGAATATTAAGAGAAAGTCCTCAACGTGTAGTTCTAATTTCTGAAAAAGATAAGGGATATAAAGAATTGCAATGCAAACTTTTAGAATCTCTATTTAAAGATAGAAAAATGTGGGTGTTTCAGCATAACGTGTGTGTTTTAGATTTTGATTTAGTTAATGATAAAATTGAACATAAAGAGAAAAGTTATGCTATTGATATTAAGTATGAAAATACAGAATGGCACTATTCAATTCTTTATAGAGAGGATTCAGAAAGAGAAGAAAAACTTAAGATTTTTACAGTTAATAATTTTGGTAATCTAAATGACGAATTTAGAGTAATTCCTCAAAAAAGTATTATTTATAAAGATGTTTTAAGCTTATCAATAGTTGAAAATGTAAACAATGTTAAGATAAAACTTGATAAGTTGTTAATAGAGATTGAGTTAATTTTAAAAAAACAATTACTAAATGCATAGCCAAACCAACGAACAAGCTTTAGAAGCAGCAATAGAAAGACACCTTACAGGTATTTCCTTAGAAGACCTAAAACAACAAAGTCTTGCTATAGATGCGGTGAATGAAGATGCCGAAATATATAGAACAGGTAAAGGCTATTACATTGGGCAACCGAGTAATTTTAATGCCCAATTTGCTATAGACGAGCAATTTTTTTGGGACTTTTTACAAAGCACTCAAAAAGAGGAGTTAGAAAAACTACAAAAGCAAACCGATTGGAAACTTAAAATCCTGAATCGTTTTGACCGTATGATAAAAAAATACGGTGTACTGCATTTGCTCAAAAAAGGTTTAGAAGTAGACGATGCCCATTTTACATTGTTTTATCAATTGCCAATGGCAAGTAGTAGTGAATCGGTAAAAGAAAATTTTGAGAAGAATATATTCAGTGTTACCAGACAGCTTCGTTATTCGGTGGACAATTCTCGGGAAGAAATTGATATGGTGCTTTTTATCAATGGGCTGCCCATTGTAACCATGGAACTAAAAAACCATTGGACCGGACAAAATGCCAAAGTACACGGGCAACATCAATACAAAACCCAACGGGATATAAAACAGCCCTTATTACAATTTGCACGTTGCGTAGTGCATTTTGCCGTAGATACCGATGAAGCCTATATGACCACAAAGTTAAATGGCAACAATACTTTTTTCCTGCCATTTAATAAAGGAAACAATCACGGGAAGGGTAATCCTCCCAATCCTTTTGGACATAAAACAGCCTATTTATGGAAAGAAGTTTTTACAAGGGAAAGCCTCGCTAACATTTTGCAACATTTTGTGCGTTTGGATGGTAGTAAAAAGGATGCTTTAGGTTCACGTACACTCTTTTTTCCACGTTATCATCAAATGGATGTGGTGCGTGGCATTATAAATCACGCAAGCAAAAATGGAGTAGGACAGACCTATTTAATACAGCATTCCGCAGGTTCTGGTAAATCTAATTCCATTACGTGGGCAGCTTATCAATTAATTGAAGCCTATCCAGAAAACGAAAGCACAGCAGGCAGTAAAGGAATGGAACATCCTTTATTTGATTCGGTGATAGTGGTTACTGATAGACGTTTGCTTGACAAACAGCTTCGGGAGAACATTAAGGAGTTTTCGGAAGTTAAAAATATTATTGCCCCTGCTTACTCTTCCAAAGAGTTAAGGGATGCCTTGGAGCAGGGAAAGAAAATTATTATCACCACTATCCAAAAGTTTCCGTTTATCATAGACGGAATAGCCGATTTGAGTGACAAGCGGTTTGCTGTAATTATAGATGAAGCACATAGTAGCCAAAGCGGTTCTGCCCACGATAAAATGAACCAAGCCATGGGGCAACAATCGGAAGAAGAAGATGAAACTGAGGTTCAGGATAAAATAGTAAGGGCAATGCAGGCGCGAAAAATGCGGGGAAATGCTTCTTATATGGCATTTACTGCAACTCCTAAACCTATTACGCTTGAAAAATTTGGAGTAAAACAAGAAGACGATAGCTTTAAGCCCTTCCATTTGTACTCCATGAAACAGGCCATTGAAGAAGGTTTTATTCTAGACGTTTTGGCAAACTATACTACACTTAGAAGTTATTACGAAATAGAAAAATCCATTGAGGAAAATCCGTTGTTCGATACCAAGAAAGCACAAAAGAAATTACGTGCCTTTGTGGAGCAACATCAACAAACCATACAGACTAAAGGGGAAATTATCCTTGACCACTTTATTCCTCAAATCGTAAACAAGAAACGACTAAAGGGAAAAGCAAAGGCAATGGTCATTACCCAAAGTATTGAGTCTGCCATAAGGTATTACAAAGCTTTAAAAAGTGTTTTGGAAGATAAAGGCAATCCTTTTAAAATAGCCATTGCGTTTTCTGGAACTAAAAAAGTGGACGGCATAGAATATACAGAAGCCGAAATGAATGGCTTTGCCGAAAAAGATACCCGTGATAAATTTAACGAAGATGACTACAGAATGCTTGTGGTGGCCAATAAGTATCTTACAGGATTTGATCAACCGAAGCTTTGTGCTATGTATGTGGATAAGAAACTACAAGGAGTGCTTGCGGTTCAAGCCTTATCACGCTTAAATAGAGCTGCTGATAAATTTGGCAAGAAAACGGAAGACCTTTTCATACTTGATTTTTTTAACTCAACTGAGGATATTAAAGACTCTTTCGATCCATTTTATACAGCTACATCATTAAGCCAAGCCACCGATGTAAATGTGCTCCACGAATTGAAGAGTGTACTGGAAGAAGTTGGGGTTTATGAATGGCAAGAAGTGGAAGACTTTAATTCCTTGTTTTTTAATAAGGTAGATGCACAATTGTTAAGCCCTATAATAGATGTTGCTGCGGAACGGTTTAAAAATCAACTAGAATTGGAAGATGATGAAAAGGCAGATTTTAAAATTAAGGCAAAGCAGTTTGTAAAGATTTATGGGCAAATGGCATCTATATTGCCATTTGAAGTTCTCCAGTGGGAGAAGTTATTTTGGTTTTTAAAATTTCTTATTCCAAAACTTCCAGTCAAAGATCCAGATATTGATGCTTTGGATGAACTCCTTAATTCTGTAGACCTTTCAACCTATGGTTTGGAACGTGTAAAATTAAATCACAGTATTGGTTTGGATGATGCAGAAACTGAAGTTGACCCACAAAATCCAAATCCGCGTGGAGCTCATGGAGGTGATGAAAACAAAGATCCTCTAGAATTAATTATAAAATCGTTTAATGAAAGATGGTTTCAGGGTTGGGAAGCAACGCCAGAAGACCAACGAGTTAAGTTTATTAGTCTAACGAAATCCATACAAGCACATCCCGACTTTCAAACCAAAGTAGCAGATAATACTGATGAGCAAAATAAAGATTTGGCCTTCCGAAGAATCTTGGATGATGTAATGTCCAAACAACGAAAGCAGGAATTGGATTTATACAGACTGTATGCCAAAGACCCAACATTTTATCAAGCATTTTTTGATACTATGAAGCGGATGGCTAATGTTAACAATTTATAATAATACAAAAACCCCCAACCCTTTCCCCAAACGGTTGGAGGTTTTTTTTGCGGACTTGTGTAGGCTATATTCGACGGTTAGCCTCTTAGTCCTTCTTTTTTCTTCATAGTTTTACATGAATTTTTGGTTAGACATTGCATTTATAAAAAGCTTCCCCCTTCCTCGAAAAAAGGGGAAGGCCTTTTTTGTTATTCAGCCGTTGCAACCACAAGGCTATTGCCCTGTGCGAACTGATTCTGTACCCCATCCACTTCCTGAAAGAACAGGATGCCGATGGCCGCAATGGCCACTACGGTGGCGGGTAGGGGAGCCCCGATACCCAAATCTGCGGTTAGGGTAGTATCTGCCCCCACCATACCGCCAATAGGGATGTAGGCGCTGTAGGCAGTTATGCCCTTGCTGTTGAAATCTTTTTCAACAGCTTGGTATTTTGTCATACTATCCACATACTGATAGTTACTCACCGTACCCAGCGACAGGATGAGCTGGAAGTGGGTAGCGCCCTCGGGGCTTTTGAGCAAACTGTCTGTATTGAAATCGGGGACAAGCCAGGTGGCAACGTCCCTATTTGCATCCAGCGTAGGCGACGCATAGGGTGCCAAAAGGATTGCCTCGAGGGAATCTGCTGGGTTGAAGGAAAAATCTACCAACAGATCTGCATTTGTTACCAGATCGATTCCCCTTCGGCCCCTAAGCCCGGGCGTCTTCAGGTTGATGCGTTTCATGAGCGCACTGACGCGCGCCGAGATGTAGCTATCGCCCATTATACCCACCATTCCCGCAAAGGCTTTTCGGAACGCTTTGCCCGCTTGGGCACAGCCACCAAACTCTGTCATGTTCTGACGGGTGGTTTTGAACTTGGCGTCTTTCATTATCCTGCTCTTGGTGAGGCTGGTCTTGGTCTTAACTAGGGATTGTCCCTTTTGGTCATAATAAGTCAACCCATCTAGGGTGCCTTCAAACTTGAGATAACTTCTATTTTTTGCCATACTATTCACATTTATGATGGCATTGCCTATGGCTTTTATAACGAGACAATGACATCTAGTTAGAAATGGGATACGACTTGGGAGTCTATATCCGTTCATGCGTACTTGTCGAATAGTGGGGAAAAATGTGTTGATCAAACACTGAAAGAAATCCTTCCGTAAGGGTATCGAGTCTGCCTTTTGAAGGAAAATATTTACAAATTTATAAAATAAGATTTTTTATTTCCAAATTTTTTAATTAAAAAGTTGCGTATTCTTTAGTTTATTTCTTAAAAAGTTAGGTACTTATTAGGGTTGTGGATTTCATCATAGGGATTTGCAATTGGCAAAAGTTGATTCCGTATCGGTTGCAACTATCAATATGCCTGGGATGGATTCAAATTTCAATTATATAAACCAAATGTTTTCCAGTGATGTGAATATGGAGGCAAAGAAAGCCACTTTTAGGTATAGACTGGAAGTTTCTGGCGGTTTGTCAACAGAAATGCGAAGCTTTTTCAATATGTTAAATCAAAATGAAGAACTAAGCAATTTTTATAATGCTTTGTCAGAGTTTGAGGGCAATGATAACACAATGCAGATAGATAGTGTGCCTGTTGCACAACCACCTCTTCAAATATAGCAAAAGGCTTGTATAAAATTGAGAAGTTTATTAATTTCATGCCTATGCAAGGCAAGAAAAACTATCAGGAAAAACTCTTCACAAGCTTTAAGCTAAGCGACAGGGTTTCAAAAGAAAATTTTTACCGACGGCTAAAAGAAGTTCTAGACCTGGACTTTCTTTACCCGCTCACCAATAAGTTCTATGGACAAAGCGGGCAAAAAAGCATAGACCCCGTGGTCTTTTTCAAGATATGCCTGGTGGGCTATCTGGAAAACATAACCAC
>NZ_JRWG01000010.1 GCF_001573155.1 Aequorivita aquimaris | reverse complement strand
TATGGGGCTTCGCAAGGTCAATACCATTGGCATCAAACAGGCCAACAAATGCATGCACCTCTCGGCGACGGCCTACAACCTCAAAAAATACCTCAAGTTTATCCAAAAACGCGCAAAGAGCGGGGCGGAAAGCCTTGTTTTGTATTTTTTGCCAAAAATAGTGCTTCAGAATGTAGCATGGCTTTTTTTAAAAGCACCAAATTTGGCTCATTCTCAAGTCCAATCAAAAAAACAAAGCCGCTTAAAACGGCTTATATTGGTTCAGGTTAAAAAAATTAAGGGGTTGTGCAACGGTTACCGGTGTTGTGCGTAGGTTTTTATTCAATTTTATTCAGTTCAATTTGAGTTGGATTTATCGAAAATCCAATTAATTTATTATTGTAAAAATACATTTTCTCTTGCATACTTGTCAATTTTAAACTGTCTCCAACTTTTTCGTGCATTCCAATTGTTATTAAAGAATCTTTCGATTCCGACACGATTTCGTCAATTCCGAAATGGTCTGGATTCTTGTCAATTCCCAATATAAACTTTCTGTCCTCAATCTGAAAGCTATATTCAGTTGATGAGTAAGGATGATTTTCAATCCAACTATTCCATAAAAATGAAAAAATCAAATAACATACTATTGAGTTTACAAAGAACAAAATCGAAAGTCTTTTTTTGAAAAAGAAAACAATAATTCCTATTAGAATATTAACTCCAAATATATGAGGTCGATAAGATTCAACTCCTATCGACATAAATGGGTCAGGTTTTATCGTACTAATCCAATATTTCATTAGTAAAATATCTATTAGTAAAATCAGAATCCCAATTCCGAGTAATATTTTTATTTCAGATTTCGTTATTTTCAATTACCTATTATTATTCATTTTTAGTGGCAGTAAACTAAAATGGAAGCAAGGTTTTCGTTGGTTGTTAACTTACGCACAACATGTGTATATACGACATGCCTATTGCTGCTATCCCGCACATGTGCGCATGTCATGTGTTCTGTGATTTATCAAATGTAACCGATTCATACAAAGTATCCAAAGGACTCTTTAAGGTTTTGTTGTTAATACCTATAACTCGGGTATAAACCTCAGTCGTTTTTGTGCTGGCGTGGCCTAGGGCACTCTGTATGTAGCGTATATTTACACCCCGCTCCATAAGGTGGGTGGCAAAACTGTGCCTAAGGGTGTGCGGCGTACTCCACGGATTTGTATTCGTGGCTTTCACCGCACTCCTAAAAATGCGCTGTATGCTCTTGGAAGAATACTGTCCACCATCCTGCCCTTCAAACAACCAGTAAGCGGGTTTAAATTGTTTGTAGTACTCCCGCAAAAGCGCCAAGAGCACCGGACTCAATACCGTATGCCGGTCGCGCTTGCCTTTGCTGTCCTTTATAAAAATATAGCCATCCTCACTTCGAATATCCTTTACCCGAAGCCTAAGGACCTCGCCCACACGCAGGCCAGCACCATAAATTATATGCAGTATGGCCTTGTGCTTCAAGTTTGCCGGGTGGTTTATTATTTGCATAACCTCCTCAATGCTCAGCACATTTGGCAGATCCTTGCTTTTTTTTGGGCGGGTAATGTTGTAGTACTCCCGGGGCATTTCCAGCGTATGTTCGTAATAGCATTTTATGGCATTGATAACAAGATTCTGTTTTTGCTCGCTAATGCGGTGTTTGCTTATCAAATAAAACACATAGCCTTCAATCTGTTCTTTTGAAATGCTGCGCAGCTCCGCAGTTTCAAAATACCTGAAAAAGTGCAAAAGATTGTGTTGATAATTGCGAATGGTTGCCGGACTAAAACCTTTTAAGACCATTTTTTTTTGGTTGCGGTCCAGTTCCTTCTGAATTTTTTCCGAAGGTTCAAAACTGGGCATCGCAGAAGGGGCTTCCGTAGCTTGCATCTTAAGTTTAGTGCCGAAAAGCCTTTTTAGATGCTGTATGTTCTCTGCAGTATTTACAATACTCCAAAGCTTTTGGTTATAATGGTAAAAAGTACCGTTCAGCTTTTTAAAAACCTCCCGTTCGGCCTTCATTTCATATGGAATTTTAAGTTTGATGCGCCCAGCATTGGCACGAGGCGTATACAGTACTATTACAGGATTTTTAGAAATTTCCATCATCAAAAAGAGTTGCGTTTATATCAAAATTAAGGAAAATAGAGACCAACTTAATGCGCAATTCATTTAATAAAAGTGTTTAACCGTTAGGAACCAATAACGTATATTTACAGTGATAGCAGCAACTACATGGACAGAAAATGTAAAATATGCCAAAAACCCCTAAAAGGGCGAACCGATAAAATTTTCTGTTCTACCTATTGCAAAAATCACTATCACAAACACCTTCGCTATGCTTCCAAACAGGCAGCCATAGAAATAAACGGCTATTTAAAGCGAAACTATTCCATCCTATCTGAATTACTCGGGAATAATAAATCACAAGTCAAAGTATATAGAAACGTACTTGAAAAAAAGAAATTCCGTTTCATGTACCATACCCATTTCCACATTAACTCCCACAACAAAATGTTCCACTATATCTACGACTTAGCCTGGATGGAATTTTCAGACGACGAAATACTAATCGTCAAAAAACGAAAATGATACCAATCCACAACCAATAAGCATTAACAAATAACCGACAACCGAAAACAACCAACCGAAACCCCATTCACCGATACTCCAGGGCAAAGCCATACCAAAGCCATAGCAAAGTCATTAAAATGTAAGAAAACAGCCCTTTTTTCCTACAAATATAAAATGGTAGTAAAACTGCTTTAAAAACGTCCTAAAACAAGTGGCGCCAAATAAGTATTCGCAAATATTTTTTCCATTTGAACCCACTAGTCCCATCTCATCTTTCGTACTTCATCTTTGGTACCTCGTCGTTCGTCGTTCCCACATCGTCGTTCAAACTTCTTAGCTAGTTCCGCTTCGCTAACTCCTCTTCGCTAAATTAAACAATTGCAAAACCCGCCCTATTTAGTTAACTTCCACGCTTCAAAAAAACAAACCCATGAACAATCTTCTCCTTTCGGTTCTGTGCCTTGTTACGGCAGTATCCTTTTCGCAACAACCCCCAACCCCCGCCGCCACCGTAGCAAGCGGCATTACCCAAAAAGCGCAACTCACAGCGGCTTCCCCTGTTAAAAACCTGCCCTTTAAAAGCATTGGCCCAACCATCATGAGCGGCCGGGTGGTAGATTTTGCGGTTAACCCAAACAACCCCATCGAGTTTTATGTAGGCTATGCCAGTGGTGGGCTATGGCATACCAACAATAACGGCACCTCCTTTACACCGGTTATGGACAATAGCCCTACCCAAAACGTAGGCTGCGTGGCGGTAGATTGGCAAAACGGCATCATCTGGGTAGGTACGGGCGAGGTGAATGCCAGCCGTTCCTCATACGCAGGAGTCGGCTTGCTGAAAAGTGACGATAAAGGCAAAACTTGGCAAAATATGGGGCTTACCGATAGCCACCACATTAGCAGTATTCTTATAAACCCTTCCAATCCTGACGAGGTGATTGTGGGCGCGGTAGGGCATTTGTATTCAACAAACGATGAGCGCGGCGTCTTCAAAACCACCAATGGCGGAAAAACCTGGCGCAAAACTCTTTATATAAATGATGAAACGGGTATTATTGAAATTTCAGCCAATCCCAAAAATTTCAATACGATGTATGCCACCGCTTGGGACAAAGATCGCAAAGCTTGGAATTTTGACGGCAGCGGCGAGGGCAGCGGCGTGTATAAAAGCACCGATGCAGGTAGTACCTGGGCCAAGGTTTCCACCGAGAATAGCGGCCTGCCAGTAGGTAAAGGCATGGGGCGTATGGGCACCGCCGTGGTAGATGACAATACGGTGTATTTGATTGTTGACAACCAATTCCACAGAAAAGAAGAGCAAAAAAAGGAAGAAACCGATATCCTCACTAAAGACGATTTCAAAACAATGGACGTAGATGCCTTTCTGGCCTTGGACGATAAAAAATTGAACCAATTCCTCAAAATGAACGGTTTTCAGGAAAAATACCGCGCCGAAAATGTAAAACAGATGATCCGCGTAGGTACAGTAAAACCTGAAGATCTTGCAAAATATCTAGAGAATGCAAACAGCGCACTTTTTGACACCCCCGTTATAGGCGCTGAGGTTTACAAAAGCATCGATGGCGGTAAGACGTGGAACAAAACCCACAAGGGCTTTTTAGACGATCTGTATTATTCCTACGGCTATTACTTCGGGAAAATACACGTAGACCCCAGCAATGCCAATAAAATATACGTGTACGGTGTCCCCATCCTAAAATCTGCCGATGGCGGAAACACTTTTGAAAGCATCAATGCAGATAATGTACACGTAGACCATCACGCCCTATGGATAAACCCCAAAATGTCAGGTCATTTAATTAATGGCAACGACGGCGGCGTAAACATAAGTTATGACGATGGCAAAACCTGGATAAAAAACAATGCCCCAGCAGTGGGCCAATTCTATTCCGTAAATGTGGATCTCCAAAAAAGCT
The DNA here is from genome assembly GCF_001573155.1 of Aequorivita aquimaris. Classification (GTDB taxonomy): domain Bacteria; phylum Bacteroidota; class Bacteroidia; order Flavobacteriales; family Flavobacteriaceae; genus Aequorivita; species Aequorivita aquimaris. The sequence continues at coordinate 79,049 of NZ_JRWG01000010.1, read as the reverse complement.
ATAATGTGTACGGCGGTCTGCAGGACAATGGGGTTTGGGTAGGGCCACACGATTATGAAGCCAACCCCGGTTGGATGCAGGATGGCAAGTATCCGTACGAGTTCCTTATGGGTGGCGATGGTATGCAGGTAGAAATTGATAATAGAAACAGCGATATTGTTTATACGGGTTTTCAGTTTGGCAATTATTATAGATTAAATAGAAAAGGGGGAGCTCCCGTTTACATTCAACCAAAGCACGAGTTGGGCGATAGTCCGTACCGTTTCAACTGGCAAACACCTATTCTGCTGAGTCCGCACAATCTGGACATTCTCTATTTAGGTGGAAACAAATTAATGCGAAGCATGAACCAAGGCGATGATTGGACGGCCATTTCGGAAGATTTAACCAACGGCGGAAAACCCGGAAACGTAGCCTACGGAACGCTTACCAGTATTAGCGAATCGCCCTTCCAATTTGGCTTGCTCTACACCGGTAGCGATGATGGCTTGGTATACGCCTCAAAAGATGCGGGCGGTAGCTGGACGAAAATTTCGGACACCTTTCCAAAGGATCTATGGGTAAGCCGCGTGATAGCTTCTTCGCATAAGAAAGAAAGGGTTTACGTTACGCTGAATGGCTACCGTTGGGATGATTTTAAACCCTACGTGTATGTAAGTGATAACTTTGGCGCTACTTGGAAAGACATCAGCAGCAATCTACCAGCTTCGCCCGTGAATGTTATAAAAGAAGACCCAGTGAATCAAGATTTGCTGTATTTGGGAACAGATAACGGTGCCTATGCCTCCTTCAATCGTGGTGAAACTTGGGAGGTTTTTTCAAAAGAATTGCCCAACGTTGCGGTGCACGATTTGGTTATCCAACCCCAAGCAAAACATTTGGTCTTGGGCACCCACGGCAGGTCACTGTATATGGCTGATATTTCACTGCTCCAAAAATTGAACTCCAAAACTATGGATGAATTGGTACTTGCAGAAATGGATTCCATAAATTTTTCCCCACGCTGGGGCAGTAAATGGAGCACTTGGGGTGAAGTGAATGAGCCGAAAGCCAAGATTCAGTTTTACAGTCCCCAAGCAGGCAATGCAAATATCACCATCAAAACCGAAGAAGGAAAGGAGTTGCAGCAATTTAGCGTGGAGGCGTCAAGGGGTGTTAATGTATTGAATTATGATTGTGCTATTTCAGAAAAAGGGGTAAAGACACTGACGAACAGTGATTTAGAAATAAAAAAGGCCGAAAACGGAAAGTATTATCTGCCAAAGGGGAAATATAGCGTAGTGTTAAAATTAATGGATAAATCAGCTTCAACTGTTTTTTTGATTGAATAAATTGATATATTTGGTTTTTCTAAACAATTTAAAAATTACTTATGATGAAAAAATTACTTATTCTTTCAATTGCATTTGCTTTAGGAACTAGTGTTTCTAACTATGCACAAAATGCTGAAGCAGCACCTGTGGTTCAAGGCAACTCAAACACTGAGAACACAAATGCGCTTTTTGACCTTCTTTTTAACTATGATATTGGTACCGCTATTGGCGCACAAGGTAACGCTGGAGTGTGCTTTGTTAACGACCAATTTTGGGTTTCAGCCTGGGCTTCAGACTTAATCCATGTTTTGGATAACACTGGTTTATATTTAGAAACTTTCACAATTCCTGGTGTGTCTGGAACTCGTTCTATGAGCTGGGATGGGACAAACATTTATATAGGTACAGCTTCAACACAAATTTTCCAAATTGATCCTGTAAGCAGAACTATAGACAATACAATTAACATCACTCCATCTACCGATGCTACTGCTAGAATGGTTGCTTTTGACCCAACTCTTGATGGTGGCAATGGTGGTTTCTGGACTGGTAACTTTAGTTCAGATATCGCTTCTTTTGACATGGATGGAAATGAATTGTCTGTAATTCCTTACGCAACTCACGGAACTACTATTTATGGTGGTGCTGTTGATTTAGTAACTGCTGGTGGCCCATATCTTTGGATTCACGACCAAACCTCTGCTGGAGGTGGAGATTTAGTTGTTCAGCTTCAATTGCCAAGTGGAACTCCTACTGGTCTTGTTTACGATTACAACCTTTCTGGCCAACCTGCTGGTAACACTGGTATCGCTGGTGGTTTGTTTATTTCTGACGAAGTTGTTCCTGGAAAAGTTGCTATCGTTGGTGTAAGCCAAGGTACTCCACTAGATCAGTTATTTGGAATTGAATTGGCAGATCTTGCTGGCGTTAATGACAACGCTTTAGCAAACTTCAGCCTTTCTCCAAACCCTGCAAGCGGAAGAGTTAATATAAACACTACAGTTGCTGGAGAAAAGCACGTAGTTGTTTATGATGTTTTAGGTAAGCAAGTTATCAATACTACCGTTGCTGGTAATGAATTGAATATTTCTTCATTGAAAGCTGGTGTTTATATGGTAAGCGTTACTCAAAATAAAGTTTCTGCTACAAAGAAATTGATCGTTCAATAAGCATTAACTCACAATAAACTGAAAAGCCGTTCATCTAGATGAACGGCTTTTTTCGTATAACAAATCTAAATAACAGCCTAATGGGTCTAAATTTTTGGCATTCAGGTTTTGTATCGTATTTTTGTGTCACTATTCTTGAAATAAAACCATAATGGCAATACTATCCTCTTCAATTGCTCGAAAAGTAGCTATGGCACTTTCGGGCTTATTTCTTGTCTTCTTTTTGGCACAACACTTTACAATCAATTTCACTTCGGTAATTGACCCAGATACCTTTAACAGTTGGTCACATTTTATGGGGCATAACATTTTGGTGCAATTTGTTCTACAGCCTGTTTTGATTTTCGGCGTGGTCTTCCACTTTATTATGGGAATTATACTCGAAATAAGAAACAATAATGCAAGACAGATAAGTTACAAATCTTTCAAAGGAAACAGGAATTCTACTTGGGCCTCTCGAAATATGATTATTAGCGGTGCTGTTATTTTGGCGTTTTTAGGACTTCATTTTTACGATTTCTGGTTTCCGGAAATTGTGCACAAATATGTAGAAAGCAACCCATTGGATGCCACACGCTATTATCCTGAATTGGTGCACAAATTTGAAAGCCCCATACGTACTGGTTTGTACTGTTTGGCTTTTGTTTTGTTGGCACTTCACCTTTGGCACGGCTTCTCATCTTCTTTTCAAAGTATGGGCTGGAGCAATAAATATTCAAGGGGGCTAAGAGCATTCACACAGTTTTACGCAATATTCATTCCGTTAGGCTTTATCTTTATTGCCCTTTACCTTCATTTTAATCAAATCCACTAAAAGAAAAAGCAATGTCGAAATTAGATTCCAAAATACCCAAAGGACCCTTAGCCGATAAGTGGACAAAACATAAAAACGATATAAACCTGGTAAACCCAGCCAATAAACGTAATATAGACGTAATAATGGTCGGTACAGGCCTTGCCGGTGGAAGTGCCGCCGCAACCCTTGCAGAATTGGGCTATAACGTAAAAACCTTCTGCTATCAGGATTCTCCTCGCCGCGCGCATTCCATTGCAGCGCAGGGAGGTATCAACGCTGCCAAGAACTATCAAGGTGATGGCGACTCAAATTATAGATTGTTTTACGATACCATAAAAGGGGGCGATTACCGTTCGCGTGAGGCAAACGTATACCGTCTTGCTGAGGTTTCTGCAAATATTATTGACCAATGTGTAGCTCAGGGCGTTCCCTTTGCGCGTGAATACGGTGGTTATTTGGACAACCGTTCCTTTGGAGGGGTGTTGGTTTCGCGTACTTTTTATGCGAAAGGACAAACAGGGCAACAATTGCTTTTGGGAGCGTATTCCGCAATGAACCGACAGATTAATCGTGGAAAAATTACTCCGTACAACCGTCACGAAATGCTGGATTTGGTAATCGTGGATGGCAAGGCAAGAGGGATTATTGCTCGCGATTTGGTTACAGGTGAAATAGAAAGACATTCCGCACACGCTGTGGTTATTGCCTCGGGAGGCTATGGAAATGTTTTCTTCCTTTCCACAAACGCTATGGGAAGTAATGTTACCGCTTCCTGGAAAATCCACAAAAGAGGGGCTTATTTTGCAAATCCCTGCTACACGCAAATTCATCCTACCTGTATTCCAGTTTCGGGAGACCATCAAAGTAAACTGACTTTGATGTCTGAATCACTTCGAAATGATGGAAGAATTTGGGTTCCAAAGAAAAAAGAAGATGCTGAGGCTATCCGCCAAGGCAAGAAAAAACCGAACGATCTTTCAGCCGAAGAACGCGATTATTACTTGGAGAGAAGATATCCATCCTTTGGAAACCTGGTGCCACGTGATGTTGCTTCACGTGCTGCTAAGGAACGTTGTGATGCGGGTTATGGTGTAAATAAAACAGGGCAAGCTGTATATCTTGACTTTGCCTCTGCAATTGAGCGCTACGGAAAGGAGCAGGCAGCAATCCACGGAAACCATAATCCTAGCAAGGATGAAATTACAAAACTCGGAAAACAGGTTATCGAGAATAAATATGGCAACCTTTTCCAAATGTATGAGAAAATCGTAGATGAAAATCCATACGAAACTCCAATGATGATATATCCTGCAGTGCACTACACTATGGGTGGCGTTTGGGTAGATTATAATTTGCAATCTACCATTCCGGGCTGTTATGTTACGGGTGAAGCCAACTTTAGCGACCACGGGGCAAACCGATTGGGAGCTTCAGCTTTGATGCAAGGTTTGGCAGACGGTTATTTTGTATTGCCATATACCATTGGCGACTATCTTTCAAAAGATATCAAAACAGGAAAAATTCCAACCGATACAAAAGAATTTGACGAAGCCGAGAACAAGGTTCGCGAACTTTTGGAGAAATTGGTAAACAATAAAGGAACACACTCCGTAGATTATTTCCACAAGAAATTGGGTCACATTATGTGGAACAAATGTGGGATGGCGCGTAATGCTGAAGACCTAAAATCAGCTATGGCTGAAATTAGAGCACTGCGCGAAGAATTCTGGAAAGATGTAAAAGTTCCCGGCGGAATGAACGAAATGAACGCTGAGTTAGAAAAAGCAACCCGCGTGGCAGATTTCTTGGAGTTGGGTGAACTTTTTGCGAAAGATGCGCTTCACCGAAATGAAAGTTGTGGCGGTCATTTTCGTGAAGAATACCAAACCGAGGAGGGAGAAGCCCTGCGCGATGACGAAAACTTTATGTACGTTGCCGCTTGGGAATACACCGGAGACCCCGGGAATGAAGTGCTTCACAAGGAAGAATTGGAGTATGAGAATATTGAGGTGAAGTCGCGGAGCTATAAATAAGTTAAGTGTTAAATGTTAAGGGTTAGGCGTTAAGAGTGAAAACTTGAAATAAAATTGATGTGGCTCAAATAAATTCTTTTGAAGATTTGGAGTGTTGGAAAGCGGCAACGGAATTAAGGCGCTATGTTTCCAAAAGAATTTTGCCGAAATTTCCGCCGGACGAGAAATTTGCCTTGACAAACCAATTAAGACGGTCTTCCCGATCAATTTCCGATAATATTTCGGAAGGATATGGAAGGTTTCATTTTCAGGAAAATATTCAATCGTGCAGAATGGCACGTGGTTCCCTTTGTGAATCATTAAATCAAGTTATCATCGCAAGGGATGAAAATTATATTGAAGAGGAAGTTCTGTTAGAGTACTGACAGATATATATGAAAGAACCAAAGCTATTCTAAACGGATATATTAATTATTTAAACAAAGCCAAGAAACAATAATTAAAGTGATTAGCGCTTAACACTTAACGCCTAACACTTAACTCATAACTTTTAATCACATGAAGTTAACACTAAAAATCTGGAGACAGAAAAATAATAAAGCAAAGGGTGAATTGAAAACCTATCCCATCGACGGTATTGAGGGAGATATGTCATTTCTTGAAATGCTCGACGTTCTCAACGAAGGTTTAATTAACAAGGGCGAGGAGCCCGTAGTTTTTGATCACGATTGTCGCGAAGGGATCTGTGGAAGCTGTTCGTTGCAAATAAACGGCGAACCCCACGGCCCCGATAGATTAGTTACCACCTGCCAGTTGCATATGCGAATGTTCAACGATGGCGATACCATTGTGATTGAACCTTTCCGAGCCAAGGCATTTCCGGTTATAAAGGATTTGGTGGTGGACAGAAGCGCGTTTGATAGAATTCAACAAGCGGGAGGTTATATCTCCGTGAATACCTCTGGAAATACCATAGATGCCAATACCATTCCCGTAAACAAGCACGATGCCGATGAGGCCTTCAACGCAGCTACTTGTATTGGTTGTGGCGCTTGTGTGGCAGCTTGTAAAAATGCGAGTGCGATGCTGTTCACTTCCGCAAAGGTGAGCCAGTTTGCTCTGCTTCCACAGGGAAGGATCGAAGCCACTGAGCGCGTATTGAATATGGTTGCACAAATGGATAAGGAAGGTTTTGGAAACTGCAGCAACACCGGAGCCTGCGAAATTGAGTGCCCAAAAGGAATTTCCTTGGAAAACATAGCCCGAATGAATCGCGAGTATTTAAGCGCGAGCTTGAAGGGATAATTTTTTATTGTTTTAATTTTTTAAAAACCTCTGCCAATGCGGGGGTTTTTTTGCTTATATATAAAACAGGTGAACGTGGTAATGGGTGGGATTTTTAATCTTGTCTATCAAAAAAATTACTAACTTATACCATTAAATCAGGAATTTATGTGTGCAAAACTACCCTTCTTTACGTTTCTTTTGATTTTTGGTAGCCTAACTGCCCAAATTCAATTTCAGGATCACGTTATCATTGATGACACATTTTTACCCAACGGTCCGTTTTCAGTACACGCTGCCGATATTGATGGTGATGGGTATATGGATTTACTTTCGGCATCACGCGATGACAATAAAATAGCTTGGTATAAAAACAATGGCGCGGGCAATTTTCAGACCCAGCAGGCTATTTCCACAAATGCGAATTTGGCAATTTCCGTATATGCTGCCGATATTGATGGCGATGGCGATGTGGATGTGCTCTCCGCTTCTTTTGATGACGATAAGATAGCCTGGTATGAAAATACGGACGGACAAGGTAGTTTTAGTACTGAACGGACTATTTCTTTAAACGCAGATGGTGCAGAAATGGTGTTTGCAGCCGATATTGATGGCGATGGCGATATGGATGTATTATCTACTTCCGGCGGAGACGATAAAATTGCTTGGTACGAAAACTTGGGGCCCTTGTCTGTTCCTGAAAACGCTTTGGACGGTTTTGTTGTTTATCCAAATCCAACTTCGGGTGTTTTGACGGTTAAGGCAGCTGCCGAAATTTCGAAACTGGAAATTTACAATCAACTGGGCCAATTGGTTTTAGAAAATGAACATCAAAATTCAATAAATATTTCAAAAGTGGATACAGGATTGTATTTTCTGAAAATATATGATAGCTTCCGAAATAACATCTTAAAAAAGGTAGTGAAAATTTAAGATATAGTGTCTGCGGAAATTTTGCGTGGCTCATTTGTGCTGAAGATTTTAAGTTTCCACGCAAATTCTCTATAGACCATAAGCAACGTGTTCTTCCTTCAGCAGGTTATTGAGGATGATTTTCAAAAACTTATCGGTATCGTAGGGTTTTACGATAATATCGTCCATTCCCGAAGCCAAAATTTTGTTTTGCATTTCTTCCACCTCAATGGCCGTTAAGGCTACGATAGGCGTAGTCTTGTTGAATTTTCTAATTTCCTTTGTAGTTTCAATGCCATCCTTGCCCGGCATGTTAATGTCCATGAGCACTAGGTCAAAAATTTCTGTTCGCATTTTTTCTATGGCAATATCGCCGTTTTCGGCAATGCCACAAATCATACCGTGATTCTCCAAAATTTTCTTGGTAACAATTTGGTTTATACGGTTGTCGTCTACCACAAGTATTTTTTTATCATTCAAAATATTGTTATCGCCCAATATTTTATCTTTAAGAAGATGCTTTAAAATTTCAAATTTCAACGTAAAACTAAAAGTTGATCCTTTTCCGGGCTCGCTTTGAAGGTTGATGGAAGAATTTGAGGCTTCGAGCAGCTTTTTTACAATGGTAAGGCCAAGCCCGGTGCCCTGTACTTTAAAATCTTCGGAATCTACTTGCTGAAATTCTTCAAATATTGCTTTCTGTTTTTCCCGGGGAATACCAATTCCATTATCTTGGATGCTAAAGTGAATAGTCACTTCGTTCTCAGAAATAGACTCTTCTCTGGCCGAAATACAAATATTTCCATTGGTTGTAAATTTAATGGCGTTACCCACTAAATTCATGAGAATTTGCGATAGTCGCACCCGGTCGCCAACGATAGTATTTGGAATGTTTTCGGAAATTTCTACGTACAATTTGTTTTTATTCTGCACCAGGGCATACTGAAAAGAAGAGACTATGGATTGGGCCAATTCCCTTAAATCAAAAGGAACTCTTACTTCTTCAAGGGTGTTGGATTCCAACTTACTTATTTGTAGTACATCATTTATAAGTGCTAAAAGATAGTCTGCTGAAAACTTTAGGTTTTTTAAATCTGCTTGATGATTTTTAAGGGATTCATCTTCCAAGAGTACAGAACTTAAACCAATAACACCATATAACGGAGTACGTAATTCATGGCTAACCGTGGAAAAGAATTTGCTTTTTGCCAAGGCCAGTTTTTCAGATTTCTCTTTTGCTTTTAGATATTGTTGGTTCTTCTCCTTTAAAGTAAGAGTAAGTTTTTTTCTTCCTCTATGCGAAATGTAAAGAATTACCAAAAAGATTCCCATCAATATGGCTGCACTGATAAAAAAGGAGAGCAAAATATTATTCAACAACCCTTTTTCAGAAAGTAACTTTTTTTCCAGTTCTGCTTGGTGGGCCTGTTTTTTATACTCATTTACGCTAAATTGGGCCGCAGCATTCTGAGTGGCCATCAGTTTTTCTTTTTCAAACTGGATTTGGGTAAGGCTATCAAACTTTTTTCGGATTAAAAAAGCCTGTTTAAAATCTCCTGTTTCATAAAGAGCCGAGCTGTATTCCTTATATGCTTCAATTAAAATATCATCAATATAATTTCCTGCTTCTGCAAAGGCAATTGCCTTTTTGAAATTTTCAATGGCATCTCTGGGTTTGTTTGAAGTGAGTTTCAGCTTGCCCTGAAGCAAATTCATTTCGGTAGTTAAACCTTTAAACGCCATAGCTTCTATTCCTTCTTCAGCTTTTGTGAAATAAAGCTGTGCCTTTTGCATATCGCCTTTATTAAGGTATGATTCAGATAAGTTGTAATAGGCCATTGATGCTTCTAATGTATCTTTTCTCTTTAATGAAAGAGGAAGTGCTTTTTTTAAAAAAGGAAGTGCAGAATCATACTTTTTTTCTGTGAGGTATAGTGCGCCAATGAGATTATAGGCTCGCGCTATTTTAAATTCATCTTTTGATTGTTCGGCATATTCCAAATAGGCATCGGCATAATCGTGGGCATTCTTAAAATCTTTCAAATATATAAATGCAGCTCCCATCATATAGCGCGAATAGAATGCAGCCTCATTGTCACCAATGTGTTCGGCAAACCTAATATTATCAATAGAGGTTAATATTACGGAATCATATTTTCCTTCAAACAGGCTCTTGTCTGTTCTATCTTGCATTAATTTGAGAGAGTCCTTAAGGTCTTCTACGCCATATGCTTTTTGGGAAGATAAAGTGTCTTTGCTATTTTGCGCAAATCCGATAAAGAAAATTAAAAATATGGTGAGGCGTAAATAATTCAAAGTTCAGAAAAGTTGAAAATGGATTTTTAAGAGTACTAAAATAACATATAATAATGAAATTCAACTATTAAAACGTTGTGTAGGATTTGAAAAAAGTTGAAATTCTTAAAATACGGTAACGAGTAAATTCTTGCTTACATTCGACAGTAAGGCATTTAGAATCTCGCAACAAAAAATTATCTTTAGACAAAATCGGAAAACCATGAAACAGATATTTTTAATACTTATTTTTTTTTCAACCTTTACAACTTTTGCTCAAAACAAAAAACCAAATGATCCGCTAGCACATACTTTTTCAATAGTAGCCAGGGACGCCAAAACCGGTGAAATGGCTGTGGCTGTGCAAAGTCATTGGTTTAGCGTAGGCACTGGTGTTTCTTGGGGCGAAGCAGGCGTAGGTGTTGTTGCAACACAATCGTTTACTAACAGATCCTTTGGAATTCACGGCTTGGATTTGCTGAAAAAAGGAAAATCTCCTCAAGAAGTTTTGGACATTTTGTTGAGTAATGATGAAGGAAGGGATTTTCGGCAGGTTGCAATTTTAGATAAACAAGGGAGGGTTGCAACACATACTGGAAAAAGCTGTATTGATTATGCAGGCCACGCCAATGGCAAGGATTTTTCTGTGCAGGCTAATATGATGCTGAATGATAAAGTAGTCCCCGCAATGAAAAAAGCTTGGATTGAGAATAGTGAAATGCCTTTGGCCGAAAGAATGGTCGCAGTGCTGCAGGCTGCGCAAGAGACAGGCGGCGACATTCGCGGAAAACAATCGGCGGCATTGGTGGTCTTTGCTGGAGAAGCCTCTAAGGAACCCTGGAATGACAAATTAATTGATTTAAGAGTTGATGATTCTGAAAACCCAATAAAAGAAATTGACAGACTTTTAAAAGTGTTTAGGGCTTATGAATATATGAACGAAGGCGATTTATATGTAGAGAAGAATGAAATGAAAAACGCCATGGAGGCCTATAACGCGGCTATGGAAATGTTTCCGGATAACTTGGAAATGCAATACTGGACCGCCATCACTCTGGCGAACGATAAACAAATGGAGAAAGCTTCGGAAATGCTGCAAAAAATATACGCCAAGGATGAAAACTGGCGGGAACTTACCCGAAGACTGCCTAAAGTGGGCTTACTTAACGTTTCCGAAGAAAATTTAAAATTACTACTTAGATAGTTTTCAAATTTTAAATAGGAATAAAAAAACCTTCACAATATTGTGAAGGTTTTTTTATTAATAAAACAAGATGTTACTATGCCTCAGCGTTTGGAACGATTGAAACGTAGCTCTTGTTATCTTTCTTTTTGGTAAATTTCACAACACCATCCACTTGTGCGTGAAGGGTATGGTCTTTACCACCGTATACGTTTTCACCTGGGTGATGCGTATAACCTCTTTGTCTTACAATGATATTTCCAGCAATGGCGGCCTGCCCTCCGAAAATCTTAACGCCAAGACGTTTCGATTCTGATTCGCGACCGTTTTTGGAACTACCAACTCCTTTTTTGTGAGCCATTTTGTTTCGGTTTTAAATATTATACTTTAGCAGGATTATTTTTCAATCCCACCGTCTAATTTGTCTTGTAATTCTTTAAGTTCATCCCACTTACCGTCAGCTGCCAATTTTGCTTGTTTTGGCCAAGTGTCGGTAACTAAGTGTGCTAAATTTGAACTCGCTTCAGAAAGAATAGTTGCGATAGCTTCTGGTTTTGCTTTTGCAACTTTTGCAAAAGTGTCCAGTCCAGCGGCAACCATAGCCTCTGCGGCTTTTGGTCCAACACCTTCAATCTTTTTAAGATCGTCTGCTTTAGCTGCTTTTTTAGGAGCTGCTTTTTTAGCGGGTGCTTTAGTTTCGGCTTTTGCTTTGGGGGCAGCAGCCTTAGCTTTAGTTTCTTTTTTTGGTTCAGCTTTTTTAGCTTCTTCCTTTTTGGCAGGTGTAGCTCCTGAAGCTACAATGCTCTCGATTACGATTTCAGAAAGATACTGACGGTGACCGTTTTTCTTACGGAAACCTTTTCTTCTTTTCTTTTTAAATACTATAACCTTGTCACCTTTAAGGTGCTTTACGACTTTTGCTCCTATTTGAGCGCCGTTTATAGCCGGGGCGCCAATGGTAATATTGTCTCCGTCACCAATAAGAAGTACATTGTCAAAAGACACTTTTTTTCCTTCTTCTACTGGCAAACGATTAACAAAAACCTTTTGGTCTTTCGCAACTTTTACTTGCTGCCCTGCTATCTCTACAATTGCGTACATAGCGAATCGTTTATAAATTAGTTAAACAAAATGCTTCTACCGTCCAGTAAAAGCGGGTGCAAATATAATTTTTAAAAAGGAAACAACAAAGTATTTTTATTTAATCTTTTAAAAACCAATCCTCTCGGATATTCTATTGGTTTTGGTTTTTTAAATTACCTTGAAAAGATATCAAAACTGGTATTTTATTTAAAGTGTATTTCGGTTTCCATCCTGCGTATTCCAGGAATTTTTGAGAAGTTGCATAAAAGCAAGCGTTAAAACCAAAGTGGTAGAAAAGCCCATTATCAAGATTGATAAAACGAGCATCAGCGTACCCATATCATATTCTAGGTTCCACACTTCCATAATATTGGCCGCAAATTCGGTGTCTATTTGATACATATAGATTGCCATAAAAATAGTAAATATTATAGAGGCTATTCCACCACAAAGCAAACCTACTTCAAATCCTTTTTCATACTGAAATTTATTTTTTCGGGAAGCATACTTCTTCAATGCCATATAAATTCCAATGCCAAAAATAATTCCGTTTACAGCGCTCAATACCGGATATTGGTGAAGGCCAATTAATTTTAAGAGAAGAAAATATGCAATAAGAACAATTGCAACCCAAACACCGTAACTGGAATATACTTTGAACATAATCAATGGTTTTACAGTCAAAAGTTACAAAAACTTGACGAACCTTTTGCAAAGGGTTTGTTAACTTTTTGGAAGCTCAGTTTAAATTGGGTTATTTCCAAGTGATGGTTTCCATCAATTTACGGATGTCTTCGCGAAGATAAACCACTGCCGGATAAACAGAATCGAAGTTTGGTTTCGCATCAAAATACAGCGCACCATTTAAGAAGTGATTGATGCTGTCCGTGGCATAAAATTCGGCTTGGGTAGCGGCGTTGCCATTTATCATATAAAACATTCCGTACACTTTTTTATCTGGATTCACATAGGGTTGCTCGGGGATGCTATTTGCCTTTATAGTGTGATCATAAGCTAGTTTTTGAGCGTCCTGTAACAAGGAATCGAGATTGTTGTCCCGTACGCTTTGATAGGTTATATACAAGGTGGCCTTCATATTTGGGTAGCTTATATTTACACCGCAGTTTTTCTTCCCAATAACGTTGGTAATGCTATTCACCGAAAAGGAATAAGGACAGTCTGAATTAATTGTGCGATAAGAAGGAGTGGGATAGTCCAATCGCAGCATAGCCGAGGGTTTCACCAAAACATCGTCCTCGCAGGAAGCAAGGATAAAGAGGCTTGAGAGTATATAAAAAACGAGCTTATGGATTTTCAATGGTAAGTTTTATTTGTTTGATGCGCTTGCCTTCAAACGCTTCAATTGTAAACGCATAATTGTGGAAGGATATTACTTCGTTCTTTTTTGGAAAGCCTTTTGAAATTTCCAAAAGAAAACCCGCAAGCGTTTCCGCCTCGCCCTTTTCATCTTCAAATATTTCGGGATCCTCTGGTTTTATTACCTTGTAAAAATCTTTCAACGGGGTTTTTCCTTCAAAAACGAATGTGTTGTCGTCCAATTTTGAAAAAATCAAGTCTTCATCGTCAAACTCATCGCTAATTTCGCCCACGATTTCCTCGATAATATCTTCCAATGAAATCAATCCGCTCGTGCCGCCATACTCGTCCACGACAATAGCGAGGTGCATTTTCATCTCCTTAAATTCGTTGAGCAAATCGTCCAATTTTTTGTTTTCAGGTACAAAGTATGCTTCGCGTTTCAGGGTTTTCCAATCCAAAATTTTTCGATCGGTATAGGGAATTAAATCCTTCACATACAGAATTCCTGTAATGTTGTCCATGCTATCCTTATAGACGGGAATACGTGAGTAACCGTGCTGGATAATTTCCGGAAGAATTTCTTTGAAAGGCTGTTCCTCGTTCAGCGCGAAAATATCCATACGGTTTTTCATTACCTGCTTGGTGTCTGTATTTCCGAAGGTGACTATTCCCTGTAGAATTTTCTGTTCCTCGTGTGTGGTGTCTTTATTTGATAGCTCCAAAGCTTGTGATAGATGGTCCACGCTGATGTTTGATTTTTGTTTACCATAACGGTCGTGAAGATAGATAGTGGCAGAACGCATGGGCAAACTAATTGGCGACAATAAAGTGTCCAAAATATTCAGCGGTTGCGCCATGAAAACCGCGAATGAAATGCGGTTGCGGTTGGCGTATATCTTTGGAAGAATTTCGCCGAATAGCAAAATAAAGAAGGTTACAACGCCCACTTCTACTATGAAGCGCACGTCAATTCCATAAAAATTTGATTTTATTCCTGAAAACAAATCATCGCTTAAGGAATCGAAGAGGAGTACGATAGCAATATTTATGAAGTTGTTGGCAACCAAAATGGTGGCCAGCAACTTTTTTGGCCTTGCAAGCAATCGCTGTACGATTCCCAGTTTTTTTGCGATTCCTTTTTCTTCGTTGGTTTCAAAATCAGAAGGTGTTAAGGAAAAGAAAGCCACTTCGGCACCCGAAATAAGGGCCGAACAAGCCAAAAGGGCAATCAGCATTACGCCGCTTGTAATTTGGGTAACATCCAAAACGTCAAAAAAGAAAAGTAAACCAGGGGGTTCCGTGTCCAAGCTGATGGTTTTAGTTAAACGTTAAAAAGGAAGGTCATCCTCTTCTTCCGAAACTGGATTGTTGTTTTGTGGTTCCGAAGAGGGCTGCGGTCTTTGCGTATTTTGTCCTGCGTTGTTATTGGCAGCACTGCTGCTTTCGCCTTTTGGACTCAAAAATGTGAAATCTGTACAGTGTATTTCTGTGCTGTACCTATCCATTCCTTTATCGTCCTGCCATTTACGGGTTTTTAGACGACCCTCAATATAGACCATATCGCCTTTTTTCAAATATTTCTCGCAGATTTCCGCAGCTTTGTTGCGTACCACAATATTGTGCCATTCCGTATTGGTTACACGTTCGTTTGTGGTTTTGTTTGTATAGGTTTCATTGGTTGCCAGCGGAAAACGGCCCAAGCTGTTTCCGCCTTCAAAATAATGCATTTTTACATCATCGCCCGTATGCCCAATCAACATTACTTTGTTCAATGTTCCACTCATAATTGTAATTTTTCTATTTGTGCAAAGGTAGATTTTGCGTTTTAAATATAAGGAAATTTAAGATTTTAAATCGCGGAAATTATAGATTCACTTCATTTTCAATGTTATCCAAACAGTTTTTGCCAAAAGGAGGGTTTTTTGGGAGTTGTCGTTTCATCCGTTTTTACGGAAACTTCAGGTGCTGTTTCAATATCTTCCTCTGAAATCTCGGCAGGTTTCTCCATACTGGATTTCGCTTCCACTTCCTTCATAATCTTGCTTTCCCAATTTATGTATACCTCAGAGAAAATAATGTCCTCAAAAAGATATTTTACCTCTTCGGAATATGCTTTGCGGTCTTCCCTAAAATGGGCAATATCCTCTTCATCTGGCAAAAACCCGCTGCTTTTGTGATGATAAGCTTTGAAGGCAGGAATGCTTTGGTTCTTAAATAGCGAATGGATATACTGAAAAGTTCTTTCCTGCTCCCCCAAACGCTGCAATATGCCCACTATGGCCTTTGATATTTTTGGTTGCCACTCATTTATTGAGGGGCCGAAGAGATTTTGGGCCTTGGTTAATTTTAGTACGGCTTCTTCCAGCTTGTCCTTTTCATTAAAAGTCAGGGCCATTGCCTTGGCGGACATATAGTTTAGTTCCGCGAGATAAATTATCAAAACAAATTTATCTGGGTAGCTGGAGAATATTTTATCCCGATCCACGGCTGCGTCAATTTTTTGTTTGGCGAATTCTTCAATCTGTTTGTCCACCAATGTGATGAATTTCGGCAGAAGTTGTTCCCGATATGCGGGGGTTTTTATTTCAGAGAAGAACGAATAAAAAATAGTGATGTTGGCAAAGGAACGTTCAAAATATTTTGGTCGGTCCAGGGTCAGCTTTTGCTGTTCATTAAAATCGCCTCGCATTTTTCTAAAAATTGCCGCTCGTTGCTTTTCTCCGGAAGAATGCTTAGCTGTTCCCAATTGGAAAGGCAGTAGCCGCATTTGTAATGCCCTGGCTCGGTCTCAGAGTACGATGAGGTTGCGCCGCAGGCGGGACATTGAATTCTATTTAATAGTTCCATAGCTTTTTCAGAAATGTTAAAGATACATTATAATGTAGATTTTTGCGTTTAAATCGTGTCAGTAGTTCTCAAAAAACTCCGAAACAAAATTTGCAATCAACACGGGCATGGCATAGCTTTCTATTTCTGAAATGGCGACGGAGCTTTCGGTTTCGTCAAGAGTCTCAATAATCCAAAAACGTGTGTTGAGATGCTGGTGCGAAAGTTTGTGCACCACAGCCTCTTGGTTATAAAGTGAAATGTTCCGAATGTTTATTTTTTCAGAAAAATCTTGGAACTGTGGAAGTTCTTGCAATTCTGAAACCTCAATTTCTTTTGAAGTTTCAATCAGCGGAAACTCATAAAGTTTGTGCCAAATTCCTTTGCCGTTGCGCTGTTGCAAAACGGTCCGCTCGTTTTCCGAAAGTATTACCAGATAGTTGAAAAACCTTTGCTTTACAGGCTTCGATTTAATCTTTACGGGAAGTTGCGTCACCTTTTTCTGCTGAAAGGCTACACAGCTGTCATTGAAAATACAGTTTTCGCAATGGGGACTTTGCGGTACACAGTAACGCGCGCCAAACTCCATAATGGCCTGATTGAAGGTGCCCGGCTGTTCTTTGTCTATCAGCTCTTGCGCGAGTTGTTTAAATTCCTTTTGTCCGGCGGTGGAATTTATGGGAGTGGAAATTCCAAAAAACCGGGAAAGCACGCGATACACATTGCCATCAACCACGGCCTCGGGCTGGTTGAAGGAGATGCTTGCAATGGCGCTGGCGGTATAATCGCCCACGCCTTTCAGCTTCAGCAAATCCTTATAATTGTTTGGGAAAACACCGTCCATTTCTTTGGCAACCATTTTTGCTGTTGCGTGCAGATTTCGGGCACGCGAATAATAGCCCAAGCCCTGCCATAGTTTTAAAACCTCATCTTCGGGAGCGCTGGCCAGGTCTTCAACTTTTGGATAGGCTTCAATAAATTTTAAATAGTAGGGCAGACCTTGCAAAACACGCGTTTGCTGCAGCATGATTTCTGAAAGCCAAATATGGTATGGGTTATTTGTATTGCGCCAGGGTAGATCGCGTTTGTTCTGTAAATACCACACAATGAGTTTTTTGGAGAAATATGGAGCTATTTTGGGCATTGGGTAAAATTAATCTATATCCCTTTAAATTTTAAAGGTTTAAGGTTTGAATTATTGATTTTAAAATATGTATATTTGCGGTCTCTAAAAAAAATCTAGTAAAAGAAAATTAATTAAAATTTAAAAGTAATGACGAAAGCAGATATCGTAGCGAAGATTTCAGAAAAGCTAGGAATGGAAAAGAATGAAGTACAAGCTACTGTTGAAACCTTTATGGAAGAAGTAAAGAACTCTTTGGAAGGTGGAGACAATGTGTATTTAAGAGGTTTTGGAAGCTTTATTATTAAAACAAGAGCTGAAAAAACAGGAAGAAACATTTCAAAAAACACAACTATTAAAATACCAGCTCACAATATTCCGGCCTTTAAACCTGCAAAAGTTTTTGTTGAGGGTGTAAAGACCAACGTGGACGTAAAATAATTCTAACCCGTTCCACTTTGGTGGAGCATTAAAAAAGACTTTAGTATGCCAAGTGGTAAAAAAAGAAAAAGACATAAGGTAGCGACCCACAAGCGTAAAAAGCGTCGTCGCGCTAACCGCCACAAAAAGAAAAAGTAGTTTCTAAACTACTTTTTCTGTTTTAAAAGTGTTTTGGAAATTTTGCCTTTTTGGCGCTATTTCCGAATAAATCAAACGAAAAATCGTTCTTTGAAAATGAGATTGCAGCAACCGGCTTTTGGTTTGGGTGCAGTTTCGCCGGATTTTTATATAAAATCTGTAAAATATATTGTTTAATGAGTCCGCTGCGGCGGACAACAAAATTAATGTAACGTGAACTACGAATTATTTATTAGGTCCGGTTCACAAGAAGTTGATTTTGCCCTTTTAAAGGATGGAAAACTTATAGAGCTCCACAAAGAGGAAGAGGACAACAATTTTACCGTTGGCGACATATTTCTTGCCAAAATACGTAAAACAGTCCCTGGCTTAAACGCCGCCTTTGTAAACGTGGGCTACGAGAAAGATGGTTTTTTACACTATCACGATCTCGGGCCGAAGGTACTTTCACAATTGAAATTTGTGAAAAGTGTTAGCTCAGGTAAGTTAAAGGATTATACCTTAAATAATTTCCCATTCGAAAAAGAGATTGATAAGCATGGCAACCTAAACGATGCCTTAAAGAGCAATCAATCCATATTGGTTCAAATTGTAAAAGAACCCATTTCCACCAAAGGGCCACGTATAAGTTCCGAGCTTTCCATAGCCGGAAGATATATTGTACTGGTCCCGTTTTCAGATCGCGTCTCCGTTTCACAAAAAATAGAGAGCAATGAAGAAAAAGACAGGTTAAAACGCTTGATAACAAGCATAAAACCAAAGGGATTTGGCGTAATTATCAGAACAGTTGCCGAGGGCAAAAAAGTAGCAGAACTGGACAAAGATTTACAGAACCTTATGGATCGCTGGACGGCGATGTGTAAGAAGCTACAAGGGGCGCACCACCCTTCAAAAGTGCTGAGCGAGCTAAACAGGGGAGCATCCATCATCCGCGATATGTTTAACGATTCATTCTCCGCAATACATATTGACGATGAAACCCTTTACTTGCAAATAAAAGATTATGTGCAGGAAATTGCACCGAAAAAAGAAAATATCGTAAAGTTTTATGACAGCAATGTTCCGATGTTTGAGAAATTCGGAATAGAAAGACAGATTAAAACTTCCTTCGGAAAAACAGTATCAGGCAGCAAAGGTGCTTATCTGGTAATAGAACATACCGAAGCCATGCACGTAATAGACGTGAACAGCGGTAACCGAAGCAACAAGCAGAAAACACAGGAAGGCACAGCGCTGGAGGTGAATTTGATTGCAGCCACCGAGGTGGCAAGACAGTTAAGGTTGCGCGATATGGGAGGAATTATTGTAGTGGATTTTATTGATTTGGCAAATGCCAATCACCGCAAACAACTCTACAACCACCTTCGCGAAGAAATGAAGGACGATAGGGCAAAACACAAAATCCTTCCGCCCAGCAAATTTGGGTTAATACAGATAACCCGCCAACGAGTTAGGCCAGAGATGAACATCAAAACTCGCGAAGAAGACCCCAGCAATGGAGGCGACGGCGAGATTGAAGCGCCAATTATCGTTATAAATAGAATAAACGAAGAGGTAAAACGCCTTTTCAAAAAAGACTATAAAAAGATAACCTTAAACACGCATCCTTTTATAGCGGCCTTTTTGACGAAAGGATTCCCAAGTGTGCGCACCAAATGGTTTTTGGAGCACAAAAAATGGGTAAAAATCCAACCTCGGGATGCATATACGTATCTTGAATATCATTTTCACGATAAAGATGGTGGATTGATAAAATAACCAAAACCCCTTTTGAAGGTTTACTTCGGAAGGGGTTTTTTTGTTAGTTTTACTGTCAGTTCGAGCGCAGTCGAGAACTAATCTAATGGAATCACACAAAACATACACCGTTGAAGAAGCCACCAAAAGGATGGAACGCTATTGCGCATACCAAGAGCGTTGCCATAAGGAAGTGCATCAAAAACTGTATGAAATGCGGATGATCCCCGAAGCGGTAGATCAAATAATTGATCATTTACTGCGGCATAATTTTTTAAATGAAACCCGCTTTGCACAGGCCTTTGCACGTGGAAAGTTCAGAACGAAGCAATGGGGAAGAAGCAGAATTGTAAACGAATTGAAGCGGCGGGAAATCTCAAAATACAACATTCAGATCGCCCAAAAGGAAATACCCGATTCCGAATACTATAAAACCTTTGAAGCCCTTGCTGAAAAGCGTTTGCGGCAATTGGCTTCGGAAAAAAACCTTCAGAAAAAGCGGAAAAAACTGGCGGACTATCTTTTTTATCGCGGGTGGGAACCGGAATTGGTTTATTCAAAAATTAATGAAATCTCGAAATAATTTTACTTTTTGGCTGAATCTTTTTTATCGTTTTCGGTGTCATTTCCATCCTCAACTTTCTTCCCCTTCAAATATTCGGGCAATTCCATCCCGGCCATATTGAACATTTCCTGAAGCGGCGGTACAGAACCGTACATTCCAGAAATAAAGTTGGAGGTTGCTGTTTTGCCGTCTTTTGAAGAGCCGTTTTCCCAAACGGTAACTTTGTCAATTTTAATGTTTTTAATGGCCTCAGACTGAAGTTTAACCAACTCCGGAAGCTTGTCAGCTATCAATAAAAGTACCGCATCTTTGGAATTATTTCCCGCCGCTTTCACAATCCTGTCAAAACCTTCTGCCTGCTTGGTCAAGATTTCGAATATACCCTGAGCCTCAGCCTGTGCCTTGAACAAGATGGCATCTGCTTCCCCTTTGGCTTGCCGTCTTATTTTTTCGGCCACTGCTTCGGCGTCTATCTCTACTTTTCGTTTGTCAATTTCAGCAGGAACAATAATATCTGCCAATTGGGTGCTTCGTTCCCTTTCGGCACGGGTAATTTCTGCTTCTTTTTCAGCTATGTATGATTCTTCCAAAGCTTTTGCTGATTGTACTTTTTCAGAAGCAATTGCAACTCTTTCGGCTTCGGCTTCACGTTGGCGACGTAACGAATCTGAATTTGCAACGTTGATTTTCGCAATGTTTTCCCCTTCCACAGCCTGGGCGTTTGCAGCAGCTACCTGTGTGCGCTCATCCTGTTTTGCATTTGCTTCCCCAATGGAACCATCCCTATTTTTTTCGGCTACAGATTTACGTGCGGCGTTAATGGCGTGGGCAGCGGCTTCTTTTCCTAAAGCCTCAATATAGCCCGATTCGTCAACAATATCGGTAATGTTTACGTTGATGAGTTTTAGACCAACTTTCTTCAATTCAGATTCAACGCTGTTTGAAATATTGGTCAAAAATTTGTCCCTGTCATTGTTTATTTCTTCAATATCCATCGAAGCCACGACCAAACGCAGTTGCCCGAAAATGATTTCTTTTGCAAGTTCTTGAATTTGCTCC
The DNA here is from genome assembly GCF_001573155.1 of Aequorivita aquimaris. Lineage (GTDB taxonomy): Bacteria > Bacteroidota > Bacteroidia > Flavobacteriales > Flavobacteriaceae > Aequorivita > Aequorivita aquimaris. The sequence goes on along the minus strand of NZ_JRWG01000010.1, from coordinate 57,832 downwards.
AAGCCTTGACCCAGTAAGCGCTCTGCGGCATTTTGCATAATGCCCGGTTCGGTGGAAATACCAATGGTAAAACGGGAAGGAACATTTACACGGATGTTCTGCTTACTCAAAGCGTTTATTAAATTCACCTCAATTGAAATAGGGGTGAGGTCGAGGTATTCGTAATCCTGGATTACAGGCCAAATGAAGGCTGCGCCCCCATGAATACAGCGGGCAGAGTTTCCGGTGCCAACCTTTCCATAAATTACCAATATACGGTCTGAGGGACAGCGCTTATACCTTCTTATAAAAGTAATAAGGATGATAAAGACAAATAAAATGGCGAACCCAATGGCCAATAAAGGCGCAAATGATTCTGCTTGAAGTGGTAAAAATGTCATGATTAGGCGGTGTGTTTGTTTACTATTAAAATTCCCGTCCCCGTTACTTGGGCTACGGTTACTATATCTCCTTGGTGAAGGTCTGAGGGTTCGTCGGTCAGCGCATCAAGTTCGCGCATCCCTCCTTGAATATTTATGTGAACTTTTCCAATCCGGGAGCGGTTTGCGCCAATGGTAAGATATACTTCTCCAATTTGGTTTAGGGCGTTTTCAATTTTAAGGGAGCCGCTACTGTTTAATTTTCCAAGATAGTAAAACAATGAAGCCATAATTGCCATCATCAACAATCCACATATTGTTGAAATTAAGATGGTCATCCCTTTGGAAAGTCCTTCGCCAATACAGGCAATTCCTGACCATCCAAAAAGTGTAAAAAAACCGATTAAATTTTTAAAGGAAAGAAACTGAAAGTGGATTCCTGTATCGCCTTCTATGTCTGAATCTACGTCGCCTGTGTCATCAAGTTCACCACCTACAAAGGTTAAAATTATAAGTACGATAAAAATTGCGGAAGCGATTAAGGCAATGGACCAGTAAACCTTTTCAAAAGGCTCAAATGCAGCAAACCATTCGTTCATTGGTTGGGTGTTAAATTAATCTTGGTAAGATATAAACTTTATGAAAAGGAAGCAATAAGTTAAAAAATTATTATTAAGATATTTTTGTTCAATTATGAAAAGATAACTTCCTAAATATTGAACGAAGCCCCCAAATTAACGGCGAATTGGTTGTGAAGTTTTTCAGCAGGGGTTAAGGTTTCTGTATTAAATTTTGCAAAGGGGGCGCTAAACTCCGTAAAAACCCCAAAACCGCTGGTAAAGAAATAACGCGCGCCCAAATGCCCGCCAAAGTTTTTCAAACTCACGTAAAGTCCGGGATACACATCAAAATTCGGGTCCACATTTATTACATTTCCCAGATTTGCATTGAAGCGTCCACGGAAATCGAAACGGTCTTTAAATTCCGCAAAGGGTTTTTCATTGCCGTCCAAATCGCTTACTTTATCAATCCCTAAAAGGTAAGCGGACGCAATGCCCAGGGAAATGTTCTCACCCACTCCAAAATCCAAACTGCCCATAATTCCGGTACCGTTGTTTTGAAAATTGGCGCCCACCTGAAATTTCACATCGCCCGCACCTGAATAGGCCTGCGCAAAGGTGAATTGGACGATAAGAAGTGCGAAAATGGTTGCAAATAACTTCATCATCAAAAAATTTAAAGGAAAGGTAGTGATTTCTTCGTTAATTATAGCGCTTTGTTGGTGCGGACAATGGCTTGCTCATTTTTCCAATCAATCCATTTTTGGCCTTTCAGCTTTCGCATCAATTGGTCAAAATAGCGCATAAAGGCAATGTTATAAACCGCTTTCGCTAAATTTTTGGGGTTTCGGGCAATGGCACGAAGGCTCATGGAAAAACCAGGGGTAATGTAGCGCATATAGTGCCAGTAACCTTCGGGCATATAAAGTACGTTGCCGTGCTCCAGATGTGCGGTGTAACCTTTAGCTTTTTTAAGGGCTGGCCATTTATCGTAATCGGGATTGGCAAAATTTATGTCTTCACGCGTAATTAAAGAATGGGGAATTTTGTATAAATAATCGTTTTGCTTTTGGTCAAAAAGGATCACTTTTTTTTTCCCTTCGAAATGGAAATGAAAAATGTTTGCCAAATCGATATCATAATGCATAAACGTGTATGAATCTCTTCCGCCGAAAAAAAGCATGGGCAGACCTTTCATCAATTTAAGACCAAAATCCGGAAAGTCAAAATCCTTTTGAAGTTGGGGCACTTCCTTTAAAATATTCCACAGAAAGATGCGGTATTTTGTAGGCTCGGTTTTTAATAACTCCACATAATCGCGCATTTTCATTTTGGCGTGTGGTTCATTAAATCCATCTTTGTGGCTCACTGGGCGATTGTCATAAAGAGGAACCATTTTATCCCCCGCCACATTCGCCATATAATCTAGATTCCATTTGGTATATGCAGGCCAGTCCTCAATAAACCGTTCAATTACAACGGGTTTTTGAGGTTTAAAGTAGTGTTTTAGAAAATCTTCTTTGGTAATAGTTTTTACCCTGTCTATTTGCTGTAGTTGCATAATTTTCTTGAACAGGCAAATTTACAAATCTCACTTTATTGTTGGGGGTGATGTTAATATAACTTTAAGTTTTTAAATTATCAACCCATTTTGGATTGTGGGGATCTGTGGCATCGTATAATTCAATTTTCAACTTTTTCGCCAATTCTTTGCCTATAATAAGAGCAATATCAGCCTTATTTTGAATAGCAAGATTGAAGTGCCTATTTCGGTCATACCACAGATTTATTTCAAAGAAATTTTTTTTGTTTCTGTAAACTGAAATATACTCTAGATTTTTAAAGCTTTTCCAGCTACCTATTTTCACTGGACCTACACAAAATAAAATCTTATATTTCTTTTCTTTAAAATTGAAGTGATAATCACGAACAATGGAAAAACTAATTCCTCCTCCGAACAAAAAAATTGCCACTGTCAAAAAATTGAGTGAGTTTCTCACTTTTTTTGTAGATTCAAAAATATTGAAAGTGTTGAAGAAAAAATATAAACAAATAAGCATTCCCGTAAAGAAAAGAGCAGCCAGTATAATCTGCCAAAATGGTCGATTGCCTTGGGAAATTAATATTTCTTTTTGTTCCATTTTGTTGTGAAATATTTCCAAAAATAAAAAATGCTTCCAATAGAGGAAGCATTTTTAAATATTTAAACAAGATAGCTTTTAATCTGCCAAAACCATCACACGATTGTTGTTACATTCAACAGTGCCGCCAGAAATTTGCAGTACCCATTTGCCGTCTTCCTGCGTAAATTTCTTTTCAAAACCTTCCGCAATGGTTGGATTTCCTTTAAATTTCACTTTTCCTTCCTGCAAAACAGATACAATAGGAGCGTGGTTGTTAAGCATTTGGAATTCTCCTTCCACACCTGGAACGGTTATGCTTTCAACTTCTCCGGCAACTAAGGATGCTTCTGGGGTTACTATTTCTAAGTACATATTTTCTAGTATTGAGATGTGAGATATGAGACGTGAGAAAATCTATTATCTCACATCTCAAATCTAAAATCTATTTTAAACTTCAGCAAGCATTTTCTCGCCAGCAGCAATCGCTTCCTCTATGGTTCCTTTTAGGTTAAAAGCGGCTTCTGGCAGGTGGTCCAATTCACCATCCATAATCATGTTGAAACCTTTGATGGTTTCCTTAATATCAACCAAAACTCCGGGAATACCTGTAAACTGCTCCGCTACGTGGAAAGGTTGTGAAAGGAAACGCTGTACACGACGCGCGCGGCCTACTGCCAGTTTATCATCTTCGGAAAGTTCCTCCATCCCAAGAATCGCAATAATATCCTGTAATTCCTTATAGCGTTGTAAAAGCTCCTTTACTCTTTGTGCGCAAGCGTAGTGCTCTTTTCCAAGGATAGATTCAGTAAGAATTCTAGAGGTAGAATCCAATGGATCCACCGCAGGATAAATACCAAGCTCGGCAATTTTACGTGAAAGTACGGTTGTAGCATCCAAGTGGGCAAACGTAGTTGCGGGCGCTGGATCCGTAAGGTCATCTGCAGGTACGTAAACCGCCTGTACAGATGTAATAGAACCTCTTTTAGTTGAAGTAATACGTTCCTGCATCGCCCCCATCTCTGTTGCCAAAGTTGGCTGGTAACCCACCGCAGAAGGCATACGCCCAAGAAGTGCAGAAACCTCAGAACCTGCTTGTGTAAAACGGAAAATGTTATCTACGAAGAAAAGTACATCTTTTCCTTGTCCCTCGCCAGCTCCATCACGGAAATACTCAGCAATAGTCAAACCTGAAAGCGCAACACGTGCACGTGCTCCAGGTGGCTCGTTCATCTGTCCGAATACGAAAGTAGCTTTAGATTCTTTCATTGCAGTTTTATCTACTTTTGAAAGATCCCAACCCCCATTTTCCATAGAGTGCATAAAGTCGTCACCGTATTTTATAATACCAGACTCAAGCATTTCACGAAGCAAGTCATTACCCTCACGAGTACGTTCCCCTACACCAGCAAATACTGAAAGACCACCGTGGCCTTTCGCAATATTGTTAATCAACTCCTGAATAAGTACCGTTTTACCTACACCAGCACCACCGAAAAGACCAATTTTACCTCCTTTTGCGTAAGGCTCAATAAGGTCGATTACTTTAATACCTGTGAAAAGAACTTCGGTAGAAGTTGAAAGATCTTCAAATTTTGGAGCCTCACGGTGAATTGGAAGACCAGCATCGCCAGCTTTTGGCAAGTTTCCAATACCGTCAATTGCATCGCCAATTACGTTGAATAGACGACCGTAAACAGCATCCCCAATTGGCATTTGGATAGGTGCTCCAGTTGCAACAGCGTCTACACCACGGCTCAAACCGTCAGTAGAATCCATTGATATGGTACGAACCATGCTTTCACCAATGTGAGATTGAACTTCAAGAACCAAAAGGTTTCCGTTGTTATTTACTTCCAACGAGTCGTATATTTTTGGAAGTTCCGATCCGCTATCAAACGCAACGTCAACTACCGGGCCAATAATCTGTGCAACTTTTCCTGTACTTTGTGACATGAGTAACTGTTTATTTTTTAGTTATCTAAGGGCAAAAAAACCACCCCTGTTTTGAACGGTGCAAAGATAGTTTTTTCTGAATGAAATTTGCAATGGAAATGTTTAAAAAATTTGGGGACTATGCTGGAAAGACCCAACAGGTTTCAAAAACCTGTCAGGTCTTGTAAAATCCAAGCTTTACGCACTATTCTTTAGTCTCCTTCGTGAAATCATCTTTGACAAAGTTTTAAACTTTGTGAAAGTTAATCGAGCTTCTCACACAATCCACGAACCTCTTTTTTGAAAAGGGAAATTATTTTTTTCTGAAGGGAATCATCTTTGGAAATGCTGCGTCCATCAATTTCAACAACGGGGGTAAGCTCGCCCATTGTTCCCGTTGCGAAAACGCCGTCGGCATTGTAGAATTGGGAGAGGGTAATATCTGCTTCGGAAATTTCAATATCGTGCTTTTTACACATTTCAATAACTGAATTCCGTGTTATTCCGGGAAGACAGGCGTGTGCAAAAGGCGTAACAACTTTTTCATTTTTCACCATAAAAAGATTGCTACCGTTAAGTTCGGCTATAAACCCGCGCTCGTCCAGCATCAATCCGGCGTCTTTTCCGGCAACGTTTGCCTGTATTTTTGCGATAATATTATTGAGTAAATTATTATGATGGATTTTACTGTCCAAAAACTGAGGCGAGTTTCGGCGTTGGCTGGTGCTTATTACTTTTATGCCGTGATCGTTATCGTAAACCAACGGTTTCCATTCTGCCAAAACGATTAAACAGGAACCGCTTTGGTTGAGCCGCGGGTCCATGCCGCTGGTTATTTTTTCGCCTCGCGTCAACGTCAGGCGGATGTGCGTATCGTCATTCATGTCGTTGGCGTCGAGAGTTTGTTTTATTGCTTTTTTGATGAATTCCTTGGAAGGAATATCCACAAATGCCAGTGTTTTTGCGGATTCTTGCAAACGGGTCAAGTGTTTTTCTAAGCAGACTACGCCTTCGGGATATACGCGTAAGCCTTCCCAAACGGCATCGCCGCCTTGAACGGAGCTGTCGAAAACCGAAACTTTTGCTTCACTGCGGGGATAGAGTTTGTCTTTTATAAATACTTGGATGTTGTCGTTTTTGGGATTGGATTTTTGAAGCATTTTTTTTGAAGTTGAGAGTTAAGTGTTAAGAGTTAAGAGTTATGGGTTATGCGTTGAAGGTGGTTTATGTTTTAAATTAAAATATTGCTTTTTAAAATTTCGTAATAAGGCAAAGCTTCTGCCAGCAACGGTTCCAAATGATTTGGCAAAGGTTGTGAGCTGCTTTTTTGCACAGCGAAACCTTCGGAATTGTGCACATTTTTATACCAATGTTTCGCCCAAACGCCGTCTTCGGGAATGCCGCCTTTTTTCCATCGAAGCATTTTTTCCGAAAAAGGTATTTCCAATAAATTGCACAGTTTTTTCAGATAGTTTCTTGGATTTTTCAAGAGTTCATCGCTGTCAATCACAATGGGTGTTTTTCCGTTTTTCTTCAGAAATAAAAATAGTTCCGAAGCTTTTTTGATGCCGATGTCATTTAGGGTAGGCGTATGGATTACTTTTGAAAAAGAGGCAATCAGTTTTTTTGGATGTCTAATTAGAATCACATTTTCCCAATTCAAAATAAAATTTGGCGAATCGGTCAAATAATGGTGCGCCATTCCTTTTACGAAAACATTTTTCTGCTTTCGAAGTGAATTGATGTTTTCAATTACTTTTTCTTCGTTCAGTTCCATCGTTTGAAGGATTTCCTTTTGGGAGGGATGCTCGATTTCCAAGGAAGCATTTTGAAGGTAATAGCCGTAAAAAGGTTCGTCCAAAACCGTCATATCCTCACGTTGTGCGAAAGAGTACATTAGCGCCGTTGAAAGATTTCGGGGACCGGAGATGAGGTTGATGACTTTCATAGCTTAAAAATAAACTACTGAAAAGAATTTTGTAACAATTTGGTGAAAAGATTTACAAATAAGTTATGAAATGGCAATTGACCATTTGGGCACCAACCGAAGAGGTATAATCAAGTCATTCCATTAAATATTTTAGGAAATGAAAAAAATCATTTTAATAAACGCACTTATCTGGGCCGCACTCTTGCTTAGTACGGCTATATTATTTAAAGGCCATGCCAATGTGGAATATTCGTTTTTCGGGATTTTAATTGCTTATTCAGTTATACACACCCTTCTCGCAAATTTCGCAAAGGGAAAGAAAGAAAAATGTTGAAACTTAAAACGCCTAATGGGTAAAGAGGAATCCAATTTGGAAAAGTTAAACACCTAAATAATAACTGTCCAGTGGCTTTGGGAAGATTTAACCAGAAATTTCCAAGACTTTTAGGTTAATGACTCTTAAAGTATATTTCCATATAATTTGCGGTGGAAAGATACTCAAGCCGAAGTTTATCAAGATATCTTAAAATGCTTTTATGGGAAGGATCGGTTTCTTTCAAATTGTCATTGAAGGCATCGTCTGTAACCGTTAAAGCAATATACCACGAGCCGGATCTAGAGGTGTATATGGCTTCAAAAATAGGTTCGTTGCCTTTACTCTCGTTCGCCAGATCTACGGCAATGGGAACCAAATTTACGGTTTTGGTGTTCCGTTCCACTTCGTAGAAAGTAAGATAATGTTTTTTGTTGTTTATGGTTATGGGTACATTTCCACCTCCTATATCATAATCAATATCAAACTTTGCGTTGATATAAGTGTAAAATTCATTGGCGTCTTTTGGGTCTTCAAACACGTAAACTTGCTGTTTCGGAAGCTGTTTTTTAAATTTTTTTCCTTTATAAATTTTTGCGCCGTCAATGTTAGGGGCTATTTGTAGCGGAATGCAGGAAAAAGTGAATAACCCCAAAAGTGCTAAAACAATACTTTTCGGAAAAGAGAAGGATGGCCTTTGAAATTTCATCAACTTAAAAAGTGAAATATGCAACCATTACTATTCCACGGTAACACTTTTCGCCAAATTACGCGGTTGGTCCACGTTACGGCCAAGCATTACGGCTATGTGGTATGAAAGCAATTGCAGCGGAATGGTGGTAACCAATGGCGACAGAGCTTCCGGGGTGTGCGGCACTTCCATTACATAATCTGCCATTTCCCTTACGGCGGTATCGCCTTCGGAAACTACAGCTATAATCTTACCTTTGCGGGCCTTGATTTCCTGAATGTTGCTAACTACCTTATCATAGTGGTCGCTCTTGATGGCAATCACTACCACTGGCATATGTTCATCAATCAGCGCAATTGGCCCGTGCTTCATTTCTGCTGCGGGGTAGCCTTCTGCGTGTATGTATGAAATTTCCTTTAGTTTCAGAGCCCCTTCCAAAGCTACCGGGAAGTTGTAACCTCTTCCCAAATAAAGAAAATTGCGTGCATCCTTAAAGACGGCGGAAATTTCCTTGATTTTATCTTCAGTTTTCAGGGCTTCATCTACGTGGTTTGGAATAAGCTCCAATTCGCGCAAATAAAGCATAAAATCGGTTTGGCTTATTGTGCCCTTGGCTTTGGCCAAACGAAGCGCAATCATTGCCAAAACGGTAATCTGCGTAGTAAACGCCTTAGTTGACGCAACCCCAATCTCTGGTCCGGCGTGCGTATAGGTACCGCTATGTGTTTCCCTGGAAATGGTAGAGCCGACTACATTACAAATTCCATAAACAAATGCGCCCTTTGACTTTGCAAGTTTTATTGCGGCAAGGGTATCTGCGGTTTCCCCACTTTGTGAAATGGCGATGACAACATCGTTTTCTGAAATTATTGGGTTTCTGTACCGGAATTCGGAAGCGTATTCTACCTCTACGGGTATGCGCACCAAATCCTCAAAAATATATTCAGCCACTAATCCCGCGTGCCAAGACGTTCCACAAGCCACGATGACAATACGGTCCGCATTGATGAACTTTTCTATGTAATCCTCAAGTCCGCCAAGCCTAACGATACCTTTTTCCGCTAGCAATCGGCCGCGATAGGTGTCCTTAATCACCGCGGGTTGTTCGTGGATTTCTTTTAGCATAAAATGGTCGTAGCCACCTTTTTCAATCTGTTCAAGGTTCAGCTGGAGTTCTTGTACGTAAGGCGCAACCAATTTATCGCCCTTAATTTTTCTCACTTTTACATCGCGGCCCAGACGTATGATGGCCATTTCTTCATCCTCAAGATAGATGGCGTTATTTGTGAATTCAATAAAAGGCGAAGCATCGCTTGCTACAAAAAATTCGTCTTCGCCAATACCGATTGCCAAAGGACTTCCTAATTTGGCAACTACAATTTCATCTGGTTTTTTTCTGTCGAAAAGTGCGATGGCATAAGCGCCTACCACCTGATTTAATGCAATTTGGACAGCCTTTCCCAGTTTTACTTTTTCGTTTATCTGAATATCCTCAATAAGATTTACCAATACTTCGGTATCGGTATCTGAGGTGAAAGTGTATCCTCTTTTTTTCAATTCCTTTTTAAGGGAATCGTAATTCTCAATGATACCATTGTGGATAATTACCAGATCGCCGCTGTTTGAATAGTGAGGGTGGCTATTAACATCGTTCGGAACTCCGTGGGTTGCCCAGCGTGTATGGCCTATGCCGAGATTTCCTTTTAAGATAATTTCGCGTTCTGCCTTTGCCTCAAGATCTGCAACCTTACCTTTTGTTTTGCAAAGTTGAATATCAGTACCATCGAAAAGGGCAATTCCCGCACTGTCATATCCTCGATATTCTAAACGTTTCAGTCCGTTCAGGATAATGGGATATGCTTCTCTTTTGCCGATATAGCCTACAATTCCACACATACGCAGGGTTTAATTAGGTTCAGTGTAATAAATTTGGAGTTTTAATCTTTTTTCTTGGTTAGGCGTTGCATTTCCGTAAAGTATGGTTCCTTCAGGTGAAATTACAGTACTGGACGGTATTTGCTCAATATTAGGCTCCATAGGGTTTTGAAGCTTCTGCGTCGTCCTTGTTAAAACGTTTTGAGATACCACTATGCCCAAAGGTACATTTGTGCTGTCTTTATTAATCAAATTACTGATATGGGTTGTTATTTTTAATTTGTAGTATTCACCGTTACCATCACTTCCTCTTTGCAGTTTTCCGTAATGATTTGTAAGGGCATCTACAGCTTCCAGGCCATTCGTTGGGTCCAGATTGTAATCTGCCAATACGTTACTGTTCTTAAGGTCATAGATTATTATACGTTCAGGTTCTGTAGCACCACCTACCATTAAATCCTGATTCACATAAAAAATGAGATTTGCCTCATTGACCAGCCATTTTTTATCGCGAAGAGTTTCAAGTTGATCTGCCACGCCGTTATTATCGTTGTCTTTCCCGAAGAGTTCCACAACAGAAATGATTCCATCACCCCCGCGTAGGTAAAGATTTTCATTTCCGGTTTCAATATTTGGATTCTCTACTGCGGTTTGTATTTGGGTGGGCAGTTGGTTTGTAAAAGTATTTACACTTATGCCTCCACTAAAATTCAATTTAAATACAGCATTGTCTCTTTCATCGGGTTCATCTTCATTATCGTAACTGTAAAATATAGAAACGTATGCTTTGGTAACATCAAAAATAAAGAGGCTGCCATTGTCCGTTGGTGAATTAACTTTAAAATAAAGACCTCTTAAAAAGTTTTTGAAGTTATTGCTGTTTCGCAATTCTGGAGTTCCTTCCATATCAATCACATTGTTTTGGAAGAAGGTCGAATCTAGCTTTATACGAAGGCCGGGTGTTATTTCCTCTTCATTTTCTTCTCCTTCAAATATAACATAGCTGTTCTTTGTCGGCAGAAAATTTTCTACTGAAGCTAGTTCCTCACCTAGATAGCCTTCAAAAACGTCTCCTTGGGTAGTGTAGTAGTTTTGAAATTCCTCAAAACCTGTATTGGGATCATATTCCCTTAAAAAATATTTTGATTCAAATATGGACACGTTTATAGGCGTGGTGCCATATATAGAATCAAGCTCATACGTAGTTACACTGTCCACTGTGGTTCCTGTACTGAAATATGGTAAATACACAAAAACACTATCTACCGTAGCATTCTCGCCAAAGCTGGGGTCGTTTGATTCAAGGGTAAGCTGTGATAAAAGATTCACTGTTGATTTTCCATATACAGGATCGTTATAAACCCCTAATTGATAAGCGGGTAGCCTATTGCTCTGTAATGGGCCGAGTTTTCTACTGTATGCAATGACGGATTGTGATTCATCTAAAATTCCGTTGGGGGTTTCAGTTCCCAATACTTCAGAACCCAAGGTTGAGATATCTTCTTGGCAAGAAGAGAATGCAATTATTATAAAGAAAATAGCACCTGCAAGGGGCAACAAATTTTTTATTTTCATTTGTTCTATTAATTGTTTTGTGTGAAATGTAATTAGCTCATTTCAATGAGATTGTTGAAGAAATTACTTTAAGACTTTTGAGCTGTAAAAGTCTAAATATGCTTGGGAAAAATTTTCCATATTATGATATTTTAACACAGGTTTGTCTAAAGTGTTAATAAATTCATCAAGCTCTTTTGGTATTTCTTCGGATCCAACAATGACTGCGTCAGAATTTTTGACGGCTATTTTCATAAGGTTTACGTAACTTGGCTCTTCAAGTTCAGTAATAACATCGTCATCAATAGCATCAAACCTAACTTTATCTATTGTGTTTTTAGCTAACGTTCCATCGAAGCCTTGATTGTACACAGAAGTAACTATTTTACTATTTTCAAAAAGGGGTTCGTTTCCGTAATAATTCCGTAGATATAAAGGAAGAAAAGAAGCAAGCCATCCGTGAACGTGTATAATATCTGGTGCCCAGTTCAGTTTTTTTACAGTTTCAATAACGCCTTTTGCGAAGAAAATGGCGCGCTCGTCATTGTCTTTGTAAAAATTTCCTTCTTCATCAGCATAGGTTGCCTTTCTTTTAAAATAATCTTCATTATCAATAAAATAAACCTGGATGCGCTCTTTAGGGATGGACGCCACTTTTATAATCAGTGGCATATCGAGATCGTTTATTACCAAGTTCATTCCAGAAAGGCGAATCACTTCGTGCAATTGGTGCCTTCTTTCGTTGATATTACCATAGCGTGGCATAAAAATTCTTATCTGGCCGCCATTATTGTTGATCATTCGGGGAGCTTCAAACGACATTGAAGAAATCTCGGTCTCGGGAAGATAGGGTATAACTTCTGAAGACACATACAAGACTCTTTTATCTTTCATCTATAGGGTTTTTTAGGAATTATTGCAATTTGCCCCAATGTCTCGAGGCGTTTAAAAACACGCAAAATTACGAAAATTTATGTAGATTGTCTTTAATATATTAATTTTGCCCGCTCTTAACCCAATTTTATGGTAATACATACCCAGAAAGAAACCTTGGTGCAAGCTTTGTCTTCCGGGGCAAAAAATGACAAGATAGGTTTTGTGCCAACAATGGGTGCATTGCATAAAGGGCATATATCTTTGGTAAAGAATGCTTTAGAAAATAATGATGTGGTGGTGGTGAGCATTTTTGTAAATCCCACACAATTTAATAACAGTGCAGATCTTGAAAAATATCCGCGCACTCCCGAAGATGATATCTCCCTATTAAAAAAATTAAAAGGCGATGTGATTGTGTATTTGCCAGAGGTTTCAGATCTATATGATGCTTCGGTTTCCGCAAAAAAGTACAATTTTGGAAACCTCGAAAATGAAATGGAGGGCAAGCACCGAAAAGGACATTTTGACGGAGTGGGAACCATTGTTAGCAAGCTTTTAAAAATTGTGAAACCAAATACAGCCTACTTTGGCGAAAAAGATTTTCAACAATTACAGATCGTTAAAAAGTTGGTCGCCATCGAAATGCTACCCGTAAAAATTGTGGGATGCCCAATTTTGAGAGAGAAAAACGGACTTGCAATGAGTTCACGTAACAAACGACTGACTGCAAAACAATTTGAAGAAGCAGCACTTATTTATAAAACATTACAAGAAGTTCGGGAAAAATTCAGTTCTACATCCCTTGCAGGGTTGAACACATTGGTTACGGAACGGTTTTTGCAAAACCCCAACTTGAATTTGGAATATTTTGAAATAGCCAACGAAAAAACACTCAAAACCGCAAAGCGAAAAAACAAAGCTTCAAAATACAGAGCTTTTATAGCAGCTTTTGCGGGCGATGTTCGGCTAATAGATAATATGCCTTTAAATTAATACCTTTGCACCATGCAAATACACGTAGTAAAATCTAAAATCCATAGAGTAAAAGTTACTGGTGCCGATCTAAACTATATTGGCAGCATTACTATTGACGAAGATTTAATGGACGCAGCCAACATTATTGAAGGCGAAAAAGTCCAGATAGTAAACAATAATAACGGCGAACGCCTTGAAACATACGCCATTCCCGGTCCTCGAAACAGTGGCGAAATTACTTTAAACGGTGCCGCCGCAAGACGTGTGGCGCCCGGGGATGTGCTTATTCTTATTACCTATGCCTTGATGGAAGTGGAAGAGGCCAAGGTCTTTAAACCGGCTTTGGTGTTCCCAGACGAGGAAACAAATCTACTCCGATAAATTGAGCCGCTCCCTCTCAAAATTTTTGCAGATTGCGATTCCGTTGGGATTGGGAGTTTTCTTGATTTGGTATATCTACCAGTCTTTTACGCCACAACAACTTGCCGAAACTGAAAAATATTTTGCCAATGCAAACTATGGTTTCGTCTTGCTTTCTGTTGTATTTAGTGTGTTAAGCCATCTCTCTCGATCCTATCGATGGAATTTTATGTTGGAGCCATTGGGTTATAAAACCAAATTGGCCAATAATTTTATGGCGGTTTCCGTGGCGTATTTAATGAATATTTTTATTCCGAAAAGCGGTGAAGTTTCCCGAGGGATCATTTTGGATAAATATGAAGGAGTGCCTTTTCAAAAAGGATTTGGAACCATTATTTCCGAAAGGGTTGTTGACCTTTTATTCCTTCTTTTTTTCACTGTTTTGGCACTTGTTATAAAGTTTGACGTATTGTATGATTACGTGTTGGAAAGTATTCCGCCCTCACTTTTATATGTTATTATCTTCGGAATTGTTTTAATGGGCGTGAGCATTCCCGTATACATTAAATTTTCAAAATCGAATATCAATAAAAAAATAAAAAGCTTTGTTATTGGATTGAAAGAAGGCGTGTTCAGCATTTTGAAAATGAAGAAAAAAGGCACTTTTCTTTTTCACACTTTTATCATTTGGGGCCTATACCTACTGTCCTTTTACACAGCGCTGCACGCATTGCCGGATACTACAAATATTTCTTTTGGAACAATTATAATCACTTTTGTTGTCGGAAGCTTCACTTTTGCATTTACCAATAGTGGCTTTGGAACCTATCCTGCTGCAGTTGCGGGAATTTTGAGTGTTTTCGGAGTTGCCAAAACCGTGGGGGTTGCTTTTGGATGGATTGTTTGGATTTCAAATATTTTTTCCATTGTTTTCTTTGGCGTGCTCTCATTAGTGATACTTCCAATTTACAATCGAAAACGGCTAAAATTGTAATTTTTTCGAAATAATTTTTCGGTGAAAAAAACACAAATTGAAAATTTGTTATCTTTCCGCAGCCTAAAAATTCTAACCAATGAAAAAAATCCTACTATTCGCAGTTTGTGTGCTGCTCAATTATGCTTCATTTTCCCAAATAATTTACGAAGAGTTCAATTCTGACAAACTTGGCGAGTCTCGAAGATTAAAAATTCAACTTCCCAGAAATTACGATACCAATATTGATAAAAAATACCCCATAGTTTTGGTGCTGGATGCTGATTATCTTTTTGAGCCAGTAGCTGGAAACGTTGATTATTTCAGTTATTGGGAAGATATGCCAGAGTCTATAGTAGTTGGCGTTATGCAAGGTGATTTACGTTATGAAGATTGCTCTTATGACGACAATACTTTTATGCCTGGCGAAAAGGGTGCCCAATTTTTTGAATTTATTGGGATGGAACTTATTCCATATATTGATAAAAAGTATCGCACCGCAAAGTTCATCATTGGTGTGGGGCACGATTTTACGGCCAATTTTTTAAATTATTATCTCTTTAAAGATCCGCCGTTGCTGAATGGTTATATAAATCTAAGTCCAGATATGGCTCCTATGATGGAAGAGCGCCTTGTGGAACGCATTCCACAAATTCCCGGAAAAATATTCTATTATTTGGCTACGGGAACTGACGATATTAAAGGCTTGATGGAATCTACCCAAGACCTTAACAACCAATTAAACGGTTTGAAAAGCAAATCCTTCAATTATTATTATGATAATTTTGATGGTGCTACCCACTATTCTTTGGGTGGTCGTGGCATTCCGAATGCTTTGGAAAAAATATTTTCGGTTTATAGACCAATTAGCAAAAAGGAATACACTGAAGTTTTATTGAAATTGGATACGCCAATTAGCCAATATCTGCTTGATAAATATAAGGTGATAGAGGATCTTTTTGGCATTACAAACAACATTCGCGTTAATGATTTTATAGCTACGGCCACTGCTTCAGAAAAACGAAACCAATGGGAATCTTTGCGAGAGATTGCAACCTTGGCAAAAAGACAATATCCAGATACGGTATTGGGAGATTATTATTTGGGACGTTATTACGAAGAAACCGGCGAGCCCAAAAAAGCCATGAAAATTTTTCAAGGAGCCTACGATAAAGAAGAGGTAGATTTTATAACCATTGATAAATTATTGGACAGGGCAGACAAGATAAAAGCTGATTTTGGTTATTAAACCTATAGCTCTTTAATAACATTTTTGTGTAAATATGCCCAATTGGTCAAAGCATTGGTGGTAGTATTTTCAATTTCCAGCTTCATGATTATGTTGCTCCGGTGTTTTTCTACCGTTCGTATTGAAATGAAAAGTTGTTCTGCAATTTCGCTGCTGCTCATTTGTTCTGCTACTAACTTTAAAATCGTTTTTTCAGAAGAGGTTAAATGCTTTATTTTTTTTAAATCTTCTGAAACGGTTACTAATGAAGAGGCGTCAAACGAGCGGCTAAAGCATACATCATTATTTAAAACACATTGAATACAATCTTCAATTTCAGAAAATGAGTCTTCCTTCAGAAGATAACCATTTATTTGAAGTGCTTTGGCCTGGGATAGGTAGTCATTCTCTTTATGAAAGGATAAGATTATAAACTTAGTGTCAACCTTCTTTTGTTTGGCCATTTTTATAACTTCAAAACCCGTTAAAAGTGGCATATCAATGTCAAGAAGAGCTATGGTTGGATTATGTGTTAAAATAAGCTCCAGCGCCTGCATGCCATTGGCCGCTTGGCCCAAAACATTATAGTTATTTGCCTGTAGCTCATCATGCAGTCCTTTTAAAATCATAGGATGGTCATCTGCAATAACAACGGAAATTTTACTCTTTTCAAGCATTTATATCGGGATAATTAGCGTTATGGTTGTTCCTTTATTGATTTGACTTTTTATATCAATTTTTGAGTGTAAAATTTTTGCGCGTTCCATTAAAGTTTTCATCCCGAGGCTAGTACTGATCATTACTTTTTCTGAAATTTCAAAGCCTTTTCCATTGTCTGCAATAGTAGCTTCAATGGTATGGCCCTTTTTTTCAATTGTAACCGAAGCGGCTTTGGCTTCGGCATGCTTCACCATGTTGTTTAAAGTTTCCTGAATAATCCTATACAAATGTAATGATGCCTCTCTACTTAACAAAGCATCTATATCATCAATTTCATGGGTAAAAAAAATATTTGTGTTAGAGTCCACTTCATCAACCATATTCCGAATGGCAGCCGTGGGACCCAAACGTTCCAGTGTTGCAGGATGAAGACCTCTCGAAATTGCACGTAGTTCTTCCAAAGTATTAGCCGCTAAAAACTCCATTTCTTGGTTGCCGTTTGTTTTGGTTTTTTTTGTGAGCAGCATCAATTTTTGTCCAACGCTATCGTGAAGCTCGCGCGCCACACGAGTACGTTCTTCTTCTTGCGCTTTTATGAGATTGTGGGTATATGCTTCATTTCTTTTTTGTTCTGCTTTGTTTTTGAAATAATAAAATAAAAAAACACTTAATGATGAAACAGATAATAAAGAAACCCAAAAAAACCAAGTTTTCCAAAACGGAACAGTTATCACAAATGCATATTGAAACGGGTGGTTTTGCCATACACCATCACCATTATCCGCAATAAACTCAAAAGTATAGTCACCTGGCGGAAGATAAGAAAACACTGCGATAGGGTCTTTTGTAGGTTGGGTCCATTCATTTCCATCCCGAAGTCCTTTCATTCTATATTTATAGTGAACGTTTTCTGGGTTGGTGAACGTTATCGCTTCCATTGAAAAGCTTAAATAGTTTTTTTGATGCGGAAGAACAATGCCATTGCCGGTTTTGTAAAGACTATCCACTAAAGGTTCTGAGAACAGAAGAATTCCCGAAAGATCAAGTTTTGGAGGCTGCGAATTTGGAAGATATGTTTTTTCATCAAAAGCGAGCATTCCGCTGAGGGAAGTGGCCAAAATGGTTTTGTCTTCGGTAATTAAAAGCGAATTGAAATCTATGTCATTTTCCAAAAAATGTGACACAGTGGTATATTTTTTTGACACAATGCTATCTTTTTGCAACAAAAGTTCCAAATCAACTTTCAGCAACATGTCTCTGCCCGCCAACCATAAATTTTTTCCATCAACCTTCAATGCCCGAAATTGTTTTAAGGAGGCAAATCGATTCATCTCAAAAGTCTGAATTTTAAAATGCTCGTTCTGAAGTGTTATGTGGTATAATTTTTTTTCGTTTCCAGCCAGTACTTCATTTGCATTAATGGCATCCAAGCTTCTAAAGTCATTGTGCAAATTGGGATGAAGTCCAGGAATGGTATCTGTTTTTCTATCATTCATTTGAAACAGACCGCCTATTTTGCCAAGTATATACCGATCTGCGATAGGCACAATGGTTATAGCTCTTCGAGATTTTATAAAATAGATTGAATCTTTTGTCAAAACTTTAATTTTATCGGTACCAAAAAGAAAAGTTTTATTCTGCTTTTCGAACAATAGATTATAATCGCCCTCATCTATTAATCTGGGCCTAGGGTTGCTCTTTGCATGCTCAAAAACTGCTGTTTCTGTAGTATAGAGAAGGTTATCATTTGGTGTAACAAATAGATTCTTTATTGCACCACTTTTAGTGATGGGCCGAATTTTCTTGTGTTCATCTAATGCAAACACACCGTCATTTGTGGCCATGAGCAATTCCCCGTCCCATTCCACAATTGCATTTACAGATTTGGACGGCAACCCCTGTGTGTCATCATAAATTTTGAAAGCCATATCCCTGAACCGTATAATACCTTCGCCATAACTGGTCATCCAGTAATTGCCTTCAGTATCTTTAATCATTCGGTAAATGTATTTGGAAGGAAGACCTTGTGCTTCATTAATGACCTCTAAATCTCCCGTTTGCTTATTGAATATTCCAAAGCCATTCCCTTCAAAACTTAAAAAGAGCTCGTTTTCATTTTCTTCGAGAATTCCATAAACACGGTTTTCGTCAAAATCCTCTTGCTTGAATTTATATTTTGTAAGCTTCCCGTTTGATATTTTATATAATTCGCCATAAGCTCCCACCCAAACATCCTTTTTGCCATCCACAAAAACTGAATAGCAAATGTTGTTTATCCCGTCTTTTTCATTGTAAATGTTTTCAATTTTTAGTGGATTAAGTGACATTTTAAAAATTCCCCTATTAGATGAAGCTATATATAGAGTATTGTCATCATGCCAATCTGCACTTTGAAACCCTGAGATTTGGTTTTCCTCAGTTCCTTTTAGCAAATACTCCAGCTTTCCGTTTTTGTAGGTCACTATGCCTTTTACGAAAATGATATAAATAGTGCCGTCGCTACCTTCCAAAATATAGGTAGCACTTCCCAAAAAGTCAAAATCAACGCCTTTTGGATTTGTAATTTTTCCGTTTTCAATAATGCTTACACCATTATCCAGTGTGCCAGCCCAAATACGACCCTTGCTATCCTCAAAAATGCTGAAAACAATATTGGAAGCTAAGCCGTCTTCCGTAGTGTAGTTTTTAAAAGTTTTTCCGTTAAAACAACTTATTCCGCCAGTAGTACTTACCCAAATTTTGTTATTGCTATCTTGTATTATAGCAAAGGTTTCGTTATTTACCAGCCCTTCTTCTGTTTTATATTTTTTGAATTGGTATCGTTGTGCGGTGGAAACCAACGAACAAAAACACAATAAAAAAAATGTGAGGAATAAGCGTTTCATTTAGCGAAGGTTTGTAGCGTAAATATATTTATTTTAGCGGAACTATTATGGCCAAAACAAAGACAACATTTTTCTGCCAAAACTGCGGCGCACAATATGCCAAATGGCAAGGGCAGTGTAACTCTTGTAAAGAATGGAACACCATTGCCGAGGAAGTAATCCAAAAAGCTGAAAAGGTGAGTTGGAAAGCTTCCGAAGGTACCTCCAAAAGAGTTGCGAAACCACAGCGTATTTCTGAAATTTCAACCCAAGCCGAAGCACGTTTAAATACAAAAAACAACGAATTGAACCGTGTGCTCGGCGGCGGATTGGTTCCCGGCTCATTAACGCTTTTGGGCGGCGAACCCGGAATTGGGAAAAGTACGTTAATGCTTCAAATTGCGCTGCAGTTGCCCTATAAAACGCTGTATGTTTCGGGGGAAGAAAGTGCCCAGCAAATAAAAATGCGGGCGGAACGTATCCAGCCTGTTTCAGAAAATTGTTTCATTTTAACGGAAACAAAAACACAAAATATCTTCAGAAATATTGAAGAAATTGAACCGGATATTGTGGTGATTGATTCCATCCAAACCCTTCACACAGATTATATTGAGAGTACTGCCGGAAGCATTTCGCAAATTCGTGAAACTACAGCCGAGCTTATAAAGTTTGCAAAGGAAACCGCAACGCCAGTAATTTTAATCGGCCACATCACCAAGGATGGAAACATCGCCGGCCCAAAAATTTTGGAACATATGGTTGATACGGTTTTGCAGTTTGAAGGCGACCGCAACCATATTTACAGAATTCTTCGGGCGAATAAAAACCGTTTTGGAAGTACCAACGAATTGGGAATTTACGAAATGCAGGGCAGCGGTTTAAGAGAAGTTTCAAACCCTTCGGAAATTTTGATTTCTAAAAATGACGAAGATTTAAGCGGAACCGCAATTTCCGCAACTTTGGAAGGCATGCGCCCGTTGATGATAGAAATTCAAGCCCTGGTGAGCAGCGCCGTTTACGGTACGCCACAGCGCAGTGCCACCGGGTATAACGCAAAACGGTTGAATATGATTCTTGCCGTTTTGGAAAAACGGGCAGGTTTCAAACTTGGCGCAAAAGATGTTTTTCTGAATGTTACCGGAGGAATTACCGTTGACGATCCCGCAATCGATTTGGCAGTAGTTGCCGCCGTGCTTTCCTCCAATATTGATATTGCAATAGACAAGCGACTTTGCTTTGCTGCAGAGATAGGTCTGGCAGGTGAAGTGCGTCCCGTAACCCGAGTGGAACAACGTATTTTGGAAGCCGAAAAACTTGGGTTTACTTCTATCGTTATTTCAAAATATTGCAAAATTCCGAAGCAAAACTTCCACATTAACATCATAAAAGTGGCAAAAGTGCACGATGTGGTGCACCATCTTTTTGGTTGATTGTGGTATAATTTCTGCTACTTTAGCACTGCTATGAATTTGAGATTTTACTTAAATATTTTCCTTTTTGGAATGGTGTTTATGGGCTGCAAGCAAGTGCGCAAAGCGGCCGATGTAATCGTGCAACCAACAGCAAGGGAGGTTTACGAACGCAACTTTTCAAAGAACGATTCATTGTTACTTCGATGGAAAAATGCCTTTGAAACCGCAAAGCGCGATAGTATTCAAATTACGTTGCCGTATTCTGAAAGCGGTGTTTTTTCTGAAGAAAATTTCAACGTTTACAGCTATAACGTTCAGTTGAAAGAAGGCGAACGGATTGTGGTTGAGGTTGAGAAACAGCCCGATTCCGCCTTGGTATTTGTTGACCTTTTTCAAGCGAAAACCGATTCATTGAAATCTTTCAAACTTTTAAAATCTTCCGAAGACAAAAAAGCATTTCTTTCACAGGAAATTGAGGCCTTCGGTTTTTATAAAGTTATCGTCCAGCCACAAATGCAATTGCAGTTTCCCTTTGTGCTGAAAATTTATACGGAACCTATCTATGCGTTTCCGGTGAGCGGAGCAAATAATAAAAACATTCAAAGTTTTTGGGCAGATCCGCGCGATGCGGGAAGCCGCTCCCACGAAGGTGTCGATATTTTTGCCAATCGTGGCACGCCCGTGGTTGCGGTTACTGACGGTATCATTACTTCGGCGGGCGAACGCGGTCTCGGCGGCAAACAGGTTTGGCTGCGCGATGGGCTTTTCGGAAAAACTATTTATTATGCGCACTTGGATAGTATTGCGGTTTCCGAAGGGAAGAGGGTAAAGATTGGCGATACCCTTGGTTTTGTAGGCAATACGGGCAATGCAAAAACTACGGCGCCCCATCTTCACTTTGGAATTTATAAATCGAAAGGCGCCATAAACCCGTTATCGTTTATCAAAAAAACCGAAATACAGCCCAGTGAAAAACCATCGGCCATTGTAAAGGCGATAAGTTTAAGAAACCGTGCAGATGTTCACAAGGGTCCTGCTTCGGTCTTTGAACAATTTGGAAGTTTGAAAAAGAACGACACCATCATAGTTTTGGGCAAAAACCAAAAGTGGTTCCACATTCAAACTGCAGACAGCCTAAAAGGTTACGTAAATGAAACCGTGATAAAACCGCTTCCTCCAAATTAACTTTTTTTTAGCCTTAAGAAAACCGCATAATGGTATCTTTAGAAGTCAATTCTAAAAAAACCACTATGTCCTTCTTTTCAAAAATAAAACAGACTATAAGCTTAATGCAGGATATCGATCTGGATGCGCTGGGGAAACTTTCGCAAAAAGTAGATCTTTCTGAAATTATGAAAACCGTGGGCGAACTCGACGATCGGCAACTTGCGGGTTTGATGCGAATGCTGAAACACAAAGGCGGAAAAAAGGGGCAACACAAACTGCCGCCCATTGATGGCGATTTTTATGATATGGCGCTAAAACTTACTCCGCAACAACGCGAACTTCAGATAAAAGTGCGAAATTTTATGGAGGACGAAATAAAGCCGATTGCAAATGAATATTGGAATAAAGCCGAATTTCCCTTTCAGATTATTCCAAAAATGGCAGAACTGAACATTTGCGGCCTTACCTATGAAGGCTACGGCACACCTTACGAAACCTACGTTATGGAAGGCATTATCGCGATGGAATTGGCGCGGGTCGATGTTTCTATTTCTACCTTTTTTGGCGTACACAGCGGCTTGGCTATGGGTTCCATCTACATCTGCGGAAGTGAGGAGCAAAAACAGGAATGGCTGCCTAAAATGGCAAAAATGGAACTAATCGGTGCCTTCGGGCTTACCGAACCCGACGTGGGTTCTGCCGTAGCGGGAGGTTTGGGAACTACGTGCAGACAGGAAGGCGACGAATGGGTTTTAAACGGACAGAAAAAATGGATTGGGAATGCAACATTCGCAGATGTTACAATAATTTGGGCGCGCGACGAAGCTTCCGACCAAGTAAAAGGGTTTTTGGTTCGAAAAGGAAATCCGGGTTTTAAGGCCGAAAAGATTGAAAACAAAATGGCGCTCCGCACGGTGCAAAATGCTTTGATTACAATGACGGATTGCAGAATTCCCGAAAGCGACCGACTTCAAAAATGCGATTCTTTTAAAGATACCGCCAAAGTACTGCGAATGACGCGGGCCGGAGTAGCCTGGCAGGCCGTGGGCTGCGCAAGAGGCGCTTATGAAGCCGCGCTGAAATACACCAAAAAACGCGAACAGTTCGGAAAACCGATTGCCTCCTACCAGTTGGTTCAAAACCATTTAGTGGAAATGGTTTCCAATCTTACAGCGATGCAAACCTTGTGTTTTCGTCTTTCCGAATTGCAGGATGAAGGTTTGCTGACCGACGAACACGCTTCTTTGGCAAAGGTTTTCTGCAGTATGCGAACCCGCGATGTGGTAAGCCAAGCCCGAGAGGTTATGGGCGGCAACGGAATACTCTTGGAATACGATGTAGCCCGTTTTGTTGCAGACGCTGAAGCAATATACAGTTACGAGGGCACTAAAGAAATCAACTCGTTGATTGTTGGTCGTGCTATTACGGGTTATAGCGCATTTGTTTAAGGCGCTGGATTCGGAATTTGGTTGTGGATGGCATCAATCTCCTTTAAAATTTCTTTCGAAAGCGAAATATTAATGCTTTCAATATTTTCTGAAAGTTGCTCGATGGAAGTGGCGCCAATAATTGGCGCGGTTACAAATTTCTTTTGAAGAATAAAAGCCAGTGCCAGCTGTGCAAAACGGAGGTTGTGCTTTTTGGCGATTTCAAAATATTTCTCGGTAGCATCCACTGCGGGTTTGCTGCTGTAGCGCGTGTATTGTTTGAATTGGTTAATCCGTGAATTTTCATCAGCACTTCCATCCAAATATTTTCCACTGAGCGTTCCAAAACCCAAGGGCGAATAGGGCAAATACCCAATATTTTCCCGCTGAAGTATTTCACTTAAACCTATTTCATCTTTCCGATTTACCAAATTATAAGGATTTTGAACTGAAACAATTTTCAACTTTCCTTTTCGCGATTCTTCCATACAGCGCATAACTCCGTAAGGGGTTTCGTTTGAAAGTCCGATGTGGCGGATTTTTCCTACTTTTACAAAACCTTCCAAATCATTTAAAACTACACCAAAATTATCGCTCCAACTTTCATCTTGTTTATGGGTATAATCACGCTGCCCAAAATAATTGGTATTGCGCTCCGGCCAATGTAACTGGTACAAATCGATATAATCTGTTTGCAAACGTTTCAGACTTTTATCAATCGCATCCTCCAAAGATTTTTTGCTGAAATCCAACGGTTGTCGAATGTGGTCCATTGATCGGCTGGGCCCTGCAATCTTTGAAGTGATAACTAACTCTTCGCGATTCTTCTTTTTTGCAAGCCAATTACCAATATAAGTTTCCGTTCTTCCCTGTGTTTTTGGGTTTGCGGGCACGGGATACATTTCAGCACAGTCAATAAAATTGATGCCTTTTTCAATGGCGAAATTGAGCTGTTCGTGGGCTTCAGCTTCTGTGTTTTGTTGACCCCAGGTCATGGTGCCAAGACAGAGTTTGCTGATTTTTAGATTAGTATTGGGGAGAATTTTATATTTCATTTTTCAAATTCAAGTTCCACCAAATGCGGGCAATGGTCGCTGTGCATGGCATCGGGCAAGATTACGGCGCGCTTCAAATTATCCAATAATGCTTCCGAAACCAAATTGTAATCTATCCGCCAACCTTTGTTGTTGTTACGGGCATTGGCGCGGTAGCTCCACCAGGTATAATTGTGCGGCTCTTTGTTGAAATGGCGGAAACTGTCAATAAACCCACTTTTCATAAATCCGTCCAGCCATTTTCTCTCCACGGGTAAAAAACCGGAAACGTTTTTATTTCGAACGGGGTCGTGAATGTCAATGGCTTCGTGGCAGATATTGTAATCGCCACAGATTACCAAGTTTGGAATTTCCTTTTTCAGCTTGTCAATATATTTCTGAAAATCGGCCATATACGTAAACTTGTGCTCCAAACGGGCAATGTTTGTGCCGCTTGGCAAATACAGGCTCATCACCGAAACATCGTCAAAATCTACGCGGATGTTTCTTCCTTCGGCGTCCATATATTCAATGCCGGTGCCGTATTCTATATGGTTCGGTTTTATTTTTGAAAGGATCGCCACTCCACTGTAACCCTTTTTTACGGCACTGTACCAATAATGATACGGATAGCCGGCCTTTTCAATTTCGTCGATTTCCACTTGGTCAAAATTGGCTTTGGTTTCCTGAAGGCATATAACATCTGGGTTTGCAGCTTTCAACCAATCGATAAAACCTTTGCGCATCGCGGCGCGAATTCCGTTTACGTTGTATGAAATGATTTTCATTGTAAGTAGCGTTTATTAAAGGCCACTAAGTTAATTAACATTGTATTTTTACACAGCCCACGCCCGTAAAGATTTTCATAATATATTCACAAAATATAATCGGCTACATTAAGTTATATTGGTAATGAAGTTATACCTGTCTGTTTTTCTTTTTTTTATTGTGGCTGCTGGCTATGCGCAGGATATTACTTCCAACTATAAAGTGAAAAAAGTTGCTTTAAGGGATACCGTGGTTTTGGACAGCGCGGGCATCAACCCAAAACGTTTCGTGATTCTTGATAGAGAAGGAAACTCACCCGATCCTTTCAGTTATCGGATAGATTTCAAAAAAGGAACTATTATTTTTTCTGAAGAATTGCAGCAACAAAACGATTCAATCACCATTCAATATTTGCAGTATCCGGAATTTTTAACGCGGGAATATTTCGCCCTCGATTCAAAAATTATTGTGGAAAATACGGGCCAAATAGAGAAGCTGTACTCTTTGGACGAAAGTAATACTAAAAATACATTTACACCTTTTGACGGGTTGAATACTTCCGGTAGCATTTCGCGCGGCATTACTATTGGCAACAATCAAAATGCGGTGGTGAACAGCGAACTCGATCTTCAAATTATAGGAAAATTGAGCGAAAAGGTTTCCATTCGGGCATCAATTCAGGACGCCAATATTCCCACACAGGAAGGCGGCTATTCCCAAAGTTTGAATGAGTTTGACCAAATTTTCATCGAACTTTTTGGCGAAAACTGGAACATCCGCGCTGGTGATATTGACTTGCAGAATAGCAATAGTTATTTCGGCCGATTTACAAAAAAAGTACAGGGAATCTCGCTTGGCGGAACTTTTAACAACGAAGACGGTTCCAAAATTTCAGCTTTTGCTTCCGGCGCTTTGGTGCGCGGCGTATTTTCAAAAAGTGAATTTGTTGGGCAGGAAGGTAATCAAGGGCCCTATAAATTGGTCGGTCCCAATGGCGAACTTTACATTTTGGTCGTTTCGGGTAGCGAAAGGGTTTATGTAAATGGATTGCTTTTGCAACGTGGTGAAAACGAAGATTATATTATTGATTATAACGCTGGGGAAATAAAATTCAACCCAACATACCCCATAACCAGCAATATGCGTATTTCGGTGGAATATCAATATACCGATAGAAGCTACACCCGTTTCATCGGCTACGGCGGTGGGAATTATACCAGTGAAAATTTGGATTTGGGCGTGTACGTATATTCTGAAAATGATGCCAAAAATCAACCCTTGCAACAAAATCTTTCCGAGGAACAAGTGGCTATTTTACAGGCCGCCGGTGATGATCGGGAGCTGATGAATGCGCCTTCGGCAGTGCCCGACACCTATTCCGAAAATAAAATTCTCTATAAAAAGGAAATTGTTAACGGTGAAGAAGTTTTCGTTTTTTCAAGCAATCCAGATGATGAACTTTTCAGTGTGCGGTTTTCATTGGTGGGCCCCAATAACGGCGATTATGTGATTAGTGAGACTAACGCCATCAGCCGAATTTTTGAATATGTAGCGCCCGTAGACGGTATTCAGCAGGGCAATTATGCGCCGGTTATTCGGCTGAACGCTCCCGTAAAATTGCAGGTGGGCGGGGTAAACGGAAGCTTTCACCCTTCGGAAAAGACGCGTATCGATTTTGAGGTTGCGGGCAGCCAAAACGACCTCAACCTTTTTAGTGATATTGATGATAACAATAATGATGGTTTCGCTGGAAGACTGGCTTTTAAACAACGGTTGTTGACCACGGCCGATACTTTAAAAATTGATGGCTTCGGTTCCTTGGATTTTGTTCAAAAAGATTTTAGAACCATTGAAAGGCTTTACAATATTGAATTCAACCGCGATTGGAACCTTATCAACCCTATGGGCAACCAAAGTTTTGTGATTTCAGGAGTTGAGGTTTCACATCCAAAAATTGGAGGTGGACGCTACGAATTCCAAAATTTGAATTTTTCTGAAAATTTCAATGGTACACGGCACGTAATCGCTTCAGAAATAAAACTGAAAAAATTAAGGTTGCAGACCTATGGAAGCTTTCTAAACAGCAAAGCAGATTCTATTTCCTCAAAATTTTTCAGGTTGAACAACACATCAACTTATTCCTTCAAAAAAGCTTGGGTAGGCGGTAAAGTGGCTTTGGAAGACAACCAAATAAAAGATGTAACGCGCGATAGTATTTCGCCCATAAGTCAAAAATTTGCGGCATTTGAGGCTTTTTCCGGCATTGGTGATAGTACTAAAGTTTTTGTTGAGGCCGGTTATCAATTTCGGGTTAATGATAGTGTTCGCAATAATGTGCTTCAAAAAGTGAATTCTTCAAATACATATTATTTAAAGTCTCGACTTATAAATACTGAAAACACGCAGCTTTCGGCCTTTGCAAATTATAGAACGCTGAAATACGAACCCAATTCGGGAACGGGTATTGACCCAAACGATACGCTGCCCGTAACCATCGACAAGCGGGAGACCGAACGTTCGCTCAACTCGCGCATTATTTACAACCAAGCGTTGTTTGACGGCGGAATCCGTTTAAATACCGCATTGGAGTCCAACAATGGGGTGATTCCGCAGCAGGAATTTACCTATGTAAAAACTGAGCCGGGGCAGGGCGTTTACACTTGGATTGATTACAACAACAACGGCATTCAGGAATTGGAGGAATTTGAAGTGGCGCAGTTTCAGGACCAAGCCGAATATATTCGGGTGTTGCTTCCCAATCAGGTTTTTTTGAAGATTAGGCAGAATAAGTTCAGTCAAATCCTTACGTTGAATCCACAAAACTGGTCAAATAAAGAAGGCTTTAAAAAGGTACTTTCACATTTTTACAATCAGACTTCCTATGTTTTGGACCGAAAAGTAAAGCGGAAAAATGACGGTTTCAACATTAACCCATTTGAAGATGGCGGCGATGACCAATTGGGGCTTACGCTGAATTTTCGCAACGCTTTATTTTTTAACCGAGGAAAACAGCATTTCACTACAAGCTATACTTTTATATCTACTTCGGCAGATAATCTGCTCGCTGTGGGTTTACAGCGAAATAATTTGAAAAGCCATCAGTTTAACTTCAACCATAAATTTTGGGAAAGCTGGTTGTTGAATTTAAAGGGCGCAACGGGCAGCAATGAAAGCCTTTCGGAAAATTTTGCCAATAGAAATTACCGTCTCGATTCCTATGAATTCAATCCAAAAATTTCCTATTTATTGAGCCAGCAAACGCGATTTGATGTTTTTTATGAATTTGCCAACCAAGACAACCAATTGGGCGAGATGGAAAAGTTGAACCAGCAAACAGTAGGTTTTTCTTTCGCATATACCAACGCTGAAAAAATTTCGATAAATGGGGAATTCAATTATATCGATAATAAATTTGAGGGCAGTCCTTTTTCGCCAGTGGCATACCAAATGTTGGAAGGCTTGCAACCCGGCACTAATTTTACATGGCGCTTGCTTTTTCAAAAACGAATAACTAAATATTTGGATGCCAATCTTTCCTATTTCGGCAGAAAAAGTGAGACCACAAAAACGGTTCATACGGGAAGTATTCAGTTGCGGGCCTATTTTTAATTTTTGTATCTTCATACATCACTTAAAAATCATAAAGAATGTTGTCTAAAATTTCACTTTCGGTATTACTGCTAAGTTTTACTGTTTTATCCTGCATAACTTCACAAAACCAATCCCAAACTATGTAAACCAATAGTGCAGCAGAAATAGAAGCTAAAAAGGCGCTTGCGGCACAAATGATAGCCGATGGTTATTTGCCGGGCAGAATTTTGTACTCTGATTTGGCCGATGATTGTGAATACACCATTCAGTTAAAGGAAGACGAAAAGGATTTTTATTATGTAGACCCCATTAATTTGAGTGAAAATTTCAGAAGAGACAACCAAACAGTGTGGGTGAAATTTAATGGCCTTCGTAGAATGAACCGTTGTGAAAAGGCCGCCCCGGTTGAAATTACCGAGATTAAAAATCGGGATGAATAATTATGGAGCAAAAAAAAGGAGGATAACCAAATATCCTCCTCCTTCGAAATATAGAATTAACCACTTAAAAAATTATTCGGAAAGCCAATGTTTGAATGAAATGGTTTCCTTCATTTTTTCTGAAATCGCTGCAATAGAGATTCGTTCCTGTTCCATAGTGTCGCGAT
Source organism: Aequorivita aquimaris (assembly GCF_001573155.1). GTDB lineage: Bacteria > Bacteroidota > Bacteroidia > Flavobacteriales > Flavobacteriaceae > Aequorivita > Aequorivita aquimaris. The sequence continues at coordinate 28,553 of NZ_JRWG01000010.1, read as the reverse complement.
AGCGAATCGTTACGGTATTGTCTTCAATGGTTTGATGGTCCACGGTAATGCAGAATGGCGTTCCAGCTGCGTCTTGGCGACGGTAGCGTCTTCCCACGGCATCTTTTTCGTCATAGATTACGTTGTAATCCCATTGCAGATCGTCAATTATTTTTTGGGCAATTTCGGGCAGACCGTCCTTTTTCACCAAAGGTAAAACGGCGGCTTTTACGGGTGCTAAAATAGCCGGAAGTTTCAAAACAGTACGCACGCTTCCATCTTCCAAAGTTTCATCCTGTAGCGAATTGCTCAAAACGGCAAGGAACATTCTGTCAAGGCCTATTGAGGTTTCAACCACGTAGGGTACGTAGCTTTCATTGAGTTCCGGATCGAAGAATTGGAGTTTTTTTCCAGAGAATTTTTCGTGTGCCTTTAAATCGAAATCGGTGCGGGAATGGATTCCCTCCAATTCTTTGAAACCGAAAGGAAAGTTGAATTCAATATCTGCCGCGGCATTCGCGTAATGCGCCAATTTTTCGTGATCGTGGAAACGATAGTTTTCTTCACCCATACCTAACGAAAGGTGCCACTTTAATCGGGTTTCTTTCCAGTATTCATACCATTTCAGCTCTTCGCCCGGACGTACAAAAAATTGCATTTCCATCTGTTCAAACTCACGCATACGGAAGATAAACTGCCGTGCTACAATTTCGTTACGGAACGCTTTTCCGGTCTGTGCGATTCCGAAAGGAATCTTCATCCTTCCACTTTTTTGAACGTTCAAAAAGTTTACGAAAATACCTTGGGCCGTTTCTGGGCGAAGGTAAAGGTCCATGGCACTTTCAGCGGAAGCTCCCAATTTGGTACCAAACATCAAATTGAACTGCCTTACCTCGGTCCAGTTTTTAGAACCTGTTTCGGGATCGGCAATACCTAATTCTTCAATCAAAGCCTTTACATCTGCCAAATCTTCCTTTTCAAGAGAGCGTGCCATACGTTCCAAAACGGTACGCTGTTCCTCAAGATATCTTACAACACGTGGATTTGTAGCTACAAATTGCGCTTCATCAAAACTATCGCCAAAACGGCCTTTGGCTTTCTCAATTTCCTTTTGGGCTTTTTGGTTTAGTTTTTCGGCATAATCTTCAATAAGCACATCGGCGCGGTAGCGTTTTTTTGAGTCCTTATTGTCTATCAACGGGTCGTTGAAAGCATCAACATGACCAGAAGCCTTCCACGTAGTGGGGTGCATTAAGATTGCGGAATCTATTCCCACAATATTTTGATGCATATATACCATGCTGCGCCACCAGTATTCACGAATATTTTTCTTTAATTCTACACCGTTTTGAGCATAGTCATAAACAGCACTTAATCCGTCATAAATTTCACTTGAGGCGAAAATATAACCGTACTCCTTTGCGTGGGAGACTACTTTTTTAAATTGATCGTCGTTGTTTGCCATAGCGCAAAAATAAAAAAACCGCCGTGATAAGTTCACAGCGGTTTCATTTATTTTAAAATTACCTACTCTTAATTTTAAAATAAAATTATTTTAGTTCCATTGTTGTGGTTGCTATTTGGTTTGGACCATCAAAAAGGTTGATGGTATAGCGTCCTTCCACTAGATCTGCTTCGGCAGAATTTACCAAAATGCACACGTCCAATTCATCATTTTCGTAAAATACATTTGTTGAACTACTATAATTGATGTTTTTTTCCTCAAACTGTTTTACGGCGTCATCTCCCATCATTTTGTTGCGAGGATTTATTACTTGCACGTAAAGAGTACGGTCGCCTCTTTGTGCAATGGCGTTTGGTGCCAAAGTAAAGCACGCTCTAATTTTATCGGCGCGACTGGCACGTTTGGTATCCACAACTTTTCCGCTGTTTCTGATGATTACGGCTTCGCCACGAAGATCGGTTGCTTTAACGATAGACCCTTTTTTAATGGTTTCGTTCATTGCCATGTTTTCCTGGCTCACCGAATCTACCACCATACGTGTGTTTGAAAGTTCCATGGAAGTGCTATCGCGCTCCATTGCCAATTGCTTGTTTGCGGCAATCAAACTATCGGCGCGTTTAAAGAGCATAGATCGTTCCTGCTTAAGTCTGCCCACTTCGGCTTTATACCTTTCAATTAAAGCCACGTTTGCTTTGGCATCTTTAACAGAATCCAAAAGAATGGTTATTCTTTCCCGTGCGGCCAAAAGGTCTTTGTCTTTAAGCTCGTTGTCCTTTATTACTTCATCATAATTTGCAATCAGCCCTTCAAGTTCCTGCTCAATGTCTGCCTTTTGCATCTCAAGATTTGATACCGTATTTTTACTATCATTAAAGAGCGTAACAGTATAGACGGCCAGCGCAATAAGCAAGACTGAAAGAACCCCAATCAGAATCTTGAATTTGCCACTATTGTTTTCGTTTTCGGTACTCATAATTAATAAGTTAAGTTTAGTTGGTAAAAGTAGGTAGGTATTTCTTTAACAAACGTTTACAAAATGGTAAAAATTCTTAAAATATGTTAAATCTACTGTTTCCGAAGGTTTGCGCAGGCTGTAAGCAACAATTGCTGAAACAGGAAGATGTATTATGTACTGAATGTGTCCATTCGCTGCCCATCGCTTCATTTCACAAAACAGGAAACTCCGTCCTAAAAGATAAATTCTACGGAAGATTTCTGCTGCAAAATGCCACGGCCTTGGCCTATTTTCAGAAAAGGGGTTTGACCCAGCAATTGCTGCACAACCTAAAATACAGGGGCAGAAAAGAAATAAGTTCTTTCTTCGGAAAATGGTTAGGAGCAGAATTATCTGAAATTGATTGCTATAAAGAAATAGATCTGGTGATTCCGGTCCCGCTCCACAAACAGAAATTGAAAAAGCGTGGGTTTAACCAAGTGGAAGGTTTTGGAAATGAAATAGCCAAAGCCTTGGATGTTCCCTACCGCGACGATGTTTTGATAAAAATTTCAAAATCGGGCTCCCAAGTTTTTAAAACACGAATACTGCGTTTTGAGGCCGAAGAGGTTTTTTCAATCCAAAATCTGGAAGCAATAAATAACAAGCACGTTTTATTGGTTGACGATATAATAACCACGGGCGCCACACTGGAAAAATGCGCGCTCCAACTGCTGAAAGGTGAAAATGTAAGTATAAGCATCGCCACAATTGCAGTAGCCTAAAGTTATTTGTAAATTGTTGCTACATATTGTTTAATTTTGAACCCGCGCCGCAGCGCCACAAAATTTTAAAGAATACTAAGTGAAACACCGCCTGCTTTACATTCCCATAGCTTTTTTGATGATTTTGTCATTCGTTGACTGTGCAAAAAAAGGATCTCCATCGGGCGGGCCGCGGGATACCATTCCACCTGTGATAGTAAGAAGCAGTCCTGAAAATTACACAACAAATTTTACGGGAGACGAAATTGAAATCCGTTTTGATGAATACATAAAACTGAAAGAAGTAAACAAAGAGCTCATCATTTCGCCACCGATGACGTTCGCTCCCATTATTACGCCATTGAGCACTTCAAAAACCCTACGGATAAAAATACTCGATACCCTAAAACCAAACACTACGTATTCCTTCAACTTCGGAAATAGTATTGTGGACAATAACGAGGAAAACAGGTTTGAATACTACAAATATATTTTTTCGACCGGAAGTTATATTGATAGTTTGAAACTTTCGGGACGGGTAAAGGATGCAGAGTTTATTGCGCCGGAAATTCCAACCACTGTAATGCTTTATGAAGTAAATGAAACTTTTACCGACTCCATTATTTATTCTGAAAAACCAACTTACATAACCGTTACCAAAGACAGTACGGGAGTTTTTGAACTCACCAACTTAAAGGAAGGAAAATACCTACTTTTGGCATTGAAGGAAAAGAACAACGATTATATCTTTCAACCGCAAAACGATAAAATAGGTTTTGAGAAAGAGTTCGTAACCATTCCCACGGATTCCACTTATACATTGACGCTCTTTAAGGAAACCCCCGATTATAAAATTGCACGCCCCAGCCAGATAGGGAAGAACCATATCGTTTTTGGTTATGAAGGCCGCGCCGACAGTCTTGCCATTGAAATGCTTTCCGAAGCTCCCGAAGACTTCGATTATCGGATTTTTAAGGATGAAAAAAAAGATACCCTGCATTATTGGTTCAGACCCGCCATTGCAGCCGATTCCCTAAACTTTAAAATTTCCAACGGAACAATTGTCGATACCGCCACAGTGCGGATGCGCGAACTTTATACGGATTCGCTGAATATTTCAGCCTTAAAAACCGGGACACTCAAATTGAAAGACACGTTCAAACTGCGGGCAAACACACCGCTCGTTTCTTTCGACGCCGAAAAATTTCAGGTAATGGCAAAGGATTCTTCCCTAATTGAACCCTTAGTAAAACTAAACAGCGTGTACAACTGGGCCGAGGTTTTCTTCCCAAAAACCGAAGACCAAAGCTATCTGATAAAGCTTTTACCGGGAGCGTTGACCGATTTTTTTGAGAAGACGAATGATACTCTAACATTTAACGTAAACACCCGCTTGGAAAGCGATTACGGCACCTTGAACCTTAGCTTGCAAAATGTGGAACGGTTTCCCGTTATTGTACAGTTATTGGATACCAAATACAATTTGGTGGCCTCAGAATATCTTTCGGAAAATAGGGAGGTGTTTTTCGAAGCGCTTTCGCCGAATAAATATTTCCTCAGAATTATTTACGATACCAATGAAAACGGGAGGTGGGACACCGGCAGCTTCCTAAACCGCAGGGAGCCCGAGCGAATTATCTATTACCCTACGCAACTTGAAGTACGCGCCAATTGGAGCTTGAATGAAACTTTTAGGTTAAAGTAAATTTATCGCGATCATTCAAAAACTGCAAATGCTTCCGGTTGCTCTCAATGTGCTCCTTGGATAAAGTTACAGTTTCAATAAACTCATCAAAAGCGGAAGGGGAAACTTGTTTTCCCAAAACGTCATAAACCGCCGAATGGCCTACATATTCGTGGTCATTGCCGTCAAAACCCACGCGGTTTACGCCCACGCAGTAACTCATATTTTCAATGGCGCGCGCGCGAAGCAGCGTATCCCAAGCAACGGTACGCACTTTTGGCCAGTTGGCCAAGTAAATTAAAACGTCATAATCTTCGGTATTTCTGGACCATACGGGGAAACGCAGGTCGTAACAAATGAGCGGGCAGATTTTCCAGCCTTTGTAATTTACGATTAAACGCTCCTTACCTGCGGTGTATGTTTCATTTTCCTTTGCCAAGGTGAAGGTGTGCTTTTTGTCGTATTTTTCATAAGTGCCATCGGGCAAAACGAAAAAGAGGCGATTGTAGAATTTGTCATTTTCTGAAATAATCACGCTGCCGGTAATGGCGCAGTTGTGTTTCCGGGCTTCGGAAATCATCCAATTTAAACTGTCGCCATCATTGGGTTCGGCAAGTTTTTTGGCATTCATCGAAAATCCGGTAGTGAACATTTCGGGCAAGACTATCAAATCTGTTTCCCCTTCAAAGGTTTGGAATTTCTTTGAAAACAATTCCCTGTTGGCCGATGCGTTTTCCCAAACCAGTTCACTTTGAACAAGCGTTATTTTTAAATCGGTTTTCATTTTTTTCTTTTAAAAGTACGGTTTCCTTTTAATACCAACATACAAAATAATCCTATAATTCGCGAAGGATTTTTGCAGCTTCCGCAAGCGTTTCATCGGTTTTGGCAAAGCAAACCCGAATCTGTTTAAAATCTTTTCTGCCTTCGTTGAAAACAGAAGTGGGAATGGTCGCAATCTTGTGTTCCTTCGTAAGCCTTTCCGCAAAAGCGATATCGTTTTCATTTGAAATTTCCGTAAAATCGAGCATTTGGAAATACGTGCCTTTTGAAGGAACAATTTTGAAATTGGAACCTTCCATTAAATGCAGAAAGAAATCGCGCTTTTGCTGATAGAAATCCGAAAGTTTCAAATAATGATTTTTGTCTTTCAAATAAGTAGCCAATGCTTTTTGAATGGGATGGTTTACGCAGAAAACTACGAATTGATGCACTTTTTGAAAGTCTTTCATCAAATTCTCAGGAGCGGTGCAATAGCCCATTTTCCAGCCCGTATTGTGGAATGTTTTTCCGAAGGAAGCCGTTACAAAACTTCGCTCCGCCAAAGCTTCAAATTTCGATGCACTTTGATGCACATTGCCGTCAAAAATGATGTGTTCGTAAACTTCATCGCTTAAAACCAACAAATCATTTTTTTCTGCCAAATCTTGTAATTCGAGCATATCGTCTTTTGAAAACAGCATCCCACTCGGGTTGTGTGGCGAGTTGATGATAATCATTTTCGTTTTGGAAGAAATGTTATCCGCAACTTCCTGCCAATCCACTTCATAAAAAGGAGGTTTAAGTTGAATCGGCACAATCTTTCCGCCGAACAATTCCACAGTTGGCGCATAACAATCATAAGCCGGCGTGAAAATGATTACTTCATCACCTTTACTAATTGTTGCCGCAATTATTGTGAAAATAGCTTGCGTTGCACCAGCGGTAATCGTGATTTCGATTTCGGGATTGTAGAAACGGTCGTGGAGGTTTTCGATTTTCTTTGAAATTTCCATCCGCAGCCCGAAATCGCCGGGCATTGGGGCATATTGGTTATAACCGTCGCTCATCGCTTGGTCTACCAAGGCATTTAAAGCGGGGTCGCTGGGGAAATTTGGAAATCCCTGTGAGAGGTTTAAGGCGTTGTGGTCTGCCGCCATTTTGCTCATTTTGGCGAAGATGGAGGTTTCAATATTGGGTAATTTTGAGTTAATCATTCTGTCCGGTATTTATATACACCAAAATATCGTTGATGCATTTGTTGAGGTTGTTCTTTATTTCGTTGGTCCAAAACCGAAACACGGTATAGCCCATTTCTTCGAGTTGTTTGTTCACTTCGCGGTCGCGCTGCATATTGCGCTCAATCTTTGGAATCCAAAAACCACGGTTGCTTTTCAGGTTTTTCTTTCGTTCCGGCCAATTGTAACCGTGCCAAAACTCACCGTCAATAAAAATGGCAAGTTTGTGTTTTTGGATGGAAACATCGGGCTTTCCGGGGAGTTTTTTGCTGTCCACGCGATAACGGATGCCTTTTTTCCAAAGCGCTTTTCTGAAAAGCAATTCCGGCTTGGTATTCTTCCCACGGATTTTGCCCATCATTTTGGAACGCTTTTTTGTGGTGTAGAAGCCGGATTCCTCGTTGAATCTTGGGACTTTTATTTTTTCTTCTTCATAAATCATTCACTTAAAGTATGAATAATCTTGGCTTTTTAAAAGTTAAATATTTTTCAATAAAAAAACCCTCACATAACTGCAAGGGTTTCAATCTAACGTCTAAAATCTAACGTCTAATATCTATAATACTCAGGCTTAAACGGCCCTTCAACAGTAACGCCAATGTATTCGGCTTGTTCTTCTGTAAGCTCGGTAAGCTCAACCCCGATTTTCTCAAGGTGAAGTTTCGCAACCTTTTCATCCAAATGCTTTGGAAGCATATAAACTTCGTTTTCATAGTTTTCGCCATTTTTCCAAAGCTCGATTTGCGCCAAAGTTTGGTTGGTAAAACTGTTGCTCATCACAAAACTTGGGTGTCCCGTTGCGCAACCAAGGTTTACCAATCGGCCCTCGGCCAAAAGGATAATGTCCTTTCCATTGATGGTATATTTATCAACCTGTGGCTTAATTTCAACGTGGGTATTTCCGTGGTTTTTCTTCAACCAAGCAACGGCAATCTCATTGTCAAAATGCCCAATGTTACAAACGATGGTTTTGTCTTTCATCGCTTCAAAATGCTCTCCGCGAACTATATCTTTGTTTCCGGTTGTCGTAATTACAATATCAGCATTTCCAACAACGGTTTCCAATTTTTTCACTTCAAACCCGTCCATTGCAGCTTGTAGCGCACAAATTGGGTCAATTTCGGTAACGGTAACAATACTTCCCGCACCTTTAAACGAAGCGGCAGTTCCTTTACCCACATCGCCATAACCGCAAACAACCACACGTTTTCCTGCCATCATGATATCAGTGGCACGGCGGATGGCATCTACGGCACTTTCGCGACACCCGTATTTATTGTCGAATTTACTTTTTGTAACGCTATCGTTAATGTTGATGGCCGGCATTGGCAACGTGCCTTTTTTCATACGCTCGTAAAGACGGTGAACACCGGTGGTAGTTTCTTCAGAAATACCTTTTACGCCAGCGGCAAGCTCTGGATATTTGTCCAAGACCATATTGGTTAAATCGCCTCCATCATCAAGGATCATATTTAACGGTTTGCGGTCCTCGCCAAAGAAAAGCGTTTGCTCAATGCACCAGTCAAATTCTTCCTCGGTCATCCCTTTCCAAGCATACACCGGAATTCCAGCGGCAGCAATTGCGGCGGCAGCATGGTCCTGGGTGGAGAAAATGTTGCAAGAGCTCCAAGTAACTTCGGCCCCCAATGCAACTAAAGTTTCAATAAGCACCGCAGTCTGAATGGTCATGTGAAGACATCCCGCAATTCGCGCACCTTTCAAAGGCTGCTCGTCTCCATATTCTTCACGCAAACTCATAAGCCCCGGCATTTCCGCTTCGGCAAGCTCAATTTCTTTTCTTCCCCAGTCTGCCAGGGAAATATCTTTTACTTTAAACGCCGTGTAAGGCACAGTTTTCGTTGACATATTTGTTATATTTATACCCTTAAAAGCGGGCATTTGTTAAAAATAATTTCTGTTTTTCAGTCCGCAAAAGTACACAATATCCTTTAAAAGTTTATGCCACTTTACAAAACTATAACAGTAAATCCCCACACTAAAGTCTTCATTTGGAAGATTGAAGAGTCTTTTGAAGCCCTTTCCGAAGGAATCCAATTGACCCAAAATTGTGCAAACCGAGTAAACAATATGAAAAGCGACCTGCACCGTCGCGGGTTTATGAGCATTCGGCATTTAATGGCTCTGGAAGGATATACTGATCAGGATTTGTATTATGACGAAAATGGAAAACCGCATTTAACAGGCGATAAGCATATTTCCATTACCCATTCCTTCAACTTTGCGGCCATAATTATTAGTGATATTGAAGTGGGAATAGACATTGAAATGCAACGTCATAAAATCTTACGGATTGCCCATAAATTCACTCCGTTAAAAGCGTACAAGATTTTTGCCAACGAAGATGCTTTAATGCGAAAGCTAACTATAGTTTGGTGCGCCAAAGAATCTTTATATAAAAGTTTTGCCGAAAAAGGGGTAAGCTTTTTGGAACATATTTATGTGGAAGATTTTTTGCTCGATGAGACCAAAACTACTGCTACCGTAACCTATGAGGGCAAACAACAAAAATACAATGTGGATTTTTTGGAATTTGAAGAATTTACCTGTGCCTATGCACTTATTTCTGAAAAATAGTAAATGGAAGAAAATTTTTATAAAAATCTTCTAAAATCGGTTGCCGAAAAGGAAAATCAGCTTGCTATTTTGATTGACCCTGATAAATTCGATATTTCTGAAACGAAACCATTTCTGAAAAAAATTCCGAAGGAAACCACTCACCTTTTTGTAGGTGGAAGTACCGTTGCCAATGGTGAAACGGAAGCCACTGTAAAAGCTTTAAAAAATGATACAAAACTTCCGATTTTTCTTTTTCCTGGCGACTATTCACAAATTACACCTTTGGCGGATGCATTGCTTTTTTTGACCTTGCTTTCTGGGAGAAATGCGGAATATTTAGTTGGACAGCAGATAAAATCTATTTCAAAATTGAAAAATAGTTCTTTGGAAATTATTTCCACAGGTTACATTTTGATTGATGGCGGAAATTATTCCGCAGTTTCCAAAGTGACAAATACCGAACCGCTTCCGCAGGAAAATATTGAAAACATTGTGCACACGGCGTTAGCGGGACAATTTATGGGGGCGAAGATTATTTATTTGGAAGCGGGCAGCGGCGCAAAATTTCCTGTAAAGCCCGAAATCATTTCCGAAGTAAAAAAAGCAATCAACATCCCTTTAATTGTTGGCGGCGGAATAAAAACCGAAGCACAAAAAAATACCGCTTACGAAGCTGGAGCAGATATGGTTGTGATGGGAACGGCGTTTGAGTAAATTCCAAATCTTAAAAAACCAGATTCCAAAAACTGCAAACTGCGACTGAAAACTTTTTAAAATCGTAGTTTTGAAAAAAATGAAAAAATGAAAATTTCAGTAGAATTAACCCTCACGCCTTTACAGGACGATTACGAACCAGCCATTATCAATTTCATAAAAAGTTTGCGAAATTCTGGACTTACTGTGTTGGAAAATCCGCTAAGCACACAGGTTTACGGCGATTACGATGCAGTAATGAATCTTCTTCAAAAAGAAATGAAAGTTGCATTGGAAGCCGTGGAAAGAGGTTTGCTTTACATCAAAATAGTAAAATCAGACCGCAGCGACTATGAGCCCCATTTTTGATTGGTTTTTTGCGCAATACGCCGAAGTTCCCGCACATTTAATAGTGCTGGAACTCATCGGCGTTTTCTTTGGTTTTTTGAGCGTATGGTTCAGCAAGCAGGATAATATTCTCGTGTATCCCACGGGGATTATCAGCACAGCTATTTTTGTTTACATTCTCGCTGTTTATGGGCTTTTGGGCGATATGATGATAAACGCCTATTACTTCGCAATGAGCATTTACGGCTGGTATATTTGGACCCGTAAAGTAGATGCGACCCATTATACGCCCATCACAAAGGCTACAAAAACCGAAAACAAACAATCTATTTACATTTTTATCGCAACGCTTATTTTCGTTTTTGCGGTCTATGAATTTTATGATAAATGGAACAGTTGGACAGCCTATGTTGACACGATTACGACCGCAATTTTCTTCGTGGGAATGTGGCTTATGGCGAAAAAGAAACTCGAAAACTGGATCTATTGGATTATTGGCGACCTAATTTCCGTACCACTATACCTTTATAAAGGGCTCGTGTTTACTTCGTTCCAATACCTTTTATTTACTATTATTGCCATTTACGGATACCGCGCGTGGAAAAGAAACCTAAACATACCCGAAACAAGTCTGCTGAATTGATAAAAGTAGTACTATACGGCCCCGAATCTACTGGCAAAACAACCTTGGCAAAACAATTGGCGACGCATTACAAAACGCTTTGGGTGCCGGAATTTATGCGGGAATACCTTCAGAAAAAGTGGGATTCTGAAAAGAAATTAGTTGAAAAGGAAGATTTAATTCCCATTGCAAAAGGACAATTGCAACTTGAAAAAGAAGCCTCGCAAAAGGCTGAAAATCTGCTGATTTGCGATACAAATCTGCTCGAACTAAAAGTCTATTCGGAATATTATTACGACGGATTTTGTCCTTCGGAAATAAAAACCGAAGCAACCAAAGACAATTACAGCATCTACCTTTTGACCTATGTTGACACGCCTTGGGAGCCAGACATTTTGCGCGACCGTCCAAACAACCGCGAGGAGATGTTTCGTATTTTCGAGGCCGAATTGAAAAAACAGGGTTTCCCATATAAAATTTTAAAGGGAAACGAGGAAGAGCGGTTTAAAAAAGCAACCGAAATAATTGACGTATTATTAAATAGGTAAAATCTTTGCGTTCTCTGCGCCTCTGCGGTGATAATTTACCGCAAAGGCGCAAAGGTCGCGAAGAAACTTGCAATTACATTGAATAAAATGTTTACAGAAAAAAACATACAACAAATAAAAAACCACGGGCTTTCCGAAGCTAAAGTAACGCGACAACTCGAAATTTTTAAGGAAGGAATCCCCTTCGCAAATGTAGTTGAACCAGCTTCGGCGGATAATGGCATTGCGGTATTTTCAGAAACGGAACAACGCCATTTTGCATCGCTTTTTGAAGCTGAAAAAGACAAATTGGATTTGCTGAAATTTGTACCAGCTTCGGGGGCGGCAACGCGAATGTTTAAGTTTTTGCATCAGTTTTTGGAGAGTTATGATTTTGAAAATGAAGACATCGATGCGTTTCTTCAAAAGGAAGAAAACAAGAACTTAAAAATCTTTTTTGATTCAATCGACCAATTTGCTTTTTCTTCTTTGGTAAAAGAGAAATTGGAAGCGAAATTCCCCGATTTTGAAAATTTCGAAAAAGGAAAACACTACTATTTCTTTGTAAAGGAAATGCTAAAAGAAACCGGTCTCAATTTTAGCAACACGCCCAAAGGACTGGTTCCTTTTCACAAATACGGCGAAAATTATGTTACCGCTTTTGGCGAACAATTATACGAAGCAGCTTTTTACGCAACTTCGAAAGGGATTGCCAATTTGCATTTTACGGTTTCCGCAGAACACGAGGAAAAGTTCAAAATAAGATATGAGGAAATTCAGGAAACTGTTGATAATAATACAGGCGTAAAGTTTAATATTTCCTATTCCTTTCAGAAAAAGGAAACTGATACAGTTGCCGCAACTCTTGAAAACAACCCTTTTTTGGATGAAAACGGCGATTTGGTTTTTCGTCCGTCCGGGCACGGGGCGCTATTGGAAAATTTGAATGAAGTAGATGCCGACATCGTTTTCATAAAAAATATTGACAACGTGGTTTCGCAAAATTATGTGGAAACCATCGCTTTTCAGAAAAAGGTGCTTGCCGGGAAATTGCTTTCGCTTCAGAAAAAGATCTTTGGTTTTGTGGAAAAACTTCACGCTGCAAATCCTTCTGACCTGTCCGCCGGGGCGGAAGAGGTTTTGAAAAACGCTTCGGACTTTATTTCCCGAGAACTTTTCATAAAAAACACTCCTATATATAAAGAGGAAATTTTGAAAATTTTGGAACGGCCCATTCGAGTTTGCGGGGTTGTTGAAAATACGGGTGCTCCCGGTGGCGGCCCATTTCTTATAAAAGACAAGAACGGAAACCTTTCCTATCAAATCGTGGAAATGAGCCAGATTGACACCAACAACACACGGCAAAAGACTTTGGTTGACAGAGCAACACATTTCAATCCGGTGGATTTGGTCTGCGGCCTGCGAAATTATAAAGGTGAAAAGTATGATTTGCTTCAGTTTTCAGACCCTGACGCGGGTTTTATTTCGAATAAATCGTATCACGGAAAACCCATAAAAGCACTGGAGATGCCCGGACTTTGGAACGGTGCGATGGCAAACTGGAACACGGTTTTTGTGGAAGTGCCACTCATCACCTTTAATCCCGTAAAAACGGTAAACGACCTTTTAAACCCTGTACACCAGCCGCAATGAACACGGAGCAATTAATTTCTGAACTTTCCTTTAAAGCCATCCGCAGCAGTGGGCCGGGCGGGCAGCACGTGAACAAAACGGCTTCAAAGGTGGGGGTGTCCTTTAATTTGGAAACTTCCGAAGCACTTTCGGAAACTGAAAAGGAACGAATCTACAACAAACTTTCCCCAAAAATTTCTTCCGAAGGGATAATTACCCTGCAATGTGGCGAAACCCGAAGCCAGCACCGCAACAAAGCAATCGTTATTGAAAGGCTTGTTGAATTGATTCAAAAAAACCTTAAAGTCGCAAAACCGCGAAAGAAAACAAAACCTTCAAAAGGCGCGATTGAAAAACGCTTAAAATCGAAAAAAGAGAATGCGCTAAAAAAATCACACCGCAAACCGCCCAAAATTGAATAACGTTTACACACAAACTGTGTAAATTTTACACAACTGTACTGTTCATTACACAATTTTTAAAATTCTATTTGTCTTAAAGAATAAATTAAAATGCTGTTTTTCAGTTTTTTAAGAATTATTGCCGTTGCCTTTTTTCTGTGGCACTACTTTTTCTATTTACAAGGCAACAAACAAACTTAGAAACGAATAAATAATTTTTTTAAAATCAAAAAACAATGAAAAAGTTAATTTTAAGTACAGCAATCGTCTTGGGAGGTTTAACCGCAGCAACCGCGCAAGATAAAGAGCCAACGGCAATGAACGAGCAAAAACAAACTGCCGTGGAAGCGCAAGTGGAAAGCAGAATTGAGGCTGCACAAGATGCCGAAATTGCTGAGGTTGCTGTTCCTGTTCAAGACTATAAAGAAGTAAAAGCTTCTGAGGTACCACAAACCGTTAAAGACGCCGTAGCTAAGGATTTTAGCGGTGCCACTATTTCTAAGGCTTATGTGAATGCACAGGGAGACTATAAAATCGAACTTGCCACTGCCGATGCCAAAAAAGCAACGGTGTATGCAAACGCAAAAGGCGAGTGGATTAAAAATGAATTAAAGAAGCAGTAAGCTGCAGGTATTTTAGATTCAATACTTCTGGGAAAGGCGTCCATAAATTGGGCGCCTTTTTTTATGATAAATTTAAAGTTTGCCCAGCCATATACTCACTATTTTTACGGTCTCACAAAATATAATGGCGCAGCAAATACATATAGTTGAAGACGATGTAGCTTTTGGAAAGATGCTCACCTCTTTTTTGGAACGAAAAGGTTTTAATGTCTCTGTTTCGCTTTCAGGCGAAAATGCCCGAAAAACCATTTCTGAAAACAAGTTCGATTTGCTGATAACCGATTTAAAGCTGCCGGATGATTCGGGTCTTGACTTGCTTGAATTTTCCCAAAAAACCTCCCCAAACACTAAAGTGATTTTAATGACGGGTTATGCCGAAGTGGATACAGCGGTAAAAGCCATAAAAAAAGGGGCGCTGGATTATATTTCGAAACCGTTTCGGCCAGAAGAATTATTGATGATTATTGAAGCGGATTTTCAAAATACGGAATCTTCGGAAGAACCTATTTCAGAAACTGTTGAGCCAAAACAACCTGCTTCCCAACCAACTTCCGAAAAACCCAAATTTGTCATCGGCATCAGCGAAGCCTCCAAAAAATTCAATGAATATTTAAAGCTGGTCGGGCCAACGGATATGTGCGTGCTTATTCAAGGCGAAAGCGGAACGGGGAAAGAGGTTGCTGCAAAAGCAATCCACAATTATAGTTCCCGAAAAGATAAAAATTTTGTTGCCGTGGACTGCGGCGCCATTCCGAAAGAGATTGCCGCCAGCGAATTTTTCGGCCACATAAAGGGAAGTTTTACGGGCGCGGTAAACGACAAAAAAGGCCATTTTGAAGCGGCAGACGGAGGTACACTTTTTTTGGATGAAGTGGGTAATCTTTCCTACGAAAACCAGATCCAATTGCTTCGCGCTTTGCAGGAACGCCGCATAAAACCCGTGGGCAGCAATACCGAAATTGACGTGGATGTACGGATACTTTCCGCAACGAATGAAGACTTGCTGAAAGCCGTTTCCGAGGGAAAATTCCGCGAGGATTTATATCATCGGTTGAATGAATTTTCCATCCACATACCATCGCTACACGAACGGAAAGAGGACCTTTTTCTGTTTATTGAATATTTTTTAAACGAAGCGAACAAATCTTTGGGAAAGGAAGTAATCGGACTTTCAAAAGAAGTGGAGGAAGCATTCAAAAACTATGCTTGGCCGGGCAATTTGCGCGAGTTGAAAAACGTAATCAAGCGTTCCGTTTTGTTGACCAATTCCCGATTGATTCCGTTGGAAGTGATTCCGCGGGAAGTTTTGTTTGCTGAAAAAACGAAAAAGGAAACCGTAGATTTTTCAAAGGAAAGCAACGAAAAACAGCTTATTTTGAACGCTTTAAAGGAAGCCGAGTTCAATAAAACCAAAGCCGCAAAACTGCTGAATATTACCCGCAAAACGCTTTATAACAAACTGGAACATTATCAAATAGATTTGTAAATCAGCTATTAGAAAGCGCATTTTGTAAATCCCGAATGTTCAAAATGAGCTTTTCAAAATCCATCTTCATTTCCACAGGTTCAACTGTTTCGGCTGTGTAATCCTCCATTTTTTCGAGAATGGGAATCACTTCCTTCGCCCTTATTTGGCGGAACATCGTGAGCATTCGGTGGGCAATTTCAGAAATAGTTTTTGTGTCATTTTCCGCAATTGAATTTTTGATTTGCTGCAGATCTTTTTCGGTTTGGACGTTGAAAACTTCCAGCACTTCTTCCAAGGCTTCGGGCGTATTTAAAAAAGATTCTAAAAGGGAAAGGTCGAATTTTCCATTGTCTGTGGAATTTGATTTGAAAATTTCATCCACAATTTTTTCTTCCGAAAAATTCCTGCGGTTTGGAAAAATGCGCTCCAAAACCGCAACCAGTTCCTGTTTTGAAAAGGGTTTCGGCAGCATTTCAGAAAAACCTTTTTTGAGGTAGAAATCGCGGCTGTGCTCCCTACTTCCCGTCATTGCTATAATTGGCTGGTTTTTATAGGAATTTATTTCACCATTTTTTAGTTTTTTCAAAACCGTAAACCCGTCGGTTTTTGGCATTTGTATGTCGGTTAAAACGAAATCGATCCCGATAGCTATCGGGACGAAATCCGAACCGATTCGAAAATGCTCATAACTTTCAAATGCTTCCGAGGCAATATCCATCTGCTCAAAAATTTCCTGCAACAGGGCACGCATCGACTGGTCATCGTCTATAATTACGGCTTTCAGACCTTCAAACGAAATGTTTTCCTTCGGAATGGTTTTCGTCAAAATCCTATCTGAATTTTTCAGCGGAAGGGTTAAAATAAAGTTGCTTCCTTCCCCCAAAACACTTTCCACCTTTAGGCTTCCGCCCAAAAGCTCGGTGAGTTTTTTTGAAATTGCCAATCCTAAACCACTACCGCCAAATTTGTGTGCTATCTCTGTTTCGGCCTGTGTAAATTCATTGAAAATAAGTTGCTGTTTTTCTTCGGAAATGCCAATTCCAGTATCGATTACGGAGATTTTTATTTTGGAAATTTTTGGAACACTGAGCGCAGTCGAAGTGTCAAGTTCTTCAACCTTAATTTCAACGCTTCCATTTTCGGTAAATTTGAAAGCATTGCCGACGAGATTATTTATAATCTGCCGAATCCGCAGCGGGTCGCTTTCATAAATTTTGCTTTTGATTTCCTGCGAAATGGAAAACTTCAAATCGACAGCTTTCTGCGGAAACTGCTGTTTTACGGCATTCCCGGCTTCAACGATAATATTTTCCAAAGAAAAGGGAACACTTTCAATGGGCAATTTTCCCGCTTCCAATTTGGAGAAATCCAGCAAATCATCCACCAAGTGCGATATAAAATGCGAGCTGGAAGTGATTTGCCCTAAATAGTATTTCTGCTTTTCGGAAAGGTTTGAATTTTCAAATAATTCGGAATAGCCGCTGATGGTATTTAAAGGTGTTTTTAAATCGTGGCTTACGGTGGAAATGAGCTGTTCGCGGCTTTTCAAAAGCGATTCCGCATAATTTTTGGATTCTTCCAAATTCTTTTTAAACCGTTCCGCCCTAAAAAAATCTGAAAGGATAAAGTATGAAAACAGCAAAACCACGATACCGCCCAGAATACCGGCAAACTTCAGGATTTCCTTGGTGCGTTCCATGGATTTTGCCCGCTGCTGCTTTTCCAGATTGTTGTTCTTTGTAATTTCACGGTCAAAACTGGCAATTATTTCGCGCAAACGTTCCGAAATGTTGAGGTCGTTGCGAATCAATTCGTTCTCTTTTTGTATCAACGATTCGCGAATTCTCGAATTTTCCTTTTTCGCTTCGGCAACAATATACCGTGCGGCAACGAGCATGGAATCTACGGTTTTCGACTTTACGGTGGATGTGTCGCGTGCGGCATCACTGTTGAGATAATCGGCATATTTCTGCCAAATGCTGCGTTCGCGCGGTTTCAATTTTGACGGATTCCTGATTAACGACTCCACCGAATTCAAGCCTACGGAGGCTTCCAGTTTTCGCACCTCGCGCATAATGTCGTCCAGCGAAGTGTCTTTTTGGTTCGTCAAACGAAGAATTCGCAACTGTTCAATGTTTCGGTTCTTTTCCTTGAGCAGCGATTTTACGCTATCCAATTGTTTTAGCTGAAAATCGTTGGTGGTAAGCGATTTTATCTCGTCTATTTTTCTGAAAAGCGAATCGGTCTTCGCCATATATTTTTCAAAATCTTCATCGCTTTCGGTTAAAAGCGCGAGCCTCGAAAAGCCATCGGTCTCGTAAACCAAATTGATGAGGGTTCCGGTTTCAATAAACTTTTTTTCGCCTGTGGTTTCTGTTGATTCCGCAGTGAAATTTTTGAATTCGGAATATAAAAAAAAGCCCACTAACACAGCCAAAGCCCCCAAAACAAGGTAGCTGAGGATGATTTTAAAGGTGAATTTGTTCTTTGAAGTGGCCATCGTTCAAATGTAAATAGTAATGAAACGGGGAAGTATTAAGGATATGATAAAAAAATCGAAACCGATACCGAAACCGAAATCGAAATCGAAAACGATGCGGGAGTATTTGGAGAAATTGAAAAAAGAAATGTACTTTTGCCGAACATCTCAAAGGGGTGCGGATTTTAGTCTTGAGCCAGTAGTGGTGAGAGGTGAGACTTAAAACTCATAACTCATAACTCATAACTCATAACTCGAAGAAGCTGAGATTATACCCAAAGAACCTGGGCGGGTAATGCCGCCAAGGGATACAAATAAGAACCCCCTGTAATATTGCGAGGCGCAATGTTTTCAGGGTTTTTTTATATAAACCATTTAACAAACCAAGAATAACGCCCCTTTTATTCGTATAAAATATTTTTTACGAATGAAAAAGTTATTGATTACCACAGTTTTTACTTCTCTTTTTATTACCGTTTCCGCGCAGGAAAAAACGCAGGATTCCACAAAAATTGAAGCTTTGGACGAAGTTTTGGTACAGGCCGTGCGAGTAGATGCCGATTCACCAATTACCCACTCAAACCTCGATAAAGAGGAGCTCGAAAAACGAAACCTCGGGCAGGACATTCCGTATATGCTCAACTATCTTCCGTCGGTGGTTACCACGAGCGATGCTGGCGCTGGCGTGGGCTATACCTACATTCGTGTTCGTGGGAGCGATGCTTCGCGCGTAAATGTTACGCTGAATGGAATTCCGTATAACGATTCCGAAAGCCAAGGCACGTTTTGGGTGAATCTGCCCGATTTTACTTCCTCGGTGCAAAGTCTGCAATTACAGCGCGGCGTGGGAACTTCCACCAACGGTTCGGGCGCTTTTGGTGCGAGTTTAAATTTGTTGAGCGATGCTGTTTCAAACGAAGCGTATGGTGAAATTGCAAATTCCTTCGGAAGTTATAATACACACAAACATAACGTCAAGTTCAGCACTGGCTTGCTTTCTGACCATTTTGAAGTGGGGGGAAGACTTTCCACTATCCAATCCGACGGATATATAGATAGGGCAAGTTCCGACTTGAAATCCTATTTTCTACAAGCAGCTTTTGTGAATAGAAACACGTTGATTAAGGCTTTGGTTTTTGGTGGAAGAGAAGAAACCTATCAGTCGTGGAATGGTTTGGAAGATCCCGAAAAGCTTGAAAACGACCGTACCTTTAATTCTGCCGGAATGTACACCGATGAAGACGGAAACATTCAGTTTTATGACAACGAAGTAGATAATTATGCCCAAGACCATTATCAATTGCTTTGGAACCAGCGTTTCAACAATAATTGGAGCACCAACGTTTCGTTGAATTACACAAAAGGGAAGGGTTATTTTGAACAATACAAAGAGGATGAAGATTTTGAAACCTACGGTTTTGAACCCATAGAAATTGGCGGTGATACCATAAATACAACCGATTTAATCCGCCGCCGCTGGCTCGATAACGATTTTTACGCGGCGAATGCGAACGTGAATTACAAAAACAATAAAATTGATTTTACTGGCGGGGCGTTTTACAGCTATTACACCGGTGACCATTACGGCGAGGTAATCTGGGCACGCTACGCCAGCAATTCTGAAATTCGCGATCGTTATTATGAAGGGAACGGAGAAAAAAGTGAATTCACCGTTTTTTCCAAAGCAACGTATCGATTCAGCGAAAAGTGGAGCGTTTTCGGCGATTTGCAGGGACGGTTTTTGAACTATAATATTTCGGGGATTACTTCAGATTTGGAAGCTTTGACCGTAGATGAAGACTATTCCTTTTTCAACCCAAAAGCGGGATTGACCTATAAATTGAACCCTTCAAACCAGTTCTATTTCTCCTATGGAAAGGCGCATCGCGAGCCTTCACGAAATGATTACGAACAGGGAATTGTTACGCCCGAGAAATTGGACGATTTTGAACTTGGATGGCGATTCTTCTCCGAAAAGGCAAAGGTCAACACCAATATTTATTATATGAATTATAAAGACCAATTGGTACTTTCCGGGGAGTTGAACGATGTGGGCGCACCGTTGCGAACAAGCAGCGGAAAAAGCTACCGTTTGGGGCTGGAAGTGGATGCTGAAATACAGCTTTTGAAAAATTTGCGAACGCTGCCAAATATCGCTTTGAGCACCAATAAAAATGTGGATTTCGTAACTTCCCGCGATGGGGAATTGGTCAATTTGGGTAACACGAACATTTCCTTTTCGCCTTCGGTAGTCGCAGGAAATATGCTGGAATATTCGCCAATCCAGAAATTGCAATTGGGCTTTCTTTCAAAATTTGTGGGCGAACAATATATGGGCAATATTGACAGCGAAGCTTCAAAATTGGACAGTTATTTCGTGAACGACTTAAATATTGTTTACACTTTGGACTCGCTTCCGTGGGTAAAGGAAGTAGTTTTTTCGGCCTTGGTGAACAATATTTTCAACGTGGAATATATTTCCAACGGATACTTTTATACTTATGATGATGATTTCAGCGATCCCGGAACCGTTACTACCGTGGAAGGCGCGGGATATTATCCGCAGGCTACGATTAATTTTTTAGTGGGAGCTACGGTGAAGTTTTAACCGCTATCTTTTCGGCTCCGTCAGTCCCGAGGCGCAATGGACAGATGGAGTGGAAGGAATGAGGGTGGCAAAAATTAAGTCTAATGGGTATTTAGGTATTAGTTACTCACATTAATGGTATTGCCGTTTCGCACCGCCCGATAGGATTGCATTGGGTATTGGGTGTCGGGCTCGGTGGTGTGCCTTCCAAAATTTACGATATTATACTTATTGTCGTCATCCGGGCAAGGACAGGTAGCAATAGGGCCATCCACCTCCATTCGCGAACAATTGCTCGGCACGTGGTTCGGGTCGGTGAGGTCATACGCAAAATATTGAGTTTCACTCACACAATAAACCACAATTCCCTTAATTCCCTGGGAAGTAATAACATAATTTCCGGGAAATCGAAGACCGTTGTACTCAGGCAAATTTAAGTTTAAGTTCAGATTTACAACAGGATCGGTTAAATAGGGATTTCGTTCTTTTTGGTCATCATTTTTTGAACAGGATACCAGTGTGAAAATTATTGAAAGGGAAATAATTATATTCTTCATGGAAACTACTAAATTTTAAGGCCGAAATTACAACAAATTATACTACAACTAAATTTTTAGTATATTTGTTAAACATAATCCCGTCGCCGTATGGGATTTTTCTATTCCCGCGCTGGCGGGAATCTTATTATATGGAATTTAAGAATTTAAAAAAGGGTTTGTAATACACAAACGATGAAGTTATGAGTAAAGTATCTTATTACACCGCCGAGGGATTAAAAAAGTTAAGGGATGAAGTAGATTATCTACGCGATGTGGAGCGCCCAAAAGCCTCTAATGCCATTGCCGAGGCTCGCGATAAAGGCGACCTCAGCGAAAACGCGGAATATGACGCAGCCAAGGAGGCCCAAGGAATGCTGGAAATGCGTATTGCAAAGCTCGAAGAAGTACTTGCAAACGCCCGTTTGATAGATGAGTCGCAACTGGATTTGAGCAAGGTTTTGGTACATTCCAAAGTGAAAATAAAAAACCAAAACAATGGCATGGAAATGAGCTATAAGCTCGTGGCCCAAAGTGAAGCTGACCTAAAAACTGGAAAAATTTCTGTAGATTCCCCCATCGGAAAGGGATTGCTGGGCAAGCAAAAAGGCGAAATAGCCGAAATACAGGTCCCCAATGGCGTGCTTAAATTCGAAATACTGGAAATTTCAAGAGATTAACTATGGCATCAATTTTCACTCAGATTATTGAAGGGGAAATTCCTTCTTATAAAGTGGCAGAAGACGACAATTTCATTGCGTTCTTGGACATAAATCCAAACGCAAAAGGCCATACGCTTTGTGTGCCGAAAGAGGAAATCGACAAGATTTTTGACATGGGCGAGCATATGTACCTTCAGTTGATGCAGTTTTCGCGAAAAGTTGCACGCGCGCTTGAAAAAACGGTTCCCTGCAAACGTGTGGGAATGGCCGTTGTGGGCCTAGAAGTGCCGCACGTACACGTCCATCTTATTCCTTTGAATGAAATGGACGATATGCGATTTACCAAAAAGGTAAAAATGACTTCGGAAGAATTTGAAATGTTGGCCGAAGCTATTGCCGAAAAACTTAAATCGTAGGAATTAGTAGATACACTACCGCTGCAATCAAAACAATTGCTGCGATTACTAAAATATAAAATAGCGGTTTTACCTTTAAATATTGTTTATTGGTTTCCGCTATTTTTTTGTTGTAATCAAAAACGCGCTCAATGTCTTCCGTCCAGTTTACGGGGTAAATATCGTTTTTGCAGGTATGGCAGTATAAATTGCTTTCTATTTCGGAAGCTGGTTTTTTAAAAAAAGAGTTTTCTTTTTCTACTTGGGTAAATGTAAATTCCAGGCCATCGGTCCCAAAACAAGTGGGGCAATTGTTTTTTAAGCGCCCCGTGTGTAAAATATGTGTTTTGGTCTCCATAATTAACTTTCTGTCTTTAAGGCTATTTCCATTGTTGTGCCTTGGTTTGGTGCGCTTTTAAGTACACGTATTTTACCATTATGATATTCCTCGATAATTCTTTTTGCGAGGGAAAGTCCAAGGCCCCAGCCGCGTTTTTTGGTGGTATAGCCAGGTGTAAAAATTCTTCTGAACTCACTTTTTGTAAGGCCTTTTCCCGTATCGGCTATATGCACTAGCGCATACTTTGAGTTTTGTTCTATTGAAATGGTAATCTTTCCTTTTCCTTTCATCGCGTCAATTCCGTTTTTCACCAAATTTTCAATGGTCCAGCTGAAAAGTTGGGGATTCATCTGAACATACACGGGTGTTTCAGGAATATCGAGTTGAAAATCGATGAGTTTCGAAGTCCGTTTCTGCAAATAATGAAAAGTAGCTTTTGTTTCAGCAACCAGATCACAGCGTTCCAATTTTGGTACCGAGCCGATTTTTGAAAACCGGTCCGTAATTTTTTCCAAGCGCGAGATGTCCTTTTCCATCTCGGCAATATATTCGGAATTTACATTTTCACTTTTCAAAATTTCCGTCCAGCCCACCAAGGAGGAAAGCGGGGTGCCAATTTGGTGTGCCGTTTCCTTTGCCATCCCCGCCCAGAGCCTGTTCTGTTCGGCAGATTTTGAGGTTTTGTAAAAAAGATAAACGGCTAAAATGAAAAGAAAGATAATTAGGATTAAGGCTGCGGGATAGTATTTTAATTTGTTTATCAAGGGTGAATTGCCAAAATAAATCACAGAAAGAACTTGATCATTATACTTTACCTCCAACGGTTTATACTCTGACGTAAAACGGTCAATGAGTTTTTGTCTAGCGACTTCGTTCTTTAAAATTTCCGGGTCAATATTTCTTCCGTCATAGAAATCCTCTTTTAAAGTGTGAAGGATCATTGGAGTCGTACTGTTGCTTTGGATTATAGCAAGGGCGGTTTCACTAACCGTATTCCCTTCTCCAGCAAGACTCTGAGCCAATTCGCCTTGGGCAGCCGCCCAAATCTCCATTTTGGCCCGCTCGTTTGCTTTTAATTGGGTAAAGAACGCATAAGTATTCCACAAAATAAGGCTGATAACGATAAGCGAAGCCAAAATAAAACCCCAGCGGGAGAGTGATTTATTGAGAAACATACATAAATATTAATTGCAGCGATGCTTTCCAAAAGCAGGTTTAAATATAAAGCAAATATGTTGATATTATTGTATAATCAAGTTTTTACAAGCTATAATCTTTGGGTACATTTGCAGCAATGATCTCTATTGAACCACACGAATTATCCACCGGAAAACTGCACGGCTATCTTTTGGGCGCGGTGGCGCCTAGACCTATTTGCTTTGCAAGTACTGTTGATAAAGAAGGAAACGTAAACCTTTCGCCTTTTAGCTTTTTTAATGTTTTTAGCGCACGGCCGCCAATCCTGGTGTTTTCGCCAGCGCGCCGCGGCCGCGACAACACCACGAAACATACCTATGAAAATGTTTTGGAAGTGCCCGAAGTGGTTATAAACATTGTGAGCTTTGAAATGGTGCAGCAAGTGTCGCTTTCTTCCACGGAATATGCCAAGGGCGTAAATGAATTCACAAAGGCAGGCTTTACTGAAATTCCTTCAGAACTAATAAAACCACCCCGCGTTGCCGAAGCGCCCGTACAGCTGGAATGTAAAGTGAACGACGTAATTAAACTTGGCACCGAAGGCGGCGCAGGAAATTTAGTAATTTGCGAAGTTGTAAAAATTCATATAAAAGAGGAAATTTTAAGTGAAGATGGCAGCATCGATCCTTTTAAGATTGACAACGTTTCACGGCTCGGCGGCAATTGGTACAGCCGTGCAAAAGAGGGTCTTTTTGAAGTTCCCAAACCATTGACAACTTTGGGAATGGGCGTGGATAGTCTTCCCGAAGAAATCCGCCGTAGCAAAGTTTTGACGGGCAATGATTTGGGAATGCTGGGCAATGTAGAAAATTTCCCAAATTCCGAAGAAATTAATACCTTTATAAATGAATCAGACGAATTGAAATGGTTGCGGGATGAGGGTAATGTTTTAGAAATTCATAAAAAAGCCCAAGACTTTCTTTGCGAAGGAAAAATTGAGGAAGCTTGGAAAGTGCTTTTAAGCAGAAAATAAAAGAAGAATAATAAATATTTAAGTAAAAAAATGGAACTACAAGGAAAAATAAAAATGATAGATGAAACCAAAACCTACGGCAATAACGGGTTTCGGAAACGTGAGATGGTAATTACTACCGAAGAGCAATATCCACAACATATAATGATTGAGTTTGTGCAGGACAAAACAGATTTACTGAACAGTTATAAAGTAGGGCAGGACGTAAAGGTGAGCATCAACGTCCGCGGCCGCGAATGGGTGAATCCTCAGGGCGAGACCAAATATTTCAACAGCATTCAAGGCTGGCGTATTGAAAACCTTTCGCAAGCACCAGCAAGTGGTGATATGCCTCCAATGCCTCCGGCGGAAGCTTTTGAACCTGCAAACGATTTTAACGAAGAAGAACACGACGATCTTCCCTTTTAAACAAGGGCAGGAATTTTTCCCAATAATTGGCCCCGAAGAAATTAAATTTTCTTCGGGGTTTTTTTATGCTGAAATTTTCAGCAATTTTGAATGATGCATTATTTAACCGATAAACTTTGGTTCCCCGGTCCTGAAGAAGCAACTACAGATGGTTTGCTGGCAATTGGCGGCGATCTTTCTGTGGAGCGCCTCCTGCTTGCTTACCATTCCGGTATATTTCCTTGGTTTGAAGATGATCAGCCCATTCTTTGGTGGAGCCCGGATCCGCGGATGGTTTTGTTTCCCGAAAAATTCAAGGTTTCCAAAAGTCTTCGGAAAACTTTAAATAGTGAAAAATTCAAAATTACCTTCAATCAAAATTTTTCCGAAGTCATTAAATATTGCGCCAATGTTTCGCGGAAAGGACAAGCAGGAACTTGGATTACGACAGAAATGCAGCAGGCTTATAATGCAATGCACAAAACAGGATACGCTCTTTCCGTTGAGGTTTGGGAAAACGATAATTTGGTTGGCGGACTTTACGGTATTGACCTTCCACAGAAAAAAGTGTTTTGTGGCGAAAGTATGTTCAGCTTGGTGAGCGATGCTTCAAAAGTGGCTTTTTACTACCTTGCGGAATACGTAAAAAGCAAGGATTACAAGTTTATTGATTGCCAAATTTATAATGAACATTTAGAAAGTCTTGGAGCGGAGGAGATTGGGAGAGGGGAGTTTTTGAGAAGGCTTGTATTGTAAATTTATAGAAAACAGATAACTATAAAATAATTTAAAACTATACCTTCGTATTCCACAATTCATTAATCTTATGAAAAATAACTACGCAAAATACCTTTTGGTATTTATGATGCTATTGCAGTCCGCATTCGCCATTTCACAGGAAAAACCGAACCTTCCGCACAATCTCACCGAAACGGAGAAAAGATTGGTGGCCGATTTTCAATTTACCAGCCCACGATTTACGCCACCGCCTTCCGGTCCCGTGCGGGCAGCTGCAGAATGGGAAGAGGTGGAATATCTTTTGGTTACTTGGAATCCTTCGTACCCCAATATACTTCGGCAAATAGTACAAGCTGGTGTGCAGGAATGTAAAGTAATTATTACAACCCAAAACCAAGCTTCAGTGTCCAATTATCTAACCACCAACGGTGTTGATATCACAAATGTGATTTTTTTGAACGTGCCGTGGAACAGTATCTGGATTCGTGATTATGCCGGAAACACAATTTATTCAGACGATGTAGGCGAATTGGCATTGACTGATTGGATATACAACCGCCCGCGTCCAAGTGATGATGTGATGCCAGCAGCGCATGCCGCACAGGTGGGTATTCCATTATATACAACCAATTCTGGAACCAACGATTTGGTAAACACGGGTGGAAATTATATGAGTGACGGTTTGGGAAATGCTTTTGCCTCTAAACTTATTTTGGACGAAAATGCCGCTGGTAATCCTTACGGAGTAAGTGTAAAAACCGAAGCCCAAATCGACGGTATTATGCAGGAATATATGGGGATCAACCGGTTTGTGAAAATGAATACGCTTCCGTATGATCAAATCCATCATATTGATATGCATATGAAATTGTTAGATGAGGAAACCATCCTCGTGAGCAAATATCCTCCCGGAGTAGCTGACGGTCCACAGATTGAAGCAAACATCCAATATGTTTTGGACAATTTTCAATCACCTTTCGGAACACCCTACGATATTGAATGGATTGACGCTCCGCCAAGTACATCAGGACATTATCCTGACACCAACGGCCCTTACAATACTTTTAGTAATTCGGTTTTCGTAAACAAAACTATCCTAGTGCCAACCTACCGTGCCTCTGTAGATGCCCCGGCCTTGGCAAAATATCAGGAAATGTTGCCGGGTTATAACGTGGTGGGTATTGATGTAGACAACCCTGGCGAAAATTTGATAAATTCATTAGGAGCCATTCATTGCATAACCCATACCATTGGCGTTGCAGATCCCCTTTGGATCGTTCACCAACCAATTGATGAGGCCAACGCCGGAAGTACCGTTACAATTGAAGCCATGATTAAACATAATTCTGGCGTAGCGCAAGCAAAGGTTTTTTGGCGTGAGGAGGGCGCAACTACCTATAATGAAATTGAAATGGCCCCATCAAACGGCGATAATTGGGCTGTAGATTTTACCATTCCAAATTCGTCCGTGAATATTGAATATTACATTTGGGCAAGAGCTATTTCCGGAAAGGAATTAAACCGTCCCATTGTTGCGCCAGAAGGATATTGGACCATTCAGGTTGAAACCTTGTCAGCAGAGGAGTGGGCACAGAACCATATTTCCGCAGCCTATCCAAACCCTACCACTGAAAAAGTTTCTTTTAATATGAATGCCATTCAAGGTCCTGTAAATGTGAAAATTCACAACCTTTTGGGGCAGAAATTATATGAAGCAAAGATTGAAAACGGCAATGGAAAAATCACTTTAGACCTGAACCAAAACTGGCAAGGAACGCTGTTGGTAACCTTTGAAGGCGACTTCGGAAAGATCCATAAAAAGGTTATTAAGCTGTAAATCATTTAGTTTAGAATAAATTTTATTAAAAAAACCACAGCTTATTGTTTTTTTTTTTTGTTTTTTTACAATCATAACCTAAGCAATCAACCGTAAACCTACATTATTACGGTTGCTTGTTTTTAAAATTTAGCCCCAAATGAAAATCAAGTCTAGCCTACTTGCGTTTCTGCTATTTGCAGGAATTAACACCATTTCCTTTTCACAATCTAGCACAAAAACCGATGTCAACAAAGATATTGACGTGGTTCGTGTATATGAACAAGTGGTATCTGAAGGCTACGGCACGGCCATTATTTATAAAGAATTGGCCAATGCCTATTATTTCAAAAGTGAATACAACAAAGCGCTTTTGTGGTTTGAAAAACTTTTTGAAACTGAAAAAACCAACGATCCAGATATTTTACAGCGTCAGACTGTCTCAAAACTTAATAACTCTGTGGATAAGTAGGAGTTTTTTTTTCCTTCAAAACCCCCGTATTTCCGTATCTTCATGCCATGGAATATCTACAGGGACAAGACCGCCAGCAACTGGCCCTCTACACCACCTGCCTCGACGAGATGGTGCCGGAGGAGAACAGCGTCCGCTTTATCGATCGATTCGTCGGGGCACTCGATCTGGAAGAGCTGGGGTTTGCCGCCCTGCCCGCACAGGGCCGTCCGCCGTACGACCCGGCAGACCTGCTCAAGCTCTACATCTATGGCTAC
>NZ_JRWG01000009.1 GCF_001573155.1 Aequorivita aquimaris | reverse complement strand
TGGGGGTTCGACCATATCATGACCAAGAGGGGCCTTGAGAGTGCCTCGGCGGATTTTGGCCTGATTGCGCTGGCATACAACCTCAAACGAATGCTAAAGCTGGGGATAACGCTTGCAGGGTGGCCTGTTTTGCTGCTTTTATGGCTTCAAGGGGCGCTTTCCCTTCACAAACATGCCCTGAAAACGGTTTCTGGGGACAAAGGCCGATCTTTCAACTTTTACTCCATTTACTTGCCGAAAATGGAATTAAAAACTATTTTCAACAATTGAAGGGCGGTTTTGAGACAGACTGCCGTTGTGAGCAATTAATTTGACTCTAGTTTAGCAAAACCAACTGTCTTACGATAAATATCAGGCGATACTCCTACCTTCTTTTTAAAAAAACGACTGAAATAGAATTCATCGTCATAACCTAAAAAAGCAGCAATTTGTTTCACTGGTTTAGAAGTTAAATAAAGTTCTCGTTTCGCCTCAATAATGATCCTATTTGAAATTAAGGATGAAGTCGTTTGATTGAGATATTTCTTGACGATACCGGCTAAAGTTTTAGGACTTACACTTAGTTCATCTGCGTATTCTTGGGGAGAATGGAGTTTGCAATAATTACTCTCAATTGCATCGACTAAATTTTGTAAAATTTCTGTTTTTGAATCTGACGTTCTGGGAGTTAATTGTTGATCAAATTGTTTCTTTTGTCTGACCGCTTCTATTAAAAACACTTTTAAAAATGCCACAAGAACTTCATGCTGAGCGATTGAGTCTTTGTCCATCTCTTTCGAAATTTGATCAATCAAATTAAGAAATAGGCTTTGCTCGTTTACAGTAAAATAGGGTAAACCATGGAAATTATTAAAAAGGAATCCCTCGGTCTCTATTTCGTTTTGATGTCTATATGTACAAAAAAAATCGGGATGAAAATTCAATAAATAACCCTGACACTTTTCTTCAGAACGTATCATGAAGGGTTGATACGGAGCCAAACAAATCATTTGATTTCCTTGCAATTTAAAATTTTGAAAATCAACGCTTAGTTCATAGCTAATTCCACATAACAAAACGATAGAATAATAATTTCTTCTTTGTAAATGATCAAACTGGCTTAGATCGTTTAACTCTTCTAATCTAAACGCAAGTTCCCCGTTTTGTTTGTCTATAATTATTTTTGCCATACTAAATTTATTTTTTAGCTCATTCAAATTTAAAAAAAAGGAGTGCCAAAAGCACTCCTCTCCTTTCTTAAGTCAAATATTTATTTTGAAGCTAGAATGTTAATTTTTTGAATTGCTGAAGCATCAAAGCCTTCCAAAATTACAGGCGCATTCTCCATCAACGCTGCTGCTACTTTCCCTGATAAATGAGCATCTCTGCCAGCGTCATCTGCAAACGTATCGAAAATGGCATAGGTTTCTTCATTGATTTTAAAAGCATACCAAGATAAAGTTGCAGGCTCAGAACTTACCAATGACTTGCCCGCTTGTAAGAAATCCTCCACTGCAGATGTCTTTCCTTCTTTGGCTTTCATAATCACCAACAACCCCTTATTCTGATTACCCACTTTATGATTACTTGCTTGAACATCAACAGTCTTAATGTCTCTGCTAGCATCAAAACCTTCTAAAAGATCTCCAGCATTGGCCAATAAGGCTTTTGCCACTTCTCCTTTTAAGTGTGCCTGTCTGCCTTCTTCAGCTTCAAATGTGTCATAAATTCCGAAAGTTTGTTCATCTATTTGAAATGCAAACCAAGATACAGTTTTTGGTTCTGCATTTACCAATGATAAACCACCTAGAAGAAACTCTTTCACTTCTTGCTCCTTACCTTCTTTCGCTTTCATGATTACTAATAATCCGATGTTTTCATTTTTTGTGTTGTCCATAATATTACTTTTTTTAGATTGAGAAAATGCTTGAATTGTTATCCCTAGAATTAGAACTAGGCTACTTAATTTGATTAAACTTTTAAATTTCATTTTGACTTATTTTTGTTACACTACAAATGTAGAACTAAATAAGGGGCCTTGGAATGGAGATAAGAGACTTAAGCATGGACAATTTTCCAGTGACAATGAAGAATGTAAAAAAGCTCATAACACTGTTTATAAAATCATAGCTCCCATTCGGGCGCTACGCTTCATATACTTAACGTTGCGAGTAATTTAAATGAACATCGAAGATTCAATAATATTAGAAATTTTTAAGGGCATTTCTTTTTCAAAAAAAGAAATGAATCTTATTGAAAGTAAACTTAAAAAACTCAAGTTAAAAAAAGGGACTACAATATTAAAAGCAGGTGATAAAGTGAACAGTCAATATTATGTTTACAATGGATGTTTAAGAACTTACTTTATTGACAAATCTGGTAAAGAACATACTTTGCAATTCGCCATTAATGATTGGTGGATAAGCGATTATACGGCTTTCTTCACGGCATCCAAAGCGATTATGTATATTGAAACTATTCAGGAAGCAACTTTATATGAAATTTCCAAAAAAAGTATGGAAGATTTATTTGTAGAGATTCCACAATTAGAAACTTTTTTCAGAAAAAAAATGGAAAGAGCTTTTGCTAGCTTTCAAAACAGAATATTAGCAAATTTAGCCCAATCAGCTAAAGAAAGATACATTTCTTTTATTAGCACTTACCCAAATATTGAACAGGCTGTAAAAAATTACCATATAGCTTCTTATCTAGGAATTACTACCGAAAGCTTAAGTAGAATTAGAAAAGAAATATCTCATAATTGATTTTATTACCATACATCAATTTTCAGTACTTAATTTGACAGTAATTTTGTCTCTAATCAAAAGAATAACAACAATTATAATCGCTTTAGCTTTATTTTCCTCTTGTGGTAAAAACACAAAAGAAAATAATTCTAATGAAAAAAAATTAAGTATTAACACAAAAAAAAGCAAAACAATGAAAAAAGTATTATTTGTATTAACTAATCACGAAGATTTAGGAGATACTGGATTGAAAACTGGTTTTTGGATTGAAGAATTTGCAGCACCTTATTACTTATTAAAAGATAAAGGAATTGAAATTACTTTGGCATCTCCAAAAGGAGGACAACCTCCAATTGACCCAAAAAGTAATGAACCAGATTTCCAAACTCCAGCAACCATAAGATTTAATGATGATAAAGAAACTCAAGAGATCTTATCTAAAACAATAAAATTGGAAACTGTTAATCAAGCAGATTATGACGCAGTATTTTATCCTGGTGGACACGGTGTTGTATGGGATTTAGCTGAAGATGAAAACTCAATTGCCTTAATAGAAGATTTTTATAACAACAATAAACCTGTTGCTGCTGTTTGTCACGCTCCTGCAATTTTTAAAAACACAAAAAATACGGATGGGACATCTTTGGTTAATGGAAAAAAAGTAACTGGATTTACAAACGGAGAAGAAGAAGCTGTTCAACTAACTTCTGTTGTTCCATTTTTGGTTGAAGAAATGTTAAAGAGTAATGGTGGAATTTACACTAAAAAAGCAGACTGGAGTCCTTATGCGGTCGAAGATGGTTTGTTAATAACTGGACAAAATCCTGCATCTTCAGAACCAGTTGCCGAACTATTACTAGAAAAGTTAAAGTAAAAACTACTCACAACAAAGATCTAAGTTAAAAACCTAACCTTTTTTCTAAAATTTCGATATAAATTTCTCATCATAGGGCAGTCCCCTCACTTCACCCGCTCAAACTCCAAATCCTGGTAGTCATAACTAAAATCGGTCAAAGGTGAGATAGCGGTCATAGCAAACCCTTTGGCCCTCCCTTCGGTATCTAGTGAAAAGTTTACAAAAGCATCGGCCTTTAAAGAAGCATCGTCCCATCGTACCACATAGGTAGTGCCCTTGTAAAAGGTCATTGTACCCACCAGATCCAATGATTTTTCAGCTTTAAACCGTAGGTCTCCGTTTTGATTGCTTATGGTTACGTTTCCAAACCAAGGGTCTTGGTAGGTGCCGAGTACAGTGGTAATATCTGGTTTGGGCGCTTTGCTTTTTAATTGTTTTTGCAGGGCAGCCTCCAGTGTTTTTACAATACTGTCTTCCTCCCGTTCGCCCGCCAAGCGGCGCTCGTTGTATTGCTTAATCCTGTCTTGCCCTTTTATGTTGAAATAACCATCTTTTATTGAGTTTGTTATAGCATTGAACGCTGCGCCACTCTGTTGGTTAGTAAGTACAATGATACCAAGGTCTAGCTCTGGTATCAGGGTTACCTGGCTAACAATACCCAAGAGACCTCCTGTATGTGTAACTTGAAAATAGCCATTTACATCGCTTAAAAACCAACCCAGCCCATATGCCAAAAAGTGTGTGTTGTAAGGGCCGCTACCAGTACGCAATAGGGTTTGTGGCGTCCACATTTCACGATGCATTTTTTCACTAAAAAGGCTGTCCTTAAGTTGCGGACCATATTTTCCCTGATTTAATTGTGCTTGTACCCAAGTGCCCATATCGTTGATGGAGGCGTAAATACCGCCCGCTGGTGTAGCGAGTTGCGTAAAGGTATTGCCCGTAATTTCCAGTTTACCATTCACTGGGGCGTGACCATCAATACGATTTCCGTCCGCTGCAATGGCAGGAATGGAAAGCAGGGAACGGTCCATTCCCAAAGGTTTGAAGAAATTATCTGCAATATAATCGTCATAGCTTTTGCCGGACACCCTCGCCACGATTTCCCCCGCCACTATATACAGCAGGTTGTCATAATCAAACTTAGAGCGGAAGGACGACACAGGTTTTAGGTATCTAAGATTGTGGATCATTTCGGCTTTAGTGGTTGTATTGTTTGCCGGAAAAATCATTAAATCGCCTGCGCCCAGACCCAAACCGCTGCGGTGGGTTACCAAATCGCGTATAGTAAATTCAGCGGTTACGTATGGGTCGTAAAGTTTAAATTCCGGGATAACGTCCGTTACCTTTGTGTCCCAGGTTATTTTGCCCTGGTCTATTAACTGCGCAAGCGCGGCAGTTGTAAACGCCTTGGTGTTTGAAGCTACACCAAAAAGTGTGTTTTCGTTCACTTCGGCATTTGTTTTTATGGAACGTACACCATAGGTGTTTTTATGGTAAATCTTGCCATCTTTTAAAACCGCTACCGCCATACCGGGCACATCAAAGGTTTTCATTGTTTTTTGAACCAAACTGTCAATTTGCGAATTGGTCAATACTTGGCAATTGGCAGAAATGGTAAAGGAAAGAAACAGTACTAGCACCGCGCTTTTAGTGGAAAAAATAAACTTCATACGTAGGGAATATTGTTGAGGTTTTAAAGATATTAAAACTTTTAAAGCCTTTAATCTGAAAAAGGTAGAATACTTAAAAATCATTTTTAGCATTGACAGTTTTGCATTTAGTATTTTTGGGGAAGAAATTTTAAGGGATGAAAGAATTTTTTGAAACATATCAATCAGATATTCTCTACGCCTTGGGGGTAATAGGTGGCGTTTTGATATTGCATTTTGCAACCAATCTGCTCTATAAATGGTTGGTTAGGCAGGAACAGAAAAAATATCCTGGCGAATCGCCCAAGGCAATCGGTTGGATAAAACGAATACTCAATGCGCTCTGGCTTGTATTGGGGATTATATTGTTGAGTTTTCTTTTCGTAAACGAAGAGAAGTACGATGCCCTCCAACACAATTTTAATTTAATTCTCTATTTGGGAATCGTTTCCATACTAACCATTGTGGGCGCTGCCTCTGCCAATATGTGGTTCCGAAGCAGCATACGGAAAAAGATAGCCAATCTGGAAGACCCTACAAGTTTTAAATTTTTGAGATATGTAGCGGTAATAGGTATTTACAGTATTGGGGTGCTTTTTGCGCTTTTGGCTTTTCCGTCCTTAAAAGGGGTGGCCCAAACTGCGCTTGGCGGCGCGGGTGTTATAGCCCTTATTGCCGGTGTGGCCTCACAGGAAGCCTTGGCAAATCTTGTGGGCGGGGTTTTTATCATTTCCTTTAAGCCTTTTAGAATTGGCGATATTATAAAAGTCACCGATACCATGGTGGGGACGGTTACCGATATTACCCTTCGGCATACTGTAATCCGAAATTTTGAAAATAAGATGATCGTTATTCCCAACGCAATTATCAATAAAGAGAAATTGATAAACTATGATTTGGGAGAACTTAAAATCTGCGATCGCATAGAGATTGGCATTTCCTACGATAGCGATATCGATCTGGCAAAAAAGATTATGCAGGAAGAATGCACCAAGCACCCCCTTATTTTGGACAACCGTTCTGAACTTGATGTGCTGGATGGCCAGCCCATTGTTAGGGTGGCGCTTACTTCCTTAAACGATTCTTCAGTTACCATTCGGGCCTGGGTTTGGGCGCGGGATTATACAGATTCGTTCGATATGCGCTGTGATTTATTGGAAAGCATAAAAAAGCGTTTTGACAGCGAGGGGATAGAAATTCCTTTTCCGTACCGAACTTTGGTTTTCAAAAACACAGCAACGGAGCCACAAAACGCTGAAGAAAATTCTGAAAAAAAAGATAAAAAACCATGAAGTCTTGGGCACAGCGTAATGAGACCGTAATAAAAGTACTCTTTGTTATTTGCATGGTCCTGTGCATTTTGGGCTATGTAAGCAGCCCGGTTGCGCTTGTGGGCGGATTTCTCTTCACATATTTTTTTGGAAATCCTTTTTTAAGCCTGAACAGCAAAGCAGTGAACTGGCTACTGAAAATAGCGGTAGTGGGTTTGGGTTTTGGAATGAATTTAAAAGAAACCTTGACGGCTGGAAGGGATGGTTTTTTACTTACCGTTTTTTCAATTGTGGCAACTTTGGTCTTGGGGTATCTATTGGGAAGGTTATTAAAAATGAACCGAAAGGGCAGTCACCTCATTTCTTCGGGAACCGCTATTTGTGGGGGCAGTGCCATTGCTGCGGTTGCTCCCGTAATCAATGCCTCCCAAAAGGATATTTCCATCTCGTTGGGGGTTATTTTTTTACTGAATTCCATCGCATTGATTATTTTTCCGCCTTTGGGCCATTTGTTTGAACTGGACCAACATCAGTTTGGGCTGTGGTGCGCCATTGCCATTCACGATACCAGTTCGGTGGTGGGCGCTGCCTATACTTTTGGGGAAGATGCGCTCAAAGTAGCCACAACGGTTAAATTGGCACGGGCGCTTTGGATTATTCCGCTTTCCCTGTTTTCGGTATTTCTATTTAAGGGGAAAGGAAAAAGTGTGAAAATCCCTTACTTTATATTCCTTTTTATCTTGGCCATTATTTTAAATAGTTATCTGCCCATACCCGAAGTTTTGACCAAGGGAATTACAAATGTTTCAAAGTCATTATTGGTACTCACCCTCTTTTTGATAGGTGCCGGACTTTCACTCGAAAAAATAAAATCGGCGGGTTGGAAACCCATGATTCTTGGGTTTTCATTGTGGGTGTTTATTTCCGTAGGCGCCCTTTTGGTGATACTTGCGCTTTAATGGATTTTCTCGAAATTTTATGATCGCACCAATTGAGAGGTAAGGCCAGGCTCTGTCCCAACAATATATTGTGTTTTGGCCCCGATTACTTTTTGGTCGTGGTTGAGGTCTGCTAAAAGCATCGGTACCGTTAGGCCACTTTCGTCAATGTTTAATGAGATATCTTTAAAAATGGTTATCTCAGTTGAAACTGTAATGAAATCGTGATTGCAGAGCTGTTCTTCGGAAAAAGACACTTCTTTTTCGGGAAATTGAAAACCTTCTTTTTTGAATTCGGAATTATTTTGAAGTACTTCCTTTTTGTTGAGCGTGAATACAGCTTCGGAATTTTCATAATAGCTCTTTTCTGCTATATTGTCAATAGATAGATATTCCGCTTTTTTTTCCATATCAACAAGTGCCACATGCAGTGAAATTTCTTCAGGAATTAATATGACATCTTTCTTCATTTGGGGAAGCAGATTATAGGTAATGCCCACTTGGGGTTCGCGAAGTAGGGCGTGCTGCATACATTCTATTAAAAGGATATCTGCTTCAAATTCTGAGGGAACAATAAAATTTGCGGCATCGCAATGATAAATAGCTTTTATATACTCATAGGCATCAAAACCTTTGATAATTCTCTTTAAACTTTCAATGCTCACGGTATTTACTTCCAGTAAAATGAGTTGGAGTTCGGAAGGCTTAAAAAGTGCCAGTAAAGGCAAGACCAATGTTGCAAATGGCCCTGTGCCTGCATAGAGTATGGTAACGGGTTTTTTAGGATTTTTTCCCAGAACCTCCTGTACTGCGGAATGTATGCCTTTTATGAATTTATGCGTACGCGGAACGTCTTCTATGCACATTCCTGCCCATTTGGGACCGATGGCTTTTCCGCTAGGCAATAAAATGTTTTCGGAATTTATGGGTGCTTCTTGGTTTAGGCCGGAAACATTTTCGAGCAGTAATTTTAGCTCTTCTATGGAGCTTTTTAGACTGTCAGCATCAACCTTTTCAGAAATCAAATTTTGAGTGATTTCGGTTAATTTTATTTTGGCTTTGTTGGTAGGCATAATTTCACTTTTAGCACTGCTAATATACATTTAAAAAGGGCAATTTAATTTACGTAGTACTACGTATAGGGTTTTAAGGATTATTTTATAACTTGCTTGTCAAATGTTTAAAGTTTTCTTTTTTTAAGAAGAGTTGTGAAAAACTTTCCCGTAAAAGGATATAAATCTTAGAATAACTAACTAACCAAATTATGAAAAACACTACTTCGCGTAGACTTTTTATGCGCAATTCTGCTTTTGCCATAACAGGTCTAGCTGTATTAACTCCAACAATTACAAGTGCTTTTACTTCTGAAAGCCCATATTCAGGTTATAACCCATATGCTGAGACCAAAACAGATTTGAGAACTGGGGTTTTCAGTTCCAATTCGGTTGCAGTTAAGGGAACCCTTTATGGTAAAGATGATGCTACTCCTTTAAAAAATGCCACTGTAGAAGTATGGCATCTTTCTCCAAACTCCTCAAAATATAGGCATCGCGCAAAACTTAAAACTGATGAACAAGGTAGGTATGAGTTTATAACCGATTTTCCAAATAAAGAGGAAGGCAAAAGTGCTCGAATTTATTTTAAAGTGTCAAGTTCAGAAAGCATTTCTTTTACAGAATTGGCTTTAACTGAACAAGGTGCTCATATTACAGGCGAGCATTGGGCCAAAAACAGAAATCTTGGCGAAAAATTATTCCCAATTAAAGAAACCTTTTTAGGGGAAACAACCATACATTTTAATCTTTCAGTCTAGTCTATTTACTAATTTAAAAAATATTTTATGTCAATTTACGATCCAACTATTGCAGAAATCTCCATGTTTGGCGGAAACTTCAACCCACGATCATGGGCCAATTGTGATGGCCAATTGCTGTCTATAGCTTCAAACAGCGCTTTATTTTCAATATTAGGGACTACCTATGGAGGCGATGGCAGAACTACTTTTGGCCTTCCAGAAATGAGAGGAAGAGTGGCCGTACATACCGGTACTGGCCCTGGTCTTACTCCACGACAAATGGGGGAAAGATCGGGTACAGAAACCAATACCTTAACCGTTGCACAAATGCCATCACACGGGCATGCTATAAATGCTAAAGAAGAAGGAACCACCGATAATCCAAGCGGTGCTTTTATTGCTGGGGATGGTACAAACGCCTTTGGTGCTTCAGCAGATGTAGCAATGTCAAATACAGCAGTAGCCAATACTGGTGGAGGTCAAGCAATAAACAATATGCAACCCTATATGGTAGTCCGATATATAATTGCACTCCAAGGGGTATTTCCTTCAAGAAATTAAATAATATTTTAAATTAAGTACTATGTCAATATCAGATCCAACACTTGCAGAAATCTCCATGTTTGGAGGTAATTTTAACCCACGGTTATGGGCCAATTGTGACGGACAATTACTACCTATATCTTCAAACAGTGCTTTATTCTCAATATTAGGCACCACTTATGGGGGCGATGGCAGAACTACTTTTGGGCTTCCAGAAATGAGAGGAAGGGTGGCTGTACATACCGGTACTGGCCCTGGACTTACCACACGTCAACAAGGACAAAGATCGGGTACGGAAACCAATACCTTAACAGTTGCACAATTACCATCACATGGGCATGCAATAAATGCGAAAATGGAAGGGACTACCGATGATCCGAACGGGGCTTTTGTTGCTGGGGACGGAACAAACGCTTTTGGCGCTTCTTCAGATTTGGCAATGTCAAATACCTCAGTAGCCAATACCGGTGGAAGCCAAGCAGTAAACAATATGCAGCCTTATATGGTTGTTCGATATATAATTGCACTACAAGGAGTCTTTCCTTCAAGAAATTAAAAATAACATCCTAATTAATAAATCTCCCCAGATTTGACTTAACCAAAACTCTAAAAATTATGAAAAAAACTACCCTATTAATTTTATTTCTCTTTGCTACTTTTTTTGGCAATAGCCA
Organism: Aequorivita aquimaris; assembly: GCF_001573155.1. GTDB lineage: Bacteria > Bacteroidota > Bacteroidia > Flavobacteriales > Flavobacteriaceae > Aequorivita > Aequorivita aquimaris. The sequence goes on along the minus strand of NZ_JRWG01000009.1, from coordinate 74,419 downwards.
AACGGCATTAACTGCGGGAGATATTGCTTTTGTTGGAAGTAATTCTGACGGTGCAACAAATGCAGATGATACTGTAGCCTTTGTTCTTCTAAAAGATATTGATGCTGCGACCACCATTATTTTTACCGATATGGGATGGAATGATGGCGCCGGATTTTTTGCCACCAATGGGGATGGTGAATTTACATGGACTTCTGGTGTGGCCAGAACAGCTGGAGAAGTTGTAACTATAGACATGGGACCCCTATTTCCAGCAGCTTATAGTAGTATTGGCGATCAGCTTTTTGCTATCCAAGGTTCAACTGCAGCACCCATATTTATTGCTGGATTACAATATAACGATGCCACTGGGGATGATGCTAACTGGGATGGTGCTGCAACTTCAAATTCTACATCGGCACTTCCAAATGCTTTGATTACGGGTAGTACTGCCGTAAGATTAGTTCCTGAATCAGATAACTGGCAATTCAGCTGTACAATTGCTGGGGGACCAGTTACTGGAACAGCCGCTCAAATACGAGCTATTGTAAACAATAGAGCAAACTGGGTAAGCGATAATACTACACCTTATAATCCAGCATTAGAAGCTGGATGTACATTTACGATTAGTACTGGGGGAGATACAACTCCACCTGTAATTACTTGCGCCCCAACACCGGCTCCAATAACAGCTGGTATTAATGGTATGGCAGCCATACCAGATTTAGTAACCGGGACTACCGCAACAGATAATGTTTCAATACCAGCAAACATAACAATTACACAAGCACCCACTGCGGGAACTATGGTTGGAGTTGGTGTATATTCAGTTGTTTTAACTGCTACAGATGAAGCTGGCAACAGTGCGACATGCACAATACCTGTAACCATAAACGAACCGCCCGCTACAACATTGAATGCGGGTGATATTGCCTTCGTAGGTTTTAACCTAGATGGAAATGATGGTTTTGCATTTATAATTTTGAAAGATATAATTGCGGGAACAAATATAAAATTCACAGATTGTGGTATTTCAAACCCAAATACAATTACGTGCGTAGGTGCAGGCGATGGCAGTGCAACTTGGTATGCCCCCTCTGCAATGAATGCGGGAGATATTGTTACTTTACCAGGAAGTTTTATGGCGGGAAGTGTTTTATCTTCTATTGGTGATCAATTATTTGCTTATCAAGGCACAGCGGCTTCACCAACTTTTATTACTGGAATTCACAGTAATGTAGATCCAGGTGTAACTACAGATGCCGATTGGGACGGAGCAAATACTTCAAACACCACAACAGCATTACCAGATCAATTGACCAATGGCGTAAATGCTATTAGGCTTTATGTTGCAGGCACTCCTGAAACAGAAGTGGACAACTGGCAGTTTGATTGTAGCGCGGTGCCTGGTGGATTTCCTATTACAGGTACGCCTAGTGAATTAGCAGCAATAATCAATGACATCCAATATTGGATTAATAATGATACTGCTGAATTTGTTCCTACTGCGCAATCCGGATGTATTTATACTATATTGCCTGATGATACGGAACCACCCGTGGCAGTATGTCAAAATATTACTGTACAACTTGATGCTTCCGGCTCAGTAACTATTGCTGCTACCGATGTGGATGGCGGCTCAACCGACAATGTTGGGATTGTTTCTTATTCAATAGACATTGATACTTTTAGTTGTGCAGAAGTTGGTCCTAACACAGTTACACTTACTGTAACCGATGCAGCGGGCAATTCTGATACTTGTACATCTACAGTAACCGTTGAAGATAACATAGCGCCTACTGCAGTTTGTCAAAATATAACCTTGCAGCTAGATGCTACCGGAAATGTAATAATTACCGCATCAGATATAGATAATGGTTCAACAGATAATTGTGGAATTACTTCATTAAGCGTTTCTCCAGCATCTTTTACTTGCGCAGATATTGGCGCCAATACGGTAACCTTGACTGTAACCGATGTAAACGGAAATAATTCAACCTGTACTGCTACTGTAACCGTGGAAGACAATGTTGCTCCTACGGCAACTTGCCAACCCTTTACGGCACAACTTGACGCAAACGGTACCGTTACAATTACGGGTGCTGATGTAGATGGAGGCTCAACAGATGCCTGCGGAATTGCTACACTTTCAGTTTCTCCAGACACATTCTCATGTGCGGAAATTGGAGATAATACGGTTACACTTACTGTTACTGATGTAAATGGAAATACTTCTACCTGTACAACTACGGTAACTGTAGAAGACAATATCGCACCAACAATTACTTGTCCTGGGGATTTTATAGTTGATAATGATCCTGGAATCTGTGGGGCTGTAGTTAACTATACAGTAACAACTGCAGATAATTGTAGCTCTGGAGGTCCAGTTTCACAAACCTTTACATATTCAGGTAGCGTCCAAAATTGGACTGTACCTGCGGGTGTTACTTCTATTATGATTGAAGCATTTGGCGCGCAAGGAGAATCTGGCGTAGGTGGAATTGTTGGCATTGGTGGCTTGGGAGCTATGGCGAGCGGAGAACTTTCGGTAACACCTGGTGAAGTGTTGTCAATATACGTAGGCGGAAGTGATGGTTTTAATGGTGGGGGTAACCCCGGTGTTAGCGGTCCTAATACATCCGGTCACGGAGGAGGAGCAAGCGATGTAAGAGTTGCCCCAGGAACTGTAAATGATAGAGTTCTCGTTGCCGCAGGCGGCGGTGGGGGTGCTGGAGGACCTCAAGGATCTTGTGCGTCCGGACCCGGAGGAAACGGTGGAAATGGTGGTGATATTAGTTTAGGAGGTTCTGGAATTACCGGAAGTGGATGCGGTCCTGGAGGAACTGGAGGCATTGGCGCAACCGATACAATGGGCGGAAACGGCGGAACTGGAAATACTAACTGTGGTGATACTGGAGGCTCAGGAATTAATGGTGTTTTAGCCATTGGCGGAAATGGCGGTGATGGAAAGATAGGATGTTCTGGTTTTACTGGTTCTGGCGGCGGTGGCGGCGGCGGTGGCTATTATGCTGGCGGCGGAGGCGGCGGCGGTGCTGGTGGTGGCGGCGGTGCTTGGTCAGGCGGTGGCGGTGCTGGTGGAACTTCTTATATAGGAGGTGTAAATAACGGAACTGCAACTGCAGGAGTGAGATCTGGCAATGGTGAAATTACAATTACTTGGAATGCGGCATTGACCCCTACCCAAACAGCTGGTCTTCCTAGCGGAAGCACTTTCCCAATTGGAACTACAACCAACACTTTTGTAGTAACCGATAGTTCAGGAAACACAGCAACTTGTAGTTTTGATGTTATCGTTAACGATACCGAAGCTCCCGAAATTACTTGTCCGGGTAATATTACCCAAGGAAATGATCCTGGGATTTGTGGAGCTGTAATAACCTATATCACTCCTGTTGGAACAGATAATTGCTCTGGGTCAACCACAATTCAGACTGCTGGACTTGCGAGTGGATCAACCTTTCCAGTTGGAACAACAACAAATACTTTTGTGGTTACCGATGCATCTGGCAATACAGCAATCTGTAGTTTTGACGTAACAATAAACGATAACGAAGCACCAGTAGCCAACTGTGCCGCACCTTTCACTATTCAATTGGATGCTAACGGAGATGCAAGCATCTCGGTAGCCGACATTGATAATGGAAGTACTGATAATTGCGCTATCGCAAGTACGTCTATAGATATTACAGATTTTACCTGTGCAGATGTAGGTCCAAACACAGTCACTCTAACGGTGACAGATGTGAACGGAAACAGTTCAACTTGTACAACTATTGTAACAGTTGAAGATAATGTTGCGCCAGTGGCCAACTGCGCTGCGCCTTTCACTATCCAATTAGATGCGGATGGGATGGCGAGTATAACCGTTGCTGATATTGATAACGGAAGTACGGATGCCTGCGGAATAGCAAGTGCCTCAATAGACATAACTGATTTTGACTGCAGTAATGTAGGCCCAAATACTGTTACACTAACAGTGACCGATGTGAACGGAAACAGTTCACAATGTACCACGATAGTAACTGTGGAGGACAGCATCCCGCCCACAATTATCTGTCCAGGTGATATTACGGTCGATACGGCTGCGGGCATATGTTCTGCAGCGGTAAGCTTTCCGATGCCTTTTACACTGGACAACTGTGGTGTGGATACGGTAGTTCAAACTATGGGCGATCCAAGTGGAAGCCAATTTCCAGTGGGCGTGAACACAATTGAGTTCACTGCAACAGATGTGAACGGAAATGTAAGTACTTGTAGTTTTACCGTTACAGTAGTTGATAATGAGGCTCCAATGGCCGTATGTCAGAACATCACCATTCAGCTCGATGCAAGCGGAAACGCTAGTATTACAGCGGCCGATGTTGATGGAGGAAGCACAGATAACTGTGGGGTGGCAGATATTTCAATTGACATTGATACATTTGACTGTTCCGATGTGGGTGACAACAATGTAGTTTTAACGGTAACAGATGTAAATGGTAATATTAGTACCTGTACGGCAATTGTAACGGTTGAGGATGTTACCGCTCCGGTAGTGGTTTGTCAAGATATCACAGTAGAATTGGATCCGGTAACAGGCACCGTAACCATCGCGGGAACGGATATAGACAACGGAAGCACAGATGCTTGTGGTATCGCCAGTTACGACCTTGATATCGATACTTTCGATTGTTCAAACATAGGAGACAACACTGTAATATTGACTGTAGCGGATGTTAATGGAAACACTGCAACTTGTACCGCAACAGTAACTGTAGAAGACAATACAAGCCCAGTTCTTGTCTGTCAAGATTTCACTTTGGAACTAGGAGCGGACGGAACCGCTACCCTTGATCCAAATGATGTGATAGCATCCAATGATGATGCATGTGGCATCTTTACCGTTGCTGTGGACATAACACAGTTTAGTTGTGCAGATATCGGCACGCCGGTGACTGTACAAGTGTTTAGCCAGGATAATAACGGAAACCTTTCTACCTGTACTGCGGTTGTAACGGTTGTTGATATCTTAGCGCCTGTTATTACTTGTCCTGCAGACCAAACAGTTGATCCTGGACCTGGAAACATTTTCTATATTTTACCAGATTATTTCGCAACAGGCGAAGCAACTGCAGTAGATAACTGTACCGATCCTATTACTTTAACAACACAGGATCCAGCTCCGGGAACACCGCTACCTGATGGTACGTATACCATCACGCTAACGGCAATGGACGAATACGGAAATATAGCTACCTGTGATTTCGAACTTACCGTAGAGAGTGTGCTCGGAATAGGCGACAACCATCAAAATCTTGGAAGCATATCGATTTATCCTAATCCTGCTAAAAATATTCTGAACATTAGTAACCCACAGAATATGGAACTGGAAAGATTGGAAATTTATGACCTAAGAGGCAGATTGGTTAAAACAGAAGACCTTCGTGGAATGGGGAATGTTAAGCCAATAGATATTCAACAACTTGCAGCTGCTTCCTATTATGTTAAGATAAAAGGCAAATATGGAGAAACAGTGAAACGTTTGTTAAAGGAATAATATTTCATAATTGTTGATTGTTAAAATGGAGTGGTCCGGAAAATTTTCCGGACCACTTTTTTTATAGCTAGGCTAGGGATGACAATAAAAAAACCGCCTTAAGTAATCAGCACTTAAGACGGTTTTATAACTCTATTTAAAGAGAAATATTATAATCTGAATTTTTAATCAAAAGCCTCAAAGTCAAATTTTTGACCACCAACTGATACTTCAGCCATTAAACCTTCCTTAGGAAGTGTAAATACGGCAACTCCATCTGTATAGGTGATATTAAAAGAAGGCGGGGCTTGATTTACTGCAATAGCAGAAACATTAGATCCAAAACTAAAATCGTCATCCATAAATTCCTGAACAGCCTTATCTGTTTTGAAAAAAATAATTTCACTGTAAGCTTTTCCTCCAATCTGCGCGCCAACGTCCAATTGCTTCAAGTTAGCCATCCCTACCAATACTCCTCGCTCATATACAGCACCATTTCCAGAGGCGGCTCCCACAATTAGGGCGCCTTTTCCAACATTTGGAAAAATAGCATATGCCTTTGCATCATCAAAATAGCCCTGCATTTTTGGATTGGCTTCTAAAAAAGCAGCTTTTGCTTTTTCGGCATCATTAATTACCTTTTTGTCGTCTGCATTTTGTGCAAATAATGTGACACTAAAAAAAAGCATCATCATCATTAAAAGATTTTTCGTTTTCATAATAAAGTAGTTTTTTTGTTTGAATTTTAAATATACTTTATAAACGAAACCACCTGGGTTAAAGGAGTGTTACATTATATATAATGATTTGCCAAATTAAAGTCCACACAGACTTATGCAGTTAATATTCTTAAAATTTGAATATTTTATTTAATGTCCTTTTTAACTAAAAGATAAAAGTCATTGTCTAACGGTAGGTATCCTTGGTCGTATAGGTAGAAATAGGTAGAACCCGTTTTTGTAGTATAAATTCCCGTGAAATAGTCAAAACTGAACCCCATCCGCAAAAGTTTGTCCTTTGTGGTTTTTGTTTTGTCCTCAGTGTTCAGTTTTTCTAAAATCCTGTAATTCTTCCGAAGACGGTTATTGATGTTTCTCACCAGGTTTTTGTTATCCTTATTGAGAGAATTGTTATGTGTGTTGCGGCAAGCATCGCTACAAAATTTTTTGTCGGCGCGCCCAATTATTTTATCTCCACATTCCGGACAGGTTCTTTCCATAACCTAAAGATAAAATTTTTATTTTGAAATTTAATTTGAAACAGGCTCTTCCACTTCAGATTTTTTCTGGATATGAAATCTATAAATGGCTTCCAATTTAAAAAAAACTCCGCCATTTAGTGAAGGATTTAACTGTGTGCGGTCATCACCAAAACTGAAAGCGGAAACGCCCAGATCCATCTTTTCCCCTTCGGCATACATTTCATAATTGTTACTGGAATAGCCCAGCTTTGCACGCAGCAAAACACTTTCTTCCAAAGCATTGAACTGAAGATAGCCCGCAAATTCCAAAGAGCTGAGGTCAGCGTAAAGCGTGGGAAGATTTTCATAATGCACCTTATAGCTGCGTCCAATCCCGAAGTAATCCATCCCAACGGTAGTGGTGCCAAACTTATAACTTACATCTGCCGAAATGGGCAGGCTCATATCCATTTCAAACCGCTTGTTCGGGCTCAAATAATACCAGCCCAAAATGGGTGTGGTAAAAAGGCCGAAAGCTTCCTGTGAAGCATACACGCCAAAGCGATATTTCAAATTTTCATTCCGTTTTAATTTCAGCAGTGCGAATCCACCAAAATAAAAATCATCGCCTGAAATATTTTTGTAATCGGAAGCAATCTTCGGAAGCAGAACGATGGTCGTGCTCCATTTTTCAGACCAAGTGGAAGCTAGCCCAAGCTTTAAGTTTGTGCTGTACAAACTTGTGTATTCTGCTTCGGGGAAAAGCTGAAGATTATTTCTGCTGAAATCGGCTCCGGTTATCAAGGCATGATTTTCATTGAGAACAACGGGGAATGTAAACCCAGCTTCAAAAAATTTCACAAAAGTACTGCTGTCAGTTCCCTCAAAATTATTGTTGAAGGTTTGTCCGTAGCCTATTCGCAAAAGGTCTACATATTCCTGTGCCGAAACGGAAAGGGAAAAAAGAAAGGTGAGAAATAGAAGTTTTTTCAAATGTTTAAATAGCTATTAAAAAGTAAACCATGCTTCCACGGTATTGTCGGCTTTCTCATTTTGATGAAAAAATTCGTTGCTTTTGGAATTGTATTTATAGTCATGGCTCCATTCCGAAAAATTTTCGGCCAGTTGTTTTATGGAATCACAAACATATTCCGCTTCCGCATCGGTAGTTGTCGGGTGAAAGGACATACGTATCCAGCCCGGTTTGTGGGTTAGGTCGCCCCCATCAATCTCACAGGTAATATTATTTGAGGTTTCCTGGTCTACGTGTAGCAAATAGTGGCCATACGTACCCGCGCAGGAGCAGCCGCCGCGGGTTTGTATCCCAAAACGGTCATTGAGCAATTTTACACCCAGATTGAAGTGAAGGTCGTCAATATAAAAGCTAATAACGGCAAGCCTGTCATGTGTTTGCGGCGCCAAAATTTTAAGGTTGGGGATGTTGCCAAGTTTTTCAAAAACGATATCCAAAAGCTCGTGTTCACGTTGCAAAATATTTTCGACTCCCATTTTTTCTTTCAGCTTTATAGAAAGCGCTGTACGAATGGTTTGCAGAAAACCAGGGGTTCCACCGTCCTCACGGGTTTCAATATCGTCAATGTATTTGTGGTTTCCCCACGGGTTTGTCCACGAAACGGTGCCGCCTCCGGGATTGTCGGGAATAGTATTTTTATAAAGATTGTTGTTGAAAATAAGCACTCCGCTGGAGCCCGGACCGCCCAAAAATTTATGGGGCGAAAAGAAAATGGCGTCCAAATGCGCTCCTTCTTCCTCTGGATGCATATTGATTGAGATATACGGTGCCGAACACGCAAAATCTACAAAGCAAAGTCCGCCGTTTTGGTGCATCAGTTTTGCAATTTTGTGGTAGGGGGTTTGTATTCCCGTTACGTTTGAACAGCCCGTTACAGCAGCAATTTTTATGGGATGGTCTTTATATTTTTCAACCGTTTCCGCAAAGGTTTCCATACAGACCAAAACATCGTCATTTGGGGGAATTACCACAACAGTACCAATTGTTTCCAACCAGGAAGTCTGGTTGCTGTGATGCTCCATGTGGGTTACGAAAATTACAGGCCTAATTTCATCCGGAATGTTGGTATGGGGTTTAATATTCTCCGGAATTTTAAGACCCAAAATGCGCTGAAACTTATTGATGGCGCCCGTCATTCCACTTTCGCAGGTAATGAGCACATCGCTATCATTGGCGTTAACGTGTTTTTTAATAATTTTTCGTGCTTCGTGATAGGCTTTGGTCATTGCCGTTCCCGTTACCGAAGTTTCCGTGTGCGTATTTGCAACGAAAGGGCCAAAATCCTTAAGCATTTTTTCTTCTATTGGAGCGTACAAGCGTCCGCTTGCCGTCCAGTCGGTATAAATAATTTTTTTTCTTCCGAAAGGGGAATCAAATTCTTGGTCAATGCCCACGATGTTCTTTCGGAAAGGCTCAAAATACTTTTCCAATGCTGTAGTCTTCAATTTTTCTTCCGAAGAAATCATTATTCCGAGTTTTAAAAATCACTTAAAATTAAGCAATATTGCTTAAAATAAGCTAGTTATGGCGTTCTATTTCTTAAAAGCGGCAACTCCTTTTTGTAACCAATCGTAATATTCCTCAACGTCGGGGGTGTAACCCACGGGATCGATAAGGTTTTCTTCGTTGTGACCCATCAAAACGTAGAAGGGTTGCGCGTTCGCTTTGTATTTCAAAATCTGGAATTCACTCCATTTCTGACCAATATAGCGCAATTTCTTCCCAGATATTTTTGAAATCACTTCTTCGCCATCCGGAAGCGGACGTTTATCGTCAACATAAAGCGAAATTAAGACTATGTCTTCCTTAAGAAGATTTAATATTTTTGGTTCGCTCCAAACGCGTTCTTCCATTTTTCGGCAGTTTACGCAGGCGTGACCGGTAAAATCTATTAAAACAGGTTTTCCTATTTTTTTTGCATACGCTAAACCAACTTCATAATCATGGAATGAAATAATATCGTGTGGGCCTAAATATGCTCCTTCCGGAAACTCTTCGGTTGTGGAAGAACCTCCGCCACTGCCTAACTTTGTGTAGCCCACCCCATATGGAGATTCGCTATAATTCATTGCTGGCGGGAAACCGCTAATTAGTTTCAACGGTGCACCCCAAAGACCTGGAATCATATAAACCGTAAATGCCAAAACTAGAAGTCCCAAGCTCAATCTTCCCACTGAAATATGTGTTAAGGGGGAGTCGTGGGGCAATTTTATTTTTCCGAAGAGATACAACGCCAAAGCACCGAATACTGCAATCCAAATAGCTAAGAAAACTTCTCTTTCAAGCCAATGAAGTTGAAGCACAAGATCTGCATTTGATAAAAACTTAAAAGCCAGCGCCAACTCCAAAAAGCCCAGAAAAACTTTTACGGTGTTTAGCCATCCGCCAGACTTTGGAAGTGAATTCATCCACCCAGGGAAAGCCGCAAAAAGTGCGAAGGGCAATGCCAGAGCCAATGAAAAACCAAACATTCCCACAAAAGGTGCTATCCCTCCTTTAGAGGCGGCTTCTACCAATAAATAACCAATAATGGGTCCCGTGCAGGAAAAGGAAACAATGGCCAGAGCAAGCGCCATAAAAAATATACCAATCATCCCGCCTCTATCGGCCTGTTTGTCGGCCTTGGTAGCCCAAGAGCTGGGAAGGGTAATTTCATAGGCTCCCAAAAATGAGAAGGCGAAGAAAATGATAAGCAAGAAAAAGATGATGTTGAACCAGACATTTGTGGAGAGCGCATTGAGAGCATCAGCACCAAAAATTGCGGTTACAATAGCCCCCAAAACCACGTAAATTACGATTATGGCAATGCCGTAAATAATAGCATTTTTAATACCCGCTGCCTTAGATTTGCTTTGTTTTGTAAAAAAGCTCACGGTCATTGGGATCATGGGGAAAACACAGGGGGTTAATAGGGCAGTAAAACCGAATAAGAATGCAACAATAAAAATAGTCCAAAGTCCTTTTTTATCTTGTTTTTTATTTTGTTCAAGAGCTGCAAGTGACTCGTCTGAAGTTGATTTAACAGTGTCATTTACTACTTCATTAGTTTCTAATAAGGTGTCAGCCACGACGGTGTTTTCCACAATTTCAGTGGTTTCTTCTGATACTTTGGTGTTATCAGTGTTTTCAGTGGTAACAACTGCTTCAGTTTTTTGGGGCGCAGGTATCTCAAAAACTAAATCAGCATAGGCAGGAGGTAAGCAGCGTGTATCATCGCAAACCATGAATTCTACCTCGCCTTTGACGGTAGTGCCTTTATTTCCGGTTAATTGTATTCGTTTTGTAAATGTTGCAGTGTTTGCAAAAAATGTAATTACCATGTCAAAGACAGGGTCGTGTTCGGTAACTCCTTTGCTTTCCTTTATTTTTCCTACAGCTTTATATGCGGCATTTTTCTCAAAAGTAAAAAGTGTTGGCAATGGCCCATCTGGTGGAACTTCCTGAGAGTAAAGATGCCATTTGTCTTCAATCGTAGCTTTTGCAATAAGATCGTATTCGGTCTCCGATATTTTCTTTACACTAGTGGACCATTTTACGGGGTCAAGTATTTGTGATTGAACTGAAGCTAGTGAAATTGCAAGAAGCAGGAAAAGATATATTTTCTTCATTAGTTAACTGTATTATAGAGAAAGCTTTAAAAAGACTTCAAATTTGGGGGAAAAAATGGAGTATTCAAAATTATGAACCTCTTTTGGGAAAAAACCCTTCAAAAAAGTTGAAAAAGCTGCTGGATTTTTCATTTAAGCGTATTATTATTTCATACAATATCGGTTCTTTTCTCTTTCGCAAAACCATGATGCATTTCTTCAAAATTGTTTACTTTTGCAAACTTTATTGCAACACCCATATTTATGAGCAAAAAATTTAAAGAATACAAAGGGTTGGACCTCCCTAAACTGGCGGAAGAAGTACTCAATTTTTGGAAAGAAGAAAACATCTTTGAGCAGAGTATTTCCATTCGCGAAGGAGCGGAGCCATTTGTGTTTTTTGAAGGGCCACCATCTGCCAACGGTCTTCCCGGGATACATCACGTTATGGCGCGCGCCATAAAAGATATTTTCTGCCGTTACAAAACCCAAAAAGGCTTTAAAGTTGACCGGAAGGCAGGCTGGGACACGCACGGCTTGCCCATAGAATTGGGCGTTGAAAAAGAACTCGGCATCACCAAGGAAGACATCGGGACAAAGATTTCGGTGGAAGAATACAACGCAGCCTGCAAAAAAGCGGTAATGCGCTACACAGACGTTTGGAACAACCTTACCGAGCGCGCCGGGTATTGGGTTGATATGGAAGACCCCTACGTTACCTACGAGCCAAAATATATGGAAACCGTTTGGTGGCTTTTGAAAGAAATCTACAACAAAGACTTAATTTACAAAGGCTACACCATTCAACCCTACTCCCCAAAAGCGGGAACGGGCTTGAGCTCGCACGAACTCAACCAGCCGGGAACCTATCAAGATATTACCGATACTACGGTGGTGGCACAATTTAAGGCAATGGCCGAAACCTTGCCCGATTTCCTTGGCGAAGAATCAAACAACATTTGGTTCCTCGCTTGGACCACTACGCCGTGGACGCTTCCCAGCAATACCGCATTGACCGTGGGCCCCAAGATTGATTATGTTTTGGTGAAAACTTTTAACCAATATACTTTCCAGCCCATAAATGTAATTCTCGCAAAAAATTTGGTTGCAAACCAGTTCGCGAAGAATTATGAGGAAAAACCAAACGAGGAAATCCTCGAATCATACAAACAGGGCGATAAGGTAATCCCCTATTTTATTGCGAAAGAATTTAAAGGTGCCGATTTAGTCGGAATTCGATACGAACAGCTTTTGGATTATGCAAAGCCGCACGACAATCCTGAAAACGCTTTCAGAGTAATTGCGGGCGATTTCGTTACTACGGAAGACGGAACGGGAATCGTACACACCGCGCCCACTTTTGGTGCCGATGATGCCAAGGTTGCCAAGGAAGCAACTCCAGAAATTCCGCCAATGTTGGTAAAAGACGAAAATGGAAATCTGGTTCCACTTGTGGATTTGCAAGGAAAATTCCGTCCGGAGATGAAGGAGCTTGCAGGTAAATATGTAAAGAACGAGTATTACGATGATGCCGAAGTGCCCGAAAAATCGGTAGATGTTGAAATCGCAATAAAATTGAAGACCGAAAACAAGGCCTTCAAAGTTGAAAAATATTTGCACAGCTATCCAAACTGCTGGCGTACCGATAAGCCTATTCTATATTATCCGCTGGATTCGTGGTTTATAAAAGTGACCGAATTCCGCGATAGAATGTTCGAATTGAACAAAGAAATAAACTGGAAACCAAAAGCTACTGGCGAAGGCCGTTTTGGCAACTGGCTTGCAAACGCAAACGATTGGAACCTTTCCCGCTCCCGCTATTGGGGAATTCCGTTGCCCATTTGGAGAACGGAGGATGGCAAGGAAGAAATAATCATAGGTTCGGTGGAAGAATTAATGACGGAAATGGACAAATCCGTAGGCGCGGGATTGATGCCGAAAAACATTTTCGAAAATTTCAAACCCGGCGATTTTTCCGAAGAAAACTATGCAAAGGTTGACCTACATAAAAATATTGTTGACGAAATAATCCTGGTTTCCCCAAGCGGAAAACCCATGAAGCGCGAAGCCGATTTGATAGATGTATGGTTCGACAGCGGAAGCATGCCCTATGCACAATGGCACTATCCTTTCGAAAATAAGGAAAAGGTAGAGAATACGTGGAGAAAGGCAGATTTTATTGCGGAAGGCGTGGACCAAACCCGTGGCTGGTTTTACACCCTGCATGCAATCGCCACCATGATTTTTGACGATGTTGCCTATAAAAACGTAGTTTCAAACGGACTTGTTTTGGACAAAAACGGCCAGAAAATGAGCAAGCGTCTCGGCAATGCCGTGGATCCTTTTGAAACTTTGGACGTTTTCGGTCCCGATGCCACGCGCTGGTATATGATCAGCAACGCAAATCCTTGGGACAACTTAAAGTTTGACCAGGACGGCATTTCGGAAGTGCGCAATAAATTCTTCGGAACACTTTACAATACGTACAGTTTCTTCAGTCTTTACGCCAATCTCGATAATTTTGAGTATATTGAAAAAGATCTTCCGCTGGAAAAACGCCCGGAGATTGACCGCTGGATATTATCAGAATTGCACACGCTCATCCAAAAAGTGGACGAGTATTACGCAGATTACGAGCCAACCAAGGCTACACGTGCCATTTCAGAATTTGTACAGGAAAACTTGAGCAACTGGTTTGTGCGATTAAGCCGAAGAAGATATTGGAAAGGCAGCTATAATGACGATAAAATTTCGGCCTACCAAACCCTTTACACCTGTTTGGAAACCGTTGCAAAATTGGGCGCTCCCGTAGCTCCCTTCTTTATGGATAGACTCTATAAGGATTTGACGGCCGGCACTTCAAAAGAAGGTATGGAATCGGTACATTTAACCGACTTCCCAAAAGCGGACGCATCGTTCATCGATAAAAAGTTGGAGCACAAGATGCAGAAGGCGCAGACAATATCGTCGCTGGTGCTTTCGTTACGACAGAAAGAGAAAATAAAAGTACGCCAACCGCTCCAAAAAATAATGATTCCGGTTTTGGAAGATTCTGAAAAGGAAGAAATTTTAGCGGTTTCAGAATTGATTAAAAGCGAAGTAAACGTAAAGGAAATAGAACTGATAGACGAAGGCTCGGGCATGCTGGTAAAACAGATAAAGCCAGATTTTAAGGCGCTGGGCCCACGTTTTGGAAAAGATATGAAAGCCGTGGCGGCTGCCATTTCAGCCTTTGACCAACAGCAAATTGCAACTTTGGAAAAAGACGGGCAAATATCAGTTTTTATTAACGAAAAAAGTACTATTTTGGCGCTCGCTGACGTAATCATCAGTTCGCAGGATATTGAGGGCTGGTTGGTTGCAAACGCAAACGGAGTTACTGTGGCACTGGATGTTACCATAACCCCCGAGTTGCGGAATGAAGGAATAGCCAGGGAATTGGTAAACAGAATTCAAAACCTTAGAAAAGACAGTGGTTTTGAAGTGACCGACAGAATTGAGGTCGCCCTTGAGGAGAACGAAAAACTAACGGATGCGGTAACCCAAAACCTGAAGTATATAAATGAAGAGACATTAACCGAGGTTTTGCAGTTTCAGCCTAAAATTGAAGAGGGAACGGAAATTGCATTTGACGATATTGAAACACGTATAAGCATTAAAAAACATTAGATTATGACAGAGACAGAAAGAACCAGATATTCAGATGCCGAACTGGAAGAATTTAGAGCACTTTTGAACGACAAAATTAAAAAGGCAACCGAACAGTTGGAACTGATACAAAGTTCCTATAAAAACGACAGCAACAATGGCACCGACGATACTTCGCCTACCTTTAAGGCTTTTGACGAAGGCAGCGAGGTGATGAGCAAAGAAGCAAATTCGCAGTTGGCCATTCGTCAGGAAAAGTTTATCCGCGACCTAAAAAACGCATTGGTGCGTATTGAAAACAAAACTTATGGGGTTTGTCGCGTAACGGGAAAACTTATCAATAAAGAACGTTTAAAACTTGTGCCGCACGCTACTTTGAGCATAGAGGCAAAAAATATGCAGAAATAATTTATAATTTTCCTAAAGGGAAATTTTGATCACAGCCCCATCCTTGGATTGGGGCTTTTTTTATTCCACAAAGAGACTTTCCAACGAGAAGATATGCTTTAGAGGGAGAAAAATGTAATGATGTTATTATACTGCTGCAAACCAAATAATATTGCTATTTTTGCAGCGTTTTCAGAAGCCTTTTTATTAAATTAATTAAAGGGATTCCCGCCGAAATTTATATTGGATACAGTCGAAACACGGGAAATTTTATGAGCCTAAAAAAAGCCACTATTATAATTGTACTGATTCTATTGATAGATCAGATTTCTAAGTTTTATATCAAAACGCACTTTGCTTTAGGCGAAGAAATACGCGTGTTTGATTGGTTCCGGATTTTGTTTGTTGAGAATGAAGGCATGGCCTGGGGCGCAAAAATTCCGGGTGAATACGGTAAACTTTTCTTGACCCTTTTCAGGATTGTTGCCATTGCTGGAATAGGTTATTGGCTGTGGGATTCCGTGAGAAAGAACATGCCCAAAATCCTCATTTTTTGCGTTGCATTGATTTTTGCGGGTGCTTTGGGCAATATTATCGATTCTGTTTTTTACGGTATTATTTTCAATGATAGCCATCACCAAGTAGCTACTTTATTTCCAGAAGACGGCGGCTACGGAACTTTATTCCACGGCAAAGTGGTTGACATGCTTTATTTTCCACTATATGGCGGCACTTTGCCAGAGTGGGTTCCCTTTTGGGGCGGGGAGTATTTTACGTTTTTTGACCCTGTTTTTAACGTTGCAGATTCTTCAATAAGCATAGGAGTGATTTTGCTGCTTATTTTCAACAAAAAAGCATTTCCGAAAAAAGAAACTGAATAGTATTTAACCAGCGGGCGCAAGTAGATTAAATGGATAAATAGGTAAGTTCCGAAGAATCCAATAAAGAATTGCCAACCCAAAATATCCAAAAATAAATAAGTTGCTGTAAAAAAGCATGAGCCTATACTTTGTTTCAAAAATCCAATTGGCAATAGTAATTGCCATACCGTAAATTAAAATCGGTAGCGTTAAAACCATTAATGGATTAAACCGGAATGCTCCAACCACATCTCCGTGGAGCAACAAATGAACAGCCCTTTGTGAACCACAGCCGGGGCAGAAAAACCCTGTTATATAATGAAAAGGGCAGGGAATAAAAAAAGAATTTTCTGAAGGATTATAGGAAAAATAAATAAGAAAAAAGCCCCCGAATAAAGTAACTAAGAGGGCTATTTTCCAAATTCTTTTAATATCCTGCAAAAGCTCCACCTAACCCAATTACCACAAAAAATATTACATAAAGCACCCAAACAATGCCTGCAGCAACAGCGCCCCAAATGGCCCATTTCTTGGCTTCATCAGCAGCTTTTTGGGCGCCAACAGTATCTCCCTGTGCCCAAAGTTCCTTCACTTTTGTAGATTTAATTATTGATACAATACCGAAAGGTAAGCAACATAAAACTGTACATAAAATTGCCCAAACCAAATTATTATCTGGCGGAGGTCCCATTGGTTGATTAGTTGATTCCATAATTTTATCTAATTGGTTGATAATACTTTAGCTTATAAAGATAAGCTGTTATTTTTAAATTCCACTATCTTTTTTGGCGTAATACAAAATTGTAGGGGCACATCGGTAGCTTCAAAGAAAATCTCCGGTTCGGGGTCAAAAAAGGATAGCCCTACAAATATAGCTTCAGAATTGCACCGTTTTAAAAATCGGTCGTAAAACCCTTTTCCGTAGCCGATGCGATGGCCTCTTTTATCGTATGCGAGCAAAGGAACGAAGACAACCTCAATTATTTCCGGAGAAATTTCTATACCCGAAACGGGTTCGGGAATTCCATATTCCGAAGTTTTTAAAACCGTGTTTTCCTGCAAAAGAAAATTTTTCATTTCCCCAGTATTAAAATCGGCCTTTGAAACAACGATACTCTTATCCTTTCCCTGTAAAATATGCAGTAGATATTCGGTGTTCACCTCCTTTTTTTCTGAAATGGGAAGAAATATGTGATAATACGTTTTATCCCAAATAGGAAGTTTCAAAGCCTGGTTGGCAATCTGAAGACTCATTGTTTCAACGGATTCCTCGGAAAGCTCTTCCCGAAGTTTTTTATATTTCAAACGAAGCGCCTTCTTTTCCATAGCATTAATCCTCCATCTCTTCGTCTTCGGTGTTTGCCGTATTTACTGTTGAAATATGAAAAATTGCATCTCCTTGGTTTACTATTGGCGATTGGTTCACGTTAATTATGTAGCCTTCGTTAGGCGAAGTAACCTTAAACCGCATTTTTCCATATGGATCTGTGATTGTTGCCAAAAATTCACCTTTTTCCACGTGCTTGTTGCAGTCAATTTTTACGTGCAGCAACCCGCTTCGGTATGCGCGTATCCATTTACTTTTTTCAATAATAACAGTTTTGGCATTTGGTTCGGGAGCTACGTGTCTTTTACCCAACATGTCCAAATGAGCCAGTACCCGCAAGATGCCATCAACGCCTTCCTTTGCAATATGTTTGTTGCTTTCCCGGCTTTTTCCGCCTTCAAAAAGCAAAACTGGAATGCCCATTTTATGGCAGGTATTTCGATACGATTTTTCAATGGTATTTGAAAAGACCGTGAAGGGAGCGTTGAACACTTTTGCGAGCTCCAGCAATTTTTCATCGCCCGGTTTTATGCGAATCTGTGCTGCATTGAAGCGGCTGGCACCACCGGTGTGAAAATCAAGACAATAATCGGCGTGCGGCAAAACCTTTTTGGTGAAATGATAGGCAACACGGCTTGCCAACGAACCCGTTTTGGTACCCGGAAAAACCCTGTTCAAGTCCCGTCCATCGGGGAAAGAACGGTCGCCATTTAAAAACCCAAAAACGTTGAGAATTGGAATACAAATTATAGTGCCGCGTTTGGGCTTGTTCAATTTTCGAGCAATGAGCTGGCGCACAATTTCCACTCCGTTTATTTCGTCTCCGTGAATGGCGGCTGTTATTAAAACCGTAGGTCCGGGGATTTTGGAGCGTTCAATGATTATTGGGATTTCAACCTTGGTGGAAGTGTAAAGTTTCGCAATGCTAAAATCAACTGTACGGCTTTCCCCCAGCGCAATCCGTTCATTTAAAATTACAATATCACGTTCTTCCTTTTTGGCCATAGTTATACGTTGCGTTCTATATATTTTATGATTGAGTTTGCGATATCCTTGCCTGTGGCTTGTTCAATTCCTTCCAAACCGGGAGATGAATTCACTTCCAAAATCAACGGCCCACGTGCCGATTGCAACATATCAACCCCAGCGATTCCAAGGCCCATGGCTTTTGCTGCCTTCAGGGCGGCGGTTTCTTCCTCATCGGTAAGTTTTATAACGGTTGCGGTTCCGCCGCGATGCAAATTGCTTCGAAATTCGCCTTCCTTTCCCTGCCGTTTCATTGCACCAACTACCTGTCCGTCCACAATAAATGCACGAATGTCCGCGCCTCCGGCTTCTTTTATAAATTCTTGCACAATAACCCGCGCCTGAAGATTATTAAATGCTTCAATTACGGATTCGGCAGCTTTTCGGGTTTCGGCCAAGATTACGCCAATGCCCTGTGTTCCTTCCAAAAGTTTGATTATTACGGGCGCACCGCCGGCTTGGTCCACGATTTCCTTTACGTTCTTGGAATAATTGGTAAAAACGGTTTTCGGTAACCCCAATCCAGCGCGGGAAAGTACCTGCAAACTTCGCAGTTTATCGCGCGAGCGTACCAATGCTTGACTTTCCGTAGTTGTGAAAACACGCATCATTTCAAACTGTCGCACTACCGCGGTTCCGTAAAAAGTTACAGACGCCCCAATACGTGGGATTACCGCATCGGTGTGGTCTAGTTTGTGGCCTTTGTAATAAATAACGGGGTTTTTCTTTTCTATTACGATATCGCACTTGGCATGATTTATAACTTCAACGTCGTGCTTTCTTTTTTTTGCAGCTTCCACAAGACGTTGGGTGGAATATAAATGGCTGTTTGCCGATAATATTTTGATGTTCATTTTTTGTTTTTTAGTTTGAAGGAAAGGTTGGTTTTGTTAATATCCACCATATATTTATTGCTCAAAAAGTTTCTTCCCAAAAGTACGGGAAAACGCATTTCCTCTCTATCGCTCAATGTTAAATAAATGGGATGTGTTTTTCCAAAAAGAACAATTTCCGTTTTAATTCTATATCGCGCTTCGGATTGGCCATTGCTGCTTTTCACCACTTTTACGTCATATTCGTCAAAAATGATTTCCTTTTCGTGGTAGCTGGGATGCTCTTCGTCCAAAAAATTGCATTTCAGATAGTTATCCTCTACTTTCATGTTTTTGCAATGTATGGAAGAAGTGTAGGCGCCCGTGTCAATTTTCACTTCAATATCGAAGAGGTTCAGCAATGGAAAATCTGCCTTGTCTATTCTGCCGATGTTTCTTTTCAATGTTTTAGAAATTTTGTAATTGCAAGTTAACTAATATAAATTCCAATTGGCAAATAACAAATTCCAAATAAATCCCAAAAACCAAAAAAAAATCAAAATTTTGAAGCCTGCAAACTGCGACTTTCTACTTTCCATTAAATTATTTGATTAAGATGCGCGCGATGAATCGCGCGCCTACTGACTACTGCGACTGGCTACTGCGACTTTTTATTCCGCTCAATAAACCCAATTACGCTTTTCGAAACATTTTTTCCCGAGGTATTCTCAATGCCTTCCAATCCAGGCGTGCTGTTAATTTCCAAAACCAACGGCCCGTTTTTGGATTGTAGAATATCAACCCCGCAAAAGCCCAAATTCATAGCTTTTGCTGCTTTTATGGCAATTTTTTCCTCTGCGGAAGAGAGCGAAATCATTTCCGAAGTGCCGCCACGATGCAAATTACTGCGGAAATCGCCAAGCTTGCATTTGCGTTTCATCGCCGCAACCACAACGCCATCAACAACAATGGCACGAACGTCGGCGCCGTTGGCTTCCTCAATATATTCCTGTAGCAGAAATTTAACGCCAGCGGCATTTAAGGTTTCAATCGTTGCCAAGGCATTCTGCGGGCTTTCGGTAAGAATAACGCCTTCGCCGTGTGTGCCTTCCAAAAGTTTGATGATTATTGGCTTGCCGTTAAAGGTTTTCAATTGTTCCTCAAATTCAAAAAATGAAGCATATATTGTGCGTGGCACGGGAATTTGATGTTTTGCCAAAATTTGAAAGCAGGTCCATTTGTCGCGGCTATTGCTAATTCCTTCGGAAGAAACCGCGCTAAAAACGCCCATCGCCTCAAAATGGCGGACTACATTGGTCCCGAAATAGGTATTGGAAGCACCAATTCTGGGAATGACGGCGTGCAGATCGTCCACCAATTCATTTTGAAAATAGAGGACGGCTTTTCCGTTTTCCACGGCGAGGTTGCAATAGGAAGGATCCAAAACCTCCATGGTGTGGTTGCGCGCTTCGCCAGCTTTTAAAAGACTTTGGGTGGAATAAAGCGCTTCCCCACGCGATAAAATGGCAATGTTCATAGTTGGTTATTGTGTGTGCAATTTAACCAAAAAGAACATTGCCCCTAAAATCATTAGTTAAAAATTAACGGTTACCTTTCCTCTTAGGAAAAACGGCGTTCCGGGGGTAAAATGTATTTCTTCCACCGGTGCCGGTTCGTCAAACAATCTGCTTTCGGTTGCAAATTGGGTTTCGTTCCATTCGGTATCGAAGAGATTTTCAATCGCAATCCCAAAAACAAGGTTTCTAAAAGTATAATTTATGTTGAAATCGGTTACAAAATAACCTTCGGCAATAATACTTTTGTCTTCGTTTGCGGCCCTATCCTTAATATAACGATAATTCAATCCGCCCGAAAAATTTGCAAGATTTTCAACTGCAATTCCACCGGTTGAGGTAAAATCCGGCGCCAGCGGAATGTAATCCTCGCCTTTGGGTTCCTCGGTGCTTCGGGCGTAGGTATAGTTTGCATCGCCGTAAAAATACAGCCAGTCCAAGGCTTCGTAACGCAGGCCAAAGTCAACGCCCAATCGGCGGGTTTTTCCGCTAGGCTCCACAATTCCGGCATCGCCCACGTACACAAACTCCTGTTCCAAAAAGAGCGCCCACAGGGCCGTGTTAAAAATAAGATTGTCCGTCAGTTTGTAAATTCCGCCCAAATCTGCACCGTAAGCTGCGGGCAAAATATCCTCGCCGCCATTGGCAACAACTACGCGTGTATCGTTGGAATGGAACCCGATTCCCGTTTTCAAAAACAATTGGAAATCGCGGTTGGGGCTGTAAATAAAGTTCAACTTCGGGCTGGCGAAAACCTTGCTTTCACTTCGGTTATCGTAGGTTGGCGAAAGTTTGTTTTCGTAATCAAATTTGAAATAATCCAATCGTACGGCGGGGTTTATTTTGAAATCGCCGAAACCAAATTCCGTATTCAAAAATGCAAAACTGTTTATTTGGTCCACATTTCCGAAGGCAATCCGATCCAAAATTTCATAACGGTTTTTGGTGTGCGAAAGTTCCACGTCGTTCACATCGTCGTAACGAACGCCAATTCCGGCAGTGTATTTAAAATCGAGTGTTTCAGAATTTATTTTATCTGAAAACTCCGTTTGGAAACCCAAAATATTTCGGTCTTCGCGTTGTGCAATTTGGTCGCCGTTTATTGGGTCTTCCAAGAAAAAAGTGAAGTTTGAAAACAGCTCAAAATCATAATGCGAATAATACGCGCGGGTTTCCAACTTTTTGTTTTCCGAAAGCAATTTGGAATGATTTATCAGCAAATTGGTGCGGCTGGTGTTTCCGCCTTCGGTATCGTCAATAGCGCCAAAACGCCCGATGGAACCATCGTCAATGGCGCGCTGCGGAATTTGCCCCGAAGCATCCCACTTGCTTTGGAAATGCGAAGCGGTAAGTTGCAGTTTTTGGTTGTCGGGCAATTTCAGGTTGTATTTCGCCATCATATTAAAGCGGTTAAAATTCTGCGGCGAATCAAACGGACCGTTAAAGGTGTTGAGAGAGGCCGCCACATAAGCATTGCTTTTTTTGGTATCCAAAAGATTGAAAAGCCCAACGGTCCTAAAAGCGTCAAACTGCCCGTATTCCACGGAAACGGAGCTTTTGTCGAGCTTGTCCAAGGTTTTAAAAGCCACGTAACCCGCAGTAGCAAAATCGCCGTATTCCGCGTTGTACGGACCTTTTCCGAAGGAAATTTCATCAATCGTTTCGGGAATTACAAAGTGCAAATCACTGTACCCTTGCCCGTGCGCGTGCGACACCATATTTACGGGCATTCCGTCCACCGAAAGGTTGATGTCCGTTCCGTGGTCAATGTCGAAACCGCGCAGAAATATTTGCTCTGCCTTTCCACCGCCGGCGTGCTGGCCGATAATCAATCCCGGAACTTTCCGAAGAATTTCCTGCGACGATTTTACGGGCGCGGTCTTTAAATCTACCGCTACAATTTGGCTAAGCGTGTTTACTTCGGGCGTGATGGTTACCTGTTCCAAAGAAACGGCGGCTTCGTTTAAAGTGATGTTTATGGGTTCCGAAAAACTTGCAGCGGTAACCGTGTATTCATAAGTTGCGAAACCTAAAATTGAGAAGCTGATGATGTCGTTTTCCTTCACATTTTCAAGTGAAAATTTTCCCGAAGTATCGGTGTGCGTATGATTGCCCGAGGTTCGGTCAAAAACCGCCACGTTTTCCAGCGGGTTGTTATTTAGGCCTACTACTTTTCCTTTTAGCGATTGCGATTGCGCAATACCAAAGCATAGCAGCAGCCCTATTAAGAGTATTCTTTTCATGGGTGATTGGTTTAAAAAATTATAATAAATGAATAGTCTGAATGAAGATTTCATTCAGATAAAAAACTATGAAAAGAATGTTTCCGGAGGCGGGCTGGGAATGGTTTTTACGCTTTTCGGAATATGAAAAGCATAAAAGAAATTGTGTTTGGTATTAGTTTCGTTTTTGAAATCGATTGGAGGATATTCCTGTGCAAAATGCTTATCAAAAGTATAATTAAAAAATACGCCATCGTGGTCGCTGGTCTCTTCCGAAGAGAATATTTTGGAGAAAAATGTAATCAGTTTGTGTTCGTGCGTATGTTCGTGGCCCAACAAATGGTCTTCTTCGTGATGTCCATAATCGGTATGCGTCATTACGTGCGAAAAAATGTGCATTCCCTCCGAAAGCTGTTTCTGCATCGGGTTGAGCAGATAAAAAATCGACAGGGAAAGCACAAAATACTTTTTAAAGGAAATATGTAATTTGCTTTTAAGCATTATTTTGGGTTGGTTGTAAATAGATACGCAAGATTGGGGAATTTGGATTTTGAATAAGCTTCATTTAACCGTTTCTTAACTATTTTTGATAGCGGAAAAATTCCTTAAAAAACAAAATTGCAAGTATCTTTGAGCCTATGGCCCATGCTTCGGTAACACTTCAGCTTGCAACCCTTCCCGATTCGCCCGGCGTTTATCAATATTACGATAAGGACGGGAAACTGCTGTATGTGGGCAAGGCAAAAAACCTGAAAAAACGCGTTTCGTCCTATTTCACAAAAAATTTTGACAATAATCGCACGCGGCTTATGGTGAAGAAAATCGTGACCATTAAGCACATCGTTGTAAAGACCGAGACCGATGCGCTTTTGTTGGAAAACAATTTAATTAAAAACTATCAGCCGCGCTACAATGTGATGCTGAAGGACGACAAAAGCTATCCGTGGATTTGTATCAAGAACGAGCGGTTTCCGAGGGTTTTTTCAACGCGGCGCATGATAAAGGATGGCAGTGAATATTACGGCCCGTACACGAGTATGAAAACCGTGCACACGCTGCTGGATTTGATAAAAGGCCTGTATCCGTTGCGCACCTGCAACTACGACCTTTCCGAAGAAAAAATTAGGGCAGGCAAGTATAAAGTGTGTCTGGAATATCACTTGGGAAACTGTTTGGGGCCTTGCGAGGGGCTTTATTCCGAAAAGGAATACCACGAAAATGTTGAGGCCATCCGCAATATTGTGAAGGGAAATTTTAAGGATTCGCTGCACAAGTTTAAAAACCAGATGAAGGAATTGGCGGCCGAGCTGAAGTTTGAGCAGGCACAGCGGGTAAAGGAAAAGATTGATATTTTGGAGAATTACCAAAGCAAAAGCACGGTGGTAAATCCGAAGATTAATAACGTTGATGTGTTTTCGATAATTTCTGATGAAAGCTATGCGTACGTGAATTTTCTGCAGCTTTCGCACGGCGCGATTATCCGTTCGCATACGTTGGAAATAAAGAAGAAATTGGACGAGACGGATGAAGAATTGCTTCAGCTTGCGATTGTGGAAATCCGGCAACGGTTCAATTCGCTTTCAAAGGAAATTTACTTGCCTTTTGAGGTGGAACTGGGCGAGGACATAAAAACGCATGTTCCCAAACTGGGCGATAAAAAAGCAATCCTCGACCTTTCCGAAAGAAATGCGAAATATTACCGCATGGAGCGGTTTAAACAGGCAAAGATTGTGGACCCCGACCGTCATGAAAAGCGCATTATGGCGCAGATGAAAAAAGATTTAAGGTTAAGCGAGGAACCGCGACATATAGAGTGCTTTGACAATAGTAATATACAGGGCACGAACCCGGTGGCGGCCTGTGTGGTTTTTAAAAACGGGAAGCCGAGCAAAAAGGATTATCGCAAATTCAATATTAAAACGGTTGAAGGACCGGATGATTTCGCCTCGATGGAAGAAGTGGTTTATCGCCGCTACAAAAGATTGCTGGAAGAAGAGCAACCCTTGCCGCAACTCATCATCATAGATGGAGGAAAGGGGCAGTTGTCTTCTTCTCTAAAAAGTCTGGACAAATTGGGATTGCGCGGAAAAATAGCTATTATAGGTATTGCAAAGCGGTTGGAGGAATTGTTTTATCCCAACGACCCGATTCCGTTGTATTTGGACAAAAAAAGCGAAACGTTAAAAATAATACAGCAATTGCGTAACGAAGCACACCGTTTTGGCATTACCTTTCACCGGAGCAAACGCAGCAAGCAGGCTTTAAATACTGAACTGGAAACCATTCCCGGCATTGGCGAAAAAACGGTCGTGGAATTGTTGAAACACTTTAAAAGCACGAAGCGGATTGTTTCGGCAAGTTTTGAGGAGCTTTCAAAAGTGATCGGTCCGAGCAGGGCGAAGAAGTTGGTAGAACATTTCAGCAATAAATCTTAAGTCAAGTGTAATAGCTGTTTGGCGTTGCGTAAGGTGATATGGACAATGTGCAAGATGATATGGCCTATGAGTAAGTTTTTTGGGCAATGAGTAAAATGATATGGCTTATGAGTAAGTTTTTTGGTCAATGAGTAAAATGTTATGGGCTATGAGGAAGTTTTTTGGTCAATGAGTAAAATGATATGGGCTATGAGGAAGTTTTTTGGTCAATGAGTAAAATGATATGGGCTATGAGGAAGTTTTTTGGTCAATGAGTAAAATGTTATGGGCTGTGAGGAAGTTTTTTGGTCAATGAGTAAAATGATATGGGCTATGAGGAAGTTTTTTGGTCAATGAGTAAAATGATATGGGCTATGAGGAAGTTTTTTGGTCAATGAGTAAAATTATATAGGCTATGAGTAAGTTTTTTGGTCAATGAGTAAAATGATATAGGCTATGAGTAAGTTTTTTGGTCAATGAGTAAAATGATATGGGCTATGAGTAAAATAATCAGTGCCAAAGTTTTAAAATTTCAGAAATCTTTCAATCCAATAATGTACAAATGAAAAGATTGCTCTTTATATTTTTCCTGATAATTTCAACCTTTGTCTTTTCACAAGAAAAAGCTGAGAAGGACCTAAAAGTAGGTCTGGTTTTGAGCGGTGGCGGGGCAAAAGGTTTGGCGCATATTGGCGCATTGAAGGTTATTGAGGAGTCGGGCGTGCGGATAGACTACATTGGCGGCACGAGCATGGGCGCAATTATCGGGGCGCTGTATGCTTCGGGGTATTCGGCAACGCAACTTGACAGTATTTTTCGCGAAACGGATTTCAGCAGTTTGATACAGGACAATATTCCGCGGAGCGCAAAGACTTTTTACGAAAAGCAGGAGTCGGAAAAATATGCCTTGGTGCTGCCTTTTGATAAATTTAAAGTTGGTTTTCCATCAGGGCTTTCAAAAGGACAGAACGTATATAATCTGATTTCAAAATTGACAAGTCATGTGAGCACGGTTTCAGATTTCAGCAAATTGCCCATTCCTTTTTTCTGTGTGGCAACCAATGTTGAAACTGGAAAGGAAGTAATCCTTGATCGTGGTTACCTTCCGCGTGCGGTTACGGCCAGCGGGGCGTTGCCGTCGCTTTTCAGTCCTGTGGTGATTGACGATAAAGTATTGATTGATGGCGGGGTGGTGAACAACTATCCTGTAAATGAGGTGCGTGCCAAAGGGATGGATATAATCATAGGGGTTGATGTACAGGATAGCTTAAAAAATAGGGACAATTTGAGATCTGCTTTTGATGTATTGGTCCAGATAAATAACTATCGAACCATTAACGACATGATTAAGAAGCGTGAAAAAACAGATGTCTATATTCATCCGAACATTCAGGATTTCTCGGTAGTTTCTTTTGATGAGGGGAAAAATATTGTAGAATCTGGAATTGTTGCAGCAGAATCATATAGGGAGGAGCTTGAAAATATCGCTTCGAGGCAAAAGCCTGTAAACCGTGAAGAAGTAAAGTTTGATGCCAATGACTTTATTTATATAAAAGAAGTTAAAATAGAGGGGAACGAAAAATATACCCGAAGCTATGTTTTGGGGAAATTGAAATTGCGCACGCCCGATGAAATAACCTATGAAGATTTTAGTGAGGGGATAAACAACCTTTCGGCAACTGGGAATTTCCAGGACATTAATTATAGGTTGATTGAGGATGAAAACAATGAAAATACACTCCTGCTACAACTGCGCGAGAGCCGGTCTTCCATGATGCTGCGTTTTGCGGTACATTATGACGACCTTTTCCGAACGGCCGCATTGGTAAATATTACCAAAAAGCGGCTTCTTACCAATAACGATATTGCCTCGCTGGATTTAATTGCTGGCGACAACTTGCGGTACAATTTTGAATATTATATAGACAAGGGATTTTACTGGAGCGTGGGCTTCAATTCCAAGTATCATTTTTTTGAAACCGACGTGCCGTTGGATTTCATCAATCCCGATTTTGATGCGGAGATATCGGTGCCTGTCAATAAACTTTCCATTAAGTATAGCGATTTTACCAACCAGCTTTATTTTGAGACCCTTTTCCGCAGGACCTTGATTTTCGGTCTGGGAGGAGAGCATAAATACCTTCGTTATCTTTCGGAAACTATAGGTACAGATGAAAACAACCTTCCCCGAACGGTTTTTGAAAGCACCAATTATTACAGTGCGTTTGGTTTTTTGAAGTATGACACTTATGATAATAGTTTTTTTCCAAAAAAAGGAGCTTATTTTTCAGGTGATTTTCATTGGTATTTATTGGCCCACGGGCGAAACAAGAGTTTTGAGCCATTCTCTTTGGCAAAAGCAAAAATGGGGTATGCCCATACATTTTTTAACACAATTTCGGCTCATTTAACAACCGAGGGTGGTTTTAAATGGGGCGGTCCGGAAACCACTTCATTGGATTTTGCATTGGGGGGCTATGGATTTAAGGAGATGAACAACATTATTCCGTTTATGGGTTACGAGGCCATCTCGCTCCGCGGAAATACCTATCTTAAGTCAACGCTTACTTTTGATTATGAAATTTTCAGAAAGAACCACGTCAATATTTCGGTAAATATTGCCAATGTGGGGAATGATCTTTTTGAAAACGGCCAGTGGATTGACGGGGTAGACTATTCGGGATTTTCAGCAGGGTATGGGCTGGAAACCGTTCTAGGACCGATGGAGATTAAATATTCCTATTCGCCTGAGCTTAATGAAAGCGAATGGTATGTGACATTGGGCTATCGGTTTTAGTAAAAACTTAGCGGCTTAGCTCTATTATTTTTCCGATATTTGTAGGAAGCTTGATTTTAACGTATCTTATTCTTCAGAATCAATAAAAAATAAAAATAAGTAATAAACAATAACAGATGCCTTTCTACCACAAACTGGGCAAAATACCGCCCAAACGCCATACGCAGTTCCGCAAACCGGACGGGAGCCTTTATTCTGAACAACTTTTCGGAACCGTGGGTTTTGATGGAATGTACAGCAATATTTATCACGAACACAGACCCACACAGGTCAAGGAAATAAAAGCGCAATACAACGTAGCCCCGAAGATTGCACGCGCCAATAATCTGGAATCGCTTCGGCTAAAAGGTTTCGATGTAAAACCCGAAAAAGATTATCTAAGCAGTCGTAAAACGGTACTCACCAATAGCGATTGTAGCATTATTCTCGCAGCTCCACAGGAATCACAAAAAGATTATTTTTATAAAAATACTGATGCCGATGAGTTGATTTTCATCCACAAAGGCAGCGGAAAACTGCGAACTTTTTTAGGCAATCTCGATTTTAAATACGGCGATTATTTATTGATTCCCCGCGGAATTATATACAAAATAGATTTCGACACCAAAGACAACCGACTTTTTATTGTTGAATCGCGCCGCCCCATTTACACCCCAAAACGTTACAGAAACTGGTTTGGCCAGTTGCTGGAGCATTCGCCCTATTGTGAACGCGACATCCGCAAGCCGCAAGAGTTGGAAACTCGTGATGAAAAAGGTGAGTTTTTGGTAAAGGTGAAAAAACAGGACGATATTTTTGAAATGATTTACGCCACCCATCCTTTTGATGTCGTGGGTTATGACGGGTACAACTTTCCGTACGCCTTTTCAATCCACGATTTTGAACCAATTACCGGAAGAATCCACCAACCGCCGCCAGTGCACCAAACTTTTGAAACAGATGCCATGGTTATCTGTAGTTTTGTGCCTAGGCTGTATGATTATCACCCGCTGAGTATTCCGGCGCCTTACAACCACAGCAATATAGATAGCGATGAGGTGTTATATTACGTAGATGGCGATTTTATGAGTAGGAATGATATTGAAGCTGGTCAAATCACGCTTCACCCTGCCGGTATTGTACACGGACCACATCCCGGCGCCGCGGAAAGAAGTATTGGTAAAACGGAAACAGAAGAACTGGCCGTTATGGTTGATACGTTTAAACCATTACAGGTTACCGAAGATGGTTTAAAACTCTCGGATGGTACGTATTACCAGAGTTGGTTGGAGGAATGAGTTGGCAGTCGCAGTTGCAGTAAGCAGTAGATTGTGGTCTTTGCGTTCTCTGCGCCTTTGCGGTTAAATGAATTTGAAAACTATTTTCATTATAAATGAAGCTATTCTATCTAAAATATTCTGAGTTAAATTAATAAGATTATTGAAAACTTAAATTATGAGCAAAGAAGTAAAATCAGTCGATTACGGACTGGAAAAAATATTTGAGGGCGCAGAAGATTTTCTGCCCTTATTGGGCACCGATTATGTAGAATTCTACGTGGGCAATGCAAAACAGTCCGCACATTTCTATAAAACCGCCTTTGGTTTTCAATCATACGCCTATAAAGGTCTGGAAACCGGCTCGCGCGATTCTGTAAGTTATGTACTGAAGCAGGATAAAATCAAGCTTGTACTAACCACACCGCTAAACAGCAAATCGCCAATAAACGACCATATAGTAAAACACGGCGATGGCGTAAAGGTAATTGCCCTGTGGGTAGACGATGCCACAAGTGCTTTTGAAGAAACCACCAAACGCGGCGCAAAACCCTATATGGAGCCTACCGTTGAAAAAGACGAACACGGCGAAGTGGTGCGAAGTGGGATATACACCTACGGCGAAACAGTACATATGTTTGTGGAACGCAAAAACTACAAAGGAACATTTTTACCAGGTTTCCGCGAATGGAAAAGCGATTACAATCCTACCCCAACTGGTTTAAAGTACATAGACCATATGGTTGGCAACGTAGGCTGGGGCCAAATGAACAAATGGGTAAAATGGTACGAGGATGTAATGGGCTTTGTGAATTTCCTTTCGTTTGACGATAAGCAGATCCATACAGAGTATTCGGCGCTGATGAGCAAGGTGATGAGCAATGGCAACGGGCGAATAAAATTTCCTATAAACGAGCCGGCCAAAGGAATAAAGAAATCACAGATAGAGGAATATTTGGATTTTTATGAAGACTCCGGTGTACAGCATTTAGCGGTGGCTACGGATGATATCATTAAAACAGTTAGCCAGCTGAAGGAGCGCGGCGTAGAATTTTTACCACCCCCACCACAAGCTTACTACGATGATATTCCGCGCAGGTTGGGCGACCATATGAAAATGATGAAAGAAGACATTAATGAGCTGAAAAAACTTTCCATCATGATAGATGCCGATGAGGAGGGCTATCTGCTCCAGATATTTACCAAACCCGTGGAAGATAGGCCCACACTTTTCTTTGAAATCATACAGCGTATGGGCGCCAAAGGTTTTGGGGCCGGAAACTTTAAGGCACTCTTTGAATCTATCGAGCGCGAACAGGCACAGAGAGGGACTTTATAAAATGTAACATTATATAAACCCCATCGTCTTAAAGAAGGTGGGGTTTTTATTTTTTTGGAACGGTAGTTGTATTTTTAAAAACCATAAATCCCTAAGTCTTATTTATGAAAAAGCTATTTGCGCTTTTAATTTTTTTTGGTAACATTTTTTTTCTTTCTGCACAAGAAAGGGCTTACGGCGATGGCGAATATTTCAAATTCCGTGTCCATTACGGTTTTGTTACCGCAGGGTATGCAACTTTAAAAGTGAAAAGCGCCACGATAAAAGGCAAGGATGTCTTCCACGTGCGGGGTTATGGCGAAACGGTCGGGGTCTCAAAATGGTTTTTTAAGGTTGAGGACGACTATCAATCCTATATTGACAAAGAGAAAGACATTCCCTACAAGTTTATTCGGAAAATTGACGAAGGCGGCTACACCAAGGATATTGAAATAGACTTTAACCACAACACCAAAAAAGCAACTGTAAACGATAAAAAACACAATGAAACCACGGTCTTTTCGTTCCCAGAAGATACGCAGGACATGATTTCGGCTTTTTATTACCTTCGGAACCAATTGGACACCGAAAATATAAAAACAGGCGACGTGGTAGAGATGAACATGTTCTTCGACAAAGAAAATTACAAATTCAGGTTAAAATTCCTTGGAAAAGAAGTTTTAGATACTAATTTTGGGCGCGTCCGAACTCTGATTTTTAGGCCTTATGTACAATCTGGCCGTGTTTTTAAGGAAAAGGAAAGCCTAACAGTCTGGATAAGTGATGATAACAACAAAATTCCACTGCTCGTAAAGGCAGATTTGGCGGTGGGGTCGCTTAAGGCAACCCTAACCGAATTCAAAGGATTGCAACATTCTTTTAAAATATTAGTTGACTAAGAATAAATAATACCGAAAATTCCCCAGCATTGAAGAAACTAATTTTAGCCGTATTCACCCTTACCCTGCTCACTACCGCCTGCGAAAAACCCAAAGATGAAATAATCGAACCCGAGACGGTAGTAGATCCAATAATCGAGCAATATGGTTACATTCTCAATGATTTTAACGTAATACGAGATACCATCCGCAAAGGCGACACTTTTGGCGACATACTTTTTGCCAATGGCGTGCCACAGGAAAAAATTATGGAAGTGGCCACTAAATTTCGTGATAGCTTCGATGTTCGAAAAATAGGAATTGGAAAACCCTATGTCCTCTTAAATTCCAAAGATTCCCTCAACAAAACCCAAGTCTTTATTTATGAAACTAATAAGGTAGATTTTGCGGTAGTAGATTTTAGGGATACGCTTTCCATATTCAACAGTCAAAAGCCTGTCCGTTATGAAGATAGAACAGCATCTGGAGTTATTACTAGTTCGCTCTCCGCAACTATGGAAGAACAGAACCTAAGTCCTTATATGACGGATCAATTGGCAAATATCTATGCCTGGACCATCAATTTTTTTAAGTTGCAGCCTGGCGATCGCTTTAAGGTTATTTACACTGAAAAGTTTATTGATGACACCATTCCTGGCGGACTTAAGGAAATTAAGGCCGCTTATTTTGAGCATAGAGGCAAACCGCTATATGCCTTTAAATTTTCTTCAGATTCTTTGGGAAAACTCTCAGGCTATTACGATGAAAACGCTAACAATTTAAAGCGTGCCTTTTTAAAAGCTCCCGTAAAATTCAGTAGAATATCTTCTAGATATAATTTAAACCGAAGAATAAAATATTACGGTTTTAAACTTCGTCCACACCGCGGAACCGATTTTGCTGCCCCAGTGGGAACTCCTATTTTGGCCACAGCAGATGGCGTGGTAACCAAATCTGAACGTCGTGGCGGTAATGGAAATTATGTTAAAATTAGACATAATGGCACATATGAAACACAATATCTTCACATGAAAGCCAGAAATGTAAAAGTAGGGCAACACGTTAGCCAGGGCGATGTAATTGGCTGGATTGGTATGACTGGTAACACGAGCGGTCCACATGTATGTTACCGTTTCTGGAAAAATGGAAAAGAAGTAGACCCTTTTAAGGAAGACACCCCTTTTTCGCAGCCCTTACCGAAAGAATTGCACGAGCAATATTTCGCAAATCTGCTTCCCATGAAGGAAGAATTGGACTGCATCTTATTTTAATTTTTCCATTCGCTTAACATGTTAATAACATTGTTATTAAATAACGGTCTATTTATCAGTATCTTAGTTTCTAAATTTTAAATTTATTGTTAAGTATTTCTCTTAAAGATTTCTTAATCAATTTTATTAGTGGGAAATTATTTAAGATTGTACTTTTGCCGAAATTTTAAACCTAAATCCAAATTCATGAGAAAGTTTCTATTTCTTGTTTTTTTATTGGGCGGTTTCGCCGCTTTTGCACAAACTACGGTCACCGGTACGGTGATCGATTCTGATTCCAACGACCCCTTGGCTGGTGCCAATGTTGTTGAAACTGGCACTACTAACGGTGCCATTACCGATTTTGACGGAAATTTCACACTGCAAACTTCCGCTGCAACGGGTACGCTTACCATCTCTTACATTGGGTACACTATTGAAAAAGTTCCTTTTAAAGCTGTAAATGGAGCCGCAAACTTAGGTACCGTTAAAATTACTGTAGATTCTGATGCCCTTGAAGAAGTAGTCATCGTGGGAAAAGGAATTATAGATATGGCAAAGGACCGTCAAACCCCTATCGCCGTTTCAACTATTTCTGCTGCTGAAATTCAAGCTAAGGCAGTTGGTAACGTTGAGTTTCCAGAAGTGGTTAAGAGTACTCCAAGTGTTTACGTTTCCAACCAAGCCGGAGGTTTTGGCGACTCGCAAATGTTCTTGCGTGGTTTTGACCAAACAAACACCGCTTTCCTTTTAAATGGACAGCCAATCAACGGTATGGAAGACGGAAAAATGTACTGGTCTAACTGGTCTGGTATGTCTGATGTGGCTAATGCGGTTCAGGTTCAGCGTGGTTTGGGCTCTTCAAAATTGGCCATCTCATCTGTTGGAGGAACTGTTAACATCGTGTCTCGTGCCGCTGGAAGAAAGGAAGGTGGCTTTGCACGTTTTATGACAGGTAACGATAGTTATTTCAAAGGAACATTAAGCTACGATTCTGGTCTAAAGGGCAAATGGGCGTATTCCTTTTTGTTTGACCACTGGCAAGCTCACAGAAAATATTCTGATGGAACCGCGGGTCAGGGGCAGAACTATTTCATTGGCATCGGTTATGTGCCAAATGACACCCACTCCTTCAATTTCTTGTTGACCGGTGCCCCACAATGGCACGACCAAAACTTCTCTGACTCTTTGGAGGATTATGAGCGCTACGGAAAACGCTATAACGCCAATTCAGGATTCTATAACGGAGAACGATACACCTTTAGAAGAAATTACTACCACAAACCAATTATCAACCTTAACTGGGATTGGAATATAAGTGATAGAACTAACTTATCATCTGTACTTTATGCGTCTTTTGGGCGTGGTGGAGGAACAGGCCCTGCTGGAAGCTCAAGAAATATTATACGTGATGCAAACGGTGAGGTAGATTTTGACGCCATCGAAGAGAGCAATATTGAAGGAGCTGAAAATGGAATTGGAAGCTTTGGTGGTGGTTCACTTGCACGCAGAATGTCAGTAAACAACCATAACTGGTATGGTTTTCTTTCTAACCTTGAAAGTAACCTAAGCGATAATTTCACCTTAAACATAGGTGTTGATACACGTTTTTATAAAGGAAGCCACTGGTACCAAATGAACGACCTTTTAGGACTTCAGGGATATGCAGATAATTTTGGTTACGATGGTCAAAGAGACAGTGATTACGTAATAAGTGAAACCTTTGAAGCAAATCCATGGGCAGCGTTGTTTAATGGAGCAGATGAAGCGCAACGATTCAACTTTGACTATTCAGAATATATAAATTACATAGGTGGTTTTGGACAAGCTGAGTATAAAACTGATAACTTCTCAGCATTTATACAAGGTGCTGTTTCTACACAAAGCTACCAAAGAGAGGGTCGCGCACAAGGAGTAGAAGTTGAGGGTGTAGATGGCTTTGGAAAGTCTGATAAAGTAAACAAGCTTGGTTACAACCTAAAAGGTGGAATGGGTTATACCTTTATTGAAAACAATACCATTTTTGCCAATGCCGGTTATTATTCAAGACAGCCTTTCCTGGATAATATTTTTGATGATATTAGAAACTCAAACTATATCCTTGAAGGAGATAACGAAATTGAAAACGAAGAAATTTTAGGAGTTGAAGTAGGTTATAGAATTCGTTCAGGTAGATTTTCATTGGATCTGAATGGATATTATACCTCTTGGGGTAACAGATTCCTTAGAGGAGGATTTATTGAAGCTGACCCTAGCTCATCAAACCCTGTTGAACAAGTAGACCGTTACCAAAAGTTTACAGACATTACCCAAGTTCACAAAGGATTTGAATTTGAAGGGAAATACCGACATTCAAGTGCATTTATGTTTAGAGCTTTCGGAAGTATTGGTAACTGGAAGTATGATGGAAAAACACCTTTTCAAACCAGAGATAACGAAACCAATGCATTGTTGGAAGAAGGTTCAGTTGATTTGAGCGGCACAAAAGTGGGCAATGCTCCACAAACTTCTTTTGGTTTTGGTTTCAAATACAACGTTATTGGTGGCCTTACCGTAGATGCCGATTATAACATTTATACAGATCTTTACGGATTTGTTGATGCTGATGATGTAATTGGCGCATCCTTATCGGGAGAGGTTTATCAAGCTGAGCTTTTGCCAGCATATAGTGTTTTAGATGCTGGAATTACTTACAAGTTCAATTTTGGAGGACAAGATCTTACCGTTAGGGCAAACTGCTACAACGCTACAAACGAGATGTATTTAAGCCAAAAAGATTCCTTCGGTTACTATTACGGTAACGGAAGAACTTGGAACGCTAGCATCCGATATGACTTCTAATAAATAATAAAATGGATTATAAAATGCCCCAATTTTTTGGGGCATTTTTTTTATTTATAAACCTTATCTTTGATGCACTTCAAAAACACTCACATATGTACACAACAATTCAATTTATTCATTCTTACTGGGCTTATCTAGTACTTCTCATTATTTTGCTTGCAACCATCAATGCACTGGCAGGATTTTTCTCAAAAAGGGAATACGGGGCCAAAGACTTTAGAATTTCACTCTTCGCGCTTATTGTTACGCACATCCAATTACTAATTGGATTGGTGCTTTATTTTGTTTCACCCTTGGGATTACAAAATATTACCAGTTCGGGAATGGGCGTTGTAATGAAAGATTCCACCGCTCGGCTGTATGCAGTGGAGCATCCTTTGATTATGATTTTGACCGTAGTTTTTATAACCATAGGTTATTCAAAACATAAAAAGAAACTGCTTTCCAGCGGCAAATTTAAAACCTTGGCAATTTTCTATACCATTGCATTGGTTTTAATGTTAAGCAGGATTCCGTGGAACGATTGGTTCTAAAAGAAAATATATTTTCAAAAAAAAATCCTGTTGAGCTATTTTTCAGCAGGATTTTTTTGTTTGAATAAAGAGGGTTGTTCTACCCTAATTTTTCTCCTTAATAAGATAAATAAATACAGGAAAATGATCGCTGTAACCACCCGTATATCCATTCACAAAACTCCGGAACGGATAACCTTTGTACTGTCCGCGCGGAGTGGCCAAATAGCTTTTATTGAAAATTCCAGCTTTGTAAAAGCGATAGCTTGAATAATCTTTTTTTGCTAATTCAGTAGAAATTATGATTTGGTCAAATAGGTTCCAGCCGTCACGATAGGCCAAGGTGCCCAATCCTTTTTTAAACATATCCTCCATTGGATTATACAGCTCTTTTATTTTCATGTCATCACGTTCACTTTTGGCTTTTAAAATCTCTTTAACGCTTTCATTGGTGGGGTCATCATTTAGATCGCCCATAGTGATAATTTTTGCATACGGATCTTCACTGAATAATGAATCCATTATTTGTTTGTTAAGTTCTGCGGCTTTTATACGCTTGGGCCTGCTTCGTGCTTCGCCGCCACTTCGCGAGGGCCAGTGGTTAACGATCACGTGAATTTTCTCGCCATCCAGCATCCCGCTGACCAATAATTGATCTCTGGTATAAATACGTTTGCTGCGGTCTTGGTCATCATAAATTACAAGTTCGTAGGCCTTGTAATTGGTAGGTGTAAAAAGTTTTTTCTGGTATAACATTGCAACATCAATCCCACGGCGGTCAGGACTGTCAAAATGGACAATACCGTAATCTTTTTTAACCAAGGATTCCTGGTTTAAAAGATCTTCGAGTACACGCCGATTTTCTATTTCGCTAACGCCAATGATTGCTGGAGAGGTTCCTGTAACATCTTCGCCTATTTCTGAAATTACCCTTGCCATATTAGCCAATTTTGCCTCATAAATCTCCTGGGTCCAATGATCTTTCCCTTCCGGGGTACGGTCGTCGTCAAAAATAAGTGGGTCGTCTTCATAGTCAAAAAGGTTTTCAACGTTGTAAAAGGCGATAGTGTTTACTTTGTATTGCTTTTCATTTTGCCCAAAGGATGCGGTAAATGTTAGCAGTGTTAAGGTGAAAAACCAAATGGGTAATTTCATAGTGATGTTTAAATATTATGTTTGCGTAAAGTTTTATTCATTAATGAGGCCAAAAGTAGTTATTTCATTTAAAAAATTTATTTTTGCACCCTATTTTAAAGATATCTTAATATTAAAACTTTAAATTTTAGAATGAACAGATTCATTTTTACTTTCATGGTTTTCTTTTCGGGATTTTCAATGTTTGCCCAAGAAACCGTTATTACTGGTAGAGTGCTAGACACCAACTCCAGTGAACCAATACCAGACGTAGAAGTCAGTATTTTAAACAGTATTTTCAGCACAACTACAGATGCTGAAGGAATTTTTTCTTTTTCACAACAAAGCCTTCCGCAGGGAGAACAAGTTTTGGTATTGTCAAAATCAGGTTATGTTTCATTGCGTATTCCTGTAACTATACAGCCCAATACACCCGTAGCTCTAGAATCAATCTTGATGGAAGTAGATCTATCTGCCGTTGAAGCTCAAATTGGAGTTATCAGTCTTTCCGACAACGAACTGGACGAAGACGAGGGAACCTCTTACAATGTTTCAGGCTTGCTTCAGGCTTCAAGAGATGTTTTCTTGAATGCGGCTTCGTATGATTTTAGCGCAACTTTTTTCAGACCACGAGGCTACGATTCTGAAGATGGAAAAGTACTTATTAACGGTTTGGAGATGAACAAACTTTACAACGGAAGACCGCAATGGTCCAATTGGGGCGGACTTAACGATGCGCAGCGCAACCAGATGTTTTCTATGGGAATTTCGGCCAACGAATATAATTTTGGTCATCTTGCGGGCACAACAAATATAATAATGAGAGCTTCCCAATATCGCAAGGGTGGTCGCATTTCTTATGCCACAAGCAACAGAAGTTACCGAGGAAGAGTTATGGGCTCCTACAATAGCGGCCTGCTGCCTAGTGGATGGGCCTATTCTGTATTGATAGCGAGACGCTTTGGGGAAGAAGGCTTTAATGACGGTACTTTATATGACGCCAATTCATTTTTTGCTTCCGTAGAAAAAAGATTGAACGATGCCCACAGCCTTAACCTTACAGCATTTTATACGCCCAACCGAAGAGGAAAATCATCACCAAATACCCAAGAAGTTTATGATCTTAAGGGAACCCGATACAATGCATATTGGGGAGAACAGGACGGTGAAATTCGCAACTCACGTATCAGGGAAATAGAAGAACCTGTTGTTATGCTGAACCATTTCTGGGATATTTCAGAAAAAACACAACTTAATACCAATGTGGGCTACCAATTTGGTAAAACCGGTAACAGCCGTTTAGGTTACGACAATGCGCCCAACCCAGACCCTACCTATTACCAAAAATTACCAAGTTACTTTTTGGCAGACCCAACGGGTACAAACTATGAAGGAGCCTACCAAGCTTATTCAAACTTTGTGAATGACGGGCAAATAGACTGGCAGGATATTTACGAAACAAATATTTTTTATGGTGGTACTTCACGGTACTATTTGTATGAAGACAGAAACGATGACAAACAACTTTCAGCAAATACTATTTTGAACTCGCAGTTGACTGATAACATTGCTTTGACCGCTTCTTTTAATTATAGAAACCTTAACTCAAGCAATTTTGCCAATATGATAGATTTACTTGGTGGCAATGGTTATTTGGATGTGGATACCTTCAACTTTGGCGATGAATCACAAAGCGATTTGAACAACCCAGACCGCGTGGTGGGGGAAGGAGATAAATTCAAATATAATTTTGAGCTTGACGCCACGGACTATCACGGGTTTGTGCAAGGCCAGTTCAGCTATTCCAAAGTAGATTTTTACTTGGCAGGAAAGTTAGGAAAAACCACATACCAAAGAAACGGATTGTACCGCAATGGAAACTTCCCCGACAATTCTTTTGGCCAAAGTGAAGCATTGGATTTTACAACCTACGGCGGAAAAGCTGGGGCTACCTATAAAATTTCTGGAAGACACATTTTGGAAGTAAATGGTGCTTATTTTACTGATGCGCCTTCGCTTAGAAATTCCTTTTCAAACTCGCGCCAGAACAACAATACCGTTATTGGTTTAACAGAAGAAAAAAATATAAGTATAGACGGAAGCTATATTTTCCGTTCTCCAATCGTGAAAGCACGTTTAACGGGTTACTACACTTTAATGCAGGATGCTTCTGAAATTTCCTTCTATTATGCCGACGGTATTTCAGTTCCCGGAATCAATTCAACCACAGCTTTTGTGCAAGAGGTTTTGACTGATATTGACAAAAGAAACGTAGGAGCAGAGTTTGGTATAGAAGCCCAAGTTACTCCCACTATCAAGTTAAAAGGTGCTGCTGCATACGGCCAAAATACTTATGACAATAACCCAAATTTATATATAACCTCTGATGATTTTGACAATGTGGTAAACTTTGGAAAGTCATATTTGGAAAACTATAAAGTTGCAGGTGGCCCTCAGCAAGCCTACCAAATAGGATTTGAATACCGCGATCCAGACTTCTGGTGGTTCGGTGCTACAACCAACTATTTCAATAATGCTTATATAGACGTTTCGCCACTTACAAGAACCTCAAACTTTTATTTGGATACAGACGGACTTCCTTTTAACGATTACGACCCAGCGGTAGCGAGGGAATTGTTAAAACAGGAAAAGTTTGACGACTATATGTTGGTAAACGTTGTAGGTGGAAAGTCATGGAAAATAAAAGATTATTTTGTTGGCTTCTTTGCAAGTATCAACAATATTTTCGACGAAAAATACAAAACTGGTGGTTTTGAACAGGGAAGAAGCGCAAATTACAGAACCCTTTCTGAAGACACCGCAAACGACACCCGTGTATTTGGACCAAAATACTGGTACGGCTACGGAACAACTTATTACCTAAACCTTTACGTTCGATTTTAATTAAGAAAAAAAGAATTAATTTTATAAATATGAAAAGAATACTGAACAT
Source organism: Aequorivita aquimaris (assembly GCF_001573155.1). Taxonomy (GTDB): domain Bacteria; phylum Bacteroidota; class Bacteroidia; order Flavobacteriales; family Flavobacteriaceae; genus Aequorivita; species Aequorivita aquimaris. The sequence goes on along the minus strand of NZ_JRWG01000009.1, from coordinate 33,892 downwards.
CAAACTTATACCTTTCCTATTTTTCTTAGGAATGATTGCTACTTCCTGTGTGCAGGATGATGATTATAATGTGCCGGAGATTAACGTGGAAGAACCAAACGTTGACGTAAACACCACCATTACCGCAGTTAAAGAAATGTATGGCGGTTTTGAACCTGTAAAAGTTGAAGCAGGGCCCGATTCTACAGAGCCGCTATATATTGAAGCTTATGTAGTTTCCAGCGACGAGTCTGGCAATTACTACAAGCAACTTATCATTCAGGATAAACCTGAAAATCCAACAGCAGGTCTATCTATCTCTACAAATGCAACTGACCTTTACACTAAATATGGTCCTGGCCGTAAAATCTACTTCCGCGTTGACGGATTGTATATTGGCGAATATGCTGGTTTACCCACCATCGGTACTCAGGATGGTGATGAGGTTGGCCGGATAGAGATTGAAGATTTTGAAAGCCGCATCATGCGTTCTACTGAAAATGTAGAATTAGTTCCTACCGTTATAGGGGTTGCAGAAGCATCAAACCCAGCAAGATTGAATACACTAGTTAAGTTTGAAGGTGTTCAATTTCCGGACGGTGTAGCGGGTGTTGAGGCATACGGAAACCTAAACAATACTTTTGGCGTAAATAGAACAGTAGAAAACTGTGATGGACAGACGGTATTGCTTAGAACCAGTGGCTTTGCAGATTTCAAAAATATGACACTACCCGAAGGCAATGGCACCCTTACTGCTGTTTTGAGTATTTTCAACAGCGATTACCAATTGTTTATTCGCGATACAGATGATGTGCAGATGGACGGAGAGCGTTGCAGTAATGGTGGGCCTGGCGATGCTTTGGAATTGCCTTTTTCAGAAAACTTTGAAGGACAAACTGCCGGTACTGGCATGAATGTAAATATTTCAGGATGGACAAATGTAAACGTAAATGGCGGTACCCGTCTTTACGAAGTGCGTGAGTACGATTCAAACAAATATGCGCAGACCTCTGCATACAACTCAAACGAAAACCCCTATGAAGTGTGGTTAGTTACCCCAGGGCTTATTTTGCCTAGCGGCTCCGCTCCAACCCTTACTTTTGAAACCAATGATGGTTTTAATAACGGCGCTGCGCTTACAGTGAAAATTTCAACTGATTTTGCAGGGGATGTTACAACAGCAACTTGGACAAACTTGAATGCAACCATTTCCAGTGGAAACACAAGCGGTTATGGTGATGAGTTTACCCCTTCGGGCGACGTGGACCTTTCGGCCTATGCCGGACAGGTGGTCTATATTGCCTACCAATACGAAGGTGCATCAAACGGAACCACGACTACGTACCAAATAGACAATATTTCCGTAGTGGAATAACCCTTTGGGAAATGTCCCTGCAAGGTTTTTAAAACCTATTAGGTCTTATAAAATGATGAAACCGCTTCCTCTGGGGGCGGTTTTTTTATTTCCTTTAAAGAAAGTCACGGCAGCCCAGTCAGGAAAGATGCTTATCCGAGGGATAAAACCTAACGTGCCGTCGGTAATTTATTACGCTATATTTTCAAAAAATAGCGCAATATTTTTATGAGTATAGCGCAATAAATTGTCCAAGGGAAGTTATTTAATGTCACCCACAAGGTTTTAGGGGAATTTGAAGTCTGGCTTATTTAATTTACTCAACTGTTAATTGTATTTAGGTAAATAAAAAGACAATAGCTTCACTACACTACGTATCGCTTTTTATCACGAGCATCAATTAGTTGTTCTGTTAAAGCGGCGATCTTTCACAAACCTCCCGCCTTTCAATTTACCCAAAAAGAAAACCCCCGCAACCTTCCGTACTGGAAATAAGCAGGGGTTCTTTTTCTGGTTGGTTACCAGTTACTATTAACTAGTGGTTATCTCTTCACCACAATAAAATCTGAGCGTCTGTTCTGCTGGTGTTGGGCCTCGGTACAGTTAGGCGCGCAATCCACAGCCGGACGGCTTTCGCCAAAACCTTGCCCGCTAATTCTGTCTTTCGCAATTCCTTTTGAAATTACATATTGTACAGTACTGCGCGCACGTCTTTCCGAAAGGTCCATATTGTAGGCATCGCTACCGCGGTTGTCGGTATGGCCTTCCACTTTTATTACCATATCTGGGTTTTTCTTCATCAATTCTACCAGCTTGTCAAGTTCAAAAGCAGCCTGCGGCTTAATGTTATGCTTGTCAAAGTCGAAGAGGATCGGGTTCAGTTTTACCATTTCGCCTTCCACGATCTGGTCAATGGGTCGCAGGGCAATACGTACGTTCTTCTCGCCACTGCGTTGTGCGGCAATGGTTTCGGCATTGCTTTCATACCCATCCATAAAAGCCTGGACTACGTGCGCCTGGTTGCAGGCAGCGGCTAAGGTTCCCTTACCATTGGCATCTGTATTTTGGCTTTTTAATTTATTCTCCTTGCTATCAAAAAGATCCAATCTGGCGTTGGCTAAGGCCTGCCCGGTTTCAGCGTCAACTACCATTACTAGAAGTTCGCAGGATTGCAATTTCTTTATTTTATAGATATCATCGCTTCCCTTGCCACCTTTTCTGTTGGAAGACACATAACCTTCCTCTGTGGCTGGACTATAAGAATATGCAAAATCATCATCACTACTGTTAACTCCAAGTCCAAGGTTTTTAACTTCACCAAAAGAATCTCCGTTGGCTTCTGCTGCAAAAACATCCAGTCCGCCCATTCCCAAATGCGCATCGCTGCTAAAGTAGAGTGTGCCATTGGAGTCCACAAAAGGAAAGCCTTCCTTTCCTTCGGTATTGATATTGTCGCCAAGGTTTACGGGCGTGCCGAAAGTACCGTCTTTTGAAATGGATACTTTATAAATGTCTGCCTGGCCTTTGCCGCCGGGACGGTCGCTTGTAAAGTAAAGCGTGCTACCGTCTGGGCTTAGTGCAGGGTGGCTGGTGGAATACTCGCGGTCGTTAAAAGGCACTGGCTTAATATCTTTCCACTCGCCGTTTACGTTTTCGGCGTAGTAGATGTTCAGCTCGTTGATGCCCTCTTCGCTCTTTTTATACTTGCCGTTGTAGTAATCGTTTCGGTCAAAATACATGCGCTTGCCGTCTGCGGTAATGGCTACGGTACTCTCGTGGTATTTGGTGTTTACGTCTCCCTTCAAAAGCGATTCGCCCTTAACCATTCCACCTACCAGGGAAGCCTTGTAAATGTCCAAAAACGGTTCTTCGTTCCAGCCGTACTTTTTGCGGGAAGTATTTCTCGCAGAAGTAAAATAGAAATCGCTGCCCACCACGGTACCTCCAAAATCGGAGTACTTTGAGTTAAGGGCGTCTAGGTTTGTGGCCGAATATTTCTGGGCGTTTTCGTCAATAATTTCCGGTAGATAGTCTGGGTTTTTCATAAACGTTACCGCTCTGGAATCGTTCGGTTTCATTTCGGCAAACTGCTTCATATAGGTATTGTAATCGGCAAACTTGCCGTTCGCCTTTAACGATTGGGCATAGTTATAGACCGTTTCGGCATCTACATCTTTGCGTTTTACCACGCGTTTGTAATAGGTTTCGGCCTTTTTGGTATCGTTAATAAAGTAATAGCTGTTGCCCAGACGGGTAAACACGTAGGTGCTGCCCTCGCCCTTTTTCAGCAATTTCTGATAGGCCTCTGCGGCATCGGTATATTGCAGGCGGTCGTAATACTGATCGGCCTTTTTTGTTTTACTGTTTTGTGCGAAAGCCATTGTGCTGCTTACCGCAATGAGTAAAAGGATTGTATATATCTTGTTCATCTTAAATGAAATTTGTTTGGTTATTAGAAGAATCTTGGTGAACGTAAAACGCGTGGCTTAAAGAACAGATCGAAGGTCAGCACTACTTCGTGTGAGGCCGGGCCAACTGTTTTAAGGTCGGAGGTTACGTGGTCATAAGCATAGCCCACACGGATGTTTGGGGTAATCTGGAACCCAACCAAACCGCTAAACGAATCGTCCAATCTGTAGGATGCTCCAAGTTCAAATTTATCATAGAACAGCGCGTTCAGGTTACCATCGTAGGAAACGGGAGCGTCAAAGGCAGATTTCACCATCACGGAAGGCTTCAACTTAAAGTTATCCGAAACTTGGAAGACATATCCTGCGGTGGCGAAGTAATGGTTGGTCTCGGAACCGTACTTGATTCCGTTTTCATCAAGGTGAACGGATTTCAGCATATTTGGAACCGAAAATCCTACGTAAAACTTATCGCCGTACAGAAAAGCACCTGCCCCGATATTTGGGTAGGTGTTATTTATGTCTTCTGAAAAGAAAGGGTCATTTGGATCCTGAAGTTCCAGACCGCTTAGGCCCACCTCGTGAAAGGTGGCCCCGGCTTTTAGACCCAAGGCAAGTTTTACGGTACTGCCCAATTGCAAGGTGTAGGAGAAATCTGCATACACATTGGTCTCGCTTACGGGACCCAACTCGTCTTTTATGGCGGAAAGACCCAGGCCTATTTTATCACTAATGGGCGAATGTGCCGAAAAGGTAAAGGTAACTGGGTTATCGTCCATTCCGGACCATTGGTTTCTGTAAAGGGCGGTGAGTGAAAGACTTTCCTTGGAGCCCGCATAGGCTGGGTTCACCACGTTCATATTGTACATGTACTGGGTGTATTGGGGGTCCTGCTGCGCTTGTGTTTCCTGAAAGAGCAACCCTGCCATCAATACAATTAGGATATATATATGTTTTTTCATTTTTATCTATTTGGTAGTTAAAAAGTATTTAATGGTTTTTAGTTAGCCTCTTGGTTAAGATAGATCCAGCCTGTGGCCTGTGAGCCATAAACCGCATCATTTCCGGCAAGGTCAATTACGTAGAAATACGTCCCGGTAGGAAGGTCTTCACCATCATTGGTTTGGCCTCTCCATTGGTTTGTGTAATTGTTTTGCTCAAAAACCAGGGTTCCCAATCTATTAAAGATTTGAAGCTTACTGATTCCAGTTCTATCATTTAGGAATGTAAGGTCAAGTGTATCATTAAAACCATCGCCATTTGGAGAAAGTCCTTCAGATATTATGCAGTTTCCAACTTCATACAAAGTAACATCTACTGAGTCTGTACCAGAGCATCCACCAACAGAAATTACAACTTCAAAGGTTTGGGTGCCAAAAGTGCCGGTCTCCAAAGAAAACTCTAGGGTTTTGTTAGTTTCACCGGCAATTATATCTCCATTTAAGAACCATTGGAATGTTGCGTCTTCTTCATCAGTTGTTGCGGTTAAAATCTGAAGTTCGTTAGGACATGTTTTGAAGTCTTCATCAAGAGTTACTTCAAGGTCGTCTCTAAAGGAAACTGTTACGCTATCAGATGCTGAACAGGTCCCTACGGTTGCAGTTACGGTATATGTTCCTACTTCGGTAATTATTAAAGTAGAATTTGTTTCATCAGGAATAATGTTACCATCAAGGCTCCATTGGTAAGTTGCTTCAGGATTTTGAACTGTAAGCATTGCTTCTAATTGAACTTGAGATTCAAAACAGGTTTGGAAGTCATCATTTACAGTTACTTCAATATTGCCCAACCCAACAACAATGGTATCTGTGGCAGTACAGGAATTAACAGTAGCCGTAACCACATATGTTCCAGGCTCAGTTATATTAAGTGTTTGGTTGGTTTCTCCGGCAATTACTATTCCGTCTAGGCTCCATTCGAAGGTTGCTGTAGCTGGGTCAAAATCTATAGCTTCAGCAGTAAGAGTTTCGGGAATTTCAAAACAAGAAGTAAAATCATCTCCTAATGCAACATTGAGTGTTTGTGGAGAAATGGTTACTTCATCTGTTGCCAAACATCCATTTGCAGAAACATTTACGCTATATACGCCATACTGGGTAGCATTGAGGGTTGGATTTGTTTCTCCTGCCAGCACAACCCCGTCCAAACTCCATTCATAGGTAGCATCAGTAGGGTCATAGTTAGACGGAGAAGCATCTAAAATTATAGGGTCAAAGAAACAGGTTTCAATATTGTCTCCAAGCTCTATTAAAGGAAGTTCATTAAAGTTTATAACTACGGAAGCAGAAATTGTACAAGTACCTATGGTAACATCTACAGAATATGTTCCAGAAGTGGTAACAGTAATAGTCTGTGTGGTTTCACCAGTATTCCAAAGAAATGTAGCATCAGTTGGATCTCCTCCAGTGATTTCGGCAGTAATATCATAGCTTTCTGCATCACAAAGTTCCTGATCCCCGCCTAGATCTACTGTAAAGGAACCTATTCTTGTTACCGTAATTTCATCCGTTTCCGTAATAACATCTCCATTACAGTTTGTGTAAACTGCTTGGGCGGTGTAGGTAGTTGATTGATCTGTTGGGCACACATTTATAGTTGTATCGGTACCAATAACAGTCCCCATAGAATCAAGCCAAGAAAAAGCAACGTTTGATGCGCCATTGGGCGTAAAACGCCAAGCTTCGTTGGTAGCAGCCCAATCGCTTGTATTTCTTTCAGGAGCAGTGTAACCAACAGTACCGTTTTGGTTTTGTATTCCCAAAACAGCATTTCCGTCATTCCATGTACAGCCGCTTGGTCTGTCCTGAACATATACTTCCACTACATTGGTAGTTTCGTATATAACGATTTGTGAAGTAAGTGAGAGATTTGGGCAGGCTGATCCAAAATATGGAATATTGGGAAAGTTAACTACCATGGTCCGGCAAGGAGATTCCCCAAAAACAGCCCAGTTTATAATGCCCGAGCCTTGTACAGATGGATCAACATCCATGTAAGGGCCAAAGATTGTAGTGAAAAATAAGTTGGGACTTGGAATAGGGTCATCAAAGGACCAATCACAAAAATCCCCTGGCTGATTGTTTGCCAAGTCGAAAGAAACTACTGCATTAGATCCGATAACCATCTCCGTATAGGTTTCACCAAAAAAACAGAAATCAAAAGGTAATTGGATAGCATCAGACCAAATATCATCTGTATTCACTGAAACAGGAGTTCCCCCCGTAAACGGGAAAGGAGGATCATATGTAATTGAAGAAACTTCATAACTGGTAGTTTCACCAGTGTCTAAAAAACTTGCGGTAAGGTCGGTACAGGGTTCGCCACAACCTAATTCTACATCTTCCCCTGCATATACATTAGGACATCCCGGCCCTTGTGAAAATGCTGATAAAGAAATAAATAAAAGACTAAAAAAAGCAAGTAAGTTTTTTTTAAAGTTGACTTTAAAGAAATGATGGCAACTTTGTAAATAGAGAGGTAATTTTTTATCCATAAAGTTTTTATTGGTTGTTATTAAAGAGTATTTAGCGTTAACTTTTTTTTAACAGCGAAATATATGAATTTTCTAAGAAATTCCTTTTCATTTTTCTCAGTTTGAATAAAAAAAGTCATTAATTACAATCATAAAATGGTCATAAGGAACATAGAGGTCTCAACATGTGTTTTGTACATTTGTGGAAATATTAATTCTTAAATAAATTGTAACTTAAGAATCGATAACAACTACAACTTAGAGTATTACATAGTATGATTGAACCAACGGATATATCTTATGAAAAAGCAGTTTTAATCGGATTGATAACCCAGTATCAAGACGAAGAAAAATCTAACGAATATCTGGACGAACTTGAGTTTTTGGCATATACGGCAGGTGGCGAAGTGCTTAAACGCTTCACCCAAAAAATGGACGTGCCCAATCCGAAGACTTTTATTGGGACCGGAAAATTGGAAGAGGTAAAAAATTTTGTGGACGCGCACGAAGTGGGCGTTGCAATATTTGATGATGAACTTTCGCCCGCACAACAAAAAAATATTGAAAGAATATTACAGTGCAAAATAATAGACCGTACAAATTTAATTTTGGACATATTCGCACAGCGTGCACAAACCAGTTATGCCCGAACACAAGTAGAACTTGCGCAATACCAGTATTTACTTCCTAGACTGGCAGGTATGTGGACTCACTTGGAACGCCAGCGTGGGGGTATCGGGATGCGAGGCCCGGGAGAAACGGAAATTGAAACAGACAGACGTATTGTGCGCGACCGTATTGCTTTACTGAAAGATAAATTAAAGAAAATAGACCGCCAAATGGAAGTGCAGCGTGGCAATCGCGGCTCCTTGGTACGCGTGGCACTTATTGGTTACACAAATGTTGGCAAATCTACCCTGATGAACGTGATAAGTAAAAGTGATGTCTTTGCCGAAGATAAACTCTTTGCAACCCTCGATACCACGGTTCGGAAAGTGGTTATAGGCAACCTTCCCTTTTTGTTGACAGATACCGTTGGGTTCATTAGAAAATTGCCCACGCAACTTGTGGAATCCTTCAAAAGTACTTTAGATGAAGTACGAGAGGCAGATTTACTGCTGCACGTAGTAGATATCAGCCATCCATCCTTTGAACACCATATAGATTCCGTAGATAAAATCTTGGAGGAAATAGGCAGCGCAGACAAACCTACCATTATGGTTTTCAATAAAATTGATGCTTATGAAGCGGAAGAGATTGAAGACGACGATTTGATGACCGAAAAAACCAAGGCACATTATACTTTGGAAGAATGGAAACAAACCTGGATGTCCAAAGTAAACGGCGACGCCATATTTATCTCTGCTTTGAACAAGGAAAACTTCAGCGAATTCCGAAAGCTGGTTTATGAAAAAGTAAAGGAAATACATACCACTCGTTTCCCATATAACAATTTCTTATATGATGAATATACCGAGGAGGATTAAAATTTTTTAACAAGAAAATAAAAAAAGCTGCCAAGAATTGAAACTTGGCAGCTTTCTTTATTATACATTTTATCTCTTAAAAGCCATAGGTTAAACCAACGCCCAAAGCTTCGCGAATCTGGAACCCTTGTACTGCATTGTCATCATATATAGCTTGAAAAGTTACGTTTGTAGTGATGTATTTATTCACCTTCATCACTAGATTAAGAGTGTAATCTATATCTACGTTTTGTGGATCTTCAAGATAATTTGAATAAAGGTTCAATATATTTTCTACAGATATATTTGCCATTACATCAAATTTTGCATATCCAGAAAGAGAAGCGCCAAATTCAAAACGGCTAGTTTCATTGGCATCAACCCCAAAATATTTATTTTCGTTGTACGCGTCCAAAGCTCCGGGAACTGATTCATCTACAGCGGTAAAATCTTTATCTACCAAAATGAATTTAGCCGTTGCCGGAGAAATATTCACGTAAAGGTTATCGCTTTTTTTCCAAAGCAGACCTGGGCCAAACTGAATGTAGGCGGGTGATAGAATATGGGTGGTTTCTGTACGGTAGCCCTCGTCTTCAGGATTCAAGTCGCTATTAAATTCATAACCTTTTGCAAACTGTGTTTTAAAGTTCAAGAACAATGAATAATACCAATTGCTTTCTTTTATCTGTTTACCTAAAATAGAGTTTAGCTCCAAGCGGTCATTGGTTTTTCGGGAATATTTATCATCCTTGTTTTTAGTAAGGCCATATTCACCTATCAAGCGGTTGTTCCAACTAAGTTTGTCGTGTTTATAGTTGAAATCATAAGTAAGTGAAAGATTTCCCGAATAATTGGAAGTTCCACCACCTGTCCATTCATGGTTGAAAGCTGCTTGGTTGAACAATAGCGAAAGATTTCCCGCACGGGTCCATCCATTGGGGATGGTGTCTTTTGCATTTTCATCTTGTGCTACTATTGCCATAGGTATAGTGAACACAACAGCAAGGAGTAAAAGTTTTTTCATTTTTAAAATAGTTTTAATTTTTGCAAAAGTACTTACTCTTTTGAAAATGTGGTAAAAACAGCGCTAAAAACAGAGTGTCTTTTGTGAATTCTTACGGTAAAATTTAAATTTTCCTACTTTTTTTTAAAAAGTGGTACAGAAGAGCAGGCTTCACCATACATTATACTTTTTGCAACTGGCTGGAGTTTTTGGGCCAATAGTACGTATGCATTCTGTGGAATAGGTTTATGGGCACAACCTTTTATAATGATAGGTTTGTCTGTGTATTCTGAAATATCAATGTTTTGGAGTATTTCCGTAAAGAGAACGCTTTCCAATTCATCTAAGCTTCCAACGGTAACCTTTTTTGCAAAAGGAGCTAAATGAAGTGATAAAAGTATGTATGCCCAGCCTGGAACAATGGCATCGGTACTGCAAAAAAGAGCAACATATTTATCTTGGTAATCGCTCCAATCGTGTTCCTTGGCTTGCTCGCGAAATTCACTTTCGCGAAGTACAATACCTTCCAACAACCATTGCGAAATATCAAAAGCGATCCTTTCACCTTGCGGATAGATTGCCTCAAGGTCAAAAGTTGCCAATTTGCTATTCGCTACACGGTTTACTATTTCTTTCACAGAAAAAGATATTAAATTTTTGGGTTATTTGTCACTGCCAACTGCAACTGAATACGGAACACTTTTTTTAAAGCATCCCTAGCTCTAGCTTTGCTTCTTCGCTCATCAGTTCCTGTGTCCACGGCGGGTCGAAAGTTATTTCTACCTCTGCATCTTTTATCATTTTCATCGACTTTACTTTTTCCTCAACTTCCAGCGGCAAACTTTCTGCTACCGGACAATTGGGAGTGGTGAGTGTCATCAATATTTTCACTTCACGATCCTCATTTATGAATACATCGTAGATTAATCCAAGTTCATAGATATCAACGGGTATTTCGGGGTCATAAATGGTTTTTAGGACGGTTACTATTTTTTCGCCCAGTTCAGCCATGTCTATTTCTGTATCTGCTCCCATTTAATTAATTATTAAGTTGTGTTTGGTATGCCAGGGCATACATTTTCATTTGTTTAATCATAGAGACCAAACCATTTGCCCGTGTAGGTGAAAGGTGTTCTTTCAATCCTATTTCATCAATAAAATCGGTATTGGCATCAAGTATGGCCTGAGGTTTTTGGTTTGAAAAAACGCGTACCAACACGGCAATTATTCCTTTGGTGATGATGGCGTCGCTATCTGCGGTAAAAATAATTTTTCCGTTTTTCATTTCTGAATTAAGCCACACTTTGCTTTGGCAGCCTTTTATCAGTTTATCGTCGGTTTTTAAATTTTCGTCAATCAACGGGAGAGATTTGCCAAGCTCTATCATATATTCATAACGCTGCATCCAGTCGTCAAACATAGAAAACTCGTCGATCAATTCTTCCTGTATTGCTTCAATCGTCATCATTTAATCCAATTATTTTTCATCTTTCTTTGCACTCAAAAGTACACTGCGGTCTGTTTTTGAATAGAAGGTAAGAACCCCATTATCCAAGGCGTACGAACCTGTATTGTTGAGCGCATCTAGAAAATCACGTTCTGTTTTCATAATTTCTTTTTCTGCACAAAATTTTTCGCTTACCGCAAGATCACTAAAATTAATTGTATAGAGATCAATTGTATAATTTCCAAAAACTGAATTACAACCGGTAGTTCCACGGAAGGAATTGTCCAGTGCAGACATTGTAAAAGTTGGGTTAGTAGCATTTACTAATTTCTTACCATTGATTGCTGAAACAGTATAGCTTCCCGTAAGTTGTACGCTGCCCGCAACATCAATCACTTTTTTGGTTTCATCGCAACTGGTAAAGATTATACTGAAAATAAGAATAGATAAAGTGGCAAGTGTTTTCATGTCTTTATATTTTAAAATTGAATACTCAAAGTTCAAGTTTTAACTTTTAGTGATGGTTCAACTTAACATCATTTTAGCTTTTTTTACTGCTGTTACCAAGGCATCCACTTCTTCCAATGTATTGTAAAATGCAAAGGAAGCCCGAACCGTTCCCGGAATTTTATAAAAATCCATAATAGGCTGCGCGCAGTGGTGGCCGGTGCGCACGGCAATGCCCAATTTGTCAACAATGGCACCTATATCGTAGGGATGAATTCCTTCAATGTTGAATGAAACCACAGAGGTTTTATCAGGTCCCGTACCGTAAATTTTTAAACCGTCAATTTTCAAAAGTTTTTCAGTAGCATATTTTAAAAGTTCGTTTTCGTGCTTTTCAATTGCTTCAAAACCGATTGTGTTTAGATAGTCAATAGCTGCTCCAAAAGCAATGCCGCCACAGATATTAGGGGTTCCGGCCTCAAATTTATGCGGCAGTCCGGCATAGGTGGTTTTTTCAAAAGTAACTTCAGCAATCATCTCGCCACCGCCTTGATAGGGCGGGAGTTTGTTGCCCCATTCCTCCTTCATATAAAGAATCCCAACGCCCGTTGGCCCACACATTTTGTGTGCTGAGGTTACGTAGAAATCTACATCGAGTCTTTGAAGATCGGGTTTTATGTGTGAACAGGCTTGTGCGCCGTCAACCAGCACGGCAGCTCCAACTTCGTGTGCTTTTTCAATAATTTCAACAATGGGATTGATAGTTCCCAATGCATTTGAAATGTGGTTTACGAAAACCAGTTTCGTTTTTTTTGAAAGCAATTTTTCATATTCCGAAAAAACCAAAACGCCTTCCTCGTTCATCGGAATAACCTTCAAAATGGCTCCGGTTTTTTCGCACAGCATTTGCCACGGCACGATATTGCTGTGGTGTTCCATTGCGGAAACGATTATTTCATCGCCTTTTTTTAGAATTTCAGAAAAACCATTTGCCACCAGATTTATTCCGTGGGTGGTACCCGCCGTGAAAATGATTTCGTAGGCTTCCTTTGCGTTAAAATGAGTTTGAATTTTTTTACGGGCAGACTCATAAGCGTCTGTCGCTTCCTGTGAAAGTGTGTGCACTCCGCGATGGATATTTGCATTGTAATTGCTGTAATAATCCACAATGCAATCAATAACCTGTTGCGGTTTTTGCGACGTTGCCGCGTTGTCCAAATATACCAACGGATAGCCGTTTACCTTTCGGGAAAGGATGGGGAAATCTTTGCGTATTTTTTGGATATCAAAGCTCATAAAAAATAATTTTAAAGCTCAAATCCCAAACTCACCCCAATTTTATTGGCAATAAGCTTATTGATCCGCACTTTCAATTCTGGAATTTTAACACTTTCCAAAACGGTATTCGCAAACGCATACATTAACAAGGCACGAGATTCTTTCAGCCCAATTCCGCGACTGCGAAGGTAGAATAGTGCATCTTCGTCAAACTGACCAATAGTGCAACCGTGCGAGCATTTTACGTCGTCGGCAAAAATTTCCAACTGCGGCTTGGCGTTTATCGTGGCTTTATCATCAATCAAAATGTTGTTGTTCTGCTGAAAGGCGTCAATCTTTTGGGCATCTTTCTCAACTATTATCTTTCCGTTGAAAACCCCCGTGGAAGCTTCTGCAAACAGCCCTTTGTAATCTTGGTGGCTTTCGCAGTTTGGTGCTATGTGGTGTACCAATGTGTTGTGGTCTGTATGTTGCTTGCCTTCAAGAATGGTAATTCCTTTCAGTGTAGAATCGCAGTTTTCCCCTTTTTGGAAAAAGTTGAGGTTGTTGCGAACCAATTTTCCGCCAAAGGCGAAAGTATGCACGCGGCAAACCGTATCACGCTGTTGTGAGATGTATGTATTGTCAATCAAAGAAGCGGTGGCTTCGTCGTTTTGAATTTTATAATAATCTACGTAAGCGCGTTTTTCGGCAAAAATCTCGGTAACAGAATTGGTCAAAACCTCATTACTGGAAAGACTTTGGTGACGTTCAATTATTTGTACGTGCGCATTTTCGCCAACCACTATTAGATTTCTTGGTTGTAAAAAAATTGCCGCTTCATTTCCAGTAGAGAAATTAATTATTTCAATGGGCTTTTCAACTTCTTTATGGGCTGGAATGTGGATGTAAGCGCCTTCTTTTGTAAAAGCAGTATTTAGCGCAGTTAAACTATCGCTCTTTGCGGCCTTGTTGAAATAGGCTTCAATCACGGGCTTGTATTTGCTTTTGTTCAATGCCGCAGACATTAAACAAACATCCAGCGAATCGTGCGTGGTTTCTGAAAGGAACGAATTGTAAACTCCGTCTACAAAAACAAGTTTGTAGGTGTCAATTTCGTGCAGAAAATACTTTCGAACATTTTTTAGCTCAACATTACGCTCTTTATTTGAATAGATGCTGTAATCTGGTTTCAGCAAAGTATTGAGTGATGTGTATTTCCACGCTTCCTCTTTCTTTGTGGGAAACCCTTTTTCTTCAAAAATTTTTATGGCGTTATTACGCACATCGTGCAATGGCGAATCAAACTCCAAATAATCTTCCAGGGCGATGTATGATGATAATAATTTGTCTTTAAAGCTCATGAAAATATTGTTTCAAGTTTCTTGTTTCAGGTTTCAAGTTATTTGTACTTGTTGCCTTTAAATTCATTTTTGTTCAGATATATGATAAAGTTCGCTATTCGTTTACTTAAGTTCAAATATCTATTAACCAAAGAAGATAATTCTTCTTCTGAAATATATTCAGAATCATAAATCCTATATAATTGCGAGCGAGATTCTCCCGCGGAACCTTTTGCGATTGATAGAAATTGTCTGAATTCTAAATTTCCGTCTCTTTCAAACCCTTCGGCTATATTGTCCATTACGGAACCCGATGCGTTTTTTATCTGGTCTCTTAGTTTGTAATCGGTTTTTAGTTCAGTATTTTTTGATAACCGGATTATTTCTTTGGAAAGAAGTCTTGCTTCTTTCCAAATATCTAAATCTTCAAACCTTTCAATTGTGGCCATAAATTTTTGGATTTTATCCAACCAGAAACTTGAAACCAGAAACCAGAAACTATTTTAAACCAATTCTTCCTTAATCCAATCGTATCCTTTTTCCTCAAGCTCGTAAGCCAGTTCCTTGGTGCCGGATTTTACGATTCTTCCGTTCATTAAAACGTGTACAAAATCTGGAACTATATAGTCCAAAAGGCGCTGATAGTGGGTGATAACGATTACGGCATTATCTCCACTCTTTAACTTATTTACGCCATTTGCCACAATTTTGAGTGCGTCAATGTCCAGCCCAGAGTCAGTTTCGTCTAGGATAGCAAGCTTTGGTTCGAGCATTGCCATTTGGAAAATCTCGTTTCGTTTCTTTTCACCTCCGGAAAAACCTTCATTTAGTGAACGTGAAAGAAATTTACGGTCAATCTCCAGCATGTCTGCCTTTTCCTTAATCATTTTAAGCATTTCGGATGCAGGCATATCGTCCATCTTTTTCGATTTGCGGGTTTCGTTGATGGCCGTTTTTATAAAATTGGTCACGGAAACCCCAGGAATTTCCACAGGATATTGAAAGGAAAGAAAGATGCCTTTATGGGCTCTTTCCTCAGGATCCAACTCAGAAATATCCTCGTTTTCAAATGTAATGTAGCCTCTGCTAACCTCATACTCCTCTTTGCCTGCAACAACTGAGGCCAAGGTACTTTTTCCAGAACCGTTGGGTCCCATTATTGCGTGGACTTCGCCTGCTTTTACTTCAAGATTAATACCTTGCAGTATGTCTTTTCCTTCAAGTCCGGCGTGTAAATCTTTTATTTTTAACATCTTAATTATTCTTTGCTGATTCTTCAAATTTTATATCCGCTTCTGAAGGTTTGTCACTAACCCTCATTATTTCTGTTATTGTAATCACTTCTTCCCACTCGCTGTCAGTATCTGTATTTTTTGAAATATTTCCTCTCACAACTACACCCACCATATCAAAATCATTCTTTTTTACATTAGCAACCTGTTGTGAGAGTTTTTCTGACATTTCGTTGCGCTTCACACCATAAATAAAGTTAGTCCCCATTAGCACCAAAGCGCCATTTGAATCGATATAATCTCCTTTATAAGCTTTAACTTCAACATTTTCGGTAGTTGTTTCTTCAACTTCGGAATTTTTTTCTTCAGAATTTTTACAAGAAAATACTACTGCTAAAAGCATTGACAACAAAACGATTTTTTTCATAGGTTGTATATTTAGTTTTCTACTTAATTTTCCAAGACATAAAGTGTTTAGCCAACTGACCCCTCGAGGCTTATCTCCAATAGTTTTTGTGCTTCAACAGCAAATTCCATTGGCAGTTTATTCAACACTTCTTTACTGAAACCATTTACTATCAGTGCAATGGCCTTTTCAGTATCAATTCCCCGCTGGTTGCAATAGAAAATTTGGTCTTCGCCAATTTTACTGGTCGTAGCCTCGTGCTCTATTTGGGCGGTTTTGTTTTTTGCTTCAATATAGGGGAAGGTGTGCGCGCCACAACTGTTGCCCATCAACAAGGAATCGCACTGGGAAAAATTACGCGCGTTGTCTGCGTTTGGCATAATTTTCACCAAACCGCGATAACTATTCTGTGATTTTCCTGCCGAAATACCTTTTGAAATTATGGTGCTTTTAGTGTTTTTACCAATGTGAATCATCTTTGTGCCAGTATCGGCCTGTTGATAATCGTTAGTTACGGCAATGGAGTAAAATTCCCCGATGGAATTGTCACCCTTAAGTACACAACTTGGATACTTCCAGGTTACAGCGCTTCCGGTTTCTACTTGGGTCCAGGAAATTTTTGCATTTTTCTCGCAAATACCTCTTTTGGTCACAAAATTGTAAACCCCACCTTTTCCTTCCTTATCGCCCGGAAACCAGTTTTGAACCGTTGAGTATTTTATCTCGGCACCGTCCAGGGCAATAAGTTCCACCACGGCGGCGTGCAATTGGTTTTCATCGCGGCTTGGGGCAGTACAGCCTTCCAAATAGCTTACGTAGCTGCCTTCATCGGCAATTACGAGGGTTCTTTCAAACTGTCCGGTTCCGGCCTGGTTAATTCTGAAATAGGTAGAAAGCTCCATCGGGCAGCGAACGCCTTTTGGGATGTAACAAAAGGAACCATCACTAAACACGGCACTGTTAAGGGCGGCGTAAAAATTATCGCGCTGCGGCACTACGGTTCCCAGATATTTTTTTACCAATTCGGGATGTTTGCGAATGGCTTCGGAAATAGAGCAGAAAATAATTCCTTTTTCCGCCAATGTTTTTTGGAAAGTAGTAGCCACGGATACGGAGTCCATAACAATATCTACTGCAACTCCGGCCAATTTCTTTTGCTCGTCCAAAGAAATCCCCAGCCTTTTAAAAGTATCCAAAAGCTCAGGATCTACTTCGTCAATACTATTATATTTTGGTTTTTTATTGGGTGCGGAATAATAGGAAATATTTTGAAAATTAGGCTTTTCGTAATGAACGTTTGCCCAATCTGGCTCTACCATTTCCTGCCAATATCGGAAGGACTCCAAACGCCATTCAGTCATCCATTCGGGCTCTTCTTTCTTTTTTGAAATGGCACGAACTACATCTTCGTTTATCCCTATGGGAAAAGTGTCAGATTCTATATCGGTATAGAAACCATATTCGTATTCCTTGGTTTCCAGTTCTTTTTTTAAATCATCTTCAGTATACTTGCTCATCCTCATTTATATTTTAAAGTGAAAAAGATTCTCCGCAGCCACAGGTGCGGTTTGCATTAGGATTCTTAAATACGAATCCTTTTCCATTCAGGCCGCCACTGTATTCAAGTGTAGTGCCAACTAAATATAAAAAGCTTTTTTTGTCTACGGCTATTTTTACATTTTCTTCCTCAAAGAGTTTATCGTCTTCGCCTAAATTATGGTCAAATTTCAGCTCATAGCTTAGTCCTGAACACCCGCCACTTTTTACGCCAACGCGTACAAAATCATTTGCAATATTAAAGCCCTCTTCGGCCATCAATTGTGCAATTTTGGTTTTTGCGCTTTCACTTACCCTAATCATATGTAGATTAATTCTAAATTAGACGGCAAATATACATCAATTCGTACTTTTGACCATACGGAAGTAGGATTTTAAAACTATGGGGCCATAGTTTTAAACAATAATTAACACCCCGTATTTTTTAGGGTATTAGAATTCGAAACTACTTCAGAAATTAATTGGGATCCTGAAAATCGGGGTTACTTATAAAGGAAGGGTCTGAAAGCGAAAGAAGAAATGCTTTTAAGTCTGCTTTGTCAGATTCTGTTAAATGGACTCCGCCACGTGATACAGCTTTCATCAGCGGATCAATTGTTCTTGAATACACGAGCCCTTCACTATAATGATTTATAACCTCATCCAAAGTTGCAAATCGGCCATCGTGCATATAGGGTGCTGTGTAAGCTAAATTTCGAAGTGATGGTGATTTGAACAAACCATCATGGTTTGGATCTCCGGTAACATTGCCCAAACCTTTGTCGGTTATAATTGCATCGAGGCCGTTATTGTGAAAAATATTGTCTGTCCATAATGGGCTGTTTTCATTACCGTGGCAATGGAAACAATCTCCGCGCGATTCATCCATAAATATTTGAAAGCCGTTCAATTCCTGGGGCGTAAGGCTACCTTCGCCCAAAAGATACTTATCAAAAGGAGAATTAGCTGAAATAAGGGTTCTTTCAAACTGGGCAATAGCCTTTGCGGTTAACTCTTTGGTAATATTGCCGGTTCCAAAAGCTTTGTTGAAAAGTTCGGGGTATTCCGCATCGCTTTGTAAACTCGACACGGCATTTTGCCAAGTATTGTGCATTTCTATGGGGTTGGTAACAGGTTCCAAGGCTTGTGCCTCAAGGCTGGAAGCACGGCCATCCCAGAAAAATTTATTTTTTGTGTTCCAAGCCGTATTGAAGATAGGCATAGAATTTCTTGTGCCTTCCAAGCCATCTATTCCTATACTGAAACGATCGGTATCGGTAAAGGAATTAGCAGGTTGGTGGCAAGAAGCACAGGCTTGTGTTCCGTCACCGGAAAGTATGGGGTCAAAAAACAATTTACGGCCCAAGGCTACTCCTTCTACAGTTTGTGGATTATCAGCAGGAACGATTGGGGGAGGTAGTAAGCGGTCAAAAATAGGAGGAACGGTCAATGGTTTTGGAGTGGGTATATAATCTTCATTGGGATCTGCAGGATCTGGATCGCTTGATGAACAAGCAATAAACAAGCTCATGGCTAAAATTCCAAAGAATACTCGAAACAATTTCATGGACCGTTCCTTCAATTTTTTTAAATTATTGTGTTATAGCACCAATGCTGAAAACGGTTGCGCCGTTTCTTTGCATATCTTTTTGGGCTAGATAATTCATCATTAAATTAACACTTCTATCGTTAAGATCCCAAGTTAAAGGATTTTTGTACCATTCTGAAATATCCATTGCTATTTCTATGGTTACATCGCCAGAAATGGTAAAGTTTTGGTCAAAATCAAAACTGATGAAGTTTTGTTCAAAAACACCTTCACTTACCCTCGCAGTACCGTTGTGAAAATTATAGGGCTGTGATGTGCCGTTTGAGTCGTCAAAATTACCATCCATCTGCATAAAGTGATACCCTCCGCCCAGCATGGTTGGCCAATTCCAATCAGCAGCATTTAAATCTGGATAAGCTCCATTTACGTTATCCTCTTCATTAAAACCATAAACAAATGAAATACCCGTATAATCACCAGTAGCTACTGATTCTGAAGGGTTAAAACTCAACGAACCTGCATCGGCAAGATCAATTAATTGGTAACCATCAAAAGAAACAGTCGTGCCATCTGCTTTATGAAGCTCTACCCGTGAAATTAAATACCGAAGTCTATCAATAGAAACATAATTTCCTGCGGCATTTTCATAAACTCCTGAGGTATAATTGGATGGGGTAATCTCAGTTACTCCCCAGTTTTGGGTAAAGTTAAAAGATACGGCAGCAGTTACCGGAATGTTATTGCCATCATCATCGTTACTACAGCCAATTGCAGCAAATGCTATAGCTAATAAAAAAACTATTTTTTTCATAGGTTAAAAAAAGGGATTTGTAAATTGTTAAAACTATTTTATTCTAATCATTAAAAAATCTTTGGAGCCTTTGTTTGAAGGTATATCCAAATCGTTGCTTTCACTGTTGCCTACCACTAAAATTTTATTGTCTGAAGTTTCAATAGCTTCTGACGCAAAATCAAGGTTTGAGCCTCCTATACTTTTTTGAAACCTCATAGCTCCATTTCCGTCAACAATAAAAACCCAAACGTCGTTCACGCCATTGTTGGTTTGTAGATCTCCATCTGCACTTCGGCTATGACCTGAGAGTATATAATCTCCATTGTTGCGTTGCACAATGCTGTGGGCAGTATCAAATTGGGAACCGCCAAAAGATTTTTGCCAGATTTTACTTCCGTTATCGTCAAACTTTACCATCCAAGCATCCGCATTTCCTCGTGGGGAGGTTACATCTTGGTCTGAGCTTCTAGAGTCGCCAACCATTATATAGTTGTCGTCATTAGTTTTTATGGAAGCATAGGAGTTATCGATCTCGTCTCCTCCAAAAGATTTGGTCCAAACCAAATCGCCATCAGCCGTTAGGCGTACCGCCCAGTAATCATAACTTCCTTTAGGGTCAGTTTTGTCAAAATCCTCACTTTCGGAGGTGCCGGTCATTAAAAAACCGCCATCTGCAGTTTCAAGGGCATCATAGCTACGGTCGTTATTGGTTCCGCCAAAATAACGTCTCCATTCCTTGGTGCCATCAGCAGCTAGTTTAATTCCCCAAAACTCACCAACGCCGTGCATGGTACCTCTTTGGAAATCATTTCCAGCGCCGCCACTTGCTGAAACATCAAAAAAACCTGTTATAAAATATCCGCCGTCTGAGGTTTGAAAGGCCTTGAAAGCTTGATCACTGCCTGAAAAACCAAAATTTTCTTCCCATAAAATGTTGCCAGCATTATCAACCTTTACCACCCAATAGTCCTGAAAACCTTCGTTGCCGTTAACATCGCCATCGTTGCTGGTAGTGTAACCGGATAATAAGTATCCTCCGTCATTGGTTTTTGTAATTCTGGAAGCGTTTTCATCATCACTGCCGCCATATGTTTTGCTCCAGATTATATCTCCGGTTTTGGAAAGTTTTAGCAACCAAAAATCGCTATCGGAGCCGGAACGGTCAGTAATATCACCGTCGGAGCTTCGGGTGGTTCCTAAAACTAAATAGCTTCCATCTGCAGCTTCAACAACTGAGACTGCTTCATCTATTCCGCTTCCGCCATAGGTTTTTACCAGTTCTACTTCACCATTTATTTCGGGTTCAGGTCCCGGGCCGTCATCTTTTCCGCAGGAAAAAAATAATAATGAAAACGAAAGCAGAATTGGGAGCGCTTTAAGGTTTGGGGTATTAATATTTAACATATTGGGGATAACAGTTTTTTTAGTCTATTAATAATCGTTTTGTTGTAGTTGAATTTATTTTCATCACATACATTCCCGATTGAAGGTTAGAAACGTTTATGTTTTCGGAAAGACTTTCAGTGAAATTTAAATCCATTATCTTTTGCCCCAATACGTTAAAAATTTCTACTTGTGCTATAGGCTCTGTTTTTGATGTAACGGTAACAATCTCCGTTGCCGGGTTTGGAGCAACTGCGAAGTTTGAAATTGAATTGTCGTTAACTCCCAAAAGATGATCTCTAACCACAAATAGTCCACGGTCAATATCGCTAATTACAATACTGCCACTGGCAAAGTATGGGTAAACACTCCAAGCCCCATCAAAACGGGCTGAATTACTGGTTGGATAAGTGTCAAAAAATTTGGTCTCCACCATATTTTGGTTCTCGATATCGCTAATATCAAAAACTCGCAATCCTGCACGGTAGCTGGATAAATAGAATTCATTTCCTTTTACATAACCGTTATGGTCTATTGCAGCTACATCTGCTTCATATTCAAAATGAACCACAGGGTTGTCCAGGTCGCTCAGGTCAAAGATTATGGTTCTGGTATTAAATCCAAAATTAGACTCGTCCAATTCGTCACCAATCATAAAATAACGTTGGTCTTCTGTTAACCAGCCTTGGTGAGTGTAATCTACACTTCCGTAAAAACCGTTTGATATAGGTATAGGGTTATTTTTATTGGTTACGTCAACAATTGAAATTCTGTCTTCATTACTGCCGAAAAATATTTCGCGTCCTGTATAATCTGAATCTGGGCCGTTATAAATAACAACTTGAGCGTCATGGCAATAATTATCGCCGCTAAACCCGCCAGCTGCAACAGGATTTACTGGGTCTTGAATATTCACAAAATGTGGCCCTCCGCCAAAAGTACTTGTTCCAACAGCAAAAGCATACCCGGTTTCTTCATTAATAACAATATTGTGGCAATGTCCAAAGCCGTCGTAATGGGCATCTTCCGTAAATGTTTCTGGAGCATTAGTCACATTGCGCAGGCGCGTTAAATCAAAAACCTGCATTCCGTGCCCCCCAGCTTCACTTACTATGAAAGCGTGGTCGTTATAAACTTTTATATCTCTCCACGTACTTGAATCTGTATGTGTTGGAAGTTTACCAAGGTATATTGGGTTCACGGGGTCTGTGATATCCACAAAGGCAGTACCGTTGCCCAAGCCCATCAATGCATATTCTTTTCCATCTAGGGGGTCGGTCCATCCCCAAGAATCATTTCCTCTGTCAGTGCCAAAAGTATTAAGGCTTATGCGAGATAAAAGGTCTAAGCCGTTGCAGGGGTATTGTCCGGCCATACCATTTTCACAAGGTGTTTGTGCGAAAGAATAAGTTGCAATCAAAAAAGCTAGAATTGGTAATATTTTTTTCATTTGGATATAATATAAGGTTTAAAAGCGGCTAAATGTAAACATATTATGTGTTTTTCTACAAACGTAAAAGGTTAAATATTAGTATTGTGATTTTATAGCAATGTTTCATTTGGCTTTTTTATTGGTTATTGAAGCAGTATTTTTGCCAAAACCCTAATAGAATTGATCCATGTTTGAGAACAAAGACAACTCCACTACTAATATTGAAAATTTAGGAGAATTTGGCTTGATTGACCATCTTACCAAAAACTTCAAAATAAAGCAAAAGTCCACTGTAAAGGGAGTTGGCGATGATGCTGCTGTAATCTCTTGTGATTCAAAAAAAGAAATGGTAGTAACCACAGACTTACTACTAGAAGGAGTACATTTTGATTTAAGCTACGTTCCATTAAAACATTTGGGGTACAAGGCTGTGGTCGTTAACCTTTCAGATGTTTATGCCATGAATGCAGAACCATCACAAATTACCGTTAGCGTGGCGGTTTCCAATAGATTTCCTGTAGAAGCCTTGGAAGAACTATATGCAGGTATTCAAGCGGCAGCCAAAATATATAATATTGACCTAGTGGGCGGCGATACCACCTCATCAACTACTGGGTTGCTTATAAGTATCACTGCCCTAGGAACTGTAAATAAAGGCGACGCCGTTTATAGAAGTGGTGCAAAAGAAAATGACCTATTGGTTGTAACTGGTGACCTTGGCGCTGCTTATATGGGGCTCCAAGTTTTGGAACGCGAAAAGGAAGTTTTTAAGGTGAATCCCAACTCGCAACCCGATTTGGAACCATATTCGTATTTAGTGGAGCGGCAGTTAAAACCAGAGGCCCGAAAGGATATTCCTGCCTTATTGAAAGAATTAGGCGTAAAGCCTACTGCAATGATTGATATTAGCGATGGCTTGTCTTCAGAAATATTACATATCTGCAACAACTCAAAAGTCGGGTGTAATTTGTATGAAGATAAAATCCCATTGGATCCTCAGGTTATTTCAGCCTGTGAGGAATTTAATCTCGATAGCACTACAATAGCGTTGAGCGGAGGGGAAGACTATGAATTACTTTTCACAATTAATACTGAGGATTTTCCGAAAATAAAGGCAAATCCGCATTTAACTGTAATAGGACACATTACCGATGAAAAGGAAGGAGTGCATTTAATTAGCCGCGCAGACTCAAAAATACCATTGATTGCACGTGGTTGGAATGCCTTGAAAAATAAAGATTAAGTTTTAAAATAAGTCACTATAAACCTTGTTCCCTAATTTAAAGGGAACAGAATCTTGAGGAAAGTGAAATATTTCTAATGGATGGAAAGTTTTTTCTTTTTTATGAAAAATGAAGATAAACACTCATTCACTTCACGTTGTTTGCGGGTAAGTAGCTCAAATTTACCAGAATAGCTGTTCGAAACCTCTTTCCCGCAACAGACACATTTATATTCATTAATGTGATTGGTAATTTTGCGGGTTACGATGTAATCATGGCCAAATGCAGTGCATACAAGGCTCAAAATTGGAGGTCGGCTTTGGGGCGTAACTTTATCCATCTTTGTTAATTTAATTGGGGTTAATTTCCCAATATTAACATTTTTTTAGATAAAGCGCAAATTTTATCCGATAAAATGTAAATATTTCGCAACAGAATCACCATTTTCTATCAAACTCATATGGCCGCCTTCAATAATTTTTACTGAAGCATCAGATAGCTCTGCCAGCTTTTCTGTTTCTAAAAATGGTAAAATTGGATCTTCTTTTGCCAATATCACATGTTTGTCTTTTCTGAAATTTTTTAAAACAGTAGTTCTGTCTTTTCTATCGCACATACCTTTAATGGCGGCTTTTATTCCTTCCACGGGAAAAGAAAACGCTTCATTTTTCAAAGTTTCAATTTCCTTTGAAAATTTTTCACGGGAGCTTTCAGCAAAGAGATTTCCAATGGCCATACTTATGTAAGCCTGCGGGTTTTGGTCTATAACCTTCAATGCCCGGGTGCGATTTTCTTTTCTTTCTTCGGAATCTGCGGCGGGTGTTGAATTTAAAAGAATTATTTTCTCTACTTTTTCTGAAAATAATTCGGCATAGGCCAAGGTAACATAACCACCCATGGAGTGGCCTAAAAAGCTTGCTGACGAAATTTGTAGCTTTTGGAGTATTTCATCCACCAATTCTGCCATCAATTCCATAGTATGGATTTCAGCAATAACGCCGCTCTTTCCGTGACCGGGAAAGTCCATCGTGATTACAAGGTTATTTTTTGACAACTGCGGAATCAAGGGTTTCCACATGGTGGCACTTTCCAAAAAACCGTGAAGTAAAACAATAGCAGGGCCATTTCCGAAGGTTTCGTAATGGATAGGAATATTTTTATAATGAAAAGTCACGCGATGAAAAGCTAATTAAACCTACTTTTTATAGGCTTTGGAATTCGATTTAACAATAAGATAAATTACGCTTCCAATTACAATAGGAAAAAACAGATAGTCGGTAATTTCAGGCTTATCGTTGTATGAACTGGCTAATGCCAATAAAATAAGAGCCAAGCCCATAAAAACCATGACACTTCTTAAAAGCGTAGCTACTTTTTCAATATTAACTTTTTCCTTATAAGCCTCGCTCATGGTATTATAACCGGCAATTAAGAAATATAATTTGAAATGTTTTACAACAACTCCAACTATAATTAGAAAAACGCCAATAAAAAGATTTGATACTTCCATAAGTCCTGCTGGCCTCAAAAAGACCTAACAGTTTTTCTCTTTCACTGTAGTTCGTAGAAAGAAGGAAAATCTATTAGGTCTAAAGTTTTGATTCTTGGTTCTCGGCTTCTATTTATTCATTATTTCTTCAATCTCTTCCGCTTCTATCGGTATGTTGCCCATTAAGTTAAAGGGTTCGCCTTTTTTCTGGATAACTACATCATCTTCCAAACGGACTCCAAAACCTTCCTCTGGAATATAGATTCCCGGTTCCACGGTAAATACCATGTTCTCGGTCATCTTTTCCCAAAGAATTCCATAATCGTGTGTATCCAGGCCTATGTGGTGGCTGGTGCCGTGCATAAAGTATTTTTTGTAGGCAGGCCAGTTTGGGTCTTCGTTTTTTACATCGGCTTTGTCCAGAAGCTTTAGGTCCAAGAGGGCTTTGGTCATCAGTTTGCCCACTTCTTCGTGATACTCCTTCCAGTAATTGCCGGGGACCAGCATTTTTGTGGCATCGTCCTTAACTTTTTTCACAGCATCATAAACCTCGCGCTGGCGTTTGCTAAACTTTCCGCTTACGGGAATGGTACGTGTCATATCACTGGAATAGTTTGCATATTCGGCACCCACGTCCAAAAGAAGCAAATCGCCTTTTTTGCACTGTTGGTTGTTTTCGATGTAATGTAGCACGTTGGCGCTATTTCCACTTGCTATGATGGGCGTATAAGCAAAACCGCGGGAACGGTTTCTTAAAAACTCGTGCATAAGCTCCGCCTCAATTTCATATTCCCACACACCGGGTTTTACGAAGTTCAGGAGTCTTCTAAAACCTTTTTCGGTGATGTTGCAGGCTTGCTGCATTAGGTCTATTTCAATTTTGTCCTTTACGGAACGCAAGCGTTGTAAAATTGGATTACTGCGTTCCCAACTGTGTGCCGGAAACTTCTCCTTTGTTTTTTGGATGAAACGGTCTTCGCGTGTCTCGGTTTCCACGCTCTGGCGGTAATGCTCGTTGGTGTTAAAATAAACACGTTCGGCTTGGGTCATTACTTCAAAGAAAATCTTGTCGAACTCCTTCAGCCAGTAAATGGATCTTATTCCGCTTATCTCAGTAGCATTTTCCTTGGTAAGTTTTTCGCCTTCCCAAACGGCAATATGGTCGTTGGTTTCTCGCACAAAAAGCATTTCGCGGTGGTCCTTGTTTGGCGCGTCTGGAAAAAGAACAAGCATGGTTTCCTCTTGGTCTGCACCCGTTAAGTAAAAAATATCGCGTGCCTGCTGAAAGGGCATGGTGCTGTCTGCACCTATTGGAAAAATATCGTTACTGTTAAAGACCGCCACACTCTTTGGCTTCATCTGGGCCATAAAGTTTTTGCGGTTTTTTATAAAGAGTTTGTTGGAGATTTGATCGTATTTCATCGTATTGTTTTATGAATTTCTTCAAAATTAATTATTATAAAGTTATCTGAGGATAATCAAGGGTTAAAAGTGAATTAAATTCGGCTTGGGGCACTAAAAAGTCAATATTTAAACTTATAATTTAAAAAAATTGTAAATTAGGGTAGGGTTTTTTTGTCGGTGATTGTCTTTTTAAAAAGAACACTTATGAAAACAAAAGTACTTATCAATATAATTTTACTATCGTTTACAATCCAAACTTTTGCCCAAGATCCCAACTGGACCTATCTCCGTAAAGAAAATACAGGCATAGGCGGGGCGCTACATTTCGTTGTGCAGGGCGATGCCTTTGGCAATATATGGACTGGAGGCTATGAGTCTTCAGACGAAGGTAGTTTGGTGCGTATTGCTACTACGGATACTGTTTATACCAATTGGTCCACCTATTCTGATGAATATTTGCCAAACGGATTGATTTATGACATTGCTTTTGACAGTACGGGTATTATATGGGTCGGCTCTGAAGCAGGTATTACCACTTCTGGCGACGGCTTGAATTGGACGCATTATGATGCTTCTAACACCCCTTTTTTAAGTACCGATGTTGAGGGAATAGCCATAGGTGCAGGCGATACGGTCTGGACTGTAAATACCAATAGCGACCCAGCTTTGGGAGGCGTGGGTTATTTTGATGGCGCAACTTGGAATTACTACACTTCCTCAAACTCAGGTCTTCCCTCTGGATCCAATTTGAGAGATATAGCCATTGATGGCAATGATGTAAAGTGGATAGCTTCAAACAATGGCCTTATTTCTTTTGACGGTACAACCTGGCAGCACTATACCACTGCAAATAGTGGCCTTTCGGCAGATAATGTTTGGGAAGTTGCAATTGATGACCAAAATAAGGTTTGGGCTTTGGTGGGTAATGCAGTCGATATTTTTGACGGCACCGCTTGGACGCAAATTAACGAAAGTGATTGGCCTATTTCAAACGTACAGGGCAGATCGCTGGCCATACACGGTGATCAGGTCATTATAGCTGAGGGTTCCAATTACCGCGTATTGCTATTTGACGGAACTACTTGGACTTCGGAATATATGAACCTAAGCATGTTCGATTCATACATAGACAATGATGGCACATACTGGGTATCGGGTTACGGCGTGGTGGCAAAGAATGACGGTACGGGTTGGATTCAATATACAGCTTACAATACTGGACTGCCAACCAATTTCAACGAGGATATTTTTATTGATAGTCAAGGTCGCAGATGGTTTGCCAATGGCAACGGTGGGATCCAGGTTTTTGATTGTCCAAAATGGGAAGTCTATGGCCCTGAGAACGGGGGATTATTTCCAAATCCGCAGACATTATATTCCACTACCATCGGAACCTCAATTACTGAAGATGCCGATGGCGATATTTGGTTTTCATACACTGGCACCTCGGGCTATATTATTCATGTTCCGGACGGTAATTATTGGGACTATGCCGCCTGGACTAC
The DNA here is from genome assembly GCF_001573155.1 of Aequorivita aquimaris. Lineage (GTDB taxonomy): Bacteria > Bacteroidota > Bacteroidia > Flavobacteriales > Flavobacteriaceae > Aequorivita > Aequorivita aquimaris. Next base: position 5,764 of record NZ_JRWG01000009.1, on the reverse strand, counting down.
TTATGACAATACCAATTCCACCCCGGCACTTCAATTTATTGAAGAATTAAATGCCACGGATGACGGTAAATTGTTTGCACTTACTGACAATAACGCTATTATGTTTGATAAGGTTGCCGACACTTGGACTGTCTGGAACATGTCTAACGGATTGTCCGGTCCTCCATATAGTCTGGGGTCTCGTGGTAATGCCATGTATGTAGGTAGTTACCAAGGTATAGATGTATTTGAAAACGGATCGTGGACCAATATAGACTTATCTCCTCAAGGTATCGAGCACGTACTTCACGTCGCTTTTGATGCCAATGACAATATGTGGCTAGGTACCACTACCGGTTTATGGAAATATGACGGCACAACTTGGACCAATTGGAATGAGTCAAACAGCAACATTGCGGCTGATTATGTAACGGCCATAGATTTTGATACGGCCAACAATATTTACATAAGCGCCCATAACACACAAATTTGGCCCTATTATGGCGGTATCTCATATTTTGATGGCACTGGAAATACCTTTATTACCTTCTTGGATGGGAGCTCCCCCTTGGCGCACAAACAGGTAGAAGATATAGCAGTAGATTCTTTTGGAAATGTTTGGGCCCTAACACAGAGCGAAGGTTTCAGTATTTATAACCCGGATGGAATTGATGGGTTTGACTGTATAGACCGAACTCTGGAAAGAACACTGGGTATAAATGATATCGCTTTTACAGAACAAATGGATGGGTTAAATTACCCCAATCCCTTTTCTGAAACTACTACTTTAATTTTCCAATCTAAAGATGCTAGCCCCGTTTCCATTGAAGTTTTTGATATTTTGGGAAAAAATGTAAAAAGTGTGGATGTAAAAGATGTTTCTATTGGTAAAAATAGCATCTTGCTCAATCTGGCATCGCAGTCAAACGGAATTTATTTTTGTAAGATTACTTCAAACAAGAAAAGTAATACAATAAAGCTTATTAAAAATTGATAAGTTAACGTATAGCTTATCATTCCACTTTATAAATGGTTTGGGTAGAAACAAATTCAATCCCATCAATTCTGGCCTCGTATGTGTAATTGTCTTCTTCGGTTGAAATGATATTCACCTTAAGTATTTTATCTTTATAAAAAGCTACAGCATCAGGATTTCCTTCAACCATTTGTAGTTCATATGCACAGGGACTGGTCCATTTCACCCTATAGGTGGATTGTTGATTTGTACCGTCTATTTTTTCAACTTGAATAGAATCATTTCTGGTAATGGTGCAGGCAAAGTTGATTGCAGGATCACTCATTTTAAATGTTCCATTCTTGAATTTCTCACAATTTTCTTGTGCTGTAATTGAAAAAAATGAATTGAGTAAAGCGAAAAATAAAAGGTGTTTCATTTTGTATTTTTTGGGTTAAAATTACTGAGAGTATTCTTTAAGCCATATATCAAAAGCTTCAACTTTTTTGGTATTTGCATCCAGCCAGGCTGTAGGGTCTTCATTTCCGCTTTGCGAAATGTACATACAATAGGTTTCCAAATGGTCGCTGTTTGCAACATCATAAAAGAAGGGTACGTAAAAATTCCAATAAAGACCCGTTTGTTTTTTGTCTTTTAATTCACCCAATATTTTAAAGAAGGAGTCGGTGTTTTCCACAAAGAGTTCTTCAGAAGTTTTATCTGAATTTTCGGGCAAAAGATTGGTGGCTCCCATAAGGCCAAGCATTAAACCAGCGGCAGAAAATGGGTCATCATCTTCACTCATGGAGACATTAATAGTGATGGCGTTATCTTTGTCTTGGGTTACATTTCCGCCAAAATTTTTACGAAGGAATGTATAGGCATCCAAAGAACGGGCAGAGTCAGGTTCTAAAAATAAAAAATAATGATTGGCCAGTAACGACTGAACCGTGTTGCCCTTTGCGTACTCAATGTTTGCCAGCATCCAATGGCTGCTGCCATGATTTGGATTGTTTTCTATGGCTTTAATAACATTTTCTTTGGCCTTGTCCATTTGGTTCAGTTTGTAGTGGTTTAATGCCAGATTGTAATATAACAGATATTCGTTTGGATATTTGCGAATGGCTTTTTCAAAAAGCTTGATGGACTCTTTCACTTTTCCCATCATATCCAGGGCTGAGCCTTTTACAAGATAGGCGCTTATTACATTGTCTTCTTTTTTGTCAATTACAATATCTGCACGTGCTATGGAATTTTCATAATCCTTTTTTTTAAAATAGCTCAGCGCCATTTCATAGTTCACCACTGTAGATTGTGGATCAAGGATCAGCGCTTTTTTATAGGCGTCCAGTGCTTTGTCATAATCACCATTGTCGTGGTGCGCTATGCCTTCCTCTATAAAAATATTTATGTTGTTTTGGGCATTTAGCTGAATTGTGAATAGTGTAGCTAACAATAAGATGTATATATTTTTCATAGGTATTTGAATTTATTGTTTTGTTCTGGAATGGCCTATTTTAGTTTCTAAAAATGTGTAAGCTTCCCCTAATTAGAACTGTTTATTCTTCTAATATTTTTACAAACTTATTGTTTTTAATTCTCTTGGGGCTAGCCCCAAGAGAATTAAGTTCCGCATATTTTACTGGCGATATTTTATCCAGTCCGTCGTGCGGCCGGTAATGGTTGTAATCGTGCATCCAGATATGCGTCTGTTCTCTTACTTGGTCTATGTCTTCAAAGATGTATTTGTTTAGTACCCCTCTTCTGTAACTCCCATTGAACCTTTCCACAAACGCATTTTGCGTGGGTTTCCCCGGCTGTATATACTTGAACTCGATATCGTGCATCTCGCTCCATTCCGAGGCGATCTTGGCGATAAACTCAGGGCCGTTGTCCATCCGTATTTTTTTTGGTTTGCCTTTTTATTGATAAGGTGGTTGAGCACCCAGACCACGCGGTTGCTCGTCAGGGAGAAGTCGACCTCAATATGGAGTGCCTCCCTGTTAAAATCGTCGATTATATTAAATGCCCTAAAGCGCCTTCTGTTCTCTAGGACGTCTGTTACAAAATCCATACTCCAGGTATGGTTGAGCTCGCTTGGAACCTCCAGGGGTTCTTTTGTTCTGGCAGGCAAACGTTTAACGTTTCTTCACCTTTCTGCGCAAGGGGAGCCCCAGTGCCACATAGACCCTGTGCATACGCTTATGGCTCCAGGGTTTTCCCTCTTCGCGCAACCGGTCATAGGCCTTCCAAAAACCTTCCTCTGAATGTTCCTTTGCCTTTTGTTGTAAGGCCTGTTCTATCTCGCTGTCATCCTTGGGCAACGGCCTATAATAATAAACACTCTTACTCATGTTGAGTACACGGCACGCCCTGCAGATGCCGTAATGAATAAGTTCTTTGGCAATGGTTCGCTTCCTGCAGGGCTTTAGAGCTTTTTTTCGATGATCTCCTTGGCCATCTGGTGGTCAAGGGCAAGGGAGGCATACATCTGCTTGAGCCTGGCGTTCTCTTCTTCCAGCTCCTTGAGGCGCTTGAGCTCCTTGGTGTTCATCCCGGCATACCTGGAGCGCCACTTATAGAAGGTCGCAGGGGCAACACCGTGCTCACGGCTAATCTGGTCAACACTCTTTCCGTTGTCGAATTCCTTTAAAATCTTTGCAATCTGTTGCGGTGAAAATTTACTTCGTCTCACAATACTGTTTAAATTTAAGATAATTATTCTACTTTTAAACAATTCGGTTTTAAGGGAAGCTTACAGAACCTGTTGTTTCTGTGCGCGTTTTCAGCATGCAAGCACAACAAGGCATGCCGAGAGGTCTATGGGCGCATAGTGTTAAAGGGGAAAAGCAAAAAACTGGCGTTGATAGCAGTAGCAAATAAACTGCTGAAACAGGCATTTGCAATCGTGAAAAGTGGACTGCCCTATGATGAGAAATTTATATCGAAATTTTAGAAAAAAGGTTAGGTTTTTAACTTAGATCTTTGTTGGCAACTGGCTTTATTTTGTTCTTTTGATTTTTGTTGGGTTTTGTCGAGTATCGAAAACATCATTTATTTCAATTCGGTTTTCTTTTTCGTTAATCCAATAAATGACTTTATAATTTTTATAAACTAAATATCTGAATTCTTGTTTTCTGCTCTTTAAAATTTCTTCTTCTTGTCCGATTCTCGGCTGAATTTTTAATTTTAGAGTTTCATTATAAATTCCGTTAACGAGATTTTTAGCAACTCTTATTCCTGCGTTTTCTCGATAATATTCATAGATTTTTTCGAGCTCTTTTTGAGAAAAATCAGTCCAGAATAAATTTAGTTCCATTTATCAATTTTGGCTTTTAATTCACTCGCTTCGATTAATCGACCATTTTTTGAATCTTCCATAGACTGGTCGATTCGAGAGTTAAACTCTTCAATTGTCATTGGCTTAAAATCTTCGTGTCCAGATCTTTTGTTTTCTTTTTTTAAAATCTTTTCCAGACGTGAGATGACATCTTCACTTTGAATTTTCAAAAATTCCTGAATAAGTTCTAATTTTCTCGTTTGTAAATCCATTTTATTAGCTTTTTATCAAAGGTACAAAATTATCATTTTCAGTTGCTTTTATGATTTTCGAATTTTTATTCAGCTTGTTGCCAACGGCTCCGGCTATGAGTAGTTGCGTGGTTTAGCACTTAACTTTGCAAGTACACACCAAACTGAAAATCCGCGAGGATTTTCGTAACTAGGCTTGATCTAGCAATAAACTATATACGTTGTGCCTGTTGCACAACCACCTCTTCAAATATAGCAAAAGGCTTGTATAAAATTGAGAAGTTTATTAATTTCATGCCTATGCAAGGCAAGAAAAACTATCAGGAAAAACTCTTCACAAGCTTTAAGCTAAGCGACAGGGTTTCAAAAGAAAATTTTTACCGACGGCTAAAAGAAGTTCTAGACCTGGACTTTCTTTATCCGCTCACCAATAAGTTCTATGGACAAAGCGGGCAAAAAAGCATAGACCCCGTGGTCTTTTTCAAGATATGCCTGGTGGGCTATCTGGAAAACATAACCACAGACCGTGGCCTGATGGATCACTGCAGCATGCGCATGGACATCCTTTATTTTCTGGACTATGATATTGACGAGCCTTTACCTTGGCACAGCACCATCAGCCGCACACGGCAACTTTTCCCGGAAGATATTTTTGAAGAAGTCTTTACCCGTGTTCTGAAATTGTGCATAGAAGCCGGTCTGGTAAGCGGCCATACCCAGGCCATCGATTCAGCTCCTGTAAAGGCCAATGCCTCGATGGACAGTCTTGAAATCAAAGTGCCGGCAGATGAACTTGAAGAACACCTTTCCAAGGTGCGCGTACAGAGCAGCAGGGACAGAAAGGCCAAAGAGAACAAAGCGCCTAAAGAACAACAAGAAATAACGGCCAGTAAAAAAGAATTACAGGAGATCAAGAGCCGCAACAAAAGATGGAGCGAAGACCAGGATATGCGCCCGGGAGCCAAGAACAAAGGCAGCCGTTACACCAGCAACAAAACCCATTATAGTCCTACCGATCCCGATTCCAGAATAAGTGTCAAGCCCGGGAAGGCAAGAAAGCTCAACTACCTGTGCAACATAAGCGTAGATACCGGGGGCCACGTGATTACCGATGTGCAGGCTTACCACGCCGACAAGAAAGACAACCAGTATTTGCAGGACACCGTGGCAAGGCTCAACAGGCGGTTGAGAAAGGAGGGAATGATTTGGGAGCACCTCTTGGCAGACACCGGCTACAGCAGTGGGGAGAACTATGCCTATCTGGAAGCCAGGGGCATTAAAAGCTACATTCCGCCCCAC
>NZ_JRWG01000008.1 GCF_001573155.1 Aequorivita aquimaris | reverse complement strand
GTTCGGCGTGGTGCCGGTCTCGGCATATACGTAGATCGTCTGCGTGCTGGTGATCGCATCGCCGGCGTTGAGCTGCGTGCCCGTACCGCCAGGGCCGGTGTAGTAGTTCCCGTTGGTGAGCGCTGGCAGTGTGTAGCTGTCGCAGGCGGTAACGTCCGAAGGGTCGTCAACCGGAGGGGTGTCGTTGATCGTCACCAAAAAGCTGTTCTCGGCGCTACAGTTCGGCGTGGTGCCGGTCTCGGCATATACGTAGATCGTCTGCGTGCTGGTGATCGCATCGCCGGCGTTGAGCTGCGTGCCCGTACCGCCAGGGCCGGTGTAGTAGTTCCCGTTGGTGAGCGCTGGCAGCGTGTAGCTGTCGCAGGCGGTAACGTCCGAAGGGTCGTCAACGGGCGGTGCCGCAATGATTTCCAATTTAACAGGAGTGCGGGTTTCGCTAGCACATTCAGAAGTATCGTTAACAGCTTCGGCATAATATGTTTTTGAACCTATTGTATTCCAGGTTGGCGAAGGCACAAAGTTGCCTCCGGTTGCTGCGTCATACCAAAATATATTAATGCCCGTCTGTGGCACGATGGCATCGTTGGCATCCAATGTCTGTATTGGTGATTGCTCACATTCCGTAATGTCGCCCGTGCTTGTTGGGGCATCTGGGGCTTCATTTATTACTATATTTGCCGTATCACTTGCAGAACAACTACCAATGGTATAAGTATAGGTAACGGTAACTGTACCGCTAAGACCGGTTGGGTCGAAGCTCGCCGTTCCGTTGCCGTTGTCCGTAACGCCCGTACCGCTCCATGTTCCGTTGGAATTGGTTGGAGTACCGGTTAAGGTAATGGGACTATCGTTTTCGCAAAGCGGCCCGTAGCTGCCTGCGTCCACATTAACTTGATTAGGCTGTGTAATTACAACTGTTTCCTGAGTAGTACAATTACCATCATTTACTGTTACGTTATAAGTACCCGCAGTTAGCCCCGTTTGGTCCTGTGCCGTAGGGTTTAAACCGCTACCGTCAACAGTAGTCCATGAATAGGTATAGGTTCCGGAACCTCCCGTTACCGAAAGGTCAATAGAACCATCGTCCTCGCCAAAACAACTTACGTCTTGTTTTGTGTAACTTGAATCTAAGTTTGAATTTGTTAAAGTAAGTTTTCGCGATGGCGAAGTACATCCCAAACCAGAGTTATAATAAAATGCATACCAAACTCCCGGAGTTGTAACTGTAGGGTTGCTTGATAAATGATCTGCCGTAACGCTTAAATCCGGGTTTGTGGTCCACAACAATTCTGCACCTATCGGAGTAGTTGAAGTAACAAAAGAATCAAGCTGCACCTGGGTAGGCTGGCAATACTCTTTAGAAGTTACTGAAAGCTCGGGAGAGTTTGCAAAACCCTCCACAGACAATCTTAAACCATCAACCAAAACAACTGATCGTCCTGGATTTCCAGTTTTGTAGAAAACTTCAACAGAAGTTGCGGAATTCCCAGATCTAAATGTTATACATCTATTTTCCCAATAAGGGTTTATTTCTGTCCAACCGCCTGGATTTTGATTTCCTCCATTACCACTTGAAGAAAATGACAACCTTGTAGGGAAATCGCTTTGAGGGTGTTGTATTAAATCGTTATGGGTATATGTTAATGGGTCAGAAATTTGAACTGCACCATTTCTTACTCCAAATTGCAGGTTAGGCGCATATTCCAATATTCCTCCTCCTTGATTATAACTATTAACAGTAGCGTATCTTGGTATTACAGCTATTTCAAAACATACAGTATAGACTGTATTTGGAACTACAGTTAAAGTTTGGCGAATAGCTTCATTTTGAAATGAAAATATAGCAAAACCACCACCATCAAAAGTAGACGGCTCAATAATACCAGGATATACTGAATTAGAGTTTGTGGTTGAATAAGAGATATATTGCCCTTCAGACCAATCTACAGTTCCGTCATCATTCCAACAGGTATATCTTGCATCAGCTTGGTACTGACCATTGGTACCGCCTATGGCAGTTCGGAAGGTGCCCCCATCAACATCGTCCTTTTCAAAAGATCCGCAAGTAATGAGATTACAAGCCCCAACAACATTTCCTTTCTGACCATTATCAAAAGCTTGCGCTTTTGATTTAGAACGAAACGTTGCATTATAATTTGCTGCTTTTTTATCTAGATCAGCATTATATTGATCCAAGTATTCTTGCGAATATGGCAATATTACTTCTCCCTCATCTGAAGAACCTATCGCTTGAGAATAGCCCTGGCTACTCAAGCAACCTATTAAAATGAGACCTATTAAGAACCTCTTATCAGAAGCTAATAATTTAGTAATTATTTTAAACATAAGTTAGAATTTTATTAATACCGATATCTTTTGATAATGCTATAAGTAACATTTCACCACAATTAATGTTCAAATATACAGTGTAAAAACTGTTAAGGAATTACTAACAAACAAGTATTAGTTGAACTGTAAAAAATAGTCGGCAAACGACCTAAATTGATTGAAAAAACAAGAAATTTTGTAGGAAAAAGACATACGTGTTAGTACGTATATACCCTGAATATAAGGCTTTTGGAAAGTAGTTTGGTAAGAAAAAAATCCCAGTTTTAAGATTCTAATTGTATTATAATGTTCAAGTAAACCAATAAATGTCAATACAATATTGTAAAATTAAAACCTCTCTAGTAGATTCATAATATAGGAAGAAAAAGTATTTTTAAAAATTATATTATTTGAAAGAAAAAATCAAAAGGTAATTCTTACCATTTACGGTTTAAATCTGAATAAACAAACTTTATCTTTGCATCCTATTTAGAAGAAAAACAATGTCCTTAACAAAAGAAATAAAACGCCGAAGAACTTTCGGAATCATTAGTCACCCAGATGCCGGAAAAACCACCTTGACAGAAAAACTGCTTCTTTTTGGAGGTGCCATTCAGGAAGCCGGGGCCGTAAAAAGCAACAAAATTAAAAAAGGTGCCACCAGTGACTTTATGGAAATAGAGCGCCAGCGTGGGATTTCTGTGGCAACTTCTGTCTTGGCCTTCGAATATGAAGGGATAAAAATCAACATCCTCGATACGCCCGGCCACAAGGATTTCGCGGAAGACACTTTTAGGACTTTAACTGCCGTAGATAGCGTAATTGTTGTTATTGATGTGGCAAAAGGTGTGGAAGAACAGACTGAGAAATTAGTTGAAGTCTGCCGCATGCGAAACATTCCAATGATCGTTTTCATCAATAAAATGGATCGCGAAGGAAAGGACGCTTTCGAGCTTTTGGATGAAATCGAGCAAAAGCTGAACCTTCGCGTAACGCCCCTAAGTTTCCCAATTGGGATGGGTTATGATTTTAAGGGAATTTACAATATTTGGGAAAAAAACGTAAATCTTTTCAGCGGTGATAGCAGAAAAAATATTGAGGAAACCATTGAGATTGAAGACGTAAGTAGCCCTGAACTGGAGAAATTGGTTGGCGACAAAGCAGCCAAAACCCTTCGGGAAGAGCTTGAATTGGTCTATGAGGTTTACCCGGATTTTAATCGCGATGAGTATTTAAATGGAGAACTGCAGCCGGTTTTTTTCGGTTCCGCATTGAATAATTTTGGAGTCCGCGAGTTGTTGGACTGTTTCGTTGAGATAGCTCCTACCCCACGCCCAAAGGAAAGTGACACACGTTTGGTAAAGCCCGATGAAAAAGAATTTTCAGGTTTCGTTTTCAAGATTCACGCAAATATGGATCCCAAGCACCGCGACCGTTTGGCATTTGTTAAGATCGTTTCGGGTACTTTTGAAAGAAATTCACCATACCTGCACGTACGCCACGGCAAGAAGCTAAAATTTTCCAGCCCCAATGCGTTCTTTGCCGAAAAGAAACAAATAGTGGATATTTCGTATCCAGGTGATATTGTGGGACTGCACGATACAGGAAATTTCAAAATTGGAGATACCTTGACCGAGGGCGAAGAGATGCGATACAAAGGCATTCCAAGCTTTTCTCCGGAGCACTTTAAATATATAAACAACGCAGACCCGATGAAGAGCAAACAGCTGGAAAAGGGCATTGATCAGTTGATGGATGAAGGCGTTGCACAGCTTTTCACTTTGGAATTAAACAATAGAAAAGTAATCGGTACCGTAGGCGCACTACAGTTTGAAGTAATCCAGTACCGTTTGGAGCACGAGTACGGAGCTAAATGTAGTTACGAAAATCTAAACGTGCACAAAGCCTGTTGGGTAGAAGCAAAAGATCCAAAAAGTGAGGAATTTGCAGATTTTAAAAGGGTAAAGGCGAAATTTTTGGCGAAGGACAAACGCGGCCAATTAGTGTTCTTTGCAGATTCTGCATTTACACTTCAAATGACCCAATCAAAATATCCAAATGTGAAATTGCATTTTGTGAGCGAGTTTGAAAAAGCCGGAAGCTCGAAGATGGAAGCTAAATAATAGGATTTGATTCCTGCGAATTTGATACGTTATAAAATGATATTTAAATAAAAAAAGCCCCGAAAATTTCGGGGCTTTTTTATGTTCTTATGCTTCGCCAGTAGGGCCGAAGTTTAAAGGAATAGGCGGTTGCTCATAGTCCTTTATTTCGCCGTGAGCGTTTTCAAATCTTTTCACATTGTCACCCAATGCCTTCAGAAATCTTTTTGCGTGTTGTGGCGTCAAGATAATTCTGGACTTCACTTTACTTTTTGGAATTCCCGGCATAATGGTTACAAAATCCACCACAAATTCAGAAACAGAATGGTTGATTATGGCCAAGTTACTATAAATACCCTGAGCCACGGTTTCGTCCAATTCTATGTTTATCTGCCCTTGTTTGGGTTGTTCTTTTTTTTGATCTGCCATTATTAGATTTTAGACGTTAGTTATTAGATTTTAGATTTCCTATGACAGAAAATATTGGTCTTCGGCTCCGCTCAGACCACGGTCATTGAGCGGAGTCGAAATGACCTCTTTAATTATAATTCACTTCCTGCTTTACGCGGTTCATTTCCTCAAGCTCTTCCTTAGAACCTACAATTATAGTATCATATCTACGCATACCGGTACCGGCTGGTATTTTATGGCCTACAATTACATTCTCTTTCAAGCCTTCTAAGGTATCGACCTTACCAGCAACCGCTGCTTCGTTCAATACTTTGGTGGTTTCCTGGAAGGAAGCCGCAGAGATGAATGACTTGGTCTGTAACGACGCTCTCGTAATACCCTGAAGTACTGGAGTGGCCGTTGCAGGAACCGCATCGCGCGCTTCTGCAAGTACTTTATCGTTTCTTCTCAATAAAGAGTTCTCATCGCGAAGCGTACGTGGAGAAAGGATTTGACCTTCCTTCAAGTTTTCAGAATCCCCGGCGTTTGTAACTACCTTCATTCCGAAAATCTTATCGTTCTCTTCAATGAAATCATCTTTATGCGCCAATTGGTCTTCAAGGAAAGTAGTATCTCCCGGATCTTGAATCTGTACTTTACGCATCATCTGGCGAACCACAACTTCAAAGTGCTTATCGTTGATCTTCACCCCTTGCAGACGGTACACCTCCTGAACTTCGTTCACAAGATATTGCTGTACTGCAGATGGACCTTTTATACGAAGGATATCCTCTGGTGTGATGGAACCATCAGAAAGTGGCATACCTGCACGAACGTAATCGTTTTCCTGAACAAGAATTTGGTTTGAAAGTTTCACCAAATACTTTTTAACTTCGCCCAATTTGGACTCAACGATAATCTCACGGTTACCACGTTTTATTTTTCCGAAGGAAACTACACCGTCAATCTCACTAACAACTGCAGGGTTTGAAGGGTTACGCGCTTCAAAAAGCTCAGTAACACGCGGAAGACCTCCTGTAATATCACCCGCTTTCGCAGATTTACGTGGTATCTTCACAAGAATTTTACCGATCTTAATTTTGTCGCCATCGTCCACCATCAAGTGGGCTCCAACAGGCAAGTTATAGCTTCGGATAACTTCGTCTTTCTTCCCTAAAATTTGAAGGGTTGGAATACGCTTTTTATCTCTCGATTCAGAAATTACTTTTTCTTGGAAACCAGTTTGCTCATCAATCTCTACCTGATAGGTTAAACCTTGAACAATGTTTTCGTATTTAATTTTTCCAGCAAATTCTGAAATAATTACACCGTTGTAGGGATCCCAAGAACAAACCACATCACCAGCATTCAGGCTATCGCCATCCTTTACGTAAAGGGTGGAACCGTATGGAATGTTATTGGTACTTAACGTAATACCGGTTTTCTTGTCAACTAGTTTAATTTCAGAAGTACGTGAAATTACAATATCAACTGTTTTGCCTTGGCTATCTTCACCTTTAACGGTTTTAAGATCTTCGATCTCTGCTTTACCGTCAAATCTAACAACCAATTTGTTCTCTTCGGAAATGTTCCCCGCAATACCTCCCACGTGGAACGTACGAAGTGTAAGCTGGGTTCCTGGTTCCCCAATGGATTGTGCAGCCACAACACCCACAGCTTCCCCACGCTGAACCATTTTATTGGTAGCAAGGTTACGACCGTAACATTGTGAACAGATTCCTTGTTTAGCTTCGCAGGTTAGTGCAGAACGTACTTCTACGCTATCCAACGGAGATTTGCCAATAGCATCGGCTATTTCTTCCGTAATATGATCGCCAGAAGCAACAAGCAATTCCTTAGTCAATGGGTTAACAATATCGTTAAGTGCTGTACGTCCTACAATTCTATCGCGAAGGGATTCCACAATCTCTTCGTTCTTCTTCAAGGCAGAAACCTCAATTCCACGAAGGGTGTAGCAATCTTCAATATTGATAATAACATCCTGTGAAACATCCACCAAACGACGTGTTAGGTAACCAGCATCCGCAGTTTTAAGAGCCGTATCCGCAAGTCCTTTACGCGCCCCGTGGGTAGAGATAAAGTATTCAAGAATTGAAAGACCTTCCTTAAAGTTAGAAAGAATCGGGTTCTCGATAATTTCACCACCACCGGAGTTTGATTTTTTCGGTTTCGCCATCAATCCACGCATACCTGTTAACTGGCGGATCTGTTCCTTAGAACCCCTCGCCCCAGAGTCAAGCATCATATACACAGAGTTGAATCCTTGCTGATCCTCGCGAATACGCTTCATAGAAAGCTCGGTAAGTTCAGCATTCGTTGCGGTCCAAATATCAATTACCTGGTTGTAACGTTCGTTGTTCGTAATAAGCCCCATGTTGTAGCTGTTGATAATACCGTCAACTTGTTCGTTGGCGTTATCAATCATGCTTTGCTTTTCGGCAGGGATAATAATGTCACCCAAGCTGAAAGACAAACCACCTTCAAAAGCGAATTTATACCCAAGACCTTTAATTTCGTCAAGGAACGCTGATGTTACTGGAACAGAAGTAACTTTCAAAATTTTACCGATAATATCACGAAGCGACTTTTTGGTCAATACTTCGTTTATGAAACCAGCTTCTTCAGGAACTTTCTCGTTAAAGATTACCCTTCCCAAAGTGGTGGTAATAATTTGGTTCACCAACTCACCGTTTTCATTGAAATCCTTGGTTCTGATTTTTATTTCGGCATTAAGATCTACCTTGCCTTCATTATAGGCAATAATAGCTTCTTCCGCTGAATAGAAAGTTAGGCCTTCTCCTTTCACAACTACATCGCCCATGGTTTTCTTTAGTTTGGTCATATAGTATAGACCCAAAACCATATCCTGTGAAGGAACCGCAACCGGACTACCGTTTGCCGGGTTCAAAATGTTATGTGAAGCAAGCATCAAAAGCTGGCATTCCAAAATAGCCTCTGGCCCAAGTGGAAGGTGAACAGCCATCTGGTCACCATCGAAATCCGCGTTAAATGCAGTACAAACCAATGGGTGAAGCTGAATCGCTTTTCCTTCAATCAATTTAGGCTGGAACGCTTGAATACCCAATCTGTGCAAAGTTGGGGCCCGGTTAAGCATAACTGGGTGACCTTTCAATACATTTTCAAGAATATCCCAAACTACGGGCTCCTTTTTATCTATAATTTTCTTTGCAGATTTTACTGTTTTTACAATTCCTCTTTCAATCAATTTACGGATTACGAAAGGTTTGTAAAGTTCGGCAGCCATATCTTTTGGAAGACCGCACTCGAACAATTTCAATTCCGGCCCCACGACGATTACCGAACGAGCCGAATAATCCACACGCTTCCCAAGCAGGTTTTGACGGAAACGCCCTTGCTTACCTTTCAATGAATCTGAAAGGGATTTCAATGGACGGTTACTATCAGTTTTAACTGCTGAAGATTTACGCGTGTTGTCAAACAATGAATCTACCGATTCCTGAAGCATACGCTTTTCGTTACGAAGGATTACTTCAGGAGCTTTTATCTCCATCAATCGCTTCAAACGGTTGTTACGGATGATTACACGGCGGTACAGATCGTTCAAATCTGAAGTTGCGAAACGGCCACCATCAAGCGGCACCAAGGGACGCAATTCCGGCGGAATTACTGGGATTACTTTCATAATCATCCACTCAGCCTTGTTCTCGCGATTTTTGTTCGCATCGCGAAGTGCCTCTACAACTTGAAGACGCTTTAACGCTTCGGTTTTACGTTGTTTTGAAGTTTCGTTGTTTGCTTTATGGCGAAGGTTGTATGAAAGTGTGTCCAAATCGATTCGCTGTAAAAGATCGATCAAGCACTCTGCTCCCATTTTCGCAATAAATTTATTTGGATCTGTTTCTTCCAAATACTGGTTTTCCTGCGGAAGTGAATCAAGTATGGCTAGATATTCTTCCTCGGTAAGGAAATCCATTTTCTTCACATTCTCACCACCTTCATATTTTGCGATACCTGGCTGAATTACTACATAACGTTCGTAGTAAATGATCATATCCAATTTCTTGGAAGGTAATCCAAGAAGGTAACCAATTTTGTTAGGAAGGCTACGGAAGTACCAAATATGCGCCACGGGAACCACCAAATTGATATGCCCCACACGGTCACGACGTACTTTCTTCTCCGTTACTTCCACCCCACAACGGTCGCAAACGATACCTTTGTAGCGGATTCTTTTATATTTACCACAGGCACATTCGTAATCCTTTACCGGACCAAAGATGCGCTCACAGAAAAGACCGTCACGCTCAGGCTTGTGCGTACGGTAGTTGATTGTTTCGGGCTTTAATACTTCGCCGCGTGATTCCGCCAAAATGGATTCAGGGGAAGCCAAACCAATAGAAATCTTGTCGAATTTCTGTACTGTGTTTTCTTTATTTCTGTTCATCATGTTGAAAAAAAATTAATTTTTGTTTGTAGGCGCGCGATTAATCGCGCGCCTACGGTATCGGAATGACCCCGTGGGCTATTCCTCTAATCTAATATCAAGACCCAATCCTTTCAATTCGTGCATAAGTACGTTGAAAGATTCCGGTAATCCTGGTTCTGGCATGGTTTCCCCTTTTACGATTGCCTCGTAGGTTTTCGCCCTTCCAATAACATCATCAGATTTAACAGTCAATATTTCTCTAAGCGTGCTGGATGCACCGTATGCTTCCAAGGCCCAAACTTCCATCTCCCCAAAACGCTGACCACCAAATTGTGCTTTACCACCAAGAGGTTGTTGCGTAATAAGCGAGTACGGTCCGATGGAACGTGCGTGCATCTTGTCATCTACCATATGGCCCAGTTTCAGCATATAGATAACCCCTACAGTTGCAGGTTGGTCAAAACGCTTCCCGGTGCCACCATCAAATAGATAGGTGTGTCCAAATCTTGGAATTCCAGCCTCATCGGTCAATTCATTTATTTGGTCAATAGTTGCACCGTCAAAAATTGGGGTTGCATATTTGCGACCTAATTTTTGTCCGGCCCATCCAAGAACGGTTTCATAAATCTGCCCAATGTTCATACGCGATGGTACCCCAAGTGGGTTCAACACGATATCTACAGGAGTTCCGTCTTCAAGGAAAGGCATATCTTCCTCACGTACAATACGTGCTACAATACCTTTGTTTCCGTGACGTCCCGCCATCTTGTCCCCTACTTTTAGTTTACGCTTTTTAGCGATGTAAACTTTGGCAAGTTTCAAAATTCCGGAAGGTAGCTCATCTCCTACAGAGATTGTAAACTTCTCACGACGCAAGTTACCTTGAAGGTCGTTTTCCTTAATTTTATAGTTGTGCATTAAATCTGCCACCAATACGTTGGTTTCATCATCAGTCGTCCAAGTACCTCCCGTTAAGTGGGTATAATCATCAACCGCGTGAAGCATTTTTAATGTGAACTTTTTACCTTTAGGGAAAACTACTTCGCCAAGATCGTTATTTACACCTTGAGCAGTTTTTCCACCTACAATTGCGAAAAGTTTTTCAACCAAAACATCTTGCAGTGCTACGAATTTTGCTTCGTATTTTGCTTCAAGTTCTGCGATGTCCTCTTTATCTTTTGCACGTTTGCGCTTATCTTTTACGGCACGGGCAAACAATTTCTTGTCTATCACCACCCCGTTCAACGAAGGCGAAGCTTTTAGCGAAGCATCCTTAACGTCACCTGCTTTGTCACCAAAAATGGCACGAAGCAGTTTTTCTTCTGGCGTTGGGTCGCTTTCACCTTTAGGCGTAATTTTCCCGATAAGGATATCGCCAGGTTTTACCTCGGCGCCAATTCGGATCATACCGAATTCATCCAAATCTTTTGTAGCTTCTTCCGAAACGTTTGGAATATCGTTTGTCAATTCCTCGTTACCCAATTTGGTATCGCGAACCTCCAAAGAGTATTCATCTATATGTATGGAAGTGAAAATATCTTCGCGAACTACTTTTTCAGAAATAACGATCGCATCCTCAAAGTTATACCCTTTCCAAGGCATGAAGGCAACCTTCATGTTTCGGCCTAAGGCCAATTCTCCTTTTTCAGTAGCATATCCTTGACAAAGCACCTGTCCTTTTTTCACTCTATCGCCTTTGCGAACAATTGGCTTCAAGTTAATGGAAGTACTCTGGTTTGTCTTTCTGAATTTTACCAGTTGATATGTTTTTTCATCAGAATCAAAACTTACCATACGTTCGTTCTCGGTACGGTCGTATTTGATTGTGATTTCATTTGCGTCAACATACTCTACTACACCGTCTCCTTCAGCATTTATCAATACACGACTATCGGAAGCAACTTGTCTTTCAAGACCAGTTCCCACGATTGGTGAATCTGCAATCAACAAAGGTACCGCCTGGCGCATCATGTTTGAGCCCATCAGTGCACGGTTCGCATCATCATGCTCCAAGAATGGAATCAACGATGCTGAGATAGATGCAATCTGGTTTGGCGCAACGTCAGCGTAATTTACAACCGTTGGTTCCACAAGAGGGAAGTCACCTTCCATACGTGCAATTACCTTGTCGGTTTCAATTTCACCTTTGTCTGAAAGTGGAATATTTGCCTGTGCAATGTGTTTTTCTTCTTCTTCTTCAGCAGAAAGATAAACAGGCTCATGTTTCAAGTCAATTTTACCATCCGTAACTTTACGGTATGGTGTCTCGATGAAACCAAGGTTATTCACTTTCGCATAAACAGCAAGTGAAGAAATAAGACCAATGTTTGGTCCTTCAGGTGTTTCAATCGGGCACAAACGGCCGTAGTGTGTATAGTGAACGTCACGAACCTCGAAACCTGCTCTTTCACGGGAAAGACCACCTGGCCCAAGTGCCGAAAGACGACGCTTATGCGTAATCTCTGCCAGTGGGTTGGTCTGGTCCATAAACTGTGAAAGCTGGTTGGTACCAAAGAATGAGTTGATTACTGACGAAAGTGTTTTCGCATTAATCAAATCGATAGGTGTAAATACCTCGTTGTCACGAACGTTCATACGCTCGCGGATGGTACGTGCCATACGGGCAAGACCAACGCCAAACTGTTGCGACAATTGCTCACCCACAGTACGTACACGACGGTTACTAAGGTGGTCAATATCATCAATCTCAGCTTTAGAGTTAATAAGCTCGATCAAATATTTAACTATGGTTATAATATCTTCCTTGGTAAGCACTTGCTTGTCCATTGGGATATCAAGACCCAGTTTCTTGTTCATTCTGTAACGCCCTACCTCACCAAGATTATATCTTTGGTCGCTGAAGAATAGCTTGTGGATAATACCACGAGCCGTTTCCTCATCAGGTGGTTCGGCATTACGAAGTTGTCTGTATATGTGTTCTACCGCTTCCTTTTCTGAGTTGGTAGGGTCTTTTTGCAGTGTATTGTGGATAATGGCGTAATCTGCCTGAAGGTTATCCTCTTTGTGCAACAAGATTGTTTTTGTTCCGGAATCGATAATTTCGTCAATATGCTCTTTTTCAAGAACAGTATCACGGTCTAAAATGATCTCATTACGCTCGATGGAAACCACCTCGCCTGTATCTTCATCCACGAAATCCTCGTGCCAAGTTTTCAGCACACGTGCCGCCAATTTGCGGCCAATATATTTTTTAAGCCCCGTTTTTGAAGCTTTAACTTCTTCCGCAAGGTCGAATATTTCAAGAATATCCTTATCTCTTTCAAAACCGATGGCGCGGAAAAGTGTGGTTACGGGCAATTTTTTCTTACGGTCAATGTACGCGTACATCACGCTGTTGATATCTGTGGCAAACTCAATCCATGAACCTTTGAAAGGAATTACGCGGGCAGAGTAAAGCTTCGTTCCATTTGCGTGGAAGGATTGGCCAAAGAACACCCCTGGAGAACGGTGAAGCTGTGAAACAACAACACGCTCGGCCCCGTTGATGCAGAACGTTCCGCTGGGGGTCATATATGGGATGGTACCGAGATAGACATCTTGTACGATGGTTTCAAAATCTTCGTGCTCGGCGTCTGTACAGTACAGTTTCAATCGCGCTTTTAGAGGGACGCTATAGGTAAGTCCGCGCTCAATACACTCCTGTATGGAATATCTTGGGGGATCTACGAAATAGTCTAAAAACTCTAAAACGAATTGGTTGCGGGTATCGGTAATCGGGAAATTTTCCAAAAAGGTTTTGTACAATCCTTCTTGGCCTCTTTCTTCTGATTTGGTTTCCAACTGGAAAAAATCCTGAAAGGATTTAATCTGAATGTCCAAAAAGTCGGGATATTCCGGCTTATTTTTTACAGAGGAAAAATTCAATCTTTCAGTTTGCGTTGCTGACATCTATGGACGGAATTTTAATTAAAATGAAAATGAAATAATCGTATAAAAAGGCATTAACCATTATATACGCAAAATGGTTTAGGTCTTTCCGCCGAAACGGAAGACCTAAACCTTAAGGTTTGGAACGTAAGGAGCTTACTTAAGCTCAACCTCAGCTCCAGCTTCTTCTAATTGAGCTTTTAAAGCTTCAGCTTCGTCTTTAGAAACGCCTTCTTTAATTGGAGAAGGAGCGTTATCTACCATTTCTTTTGCTTCTTTAAGACCAGCACCAGTTAATTCCTTAACTAGTTTTACAACTGCAAGTTTAGATGCACCAGCAGCTTTCAACATTACTGTGAATTCTGATTGCTCTTCAGCGGCGTCTCCACCTGCAGCAGCACCACCAGCAGCAACAGCAACAGCTGCAGCAGCAGGCTCAATGCCATACTCATCTTTTAATATTGTAGCTAACTCATTAACTTCTTTTACTGTTAGGTTAACCAATTTTTCTGCGAAATCTTTCAAATCTGCCATTTCTATCGTTTTTAAAAATAATTGTGTTTATATAAATTAATTAGTGCAATAACATTCCTCTATATCTCCCTTTAAAGGAAGACAAAAGGGGTTTTTTATCCTTCTCTTTCGGATAAGGTCTTAACAATTCCCGCAAGCTTTCCACCACTTGATTTAAGTGCTGAAACAACATTTTTAGCAGGCGATTGCAACAACCCGATAATTTCTCCAATAAGTTCGTCTTTCGACTTAAGTTCAACCAGACTATCCAATTGATTGTCGCCAACATAAATTGACTCTTGGATATAGGCTCCCTTCAAAAGAGGCTTATCAGATTTCTTTCTGAATTCCTTAATTACTTTGGCAGGCGCGTTTCCTGTTTCAGAAATCATCAAAGATGTATTTCCTTTCAGGATATTTGTAAGCTCACCGAAATCCTTATCTGAACTCTCCATCGCTTTTTTAAGCAATGTGTTCTTAACAACTGCCAACTGAACCCCTGCTTTGAAACAAGCGCGGCGAAGGTTGGTAGTATTCCCTGCATCAAGGCCTGAAATGTCTGCCAGATAGATATTGGCATTATCAGACAACTGTGCAGTCAACGTTTCAATTACTTGTGATTTTTCTTCTCTTGTCATAATTTCCAGTTTTTACTGCTCAGTAAACCTTTTTGTATCCACTTCAACTCCTGGGCTCATTGTGCTTGACATGAAGATACTCTTAATGTAAACACCTTTTGCGGCCTGAGGTTTAAGTTTAACGAGGGTTGTTAATAATTCTCTTGCGTTTCCTGCAATCTTTTCGGCATCAAAAGATGCTTTCCCGATTGCTGCGTGTACGATACCAGTCTTGTCAACTTTGAAGTCGATTTTACCAGCTTTTACATCAGAAACTGCTTTAGCAACGTCCATTGTTACTGTACCTGTTTTTGGGTTTGGCATAAGGCCACGAGGACCTAGTACACGTCCTAAAGGACCTAATTTACCCATTACGCTTGGCATAGTTACAATTACGTCAACATCTGTCCATCCTCCTTTAATTTTATCGAGGTACTCATCAAGACCTACGTAATCTGCTCCGGCTTCTTTGGCTTCGGCTTCCTTATCGGGAGTTACCAATGCCAACACTTTTACGTCCTTACCAGTTCCGTGCGGAAGGGTAACAACGCCACGGACCATTTGGTTCGCTTTACGTGGATCCACGTTAAGACGTACTGCAAGGTCAACGGAAGCATCAAACTTTACGCTGGTGATTTCTTTTATTAAAGCAGAAGCCTCAGCTACAGAATAGGCCTTGTTAGGCTCTATTTTTGATGCGGCTTCCTTTTGCTTTTTAGTTAATCGTGCCATTTTATAGATTCTTTTTTCAGATTAAAAAGGTGCGTCACCTTTTACTTTTATTCCCATGGAACGTGCAGTACCGGCTACCATTTTCATAGCAGACTCTACGGTAAATGCGTTAAGATCGGGCATTTTATCTTCCGCGATCGTTTTAACTTGGTCCCAAGAGATTGTGGCTACTTTTTTTGCGTGTGGTTCACCGGAGCCCTTTTTCGCTTTTGCAGCTTCTAGTATTTGTACTGCAGCGGGTGGTGTTTTAATTACAAAGTCAAAAGACTTGTCTTTATACACTGTGATCGCTACTGGCAATACTTTCCCCTGCTTATCCTGGGTTCTAGCGTTGAATTGCTTACAGAACTCCATGATGTTAACACCGGCAGCACCAAGAGCAGGTCCAACTGGGGGTGATGGATTGGCAGCACCTCCGCGAACTTGCAACTTAACTACTTTACTGATTTCTTTTGCCATTTCTAATTTTTAAATGTGGTTATTCAAAAGTGGAAGCCTCCGAAAAACCTATTAAGCGTAACAATTAAACTTTTTCTACTTGCATATAGCTCAACTCTAATGGTGTTTTTCTTCCGAAAATTTTCACCATTACTTCGAGCTTGCGTTTCTCTTCATTTATCTTTTCCACGGTTCCGTTAAATCCGTTGAACGGTCCGTCTATTACTTTTACGGTTTCGCCAATTGTGTAAGGGATGTTAACACTATCATCTTTCACTGAAAGTTCATCAACCTTACCTAACATTCTGTTTACTTCAGATTGTCTAAGCGGCACGGGATCTCCTCCTTTGGTTTCACCCAAAAAGCCGATTACTCCGTTGATAGATTTTATGATGTGTGGAATTTCTCCACCCAGATTTGCCTGTATCATTATATAACCGGGAAAATAAACGCGTTCTTTGTTTACTTTCTTTCCGTTACGAATCTGTATTACTTTTTCAGTGGGCACTAGCACTTGGTCAATATAATCCTCAAGTTCCAATCGTTTTATCTCATTTTCGATATACGATTTGATCTTGTTTTCCTGTCCACTTACTGAACGGACCACATACCACTTTTTTGTACTTGTTGTTTCGGTCATTGCTTACGACTTGATCCAATCAAAATATAAACCAACCATTTTACTGAAAACGGTATCTACGCCCCAAACTGCCAAAGCCAATAAAACAGAGAACACCGCTACAATAACAGTTAACTTCTGTGCTTCTGCCCAAGTAGGCCAAGTAACGTGATTTTTAAGTTCTTTATACGATTCTGTAATATAATTTACCATTTTGTCGCAGTTTAAGATTTTATAGATGTAACAAAGGTTTTCATCTTTTGCACGGGTTGAGAGACTCGAACTCCCGACACCTGGTTTTGGAGACCAGTGCTCTACCAACTGAGCTAAACCCGTCTATAAGGATTAGCACCATTTAAAGGCCAATATGCTAAACCCGCTATAAAAGCCAAGGTATCCCGAAGTTAATTCGGGACACCCAGTGCTTTTTATAATTATATAATTAGTCTAAAATTTCAGTTACCTGACCCGCACCTACAGTACGCCCACCTTCACGGATTGCGAAACGAAGACCTACATTCATTGCAATTGGTTGAAGCAACTCAACGTGGATAGTCAAGTTATCACCAGGCATAACCATTTCAACACCATCAGGAAGCGAAATTGTTCCAGTTACATCAGTTGTACGAACGTAGAACTGTGGACGGTAGTTGTTGTGGAATGGAGTGTGACGTCCACCTTCTTCTTTTTTAAGGATATAAACCTCAGCTTTAAATTTAGCGTGTGGTGTTACAGATCCAGGTTTAGTAATAACCATACCTCTAGAAATCTGTGATTTTTCAATACCTCTTAACAAGATACCAGCATTATCTCCAGCCTCACCTCTATCAAGGATTTGACGGAACATCTCAATACCGGTAATAGTAGAAGTTAATTTTTCAGCACCCATGCCGATGATTTCTACAGGATCCCCAGTTTTTGCGATACCAGTTTCAATACGACCAGTCGCAACAGTACCACGACCTGTAATAGAGAATACATCTTCAATAGGCATAAGGAAAGGCTTATCAACATCACGGGTTGGAAGTTCAATCCAAGAATCAACTTCTTCCATCAATTTCAAAACTGTATCAACCCATTTTTGTTCTCCGTTAAGAGCTCCAAGAGCTGAACCTTGAACCACAGGCCCATTATCACCATCATATTCGTAGAAGTTAAGAAGGTCACGAATTTCCATCTCAACTAACTCTAATAATTCCTCATCATCTACCATATCTACCTTATTCATAAATACAACAATACGTGGAATACCTACTTGGCGACCAAGAAGGATGTGCTCGCGAGTTTGCGGCATAGGTCCGTCTGTAGCAGCAACAACTAGAATAGCACCGTCCATTTGGGCAGCACCTGTTACCATGTTTTTTACATAATCCGCGTGACCAGGACAGTCAACGTGCGCATAGTGACGGTTAGCTGTTTGGTACTCTACGTGTGAAGAGTTAATTGTTATACCTCTTTCTTTTTCTTCTGGTGCGTTGTCAATCTGATCGAATGAACGTGCTTCAGAGAAACCAGCATCCGCCATTACTTTAGTAATTGCAGCTGTTAAAGTTGTTTTACCGTGATCTACGTGTCCAATTGTACCAACATTTAAGTGTGGTTTTGAACGATCGAATGTTGCTTTTGCCATTTTGTATTTATTTTAATCTTAGTTATATATTAGTGATCTATTGTATTCTAAACTTGAGCCAATGATGGGAATTGAACCCATGACCTCTTCCTTACCAAGGAAACGCTCTACCCCTGAGCTACACCGGCGTTTTTGGTTTCAGGTTTCAGGTTTCGAGCTTCAGGTTACTCCAACCTGTAACTTGCAACTTTACAACTTGTAACTCATTTTGAGCGGGAGACCGGGTTCGAACCGGCGACATTCAGCTTGGAAGGCTGACGCTCTACCAACTGAGCTACTCCCGCAATTTATTGAAATTCCAAAAAAAAAGAAATTCCAAATTCCAAAATTTTAAAGAACAGTTCCAATTCTGAAGCCAAATTCTTTTGGAATTTGGTGCTTGAAAATTGGAATTTTCAAACTGTGGGGAGAGCAGGATTCGAACCTGCGAAGACGTAGTCAGCAGATTTACAGTCTGCCCTCGTTGGCCGCTTGAGTATCTCCCCAAGACCTTTTAAAGCCTATACTTTAAAAGGAGCGTTTCCAAAATTTCAAGAGCCGATAGAGGGACTCGAACCCACGACCTGCTGATTACAAATCAGCTGCTCTAGCCAGCTGAGCTACATCGGCTTTTTGACCTCTTTTTAAGGCTATTTTTCAGCCATAAAAAAGTCCGCTATTTCTAACGGACTGCAAATGTAGAGAAATTATTTTTTCTACAAAACTTTTTCTAAAAAATTCTATTACAAATATGCTTTTTGTTTTTGTTTTCTTTTTTTAAGCTGTCTTTCAAGGGCCTTAACAACATCATCCACAGCCTCCTCAAAACTTTTCGCCTCTTTCTTTACCATCATATCGTCTCCAGGAATGCTCAATAGCACCTCCACAATTTTATTTTCCTTCTCGCTGGTTTTTTGCACTTTTAAAAATACGTCAGCAAAAATAATTCTATCGTAAAACTGCTCTAGTTTGGACAATCTGCCTTCAACAAATGCCAAAAGTTCATCTTTGGCAGCAAAGTTGGGTGTTTGAATGTTTACCTTCATACTATATTATATTTAAAGTTAATGTAATATGTAATTTTACCCCATAAAGTGTTTTTTTGAATTTATCCGTTTCGTGGATGTGAGTTTTTATAAACCTCCTTCAACTTCGCTATACTATTCTGTGTGTAAACCTGTGTGGAAGCAAGACTGGAATGCCCCAACAACTCCTTTACCGAATTAATATCTGCGCCTTCGTTTAAAAGATGTGTTGCAAAGGAATGCCGCAAAATATGCGGACTTTTCTTCACCTTTTCCGAAGCTTTACTAAAATATGAATTAATAATCCGATAGACAAGAGTTTCATAAATTTTAACCCCTTTTTGGGTAAGAAATAAAGCATCGGTGTCTTTTATGTTCTCAAGATCATTCCGCTGTTGCAAATAATCATTTATAGATTGCAGCACCGTGGGCAAAAGTGGAACAATGCGCTCTTTGTTTCTTTTGCCCAAAACCTTTAAAGTTTTCTGCGCAAAATAAACATCAGTTACTTTAATATTGATCAACTCTGCCCTGCGAATTCCGGTGGAATAAAAAAGCTCCACGATTAAACGGTTGCGCAATCCCTCAAAATCATTCTCTTCTCCAAACATTTCCATTACGTTCCCAATTTCCTTTTCCGAAAAGGGAACCTGAATCTTTTTTGAAGTTTTCAGCGCCTTGTGCTTTGCTAAAGGATTAATTTCTATTTGTCCCGTTTTCAAGAGAAATTTATAGTAGGTTTTTAAAGATGAAATCTTCCGGTTTACGGTTCTGTTTGAAATACCTGAATCTACGAGTGATACTATCCAGCTTCTCACCACGGAATAATTCACATCTACAATTTCAGCATACTGAAATTCCGCAGAAGCAAAAGCCTGAAAATCTTCAATGTCTTTTAAATAGGCAGTCACCGTATGTGGTGAATACTTTTTCTCTAACTGGAGATATTCTACAAAAGGCTGAAAGATCATTGTTTTATAACGGCTTGTTTTAGTTTATCAATTTTTAAGATTGAAACTCTGGGATTCTAAAAATAACTGATTAACTTAAAAAGCCAATAACTTTTAACCATAAAAAAATCCGTTGGAAAATTTTCACAACGGATTTATATGTTTAAGATTCAAATAAAAAACATTAAATATCTTCCTGATCTCTTAAGTTTTGAATATACTGTGCTTTTTGAAGCTGTGCTCTTTTCTTAACCGAAGGCTTAGTAAAAGCCTGTCGTGAGCGCAACTGGCGCATAGTTCCGGTACGGTCAAATTTACGCTTGAAACGTTTCAGCGCTCTGTCGATATTTTCTCCGTCTTTAACTGGTATAATTAACATAGTGTCATCACCTCCTCTCTTTAGGGCGGCAAAGATAGAAAATAGTTATGAGTTATGAGTTATGACTTGTGACTTTTTTTAAAAAAAGTTATTCTTTATACAAAGATGCACGTTTGCTCAAATCCTGTATAAGCTTCTCCTCCTCTTTACTCTCCAACAAAACGTTGTAACTTTTCCAAAAAGATTCATTGTAAGGCTTACTTGAAAAAATATCTGCGGACCAATCGTTTTGTTGAAGTTCCTGTTTTATAAGTTCTGGCTCCTGTATGATGTCGCTGAACAAAATTTCCTGAATGGTGTAGTAATACTGTTCGTCCTTGTCAAATCCCGGTTCGGCCTCGGTCTTTATCCTATCGGAAGAACGGTCGCCCGTGTTTACTAGTTTTGGGGTTTCGTAGTAGATATAATTCGGATACATTTTTCCGTCGTAATCCTTATAGGTCATTACCAGTTTGTGGATGGTCTGCGTATCAAAAAGACTCTTGCTGCGTTTTTTCTGTACGTCAGATGCGGCAACAAGTTCATACTCCACTTTTTTGATGGCGTAATTGTCGTAATAAATATAGATCCATCCCTTGGGCTCAAAACCCTCGTTGTAGATGTTCGGCGTGTTCAGCCCAACAAAATCGGCTCCTTTTTCAATTTTGATTTTATAGATTTTTCGTCCGTTGTCAACTAAAATAGTATCGAGTTCAAACTGATGCTTTTCCAACATATTTTTCCCCAACAATGCACCGGTAACATTTGAGTTGCGGACCAAATTGAGCTTGCCCTTAAAAAGATTCTCCAAGCCATTCACGCGGCTGTCGTTCCATTTTATGGCTTCAATTAAAGAGGAAGTTTTAATCGAATTTCTATTCAAATTTGAGGCCTTTGAATTCATGCTTTTTAAATAAGCGGAATAGGTAAACAGGCTATCAACATCCCTTAAATCATAACTTTTACGGGTTTCGTCCACGTTTATTTTTAGGTTGTCCTTTGCTCCGGCAGCATAACTGGAATCATATAAGGTGATGGCGCTTTCAATAAGCCATTTGTATTCCTTTTTGTTGCGCTCTTTGTGGCGCAGAAATCCCTTTTGAAGGTAGGCTTGCTCGGGAAGGTTTTTCGGAAGTTTTTCAATGGCTTTCTCAACAATACCATTTCCGGTTGTGGGTCGCGGATCAGCAACGATTACCACTTCATCTAAAGAAGCAACATCTTCTTCCAAAAATATATCGGAGCCGTTTTCAAATTCGCTGATTATAACCTTAAAGCTTTTATATCCGATAGAAGAAATTACTAACGTATCCTGCAAATGTTGTTGTGGCACTTTCAAAACGAAATTTCCATCGGCATTGGTTATGGAGCCGATAGTTGTGTTTTCAATATAAACACTGGCGCTTTCAATGGGCTGAAATGTTAAGAAATCGGCAACCTTACCTTTTAGCTCAGTTTGGGCGAAGGTTGTTGCTGTGATGAAAAAAATAAATAAGGTAAAAAGACTTTTTAAAGTGAAATGCTTCATTTCCTGAAATTAGAATTATGAATAAATTATGTCGCCGGCTTATATTCCTTGCCCTCAATAACCATCTTCGCAATTATCTCACGTAAAATCTCGGAAGTTCCACCACCGATGGGCCCAAGCCTACTATCACGCAGTAAACGCGCCAATGGGTAATCTTCCATATAACCGTACCCGCCCAAAAACTGAAGGCATTCGGTCATTACCTCATCGGCAACTTTAGTGGAAATGAGTTTGCTCATCGTAGCTTCCTTTACCACATATTCCCCTTCATTCAACCGTTTCGCCGTAACGTAGTTAAAGGTCTTGCATACCTCAATTTCACTGGCAATCTGTGCAACGCGGTGCCGCAACGCCTGAAATTTTGAAATACTTTTTCCGAAAGCAAAACGGTCCTTCATATATTGAATGGTATATTCCAAAGCAAACTCGCTACGGGCGTGGGCGTTGATGCCCATAATCAAACGCTCCAAGGCGAAATGTTGCATGATGTACGGAAAACCTTTGTTCTCCTCGCCCATCAAATTTTCCGCGGGAATTTCCACATTGTCAAAGGCAATCTCTCCCGTATCGCTAGCGCGCCAGCCCAATTTATCGAGTTTGGTTGCGGAAACGCCTTTTGCATCGCGGTCCACCACGAAAATGCTTATTCCTTTGTTGCCCAATTCGGGAGCTGTTTTTGCCGCTACAATCAAATAATCGCTATAAATTCCGTTGGTGATAAATGTTTTGGAACCGTTCAGAATGTAACTATCGCCTTTTTTTACGGCAGTACTCCGCATCCCGGAAACATCACTACCTCCGAAAGGTTCGGTAATGCAAAGACAGCCTATTTTTTCACCAGTTATACTCGGTGCAAGATATTTTTCCTTTTGCTCGTGGTTGGCCTCTTTTTTAAGGTGCGTCATCGCCAAATAGGCATGCGCCCACATAGCCGCCGCAAAACCGCCGCTATTCACTTTTTGAAGTTCTTCCAAAAAGATTACGGTATAAAAAAGGTCGAGATCCAGGCCACCATATTCCTCGGGCTGATAGATTCCGAAATAGCCCATCTCGCCAAATTTCTGCCAAATGAAACGTTCTATATGGCCGGTTTTCTCCCACTTTTCTATATGGGGGACAACTTCCTTTTGAAGAAAATCCTGAAAACTCTTTCTAAAAAATTCGTGTTCTTCTGTAAAATACATTTTATCCATGCGGTGCAAAACTATTATTTATGAGCCTTTCGGCGATTTAGAAAATTTACTCAACGGACAAATATAACTGAATTAGCTGTAACTTTCTTTCCGTCATTCCTTCAATTTTGGCCAGTTCCTCAGTGGTAGTTACTTTTTCACGCAGACGCCTGAACTCCCAGATTTTTTTTGCCATTTCAAAAGAGATTCCCGGTACGGTGGAGATGTCGGAAGCAGAGGCCGTGTTCACATTTATCTTCGTTATCTGTTTTGGAGTTTTTACCGTAAAAAGATTAAGTGCGCGCTGTACCACCGAAGGTTCCAATCCGTAAACGCTATATAATTGTACATCGTGTGAAAATCCGCCCAACTTTTCGCGATACGAAATAATTCGTTTGCTCAATGCCTCGCCAATACCACTAACCTGCTGTAACTGCTCTTCCGTAGCGATATTGAGATCTATTTTTTGTGAAAAAGTTTTCTCGGTAAAGCCTTTTTCGCTTTTATAATCTTTGAAATCACTTCTCAGCTTCGGATTGTTGACCCAATCGGGAAATTTAAAATACGGGCTCAATGCATTCAACAACGAATCTGAAACTCCCGTAACCTTTTTAAAATCTGCCGCGGAATTGATCCATTTGCCCTCCTTTCGATATTGCAGCAAACGGTCAATTTCTTCATTGGTCATTCCCAAAACGTAGCCTTTGTAATCTGTAATGAAATTTGGGTTGAAGGGATATTTTTTTGGCTTTTTGCTTTCAATTTCAACTGTACGAAGCGAATCAATTTCTTTTTGCATTGAGACAATTTCCGATGAAGAAATATCCAAAGTATCTTCTTCCGAAAAATCAACGAACCAATAAACACATAATAATGAAACGATGAGCAACAACAAAAGCAAAATCCCACTCCGTTGCTGCTTGCTGAACGTGAAGTGGGATTTTAGTTCCATACAATTTCGTTTTTACATATGTTTCTGCATATCTTCCAAACCATCATCAATGGCTTCGTGTTTGGTACGGATAGCCTTCATATAGCGATTCAATTCTTTTCGTACAACCGGCGTTAATAATACAACACCAATTATGTTAGGCACTACCATCGCGAAAATCATGGCGTCGGAGAAGTTGATAACCGACCCGAGGCTAATAACCGACCCAACCCATATAAAGATACAAAATAACAGTTTATAAATAAGCTCGGTAACTTTTCCTCTTCCGAAGAGATATACCCACCCTTGAATTCCGTAGTAGGACCAAGAGATCATTGTAGAAAAGGCAAATAAAATAACAGCTACGGTCAGCACTACAGAGAAGTGCGGAATCACACTATCAAATGCGGTGGCGGTAAGTTCTACCCCTTCGTTGATTTCTACTCCATATTGAATAATGTTATTGTCAAAATTGGTAATTACAATAACCAAGGCGGTCATAGTACAGATAACAACCGTATCGATAAACGGTTCCAAAAGTGCAACAATTCCTTCGGAAGCGGGATATTTGGTTCGTACTGCAGAGTGGGCAATAGCCGCGGAACCCACACCCGCTTCATTTGAAAATGCACCACGACGAATTCCCTGTATCATTACCCCTACCAATCCACCGGCAATACCGAGGCCACTAAAGGCTCCTTCAAAAATCAACGCAAACGCATCACCTATATGATGGTAATTGGCAACCAAGATTACAATGGCTCCCAAAACATAAATACCCGCCATAAATGGAACTATCTTTTCTGTTACCTTGGCAATTCTTTTAATACCTCCAATGATTACAACTGCTACTATTATAGCCATTGCAATTCCAAACCAAATGGCAGCACTCGTTCCCTGCAGTTCAAAAAGCTGCACAAACTGCGCTGCGGCCTGATTGGCCTGAAACATATTTCCACCGCCAAAAGAACCCCCGATTACAAATATTGCAAAAAGAATAGCAAGTACTTTTCCAAGTCCACCCAGACCTTTTTGACCCAGACCTTTTTTAAGATAATACATGGGCCCGCCGTAAACCGTCCCGTCCGGCCCCACGTCGCGGAATTTTACACCCAGGGTACATTCGGCAAATTTGGACGCCATACCCAGTAAACCTGCCACGATCATCCAGAAGGTTGCTCCCGGTCCGCCAATGGAAAGTGCCACTGCTACTCCGGCAATATTTCCCAGACCTACCGTTGCGGAAAGTGCTGCGGTTAAAGCCTGAAAGTGGGAAACCTCACCATCTGCGCTGTCATCGCGGATAGTCTCTATCAAATTTTCCTGCTCGTTTGGCGTTACGTCGCCGTAAAGTGTATCGGCGCCGTGTTTTTCAATGTCTTCATATTTTCCGCGAACAACCCGAATAGCAGTACCGAAACCTGTGAAGTTTATTAATTTGAAATAGATTGTGAAATAGAATGCCCCTCCGATTAAAACGATAAGAACCCAAGGAATCTGGAAAGATTCCGAAAACGGGATTTCATAAAAAATTAAATCAACAAACCAGCCCGTGTATTTTTGGAATATTGCATCAACTCGGTCAGAAGCTGAGTTATTCTGCGCAAAGGTGATGATTGGTATTAAAAGTGTGATTAGCGAAAGAAGATATTTCTTCATAGTGGAATTTTAAGATTTAACGTTTTAAAAAATAAAACGAAGCAAGATGCTTAAAAAAATCTACAATTTCAAAAAATTAAAAGGAAATTTGTTAACGTTTCCTTAAACACCGTATTCTCTCTTCAAGCTTTCTATTTGTTCGGGGCGCCCGATCAATATAAGTTTAGAATTTTTTTTAAGTATTAGGGAGGGTTCAGGATTTACAATATATTCTCCCGAAGGTGATCGGTAGCCAATTATGGAACAGCCGGTCTTCTTTCTTACATCCAAATCATGAATGGCTTGTTCCCTACCGTCGGGGCACATATTTTCAAACGGTATTTGCTCTACGTTGATGCTATCCTGCTGGCCCGAAACGGTCAAATTGTCCAAAAACTCTACGAGATCCGGCACCACCACCAGGGAAGCCATATGGTCGCCGCCAATTTTATCGGGCATTATTACATTATCTGCCCCGCCAAGTTTCAGTTTTTTATAACTGGTCTCTTCACTGGCGCGGCTTATAATTTTCAGATTTTTGTTCATCTGCCTGGCCGATAGTACGATAAAAAGATTGTCGGCATCGTTTGGGGTGGCGCAGATAAGCGTTGCGGCTCTTTGAATCCCAGCCTTTAAAAGTACATCGTCCTCAATGGCATTGCCGAGGATAAAAAGATTCTTCTCATCCGAAAAACGGTCTATAACATCTTCGTCCTTTTCAATAATAACAAAAGGACGGTTATAAGCCAATAATTTCTGGGCTGCCTGCTTGCCGTTTCTGCCATATCCGCAAACAATAATATGATTATGCATGGATTCCAATTTTTTCTGCACTTTTTTCTGTCTTAAAACACCTATGTTCTTACTTAAAATATATTCGGTAATTACCGAAATGGCGTACCCAACGATAAAGATACTGGAAATGATAAGAAGCGACACAAATATTTTTTCTGCTGGGCTCAAAGGCATGACTTCGCCATAACCAACAGTTGTTATGGTTATTACAGTCATATAAAAAGCATCAATCCAACTATAGTCTGAGAAAAACCTAAATGCTATCACTCCTGTGGCAAAGACGACGAGGAGCAAGAAAACAGCAATGGCTATTTTGGAATTATAAAGTTGCTTCATAAATCAAAGACCGAAGTTCGTTTTGTGTTCACAAGATCCTTCAGTTTTAAAAGGAAAGCCAAAGTAAGATAGATGGCAAAGCCCACTCCGAAAGTGGCGAAGGAAACATAAATAAAAAATAGCCGAACGCTCTTGGCGCGCATTCCCAACCTATCGGCCAAGCGGGAAGACACATAAAAGCCTCGTTTTTCAAGATAATGGCGCAAAGAATATACTGCTTGCAACATAGCTGCAAATTACACTTTTTTCCGCTTTAAATTGAAAGTCAAGTTAAAGAAAAAGTCAGTTTTCCATTATCCTTCTTACTTCGGGCTGGGCGACCGTACCAATTATAGAACTGCCAATGGCGCACTGCAAACATCGGTTCTTGTCGCAATATTCCGTTTTAAGGTGAAGCAATGCCTGACTGTGGCCTGCGCTTTTTGATATCTTTTTTAAAGAATTGAACTTTTTGACGATGGCATTCTCTTCCGAAGAAATTTTGGCGACCAGTTCCAATATTTCGTCAGAAATGTCCCGGCCCTGTTGAACCGCATAGCAAAACTTAATAGGTATAATGGTATTGATTACCAAAAGATCCATCAAGCTCTTGGAAACGCGTTTTTTGCGTTGCAAGGAACCAATCCCAAAATTATAGTGCTTGTCCCAATACTCGCTTCCCGTTACGTTGAACAATTCATAAAACGCTTCTAAATTTTTTCCGGAAATTACTTTTGAAAAAAGGCTGGGCTGCTCAAAATAGAGCATTGCAAATTGTGCCAGGCGCACCGTGGGAAAGTTCGGTGGACGCAGCCTGAAAAACTTCGGGGCAATTACATTGGCATTGTCCAGTTGGAATTTGTGCTTTAAATATCCATAACGGGTTTTCAGCGTTTTGAAATACCAATCCTCCGTATCGCCTTCCAGTAACCCAGCCTGCCCCATTAAAAGGGCCTCCAAATCTTGCCGTTCCTGGCTACATTTTTTTACTACCGAAAAATCAATCGATTTGGCAACGCTGAAAAAGGAATCGCCATTTACCTTCAAGCCAAAATTTTTACAAAGCATTCTAAAAAGTAAACTTTCCCAGTGGTTTTGAGTTTCTTTCAGCTCCTTCAGAAGTATCTTTTCTTTTCTTTGAAGCCGTTCCAGATACAGTCTTTCCAACCAATTTTCCGCAGTAAACTCGTCTATAGAGGCAAAATCATTTTCGCAGTTGATCCATTTTTTTTCCTTTGAAAACAGCTTTTGGTAGCGCTCTTGGGTGGTTTTCGGAACGTGTTTTTTCAAAATAAAAGTAGGAATCGCGGAGCCGTCCTTTCTGTAAATTTCGGCATCGTGTTCCCATACTACGTGGAGGATCACGTTGTCATACGCCACGTCGGTTTCGTGGGCATGGGCATACCAATCGGAAGACTTTAAGTGAATTTCCACATTGCCGGCCCACAGTTGGCCGTCCAATTCAATCTGGGCATTAAAAAAATCAGGGCCAGAGTTCTGGTTATGGCTCCCGGGGTTTTTTATGTGTAAAATTTCACCATTTGAAGTGCAAATACCGCCCACGTCAAACTTCTGAAATTTCCACACGTAGTGCAGAAAATCCTCTTTCATTTGAAACTATTTTAGTGGGGAGTGTTAAACTGTGAGATAAATATAGCGAAAAATATTATGCCTCCGCCTCTTCCTTTTGTAATTTTTCCTGTGTATCTGCCTGTTTTTGAACTTTTTCTGAAATGGTATCCACAAAAAGAATACGGTTCCATTTGTAAAGCCTGCGCGATAGCAACACATACCTAAAAATGCCGACGGCCAAAAAAATCACACAAACCGCAAGGGCCACATAGCCCAACCATTTTATGCTCTCAAAATCCTTTAATTGCAAGATTCCAATTCCGCCCAAAAGTAAGTATAACGAAGAACGAATGTAGGACAGTAGCGTACGCTCGTTGGCCAGTTTGGTACGCTCCAGTGCCAATATTTCATTGGTATTTGCGGGTACCGGCTTGGTGCGAAGAAATCGAAATAATTTTTTGGCTTCGTTTTTCATAGTAGCATAAAAATACGAATTATTTATTGGAGATTGTAACTACAAATTCACGAATAAATATATATCATTCGTGAATTCGCGGTGGAAAATTACAAGGCTCTTATTATATCGTGCTTCGTAATTATATTGTATTTCCCATCGCCCAAATCGACCAAAACGGCATTGTTCTCTTTGTGGATCAGTTTTGAAATTTCTTCAATTGAGGTGCTCTTTTTTACAATTGGGAAAGGTTTGTGCATTACTTCTTTTATAGGAAGATCTGCCACGTTTTTGTTTTCCAAATATTTTCGAAGCAGATCGGTCTCGTCCAAAGCGCCCACAAAGCCAGTAGTGTCCTCCACGGGAATTTGGCTGATGTGGTATTTTTTCATCCTTTCGATAGCGTGGCCCACCAGTTCTTCCGTTTTTACTGTAATTAAAGGTTTATCTGAGTGTTCTTGAATCAAATCCGAAGCATTTTTAACTTCATCTTCCACAAAACCGCGCTCGCGCATCCATTCGTCGTTGTACATTTTACCAATGTAACGACTGCCGTGGTCGTGGAAAAGTACGACGACCACATCGTCCTTCGTAAATTTATCTTTCAGTTGAAGTAAGCCTTTTATGGCCGCCCCGGCAGAATTCCCCAAAAAGAAGCCTTCCATTTTTGCCAGCTTTTGGGTATAGATTGCGGCGTCTTTATCGGTTACTTTAGTAAAACCGTCAATAACACTAAAATC
Source organism: Aequorivita aquimaris (assembly GCF_001573155.1). Taxonomy (GTDB): domain Bacteria; phylum Bacteroidota; class Bacteroidia; order Flavobacteriales; family Flavobacteriaceae; genus Aequorivita; species Aequorivita aquimaris. The sequence continues at coordinate 67,347 of NZ_JRWG01000008.1, read as the reverse complement.
AACATTCTTCGGAAGGATATCTTCGCCAATGCCTTCGGTGATGTAGGGATAGATTTCGTTTTCGTCAAAAATTCCTGTTTCGTGGTATTTTTTAAAAACACTTCCGTAGGTATCAATTCCCCAAATTTTGATGTTGGGGTTTTGTTCCTTTAAATATTTTCCAACGCCGCTAATGGTGCCGCCCGTGCCAACGCCCACCACAAAATGCGTCACTTTTCCGTCGGTCTGTTTCCAGATTTCCGGGCCCGTGCTTTCATAATGTGCCTTGGTGTTGCTGAGATTATCATATTGGTTTACGTACCAACTGTTGGGAGTTTCCTCCGCCAATCGTTTTGAAGTGGAATAATAACTACGCGGATCTTCGGGCGCAACATTTGTGGGGCAAACCACCACTTTGCTGCCCACGGCTTTCAAAATATCGATCTTTTCCTTGCTCTGTTTGTCGCTGATTACGCAGACCATTTTGTAGCCTTTTACGATGGCGGCAAGCGCAAGGCCCATTCCCGTATTGCCGGAGGTTCCCTCGATAATTGTCCCGCCGGGTTTCAGCCTTCCGTCGGCTTCGGCGTCTTCTATCATCTTTACGGCCATTCTATCCTTTACCGAATTTCCAGGGTTGAAAGTTTCGTATTTGGCGAGCACCAAAGCGGGAATATCCCCAATTATTTTGTTGATTTTCACCATGGGCGTATTACCGATGGTTCCTAATATATTTTCTGCGTATTCCATAACAAATTTTAGAAGTGCAAAGGTATAAAAAAGTCCTCCCCCAGCCCCTCCAAAGGAAGGGAGATTTTTATGAGCTTGATAAATTATCGATTAAAAAAAAGACCCCAAAGGTTTTTGAAACCTTTGGGGTCTAAGTTCGTTACTCAAACCGAATCGCCTTCACCGGAGAAATTTTCGAAATAATAAAAGAAGGTATCAAAAGCATCAAAAGGCAAAGCAAAAATGTGCCCGCGTTCAATATTAAAATATAGTCCCAATGCAAATAAACTGGGGCTTCGTTTACGTAATAAGTATCTGGGTTTAGTTTGAAAATTTTACCGTATTTCTGAATTAAAAGCACGCCAATACCAATGACATTTCCCCAAAAAAGACCAACGCCAATTAAGTACATGGCGTTATACAAAAACACTTTGCGCACGCTCCAATCACTACCACCTAAGGCCTTCAGAATTCCTATCATTTGGGTGCGTTCCAAAATCAAAACCAGCAACGCGGTAATCATATTGATGCCCGCCACCAAAATCATTATTCCAATAATCATTATAATGTTGAAGTCAAAAAGATCCAGCCACTCAAAGATAGAGGCATATTTTTGGCGGATGGTCTGGGTGTCGAGCGTGCTTCCGGTTTCGTTGTAAACTTCGTTGCCAATTGGGACTATTTCATCAAAATCATCCACAAAAACCTCAAAGGCGCCAATTTGGTCAGCTTCCCATTTATTCAATCTTTGAATGTGGCGAATGTCCGTTATTATGAATTGTTCATCAAACTGCTGAAAGCCGCTGTTATAAATTCCAACAATATCAAAACCGCGGCTGCGTGGGGTTTTTGAGACTTCATCGTTCAGAAAAAAAGTGGTGACTTTATCGCCCAGTTTCAGATGTAGCCTATTCGCCAAATATTCCGAAATCAGGATGTCCTCATTTAAATCACCTTTAAAATCGGGCAGTTTTCCCTCAACCAAATAATCCTTGAAATATTCCCAATCATAATCCTCGCCAACGCCTTTTACCACCACGCCCTCAAAATCGGTTTCGGTACGGATTACGCCACCTTTGGAAGCAGTAACCTGCACGTGCTTTATTCCGTCAATATTTTTAAAGGTTGGATAGAAATCCTGGTTTTTTGAAATCGGGTTTTGGGAATCGTTGGAAAAATTGGTGTCGAAATTCGTAATAATGATATCGCCGTTAAATGCCGAAACCTTTTCGCGAATCTTTTTTTGGAGTCCAACGCCTGTGGCAATGGAAACTAGCATCATAATAATACCAAGCGCAATTGCGGTGATTGCAATTTTTATTATCGGTGCCGAAATACTACTTTTATAGTCCTTGGAAGCAATGATGCGCCGAGCGATGAAAAATTCGAAATTCACTACGATTTTATGGGCTTAACTTTTTTCAAAAATACAGTTTTATTGGTTGTTTTGACTATTATTTCCTGCGGAAGTCAGAATAAAGAAAAAATAGAAACGACCGAATCCAAAGAGTTAAGCATGGATGATATTGTATATGTCAATGATAAAATTATACTTGGGGCAAACAGGTTTTCAGAATATCATTATCTATTAAAAGGAAAACAAATAGGTGTTGTAGCGAATCAAACTTCAATGGTTGAGGATATTGCGGATGAAGAATATCAAACCTCACCTCAGCATACATTTTATATGGAATTTCATTTAGTAGATCATCTAATAAAAAGCGGAATTTCAGTAAAAAAAGTTTTTGCCCCAGAACACGGTTTCCGAGGTACTGCAGATGCCGGGGAGCACGTGAAAGATGGCGTGGATTCTAAAACTGGCGTTCCTTTAATTTCACTTTACGGCAGCAATAAAAAACCTTCGCAGGAACAATTAAAAGGAATTGACGTAGTTGTTTTTGACATACAGGATGTGGGCGCTCGGTTTTACACCTACATTTCAACACTTCACTATGTTATGGAAGCTTGCGCGGAAGTTGGAATTCCCGTTATTGTTTTGGACCGCCCAAACCCCAACGGACATTATATTGACGGCCCAATTTTGGAACCCGAAAACCAGAGTTTCGTAGGTATGCACCCTATTCCGGTAGTTCACGGAATGACTATTGGCGAATATGCACAGATGATTAATGGCGAAGGCTGGTTAAAAGATAAAATAAAATGCAAATTGACTGTGGTTAAAATGCAAAACTACACGCACGAAACACCTTATGCACTTCCCATAAAACCATCCCCCAATTTACCGAACGCTCAATCCATAAACCTATATCCAAGTCTTTGCTTTTTTGAAGGCACTTTTATTAATGCTGGACGCGGCACGGATATACAATTCCAGGTTTTTGGGGCGCCTAGTTTGCCTGCTTCAAAATATACTTTTGAATATACGCCACAATCCAATGAAGGCGCAAAAAACCCAAAATTCAAAGGGGAACTTTGCCATGGAAAAGATCTTCGAAAAGAACCACGTTTGAATAAAATCAATTTGGAATGGTTGATTGATGCTTATAATGCCAACGGAAAAAAGAAAGATTTTTTCAATTCTTTTTTTGTGAAACTTGCCGGAACTGACAAATTGCAAAAACAAATTGAGGAAGGTTTATCTGCCGAAGAAATTCGGGATTCTTGGAAGGAAGGGCTTGCTAATTTTCAGAAAATTCGAGCGAAATATTTACTTTATCCTTAAAAAGTTTTCAGTCGCAGAATTCCCCGCAACTGAAAACTGCGACTGCGACTGCTTACTTAATTATTCGTTTCATCTCCTCCACAATATTATTAGCTGCCGGACAAATGGCGACATTTTTCATCGTTAGGTGTGAAATCTGCTGAAATTTCTTTCTATCAGTGTGTGGAAATTCGCGACAGGCTTTTGGACGAACGTCGTAAATGCTACAATAATTATCGGTGCCCAAAAAAGTGCAGGGAACGCTTTGTAAAACGTAATCTTTATCTTCGTCAATCCGCAAATAGGTTTCGATGAATTGCTGCGGTTTCATTCGAAAATGTTTTGAAATACGCTCGATATCTTTATCCGTAAAGAGCGGGCCGGTGGTTTTGCAGCAATTGGCGCAGGTGAGACAATCTGTTCTTTTGAATTCTTCCTCATGCAATTCCAGCATCAAACTGTCGAGGTGTTTGGGCGGTTTCTTTTTCAGCTTTGCAAAAAATTTTTTGTTTTCTGCTTCGGCTTCCTTTGCTTTTTGGGGAAGTTGTTTCAGAATTTCTTCCATTACTCTACTTCATAAACTTTTTCACCGTTAATGAATGTTGCGAGTACTTTTGTGTTTGGAAGTTCCTTTTCGTCAACGTTCATAATATCTTTATCAAGAACCGTAAAATCAGCAAACTTTCCTACTTCGATACTACCTTTTTCGTTTTCCTCAAAATTGGCGAAAGCTGCCCAAATAGTCATTCCTTTTAAAGCTTCTTCGCGAGTTAAGGCATCCTTCATTTGAAAACCATTTTCAGGATAATTTTTTAAATCTTTTCGGGCAACGGCAGCGTAAAAGGTGTACATTGGGTTTACATGCTCAACCGGAAAATCGGTTCCCAAAGCGATGCTTCCTGCCTTTTCCAATAATTCCTTATACGCATAAGCTCCTTTTATACGTTCCGCTCCCACTCTATCCTCGGCCCAATACATATCGCTGGTGGCGTGCGTTGGTTGTACCGAAGGAAGAATATTGTTGTTATCATCAAAATAATCGAAATCCTGTGCTGAAATAATCTGTGCATGTTCCACTCTCCAGCGTCTGTCGGTTTTACCTTTCAAAGCTTTTTTATAGGCCCGAAGCACTGCAATATTTGCGGAATCCCCAATGGCGTGCGTATTCATTTGAAATTCAGAAGCAGCGATTTTTTCAGCTAAATATTTCAGGCTATCTGCGGTGGCAATCATTGCACCATAATGCCCAGGCATATCGCTGTATGGTTCACGCATTGCGGCACCGCGGGACCCCAAAGCGCCATCTGAATAAACCTTAAAGGAACGTACATTTAATCTATCGGTTTTATAAATTCCGTTACTTAAATAATAATCACGGTTTTGGGGACTGTTGCTGACCATCGCGTACATTCTTAGTTTGAATTTTCCTTCTTTTTGAAGTTGGTCAATGAGTTCAATGATATTTCTATCCAAACCAGCATCGTCAACAGTTGTCAATCCGTATTGTAAGCATAATTTTTCAGCTTCCAAAAGTGCTTCGATGGAAACTTCAGGTGTAGTTTCCGGGAAGGTTTTCCCTATTAATCGCATTGGCGCATCAACAATTATTCCCGTTGGCTCGCCGTTTTTCAAAACTATTTCGCCTCCGGCAACTTTAGTTTTTGAAGTAATTCCAGCCAATTCCAAAGCCTTTGAATTAACCAACATAGCGTGACCGTCAATTCTCCGCAAAGAAACTGGCGTATCTGGAAATAAGGAATCCAATTCTTTTTTAGTGGGGAAATTTTTATCATCCCAATCGTTTTGGTCCCAACCGCGACCAATTATATAAGGCATTTTCTTTTCTTCCTGAAAGGCCACAACACGGCCCAAAACCTCTTCAAAACTTTTGGTTCCTACTAAATCTACTTGTTGTAAACTCATACCAAGGCCGTACAAATGCGCGTGGGCATCAATCAATCCCGGAACTACGGTATTGCCCTTTGCGTCATAAGTTTCCTTGATTTTATATTTCAGTTCAAGCTCAGGTTTTAAGCCTATTTCGAGGATTTTTCCGTTTTTTACAACTAAGGCATTTGCAGTGCTGAAATCTTTATCAACCGTATAAATGGTTGCGTTTTTTATCAGTAAATCTGCTGGAAGTTTTTCTGGGGCGCAAGAAGCAATTGATATTGCTAATAAAAGGAAGAATAGTTTTTGCATAATTAGTTCTCTTAGGGTGTAAAAATAGAAAACATCCGCCAAAGACGGATGTTTTCTGAAATTATAATTTCTTTTTAGAGACTACCAATCAAACTTATAGGTAACCCCAGCCAAACCTTGAATTCCCTGCACGGGATAATTCAACCACTTTTCGTAATTATCGCCAAAAAGGTTACTTCCCTTTACAAATGCTGAAAGCCTATCCGTGAACCTATAACCAAAGTGAAGATTGGCATCAACGTAGCCATCCAAGGTTACCTCTTGATTTATGGAATTCCCGAAAGGATCATTATTATAAACCAAATCCTTACGCTCGCCCACGTAAAACAAGGAAGCGCCACCGTATAATTTTTCGGTTATGTTGAAATCTGAAAACACCGAAGCCTTTAAATCCGGTAAGTTCCACGCTTCGTTTTGCAAATCTGTACTGTAACTATTATACGTTCCGTTTATTCCCAGTGTGAATGTATTCGAAACCTCCACTTTCAGTTCCGCGAAAAAAGCAAGTGTATTCACATCATCATAAACCACATTGAAGGAATTTCCGTATTCGTATCCTTCAAAATTTGCGCTGTAAATCTTTAAAGGATTCATTTGAAAAAGCGCACGGTTTTCATCTTTTCCGTAAGAAGCCCGAACATTGTAGGCCACAGAATTAGAGATTTTCCCTTTAATTCCGCCGAAACCTTCGTAGAGTTTTTTGGTAGGCGCAATATTTAAGGTAGGCGAAACAAATGGATTTTCTTCCTTAAAATTATAGTAGGAATTTTGCTGAAGCCCGCCTTCTGCACCTCCGTAAACAATCACGGTTTCGGCCAGTAAACGGTACGAAGCATTCAATCTTGGGTATAACGAAAATTCCGTGTCGCTGTTTTCGGAATCCACACTCACGTATGCCGCAACCCCCAATGAAACCGATAAATCATCATTTACAAAAGTGATTGACGGTGCCAAACCTGCGTTTAAATAACTGCATTTAATGTCTGAAGTGTTTGAGTAATTTCTGTCAAAACTTCCACTTAAATAATCAATATCGCCATCAATATTAAAAGTCAAATTTTCCAACGGAAACGAAAACTCAGGCTTCAAAGTAGCATTAAATTCCGAAGAAGAAAACGCATCGCCCAAATAGCGAATTTTTAAGGCCGCTTTTTCAAAAAACGAATCGTCCAACGCAATACTTCCGCCTGCGTAACCACTAAAATACATCTGCAACGGATCAATATCAGCAATCACGTTATCGGGATACGTTACGTAATCTTCGGGCAAACCGTACCAATTGTATATTTGATGCTCCACGCCCGCATCGAGCCTGTAGGTTGCATCTTTTTGTCTGCTTGTGTAATTGGCATCAAGGCTGGTATCGTAATATTTATTGTCCAATTTTACATCTTTTATATCGCCCTGCGAAGAATTGTGACGGAAGAAAAACCCGGCGTTATCGGTACGGCTGATTTCAAAATTGCTGTAAAACTCGCCCAAAATGGAAGTGTAATTCCCGAAGCCGAGCGTTGCGTAATTATCGTATAATTTAATGGGTTTTGCCTTTTCAACTGTAGTAGCCTTGCCTTTCGCAGGTGTAAAAGTGGAAGCCACCGGAACCGAAAAAATGCTGTACTTCACCTCCTTTTTTGTGGTTGAAATGGAATCGTTCAATTCAGGGGTTTCCTTCACTTTAAAGGCATCCGAAATTGTGGGCGTGTATGGTTTTACAATATTTACAACCTCAGGATCGAGTTCTTTTTCCTGCGAAAACATCGAAAGATTGAACAATAATATTGTTGCGATTGAAAATAATACTATGCGTTTCTTTGACATATTTATAGTAATATCGTTTTAAAATAATTGCTTAGTTTCCGCCAGTTTCAACGGAAGAATTGGTTTTCGCCTCCGCATTTTTAATTACTGCGAGTTCTGCTTTTGCCTCTTCTACTACCTCTGGGAAATCGGTAAAGTTTTTGGTCACACTTTCCAAAATATAGGTCGCCTGGTACGCATCCTTCAAAGCGTAAAAATTCTTCGCCATCCGCACCAAACCTTTGGCACCGTAGAGTTTATAGCCCGAATAATCCTTCGCCAATTTTTGTACGGAAGCGTTTGAAGCTTCGTAATTGCCTTCCTTATTTTTGAAATACGCATCGAAATAAAGCGCTTCGGCAGCAAGGGCTCCGGTCGCTATTTTCTGTACTTCTGCGTAAGCGGTTTTGGCTTTTGCTTCATTATTGGTTTTCATTGCAGAACGTGCAATAATCACCTGCGCATCACTTTTAATTGAATTGTCTATTTTAGAATTTTGAAGCACTTTTTCGGCATAATTTACCGCTTCGGCATATTGCTTCAATTCATACGAAGCCTTCATACTGTTGGTCTGCGCGAAGATGATGTTCTGCGGAAAATCTGCTTCGGCTTCCAAACGGGTTAAATATTTTAAGGCGTTTTGGTAATCCTTTTTACCCAAATACAATTCTGAAACCCGCGCCAAAGCCTGTTCGGTAAATTCGCTTCGCTCGCGGTTCACAACATATTCAAAATGCGGAATGGCTTGATCGCTTCTTCCGTCAGCGAAATAAATCTGTCCCAAATAGAAATGCGCATTTCGGGCGTGCAGACCATTGGGAAATTGCTGCAAATAATCCTCAAAACGGCTCTGCGCCTGACTCTGTTTGTTTTCCAAATATGGCTGTTCTGCCGCTGCATAAGCCGCGTCGTCAAGTTCGGTGTCGCCCACTTGTACGTAATCCAAGGTTTTTACCCAGCGGGCGTATTCGTCCACATTGCCCTGATCTATATAAATGAGTTTTGCCGAAGAAACCGCTTGTAACGCTTCGGGCGTAGATGGAAAATCCTTTGTTACTTGTTTAAAAATAGCAAGCGCTTCGTTGCTTTTTCCGGCATTTTCATAAATCAACGCTTTTTTCAACAGTGCTTTTGAAACGAAGCTGCTGTTCGGAATATCGCGGACCAATTGATCGTAAGCCGAAATCGCTTCGTTGGTCCTGTTTTGCGCCACGTAGGTATTTCCCAATTCATACAGCGCATCGTCGCGGTAAACGGATTTTGGATATTTTTTTATAAAGGCAATCAGTTCCTCGATTTTCTTTTCGCTTCGGTCCACAAAACCATAGCTGATGGCTTTTTGAAACTGCGCATAATCGTTATCGCCGCCCAAATCGATTGCGGCGTTGTAATTTTCCATTGCGGGCCAATATTGGCTTGTCACGAAATAGCTGTCGCCCAATCGCAGGTATGCGTCCTTTTTTCGGACGGTTTCAGCGTAGGAAGAACCTACGTAACTTTTGAAATTTGAAATGGCTTCAGTATAATTTTTAAGTTTGAATTGGTTGTAGGCCAAATTGTATTTCAAGTTTTTATATTCTGAAGTGTTCTGTGCGCCCGGCATTTCTGCAAACTTTTTATAGCCCGCCAACGATTTTTCGAAATTTGAGAGTTGGTAATCGCTTTCAGCCTTCCAATAAGTTGCGCGCGCTGTGAAATCCTGATTTTTGGGATATTTCAGGCTTTTGTCAAAAAACGAAATCGCTTCGTTGTAATCGGCTTCGTTGTACAATTCAATTCCACGGTAAAAAGCAACTTTTTGATAGGCGGCTTCATCAGCAAAGTTTTTGTTGTTTTCCAGCAAATCCAACGCCTCTTTATAATTTTTTGAAGTGATGTAACTGTCGATCAACAATCGTTTCAACTCATCATTATTGACGTTGTTTGGGTATTTTTCAATAAAGGAAAGCAAAACCTGCGGCGTGCTTTTGTAGCTGTTCCCAATTTCGTAGCTCAGTTTTGCATAATTCAAATAAGCATCTTCCTGAATTTCGGCACTGAAATCCATTTCCGAAGCATTTTTAAAAGCGTTTAACGCTTCCTGTTTTTTGTCGAGTTTCAGATAACTTTCCGCCAAATGGTAATAGGCATTTTGGGCCACGGCATTCCTTCCATCCACAATTTTGTTGAACTCGCCGATGGCACTTTCGTAATCGCCCTGTTTGTAATATGCGTACCCCAATTGGTAGTAATCGGTATTGTTCCACTTGCCGCGAAAACCTTTGTATTCCTTTAAATATGGAATGGCTTCGGCATATTTTTCAAGATTGAAATAGCTCTCACCAATAATTTTTGAAAGTTGACTTTTCTCCTGCGGGCTGGATTTATCAAACTGCTCCTTCCCCATCGCGATGGCCTTTTCGAAATTTCCGAGCTTGAAATTCATATCGGCTTGGTAATAACTAAGGTCTTCCGAATAGCGTTCCTCCCCTTTTACTTCCTCAAAATTTTTGTTGGCTTCCTCATAATCGTCGCCTTCGTAAGCGATAAAACCCAGATAATACTTCGCCTGCGAGCCGTATTTCTGCGAAGTGGAAACTTTGTTGAAATAGCTTTTTGCCTCGTCATATCGCTTCGCCTTAAAATAGACGTATCCGTTATTAAAATTGAAACGTTCTTGCTCACTTCGACTTAAATTTGAAGTGTCAACCTTATCGTACCACTTTTGGGCGTGCGAATATTTTCCGTTTTCGAAATAATAGTTTGCGACATCTATAAATGCAGAATTTCGCTTCAAACTCGTGGGATATTTCTCCACAAATTCCTCCATCAACTGGTCGGCGTTTTGCTGGTTCAATCTCACCGCCGCATTGGCAATATAATAGGCACAATCGCTCTGCACGGTTTCGTCTTCGCTGCTGTTTTTTATTTTGTCAAAAAGACTTTGCGCGGCTAAAAACTGCCCGTTATTGTAGAGTTCCAGTGCTTGGTTGAAATCGGCGAGATCATTTGTAAAGACCGCTGTTTGCTGTGAAAAGGACGAAAATGAAAGGAATAGGAAAAGTGAAAAAACAAGAAAATTCTTTATCATTATTTACAGTTTTTGTGGCGTAAAGATATTTAACTTTAAATGTAGCTTTCGGCGATACTGTAAATTTTTAAGGTTTAATTAACGAATGATTTTTTGGTGGATTTTCTTAGGAATATAACGACGTAAAATTGAAATAAGTATGCACCTCTTCAACAGATTTTAACATACATTGAAACGCTTTAAAAAAATACCGTAATTTTAAAACTTTACAAATTATAAAAGCATCGTTATGAACAGATTATTGATTTTCGGCATTCTAATGTTTTCACTTTCCGCCACAGCACAGCGCAATCCTTTTAAAAATCTTTCTGAAAAGGATGGAAAAATAGGCATTGGCACAACTACTCCCGATGAGCTTTTGACCGTAAAAGGAAAAATCCACACCCAGGAAGTTCTGGTAGATCTTGAGGGAGCAGTTGCACCCGATTATGTGTTTGAAACCTATTATAACGGTTTTTCTGAAATGATGCCGGAATATAGTTTGATTACCTTGGAAGAACTGGAAGCGTTTTTAAAAGAAAACAATCATCTGCCGAATGTGCCTTCTGCCGAAACTATGCAGAAGGAGGGAATTTCGCTAAAAGAAATGAACTTGCTTTTGCTGCAAAAAATTGAGGAATTGACGCTCTACACGCTTCAGCAGCAAAAGGAGATTGATGCATTGAAAGAAAAAATTTCAGAAAAATAAATATGTTGGCAGTAATCAGTTGCAGTTTGAAGTAATTCAAATTACTTTTGAAATCGAAATCGTAAATCTATAATCCCAATGGCCGATACCGTATTATTTTTAAAAGATGCTTCCATTTATCAAGGCGACAACCTAGTTCTTTCGGATGTTTCCGTTTCAGTGGAAAAAGGCGAATTTGTCTATTTAATCGGAAAAACGGGAACCGGAAAAAGTAGTTTTATGAAAACGCTTTACGGCGATCTTCCGCTGCAGGAAGGCGAAGGGAATATTGTGGGCTACGATTTGGCTACCTTAAAAGAAAAGAATATTCCTTTTTTACGCAGAAAACTGGGCGTGGTTTTTCAGGATTTTAAACTTTTGAACGATCGCACGGTGCGCGACAATCTAAATTTTGTTTTGACGGCCACCGGTTGGAAGGACAAAGCTGCGATGGAAAGCAAGATAAACGAGGTATTGGACAAGGTAGATATGAAAACCAAAGCCTTTAAATACCCTTACCAACTTTCGGGCGGGGAGCAGCAACGTGTTGCCATTGCACGTGCTCTTTTGAACGATCCCGAACTTATTCTCGCAGATGAGCCTACGGGAAACCTAGACCCACAAACGAGCGTGGAAGTAATGGAAGTTTTACGTGAGATAAATAAAAACGGCAACACCATCTTAATGGCAACACACGATTATGCCCTGTTGCTGAAGTATCCTTCCAAAACCTTAAAATGTGATGAAAACCAGATTTTTGAGGTCGTGCAGAAAACGGTTTGAAAATAAGTAGTTCAGTTTTCAGTCGCAGTCCCAGTTTACAGAATTTAAGTTTCTAAGTAGTGATTTTTGTTCCAAACTTTCGGGGTTACGAACGCGGTGGCTCAAACCTTCCAATTAACTTTCAATCATTCAAAATGCTCGGGTCGCGCAGCTGCAATTCGCATTCCTTTTTGAGAGTTAGGTCAATTTTAAGATGAATTTTTCCTTTCGCGTTCGGTCTTAGGACGGTATTTTCAGAAATTACAATTCGCTTTTTTGAGGTAAGATTTAAAGTTGCTTCTTCAGTAAATTTCTGATTTTGCATAACTACTTCAGAAATAGAAGTCAGTTTAAAATCCCAGCGACTGAACCGCTGGTTTTCAATTTTTACTGGTTCCTTTTCAGCAAACATATCGAAAACCATTTTTACCGCGCGGCCTGTATTCAGCATTCCCGCACCGTACATTCCCGCATAGGGTTTGTTGGGCTCCACGTCGTCTATATTGGTAGAAGTGAATTTTAGGATGGTTTCAACCTCTTCCGCGGGAAGACAGGGATAAAGCGAAAACATAAGCCCAATACTGCCCGTAACCAATGGTGCCACCCCTGAAGTTTGGTTAAATTGACTAACGTCGTCAAAACCGTTGAGGGCTCGTTCACCGTATCTATAAATACCCTGTGAAGGAGCTACAATGTCAATTTCACTATTCAAATTTCGGATGCTGATAGGATACAAATGCGGAACCTGAGTAGTATCATTATTTTTAAAACCACCGGTAAGCCCCACATAATAGCGAATATTTTTTATGTAATACAAGCCCTTATCTTCTTCAATCTGAATATTTTCAGAATAATGTGCATAGCGGTGCGAAGCAGAAGAAACCGCAATAACTTTATCATATGAAGCTGGATAATAAGGTTTTTTTCCCTTTGTTTCCGAAAAAGGTGGGTTGTGGCCTATTGCAACCACTACTGTACCATTGTCCATCATTTCATAAATAGCCTGCTGGGCCGTTTCATAATAGTGTGCAAGCCCCCAACTACAATTGATAACTTTCACTCCTAATTTGGAAAGCTCAACGAGTTGCTCTAAATTATTTATGTGTCTATAATTGGTGGAATAAACACTACAATCGTAACATACCCCCGGAATGGCATACCCATTGTCTCCTTGGCCGGCCGCAGATTCAGCAACAGAAAATCCGTGGCCTTTTGCCATAAAAGACTCCCTTATAATCTTACTTTTTCCTTCAAATTCCTTATCGTCTGTTTTGATGGACCCATCCGAAATTCCAATAATTACATCGCGCGAACCTGTTGTGTAATACCAAGCTTTCGGAACCTCCATTACGTCAAGATAATCCAGATTAACTTGCGCTCCCAAATTATCGCCGATGGTACTTGTCAATCCGTAATCATTGGGTTCAAAAATTTTTTTGTCCTCTTCGGCTATCAATTCGCCAAACTCAAAAATATGGGAAACATTTTGCAATAAATCTGTCATCATTGCTTCATTATCGGCAATTACAAAAAAAGTTTTTTTAAGGTTTTGTTTTTTGGCGTGTTTCCAGGTTTTTTTGAAAATTTTAATTTTATAGTTTTTTAAAGCTGCCTTCAGCCTTGCATCTTTACCCGAATAGCTCAAATAATCTCCTTTTTTTTCAAAGGAAGGCACGAAAGAAGTATCGCGCGCACGCAGATAAAACCAGGCCTCTTGTTGGGAGTAAGCTGAAAGTGTAGAAAAAACAACAAAAACTAAAATAAATATCCGCACAGCTGATTCTTTTTTTACAAGATACATTTTTTTTAATTTTTTTTTGAAAACGATTTTTTATGGACCAAATAGAAAATCAAATTTCCCGCATCCAAAAAGATTACTGTATTTTAGCCAGATGTACCAAACCTTAAAAAAAGTGGCACTCACCTTTGTTCCAAAAAAAATTCTTTTTGAGAACGAGGTTTTTTTTCGTTCCATTTTTGCTTTTCACCTACGTGGAAAAAATCACGAATGTACGGTTTGCGGTCATTTGGTTAAACGATTTATTAAAATTCCCGATGGCGACCTGCTTTGTCCCTTTTGCGGGAGCCGTTCCAGAACAAGAAGACTTTATTCCTATATTAACGAAAACGATTTAGCATACGGAAAAGTGCTCCACTTTTCACCTTCGCGAAGTGTTTACAGATTGCTGAAGAAAAATCCGAGCATCACTTATTTCAGTACTGATTTTGAAGATGAATTTCTGGCGGATTATCAGTATGATATCACTAAAATTCCTTTGGAAGACAATTTTTTCGATCTGATAATCTGCTATCATATTTTGGAACATATTGAAGACGACAAAAAAGCAATGGAAGAATTACATCGCGTATTAAAACCCAATGGCAAGTGTGTAATCCAAACTCCTTTTAAAGAAGGAGAAATATACGAGGATTTTTCAAAGAAAACGCCCGAAGAACGAATAGTAGCCTTCGGGCAGGAAGACCACGTACGCATTTACTCTGTGGAAGGATTAATGCGCAGATTGAAAGAAAACGGCTTTCAAAATGTGGAAATCGAAACTTTTCCGGCAAATGAACGTTTTGGATTTATGAAAGAAACTGTACTTATCGCCAAAAAATGATTTCAATCCTTATCCCTACATACAATTACAACGTTTTTTCATTGGTAGAAAACTTGCAAAAACAGTGTGAAATCGCAAATGAGGTTTATGAAATCGTGGTTTTGGACGATGCTTCTACTGACAAAAAATCGTTGGAGGAAAATTCAAAAATAAATTTGTTGAAGCAGTGTAGTTTTCAAGCTTTGGAAAGAAATATCGGCAGAAGCAAAATCCGAAATCTTTTAGCAGAACAAGCAAATTATGATTGGTTATTGTTTTTGGATGCGGACACCTTTCCTTCAAACCCAGAATTTATTGCGAAATATTTGGTTACTTTTTCAAATGAAGCTTCGGTGATTTTTGGAGGAATTAAATATCCAGAAAATAATTCTGAAAAATATAGTTTAAGGCATAAATACGGCTCAGAACGTGAAAGTCTGCCGCTCGTAGAACGCCTTAAAAATCCATACCGCAGTTTTATAACGATGGGGTTTGCTATTAAAAAAGAGATTTTTGAAAAAATAAAATTCAATGAAAAACTAACTGGATATGGTTATGAAGATTCCGTTTTCGGTTATGAACTTAAAAAAAATAATATTCCACTGACACACATTGATAATCCGGTGATCCATTTAAATTTGGAAATCAATGAGGTTTTCATAAAAAAGTCAGAATTGGCGCTTCAAAATTTATTGAATTTTCACAACACTGGTGCTATTGACAAGGAAACCGTGAAAATCCTGAAAACCTATTTGAAACTAAAAAAAAGAAGATTATTGTTTGTAATGCGAATATTCTTCAATGCCTTTAAGAAACCAATGCTGAAAAATCTAAATTCTACAAATCCATCCCTTTTCCTTTTTGATTTGTACCGCTTGGGCTATCTTAGTTCTTTAAAAACTAAGGATGCCTAAATTTTCGGTAGTCATATCGGTCTTTAATAAAGAAAAGTACATTGCTGATACTTTAAAAAGTGTCTTGGCCCAGACTTTTACTGATTTTGAAGTCGTAATTCTGAATGATGGTTCTACCGACAACAGTGAAACTGAAATATTAAAATTCAAGGATCCGCGCATTCGTTATTTTTCCAGGGAAAACACTGGCGCATCGGCTGCGAGAAATTTTACAATACAGCAAGCAGAATCCAAATATATAGCCTTAATGGACGCTGATGATTATTGGTATCCTTTTTATTTAGAGGAACAAAATCGGTTAGTAATTGAACACCCCAATGAATCCGTTTTTGCTACCGCTACCGAAATAAAACGCAACAGAAAAACTTTTAAAAACAGTTACTCTATCCAAACCATTGGAAAAGATTCAATAATCGTGGATTACTTTGAGTCAAGCCAATTGGATTCGGTATTGCTGAGCATTTCCACAGTTTTAAAGAAAGATGTTTTTGAAAATGTGGGTTGGTACGATCCAAAAATTAAAAGTGGTGAGGACACAGATCTTTACGTTCGCATAGGTTTAAAATACAAAGTGGTTTTCAGCCCAAAAGTCTGTGCAACTTATATAGTTCGGAAAAACAGCTTGTTCCAAAGTGTAAAAAATATAGAAGAAAAAGCCAATTATGAAGCCTACGAAGTTTACGAAAAAAACAATCCTGCTCTTAAAAAATTTCTGGACTTAAACCGTTACTCACTGTGTGTCTTAGCAAAAATAGAAGGCAATAAAGAAGCTTTTCAGAAAAATTTCAAAAAGATAAACCTGGAAAACCTAAGTAAAAAACAACAATTTCTACTTCGTCAAAACAAAACCATTTTGAAGTATCTTTCAAAAACGAAAGACAATTTGGAAAAGCTGGGATTGCGGTTAGGTACTTTTAAATAACTTGAATTCGTCGTACTCACGGATATAATCATCTTCGTTGTATTCTTCACTAACCAACGACAGACAGACGGCGCCTGAAGAAAAATCTTCCAACTCCCGCCAAACACCATTCGGAATTAGCAAACCTTTATCGGGTTTATTAAGAGTTATGGTTCTACGGGTTTTTCCATTGTCCAAAACCACGTCAAAACTGCCGCTTACAGCAATCAAAAATTGCTGCAATTCCTTATGGGCGTGCCCCCCACGAGTGGAGGAACTTGGAACATCGTATAAATAATAAACCCTTTTTATTGTAAAGGGTAAAAAATCCTTTTCTACAACCGAAAGATTTCCACGGCCGTCCGGATCACTAATTTTTGGAATTTCCCTCAGTTCTATTTTATCCAAATCAACGTATTGCATGCTGTAAAGTTTGGTTCCATTTTTCAGAAATGGACTGCATTGAAAATTGTTCTACGGAAGGTTTAGCGTTCTCTTTCAAGGTTTTATAAAGTATTTCATCAAAACATACTTTTTGCAACGCTTCCGCAAATAAAGGTAAACTTCTTTCGGCAATCAGCAAACCATTTTTTTGGTGCTGTACGATTTCCGAAGGACCTGAAATAATATCCAATGAAACCACGGGCGTTCCCAAAGAAAGTGATTCTACCAAAACCATCGGGAAGCCTTCGTATTTGCTGGTTAGCGTTACGCAATGTGCCTTTTTAATGATTTCGAATGGATCTTTGGTGAAGGGAAGAAATATGATTTGCTTTGCCCCTTCTTTGGAAGTAGCCAGTTTTTGAAGCATTTCTTTATCTTTTCCCTCACCTAAAATGACGAGATGAAAATCTTTTTCCCAGGCTTTCGACCGAGAAAAAGCTTGAATCAAAAAAGAAAAATCTTTTATTGAATCATCCAAACGGCCATAAGAAAGTATGAATTTTTTGTTTTGAAGTATTTTAGGAATCTCGCCGTTTTCTTGAAGCCAAGAAGGATCAAAAGCATTGTGGATTGTTGTGGAATTTTCTATTCCTTCCTTCTTCAAAATTTCGTTTTCTATATATTCCGAAACGCCAACATTCAAAATATTTTTTTTGCAGATTTTTGAAAATGCCGAAGGGTTTTCTGTGAGGTATTCGGTTTTTTTGGAGCTGTGCACTACATAAATTTTGTTGAGATCTCGATAAATAAATTTGGAATAAAACAATTCGCGCTCAAAATTATTTTTTGGTCGGTGATCTATTATTACATCAAATTTTTCCTTTTTTAAATAATTTCGAAATTTTCGAAAACGTAGCAATCGCTTTACCAAAGAATCGTTTTCTATTTTCAACTTTCCCAAATTCAGCATTTTACCGCTAAAAGGATAATCCACTTCATCATTCAAAATTACCAAATGCACCTCGTGACCTTTTGCCTCCAACATTTGCGAGAGCATAGCGCACGAGCGCTCCAAGCCGCCTTTAGCAAGCGAGATGGAAACCAGGCACACTTTAAATTTCTTTTCAGTCGCCATCGTTATTTATTATGTATTTTTGGTTGCACAAGGCAAATATAACTTTTATGCGAATACTTTTGGTGGGCGAATACAGCAGGTTGCACAATTCCTTAAAAGAAGGATTCTCGGCACTCGGCCAAAAAGTAACCTTGGTTTCCACAGGTGATGAATTTAAAAATTTCCCTTCAGACATACTTTTGAAACGAAAGTATGATTCTGGGATTTCAAAAAAAGTGAAGGTTGGCCTATTCAAACTTTTTGGTCTTGATATTTCTTCTCTCTCCTTAAAAAAACAGTTTTTTCAACAGCAAGAAAAATTTAAGGGTTTTGATGTTGTGCAATTGATAAACGAAAGTCCGCTTGGGATTTTGCCTAAATATGAAAAGGAAATCATTTCATTTTTAAAAAAAAATAACGAAAAACTCTTCCTGCTTTCCTGTGGAACAGATTATACGAGCGTTAAGTACGCTTATGAAAAAAAGTTTCGCTATTCCATTTTCAATCCGCTTTTTGAATTAAAGGTTTCAGAAAAAGAATTTTTTCCTGCGTTGAAATATCTAAAACCTGAATACAAAGATTTGCATGATTTTGTTTTTGAAAACGTTGATGGCGTAATTGCTTCCGATTTGGATTATGACATTCCGCTTCAAGGAACTGAAAAATATTTAGGATTGATTCCAAACCCTGTAAATACTGAAAAACTGAAGTTTCAATCCATAAATCCGGAAGAAAAAATTATCATTTTCCACGGCATCAATCGGGCGAATTATTTTAAAAAAGGAAATGATTATTTTGAAGCTGCACTTGAAAAAATTCAGCAGAAATACCCAGAAAAAGTTGAAGTGATTTGTGTTGAAAATATTCCTTATTCCGAATATATTGAAAAGTATAATTCGGCACATATACTTTTAGATCAAGTATTTGCATATGATCAAGGCTATAACGCACTGGAAGCAATGGCGAAGGGAAAAGTTGTTTTCACAGGAGCTGAAACCGAGTTTTTGGACCGCTATAATTTGAAGGAAGATGAAGTGTGCATAAATGCCCTTCCCGATGTAGCATATTTATTCAATAAGCTTGAGGATTTAATTATAAATCCTGAAAAATTGACTTCCATTTCAGTCAATGCCCGAAAATTTATTGAACGTGACCACGACTATGTTTACATCGCCAAAAAATATTTGGAAACTTGGGAGAAATAGTTAAAATGGTAAATCGATTGTTTCCGGATTAATAAAATCCTTGGAATATGGATTTTCAAGAAAGCTAAGTGGCGGTTTTTGAAATTGCAGGATATCCTCCCGCTCAATGCCGTATACGCTCCAATAATTGGCGAGCAATTGCGCAAATATGTCTTCATCCCAAAACCCAAAAACTGGTTTGCTGCCCTTTTTTTCAATAGGAAGCGCTTCAATGCTAATTCCATCATCCCGACTTTCAATTTTATATTCAGGTTTGTACTGTAAAATATAATCTGAATAGTGAAATCTTGCGTACAGCTCTTCAAACTGAACAGGATGCAAAACGTTGCCTTTCATTTTATCGAGCAACTCTTTTTGTTTCTCCCCGATTACACCATTGTCCTGCAAACAGGCAATAAAACCAAAACCATTTACTCCAAACGAAAAAATTAAATTGATGGCATCATCGCGATAGCTAAAAATATCGGCAGAGTATTTAAGTGGGAAAACAGCGATGCTCCAAGGTTTTTTTCCAATGAAAGAAATTGGTTCAATCAAGGACTGGAGCATCAAATGGAAATGGCCAAAGCGTTCCTTGAGCGCAGCCGAAAGTTCAAATTCTTCACCTTTCCGTAGTAATCTGTCTCTTTCATAAACCATTTCGTAATAAAGCAGGCCATAGACCATTCTGCCTGTCCATTGGAAAAGTAATTTTTCATCTAATGAATCCATTCCTTCAAAACCATTTTTATAAGCTGCTTGAATTTTATAATCTAGCACTTCAAATGCATCTTTAACTTCTGCAGAACACGGCAGTTTAAGGTCTGAATACGTATAGGATTTGGTTTTATCCATCATCTCTATCCGCTCGTCACCAAACTTAAAATGATCCATCAACCACTGTGGGAAAACAGTAATTTTTTCAGTAGTCAAAGCTCCCGAAAGGAAACAAAAATGCTCGTCGAAAATTAAATCCTTAAACGGATTAAAGAGTTGTTGGGCCATACAAATTCAGGAAAAAATAAGCTTTAATTTTTTTTTGCAAAGGTAGCCATAAACTATTGTTTGCTTTTAGCTATTCCGCGGTAGTTTTTCGTTGCTTTTTAAAATAACGAAACACGAGAAAAAACACTACAAAAAAGTAAACCACATATCTTAAAAAGTGAGCCATTACAACCCCTTCAACGCCATAAATTCCTGCGAAGTAATAAGAGAACCCATAGAAAAGCGCAAGCGACAAGACTTCTGAGAAGATAAAATTGCGAACCATCTTTTTCGCTAAAAACTGATATCCCAAAACGATAGCTGCCAAACGCACAAAATCTCCTAAAAGTTGCCACTTAAACAATGGTTCCATCCCGAGAAAATCTGGATAAATAATTTGAATAACGAAATCTCTCAAAAAATATATCAGTAACATTCCCACGCCAAAAAGTGGCAAAAGGGTTTTGTAAATGTTGAAAAGTTCAGTTTTAAAATCTGTTTTGTTGTGAATTCCTGCAAACTTTGGAAGCACATACAAAGTGAAGATGGCACTCGAAAAAACCATGTAGTTTTTGGAGATATTGGTCATCGCGGTCCAAATTCCAGCATCGGCCATTGTAATTCGGTTTTGGATCATTACACGAATATCAATTTCAACATAATTCAACAAAACTGTTGAAAAAAAGGACATCAGTGAAAATGCCAAAAGCCCATTAGCCATAGGTACTTTGAACGTAAGTTTTGAAAACTGTACATATTCGCGAAGCACTTTTATAAAAATATAAAGAAGCACGAAAAACTGTAGCGCCGGAGTAATTGCAATTGCTATAAGCGCGCCATCAATATTATTTGTAAGCAACAAAACAACAGTAAGAATTGCACTTAAAATGTAACTGAAAAGGTCTATTCCAGCCAATTTTTTATACAATGAGAGTCCATTCACAATACCGTTAAAAACGCGGTACATACTTATAAACGGCACAATTACTGCCAATAATTTTATAAGATAAATATAATTGGGAGAATCAAAAATAGTGGTGCTTAAGTAATCTGCACCAAAAAATAAAACCAAGGAAACAACAATGGTTCCCAAAACTGTAAATACTAATGTGGTGGAAAACAGTTTCTGCAACTGTTCTTTGTCATCTTTATATTCTGCCACATATTTTACAACTCCACTAAAAATACCAACTGAGGCAAAAGAGCTAAGCATTTCCAAAAGATTGCGAAGGGAGCCTATTTTGGCAATTCCAGCTTCGCCAACAATTTCAGCCAATAAACGCTGAATGAAAAGTGAAATAACCAACCGAACGCCAATAACACCGGCATTTAAAGAAGTCATCTTTAAAAGTAAATTACCGCGTATGGATTCGGGAATTTTCAAATTAATAACTGTTTAAAACTGAAATCACTCTTTCAACCTCTTCTTCGATCATTACAGGACTCATTGGGATGCTAATAATTTCGTTGTGTATTTTTTCAGCGTTTGGAAAACTTAAATGTGAAAATTCTGAAAGCGCTTGCTGTTTATGCGGAGGAATGGGGTAATGTATCAAGTGGCCAATTCCATTTCTGTCCAGATGATCCACTAAAGTATTTCTGTTTTTTACGCGAATTACAAAAAGATGAAAAACGTGATTTTTACTTCCATCATAATAGGGAAGCGTTATTTTATCATTGTTAATTTTAGAAATATATTTCTTGGCGATCGTTCTTCGAATTTCATTATCAGCATCCAAAGTCGGCAACTTTATATTTAAAAATGCCGCTTGCAATTCGTCAAGCCTTGAGTTGAAACCTAAAAAATCATTAACATATTTAGTTGAAGTTCCGTAATTTCTAAGTTTTTTAATCACTTCTGCCAACGCATCGTCATTTGTGGTTACTGCTCCCCCATCTCCCAAAGCACCAAGATTTTTGGTGGGATAAAAACTGAAACCTGCTGCATCACCTAAATTTCCGGCATATTTATTAGCTTTATTTTTTGCGCCGTGAGCTTGAGCAGCATCTTCAATAACGAGAAGGTTGTTTTCTTTTGAAATCTTCAAGATTTCATCCATCGGCGAAAGCTGTCCGTAAAGATGGACGGGCATGATTGCTTTCGTTTTTTCGGAAATTGCATTTTTAAGTGAAGTTAAATCGAAATTATAGCTATCCAAATCTGTTTCTACCAAAACGGGTTTTAATCCGGCTTGTTTTATTGCCAAAATAGTTGCGATAAAAGTATTTGAAGCCACCAAAACCTCATCGTTTTCTTTTAGCTTTCCTAGGATTTTATAAGCTTCTAAAATCAATCGCAGTGCATCTAGACCATTGCCGACACCAATGCAGTGAGTTGTTCCACAATAGCGCGCGAAATTTGCCTCAAACAGTTTCACTTGGTTTCCCAAAATATAATATCCAGAATCCAAAAACAGACGAAGACTGTTCTGAAATTCCGATTCAAAACCTTGGTTTATTGCTTTAAGATCTAAAAACGGAATCATATAAAAATGTCGTTTAAAAGTTTGTGATTCTCGGTTTTGATTTCATAAAAATCGTGCACAATACTTCTACCACCAAAGGATTCTTTCCAATGTAAAAGTCCTTTATTTACTTTCATTCCTTGCGCTTCGTTGCTTATCCCAAAGTCGAAATATTTTTTTTCGGAAAAATGTTTCAATAAGTAGTTGAACAGAAAATCCAAACCGCCCATTTGTCGCCCCATTTCATTTGCCGAAATATATTGTGCGTGTGCTACAGTAACTGTTTCGAAAATTGTTGCCCCTGCAACTATCTCCTCATTTTTATAAACATTGAATTGCTTGATGTGTTTAGGAAAACGAGATTGTAATAGTTCAATTTCTTCCAAAGAATGCACAGGCTTTTGGTTATGGATTTGCTTTAGATTCGGTTCCAAAACTTTGCTCCAAAATGGTTTGAAATTTACCTCTTCACTAACTTTTAATTCGTTTTTTACTCCTTTTTTAATTCCGCGCAAGCGATTTGAGGAAGCTATTTTTAAAGGGTTTTCGTTAAAAACACAACTTGTAAAATCTCTTCTGGTTAACGAAGCTATTACCAGAAATAATAAATAATCAATTTCATCACTGGGCAGTTGATGATAGATTTTTGGTAGCAATTTCAGTTTTAAAACTTCAATTCCTGCATCTTTCAAAAAATTCAGCAGATTCTTAAAAACCTGTAAAGTTTCTTCAAAAGGGGCTTTTTTGCACAAAATCAAACCGCCGTAACTAAGGCCTTGGTGGGAATGAAGTTCAGAACCTGAAATATTTGCAGGAAGCACTGCAACCAATTTTTCATTTTTATATATTAAAAGTGAATGGTCCGTGAATCTATCGGAATGGTAGTCCATAAAATCGCGTTGAAACAAAAACGTAGCGTTTTTTGCTTCTTTCACAAAGCTGTCCCACAATAATTTTTGTGATGGTTGATATTTTTTTATCTCGTAAATGTCTTCCAATATTTATAGTTTCAGTTTAGTTTGTAGTCACGTTTCCGCTGTCATCAATCACAGCTCGCACCGATTTTGAAAAAGTGCCGTTCTGCAGGTTATAACTCGAATCTTCCTCCAAATATTTCAAATATTCGGGATTTTCACTTAAAATTGAAAACAGTACACGAAAAATATTCACGTTGCTGTTCAATTCAGCATCCATTCCTTCCTTTAAATGACCGTTCCATTTTATAGCTGCTAAAGTAGAATAAATGGAACGTATTTGCTGCGGGTCTTCGGTTGAAAACATTTCGGGATAACTGCCCAAACCAACCCAGCCACCGTGGTCCGCCAAAATGATAACGATTGCGTTCGGGTCTTTTTCAGAAATATAATTTACAGTGTGCTCTAACCAACCGTTTACTTCCTTTATTTTTTCAATATATGTATCGCGTTCCTCTTCTTTGGAAGCCGCAAAGTGTATGTGGTGCGGCAGTAGTTTTTCAACAAAATAAAATCGTGGACCTTCAATATTCACTGTGTCCATGGCAGCTTTCAGATCATTAAAAACTACTTTCTTTACGTTGTTGTCATTGCTGAAATAAGGGATTTCATCAGGATCTAGATTGTAATAATCATACTCCTGCTTTGGTCTGTTTTGTTGAAAATATTCATCCTGAACGATAAAGAAATTTTTATAGCCATTGTTTCTCAGAGTGGTGATTGTCGTATTATTTCCAGCAATAATATCGCGTGAATTTGGCATATCAATCGACGGAAAAAGAACTTTCCCAAAACGGTGCTGTTTCATCGAAAACATGGAGGAGTTAGAAGTAAGGCTCGCTGGATAATTACTGCGGAA
Source organism: Aequorivita aquimaris (assembly GCF_001573155.1). GTDB lineage: Bacteria > Bacteroidota > Bacteroidia > Flavobacteriales > Flavobacteriaceae > Aequorivita > Aequorivita aquimaris. The sequence goes on along the minus strand of NZ_JRWG01000008.1, from coordinate 43,100 downwards.
ACCGTCATAAATTTTGAAACCGTTATTTTCCAGCCAACCGTAAAAAGGATTGTTGAAATTGTACAGATTGCTCTCCATCATATCCCGCCCCACATAGCCGTCCGGCTGTATCATATAAATATTGGGAGTCTTTATGAACTTAACATTTTCTATTGAATCTGGTAACGCGGTCCATTCCATTTTCTGCTCGTGTTCCACAATTTTTATAATACAATTAACTGTTGGAAGTATGCTCATCAATAAAATAATGACAAGCAGTTTTTTATAGTGTGCATGCATTTTCAAAGCTGCCAAAACTGAAACAATCAGTAACCCCAACAGCATTTTCTTTTTAATAGTAAGATACATTGCCTGCGACATCAAGGTTGCCACGGTCATAATTATCAACACGAAAAGAATGCGTGTTCTGTATTTTGAAAGCGTTTCAGAATACTTAAAAAATAATGAGGCAATTGTAAAAACCACTACTGGAATTCCTATAAAAAATAATAGAAAAAACCCTAAATGCTCCCAAGAATTGATTGCCGAAAAGTTATTTGAAAAATAGAAAACCAACGGATAAAATCCACAAATAAGGCCCGTAAGCAACGGATTGAAATTTTCTTTAAAGTATTTTGTGAAGAAATTACCCATAACCTTTTTAAGAAATTATACTTTTTTGAAAACGATGTTTCCGCTATCGTCAATGTATTCATAAACGCCAGGCTCGGCGCCTTCCTTTATAATAAGATAGCTACCATCTTTTTCCAAATGCTGTAAATATTTTTGGTCATTGCCCAAATAGGAAAACAAAACCCTGAAAACATTTACACAACTTTTCAATTTTGAATCCATTTCGGGAGCTTCACCATTTGGCCATTTTATAGCCAGCATAGCTCCAAAAGTAGTATAAATAATCTCGGGATTGGACGTTTTGGTATAAACTTGGCGCGTATAGTCAAGCCCCACAAAACCGCCGTGGTCTGCCATAATCATTATCAAGGCCTCGGGATCCTTTTCGGAAATTAGATTGACCATTTTTTCAATCTTTACGTTTGCTATTTCCAGTTTTTCAAGCCATTGCTCCCGCTCTGCTACTTTACCTTTAGAAGCCTCTTTTGTAGTAGAAATATGGCCTGGCTCAAAAATTTCGATAAAAAAGAAATTTCCACCATCGTTTTTTGAAGCAATTGTCTTTTCCAAATCTGGAAAAACCTCTCTTTTAACATTGAATCCAGTAGTGATATAGGGAATTTCACTGTAACTGAAATTGGTATAATCAAAACCTATTTTTGGCCGGTTGACCATTAAATACGGATGCTCACTAATAAAATGGGTTTTGTAACCGTTGTTTTTAAAAATGGAAAGCACCGGATTTTTGGACATAATGTTTTTTCGCGCATTCAGCATTTCCGAATAATCCCTGCCATTGTTGTAATAGTGGTGCTTCATCATAAAAGTAGCACTATTTGAAGTGATGGTCGTGATGTAATTGCTTCGAAAATCTGGATAATTTTTAAAGCCCTTTTCCGCTAAAAAAGCATCAAAGCTTGAATTATCCACTTTATAATAATCACTCTTCAGTTCTGAAAAACTTGGATAACCGTCTGGTTGGATGTAGTAAATATTTGGTTTTTTCTGAAAAACAATTTCTTCAATATTGTCCGGTTGTTGCATCCAGTCTGAAGAATAGTTTAAATATTTTATCAGCATAGGCACCAGACCAATAAACCCAATCACAGCTAAAATTAGCTGCAAAACAATCCATTTTTTGAAATGCTTGTAAAGAAAAAAGGCTATCAGCGCTGAAATGATAAAAATCCCTAAGATTATTTTCCGTTGGACATCTGCGTACAAAATAATTTTAATGTAAAAAAGAAATAGAAAAACGCTGAAAAAAGGAAGCAGGTATTTTCCCCATTTTGAATTAAACGATAGGTTTGAAAACCACTTTAAAAATGAAAAGAACAGTATAGGAAGCACTAAAAAAAGCAATAAAAAATACCCAAACTGTTCCCAGGAATTAATCATTCCAAAGTTTCGGGAATAATAGAAAACCAATGGGTAAAGGCCCACGCCGAGCGCTATCAATAAAGGGTTTTCTGAAGTAGCTCCAAAAAAATATTTAAAACCGTTTTTTGATTGTTTAGACTCCATTAATGCTTTTTAAAAACCACATTTCCTTCTCCATCCAAGTATTGGTATGTTCCTTGTGTTGCCCCATAGTAGATGATAATATAACTTTCATCGGGCTGTAAGTTTGCAAGATACAAATCATTTTCACTTAAATAAGATGTCAAAATGCGAAACAAATTCACAGAAGTTTTCAGTTTATTGTCAAATTTCGGTGCTTCACCATTGGGCCAATGAATGGCGAGAATGGAACTGAAAATTGAGTTTACAAGATCTGGATCCGTACTTTTTGTGTACGAATCTTCCACACTTTTCATTCCCACAAAACCACCGTGATCCGCCATGATAATGATCAGTGCCTCTGGATCTTTATTGAGGATTGTTTTTGTAAGTTCTGTAAGTTTCTTGTCAGCTTCTTTTAAACTTTCAATATAATGTTCCCGCTCTCCAGCAATACCTTTTGATTTCGCTTCTCTATTAATAATATGCCCTGGGTTGAAAATCTCCACAAAAAAGAAATTGGGTCCTTCGGAATACGTTTCCAGATAATCCTCAAATGGCTTAATTACATCCCGAGGATTTCCAAGACCTGTGGTTACAAAGCTGATTTCTTCAGTTGAAAAATTGCAAAAATCATAGCCCAGTTTTGGTTTATTGGTCAAAAAATAAGGCTGCTCTGTGAGAAGGAATGTACGGTAACCATTGTTTTTTAAAATACGGAGCACACTGTTGTCAGAAACTATAACAGTACGCGCATCGATGGTTTCTGTGAAATCTGAACCGTTGTTGTAATAATGATGCTTCATCATAAACAACGAACTATTGGTAGGCAAAGTTGCTCCGTAATTGCTTCGGAAATTTGGATAGTTTTTGAAGTTATTATCCGTTAAGAAAGTTTCAAATGCTGTGTTTTCAATATTGTAATTTCCCTTTTTCATTTCTGAAAAATTCACATACCCATCGGGCTGGATGAAATAGATATTCGGCTTCTTTTTAAAAACAGCAGTTTCAATGCCATCGGGTTGTATCATCCATTCCTTGGAATAATTCAATTGCTTAATAATTACGGGCGTTAAAGTGAAAATGCCGATTACAGCAAGTATAAACTGAAAAGCGATTATTTTTTTGAAATGCTTCCAAAATAAAAAAGTGAGCAGCGAGGCAATTACAAAAACCATAAATGTCCTTAACCAGCTAAACCCTGCATAAAGTGCTATGTTCAGAAAGAAAAAGAAGAAGAAAAAGTTTAAAAAAGGAAGCTTAAAGGACCGAAGTCTTCTAAAAAAAGTAATTTCTGATACTTTATTTGCAATGAAAAAAACCAGAATCGGCAGCAATATAAATAATGAAATAAAATACCCGAAGTGCCCCCAGGAATTTATCAATTTATAATTGTTAGTGTAATAAAAAAGCAGCGGATATAAGCCCGCCGCAATTGCTGATATTATTGGAAAAAGGTTGTCCTTTTCAAAAAAAAACGAGAGAAATCCCTGTTTCTTTTTAGCCTGCATAATTTTTGTTTTTCAAAAGATACAGCAAACGTTTGGTGCCTTTTACTGTTTCCTTTTTTTCAAGGGTAAAATATTGCTGATAGCCATTTTCAAACTCGGTTTCGTTGTAAAAATCAAAATGGTTTATGAATTCGCGCTTGCGAACCAATAACGATTGCGCCCAGGAATCCTCACGGGTTGGAAACTCGATGATTAAATTCTTCGAAAAGGAAGCAAAAAACGAAGCCGATTTTTCAAAAGGCACGTTTCCGGAAAGCGTGATGTGGTGGATTAATGCCAAAGCCATAGTAACATCCGGCGCGTATTCTGCCAAACGTTCAATCAAAGAATTGCGCTCCGTATTGTTGAAACCGATGCCCGGTGCGGGTTGCAGCACATCGCAAACAAATGGAAGCATATTGGTTTCCTTGTTTTGCTGCAGTTGTTTGTAGTTATAGTCAACAGCGTTGCTGTCAATATCAGTAACAATGATGTGCGGAACGCTATCAATCACGGTTCGAGCAAAAGTGCCGTCGTTTCCGCCCACGTCAATCAATTTTTGTGGTGCCAATGGTTTTATCCACTCTTTTATCAGCGTTTTTTTTGCTTCAAAAGCGGTTTCATCGTAATTTGTTTTGTTGTAATAATCTCCCCATTCACTGGCTTCTTTCAGCGTCAGGCCTTTTATATAATCATAAAGGCTTTCAACAATGTTTTCCTGTGATTTTTTTGAAAGGGTCGCAATTTTGGTTTCGGCTTTGTAATCCTCGCTGTGTTTGCTTTCCATTTTAGCGAGCAAGTGAATGTTTGGGTAAATAACCGAACTAAGCTTAGTACGTGTTGGCAGCAATGATGAAATCAGTTTCACGGGAATTCCATCAATGTGCGTTTGCATCATTTTGAAAACTTCGGTGCCGTGATATTTTGCCAAAACCAACGGCCCAAAAAAGTGGGTGATGAATTGCTTGTAAGCGCGCCACGGTGTTCCTTCTTCGTAAAAGTCAAAAGAAAGCGTGTCTATAAAAATTGGTTTCCCTTTGTGGAAAGTAACGTTGTAAGCAGAAGCATCCTTCAAAATAAAGCCTTTTGAAAGTGCGTATTTCTGGATTTTCAGGGTGTGGAGCGCAGCGTGTTTGTATTGCTCAAAGCTCCATTCGTACGGATTTGTAATGAAGGGAATTTCTTCGGGAGTAATGATTATTTCTTCCGAAGAGACCGAGGTTTCCTCATGCGGAATCAAAAGACCATTCGAAATTAGATTTTTAAAAAAACCGCTGTCCTTCAGTTTGTTGTATTGCGGAAAATATATAGGTTTGATGGCCCTTCGCAGGATTTTTCCATCATAAAACATATAACCCGAAGGGTCGCGAAAAGAGGCTTGGTGTGCGTCAGTTTTTTTTGTCATCTGTATCGGTGTCTTGCTCTTCAATGTCAATTGAATCGTAAGTATCTTCCTCTTCTTTTACCAATCCGAAAAAAGATTTCACCTTATACATAACGTTTTTTGAAAAAAGCAAAATGCCAGCCGCCGCCGCCACTACCGCCTGTACTATCATAGCTCCCAGCCCTGGATCGAAATAAAGAAAATTCATACCTATTGTTTTATTCTATGTTTGCCTTTCGGCGACAACAAATTAACTAAAAATCGCCGAGTTTATTAAGTTGCTCAGCGATTATTTTAAAATTGACTTAGGACTAATTGATGTAAGACATCTTTTAATATCACTTCTGCGCTCGTCCTACGTCTTATGTCTTACTGTCTTATATCCTCTTTTAAATCTTGTTTCGCTTACGGTCTACTTCCTTCAAATATATTTTTCGAAGTCTTAAATGGTTTGGTGTAACCTCAACATATTCGTCCTTTTGGATGTATTCCAAAGCTTCTTCCAATGAAAATTTAATAGCTGGAATAATTCGTGCCTTATCGTCAGCTCCCGAAGAACGTACGTTTGAAAGCTTTTTAGTTTTGGTTATGTTCACCACCATATCATCCTGACGGGTGTTTTCACCAATAACCTGCCCTTCGTAAATATCTTCGTTTGGGTTTACGAAGAAACGCCCACGATCCTGCAACTTGTCTATTGAATAAGGTATAGCTTGACCAGTTTCCATAGAAACCAAACTTCCGTTTTGCCTTTCAGGAATTCCGCCTTTCAAAGGTTGATATTCAAGAAAACGGTGCGTCATAATTGCTTCCCCGGCAGTAGCGGTAAGCAATTGGTTACGAAGCCCGATAATTCCACGGGATGGAATGATAAATTTACATACCATTCGCTCACCTTTTCCTTCCATGCTAATCATTTCGCCTTTACGGATTGTAACCATATTAATGGCAGTTCCACTTACATCTTCCGGTAAGTCGATTGTCATTTCCTCAACTGGCTCACATTTTACGCCATCAATTTCTTTAATGATTACCTGTGGCTGACCAATCTGAAGTTCATATCCTTCGCGGCGCATGGTTTCAATCAAAACCGAAAGGTGCAAAACGCCACGGCCGAAAACCATAAATTTATCGGCGCTGTCCGTTGGCTGCATGCGCAACGCAAGGTTTTTTTCCAATTCCTTTTCCAGTCGCTCCTTAATATGGCGCGAAGTAACAAACTTTCCGTCCTTCCCAAAGAAAGGCGAATCGTTGATTGTGAAAAGCATACTCATTGTAGGTTCATCAATCGCAATGGTTTTAAGTGCTTCTGGGTTTTCGGCATCGGCAACGGTATCGCCAATTTCAAAACCTTCCAAGCCAACCAAGGCACAAATATCACCCGCTTGTACTTCTGCAACTTTTTTACGGCCCAAGCCTTCAAAAGTGTGAAGTTCTTTTATTTTTGATTTTACTTTAGTGCCATCGCGTTTTACCAAAGCTATTTGCATTCCTTCCTTTAAAACTCCTCTTTGCAAACGCCCTATGGCGATACGCCCTGTAAAGGAAGAAAAGTCCAAAGAGGTAATCAACATCTGTACGGTACCTTCCTCAACTTTTGGCGATGGAATGTGTTCCAAAACCATATCAAGCAATGGCTCAATATTATCAGTTTGGTTTTTCCAGTCATCACTCATCCAGTTTTGTTTTGCCGAGCCGTAAACGGTTGGAAAATCAAGCTGCCACTCTTCGGCACCCAATTCAAACATTAAATCAAAAACTGATTCATGAACTTCGTCTGGGGTACAGTTTTCCTTATCCACTTTATTTATAACCACGCAAGGCTTTAAACCAAGTGAAATCGCCTTTTGTAACACAAAACGCGTTTGCGGCATCGGCCCTTCAAAAGCATCAACCAAAAGCAAAACACCGTCTGCCATGTTCAGTACGCGCTCTACTTCCCCACCAAAATCGGCGTGACCAGGGGTATCGATAATATTGATTTTTGTGTCTTTGTATACTACGGAAACATTTTTTGAGGTAATTGTAATTCCTCTTTCACGTTCCAAATCGTTGTTGTCCAGGATGAGTTCGCCTGTGTTTTCGTTTTCACGGAAAAGACTACAGTGGTGCATAATTTTATCAACCAGCGTGGTCTTACCGTGGTCAACGTGGGCAATAATGGCGATGTTTTTGATTTTCATAACAATGCTCCTTTTTTTGGAGGGTGCAAAAGTAGTGTTTCTAAGTGGATTAGAAATAAAAGTTGTGATTTTATTTTGTCAAAGAATTGCGATATATTTATTCTAAATATTTTGATATGAAAACAATTCTACTTTTCACACTTTCAATATTCTATGCAGTTTCTGGGATTGCACAGTTTGGAGATCAACAGATTATTTCTATTGATGCTTTTTATCCTTCAAGTGTATTTTCGGCGGATTTAGATGGAGATGGAGACTATGATATTTTATATTCCTCTCAAAATGGGGTGTGGTGGCACGAAAATCTTGATGGAATGGGTTTATTTGGCAATAAGAATTTAATTGTACAAAATACAGAAGAAATGTCCACTTCTGTAACTGCTTCAGATATCGATGGAGATGGGGATCTAGATGTATTATCAACTTTCTTAGATGGTTCACCATCCCAAAATGGTCAAAGTAGAGTTCTGTGGAATGAAAATTTAGATGGATTAGGCAATTTTGGGGGTCAAAGGATTATTACTTTAAACGCTTATAGACCAACCGACTCACATGCTGCAGACTTTGATGGGGATGGAGACTTGGATGTTTTATCAATTTCTAGAGGTGATGACAAAATAGCATGGTATGAAAATTTAGATGGGTTGGGTAATTTTGGAACACAACACGTAATTTCAACTCAGCTTGTATACCCCATATCAAGTTACATTGCTGATTTTAATGGCGATGGTCATTTGGATATTGTTTCTCAATCATTTGACGAAGGTAATATTGCTTGGTTTAAAAATATTAATGGCACGGGAACCTTTAGCAATGCTACCTTTGTCTCTACAAACAATCCTAATTATTCTGTTGGCGAGGTAATTGGTGCCGATTTGGATGGGGACAATGATATTGATATTGTTGCAGTTTTAAAGGTGGATAATAGAATAGTTTGGTTCGAAAACATGGATGGCAATGGAGATTTTAGCGATATGATAATAATTGCAGAAAATATTCCCCAACCTAATGTTATTAATGCTTCAGATATTGATAATGATGGAGATTTGGATCTAATTTCTAGCTCGTTCATAAATAGTGGAGCAACTTCAGAAATATTTTATTTACGAAATGAGAGCGGTTTAGGCGATTTTGGCTTCCCTAACTTAATAACAAATGAAATTCAATATACAACAGGCGTATTTACTTGTGATATTAACTTGGATGGTAAACTTGATTTAGTAAGTTCTTCACAGATAGATTCTAAAATTGCTTGGTACAACAATAACACCTTGGGCATTTCAGAAAATGAAATTCCCAACTACAGGATTTATCCCAATCCCACAAATGGAATACTTTATATAGAATCTAAAGAATCTATCTCGCAAATTTCTGTTTATACTATTTTGGGGCAACTGATTGAAACAAATCAAAACACCAATCAAATAGATCTCTCCAAAGCAGAATCCGGAGTTTATCTTTTAAAGATTGAAGATGCAAACGGTAATTCCCAAACCCATAAAATTGTGAAAGAATAATTTTGAAGGAAACGTCCACTGCATTTTCAAAGCTGATAGAAAGAAGCTTTTAACTACCTTTGCTTTAAAATAAGCTTTTACGATGCAACTGAATAAAATCCCAAAAATAAAACATACAACTTCCAACAATTTTTTTCTTCTCGCTGGTCCCTGCGCCATTGAAGGTGAAGAAATGGCCATGCAAATTGCCGAAAAGATTGTGAAAATTACCGATAAGTTAGAAATTCCTTACATATTTAAAGGAAGTTTCAAAAAAGCAAACCGAAGCCGGATTGATAGTTTTACGGGGATTGGCGATGAAAAAGCATTAAAAATACTCCGAAAAGTTTCCGAAACTTTTGACGTTCCCACCGTTACCGATATTCACGAAGTGAGCGATGCCACAATGGCCGCCGAATATGTAGATGTGCTGCAAATCCCGGCATTCTTGGTACGCCAAACCGATTTGGTAGTCGCTGCCGCGGAAACAGGAAAAGTGGTAAACTTGAAAAAAGGTCAATTTATGAGTCCAGAAAGCATGAAGCACGCCGTGACCAAAGTAACCGATTGCAACAACGAACAAGTACTGATTACCGATCGTGGAACGATGTTCGGTTATCAGGATATGATTGTAGATTTTCGGGGAATTCCAACAATGAAACAGTACGCCCCAGTGGTTTTGGACGTAACCCACAGTTTGCAACAGCCCAACCAAAGTGCCGGCGTTACGGGCGGCCGTCCTGAAATGATTTCAACAATTGCGAGAGCCGGAATTGCCACAGGTGCCGATGGAATTTTTATTGAAACCCACTTTGATCCTGCAAATGCCAAAAGTGATGGTGCCAATATGCTGAACTTAAACCTGCTGGAAAAACTGTTGGCAGACCTTGTGGCAATTCGTAAAACAATCAACCAACTATAGTCTGCCCTATACTTTGAAAAAAAAAAGCGCCCTGCCATCTCTGGATGGCAGGGCGCTTTGGCTAATAACAAAACTCTATAAAATAAGCATCGTTAATTTTTAAAAAAGGACTGTGACCATTGGGGGCACAGTCCTTAACCTCATACTTATAAAACTCCCCAATTAAATAAGTATCCAAATATCGCACATAATCTCTTGTAAATCAACAGGGATTTCCCCCTTTTTTTACAGGATTTTTCCTGTTTTCACAATTTGACATTAAACTTAAAAAAGGAAAAGCTGCTTCTAAAAAGAAACAGCTTATAACCTCTTGTCAAAAATTAACTCCCCAATTAATTTGATAGTGTAAAGATGCGAAGAAGGACAATGCCAGTCAAGAGGAAAAACCCTGAATTTGAAGGGGGAAATCCCCCTTTTTTTCTGTATGTAATTTCTTACTTTTTAAAATATTAAATTTCACGACCTAAATATTATCAAAGATTTATTTGGTTTGAAAGAATTTTTACATTTACTTTGTTTTTCAAAGTACTTTATTATGAGCGAGCAAGATTATCTAAAAGACATCAGCGAAATCAAAAATCTAATGAACCGTTCCTCACGGTTTATTTCACTTAGCGGCCTTTCCGGTATTTTTGCAGGTATCTACGCTATCATAGGAGCAGCTATTGCCTATGCATATCTTTTCCCGAAACCCGGTGAGTTTCTTACCCTCCATAGTTGGAATTTTAAATTGCTGCTCGTTCTTTTGGCCTCTGTACTTTTGCTCAGTATAATAACAGCTTATCTGTTAACAACCCAAAGGGCAAAAAGAAACAATGAAAAAATTTGGGATACAACTACCCGACGGTTACTGATCAACTTTTTAATTCCTTTGGTTACCGGCGGAATATATATTATTATAAAGCTCAACAGCCAGCATTACGGCCTCACCGCCTCACTGATGCTTATTTTTTATGGACTTGCACTCGTGAACGCTTCAAAATATACCATTGGCAATGTGAAATATTTAGGTTATGCGCAAATAATCACTGGTCTTATCTGCGCCGCACTTCCAGGCTACGGATTTTGGTTTTGGTTGTTAGGGTTTGGGCTTTTTCATATTATCTACGGAAGTATTATGTACCTTAAAGAAAGAAAAAGTTAAGCGTGGGCATTATAGACAACATAAACAAACTTTTTGATCATCGTATCCGTTTGGGGATTATGAGCATATTGGTAGTTAATGAAGATGCCGATTTCAACCGGCTAAAGGAATTGCTGGACGTTACCGATGGCAATCTCGCCAGCCACATAAAAGCGCTGGAACAGGCTGAATATATCTTGGTGGAAAAAAGTTTTGTGGGAAGAAAGCCTAATACAAATTATACAGCAACAAACCTTGGAAAAGCAGCCTTCAAAAAACATATCGAAGCCCTGGAAAAATTGATTCAAAAACCAAAAACATAACATTATATTTTTTTATTTCTTTACTTTGAAAATCAAAGTACTTTATATTAATCAATAACAATTAAAAAGTTAAACCATGTCTCCAAAAAGAAACCATTTCAAATTAACAAAAAACACAAGACTCTACCTCATTCTGCTGTTCGCAACAGTATTATTGCTTATTCCACTGATAGCTGCACAATTAACCGACGAAGTTAATTGGGACGTTTCGGACTTTGCCGTCATGGGAATTTTATTATACGGTGTAGGTATTTCTTGTGAATTAGTCCTAAGAAAGATAAAAAAAACCAGCCATCGCCTTCTTCTTTGCGTCTTTCTGCTCACAGTGTTTCTCTTAGTTTGGGCCGAACTTGCCGTGGGCATCTTTGGATCTCCCTTCTCGGGATCTTAAAAAAACATTTATTAATCACAACTTTTAATATACTATGGAACAGAAAAAAAGTAGATTCAGCAATTGGATGCGCAATTCCATCACCGCAAGGATGCTAGTGGTCGGATTTTTATTATTGGTTTTATTGATCCCTTTGGAATTTGTAAAATCACTAATCAACGAAAGAGCGTACAGACAAGAGGAAGTGGTTCGGGAAATAAATGAAAAGTGGGGAAATGAAGTCCTGCTCTCCGGCCCTATTTTAAAAATTCCGTATAAGGTTATTTTCGAAGAAAAAATCTTTAATGAAAAGAGCAATTCCTATTATACCAAAACTAAGGAAAGTATTGAGAACGCTTACTTCTTTCCCGACAAACTCAACATTATATCGCAGGTTGACACAAAACCCCTAAACCGAAGTATTTACGAATCGGTGGTCTATTCTGCGGCAATTGAAGTAAAAGGAAATTTTCCCATAATTGACTTTTCAGACACCGATATTGCCGACGAAAACATCCTTTGGGAAAAGGCAACCGTTATTTTAAAAACCTCAAATTTAAAGGGAATAAAGACCACGCCGGTTGTAAATTTAGCTTCGGAAGCCCTTTCCATGACGCCACAGTATTCCACGGATTATCTGAACACCATCCAAAGCAATTACATTGCCAATGCCAAGGAAATATTTGCGGCACCACTTCCGTTTTCCTTCGATTTAAAAATAAACGGCAGCGAAAGCCTGAAGTTTCTGCCCATAGGAAAAGAAACCGATGCCACCATGAAATCAAACTGGCACTCTCCTAGTTTTGACGGCAACTTCTTGCCCGAAGACACCAACAAGGAAATCAGCAAAGACGGTTTTACCGCAAACTGGCGCATCCTGCAAATAAACAGACAGTTTGAACAATCATTTTTCGGGCATTTGCCAGACCTTTCAGCCTCTGCTTTCGGCACCAAACTTATCATTCCCGTGGACGAATACCAAAAGAGCGAACGCACCGCCAAATACGGGTTTATGGTCATTGGGCTAACACTACTGGTGTTTCTCTTGATACAGTTGGTGAGCAAAATCTATATCCATCCGTTCCAATATGTAATGATTGGATTGGCCTTGGTAATGTTTTATACATTGCTCATCTCCATTTCCGAACACAGCAATTTTTTCAAGGCGTACGCGATTGCGGCTGTTTCGGTACTCGCGCTGATAACGGTCTATTCCCGTGCCATTTTGAAAGGTTTCAAGTTTCCGTTGCTTATTTGCGCTTCGTTAGCTTCACTTTATGGTTTCATTTATGTGATTATCCAATTGGAAAACTATGCGCTTTTGGTAGGTAGTATTGGCCTATTCCTGATTTTGGCGATTATTATGTTCGCATCGCGGCGGATTGATTGGAATAATGATTGAAAAAGATGAAAACAATTTTCAAAAAAATTATAAAACTTTTCAAATGGGCTTTATTGCTAAGCCCATTTGGACTGTTTGCGATTATCTGCATAGATACTTATGTGCTTTTGGAAACGGAAAACCAAACATTTCAAAACGCTGAAAAAATTACCCATAACAGGGTAGGATTGCTTTTAGGTACTTCAAAATTTATGGCCAATGGCGATATAAATCTTTATTATTTATTTAGAATTAAAGCCGCCGAGCAACTTTTTAAAGCTGGAAAGATTGATTTTATTTTGATTAGTGGCGACAATAGCAGAATAGATTACAACGAGCCCGCACTTTTTAAAAAAGACCTCGTATTATTAGGAATACCCGAAGAAAAAATAATCTTGGATTATGCCGGATTCAGTACGCTGGACTCTGTTTTAAGGGCACAAAAAATCTTTGGACTGAATAGCTTTACGGTCATTTCACAAAGATTCCATAACGAACGGGCCATTTTCTTGGCAAAGCAAAAAGGAATACACGCGATAGGTTTCAATGCCCAAACGGTCTCGGGAAAGTATTCCGTAAAGACAGAACTTCGGGAATACTTGGCGCGGACCAAAGCCGGCCTCGATATTCTTTTTGATTCACAGCCAAAATATTGGGGAGAACCCATCGTCATTCAATGAAGCTTTCTATTTCAATAAAACATATTGTGGCAACAAGCATTCTCTTTGCAACAGAAATTGCCATCGCCTATTTTCATTTCAGCCCCTTTATTAGAGGCTTTTTGGGCGATGTGCTTGTTATACTGTTATTGTATTCCTTCCTGAAAATCTTTATAAAAAAACACATTCTCAAAACTGCCGTTTCCGTATTGGCCTTTGCCTATTTTGTGGAATTGCTGCAGTTTTTAAAGCTCGCGGAAAAACTTAATATAAAGTCAGAAATACTGTTAACCATTATTGGCTCCGTATTCGATGTTTGGGACTTGATAGCTTACACTATTGGCTTTATTCTAATTCTATTAATCGAAAAAATATCCATCAAAAATGAAAACCCTAAAAACATATCTCTTTGATCGTTTCAATCTACTATTTCCACTTTTTTCATTGACGGTTTTTAGCATTTTTCTGCTTTCCGTTCGTTTAAAAATAACCCATTCATTTTTCTATCTTTTTTTGGTCTGGAACCTATTATTAGCCATGATTCCTTTTTTTATTTCCATCTACATGTCGGCAGCCAAACAACTAAAAAAAGTAAAACTCTATATTCTATTGTTCCTTTGGTTGGTGTTTTTACCCAATGCGCCCTATTTATTGACAGATTTTATCCACCTGTGCCTAAGCCCAATGGAATGGATAGGTTTTGACAGCTTGATGATTTCGGTTTTTGCAATTACGGGACTCGCTTTTTATGTAGTTTCGGTTAAGGAAATGAAGCAATTGTGCTTTAAGCATTTTAACCAAAAAATAGTTTTAAAATTCCTGAATATCCTTCCTTTTGCCGTAAGTTTCGGTATGTATCTCGGGCGCGTATTACGGTGGAATTCCTGGGATATTCTTCACAATCCACTAAGTCTTTTTATGGATGTGTTCACAATTATAACAAACCCCATTGAAAATATGGAAGCGTGGGCATTTACAATATTTTTCGGGCTGTTTTTAAAATTGGTCTATAGGTTTTATAAAAAATTTCTCTTTCGTTTTATCAGTATTTGATCATTTTGTAATTCCAATATTTATTTTATTTTGCGAAACACAAATAAGCCTCAGTTACAATTTATGCATTCAAAACAAATCGCTTTAATTTTCTTGGTTTTCAACCTATACTTTTCCTATTCACAATCAGATCGTATTGACGAGTTTGGAAAGCCCAGTCAAAAGGAATTTGATCTTAAAAGTTATGAAGCCGAACCGGATGCCACAGGTTTAATACTTTACGAATCCGGAAAATATTATGCAATACCAATTGTTAAGCGAACCTCCGTAAGATTAGTAAAGGAAATACACAGAAAGATTAAAGTTTTTGATGCCAAAAAATTTGATTACGCCACTGTAGAAATACCATATTATGAAGGAAATGAATATTATGGCGAAGAAATAAAGGACTATAAAGCCGTAACCCATAACGGGGCAGTTCAAAATTTTGTACCTAACAGTTCATTCTATAAAACCCATAAACCTGGGGTCGGGAATGTTCTAACGTTTACTTTTCCAAATGTACAGAATGGAAGCATTTTAGAATATTCATACACCATTGTAAGCCCTTACTTTTATGATTTGGATGGGTGGGAATTTCAACACGAGCTGCCAACACTTTATAGTAAATTCCAAACCGAATTACCACCACATTTTAGATACAACCGAATTCTTTATGGGGACAAAAAGTTAGCGATTGAAAAAGCAGTGGTTATTAAAGATGCTTTTAAGCTTCCTTCAAATAATGGACATATTGATACGGAGCTAGATACATATGTAATGATTGATGTCCCTTCATTTAGGGAAGAAAGCTATATGCTATCTAAAAAAAATTATGTTTCCAGAATGGTGTATGAACCTTTGGCATTTAAAGCATTTTATGGTTTTGATCAAGTCTTTACGCGAAACTGGGAAGATGTGGATCATCGTTTTGAAATCCGCAGTGATTTTGGCGAACAACTAAACAAAAAAAGTTATTTTAAAAAAAAAATACCCAGCTCCATTCTTGACATTGAAGATGATCTAGAACGTGCTAAGGCAGTATATAGTTTTATTCAAGATAGCTATACATGGAATGGGAGGTATTTTAATTATGGCATTAATGTAAAAGATGCTTTTGATGATAAACTGGGCAGTGTAACGGCCATAAACATTTCATTGGTAAATGCACTTGAAGCTGCCAAACTCGATGCAAAATCCGTTATTCTTTCTACCCGTAATAATGGATTGCCCACTGAGATGTACCCAGTACTTTCCAATTTTAATTATGTGGTTGCGGTACTAATAATAAACAATGAAATGATACTGCTGGACGCAACAGATAAACAAGCCCCATTTGGCATCATTCCATTTCGGGCCCTAAATATTCAAGCGCGCGTATTAGATTTCAAAAAAGGAAGCTATTGGATGCCCATTGAACCTTATGAAAAAAACATCCACTACGTAAATGCCCAAATAACTGCTGATGAAAATGGAAACTTCACCGGAAAAGTGAACCAAGCAAATTACGGCTACATAGCATTGGAAAAAAGAAACAGCATTGAGGAAAAAACCCTCCAAGAATATATTAAAGACCAACAAAAAGAAAAGGCAGGTATTGAAATAGAGGAATATCAAGTAGAGGAAATAAAGAAAATCGAAAAGCCGCTCAAGGAAAATTACAACATTTTCATAGAACCCGAAAAGGTGGGAGACAAAGTAATTCTTTACCCTTTTTTCAACAAAACATACCTCAACGAAAACCCCTTTAAAATGAAGGAGCGTAGTTACCCAATAGATTTTGGCTTTCCGTTTTCAAACACCTATTTAGTTTCTATAGATTTAGGCAATACATACGAAGTGGAGCAACTGCCCACCAGCCGAAGCATAAAATTGCCCAACGATGACGGTGAGGGTTCAGTAACCTACGTTGCTCAAGGTGGCAAGATAAACATCCGTTTCAACATGAAACTTAACACTTACCGATTTCCTTCAGATGCTTATCAATCTCTCAAAGAATATTTCGGAACGATAATTACCATTTTAAAAGAAGAATCAATTGTTTTAAAGAAACTATAAAAAATCATTTCAAACAAGTTATCTATGAAATTTTTAAAAATTAGTTGTTTCATTTTAGCCCTTACCCTTTGTGGTGTTTCATTTTCTCAGCAACCTGAAACGGCAGACTTTGGCAACCCAACCCCAGAAGAATTTGCGCTACAATCCTACTCCAAAGATCCAGAGGCTGCGGGTGTGGTTTTATTTGAAAAAGGTAATTATTATTTTGAATTAGTTGAAAACTATGTGAAACTTATAAAAGAAGTTCACGTGAAAATGAAGGTTTTTAACGCTAAAAATTTTGATCAAGCTACTGTTGAAATTCCTTTTTACAATGAAAAAAACAACAATGAAAACATCACCAAAATAACTGCCATCACTCATAATGGTACAGTAAAGACGTTTATAGATGAAGCCAATATATTCGAAACAGATGAAAACCCGTATTGGTCCTTAAAAAAATTCACTTTTCCAAACATTAAAGACGGCAGTATCCTAGAATATACCTACAGAATAGAAACAAGCCATTTATCAAATTTTGGCGGGTGGCGGTTTCAAGGATCACTACCTGTAATGTATTCTGAATTTCATACCGAACTGCCAGGAAATTTTAAGTATAACCGTACATTATACGGAAACCTACCGCTATATATCAACAAAGCCGAAAAGACAAAAGGTTGTTTTGCCATTGAAGGATTTGATGTACAAGCAGATTGTGAAATAGCAACCTATGCCATGAAAGATGTTCCTGCTGCTAAAAAAGAAAATCATATGCTTTCGTCTAATTATTATCTGGCAGCAATGGTGTATGAACTCATAGAATACGTAGATTTTGCAGAAAACAAGCATTCCTATACCCGCTCCTGGGATGATGTAGACAATTATTATAGATACGACAAGGACTTAGGTCGTCAATTAAAATATGAAAGTTTTTTTAAAGATGTCTTGCCTGCTTCAGTTTATTCAACTGGGAATGATCTTGAAAAAGCAAAAGCAATTTATTATTATATTCAAGACCATATGACATGGAACGGCAAATACCGTATCTTATCTGATGTGCGTGTTAAAGAAGCTTTTGAACGTAAATCCGGTAACAGTTCTGAAATAAATCTTGCTTTGATAAATGCTTTGGAAGCCGCAGGAATGGATGCAAAAATAATGCTTATTTCCACACGTGATTTTACGCCCCCCACAATGCAGTATCCCGTAATAAGTCCTTTCATCTATGCCCTTGTTTATCTTAAAATTGGGGATGAAAAATATCTTTTGGACGCTACCGATAAACACACTCCCTTCGGAGTATTGCCATTTCGTGATCTCTGCCAGCAAGGTCGCGTAATGGATTTTAAAAAAGGTAGTTTTTGGGAGCCCATTGATCCTATAAACAAAAACATGCACTATGTAAATATGCAATTGGCACCAAATGAACAAGGCATATTTTCAGGAAAAGTGAGCGAAGTTTCAACGGGCTATATAGCCGTTCCAAAACGAACCGTAAATAATAATAGAAGAAAAGAAGATATCATAAAAAGAAAGCAAAACCGAAATGAAGCTTTAGATATTACCAACTTTCAAATTGAAAACGAAAAAGATTTAGAGCAGCCCTATAAAGAAAATTATGATATGTCCATACATGAGCAGCCCGTGGGCAACAAGCTTTTTGTATATCCTTTTTTAATGCAAACTTATTTTTCTGAAAATCCATTTTCAAAAGAAACCCGTAATTATCCAATAGATTTTGGTTTTCCGGTTATCAACAATTATTTGGTTTCAATTGATGTGAAAGACCAATATGAAATAGTAAAGGTCCCCGAAAACAAAATACTGAAACTTCCAAATAATGATGGCGAGCTTTCGGTTGTTTATGATGTTTCGGGCAGCAGGGTAAATGTTAGGCTAAGTGCAAAATTGAACACAACTAATTTCCCGGCTGAAGCCTATCCAGCATTGCGACAATTTTTTGAAACGTTGATAAAAATTCAATCGGAAGAACCTATTGAACTGAAGAAAACATAAAACCTTAAACCTCTCGGTTTTTTTCTTGAATTCGGCGTATAACAGCAGTAGCTGTGCGGCGCGATACAAATCTGGGCAATTTGGACAGTAGCTTATTAATGTTTCCGGGAATGGCTACTATCTTCCCTTTTCGCATTGCTTCATAACCATATTCGGCAACAGCCTTTGGGCAAGCAATATTGAATTTTATTTTATTCTCAGAAGCTTTCGATCCATTGGTCACCACATCCTGAAAACAAGTCTTAGTTTGCCCAGGGCATAGACAGGTTACGGTAACACCCGTATCCTTTAGTTCATTGGCTATAGCCTCTGAAAAAGATAGAATATATGCCTTGGAGGCATAATATAAAGACATCAATGGCCCAGGCTGAAAAGCTGCAAGTGAAGATATGTTCAATATTTTTCCATGGCCGCGTACAACCATTCCCTTCAATACTAGTTTTGTTAAATGTGTTGTAGTAATTACATGTAAGTTTAGCATTTCTGCTTGTCGCTCCCAATTTGTCTCGTGAAAAGTTCCATAAATACCAAAACCTGCATTGTTCACCAAAACATCAATGCGTTTCCCCTCAATAGCTTGAAATATCTCTTCTGCTACATTTTGTTGGCTCAAGTCCTTATGCATCAATTGTATTTCAGAAGAATAAAGAGATAGTATATCTTCTTTCGCTTTTTGAAGCTTTTTGTCGTTTACATCTACTAATACCAGCTGATATCCGTCTCTGGCCAAAAGCATGGCCAATTCAAACC
The DNA here is from genome assembly GCF_001573155.1 of Aequorivita aquimaris. Lineage (GTDB taxonomy): Bacteria > Bacteroidota > Bacteroidia > Flavobacteriales > Flavobacteriaceae > Aequorivita > Aequorivita aquimaris. The sequence continues at coordinate 23,822 of NZ_JRWG01000008.1, read as the reverse complement.
CTAGACCGGAAGCAGCTCCAGTAACAAGTGCTGTTTTTTGTATTTCTTTGATTAAATTCAATTGCTAGGTTGTTAACAAAAAGTTAATTTGTTAGTCGGCAATTTCTACATAATCCTTTAAATATGCAAATCTAGGAGTTAATTTTCCGTCTGCTGTAGTAATTTTTGCCCGTTCCAAAATGCCATCTTCATCTCCGTTAAAAAAAGCAGGCATTACGTTTTCTAAAAACATATCACCAAAACCTTCGCTTGCATCCTTAGGTAATTCACATGGCAGGTTATCCACAGCCATAACAGTGATAGTGCCGGGAGCATCAAAGGTGGTTTCGCTTTCTGTCTGCGGATCATATCCATAAAATGGTTCAGCAATTGTAGAAGCTCGTAAGGTACTGGCCACAGGACCATCAACATCACACGATATATCAGCCACTAAATTTATTTTGAAGTCAGGGCTTTTGGCATCCTCTCGCGTAAATAAGTAAGGAGCGCCATTTCCAAAAAAATGGCCCGTAATGAACATATCGGTAACTTTGGCATATTTCATAAAATCACTTTCGTATTCTGAAGGATCATTATAAAATTCTTCTTTGTTAAAATCGCCACCATCCTTACGCCTATTGTATTCTGAAACGTCAATAAGACAATATACAGGCTCATTGTAATTTTTGGAAAGATAATCGGCATCGGTAACTTCCCTAATCTTTAAATGATCTAAAATCTCCTTTGCTCCTCGGGTAACTTTTCCTGTTCCGGAAAGTATAATTTTTATATTCGGAAGTGTAATCTTATCCAGTTCCGCTTTTACGGCTTCAAGGTCTGGAAGGGTTTCGACTTTTGGGAGCGCGAACAGCCTATCACGCAAACCTAAACCTCTAAAGCCATTATAGGCGCCCACCAATCCAGCATAATACCCAAACCCGATCAATCTATGTTTGTCTGCATTTACGATGGTTTCGTGATCAAACATTTCAATATTTTTAGCAAGCATCGCCTTTAGCAATTTGCGATTGTAGGGTTGTTTTTTGATGGTGTGGCTGAAGTAGAAATACTTTTTATTCGGAATCAAAGCATCCACGGGCACTTCCTTTACGCCCAGCATCACATCTGCTGCTGAAATATCCTCAACCACCTCAAAACCTGCATCGCGGTAAGCTTCATCTGGAAAAATGCGAACATCTGAGGCTTCCACGATTATCCGTGCATCGGGAAACTTTTTTATGACTTCTTGGCACTTTTCAGGTGAAAAGACTACCCGTCGGTCTGGCGGGTTTTTCCGTTCTTTGATGATGGCAAAGGTTATGGGCATTTGGTATGTTTTTTGAATGAATAATTGCGGTGGCAAAGATAGGGTTTTTCATGTATCTTTGTTGCCCGTTTCAGGTTTCTGGTTTCAGGTTTCAGGTTAATACAAGCACTGAATACTGCTACTGAACACTGATTACTGATTACTGGATACTAACAAAGGGGGCCGACTGGTTTTGACAGCGGGTCTAATTGTATTGTAAGCATGCCGAGCGCTGGGATATAGCTCGTTAATATCATATTTCACACTTTTTAAACGGCGAGAATAACTACGCCCTAGCTGCATAATCCGAATCATAGTAGGATGTGCCTCGGCCCACAAGGTGGGCAAGCAGGAAGTCACTCAACGGCCTTGGTTTACGGCGGTTGACATAGTGGCTTCGTAAAAGTAAACCTAGCAAGAGTAGTGCTTTGATGCTCTTGTGAAGCTCAAGTAAAGCTAAGGGGTGCGTTGGTAGTTTTCGACCGGCAAGCCCACGAAAATCTAAATGAAAACTAAGCATGTAGAAAGCGGTATAGTTGCTTGTTTGGACGAGGGTTCGAATCCCTCCGGCTCCACGATCAAATGAGAAAGCCACACCAATTGGTGTGGCTTTCTCATTTGCGGTACTCGCACTCAAGGGTTCTCATTTTTTATAGACACTCCTCTAGCGTTGTCAGTAAATCAAGTTTCTAAAAATAGTTTCAGCATTATGCATATACCCATAGATTTACCAATAATCCTGTTTTACAGTATAGACTGTCAATATAATTAATCGGCTTATTCACCAAAGGTATTGGCATGTTCTCTTGCCCATTGCTGGTAGTTTTCCAACTGTTGCTCGTTTAGCAACTCCCTCATAATCTTATCCTGTTTCTCGGCACGCACGTAAGCATTCATTGCTTGGTAAATATTAATTGAGGAAAAAATTTAAAAGAGGCAAATCCCAGTGGAGAATTAAGGGAACTCGACTGTGCTAGGCTTGCCTTCTTAGGCAATCTTTACAACGAATTGACTTCAAAAACGGATTTAATAATACCTCTTTGTAATCTATCCTTTTTTCTACCCAAGGAATGTTTTGGTTTTCTGGACTTGTATTAATTGCGCTCCGTAATAAAAAGCTTAGATGTATATACACAATAAAAATTCAATAAGCAAAAAATTAATTGTGTTCCATCGTTAGTAAATTGGGATACTATTTTCCAATTATTTTTAACACATATAAAAAAGAAGCTGTTAAATAGTGTTATCAAAAATTGTATTGTTTTAAAGTTTCATTAGCTTGTAGAACAACTGCTTTTAGAGCATTGAAATAATTTAAAACTACATATTATGAAAACACCAAATTTTGACGACAAACAAGGAAAACATCCAATTCCGCACGCTAAAGGAATTGCTAAAGATGACAACCTAAACCCAAAATCGCAGACTGACGGAAAAGATGCAAAAAACGCACAAAAAGAGGAAGAATAATTTATTAGATATAACAATTAAAAAAAAGAGTTATGGACAAGAAAACTCCAATGTTAGATCCGAAAAAGAAAAACGAACAAGATATTGAGGGGCAAGACTATCCAGGTGCGCCCAACTCTAAGCCCGATGCCACAAAAAACCCTTCCAAAGAAAATCCGGAAGCCGTTCCCGAATCTAATGATCCTGCAGGTTATGGTGAAAAGGGCACAACGAAAAAATCGCCTTATAAAAAGAAATAATTCTTTAAAAGTATAACGCTCTCGTTATTTATGCTTTGAATTAAAAGCTTAGGTAATAGGAATGTAGTGATACAAGATAAGAATTCAAAAAAGGCATTCACTACCCACAATTCAATCCATTTCCTTGTTTTAAAGCTGTGGCACTTTAAATTTCCGCCTATTGTTTTATATTTACTTTTAGAAACATACGCGGGTATTGTATTTTAAACTTTAAAAATCTTTTATTATGGGTGTAGGAAATCTATTTGTGGCTACAGTTGTCTTGATTTTGGTATTGTTCATCATCAGTTATCTTCACGGACGGAAATAAGAAAAGAGGTGAGAAATTCTTAATTAGAAGGAGGAAGTTCAGCACTAAAATTTGGGTCACGCCAATAAATGCGCAATCAAAACAACACTTGGAACGAAAAGTTGGGTGTAATGCCCAAGGAAATTTCCTCTATTTTGTTTACCGAAACCTGATTGTTTTCATCGCCTATCAAAGCGTAGCGGATGTTTAGGGTGTTTTCGGTATTCAAAAGATTTAAAAGTGCAAAGTTTATTTTGGCGTCAATGGTAGGTGATAGTTTCCAAAGGTATTCAGCCGAGAAATCCGTTCTAAAATAATTCGGAAGTCTTTCGCTATTCGGCACATCATACTGAATGGTGGTTATGCCCCCTTCCGTTGTGGTTTCAGCATTTTTTAACGGAACCGTATAAGGTTTTCCGCTGTGCCAATTCAGCCCCAAAGCAATCTTTAAGGCCTGCCACGAATAGCTTCCTGCAACGGTTGCCGAATGCTGTATGTCCAAATTATTCGGAAAGGTGGAAGGCATAAGGCTTTTAAACCCATAATCATTTTTACTGTACCTATAACTGGCCCAAAGGCTGACGTATGCTTTTTTTTGGTTGATAACAAATTCGCCACCCCTCACTGTATAATTGCCCGTGGCCCTTGAAAACCGAAACTGGTTTTGAAGCCCTTGGTTTGCAATGTTTATGTCTTCCACTATTTTATAAAAACCCTCGGCATTGATGAACAGCCCACGCTTGTTGTAAACCAATCCCGCAGAGACCTGTTTGCTTTTAATGACGGGCGTATTCTCACCATCGGCCAAAACCCATCTCCTTTTTTCAATACCGAGAAAATCACTTTCAAAATCAATTCGCTGGGTGGTGCTTTGGCTTTTGAATTCTCCCAAGAGCTCTACCGCAAAGCCGTTGGCAAACTTTTGGTGCAGGCTCAATCGAGGCTCTATTAAAATATCATCAAATTTTGTGAAATAACTTCCCCGTAAACCACCTGCAACAAAGGTTTTTTGATTTTTAGACAGATAATTCAAACCCGCAAAAACCACGTGGGTTCGCAACACATCCTTTTCATAATCGCGAAAGCGCGGCAGATTGATGTCTTGAGTGTTTGCAATGCCTATTTCTGAAAATTGGTAGCCCGTTTGGAGTTTTAGCTTTTCCGAAAGTTTGAGGGCAGCGTCCAGCTTCACGCCGGTTTCCAGCACTTCGTTTTTTTGCTGTTGTTCCTGGGTGGTAAAAATATCTCTGTTAATGGCATCCAGCAAATAATAGGTGCCGTAGGCCAAAGCGGTGGTTTCCATTCTGTCATTCCACGAGCGATGCCAAGAAATACCGCCCAACAGACTGCGCTGGTCCAACTTGCTGGTTTTTGATTGGGAAGTTGTTTCCAGAGTTTCAGTGAAATCCAAGGAATTATCTATGGTCAAAAAGTTGATGTGTAGCCTGTCTTTCTCTGAAACCTCCCAGAGCAATTTGGTGCCTACATCGTAAAAACTAAAATCCTCGTCGGTATTTATCGCAATGTTGTTTTGGTTGTTTTCAACATTGGTAATTTCGCTATCCTGAAAAATCCGTTTGGTATAGTTTTTATAAACAGGCGATTCCCAAAGGTGGTTGATGGATTTTCGGGCGGCAACCTGAATGCTGGCCTTTCCGGAAATGGGAAGGTCTAAAAAACCATTGCCGTTTATGAGATTAAAGCCTAAGCCCGCTTCGGTTTGTGCGGAAAGGGTATTTTTTGAACGCATATCCAGCACGCCCGAAACCCCTTCGCCATAACGGATGTTGGTTCCGTTTTTATAAAGTGTCACCTTTTCGGTAAGGTCTGGATTGAAGGCGGAAATGAGCCCGAAGAAATGCCCGCTCTGGTACATTTTTATATCGTCCCAAAGCAATAGATTTTCATCGTGCGTTCCCCCGCGGATGTTGATGTTTGAAATGGTCTCATCCACACTCTCCACACCAGGAAGCGCCTGCGCAATCTGTAGCACATCGTTTTCCACTTGTCCCGGCAACAGTCCGAAATGCTGGGTAGAAAGCAATATGGAACCATCCATATTTTTATCAATTCCCTTGGTAAATATATTCTGTACTATTACTGGCTCCAGTTCCGCAACGGAGGGCGTAAGAAGCAAGGCGGTGCAATCTGGGGATAAATCTGAAGTGTTTTTTGTGATTTTGGCATAACCCACATAGGTAACCGTAAAGTTTATGTTTTTACTTTGTAGGGGGATATAAAAAAAACCTTCGGCGTTTGAGATTGTTTTAAAGGAATTGTTCTCTGAAATAATAGTTGCACCTTCCAGCGGCATTTGGGTTTCCAAGTCGATTATCCTTCCGCAAAGGTTGCCTTCATTTTCCTTGGAAGTAATTGTTATATAGCGTTCGTTGATACGGTTGTAAAGAAAGGGCGTGTTCTCCCGAAGGTAGGATAGCACGTTTTCCATAGGCGTGTCCTGTTCGGAAATCGGTTTTAGGGTAATGCCCTCAACTTCTTTCCGCACATAGGAAAAGCGGACATTATATTGCTTTTCCAAAGTTTCCAAATAGGCCACAAGGGTAGTTTCTTCGGTTTCCTGCGCCATGGTTTTTGTTCCAAAGACACAGAACACCAAAAGGAAAACCAAGATTCGGTAGCTACTTGCTATTTTTGGCATCAATGGTTACTGCTCCGTTTTTATTTATTTTATAATTCAGCTGCAGGGGCTCACATATTGACTTTAGTGCGAGTTCAAGGTTTGTGTGGGTAAAGGTGCCGGTATATCTTTTGGCTGCATCAACATTTTCTACGGAAACTTTTACAGGGTATTGCCTTTCCAATTCTTTTATCACCCTTTGCAGTGGCGCATTTTCAAAACTGCTTTCCCTGTGGATCCATACTGGCGAAGGATTTTCGGTAGCACCGCTACTTACTAGTTTTCCGTTTTCCACTTCCACTTTTTCACCGGCAGCCAATTTTATAAACATTTCGTTGAAGGCCACGCTTACCAAACCTTCATAACAGGAAACCGCAAAAAGCCCATCCCGTGCGGAAACGTTGAATTGTGTGCCCAACACGGTTACGGTTCCTTCAGGAGTTTTCACACTAAATTTATTTCCTTTTGTTACTTTAAAATAGGCTTCCCCTTCCAAGGAAAGCATTCTTGTTTTTTCCCAATCCTTTTTGTTATAAGTAATCTGGGAGCCTGCATTCATCATAACTTCAGAATCATCGGGCAGCAAAAATGTGTCTGTTTGTGCAATATCGGTTGTGATGGAAGTGTCCAAAGTGGTAGTATAATAATACCCCGCCATTAGCAATACGAATATTGCGGCCACCTTCCAAACCACTGAAAAAACACTCGGCTTTTGTAATTGACGAACGGGTTTTATCTTTTTTGAAATAGCTTCGAAGTTTTCCTCACTATTCATTTCAGGAACCCCAAAACCTGAACTGGCATCGGCAATCTGAAGATAGGAAGCGTATTTTGGGTCTGCCTTTAACTGTTCCAGCTCTTCTGCGGTAGCTTCATTGTTGAGCCATTTGTGCAATAATTGGTCTTTTTCCATTATCATTATGTTCAAAGGTGTAACAGCCATAACGGGCTTTACCCTACCTTAAAAATATATTATATATTTCCAATTTCATCCCGAAGCGTTGCCAAAGCCTTGCTCATGCGCTTTTCCACGGCTTTAACCGATATATTTAACATTTCGGCAATTTCAGCATATTTTTTTCCTTCAATACGGTTTAAAAGAAAAGCGGTGCGTTGGGCTTCGGTAAGATTTTCAATTGAATTCTTGAGTTTTTCGTGAAATTGTGCTTCCTCCATTAAAAACTCGGGGGATTGAAAATTTGTTTTTGTGGGCTTTGCTTTGGCGTATTTCAAAACAACTTTTTTGTGCGCCACTTCATTTAAAAACGCATTGTTGCAAACGGTGTATAAAAAAGACTTTGCCTTTTCCTGGGTTACCTTTGCGCAATTTTGCCACAGTTTTATAAAGGCTTCCTGCACCAAGTCGTCCGCCTGCGCTCCATCGCCACATTTATAATAGATGAAGCGCCAGACCGGTTTGCCGTGGGCTTCGTAAAGACGATTGAATATACTCTCGTTACAAACGTTTTCGGGTTCTTTCATACATGAGATTGATGGTTTTCAAATATATTTAAAAATATTTCCACTTGTAGGGTAGGGTAGTTTTTTCTTTATTTGTTATTATGGTACAACATCCTAACTTTCGGAATGTGAATAAAATGTTTTTTTTCAAATTTTTCGCGGTGCTCTTTTTGGGCCTTTCGCTCTTCTCTTGCCAAAAAGAGGAGGAAGAGCATATTGATGAAACCCAAGATGAAGAGACTATTACAGCCAGTTCACCTCTGACAGGGCTATTGCTGCGCACCTCACAAAATCCGGGCGCTTATGACGATATTATTGACGGTAATGGCTGCACGGCGGTGGTACTGCCAGTGACTGTTATTGCCAACGGACAGCAGGTGACCATCAATTCTCCTGAAGATATAACTATAATTCAAGAAATATTTAACCTCTTTCCAAACGATACAGATACTTTAGAAATCTTTTTCCCAATAAATTTGGAGCTGTTTGATTACACCCAAATAACGGTAAACACCCAAGCTGAACTTGACGCTCTTGCCGATACTTGCGGCACAAACGATGTTGAAATTGGCTGTTTGGATTTTGTATATCCTATTTCATTTTTCACCTATAATTCAGATCAGCAACAGACAGGAACAGTTACCATTAATAATGATTTGGAACTATTCATCTTTCTGCAAAATTTGGGGCCAAATGATTTCATCAGTCTGGATTTTCCTATTTCGGTGATTCTTGAAGACGGTACTACCGTGGAAGCGAACAGTAACCAAGAGTTACAAACATTGATTGATGATTGTGTGACGAACACAAATAATGACCCTATAGATATTTCACAATTTGAGGAAGATCTGACAACGGGTGTTTGGTATGTTGATTACTTTTTTGATGATTATGATGAAACTGACAATTATGCCGGTTATGAATTTACCTTCGCTTTGGACGGAACGGCACAAGCGGTAAAAGCAAGTGTAATTACAGCTGGAACTTGGGCGCTTGTCGATAATTTTAAATTTGACCTTTTCTTCGGAACAGCTGCCCCACTAGATGAACTTGATGAAGATTGGGAAATACTGGAGGCAACCGCCGAAATAATTACCCTAAAACACATAAGTGGCGATGGTAGTACAGACTTTTTGACCTTTAGCCGAACTCCAAATACAGGCGGCAACAACACCGAGTTGAACCTTTTTATTGAAAACCTGATTACGGGAAACTGGTATGTAAACTTACTGGAAGAGAACGGCACGGACCATACTTCAAATTTTGATGCATACGAATTTACATTCTTCGGAAATGGTTCAGCAACAGCGGTAAGCAGTGGAAACACCATTAACGGTTTTTGGACCGCCGAAGTAAATAGCGGCAATCTAGACTTCATCATGAATTTTGAGACAAGTACAAATGGTGATTTTGCGGCATTGAACGATGATTGGAAAGTGCTGGAAGCTACACAAACTATTATTCGTCTCTCTGATGTAAGTGGCGGTGGCGGCGGAACAGACTACCTGACCTTTGGCCGCGAGCCAAACGGCGGTGGCGGCCTTGACCCACAAGAATTGCGAGACATTCTTGAATCGGGAACTTGGTATGTGGAGAAATTTTTAGACGATGGTAACGATGAAACGTCTGAGTTTAATGGGTACGATTTTAACTTCTACAGTAACCAGACCGTTTATGCTACCAATGGTACGGAGTATGTTTATGGAATTTGGATAGTTACCGTCACCGGACAGGAACTAAATTTTGAGTTTGATATGGACAGTCCCATTAATGGAGCCGATGACGATGAATACAAGACATTGCAATATACAACAACGTCCGCAACCTTTATTACCCGAAATAGTCAAGGAGAAATTGAAGACACCTTGATTTTCAAAAAGAATTAATTACATAAATAAAAATCAAAAAAAAATTAAACTATGAAGATTATCACAAAATTAATACTCACCTTTTTTATATACACAGGTTTGGCAATGTCCTGCGACAAAGATGATGATAACACTCAGCAACAGGAAACTACAGCGCAACAGACCCAAAACACCGCCCAAAATGGGTCATGGAAAATAACTTATTTCTTTGATTCTGATCAAAATGAAACAAACCATTTTAATGGTTATACTTTTACTTTTAAAGAAAACGGCTCTTTAGTAGCAGTAAACGGTAGCACGACAATCACCGGAACTTGGTCTGTAACAGATAGTAATTCCAGTGATGACGATGGTGGCTCCAGTAATACCGACTTCAATATTTTCTTTGCTTCGCCACCAGACTTTGAAGAACTTTCAGATGACTGGGATATTATTTCTGTAACTAATTCCAAAATTGAACTCACTGATGTAAGTGGAGGCAATGGAGGTACAGACTTTCTCACTTTTGAAAAAATTTAGTTGTTTGTTTAATTTCCCCGCGAATGAGCCACGGTTTTCCGTGGCTTTTTTGTTTGGATATATTTCGGGAACAATAGTTCATTTCAAAAAAATTACTTCTTAAAGTAGGGTTTTCTCTTTTTTAAATGTTCTAATACTATATCGGAAAAAACACAAACGCTTTATGAAACAATACTGCCTCTTCTTTATTTCTGCCTTGTTGGTAAGCTGCACCACCAGCACCTATGACGATATTGTAGCGATTGAGGAACAAGATCCCATAGAGGTTGTAACCTTTCAAGAAGTGGCCTTTGTCTTTGAAAATGTATGTACCGCCTGCCACAGCAATCCGCCCCAAAATGGCGCGCCAATGCCTTTGACCAATTATTCGGAAATAAAAAATGCTGTTGAAACCAGAGGCCTAATAGACCGAATAAGCAGGAACGAAGGCGAGCAAGGGTTAATGCCCTTGGGCGGGCCACGATTGCCCCAACAACAAATAGACTTAATAATACAGTGGAACCAAGATGGACTGCTGGAAAACTAGATTTTATAAAATAATTCTACATATGAAAACCATAATTGTTTTATTGATTTTTTGCTTTGCCTTTGCCGTAACTGCGATTGGTCAAGAAAAATTTGCAACCAAAACCGGAGAAATAAACTTTGAGGCTTCCGTTCCATCGTTTGAGGAAGTTAAGGCTGAAAACAACAATGTAAGCGCAGTTTTGGAAACTGGCACTGGAAATTTTGCCGCACTTGCGCTAATGAAAGGATTTCGTTTTAAAGTGGCATTAATGGAAGAACATTTTAATGAAAATTATATAGAATCCTCCAAATATCCCAAAGCTACCTTTAAAGGCAAGATCCAAGATTTTGACTATTTCGAATTATCGGGAGAGAAAGAATATGTTATAAACGGAACTTTCAACCTTCACGGTACTGACAAGACCATGGAAGTGCCCGCGGTGATTTCAAAAGAAGGGGAAGATGTATGGGTTACTGCCCAATTTGTATTAAAACCAGAAGAATTCAATATTAAAATTCCATCCATCGTAAGCAAAAAGATTGCCGATGAGGTAAACGTTTCCGCAGTATTTAAACTACAGAAGCAATAATAAGATAACAAATGAAAAAGAAAAGATTATTCCTGATATTGATATTGTTGGTTGTAATCGGTGGCTTTATGGTCTATAACTATATGTACCAAGACCATCGGGACATTCAATCGGAAACCTCACAACTGGAAATTACTGCCCCTTATTTGTTGGAACGTTTTAAAACAGATGATGGTGCTAGTTTGCTCAACAAAACCATAACCGTAACCGGAACTATAACCTCTATAGAAGAAGGTGCAGTTACTCTTAACGAAAGTGTATATGCAAGTTTTCACGAGGAAATCCCGGAGCTGAGAGCAAATATCAAAGTAGCAATCAAAGGCAGATGTATTGGGTATGACGAGCTTTTTGAAATCGTAAAACTGGATCAATGCACCTTGATAAAATAGCTTTAATGATGAAAAAAATTATTTTTTTACTGTTCCTTCTTCCGCTGAGTCTTTTTTCGCAAGAAGATTTGCTGAACGATCTGGAAAACGAAGCAGAAATCGACAAAACGGTAATTGCCGCTTTTAAGGGTCTGAAAGTGGTAAATTTTGAATCTACCAAACTTGCTGACAAAAAAGACTTCTATTTTATTGTGGCCCATCGGTTCGGGTCGGTAAAAAATGGATTTGATGATTTTTTTGGACTGGACAATGCCGTTACACAATTAAAATTTATTTATGGTTTTAATGATTGGTTGAATATTGGTATTGCGCGAAGTTCTTTTCAAAAAAAATATGGAATTCACGCTAAATACAGATTGATAGCTCAGGAAACCGATGGTTTTCCGGTAACATTAGTAGGTTATAATTTGATCACCGTAAACACTTCTCTGGGACAGGATGAATACCCAAACCTCGAGTTTGCAGATAGGCTTACTTATACTTCTCAGCTTTTAATATCAAAAAAGTTTAATGAATCATTTTCATTATTGGTAGCGCCAACTTTTATACACGAGAATTTGGCAACCCGCAGCAGGAAAGCTTTAAATGACGGAACCACCTTGAACTACGATGAAAAAAACAATCAGTACGCCTTAGGATTGGGCGGAAGGTATAAAATTTCAAACCGTGTGAGCATTAATGCAGATTATGGTATCCATTTAAACCGTAACAAAAATTCCAATTTCCAGAATCCTCTGTCAGTGGGTGTAGATATTGAAACCGGCGGCCATGTTTTCCAAATGCATTTCACCAATGCCCAAGCAATGTTTGAAGACGGTTTCATAATTCAGGGGCAGGGAGATTGGACCGATGGCGATTTCTTCTTCGGCTTTAATATAAGCCGCGTCTTTTAAGTAGTTTTTTTAGAAAAAATCGCTGAAATATAAAAATTAACAATGAGTATATATTAACCTAAAACTAAATATTATGAAAAAAATCAAACTATTTTTTGTGATGGCGCTAACCGCATTTATGGCAACTGCGCAAACAACTTTTGACCTAGACTGGTTCGTTGGTGTGCCCAGTGGAGATGTAAGCATAACCGTTGGACCGGGCGATACGGTAAGATGGACTTGGACAGATGAAGTGCCCCACTCCGTTACTAGTGAATCTGGCAGTCAAGAAGATTTTGACAGTGGTATTCTCACTGGCAGCGGTTCCCAGTTTTCTTATACATTTACACAAATTGGTACAAACGACTATAAATGCGATGTACACTCTAATATGGAAGGCACGATAACTGTAGAAGACATTGCTTCTGTTGAGGATAAATTCAGAAAAAATATCTCTTTCTATCCCAATCCTGTACAAAATAAAGTAACCGTAACCTCTCTTTATAAGCTGGACAATTATAAAATTTACAATACTTTGGGAAGTCTTGTAGCGCAGGGACCCGCGAATGGCAATATCATTGAAATTGATATGTCCCAGTTAGAGAGCGGATTGTATTTTATAAATGCAATTTCTGAAGATTTACAATCAACTTTTAAAGTGATAAAACGGTAAAAAAATTACAACTTTAATGAGAGAGGCTGTTTAAAAGACAGCCTCTTCTATGTTAATCTGTTTTGACAATATCAAAAAAACTCTCAATATCTAAAAATAAGTATCTTTATTTATAAAAGATTATATGAGCCGAGGATTTGTAAAAGAAGGAGACCAAGAAGAAACACCCATAATACCTCCACGTGCCGCTCTGCCAAATGGAGCAACGAATTATGTAACTCCGACGGGAATGCAATTGTTATTGAACGAACGCAAACAACTGGAACAGGAGCGCGCCACGCTTCCTACCAAGCATGAGCAACAACGCCGCATAGAGTTGGCCGTAATAAATGGCAAATTGGATTTACTAAACGAACGCATTGCCTCCGCAAGAGTTTTAGAACCAAACCAACAACCTAAAAATGAAGTGCGTTTTGGCGCCACGGTTACCTATAAAATTTCCACTTCCACCTCTGCTCAAACATTTCAGATAGTTGGTGTTGACGAAGCTGATGTGGCGAAGCAAAAAATTGCATTCGTTGCTCCCCTAGCGGTTGCCCTCACAGGGAATAATGTGGGGGACATTTTGCAATTCAAACTGGGTAAGGAAATTAGAGAAATAGAAATTTTGAATATTATATATAAATAATCACACTCTAAATCATTCGAAACAAATCTTCAAAGTCATTCACTAATTACTTACAGCCAAAAATTAAAGTGCTTATCGCTTTAAGGAAAAATGCCCTGTAAATCTTGCCCCTATAGGTGTAGCAACTTCAAACCAGTAATCGCTGGATGGCATAGGCCTTCCATTATAAGTTCCGTCCCAACCAATAATGTTATATGGTTTAAATCCGAAGATTTTTTTACCGAATCTGTCATAAATTGTTACAATTGTTTCTTTCTGCAATTTTTCTGAAACACCATAAATATTCCAAAAGTCGTGAATACCATCTCCGTTCGGAGTAAAAAAGTTGGGAAAATTAATACTGCCCAAGTCCAAAGTGTATTTTACGCAGTTGCCATCCAAAAAGAAATTTGAAATAGACGTACATCCATCATCATTGGTCACGGCTACAAAAATCTCATACACACTACCTTCGTCAGAATAAAACAACTTTGGAATTCTATTATAACCGTTTTGGGCATCTGAAAAGGAACTATAGTATTTCAAAATGTAATTTGAATTACCATCCATCACAATTTGTTGATACATTTCATCAAGCATAAAATAACCCCTACCACTTGTAGTTATATAGCATTGGCTCAAGCTACGCTCTGTCCTATTAGTGACCAAAGGTGCCAATTCTGGAGAAGACTTTACAATTAATTGAAAATTCGTTACGGCATAGCAATCATTATTTCTGTTTTTTACCCTAACATAAATAGTTTTTTGCGAAACATCCATTTCAAATAATACTGGGAGTGGGTCTGTTCCAGAGTCGGCGTGTTCTGGAAGTTCATGGTAGCTAACCACAACACTTTCAGTAACATTTTGCAATAGCTCATCTTCCACAAGTTGCAGGTCAAACGTGTTCACTTCATCATCGCTACACTGCATTAAATTTTCGGGCTGGGTAAGCTGGGGAGTATTATTTACAGTAATAATTACTGGGTGTATTACGTACTCCCCAGTGGTTTCATTTTCAATACGCACATAAATAGTTTGTTGCCCACTCTGGGTATTGGTCCAAAGGGGTGGAAGAGGGTTTGTATTGTTATTGGCATCTGAACTACTGGAAAAAAGTGCCGCATTCAGTATCATTCCTTCGTGTAGTCCAGCTGCTCCGTACCAGTCCCCGTTTCCGAAGGTATTATAAATTACAGATTCAAAAGTATGAGTGTCTAGTTTTATTCTGTAGAGCCAGTCAATAGTTACGCCGTAAAGACTTCCAAATTCACTAGCCAACCCGTAGGTACCTTCTGGAAGTTCCATTTTATCTATATGCGAAACGTAATTGTAATCTGCATCTACCGTTACCTCATAAAGTCTATTAAAAGATCCGTCGTCCCACGAAATGTAAAGCTTGCCATCCACCATCACGAAATCGCCACCCGCATTGCCCTGTCCAAAATCATGCCATATATAAGGATCTGTCAAGCCATCGGCATCATATCTATAAACCTTGCTGTGATCTGCAAAACCAAAGTACATATTTCCGCCAGTATCAAAAGAAAGCGAGTTTAAAACTTCACCATAAATCACGGGAAAGACCGAGCTATAGGAACAATCTGTGGCATCCATTTTATAAATAGATAGAAAGGTATTTACAAATACATCTCCCACATCATTTACAGCTATATCGGTAAGGGGCCCAACCACTTGGCATATATATTCCAAGGTAGGCTCTTGGGAAGGATTGTTGAGCTTCACGTATGAACCGTCACTATTACAGATTAAAATAGCTTCAGGATCGTTAGGATCCAAACCATAATAATTAAGCGCTTCCTGGGATATTTGTTCAAGGTTCAGCTCAATTTTGCCATCGCCATCAGGATCACAATACTTAAATTGCAATGTAGGTGGCTGCGGTTTTAAAGCAGAAGATGTCAAGATTGTGGAAGCTTGAGTAACTAAAGTAGTAGAAAGAAACTGGCTTAATATCCAAACCACATTGAAAATCCAGGACATAAAAAAGAGAATTATAACGTAATAGAATGCGAATATAGTTCTTCTTACATAATAGCGATATATTTTTAAAACGGATTATCAAACTCATTCTGAATGTCTATTTAGCATATTGTAGCAATTGCAAAACATTCAAACAAAAGTGTTATCAGTGGCATTGACTGTATATATTAGGAATGAAGTTGTTCCATTTAAATATAGATGCCGAATAAAAACTTTGGAAATTATTTCTATTGAACACAAAAAAATCACCTTAATAAATTTCAATAACTTTTGAAACTATATTTTTCTAATTTATTAACAATTAATTCGTATATAAAATACCAATTAATGTATTTTATCGATAAAATTTTACATTTAATCGATTATTTTAATAAATAAAATTAAATGAATAGTTTTTATTTACCTTTGACTTAACAACCTCTAAACAAATAAATTATGAAAACAAAATTACTCATTCTTTTTTTAGGTATAATTTTCATCTCCAGTTGCTCTAGGGATAACGAAAATGATAATCTATTGATCAATCAACCAGATGATATTGTGGCTTCAAGAGAGGAACCTACGAGTGACGGTTATTGCATTCAAGTCGATCTTATGGCAGGACAACATTATGATTCTGGAAATGTAGAGGTTGCAATCTACGGAGACAACCTATTGGTCACCTATAGCATGGAAGGGGACTGGATACTTAACGCATCACACCTTTTTGTAGGAGATTGTTCCCAACGACCATCCAATAAATCCGGAAATCCACGTATTGGACATTTCCCTTACTCGGCAAGCCATCCGAACGGAACTACAACCTACACTTACAGTATTCCTTTATCAGATTTACCAAACTGTCTATGTATTGCAGCGCACGCGGAAGTAAATGGCCCAACAGGTTCAGAAACAGGCTGGGCAGCAGGTCTACCTTATGGCGGCAACAGTTGGGCTATGTATTTTGAATACTGTTTAGATGATTGTGGCCTATAGTTAAGCTATCAAAAACTAATTTAAAAGAAGTCCGATTTAAAAAAATCGGACTTCTTTCGTTTTAAAACATACCGTCAAAAACGTTATGAATATTTAATTTGTCGTTCATAAATATTTCTATTTAGTATATTGCAACAATTTAAAAAACATTCAAATGAAACTGTTCCGACTATTTTTTATTCTTCTATCCTTTCCTCTTTTCGCCCAACAAGGCGGCATGTGGATTCCTTCCCTCTTAGAAGGGATGAACGCATCCGAAATGAAAAACCTCGGCATGAAAATGACCGCCAAGGATATTTACGACGTTAACAATGCCAGCCTAAAAGATGCCGTTCCGCATTTTAACGGCGGCTGTACTTCCGAAGTTATAAGCAACCAAGGGCTTCTGCTTACCAACCATCACTGCGGGTATTCGCAGATACAGAGCCATTCCTCTTTGGAAAATGATTATCTGGAAAATGGATTTTGGGCAATGAGCCTGAAGGATGAACTTCCCAATCCCGGCGTAACGGCCAGCTTTATGGTTCGTATTGAAGACGTAACGGAACAGGTTCTGGAAGGTATTAACGAAGCAATGAGTGAGGCAGATAAGCAAAAAAAGATAGAAGAGAATATCGCTCTCGTGGTCCAGACTTCGCCCAAGGAAGCCTGGCAGGAAAACCGTGTACGTACTTTTTATGAGGGCAACCAGTATATGCTCTTTGTAGTTGAAACTTTTAAGGATGTGCGTTTGGTGGGCGCTCCACCCTCTTCCATTGGAAAGTTTGGCAGCGATACCGATAACTGGATATGGCCAAGGCATACCGGTGATTTTTCGCTTTTCAGAATCTACGCCGATAAAAATAACCGACCCGCAGAATATTCCGCAGACAATGTACCTTACACGCCAAAACACTTCCTGCCCATCTCGCTCGATGGTGTAGCCGAAAACGATTTCACGCTGGTTTTCGGCTATCCCGGCACTACGGACGAGTATTTGCCTTCCGTTGCAATTGAACAGGTTATTAATACGGTAAATCCCGCGCGTATTGCTATTCGCGATGCTGCCTTGGCCATTCAGGATAAGTATATGCGTGCCGATCCGCAGATTAAAATTCAATATGCCTCAAAGTTTGCCCGCATTGCCAATTACTGGAAAAAGTGGAAAGGTGAAACTCTTGGCTTGACAAAATCAAATGCCGTAGGGATTAAAAAGCAACAGGAAAGAGCGCTGACCGAACAGATAAACAAAAAAGGAAAACAACAGCAGTACGGACAACTTTTGCCAAAATTTGAGGAGTATTATACCGAAATAGAGCCTTATGCCTTAGCGAGGGAATATTTTCTTGAAACCGTAGTGCGCAATGTGGAACTGCTGCGCTTGGCCTTCCAAACGTACCAATTGAAACAAGTGTACGAAAATCGTGGCGCCCAATCTTTTATGGACAGAAAAAACAATCTTATAGAAAGTGCCGAAAGCCATTATAAAGATTATAACAAACAAGTGGACAAAGAGGTTTTTGAAGCTTTGATCGCGCTCTATGCTGAAAATGTTCCTCTGCAGTTTTTGCCCGCTTCCTTTCAGAATATAAACGCCACACAACTTGCAAATACTGTCTATAGCAATTCCGCGTTCGTTGATCATAATTCCCTAAAAATTTTGTTGGAAGGCGATGCCGAAACGGTCATTGAAAAGTTAAACAACGACCCTGGATTCAAGGTTGCACAGGAAATGGCCGATACTTATTTTGACAAGGTTGCTCCAAAATACGAAGCGCTGGAACTAAACATTTCCGGACTTCAACGCGATTATATGAAAGCACTGCTGGAATTGAGCCCCAAGGAAGCGCGTATTTTTCCCAATGCAAACAGAACCCTGCGCGTAACCTACGGAAAAGTAGCTGGCTACTCCCCCGCCGATGCTATTTATTATGAGCCAGTGACGCACCTTGAAGGCGTTATGCAGAAATACATTCCGGGCGATTATGAATTTGATGTGCCCCAAAAATTGATTGATCTTTACAAAGCAAAGGATTATGGCCCCTATGGCGAAAACGGCAAAATGCCAGTTAACTTCATAGGCACCAATCACACCACTGGCGGCAATAGCGGAAGCCCTGCCATTGATGCCCACGGAAATTTAATCGGCCTAAACTTTGACCGCGTTTGGGAAGGAACTATGAGTGATTACTACTACGACCCTGCGCTGTCCCGTAATATTATGGTCGATATTCGGTATGTGCTTTTTATAATGGATAAATATGCTGGAGCAACTAATTTGATTGATGAACTAAAGTTAGTGCATCCCAAGAAGGATAAGAAAAGCTCTAAAAAGAAAAAGTAACAAAAAGCTTGTAGTGTTAAATACAAATGCACGAATAATTACATAGAATTATTCGTGCATTCTTTTTTTAATTTATCACTTTAATCCTCTTGCCTTCAGCATTGGCCCGATTTTCGGATCGCTGCCGCGCCAATCTTTATACATTTCCTCAAGATTCATGGTATTTCCTTTCGACAAGACCATATCGCGGAAACGCTGGCCATTTTCACGGGTCAGGCCTCCGTGGGTCTCAAACCAATTGAAGGCGTCGTGATGGAGCATCTCCGTCCACGAATAGGAATAATAGCCCGCAGCATAGCCTCCCGCAAAAATATGTGAGAAATAGGTGGAGCGATATCTGGGCGGCACCGCGTGTACCACATCGAGTTTGGTGTTGTGCAAGGCCTCTTTTTCAAAAGCGTTTACATCCTCTATTTTTTTATCGGAAGAAATGGTATGCCACTGCATATCCAGATTTGATGCAGCCAAGTTTTCGGTCAAACTATAGCCTTGATTGAAAGTTCCCGAATTTTTGATCTTATCGATCAAAGCTTGTGGAATGGGCTCTCCCGTTTTATAATGAAGTGCGTAGTTCTTAAGAATTTCTGGATAAAGCGCCCAGTTTTCATTGAACTGGGAAGGAAACTCCACAAAATCGCGCGCCACCGAAGTACCCGAAAGCGAGGGATACTGCTGGTCTGCAAAAAACCCATGCAGCGCATGCCCGAACTCATGGAACATGGTTTCAACTTCATCATAGGTCAACAAGGCAGGTTCACCATTTGCAGGTTTTGGGTAGTTACAAACATTGTAGATTACCGGTTTTTTGTTGTATAGCTTAGATTGGGTTACAAAATTGTCCATCCAAGCCCCGCCACTCTTGCTTGGGCGCGAAAAATAATCTGTATAAAAAAGTCCCAATGGTTCGCCGTCTTCTTCAAAAAGCTCATAAACCTTTACGTCTTCATGATAGGTGGGTATATCGGTTCTGGGTTTGTAGGTAATTCCGTACAACTTTTGGGCCGCATAAAAAACACCTTTTTCCAAAACGTTGTTAAGTTCAAAATAGGGCTTTATCTGGTCCTCGTCCAAATCGTATTTCTTTTTGCGGACCATTTCGGCATAATAGTTCCAATCCCAAGGTTCTAAGGTGAAGTCCTCTCCTTTGGAATTTATCATTTTTTGAATTTCATCAGCTTCCATCTGCGCTTTGGCCGTTGCGGCGGGAATAAGCTTGCCGAAAAATGCATTTACATTTTCAGGGGTCTTGGCCATCGTTTTTTGAAGGCTCCATTCGGCATAATTGTTAAATCCGAGTAGTTTTGCCTTTTGGGCACGCACTTCCACCAATTGTTTTATTAAGTCGCGTGTATCGTTTGCGCCATGGTCTGCCCTGTGCCAAGCCGCTTTAAACAATTTTTCACGGCTTGCTCTATTTTGCATAGATTGCAACAAAGGTTGTTGGGTGGTATTTTGTAGTGGAATTTTCCATCCTGTGCCGTCTTTATTTTCCTTTGATTTCAGAAAATCTTCATCCACCCCTGCCAAATCCTCCTTATTGGTAAACGTGACTGCCCCGGCATTGTTGGCATCCAATAGTGTTTTTCCAAATTTGGTGGTCAGCGTGGCTATGGTTTCATTGTATTGCTTCAGTTTTTCCTTGTCTTCTGAAGAAAGATTGGCGCCAGCAATTTCAAAGTCCTCGTAATATTCTTCCAAAAGCTTTAAAGATTCCGAATCGAGGTTTAGCGATTCTTTTTTATTGTGAAGTGTTTTAAACCGCTTGAAGAGTTTATCGTTCAAATAAATCATATCCTTTTGGGCAGCAAACTTTGGAGCCATCTCCTCCTCTATCGCCTGCAGGGTTTCATTGGTATTTGCACCTGCAAGTGCATAAAATATTTGTGAAGATCTATTCAATAATTCACCACTTTTCTCAAGGGCAATAACTGTATTCTCAAAAGTGGGTTCATCTTCCGAATTGGCAATAACTTCTACGGCTTTCTTTTGTTGTTTTATTCCTTCCAGCATTGCCGGCTTAAAATGTTCATCTTTTATTTTGGAAAAATCAGGTGCACCATAGGGCAAGGTACTTTCTGAAAGTAACGGATTTTCAATCTCATTCATTTGTTCTTCAGTTTGATTCGGGTTTTCTTTTTCTTTGGAATTATTACAGGCCACAATCATAAGGGCTAACGCAAATAAAGGAATTGCTTTTTTCATTTTGTTGATTTTTAATAAGAAACGTAAAGATACATAATTGGTAAGATGCATACAGTGAAATAGCTATAATCAAAAACCCCCTCAGCAAAAGCTGAAGGGGTTTCCTTTTTGGTTGGTTATTTGGTGATTATTCTTTTATCAAGCGCTTCACAGTGCTTGCGTTGTCACCAATAATCTGAACAACGTAAACTCCAGCAGCAAGCGATGAAACATCTACCGCTCTTTCACCTTGCATAGCGCGAAGGTCTGTCTGGCTTACTAGTTTTCCGTTTATGTCATAGATCATCATTTTCTCTAGGGAAATGTTGGTCTTGTTAACAAGGTTCACAACATTGCTCGCTGGGTTTGGATATAGTGCCACGCCAGCGTCCAAAGAGTTTTGGCTCACACCAAGCACAGACTCAACTGTAAGCTCAAAGCTACAGGTTGAAGTGTTTCCGTACTCATCGGTAGCGGTGAACGTAATGGTGTGAACACCATCGGGCAACGCCGTACCGGGAGCAGGGTCTTGGGTCGTATCTGTTACAGGGTCTGTACAGTTGTCATCCGCGATAGCTTCGCCAGTTGCGAAATAATCCGGTAATATATAGAATATGTTACCTGGTCCTGGATCAACTGTCTGGTCTGCTGGACAGGTTAGTTCCGGAGCAAGCCTGTCTACCACACTTACCTCTGCAATACAAGAAGCAATATTGCCGCTAGTATCACTAACAAATACAGTAACCATAAAGGTACCTCCTATATCTGCACAACTTACTGTTGGCACATCTACAGCAATTGTAGCGATACCACAGGCCTCATCTATATTAGATACAAGACTGTAGGGATCTACAGAGGTAGTTCCGTCAGGACCCAATTCGATTTCCACTACGTTGCTCGTTGGAACAATAGAATAGTTAAGCTCGAAATTGTCCACACCGGCACCCCAGGCCCAACCGCCTTCATCGTCATATGTAAAACGAACTTGGAAGTCAGCATTTAGGTAAGTTGCCAAATCAATGGCTCCTGTATTGACAGGATTAGTATCAACATCAACAAAAAGAATCTGTTGCCATGCGGCCCCATCATAAACTTCAACGGTAAGTGTACCGTCACCGGCAAACTCCTGCATTGCATAGTCAAAAGACAACGAGGCAGTAGAAGCAGCGCTTATATCATATACCGGAGAGATAAGCGTAGCGTTGTTTACCTCACCGCTACCAGCTGCGTCGTCATCAAAGATGGCTGCGTTTGAGGCGAAGTCAGTTCCTATTGGCATATCGCCAGAACCGAAGGCCCAGTCCTGAGAACCAGAATTAATCTGGGTAGTCCATCCAGAAGGTATAGAGCTACCTTCAAAATCTACTGTTTCTGATACAGTAGTCACAGGAGGACCGCAGGTAATCACAGGTGCAATGTTATCAATCACATTTACCACTGCCATACAGGTAGAAGAGTTTCCGCTGTCGTCGGTAACGGTAACCTCAATGATGTTCTCGCCCAGGTCAGCGCAAGTAAAGTCAAGACCGGAGCTGGCTGCCACTGTATAGTGAACAGTACCGTTCCACACACGTGGAGAGAACACAGATCCGGTAAACAATCCCGCAACGGCAGAACCTAACGATAATGATAGGTCAGCGTTCGAGAAGTTTTGGTTGGATCCATCCCCATTGGTGTAGTTTTGGCCAGAATCGGTCACAATGGCGATACCGTATGTGGTGTTCGCGCTCAAGACAACCGGGGTCGCAAGAACTGCATTACTCGGCTGGTCAATGCCCAGACCGGTTCCGGTTCCCGAAGCCGCGGGAGCTCCCCAGGCAGCAGCATTCTGCTCGTTGCCCACGTACGTGCCCACCAAGGTATACATATCTAGGTTGAAGGCAGCGGTACCGTCAATGTTCACATCGATATCCGTTACCTCGATGTCATTAGGTCCTACCGTAAGGTCGTACATAACTGTCCATCCCGCTGCTCCACCGTTGTTTGAGGTGAAAAGGGTAGAAAGTGATCCCATGGTTCCTCCACCAACACCGCCAGCGGTAATGGTGTAGCCGCAAGCCTCGTTAACACCGGTCACAAGATCGTTAGGGCTGATTGAGGCCATACCGTTCGCATCAAGGAAGACGTCAAGTCCTCCACCGGAGGCAGCCTCATAGCTCAATAGGAAGTTGTCAACGCCAGCTCCCCAGTTCCAACCACCATCTTCGTCATCATAAGTGAAACGAACCTGGAATGCTGCGTTTGCATAAGCTGAAACATCTATATCCCCAGTATTTACAGGGCTCACATCAACGTCATCAATAATAAATACTTGTTGCCAAGCGCTTCCGTCCCATACTTCTGCATAGAGCACGCCCGCGCCAACAAAATCTTGAAGGGCATAGTCAAAGGAAAGCTGTACGTTACTTCCACCTGTAAGGTCATATACAGGAGATAAAAGTCTTGCCATGTTTGCTGGACCAGATCCTGCTGCATCGTCATCAAAGATCGCTGCATTGGTAGGAAAATCACCGCCGGTTGGCATATCGCCACTTCCGAATGTCCAGTCCTGACTTCCAGATTCAATTACCGTTGTCCATCCTGTTGGGATTGTAGCGCCCTCAAAGTCCTCAGACTCTGTGAAGATTCCAAACCCGCCCACGCAGAATACCTCAGGAGCTGTAACGTCCTGAACGGTAACGGTAGAAGTACAGGTAGAAATGTTTCCTGAGTTATCGGTAACTGTCATAACCACGGTGTTTGCACCGGTCATTGAGCAATCAAATGATGAAACATCAAGGCTCATTGAGGCAATGCCGCAGTTGTCGGTAGAACCGTTGTCAACATCTGCAGCGGTAATGGTAGCCATGCCGGTAACAGGGTCAAGATCTACGGTAATATCCTGGCAAACCGCCACTGGCAGCTCGTTGTCTATTACGGTTACGGTAAAGTC
>NZ_JRWG01000007.1 GCF_001573155.1 Aequorivita aquimaris | reverse complement strand
CCCCCGCCCCCACGGCATAAAGCCCACGAACTAAAGCCTACCGTCTATTAAAATCTTTTCCTTACTTTTAAACCCAAATTAATGTCCCCGTGAAGACCCAACCTTTAGTTTCCATAATAATCCCCACCTACAACCGCGCCCATCTTATTGGCGAAACGCTGGATTCTGTTCTGGCGCAGACCTATCAAAACTGGGAGTGTATTGTGGTGGATGATGGGAGTACTGACCAAACCGATGAACTAATGGCGGGGTATATGGTTAAGGATTCACGCTTTCGGTATTACCACCGGCCTAAAGATCGATTGCCCGGGGGAAATGCGGCTCGCAACTACGGTATTGAAAACTCTAGAGGAAGCTATATAACATTTTTAGATTCTGATGATTACATTGCTCCTTTTGCAATAGAAGATAAACTTAAATATGCAAATGGAATTTTTGACTGTGTTATAACGGGACACACTAGAACAAAAGAAACTCTATCTGCATCTACCAAGATTATTGATGAAGCAAGAGAATCTTATTATGATGAAAAAATTATTCTCACTCAACCACCAGTTTATATGGGGGATGCTTTTTTAGAAAGATCTTTTGTGGGAGAACATCGCTTTGATGAAGATTTACTGCGAGGACAAGACCATGTTTTTTTCGTCGAATTGTTTCGCAAGAAAGGGAACTATAGAAGAATTGATGGTATCCATTATTTATATAATGTAACTCCAAGCAGCATTACCAAAAAGGTGGCAGGCGGAAACAAAAAATACTTAAAAGCACAACTTACTGTAGGGGAAAAAATGATTAATGAGTATGCGCATAATCCCCTCATTGTAGATGGCTATAAAAGGAAATCTAGAAATTTATATAAACAATTTATTATGAGAAAACAGTATGGAAGAATATTTAGTAATTTTAACCATTTCCGGAATGCTTTCAATTTATCTCCACTTTTATTCTCTTATTTCTTAGTGATAAATATCCTAACTAACCGTGGATTTGACAGAATGAAACACAAACTTTATGACATTAACGAAAAATAAAGGTTGCTAATTGAAATTCATTTATAAGACTAATGGATAATATTTACTAATGACTGATTTTGAAAAGACCTTAATAAATAAAATTACTCAATCGAAGGGTAATAATTTTGGAATAGAAAATTTTGACGAAGATAGATTTGGGTCATACTCAAGCAGAAAAGTTTCAAAAGGAATAGCAAAAAAATTGCCTGCCGGTTTTATACCGAAGGTAAAAACAATTATAAAGACTATAGTTTTTAGTCGCTCGAAAACGGTTAAAGAAAGGGCCATTGATTTTATAAATGAATATTCTGAGCAATATGAAAAACTTTGGGATGCATTAAACAACAATAATAGAGAGCTTCTTGTTAGCCTAATTGCATATCGTATAATGGGTTTCCAGAAAGTGAAATTGGCACGAAATGACAGAAACTATTGGGAAGCACTTCAAACAGCCAGTACACTGTTAGATGAATCGGACTCTTTTGACCCCAAATTTCTACACTTTCTACTAACGAAATTTGATCTTAAGGAAATTGGATATGATGTGAATCTTTATTTCACAGCCCTTGGTGTTGCGACAGATTTTATAATTGAACAATATGCATATAAGGAGAATGATGAATATATTGTTGCAGCAGAAGAGGGGGACGTTGTATTTGATTTAGGCGCGTGTTGGGGAGATACAGCCTTATATTTTGCTGATAGAGTTGGAGAAAAAGGTAAGGTTTATTCCTTTGAATTTATTCCTGGTAATATAGCATTATTCAATAAAAATATCCACTTAAATCCTAATATTGAATCACGGATTCATTTAATAACAAATCCTATATCAAATAAATCACACGAGTTGGTATACTTTAAGGATAATGGTCCCGCTAGTAAAGTATCAATGAAACCATTTGAAAAGCAAACAGGGGAGGCCCACACTATAAGTCTCGATGACTTTGTAGAGATTAATAATATTGAAAAAGTAGATTTCATTAAAATGGATATCGAAGGTGCTGAGACAGCTGCGTTGGAGGGTGCACTAAATACCATACGTAAATTTCGGCCCAAACTTGCTATTGCCATTTATCACAGTAGGAGAGATCTTGTGCTTATTCCCAATTGGATTATTGACTTAAAACTTGACTATGAGATTTTTTTAGGTCATTATACTATTCATTCAGAAGAAACTATTTGTTTTGCAAAACCAAGAATCAATAAATAATGATTAACGTAACCAAAACCTTCTTACCCCCACAAGAGGAATATAACGCTATTCTAAAAAGGGCTTGGTATGCTGGTTGGATAACAAACCGGGGGGCGTTAGTTGTGGAATTGGAGGAAAAGCTAAAAGATTATTTGAAGGTTCCCAATATTATTGCAACTACTAATGGCACTTTACCATTGCAGATTGCTATTAAGGCTTTGGGTTTATCGGGCGAAATAATTACTACCCCCTTTAGTTATGTAGCCACCACTAGCACCCTTGTGTGGGAAGGTTGTATCCCCGTATTTGTAGACATCCATCCCAAATATTTGACCATAGATGAGACTAAGATTGAAGCGGCCATCACCCCAAAAACCACCGCTATATTAGCAACCCATGTTTTCGGGAACCCTTGTGCAGTTGAAGAGATTGAAATTATTGCTAAAAAGCACAACCTAAAAATTATATATGATGCCGCCCATTGTTTTGGAGTAACCTATAAGAAGAAAAGCATTTTTGAGTATGGCGATATAAGTACCTGTAGCTTTCACGCTACTAAAGTTTTTCATACCGGGGAAGGCGGAGCATTATTTACGGACTCTGATGAGCTAAACGATAAATTATTTTATCACCATAATTTTGGGCATTATGGGCCAGAGGTTTTTCAGGGAATTGGCATCAATGCCAAAATGAGTGAATTACAGGCAGCTATGGGGCTGGCGGTATTCCCATATATGAAAACGATTTTAGAGACAAGAAAAGGAGTAGTGGAGTTATATAAAAACAATTTGAAAAGTTTGGGAGTCTTAAAGTTAAGGAAAGGAACGCAATGGAACTACTCCTATTATCCCGTGCTATTTGACAATGAAACACAATTACTTTCTATTCAGAAATTATTGAACAAAGAAGGAGTTTTTCCACGACGTTATTTTTACCCCAGTTTAAACTTATTGCCTTACGCAGATAAAAAACCTTGCCCTATTTCAGAAAACATTTCTTTACGTGTGCTTTGTCTTCCTTTATTCCACGATCTTGATGATAATAACGTTTTGAAAATATGTAATATCATAAATAGAGGATTATGAAAATTGCAATTATGCAACCATATCTATTTCCCTATCTGGGGTATTTCCAGCTAATAAATGCCGTGGATACATGTGTTTTCTATGACGATGTTAACTTTATAAAGGGGGGGTGGATTCATCGAAATAGGATTCTGTTAAACAATAATGGGTTTCTATTTACAGTTCCATTATTGAACCCCAGTTCTTTTAAATTAATAAAAGACACTGATATAAATATGAAACTCTTTTTTAAATGGAGAGAAAAGTTTTTCAAATCTGTTGAACAGAGTTACAAAAAAGCACCGTTTTTTGAGGAAACTTTTCATTTAGTGAAAAGAGTATTAGAAGGTGAACAGACTACTATTGCTAAAATTGCAATGGAAAGCATTAAGGAAATTTCTAATTATCTGGCCCTAAAGACGCAGTTTGAAGTTAGTTCTATGGAATATTCAAATTCTATCGGTTATGAAAAGGCTGAAAGACTTATAGCTATATGTAAGAAAAAAGGGAGTAACCATTATATAAATCCTTCGGGTGGTAAAGCGTTATATGAAAAAAATACATTTAAGAAGGAAGGCATTACACTTTCCTTTATTAAAAATGAGTTAATACCTTACAACCAATTTGGAAATCCATTTGTAAAAGGGCTTTCCATGATTGATGTTTTGATGTTTAATGAAAAGAGTAGAATTTCTGATATGTTAAATGAATATGAATTATTATGAGATCAGAATTGTTTAATTTAATAAAAAAATATAATTATCCCGAAAAAGGTTTGTTGATTCAATCAGATTTAATTGAATATGTAGACAAAATTTTGAAGAACGCCACAATACTAACTTACCAACAAAATGGTCTTAAAGCGTTCATTGCTTTTTATTGTAACGATATAATTAATTATAATGCCTATCTGAGTCTAATACTGTTAGATGAAGAAGTAAAGGGGAAAGGAGTCGGGAAATTTTTACTGAGTACTTCTATTAAGATTTTAAAGAAAAAAGGGTTTAAAAACTATGGATTGGAAGTATTAAAAAATAACGATAAGGCTATAAAACTATATCAAAGTTCTGGCTTTGAAATTGTGAATGAAAATCATCTATTCTACAAAATGACAAAATTAATATGAGTAAAAAAGTCACAGTTTCGGTGATAATGATTACTTATAATCAGGCTGCTTATATAGAAGAAGCTATTAATGGGATTATTATCCAAGATTGTGATTTTAATGTTGAATTGATAATAGCGAATGATTATTCGCCGGATAAAACGGATGAAATAGTTAAAGAACTATTATTAAGATTAATTATTCCTCCCAATATCAAACTTAAATACATTAATCATAATGTAAACAAGTTACCTAATCCAAATTACCTTTGGGCACTTGGCGAAGCTCAAGGGAAATATATAGCAAATTGCGAAGGCGACGACTACTGGACAGACCCCTCAAAACTGCAGAAACAGGTAGATTTTTTAGAAAATAATCCAGAATATGCCGCGTGTTTTACAAATATTGATCTGCTTAGAGACGGACAGATATATCCCGCAGTCCTTAAAGAAAAGCATAAACAAAATTTTGACGCTAAAACTATATTAGATGGATTTTGGATACCTACACTCACGGTAATATTTCGTGCAGAATCCCTCCCTAAACCCCTGCCAAAACAGTTTCATAAGGTCGCTAATGGAGATGTTTTTTTATTTCATATTTTAGCTCAGGCTGGGAAAATCGGTTATCTAGATTTTGTTAGCGGGGTATATCGACAACATACTGAAGGTGTTTGGACGGGAAGTAACCTAATAGATCAAATAAATAAACGGATAATGACTCTTGAACTTTTAAAAGATTATTTTAAAGTTGAATTAGGAATGGTAAAAGTCTTTGATAATCACATTATGAATAATAGACGCAGAATGGTAGAGTATTACTGGAAAAATAGGAAAATGCGTTTATTAATAAATGAATACATCAGGTTTTCAAAAGAATATCCTTTGGATTCATATAGACTGTTATTTTCGAATATTATGAAAAAAATATTAAAAATATATAATACCAATAATTGAAATCGATTCTACTAATAATCCCTTATTTCGGAAAATGGCCCCTGTGGTTTGAAGCTTTCTTAGTTTCGGTAGCAGCAAACCCCACAATAAAGTGGCTTTGTCCTACGGATTGCCCAATTCCCCAGCAATATCCAGAGAACATACAGTTTTTGCCCACCACCTTAGGCCAACTGAATATTCATGTGAACAAGGTAGTGGGAGCCAAGGTACCCCTGAACCCACGGAAGTTTTGTGACCTTAAGCCGGCCTATGGTGAAATTTTTGAAAATGAGGTGAATGGCCATGATTTTTGGGGCATCTGCGACATGGATATTGTCTGGGGTGATATTCGGAAGTTTGTAACCCCACAAATACTTTCCACCTACAGTATTATCAGCAGCAGAAAGGAAAACATCTCGGGCCACTTCACGCTTTTTAGAAATAACCCTGCTATAAATAGGCTATATAAACAATTGCCCGATTATAAAAACTTGTTTGAAGTACCCGAATTTAGGTGGACCGATGAGGTGGTCCTGTCCGATTATCTTCAAAAACACAATGACGGAAAAGATTTGGGAATTAATGTATATTGGCCTTCCGTACTTTGCAACCAAGAGCGCGGCCGCGACTCCCACCAAGAATATTATCTGGACCGCTGGCGCTGGCAGGATGGCAAAATGCTGAATACCAAAACAGGGGAGGAGGTCATGTACCTCCACTTCATCAACTGGAAGCGCACCATGCGCGCTAGTGAAATAAAATATGCCGATAACCCAAAGCAGTTTTATATCAGTTATAATAGGATGCATTATAAGCGCCATTCCAATTTTGAACAAAGATGGAATGGGATTACTAATTTATTTAATGGTTATCAAAGAAGAGAATATAGAAGGATTAAAAAGAAAAAAGCCGCAAGTTTAATTAAACGTATAAAAAGAAAGATTAATATAAATTAGCAATGCTTTTATTTACTCACATAGAAAAATGCGCCGGCACTTCCTTTAATGAAGTTTTATCATTGACTTACCCTCGTTATTTCCATGTGACAAAAAATCAATATGGAGGGAACGAAACTCGGAATGACCTAACTTTTAACCAATATAAAAAAATTATACGCTATTTTCCTTCGGGAATAGGAGGTCATAGTGTTCGTCCTTATTTAGATTTTCTACCACCTTCAAATAGAATTACTTTTCTTAGAAATCCGTTAGAAAGATATCTTTCTCAATATAACCACATGTTAGAAAGGGGATGGATAACATCTATTGATGATTTTTTGAACAAAAGTTTCTATAACAACTTTATGACAAAGAAAATTGCAGGAACAAATGATTTTAGATTAGCACAGAAACTTCTCTCCGATTTCGTATTTATTGGTAATTCAAATGAGTATAATAAATCATTAAATTATCTTCAAGATGTTTTAGATGTAAAATTAATAGGTAGCATTGAACGAAAAAATCAAAGAAAATATACAACCAATTATCTTAGTTTTTCTGATTTATCAACCACGCAAAAATTGAGGGCAGAAGAGAATAACCATTTAGATATTCAACTATATGACCAGTACATTTTACAAAATCCAGTAATTGGGAATTATAGTGATATAATAAGTTTAAGGCCTCCTTCAAAACTTAGAGTGAAAATTATGCATAAAGTAAATAAGTATAAAAAACATAATATTATAAATCCAATTAGGTTATCTTGAAATCCATCAGCCTCCTCCATCCCTTCACCCCCCAAGCCGCAGGCGTTGTGGAAAAAAGTGTAGCTGTCTATCACAGTCAGCCACACCTAAAGGCTCTGCAGTTGTTGGCCGAAGAAACCGGCCATAGCTGCCGGATGGAGTATTTTACCCCGCGCTGGTTCCAATATGGCTTCAAGACCCAAAAGGTGGACTATACCTTTTATCCGGTGGATTTTACCTGGAACGGCAACCATAAAAAGTGGAAAAAACAAAAGTCAAGCCCTTGTCTTCGGGCGTATAAGGCCCAAACACCCGATGTTACCATCATCAATATGTCCGGACATTCCAGTCCGTTTTCACACCAATTGGCGAAAACAATTTTGAAAAACAAAAAGCAGTACATCGCAATGTTGGGCGGACAGCACTATACCGACACCCCCGCCAATAGGGAATATTACAAAAACGCCAATCATATTCTGGTGCATACCCAGCTGCAAAAAAGGGAAATGGAACGCTTGGAACTTTTTAAGGGCTTGGATATCCGAGTGTTTCCCTTGGGCGTAGATTGTGAGGTCTTTTCACCTAAGAAAACAAAAAATAGTTCGCCCCAATTGTTGTACGTGGGAAGAATTGTGGAGTTGAAACGGATCCATTTGGCCATTGAGGCCATTCGTCTTTTAAAAAATAACGGCTTCCCAAAGGCGCATCTAAATATTATCGGACCCATTTTTTCCGAAGCCTATTTTCGCGAATTGAAGAATTTGGTAAAGGATTGTAATCTGGAACCCAACGTTAGCTTTTTGGGCCATAAACCCCATTCCGAGCTTCCGACCTATTTTCAGGAAGCCGACCTCTTCACCTTGCCCAGCGATAAAGAAACCTTCGGAATGGTAATGATAGAGGCCATGGCCTGTGGCACTCCTGTAGCCGGGATAGATTGTCCGGGAGGGCCTGCCGATGTTATTGTCCATTTAAAAAATGGCTTATTGTCCACCCCTGAAAATTATTGCAAAACGGTTTTAGACTATTTCCTGAATCCCGAGCAGGCAAAAAACATAGAAAGCAATGCCCGCAAAAAGGTTTTGGACGAATACAGCATTCAAGCTACCTTTAAGGTTTTAAGGGAATCTGTGCAATCGGCCCTTAAAGTTTGAATATGCCACGCTATACCGTCATCATCCACACCCCTCAGGAACTAAACCATTCCTCCTACATCCAAACCGGCCTTTTCGAGCTGGAGCAGCAAGGGCTACTATTGGTAAAGGTCCAGCTGTCCCTTAAAAAAAACCGCGGAACCCTTACGGTTGATGAAAAAGGAACGATTTCTAAAACCACACGCGCCCAGCCCAAAACTTCTTTTTACACCTTGATCGATACGGCTTCCAAAAAAAGAATGCACTTCGCCACCGATTTATACGACTTTGCCGAACACTTTTCGGAACCGGCCCTGCAACAATGCGATTTTTATTTTAAACGGAATTATGACGAGCGGTACGCCAGTGCATTACGGCCAATAGTAAAAGCTCAAATCCTTCCCTCGGGTTTAACTTTTAGGGTTGCCACTACCCACATATTAAAAGAGAACAAATTTAAAATTGGATTATTTTTAACAACAATTTTGGGAAATATAAAATTTGATCGCTTATTATTAAGAAGACTTATAAATGCTATAAATACCAGCATTCGTCATATAAAAAAATCAAGGGAAAACCGAATTATCGCCCGTTTTGAGACTTTTACACCCTTTTTAGGAGAAATTATTATGTTCCAGACCCGCTGTTTCCTGCATGAAAATACGGCAGACGCAAAACAGATCCATCTGCAACGCTACCGGTTGATTAAATTGCTCAGAAAGCATTTTCCCGAAAATTTTATGGGTGGCTTCATTCCTTCCAAAGTAGCCCGGGAAAACTATGGCGACGCCCTGACCAATGTGCCCACCGAACCGGAGGCCTATCTGGATGCGATGAAAAAGGCAAGGATTGTGGTCTATACCCGCGGGCTGGCAAATTCGCCCGCTTGGAAAATGGCGGAATACCTCTCCCAGGGAAAAGTGATAATCGCCGAACCGCTTACCACCGAATTGCCGGTACCGCTTACGGATGGCAAGGAGGTCTTGTATTTCCACAACGATGCGGAACTGATTGATAACATACAGCGCGTGTTGGCCGACCGCCACTTGGCGGATAGCCTCTCCAAAAACGCCCGTAGCTATTTTGAGGACTACGTACACCCTGTTAAAAATGTAAAGCGTATCTTGGAGCTGATGTTAAACAAACCCCTTTCGCAATCGTGAACGTTTTTTTGGTCCATCATCGCTCCAAGCACCACGCCGCCAATTCCGGTTACGGTAGGGTGGCGGACTATATGGATGCACAAGTAGTTTTTGGCAAAATCCGTTTTCCCTTTCGGCTGGCCAAAGTGTTGGCGCGGCTTCATTCCCAAAAAAAAGGGGAATACAATGCGGGAAGCGTGTTAAAGTCCGTGGAGCTCTACGGCTTGCTCCGTAAACATAAGGAAGAACAAAATGTAGTGCATTTTTTAAACGGCGAGCGCGACATCCGGCATCTGGACTTTTTCAAACGCCGCTTTCCGAATACGAAATTTGTGGCCACCTTCCACAAACCGCCGTCAATTTTACAAGAACGTATCCCCAACCCGGCGGCCCTGCGCCACTTGGACGGGGCCATAGGGGTGGGGGAAAACCAGATTGCATTTTTAAGGTCCCGGTTAGGCTTGGATAGGGTAGCCTATATTCCCCACGGGGTGGACACCCATTTCTTTAAACCCGACCCCACGGTTAAAAAACCCAACACCCTCCTGTTCGTGGGCCAGCACCTGCGCGATTTTGACACTTTTAATAAAACCGTGCCAACGCTTGCCGAGAAAGTAAAGGATTTAAAAGTAAACGTTGTGATCCATCCGGCCTATACCCATAAAATATTTCCCCATAAATGTATCACTATTTTTACGGAGGTAAAGGACGTACAGTTGCGGCATTTTTATCAGGAAGCCTCCTTGCTATTTTTACCCTTGTTGGACAGTACCGCCTGCAACTCGCTGTTGGAGGCAATGGCTTGTGGCCTTCCTATAATAACCAGTGCGGTAGGAGGGAATAGGGCATATTTGAGCGATACCGGAAATGTATTGATTGAAAACAAGAATGTTGAAAGGTTTATTAATGAAACAGTTGCAATCTTGCAGGATGAAGCACGTTTAGAGACACTGGGAAAGGCTTCAAGAGAAAAAGCCTTAGCGATGGAATGGCCAGCTATTGCAGCTGCTATTCAAGAATTTTATAATAAAATAAGTTGATGGAAGCTATTCCGAAAACTTTAAAAAATAGGCATCTCCGAATTTAGTTTTAAATCCACACCCATTATTAAACGGTTTGTAAAAGCAAAAGTCACTAAACAGTAAATTTATATTTTAGAGTTTAATGCTGTCTCCGCATTCCTGTATTTCAAAACCCTTCCTCGCTAATTAATAATAGCTTTTAAATTGAAGATCCCGAAAATTATTCACATCCTTTGAGTATGCTGCTCACTTTATCAGGGTGGCATACTAATTTACGCAATAGGTTAATATGTAAAGTTGAAAAACTATAAGCCTAATTTTTCAAAAGCGAATAGCATTTTATTCAATAAAAAATCTTAATTAAATCCGAGGATTTTAATAATATTTTAATTTAGTTTTATGCAAAATAAATGTAAAAATGCTTTCACCGACTTCAGACGATAACACCACTAAAAATAAACAACATTACGATAAGCGCTATGCGAAAATCGATATTAGCAAAATCCTTAAAATTGTCGAAAATGTTGATAAATATCTCGATGAAGTCACTGTTGTTGATACCTCATGGGTTTGTATGTATTCGAGAAATTTTAGAGAAGAGGTTAAAGGTAAAAAGATATTAGAATTGGGATGTGGTAATTGTTACAATGCTGCTGTAATGGCAGCTTTAGGAGCAGAAGTATATGCTAATGATATCTCTGATAAAAGTGGAGCTATAATAGAAGCCTTGAATG
Organism: Aequorivita aquimaris; assembly: GCF_001573155.1. Classification (GTDB taxonomy): domain Bacteria; phylum Bacteroidota; class Bacteroidia; order Flavobacteriales; family Flavobacteriaceae; genus Aequorivita; species Aequorivita aquimaris. The sequence continues at coordinate 111,698 of NZ_JRWG01000007.1, read as the reverse complement.
CAAAAACAAATTTTAAATACCCTATTAAATACCTTAAAGGCGATTTTCTTAAAATTGAATTATTGCCTAACGATTTTGATTTGGTAGTAGGAAAGGCTTTTTTACATCATTTAACTCATGAGCAAGAGAGCGAGTTTATGAAAAAAATTGTTGCGAGCTTAAAACCTGAAGGTGGCGCTCGCTTTGTGGAACCGGCAGTAAATAATTTGATTCTCGATAAACTGCGATGGATGATTCCTGTACCAGGGCGGCCATCTTCTCTAAACATCAAAAAATTTAAAGAATGGCAAGCCAATGATCCGCACCCCATTAGGGATAATAGTGGTAAACACTATAAAGCTTTAGGGAATAATAGTTTTAAAGAGGTTGCTATTGAGTCTGTAGGCTCTATTGAGCGCTTACACCGCCTTTTTCCTAATGTTAAATGGAACAGAAAATTTAGATTTCACGCCTTAAAATTTGAACGGTTGCTACCAAAATTTATACTAAATAAATTTGCACGAACGCAAACTATTATTTATAAATTTCCGCGCTAAATACAATATTAGATTATATAAATACATCAAAAATTCAAAAATTCCGTTAATTTTTTTTAAGTTATGTTTTAAGAATAAGCGGATTGTATTTTCGGAACTTTATTAAAGAATCTTTGAGAGATAGATGGATAAAACAATAGATGGAATAAGTGTAATTCTCTGCTGTTATAACAGCGCCAAGCGTTTGCCAGAGACTTTAGCACATTTAGCAAGGCAACAGTTCGTTTGTGGTCTTGATTGGGAATTGATATTGGTTAATAATAATTCCACTGATAATACTGCTTTATTAGCAGAAGAAATCTGGAGCTCTCTTGGCTCACCCACATTGCTTAAAATTATTGACCAGGTAAAATCCGGTTTATCCCACGCTCGAGAGAAAGGTATGCAGATGGCAAAATTTGATTTACTTTTATGGTGTGATGATGATAATTGGCTCTGCGACAACTATATTCAAACTGCTTATACTATCATGAAAGATAATCCGAGCATAGGTGCTTTGGGAGGATGGTGCGAAGCTGCTTTTGAAAAAGAAAAACCTGAGTGGTTTGATGCACAGGCCAAATACTTTGCAGTGTCAAAACAAGGCAGACAAAGTGGTGATATTACAAATAAAAAAGGTTGCGTTTATGGTGCGGGTATGGTATTGCGAAAATCACATTGGATAGAATTAAAAAAACAAGGGTTTAAGCATTTATTATCTGATCGGGTAGGAAAGAAATTAAGTTCAGGTGGAGACACAGAATATTGTTATGCCTTAAGGTTGATGGGTTATAAAATTTGGTTTAATGAGGGGTTATACTTTCAGCATTTTATGAGTAATGAACGATTACATTTAGAGTATGTATCCAGAATGCGTAAAGCTATGGCTCATTCTAATTTTGTGCTTTGGCCTTATCTGGATTTGTTACAAGAACAGGCAAGGAAAAGAGCAGATTTATTAAAGTACACATTTAGAGGAGGTGGTGTTAGACTACTTAAAAAGACTGCAGCCCTATTAATAGGTAATTATGACCAGCGGGAAGTTGCCAAACGTTATTTTAGACAACTGTATTATTGTTTATTTCAATATAAAACATACAAACGAAATTTGGAATTTTTAAGGAGTTGGATACCTTAATCAAACGTTTTAGATTTAACTCTTTAAACATGAGCAACTCTATAAAAAATATTGCATTTGTAGTGAAAAACTTTCCCACTGTATCTGAAACGTTTATTGTTAACCAGATTAATGGAGTTATAGATGCAGGGTATCAGGTGAGTTTGTTTGCTTATAATCGTGTAAATACAAAAGTTATTCATGAGAGTTTAAAACAGTACGACTTGTTAGGCAGGGTTCAGTATTTTAAAAAACCACCAGTGTCAAAGTTAACACGTCTTTTGGTTTTTTTTGGATGGACGCTTAAACATATTTTCAGAATACAATGGCACAGGTTTTTTAAAAGCCTCAATATTTTTAAATACGGGAAGGAAGCTTATACTTTAAAACTGTTTTATGAATCGCAATGGTTCTTGTTAAGTAATGATTTTGATTTAATTCACGCGCATTTTGGAATGAATGGCGAGCGGATTGCTTATTTAAAAGCACACGGTATCATTCCTAAATCGGTTAAAATTATAACTACGTTTCATGGATACGATTTGGAACCCAAAAATTTAGAAGAATATAGAACCACTTATGCCAACTTATTTAAGTATGCCGATGCTTTTACCGTGAACACTCCTTATTTAGAAGGACTATTACAACAAGTAAACTTTTGTAATAAACCGCATTATATTTTGCCTGTTGGGTTGGATACTCAGTTTTTTAAACGCACGAATTCAAAGCTTGACACAGGTTTTTTCGACTTGGTATTTTGTGGCAAGCTTATACCTTTAAAAGGAGCTGACGTAGCTATTGATGTGGTAAGGAAATTACATGATATTGGATATATATCGGTCCGTTTGCATCTAATTGGCGATGGTAAATTACGCGAGCAAATAAAGCTGGAGGTTTATGAGGCTCAATTAGAGGATTATGTTATATTGTATGGAGCGCTATCGCAAGAGGCCATCAAAGTTCGATTTGAGCAAGCAGATGTTCTAATCATGCCCGGCCGTTACGACTCCGAAGGACGTGCCGAAACCCAAGGTTTGGTAATACAGGAAGCACAGGCTATGGAGTTGCCAGTGATGGTTTCAGGCGTTGGGGGGATGAAATATGGATTAATCCACAATGAAAGTGGTTTTGTTGTTGAATCCGAAAATGTGGATGGTTTTGTAAAGGCGGTTGAGATGTTAATACTTGATTCACATTTAAAAGAGGAAATGGGTAAAAGCGGGAGGGTTTTTGTTGAGCGAAACTATGATAATGATATTTTAGGTGCTAAATTATTAGTCATCTATAAAACTACTTTGTACAAATAGAAATTACCTACATTAACTTTCTCTTTATGTTTCCCGCTATTTTCCTTCCAAATTCATTTGAATATATTTTATTGAATAAGGCTAACTTAGCGAGATTCAGATACATATATTCTGTATTTTCTATTAGTTGTGTAATTCGCTTTGCCATTATTTCGTATAATTGATTATCTGCGTTATTATAATGGTTAATGGCAGCAATTGTTTTATCATCAATTTTATCAACCATTGGTCTATTAATTGTTTTATTTTTAACCATATAATATGGTGTTGACCAATGATAAAGATTTTGAAGCAAAATCAAACATTCATTATATTTTTCAGTGATACCCACAAATGAAAAATGTTTTTCAATATTTTCTAAAGCCTTTTCAAGCATTAGTTCTTCTTTATCATCAATACCACTAATCCATCTTACTTGACAATTATTTAAATCTATACTTTCCACTTGAGTGACAAAATCATATAATGTCATTTTATTATCTGTAATAGTTTTATATAACTTATTATTTGGTTTTCGTAAAACATAGTAATAAAATGATGGAATTCGATCTGCTGGTTTGCGAAGGAATGTTATATACTTTGTGTTTTCATTCATATATTCATGCAAGCCAAATAAAGTATGACCTTTCACCAAGTTAATTTTCGCTCTGTCATGAGCAGGCATGTTAACAAAAACTCGCTCATTTGTTTCTGAATTTGTAACAGATTCAATAGTAAATGTGCTGTCTTTTGAATATAATCTATTTAAAATTGAGTGGAATGTTGTCCCGCCATTTTTTGGTAAGTGGAGAAAAATTAGGTTATTGTTCATAAAAATTATAGCGTTGGATTCTAAACAGTATTTTATAAAAGCTAAATAAAAATAAGAAGTAAATATAAATTTAAAAATTTTTATTGTTTTGATATTTTAAGACTTTATATTGCAATTTAATTTTAGGTTGGCTAATCTATTTATTAGAGCAGTAGCTAGTGGTCTAGCATTATTTTAGTCTATTTATTACCTAATGAAAGAAGGCCAATGTCAATCAGTATAATCACCCCGCACTATAACGGACCTGATGGGTTGTTACAGGTTTATAAGTGTTTGTTAGCCCAGACTGAGGCTACTTGGCAATGGGTAATAGTTGACGATTTATCAGAACTAAGTATTCGCAAGAAAATTCAAGACTGGCACGAAGATATAGAGGACGATCGGGTAAAATTAATATTCAATACACATAAGAGAAATGCTTCGGTTTGCCGAAACATAGGAGTAGATTTTGCTTTATACAACCATATTGTTTTTTTGGATGATGACGATATTATTTCATCCAATTTTGTAGCCAATCGTCTAATTAAGTTTCAAGATTTTGCAGTTTTTCAAAATTATTCTATTATAGATAAACACGGAAATATTGAAATAAAAAAGCCTCTTGAAACAAGATATTTAAACTGTTTTTTACAAGCCAAATTTATTTGGCAAACTTCATGTATTCTTTGGAATCGTTCCTTTTTTAATTCCATTGGCCAGTTTCATTCTCAGCTGCCAAGGCTGCAAGATGTGGAGTTAGCTATTCGTGCATTACAACAGAGTTCAGACTATTTGGTTTTAGACAATACAGTTGATTTTTATTATAATGTAATACCTATTCGTGAACGGCAAAACATGCTGAAACCTGTTTGTGAGGCGGTCCATTTGTTTATTTCTGAACTACTAAATACTTCGAGTTTAAATAAGGAACAAATTTCTTTGTTATCTGGGTATTATTATTTGTGTGTGAAGTATTTGGAACGTTCAGGCAGTCTTGAGAATGTGGATTTAGTACAAAGGAACCTTATGCTGTTTTATAAAAAAGGGTATATTGGATTATTGAAGTGTATTTTTGGTCTTACAGTTTTAAAACTGTTTGTTTGGAAAATGCTTTCGCCAAGCTTGTTTTTACGAATTAATCGACGAATTTTTAAACCTTCGGGTACGTAATAATTCAAATGTCTAATGAAAACAATTAAAACCCCAATAATTCCAATTACAAAGACCTTTGCAAATGTTAAAGGGAAACACGAATTACATTTAGAGGCCATCTGTGTTTTTTCGGCAATTGGTTTCTTTTTGGACACAGATACTTATTGGAGAGATAAAATTATACTTTCACCTGGATCTGAATCTATTATAGATGATGAATCTTTTTTGGTGAGCTCTAAAAAATGGTTTGAATGGCACTCTGCTCCACGGGAAATTAGTTTTGAGAATACTCTAAAGGAATTTTCCGAACTCTTTGAGTCTATTATAGAGAAACAAACAACCGGTCAAAAAGTAGTTTTACCTTTATCGGGCGGGCTCGATAGTAGAACACAAGCGGTGGCATTGAGAAATCATCCCAATTTGAATACGTACAGTTATTCTTTTGATGGGGGTTATAATGAGAGTAAGATTGCAAAAAAAATTGCCGATTCTTGTCAATTTCCGTTTCAATCGTTTACCATTCAAAGGGGGTATTTATGGAATGTTATAGAAGAATTGGCTTCTATAAATGAGTGTTATTCCGAATTTACGCATCCTCGTCAGATGGCATTTATTGATGAATACTGCGCAATGGGCGACATTTTTTCGTTAGGACACATGGGCGATTTAATGTTTGATTCCTTTGGATTTCCCCAATTGTCTTTTGAGGAAGAAGTGCAAAAAGCTATTCAACTGCTTATTAAAAAGGGTGGTTTTGAATTGGCAACTGTATTATGGGCTGCTTGGGGTTTGAAAGGTTCCTTTGAAAGTTATTTTGAGTCCCGAATAAGAGCGTTATTAAAGGAAATTAAAATTGAAAATACAAATGCTAAATTACGGGCATTTAAAACGCAATTTTCTGTTGCAAGATGGTCTTCTAATAATTTATCTGTTTTTGAGAAAGTGTTGCCTGTTACATTGCCCTATTATGATTCTAGGATGTGTGAATTTATTTGTACCATTCCGGAGAACTATTTATCAAACAGACAGTTGCAAATTGCCTATATTAAAAAAAATGCTCCTGATTTAGCAAAAATCACCTGGCATGGGCAAAAACCGTTTAATTTAAATAATTATCATTTCAATAAGCCGCCATTTAATATCCCTTATAGAGTAACAGATAAGATTATACGTGAATTTAATGGCTTTATTGGAAAACCACATATCTCTAGGAATTGGGAATTGCAATTTGTTGGAGCGGAAAATGATAAACACTTAAAGAAATGGTTGTTTGAATCTAAACTAATGGAACTTGTACCGAAAGAAATTATCCAACTTTTCTATGATAATTTTAAAGAAAAGAACGCAGTTACTTATTCCCACCCAGTAAGTATGTTATTAACATTAGCCTTGTTTCAAGAGAAGTTTAATGCATAGGTTTAAATTTCATTCTATAAGTGTATACTTCCGGTTTAGGAGCTTGCTGTACAAGATTTGGGTCATTTTTAATGATTATACTCTGTTGCTGATTTCCTAATAGAATGGCCTTTTCAAATTTCTATCTCAAAAACCCCAGGGCTTTACTACATTTTAAATCATTGTTGTCAGATAAAATTGAAACGAATCTGTTAAACTCAAATAAATAAATGTTTTGCTATTTCTGATTAAGGAACTTACTTATAATTAGTATATATAACCAAAACCGAACCTTCGTTTTAACTATTAGTAGTTTTAAATATTTAATTTTCAGTGATTTTCGATTTAAGTCTTAGATCTTTGTTCTTTCAGCGTAGCGGTCTTATCTCTTTGTCCGACAGTATTGATTTAAAATTTTATATTTATTAAATTCCATTACTATAAAATTAGGGTCAAAAGTGTTTATAGATGGCATGAAAATTATTGCAAATAGAAACTTTCTAAGTATAGAATAACCTTATATTTATGGGCAGAAATATGATACAAAAGAAAATAAAAATATTATATACTATTCCTAATTTTGATACTGCCGGAAGTGGGAAGGTTGTATATGATTTGATTAATAATTTGGATCGAACAATTTTTGAACCAGAGATTTGTTGTTTTCATACTAAAGGTTCCTTCATGGAAGAGATTGAAAAACTACAGGTGAAAATCCATGTATTTCCATTTGCCATTAACTATAGACCCTTTTTTTCCTTTCCATTTCGATTGTTGAAAATAATTTTGTTTTTTAAAAATCATCAGTTTGATATCATACATTCTTGGCATTGGAGTTCAGATTTTTCAGAACCTTTAGCCGCCAAATTAGCTGGAATCCCTTGGATATATACTAAAAAAGCTATGGGGTGGGGGAATAAGGCATGGAAATGGAGAAGTGCTTTAAGCGCAAAGATAATTACCATTAATGATGATATGAAGTCATTCTTTGAGGATAGGATGCCTGATAAAATAGAGGCAATACCCTTGGGGGTCGATACACATTATTATGTTCCTCGATTAAAAAATGAGAATACATTATTGGAAGAATTAACAATTGATAAAAATGATTTTATAATTATTTCTGTAGTGAATCTAATTCCAAAAAAAGGGATCGAGATTTTAATAAAAGCTATTATTGAACTGAACAACCCCCAAATTAAACTTTATATAGTTGGAAATAATACAGGCGAATATGCACAAGGACTGCTAGAATTGACAAAGGGAAACCTAAACATCAAATTTTTAGGAAAGAAAATGGATGTTCGACCCTATCATGCCATAGCCGATTTATTTGTTATCCCAACCTTGGAATTAGCTGAAGGTTTACCCATCGCACCTTTAGAGGCTATGGCTTCAGGAAATATTGTAATTGGTTCGAATGTTAGCGGAATTAAGGATATCTTAGAACCTTTTCCTAGCTATTTATTTGAAACTAATAATGTAGAAAGCCTAAAGGCAGCTATTTTGAGAATTTTGAATATGAGTTTAGAAGAACGTGTTCAGTTAGCAAAAGATATGAGAACTCATGTAGAGAACGAATTTTCATTAGAACATTTTATTAAAATGAATTCTAAACTTTATAAGAAAATCTTGAAACGGGAATAATTTTTATTCCATTTGAAATATTGCTATTATAAATTTTTATAAGTAGGATCCATTTTCTAACCAAAACAATATAGTTTTCTACAAAAAGAAATCTTGAGCAAAAGGATTAAAATAGCTATCTATTCCGGTATAGTACCCAGTACAACGTTTATTGAACGATTGTCTCGGGGATTGGCTGCTACAGGTAGCCAGGTTTTTATTTTTGGTTTAAAAAAAGGAAGCGTTCCTTCTCTTCCAAATAGTACCTATATCACATATTCTAATAAGTTAAGTAAGTTGCTTCTATTAATTAGATACACTTTTTTGTTGTTTTTAATAAAACCGAAAGAAAAACGAAAGCTTGATAAGATTATCTCTAGGAGTAAAAAAAGACAATTAGTACTGAGGCTTAAATATTATCCCGTGTTATATCATTGCCCCGATGTTTTTCATCTTCAATGGGCCAAGAGTATAGAAGATTGGATTTGGGTGCAACAATTTGGAATGAAATTGATTATAAGTTTACGAGGTGCCCATATTAATTATTCTCCTTTGGCTGACTCCAAAATAGCTAAAACATATAAGGCCTTATTTCCCAAAGTAGATGGCTTTCACGCCGTTTCAAAGGCCATCTCTTTGGAAGCTATGAAATATAATGCAGCGTTGCATAAAATTAACGTGGTGTATAGCGGTTTAGAATTAGAAAAAATGCCATTTCAATTAAAAATAGTGGAGGTAAATACACCTTTAAAAATTCTTTCAATAGGAAGGGCCCATTGGAAAAAGGGCTACACATACGCTTTAAATAGTGCCTATTTTCTTAAAGTGGCGGGAGTAAATTTTCAATATACCATTGTTGGGGTTGGAACAGATGAAGAACTTATTTATCATCGGTCGCAATTAGAATTAGAAAATGAAGTTTTATTTTTGGAAAAATTGTCTTTTGAAGAGGTGATAGTATCTATACGACAAGCTGACGTTTTATTACTTCCTAGTGTGGAGGAGGGTATTGCAAATGTTGTGCTTGAAGCAATGGCCTTGGGAACCCTAGTGATTTCTACTAATTGTGGTGGCATGAATGAAGTAATTGTTGATAATGAGAATGGTTTTTTAGTGCCAATACGAAATGCTGAAGCTATGGCATCAGCATTAAAGAGGATATCAGAACTCCCTTTGCCTACGTATCAAAAGATTGCAACAAGTGCAAGAAATACAATTGAAGATCAGCATAATCACAAAAGGATGATAGTGGAAATGCTGGATTTATATCAAAAAGTTTTAATTACCGAGCAATGAGAATAGGTTTAGTTTTACCATCCCCCCCCGCCTATTCAGAAACTTTTTTTACCAATAAAATTAAAGGTCTCGAAGCCCATGGGCATACAGTTGTTGTTTTTGTAAATAATTCAAAAAAAGGAACATTTAATACTACAAAATGTAAAGTTGCTCCTAAACTTAGCGGGAGTTTATTAACGGTAGGCTCTATAAGTATATTTACATTAGTTTACTCATTAGTATTTCATTTCAATAAAAGTAAACGATTGTTTTTATTGGATAGAGAAGATGGGCTGGGAGTTATTCAAAGGATTAAAAATGTTATTGGCAATAGCCATATTATTGCTGAACCACTAGATTGGTTGCACTTTGGGTTTGGAACCATGGTATTTAACCGAGAGAATGTGGCTAAGGCTATTGGAGCAAAGATGGCAGTAAGTTTTCGAGGATTTGATATAGGAGTTTATCCTTTAAAAAACCCAGGATGTTATTTAAGACTTTGGGATAAAGTGAATAAAATTCATGTGATTTCCAATGATATTAGAGCTTTACTTTATACTCATGGATATAATGGAAAGGCTGAAATTATAAAAATAACTCCTGCAATTGATACTTTCTATTTTAAAAAAGAAGATTGCCAATTACCTTCCGTTAAAAATAGTTTTATTACAGTTGCCCGTTTGCATTGGAAAAAAGGATTAGAATATACTTTAGAGGCTTTTGCTCTTTTAAAAAAAGAGGGTATCGATTTTCATTATACTATCATTGGAGAGGGTGAAGAATATGAGCGATTGAAATTTGCAGTATATCAATTGGATCTTCTTGATTATATAACTTTTACCGGGAAAATCAAACACGAAAAAATTAAAGATGAATTAAATAATTCTAATATTTATATTCAATATAGTATTCAAGAAGGCTTTTGTAATGCGGTATTAGAGGCACAGGCAATGGGGAAACTTTGTATCGTCAGTGATGCGGAAGGCTTGTCTGAAAATATTCTCGATAACGAAACAGGCTGGGTAGTGCCTAAATATGCTCCAAATATGCTAGCAGAAAGAATCCAAAAAGTAATAGAATTGGATTCTGAACATAAGAAAAGAATAGCTCATAACGCTCAAAGGCGCGTGAGAGAGAAGTTCAATATAGAAAATCAACAAAAGAAGTTTGTTGATTTTTATACATAAAAAATATTGATACTATCCGCCTGAGATGGAAACTAATCCCGAGACTGAGATCAATGTCAATTCAAGTGTTTATTACTTTTGCGAAGCGAAAGGAAAAATAAGCTTTGCTGAGCGTTGTCGAGGTGCCGAAGTTTATCAACAATCAGATAGACTAACGGTTTAATATCCAGAAATATTTTAATTATTAAAATAGAACTCTACTGCCCAAAAATCTAGTATTACATCAACTGTCGCGGATTGCTATTTCAGCATAACATTATAGACTGGAAAAAGCACATGGTGTTGCTACTGACAAAGTGTGATGCCAAGTAGAAAAAAAAGTAAAAGATTTTCAGTAGGCATTATCTAAGAATGATTTAATAGATTTACAGAAATCAAACAAATTTATATGATACAAGATAATGACTTTAGAAGTTTGTTAAGAATTTTTAAATGGTAGGTAGTATTATAAGGAAGTTCTACGTCTGGATACCTAAAGGAGCGCAAAAAATTCTTGGAAAGTCCAAAATATTAAGACCTATCCGCGATTTAATTTTGCGTCCCAAAGGTGCATTTAGAGAAACCTCCGTGTGGGTGAAAAAAATGTATTTGGACTATAAAGTATCCTTTAAATTTTACGCCTCGTTAAAAGTGGCTTCAAAGGCGGAAAAAGCTGGTATTGAAAACACCTTGCTTCGTAATGCAATTACTCTGGTAAAAAGAAGCCCGTGGTTAAATGATACTATCGTGGTCCTGGATGTTGGAGCCAATTTTGGATATTTGAGTTTGGTATGGGCGCAAACAATTGCCCGAAATGGGAAGGTTATAGCGTTCGAACCTAATTTAAATGTCCACAACAGTTTTAAAAACTCCATTCAGGCCAATAACTTGGGAAGTCTTATTGATTTGCACAACCTTGCTGTGGGGAGGGAGGAAGGAAATATACAATTATATTTAAGCCCTACTACTTCAAATACCATTGATCCCGAATCTAAAAATATACACAGTACCAGTATTGAAATGGTCTCTCTCGATATTTTCTTCAAGAGAAATGGCATGGAACATTGTCATTTGGTTAAAATTGATGTGGACGGAATAGAAGTGGATATTTTGAAGGGAGCCGTTCAGTTAATTGAAAGGTGCAAACCAATTTTTATTGTAGAAACAAATGGAAATAAACAAATTCTCGATTTTTTTAGTCAGTATAATTATCAGATACTCGACATGGAATTGAAGACATTCCACATTGGAAATCAACTTCCAGAAAATATTTTTTGTATTCCAAAAACTACATAATGCTTTTTCAATTTCTAAAATACCTTCAACCCACCCACTATTTTCAGTTATATCGAAAAGACGGAACTTCTATTTTTCCAAAGTATATTCAACTTTCTGAAGAAATTTTAGCACAACTACAGCCAGAACCAAATTTCAAAAGTGAAAAAGCAAGCGAATACGATCTCTCTTGGCAGGCGGTTAATAAAGGATATATAGGAAATGCAGAGGTTTATACTTCCTTTGAAAAGGTTCCCCTCGTGGACGAATACCGTTTCCTGCGGAAATACTTCCATCCGGTCTGGGTTTTCTATGTTTTGATGTTGCGGCTCTTTTCTTTTAAAAATCCGTTACGTGAAATTATTGCTTGGAAAAAGAGTAGCGATGTAAAAAGAAGTAATTATCAACTGCATCCTATTATATATTCAGAATGGTATTCTTTTCAGTCATCTTTGGTGTCCCAAAATCCTTTGGTGAGTATCGTTATTCCCACTCTTAATCGTTATGAATATTTAAAGGATGTTCTGGAGGATTTGGAAAAACAGGAGTACACCAATTTTGAGGTAATCATAGTAGATCAATCCACTCCGTTTCAGGCAGATTTCTACAAAAAGTTTAATTTAGAAATTCAACTTGTACAACAAACCGAACGGGCGCTTTGGTTGGCGCGAAACCACGCCATTGAAATTTCAAAAGGGGAATACATTCTCCTTTTTGATGATGACAGTAGGGTAGAACCCAATTGGATTACCAATCACCTTAAGTGTCTCGATTTTTTTAAAGCTGAAATTTCCTCTGGCATTTCCATTTCTGCCGTCGGTGCTGAAGTCCCGAAGAATTATTCCTACTTTAGAATTTCAGATCAAATAGATACAGGTAACGTTCTCATACGAAAGCAGGTTTTTAAAGAGATTGGTCTTTTCGACCGTCAATTTGAAAAACAGCGCATGGGCGATGGTGAGTTTGGTTTAAGAGCCTATTTAAGCGGGTTTAGAAATATTTCAAATCCCTATGCCGGAAGAATACACTTAAAGGTAGGTTCTGGCGGCTTACGTGAAATGGGAAGTTGGGACGCCTTCCGTCCCAAAAAACTCTTTGCCCCACGGCCCATCCCCAGCGTGCTGTATCTCTATCGAAAATACTTTGGCAGAAAAAGATCCTTATTGGCCATTTTAAGAAGCGTGCCCCAATCCATAATCCCTTACCGCTATAAGAAAAACAAAAAAATGTTGGCCTTGGGGATGCTAATCTCCCTATTTTTGTTTCCATTCGTACTTTTGCAAGTCTATATTTCTTGGAGATTGGCGACAAAGAAGTTAAGGGAAGGGGCAATGATTGAAGAACTAAGTACCGATTCTTAACCGCAGAGGCGCAGAGGGCGCAAAGATATAGATGCCCTTAATTTTTTACTCTGCGTGCTCTGCGTCTCTGCGGTAAAAAAATACACGTATTAATAATGATTTTCAAACCCTAAATTTAATGCCTAAAATCCTTATACTCACCTCCGAATTTCCTCCCCAACCCGGCGGCATTGGCAATCACGCCTATAATTTGGCGAAAGGTTTGCAGGATAATGGATTTGAAATTCAGTTGGTATGCGATGCCCGGTCAGCCAATGGTGAGGCTGAAAAAATTTTCGATAAAAATCTTTCTTTTGAAGTAATCAGAATTGTACGAAAAAAAATAATTTTTCGCAGCTACCTTAACCGTATCGCCACTGCTTTTTCCCTGCTTCGCCACAACGAGCTTATAATTTGTTCTGGTAAGTTTTCACTTTGGCTAGGCGCCTTCCTCACTTTTTTCTCTAAAAATAAATTTATAGCCATCATTCACGGCAGTGAAGTGCAATTATCCAATAAAATACTTAGAAAGCTAACAGACCGCTCCTTAAAACGTTTTAATAAGGTAATTGCTGTAAGCAACTATACCAAATCCTTGATTTCTCATTTATCATTTAAGGAAATTGAAGTTGTTCCGAATGGATTCGAAATACAACTTCCGGTTATTGTTGCAACTAAAAATGACCCCGTTCCTGTGTTGATAACCGTTGGCAATGTAACCCAGCGTAAGGGGCAGCAAAATATTATAAACGCTTTACCACTTCTTTTAAAAAAGTATCCCGATCTCAAATATCATATAGTCGGCATTCCAACTGACAGGGATAGATTGGAGAAATTAGCTCTAAATTTAGGAGTAGAGGAGGCCGTGGTTTTCTTTGGAAAAGTTTCGGAAAAAGAAAAAATAGAATTGCTGCAGCAAGCCGATGTTTTTGTTATGTTGAGCGAAACCACAAAGTCAGGTGATGCAGAAGGCTTTGGAATTGCCATTTTGGAAGCCAACGAGATAGGAATACCCGCAATCGGATCTTTAGGCTGTGGCATTGAAGACGCAATAGACAATGGGGTTTCCGGCAAGTTGATTAACCCCAAGGACCCGAATGAATTTGCTGATGCATTGGAAGAAATATTAAACAATTATGAAACCTATTCCCAAAATGCAATAACCTGGTCCCAGGATTTTAAGTGGGATAAAGTGATTAAGTTATATTTGGATATTTTAAAATGAAGGAAACAAGAATAGAAACATAAGACAATAAAAAATACTAATAGCCATTATTAAAACGGAATTGGTTCCCTCTATCAAGAGCCTGTCCCGAGCTTAACTAGGGAGGATTAGGGGGATGTTTAGTAGGTTGTGGAAAATAACTATTGACACCATCCAAAAGCGACAACCACAAACAAACAACCGACAACAGAACAAAAATAAAATTAAGAAACCCACTTTGTGCCCTTTGTGATACTCTTTGTGCTCTTTGTGGTTAAAAACCGACAACTGCGAACAGACAACCGCCAACCGAAATGAAACTCGCCATCATCTCCCATACCGAACATTACAAAAGGCCTGACGGAGCAGTCGTAGGTTGGGGGCCCACTATTAGCGAGCTAAACCATCTGGCACAGGATTTTGAGGAAATATATCACATCGCTTTTTTACATGTCGGTCCGCCGCCGCCAAGTTCTCTGCCTTATACGGCACCAAATATAAAATTTGTTCCCCTAAAACCGGTTGGCGGAAAGGGGATGGGCAATAAGTTAAAAATTGTACAGCATATTCCGCAAATAATAGCCACGGTAAAAAAAACATTGCGGCAAGTGGATGTCTTCCAATTGCGGACGCCCACGGGCATCGGTGTTTTTTTGATTCCGTATCTCACGCTTTTCAGCAGTAAAAAAGGCTGGTACAAATACGCTGGTAACTGGAATCAAGATAATCCTCCATTGGGTTATGCACTACAACGTTGGATGCTAAAAAACCAAAATAGAAAGGTAACTATCAACGGTCGCTGGCCAAAACAACCCAAACACTGCTTGACTTTTGAAAATCCGTGTCTTACAGAAAAAGAGCGGGAGGAAGGCTTTCAAATAACAAATACCAAATCCTTTTCTCCGCCCTTTACTTTTTGTTTTGTAGGCAGGCTGGAAGATGCCAAAGGCGTACAACGAATTATCGATGCCTTTGGGGCCTTGGAAAATCTGGAACAAATAAAAACCATTCACTTGATTGGGGATGGGGCGAAGATGACCCATTATAAAAAGCAATGTATCGACCTTGGCCTTCCTGTTGAATTCCACGGATTTTTGGAACGGAAGGAGGTTTTTGGGATTTATAAGGAATCGCATTTTATTTTATTGCCCAGTGATTCTGAGGGATTTCCAAAGGTCATCGCGGAGGGAATGAATTTTGGCTGTATTCCTATAGTGTCTGATGTTTCCAGTATTGGGCAATATGTCTGTGATGACAATGGATTCCTACTAGATTCTATTAGCGAGCTCCGGTTGCGGGAAGTGTTACAGGAAGCATTCTCAAAAAAAACCGAGGAATTAACAAAAATGGCATCAGATTGCTATCTTGTGGCCTCCAATTTTACCTTTGGCTTGTATAGAAAAAGAATACTGGAGGAAATTATTAATTCCCATAGTAACAATAAAATTAATTGAGAGCTATTACGTCGAGCATATTCTCTAATATTAGACCATTCAGAGCTATAATCTTTCATATTTTGATTGGTTTTTTGGCCTATGTAAACCGTTCTTTAATGCTTGTCTATCTTGCGGCTGTCTTCGTATATTTTATTTTTCAGATACTGACAAAGAAAAATAAATTAGACTATGTACTTCTTGCTGCTGCATATATGACTGGTGCTGAAGTGTTTCTCAGAATGACTAAAGCCTTTATATTTTATGAGACAGGAAAATATGCGGTTATATTTTTTATGTTGCTCGGAATTATATATTTGGGTTTTAAAAAAAATGCACTTCCCTTTATAATTTATTTATTGCTCTTATTACCTGCGGTATTTGTATCGCTTGAAGCCATTAATTATACTGCGAATTTTAGAACTACGGTTTTATTCAATTTAAGTGGTCCACTGTGTTTAGCTGTTGCAGCCATTTTTTGTTATGGTAGAACCATTGAATTCCGAAAGTTTTTAAATGTTCTTGACTATATAGTTTATCCTATAATTGCTATGGTCATTTATATTACTTTATATACACCGAATATTCAAGACGTTGTTACGGGAACCGCTTCAAATGCAGCACTATCAGGAGGGTATGGACCCAATCAGGTAGCTACGGTATTGGGGTTGGGGGTGTTTATCCTCTTTACACGTTTATTGATCCCTTATAAAAACCTCTTGGTGCAAGGGACGATGATGTTTTTCATGATTTTGATGGCTTACCGGGCACTGCTTACCTTTTCACGTGGGGGAGTACTGGTTTCCTTAATATTGTGCCTGGCTTTTATTTTTATAATTTATTTCAGTACAGGTTTAAAAACCAAAGCTAAAATTTCCGTGAAAGTACTTGCTATTATTGGAGTTGCTCTTTTGGTATGGGGTTATACCATTATTCAAACTGGAGGTTTAATTGGAAATCGATATGCTAATGAAGATGCTTTAGGTAGGGAAAAAGAGGATGTTACTACTGGCCGTGTAGATTTATTGGCAGTAGAGATTGATGCTTTTAAGGAAAATCCTTTTTTCGGTATAGGAATAGGGCAGGGCAAGTTTCAATTTAGGGAAGAAATGGGAATCACGTCTGCCTCCCACAATGAAATCTCCCGAATGCTTTCGGAACATGGTGTATTCGGCATTTTAGCAGTATTAGTATTAATTTTTGCCCCTATGGTTACAAAATTGAATGGTCGGAAAAATATTTATTTTTACCCTTTCCTTATTTTTTGGTTTCTTACTATTATTACAACTTCCATGCGAATAGCTGCCCCAGCCTTTATATATGCCTTATGTTTGTTGAATATAGATTATGCGCCCAAGAAAAAATCTACTCTACATAGGAAATAAACTGGCGGTCCACGGCAAGAACCCTACGGCCATCGATGAACTTTCAACTAAATTGGAAGCAGAAGGATATGCAGTTATAACAGCATCTTCAAAACAAGATAAAATCTTTCGATTGCTGGATATGGTGTTTACAACTGTTCAAAATAGGAATCGAGTTGAACTAGTTTTGATTGACACCTACAGTACCCAAAACTTTTATTTTGCAGTTATTATAGCCGCCTTATGCCGCTTTTTCAAACTCCCTTATATCCCAATATTGCATGGCGGCAACCTTCCAAGCCGTTTAAAAAATAGGAAACGTCTTAGCAAAACCCTTTTTGGAAAAGCCTTGACCAATGTAGCCCCATCAAAGTATATGATGCGACAATTTCAAACTGCCGGCTTTCAGAATATAACATACATACCCAATACCCTCGAAATTAAAAAATATCCGTTTCAGCTTAGGAAGTCCATAACCCCCAAGCTATTGTGGGTGCGTTCCTTTTCAGAAATATACAACCCTTTGCTCGCTTTAGAAACTGTAGAAATACTTAAAAAGAAAGGGATGGATGTTTCCCTCTGTATGGTGGGCCCCGACAAGGACGGTTCCCTGCAGCGCTGCAAAAAAATTGCGGCGGAACTGCAGCTGCCCATTACCTTTACCGGAATGTTGAAGAAAAAGGAATGGATAGCGCTGTCAAAGGATTTTGACATTTTTATAAATACAACCAATTTCGACAATATGCCCCTAAGCGTAATGGAAGCGATGGCTTTGGGAATGCCCGTAGTTTCTACAAATGTGGGCGGCTTGCCTTTTTTGATTGAAAATAATGTGAACGGCCTTTTAATCCCTCCAAACAATCCGGGGGCTTTTGTAAACGCTATCGAGGCCATTTGCTCAAATGATGTAATGGCACGGGAGCTGGCAAAAAATGCCCGCCTCCAAACGGAAGGGTTTGATTGGGAAAAAGTAAAACAGCGTTGGATAAAACTTTTGAACGATTGAAATTTAAGTAAATTTGAAAATTGGTGGTAGTAGTTAGTTTGAAAGATTATGAGGTTCTATTTACAAACTTCATTCAGTTTTAACCACTAAGAACACTAAGAAGACACAAAGTTCACAGAGATTCTTTGCGTTCTTTGTGGAAAACTTTGTGACCTTTGTGGTTAAATAAATATCATCAAAAACAGAAATTAGATATCGCAGAAACAAAGACGAAATGCAAAACCCTTAAACCACACACCTCATACCTCATACCTCATACCAACACCTGAAACCTGAAACCAGAAACAAGAAACCAGAAACAAGAAACAAGAAACAAGAAACAGCAAACCCCAAACCCCAAACAACAAACAAAAAACCCCAACCCCAATGCCCAAAACCAGCATCCACTTTGATATCTCAGAAAGAAAGATACTCCTTCGTATCCTGGATATAGTATGTGTGCTGTTGTTGCTTTATTTGGTGGGGATAGTTTTTAATTTTGATTATTTCAAAATAAATTCCGAACATTGGGTGTGGTCTATCGTTCTGGCTATCTACCTAACAATTTTTGCAACAATTTTTGAACTTTACAATCTTCAGAAAGCCAGTAAGTTTGATGTGGTGGTAAAAAACGTAATCATCACTTCTTCGGTAACAGTGCTTTTTTACCTGCTCACTCCTTTTTATACGCCCATGCTGCCTTCCAACCGTTTGCAGATAGTCTATTTCTTTTTGGCTATTAACGTTGCAATGCTGGCGTGGCGTTATGCATACATCATCCTTATTTCCGCTCCACGTTTCTACAAACGCGTACTGCTTATTGCCCATGCCAGCGATGTGGAAGCTATAGTGGCCTCCCTCCAAAAATCCGATCCTAATTATCGTGTTATCGGCTATTTTAATACGGGGCCAAATGACGGAACTATCATTAATGCCCTGGAAATTGACTCCATCACAATTGCCGATATTTCCTTGCTTACACAAGAAATGACCATTTCTGAAATAGTTGTGGGTACACCGCTTTCAGAAGGTATGACAGTGGAATTGAACAATCAGCTAATAAAATTACTGGAAAATGGAATCCCCATTCGGGAGTATACGCAGGTTTACGAAGAATTGACACACCGTATTCCGGTGCAGCACGTAGAGAAGGATTTCTATCGCTATTTCCCTTTTAGCCGTAGCAATCAAAACAAACTTTACCTTTTTTTCAATAGAATCTTGGATTTGTTTTTTTCGATTTTGGGCCTAACCTTCGGCATCATTTTGCTTCCTTTTTTATTGATAGGAAATTTGTGTGCAAATCGCGGCCCCTTGTTTTATAGCCAAACCAGAGTGGGGAAGAATGGCAATCATTTCAAAATATACAAATTGCGCAGTATGGTAAAAAATGCCGAAAAGAATGGCGCCCAGTTCGCGTTGGCAAAAGATACGCGGGTTACAAAGTTCGGTAGGTTTTTAAGGAAATCCCGTTTTGATGAAATCCCCCAATTCATTAACGTTATTAAGGGTGAAATGAGTGTTATTGGCCCCCGTCCCGAACGTCCGGAGTTTGTGGAAGGCCTAATAGAAAAAATACCCTTTTACGAAGTAAGGCACCTGGTTAAACCGGGAGTAACAGGCTGGGCACAGGTAAATGCCAAATACGGCTCTACCGAAGAGGACTCCCTTGAAAAACTGCAGTACGATCTTTATTATATTAAACACAGAAGCCTCTTTCTGGATGTTACTATCATTATCAAAACCCTAAGTACGATTATTTTCTTTAGGGGACAGTAATTAGCATGTTTTCAGTTATTCTGATACGGTTATTCGTTATCCGTTATTAGCAATTTTTTGATTGTATTACGTCTCACCAATTCACGATTCAAGTTTCTAGACTCCAAATCACACATTAAGATTCACATTATATTTTAGTATAAAGTGTATATATAGCGTATTTATAGTATATATATAGTATGTTTATAGTATATATAAAGCGTATTTTACTTAATAAAACCTCAGTACATACTCAATAAACCGCCACCTCACACTTTCCCTGTCTTTATCATTAAAGCTACAATGTTGAGTTTTTTAAAAGCTTCTTACAAACACAATCAAGCTCCCTCCCTTTGAAGGGAGGGCCGGGGAGGGATGTTCTTCAACCGGATACATATAAACTCCGCCCAATACCACCCCCTCCCTTTGAAGGGAGGGCCGGGGAGGGATGTTCTTCAACTGGATACATATAAATTCCGCCCAATACCACCCCCTCCCTTCAAAGGGAGGGCCGGGGAGGGATGTTCTTCAACCGAATAGCTATAAACTCCGCCCAATACTACCCCCTCCCTTTGAAGGGAGGGCCGGGGAGGGATGTTCTTCAACCGGATACCTACTCCATCCAGTACCACCCCCTCCCTTCGAAGGGAGGGCTGGGGAGGGATGTCATTCCTTCTTCCCAATAAAATAAATCAAATAAACATAACGCACCGCCAATGCAATTAATAGGGGTAACAAACCAATTGCAAATACCTGTACTCCGGTAATCCAATGGATTGCCAAAAGAATTAAAAGAAGTAATAATAACAAAGCGTATCTTTTAAATTTCGGAGAAACCTTCTTTTTTGCGATTGCCCAAAACACCAAAATTGAAATAGGAAACGCCCACAAAAGGTTGTAATTGTTTGCAGTTGCGGTATGGTCTGTCGCAAACCAAAGTAATAAAAGGAAGATGCCGATAAGCCCTGTAAAAAAGAATATAGTAGTGTCAAGATATCGGCTTCGGCAACTATTTTTATAATTGCGATATGTTAAAAATATTATCAATAAACCCAATAATCCCAATGTAAAAATCGGACTTAAAAAGAAATTATTTGCAGTGGGTTGAGGTGAATTTTCAAAAAGAACTTTTGTGTTTTTTACCAATGGCTCAGTCTCTCCGTCCCGGTGTATGAAGGCATTGGCGGCGCCCTTAAAAACATAATCTGGCAAAAACTGGTATTCTATGGGTTTTGCATTCCTGTCAATTACAGCGCCCAAAGCAATGTCTATGCCCAAACTTCCCCAGCTATTAGCTTTAAGGTTTTGCTGAATGAGTTCCCGAAATGTATAGGTTTCTGTTATATGATCATCCTTAAATTCCAGTTTATTGCCCAATACCTCTTGTGTCACGTCACGAATCTTGGTAGCGCAATTGTCAAAAAAGAAATCGTATTTATATTTTTTGTTTTCGGGCTTGGCGTTGTTCCAAAGAAAATCGGAAACCGCCTGTTTTTCCGCTTGACTAAGATTAAGGGTCTGTTCCTTTATCCAGCGGTTTTGGGCTACATAGCTATTGTAAAAAGATTCGTAATAACTTACCCCTAATTGATAGAGCAGTTTGCCTTGTGCGAATTTTAGATAAAAGTTGGGAGTGTCAAAGTCGTAAACCCCATAATTGAAAACCACATCCTGCCCTGTGGCGGGATCGTTTATTCTAAAAGCGCTATGCCCAAACTTGTCGTAAAGCTCAGCACCTGGGCCAATGGTCAAAATACTTATTTCTGAAGCTTCAGAAAGTGGAACAAACTGTGCCTTCGCGGAAACAGTGGTAAACAAAAGAAGGAGAATGAAGTATTTTTTTGCCACGAATTAAATTATTTTTTTCAAAAACTTATTTTCCGATTCCGATTCCGATTCCGATTCCGATTCCGATTCCGATTCCGATTCCGATTTCGATTTCGATTTCCTTTCCGATTTCCCTACCTAAAAATCTCCCAATCCAATTTCAACGAAAAAACATTGGAATACAAAGCTGCACTTTGGTCGCCAATATCAGTCAACGCATAATCCACTTGAATGCCTTTGTACCTAAAGCCAACGCCTATGTTGGGTTGAAAACCCACGGAATCACTCCCGTCCAGCTGTTTTATATTCTGAAAATTTCCAACCCCACCACGCACATAAACCATATCGATATATGCAAATTCAAGTCCTAAAGAAGGTGTTATACTTGCGAAAGAAGTAGAAATTACATCATTGGTCTCAGCAAAACGAAAATTGAGATCTACTTCCGCCAATAGTGAAAAATCATAGCGATAAACAAATTTACGCGCCATTCCTAGTTGAAGTTTTGGAATGGTAATCTCGGTAGTTTCGGGCAATTCTTGATTCTGTCCTTCCACTGCTCCCTGTATTTCAGCAAACTTTTCTTCGTCTATGCTCCAGGCATTGAAGGTAGTGGTAATATCGCGGGCCATGACCCCAAACATCCATTTGTCGGTTCGGAATTGTATGGCTGCATCCAGACCGAAACCCCAAGACGAGGCGAAATCGCCAATTACCCTTCGGATTACCTTGGCGTTTACCCCGTAGTTCAATCCGTCTAACGGCAGCCGCCGTGCATAGGAAAAGGTAACGCCGTAATCGGCGGTAGAAAATTTACTGATGCGGTCGTAATAGATGTTCCCTTCGTCGTCTATAAGCTGGGTGGTGTTCAAAATATCATCTACCCCAAAACGGATGACCGATAGCCCAACGGCACTTCTATCGTCCAAAGGCATTGCAAAGGCCGCATAATCATAATTTGCAATATTCGCAAAATAGGAAGCGTGCATCAATGAAATCTGCTTGTCTTCAAGATTCACCAAGCCTGCAGGGTTCCAATACCCAGAATTTACATCTCCAGAGGAAGCCACCACCGCGTTGCTCATCCCGAATGCTGCGGCATCTACACCAATATTCATAAATTCATTGGAATATTTACGTACGGTCTGGGCTCCCAGCGTAGCCGAAACAAGGAATAAAAGGAGCAGTAATTTCTCTTTCAAGTTTTAAAAAATTTTGGACAAATATGGCACTATTTTACAGAATACTAAACTTTAAATTTTTGTACATATTGTGTTTGAATGCCTTTGGACGGAAATACTTTGTTATTTTTACACATAATCTTAATAGATATTATAAAATCCACTCCTATTAGGCTCCTCCCCTTTGAAGGGGAGGCTGGAAGGGGATGTTTTGCCTAAATCATAAATTCCAAATTGCGCTATAAAGAATATGAATATATCAAAACAAATTCCAAACATCATTACCTCCCTAAACATCCTTTGTGGATGTGTTGCCATTCTCTTCGCCATTTCGGGCGATCTTATAACGGCTTCCTTTTTTGTTTTTCTCGGAATTTTCTTCGACTTCTTTGACGGGCTGGCCGCGCGTTTGTTGAAAGCGCAAAGTGAAGTTGGCCTTCAGCTCGATTCTTTGGCAGATGTTATTACAAGTGGCGTAGCACCGGGAATTGTAATGTATCAGATGCTGAATTTGTCTTATTTTCATCAAATGCAGACGCTCACCGAAACATTTTCATTGGATGGATGGAATGTAAGTTTTAAAAATTATCTGCCGCTTATTGGTTTGTTAATTGTTGTTGCCTCAGCCTACCGCTTGGCAAAATTCAACGTAGATACCCGGCAAACTTCGGGTTTTATCGGTTTGCCAACACCTGCAAATGCTTTATTGATATTAAGCTTACCGCTAATTTTACAGTTTCAATATTCTGAACTGGCAGAAAGTATAATTCTGAATAACTGGTTTTTAATTGGCTTAACGCTTCTCAGCTGCATACTTTTAAATGCCGAAATTCCCCTTTTCGCCCTAAAATTCAAAACTTGGGATTTTAAGACCAATGCCATCCGCTATATATTTTTGATTCTTTGTGTGTTGCTTTTGGTACTGCTGAAGTTTTTGGCGATACCGTTTATAATTCTACTTTATATATTGCTTTCGTTTTTTTGGAAAAACACTGCGTTATAAAGTCTTCAGTAATGTACAAATGTTTTTCTAATTAAAGGGATAAAAGCATTTCTCAGAATTACTACAATCCAAAACAAAATTATTCGTGAATTCGTGGTAAAAAATTAAAACTCCAATTTCTTCTTCCGAAGCTCAAAATTCTGCCCCAGATATACCTTCCGCACCATTTCGTCTGCGGCCAGTTCTTCCGGTACTCCGTGTTTTAGGATGCTTCCCTCAAACATCAAGTAGGTTCTGTCGGTAATGGCCAATGTTTCCTGTACGTTGTGGTCGGTTATAAGAATCCCGATATTTTTGTTTTTTAGCTGGGCCACGATGCGCTGGATATCCTCCACTGCAACTGGATCAACTCCCGCGAAGGGTTCATCGAGAAGAATAAAATGCGGGTCGGTGGCAAGGGCACGTGCAATTTCGGTTCTACGTCTTTCCCCACCGCTCAAAAGATCGCCACGGTTTTTGCGGATGTGGCCCAAACCAAATTCCTCAATAAGCGATTCCATTTTGGCGCGCTGCTCTTTTTTGGAAAGTTTCGTAAGCTGCAAAACGCTCAAAATATTGTCCTCAACGCTAAGTTTCCTAAAAACCGAAGCTTCCTGTGCCAAATAGCCAATACCGTTCTGTGCGCGTTTGTACATAGGATATTTGGTGATTTCGGTGCCTTCCAAATAAATATTGCCGCCGTTGGGTTTTATCAATCCCACAATCATATAAAAGGAAGTGGTTTTGCCCGCCCCATTCGGTCCAAGCAAACCCACGATTTCTCCTTGGTTTACTTCCACGGTGATGCCCTTAACGACCTTTCGGCCTTTATAGGATTTCATTAAGTTTTCGGCTTTTAGCTTCATTCTAATATTTCTTTTAAACTTGGCATACTATATAATTTTACCACAGAGGCACAAAGGCCACAGAGCTTAAAGTACGCCATTTATAATTCTTTTTAGACCGTCAATAACCTTTATTTCGTTAAAGTTGATCAAGAGTCCGAGTTTTAAATCTTTCAATTTTAAATAGGTCAATATTTGGGCAGTATGTATTGGAGCCAATGCATCAACTGATTTTATTTCAATAATAACCTTGATTCTCCACAATCATATCAATACGATAGCCGGCATTAAGTTTAACGTCTTTATAGATTACAGACAGTGGAACTTGTTGCTTTACTTCCAATCCCATTAATTTTAATTCGTGACCTAAGCAAATTTCGTAAGTGCTTTCTAACAAACCAGGCCCTAATTGTTTATGAACCTCAATACTCGCACCTATTATTTTTGAAGAAATTTCGTTTTCGGTCATTATTTAATTTCTTTCTTTGTGCCCTCTGTGCCTTTGTGGTTAAAATATTTTGAGCTTATAAGGTAAAGCTAGCAATTATTATTTTGCTTCCAAAGCTTCCCAATATTCAAAAGCCCTACGCAGATGGGGAATTACAATTGTTCCGCCAATTAAAAGTGAAATGCTCATCCCTTCCACCACTTCTTCCTTGGTCAAGCCCAGTTTGTGGCACTCTTCCAAATGGTAACGGACGCAATCATCGCAACGAAGCACCAACGAATTTCCCAAGCCCAGCAATTCCTTTGTTTTCTTCGGAAGCACTCCTTCCATATAGGCGTTGGTATCCAGATTAAAGATGCGTTTGATGATTTTATTATTGTCATCAAGCATTTTCTCGTTCATCTTTGCGCGATAGGCATTAAATTCTTCTACAATATTTTCTTTCATAATTTTTATTTTTTCAAAAGCCAAAAGCCTAAATATTACCCTCTTTTTTCCTTCTTCTTTCCTCTCTTTTCTGATTCCTGATTACAATTCTTGAAATATAGATACTCACTTCATAAAGAATAAGTATCGGGATGGCTACAATTATTTGGCTTACAATATCCGGTGGGGTGATTACTGCTGAAAGAATTAAAACGATAATTAAAGCAAATTTGCGGTATTTCCGAAGGATTTCAGGGGTAACCAATCCAATTTTTGTAAGGATGTACATAATGATTGGCAATTCAAAAACAATTCCGCAGGCCAATACTGAAGTACGCACCAATGAAATATAGCTGTCCAAATCAAAATCGTTGAAAACTTCCTTGCTCACTTGATAATTGCCCAAAAAGTTGATGGATAGCGGAGTGATAAGATAATACCCAAACAATACGCCCAAAAAGAAAAGTATAGACGCAATAACGATAAAACCACGGCTGCTCTTGCGTTCTTTTTCTTTTAGTCCCGGACTTATAAATCGCCAAAATTCATATAGTATATATGGGAAAGCTATAATGATTCCTGCATAAATGGAAGTCCACATATGTGCGGAAAACTGCCCGGCCATTGTTCTGCTTTGAATACGGAATGGCATTTCCTGAAAACAGAAGGTGTCCATTCCCAGCGAGCGCGAAATATTACAGAACATTCTATAGGTTGGAAAATCGGGACGCTTGGGTCCGAAAATAAGGGTGTCAAAAATAAAGTCCTTGAAAATAAATGCCAGCAATGCCAGAACCACCACTGCAATGGTGGAACGTATAAGGTGCCAGCGCAGTTCTTCCAAGTGGTCCAAAAAGGACATTTCTTTTTCTGGGGAACCTATTTTCTTCATTATATAATTCCCTCTTTGGTGAGATTGTGGATATGTACCACGCCACTGTATTTGCCTTTATCTTCTGCAAGAATCTGGGTAATACCGTATTTGTCCATCATTTCCATTGCCTCTACTGCCATAGCGTTGTTGGCTATTTTTTTTGGATTATGGGTCATAATATCTTTTGCGGTTAAACCTGCAAAATTATCGGTTTTGGTTAACATGCGCCGCAAATCGCCGTCGGTAATAATACCAATAATTTCATCATTTTCCACAACGGCAGTTACACCTAGCATTTTTTCAGAAATTTCTACAATCACCTTTTTTACATCGGTATCGGGACTTACCTGTGGCTTTTCATTTAGCGACGTAAGGTTGCTTACACGCAAATATAATTTTTTACCCAAGGAACCGCCTGGATGGAACTTTGCAAAATCCTTGCTCGAAAACCCGCGGAGATCCAATAGGCACATTGCCAAGGCATCACCAATAACCAATTGTGCGGTAGTACTGGTGGTGGGCGCAAGGTTATTTGGGCAGGCTTCTTTTTCAACGTAGGCATTTAAGACAAAATCAGCTTGCTGTCCCAAAAAGGATTCTCCGTTGCCTGTAATGGCAATTAATTTATTATCAATAGCCTTTATTAACGGTACAAGCACTTTTATTTCAGGGGTGTTTCCGCTTTTTGAAATGCAGATTACGGTATCGTTTTGTTGAATCGTTCCTAAATCGCCGTGGATGGCATCTGCAGCGTGCATAAAGATTGCGGGAGTTCCGGTAGAATTTAATGTAGCGACAATTTTAGTGGCGATATTGGCGCTCTTGCCTATTCCGGTAACAATCACCCGACCTTTGGAATTGTATATATAGTCAACCGCTCCGGCAAACTCATCGTTCACCAAATGGGCCAGATTTGCAATAGCTTTACTTTCAGTTTCTATGGTGTTTTTCGCTACGGAAATGATTCTCTCTTGTTTGTTCAAAATATTAATGCTTTTGAATGTTTGTAACTGTTTCAGAAATTAGTATATTTAGAATAGAATTTAACACAATTCAGAAATCTTAATATAGAAACCTTTTCTTTTAAGATGCAGTCAACTTAATACGGTTGCAAAATTACAATTGTTAATCTGTAAAACAATGTATTGTTGGCTAAAACTGAAGTATCCCTAAAAACCCAAGCAGCGTGGCAGAATTTGATATTTACGCAGCCCTGAAAAAATATTTTGGATTTACAAGATTTAAAGGCTTGCAGGAGGAAGTGGTCAAAAGCATCCTCAATGGCCATAATACCTTTGTGGTCATGCCTACAGGCGGAGGAAAATCGCTTTGTTACCAGCTTCCGGCACTTATGCAGGATGGTACAGCTATAGTAGTTTCCCCACTTATCGCACTTATGAAAAACCAAGTGGACGCACTGCGTTCCCTTTCTTCCGAAGAGGGCATAGCACACGTATTAAATTCTTCCCTCAATAAAACCGAGGTAAAAAGAGTGAAAAACGACATTGCCAACGGAGTAACTAAGTTACTTTACGTTGCACCCGAATCATTGACAAAAGAAGAATATGTAGATTTTCTGCAAACCCAGAAAATTTCCTTTATGGCAATTGATGAAGCCCATTGTATCAGCGAATGGGGTCACGATTTTAGGCCGGAATACCGAAATCTTAAAAGCATTATCCAGCGTATTGGCAGTGATATTCCTATTATCGGCCTTACCGCTACGGCAACACCCAAAGTGCAGGAAGATATATTAAAAAATCTCAATATGCAGGATGCTAATACCTTTAAAGCATCTTTTAACCGTCCAAATCTTTATTACGAAATACGGCCCAAAACCAAAAATGTTGATTCAGACATTATTCGTTTTGTAAAACAGAACGAAGGCAAGAGTGGTATTATATATTGCCTAAGCAGAAAAAGAGTAGAGGAGTTGGCACAAACACTACAGGTTAATGGCATAAAAGCTGTACCCTATCACGCTGGCCTTGATGGGAAAACCCGCGTAAAACATCAGGATATGTTCTTGATGGAAGATGTAGATGTGGTGGTTGCGACAATCGCTTTTGGAATGGGGATTGACAAACCGGATGTTCGTTTCGTTATTCATAATGATATTCCTAAAAGTATTGAAAGCTACTATCAAGAAACTGGACGTGCGGGACGCGACGGTGGTGAAGGACACTGTCTTGCATTCTATAGTTATAAAGATATAGAGAAACTTGAAAAGTTCATGAGCGGAAAGCCCGTTGCCGAACAGGAAATAGGCCACGCTCTTTTGCAAGAAGTGGTAGCTTTTGCCGAAACCTCCATTTCCCGCAGAAAATTCATCCTTCATTATTTCGGGGAAGAATTTGATAATGAAACGGGGGAGGGTGGTATGATGGACGACAATATGCGCCATCCCAAAAAGAAGCACGAAGCAAAGGAGGATGCCAAACAACTTTTGGAAGTGGTTTCAAAAACCAACGAACAATATAAAAGCAAGGAAATAGTACATGTTTTGGTGGGCAAAGTAAATGCGCTCATAAAATCCCACAGAACCGATGCCCAGGAATACTTTGGCTCTGGTGCAAAGCATGACAGCGCCTATTGGATGGCATTGCTGCGTCAGTTATTGGTAGCTGGATATCTGAAAAAAGATATTGAAACCTATGGTGTAATTCATCTAACGGATGAAGGAAAGAAATTTATAAAATCTCCCACTTCCTTTATGATGACGGAAGACCATTCATTTAAGGATGCCAATGACGATGTGATTGTTGGAGCCAAAAGAGGAGGCGATGCTGCAGATGAAAACCTTTTCAAGCTTTTAAAGGCCGAATTAAAAAAAGTAGCACACGACTTGGATCTACCGCCATTTGTAATTTTCCAGGAACCATCCTTGGAGGACATGGCGCTTAAATACCCCGTAACTATGGAAGAACTTTCCAATGTTCACGGAGTAGGGGAAGGAAAAGCCAAAAAATACGGCAAACCGTTTTTAACGCTTATCCAAAATTATGTGGAGGAAAACGACATTATACGCCCCGAGGATTTTGTTGTAAAATCAACGGGCAGTAATAGTTCCCTCAAACTATATATAATTCAGAATGTGGACCGCAAGCTTGCCTTGCCAGATATAGCAAACGCCAAAGGTCTTGAAATGCCAGAGTTTATTAAAGAAATGGAAGCCATAGTGTACAGCGGTACCAAGCTGAATATAGATTATTGGATTGACGAGGTGCTTGATGAAGACCAACAGGAGGAAATTCATGAATATTTCTTAGAAGCAAAAACTGATAAAATTGAAGAAGCCCTCGAAGAATTTGACGGCGACTATGATGAAGAGGAACTGCGGCTGTACCGTATTAAGTTTATTAGTGAGGTTGGAAATTAACCGAACGTAGAGACGCACGGCCGTGCGTCTCTACGATTTCTGTTCCTTGTTGAAATAAACCAAATAATAATACATCTGCTTTTCCTCGTCCCAACCTTTTTCAACAAATTTTTCCGCACTTTCCGGATTGATGAAATCCAGCTTTATCTGAATATTGGTGTCGAGATTGATAACGTTTTTAATTTTTTTACGCGCAGCGGTTACTGCGGTATTGGCAATAGGGAAGGTTGTTAGGTCCTCGATGCTGTACTTGGGGGCCTTTTCGCTTTTGTAATGACGGAATTCCGGCATCAAATCGGGATTGTCTATCACCTCGTTCATAAAGGCCGTTTCCTCAAATTGGTCATTTTTCGCAAAATGGTTCACGGCGCGGTTCATAAACATAACCTCCTGTTTTTTATCTTCGGCAGGAAGGACCACGTCCTTTGCAAAATCCTGGCAGAACTTTAAATATTTTTTGGTGTAGAAATTATCATCTGCAAGGGCTTCCACGCCCAAAAAGCTTTCCAGCCAATAACGCGCGTCATAACGGTTGCTATCTACGGAGAGAATTTTATAACCCTCCTCTTTTTTTGAATTGAAAATAATGCAGCCCTTGTCCAATTTGTTCAAGCTAACCCCATGCTGCAGCATGGCTTCCAACTGGTTTCCCTCTTCGGCAAACTGAAGAAAATCCTGTTTCAGTTCACTTTTAAAAATACCGATGGCATCCATTTTTATATTGTCCAATTGTACATTTTCAAGATAGGCCACATACACCTCGCCGCTTTTAATATGCGGATGTTCGGACTGGTTGTATAAATAGGTAGCTATTTTTCGGCTCTCTTCGTGAATGTTGTCGGGATTGTCAAAAATCTTGGTGGCACTGTTATAAAGCTCGTGAAATTCCAAATCTGCCTCGTGGGAAAACTTAAAATAGTTTTCCTCCTTCTCACGAAATGGTTTTAGGAAAAATTCTTTCAGCAATGGCGTTATCTCATCGTCCATTTTATACGGACTTTCCGAAAGAAAAATTGCTTCATTCCTACTTTTATTACCCACTCGGTGGATGGAAAGGGAGGCAATGTGGGTATTGAAAAGGTTGATCATTGGGGTTAGGAGTTAAGGGTTAGGCGTTAAGCGTTAAGGTTTAAGCGTTGGGTAATTTCCTCTACTTTTTCGAAACTGAAAACTGAGACTGCGACTGATCACTGAACCTAATTCCAGTTTTCGTCAAAATCAAGATTGTCGTAATCTTCCGGATCTAGGTCAAATTCCTCATCGAAATCTTCTTCGCCTTCTATGGGTTCTGAAGTAAATTCCTTTTCGGGTGCTTCTTCGGGGATTTGTCCGTGGGAGTACATCAAGTTCGGGTAAATCTGTCCAGCTTCGGCCTCGGCAATATCGGCAAGTTCCACCATAAATGTCCACATATTCAGAAAGTCGTAAACATATAAAAGCCGCGTGTTTTCCTTATCTACCACGGTCTCTAAACTGGTTTCACCCATAACACGGATGCTTCCGGGTTCGTCGCTCACGTCAAAAAGCGGTATTTCCTCGTCTTCTTCCCAGAATTCATTGGTGGTGTAAAACGAAGCCATTTCCTGCCCATCAAACCCAAAGGCCTGGGTGATGGCGTTGTGAAAATCTTCCAAAGTATTTGAAGCTTCTATTTCGATGTCGCGGAAAACGTCTTCGTGGGTGTCGAGGATAATTCTGAAACGGTAAATCATTTTCTTAATTTCTTAGGGTTGCAAAGGTATCAAAAAGTACGCGGTTTTTGGTGGTAGTTTTTAGTTTTGACTTTATATTTATTTCGAAAACCGATGTAGCACAAAGGTCATTCCGGCCAAAAGGAAAAAAGCCGTTACTTGGTGCAAAACGCCCAGAACCACAGGTACTTGGAGGATTAGGGTAAACACGCCCAAAATAAATTGCACCAAAATCAATATCATAAGCAAATTGACTCCGTTTTTTTGCGGGACGGTAAGCTGCAATTTTCGGGCTTTGAACCAAATATAGAAAATAACTGCCACCACCACATAGGCCATATAGCGGTGCACAAACTGAACGCCGCTCTTTCCTTCCACAAAGTTTCGCCATAACGGAACCTGTTCGGTGTAAACGGTTTCGTGGATCAACTTGCCCTCGTTCATCAAAGGCCAATGGTTGTGAATCCAGCCCGCGTCGAGCCCGGCCACAAAGGCGCCCCAGATAATTTGGATCAACAATACGGCCATTCCCACCCGAATGATATTCCGGAAATGTCCGTTGATTTCCTTTTTCACGGGATACCATAGATCCAGCGCAACCCATAAGGTGTAAGCAAATGTTATAAACGCGGTAGTGAGGTGCATGGCAAGCCGATAATGGCTCACGCTGGGCCGGTCCACCAGGCCGCTTTTCACCATATACCAGCCCAGAAATCCTTGGAATCCACCCAAGAAAAGCAGAATCAAGGCTTTTTTTATTGTGGGTTTGGTAAGCTGTTTTTTAATAAGAAAATAGAGGAAGGGGATAATAAACACAATACCCAGCAACCTGCCCAACACCCGGTGGATATATTCCCAGAAATAAATATCCTTAAAATCCTCCAGATCGAAGTGATTGTGCAGCTTCTGATACTCGGGGAATTGCTTATAATGCTCAAACTCGGCTATCCATTCGGCTTCGTTTAATGGCGGAATGGTGCCGGAAATTAACTTATAACTGGAAATTGAAAGGCCCGAATGGGTCAGGCGCGTAATTCCGCCTACTACTACCATTACAAAAATCAGGAAACATCCCGTTAACAGCCAGTAGATTACTTTTTTATTGTCTTTCTTTGCCACTAATTCTCGAATTATTTTTTAATACTGATATTCTTTTTACTACAAAGTTCGTCGTGATTATTTTTGACCACGAATACTCGAATTGTTTTTTATATCAATTTGCACGCGACGAATCGCGAACCTACACCTGAAAACTGCAACTGCGACTGTCAACTATTTAATCGCCTTTAATCCAATTTCAGTTCCTTTTTTCAACATAAATTCCCGTGCCGCTCCGTATTCATTCGGAATTTCCCCTTCAAGAATTGCTTCCTTTATCGCGTCTTTTATGATGCCAATTTCCCGAGAAGGTTTTAGATTAAAAGTCTCCATAATTTCCTCGCCGGTAACGGGCGGTTGAAAATTCCTGACGTGGTCACGTTCTTCAACTTCCACAATTTTATCGCGTACCAACTGAAAATTGGCGTGGTATTTTTTAAACTTCTTGGGATTTTTTGTGGTAATATCGGCTTCGCAAAGTGTCATTAAATCTTCCACATTTTCGCCAGCGTCAAAAATCAAACGGCGCACGGCACTGTCCGTTACTTCCTCGTCGGCAAGCCCGATGGGGCGGGAGCTCATCAAAACCATTTTTTGAACAAACTTCATTTTATCGTTCAAGGGCATTTTCAAGCGTTTGAAAAGCTTATAGACCATCTTTGCACCCACAAATTCGTGCGTATGAAACGTCCACCCCAATTTTTTATCAAAACGTTTCGTTGGCGCCTTGCCAATGTCGTGCAGTAATGCGGCCCAACGGAGCCAAAGGTCGTCCGTAGCTTTTGAAATATTGTCCACCACCTCCAGCGTATGCCAAAAATTGTCTTTATGCGTCTGTCCTTCCTTTTCGTCTATGCCCTGTAATGCTACCAATTCTGGTAAAATAAAGGGAAGCAACCTTGTCTTATGTAAAAGTGCAAATCCTTTGGAAGGCACATTGGCAAGTAGAATTTTGTTCAGTTCATCCACAATCCTTTCCTTGGAAATTATTTTTATGCGCTCGGCATTTCGGGTAATGGCTTCCAACGAATCCTTTTCAATAGTAAAATCCAACTGAGTCGCAAACCGAATGGCGCGGAGCATTCGCAGCGGATCGTCGCTATAGGTAATGTCTGGGTCGAGCGGGGTGCGGATTATTTTATTTTGAAGATCTTCAACACCGTTAAAGGGATCCAGCAATTCGCCGAAATTATCATCGGAAAGACTGAGAGCGAGTGCATTTATTGTAAAATCCCTTCGGTTTTGATCGTCTTCCAAGGTGCCATTTTCCACGGCGGGATTTCTACTTTCTACGGAATACGATTCCTTGCGTGCGCCAACAAATTCGAGCTCAATACCTCCGCTTTTTAGCATGGCCGTGCCATAGGTTTTAAAAACGGAAACTTTCGGTTTTCCCGGAAGCAATTTTGAAACTTCCTGCGCCAATTCAATACCACTTCCAACCGCAACTATATCAATATCCTTGGCTTCCCCGCGTTTTAAAAGGAAATCGCGTACGAAACCACCAATAACATAACTTTCCAAGTTTAAGTTTTTGGAAGCTTTTGAAATGGTTCTAAAAATTGGGTTTTTTAAAGCGGATATGTAGGATGGGTTTACCACGGATAATTTTTAAAAATTGATAGAGGAGGTTTTTACCACGAATGCACGAATGTTTTTATATGTTTAATGCGGTGAATTTTTACCACGAATAGACAAATTGTTTTTTAGTTCGCACGCGATAAATCGCGCGCCTACGATGGTTTAAAATCATTACTTATACTATATTTTTATTTGTGGATTCGTGGTGGATTTTTTTGCCACGAATGCACGAATGTTTTTATAGAACTATTCTTTTGTATTCTAAGCCTTCTCCTTTGAAATTAGCTAAAATGGCTAACTTGTTTTTTGAAACTTTCAAATAATTAATACATTGACCAAGATGCATATCTGTAAGTACTTCAACAGTTTTTACCTCTAAAATTATTTTATTAAAAACTACGAAATCAGCATAGAATTTATGTTTAAGTACAATGTCCTTATACGCCACTGAGAATTCTTTTTCTCTCTCGAAAGGGATATTTCGTTGGGTAAACTCATATTCCAAAGCGTCTTTATACACAATTTCCGATAAACCATTTCCCAAGCAATTAAATACCTCGTATAAACAACCAACAATGTCGTAACTTTCCTGTCTATAGATGATATTGTCAATGCCTAAGTAAACAAAACAACTACATAAATATTCGTGTATTCGTGGTAACCTTTTTATTGCCGAATTACCTTCACCGAACCATCATTTTTCAACTTAATAATAGCCGAAGGTTTTCCTGATTTTTTTTCGTGCTGCAAATTTACAACATAGTCCACGCCTTCCAAAATTAAAGGGTCTATTTCGGCGTAACTTTGTGGGGTTTTTTCCCCGGAAATATTTGCTGAGGTAGAAACCAAGGGTCTGCGAAATCGCTGTATCATTTTTTTGCAGAATTCATCCTTCGTTACACGAATGGCAAGCGAGTTATCTGCGGCAATAATATTTTCCGCCACTCGAATGGGGTCATCGTAAATAATTGTTGTGGGCTTTTTGGCGTATTTCAAAATATCGTATGCTACTTCCGGTACGTTTTCCACATATTCATTCAGCATTTTAAAATCGTGTACCAAACAAATCAGCGATTTCTCATCACTTCTTTGCTTCAGCTTAAAAACTTTGTCCACGGCATCGGGGTTGGTGGCATCGCAGCCAATTCCCCAAACGGTATCGGTGGGGTAAAGGATTAAGCCGCCTTTCTTTAAAACGGCGATGCAATTTTCAATTTCAGTCTTCATTTAAAAAAGTGATTTTTTGTTTCTGTTTTAACGATTGGGTTTGGTTGTTGCTTTTCAGAATAATGGGCAGCAGATACCATTTTTTCGGTTTGATTAAAATGGCGATTGTAAGATACATTCTAATGAGCAAATATTTTCCAAAGCCGTGATTTTTCCGAAGTACATACAAATACGAAATATAACTTTCCCTGTTCATCACTTTGGAAGTGCCCGTGCTCACGCCCTGATGGTGCAGGATTTGCGCTTCGGGCACCAGCCAACTTTCATAACCAAGTTTTTTTAGGCGGTGGCAAAGGTCCATTTCTTCCCAATACAGAAAAATGTTGGTGTCAAAACCGCCCACCGCTGCAAATGCCTTGCTATCAAAAAATAGAAATGCGCCATTTATCCAGTTTGCTTGTACTGGTTGGGAATATTCCTTTTTACGTTTTGGATATAATTCTGGATTGTTTTTTTCGAGAAAACTTCTTCCAAAAAGCAATCTTCGCAGGCCCTTGTTATGGTCAAATGACGGCACGAAATTGTTGTTTTCGTCAAAATTCTGCGCCGTTGAAACGCCTACCTTTGGATTTGCTTTCATAAATCTGAGCAAAATGCTCAAACAGTCGTTCAGCAACATGGCATCGTTGTTCAGAAAAAGCAGATAATCTGCATTCGCGAATTGCGCGCCGAACATATTCCCGCCGCCAAAACCCGTATTGATAATGCTTCGGTGTAAAGAAACGTGTGGTTTTATCGGAAAATTATCTCTTAAAATTTTATATTCCGAAGCCGTTGAATTGTTATCCACCACAATTATTTGATAGCTGATACCTTCCGAAGTCTTTTCAATTACAGTGTTTATGCACTCCAAAGTATATTTTGAAGAGTTGTAATTGACAATGATAATGGCTACATCCATCAAATTAATTTTAATCGGGAAACTTTTTTGACTGCTTTTGGCAAAGATACAATTACTGTCCGTGGGAGTTTGTCCAAAGTTTTAATAAAGTTGGTTAGAGCAAGCTTTTATAGACTTCAATATACTTTTCGGCCGTGGTTTTCCAATTGAAACTTTGGGCGCGCGCCGTGTACCAGTTTTCATAAAACGGTCTATTGTTGTTGAATTTTTCCATTCCCGCTTTTAGCGTTTGCGCCATATATTGGGGGTCGTAATGGTCCCAAAAGAAACTGTGCTCCCCGCCAATTTCGGGGAGCGAAGTGTTGTTTGAAAGAAAAACAGGTTTCCCAAAACGCATGGCTTCAATGGGAGGAATGCCGAAACCTTCACGATGCGATGGAAAAACAAAGGCTTCGCAATTTTGAAGGTAGTATTGTTTTTCCAAATCGGCTATTTTCCCAGTTTGAAATACCCTGTTTTCAAAACCGTACTGTTTCACTTTTTCAGTAAGCTTTTCGGCGTAACTTGAACTATTACTTCCCGCCAGGACCAAATTATATTCGGGCAGAAAACGCAACATTTCCACCAGGCTCATAAAGTTTTTGCGTTCGCTGAAATCGCCAATCGAAAAAAGATAGGGTTTTGGCGACAAAAGCGAAGGTTTATAATCCTTCGGAAGTGTGATTTCGGTAATTGTATTGCCGTTGTAAATTACGTATTCCGGAATGTTGGGGACTTCAAAATGTGCGTGCGTATCCTGTTTTGCAAACTCTGAAATATAGGCGATGGCGCTGCTGCGCTTCAGTTTTTCGTTGAATTGTTTTTTCAGTTTTTTCTGCAATTCCACAGAGCCTTCGGTTACAAAATGCACGTCGTGAACCGTCAATAAATACGGAATGTTGAAGAAAGGTTCAATCTTTATATTTTGATTTAAACAATGCCAAAGATTGTATTTTTTCTTTATTCGAAAAGGCTTGTGGCGCGTTAACGAATTGTATTTTCGATATTTAAATGTGTCGCCAAATTCTTCTTTCAGTTCTGAAATATTTTTCGCATTCAAAACTATTTCAAAATCGTTCTGCGGCAAGGCTGCCAACGCTTTTATGAAATGGTAATTAAACTGCCCAAAGCCCGAATAACGGTTTTTTAAATTATGCGATTCTAAAAAAACTTGTTTCAAAGTAGCGATTTAAGATTAGTCAATTTTTCGGTATAAAAGCCAAAGGTTGACGTACCGTTTAAACACTGAAAAGGCGCTTACGTAGGCGAGAATGAAACCTTCTTTTCCGTCTAAAATACCCAATCCAAAAATAAACTGGTTCCAAAATCTATAAAACGGACGGAACAGAAAATGGTAATAATTTGGTTTCTTCCCTTTTTTATAGAGCATTCGGGCCTGTAGCGCACTGTATTGGTGCATTTTTGCGGTGTAATCGTCAAACGATTTATAGGTGTGGTGCGGCAGGCTGCTTTTTAAATTTTCAGTTTTGCCGTCGGCTTCCAAGGTTTCGTGGACTAAATTTGCATTGTATCGGCAATGGTTTTTGTTAAAAAAACGAATGATATAATCATTCTGCAAACCGCTGTATTTAATGCGTTTTCCCATAAAATAGAAATCGCGTTTTACAAAATAGGCAACGGCTTTTGGGTTTTTGAACTTTTCAACGATTTCATTTGCAAGCTCGGGGGTTACTTCTTCGTCCAAATCAAAAAAAGTGACCCAGTCGTTCTTCGCTTTTGAAATAGCGAAATTTTTCTGTGCCGAAAAATTGTCGAAGGTTCGTTGATAAACCGTCACTTTTTCGTGTTTCGAAGCCAAAGCCACCGTATCATCGCTACTAAAGGAATCCACAATCACAATTTCGTCCGCAAACCAAAGGCTCTTTAAATAGCCTTCAATATTGTGGGCCTCGTTGAGCGTGATGGCAAGGGCGGTGATTTTTACAGGGTTTTCCAAAAACGGCTTGTAGTTTGCGTAAAAGTAATAATTTTACGGGTATAAAATTGAAAACCGTTATGGCGAAACTTCCTATTTTAATGTACCACCACGTTACGGCTGAAAAGGGTGAAGGTTTGACCATTTCCGTAGAAAAGCTTGAAAAGCAGTTTAAACATTTGGCTGAAAACGGCTATAAAACCTACCATTTTCGGGAGTTAGACAAGTTGAAGACGCTGCCAAAAGGCAAAAACATCGTTATTACTTTTGACGATGGCTATGTGAGCCAAATGGAACTGGCGCTTCCGTTACTGAAGAAATACAAACTGAAAGCCACCTTTTTCGTGCCTTTAGATTTTTTGGGAAAAACTGACAGTTGGAACACTTCTTCTTTGCAAATTATGACTTTGGAACAGTTGAAAAGTCTCGATCCAAAAATTGTGGAACTCGGTTTTCATTCCTTTTACCATAAAAAATATACGGAACTTTCCAATGCCGAAATTGAAGCCGATACCCGCCGTTGCCTGGAATTCGTTTCAGAAAATGAATTGAATTTTTCGCCCGTTTTGGCCTATCCGTACGGCAAATTCCCAAAGGAAAAAAAGCTGAATGAAATCTTTAAGAAAATACTTTCACAAAACGGCATTGAATACGGGCTGCGCATCGGCAATAGAACAAATACGTTTCCCTTTAAAAAACCTTTTGAAATTCAGCGGATTGACGTAAAAGGAGAATTTTCAATGTTAAAGTTTCGACAGAAAATTCGGTTTGGGAAGCTATTTTAAAAGTTATTTCATTCCTTTTTGAAGTAACATCAACTTCACATATCTTTCAAAAACGCCATAGGCATTAACGGCTGCAACTGTCATTCCGGGCACTCCGTCGAGGAACCCACCTTTTAAGATAAAAGAACGAAAAAAGCGATAGCTGGGCTTAAAAAAAAGAGCGAACCACGTTACTTTTTTTCCTTTGTCAGACTGTTGTTGCGCCTGAAACCACGCGTATGATTCCTTTTTTACAATATAATTCTCCAAACCCTTATAGGTAAAATGGAGCATTTTGTTTTTCAATTTCCCGATACTGCCTTTGCAGATAAGTTTTTCATGAACACTACCGGAATATTCAGCGCCTTCCCGTTTTACCAATCGAAGCACATCATCACTGTGATGGTAGAGAAAACGGTTCATATAAAAATGCGGAAAATTTATCTTGTACCCGCCGTGTTTGGGGTTTTGGAGGGTTGCTTTTATTTCGGCTTCCAAGGAATGGGTTACGCGTTCATCGGCGTCCAAAAATAGCACCCAATCGCCAGTGGCTTCTTTTAAAGCGAAGTTTTTTTGGTTTGAAAAATTATCGAACTTTCGCTGAAGAAATTTGGTGGCGTATTTCTTTGCTATTTCAGGGGTTTTGTCTGTGCTGAAAGAATCTATCACAATAATTTCATCGGCGAAAGCTACTGAAAACAGGGCATCTTGTATGTATGCTTCTTCGTTGAAAGTCGGGATGATTACAGAAAGTCTCGCCATTGAAGCAAAATTAGTAAATAACTTTATCTTTGGAGCTTAAAGCAATTTTCAATTTATGGGAAACACTTGCAGAATTTGTGGCAATTCCGAAGAAAACGAAACTTTTACAGCAAAAGAAATGATGTACGGCTTGCGCGAAACTTTTGAATATTTTCAATGTTCCAGTTGTGGTTGCTTGCAGATTGTGGAATTTCCAGCGGATATGGGCAAGTATTATCCCGGCGATTATTACAGTTTTGACACTTATGACGGCAAGAAATTTACTGGAACAAAAGGCGCGATTAAAAAGAAACAATACGAAGCTGCGGTTCTTGGCGGACCTGTTTACCAAAATACCTTGGGGAAAATTTTAGGGAAAAAGGAATACGCAATCTTTATAGGATTAAACGTAAATAAGGAAACCCGCATTCTTGATGTTG
Source organism: Aequorivita aquimaris (assembly GCF_001573155.1). Taxonomy (GTDB): domain Bacteria; phylum Bacteroidota; class Bacteroidia; order Flavobacteriales; family Flavobacteriaceae; genus Aequorivita; species Aequorivita aquimaris. The sequence goes on along the minus strand of NZ_JRWG01000007.1, from coordinate 71,676 downwards.
GTTGTGGCAATGGTAGAAATTTCCTGTACCCCTTGGCCGAAGTGGGTTTTAAAAATGTTATGGGCTGCGACCCCTATTTAAAGGAAACAATTAAATATGAAAACGGGCTCACCATAAAGAAAAGCAGTGTTTACGACATGGATGGTAGTTACGATATTATCACCTATCACCACGCCTTTGAACATTTGCCCGATCCTTTGGAAAACCTTCAGAAAGTGCACGAACTTCTTGCCGTAGATGGAGTTTGCATCATTCGTATCCCGACGGTTTCTTCGTATGCCTGGGAGCATTACGGCGTTAACTGGGTACAATTGGACGCACCACGGCACTTTTTTCTGCATTCAAAAAAAAGTATGCAACTGCTGGCAGACAAGACCAATTTTGAATTGTATAAAATTGAATACGATTCCACGCACTTCCAGTTTACCGGCAGTGAAAAATATATAAAGGATATTCCGCTTTCCGCACCCAAGGAGAAAGGTTTTTCAAAATCATTAAAAAGAAAGGCTGAAAATTTTAAATACGGTCAAAAGGCCAAACAGCTCAATAAAGAGGAGCGGGGCGACCAAGCTGCTTTTTATTTACGCAGGAATTAGCCGTATCTTTGCCCCGTATGACTGCCATTGATACGTCCGTAATTATCAGTACCTACAATTCCCGCGAATGGCTGGAGAAGGTGCTCTATGGGTATAACAACCAAACCTACAGGCAGTTTGAGGTTGTAATTGCGGATGACGGCTCCAATGACGAAACGCGGCAGTTGCTTAAAAGAATGGAGGCCGAAGTTTTCTATCCCATCATCCACGTATGGCATGAGGACAAAGGGTTTCAGAAATCGCAGATTCTCAACAAGGCCATCTTGCGGTGCAGCACCGAATACATTATCATGAGCGACGGCGACTGCATTCCGAGGAAGGATTTTGTGGAGCAGCACGTTAAATTTCGGGAAGAGGGTTATTTCCTCTCTGGCGGCTATTTTATGTTGCCCTTGGATATTTCAAAAAGCATAACGAAAGAGGATATTTATTCTGAAAAATGCTTCGATGTTTCCTGGTTGAAAAAGCACGGACTGCAATCTTCCTTTAAGAACAACAAGCTGTATTCTGGGCCCTTCAAGGCGTACCTCCTCAATAGGTTTACACCCACCAATGCCAGTTGGAATGGCCATAATGCTTCAGGGTGGAAAAAGGATATCATTGCAGTAAACGGGTTTGATGAACGCATGCAGTACGGTGGGCAGGACCGCGAACTGGGCGAACGCTTGATAAATTACGGTCTGAAAAGTAAACAGATTCGCTACAATGCGGTAGTGCTTCATTTGGACCATCCACGTGGCTACAAGAACCAGGATTCCATCAATAAAAATTTGGCCATCCGAAAGCAGACGAGAGGCAAAAAAAAGAAATGGACGCCTTTTGGAATTGTAAAAGATGATAATATTGCTCCATTTGTTTCCGTAATCGTTAGCACCTATAACCAACCGGAATGGCTTAAAAAAGCACTTTGGGGTTTTGAACAGCAGTTGGAAAAGAATTTTGAAATTATAATTGCCGATGATGGTTCTACTGAAGAAACAAAAAAATTAATCGATTCCTTTATAGTAAACTCTTCTCTGAAAATCACTCACGTTTGGCAGGAAGATCACGGCTTTCAGAAAACAAAAATTTTGAATAAAGCCATAAAAGCTTCCAAAGGAGAATATTTAATCTTTACAGATGGGGACTGTATTCCGCGAAATGATTTGGTTGCAACCCATTTGGGATTGAGCCGTCCAGGTTGCTTTCTCTCCGCAGGATATTTTAAGCTTTCGATGAAGATTTCAAAACAGATTACTAAAGATGACATTGAAACCCAGCGTTGCTTCAATGCAAAATGGCTTTTGAAGCACGGTCTGAAAAAAACTTTTAAACTAAACAAACTAACATCTTACGGCTTGAAGGAAGATATTTTAAACACCTTTACGCCCACCAGCGCTACCTGGGACGGCAACAACGCCTCTGGATGGAAAAAAGATATTTTGGCGGTAAACGGATTTGACGAACGCATGCAGTACGGTGGCGAGGACCGCGAAATGGGTGAACGTTTGATGAACTACGGCATTAAACCATTGCAGATTCGCTATAGCACGGTTACACTGCATTTGGACCACGAGCGCGGTTATGTTCGGAAGGAAATGTTTATAAAAAATAAGGCGATTCGAAGAATAACAAAGAAGGAAAAAAGAGTCTGGACAGATTACGGTATTGTTCCGAAGAAAACGGAAGTTGCCAATTAAAACAGTTTAACTCTTTTTGTAAACCCCGATTTTCCAATAGCGAAGCTCTTCATCTGTAGTTACAGTAGTAAAATCAAGTTCTTTTAACCTTTTATCTTCCTTGAAATATTGCCAACAGCCGTGTCCTTCCCGATATATTGAAGTTATTATAATTCCATCTTCTGTAAGACTCTTTAGCATTCGGTTTAAAACATTTTGCTTTTCAGTTTCGTGAATGTAGTAGAATGCTTCGTTGAAAATGATAACATCAAATTTTTGTTTTGGGTGGAATTTTACAGCATCGGCAGTAAGAAATTCTGCTTTTGGCAATCTCTTTTCAGAGGCTATTTTTATGGATTCATTTGAAAAATCCAAGCCCAAAAAAAAGGAGTAGTCTTCGGGACTGATGCGTTCGGTGAGCAAACCATCGCCACAGCCAATATCTAAAATACTTGGGTTCTTAAGTGAAAAACGATTTATATATTCAATGATTTTTTGGTAGCGCAAAGCTTCCTTTTCGCTACGCAGGCTTTGCCACCGTCCCTGTTTATATTGTCGGTTCCAGCGTTGTTTTCTTCGCCAGTTATGAAATTTGTCCAGTAAATTCAAGTGCCGTGGTTGTTAAGATGATGCGCCAAAAACGGCTTTAATTTTTCAAAAATCATTTCGGGGGTCAATTGTTTGTAAAGTGAATGTGGGTCCTGCTCAATTCGCCTTCGTTCCTCTAAAGTAAAACTGCTGAAAAGATCGGGCTTTTCTTCCAATAAATGAATTGAATCGTGATGGTCGCCATCCTCAAAACTGCACCAATGCTCTTTGTTTACATAAGGCGAATAAATAGTGAAGGTAGGTTTTTCAAGCGCTTTGGTAATATGAACACTTCCGCCTTCGTTAGAAACCAACAGGTCGCATTGGTTCATCAGTTTAATGAACCCACGGATGGAGTCTTCGTAAATATCGAGGTTTATTTGGTCTTTATTTTGGCACATTTCATAAACCTTCTGCGCTTCGTCTTTTTGATGGGGAGCATAGTTAAAGAGAATGGTGCCCTTGTAATTTGAAGTGATAAAGTCAATTATTTCAACCATATATTCGTAAGGCATCGATTTTTGGGGCGTACTGCCCAAAATGCCCAACATAATTACCGGTTTTTGAAGGGAATCAATCCTGTCGTAATTTTTTTCAGCTTCCGTAAGAAATATTTTTGGAGCGTACTCAGGTTCTTTTAAGTCGAAAACCGAAGCAATCATATTAATTCTATCTTCAATTGCCTTGCCGCAGTTTTTGGAGCGATGTTCCAAAAAACTGATTGGGTGGGTGTAGAATGGAAGCTTCAATTCTTTGTGCGCCCGTTTTAGTCCAATTCTGTATTCCGCGCCAGAAAATAAGCAAATCATTCTACTTTGAAACTTGGAATACGGGTCGAAAATAATATCGTATTTCTCCTTTCTAATCTTCGCAATAGTCTGTAAAAGTTTCGGAAATTTTTTGAGTTCCTTTTCCTTTACTGAAATAATCTTGGCAATATTAGGGTTGTTTTCCAAAACCCCCGTGGTATAATCATAGACAAAATAAGTCACTTCGCTTTGCGGGAAGACTTTTTTAATATTATTGGCAATGACGGAGCTAATTAGTACATCGCCAATTCTTTTGTTTTGTATAACGAGAATTTTCTTCATATAGATTACCTTCGCAAAATACCTTTTTTGGTTTTATCTTCTTTCAAAATGCAGGAAAATTTTGTTATTCACCCAGATTATTCCCAAATGGCCGCAAAGCTACGCGATGTGCTACATAATTTTTCCAAAACGGGTGAATACGTGACCAAGGGCGAACGCAATATTATTAAAACCGTGCAGCTTGAAGGCCGTTCCCTAAATATAAAAAAGTTTAAAACTCCCAACGCCTTTCAGTCGCTCGTGTATCAATATCTGCGGAAAAGCAAGGCCCGGCGCTCTTTTGAATACGCTACAAAATTAATTGACTTTGGTATAAAAACGCCTTTTCCAGTAGCATATCTTGAGATTTTTTCGGGAGGCTTGAAGGAAAGTTATTATGTAAGTGAACACGTAAATTATGATTTTGATTTTCGGGAATTGATACATAATCCCCGATTTAAAAAGCGTAACGAAATTTTAAGGCAGTTTACCCAATTCACTTTTAAGTTGCACGAAAACGGCGTGAATTTTTTAGACCATTCCCCGGGAAATACCTTGATAATGGACAACGGCAACGACAATTACGATTTCTATTTAATTGATTTGAACCGAATGCGTTTTGAGGAAATGTCTTTTGAAAAGCGCATGCGCAACTTCCGCAGGTTGTGGCTTTCAAAAACCATGGTGAAAATAATTGCTGCCGAATACGCGAAACTTTACGGTAAAAGTTACGAAGAAACGCATGCTTTAATGCTTAAACACAGCAGGGCCTTTCAGAAAAAAATAAACAGCAAAAAGATGCGAAGACGAAGGAGATAGCTTAATAATTCACATAAACCCATCCAATAAAAGCCTCGGGATATTTGGGGTCGTTTAAAACCAAAACGTAATAATACGTACCCACGGGAACGGGGTTTCCGGTAAAGAGTAACCCTTTTGTAGCCACCCCATCCCAAAAACCATCGGCGTTGTAGGCGGTATGGATTAAATTGCCTTCGCGGGAGTAAATATTCAACTCAAAATTTTCGTAAATGTTGAGGAGGTTGCTGATTTCAAATGTATCATTAATACCATCGCCATTGGGCGAAAAGCCTTGGGGGATAAAAGGCGCGCAATTTTCCGTAGTTAATAAAAAGGACGCGGTTGCGAAGCAGATTTCGTTTTCAAGCCGCACATAAATGGTCTGTGGATCTGTAGTATTTTGATATTCAGAAGGATTGGAGATGGGGTTAGTATTTTGCAAAGCATGTTCAGAAGTAGTGAAATAATTCACCACATCATTGGGTCCTGTTCTTATAAAATTATCTTGCTGGGTTAAATCGTAAATTGCCGTGTCAAAACCTTTGTCGCATTCCAAAAGGTCAGGCAAATTCGGAATGGGGGGGATGCTTTCAAACGTAATGCTTTGCGTAAAACTGTTGTTATCCTCCCGGAGTTCTTCTACTGCACCGTTACCGTTACCGTCATCATCTACTACAGCTGTGATAGTAAAAGTATTTGGCAAACTATCGGACAAAAGGAGTTCTATTTCACCATTTTCACTGCCGCCAATCGGAATGGTTTGTCGCGTTTGCGAAAGCCCAAGTAAAACCTCCTCCGTATAAAACGCTATGGAAGTATTGGCAGGCAGCGGTGCCGTTGCTTCCAAATTATAAACCGTAAAGGGAAGCAATAAAGCCCGATCGCGACAGGCTGAAATTTCCGGCAATTCAATGTTAGCGTCGGGTAAGGGGCAGGGAATTACTTCCACCGTAAAACTATCAATCAAAAAACAATCTGGATTGGAAACCCGGATGTAAATGGTCTGCGGATTTTCGGTATTCTGAAAATTTTCGGGATTGATGATTGGGTTCACATTATTTTCGGCATCCGCTTCCGAAAGGTGAAAACTCAATTCATAAATAGGGTCTATTTGTGAAGTGGCTTCGGTTAAATCGAAAAATTCCTCGCCAATAACGTCACAGGTTTCCAGATTGCGCAGTCCCGTGATTACAGGGTTTAACAATAAATGAATAGGCGCTTGGTCTTCGTTATTGTCTTCGTTGGTTTCATTGACAATCCCCGTACCGTTGCCGGTATCGTCCACTACCGCTTTCAGAATAAAATCTGCTTCAATATTGTTGGGAACCGTGAACGTAATGCTTCCGTTTTCCTGTCCGTCAATGGGAATTACGGCCACGGTTGCACTTTGGGCCACCAGCGTTTCATCCGCATAAAAAGCGATGGGCGTTCCTGCCGGGAGTACGTCGGTGCTGTTGAGGTTGTAAACCGTGTAATCCAGCCTTAGTTCGCGATTGCCACATTCGGTACCGCCGATAATATTGTCTATGGAAATGGTTGCATCGGGCAACTCCGTGTTTAAAACGGTAATAATATTGTTGACCATCACAAAATCCTGGCCGCTGGTAAGTTGAATACTTGCAGAGGTGTCTCCCGGACTTATATAATTTGAAATGGGATAAACATCAATATCCATATTGTAGAGCACATTGCTGCCCGTAAAACTGTTGGTACCGTTAAAGGCATTGTCGGGAGGGTTTAGCGGTGGATTGCTTAGAATGTTTCCGTTGATGCGAAGGGTTTCGTTAACCGCAAGCCCGCGATCGCCTTCCCAAGCCAGGAAACCTATTTTGGCGCCTTCGGTATCCAAAACCATCAAATTATCCAAGGTTATATCCAAAGTTTGGTCAACGCGCGATACACTTTCCAAACCATCAAATATATTTACTTGATTGTTGGGAAGGGTCACATCCTCATAAACCACAGTAACCGCCCAACCCCCGAAGTTGGTGCCCGAGCCTGGCGGACTGCAATATGCAGGAATTACAAGCGTAAGGTCTAAATCAGAAAGTGTATAGTTGCCATTTCCTGTGGTTTGAATTTGCTCGGTAACATCTGCAAATGCTGAAAAATAAATATAATCCTGTCCGCCGCTGTTATAACTTTCAGTAAAGGTGCGTTCTGCAGTTATCGGAACTTGATTGAAGGTTACGTTGAAATCCCCAGGACCAGACCCTGCCCAATATAAATAGGCAGCAACTACCTCTTGATTGGGTTCTAGTTGAAAGTTGGCACTGCTGCTGGTAAGAATGAAGCATTGTCCGCCTTGACCATTTTCTTCAACATTTAATGTATTGCCAAAAGCAGTGTAATCGTAATGCCCATTAAACTGTTTAAACAGCTCAATGTCTTGCGGAAAGACAACTGTGGAAATTAAAAAGCAAAGTATAAAAAGGAAACGCTTCAAAAAAATAAGGGTTGATTGCTTGCTAAATATAGGCAAAAAATCAACGGGACGATTCCTTTTTTACAAGTCTCTTTTCTTTAGAATGGCATAGGACCAGTAGATAAAAAGGGCTGTCCACACCAATACAATGAGTACATTCAACCAACTTACGCCATAATCTTTGTTGAAATTTTCGCCCAATTGATTGGCGGCAGATTGTATCGCGCCCAAGCGACTCATAGGTTCCTTGATAAGATTTGCCATTGCATTCAGCGGAAAAAATTGCGCAACATTGTCAGCAATTTCAGTGTCTTTAAAAAACTGCCATTTCATCAAACCGTAAGATAACCATTCTACAATTTGCCATACAATCAGAAAGCCAAGCGCGAAGGCGGAACGTTTCACCAAAACCCCCAGGAATAGACAGAAAGAGAAAAAGGCTACCAATTTTATAAAATAGGCGCCTATGTATTCCATATCGCTGAAAATGATTCCTATTTCATTGTAATCTGAAAAGTAACCCCCCAAAATCAACGAGACACTAAAAATAAAAACCGTTGATATCACTGCGAAAAGCAAGACGGTCAAAAACTTTGAAAGTACAAATTCCTTTTTGCTAAGGCCGTCAATCAAGTTTTGTTTTAAGGTTCTATAACTGTACTCGTTACTCATCATAGAAACAATTACGATGGCCAAAAACAATTTCAAGATGGCCGCCACATAAGTATTGAAATGCCAGATATACGGAAAATTGAAAATTCCTTGGTCCGCCACCCGAAAGTGAAAGTCACCAAAATTAAATTCGATGGAAGCAATCAAGGCAATGAAAGTGATAAGCACAAAATAAATAATGGAAATAACCTTTGCCGAACGGTTATAGCGCAGTTTCTGAAGTTCTATATTTAACAATCGTAGCATCGGGTGGTTAGTTTTGTTTCGTGAGTTCAAGGAATTGTTCTTCAAGGCTTTCCTTGCGTTTCACAAGGTGGCTAAGGGTGATGCCTTTTTCAAAAAGCAGTTTGTTCACTTCCGAAGCGTCCATGGGATTGTTGAGGTAAGCGATGATAAAATCGCCCTCGCGTTTTACGGTGCCAAAGGCCGTGTTTCCTTCCAAAGCTTTTTGCAACTTTTCCATATCGTTGCTCTGCATTGTTAAAAAACCGTGGCTGGCGTTCATCCCGTCCACGCTGCCGGAATAGAGACTTACGCCTTTCCGAAGAATTACAACGTGCGTACAGACTTTTTCAACCTCGTCCAATAAATGCGAGGCCAATAAAATGGTAGTTCCCTGTGAAGCAATTACTTTTATGATCTCCCGAATTTGGTGTATTCCCTGCGGGTCCAAGCCGTTTGTGGGTTCGTCGAGAATCAGTATTTCGGGGTCGTTCAGCAGTGCCGAAGCGATTGCCAAGCGTTGTTTCATTCCCAGGGAAAAGGTGCTGAACTTGCTGTCCTTTCTATCCAAAAGTCCTACGAGCTCCAATTTTTCAGAAATCTTTTCTTCCGAAACTTCCTTTATTTTACACACCAGTTGCAGGTTTTGCACGGCGGTCATATACGGGTAAAAGTTGGGGCGCTCAATGATGGCGCCCACTTTTTTTAAGGCATTGTGCGTATCGATGTTACCGTCAAACCATTTAAAGTCGCCCGCGGTTTTGTTTACCACATTAAGCACAATGCCCAGTGTGGTACTTTTACCACTGCCGTTTGGGCCGAGGATACCGTACACATTGCCTTTTTCAATTGAAAAGGAAAGATTGTCCACGGCAGTTAGTGCGCCAAATTTCTTGGTTAGATTATTTATGGTGAGAATATTTTCCACGGAATTGTTTTTGGAAGTTGGTTGTTTGTATGACGAATGGGTTAGCGTTTTGTTACATTTTAGCGAAAAGCGAAAAGAGAGAAGTGATTTGGAGTCTGGAAATTTTTAGGATGAAAGAATTAGTTTCTTATGTACTGGCTAAGGTTGTTTTTTTGGATTAGTTTTAGGTATCCATTGTGTCTTATTAAGTAAGGAGTAAATATGAAATTATTAATATATAAATTTATAAAATTTTCATCACCATAACGCTTAAACGCTACATATTTCTATGGATTGATATATTCATAAACCTTGTATCTATTTTCGTCTTTTATAGATTTTATAATGCAGCTATTGTTTTCAAATTCAATATTTAAATCTGTCATTCCTACTGTTAATGGGGTGCTTGATGAAAGTCTCAATTTAAAGATTAAAAGAATATTGGGTAAATCATTAATAATTCCAATTCCAACTAAATCATTGTTTTCTCCATTAACGTGATTTGAATAGGAATATGTATTTCCAAATGCTGTATTAGAAATAATTTGATTTTGACCGTTTCTACTAAAAGTCTGCTCACTAAAACTTGGAGGATTTTGGGAATAATACTCTTTAGTTTTATTTACGTATATATCTGTATAATTTATTTCAATTTTTCTTTCACTATTACTTGAGTTGAGAATAATATTTGAATTTGTAATGTCAATATCATCGTACACTATCACTTGGTCTAAAGTAGGATTAAAATTATAAATAATTTCATGTTGTATTTTAGATATTACATTTTCCTCATAGCTTACTTTATAATGTATAGAAACATCTGTAGTAACATCAAATTGAGAGATTGAATCTATTCTTGAGGCACTATCATAAAAAACTTCGTTTATAAACGTGGGAGACCCTAGTTCATACAATGTTTGTTTTTTATAAAGTTTTTCGCAGGGATTTATTATTTCTTGTTCCTGTTTTGGGTTATCATCCTCATTGTTACAAGAGATAAAACTAGATATTATCAGTAGAACTATAAATATTTTATTTGATTTCATAAAAATAATTAATGTGTAATTTTTAAAAGCCGTGGTGTTGTGTATATCCCACTTATTTCATAAATCTCAAATATACAGCTTTCCTCTTTCTAAAAACCTTCGCTTTTCGCTCTTGGCTATAGAATCAGATTTTAAAAATTCCAACTTCCCATTTCCTATTTCCAATTTCATACTTCCTATTTCCTTACCTTTGCATTTCAATTTAAAAAAACAAAAAATGCAAGACGGTATTTACGCAAAAATAACGACCGAAAAAGGAGAAATTCTTATAAAACTTACACACGACAAAACCCCGGGAACGGTTGGAAACTTTGTGGCTTTGGCAGAAGGGAACTTGGAAAATTCAGCAAAACCACAGGGAACACCCTATTATGATGGGTTAAAATTTCACCGTGTAATCCCAGATTTTATGATTCAGGGCGGCGATCCCAATGGTACGGGCGCTGGTGGACCAGGCTATAACTTTGACGATGAGTTTCACCAAGACCTTCGCCACGATACCCCGGGGGTGCTTTCCATGGCAAATGCTGGGCCTGCGAGCAATGGCAGTCAGTTTTTTATAACGCACGTTGCCACGCCTTGGTTGGATAACAAGCACACCGTTTTTGGAAATGTAGTGGAAGGGCAGGACGTTGTTGATAGTGTTGCGCAAGGCGATACTATGCAAAAGGTTGAAATAATCCGCGTAGGCGAAGAAGCCAAAAAGTGGAATGCTGTAGAAGCTTTCAGAAGTTTTACTGGTGAAAGGGAGCAGCGAATTGCAAAAATGAAAGAAGCTCAGGAAGCCGAACTGAAAAAAATTTCAGAAGGTTTTGATAGAACCGATAGCGGACTTCTTTACAAAATAATCCAAAAAGGAAACGGTAAAAAAGCTGAAAAGGGAAAAACGGTTTCCGTGCATTACAAAGGCGCCTTAACTGATGGAACCGAGTTTGATTCATCATACAAAAGAAAGCAACCCATCGACTTTCAACTGGGCGTTGGGCAAGTAATAGCTGGGTGGGATGAAGGCATCCAATTATTGCAAGTAGGCGATAAGGCCCGTTTTGTAATTCCTTCGCATCTTGCCTATGGCGAGCGCGGAGCTGGCGGGGTTATTCCTCCAAGTGCGACCTTAATTTTTGATGTGGAATTAATGGACGTGAAGTAGTGATTCGGGATTCGGGATTCGGGATTTGTGAATTCGAACCCCGAATCCCCAATTAAAGAATCCCGAATTTATTCCTTCCACTTAATATTACACCCAATACTCGGTTTTTGATCCTTCCTCTGCGGATTGTTGTTTAGGATATTATCCAGCGCTTCCCTGAGGTCTCTACCGTTTACGGGAATACCGTTCCCGGGACGGCTGTTGTCCAATTGGCCTCTGTAAACCAGTTTCAGTTCATCATCAAAAAGATAGAAATCCGGTGTGCAGGCTGCGTCGTAGGCTTTCGCTACCTCTTGTGTTTCATCATATAAATATGGAAAAGGGTAACTGTGCCTGCGCGCAGTTCGCCACATTTCGGCAGGGGAATCCTCGGGATATTTGATAATATCGTTACTGTTTATGCCCACAAATCCAAAGCCGGTTACCCGATAATCGTTGCAAATACGCACCAGTTCGTCATTTACATGTTTCACAAACGGGCAGTGATTGCAGATAAACATCACTACCGTGCCCTTTTCGCCGCGCACGTCCTTTAAGGAAACGGCATTGTTGGTTACTGCGTCAATCAATGTAAAATCGGGGGCTTGCGTTCCCAATGGAAGCATTTTGGATTCTGTTCTGGCCATTTTTTCTTTTCAGTAGTGGTGTGAAAATATTTTTAAAGTTACGATTTTGTGAATTCTCTCGCAAAGGCGCAAAGGCGCAAAGTTTTTTTATTTTGAATAATAATATTGGCGCGCGATAAATCGCGAGCCTACGGACTTGCTGCATACTGATTTTCCTAAAGAAACTATAAAACTTTGCAGTTGCAAATTATCTCCTTTAACTTTAAAATCTAAACCAAAAATTATGAAAAACTCATATTCATCGCTCTCCGTGGCAATCGCAGATTTGCAAAAACACGGCTATACAGAAGACTTTAACCTTGTGGGCGAGGGCATAGAATCCAAAAACCTTAAAAAGAAATGGAAGGCTGGCGAATTGGACGTTGTAAAGTTCTACCGTTTTGAGGGAATGACCAATCCCGGCGACAACACCATCCTTTACTTAATAGAAACGAACGATGGCATTAAAGGCTTATTGGTTGATGCCTATGGCGCTGACCAAGGTGAAGTTTCACCAGAAATGATTCAGAAGTTAAAGTTGCATCATGACGAATAATTTATCCTGGTCTGATTTTGAAAAGGTCGAAATGCGCGTGGGTACTATTATTGAAGCCAATGATTTTCCCGAAGCACGAAACCCTTCCTACCAACTTTTAATAGATTTTGGAAGTGAATTTGGGCAACGGAAAACTTCGGCGCAGATTACTTCACTTTATTCAAAAAAAGAATTGCTTGGCAAACAAGTGGTTGCCGTGGTAAATTTTCCGAAGAAACAGATTGCCAATTTTATGAGCGAATGTCTTGTTTTGGGCGCTGTGGAGGGTAAAGATGTAACGCTCTTGCAGCCCGGAAAAGAAGTACGGAATGGTCTAAGAATTCTATGATTAATTGTTTTTTGTGATACCTTCGCCAAAACAAAGCTGTCAATTATGAAGAAACTCCTATTATTTTTAGCCCTTCCATTATTTTTAAATTCCTGTAAAAACAATTCCGAAGAAAAATCCAAAACTGAAATTACTTCCGGTAAGTTTGAGCAAATTGAGCAATTGCAGTGGCTGTTAGGAACTTGGGTGAACGAGAACGACGAGGAATATTCCCAAGAAACCTGGTCGCAGGAAAACGACAGTACCTTTACGGCTTATAGTTTTGTGGAGATGAATAAAAAGGAAATAGTTTTTGCAGAAACGATGGCTCTTGAAGAAAAGTTTGGAAATTTATTATTAACGGTTGCAACCGCAAATCAAAACGATTCAAAACCGGTTACTTTCAAGATGATTTCTTTGGAAAATGGACAAGTTGCCTTTGAAAATAAATCAAACGATTTTCCGCAGCGCATTACCTATTCAACTCCAGCGAAAGATTCACTGCATGCTTGGATTGAAGGGACTGTAAATGGCGAATCAAAAAAGGTTGATTTTCACTTTTCCAGAAAAAATTGATTAAGAAACTTCGGCATCCAAAGTATCAGTAACCACATAATAGCGCGGATCTTCAATGGAATCCTCAATAATGGTTTCAAACTCTGGGTTCCATTTTAATAGAAGTGCTTTGCAATCTGGGCTCAGGTGTGTTAGCTTGATTTGCTTCCCGCTGTTCAAATATTTATTTGCAATGTTTCGCACCGCTTCAACTCCCGAATGGTCTGAAATTTTTGATTCTATAAAATCAATTTCAACAGAATCGGGGTCGGTGGAAACATCAAATTTACTGTTGAATGCTGTAGTGGAACCAAAGAACAAGGGCCCCCAGATTTCGTAAACTTTTGTTCCGTCTTCTTTAATCCGCTTTCGGGCGCGAATCATCGTGGCGCTTTTCCATGCAAACACAAGCGCGCTCATAATTACACCTACAAACACCGCAATGGCCAAATCCTGCCAAACAGTTACTGCCGAAACGGTAATTAAAACAATGGCATCTGAAAGCGGAATTTTATGAAGAATCCGAAAACTGCTCCACGCAAAAGTGCCAATTACCACCATAAACATAACGCCCACCAAAGCGGCGATAGGAATTTGTTCTATTAATGGTGCGCCGAAAAGCACGAAACACAAAAGCGCAATTGCTGCCGTAGCACCCGAAAGCCTACCACGACCGCCAGAGCTCACGTTGATGATGGATTGCCCGATCATGGCGCAACCACCCATTCCGCCGAAAAATCCGTTTAGGATATTTGCCCCGCCCTGTGCAACACATTCGCGGTTGCCGCTTCCGCGGGTTTCGGTCATTTCGTCTATTAAATTTAAGGTCATCAAAGATTCAATCAAGCCAACAGCTGCCAATAAAAATGCGGTTGAAAGTATTAAATCCCAATGCCCATTTATGGTTTCTATAAAACTAAAAATTTGGGTTTGAAAAACAGGGAGAGAGCCTTTTAGTCCACTTCCACCGCCATCTCGGATGAAAGACCCCACAGTACTTACGTCAAGATTTCCGAAGATGGTTATACACGCCACGACAATAATGGCGATTAAGGCGGCCGGAAGTTTTTTGGTAAGTTTCGGCAAGCCGAACATAATGCCCATCGTTAGCCCAACCAATGCCAGCATCACCCACAAATCCGGTCCTGTAAGCCATTGTGGCACGGTGCCACGGCTTTCCTTAAATAGCCCTAATTGCGAAAGAAAAATTACAATTGCCAATCCGTTTACAAACCCCATCATTACAGGATGTGGAATGAGCCGAACAAATTTTCCCAATCTAAAAACCCCGGCCATAATTTGAATGGCGCCCACAAAAAGAAGCGTGATAAAAAGCCACTGCAAGCCTAGGTATTCCACGGGTTCAGCCAAGGTTAGGCCTACTTCGTTTCCTTTTTGGATTAAATGGACCATCACTACCGCCATTGCGCCCGTTGCTCCGGAAATCATTCCCGGACGACCCCCGAAGAGGGCGGTTACTATTCCCATAATAAAGGCGCCGTAAAGCCCTACTAAGGGGTCAATGCCCGCAACAAAGGCAAAGGCAACAGCCTCGGGCACCAAAGCCAAGGCTACGGTAAGGCCGGAAAGGATATCGTTTTTTGGGTTTTGTGTGAAGGATAAAAGGTATTTTGCAAGCATTTGGTTTTTTTTAAAGGCGGCAAATATACGGTTTTCAAAATAGACAGACCCTTCTATTGTTCAGTGGAAGAAAGTAGTTACGCTCTGTCTGTTTTTTTTGTCTTCACATTAAAACTGGGCGCTTTATAATCCTTCGGTCTATAGCTTGAGGGAATGGTGGTCTCATTGCCATCGCGTGCGGCACGATAATGCGGAGACATAATCTCAATACCACGCTCGTTAAAAACGTCCTGAATATTTTGATGGAGTACCGAATAAATAAGGCCCTGCCTATTCGCTTCGCGTACGTGGGCGTGAATTTCATAGGCTACATAAAAATCATCCAGACTGGTCTGAAAAACAAAAGGGGAGGGTTCCTTTAAAACAAGCTCGGTCCGTAGGGCAGCATCTATTAAAGCGGTATGTACATCCTGCCACGGAACGTCGTATCCTATGGTAACCGTGCTATGTATTATAAGCCCTTTTTCCTGTGCGTCACTGCTGTAGTTTATGGTATGGCTGTTCATAACAGTGGAATTTGGAATGGAGATAATTTCGTTGAAAGGAGTTCTAATACGAGTTACCAGGACTGATTTCTCAATCACGTCGCCCGATACATCGCCAATTTTCACCCTGTCGCCAATTGTAAAAAGACGCATATAGGTCAAAATCAAGCCAGCGATAATGTTTGACAATGAACCTGCCGAGCCGAAGGTAAACAGAAAACCCAAAAACACGGAAACCCCTTGAAATACGGGAGAATCACTTCCCGGTAAATAGGGGAATAAAACAACGAACATAAAGGCAATCAGCAGAATGCGTACTATTTGATAGGTAGGTTCCGCCCAATCGGGATAAAAACCGTTGATTTGAAGATTGCCGCGGGCTATTTCGTCCTTTAAGAAACGTATTCCCCGTTGAATATATCTGAAAACCAAGACAATTACGATTATCGTAATAAGGTTGGGCAGGTAATTCCAAAACGATGTCAATATGCCTTTTACCGGATTGAGAATGTAACCGATAAGGGTGCCGGCAAAATGTTCGGTCCAGGGAAATATGCCAAATAGAATGGGAAGCGCAATGTATATAGCCGTAATTATGACAATCCATTTCAGAATTCGGTTCAGTATTAAGAGAGCGTTTATCTGTCTTTTGGCATCAAACAGGGTGTAATTTTTTATTTGCACTCCTTTGATTCTTTTGTCTTCCTGCAGTTCAATTTTTATGGCCGTCCAAGCAAAGAACTTTGAAATATACTTGACCAGAGCGGCAATAATCAACAAAACCAAAATTGCCAGCCCTATTTTTTTAGCAAGGTTGAATAAGTTGGTTTCATCCTTATACTTTAAAACGGCCGCACTTATTTTATCCTTGTATTCTTTGGCCAGGGCCTCTTTTGTGGTGTCGTTCCACAGGGCATCGTTCTCAATAACGGTCATTATGGTTTGGTCGCCAAAAACGATATCCACCTCGTTTTCAGACTTTTGGATTTCAAGGGACGTTTCATCAAAATTGAAATTATCGGTAAGCTTGTCTATACGCCTGTTTATAGCTTCTGCCCGGTCTTTGGGTGAAAAACTGCCCAATTTTGAGTAGAGCACGAAAAGAGTATCGTTAAAAAAGCCAAAAACCGGAAAGCCTTTGGTAACCTTTTTTAAAGAGTCAATTTTTATCTTTTTGTCTTCAAGCCGTCTTATTTCCTTTTCATTCAGGGCAATAAGCTGTGCCTGCAACTCTTCTTTTTTAAGGTTGTCCGTGGTTTTTAGGGCGCTCAGTTCGGCCTCAAGTTCACTTTTTTTGATGGAATCGGCTACTCGCTGGCGTTCTATCTCAGCCAAGCGTTTGTTATAGTTTTCCAATAGCACGATATTCAGGGAATCCGCTTTTACCGAGGTAGAGTCTTCTTGGGAAAAACCAAAAGATGCGGAGAAAGCAATTGCCAGAATTGCCAAACCAATTTTTAAGCGTTCCATAGGCTGAAATTTTGGGCTAAAGTAATTAAAAACTAATTGATTATTGCCTGCTTTTAATTTCCCGAAAAATTTTCCACGAACCAAACTTTAAAATGGCGGTTGCGCACAACAAACCCGAAAGCATCGCGCCCGCCACACCAACTAAGGTGATATCCTGGCCTGCTAAGAAAAGACCTTTTATTTTAGTTTTCGGTCTTAAAAATGGAAGCGCAAATCGTTCTGGCGAATGTGCCAAACCGTAAATTTCGCCACTTTTATAATTGGTGAAATTTTCTGTGGAAAGCGGGGTTGAAACTTCGGAAGCCACAATGGTTCCTTCAATCTGGGGAAAAATCTTGTAGAGCACCTTTAGCATTTCGGTTTCAAAATTCTTTTTTAGTTGAAGGTATTCCTCCCCGCGTTTCATCCAGTTTGAATCTTTATAGGCTTCAAACCAATCCATATTACCCACGGAAATTGCTTGGATTGTCGCCGTCCCCGGATTTTGGGTTTCCCAATTGGGGTCTTTTGCGGAAGGGAAGGAGATGTATGCAAAATTTTCCGGCGCATTTTCCAAAGTAGCTTTGTCAAAAATTGCGTCAATGCCGTCGTGTTTGTAATACCAAAGATTGTGTTTCGGAAGGTTGAGGGCCTCGCTTGATTTGTTCAGCCCAAGATATAAACAGATGTGTGCGCTGGCAGGTTGCACATTTTTTAGATTGAAATTGCAAACCTTTCTATCAGTTTCAGAAAGCAAATAATTGAAGGTGTTGTTTACGCCCACATTGCTTATCACGCTTTGGCAGGCAATGAATTTTTCGCCAAGCTCAATTCCTTTCACCTTATGATTTTCGGTAACGATTTTGGTGACGTCGGCGTTTATAAAAATCTTGCCGCCGTGCGCTGTAAAGACTTCCAAAGTTTTTTCACAAATATGGTCGGCGCCGCCGATAGGGTAGTAGCCGCCTTCCAAAAAATGGCCAATCACCATCGCATGCGCCGCAAAACTGCTATTTTTTGGCGACAGGCCGTAATTGCCACATTGGGCGCAGAGTACGGCAATCAACCGCTCGTTTTTGGTGAGTTCATTTAAAACCTCCCAAGTGGTTTTTTGGGAAAATTTGGAATATCTTTTTCTGAAAATCCAACCGACCGATTTACTGAACCACGGCTCAAAAATTTTTTCGAAGAAGAAGGCACCGCCGCGCTTGTTTGTTTTTTCAATCAGGGAAAGATAGCTGTCAATTGCCATTTCCTCTTTGGGAAAATAGGCGAGAAATTGTTTTCTGAAATTTTCCTTTCCGGCTTTAAAAAGATATTCCGTGCCATCAATATTTGCCACATCGTACACTTCGCCCATCGTTTCCCACTGCAAATTTCCATCCGTCAAAAAGTCGAAAAAACCGCGTAATGAAGACCCTTCTGCCATATTGCCCACGTAATGCACGCCAACATCCCACTGAAAGCCATCCTTGCGTTTAAAGCTGTGTGTGAAACCGCCGGGGACGTAGTGGCGTTCAAAAATTGCCACTTTTTTTCCGGCCTTTGCAAGCCAGGTTGCAACGGTGAGCCCGCCCATTCCGCTTCCAATCACAATATGGTCCAGCCCCGAAAAATCCAGATTTGGTTTGTAGGGTTGGTACAGTTTGTTTACCATAAAAGTAGCTGGGAAAAAGTTTTATTCCTGAAAAATAAGCAAAGTATTTGAGCTTCTGAAATAAAAAACCGGCAGCGGTTTTTGACCGTGCCGGTTCTATTTTTAAAAGTTTGAAACTTATATATCGTCAAATTCAATATCGGTAAAGTTGCTGGTGTCCGGTTGCCCGTTTTCTGAAGCCTTTTCAGCAGTGGCCGCAACGTCATCGGTTTCTTTTTTATAATCTTTTTGGTGGCGCTCGCTTATAACCTCTTCACCTTTTTCGTCGATTACGTAATTTATCATTTCCTCAAGGTTGTCCTTAAACTCGCTGAAATCCTCTTTGTAAAGATAAATTTTGTGCTTTTTGTAATGGTAGGAACCATCATCATTTGTAAATTTTTTGCTTTCGGTAATGGTAAGGTAGAAATCGCCTGCCTTTGTGGACCTTACGTCAAAAAAATAGGTGCGTCTTCCCGCGCGCATTACTTTTGAAAAAATCTCTTCTTGCTCCATCGTATAGTGGTCACTCATAATTTCTGTTTTTTGCTAACGTTTTGCCAAAAATCCAAAAAAAATCCAAACCAGCCAAAGTAAAATTTACATTTCTTTTTCCAAAAGTTGTTTCGCGTAAAGTTCCTTGTAGTAGCCTTCGCTGTTCACCAATTTATTGTGCGTGCCCTGCTGTATGATTTTTCCGTCTTCCAGCACAATTATTTTATCGGCATTTTTTACCGAAGATATACGGTGGCTCACGATAATCGTGGTTTTGTTTTCTGAAATTTTATGGAGGTTTTGGAGTATTTCTTCTTCAGTTTCTGTATCAACCGCTGAAAGACAATCGTCAAAAAGAAGTATCTGTGGGTTTTTAATAATGGCGCGGGCAATGGAAACGCGTTGTTTTTGGCCTCCGCTCAAGGTAATGCCGCGCTCGCCCAACACGGTGTCGTACCCTTTGGCAAAGCCGATGATATTTTTATGCACGGCGGCGTTTTTCGCAGCTTCAATCACCTCTTCTTCCGAAGCGTCCTCTTTCCCAAAGCGAATGTTGTTGCGAAGCGTATCACTGAAAAGAAAAGCATCTTGGGGCACGTAGCCAATGCTATTGCGCAAATCATCCAAATTTAACTGACGGATGGGCGTATTGTCTATTTTCAGCATCCCTTCCTCTACATCGTAAAGTCTTCCTATCAATTCCAAAATCGTCGATTTTCCCGAACCTGTGTTTCCAACAATCGCCAAAGTTTCACCGGGTTTTACTGTAAAGGAGACATCCTTTAGCGCCGTAATCCCTGTGTCTGGGTAGGTAAATGATAAATGGTCGAATTCAATATTTCCCCCAATCGGAGTATTTTCTGCCACTAAATTCTCGATGGAAGGTTCAGTCTCCAAAAATTCGTTGATTCGTTTTTGTGAAGCCTCTGCCTGTTGCACCATGGAGGTAACCCAGCCAACTACGGCAACGGGCCAAGTAAGCATATTCACATAAATCAAAAATTCAACAATGGTTCCAAATTCGGCAATCTGGCCGTTTATGTAGCGTGTTCCGCCTATATAAATTACGAGTATATTGCTAATGCCGATGAGTAAAATCATCAAAGGAAAAAACAGGGCCTGCACCTTTGCGAGATCTATGTTCTTCACTTTGCTACCCTCGGCGAGTTCTTCAAAATTGGCGTTGGTACGTGGCTCTATTCCGTAGGCCTTTATTACCGCAATCCCGCTAAAACTTTCCTGTGTGAAGGTGGTGAGTTTTGAAAGATACTGCTGTACAATGGTTGTGCGTTGATTGATAAGCACACTCAACCTATAAATTGCAAGTGAAAGAATAGGCAATGGCGCTATTGCATATAAAGTTAAGATGGGAGCCTTGTAAAACATATAGCTGATTACAACCACGAAAAGCGTTAAGGTAGTAATGCTATACATTAGCGCTGGGCCCACGTACATGCGTACTTTGGAAACATCCTCGCTGATGCGGTTCATCAAATCGCCCGTGCGGTTCTGTTTGTAAAAGCCTAAAGAGAGTTTTTCGTAATGTTGAAAAATTTCGTTTTTGAGGTCGTATTCCACATATCGGGATACCACAATAAAGGTCTGCCGCATCATAAAAGTGAATAGCGCAGATAGCAGCGCAGCGCCTAAAAGCAATAAAATGTTAATAAGCAACTCGTGTTCTACAATACCGATATCCGCAATTTCACCATTCATATATTGTTTGACCGAAGTCAATGAATCGCCCACTTTCATAGGAACAACGAGCTTAAAAACGGTTGCAATAATAGTGATGAACACACCTAATAGCAGCCGCCCTTTATATTTTAGAAAATATTTGTTGAGATACTTTAATTCTTTCATTTATGCTTCAGTTAGCTGCACGCTAACTTTTTTAAAATTCTTAAATTAACAACCATTGCTTTGTGGAATTGACAACAATAAGCTACTTTTGCACCGCCTTTTTAAAGGATGAATAAAATAATTAAAAAAGCTATGGTAACTGAAGTAATTAAAACAAACGAACTTCATAAAATAGACCCGGTTTTCGGGCAAATGTCTTTTGACAATCACGAGCAAATCGTTTTTTGCAACGACAAAGATACTGGATTAAAAGCAATAATTGGTATCCACAATACGGTTTTGGGACCTGCTTTGGGCGGCACCAGAATGTGGAATTATACCAGCGAGTGGGAAGCCTTGAACGACGTATTGCGTCTTTCACGCGGGATGACCTACAAAAGTGCAATCACGGGCTTAAACCTTGGCGGCGGAAAAGCGGTTTTGATAGGTGATGCAAAAACCCAAAAAACTCCAGAATTAATGCTGAAGTTTGGTGAGTTTGTACATTCTCTTGGCGGAAAATACATTACTGCCGAAGATGTGGGAATGGCAACTTCAGATATGGATTTGGTGCGCACGGTTACCCCTTACGTTACAGGAATTTCTGAATCAAAAGGTGGCGCGGGCAACCCTTCACCGGTTACTGCTTATGGTGTTTTTATGGGAATGAAAGCTGCGGCAAAATATAAATTTGGAAGCGATATACTGGAAGATAAAGTTATTTACGTTCAAGGAATTGGAAACGTAGGTGAAGCTCTAGTTGAAAACTTGAGCAATGAAGGTGCAAAAGTATATATTGCCGATATTAACCAAGATCGTTTGGAAGAAGTTCGCGATAAATACAGCGTGAACATATATGGTGGAGACAACATTTATGCAGAAGAAATGGATATATATGCGCCTTGTGCATTAGGAGCTACTGTTAATGATTTTACCATAAACCAATTAAGCACAAAAATTATTGCAGGTGCTGCAAACAATCAATTGGCTGAAGAGCAAAAGCACGGGAAAATGCTTCGTGAAAGAGGAATAGTTTACGCACCAGATTTCTTGATTAACGCCGGTGGAATTATAAACGTGTATGCAGAACTAGAAAATTATGACCGAAAGGAAATAATGCGCAAGACTGAAAACATTTATAACACTACGCTTGAAATTTTGAAAAAAGCTGATGCAGATAATATTACAACGCATCAAGCAGCCTTCAACGTAGCCCAAGCTAGAATTGATGCAAGAAAAAACGAAAAATAGGTTTCGGTTTTTTTAAAACACTATCTTTGCAGCGCACAAGAACATTCTTGTGCGTTGTTTCTTTAAAAACAGTTCTTTCTAAAATATGCTTACAAGAAGACATATACGAGTAAAAGTTTTGCAGTCCGTTTACGCCTTTAACCAACGGGTAAACCCAGATATTGATTCACAGGAAAAATTTCTGTTGCACAGCATAGACCAAATGCAGGATCTTTATTTATTGTTGTTGCAGTTGCTTGTTTCACTTCAGGAGCAAGCAGAAAGCTTCCTTAACCGTTCGCAAAAAAAACACCTTGCTACCACACTTGAAAAGAACCCCAGCCGTACTTTTGTTGACAACAAGCTTTTAAAGGTAATTGCCGAAAACGCAACCTTTTCTAATATTATTGAAAAGAAAAAACTCAATTACTGGAAATTGGACAGCGAGTATGTTTCAATTATTTTTAACGAGCTGCGCCAATTGGAATGGTACGATGATTACCTTTCAAAAAAAGAAACTACTTATAAAGAAGATAGAGATTTCATAATTAAGGTTTTCAAGGAATTAGTGGCGCCAAATGAAAAGCTTTACGATTATTTAGAAGACAAAAGATTGACTTGGGTAGATGATTTTCCCATTGTGAATACGGCCATTGTAAAGATGCTAAATAAACTTTCGGAGAAAAATGCCTCCTCGCTTTTGGTTCCCAACCTCTATAAAAATGAGGAAGACCGAGAGTACGCATTGCAGCTTTTCAGAAAAGTGATTTTGAACGAAGACAAGCTAAATGCACAGATTGAGGGAAAAACACCAAACTGGGACCAAGAACGCATCGCCGATGTAGATTTGATAATTCTGAAAATGGGCATTGCTGAATTTTTATATTTCCCATCAATTCCTGTTCGGGCCACAATCAACGAGTATTTAGAGGTTTCCAAAGAATATTCAACGCCTAAAAGCAGCATTTTTGTCAACGGAATTCTGGATAAAATAGTGAAGGAATTTGAAGAAAATGGCAAACTCAATAAAATTGGACGCGGACTTCAATAAAAGTAAAAAAATCCCTATTTTTGGCGTGCTAAAAACATAAAAAATAACAATTATCATGAAAAAATCAGTATTATTAGTAGCAATACTATCTGTTTTCGCTTTTTCTTCTTGCAAGGATAATGCAGCAGATAAAGTAAACGAAGAAAATGTTGCAACAGCAGAGGCGCGTGATGCAGAATCTGGCAAATTTCCAGTAATCACTTTTGAAGAAAGTCAATTTGATTTTGGTACTATTGACCAAGGGACAAATGTGGAGCACGTTTTTAAATTCAAAAACACTGGTGAGGCCCCTTTATTGATTGTAAATGCAAAAAGTAGCTGTGGTTGTACAGTTCCAGAATATACTAAGGAACCAGTTGCGCCAGGTGACTCAGGTGAGCTTTTGGTAAAATTCAATGGTAGCGGACAAAATCAAGTGAGCAAAACAGTTACACTTACTACAAACACAAAAGCAGGGACAGAAACTTTGACAATCAAAGCTTTTGTAAACCCTAAAGCTGGTGCTGCACCCGTTAAAACCCCAACTTCCTAATACCCATTTTAGGAATAAATAATTGCTATGGAACAAATACAAAGTTTTTTACCAATAATATTATTGTTTTTGGTGATGTACCTTTTTTTGATACGTCCCCAAATGAAAAAAGCCAAACAGGAAAAGCAGTTTGCCGCCCAATTAAAAAAAGGTGACAAAGTGATTACCAATGGCGGAATCCACGGA
This sequence comes from Aequorivita aquimaris, assembly GCF_001573155.1. Lineage (GTDB taxonomy): Bacteria > Bacteroidota > Bacteroidia > Flavobacteriales > Flavobacteriaceae > Aequorivita > Aequorivita aquimaris. Next base: position 47,971 of record NZ_JRWG01000007.1, on the reverse strand, counting down.
AGAGTACTAGAACTTAATGATGATGGAACCTGCATAATTGAATGCGGTGCCGGAAAAATAAAGTTTGAAAGAGCTGCCATTTCTATGGAAAGAACAGCAAAACTAAACGCTCCCGTAAAAGAAAAGAAATAGTAAATTGTTCCTTTTTTAAATAAAAACTCCCTTAATCTATTGTTAAATAGTTGAGGGAGTTTCTTTTTTGAATAACTATTTCAAAAAGCTATTCTTCTTCTTTTTTAAACTTTGAGATATCCTCTGCGGTAATTTTTGCAATGTTCACAATTACCTCTACAGCCTTTTGCATGCTTTCCACAGGCACATATTCATACCTGCCGTGAAAATTGTGCCCCCCAGCAAAAATGTTCGGGCACGGCAGCCCCATAAAGCTAAGTTGCGAACCATCGGTGCCACCGCGAATTGGTTTTATTAATGGCTCAATGCCAGCTTGCTCCATGGCTTGTTTTGCAATTTTTACAATGTGCATTACGGGTTCAATCTTTTCGCGCATATTGAAATATTGGTCTTTTATTTCAACAGTTACTACTTCCATTTCGTGCTGCTCGTTCAGGTCGTCAGCAAGTTTTTGCATCATATCTTTTCGGGCCTCAAAATGCTTACGGTCATGGTCGCGGATTATGTATTGAATTTTAGTTTCATCAACCGTTCCTTTAATGCCATGCAGGTGAAAAAAGCCTTCCCGCCCTTCGGTATGCTCAGGGGTTTCCAGCCTTGGGAGCGAATTGATATAGTCCGTAGCGATGTACATACTGTTTATCATTTTTCCCTTGGCATAACCGGGATGCACAATTTTTCCCTTTACGGTAACCGTTGCCCCGGCTGCGTTGAAGTTTTCATATTCCAGTTCGCCCACTTGGCTGCCGTCCATGGTGTAGGCCCAATCTGCGCCGAATTTTTTCACATCAAATTTATGCGCACCACGGCCTATTTCCTCATCGGGCGTGAAGCCTACTCGGATTTTGCCGTGCTTAATCTCGGGATGGTTTATAAGATATTCCATTGCGGAAACTATTTCGGTAATTCCAGCTTTATCGTCAGCGCCCAAAAGCGTAGTGCCATCTGTTGTAATGAGGGTCTGGCCTTTGTAAAGCAATAAATCTTCAAAATAATCTGGAGAAAGAACGATATCCTGTTCTTTGTTCAGCAGAATATCCTTTCCATTGTAGTTTTCAACTATTTGCGGTTTTACATTAGCGCCAGTAAAATCTGGCGAAGTATCAAAGTGTGAAACGAAACCAATAACAGGAACAGGATGTGAAACATTGGCGGGCAAAGTAGCCATTATATAGGCGTTTTCGTCAATGGTTACGTCTTCCATTCCAATCTGCTTGAGTTCTTCGGCAAGTTTATTGGCGAGGTCCCATTGTTTTTTGGTGCTGGGCGTGGTATCGCTGTTTGGATCGCTTTCGGTATCTATGGTTACGTAGCTTTTGAAGCGGTCAATAAGGTGTTGTTTTTCAATCATAGCTTTTCTTTTACAATGCAAAATAAAGCATATTCAAAATAACAAATACATAGATTAGTGTATTTTTGTACCACATTTTTCAACCATGTACAAAACCATCATCCGTCCCATTTTTTTCATCTTTGATCCTGAAAAAATTCACCATTTCACTTTTTCACTGATTCGGTTTTTCCATAAAATTGGCTTCGGAAGTATTTTTAAAAGTATTTATAAAATTGAAGACCCAAAACTGGAGCGCGAACTTTTTGGATTGAAATTTCCAAACCCAGTGGGGCTTGCCGCGGGTTTTGACAAAGATGCGAAGCTTTACAAAGAACTTTCAAATTTCGGTTTCGGTTTTATTGAAATAGGAACCGTCACCCCAAAACCCCAACCGGGCAATGAAAAGCCGCGTTTGTTTCGTTTGAAAGAAGATTCCGCAATTATTAACCGAATGGGTTTTAACAATGGCGGGGTGGAAGAAGCGGTTGAAAGATTGAAGGCAAATTGTCATCCTGAGCCCTTCGACTCCGCTCAGGAAAGGCTGCATCGAAGGGTTTTAATAGGCGGAAATATTGGGAAGAATAAATTTACGCCCAATGAAGAAGCCGTAAACGACTACATTATCTGTTTTGAGGCGCTTTTTGATTATGTGGATTATTTTGTGGTAAACGTAAGTTCACCCAATACGCCAAACCTGCGCGCTTTGCAAGAAAAGAAGCCGTTGACCGATTTGTTGCAAACGCTTCAGGATAGAAATAATTCAAAAGAAAAACGCAAACCAATTCTTTTAAAAATAGCGCCAGATTTGACCGATGAACAGCTTTTGGACATCATTGAAATTGTTGAAACCACGAAAATTGATGGTGTTATTGCAACCAACACCACAATTTCCCGCGAAGGAATTACTTCCGAAAACAAAAAGGAAATGGGCGGTTTAAGCGGAAAGCCTTTAAATAAAAGAGCCACGGAAGTAATCCGTTTTCTATCGGAAAAGAGCAACAAAGCGTTTCCTATCATTGGCGTGGGCGGAATCCATTCTGCAGAAGATGCTTTGGAAAAACTGGATGCGGGCGCAACTTTGGTGCAACTTTACACAGGGTTTATTTACGAAGGTCCGGGGCTGACTAAGCAAATAAACAAAGCGATTTTAAAGCGGAAATGATTGAAACCCTAATTTCTTTTTCAATCGCCACTTTAGCGCTCGCCATCTCACCGGGACCGGACAATATTTATGTGCTTACGCAATCCTTGGCCAACGGCACCAAAAGTGGCATCGCCACAACTGCTGGATTGATAAGTGGTTGCATAGTCCACACTACACTTTTGGCTTTTGGCATTTCTGCAATTATTACTGCTTCGGAAGAACTTTTTTACGCAATAAAGGTTTTTGGAGCTTGTTACTTGCTTTACCTGGCGTACAAAGTCTATAAAAGTGACGAGCATATTTCTTTGGCTGAAAATGCTCCAAAAAAATCATACGCACAACTATTTAAAACTGGCGTTATTATGAATTTGGTAAACCCAAAAGTGATGATTTTCTTTTTGGCGTTTTTCCCTGGTTTTCTTTGGAATGAAAACGGAAACACCGTGCTGCAATTTTACATTTTGGGAATAACTTTTATGATGGTTTCTTTTATAACTTTCAGTAGCATAGCCCTCGCGGCGGGTAAGATTTCATCTTTAATCTCCCAATGGAAAAGTATGGGCATTGTTTTAAAGTGGCTTCAGATAGTTGTTTTTGTGGGCATTGCCATTTTTATCTTGCTGCCCTAATTCCATAATTCTTTTTTAAAATTGAAAGATTCCTGCCTGCGCAGGAATTGCTATCTTTGGGGCAATGCAGCAAGTAAAAATTATAGAATGTCCGCGCGATGCCATGCAAGGCATCAAAGAGTGGATTCCCACCGAGCAAAAAGTGAAATATATCCAATCACTTTTGCGCTGTGGTTTTGACACCATTGATTTTGGGAGTTTCGTCTCGCCAAAGGCAATTCCGCAAATGCGTGACACTGCAGAAGTGCTTTCAAAGCTTGACCTCTCTGCAACCAGAAGTAAATTGCTCGCCATCATCGCTAACCTTCGCGGGGCGGAAGATGCAGTGAAACATCCTGAAATTGATTATTTGGGTTATCCTTTTTCTATTTCTGAAAATTTCCAAATGCGTAACACGCACAAAACAATTAGTGAATCTTTAGTGTTATTGCAAGATATATTAAATATAGCCGAAAAAAATAATAAAAAAGTAGTTGCCTATCTATCCATGGGATTTGGAAATCCTTACGGAGACCCTTGGAATGTTGATATTGTAGGGGAGTGGACGGAGAAGCTTTCAGCTATGGGGGTGAGGATCCTTTCGCTTAGTGATACAGTAGGTTCATCTACACCTGATATTATTTCATATTTATTTACTAACTTAATACCCAAATATCCCCACATAGAATTTGGCGCACATTTGCACACCACACCAAATGCTTGGCATGAAAAAATTGATGCTGCCTATAAAGCTGGCTGCAGAAGATTTGATGGAGCCATTCAAGGTTTTGGTGGTTGCCCAATGGCTAAAGACGATTTGACAGGGAACATGCCTACCGAAAAAATGCTCAGCTATTTTACTGCTGAAAAAGTTTCGAGCAACATTAACCCGATGTCTTTTGAAAGCGCACATAATGAAGCAACTAAAATTTTTACTAAATATCATTAAATGAGAAAACTTTTACTTTTGGCTTTTGTGGGCTGTTCTTTTTCAAGCTGCCAAATTTTTCAACAAGTATATCCCGAGGATCCAATAAAAGGTGCCGGAGTCATTACCCTAAAGCTTATTCAAATTAATGATGTGTATGAAATTGCACCCCTGAATGGAGGAGAGTATGGCGGATTGGCGCGTGTGGCACATATTCGCGATTCAATTAAGGATAGGTTTCCAAATACCTATTTGTTTTTGGCAGGCGATTTTTTAAACCCATCCTTAATAGGTACTTTAAAAGTTGACGGCGAACGAGTAAATGGCGAACAAATGATAGATGTGTTAAATGCTATGGATATCGATCTGGTTACATTCGGCAACCATGAGTTTGACCTTAGTGAAAAGGATTTACAAAAAAGATTGAATGAATCCAATTTTACGTGGACAACGGCAAATGTGAAACACGTTACCGAAAAAGGACTGGTACCCTTTGCCACCAAGTGGGAATACTCTACTGTACCTACATCAGATTTTTCTACCTTCAATGCAATTGATGCTGATGGAAACAAAATGAAATTTGGGGTATTTGGTGTAACCCTACCTTCCAATCCAAAATCATATGTTTCTTATGGCGATATTTATGAAAATGCCGAAAGAGCATATAATCTGGCTATACAAAAAGCTGACTTTGTTGTAGGCCTTACTCATGTTTCGTTAGAAGAAGATATTGAAATAGCACGAAGATTACGATCGTTGCCTTTAATAATGGGAGGCCACGAACACTATAATATGCTTGAGAAAGAAGGCAGAACCATTATTGCTAAAGCAGACGCCAATGCCAAAAGTGTATACGTACACACCCTGATTTATAATCTTCGTACTAAATACCTCCACATTAACTCGGAATTAATGATGGTTACAGATAAAATAGCATCCTCAGCCAAGGTAGAACGTGTAGTAAGCAAATGGACAGATCTTGTAGATGCACAACTTAAAGAGGTGGTAGAAAATCCTGAAGAGGTAATTTATAACGCTTCCTCTCCGTTGGATGGCACAGATAAATCCAATAGAAGCAAGCAAACCAATATAGGTGAATTAATTACACGTTCCATGGCATATGCATATAATAATAATGTTGATGGTGCCCTGGTAAACGGCGGATCGATAAGAATAGATGACAGGTTGGTGGGTGATATAACTAGTATTGATATTTTTAGAGTCCTCCCCTTTGGCGGAAGTGTCTTGAAAGTAGATTTAAAAGGAAGTTTATTGAAAGAGGTTTTGGAATATGGAACCCTGCAAAGCGGTGAAGGAGCTTATCTTCAACGCTACAAATTTTCACAAAACGAAAATGGAGATTGGCAAACTGGAGATAAAACAATTAGCGACAATAAAACATATACAGTTGCTTTCAGCGACTTTTTGCTGAAAGGTTTGGATATACCGTTTTTAACGCCTGATAACAAAGGGATCGTGAAAATTTACACGCCTAATGAAACTGAAACTGCTGCCGATATTCGCAAGGCAATTATTTTTTATTTAAATTCACTAAAAAAATAAATATGCTTAAAAAAGGTATAAAAATCTTTCTTGTTTTGGCGCTTATTGCATTAGTTGCCATCCAATTTATACGTCCAGAAAAGAATAATGATGGATATAAAAGCGTCGCATCTTTTGAATCGGAAACCAAACCTTCTGCAAAAGTAGCTGCCATTTTAAAAGAAAATTGTTACGATTGCCATAGTGACCAAACCCAATATCCATGGTATGCTGAAGTTGCTCCTTTTTCACTTTGGCTTGACGATCATATTGAACACGGAAAAGAGCATTTCAATGTTTCAGCCTGGAAGGATTACTCTATCAAAAAGAAAGAACACAAACTAGAGGAACTTATTGAAATGGTAGAAGATGATGAAATGCCATTAAAATCCTATGCCATCATCCACGGTGATCTTTCAGAAGATGACAAAAAGCTATTACTGCAATGGGCTGGAGTTGCCAGACTTCAATACAAACACCAACTAGAAGTATCTTCAAACAAATAATATTTCAAATTAAATTTTATTTAAATTTATTCTAAATAAACTTGTGAGGTTTATTTTTGACTATTATTTTTGCGGCTGAAAAACCAACCTATTTTAATTCAGTCTAAATAATATTTCAAATGAAAAGCCTAATTTTAACCACATCAATCATTACAGCACTTTTATTCGTCTCGTGTTCTTCCGATGATGATCAGCCTATAGTTCAAAATACTGTTGAAGCCCCGGCAACCTATAAATTTATGCGCGGCAGCGAGTCAACAGTTAGCTTTGATGGACAAACCACAAGAATTTTAATGGCCGGGGAAACCGCAAATGCATTTATGGATTTTGACAATGCTACGGAAGCTTCACTATTGGCAATGTTTAACCATCAAGCGGGAAATATGGATTTTTCTGATGCAGATTTAAATGCTTCCGATAAAAATCTTCGAAGCAAAACTGCAGCTTCCTATGATTATTTTTTTACTAATACTTCTGAGAGCGCCGCAATTAAGGCAACTTTTGAAGATTATATTTCTGCACAAATCAATGAGGTCTTTCCAAATATAATGGTAGTCGCAACTCCTGGAACACCTGGACAGATTGCAGATGGTTCTCGCACAAGATACGTTAACGCTAAAGGTTTAGAGTACAATCAGGCCTTTGCAAAAAGCCTTTTGGGAGCTGTAATGGCAGACCAAATGCTTAACAATTATTTAAGTGCTGCTGTACTTGATGAGGGTAATAATCGTGAAGACAATAATAACGACATTACCGAAGAAAACAAACCTTACACCACTATGGAGCACAAATGGGACGAGGCCTACGGATATTTGTACGGAACGTCGGCAAATCCTGAAAACCCGAATTTAACCATTGGCGAGGACGACAAATTCTTAAATGAATACGTGGGCCGTGTAAATGATGACCCGGATTTTTCCACTATTGCCGCTGAAATATTTGATGCTTTTAAATTGGGCCGCGCCGCAATTGTTGCAAAAAATTATGAAGTTCGAGATGAGCAAGTTGCAATCATCCGCGAAAAGATTTCTGAAGTAATTGCCGTTCGTGGTATTTATTACCTACAGGCCGGTAAAAATAAAATTGTTGACGGCGATCGTCAGGGCGCTTTCCACGCCTTATCGGAAGCTTATGGTTTTGTTTACAGTTTACGTTTTACAAGAATGTCTGATAATAATACACCATTATTTACAAAAACTGAGGTTGATACATTATTGAATATGTTGATGGATTCTTCCGACAATGGATTTTGGGATATTACTCCAGAAACATTAGATGCAGTATCTGAAGCCATGGCAGCCAAGTTTGACTTTACCGTGACTCAAGCAGGAAGTTTATAAATTAGTTGAATTAGTACCCAATCGGTCGGTAACTTTGGCCGATTGGGTTTTTTAATAAAAATCTCTTAAAGATGAAGTTTTTAAAATTTGGAATTTTTTTGGCTCTTGTGGCTGCCAATATTACTGCTTGTTCAAGCGATAGCGATGGCCCGGAAGAAACCGATGATGCTTTTGACCGTGGCGCCATGCTCGCCAATTGGGCCGATAACATCATCGTTCCCGCATATACCAGTTTCAATTCCAAAGTAGTTGAAATGGAAGCCGCAACAAGTTCATTCACCGCAACTCCAACCGTGGAAAACTTGCAAGCGCTGCGTGCTGTTTGGAAAGAAGCTTATGTGTCTTTCCAGAATGTTTCAATGTTTGAAATAGGAAAGGCTGAGGAAGTACGCTTCCGAAATCGCTTGAACGTTTATCCTACAAACGTTTCTCAAATAGAAGACTTCATCGCAACGGGCAATTATGATTTTGCATTGCCTTCCACCATCGATAAACAAGGCTTTCCTGCATTGGATTATATGCTGAATGGCCTTGCTGAAACCGATGCCGAAATAGTGGTTTTTTATACATCAAACCCCAATGCTGAAAGCTATAAAACCTATTTGACCACACTTTCCCAAACTATAAAAGGCTTGAGCAATGAGGTGCTTTCAAGCTGGACGGGCGGTTATCGCGATGCGTTTGTGGCAAACACAAGCTCATCAGCTTCCGGTGCTGTTGATAAACTTACAAATGATTACATTTTCTATTTTGAAAAAGCGCTTCGCGCAGGAAAAGTGGGTATTCCTGCGGGTATTTTTTCAAACGGAACTTTGCCACAAAACGTAGAGGCATTTTATAAAAAGGATATTTCAAAAGAACTTTTATTGGAAGCCATCAATGCCAGTGTAAATTTCTTCAATGGAAAAAATTTCAACGGAAACTCTAACGGAGCAAGCTTCAAAACATATTTGGATTATCTGAACACCATCAAAAACGGTGAAAATCTAAGTGCTTTGATAAACAATCAATTCACGGTCGCAAAAAATAAGGCAAACGAGCTAAATGCAAATTTTGTGGAACAAATAGAAACTGACAATTCAAAAATGCTCGCTACATACGATGAATTGCAGCGCATCGTAGTTTTGTTAAAAGTAGATATGATCCAAGCGCTGGACGTGACCATAGATTACGTAGACGCTGACGGCGACTAATGTTTACAGCAATCCAAAAATATTTTCAAAAGAACACACAGGCCGCGCCACTCGCGGTCTTTCGTGTTCTTTTTGGTTTTATGATGTTTTTGGGAATAGTTCGATTTTGGGCGAATGGATGGATTGAAAAATTATACATACAACCGAAATTTTTCTTTAGCTATTACGGTTTTGAATGGGTAAAACCAATAGGAAATTACACCTATATAATTTTTGCAATTTGTGGAATTGCCGCCCTCTTTGTGGCTTTGGGCTATAAATATCGTGTAGCTATTATCGTCTTCTATTTAAGCTTCACCTATATTGAGTTGATGGATAAAACCACGTATCTCAACCATTATTATTTTATTAGCTGCGTTGCGTTTTTGATGATTTTTCTTCCTGCAAACGTTTATTTTTCAGTAGATGCTTATAAAAACCCGAGGAAGGCTTTTCAAATGGTTCCAAAATGGACTATAGATAGCATCAAACTAATATTGGGCATTGTCTATTTTTATGCAGGTTTGGCAAAACTGAACAGCGATTGGCTCTTTAATGCTATGCCTTTAAAAATTTGGCTTCCCTCAAAATACGATCTTCCTTTTCTGGGAGATTTAATGCAGCAGCCCTGGGTACATTACACTTTCAGTTGGAGTGGCGCCCTGTATGATTTGGCTATTCCTTTTTTATTGCTTTACAGGCGTACGCGTTGGTTTGCTTTTGCCTTAGTCATAATTTTTCACGTAATGACGCGGGTTTTGTTCCCTATTGGGATGTTTCCTTACATAATGATCGTGAGCACGCTTATCTTTTTTGACACGGGCTTTCACAGAAAAGTAATCCGTTTTATTTCAAAATTATTGCGAATTGATTATTCCAAAATGGTCGCTCTTTCACAAACAAAGAAATACCGTTTCAAAAGAAATATTGCCTTGCCGATTCTTGCCGTATTTTTTGTGATTCAGCTATTGTTCCCGTGGCGCTATTTGGCGTACCCCAACGAGCTTTTTTGGACGGAGGAAGGGTATCGTTTTTCGTGGCGTGTTATGTTGATGGAGAAAGCGGGCTATGCGCAATTCAAAATAAAAAATACCGAAACGGGTGAGCAATTTCTAGTGGACAATACAGACTTTTTGACGCCCTTTCAGGAAAAACAAATGAGCACCCAACCCGATTTTATATTGGAATACGCACATTTTTTGGGTGAACATTTTGAGGCGCAAGGCCACGAAAATGTGGCTGTTTACGCTGAAAGCTATGTAGCACTCAACGGAAGATTGAGTCAGCCTTACGTCAACCCAAATGTAGATTTGATGAAACAACGGGAATCCTTCCGAAGAAAGAATTGGATTCTGCCATTTAACGATACCATTAAAGGACTTTAAAATAATACAATGTTGAAAAACGCCCTATTTCTAATCTTTCTTTTTGTGAACCTTTCCGTGTTTGCACAATTTTCCGTTTCGGGAAAAGTGGTTTCAAGTGAAACTAAAACGCCGATAGCTTACGCCGAAGTTTATATTTTGGATCTCGGAAAATCTAAGGTAAGCGACGAAGCGGGAAATTTTGAATTTTCTGATATTCCCGCGGGAACCTATGAATTTGCGGTTTTCAATCTGGAATATGAAGTATTGAAAAAGCAGTTCACTATTTCAGAAAATACAACGATAAACTTCGAATTGGAATTGCTGGGCGAGCAGCTTTCCGAAGTACTGATCACGAAACGTAAAGAGGAAATTTTCGCTTTGCGGAATTTAAAACAGGTGGAAGGCACGGCCATTTACGCCGGAAAAAAAAGCGAAGTGGTAGTGATGGACAACCTGACTACAAATACTGCCACCAACAATGCAAGACAGATTTATGCACAGGTTGTAGGCTTGAATATTTATGAAAACAACGATGGCGGTTTACAGTTGAACATTGGCGGTCGCGGCTTGAACCCAAACAGAACCGCGAACTTTAACACACGGCAAAATGGTTATGATATTTCAGCAGATGTTTTGGGTTATCCCGAAAGTTACTACACCCCGCCCGCCGATGCCATTAGCGAGATTGAAGTGGTTCGTGGCGCGGCTTCGCTTCAGTACGGAACGCAGTTTGGCGGATTGATAAATTTTAAGTTGCACCAACCCAATCCGAAGAAAAAAATAGAATGGATTTCCCGACAATCCTTAGGTTCGTATGAACTTTTCAATAGTTTCAACAGCCTGAGCGGCACCGTGGGGAAGTTTGGCTATTACGCATATTACAACTTTAAAACGGGTGATGATTTCAGGCCAAATTCTGAATTTGATTCGCACAACGCCTACGCCCATTTGGAGTATAATTTTTCAGAAAAAACAACCCTCGCTTTTGAAATGAGCTACTTAAACTATTTGGCGCAACAGCCGGGTGGACTTACCGATAGGCAATTTGAGGAAGACCCCACTTTCAGCAACCGGACGCGAAACTGGTTTAAGGTAGATTGGAAACTCTATTCGCTGCGTTTGGACCACAGTTTTTCTGAAAAGACTGATTTCAGCCTAAACCTTTTTGCTCTCGATGCCTATAGAAAATCTGTTGGTTTCCGTGAAAACAGGGTTTCGCAGCAGGATGATTTGGATGCGCCGCGTGAATTGATTTCAGGAAATTTCAACAATTGGGGCGCGGAAGCTAGACTTTTAACGCACTATAATCTATTTGGAAAAGAGAATGTGGTGCTTTTTGGCGGAAAGTATTACCAATCAAACAATAGCGAACGCCAAGGGCCGGGAACCAACGATAGTGACGCCAATTTTGAATTCGCATCTTCTGAATATCCCAACTACCCGCGCCAAAGTGATTTTGAATTCCCAAACCTGAATTTTGCTGCCTTTGGTGAAAATATTTTCAACATTTCATCCAAGTTTTCGGTTACGCCCGGTTTTCGGTTTGAATATATAAAAACGCAGAGCGAAGGCGAATACAAAAAAATAAATTTTGACATTGCAGGCAATCCTATCTTGAATGAGGACATTGCCGATAACCGCGAATTTGACCGAGCTTTTGTGTTATTGGGAGTAGGGTTGAGTTATAAACCCTTAAAGTCGTTGGAAATTTATGGGAACGTCAGCCAAAACTACCGTTCGGTTACTTTTAATGATATCAGAATTACAAACCCCTCTTTGGTTGTTGATCCAAACATTACTGACGAGCAGGGCTACACTTTTGATTTGGGCGCACGCGGACGGTTTGGTAAATATCTTTCGTATGACATCGGTGGTTTTTTCTTAAGCTATCAGGATAGGTTAGGGGTTATCGTGCGCGAGGTGAGCGATATTCAAGAGGAACGCTTCCGCGGAAATATTGGCGATGCGGTTACTTATGGTTTGGAAAGTTTTGTGGATTGGAACATTATGGAAACTTTTTCGGCGAATAGAAATTTTAAGATGAATTATTTCGTGAACCTTGCAATTACCGATAGCGAATACACTTCTTCCGAAGAAAATAATGTGGAAGGCAAAAAAGTGGAATTTATTCCTGGCATCAACCTAAAAACAGGACTTGGCTTTGGCTATAAAAACTTTTTGGGAAGTCTGCAATACACTTATTTGAGCAAGCAATTTACCGATGCCACCAACAGTGAGCGCGATTTTGAAAGCCAGAGTGGCATCGTGGGCGAAATTCCGGCTTATGATATTTTGGACCTTTCCTTGGCATATACTTTTGGCCGTTTTAAGTTGGAAAGTGGAATCAACAATGTTTTAAACAACAGTTATTTTACGCGCCGCGCTACTGGGTATCCCGGGCCGGGAATTCTTCCCAGCCAGCCGCGTACTTGGTATGCTACGCTGCAGATAAAAATTTAGAAACGAAATATTTATTTTTCTTTTTGGCAAATAATCGTACTTTCGAATAAACCTTTTGAATGAAATATTTCCTATCTACTGTATTTCTCGCCATACTTTTAACATCGTGTGGCGCAAAACAACCAGCCATTTTAAGCTCTTCCACAAATCCTGCTGAAACAGCTACTGCACATGAACCATTTTTGGATATCACTGAAATGGCGCCAAATAAAAAATATGCCCTTACGGGAGAATATCCTGTAATGGTTGGTGAAAAAAGCGTTTCAAACCAACGTAGGTATATTGCATCTTTGGCAGGGCCTAACGGGGAAGAACTTACATTTCACCGTCGCGGAAGTTGCTGTTCGTATGAAAGTGAAAATGGTATGATGGGTAGCGCCCTAGTTGACGTTTATGAAGTTTCATATGAAGGCTTGAAAGAACCCATTTTGTTATATATAAGTTTTTATGATGAAGGCCCGCTATATATTCCACATGGATTTACAAAAAGAAACCTCAATTAATTACTTAATTTAGCGTACATTTGCACGCAATTAATCCATAACCACTTTCGCTCTTTCGAAAGTTAATTTAATTGCAATGACCGCACACGACAACAAAATTCTTGGGGAAGGCCTTACTTACGACGACGTACTTTTAGTGCCTGCCTATTCTGAAATTTTACCCCGCGAAGTTTCCATCGCCACAAAATTTTCACGAAATATTACACTCAATGTACCAATTGTGTCCGCAGCGATGGATACGGTTACCGAAAGCGCCATGGCCATTGCCATTGCCCGCGAAGGCGGTATTGGTGTGCTTCATAAAAACATGACTATTGAAGAACAAGCTGCTGAAGTACGAAAAGTAAAACGTGCCGAAAGCGGAATGATAATAGATCCAGTTACACTGAAAAAAGGAAGCACGGTGGGCGATGCCCAAAAAACAATGCGGGAATACAGTATCGGGGGTATTCCGATTACCGATGATGCGGGGAAACTTATAGGAATTGTCACCAACCGCGACCTCCGTTTTGAAAAAGACCTAAAACGGCCTTTGAGCGAGGTTATGACTTCCGAAAACTTGGTTACCGTGGCGCAGGGCACTTCTTTAAAGGAAGCGGAGATTATTCTTCAACAGAACAAAATTGAAAAACTACCTGTAGTGAGCGATGACGGAAAATTGTTGGGGCTTATTACATTTAGGGATATTACAAAACTTACCCAAAAACCTATTGCCAACAAAGATAAGTATGGGAGACTACGCGTGGCTGCGGCCCTTGGCGTTACTCCCGATGCCGTGCAAAGAGCGGAGGCTTTGGTAAACGCCCAGATTGACGCCGTAATTATCGATACTGCCCACGGACACACCAAGGGCGTGGTTGAGGTTTTGAGACAGGTAAAACAAAAATTTCCAGATTTAGATGTGGTAGTTGGGAACATTGCCACAGCCGATGCTGCTAAATATTTAGTTGATGCTGGTGCCGATGCCGTGAAAGTAGGTATTGGACCGGGTTCAATTTGTACAACCCGTGTGGTTGCTGGAGTAGGGTTTCCACAGTTTTCTGCGGTGCTGGAAGTTGCCGCGGCTATTAAAGGCAGCGGTGTACCAGTAATTGCGGATGGTGGAATTCGTTACACAGGCGATATTCCAAAAGCAATTGCTGCAGGGGCAGATTGTGTAATGCTCGGCTCATTGTTGGCAGGAACAAAAGAATCACCCGGAGAAACCATTATTTACGAAGGCAGAAAATTCAAATCCTACAGAGGAATGGGTTCAGTGGAAGCGATGAAGCAAGGAAGTAAAGACCGCTATTTCCAAGATGTGGAGGACGATATCAAAAAATTGGTTCCCGAGGGTATTGTGGGGCGTGTACCCTACAAAGGTGAATTGGTGGAAAGTATGACGCAATTTATCGGTGGATTAAGAGCTGGTATGGGCTATTGTGGCTCTAAAGATATTGAGACTTTAAAAGAGAATGGCAAGTTTGTAAAAATAACCTTTTCAGGAATTGCGGAAAGTCATCCACACGATGTAACAATTACGAAAGAGGCGCCAAACTATAGCAGATAGTTTTAAAAAATAAAGAATATGTTTGTTTAAAGCACTGGGTTTTTCTGGTGCTTTTTTATTTTAAAGTATTGAGCAACGCTTTAAAATAATTGATTATAGTTTCCAGTTGATGACTGTCCTTTTTTCTCAATGCTGCGCTATATGAAATTTTACTATTTTGACAAATAAGTTTTGAAGCAGGAAAGTAAAGTAGCGCACGGGTATATTGATTTAAGAGTAACTTCTCGGTGAGTTCAGTTTTTTCTCCTCTTAGACCATACTGCGGAGTACGTACAATAATACTAATAAGCGGTAATTTTCTAATCTCCGAAAAATCTGTTTCTGTAATTAATGAATTTTTTGGACCTATTGTTATTCTTACACGGCTGTTCCAATAAAGCTTCAGTTTATAATCCCTATCGTTTATCTTAATGGTTCTTATAATTTCGCCGGAAAGATTATTGTTTATTTGTTCAATAATTTCGCGAGAGTTCATTGGATTTAATTTTTACTTCAATAGATTTCAAAATCTCAATAAAGCTTTTAAGCTGTGCTGCACTTTCAATTCCGTGAGGTGGTGTAAGTATTATTTTTGATGTATTTTTATATGGAATACGAATGTAAAGATTTTGTTTTTGAAGAAGTTTGATTAACAATTCATCATTAACAATTTGTGATATTAGCTTTTCATTTCCTTTAAATATATACTTGGTTTTCAATATTTTATTTTTTGATGGTAACAGCCTTAGAATTAGTTTTTCAAGAAAAGTAATAGGATAAATTTCTAAGCTTTCCCTTATTTTATTATTTAAATGAAGCGTAATCCTATAGGGTTCTGCAGTAGGGATTGCTCCGCCAACTTCATCAAGATTAATGGAAATTCTGGAACCTGCTATTAAGAATTTTGCTGTTTTGGGCTGATAGACCATTCTTCCCAAAAGTGAAAAAATATTTTTAATGTTTTCTTCTTCATAATACCCATTGTGTTTTTCTGCAAAATCTTTAATTAGGTTCATGACTAAGTGAGTTGAGATTCTTCAAATATAGTTTTTTGAAAAATAAAGCATAAAAAAACGTGGACCATAAGAGTTCCACGTTTCTTTTATAAAAATTAAGGAGTCTTTTATTTTCCTTCTTCTTCGTCAGCTGTTATGGGAATTCCCAATTCGGTGAGAATCGGAATGGTTAAGTCATAATTTGGATCTAGATATATCAAGTCTTGATTGGTTTGGGTAACTTGGGTAAACTCTTGTGCTTTGGCTACTTTGTCCAAAGCTTCGCCTATTTTTTTGTAAAGTGGTTGTAGGTATTCCTGTCGCTTTATTTCCATAAGCTTGGCGCCGTTTTGCTGAAATTTTTGAATGTCGGCATCCAATGTTAAAAGTTCGGTCTGTTTTGTCTTTTTTTCTTCGGGAGTCAAGTTAGCCTCGCCTTTTTTATATGCTTCGGCCAATACTTTATATTCGTCTATTTTTTTATTAAGATCAATGTCCAATTGTGATGCGTAGGTTTCCAATTGTGTTCTTACGGTTTCCATTTCTGGCATTTTGGAAAGTATGTAATCTATATCCGCAACGCCCACTTTGCTTTGTGCGAAAGTGGTAAGGCCAATAAAGAATATGACAATTTTTAGAAATTTCATTTTAATATGTTTTAAAAAATTAAGTGCGCAATATTACTATAAATATTGCAAATATACAGGCAGTTGCGCTATCGTTTGTAAAAAATATAGTCTGTAATAAGAGGTGGAAGCCCTTTTTCTTTTAGCAAACTGATAAGCTGGCCACGGTGATAGGTGCTGTGGTTTATTATGTGAAAAAGGATATCGACTACCGAATTTGTATAAGCTTGTCCCTTGCTATTGGTGTAACTTATATTTTCATTTAATTGTATTTGGTGAAGAATATGTATGCTTTTCTCAAAATTTTCGGTGTTGATGGTTTTTAATTGTTTCAGGCCCAATTCTTGCCACACCGAAAAAGTAGGTAAAGCACCCAAAATTCTATGGTTCCAAATGTGGTGGGCATTTAGTGTATGGCTTGTCAAAACGCTTATCTTTCCTTTAAAAAGAACAGGGTGCCCAATCAATGTGTCAATAACTTGCTGATTGCAGTGGTGTGTATACTCAAAACTATTTTGAAAAAAGGACTTCATTCGTCATAAAGCTGCCCTCGGGTGGGCTTTAGGGTTTCCCGTAAACTATCCATCAGATTTTTTTCTACGACCATAAATGCGATGTGGTGCATAGGGCTATGTTCTTCTATTCCGGTAAAGCTGTGCTGTAGCTTTTCCGTTTCGGCAAATTCATTAAGATGCTTTGCGTGGTGTTGGGCAATGTGCTTTGCGTTAGGGCCTCGAAAATCCCATATAAGTTTTATTCTTTCAGTCATTTACAGGGTGTTTTGAAGAAATTGTTTCAGTAAATAAAAGCTAAAGTTTTTTTCTTTTTAAAACCATTGGCAAGGTACGGGTTTTTGGGAATATTTTTAAAACCGAAAAACACTATAATTATATTAAATTCGTTTGCATTTCTGATGTGTGTTACCATAGCTTTTTGTTATTTTTGCCACGCTTCAATAAAAATAAAATATTCAAAAAATGATGAAAAAATTTCTTTCCCTATTCATTTTGGTCTTTTTAAGCGCCACGACCGTTTTTTCGCAAAACAAAAAAGAGGTGTTGATGACCATAAACGGCAAACCTGTTTACACCAATGAATTTAAGCGTGTTTATAAAAAGAACCTGGATCTGGTTCAGGATGAATCCCAGAAAGATATAGATGGTTATTTGGAGCTTTTTATAGATTATAAATTGAAAATTGCAGAAGCCCAAGCTCAAGGTTTGGATCAAGAAAGCGCTTATAAAAGTGAATTTTCAAAATACCGGGACCAACTGTCAAGAAATTATCTCTTTGAAGATAAGGTTACAGAAGAACTTGCCAAGGAAGCATACGAGCGTGGAAAGTTTGATATAGCCGCATCACACATTTTGATTCGTGTAGATTATGAATCGGTTCCGCAGGACACATTGGCTGCTTATAATAAAATAAAGTCAATTAGGGAAAAAGCCCTAAAAGGAGAAGACTTTACAGCGCTTGCAAAAACATATTCCGAAGAACCGGGCGCCAAGGAAAGAGGCGGCGATTTGGGTTATTTTTCTGTGTTCACTATGGTTTATCCTTTTGAAACTGCAGCCTATAACACTCCGGTAGGAGAAATTTCTGAAATTGTTAGAACCAGTTTTGGTTACCACATCATAAAAGTGAAGGACCGAAGAGCAAAATTGCCAAAGATTGGGGTTTCACACATTATGATTTCTGATAAAAAAGGAGCGCGCACTTTTAACCCTGAAGAACGCATCAATGAAATTTACACGATGCTAAAACAGGGCGAATCTTTTGAAAGCTTGGCAAAACAATTTTCTGACGATAAAAACTCTGCAGTAAAGGGAGGGAAACTGAACCCTTTTACAAAAGGTGATCTTCGTGCATCAGAGTTTGAGGATGCTGCCTATGATTTAAAAACGATTGGTGATATCAGTAAGCCTGTAAAAACTGATTTTGGCTGGCATATTATTCGTTTGGATGAAAAACTTCCGATGGAAACTTTTGAAGAGCAAAAACAGATGCTCGAGAAAAAGGTATCTGAAGGCGACCGTTCTAAATTGGTTACCACCGCTACCAACAACAAGATAAAGCAGAAATACGGCTTCAAAAAAGAAGCAAGCTTTTTACCCTATTTTGATACGTATGTAGGTGATGATGTGCTTAAGCGAAAGTGGGTAATGGAACCCATTCCTGCTTCTGAAGAGAAAACGCTTTTCACCATAGGGGACAGAAAGGTAGGGTACACAGATTTTGCCAAATTTATTGAGAATAGACAAAGAACCACAAGGCCGTACAAGCAAAAGGAGGCATTTTTGGTGGAACTTTATAACGAATTTGAAACTGAGCAACTCAAGGATTATTTCAAAGAAAGACTGGAAGTGGACAATGAAGAGTACGCGGCTGTGCTTAATGAATACCGCGACGGACTTTTGATTTTTGATGTGATGAACAAAAACATCTGGCAGAAAGCTAAGAATGATAGTTTGGGCCTTGATGAATATTATAGTAAAACAAAGACAGACTACCAATGGAAACAGCGGGTTGATGCAGATATTTATTCAGCTACTTCAGAAAGCATCGCAAAGCAGATTCAGACTATGTTGGCAGAAGGTAAAACTGCTGAAGAAATAAAAGCATCACTCAATACTGAAGAAAAAGTAAACGTATTGATAACGCCGGGACTTTTTGAAATTGATCAACATGAGCTGCCAAAGAATCTTGCAATTAAACAAGGAGTTTCAAGTATTTATCCTAACAATGATTCGTTTGTAGTAGTAAATATAAAAGAAGTATTGGCGCCCGGCGTTAAGGCTTTAGATGAAGTAAAAGGGAAAGTTTTAAGCAATTATCAAAATGATATTGAGGCTTCATGGATGGAAAGTTTACGAAGTAAATACAAGGTTGACATTAACAATAAAGCTTTAAAACGAATTAAAAGGGACTTGAAGTGATACGTCACATTTTTCATATAATTTTATTTTGCACCCTTTTGGTTTCCTGTGAATACTTTAAGCCAAAGATGGAGGAGAACGTAGTGGCGCGTGTAAATGATAATTTTTTATATGAAAAGGACATCCAGAAATTTATAAGTGAAGATACTACCCCCGAGGATAGCATTCTAATTGTCAACAACTATATAAACCGTTGGGCCACCCAGCAGTTGCTTATAGACCAAGCAAGAATAAATCTGAGTGCAGACCAACTGGAACAGTACGAAAAACTGGTGCAGGAATACCAAAACGATTTATTAACGGAAGCCTATAAAAATGTAATTGTAAGCAAGCAACTGGATAGCACCATTACCGAACAGGAGTACCGCGACTATTACGAGACCAATAAAGAAAACTTTAGGTTAAAAGATTTGCTGGTCAAATTGCGCTACGTGCAGTTGCCGGTCAATTATGAAGGTTTGGCGTCCGTGCGCGAGAAGCTGGGAAGATATAACGAAAAGGATAGAAAATCGCTCAACAGCCAGGACTATCAATTTATTTCCTCAAACTTCAATGATTCGGTTTGGGTGAGAAAAGAAATTTTGCTAAATACCTTGCCCGCAATTAGGGACAACAGTGAGCAAGTGTTAAAAAAATCCAATTTTACACAATTGCAAGATTCATTAGGAGTATATTTGGTGAAAATTGAAGATGTGCTTAATCCCAATGATACCGCGCCCCTTTCCTACGTTAAGCCTACTTTGAAACAAATAATTCTGAATAAGAGAAAGCTGGAGCTCATAAAAAAACTTGAAACAGATATTACAAGAGATGCTATTGAAACAAATAATTTTGAAATCTATAAAAATGAATAAACTTTTATTGGTATTGTTACTTACTTCTGCAATGCTACAAGCACAAACAGTGGTAGAGCCGGACAGTACCGGGGTTGCGAAAGCTAATGATTCCTTGGTGATGCAGCAAGCTGTAAAGCGCGACACTTTAAAACCTTTTAAAAGGTACAAGGCAGAAGGTGTAAGCGCCGTAGTTGGCGAATACGTAATTCTTGATAGCGATATCGATAAGGCCTACGTTGAAATGCAATCGCAGGGCATGTCTATTGAAGACATAACCCGTTGCCAATTAATGGGCAAGTTGATGGAGGATAAACTATACGCGCACCAGGCCCAGCAGGACAGCATTTTAGTTCCCGATGCCGAAATAAACGGAATGATTGATCAGCAATTGCAATATATGATCAGTGAATTGGGCAGTGAGGAAAAAGTTGCGGCATACTACAGAAAAGATAACATTGCCGATCTTAAAAAGGAACTTTTTGAAGCCAACAAGAGCATAAAATTGGCAAGCTTAATGCAGCAAAAAGTAATTGAAAAAGTAGAGGTTACCCCAGAAGAGGTACGTACTTTTTTCTTTTCCATTCCCGAAGAAGAACGCCCCGTTTTTGGAGCGGAGATTGAAATTGCGCAAATTGTTATTGACCCCGAAGTAACCAAACAGGCCATAGACGAGGTCATAGCCAGACTAAACGCAATCCGTGCAGATATTATTGACAACGGCTCCAGTTTTGCAACTAAAGCGGTGCTTTATTCCAAAGATCCGGGTTCTGCTTCAAAAGGAGGCCTTTATCAGGGCGTAAGACGCGATTCGCCTTGGGCAAAGGAATTTAAGGATCAGGCCTTTTCACTTTTGGAAGGCGAGATCAGTGAGCCTTTTGAGACCGAATTTGGCTGGCATATTCTTTATGTTGAAAAGATCCGCGGGCAGGAGGTAGATGTAAGGCACATTCTAATGTTTCCCGAAGTATCACAAAAATCGATTGATGAAGCACAGAAAAAGATAGAGGACATCAAAACCGAAATAGAGAATGGCGAAATTACCTTTGCCGAAGCTGCCAGAAAGTATTCAGACGATAAGGAAACCAGAAATAACGGAGGCCAATTGGTTAACCCCATAACATTTGACACTAAGTTTGATCTCACCAAAATGGATCCTACCCTTAGCGCCCAAGTATATAATCTAAAGGAAGGACAGGTTTCTGAAATTTTCACAGACCGTGACCGTACCGGAAAAAGCAGTTTGAAAATCCTTACCGTTACTAAAAAATACCCCGAGCACAAAGCCAATTATGCCAATGATTATGAGCGCATCAAACAATTGGCCTTACGCGAAAAGCAGATTAAGGTAATCAACAAATGGCAGAACGAGAAAATAAAAGATACGTATATTAGCATCAATCAAGATTACCAGGATTGTGACTTTGCTGGAGATTGGTTAAAAAAATAATATAGAAAACAATATGTCAGACGTAGCAGCGGTATCGCAACTGGTTTCCAAATACAACGCCCTTAAAAAAGAAATAAAAAAAGTAATAGTAGGTCAAGATGAAGTGGTTGAGCAGGTTTTGCTTGCCATCTTTTCCGGTGGGCACGCTTTGCTTATAGGTGTTCCCGGGCTTGCGAAAACCTTGTTGGTAAACACTGTTGCGGAAGCGCTCGGTCTAAAATTCAAAAGAATTCAGTTTACACCAGATTTGATGCCGAGCGATATTTTGGGTTCTGAAATCTTAGATCAAAACCGTGAATTCAAATTCATAAAAGGGCCCATTTTCGCCAACATCATCCTTGCAGACGAGATTAACCGCACGCCTCCCAAAACCCAAGCGGCCCTACTGGAAGCTATGCAGGAGCGTGCTGTAACTGTTGCGGGCCACCATTATAAATTGGATCTTCCCTATTTTGTACTCGCTACTCAAAACCCGATAGAGCAGGAGGGAACCTACCCATTGCCCGAGGCGCAGTTGGATCGGTTTATGTTTGCCATAAATCTGGAATACCCTTCTTTTTCTGAAGAGGTTGAGGTAGTAAAGCAAACCACTGCCGGAGAAATAGAAAAGGTGAATGCCCTTTTCACTGCGCAGGAAATCATAGACTTTCAGCAATTGATCCGAAGAATTCCAGTAGCGGACAATGTTGTGGAATACGCAGTAACGCTCGTTGGAAAAACCCGTCCCAATAGTTCCACCGCGACTGATACCGTAAAAAACTATATTGATTGGGGCGCAGGGCCACGCGCCTCGCAAAACCTCATTTTGGCAGCCAAGACAAATGCAGCCTTGCACGGAAAATTTTCTCCAGATATTGAGGACGTGCAGAAAGCCGCAATCGGAATCCTTCGCCATAGGCTTATAAAAAACTACAAGGCCGAAGCCGAAGGGTTAAGTATTGAGGAAATAATCAAAAGCTTATATTAATTCAATTAATCTTTCCTTTTAAAATTATAAAACATTCTTTTGTAATATTCTGAATTTCTTAATTTATCATAGGTATTTTTATCATATTAGCAATTATGTTCAATAATATTTAGTATTTAATGAATTATGTTCATTAAATAAGCATTTTCATTAAATATTTTTTAAATATTCCATTTTTTTGTATTTTCGCAAACAACTAAAAATACAACTATGGCATTTGATATTGATATGATTAAAAAGGTTTATTCCCAAATGGCCGAACGTGTGGATAAAGCACGTGAAATTACGGGAAAACCACTTACACTTTCCGAAAAGATTTTATATTCCCACCTTTGGGATGGCAACCCAGATAAGGCTTTCCAGCGAGGAAAGGATTATGTGGATTTTGCCCCAGATAGAATAGCGTGCCAGGATGCAACCGCCCAAATGGCGCTTTTGCAATTTATGCAGGCTGGTAAGAAAACAGTTGCAGTACCAACTACCGTTCACTGTGATCATTTAATTCAGGCCAAACAGGGTGCCACGCCCGATTTAAAGCGCGCAAACGAAACCAGTAACGAGGTTTTCGACTTTTTGGAATCGGTTTCAAACAAATACGGAATCGGTTTTTGGAGACCGGGAGCAGGAATTATCCACCAAGTGGTTTTGGAAAATTACGCCTTCCCCGGAGGAATGATGATTGGTACCGATAGTCACACCGTAAACGCAGGTGGCTTGGGAATGGTGGCTATAGGCGTGGGCGGCGCTGACGCCGTAGATGTAATGGCCGGAATGCCTTGGGAGCTAAAATTTCCGAAGTTAATAGGTGTAAAACTTACCGGGGAACTGAATGGCTGGACGGCTTCAAAAGATGTTATTCTAAAAGTGGCCGGAATCCTTACCGTAAAAGGTGGAACGGGTGCCATTGTTGAATATTTCGGTCCCGGTGCAAAAAATCTTTCCTGTACCGGAAAAGGAACCATCTGTAATATGGGCGCCGAAATAGGCGCGACTACTTCAACTTTTGGTTATGACGACGCCATGGAGCGCTTCCTTAGAGCAACGGATCGTGCCGAAATTGCAGACGAAGCCAATAAAATCCGCGAATATTTAACCGGTGATGATGAAGTTTACGCAAATCCCGAGAAATATTTTGACCAAGTTATAGAAATTGATTTAACCGCATTACGTCCACACTTGAACGGTCCTTTTACACCAGACTTAGCGACGCCAGTGGGCCAATTGGGTGAAAAAGCAAAGAAAAATGAATGGCCCTTAAAAGTGGATTGGGGCTTGATAGGTAGCTGTACCAATTCTTCCTATGAGGATTTAACGCGGGCGGCGTCTATTGCGCAGCAGGCCATCGATAAAAAATTAAAACCGAAGAGCGATTTCGGAATAAATCCCGGTTCAGAGCAAATCCGTTATACCGCAGAGCGCGACGGACTTTTGGACGTTTTTGAAAATCTTGGAGCCACCATTTTTACAAATGCCTGTGGTCCGTGCATTGGCCAGTGGGACCGAAGCGATAGAAAAGGCGATGAGAAAAATACCATCGTGCATTCATTCAACCGAAACTTTTCGAAACGCGCTGACGGAAACCCTAACACACACGCCTTTGTTGGCTCGCCGGAAATGGTTGCCGCAATCGCCATTTCGGGCCGTTTGGATTTTGATCCGATGAACGATACGCTTTTAAATGAAGACGGACAGGAGGTTAAACTTGACGAACCCCGTGGATTGGAATTGCCGCCAAAAGGCTTTGAAGTGGAGGATAACGGCTATTTGGCACCCAAAGAAGACGGAAGCTCGGTTGAGGTGAAAGTGGCTAAAGACAGTGAGCGCCTTCAATTATTGGAGCCTTTCCTTCCTATTAAGGATTCGGAATTGCAGGGTGTAAAATTATTGATTAAAGCTTTCGGAAAATGTACCACCGACCATATTTCAATGGCTGGTCCGTGGTTGCGCTACCGCGGGCATTTGGACAATATTGCCAACAATACATTAATTGGCGCCGTAAACGCTTTTAATAAGCAAACCAATTTTGTAAAAAACCAATTTACCGGCGAGTACGGCGGGGTGCCAAATGTGCAACGCGAGTACAAAGCAAAAGGCGTAAAAACAATAGTTGTGGGTGACCATAATTACGGGGAAGGCTCTTCGCGTGAGCACGCGGCCATGCAGCCTCGCCACCTAGGTGTTGCAGCGGTTTTGGTAAAATCATTTGCACGAATTCACGAAACTAATTTAAAAAAGCAGGGAATGTTGGCACTTACTTTTGCTAACGAAGCTGATTATGATTTGATTCAAGAAGATGATACCTTCAACTTTGTGGATATTTCAGAATTTGCGCCAAACAAGCCGCTTACAGTTGAAATCGTACATAAAGATGGCAGCAAGGATACAATTAAAGTAAACCATACCTATAACGATGCACAGATTAAGTGGTATCGCGAAGGATCTGCTCTGAATTTGATAAAAAAGCAGAACGCTTAAAAAGGGTTTAAATACTACTAAACCTAACAGGATTTTAAAACCTGTTAGGTTTTTTTATAATATTAATGTTGATGAAATTTATAAAGAAACATTGGGGCAATATCTTGTTTTTTGCATTCGTGGCGTTGCTGATTATTCCGCAAACGCGAATGCCCATTCAGGTTTTTGTGCAGCGGCTTATTTCCTTTTCACCTTCGGAAAAAAAGGTGTCGGACCGCGAGACATTGCAGGATTATCAATGGAATTTACAGGAATTGGAAGATGGGGAAATTAATTTTTCACAATCGGAAGGCAAGGTAACTATTGTAAATTTTTGGGCTACTTGGTGCCCGCCCTGCGTTGCCGAAATGCCCTCGTTTCAAAAATTATATGATAGCTACGGGAATAAAGTAGATTTCTATTTCGTCACTTCGGAAGAATCTGAAAAAGTGAATAGATTTCTTCAGAAAAACAGCTACTCATTGCCCGTTTTTCTTCAAAAATATGAAGCGCCAAAACAATTGAGGTCACAGGCCCTGCCGACTACTTATTTGATTTCAAAAACCGGGGAGATTATCATTGATGAAGAAGGCGCCGCAGACTGGAACAGTAAAAAAATGAGGGCCCTATTGGACAACCTGCTGACCGAATAGTCCCTAAAAACTAGCCCGGAAAATGGTTTTTTAGAATTGAGTCCATTTCCTTTTTTCCCTCGGCAATTGCAGTAATCGTATTCCATAATTTTGGGGTTAGCAAGGATTTTAGTGGTTGCTCAACTTTAGGAATTTTTGGAAAATTTTTCAGGAGCTGCTTATCCCAGGTTTGGTGGTGGTTTAAAAGATCGTCGGGATACACCGTCTTTCGGCGGGTTCCTTCATCTATGCCTTTAAAAGGTTCAGACACATTTAAATAGCCGTAATCGTCCGTCAACTCTTCCCCAGGCTGAATATCGCGGATTGCAATTTCAAAATCATAGGCGGTAGATAAACAATTGCTCTTAAAACTGTGGTTTACGTAGCGGCCATAGTCCCAGCACAGCACAAAGTTGCCTTTGCTGTTTCTATAACAATAGGTTTCAAGAATCTGTTGGTATAGCGGATTCATTTTCTTTAGTTTGGCTGGCGTAAATTCCCGATCCAGATCGTCCAAGGCCCAGGTTATTGTGCCGGCGGGGATAAATTCGGTGGCAACAACGCCGTAACCTATTTGATCGCTGATAAATTTAAGTTCAGTTTTAGGATGTATCATAACAACTGCGATTTTTAGGATTAAATGTAATGTAAAAACGCATTCTATTTACATTTCGCAACCTATTGTATATGAAATTTTATTGCTGTTAATTTGCCGATTTTTTCAGAAAAAATCAAATTAGGATATTTCCTCTTGGGAAGGATATTTTTCGCTGAATTTTTCCATCAGAACAAAAACTGTCAACAGCATTGTTAAGGCATAAATACTGTCCTCAATGGGAACGGTACCAATACGGATGCCCAAATTTTCGGCATCGTTGTACCAAACCACTTGTTCATGGATCCAACTACCGGTGAGAAACCCATTCACTATAAAAAATGGCACCAAAAGAATGAAGAATACGGGGAAGAAAACTTGTAGCGTTTCACGTTTATAGTTGTAAACCAAGGCCAGTAACACAATGGCATAGCCGAAATTTACCGCGGTGTACCAACGGTCGTAAAAATAGAGTAGGGAGACAATCAAAATGGTCTGCAATGAAAAATAGACTATTCCGGTTACTTTTTTTGAAAGGGAAAATTTCGGCAGTAAATTTTTAAAGGCGTAGATAGTGAAAAGACAAGCATAGGGAATGCAGATAAAGAAGAGCCATTCTTCAATTGGCAAGTTTCCTAAATGTATTCCTGAGAGGTATTTTTCGTTGAAGCCCCAAAACCCCTGCTGAGTAAAGATGATGTCCCACGGAATAAAAAAAGCCATCATAATAAAGGTGGCGGGAAAAAAATATTTCCAAAGTTTATAAAACTTCAATTTTGGGTGAAAACTAAAAAGAAACGGGACACTCAGCGAGGCGATGTCCAATAAAAGATAGAGATGCCACATGCTTTATTTTTTAAAATATTTCAATGGCGGAAATAGCATCCCGAAACATTCGCCTTTATCCTTTCCCAAATGTTTGTGGTGTATTTTGTGCGCACGCCTGATACCACGAGCGTACCAGTTATTGGCGTTTCGGAACATTTTAAAACGCTGGTGTATAAAAATATCGTGCACAAAAAAGTAGGTAACCCCATAGGCAAAAATGCCCAAACCGATAGGCAACCCTGCCCAAAAGCCATAATAGCTCCATCCTATAAAACAACTGATGCTGACCAGGGCGTAAAACAAAAAGAAATAATCGTTCCGCTCCCACCAACTGCCGTGGTCTTTGTGGTG
Source organism: Aequorivita aquimaris (assembly GCF_001573155.1). Classification (GTDB taxonomy): domain Bacteria; phylum Bacteroidota; class Bacteroidia; order Flavobacteriales; family Flavobacteriaceae; genus Aequorivita; species Aequorivita aquimaris. Next base: position 20,741 of record NZ_JRWG01000007.1, on the reverse strand, counting down.
ATGGTCTTTGTGCAATTTCCATAAAAAGCCGTGCATAATATATTTATGGGTAAACCACGCCATAAACTCCATAATGCAGAAGGTGGAAATGAAAATTAATATCCAAAGAACTGTTGTCATTTTTGTTTTTTACTTTGTTAATTCGGGATTTGTTATTTGGGGTTTTGAGTTCTCTCAAAACGGAGCACCCATCACTTCACCAAATTTAATTGATATTTTACATAGCTGCGCGTTAAAAGCCCAATTTTTTCAACGTTTGGAACGCGTATCCGCGCGTTTTTTATTTCGATGGCGGGGGTTTGTTGAAGTTTTTTCAGCAATCTCTTATAATATCGATATGCCACAAAAACCCCGAGTTTGGAATCGTGCGGCAATTGGAGAATGCCTTGGTACCCTCTATTAAAGTTTTCTTCTATCTCTTCAATAATTATCATTTTTGATTCCTCATCCAAAGAGTCGAGATTGGTATTTGGAAAATAGGTTCGGCTCAGGTTTTCGTAATCTTCTTTCAGGTCGCGCAGAAAATTTACCTTTTGAAAGGCAGAGCCCAGATTCATGGCTGATTCCTTCAGCTGGTTATATTTCTCAATATCACCTTTCACAAAAACCTTTAAACACATTAAGCCCACAACGTCTGCGGAGCCGTATATATAATCATTAAATTCTTCCGTAGTGGAATATACGCTTTTAGTGAGGTCCAAACGCATACTCGCCATAAAAGTGTCTATTAGCTCTTTTTGAATATTGTATTTATAGACCGTTTCCTGAAATGAATTTAAAATAGGATTTAAACTGATTTTATCCGAGAGCGCTTCTTCCAAAGCATTTTCAAAGCGGTTGAAAAGGATTTCTTTATTGTATTCGTGAAAGGAATCTACAATTTCATCGGCGAAACGCACAAAACCATAAATGTTGTAGATGTCCTGGCGTATGGCGGGCCCAAGCATTCGTGTAGCCAATGAAAAGGAGGTACTATAAGTTTTGGTTACCTCTTTGCTACATTTTTTGGATACGATGTCAAAAAGTTCTTTCACTGTATGTTTTCTTTATCGATTAAACCGGCTACCAATTTCCCCGAAATCAGAGCCGGAGGAACGCCGGGGCCAGGCACGGTAAGTTGTCCTGTAAAAAAGAGATTTTTTACTTTTTTGCTCTTCAGTTTCGGCCTTAAAAAAGCGGTCTGCATTAAGGTATTTGCGAGGCCGTATGCGTTTCCTTTGTAACTATTATAATCTGAAATGAAATCGTTGATGCAAAAGGATTCTTTAAATATAACGTATTTTTTGACCTCCTGTGCGGTAATTTGTTCAAACCGCGCCATAATTTTTTCGAAATATTCCTCCCGTATTTCAGGGATGTCATCCAGACCCGGAGCCAACGGAATTAAGAATATTCCCGCCTCTTTTCCCTCTGGAGCCACACTATTATCCGTCTTGGATGGGAAACTCGCGTAAAAAAGCGGTTCGTCGGGCCATTTGGGAGAATCATATATTTCTTCAGAATGTTTTTTGAAATCTACATCAAAGAATAATGTATGATGATTTACATGCTTTATTCTGGTATCGAACCCAACGTAAAAAAGCAGGGCGGAAGGGGCGAAGGTTTTTTTGCTCCAATAGTTTTCGGAATACTGACGAAACCTTTTTTCCAAGAGTGTTTCGGTGTGGTGATAATCGGCACCGCTCAAAACTACATCAGCGTCAATCATTTCACCGTTGGAAATAAGCCCAATGGTTTTTCCGTTCTCAACAATTATTTTTTCAACGTTTTCATTTGTCTTTATGGTTACGCCCAGTTCTTCGGCAAGTCTTTTAATTCCGTCAATTACGGAATACATGCCATTTTTTGGATGAAAGGTGCCCAAGCCAAAGTCAGCATAATTCATAAAGCTGTAAAACGAAGGTGTATCCGAAGGTTTTGCTCCCAGAAAGAGAACCGGAAACTCTAAAATGGATATAAGCTTGGGGTTTGAAAATTCGCGGCGCACATCCTTGCTTATCGTGCTAAAAAACTGGCCTATCTTTTTCATCGTTGCAGCAGTGACCAATTCCATTGGCGAAACGCCCGGTCTATAAACCAGATCTTTTATGGCGATATTGTAATTGTCCAAGGCTTGGGCCATAAATTTTTTGAGCTTTATCGAACTTCCTGCTTCCTCATTTTCGAAAGCCGTACATATTTTTTCAAGTGTGTCCTCTATGGTTATATATTCATTGTTCGCAAAATATACTCGATATGCTGGATTTAACTTTTCCAAGGCGTAAAAATCAGAGGGACGCTTTTCAAAATCTTTAAAGAAACGTTCAAAAACATCGGGCATCCAGTACCAAGTGGGGCCCATGTCAAAAGTGAAGCCGTCTTTTTTTAACTGGCGGGCCCTTCCGCCAATAGTTCCATTTTTTTCATAAATGGTTACTCTATTTCCTGCCTGTGCCAAATAACAAGATGCAGCGAGCGAAGAAAAACCGGAACCAATAACTGCGATGTCTTTCATATTGTTTAACAAATCTACATTTTATTTAAACAAAAATGAAATTTGCACGATTTATTTTCATACTTGAATTCAAATTTTGGGAAAGAATTAAGGAAATAGAATGAGTTAGATCTAAAACTAGATGATCGGAGAGTCTTTTTTTATGATTGTTGGAATTTTTCGATATGGTCCGTGAAAAGGGTTATATCTCTGAAAAATTTAAGATTTTTAGTGTTCTTGCTGCTTTTTTCTGCCTTGTTTCCCAATACCCAGAGTTCGCATGATCCTTTGGAACCTACTTCGGTTTGAAAATCGGAAAGATATTTTTTAAGATTATCATTCTCTGGTTGGATTGTAAAATAGGTGACAAAAATTACCCGCTGCTTACTGTTTAAAATATGCGTCAAGCTTTCCAAGGGAATATTCGCTCCCAAAAAAATGGTATTGTACCCAGCTGAAATCAATTCGTAATTGGCATATAGCAGGCCAATCTCGTGTATTTCCTGATATGGCAGATAGAGGGTGAATAGAGGGCCTGGTTTAGTGCTAATCTTTTTTTCTTTATCTGAAAAACTAATTATGGTATGTTTAATTTTTTCGGATATGAAGTGCTCGTGGGATGGATCAATAGTTCCCGAATGCCACAATATTCCCATTTCATTTAGTAATGGTACAAATATCTCAACGAAAACTTCCCTAAAGGATTTTGTTTCCAATAGTTTTTTCAAGGTTGCGTCAAAAAGTTGTCCATCAAATTCAAACATGGCCGACTTAAAAATATTTAGCATATATTCAGAATCAAGACCATTGATGTTTTTTTTGATCAATTCTTGAATCTGAACATTATCTAAACTTGCAATTTTTGATATTTTGTACCCGGCATTGTATAAATAGGCAATATTCAATAACTTCTTGAGGTTGTCTAGATCGTACTTTCTAATGTTGGTATCGGTACGGTCCGGTTCAAGAAGATTGTACCTTTTCTCCCAGATTCTGATTGTATGGGCTTTTACATTTGAGAGATTTTCAAGATCCTTTATGCCAAATTGTGTTTTGACCACTGAATTACCGTTTAGTTTTACCTTGTGAATGTACTAAAAAGAAGTGAATTTGTTTAGATAAATGTGAAATTCACTAAACATATTGGGAAAAAATGTACCCGGGATGGGACTTGAACCCACACGCCCAAAGGACACATGGCCCTCAACCATGCCTGTCTACCAATTCCAGCACCCGGGTGGATACTTATTTTCACCTAAGCGTTTAAAACAAATTAAGAAGTGTTTTAAACAAAAAAAGTTAAACCGAGGGCTTAACTTTTTGTGACCTGGCTGGGGCTCGAACCCAGGACCACCTCCTTAAAAGGGAGGTGCTCTACCAACTGAGCTACCAGGTCTTCCTTATTGCGGGTGCAAATATACTATCATTAAATTTATTTTTCAAAACGAAAATCAATTAAATTTGAGAAAAATTTAAAACCTTGGAAATACAGGGGTTCACAAATGAATTTTTTATTTTAAAAACTGCATTTGGATAAATAATCAACAAAATACTGGGGAATGCTACACCATATTTTGAGAATTTCGTAATTTGAAAACCTATGAAAATCATCTTGGTTGGATACATGGGAAGCGGAAAATCTTCCATAGGAAAAAAAGTTGCAGAAGTTTTGAGGCTACCTTTTAAGGATATGGATACTGAAATTGAAAAAGCTGAGGGGATTTCTGTATCCAAAATTTTTTCAGAAAAGGGAGAAGTTTATTTCAGAAAAGTGGAAAACACAATATTGAAGGAACTTTTGAAAAACCCACACAGCTTCGTTTTGGCAACAGGGGGTGGAACCCCGTGTTATTCAGATGCCATGGAGTTTATTCAAAAACAGAAAGATATTGTTTCAGTGTATTTAAAAATTCCGATAGATATTTTGGTTTCCCGATTGTTTTCAGAAAAGGCAGAAAGACCCCTGATAGCTCACTTAGGTTCTGAAGTTGAACTTGAAGATTTCATTAGAAAACACCTATTCGAAAGGGCATTCTATTATAATCAGGCAGATTTGATTATTGAAGTTGGACCGGAAAGTGTAGCTGAAACTGTTGAAAAAATAATTTTGAAGTTATTCTAATACCGCTCTGTCATTATTTTTTTCAAATATCACAGAAACGTTTTCGTTTATCGAGGTTGAAAGCGAAATGCCTTTAAAATCAGCTTTTACAGGATACTTTTTATGGTTTCTGTCTACAAGAACTGCTGTCTTGAATTGTTTTAATGGTACTTCCAGAAAATGTTTCACACCATAAATTAAAGTGGTTCCTGAATGGAGCACATCGTCAACAAGGAGTAATGATTTATTTTGGTATTCTTCCTCTTTCAATGAGGTTTTTATTGGGTTGGTAGGGTTCTTTTTATCAATTATCACTTCACAAAGAATCACTTTTATAGGAGAGATTTTCTCGACTTCAATTTTAAGTTTCTTTGCTAACACAAAACCATTGGTCATAATGCCTGCAATCACCACCTCTTTTTCATCTACATTCGTTTCGTAGATTTGATAGGCAATTCGCTTTATTTTATGGGCAATCTGTTTTTTGTCCAGAATGATAGTATTTATTTCTTGCATTAGTTATTTTTTTCAAATATAGTTATAACGCCTCATTTTCATCATCTGTAGATTCGGTAAAATCATCCAAATCTCTCCTGTCCTTTTTTGTGGGTCTGCCAACTCCTTTTTTACGGTAATATGTTTTTGCGTATTGCAGCATTTCATTGGTTTCAAATGCCTCTTTGGGAGTTGTGTCTTTTCTATATAAATCTACCAATTTGGCGCCAACTCTACTTTCAGGCAGATCAAGCACTTCCAATTCATAATTAATTTGGTTTTTCCGAAGGTTTATAGTATCGCCCGGATAGACGTCTCTGGAAGGTTTTACAATATCACCATTAACACGTACAGAACCTTTTTTGCATGCCTGAGTAGCCATATTTCTGGTTTTTAAATACCGAACTGCCCATATATATTTATCAATTCTCATAATTATTATGCCCAAAACAACGTTAATGTAGTGTGCAAAAATAACGGAAAATTGTATCTTGCGCCCACAAAAACTGGATGATGATTAAAATAAAATACGCTTGCGGCTTGATTATTGGGCTGCTATTTATTGCTACTTCTTGTAAAAAAGATGATGATGTTGTTGAAGTTATTCCGCCACGTGACCGTGGTCCTGAGGCTTTAAGAGCGCAAGAGGAAATTGAAGAATTTTTGGAAACGCATTTTTATAATTACGAAGATTTTGAGACCGACCCGGAAAATTTTAAAATAAAGTTTGATACAATAGCAGGAGATAATGCTTCAAAAACTCCTTTGATGGGGCAGGTAGATTTTATTATGGTTAAGGACGTAGAGGATACTGATGTCGAATATAAGCTTTACTATTTGAATGTACGTGATGGTGGTGGCGAAAAGCCGCATTTCTCCGATTATACCATAAACACCTATGAGGGAAGGTTGATGAATCTTGATTTGTTTGACAGTTCCGTGATTCCAGTTAGATTTAACCTAGTAGATACGCCAACGAGTTCTGGAATCATAAGAGGATTGCAGCAAGCAATTATCCAATTTAGAGGTGCATCCAATGTTATTTCTAATCCAGATGGCACACTTACTTTTGAAAATTACGGTATTGGTGCAGTATTTATTCCTTCCGGCTTAGCTTATTATCAGTATCCTCCACCCACTGGAGGATTGAATGCCTATGACCAACTTATTTTCTCTTTTGAATTATTTGAGTCTGAAGTAGCTGATCATGACGAAGATGGAATACCATCTTATATGGAGGATCTTAATGAGGACGGCTTTTTGCTGAATGATAATACGGACGGTGCAGGTGCGGTAAATTATTTGGATGATGATGATGATGGTGATGGCCGTTTAACTAAATATGAAATAGAAATAGATGGCAATGGAAATATAACCTTTCCCGATGTTGATGGGGATGGTATTCCAGATTATTTAGATTCTGACAGTTAAAAATGATAAAAGATAACAAAAAGCCCGATTCCTTTAAGAATCGGGCTTTTTAATAATTAATTGCTTTATTGATTATTTGCGGGCAATAACCTTTTTTACAGCATTCACAATTGCCGAAGCATTCAAGCCGTATTTATCCATCAATTGCTCTGGAGTTCCAGATTCCCCAAAAGTATCCTGTGTTGCAATGAATTCTTGTGGAGCTGGATGATTTGTAGATAATAAACGTGCAACACTTTCTCCCAAGCCGCCAAGAAAATTGTGCTCTTCAGCTGTAACTACGCAACCAGTTCTTTTTACGCTTTTCAGGATGGCTTCGTCGTCCAAAGGTTTTATGGTGTGAATGTTTATTACATCGGTTGAAATTCCGTTTTCGTTTAAAGTTTCCGCAGCTTGCAAAGCTTCCCAAACTAAATGACCTGTAGCAATAATGGTTACGTCATTCCCTTCCTGTAATTGAACTGCTTTTCCTATTTGAAAATTTTGGTCGGCAGGAGTAAAGTTTGCAACTTTTGGTCTTCCGAACCGTAAATATACAGGGCCTTCGTAGTCTGCAATTGCAATGGTTGCAGCTTTGGTTTGGTTGTAATCGCAGGTATTGATAACCGTCATTCCCGGAAGCATTTTCATCAACCCGATATCTTCAAGAATTTGGTGCGTGGCGCCATCCTCACCTAAGGTCAATCCGGCATGCGAAGCACATATTTTTACATTTTTCCCGCTGTAAGCAACACTTTGACGAATCTGGTCGTAAACTCTTCCCGTAGAAAAATTCGCGAAAGTTCCGGTGAAGGGAATCTTCCCGCCAATGGTCATTCCCGCAGCAATGCCTATCATATTTGCTTCGGCTATACCCACTTGAAAGAAGCGCTCCGGATGGTTATCCTTAAACTCGTCCATTTTAAGCGAACCCGTAAGGTCTGCACAAAGTGCAACCACATCTTTGTTTTTCTTTCCAAGTTCCGTGAGTCCGTCCCCAAAACCTGAACGCGTATCTTTTTTACCTGTATCTGTATATTTTTTCATCTGAACTATTTTCAATTTTAATAATCTCCCAAGGTTACAGGATTCTGTGAAAGCGCTGTTTCCAACTGCTGATCGTTTGGCGCTTTTCCGTGCCAATCGTGGGTGTGCATCATAAAATCAACGCCGTTGCCCATTACTGTATGCAACAAAACACAAACGGGTTTTCCGTTACCTGTTTTTTCTTTCGCCTTTTTCATTCCGGCAATAATGGCTTTCAGGTCGTTTCCTTTCTCAATATCCATCACATCCCAGCCGAAAGCTTCAAATTTTGCTTTCAAATTTCCCAAAGGAAGGACGTTTTTAGTAGCACCATCAATCTGCTGCCCGTTTAAATCTACGGTTACTATCAGGTTGTCCACATTATTTCCGGCGGCATACATTATCGCTTCCCAGTTTTGGCCTTCCTGCAATTCGCCATCGCCGCAAAGAGTGTAAACTAAGTGTTTGTCTTTGTTTAATTTTTTGGTAAGTGCCGCCCCAATAGATACCGAAATGCCCTGTCCCAAAGAACCCGAAGCTACACGTACGCCCGGCAAACCTTCATGGGTAGTGGGATGTCCCTGCAATCTTGAATTTAAAAGACGGAAGGTGTTCAACTCTTCCACGGGGAAATATCCCGCCCGTGCCAAAACACTGTAAAAAACCGGTGAAATATGTCCGTTTGAAAGAAAAAATAAATCTTCACCAATACCGTCCATGGTGAAGTTTTCGTTTCGTTCCATCAGTTCATTGTATAGTGCAACGAAAAATTCGGTACAGCCAAGAGAACCCCCGGGGTGTCCGGAATTTACTTTGTGTACCTGTCGTAAAATATCCCGTCGGACCTGAACCACCAAATCCTCAAGTGCTTTGTAATCTGCCATAATGTGTTTTAATTTTCAGTTTCAAAAGTAAAGCATTCAATGAGCCGTTCAAAGCTGAAACGTATGCTTTTATTAACGATTTGAAGGTTTTGTTAACATGTCATTCAATTCTGAATACAGAATTCTAAATTCAAAATTATAAGGTTATCTTTGCCCCCTCAATAAAAATTGCTGCATGCACTTTAAATTAGAAGCCACAGATTTACAAAGTAGCGCCCGAGCTGCAACAATTACTACAGATCACGGAGTAATCGAAACCCCAATCTTTATGCCCGTTGGCACTGTGGGCACCGTAAAGGGCGTACATCAGCGGGAGTTGAAACAAGATATTAACCCAGACATTATTCTAGGGAATACCTATCATTTATACCTGCGGCCACAAACACCAGTTCTCGAAAAAGCCGGCGGGCTGCATAAATTTATGAATTGGGACCGAAATATCTTGACAGATAGTGGCGGCTACCAAGTGTATTCGCTTTCGGCAAATCGAAAAATTAAAGAGGAAGGTGTAAAGTTCAAAAGCCACATTGACGGGAGTTACCACGTTTTCACTCCTGAAAATGTAATGGAAATCCAGCGTACCATTGGCGCAGATATCATTATGGCTTTTGACGAATGTACCCCATACCCCTGCGAATACAATTACGCTAAGCGATCGATGCACATGACGCATCGTTGGTTGGACCGCTGCATAAAACATTTGGAGAAAACGCCTTTAAAATATGATTACGGTCAAACATTTTTCCCGATTGTTCAAGGTAGCACGTATAAAGATTTAAGAAGGCAATCTGCGGAATACATTGCTTCGGTAGGAGCGGAGGGCAATGCCATTGGCGGCCTTTCCGTAGGCGAACCCGCTGATGAAATGTACGAAATGACCGCGGTAGTGACTGAAATTCTTCCAAAGGAAAAACCGCGCTATTTAATGGGCGTAGGTACCCCGGTGAATATTTTGGAAAACATTGCGCTCGGAATTGATATGTTCGACTGCGTAATGCCAACCCGAAATGGAAGGAATGGCATGCTTTTCACTTCCGAAGGGATTATCAACATTAAAAACAAAAAGTGGGAGGCAGATCTTTCGGTAATAGACCCAATGGGCATTACTTGGGTAGATACAGATTATAGCAAAGCATATCTCCGTCATTTATTTACCGTGAACGAAATGTTGGGAAGACAAATTGCAACAATCCACAATCTTGGGTTTTATTTATGGTTGGTTCGTGAGGCGAGAAAACATATATTAGCGGGTGATTTTGCCGAATGGAAAACCGGCATGGTAAAGAAACTGGATCAAAGACTATAACATGCTCAGCATACTGGATAGGTACATATTAAAGAAATACTTAGGGACTTTTTCGCTCCTTTTGCTTCTTTTTATACCTATCGGTATCACCGTCCATCTCGCGGAGAAAATTGATAAGATTCTGGAAAACGAGGTGCCGTTGATGGAGGTCCTCATTTATCTGTACAATTTTACCATTTACTTTGCGAACCTGCTTTTTCCGCTATTTTTGTTTCTTTCGGTAATTTGGTTTACTTCAAAATTGGCAAACAATACCGAAGTAATTGCCTTTTTAAGTAGTGGGGTTTCCTATTACCGCTTTCTTCGACCGTATATAATTGGCGCTACCATAGTTTGCATTGCTGCACTTGTGTTTAGTATGTATTTGGCGCCTAAGGCCAGCAAGGGTTTCAATGAATTTTCCTATAATTATTTGAAAAAAGGAAAACAGGACAGGGACCAAAGCAATGTTTACACACAGATAAATGACAACGATTATATTTACGTTAGCTATTTCAACGTAACCGATAAAATAGGCAGCAACTTTACTTTGGAACATTTTGAGGGCAATAAAATGACCTATAAAATTTCCGCAGCGCAAATAAAATATAACGAAAAGGATAGCACCTATTCCTTGTTTCATTACAACAAAAGAAAGATAGGAGAGTTCGATGACGTTTTGGAAAGCAAACCAAAGCTGGATACCGTTTTTTCTTTTGATCTGGAAGATTTAACGCCCGTAACCTACATCGCCGAAACATTGAATTTTACCGAGCTGAACGATTTCATCAAAAAGGAAAAGGCACGCGGTTCTTCATACATTAACCGTTATGAGGTGGTTCGCTACAAGCGTTGGAGCTTACCGGTTTCAGCATATATTTTAACCATAATCGCCGTAGCCGTTTCCTCTGTAAAAAGGCGGGGCGGAATGGGGCTGAACCTAGCCATTGGTATTGGTATCGGGATGGTTTTTGTTTTCTTCGACAAAATTTTCGGCACCATGGCAGAGCAAAGTGATTTTTCGCCCTTCGTAGCCACTTGGTTTCCAAATTTTATTTTCGGAATATTGGCCATCTATCTTTTAAGAAATGCGAAACGATAAGCTCCTCAATTACCTGCACCTTCATTTTATAGTTTTTATTTGGGGGTTTACCGCCGTTTTGGGCGCGTTGATTTCCCTCGAGGCCATTCCGCTGGTTTGGTACCGGATGTTATTGGCTGCAGGTTTCGTCTTTCTTTTTTTGATCTTCAAAAAGGAAAATTTAAGGTTCTCACTTAGAACGCTGGGCAAGTTTTGCTTTGCGGGAATTCTTATTGCCCTGCATTGGCTCACTTTTTTTGGGGCGATCAAAGCTTCAAATGTTTCGGTGACGCTCGCGGTGCTTTCCACGGGGGCATTTTTTGCATCACTTTTGGAACCTTTACTTTACGGAAGAAAAATTATTTTATACGAAGTATTGTTCGGACTAATAGTGGTAGTGGGACTTTACATAATTTTCGACGTAGAAGCTTCCTATACCTTAGGCATTATTTTGGCGCTTATTTCAGCATTTTTAAGTGCGCTCTTTTCAGTAATCAATGGAAAGTTTGTCTTGCAGCATAAGGCATCGGCAATTTCCTTTTATGAATTGCTCTTTGGCGTTATCGGCATCAGTATCTATCTCGCGTTTGCGGGAAAATTCACTACGGAGTTTTTCACGGTTTCGGCCCACGACTGGATTTATCTCATCATTTTGGCTTCGGCCTGCACCGCTTATGCCTTTATTGCTTCCATTCATGTTATGAAATGGATAAGCCCCTACACGGTAATGCTTACCATAAATATGGAACCCGTGTATGGTATTATTTTGGCACTCATAGTTTTGGGCGATTCTGAAAACATGAGTCCGCAATTTTACTACGGCGCTCTTATAATACTACTTACCGTTATTGCAAATGGAATTATAAAAATAACCCAAGAAAGAAAACGAAGAAGATTGCATAACACCTAAAACAAAATTTTATCTTTGTACACCAACCTTTATAAATAGAAGGAAAAAATTATGGAATATCTTGATTTTGAACTCCCTATAAAAGAATTACAGGAGCAATACACTAAAGCTTGTCTAATTGGCGAGGAAAGTGATGTGGACGTGTCCAATACCTGCAAGCAGATTGAAAAGAAACTGAAAGAAACCAAAAAGGAAATTTACAAAAACCTTACGCCTTGGCAGCGCGTACAGCTTTCCCGCCATCCGGACCGCCCGTATACCATGGACTATATCAATGCCATTTGTGGCGATTCCTTTTTGGAACTGCACGGCGACCGAAACTTTAAGGACGATAAGGCAATGGTAGGCGGCCTTGGAAAAATCGGCGATCAGAGTTTTATGTTCGTGGGCCAGCAAAAAGGCTACAATACAAAAACCCGGCAATTCAGAAATTTTGGAATGGCAAACCCTGAAGGTTACAGAAAAGCCTTGCGATTAATGAAATCTGCTGAAAAATTTAAAGTACCTGTGGTATGTTTTGTAGATACACCCGGGGCTTTCCCTGGTTTGGAAGCAGAAGAAAGGGGACAAGGGGAAGCCATTGCCCGTAACATTTTGGAAATGACACGCTTAAAAGTGCCTATTATTGTTGTGATCATTGGAGAGGGAGCAAGTGGAGGCGCTTTGGGAATAGGTGTTGGAGACAAAGTGTTGATGCTTGAAAACACTTGGTACTCCGTAATCTCCCCCGAAAGCTGTTCTTCTATTTTATGGAGAAGCTGGGAATTTAAGGAACAGGCCGCCGAAGCTCTAAAACTTACGGCGACAGATATGAAAAAACTTAAACTTATCGATGAAATTGTAAAGGAACCTTTGGGTGGCGCCCATAGTGATCGGGAAAAAACTTTTACAACTATTGCAGGTGCTATCGAGAAGTATTATGCTGACCTAAAAATGTTATCCCCAACCGATTTGGTTAAGAATCGCATGAAAAAATATTTGGAAATGGGCGAGTTCAAAGGTTAAAACGAACAATAGCTTAACTTACCGTAAATCCGAGGTGGAAGCCTCGGATTTTTTTACGGGTTATCAACAATTTTTTGCAGTTTTCAACAGTTCAATTGTTGAAGAATGGTTAATATAGTAAGACAAAAAACAATACATTTCTCTTAACATTTTCTTTACATTCGCTTCATGGAAAAAATCAAACCTCAAACCAGTTTTTCAACCCGCTCTTCGCAGGTCATATCGCTTGAAAAGGGCAAAATACCGCCACAAGCTATTGATTTAGAAGAAGTTGTGCTCGGAGCTTTGATGATTGACAAAAAAGGGGTCGATGAAGTAATAGATATCCTACACCCCGAAGTTTTCTATAAACAAGCACACCAACACATCTTTGAAGCTATTCACGATCTGTTTGAAGATAGCCAGCCTGTAGACTTATTAACCGTTTCAACACAACTTAAGAAGCAGGGCAAAATCGAACTCGTTGGCGGAGAGTTTTATTTGATACAATTGACCCAAAAAGTGTCCTCTTCGGCACATATTGAATTCCACGCGCGTATCATTCTTCAGAAATATATTCAACGAAGTTTGATTAAAATTTCAAACGAAATAATTGAGGATTCCTATAATGAAAGCACCGACGTTTTTGACCTTTTGGACAACGCCGAAGCAAAATTGTACGAAGTAACTCAGGGAAACATAAAGCGTTCTTCAGAAACTGCACAGAATCTTGTAATTCAAGCAAAGAAACGGATTGAGGAAATTGCAAATAAAGAGGGGCTTTCCGGAGTTCCGTCAGGATTTACGAAAGTGGACAAGCTTACTTCTGGCTGGCAACCGAGTGATTTGATAATCATCGCTGCCCGTCCGGGTATGGGTAAAACAGCCTTGACGCTTTCCATGGCGCGGAATATCGCGGTGGAGCACAACATTCCCGTAGCTTTTTTCTCTTTGGAAATGTCTTCGGTACAGCTTATTACCCGTTTGATTTCTTCCGAAACACAATTGAGCTCCGAGAAATTACGTACCGGAAACCTTGAAAAACATGAGTGGGAACAACTGAACGTAAAGGTAAAAGGGCTTGAAAAAGCGCCTCTTTTTATAGATGATACACCTTCGCTTTCCATTTTTGATTTACGCGCCAAAGCGAGAAGGCTTTCATCCCAACACGGCATCAAACTTATAATTGTGGATTATCTACAATTGATGACCGCCGGTGGAAGCCAAAAAGGAGGGAACCGCGAGCAGGAAATCTCCACTATTTCCCGAAACCTAAAGGCGTTGGCGAAAGAATTGAACATTCCCGTAATTGCACTGTCGCAGCTTTCGCGAGCAGTAGAAACCCGAGGCGGTAGCAAGCGTCCGTTGCTTTCAGACCTTCGGGAATCTGGAGCGATTGAGCAGGATGCAGATATTGTTTCTTTCATTTACCGTCCCGAATATTATAAAATTGATGAGTGGGACGATGAGGAGCACACGCCAACAGCTGGACAGGCAGAGTTTATTGTTGCAAAGCACCGTAACGGTGGTTTGGATGAAATTCGTTTGAAGTTTATTGGCCATCTCGGTAAGTTTGAAAGCCTCGATAACTTTGATACACCGATGGAAATCCATTCCAGAATGAACGATGCCGCAAATGACGATACTTTTAAAACCAAGAATCTGCCCTCTCCAAACGAAGCTTTTGGAAGTTCGATGAACGATGATTTTTCCATTGACGAGGATAATGATGTGCCGTTTTAAGTAAAATGTCAACTTGAGCGCAGTCGAAAGGCCCTTATTTCGAATTATATTTATTCATATCTAAAACATGGCTTAAAAATTGTCGTTATATTCGCACGATGCAACGTTTTATTTTAGTCATATTCTTAATACTTTTTTCCTTAAAAGCTTCAGCTTCCTACATTCTCATTCCAATGGATGCCGAAAGCCAAAAGGAACATTTAAAAGCCTACGGAATTACGTATTGGGTTTTGGAAAAGCAGCAAAAAGTGAAATGGTTGCTGAATTATCGCGGCGGTTCTTTTTTGATGCCAGATTCTCCCGAAATTCAAAAGGAATGCCAGATTCGTGGAGTTTCCTTTGAAGTAATTTCGGACAGCAAAACCGAACAAATTCTTACTGATATAAGCAGCCCGTCCAAAAATATGGACGCCGTTGTTTTGGAGAAAGCGCCCAAAATCGCGGTATATTCCCCAAAAGGAAATCTTCCGTGGGATGATGCGGTGACGATGGTTTTGACCTACGCTGAAATTCCCTACACCGTTGTTTACGACGAAGAAGTGCTGGGCGACCAATTGATTCTTTACGATTGGCTTCACCTGCACCACGAGGATTTCACTGGGCAGTACGGAAAATTTTATCGAGCCTATCGTTCCGCGCCTTGGTATATCGAGGAGAAGGCTAAGGCCGAAGCGCTTGCCGCAAAATTGGGATACAATAAAGTTTCAGAAGAAAAATTGGCCGTTGCCAAAAAAATCCGCGATTATGTAATTGGGGGTGGCTTTATGTTTGCCATGTGCAGTGCCACCGATAGTTTTGACATTGCCCTTTCCGCGGAAGGCGTTGATATTTGTGAACCCATGTTTGACGGCGACCCGAGCGAACCGGGCTATCAAAGCAAAATAGATTACAATAAAACTTTTGCTTTTAAAGATTTTATATTGGAACGTAGTCCGATGGTCTATGAATTTTCCAGTATTGATATGACCGAAAAACGCAGGATTGCTAAGGAAAGTGATTATTTTACATTAATGGATTATTCCGCTAAGTGGGACCCAATCCCAACGATGCTTAACCAAAATCATACTGCTTTGGTAAAAGGGTTTATGGGGCAAACAACTTCTTTTGACCCTGATGAAATTAAAAGTAATGTTTTAATTATGGGAGAAAACAAAACCAATGGCGAGGCACGCTATATTCACGGAATAAAAGGAAAGGGTTTCTTTACCTTTTACGGCGGCCACGATCCGGAAGATTATCAGCATAGAGTAGGGGACGCAAAAACGGAGTTGGCGCTTCATCCAAATTCACCGGGATACAGGCTTATTTTGAATAACGTTTTATTTCCAGCAGCTAAGAAGAAGAAACAGAAAACTTAATTTTTCTTTAAGCTTTCGTAGTAATCCTTTGGCGGTAAAACCGTAATTTCCACTCTCCGGTTTTGTTGTTTGTTTTCTTCAGTATCGTTCGGAAAACGAGGTTTGTTTTCGCCATACGGTTTTATCTCGAATTCATATAACGAGTCGTCCCCAAAAATTTCAATCAATCTATTTTTTACTGAAATACATCTATTTTCAGAAAGTAACATATTTGAGTTTTCTTTGCCATCACTATCGGTGTGGCCTTCCACCAATATGGTTGCCTTATCTACTTGGCGAATGGATTCTGCCAGAGAATCGAGACTTTGTTTTGCGTTTTCCTTTAAATCATATTTGGCAACATCAAACAACACGTCTGCGTTAATCGTAAGCTTTATCACACTATTTATGGCTCCAATAGCATCCAAATCTGCGCCGGCACTTTTACTTTTGCAAAGGTCTTTTAAATCGGTTATACGAAGAAAATAGAAAACGGTTTCAGTATCAATACCTTCCTTGCTTAAATCTATGGACGACTTTCCGCCCGCAATTTTTCCCGCATAAATCCAATCCATTCCATTTTGGGAGATTTCAACTTTGGCGGGTTCTTTTGAAGGGCCTACTTCAAAAAGATAAAGATCGTCGCCCGGCAGGTTCATAAAACCATTGTCCGTGAATTCCACAGTCAAACTGCCGCCGCAGCCCAGCGATATAAAATTTGGGGTTTGGTAATTTTTGTAATTTGGTTCGTGAAGGCATTGTATGCTATCCCTGTATTTTTGAATGGGTGGAGGAGTACCAACTTTATATTCAATCAATTTATCTGCAAAGGAAATTTTTCCTAAAGGAAGATAGATAGATTCATACCTGTCAATTCTGTATAGTTTTCCGGTGCCTTTTTGGGCAAAAATAAAACCTCCCGAAACGAAAAGCATTATAGAGAGAAAAAGTACGGTTCGAGGCATTCGTCTATTTTTAACGAAGATAGTCAAACTTCTTTAGTTGAAGTTTTTGCATAAAAAAACCGCCTCATTTCTGAAGCGGTCTTTAGGCGAAATAATATAGTTAATGTCTTATTTTACTTGTTTTACGATTGCGGCAAAAGCCTCTGGGTGGTTCATCGCCAAATCGGCCAAAACCTTACGGTTAAGCTCGATTCCGCTATTTTTTAAACTTCCCATAAATTGTGAATAAGACATTCCATGCTGTCTTGCGCCCGCGTTGATACGGGTGATCCAAAGGGATCTGAAATTTCTCTTTTTTGCACGACGGTCACGATATGAATAAAGCATCGCTTTGTCCACAGCGTTTTTGGCAACCGTCCATACGTTTTTACGTCTTCCAAAGTAACCTTTGGCTTGTTTAAGAACCTTTTTTCTGCGGGCTCTCTTCGCAACTGAATTTACTGATCTTGGCATAATTTTAATTTTTT
Organism: Aequorivita aquimaris; assembly: GCF_001573155.1. Classification (GTDB taxonomy): domain Bacteria; phylum Bacteroidota; class Bacteroidia; order Flavobacteriales; family Flavobacteriaceae; genus Aequorivita; species Aequorivita aquimaris. The sequence continues at coordinate 3,580 of NZ_JRWG01000007.1, read as the reverse complement.
TGTAGCAGGCGATCCATCATTGTGAATACTTTTATTGCACTACTCCAGGGTTTAAATAATTGTTTTAACCGGTTAAGCTGTATTACTTCATTCGAAGCATTTGCTTAACATTGCTTTCGTCGGCCTTGTCCACCAACCCGTCATGGGTCAATGCAAGTTTGCGTTTTTTGCTCTTCTTTGTTAAGATGTGGCTTTTAAACGCATGCTTTCTTTTAATCTTACCTGTACCAGTAAGCTTAAAACGCTTCTTGGCACTGGATTTTGTTTTTTGTTTCGGCATGTTTCCTACTTTTTATTAATTACTTCGCTTTATTGTGAACTTCAATTTCTTTTGAAAAATGAAGTATTATTTCTTTTTCGGGGCAATGAACATAATCATTCGCTTGCCTTCCAGTTTTGGCATTTGCTCTACTTTTCCGTATTCCTCAAGATCCCGGGCAAGACGCAAAAGCAAAATTTCGCCTTGGTCTTTGTAGATGATGGAACGTCCTTTAAAGAAAACATACGCTTTTAATTTTGAACCTTCCTGCAAAAACTTTTCGCCGTGTTTCTTTTTGAACTCGTAATCGTGATCATCGGTATTTGGCCCAAACCTGATTTCCTTAATGGTAACCTTGGTCGCTTTGGCCTTTAGCGCCTTTTCACGTTTTTTCTGCTCGTAAACAAACTTTTTATAGTCTATTACTTTGCAAACTGGCGGGTTTGCGTTTGGTGAAATTTCCACGAGATCGAGCTCTTGCTCTTCAGCAATTTCACGCGCTTTTTTTAAAGGATAAACTCCTATTTCAACATTATCACCTACAAGGCGTACTTCTTCCGCACGAATCTTTCCGTTGATTCTGTGTTGATCTTCTTTAATTACCCTTGCAGGGCCTCTACTTCTTTTTCTTCGTATTGCTATGGCTTACTAATTTTAGTTAAACATTAAATTCTTTTGATTCTTCTTTTATTGCTTGTTGAATCAATTCTGAAAAGGCTTTTGGTGTCATTGTGCCTAGATCCCCTTCGCCGTGTTTACGTACAGAAACCGTTCCATCTTTTTCTTCTTGCTCACCAACAATCAACATATATGGGATTTTGTTCATCTCAGCCTCCCTGATTTTCTTGCCAATTGTTTCGTTCCTATTGTCAACAAGGGCGCGAATTTCGTCATTTTCAAGCAAATTTAAAACTTTTTGTGAGTATTTTTCATATTTTTCACTTAATGATAATATACTCACTTGTTCTGGCATTAACCAAAGTGGGAAATTTCCACCCGTATGTTCCAGCAAAATAGCTACAAAACGTTCCATGCTTCCAAAGGGCGCTCGGTGAATCATAACCGGACGGTGTGTGTCGTTATCGCTACCTTTGTACTCTAATTCGAAACGTTCCGGAAGATTATAATCTACCTGGATTGTTCCCAATTGCCAGCTTCGTCCAAGAGCATCTTTTACCATAAAATCCAATTTCGGACCATAGAAAGCAGCCTCGCCGTATTCAATTTTATAATCCAACCCTTTTGCCTCGGCGGCATTAATGATTGCTTTTTCGGCTTTTTCCCAATTTTCGAGGCTTCCAATATATTTTTCCGGTTTGTCCGGATCGCGCAATGAAACTTGTGTGTAAAAATTTTCAAAACCTAACGAACCAAAAACGTACAGAACCAAATCAATTACTTTTTTAAACTCATCATCCAATTGGTCCGGAGTACAGAAAATATGTGCATCATCCTGTGTAAACCCGCGAACACGGGTCAACCCGTGAAGTTCGCCACTTTGTTCGTATCGATAAACGGTACCGAATTCTGCAAAACGCTTTGGCAAATCTTTGTAAGACCACGGCTTGCTATTATAAATTTCGCAGTGGTGTGGGCAGTTCATCGGTTTCAATAAAAACTCTTCGCCCTCACTTGGCGTATGTATTGGCTGAAAACTGTCAGCGCCATATTTAGCATAATGGCCAGAGGTAACATAAAGTTCTTTTTGCCCAATATGGGGCGTAACCACCATTTCGTAGCCGGCCTTTTTCTGGGCCTTCTTTAAGAAGTTCTCGAGTCGCTCGCGAAGTGCCGCTCCTTTTGGCAACCACAATGGAAGTCCTTGCCCCACCTTTTGCGAAAATGTGAAAAGCTCAAGTTCTTTGCCAAGTTTTCTGTGGTCGCGTTGCTTTGCCTGTTCAAGCAATTCAAGATATTCAGTTAAATCTTTTTGCTTCGGAAAACTGATGCCATAGATGCGTGTAAGCTGTTTATTCTTTTCATCGCCACGCCAATAGGCACCGGCAATGCTCATCAGCTTCACGGCCTTTACGATTCCGGTATTCGGAATATGTCCGCCTCGGCATAAATCAGTAAATGTATCGTGGTCGCAGAAAGTAATTGTTCCGTCTTCCAGATTTTCGATCAATTCTACTTTATATTCGTTGCCTTGTTTTTTATAATAATCCAACGCATCAGCTTTAGAAGATTCGCGGATTGAGAATTCATGTTTTCCGCGAGCTATTTCCAGCATTCTGTCTTCAATCTCTTTTAAGTCTTTTTCAGAAATGGTTTTGTCGCCAAAATCTACATCGTAGTAAAAACCGTTTTCAATGGCTGGGCCAATGGTCAATTTAATTCCCGGGTACAATTGTTCCAGAGCCTGCGCCAGTATATGTGCGGAAGAATGCCAAAAAGCTTTTTTGCCCTCCTCATTGTTCCAAGTATAAAGCACCAGGCTTCCGTCTTCAGTTAAAGGGGTGGTGGTCTCAACAGTTACATCATTAAAGGACGCCGAGATCACGTTGCGCGCAAATCCCTCGCTAATACTTTTGGCCACGTCCATAGGCGTAACCCCTGCATCAAAATGCTTTACACTTCCGTCTGGTAAGGTAATGGCTATCATATACTCAAAAATTTTAGGGTGCAAAGATACTATTAGTTTCGGCGGTGTGCAATAACCATTTTATGGATTGTAATTATTTTTTGGGCGTTCCCCATAACCGTTTTTGCGGTTATGGGGCAGGCTTTCACTACTTGCTTCCCAAGGCGCTAAAACGGCGCCTTGGGAGAGCTCAAACATGCCGTTCAATCCTTAACGCAATAACAAGCCTAAAAATAGTATATATATTAAGGTATAAAAAGCCGTAAATTTATTTTTTTCCTTAAGTAATAGCGTTTCAAACCCTTAGTGATTTACCAGAAAAATATTTCAAAATAATGTATGATTTAATTTGCGGGAACGAAAAAGCGGTCTATATTTGCACCCGCTTAGCAGGACGGATAGAGAAGTCCGGAAAGGCAAAAAAGACGCTCTTAAAAATTTTTGAAATATTTTTTTAAAAAGGTATTGCGGGATTAAAAAAGAGTTGTACATTTGCACCCGCTTAGACAATGAGTGACTACAGAACACGATCTGTCGGCGAGCAAAACTAGATAAAAAAGTTCATTGAGATATTGAAATTGACAGCGTAGGTCGCCACCTGGAGAGGTGGTCGACCGACAGAGAAAACTAAACTAAGTGAGAATTCCTGAATTTTTTTGAGAGTCGGGCTCTTTTGGTGTATGGTCGCAATATTATTGAAGATTATACGATGAAGAGTTTGATCCTGGCTCAGGATG
>NZ_JRWG01000006.1 GCF_001573155.1 Aequorivita aquimaris | reverse complement strand
GGTCACAGGTTCGAGTCCTGTTCCCGCTACAACATAGCCCCAAGGAAACTTGGGGCTTTTTTGTTTTTTGCATATATGGAAGAATACGTGGTTTACATACTGGCTTCGTCTAAAACGGAAAAACTTTATAAGGGCCATACCTCAAACCTGATCGAACGTTTTAAATCGCATAATGCACTTTCGGAAAAAGGTTGGACAATCCGTTATAGGCCTTGGAGGGTGGTCTTCGTACGTTTTTTTAAGACCAAAAAGGAGGCCATGTGTTTTGAAAAATACCTCAAGACGGGCGTCGGAAGGGAATGGATCGCCAAAAACGTACATTTTGAATAGCGCGTCAAGCCCATATCCGCCGCGGCGGACGCAGGTTCGAGTCCTGTTCCCGCTACAACATAGCCCCAAGGAAACTTGGGGCTTTTTTGTTTTTTGCATATATGGAAGAATACGTGGTTTACATACTGGCTTCGTCTAAAACGGAAAAACTTTATAAGGGCCATACCTCAAACCTGATCGAACGTTTTAAATCGCATAATGCACTTTCGGAAAAAGGTTGGACAATCCGTTATAGGCCTTGGAGGGTGGTCTTCGTACGTTTTTTTAAGACCAAAAAGGAGGCCATGTGTTTTGAAAAATACCTCAAGACGGGCGTCGGGAGGGAATGGATCGCCAAAAACGTACATTCTGAATAGCGCGTCAATCCCATATCCGCCGCGGCGGACACAGGTTCGAGTCCTGTTCCCGCTACTAAGAAAGCCTCCTTTTTTTGGAGTTTTTTTATGCCCTTTTACCTCCGCAATGACAATTCTTTAACAGCATTTTTACATTGCATTTAGTACATTAGCCGTTTATTTTTAAAACTGAACACTAATGAAGTATTTCACTTGCAATCTTTTGGTTTCACTGCTCCTCACCACCGTTTCATTTAACTTATTTGCGCAGGAAGTAAAGCCCGACAATCAACACCTCTTCGACAATTTCTCATATAGGCAGGGGAATGTTTATCGTACCGCCTCGGGAAAACCAGGGCCGGAATATTGGCAAAACTCGGCCGATTATAATTTGGAAGCCACGCTTGATGATAAAACGCACACGATTTCAGGAAATATAACTATTCATTACACAAATAATAGTCCGGAGACCTTAGATTTTATTTGGTTATATCTTGAACAAAACCGTTTTACTAAAAACTCCCGTGGAACTTTGACCACTCCAGTTCAGGGCAATCGTTACAGTGGCGACGTGGAGGGTGGTTTTGAGTTGAAAAATGTTTCGGCAAAAACCAAGACCGGAACTTCTTCAAAACATATAATTACCGATACGCGTATGCAGCTTTGGCTGGACAAGCCTTTGGACGCTAAAGGAGGTAAAGTTGAAATAAAAATGGATTTCAAATTTAAGGTTCCTGTAGAGGGAATGGACCGCATGGGCAGGCTGGAAGTAAAAGATGGAACTATTTACGCCCTCGCACAATGGTATCCGCGAGTGGCGGTTTTTGACGATGTAGTGGGGTGGAATATTGACCCATATTTAGGAGCAGGTGAGTTCTATTGCGAATATGGAAATTACGACGTGAAAATTACCGCACCAGCCAATCATACGGTAGTATGTTCCGGGGTTTTACAAAATCCCAAAGATGTACTTACAAAAGAACAGCAAACCCGATGGGCACAAGCTGAGAAAAGCGATAAAACCGTTTACATCATAAAGCCTGAAGAAGTTGGTAAGCCTGTTGCTTCTGTGAAGACCGATGGCATGCTCACCTGGCATTTCAAAATGGAAAACACCCGCGATGTGGCCTGGGCCGCTTCCAAAGCATTTATTTGGGACGCAGCGCGCATGAATCTTGGCGATGGCAAAACAGGATTGGCACAATCAGTTTACCCAAAGGAAAGCGACGGTAAAAACGCTTGGTCGCGCTCAACAGAATTCACAAAAGCTTCGGTTGAGTTTTACTCTAAAACATATTTTACTTATCCCTATCACAATGCAATAAATGTAGCGGCAAGCGTGGGCGGTATGGAATATCCCGGTGTAAGTTTTTGTCATTACCAAAGTAAGGGCGAGGATCTTTGGGGCGTTACCGACCACGAATTCGGCCACAATTGGTTCCCGATGATCGTGGGCAGCAACGAGCGCCGCTATCCTTGGATGGACGAGGGTTTCAACACTTTTATAAACCATTATAGCACCGAGGCTTTTAACAATGGCGAATATTTTTCTGACCAGGAAACACCCAAGAAAATAGTTCCCTATTTAACGTATGAAAACCGTGAAGGGATTGATACCTATCCAGACGTAGCCCAATCCATGAACCTCGCCTTTACGGCCTATTATAAACCTGCAGCCGGGCTTATTCTACTTCGCGAATATATTTTGGGACCCGAGCGTTTTGACCTCGCGTTCAATAGCTATATTAAAACTTGGGCCTACAAGCATCCGCAGCCAAACGACTTCTTCAACCATATGGAAAACGTGGCGGGCGAAGATCTTTCCTGGTTTTGGAAAGGGTGGTTTTACGGTAATGGCAATATCGATTTGGGTATTTCGGAAGTAAAACCCTATTTGGGGAATTATCTGATTACCGTTGAAAACGACGGACAAATACCGATGCCGGTGCAACTTGAAGTGATTTATGATGACAATTCAAAAGAAGAAATTTTACTTCCCGTTGAAATCTGGCAGCGTGGCAATAGCTGGACGCACCTTTTAAAAACGACCAAACAAGTACAGCGCGTGGTTTTGGATCCCAATAAAATGCTGCCCGATGTAAATGTTTTGAACGACACTTGGAATAAACTTTAAAAATCCCAACAAAGAAAAATGCTTCCAAAATTTATAGTTTGTAAGCATTTTTTTAACTAATATTTGGTAATTAATTTAGCATCCGCCTAAATGAACTATCGGGTATTGGCTTACATCTATAGTAACATCGTTCGTGCTTTTTTTCACCATTTCAATCGCTTCATCTGTGCTGTATTTATGTGGGCCTATGTAAAAAGTAGTTCCCCGTTTTCCCAATTCCTTTACATATTCCACTGGGTCTGCAATTGGCGCTGGCGGAGCCTCGGGAGCCATATATAAGTTTCCGTTTTCTGCTGAAGGTGTTTTAGAAACCTTTGGGGCTGGCGGCGGCGGTGGAATATCACTTTTTTCGCCCTTTTTTACTTTTGGAGGTTTCGGAGCCTTTGGAGGTTTGGGTGGGGGTGGAGGAAGACACTCAGGAAACGGCTCTGCATTTGCTTTCTGTTCATCGGTCATTTTGCGGTAAATGGTTTCCAAACGTTCCAAATCCTTCTTTTTGATGATTCGTTCTTCAATGTCAACCGCATTGTGTTTTTTTGCCAGTTTGTTGTACTCTTCAATTTCGGCTTTGGTGGCTTTTTGTTGAACAAGCTCTGAATGAACTTCTTTCTTTAAAACTTCTTTTGTGCTAAACCCATAAATCAATACGGAAAGCAAGGGCAAAATTAAAAGGCTTCGAAACCAGATGGCTCTTTTTGAAGTGTGTGTTTTCATAATTGTAAATCGTTTTTTGATTGATGAATAATTCAGTGAATGTGCCAGTGAAGGCGTGGCCGCATTTGATGAGAATGCAAGTAATATTTTTTGATAGTCAGAAGTTTCAGTGCCAGCGTTTAAAACGGCACGGTCTGCCAAAAATTCATGGTTCAGCTTGATGCTTCTTTTTATGAAAAAGAACAACGGATTAAACCAAAATACAATTTGTAAAAGTTCTACAAAAAGGATGTCCAAACTGTGTTTTTGGCGCGCGTGTGTTTCTTCGTGAAAAATAACTTCCTGCGGAATTTCACGGTTTTCGAATTGCTTTTTGTTCAGAAATATATAGTTGAAAAAAGTATGCGGAATGACGGTTTCCCTTAAAAGTACATTTATAAAAGGGGTGTTTTTATATTTTGGGTTTTTTCGAATTTGTTGGATTAATCCAAAAAGATTTCTGAAAAATTTAATGCTAAAAAACAGCACACCCAATCCATAAATCGCCCAAAGCACGATCGGCCAGAAATTTAAGGTTTGTTCAACTTCAGTATAATTAAATTGCGGAGATACTTCGGAATAAATGGGCACGATGGGCGAAACTTCCATATAACTGGTAAAAGTGATAAGCGGAATTAGAAAAGCGGCCAATAAACTCCCGAAGAGATAAAAACGCTTAAAAGTGTGCATGGAGGTGTTTTCCAAAGCAACTTTGTAAAAAGCGAAAAGGACGGCAAGAATGGCTGCGGATTTCAGTAAATATAGTTCCATAACTACTTCTTTTTAATTTCAGAATCTATCAATGTTTTAAGGGCTTCCAATTCTTTTTTTGAAAGATTGGTCTCTTCGGTAAAGAAAGAAGCAAACTGTGATGGGCTGTTGTTGAAGAAATTTTTGATCAGCCCGTTTACGTGCTTTGAAAAATAATCCTTCTTTTTTACCAATGGAAAGTATTCCCTCGAACGTCCAACTTGTTCGTAGTCCACAAAATTTTTGTCCTGCATCCGTTTCAAAAGCGTGGCAACGGTTGTGGTTGCGGGCTTGGGCTCGGGATATGCCTCTATTAAATCCTTCATAAAGGCGCGTTCGTGTTTCCACAAAATCTGCATTAATTGTTCTTCTGAATTTGATAAAGCCATCATTGAAATCTATTTGTATTCTACAAACGTAGAACAAAAATTTTAATTCTACAAATGTAGAGGCAGAAAATTTTACAAACAGCAAATCCCAAATTCCAAAAGATCAATCTAAACCTTAATATTAGTGCTCTGTTTCGATTTCTGTTTCGATTTGGATTTCAAAAAGAATATCTTTGACCCAAATTATTTTAAGATGCGTTTAGAAAAAGAATTGCAGCACCGAAGCGATAACAAATGCGAGCTTTGCGGTTCCGAAGAAAATCTTAGTGTTTTTGAAGTGCCAAACTCCCCAACTGATGTTGCCGATACAAGTATATTAATTTGTGAAACTTGCAAAGATCAAATAGAAGCCCCCGAAAAAGTAGATCCCAATCATTGGCGCTGCTTAAACGATAGTATGTGGAGCACCGTGCCAGCTGTGCAGGTTATGGCGTGGCGTATGCTCAATAGACTTAAAGCCGAAGGCTGGCCACAGGATTTACTGGATATGATGTATATGGAGGACGAAACCAAGGAGTGGGCAAAAGCTGGTCTTGCCGAAAATACCGGAATAGCAATAGTGCATCGCGACAGCAACGGCGTTATTTTGGAAGCGGGCGATTCTGTGGTTTTGATTAAAGACTTAAAAGTGAAGGGTAGCAGTATGGTTGCCAAACAGGGCACGGCCGTGCGCAGAATTTCTCTCGATCACGAAAACGAAAAATATATTGAAGGGAAAGTTGACGGACAACAGATTGTAATTATTACTGATTTTGTAAAAAAAATATAGACTAATATTTATAGTCCAATTTTTTCATAAACTCCTTGAAGCGAGTTTCGTTTCTATAGGCTTCAAACATAGGTTCGTTTGGCAATTCTATTAACCCAAGGTCATTGTACGTCCGGGCTTTTTCCAGCCAATAGTACATTTTTTCTTTATCTTGTAGTACTGCATAGGTTCCTGCAATTTGAAAGCTCCAAGCTTTTTCATATTCATTGATCATTTTAGTCAACGCGGCATTGGATTTTTCCTCATCTCCCAATAAATGATACACTATAGCTTCTATGTGTAACCTGAATCCTTCCAAAGGTTCTTTTTTTATGACTTCTAAGGCTTCTTTATATCTTTTCTGGTTTATTAATATTAGCGCATATAATGAGTATGCAACATCTTGATGGGCATTTAAGTCAATAGATTCCTTTATAGCTATTTCGGCCTCCTTGAATTTTTTCGCCATATAATAGGTGTTGGCTAGACTGTAATAATTGCCAGCATTTATGGGGTCGAGTGTAATTACTTTTTTGTGGATTGCAATGGCCTCTTCTGTATTGCCACGCAACAGCGCTACTTCTGACGCCCTGTGGAGGGCTGTTTCATTATTGGGCTCTAAGCGCAAAGCCTTTTCGGCGAGTCTTCCGGCTTTTCCGATATCATTTTCATATTCCAAAGATAACAACGACAGGAAGGCATAAGTTTCTGCATAGGTGCTGTCTGCTTGTATGGCTTTTTCTGCCACTTGATATGTGAGCTTTTTAGCCTCTTCATAATCAATAATTCCAAAATTATTTTTTGAGTGATATATATTGCCCAATGTTATTAAAGCTGGAGCATAAGTGGAATCTATAGCCAAAGATTTATTCAATAATTGTTCAGCTTTGAGCAAAGATGAATCGTCAAAATTATTGTGAAATATATGCCTGCCTTCCAAAAATAGGGTATAGGCATCGGTATTTGGTTCTTCTGCCTTTGGAATTATTTTATCCAATATCCGCAATTGAAGGTTTTCAGCCACTGCCTCGGCAATTTCATTTTGGATCTTAAAAATGTTTTTTAGTTCCTTTTCCCAACTCTGCGACCAAATATTGTTGTCGCCTTTAGTTTCAACAAGGTTTACACTTACTCTTATAACGCTGTCTTGGGAGCGTACACTGCCTTCAAGAATATAGGCTACTTGCAGGGTCTTGGCTATTTCTGACAAGTCCATTGCTTTATTTTTAAATGAAAAGGCGGAGGTACGCGAGGTAACCTGGAGTTCGTTTATTTTAACGAGCGAGTTCAGTACCTCTTCTGCCAGGCCATCGGCAAAATAGCCTTGTTGTTTGTTCGGTGACATGTCTGAAAAAGGCAAAACGGCGATGGATTTTTCCGGATTGGTTTCCAGGGCTATGGTGGGCTCGTTTTTTTGGGATCGCAACCTAAACCTATCCACAAACAATAAAATTATCGCGAGCGCCAAAAAAGCAATGATGAAAGTATTTAGTTTTTGACCCGTTTTTTGGGTTATGGATTTTTCTTTGGGAACGTTCCTGGTTTTTTTGATGCCATCGGCCGTAATTTCAAAAAACCATGAAATACAGACCCAAACCGGGAGCAGAACGATCAAAATGATTAAAATCATTTTTCCCACCCAAACGGGCGCATTAATAATAGGGGTGAGTATGGCTATGACCTGCAGCAAAACCCACGAAAACACCAAATATGAAACGGTGCCTTTAAAGACATTTCTTCTTCTCAGCTCGTTAAAAAAATCATTTAGATTCATTATTTACCGTTTTCAGTTTTAGGAAAGCCCATTTTGTCTATGAATTTTTGCCATCTTTTATCGGAGTGCAGATTCCGAAAGCGGGGTTCGGATAATACTTCGTTCAACCCAACATCGTGTACCTCGTACGCCTTATTCAGCCATTTGAAAGCATTTTCGGTATCATTTCTAAAGGAATAGCTTTCTGCAATTTGATAGGCCATATCATTGGTGTATTTTGCTATGAGTTCCTGCATATAGGCATCAGATTTTTCCATATCGCCCAATTTATAATATATGTCGGCATAAATTTGCAGGCTCCAGCCTTCATCCTCTTCTCTTTTAATAGCTTCCAAAGCGGTTTCAGTTCTGTTTTGTTGCAATAAGATTCGCGCGTAATAATAATGCACGGCATAGCGATTGGGCTGTAATTCTATACACTTTTTGGAAGCTGCCACGGCTTTGTCTAACTGGTCCGCACAATAATATGCATTCATCAACTGATAATAGGAGTCGGGATTTAGGGGGTCTAAACTTGCTGAATATTCCTGAAGTCTAACGGCACTATCCACATTGCCCAAAGCCAATGCAAGCGTAGATGTAAGGCTTATTATTTCGGGATTGGAGCCGTCCAGTTTTAGGGCTATTGCATTTAATTGTTGGGCTTTGGTAAAATTCCAGTCATAGCTTAATTCATAATCTGCCAAATATGCATAGGCCAATGCATTTTCGGGGTCTATTTCCAATACTTTTTTTGCAGCATCCTTTGCTAAAGTATAGCCCTGCTTAAAACCTAGGGTTCCATTGTTGGCCTGGGTTTCATACACTCTTGAAAGTAGCAGCCAAGCCGGCACGTACTTACTGTCTATTTGCAGTGCTTGTTTGGCTAGGGAAACAGCTTCTACCAGTTTTTGTTCGTCGCTGGAATAATTATATGCGTGCACTGCCTGTAAATATAATTTATAAGCTTCGGGATTGGTTTTTTTTGACTTTGGAAATGGTTTCGAATCCAACAGATTTAACTCCAGTGCTTTTACCACAGCTTCGGAAACCTCGTCCTGTATTGCAAATATGTTATCCATATTTCTATCATACGTTTCAGACCATAGGTGCTTATCTTCTTTTGCTTCAATAAGCTGTGCGGTAATACGCAGTAAGTTTCCAGATTTGCGCACGCTACCTTCCAAGACATAGGTAACGTTTAGTTTTTCTGCAATTTCGGGAATCTGTAAGTCTGAATTTTTAAAAGAAAAGGTTGAGGTGCGGGAAGTAACTTTCAGATTTTTGATCTGCGATAATAAATTCAGAAGTTCTTCCGTAAGTCCATCCGCAAAATATTCGTTGTCGTTTTTTTCAGAAAAATCCTCAAATGGAAGGACCGCAATGGTTTTGGAACTCATTGCTATGGGAAGATCAACGAAAGTATTGTTATTTTTTCTGTCGGTTATAATAAATCTGTCAATAACTAAAACAACAAGAATAAGCACTAATATTCCAATTATAATTTTATTGAGTTTTTTTCCAGTCTTTTTTCGGATGGAAGCAGATTCGGCTACTTTACTGGTTCGCTTTAAACCAGTTGGTGTAAATTCAAAAATCCAAGTAAGCAATAAATATATGGGAAAACCTATCAAAAGCAGGTAAAATAAGCTTTTGGAAATCCAAAGTGGCATTTCCGTAATATCCTTCAACAGTGCAGCAATGCGAATAAGGAGCCATGACACCACTATATATGAAATGGCTCCCTTTATTACATTGCGCCGCTTTAGTTCATCCCAGAAACTTTTGCCCCTCTTCACAACTCAAAATATTTGGTTAGCTATATTGAATCCTAAAGGTAGCGAATTTATTGATTATCAGTAGTTACACTTTTGGGGATGCAATCAGGGGATTTTAAAATGCCTTTAAATGAAACTTAGCTCATACGAAAATTACTTGCTCAATTCGGTGAAATAGTGATAAAACTGCGGAATGGTTTCAATCCCTTTTAAATAGTTCCAAATCCCAAAATGCTCATTGGGCGAGTGGATGGCATCACTATCCAAACCGAAGCCCATTAAAATGGTTTTGCTTTTCAGTTCTTTTTCAAACAAAGCTACAATAGGAATACTTCCGCCACTTCGCTGCGGAATCGGCGTTTTCCCAAAAGTTTCTTCGTACGCTTTTTCAGCAGCTTTATAGCCCAAACTATCTATTGGCGTAACGTAAGCCTGTCCGCCGTGGTGTGGTTTCACTTTTACGCGAACGCCTTCGGGGGCGATGTTTTCAAAGTGTTTTTTGAAAAGCTCGGTAATCTTTTTCCAGTCTTGGTTTGGCACCAAACGCATGCTTATTTTCGCAAATGCTTTGCTCGCTATCACTGTTTTGGCACCTTCGCCAATGTAGCCGCCCCAAATTCCGTTTACGTCCAAAGTTGGGCGGATGGAATTCCGTTCATTTGTGGAATATCCCTTTTCGCCATAAACTGCGTCAATGTCCAATGCTTTCTTATAATTTTCAAGACTGAAGGGCGCTTCCGCCATTTTCTCGCGTTCTTTTTTGGAAAGTTTTTCAACATCGTCATAAAACCCCGGAATGGTGATATGATTGTTTTTATCGTGAAGCGATGCAATCATTTTTGTCAAAACGTTTATCGGGTTTGCCACTGCGCCTCCGTACAATCCACTGTGCAGATCACGGTTTGGTCCGGTGACTTCCACTTCCACATAACTCAGGCCACGAAGCCCCGTTGTTATTGATGGAACGTCTTTAGCAATCATTCCCGTGTCGCTGATTAAAATAACGTCGTTGGCCAATTTCTTTTTGTTTTTGGTAACGAACCATTCCAAACTGCTGCTGCCCACTTCTTCCTCACCTTCAATCATAAATTTTACGTTGCAGGGCAGTTGGTCGGTTTTGGTCATATATTCCAAAGCCTTTACGTGCATATACATTTGGCCTTTGTCGTCACAGCTTCCGCGGGCGAAAATGGCGCCTTCGGGGTGCAATTTTGTTTTTTTTATGACCGGCTCAAACGGCGGACTGTCCCATAAATCCAACGGATCTGGCGGTTGCACGTCGTAATGGCCGTAAACCAAAATGGTCGGCAGTTTTTTATCAATTATCTTTTCGCCGTAAACAATTGGGTAACCGGGCGTTTCACAGATTTCGACCGAATCGCAGCCTGCTTTTTCGAGTTGCTTTTTTACGGCTTCCGCAGTTTTTAAAACGTCTTTTTTGTAAGCTGAATCGGCGCTGATGGAAGGTATTTTCAACAGTTCGATCAATTCATCCAAAAAGCGTTCTTTGTTTTTTTCAATATAAGGTTTTGCACTTTTCATTCTGATATATTATTTTTTCTAAAAGTACTAAAAATGCCGTAATTTGGCAGGTAAACCAACGCTTTCATTTTATGAAAACTGCTTTTTTGAAATTGCCTTTTCACTTTTCGGAAGAAAAACTTCTTAAGGATTTGGAGGTATGTAAAAGGTATGATTTCACTTCACACTTCAACGAAAATGATTATTCGGGCGATTGGACCTCAATCTCGCTGCGTTCCCAAAATGGCGAAATGAACAATATTTTTGCTCTTCCACAAACCGAAAAAAAATATAAGGACACGGAGCTGCTTCAAAAATGCACCTATTTCAAAGCAATTATCGATTCTTTTGAATGCGAAAAGGAATCCATTCGGCTTCTGAATTTAAAACCGGGTAGCGTTATTAAAGAGCATACGGATTATAATTTGGGCTATGAAGATGGTATTTTCAGAATCCACATTCCAATTACTACAAATGAAGGAGTTCATTTTTTTATCAATCATGATGAAGTAAAAATGCTACCCCAGGAATGTTGGTACGGCAATTTCAACTTGCCGCACAGCGTTCGCAACGAAGGAAAAACCGATAGAATCCACTTGGTGATGGACTGCTTGCGCAATGATTGGTCTGATAAATTATTTGCGGAAAGTGGCTATAATTTTGAAGCTGAAAACGTCCAACCTGAATATTCCCGAGAAACAAAACTGCAAATGATTGAACAATTGAAATTGATGGATACTGAAATTTCCAGGGAAATGATACTGCAATTACAAAAGGAGCTTTAATGGAACAGGGGAAAGAACGCGACTTGGTTTTGGAACGGATTTTTCAATTTTTTGATGAAATTTCCATCCGATATATTTTCACCGAAATTGAAACAGAAACCTTTTTGCCCGGTATCCAAATTAAAAATGGCGTCCTGCAAATTGATTTGCAAAAGCTTAAATACCCTGGCGATTTAGTGCACGAAGCGGGACATATTGCGGTAACAAAATCAGAAGAGCGAAATGGCTTAAACGATAACGTAATTGAAAACAATGCAGAAAAGGCTGGTGATGAAATAGCGGTATTGTTATGGTCTTATGCCGCAGCGAAGAAAATAGGTTTGGCTCCCGAAATTGTTTTTCACGAAGACGGTTATAAAGGGGAAGCAATCTGGCTTCGGGAACAGTTTGAGGGTAAAAATTATATAGGTTTGCCGCTATTGCAATGGATGGGACTTACTGATGTGGAAGGTAAGGATGCCTTCCCCAAAATGAAAGCTTGGCTGCGCGAGTAAAAATCCTTCAAAAAATTTTCAAAATAAGTTGGCGTTCATTTAGAAGTATTATTTATATTTGCACTCCTTTTACAATATGTCCTAAGTGTTGTAAAGGATTTTGATGCAGGCGTGGTGGAATTGGTAGACACGCTAGACTTAGGATCTAGTGCCGTGAGGTGTGAGAGTTCGAGTCTCTCCGCCTGTACAAATAAAAAAAGCTGACTTTAACGAGTCAGCTTTTTTGTTTTTAAAAATTTTTGTTTGTGAGAGTTCTCCCGAAGCCTCTGGGTCTCCGCCTGTAAAAGTTAAAAGCTCTTCAGAAATGAAGGGCTTTTTTATTGATTGTCTTTTCCGTTTTCAATCAACTCCTCAATCTCCTCTTTATCATCTCCGTTCAGTTTTGGGTTTTTCGGGGTCTGGACTTTTTTTTTGTGGTGAATTTCATAATACATAGCGAAATGATCACTGCCAAAGTTTTTGGAACGGACCATTTTCCCCACGTACAAATCGCGGGTGTGAAAAAGATGGTCCAACGGGAAACGCAAAAAGAAATAATCTGCGTGATAGGTAGAAAAGAAACCCCGGCCCACGCGCGGATCGATCATTCCAGTCATTTTTTTGAAAAGTCGGGTGGTGCGGCTCCAAACCACATCGTTCATATCGCCACAAACCACGGTGGGCTTGTCCAAATCACGAATTCTTTTTCCGGTAAGCATCAGTTCGGCATCGCGCTCTTTTGAAGTTTCGTTTTCGGTTGGGCTTGGCGGCGCGGGATGCAGGCAACAGAAAAAGATAGGAGGATTTCCTTCAAGGGGAAAATCGAAAAAGATTGAAGGCTTATCATCTTCAATCTGGTATTTCACTTCCACGTTTTTCAATTCCTTTTTTGAATAAAGGTGCATTCCGTAAAAATTCTCCAAAGGTACTTTTACGGTGAACGGATAGTCTTTTTCAATCTCGGAAAGACAATTTTCCCAGTCTTTGTTGCTTTCCATCGTTAAAACCAAATCGGGGTCAAAACGTTTCACTTCATTTAAAAAATCGGGATAGCAGGAATTGGTCTGCAGTACGTTTCCCGCTAAAATTGAAACATGCCCATCACTTTCAGCCTGCGATCTTCTTCGTGGGAAAAGAGAACTGTACGGAAATACTTTGTAAAGTTGATAAATCATGGTAGCCGCTAGACAAGCAAGCAATATCCAACTAAAAGCAGTAAAATTTTCTTCGAAATACAGAAACAAACCCAATAAAATAAGTTGGATAAATAACGATTGAAGCCTCACAAAATCTGCCGTACGGAAAAACCAATGCGGATTTCCCGTGGCTGGAAAAAAGGGGCTGATGATAAAGAAGATTATCAAAATGTATAGAACCATTTTCCAAAGTTAGTTTTTTTCAAAATGCTAAAGCGTACAAATATCTTTTTTGCTTAAACGCATATTCCTACTTTTACGGCTTCAAAAAAAATAAACCCATGAAAAAAATTATCCTCAGTACATTTTTACTTTTTCTAACTTTTATTGCCTTTGCACAGGATTATACTACACCAAATACGGGCGTAACCTGGACATTGGATGACATTGCAGCGGCAAGTCCCACAACAATTACAATTTCTGGAAGTGAATACACGCTTTTGGGAAATTTGACTATTTCTGAAAATGATACGGTAATAATAGATTCAGATTTGACGCTTTTAATTGATGATGCAAAGCTGGTAACAGTTTTTGGAACATTTACGGTAAATTCGAACGCGGTAACCATTACGGCTTTGGATGAAAATGCCCCTTACGAAGGTTTCCGTTTTGAGGAATTTTCAACTATAAATATCAGTAATGCCACTATTGAATATGGCGGCGGACTTCGAGTTTTGACCGAAACGTTTTCGATAGATGGCTGTACGCTCACAAACAACGTATCTGGCGCAACCACAAGTGCAGTAATCCAGCTTTCGCGCGGCTTGCCACAGATTACAAATAACACCATTTCTTTCAATGAAAATCCAGCAATCGGTTCCGCAGCAAACTCTGCAGTTTCGGCATATATTTTCAATAATATGATTGAAGGGAATAACCAGGCCAACAGCAACCGTCCGCAAATAAATTTGGGTACAACCTTGGCCAATGAACCGTTGGAAATTATCCAAAACACAATCATCGGCGATCCTGCTTTGGAACAAGCCGGCGGTATTGCCATAGCCAACTTTGTGGGTGGCAATGTAAATGTGGTTATTGATAACAACATCATTCGCGGCAACCGCTATGGAATCACTATGCTTGGAATAAACGATTCTGCGGAAATCACAAACAATATTATCGAGGACAACAACATACAGGGCGATCCAAATCTTGGCGGAAGCGGTATCAACCTTAATAGTTCCACTACGAGTGAAGATGTGATTATTTCGGGTAATGAAATAAGAAGAAACCTTTGGGGAATAACGCTTCAAGGTTTGGCATCCGCAAATCTTGGCGACGATACAAACAATCCTGGCCAAAATGTTTTTGCTGAAAACGAAAATGGCGGCCAAGTGTATGCGCTTTACAACAATACGGCAAACACAATTTCAGCAAAACACAATTGCTGGATTGAAAATCAACAAAGCACTGAGCAACAAGTTGAAGATGTTATTTTCCACAGCGTGGACGACCCAACTTTAGGCGAAGTAATTTTCGAACCATTCCTCTGCGGTATTTTGGGAGTTGTCGATAATACCCTTGAAAACGTCAGCTTTTATCCAAATCCGGTGAAAAACGAAATCAATTTCAACAATATTTATTCTTTTTCAACAGTTGAAATTTATGGTGTACAGGGCAATTTGATTGTTTCCGAAACTATTTCTGAAGGGCAAAACAGTTTATCTATAAATCTTCCTTCAGGATTGTATTTTGTGAATTTCAGCAATGACTTACAAAACGTTACGAAGAAAATGGTGGTGGAGTAATCTATCTATCCAATAGTAACAGACCCCAAAGGTTTCGAAAACCTTTGGGGTTTTTTTAGGATTTTTTTATCGTAAATCGCTAAATCCCTTCCTAAAACCGTAATTTTGCACCCGCCTGCCCCCTTTTCGGTAGGCTTTCAAAAAAATTCAAAAAACAAATACGTGAAAATTCAGAATAAAGCTACGCTGGAATTGAGCAAGGACGATATGAAAACCTACGGCTACGAAGTGGTTGACGCCATTGTAGAACACTTTGCAACGCAAAATGAAAAACTGCCCGTGGTTTCGGGATCCCGTGAAGAAATGGAAAAATTATTTCTTGAGGATGCGCCCGAAAAACCCAGTGACCCAAGAAAGGTGCTAAATTTTGTTTTGGACGAAGTAATGACCAAAAGTAACATTGTTTCGCATCCAAAATCGTATTCCTTCGTGCCGGGGCCGAGCAACTACATCAGTGCGATGGCCGATAGTTTGGCTTCTGGGTTCAATATTTTTTCCGGGGGTTGGGCGGCTTCGCCAGCTGCTGCAGAAATGGAAATCGTAGCGATGAACTGGCTTTTGAAAATGTTCGGTTTTCCACAAAAAAAGGGGGGCGGAATTTTTACCAGTGGCGGCTCCATGGCCAATTTAACCGCATTGGTTACGGCGCGTTCCGTAAAGTGCGGCGACGATTTCAGCAAGGCCGTAATTTATCTTTCTGATCAGGCACACTCTTCAAATATAAAGGCGATCCGCGTTTTGGGGTTCAGAAAAGAACAGATCCGCGTAATTCCCACGGATAGTGAATTCAAGTTTTCATTGAATAAACTTAAAAACGCAATCGCAAAGGACCGTTTGGAAGGCTTGCAGCCTTTTTGCCTGATTGCAACTGCCGGAACCACAAATACGGGAACGGTCGATCCGCTTTCCGATATTGCGAAAATCTGCAAAAAAGAAGACATTTGGTTCCACATTGACGGCGCTTACGGCGGGTTTGCAATTCTTGCCGAGAATGGGAAACAGCTTTTAAAAGGAATAGGAAAAGCCGATTCATTAACTGTCGATCCTCATAAATGGTTTTTCCAGCCGTATGAAATTGGCTGCCTGTTGATTAAAAACCACAAATGGCTAAAAGGAACTTTTACCGAAAAACCCGAATATTTAAGGGATATTGAAGGCAATACTTCCGAAATTAATTTTTACGATCACGGCATTGAGTTGACGCGCCGTTTCCGGGCATTGAAGTTTTACATGTCAGTAAAAACCTTTGGAATGGGTGAATTCCGAAAAGCGATTTCGTATAACGTGAAATTGGCCGAGGCTACGGAAGCATTTCTTCGAAAAAGCTCCAATTGGGAAGTGATTTCACCCGCAACTTTGGCTGTGATCAACTTTAGATATAACCCTATTGGGAATAAACTTTCAGAAAAAAAACTGGATGAACTGAACCAACGGATTTCCAAAAATGTGGTCGATTCAAAACAAGCCTTGCTCGTCACCACGGTGCTGAACGGACAGGTAGTTTTACGTATGTGTTTGATAAATCCGCGCACTACCTTGGAAGATGTAAAAGAAACCATCGCCCTCTGCGAAAGTTTTGCGGAAGAAAAAGTCCTGGCTTGAAACAGGCCGATGTCATAATAATTGGCGGCGGTGCTGCGGGTTTTTTTACGGCAATCAACGCTGCTGAGAATAATCCGAAACTTAAAATAATCATTCTCGAACGCGGAAAGGAAGTGCTCACCAAAGTGAAAGTTTCGGGTGGCGGGCGTTGCAATGTGACGCACGCCGAATTTCTTCCGAAGGAATTAACGCAAAACTATCCCCGTGGCGAAAAGGAGCTTTTGGGCCCATTCCACACCTTTATGACGGGCGATACTATTGAATGGTTTGAAAAAAGGGGCGTGGAACTAAAAATTGAAGAAGATGGACGGATGTTTCCAGTCTCGGATTCTTCACAAACGATAATCGATTGTTTTCTTTCCGAAGCGAAAAGATTGGGAGTTGGGGTTCTTCTCAATCAATCCGTAAAGGAAATCCAAAAGGATGGCGAATATTTCATAATAAATACAACTACCGATACTTTTTCAGCAAAAAAAGTTGTCATCGCCACGGGCAGCAATCCAAAGATTTGGCAATTGCTCGAAGGTCTGGGGCATACTATTGTGCCAGCGGTTCCGTCACTTTTCACTTTTAATATAAAAGATTCACGAATTATCGATTTGCCGGGTTTAAGTACGGATGCTTCTGTGAAAATTTTGGATGCGAAGAGAAAAACCATTTTGGAGAGTAACGGCCCGTTGCTTATTACCCATTGGGGAATGAGCGGCCCCGCAATCTTAAAACTTTCGGCTTGGGGCGCGCGATTGTTGGAGCCTTTGAAATATCATTTCAATATTGAAGTGAATTGGTTGAATAGCCTTTCCGAAGAAGAAGTTTTGGATTCTTTAAAGGAAATTAAAAACATCCAAGGAAAGCAGACCATTTTTAAATATGCGCAGTTCGAACTGCCGAAGCGACTTTGGCAAAGTCTGGTAAAAGCCTCCGGAATTGCCGAATCCCTTACTTGGGCCGATGCCACGCGGGAAAATCTTCAGAATTTGGCAAACCAACTCACGGCGGGCATTTTTGAGGTAACGGGGAAAAGTACATTTAAGGAAGAATTTGTAACTGCTGGCGGCGTGGATTTAAAGGAAGTGAATTTTAAAACCTTTGAAAGCCGAAAGGTTGACGGACTTTATTTCGCGGGCGAGGTTTTAAATATAGATGCTATTACGGGTGGTTTTAACTTTCAGAATGCCTGGACTGGCGGGTTTCTTGTTGCGCAGGCAATAACTAAGTGAATTATAAAAAATACATTGCGCTGGTACACGGAATTATAGAACGCTTGTTAGGTTGGTGGAATTGGCGGGATATTTTTTTTGTTTTTTGAAAGGTTATGCAATGCTGGACAAAAAAATTATACTTCTACACCTTCGTTTTTATTTTTCCACGCATTCATTAGCGCAGCAAGTTCTGTGGCTTTCATACCATAAGTTTGGGGTAAACCTCCTTGGTAAGAGGAAAGTATTTTGGAAATTTTCTTTCCCTTTTTATGTTCTTCAGTATAATCAAAAGCGACCATCGTATTAAAGCTGACATAATATATTCCAAAACCGCTTACATCGGTCCATTTTGTGAAATGGGAACGGTACAGGCTGCGCACTTCAAACCCTTCATTGGTCAGTTTTAGATAACTTGAGTTGGGTAATAATTGAATTATGAATACGACTATGCATAAACCAAAAAAGATAATTGTAACCCATTTAGTGAAAGTGTTTTCCTCCATTACTGTAAACCCTAAAACAACAAATAGAGTGCTTACAAAAAGCAGTATGACAATTGTTATTTTGTATGATTTTAATAATTTTGATTCTTTTTTCATTTAATAAACAGAAATAGAATATTAATATTTGTTGGAGTCTTCAAAAAATGCAATACTCATCGAATATCCAGCGCCACTGGAAATTTAAGATAAACCTCAACTATTTCGCCTTGATGTATTGCAGGGATTAATTGAGGAAGAGTCTGGAGCACTTCTATTGCGTTCTGGTTCAAAATTTCTGGTCCGCCAGAAGCAGTTATATCCTTTGGGTTTCCTTCCTTGTCTATTGTGAAAGTTACATCTATTCTTATTAATCCCGTTAGGCCTAACTCTGAAACGAGATCTGTATTAAGTTTTCTATTTACATGACCAAAAATATAATTGAGTGTGCATTTTTGTAGCTTTTCCAGCTTCCATTTTGCATTGCAGTCTGGCGCAAGTGGTGGAACATCGACGAGTTTAAATGCAATCGGTTTTGGTTCAGATGCTCTAACTTCTTCTGTATAGGTTTCTGTTTTTTCCGTTTCAATGGTTTGTGAGAAACTGATCGTGGTGAGAAATATGTAGAGTAGTAGGATGATTTTGGTTTTCATTTTGAATTTTTTAGCCTATAAAAGTTTAAATCTACAAAAATTTCCTTCCAAATGGTTGATGACATTTCAAGCTTTCACCTATATAATAATCTAACTATCGAGGAGTAGTTTTAAAATTGTAAATGTGAGGGGAAAAAGCTTCCGGGATGTTGTGACTCGGGGGCTTTTTTATTTTGATTGCGTTCCACGTCTATCTGTTAATGCCTTGTTAAACAAAAGTTCTCGGCTTACGGCGCAATATTATTTGCGTATTTTTAATAGCCAAAATTTTTCAGCCATGCAGCAAGATATTTACAACCTCAAAAAAACGCTTAAAACCAATAACGAAGAACTTACTTATTACAGTATTTCTGAACTCGAAAAGCAAGGACATAATATTAAAAAATTGCCGTTTTCGGTACGGATTCTCTTAGAAAATGCACTACGGAATTATGATGATTTCTCAGTAACCAAAGAACATTTGGATGCTATCCTCAATTGGAAACCTGCCAAAAGCGATAAAGACATCGCATTTAAGCCTGCCCGCGTACTGATGCAGGACTTTACGGGCGTTCCCGCCGTTGTTGATATTGCTTCGCTGCGTTCCGAAATGGCGCGAAAAGGAGGCGATGCCTCAAAAATAAATCCATTGATACCGGTAGATCTGGTGATAGACCACAGTGTACAGGTAGATTATTTTGCGGCTCAATACGCCTATCAGCAAAATATGGAAGAGGAATACAAACGTAACAGAGAACGCTATACTTTTTTGAAGTGGGCACAGAAATCGTTCAATAATTTTAGCGTGGTGCCCCCTGGAATGGGGATCTGCCACCAAGTGAATCTTGAGTATTTTTCTAAAGGTGTAATTGCTAGGGAGGGAATGGCTATCCCAGATACCCTTGTGGGTACAGACAGCCACACGCCAATGGTAAACGGAATTGGAGTAGTAGCTTGGGGCGTTGGAGGTATTGAAGCCGAGGCTGCTATCCTTGGCCAGCCTATCTATTTCATTAATCCTGAAGTAATTGGTTTAAAATTAACCGGAAAACTTCCCGTGGGTTCCACTGCTACCGATTTGGTGTTGACCATTGCCAACTTACTGCGTAAATATGGTGTAGTGGGCAAATTTGTTGAGGTTTTTGGCCCCGGTTTAGACAATCTTTCGGTACCTGATAGAGCCACCATTGGGAATATGTCGCCAGAATTTGGTTGTACCATTACTTACTTCCCTATAGACAATAAAACGCTGGAATATATGCGGAGCAGTAACCGAAGCGAAGAACAGATTCAGTTGGTTGAGGATTATTGTAAAGCGAATATGCTTTGGCGAGAGGATGAGGATAAGATTGAATACACCGATGTGTTGGAATTGGATATTTCAACTATTCAACCAAGTGTGGCTGGGCCAAAACGACCTCAGGACAAAATTTTGCTTAAAGATTTAAAGGAAAAATTCATAGAACTGGAACATGCTTCCTTTGGCAGAAAATATATAAAACATTCAGAAAGGGAAGATGCCATAACCCGCTGGAAGGAAGAAGGGGGCAGCCAGCCGGTAAAACAGTCTCACAATCCCGCACCCGACATTGAGATTGAAGCTAAAATTAAAAATGGCTTAAAAACTGTTTGGATCTCACAAGATAACGAAAAATACATGCTTTCAGACGGAGCTGTAGCCATTGCGGCAATTACATCTTGTACCAACACCTCAAATCCATTTGTCATGATAGGAGCAGGGCTGGTTGCAAAAAAAGCAAGGGAATGCGGTATTGATGTAAAACCTTGGGTGAAAACTTCTTTAGCTCCGGGTTCAAAGGTTGTTACGGATTATCTTGAAAAAGCAGACCTTTTAAAAGATTTGGAAGCCCTTCAGTTCCATTTGGTGGGCTACGGTTGTACTTCCTGTATTGGTAACTCCGGCCCATTACCTCCGGAGATTTCAAAAGCGGTAGAGGAAAACGACTTAATAGTAACGTCCGTATTGTCCGGAAACCGAAACTTTGAAGCCAGAATTCATTCCCAAGTAAAAATGAATTTCTTGATGTCGCCAATGTTGGTTGTGGCCTTTGCTATAGCTGGTCGCGTGGATATAGATTTGACGACGGAGCCACTGAGTTATGACCGCAACGGAAAGGCAATCTTTTTAAAAGATATTTGGCCTACGGATGATGAAATTCATGAGGTGATGAAAACCGTGCTTACTCCAAAAGATTTCAAGAAGAACTATGACGAAATTTTTGACGGCAACGAAATATGGCGAAACCTTGAAGTGCCGGATGATAAGCTTTATCAATGGGAAGATGACTCCACATATATTAAGGAAGTTCCGTTTTTCCACAATCTTTCAAATGAGGCGAAACCGCTTAAAAATATAGAGGGTGCCCGCGCACTTTTGGTAATGGGCGATAGCATTACAACGGACCATATTTCGCCTGCGGGAGCCTTTTCAGAAGATTCCGCTGCCGGAAAGTATTTGATATCAAAAGGTGTGGAAAAGAAAAATTTCAACAGTTATGGCTCACGCCGTGGAAATGATGAAGTAATGGTGCGCGGTACTTTTGCCAATGTGCGTATTAAAAACCAATTGGCAAACAGGGAGGGCGGTTACACTACTTATCTTCCGTCGGGAGAGGAAATGACGGTTTTTGAAGCTTCGCAAAAATATATAAAAGATAAAACCCCTTTGATTGTGCTTACTGGAAAGGAATACGGAAGTGGTTCTTCCCGCGATTGGGCAGCTAAAGGAACCATTCTTTTGGGAATAAAAGCCGTTTTGGCAGAAAGTTATGAACGCATACACCGCAGTAACTTAATTATGATGGGTGTGTTGCCGCTTCAGTATTTGGAAGGGGAAAGTGCCAAATCGCACGGGTTAACGGGAAAGGAATATTTCACAATTACAGGTATTGAAAACGATTTGACCCCTTCAAAAAAAGTAACCGTAACTGCCAAGGACGAAAACGGCAAGGAAATTGAATTCAAAGCCATAGCAAGACTGGATTCGCCCATTGAAATTGCATATTACCAAAACGAGGGGATCCTTCAATATGTATTGCGCCAATTTTTAAAAAAATAAATTAGGGAAGAGAAAATTAGAGAAGAACGGAGGGTAAATGGAAATTAACCCAACGGAAATATTTAATTTTTATAACCTGAAACATGAAACCTGAAATAATTTGATCCTAATCGTCCGCCCAAAACTTCTCCGAAAAAATTACAACGGAATGACGCTTTGGCCATTTGTGGTTTTAAAACACCATTCCTTAAAAGAGGATGCCGTTTTTTTGAACCACGAAAAAATTCATTTGCGCCAGCAAGCGGAATTGTTGATTGTTTTTTTCTATATATGGTATGTCCTTGAGTTTTTGCTGCGTTGGCTTCAATTTGGAAACCGTTATAAAGCATACCGAAATATTTCTTTTGAACGCGAAGCTTATTATCACGAAAGTGAAATGGATTATTTAAAAAAACGAAACATTTACAGATTTTTAAAATTCATGTAATAATTTGTAAGTCTGAGTGAAGTCGAAAAACCATCTAAGAATACGCAATAGCAATAATATATATATGAGCCTCCTTTTTTCCCCCTTAAAAATAAAATCCAAAACCTTTAAAAACCGAATGGTCGTTTCGCCTATGTGTATGTACAGTAGCGTTGATGGCTTTGCGAACCAATTTCACCTCGTGCATTTGGGAAGCCGCGCCGTGGGAGGTTCGGCATTGATAATACAAGAAGCCACCGCAGTTTCGCCAGAGGGAAGAATTACACACGGCGATATGGGTCTTTGGAAAGACGAACATATTGAAAAATCTAAAGAAATTGTCAACTTCGTGCATTCGCAAAATGCTTTGATAGGAATACAGTTGGCCCACGCCGGCAGAAAAGCCAGCCACCAACTTCCGAAGGACGGGGCCAAAAAAATAGCTCCCGAGCTTGAAAATGGTTGGCAAACAGTTTCTGCATCAGCTTTGCCTTTTCGAAAAGGTGAACCTGCTCCTGTTGCATTGGATACCGCAGGAATTGAAAAAGTGAAAAGTGATTACGCTGCAGCCACGCGCCGTGCCGAACAAGCGGGATATGATGTGGTTGAAATCCACGCTGCCCATGGCTATCTTTTTCATCAGTTTTATTCGCCTTTGGCAAATGAAAGGACCGACGAATATGGCGGCAATTTTGATAATAGAATTCGTTTTTTACTGGAAGTTACTGAAGTAGTTCGAAAGGAATGGCCAGAGGAAAAGCCATTATTCGTTCGTATTTCAGCCACAGATTGGACCGAAAGGGGTTGGACGGTTGAAGATTCCGTCAAACTTTCCATGAAACTAAAGGAATTAGGGGTTGATTTAATCGATACTTCCTCCGGCGGAAACGTTCCCAAAGCAACCATTCCCAGCAAACCGGGTTATCAGGTTCCCTTTGCGGCGCAGATTAAAAAAGAGGCGAATATTTTAACGGGTGCCGTGGGCCAAATCACAACGGCCGAGCAGTCTGAGGAAATTTTAAAGACTAAAAAGGCCGACTTGATTCTCTATGCCCGCGAAAGCCTAAGGCAACCGTATTTTCCGTTGCACGCCGCTACTGAGTTGGGAGTGGATGTGGAATGGCCTTTGCAATACCAAAGGGCCAAAATATAAACAGGATGAATATGAAAGCTTTGTTACAAAATATCCCTTTTTCTGTGTTGGATTTGGTACCCGTTATTCAGGGAAGCAGCCATAAAAAGGCTATGGAAAATAGTTTGGCTTTGGCACAACAGGCAGAGAAATTAGGGTATAAGCGCTTTTGGATTTCGGAACACCACAACGCCGAAAGCCTTGTAAGTTCCGCCACACCGTTGCTGATAGGCTATGTAGCGGAAAACACCAAAACTATCCGCGTAGGTTCGGGCGGGGTTATGCTGCCCAATCACGCCCCGCTTATTGTTGCGGAACAATTTGGGACCCTCGCTACCCTATATCCAGATAGGATTGACCTGGGTTTGGGCCGTGCGCCGGGTACCGATCAAGTTACCGCCAGAGCGCTTAGGCGGGAACGGATAGAAACGGTCAATGACTTTCCAAATGACGTTCAGGAACTTTCAAATTATTTTTCAAAATCCAATTCCCACAGCCCCGTCCGTGCCATTCCGGGGGAAGGCTTGGAAGTGCCGCTATATCTTTTGGGTTCGAGTACGTTTAGTGCCCAACTGGCAGGCGCATTGGGATTGCCCTACGCTTTCGCGAGCCATTTTGCGCCCACCCATCTGCACGATGCACTGCGATTATACCATTCAAACTTTGAGCCTTCAAAACAGTTGCAAAAACCCTATACCATGGCCTGTATTAACGTAGTGGTAGCGGATACCGATGAAGAAGCTGAATATTTGTCCACAAGCATGAAATTATTTATGCTGAACGTAATCCGAAATACCCGGAAACCGTTGCAACCGCCGGTAAAAAGTATGGATGGACTTTGGAATTCCCTTGAAGAGGCGCACATTTCACAAATGATGCAATATTCCTTCGTGGGAAGCACCGAAACAGTACAAAAAAAATTAAATGCGTTCGTTGCCGAAACCAGGGTTGACGAGCTGATTACCGTTGCCCATATTTATGATCAACAAGCCAGGCTGAAGTCTTTTGAATTATTGGCGCAACTGAAAAAATAAAAAGTTTGTTTTCTGTACCTTCGCAAAAAAAGCCGATATGCTAAAAGCCGTACTTTTTGACATGGATGGGGTAATTGTGGATACCGAACCCCTACACCGAAAAGCCTACTTCAGAATGTTTGAGGATATGAAAATTGACGTGGACCAAGCAATGTATGATTCCTTTACTGGGCAGGCAACCTTGCCTATTTGCAGAACGCTTTGTGAACATTTCGGTATTTCTGAAAGTCCCGAACATCTGGTTGCGACCAAAAGAAAACATTTTAAATACCTTTTTGAAAACGATAACGACCTTGCGCTTTTGGATGGCGTTCACGATTTAATAAAAGACTACCACGCCAATGGCTTGACTTTAGTTTTGGCATCTTCGGCTTCCATGCCAAACATCAACCGTATTTTTGAGCGGTTTGATCTCGATAAATATTTTAAGGCCAAAATAAGCGGCGCAGATTTAAAAGCCTCAAAACCGCATCCCGAAATTTTTACAAAAGCCGCCGAACTTGCTGGCGAACACCCAAACCATTGCATGGTAATTGAAGATTCCACCAACGGAATTGCCGCGGCAAAAGCTGCGAATATTTATTGCGTAGGTTTTAAAAGCCCCCATTCTGCCAACCAGGATTACAGCAAGGCGGATAGGGTGATTACAAGTTTTGAGGAGATTCTGTTTTCAAATCTAACTTTGTGATAAATTATAATCAAATATTCCTCCCTTTTTTTCAAGGGGAGGTGTCGATAGGCGGAGGGGTTCAAAATAGACCACATTCCGTTCTCCATTCTTTTTAAGATAACTGCGAATGATGGCGTGGGTGTGATAACTGGCCTGTTGCAATTTCAAAAAAGGTTCATAATCTTCAATATTGCAGATGGCTTCACTTCTGTCAAAAAAACCAAAACCTTTGTATTCTCCCTCGGCTACCAAGGCAAAGGCAATTTCGTCCTTCGTTCTTCCTTTTCCCTGTATAGCAAAGCTGGGTTTATTTTCTTTTAGGGCCTTAATGGCAGCCTGCACTTTTAGGTTATACTCCGTTACGCTTTCATCACCCTCACAAATACCTTCACAGTTTTTTATACGGTAGTGGGAACATTTTTCAGAAGTGCTCTGCAAGGTGCAAAAACGCGGACACAATTTAAAAGTTTCGCAGATCTCTTCCAGTTGTACCGTGGCCTCGGTTCGGTTGTAAAAAGTACCTACGGAATCATTAAGTGCTTTTGTTTTACCCAAAGCCAGTTGGATAATGCCGCGTTGGTTTACATAACTGATTATTTGGAAAATTGTGGCGGGCCATTTCTGCGCCCGATTGAATTTTGGATAGTGTTTTCTGATGTGTTCAGATTCTAGCAGCAACGCTACGAGCTCATTCCCCGTTAGTTCGAAATCTATAAAATGCGTTTCCTGCCCCAGTTGGTATTCCTTCGTTTTTTTGTCGTAAAAATGCGAAAGCACCCGTTTTTTAATATTCTTTGCCTTCCCGGCATACACCACTTGATGTTTTTGGTTTTTGAAAAGATAAATACCAGGCTCCTCGGGCAGTTCGTTTATCTGTTCGGCAGGAATATGTGGCGGTAGTGTTGCTTGTTTGGAACGTGGATTCAAAAAGGAATTGATAGTGTTAAAATCTTCATCAAGTGAAAGCAATCGCTGAAAAAGAATTACAGTGGCATCCACATCGCCTTCGGCGCGGTGACGGTTATGGTGCGGAATGCTTATGGTATTGCAAAGTCTTCCCAAACTATAGGAAAGCATTCCGGGAATCAACTTTCGCGAAAGCCGGACGGTACAGAGTTTCTTGCGGTTGTAATGCTGCCCCAATAGCCGAAATTCACCGCGGATTACATTGTAGTCAAAACTAACGTTGTGCGCTACAAAAATAGCATCTTGTGTAAACGCTTCAATTTTTTCAGCAATTTCAAAAAACCGTGGCGCATCTGCAACCATTTCATTGTCAATGCCAGTTAGTGCAGTAATGTGGTGTGGTATTTCCCGCTCCGGATTGACGAGCGTGGTGTACTTATCTACCACTTCGCCATTATTCATCAATGCGATGCAAATTTCGGTAATACGATTGCCTGCTATCCCACCACCAGTGGTCTCTACGTCAATAATTGCGAAAAGTTGTGATTGCATTTTTCTTTGCTGGGAAAACAAATATAGTGAAAGAATTTTAAAGTATTGGATTATTTCCTATTAAATGGAAATAATCCAATAGAGAAACGAACCATTCGTACCAATTAACTCAGAAAATCTCCGCATTATCAATATCTTTGAACAAATATTTACAGCCTTATATGACTCTTGAAAAAAACCTTAAGGAAAGAATAAAAGAACTTACCTGCTTGTATGAGGTCTCTTCTATTATAGTAAACAATGATTACAATGAGCTTGACAAAACACTATATTCAATCGCATTAAGTTTGCGAAAATCATTGCAGTTCGGCAAACACACTACTGTTGAGATCAACTCAGAACCTTTCCATCTCATTTCTTCTGCACTTCCCAAAAAAAGTGTTTTTATTGAAAGTAATATCACCATTTTCAATGAGCCAAAAGGTTTTATAAAAATTCATTATCCCGCAGATAAATTCACCAAAAAAGATTTTTTAAAGGAAGAGAAAAAACTATTGAAAAACGTTGCAATTAACGTAGGCGATTTGTTGGAACGAGTAGCCATCCGTGAAAATGAAACTGTGATGAAACGCAAAATGGAACACGCGGACCGCTTGAGTATTTTGGGCGAAATAACCGCGGGAATAGCCCACGAACTCAACACCCCACTTGCAAATATTTTGGGCTTCGCCGAGTTGCTAAAAAGTAAAGAACCCAAAACCACACAGACCAGCCAAGACCTAGATAAAATAATAAATAGTGCCATTTTTTCACGCGAAGTGGTAAAAAAATTAATGTTCTTCGCCTGCGAAATGCCGCAAAATTTAGGACAGACAGACATCGTTCCTGTAATTAACGAAGCGATGAATCTGCTAGACCCCACATTTAAGAAGAACGAAGTAAAATATAAAGTGAATCTTCCAAAAGGTGAAGTTTTAATGAAAGCCGACACCATTCAGTTGACCCAGGTTATCTTCAATTTAGTGCTGAACGCAATCTATTTTTCACCCAAAAATGGTTTGATTACTATTTCTTTGGAAGAAACAAAAAAGAAAATCACGCTTAAAATTTCAGACGAGGGCCCAGGCATTTCTCCCGAAAACGTGCAGAAAATATTCCAGCCTTTTTTCACAACAAAAACAGTGGGCGACGGCTCCGGTTTAGGGCTTAGCGTAGTGCACGGAATTATTCGCAGCCATCGTGGAACTATAGATTATCAACACAATATTCCCACGGGTGCCATTTTTATTATTACATTTCCAAAACAATAAACCCCGATGCTACAAAAGGAAAACATACTGATAGTAGATGACGACATCAACATTTTGGAACTCCTCCAGCGGCATCTCCATTCGCTCAATTATCACACTTATAAAGCAGTTTCTGTAAAAGAGGCCGTTGCCATTTTGCGCGATACCGAAATAGATTTACTGATTACAGATCTAAAAATGCCCGAAGTGGACGGTTTTCAACTTATTCAGTTTGCTTCGGAACATTACCCAAATATGCCAAAACTGGTGGTTACAGGCTATCCTTCGGTTCAGGATGCGCTTTCCGCAATAAAATCGGGCGCGGTAGATTATTTGGTAAAACCTTTTACGAAGGAAGAATTGAAACAAGGTGTTTTAAAATCCCTTTCTACCAAAACGAAGCGGAAAAACGTAACCGAAATTACTGCAACAAAAAAATATAATGAAATAATTGGCGAGAGTGAAGCCATTAAAAACGTAACGCAAATAATAGAACGCGTAAAGGACAACAAAGCCACTATTTTTATAAGTGGTGAAAGTGGAACGGGAAAAGAGCTGGTGGCACGATCCATTCACTACAACGGCAAGTTTTCGCGCGCACCGTTTATTGCGGTAAACTGCGGCGGAATTCCTGAGAATCTTTTGGAATCGGAACTTTTTGGTTATGTAAAAGGTGCTTTTACAGGAGCCAATGACAATCGCGAAGGTTTTTTCCAAGCTGCAGATGGCGGAACCATTTTTTTGGATGAAATAGGAAACGCTTCTTTGGCTGTTCAATCCAGACTTTTACGAGTCCTTCAAGAAAAAGAAGTAATGAAAGTTGGCGATCGAAAAACTGAAAAAATTGACGTACGCGTCATTGCCGCCACCAATAGCAATCTAAAGGAAATGATTGCGAAGGAAACCTTTCGTGAAGACCTTTTTTATCGTTTAACGGTTGTAGAAATCAACGTGCCGCCTCTTCGGGAACGGAAAGAGGATATTCCATTACTAGCAGACAAGTTTCTCTTCAAATACGGCAATGAATATAAAGATCGCTACATTACCATTGATCCAGAGGCTCAAGAGCTTTTGCAACGTTATGATTGGCCGGGCAACATTCGTGAACTGGAGAACGTAATTCAACGTGCCGTGATTATGTGCGACCGTACCATAGGTATAAAAGATTTGCCCGAAACTTTAAAATATAAAATTGATTTTCCTGAGGAAAGTCTGCTTTCTTTAAAGGAAATGGAGAAGAAATACATTCAAAAAGTACTTGCCGCAACTGACAACAACCAAACCAAAGCTGCGGAGATTCTCAACATTGACCGTAAAACACTTCGTGGGAAAATTAAGTAATTGGTCATTAAGCGAAAGCGTTACTTAGTTTAAGCACTCTCACTAATTACCTCATACTTTCCACTTCCAACTTCCCACTTCATCTTCATTGGGTAATTTTTCCCCACTGCGGAAAATATGCCCCACTCACTTCACAGAAAAATTAGATATAAATCATTATAACTATTTGTAATACAGTAATTTAGCGTTTTTATTGAATATTTTTTGTGCCAATGGCACACACCTTGCCAATAGGAATGTCAAACAATTAATGATTATGACTAATAACCCTACAAACCTTTGCCTTGAATGTGCGCACGCAGCTTATTGCGTGCTAACGCACAATCATTCAGCGGTGTTTTCCTGTAGTGAGTTTGACGAACTGCAACACCGTGCTCCCGAGCCTTTACTGACAATAACCCAAAGAGAGCCAGAAATGGCAACTATTTAAAAACAATTATTAAAATGACAAATACACAAACCTTGGAAAAACCGCAACCTGTAAAAAGAGGAATGTTGGACAACGTGTTGGAGCAATTCAACAGCGCTGCAGACAAAATTGATCTGAACCCAAACGTTCGCAAAATTCTTAGCATCACAAACACTGAAATCATCATTCACTTCCCGGTTCGTATGGACAATGGTAATGTGGAGATATTCACTGGCTACCGTGTGCAGCATAACAACGCACTTGGCCCATACAAAGGAGGCCTTCGTTACCACCCAACGGTTGATATTGACGCCGCACGTGCCTTGGCCATGTGGATGACCTGGAAAACATCTTTGGCAGGATTACCTTACGGAGGCGCAAAAGGAGGAATCCAGATCGACCCTTCAAAATATTCAAAAGGAGAATTGGAGCGCATTACGCGAAGATTCACCTATGCGCTGGGCGAGAATATTGGCCCGGAGCACGATATTCCTGCGCCAGACGTAAATACCAACGACCAGACCATGGCGTGGATTGCAGACACCTATATGAGTACAAAAAGCACTAGTGAACGTTCCAAAAACCAACACGTAGTTACAGGAAAACCTGTTGGCAGTGGTGGTTTGGAAGGCCGTGATCGTGCCACTGGTTACGGTGTATTTTTGACCATTAAATTTTGGGCAGAAAAGAACAATGAGAGTCTAAAAGGTAAAACCTTTATCGTTCAAGGTTTTGGAAACGTAGGCTATTGGGCTTCACATTTCTTGGAAAAAGAAGGTGCAAAAATGGTAGGTGTCCAGGATGCCTACGGAAGCCTTCAAAACAAAGAAGGGATTACAGTTGAGGATCTTTTCAATTATGGAAAAGCCAATAACGGCAGCATCGTAGGTTTCCCAGAAGCAGACGCCTTGGACGGCAAGGAATTTTTCGGCTTGGATTGCGACATCTGTATTCCAGCAGCTTTGGGCAACCAGATTACCAAAGAAAACGCACATTCCATAAAAGCTACTTTGATTGCTGAAGGCGCCAATGGCCCGACAGATGTGGAAGGCGAAAAAATATTGTTGGAGCGTGGCATCACCATCATTCCAGATATTATGTGCAACTCCGGTGGCGTAATAGGAAGTTATTTTGAATGGCTTCAAAACCGTAACGGAGAGCTTTGGCAGATGGACGAGATTTTGGAAAAACTGGAGAAAAAACTTCGGTCAACCTTTAAGAAAGTTTCGGCCTATTCCGAAGAGAAAGAAATCGATATGCGTACCGCAGCTTTTGCAATCGCTATCGAAAGAATTGAAAAAGCCTATGTGCTTAGAGGGATTTTCCCATAATTAATTTGAATCCATAAAGATGGAACATCGCTCCTCAATTGTCTTAAATGACAATGATGTTCCATCTTTAATAATACAGAAATAGAAACCATGAAATATGGAAATTTGATATTAGAAAAAAAAGAGTATGTTTTTTTAAAACGCCTACTCAACGTTACAGGTTATTATAAAGATGAAAACACCAAGGTTTCCCTTAAAAAATTAAGCGGGGAGCTTACAAGTGCCATTATTTACGACCACGAAGAAATGCCTGCAGATGTAATTCGCTTTAACAGTGTTGTTACAGTTGAATCAGGAACCTGGCAAACCGAATTTCAATTGGTCATCCCCACCGAACGAAATATCGCGGCGAACAAGATTTCTATTTTGGCCCCAATGGGTTCAGCCGTAATGGGTTATGCCGAGGGCGATTCCGTTATTTGGAATTTTCCAAATGGTACCAAAGAACTAAAAATTACAAGTGTTAAGCAGGCTGAAAGACCCATCGATATAGACGTTCTTTCATAGAAATTTAAAAATATTTATATAAGTCATGCAGATTTACGATCACGATTCCCCCGAAGCAATAGCATTTAAGAATAATTCCATAGAGTTGGACAACTGGATAGAACATCTCAACTATATCGAAAAGGAGATTGTCAACCTGTTGAACCTTGGGAATTCGGAACTTTTAAAGGTGTTTGAATCCAAGAACGTAATAGAAAAACTGGCTCGTGAAAAAGAGAAAAACGTAGCTACCATTGACGCTTTCCTAAAATACAAAGAGGGCTTGCCAAAGGCCGCGGAATGCGAAGATGTGGATTGCGACATGTTTTATGTAACCGAGCATGAAAAGTTTAGAAAAACATATTTGGCCCATTTAAAAAGTTACCGGGAAGTAAAGGAAGAATACTTCGGTATGCTAAGCAAATAAAAAGGAAAAATAAAAATTTCAATAAGAACTTATGAGCGAACAGCTGCAGCCCAATACTATAGGAATCCTAAAAACCCCAAACGATCCGCGGGTTTGTTTGTTGCCCAAGGAAGTAAAAAGACTTACCGGGGAGTTGAAGCTCAATATCCTTTTTGAGCCGGGGCTGGGCAGTTCGCTACAAATTGACGATGCTGAATATTTACAGGCGGGAGCTATCAGTAAATCTCGCGAGTCAATTTTTAAAAATTCGGATACCATCGTATCCATAAACCATACTTTTAGCGAAGTGGAAATGAAGGGGGGTTGTTGCTTCATTGGTATTTTCAACCCCCTCTTTCATGATTCCAAACTCGCTATTTATCAAAAAAATTCAGCCACGGTTTACAGTTTGGATTTGCTTCCAAGAACTACTCTTGCGCAGTCTATGGATGTGCTTTCGTCCATGGCCTCCCTTGCGGGATACAGGGCGGTGATAAAAGCAGCGGAAGTGTATAATGGTGTTTTCCCAATGTTTACAACCGCCGCGGGAACACTTACCCCGGTCAAGATTTTAGTGCTCGGTGCAGGCGTTGCAGGACTGCAAGCCATTGCAACGGCCCGTCGATTAGGTGCAGTTGTTGAGGCCTTTGACGTGCGCAAATCTGCCGGAGAGGAAGTCCGCAGCCTTGGTGCCACCTTTATTGAAGTAGAAGGCTATACCGAGTCTGCAAATGCAGGAGGGTATGCGGTAGAGCAAAGTGAGGAATATCAAAAAAAGCAGAAAGAATTGATACACAATCACATTCTAACGGCAAATATCGTAATCAGTACTGCCAATATTCCGGGGAGAAAAGCACCCTTGCTCATTGAAACACGATCTGTGGAAGCAATGCAGCCCGGCAGCGTGATCATTGACCTGGCGGCAGAACAGGGCGGAAACTGCGAGCTTTCAAAAAACAAGGAAATTATCAATCACAACGAAGTTACTATTCTGGGTCACTCAAGCCTTTCCGCAGAAATACCCGCGGCTGCTTCAAAATTGCTTTCCAATAACTATTTCTCATTTATAAAGTACAAACAAAAGGCAGAAGACCAACCAGATGATCCATTGCTCACCGCTTCCCAAATTATGAAGGAAGGCCAATGGACGCACCCACATTTCACCAAACAACTACAACCAGCATAAATTATGGATTTCATAAATCAACACATCCAGGAAATTTATTTTGTCATTTTTTGTGTCTTTATCGGCATAGAAGTAATCGCCAATGTGCCCGCTATTTTGCATACGCCTCTAATGAGCGGCGCCAATGCCATTAGTGGGGTTATTTTGGTAGGAGCCATTATCGTGATGCTACGGGTGCCGGCGGACGATTACCTCAACCTCACTTTGGGGGGAATCGCGGTTTTTCTCGGCACCCTTAACATTTCTGGCGGATTTTTCGTTACCGGACGTATGTTGAAAATGTTTAGTCCTAAAAAATAATTCCTCAATTATTGACTCAATACTGAAAGACACAAAACATAAGCAACCTCAATTTAAAAAATCGCTTATGTTTTGGTCTTTTTTTAAAGTCGTTCTATTTTCCAATAAAAACAAAACTTCATAATTAAACCATGTACGCAATCATAGAAGTAGGTTATTTAATTGCCACCCTGTCCTTTCTGGGAGGTTTGAAATTTATGAGTTCCCCAAAAAATGCGAAAACGGGAAACCTAATAGCCGCCTTGGGCATGGTCCTCGCCGTGGTCCTCACTTTTATGGCTGCGGTAACGGCAACCGTTCCCTATACCAATTTAATAATTATGCTCTTGGCAATCGCCGTAGGAACGGTTATCGGCAAAAGGCTCTCAGACAAGGTTGAAATGACTGGCATGCCCCAACTGGTCTCGTTATTCAATGCCACCGGCGGCGGCTGTGCAATGCTTCTTGGCTTGGTAGAGGCCAACCAAATGGATCCCTTCACTACCATTCTGGGCAATAAAATCCTACTTATAGCCGGTTTGATAACGGGGGCAGTAGCCTTAACGGGAAGTATTATAGCAGAGCGAAAATTGGCCGGTAAAGTAAAAGACAGACGCAGTAAAACCGTCATCCTTTCCGCAAGGATACTTTTGGGTTTGATGGTATTGTTGCCTGTGCTTTATTTTTTCGGAATCATTCCTATCGGGTTTACCGCTTTTATGTATGTACTGGCAGCCATAGCCATGGTTTATGGCGTGCTCTTCGTTCTTCCGATTGGGGGTGCCGATATGCCGGTAGTAATTTCTCTTTTAAATAGTATCACAGGTATAGCTACCGCTTTCGCCGGTTTCGTTTATGGAAACAAGGCAATGATAGCGGGTGGTATTTTTGTAGGTGCCGCTGGTATTCTGCTCACTATTTTAATGTGTAAGGCGATGAACCGTTCCCTGTTAAAAGTACTTGCAGGAACGTTTAAAAAGAGTAAAAATGGTGCCGTTGAAGAAGCGCAGGAGATTAAGGAAATAAGCATTTCGGAAACGGCCTTATCACTTTCGTTTGCGCAGAAGGTGGCCATCGTTCCCGGTTACGGACTTGCGGTTGCACAAGCGCAACATATTTGTGGTCAATTGCAACAATTATTAGAAAAGCGTCACGTGGGGGTAGATTACATAATCCATCCCGTCGCTGGCCGTATGCCAGGACATATGAACGTGCTGCTTGCAGAGGCCAATGTGGAATATTCCCATCTAAAGGAAATGGATGAAGGCAATGAAAACATGGAACAGTACGATGCTGTTTTGGTAATTGGTGCCAACGATGTAGTAAACCCAGCAGCCGAAAACAACCCCGACAGCCCCGTTTATGGGATGCCCATCATTCGTGTGTACGAAAGCAAGCAGGTTATAGTAATGAAACGAAGTATGGGCAAAGGCTATGCAGGCGTTCAAAATGACCTTTTCGCACTGGATAATTGCAGTATTCTTTTTGGCGATGCGAAGTCTTCTTTGCAGGAGATCGTGAATCAATTAAAACTGATTTAAGCTATAGTTAGCAGGTATAACTTCCTTAAATATCCTCTACATTTCATACGGCGTATAATCGCGTTTCTTATTTCTGCCACCGTTAAAATATCGTGAAACCCCGATTGCCTTTCCCGCATTAGCATTATTTTTAATGAAAATGCTATGATTATGAGATCAATTTGGAATGGTTTAATAAGCTTTGGCCTAGTGTCAATTCCCATAAAAATGTACAGCGCATCGGAAGACAGAAAACTCGATCTGGACATGCTCGACGTTCATGACAATGCACGCATCCACTACAAACGCGTAAATGAGGAAACAGGCAAGGAAGTGGAATGGAAGGATATCGTTAAAGGGTTTAAGAAAGGCGACAGTTATATTGTGCTGGATAAGGAAGATTTACATTCCATTAGGCGGTAATTACAGCTACAATGAGGCGCGAGATTTTACCAAACTGCTGTGCTATTTTATCCACGAAAAATTGCCAAAGCTCACCAGTATGGAGCGTGCAGTAAAGAATCGGAAAGGCAAGATTTACTTGGATTACTTACAAAACCGCAGGGGCCAAACCTTGGCGGCTCCCTATTGCGTAAGGCCCAAAAAAGGCGCGCCTGTTTCTGCTCCACTATCTTGGAAGGAAGTAAAGTCCGGCCTTGCCATCTTGGATTTTACCATAAAATCCATGCCCCAGCGCCTTACGGAAATGGGCGATTGGTTTTCTCCGGTTTTGGGTAAGGGGGTAGATATAGCTAAGGCAATTGATAATCTGGAAGCCTAAGCAAAGGGAAAGGCATCACAAAAAAGTAATTCCTTAAAACTTAATTTCTAATCCTCATTCTCTAATCTCCTACCTCGAGCTTCGAATTTTGAATGTTGCAAATCTTCCTTTTAACTTCCTTGTCTACATCATAGTTATTTCAATTATATTTATCGCCCCAAACTTGCTTATGAAAAATTCTATCTACCTATTTCTCTTCCTTTGCATATTTACTGACCTCCAAGCCCAAAATCCGGAAATAGACAGGCTCAACAAAAAGATAGAAAGCCATGTGCGTAATCCAGATTCTACCAAGTTTTATTTATTTCAACTCTTAAAGTTTTCTTCAGAACTGCATGATACCATAATCGGAAAATCGTACAGCACTATAGGCATACAGTACAATAAACTTGCGGTGCCCGATTCGGCGGAATTTTATATGGAAAAGGCGCTTGACTATACTGAAGATTATCCTTTGCAGCATGCCAAAATGTATCTTAATCTAGCCATAAACTATCGTATAGGGTCGCAATATCAGGAATCATTGCAAGCTAGTGAAAATGCCATTGAACAGTTTAAAAAAGCAGGTAATCAGGAAGGAGTGGGGAGGGCCTATGGCGAAATGGCCTCCAATTATAATTATATGAAGAACAGCGAGAAGGCGCTGGAATATCTCAAAAAAGCCATCGCTATTTTAAAGAAATCGGGCAGCGAACGCGAATTGAGCATCGTAAGGCAGAAACTTGCGAACCTATATTACAACAATAGTAACTTTACTTTTGCCAGGGATATTTATGAAGAAATTTTGCCGGTCTTCGCAAAGGAAAAAGGAACCAACTATTATGTTACTTTATTGAGTTACGCCGATTGCCTACTTCAGTTGGAAGAAAATTATAAAGAGGCGGAAGAAGCCCTAAAAGAGGCGGAAAATGCCTTTAAGGAAATGAATCAAAAGGAGTATATGTGGATAGCCGTGAGCAATCTTGCCCAAGTATATGTAGCTATGGGCAAATCACAGCAGGCGCAAGAAGCATTCCAACGCGCTTATGATGGCATGTACCAAATAAGTTCGCCTCGCTCTTTGGAAACGAGTGTTCGTTATCTTGATTTTTTGAATAGTAAAAAACAGTATTCTAAGGCTCAAAAGGTAATTGAAAGGGTAAAAGCCTCAACAAACAGCACGAGAATGAAAATGAATGCCGACAACGAAATCGACTTTCTAAAACAGGCTGTATTCACCTATGGACAAAACGGAATGGTGGAAAAATCATTGCAAGCTTTTGAGCGTTTGGATTTTTTAAAAGACTCCCTCAATACTGCCTTAAACCATGCCAAATCCTTGGAGCTGCAGGAAGCCTATCAAAATGATTTGCAACGCGAACGAAATCTCGTGCTAAAGAAAAACAATGAACTTTTGATTGAGAATAATAATAAAAAGGATAATATCCTACTCTTGGGCTTTCTTAGTTTTATACTCCTCCTAGCCATCGGCTTGGTTCTCTATAGGACCAATAGAAACAAACTGAAATTGCAACAGGAACTGGTAGCAAGCTTGGAAAATTCAAAGAAGGTGTTGGAAGAGAAAAATACCCTTGAGGGAGAGCTGCGCCTTGAACGCGAGAGGGTTTTGGAAAACAAGGAAAAGGAATTGGTGCAAGTGAGTATGGAAATGTCCAACCTACAGAACCAGATTATAGAGCTTATTGAAAATAGAGACAATCTAGAAAGTTCCACCGTTCTGGCAGAAAAGTTAAAAAATCTTTTGGGCCAAAATAATTATTGGAAATATTTTAAGGGGAAATTTATAGAGGTGCATCCTGTCTTTGCCCTTCAGCTAGCAGAGATGTTTCCCAACCTGTCTGAAAACGATGTGGCCTTTTGCTGTATGTTGAAATTGCAGCTATCTGAAAAAGAAATCGCAGCGCTTATGGGCATCAGTACCGATCAGGTAGAAGTTAAAAAGACTACACTACGTAGGAAAATAGGTATGGGTGATGATATCCTAGGGTTTGAAAAATTGATAGATCATTTGGAGTAATGTCAGGCTATGCCTTACAAAGTAAATGTACTACTTAGGTTGAAGAGACACCAAAACTTTTCCCATCAATAATATCAGCGCTAGTTGTAGCTTGGCGGGCGTTTGTCAATAAACACATTTCAAATTTGAAAAAATCGTATAAAACTGCTGCTGTTATTGGTTTTGTGTCCAAGGGCATTATCTATGTGGTAATAGGAGTGCTCTCTCTTATGGCAGCTTTGAACATGGGAGGCGATAGTTCGGGCACCAATCAGGCGCTATTGTTCCTGAAAAAACAACCTTTTGGGCAGGTATTATTGCTGCTCCTTGGCGTAGGTCTTCTTTGCTATTCTTTCTGGATGTTTCTTCAAGCTTTTAAAGATCCTGAAAATATTGGTTCGGATTACAAGGCGAAATTACGGCGCTTTGGTCTTTTTACCACGGGCTTAGTCTATGTAGTTGTGGCTTTTCTATGTTTTTATCATCTTTTTTCCTATCCCATGGAGGAAAGCTCAAACTCGCGCTATCTGGATTTTTTGGGACCTACAACCTTAAGCTACGTTTTTATCGGCATTGGTATTGTTTTGACCATGCAGGGGATTGTACTTACCGTTGGAGTTATTAAGGGCGGGTTGTTGGATCAGTTTAATCTGGAAGGAAGGAAAGGTGCGGCCATTATAAGGACAGTGGGGCAGTTCGGGTTTTACGCCCGTGCCTTTGTGGTGGCCATTATTGCCTACTTCTTTTTCAGGGCCGCAATTTATACAGGCAATCACGATATAAAGGGAATTCAGGATGCTTTTAAATTCTTGGATCAATCCACCTTTGGGAGAATATTGATGGCTATTACCGCTGTTGGATTTATTTCATACGGAGCATTTTTTGTATTGCTAACGCGGTATCGGAGTTTTGAAAAGGAATGATCTGGTTTTTTATAAAACTTGGAATTTTCCAACTTATAAAAATAGAGTGTGCATGACCCAATTACTTATAAAATTGCAGCAGAATTCCTACTCACACTTTCCTTGTGTCCAAGAAATAATCCCAGCACGATCTGCGGCACAGGGGTTACTATAAGTCTTGCCATCGCAACCACATACTGGATTGTATTCCATGGTGCAGGGGCCATCACTTATCTTTGCAGGGTCTATGCAAGCTCCGGATCGGGTTACGCCACAAGCTGCTATACATAAACTGACAGGTATTGCTGCCAAAATTAATTTTTGGTTGAAGTATTTCATAAATAGGTGGTTTTAGGAAAGCTAAGGTAAGCGAAAGTTAGCTACTATATAAAGGGTGCGTCTTAAATTTTTTCTACTATTATGAACGTCTTCTCGCTATTCCAGTTTGGGAGTTCATGAAAGTGGTATTCTAACTTTAGGTATAAAAAAACCTCCCATTGGGAGGTTTTAACTATTTTATGAAATGTGGTTTTACAGTCCAAGAATGGTAAGTAAAATCACTTGGATGGTTACTTCGGTGTTTGCCGAAACCATAACTTCCATAAGGTCTAGGCCCAAATCGCCCTCTGCCTCAATCATTCCGGTAAACTCGTATTCGCCGTCGCTATTGGTATCTTCGTAAGACGCAAAGTGAATTTCATAGGTTCCTTCCGTTAGGTAATGCAAGCTAAACTCGTTACTGCCACCTGTGGCCATACTACTTGTTACTGCATTGGCAAAACGTACGCCGGCTGCGTTCTCGTTTTCTTCGCTTTCGCTATAGCTGCCTTTGGTATATGCGTATGCAACTGTTTTTATCTCGTTGTTTCCGGTGTTGTTAGTAGCTGTTCCGTTAATGGTACCCGCATCCAATACGTTTACTACCCTAATGCTGTTTTCCAATTGGGCTTGACCAGCAAAATTATAGCCTGAGTTACCAGCATCTGCTACGATAGACTTACGTAAATCAAAGTCAATTATTATTTGGTTGGAAGATGAGGCTTCAATATCATA
The DNA here is from genome assembly GCF_001573155.1 of Aequorivita aquimaris. Taxonomy (GTDB): domain Bacteria; phylum Bacteroidota; class Bacteroidia; order Flavobacteriales; family Flavobacteriaceae; genus Aequorivita; species Aequorivita aquimaris. The sequence continues at coordinate 196,567 of NZ_JRWG01000006.1, read as the reverse complement.
ACTATTGTTCACATTAATGGTGCTGTTTTCTGCGGTTAGCTCAACCTTATTGTTGCCAGTAGTAAGTACGTAGTTAGCGGGAGCATTGCCCGAGGCGTCGCTTTCTGTGTCCAACACCAAGGTTACTTGGTTGTAGGTGTTTGCGGCCAGGTCAATGTCTCCCAACAATTGGGTGTTGCCATTTTGTAGGGCGTGCAGGTTCACGGTGGTTTTTGTAAAGCCATCTAAGCTAGTACCGTTTAGCTTCACATCGGCAATAGTAACGAAAACCCCTTCTACTTCAGCGTTGTCTATTGGACCATCGGTAATATAGACTTGGGCATTATACGCCAATTGATCTGTTTCATTAGCATCGTCTTCACTACATGAGGCAAAGCCTACAATTAGTAAAAGCGCAAGCATCGATTTGTAAATCACATTTGTTTTCATAGATTGTTTTTTGTTATTGTTAATGCTATTTTAGGTTTGTTTGTTATGGATGACACGCATTGCCACACCGCAATATTAGCGTAGTATCTCCGCAATTATTGTAAGTATTAACGTACGTTAACGTTTTTTGGGAAATGGGCGGGGCACTACGATTTTAGCAGATATGTCTCTAAAAAAACACCCCAAACCTTTTGAGGAACAAAAGATTATTGGGGTATGATTAGATAGTATTACAATTGCTTTTTAGGCAAAAGCAATAACGTTTAATTAACACTCAGCGCTTGTCTGATTTTAACAATGGTTTGTAATTGAAGAGGGTTTTTCGAGGGTTTAAATCATCTGCTTTAAAAAAATATTCTGGCTTTTTAATAGTCGCTTATACTTTTAAAATGTCCAGATTGCCCATTCACTCACAAATTTTTCTCCATACATTTACGACAAAGTTTACAATAAATGGCAGCGCACTCGCTAAAATCATTTTTCATTCTTTTAAAGGAGGCCATAGCGGGCAAGGAGATTGACCTTACCCAAGCCAGTATCAAGAAAGCCATTTTCTTACTAGCCGTGCCCATGATTTTGGAAATGAGCATGGAATCCATTTTTGCTTTGGTAGACATTTTTTATGTGTCCCAAGTAAGCACAAATGCTGTGGCTACAATTGGATTAACCGAATCTGTAATCACCCTTGTATATGCCTTGGCGGTTGGTTTAAGCATGGCTGCCACGGCTATTGTTGCAAGGCGAATAGGCGAAAAAGACCCTGAAGGCGCCAAGCGAGTGACGGTGCAAGTTATTTTTTTGGGAATATTGGTTTCTTCAATAGTTAGTGTGATAGGAATTCTTTTCCCGAAAGAAATTTTAGGATTGATGGGGGGAGAGCAATCCTTAATTGATGAAGGGTATCGCTATACACAAATCCTTATAGGTGGAAATTTCACTATTGTATTATTGTTTCTTATCAATGCTGTTTATAGGGGTGCCGGTAACGCCTCCATGGCAATGTGGACGCTCATTCTCTCTAACGGCATCAATATCGTACTAGATCCAATTTTCATTTTTGGATGGGGCCCAATTCCGGAATATGGAGTTGCGGGTGCTGCAATTGCAACAACAATTGGTCGTGGAACTGCAGTGCTTTTCCAACTTTATATTTTATTCTATGGAAGTACTCGCATCAGGCTGGCATTAAAGAATTTTGTGGTAAACATAGGGGTGATGATCAACTTAATTCGTGTTTCCCTTGGCGGAATTGGCCAGTTTATTATTGGCACTAGCAGTTGGATTTTCTTAATGCGCATTATTAGTGAATTTGGCAGCGAAGTGCTGGCAGGCTATACTATTGCAATTAGGGTTATTATGTTCACAATGATGCCTGCTTGGGGGTTGAGCAATGCGGCGGCCACATTGGTTGGGCAAAATTTAGGTGCCAACCAACCTGAACGCGCTAAAACTTCCGTCTGGAAAACCGCCAAATACAACGCCTTTTTTATGGTTGCTGTTTCTGTAATATACCTTTTGTTTGCTAAAAGCATTATTGGCTGGTTCAGTGTGGATCCCGAAGTTTTAAAATATGGAGCGCTTAGTTTGCAAATTGTAACTATAGCATATTTTCTTTTTGCCTATGGAATGACGGTAACTATGGCTTTTAATGGTGCGGGCGATACCAAAACCCCGACCATTATAAACTTTTTCTGTTTTTGGGTGTTTCAGCTACCGTTTGCATATTTTACTTCCCTGGTTTTGGATTGGGGTCCCATTGGGGTGTTTGTTGCAATTGCTTTGGCAGAATCCTTAATTGCAGTTATAGCAATTGTTTGGTTTAAAAAAGGAAAGTGGAAAATGATAAAGGTTTAGTTTTATAAGGCTTTATCGGCTTAATGGATTATTTTTGCATCCTTTAAATAATTCAAAATAATGAAAAAGACATTTGACGTACTGATAGAAATTCCCAAAGGAAGCCGCAACAAATACGAATACGATTTTGAGCTGAAGAAAATTCGTTTTGACCGTATGCTTTTCAGTAGTATGATGTACCCTGCCGATTATGGTTTTATACCAGAAACCTTGGCGTTGGACGGCGACCCGCTAGATGTATTGGTATTGGGTGGCGAACCCACCTTCCCCATGTGCGTAATGGAGGTGAAGCCTATCGGTGTGTTTCACATGGCCGATGAAAAGGGCCCAGATGAAAAGGTAATCTGCGTTCCCGTTTCCGATCCTATATGGAGCAGCTTGAATGACCTTTCTGATATGAATCCACATTTAGTTCGCGAAATAGAACATTTCTTTCAGGTATATAAAGATCTTGAAAAGAAAAAAGTTGACGTGGACGGCTGGGGAGATGCCAGTGAGGCTATCGAAATTTACAACCAATGCGTAAAACGTTATAAAGAAACTCCCGAGGTTCAAGGACATTTCAGTATTTAATATAATTAGGGATGAAATTTACTGTTTCGTATCCCAAACCATTTCCCTATTTTTGCAGTCGCAAATTTGAAACCAATCTAAATTAATTAAATAATGGAACAGAACATTATATTTATTCCTATTGCTCTTGCCGTATTGGGCCTTTTGTTTATGCTCGTTAAAATGAGCTGGGTAAAAAAGCAGCCCGCAGGTAGCGATCGCATGCAGTTTATTTCAAAAAGTATCAAAGAGGGCGCCTTGGCGTTCCTAAATGCAGAATACCGTTTGTTGGTAGTTTTTGCCGTTATTGCCGCAGTACTTTTGTTTGTGGTTTCACAAATGGTTCCGTCCACCAGTTGGATGATTGTGCCCGCCTTTATCTGTGGGGCAATCTTTTCAGCATTGGCCGGAAATATCGGGATGCGTATTGCCACCGATGCCAATGCCCGTACTGCCGAAGCTGCCAAAACCAGCCTTCCGCAGGCACTTAAAGTTTCCTTTGGCGGCGGTACCGTTATGGGTCTTGGCGTTGCAGGCCTTGCAGTATTAGGATTGAGCTTGTTCTTCCTGTTCTTCATTGGCCAATTTATTGGAACCGATCCTTTGAATTTTTATGATGAAATGACCATCGTACTTGAAGCCCTTGCAGGTTTCTCCCTAGGTGCGGAGAGTATTGCACTTTTTGCCCGTGTGGGTGGTGGTATCTATACAAAAGCTGCCGACGTAGGTGCTGACCTTGTAGGTAAAGTGGAAGCGGGTATTCCTGAGGATGATCCTCGTAACCCTGCAACCATAGCCGATAACGTGGGTGATAACGTAGGTGACGTAGCGGGAATGGGTGCTGACCTTTTCGGAAGTTACGTAGCTACCGTACTTGCCGCAATGGTATTGGGTAATTACGTAATCCGCGATATGTCCCTTGACATTCCATTTACCGATAATTTCAACAATATGGGGCCTATCCTCTTGCCTGTGGTAATTGCAGGTGTGGGTATTCTTGCTTCTATTATTGGAACCTTCTTTGTAAAAATCAAGAATAATGACGCAAAAGAAGCCCAAGTTCAAAAGGCTTTGGATACCGGAAACTGGGCAGCGATCATCCTAACGCTTATCGCCAGTTGGTTCTTGATAGACTGGATGCTTCCGGACACTATGAATATGAAATTTTTCGGCGAAGGCTATAAAACCATCCCTTCAATAAACGTTTTCTGGGCGGCCTGTATCGGTCTTGCCGTAGGGGCGCTTATTTCCTTCGTAACCGCTTATTATACAAGTCTTGGTAAAAAGCCGGTTCTTGATATTGTGAAAAATTCTTCCACCGGCGCCGCTACCAATATTATTGCAGGTCTTGCCGTAGGTATGAAATCTACCTTTGCTTCCGTGATTCTTTTTGCGGCTGCTATTTACGGATCGTACGAACTTGCTGGTTTTTACGGAGTTGCTTTGGCCGCTTCAGCAATGATGGCTACTACAGCTATGCAGCTTGCTATTGATGCTTTCGGTCCTATCGCCGATAATGCAGGTGGTGTTGCTGAAATGAGCGAACTGGATCCACAGGTGCGTGAGCGTACCGATGTTTTGGATTCCGTTGGAAACACTACGGCTGCCGTTGGGAAAGGTTTCGCAATCGCTTCTGCTGCCTTGACAGCTTTGGCTCTGTTTGCAGCTTATGTAACCTTTACAGGTATTGACGGTATCAATATTTTCCGTGCTGATGTGCTTGCAATGTTGTTCGTGGGTGGGATGATTCCGGTGGTATTCTCTGCAATGGCAATGAAATCTGTTGGAAAGGCCGCTATGGAAATGGTACAGGAGGTACGTCGCCAGTTCCGTGAAATTCCTGGTATAATGGAAGGTACCGGAACTCCGGAATACGCAAAATGTGTGGATATTTCTACAAAAGCTGCTTTGAAGGAAATGCTCCTTCCAGGCTTACTTACTATTATCACTCCTGTTATTATCGGTCTTGTATTTGGTGCCGAGCCGCTTGGTGGCTATATGGCCGGGGTTTGTGTGAGCGGTGTTATGTGGGCTATTTTCCAAAATAACGCGGGCGGTGCTTGGGACAACGCTAAAAAGTCTTTTGAAGCCGGTGTAATGATTAATGGTGAAATGACCTATAAAGGAAGTGATGCGCACAAAGCTGCTGTAACGGGTGATACCGTGGGTGATCCATTTAAGGATACTTCGGGCCCTTCAATGAACATTTTGATTAAACTTACCTGCTTGGTCGGGTTGGTTATCGCTCCAATCCTTGGAAACCACGGCGATGTGGCAATGGCTACTGAAACCTCTTCGGAAGAAGTTTACTTTATTGATGCCGAGGGCAACAAAACCATCCTTACCGAGAAGCAAGTGGAATACCTTGAAAATGGGGAAACTAGCACTATTGAAGGAGGGGAAAACCTAAAAAACAAAACTGAAACTGTTGTTGAAATGTTGAAAAACGAAAACAATGATCAAGTAACTGCAAACGTAACGATCATAAGAACCGTTGAAGGTGTTGAAACTACCGAAACCAAAACCTTTACAGGCACCGAAGAAGAAGTTCGCGCTCAGTTGAAGGATGTGGACGGGGTAAAAATAAAAATAAAGGATAAGGAATAAAGGGAAATTCCAAATTCCAAATTCGCTATATTAACCTACAAAGTTTTCAAAACTTTGTAGGTTTTTTATTTTTCCAAAATACCAATCCTTTATCCCCAATTAACAAATTCACCCAACTTAGCGTAGATATTTTAGAATTTACTATCTTGGTGCTGCTATGAATTATCACGACATTGTTACTTTGGCTATTGCCTTTGGGTTGGGAATGCTTGTAGGGCTCCAAAGACAGAAAAGCGACCACGAAATGGCGGGTGTACGCACCTTTACCCTTATCTCGATAATGGGGGTTGTTTCTGCATTTTTGGCCCGCGATTTTGACAATCCCTTTATTCTTCCTGTTTTGGGCCTATGTATAACCGCACTTTTGGTAACCGCCAATGTGATAAAACTCAAAAAATTAAATGATACCGATATAGGCCAGACCACGGAAGTTGCCGCCCTACTTATGTTTGCGGTAGGAGCTTATTTGGTTATGGGCGATAGGATGGTGGCCGTGATTGTAGGAAGTTCTATGGCCATTCTGCTCTATGTAAAAGAGCACCTACATAATTTTATCGAAAATCTAAAGGAAAAGGATCTTGCCGCCATCATGACTTTTGTGGGAATTTCCTTGGTAATCCTTCCGCTGTTGCCCGATAAAACCTATGGTCCGCTGGATGTGCTAAACCCACGCAATATTTGGCTTATGGTAACCTTGATTGTAGGCATAAGCGTTGTGGGTTATTTCATCTATAAATTTGTGGGTAAGAAGGTAGGGATCATTTCCAATGGAATTTTGGGCGGTCTCATTAGTAGTACCGCTACCACCGTTAGCTACGCACGAAAGACGAAAGATGCTGAATCAATTAATAAAATGGCGGCATTTGTTATTACCGCAGCCTCTGCCGTTGCCTTGATAAGGGTTTTGGTTGAGGTGGGCGTGGTAATTCCAGAAAAATTGCCAGAAATAGTATTACCGCTTATAACGGTCTTTGTACTTATGGCACTGCTATGCATAGGTTTATTCTACATAATCAGTAAAAATGGAGGAGGCGAAGAAATGCCCGAACCCAAAAATCCGGCGCAATTTAAAAGTGCGTTGATATTCGGCTTGCTTTACGGCGGAATTTTATTGGCAGTAGCCTTTACCAAACAGGAATTTGGAAACGAGGCACTGTATGTAGTCGCAATTATCAGCGGGCTTACCGATGTGGATGCCATTACACTTTCCCTTTCACAACTTATGAAAGGTGGTGGCCTTAATACTTCCACTGGATGGCGGCTTATTTTATTGGCTACGCTTTCCAATCTACTCTTTAAAGGAATTATGGCAGCCGTTCTTGGCACGCATCAATTAGCCAAGTGGATTGGTATTTCTTTCGGCATAACCATCGCGTTTGGATTATTGGTAATGTGGCTTTGGCCCGAAGGCTGGCATCTATAATTGCGTATGTTCAAAAAAGACCCGGTTCAAATTGTTACCTTTCACAGTTACGGCACTGCCAACCATCTATATATAAAAGGCAGGACAATACAGGATGAAGGTATCGACCTTTCCAAAACAGGTTTTCTCAATCTGCTTTGGAACAGTTGGAAACGTTTTGAAACCGATAAGGTTAAGAATGCCAAGCTCATTCTTAAACTTGCAGATGGAAGAACGCTGGAAACAGTATCAGATTCCCAAGGCTATTTTTTAATCGATATTACAATAGAAAACCTGCTTTCCCTGACGGATGCCGAAGGTTGGCTTGAATACTCCATTTCTTTCGCAACAGAAATTAAGGGAAGGGAAATTCAACAGAATAATAATTTTAAAGGGGAAATATTAATCCCTTCGGAAGAAGCAAAGTTTGGCGTAGTCAGCGATATTGACGATACCATTCTCCACACGGGACTGACGTCTTTTTTTAAATGGGCAGTAATTAAAAACACCTTTTTCAAAAGAGCTGAAAAGCGTATTCCCTTGGAAGGCGCAGCAGGTTTTTATCATCAATTGCACGATGGGAAGTCAGGCAGCGACTGCAATCCAGTTTTTTACGTAAGCCACAGCCCTTGGAATCTGTACCGTTATTTGGAAGTATTCCTTCAAAAGAACAACTTTCCGAAAGGCCCCATTCTGCTTCGCGATTTCATAAATCCATTCGGCAAAAAACCGCCAAGGGGCGAAAAGCCGCAAAAACAGAAAGAGATTTTGAATATTATGAAAACCTATCCGAAGTTGCCATTTATCTTAATTGGCGACAGCGGTGAGCACGACCCCGATATTTACATCGAAATTGCCGAGGCGCATCCCGAACGTATTCTGGCCCTCTATTTGCGAAACGTAAACCACAAAAGGAAAATGATACGGGTGAAAGGACTCTTTAAGGATTATGAGACCGTGCCCGTACTTTTGGTCGAAAACAGTAAAGCCGCAGTGGCACACGCCCGAGAGATGGGTTTTATTCAGTAAGATTTTTGAAATATTCATAAATCGCAAGTTGCGACTGTACTTTCTTTGCCGAATTTTTTACGTATTCATTCTTTTGTTCGGCATCGATAATTCGGGCTTTTACATTGTCGTTCAACTCTATATTGATAATGTCGCGAATGGTTTTTTTATGGTCTTCATCCAAAATGGGCGTTACCACTTCAATGCGGTGGGTCAAGTTGCGCGTCATCCAGTCTGCCGAGCCTATAAAAAGTTGCTCGTCGCCATCATTTCCGAAAATATAAATTCTTCCGTGCTCCAAAAAGAGGTCAACTATACTGGTAATGGAAATATTTTCACTCTGGCCTTCTATTCCGGGAACAAGGGAGCACATTCCGCGAATCAATAACCGTACTTCAACCCCTGCATTGCTGGCTTTGTAAAGTTCCTTTATCATGTTCTCGTCCTGCAGGCTGTTCATTTTTAGAATAATCAAACCCTTTTTGCCTTCATTGGCAAGGGCGATTTCCCGTTCCACCAAAGCCGTAAAACGCTCGCGGGTGGTAAATGGCGACACCAATAATTGTTTCGTTTTGGGAACAATCATATCGCGCTCTAAGACCATAAATACTTTCTTAAGGTCTTTGGTTATTTTTTTGTGGGCGGTCATCAATCCAAAATCTGTATAAAGGGTGGCCGTATTTTCGTTGAAATTGCCCGTGGCAATGTAGGCATAGCGCTTCATTTTTTCTTCAACTTCCCTTTCAATATAAAGTATTTTGGAATGCACCTTAATATCGGGATAACTGTAAATGACCCGCGCCCCATTTTTTCTGAAAATGGCGCCCCATTTTAAATTGTTTTGTTCGTCAAAACGGGCTTTCACCTCAATAAAAACCGTTACGTCCTTTCCGTTTTTGGCGGCTAGGGCAATGGCATCGTTCAAATCAGATTCGTCTGCCGCGCGGTAAATTGTGATTTTTATGGTTTTGACCTGTGGATCATTTGCCGCTTCCTGCATCAGTTTGATTACAGGTTTAAAACTTTGGTAAGGATAGTGCAGCAATTGGTCTTTTTTGTCGATAACCTCGAAAATCGAATTACAATTTTCCAATACCGGATGGGGAAGTGGCGGCAGCTTTTCATTGGACAGCTTTTTCTGCGTGGGGTTGGGGAACTGCATAAAATCCTTAAAATTATGATAGCGTCCGCCCAGGACAACATCGGTATGGGTTACGTCCAGTGCCTTTTTCAGAATTTCCCTGAAATCCTCTGGCATTTCGGGGTCTATTAAAACCCGTGTGGCCTGCCCCGTATCGCGATTGGGAAGGGCGGCTTTTATCTTTTCCATCAAATTGCCGGAGAATTCATCCTCGATATACAGTTCGGCATCGCGCGAAATTTTAAGGGAATGAAAGGCCGTATCCCTTTTTTCTGAAAATTCCTTTTGAAGATTGTATTTTAGAATATCATCAATAAAAGTGATATAAAACTCTTTATCATCTTCCGAAGGAAATACAAAGAAACGTGGCTCCGTCTCCGGAATTTCCACCATTAAAAATTCATCTTCCGCGGTTTGGGCGGCCAAGTAAAGCCTTTCGTTTTTTACGAATACCGAATGTTGCTCGGTGCAGGGATTGCAGCTTATTTCGGTAATCTGCTTTAGGCTTTCCTCATAATATTTGGTCGCGATTTCCCGCTGTTCTTCCGTAAAATTCTCGTGGCGTATCAAATGTATTCCTTCCGAAGCCAACTGCGGAATTATTTCTTCATTGAAAATTTTTCCGAATTCATTTTGCTGGATATCGACCTGTTTTTTGATTTCCTTTAAAACCTTGTTTGGTTTGGTAATCAGCTTTTTCCGAAGCGGTTTTTCAATGTTTTTTATCTGCCGAATATCGGAAACCCGAACGCGAAAAAATTCATCGAGATTTGATGAAAAAATTGCCAAAAACTTGATGCGCTCATAAAGTGGATTGCGCACGTCTGCCGCTTCTTGTAAAACACGGTGATTAAAGCGAAGCCACGAAAGGTCGCGGTGGTAAAATTTATTATTGTAGAGTGATGCCATAGTATAAATGGCAAAATAATGGTTTTACAGATAGAATACTGTAAGGGAAACGTTAAGGTTTAAATATTAAAATTTCTAAAAAAAATAACCCCTTTTCATTTGAAAAGGGGTTGAAAGCTTTAGCCGAAAGAATTTACTGTTTTGTAAAAGTCAAAATGATATTTGTGGTAGAAGTTACAGTAAATCCACCTTGAGACATCGTTTGAACTTCTTGACCTTTTAATACCATAGTATCATCAGTTAATTGTACAATTGTTATTTCATCAGTTTCATTATCAACTGTTACATTGAGCGTGTTTCCATTCATGCTCCACTCGCCACTTGAAAGAAATTCTAAATTCTCAATGTTTTGGGTAGTTGACTGACCATTAGCAGTTGTTGTCAGTTCAATACTATAACTGCCGTCAGAAACTACTTTGTTGGGATTTTCAGTAAAAGTAAGCGTGTAGTCTACATCATAGCCTTCTCCATTAAAAGTAGCCGAAATATTTTGACCTTGTCCAGAAGTTTCTGTTGCTCCAGAATAATCTACTGTTGTTCCTTTCCATACGCCAACAATATTGCCATTATTTTCAAGTGCAGGATTATCATCATCTTTGGAACAAGAAATGGATAATGAAATAAATGCTGTAAAAAGGATTAATTTAAAAATTTTCATAGGTAATATTTTACGTGTTAATAAAAAGTTAAAGCGCGCAATATATAACTTTTATCAAACGTAAAAAAAGAGTTTTTTGTTTTTTTAAAATTGCTTAAAACAGCCCGTGAAGTTCCGCGTCTATCTTATTGATTACCTGACCTAAATGCTCCGGATCGTCCACAAAATTTATGTTGTCCACGTCAAAAATAATGAGGTTTCCTTTGTCATAATTATGAATCCACGCTTCGTAACGCTCGTTCAAACGACTTAAATAATCAATACTAATAGAGTTTTCATAATCGCGACCGCGTTTGTGGATTTGATTTACCAAATTCGGAATACTGCTTCGCAAATAAATCAATAAATCAGGACCTTTTGTAACGCTCTCCATAAGATCAAAAAGCGAGCGGTAGTTTTCAAAATCGCGGTTGGTCATCAAGCCCATTGCGTGCAGGTTTGGCGCAAAAATGTAGGCATCTTCGTAAATGGTCCTGTCCTGGATTACGTTCTTTCCCTTTTCGCGAATTTCGAGAATCTGGCGAAATCGGCTGTTCAAAAAGTAGATTTGAAGGTTGAAGGACCAACGTTCCATTTGATTGTAAAAGTCATCCAAATACGGGTTGTCTTCCACATCTTCATAATGGGCCTGCCATTTGTAATGTTTTGCCAATAAACGGGTAAGGGTGGTTTTTCCGGAACCTATGTTTCCTGCAATTGCAACGTGCATAGTTATTCTTTAGTTGGGATGGTTAGTTTAAAAGTGTGCAAATTTTCGCCGTCATAAATATACAGGAAATCATTGGTAAGCTGCAAGTCCTTAATTGTTATTTCGGGTAATTTCAGCATCACGGTTGTGTGATTTACTGTTTCGTTGCGTCTAGCAAAATCTGGAAGGTAATAAAGTGCGTTTTCCTTTAAAGCGACCAAATTTTCATTTTGTTGAACAATTTTTTCATAGTCTTCAGAAGGTACTTCGTTCAGAATACTTCCGTAGATATTGAAGGCGCGCAGTTTTTTTTCAGTCAGTGTAAAGCAGTAATTAAAATTACTGGCCTGCGAGAGCAATTTCCCCGGAAATGGTTGCGATACTACTGTTTGCAGTTTTGAGCCGTAATTATACATTTCCAACTGTTGCGTGTCCACATTAAAGAGCCATAAGCTGTTGCCGCCGGCGTTTGTGGCGGTACTTACGTTCAAAAATTGCGGTAGGTTGTTAAAGTTGATGCGTTCTATCTCGTTCAGTTTGTTGTCCAGCATTACCACCGTGTTTGTGTCCTGGAAAAAGGCAATCACTTTCAGTGGATTGATTATGTCAATCGATGTTATCCGCCCTAACTGTAAATCATTAAAAAGAAAGTTACCATCTGGGCCTTGTTTTTTCAATACCCGGTCTTTTATAAAGTAGGCATTTTTGTAGTTGTCAAAACCAATAAACTTATCGGCAGCAAATGGAACTTTACCCTCAAGCGTAACGCTTTGGGCAATGCCAAGGTGGCAAACGAGCAATAAAAAGAGGAAAAGCTGTTTCATCTGTGTAAGATATTTGAGAAATAGGAAGAAGGAATGCCGCGACATAGATATTCATTTCGTTTACAATTTGTTAATCGGCATTTCATAAAGTTGGCAAGTTACAAAATGAAGGTTTTATTTAAACGAAAAATAATGTAACAGATTATAACTTGGTTCGTCTTAGTGGTAGTGGACAGAAATTTGTTCAAACAAATTAAACTAATTTTAAACATTTTAGTCAAAGTGTTTTAACTTTGACACTTACCATCAAAATACTATTTATGATACGATATACCCTAATACTCCTATTATTTTTCTCATTTAGCATAAACGCCCAAAACATAAGCGGCCAAGCCTTTTACGAATCCAAGACCACGGTAGATATGGACGCCCTTGGCGGCGGCCGTGAAATGAGCGAGGAGATGAAAAAAACCGTCGCCCAAATGATGAAGAGTGCCTTGGAAAAAACCTACATTCTTACTTTCAACAAAGACGAGTCCATTTATAAGGAACAGGAAAAGCTGGATGCCGCCCCGATGAATCCCGGTTTTAAAATGATGATGAGCAGCTACACGCCCGGGGCACAGTATAAAAACCTTAAAACAGGGCAGATTGTAGAAGAGAACGAATTTTTTGGAAAGCAATTTTTAGTGACAGATTCCATTAAGGATTTAGATTGGCAAATAACTAAGGAATCTAAAACTATTGGGCAATACATCGCTTTTAAAGCTACAGCTATGAAAAAGGTAGATCCCAATGATTACAGCATGGCACGCCCAAAAAAGAAAGACGAAAGGGAAAATGCCGAAACAAAAAATGACACCGCCCAACCACAAGACCCAATGGATATGATTGAAATACCAGAAGAAATTGAGGTTACGGCGTGGTTTACGCCACAGATTCCCGTGAGCAACGGTCCGGGCGAATATGCTGGTCTTCCAGGTCTTATTTTAGAATTAAATGTTTATCGAACCACACTTTTATGTTCCAAAATAGTGATGAATCCAAAAGAAGCAGAAAAAATTGAACCACCCAAAAAGGGAAAGGAAGTTACCCGTGAGGAGTATATTAAAATTGTAAAGGAAAAGACTGATGAAATTCGCGAGAATTTTAGAGGTCGCGGCGGCAATGGCGGTGGTGGTCGTCGTGGCGGCGGATTTTAAAAAAAGTTTCACTGTAAATTATCTGTCCGTCGGGAGCGCAGTCGATATTTTATTTCCTCAATACATACTATGAAAAAAATCTTTTGGTTATTTATACTTCTTTTTAGCTTTTCCCTTTCCGCACAAAGTATAAAGGTGAAAGGAACCATTAAAGACAGCGTTGGCAATACGCTTGAATTTGCCAATGTTATTGCCAGCATTAAAGCTACTGGCGCTACAGAATCTTACGGAATTACGAATTACCAAGGACGTTACCAGTTAGATCTTCCCAAAGGAAACATTTATATTTTAAGAGCAAGCTTTCTTGGGTATGAAACCAAGGAACAAACGGTAAATGTTCCCGCTGATGCGGAAAATATTGATTTGGATTTCATTTTAAACCCGCAAGAAAACCAACTGGACGATGTGGAAATTGTTTATGAAATGCCCGTAACCGTTAAAGGCGATACCATTGTTTACAATGCGGATAGCTTCACCAATGGCGATGAAAGAAAGTTGGGCGATGTAATGAAAAAACTTCCGGGAGTGGAAGTTAATGATGAAGGTGAAATCCAAGTAGAAGGGAAAACCGTGAGTAAAGTTATGGTGGAAGGCAAAGATTTTTTTGATGGAGACAGTAAGCTAGCCACAAAAAACATTCCCGCCGATGCCGTTGATAAGGTTGAAGTACTTCGAAACTATAACGAAGTAAGCCAAATGCGCGGTCTTGGAAACGATCGCGACAATGTTGCCATAAACATCAAATTGAAAGAAGGGAAGAAAAATTTCTGGTTTGGGGAAGTTACGGCTGGCGCAGGAATTGCAGATGAATATGGCGATGATAATGGACGCTATTTAGTGCATCCGAAGCTTTTCTATTACAGTCCTAAATACAGTATTAATGTAATTACCGATTTCAACAATATTGGGGAAGTGCCTTTTACTTTTCGGGATTATTTCAACTTTACAGGTGGGTTTAAAAACTTCAATAAAGGTGGCGGAACCAGTTTTAGAATTAGCGATAGCGACCTTGGGTTTGCGGTTTCACAAAACGACCGTGCAAAGAATATAGATGCCAAATTTGTTGCAGGAAACTTCAGCTACGCCCTAAACGAAAAACTCGATATAAGTGGCTTTGGAATTTTGAGCGACAACAAAACAAACATCGTGAATAATTCCATTCGGCAGTACATTGATGAAGGAATTACAGAAAACACAAATACTGAAAACGACCAGCGCAACCAATTGGCTATGCTGAAATTGAGCAGTATTTATAAACCCAGTACAAGCTTTCAGTTAGATTATGATGCGCTGCTAAAAACTTCAAAGCAAACCGAAGACGATACTACCATTTCAATAGTGGACGGTAACCAAAATGACATTTCTGAAGTAAAGGAAAACAAGCCTTTTTCTATCAATCAGACTGCGAATGCCTATTATACTTTAAATGACAAGAATATTTTTGCAGCAGAGGTTCAGCATTTGTACCAAAAAGAAGATCCGTTTTATCAAGCTGTGCAGGATTCCATTCCGTTTCGTGGCGTTTTTACACAGATTAATCCGTTGGATCCTTTTAATAGCAATGCCGATACTTTTGATCCATTGGAACAATCAGACCGTTATAATATAAACCAAGATAAAACGGTAAAAAGCAACAAACTGGACGCAAAGATTGATTATTACTATATTTTGAACAACATTAGCAACCTTAATTTTACTGTCGGGACTACATATAGCAACCAAAGTTTTAACTCTGCGATTTTTCAGATTTTGGATAATGGTACTCAAAACGCTTTTACTGAAAACGACTTCAACAATGATATAACTTACACTTTTACCGATGCTTTTTTTGGACTTCACTATAAATTGAAAAGCGGCAAATTCATCTTCAACCCTGGTGTTACACTTCATAATTACGATTTGAAAAATGAGCAGCTGGGAACTACGGCAACCCAAAACAAGTGGATGGTACTGCCCGATGTCAACGTAATTTTGGAACTGAAGAAAAGTGAAAATCTGCGTTTCAATTATGCAATTACTTCAGAATACAGCGATGTTAATAATTATGCCCAGGCATATGTTTTCAATAATTACAATCAGCTTTTCCGGGGGAATCGCGAACTGGAAAATTCGCTTTCGCACAGTTATAATTTAACTTATTTCAGTTTCAATCTTTTCAACTATACAAACATTGGGGGTAATTTGAGCTATACCCGCAAGATTGATGCTATTAAAACAAACACACAATTGGTGGGTATTAACCAGGTGAGCAGCCCCATAAATTTTGACAGCAATTTCCCCGACGAAACTTTTTCAGTAGTAGGAAGATTCAGCAAAACCGTTAAAAAAGTACAGTTTAAACTCGATGCGGCTGTGTTTTTGACTAAAACAAGTAATACCATAAATGAAGAAATTCGTGAGAGCCAAAGTCTAACGCAAAACTATAATGCTAGTGTACTAAGTAACTTCAAAAGTTTTCCAAATTTTGAAGTAGGGTATCGGTATATCAAAAACGATTATGACAACGGTGGGATTGAGCAGGCATTTTTTACAAACCAGCCCTATGCTAACGTGAATCTTCGCTTTTTAAGAAATTTCAATCTTTTTGCCGAATGGGATTATTATAAGTACACAAATGATGCAAATACAATTGAAAACAGTTATTCTTTTTTCAATGCAAACTTATACTATCAAAAGGGTGAAAGTCCGTGGGAATTTTCAGTGCGGGCCACAAATATTCTCAATACAGAATTCATTAATAACGATAGTTTTAATGACCAGTTCAACACAACTTCGCAGTATTTTGTGATGCCGCGCATTGTTATGTTTGTGATAAAATATGATTTGTAACCGTCATTGCGAGTGCAGCGACGCAATCTCATGTTTTTTCCTTAATTTCCCTTTTAAAAATTCTCCCATGCGAAACATCCTTCTAGGAATTGTAATTGCCTTTGTAATCGTCTTCGGCCTGCGGTATTGTGAAAACAAAAAGGAAAACCGTGAAATACTTGAAGCGAATACAGCCCTCATTCAAAAAGAACTGAAAAACGTGGGCAAATTGATTGTTACCGAAGGTAGTTATGCACAGGTTTTTACATATAACGACAGCAAAGATTTAATGTACGGATTATTCGATGCGCGAAAGAAAGCCTTGATTGTTGTCAATGCAAAGGCAACAATCGCTTATGATCTAAGCGAAGTGAAAACTGATATTGATGAGACTACAAAGACGGTAACCATTACAAATATTCCCGAACCGGAGCTTTCCATAAACCCAAACATACAGTATTATGATGTTACCCAAGATTATCTCAACCAATTCACCGCATCTGATTACAACAAAATAAAAAGCCGGGTTGAAAAATCACTCAAAAAGAAAATTGAAGCTTCGGAATTGCGAACGAATGCCGAAAACAGGTTGATTTCCGAACTTCAAAAAATTTATATTCTCACCAACTCAATGGGGTGGACGTTGAAATACAATTCCAAAGTAGTTGAAAACGAAGCGGAACTGCAAAAGCTGAAACTATAGCATATATTCTTTTGCGTGCCCGTTTTGCACTAACCATTTGTTCAAATCTATATCGTCAATGATTATGTTTGCTAGGTAGCGACCGTATTTTTCCTGTTTGTCCTTGTACGAATTGATGGTAACTTCCTTATCCAGAATCATTGCCCGCACAATATCGCGAACCACCAATCCTTTTTCCCGTTCCTCACCACGAATTTCCGGAGTGTCTATTCCGTAAAGACGAAATTTCATTTGTTGAAAATGGTAAAACCCCAAATCTACCATTGCGGTAATGGTATCACCGTCATAAACGTCTATAACTTTTGCTTTGTATTGATACATAATTTCAAATTTTTGTTAGTCATTATAAAACTACAAAAAACTGAAATTCAACACTTTAAAAAATATAGAAATTTTATCCCTCCCTTCGGGAGGGTCGGGTGGGCTTATAATTTCTTGCTCAAACCAAACCAGCCGCCGCCATTCATCGCCTCTATGCCGTTGCTTTTTAAAATTCCGGCCGCGCTGGCGCTGCGCATTCCACTGGCACAACAGGCAATTACCGGTTTGTTCCATTTTTTTATTTCGTCTATTTTAGAAGAAATATTCTGAAGCGGAATATTTTTAGAGCCCGGAATCGCCCCGCTTTCATATTCGCCTTTGCTCCGAACATCCACGATTATGGCACCGCGGCTTTTAAAATCCTGTATTTTCTTAGTCTTATTTCCGAATAAAAAATCAAATAGTCCCATATAATTTTTTTTGCCACCCTGAGCGCAGTCGAAGGGTCTTTTTATTTAATAATTTCTTTTGTTTTTGTTTCTAAAAGTTCCAATCCCCCTTCAATCAAATGCGCGACTTTTGGTCGCTGTTGCTTCAAATTTAAAAGATGCTTTAAAACTTGTTCAGAAAAATCTGAATCAAATTGTGCAACCAATTCATAAATTTCCAGTGGCAGCAGCCAATCGGTCGGATGATTTTCTTCTAAAATTTTAAAGATTTCCTGAAGTTTTGTCGTATCACCTTCTTTAGAATTACGAATGGCTCTAACTTCTTTATAAAGCGAATTCAGTTCAATCTCTTTTTCAGAAAGTTGGGGTCGGATGGTTTCGCTGGTAGCAGTGTGCGTTACCAAATCAAAGGAATTATAATCTGCCGCTCCCGCAAAGGCTGAAACAATTTCCTTGCCCACGGCCATATCAAAATCGCCCATTTCCGGAGAGAAAAGGACTTCGTTTTTATATTTTACCGTGCAATCCGTAAATTGGATAAGCATAAGTTCTCCGCGAAGGTTTCGTATTCCGGTGACGTTCAAACCTGCAACGGTTATTCCGCTTTCAAACTCGAAAGCAATTGGTTTTCCGTCGTAAAAATTATAAGCCTGCAAATCGCGCGGCCCCATATTTTCTATAGCGAGATTGATTCCTTTCAATTTCCCCAAAGGCGAACGGAATCCGTTTTTATGGCGGCTCACCCCGTGGCCAATTACTTCTTTTTCGCGGTAGGAGAGTGCAGTTTCGCCTTCAGTTTCAAAATACACCACCTCATTATCCTCATTTTTTATCATTCTCGAGAAATGGCCGCTAATTTGAAGTCCCGTGCTTATTTCAATAGTCCCGAGCTGTTTGGATTTTATGAGTTTTTTTAAACCTCGCCAACCGCCTTTCCGAACGGCCATGGTGTTTGCAAATTCTTCCAAAACTTCTTGTAAATACGCAAAATCTGGTGTTACATAAAGTTGCGGCTGTGGTTTCGTAATGTCAAAATCTTGGTAAGCCGCATCAATGGAGTAGGGGATTTTCTTCACTTCCTCTTTCATACACCAAACACTTTCGCCAATGGAAGAAAGCAGTCCGGCCCCGTAAATCTTCGGATTTTCAACCGTACCAACCATTCCGTATTCCACGGTCCACCAATGCAGATTTCGAATCAGGGAAATTTCCGAAGGTTTCACTTTTTTATTTTGAAGTTCTTCAACCCGGGCTTCGGCGGCGTTTATCAGTTCCTGCGAAATTCCTTCGGCTTCCTTTAAAATGGAAAGCTCGCGAACGGCTTCATACATATCTATATCGTGTGCGCTGGAAATTGCTTTAGCGCCTACTTCTCCAAAACGACGCAGATATTCCGCGTAATCGGGACTTGCAATAATGGGGGCGTGGCCCGCGCCTTCGTGAATAATATCAGGGGCTGGGGTGTATTCTATGTTTTCAAGTTGGCGGATGTCGCTCGCAATAACCAGCACTTTATAAGCCTGAAATTCCATAAAAGCATTCGGCGGAATAAACCCATCAACGGCAACGGCAGCCCAACCAATTTCCTTTAAAATACGGTTCATTCCGTACATGGAAGGAATTTCATCTATGGAAATACCAGTTTTTTTGAGGCCGCCCAAATAACTTTCGTGGGCAACCTTTGCCAGATAATCTACGTTTTTTCGCATTACATAGCGCCACACCGCTTGGTTTATGGGCGTGTATTGCTCATAGTTTTGCGGTTTTATGTACTGTTTCAAATGCGGCGGCAACCGGTCCAGCAATTCGTTGGTTTCAATGTTTGTTTCCATAGGTCAAAAGTAGCTTAGACTCGGCAGGTTTCCAAAGCGATAAAGACCTAATTTTTGTATCTTGCAACTTAAAGCAAAAAACGTAGTTTTGTTTATCATTTTTAAACCCCGTACGTGGCAAAATTTCATAAAATAAAAATAAAGGACGTTTACAAAGAAACCGACGACTGTTCGGTGATTACCTTTGATGTTCCCGCCAACTTAGCAGAGGAATTTAACTTTAGACAGGGACAGCATTTAACCTTAAAGGCCGATATTGAAGGCGAAGATACAAGGCGTTCCTACAGCTTGTGCTCCAGCCCTATTGATAAACAATGGCAAGTGGCTGTAAAAACCATTCCGGGCGGCAAGTTTTCAACCTTTGTAAATTCAAGGTTACAGGCTGGCGATACGCTGGAGATTATGGAGCCAAGTGGGATGTTTGGCGTGGAAATTGAACCTGAAAAAGCCAAAAACTATCTGTTTTTTGCGGCTGGAAGCGGTATTACGCCCGTGCTTTCTATGATTAAAACACATTTGGCTTTGGAGCCCAACGCAACTTGCAAGCTGTTTTATGTGAATAGAACGGCGAAATCCATTATCTTTAAGGAAGCTTTGGAACAGTTGCGGAACCAGTATTTTGGCAGATTGGAAATCTATTATTTCCTTACGAAGGAACGCCGCGATATCGAACTTTTCAACGGACGTTTTGACGATGAAAAGATGCGGGTTTTGACTAAAACCTTTATCGACATTCCAGATACCAGTGAAGTGTTCCTGTGCGGACCCGAAGAAATGGTGAGCTACGTGAGCAATTATTTGGTGGAAGCAGGTTTGCCGAAAGAATTGATTCATTTTGAATTGTTCGTAACCGGATTGACCGAAGAAGATAAAAAACGCGCCGAACGCTTGGCGCAACAAAATGTGGAAGGTGTTGAGGTGACCATTGTGGATGCCGGAAAGGAATTCCAATTTACAATGACAAAGGATTTTGACAATATCCTCGATGCTGCTTTGGCTGCAGGTGCCGATTTGCCCTTTGCCTGCAAAGGCGGGGTTTGCAGCACTTGCAAATGCCAAATTTTGGAAGGCAGTGTGGAGATGAAAATAAATTACGCTTTGGAAGAAAAAGAAGTTGCGCAAAACTTTGTATTGAGTTGCCAAGCAGTTCCAACTTCCGAAAAAGTGAAAGTAGATTTTGATGTATAACTAGCTTACGGTTTACAGCCTAAAGCTTAAAGCATAAACAGATGAGTGAGAAAGAAGTAAAAAACCTAGAAGAAATTTTCGAAGCCCGCATTGCGCGCGATGAAAAGATAGAGCCGAAAGACTGGATGCCGGAGAAATACCGTCAGACCCATATTCGGCAGATAAGCCAGCACGCACATTCCGAAATCATTGGGATGCTTCCCGAAGGCAACTGGATTACCCGTGCACCTTCATTGCGAAGAAAAGCTGCGTTGCTTGCAAAAGTGCAGGATGAAGCCGGACACGGATTGTACCTGTATTCAGCTTGTGAAACCTTGGGAGTTTCCCGCGATGAACTATACGAACAATTACATTCCGGAAAGGCAAAATACTCTTCCATTTTCAATTATCCAACAATCACTTGGGCCGATATGGGCGCGATTGGCTGGTTGGTTGACGGCGCCGCGATTATCAATCAGGTACCGCTTTGCAATACGTCTTTTGGCCCGTATGCCCGTGCAATGGTACGTGTTTGCAAGGAAGAAAGTTTTCACCAGCGTCAAGGTTATGAAATTATGTTAACACTTTGCCGCGGTACGGAAGAACAAAAAGCCATGGCGCAAGATGCGCTAAACCGATGGTGGTGGCCAAGTTTGATGATGTTGGGCCCAACCGATGCGGAGTCGGTTCACACCGAGCAATCCATGAAATGGAAATTGAAACGTAAAAGTAACGACGAGCTTCGTCAGCAATTTATAGACCAGACTGTACCGCAGGCAGATTTGCTGGGACTTACAATTCCGGATCCAGATTTGAAATTTAATGAAGAAACCGGACATTACGATTTCGGCGAAATTGATTGGGATGAATTTTGGCAAGTAGTAAAAGGCCACGGCCCGTGCAACAAAGAACGAATGAGCGCCCGAGTGAACGCATGGAACAATGGCGAATGGGTTCGCGATGCAGCAATGGCGTATGCTGAAAAGAACGAAAAAAGAAAAGTAGCAAAAGCGAGTTAAGATGGAAAACACTAAAAAAAACTGGCCCCTTTGGGAAATATTTGTCCGCAGTAAAAACGGATTGGAGCACCGCCATTTTGGTAGCCTCCACGCCGCCGATGCCGAAATGGCATTGGAAAATGCCCGCGATGTTTACACACGCCGAAACGAAGGAGTGAGCATTTGGGTGGTGGAAAGCAAACATATTACAGCCTCCAATCCCGCTGATAATGGCGAACTTTTTGAGCCTGCGCAGGACAAAGTATATCGCCACCCCACTTTTTATGATTTGCCGGATGAGGTGAAGCATATGTAGAGGGAAATCGAAATCTAAACTGAAATCGAAAAATGAAAAGTTATAATTTAGATAATCGGTTTGAAGATTTCGCCGCTTCGATTGTTGTAATTTTTAAGATGCCACCAAAATCCTTTGCCGCCGATTATCTCGCTAAACAACCTATAAGATCTTCATGTTCATCTGCTTTAAATTTCGGAGAATTTGAAGGCGCAGGTTCAGATAAAGATAGAGCTAACAAATTAAGGATTACATTGAAACAATTAAGAGAGTCACTGAGGAATATTAATATTCAAGTTAAAGCGAATCTCATTGATTCTAGTAATATTGCAGCAATAAGAAATGAAAATGACGAACTTATAAGAATTGTTGTTTCACTTCTCAAAAAATATAGCTAATGTTTTCGATTTCGATTTGAGTTTCGATTTCGATTTTAAAAACTGAAAATGAAGAATCTATATAACTATATTCTCACCATCGCAGACAACTCCCTAATCCTAGCCCAGCGCTTGGGCGAGCTCTGCGGCCACGGCCCAAATTTGGAAACGGATATCGCCCTAACCAATATTGCCCTGGATCTGCTGGGTCAGACCCGAAGCTATTACCAATATGCCGCAAAGATTTCCGATGAAAATAAAACTGAAGATGATATTGCCTTCCTAAGAATTGAAAGGGAATACAAAAACTGTCTGTTAGTGGAACAGCCAAACACACATTTCGGCTACGTCATTGGCCGTCAGCTTCTCTTCGATGTTTACCATTTTATGTTTATGGAAAAATTGCAGAACAGTCCGGATGAAACTTTGGCCGCAATCGCCAAAAAAGGAATTAAGGAAGTAAGTTACCACAAACGATTTTCTTCCGATTGGGTAAAACGCTTGGGCGACGGCACCGAGGAAAGTAACGCAAAAATGCAGGAAGCAATCGATGACCTCTGGCGATTTACGGACGAGCTTTTCTTTATGACCGAAGCTGAAACGACAATGGCAAAAGAAGGAATTGGTGTTGATGTTTCAACATTCAAAGAAAAATATTACGAAGAGGTTTCCGAAGTTTTAAAAGAAGCAACCTTGAAAGTTCCCGAAAACAAATATTTTACTAAAGGTGGAAAAGAAGGCGTCCACACGGAGCATATGGGCTATATTTTGGCAGAGTTGCAATATATGCAGCGCACCTATCCGAATATGCAATGGTAACAAATTCCCGCGCAGGCGGGAATCCCATCTATTGAAAGCAAAATTATGATCACCAAACCTGCAAATATTGATTATGAATTGATTCCAATTTTGGAACAAGTAAGCGATCCTGAGATTCCTGTACTTTCGGTTTTGGATTTGGGTGTAATTCGTGAAGCGGTTGAAAAGGATGGAATTGTTCAAATTAAACTTACACCCACATATTCCGGTTGCCCGGCAATGGATGTGATTGCAGATGATTTAAAAAAAGCCTTTTCAGAAATAGGAAAAAATGTAGAAGTTGAATTGGTTCTTTCCCCAGCCTGGTCAACGGATTGGATTTCAGAAGAAGGACTCCAAAAAATGGAGGAATACGGCATTGCCCGACCGCTTTCAGAATCCCATGATAAAGACGTTTTACTTGGCGAAAAAAAACTGGTAAAATGTCCGCAATGTGGAAGCACGAATACACATTTGGTAAGCCAGTTTGGTTCCACGGCCTGCAAAGCTTTGTTTAAATGTGATGATTGCCAGGAACCGTTTGATTACTTTAAATGTCTAAAATAAAAATGAAAAGCATAACCACCCAAATAGAAAACAAAATAGCAACACTAACGCTGAACCGCCCAGAGGTTTTTAACAGTTTCAACCGCGAAATGGCACTTCTGCTACAAGACGAATTGGATGCCTGCGAAAAAAATCCAGAAGTTCGCGCAATCGTACTCACCGGAAGCGGAAAGGCTTTCTGTGCCGGTCAGGATTTAAAGGAAGTCACTTCACCGGAATTAAACCCCGGTTTCAAAAAAATTCTTGAGGAACACTACAATCCTATTATTTCACGGATTCGAAATATTGAAAAACCAATCATCGGCGCAATCAATGGAGTCGCCGCAGGTGCAGGCGCTAATATTGCTTTGGCTTGTGATGTAGTTGTCGCTTCCGAAAATGCCAGTTTTATACAGGCTTTCAGTAAAATTGGGTTGGTGCCCGATAGCGCCGGGACCTTCTTTTTGCCGCGATTGATTGGGTTCCAAAAAGCTTCGGCGTTGATGATGTTGGGCGATAAGGTTTCTGCCGTGGAAGCTGAAAAACTGGGAATGGTTTACAAAGTAGTTACGCCGGAAAATTTTAAGGAAGAGGTGAACAACATTGCTTCCATTTTGGCAAATATGCCCACCAAAGCATTGGGACTTACAAAACGTTTGCTGAACAATTCAATGCAGAATTCGTTGGAAGAACAACTGAATTTTGAAAGCAAACTTCAAATAGAATCGGCCCAAAGCGAAGATTATGCCGAGGGTGTTGATGCTTTTATAAACAAACGGAAACCGAACTTTAAAGGGAAGTAAATTGTCACCCTGAGCGCTCCCGATAGTTATCGGGACGAGGGGTTTTATATATGAAATAAATAAAATGATCAAAAAAGTTGGAATAATTGGCGGAGGAACTATGGGAAGCGGCATAGCACAAGTAGCCGCCACGGCTGGATGTTCGGTAAAATTGTACGATACCAAAACAGAAGCCTTGGAAAAAGCCAAAGCAGATTTGGAAAAAATAATGGACCGTTTGTTGGAAAAAGGAAAAATCAATTCCGAAGAAAAACAGCGCATCCAAAACAATATAAAATATGTCAATTCTCTAAAAGAACTGAAAGATTCAGATTTGACCATTGAAGCGATAGTTGAAAATCTCGAAATTAAAAAGAATGTGTTTTCGACCCTCGAAAAATTTGTGGGCGACGATTGCATCATTGCCTCAAATACTTCTTCTTTATCGATAGCATCAATCGCTTCCTCCCTTCAGAAACCGGAACGTTGCATCGGGATTCATTTTTTCAATCCAGCGCCTTTAATGAAATTGGTTGAGGTTATTCCCGCAATCCAAACTTCAGAAGAAACCTTGAAGAATTCCGTCGAAATAATTAAAAATTGGAATAAAACTGTCGCAGTTGCAAAGGATACTCCGGGATTCATTGTGAACCGCGTAGCCCGTCCATTTTACGGGGAAGCACTTCGCATTTATGAAGAAGGATTTGCATCATTCGCAGAAATAGATTCTGCAATGAAAGAAATTGGCGGTTTCAGAATGGGTCCCTTTGAACTGATGGATTTTATTGGAAACGACGTAAATTACACCGTAACCGAAACGGTTTTTGAAGCCTTCTATTACGATCCGCGCTACAAACCTTCTTTCACCCAAAAGCGTTTTGCCGAAGCTGGTTATTTGGGAAGAAAGAGCGGAAAGGGGTATTATAATTATTCAGACGGTGTCAGCCTGAGCGCAGGGGAAGGCGATTTTGATTCCGAAAAGGCAGAGCAAATTTTTAATCGAATACTCGTAATGCTAATAAACGAAGCCGCAGACGCCCTGTTTTGGAACATCGCTTCCGCAGAAGATATCGACAACGCAATGACCAAAGGTGTGAACTATCCGAAAGGCTTATTGGCTTGGGCCGATGAAAAGGGAATGGATTGGTGTGTAAAAAAAATGGACGAACTTT
The DNA here is from genome assembly GCF_001573155.1 of Aequorivita aquimaris. GTDB lineage: Bacteria > Bacteroidota > Bacteroidia > Flavobacteriales > Flavobacteriaceae > Aequorivita > Aequorivita aquimaris. The sequence continues at coordinate 171,165 of NZ_JRWG01000006.1, read as the reverse complement.
ACGATGAATATCACGAGGACAGGTATCGTTGTTCGCCGTTGTTAAGAAGGATGAACAAAGGAGGTTTGAGGTTTGGGGTATGAGGTATGAGGCTCCAAAAAAGAATTAGATTTATGAAATCGGAATATCATTTTAGATTTGAGGAATTACAGGTTTACCAAAAAGCGATTGCTTTTGGGGAAATTGTAAATTCCTTGGTCAAGAAATTTCCCAGGGATGAACGATTTGAATTAAAATCCCAATTCAAAAGAGCTTCAGATTCTAATGCACTGAATATTGCGGAAGGGTCATCAGGTACCGATAGACAGTTTTATAATTATTTGGGAAATTCTTGGCACAGTGCGGAAGAATGCGTGGCCTGCGGTACAAAAGCAAGATTGCGTAATTATATTAATTTTGAAGATGATGAAGAAGTGCGAAAAAATATTACCGAGCTTTCCAAAATGATTACAAGTCTAAGGAATACAATTTCAAAAAGAATAAAAAAATAGTCACTATGCCCTCCTCAAACCTCATACCACACCACCTCATACCTGCAAAGATGCTCTCCCTGGATGCTTTCAGCCAATGGCTCGGCATCGAAATATTGGAAGTTGAAAAAGGTAGATGCAAGGTGGCGATGACCGTCCGTAAAGAGATGCTCAACAGTATGAACAAAGCCCACGGCGGCATAAGTTATAGTTTGGCGGATACCGCATTCGGATTTGCAGCGAATACCCACGGAAAATATGCGGTTTCTATTGAAACTTCAATCAATCACATTGAAGCGTTGAACGAGGGCGATTATTTAACAGCAGAATCTGTGATTGAAAAAGTAGGAAACAAATTGGGGTTCAATATTGTTGAAGTAAAGCGTGGCGATGAGCTAGTAGCTCTTTTCAAAGGCGTAGTGTATCGAACCAGTAAAGACTGGGAATAATTTCAACTTCAAAATCAATTAACTAAAACATAGAAATTATGAAATGGCAAGGTAGAAGAAAAAGCGGTAATCTGGACGACCGACGGGGAATGAGCAAAGGCAAACTGGCCGCAGGTGGCGGAATTGTAGTAACAATAATCGTTCTTGCTCTAAATTTTTTCGGTGGCGAAACCGGGCAACAACTTGCCCCTATCGTTGAACAATTAGGAAACAGCCAAACTGTCCAGCAAACCGAACAACGGGAACTTACCGCCCAGGAAAAAGAAATGGGCAATTTTATGGCCACCGTTTTGGCCGATACAGAAGATGTTTGGAACCAGATTTTTACCCAAAATAATATTGGCGATTATAAAGAACCCACAATGGTTTTATTTACAGATGCTGTAAGTACTGCCTGTGGAAATGCAAGCTCAGCTTCAGGCCCGTTTTACTGCCCTGCCGATCAAAAAGTATATATGGACTTGGCATTTTTTGACGAATTGAAAACTCGATTTGGCGCTAAGGGCGGAGATTTCGCCATAGCCTACGTTACCGCCCACGAGATAGGGCATCACGTGCAGACGTTATTAGGAACATCGCAAAAAGTAACCCAATTGCAACGCCAAAACAGAAGTGAAGCCAACAGATTATCGGTGGCTTTGGAACTGCAGGCCGATTTTTACGCGGGGCTTTGGGCACATTACAACCAAGAATATTTGGAAGAAGGTGATATTGAAGAGGCTTTGAGCGCAGCCAACGCGGTGGGTGATGACGCTATTCAAAAAAGAACACGAGGCGATGTGGTGCCCGATAGTTTTACCCACGGAAGCTCAGAACAACGTATGAAATGGTTTATGAAAGGCTATAAAACTGGTGATATAAAGCAAGGCGATACCTTTTCGGAAATTTTAAATTAGAATAAAACTTAGAATGAAAGACGCATATATAATTGACGGAATACGAACACCAATTGGCAGCTACCAAGGCATGCTAAGCACTATAAGAACTGATGATTTGGCGGCATTGGTAATAGCTGAAATAGTAAAAAGAAACCCAAATATTCCAAAAGAAGCATATGATGATGTAATCCTTGGTTGCGCAAACCAAGCTGGGGAAGACAATCGGAATGTAGCACGAATGGCATCTCTTTTAGCGGGATTGCCAGTTACGGTGCCAGGGGAAACCGTAAACCGACTTTGCAGCAGCGGACTTTCGGCAATAATCCACGCTAATCGGGCGATTAAAGCTGGCGACGGCGATCTGTTTATTTCTGGCGGAGTTGAAAATATGACGCGTGGACCATACGTAATTGCAAAACCATCTTCCGCTTTTGGAACTGATGCTAAAATGTACGATTCCAGTTTCGGATGGCGCTTCGTAAACCCAAAAATGGCCGAAATGTACGGCACAGACGGAATGGGAAATACCGCCGAAAATTTGGTTGAAAAACATAACATTTCCCGTGAAGACCAAGATGCATTCGCGTATCATTCACAAATGAAGGCTGCAAAAGCAAAAGAAAATGGTCGTTTGGCAAAAGAAATTGTTTTCGTGGAAATTCCGCAGCGAAAAAAGGACCCGATTATTTTTAAGGATGATGAATTCATCCGACCCGGTACTACTAAAGAAGTATTGGCAAAACTCCGCCCAGCTTTCAAAAAAGATGGAAGTGTTACGGCGGGAAATTCCTCGGGATTGAATGACGGCGCGGCAGCAACCATAATTGCTTCCGAAGATGCCGTAAAAAAATATAACTTGAAACCAATTGCTCGAATAGTAAGTTCAGCAGTAGTAGGAGTTGAACCAAGAATTATGGGTATCGGTCCCGTTGCGGCTTCAAATAAAGCTTTGGAAAAAGCAGGTTTGAAAATGGAAGATATGGACGTGATTGAATTAAACGAAGCCTTCGCATCACAAGCATTGGCGTGCATCCGCGAATGGGGATTGAAAGATGACGACCCACGCATCAACCCAAATGGGGGTTCAATCGCAATTGGCCATCCGCTCGGGGTTACTGGGACGCGAATCGCTTATTCCGCAGCTTTGGAACTTCAACTTCAAAATAAAAAATACGCTTTAATCACCATGTGTGTGGGCGTTGGCCAAGGATATGCGGCTGTCATTGAGCGAGTTTAAAAAATTGTTTTCCGCTTCATTGCGGATTGCTAAAAAATTTAAAAATGAAAAAATTACATAATTACGTCACGGGACAATGGCTTGAAGGAAACGGCGAAGGCGTGCCAATGCACGACGCCATTACTGGTGAAATCATTGCCCTTTCAGATACAGAAGGACTAGATTTTGCTGAAATCCTGCAATACGGAAGAACCACAGGAGGCGAAGTACTTAGAAAGATGACCTTTCAGGAACGCGGAAATATGTTAAAATCCCTGGCCCTCCATTTGGTTAAAAAGAAAGCCGATTTTTATGAAATAAGTTACCGCACTGGCGCAACAAAAGTGGATAGCTGGATTGATATTGAAGGTGGTTTCGGAAATCTTTTTGCCAATGCTTCCCTCAGAAAATTATTTCCAAACCAATCTTATCACGTTGAAGGCGAACCCATCGATTTGTCGCGCGGTGGCCGTTTTATGGCACATCACATTATGGTTCCAAAACGTGGCGTTGCAATTCATATAAACGCGTTCAACTTCCCCGTTTGGGGAATGCTTGAAAAATGTGCTGTCAATTGGATGGCAGGTGTCCCTGCCGTTGTTAAACCAGCCACAAACACTTCTTTTTTAACTGAAGCCGTAGTTCGTGAAATTATTGCTTCAAAAATTTTGCCCGAAGGGGCTTTGCAACTTATTACAGGTTCGGCCAGAACTATTCTCGATAGCGTGGAATCCCAAGATGTGGTTACATTCACCGGGTCTGCAACTACAGGAAGAATGCTGAAAGCGCATAAAAGAATTATAGAGGAGGCGGTGCCATTTACGATGGAAGCAGATAGTTTAAATGCTTCCGTTTTGGGGGAAGATGCCGCTCCGGGAACACCTGAATTCGACCTTTTTATTAAAGAAGTGCGAAATGAAATGACAGTGAAGTGCGGACAAAAATGTACCGCGATCCGTCGGGTGATTGTTCCTGAAAAATTAGTTGAAGATGTGCAAATTGCACTTGGAAATGCTCTTTCAAAAGTAACCATTGGCGATCCGCGTTTGAAGGAAGTCCGAATGGGCTCTTTGGTGAGTTTGGATCAAGTACAGGAGGTGCGGGAACGCGTTCAAGAATTATCCAAAACCGCAAGTATTGTTTACGGCGATTTGGATAAAATAGAAGTGATTGGCGCTGATGCTAAAAAAGGTGCTTTCTTGGCTCCAATTTTACTTCGCGAAGACAATCCGTTTAAAAATTTATCCGTTCACGAAACCGAAGCTTTCGGTCCAGTGAGTACAATCATGCCTTATAAAAATTTAGACGAAGCTATCACGTTGGTACAAATGGGGAAAGGTTCGTTGGTATCTTCCATTGCTACAAACGATGATAAAATTGCCAAAGAATACGTAATAAATGCAGCTTCTCACCACGGAAGGATTTTAGTTCTAAACCGTGAAAGCGCTAAAGAAAGTACAGGTCACGGTTCACCTTTACCAAGTTTGGTCCACGGAGGTCCAGGACGTGCTGGTGGTGGTGAGGAAATGGGCGGTGTGCGTGGTATTAAACATTATATGCAGCGAACAGCAATTCAAGGTTCACCGACAACTTTAACGGAAATCACAGGAATTTATCAAGCAAACGCAAAATATAAAGAGGCGGAACAGCATCCATTTAAATACCATTGGGAAGACATCGAGGCGGGAATGTCATTAAAAACGCATAATCGCACGCTTACCGATACCGATATAATCAATTTCGCCAATTTAACGTGGGATCATTTTTACGCGCATACCGATATTACTTCGCTCGACGGAAGTATTTTCGAAAAGCGTACCGCCCACGGCTACTTTATAATTTCCGCAGCGGCCGGGCTTTTCGTTTATCCAAATAAAGGTCCAGTAGCTGCAAATTACGGTTTGGAGGATTGTCGTTTTCTACGTCCATTATATCATAATGACACCATTTACGTACGATTAACCTGCAAACAAAAGGTAGATAGAGATGTCGCTTCCGCAGAACATCCTAGCGGAATTGTAAAATGGTTTGTCGAGGTTTTTGATACCGAAGATGAATTGGTAGCCGTTGCAACAATTCTCACCATGGTTCAAAAGAAACAGGAAACTTTTGTTGAAATAACCGATGAAAAAATCGAGGAATGCTTGAACAAACTAACCGAAGATACCAAGCCAAAATGGGGCATCATGACGCCCCAGCATATGTTGGAGCACTTGGAGTACACCTATAAAATAGCTTCGGGAAAAATTCAGGATTTTGAGGTTGCAACGCCTGAAAAGATTTTGGAAAAAGTCCATGCGAGTCTTTATAATTATGAAAAATTTCCTCGAAATACAAATTTTCCCCAATTGGAAAAAGATACTTTGGACACATTGAAACATCCCGATTTAGCAACGGCTAAGGAGAAATTTTTAGAGGAAAGGGAAGCATATAAAACCTATTTCAAAGAAAATCCAGACGCTAAATTGAAGAACCTGGTTTTTGGTGAAATGAACCGATACGAATGGTATTTATTGGAACGAAAACATTTAAACCACCATTTCGAGCAATTCGGATTAATTTAAATTTAAAAAATTTTGGAACAACCATACGTAAACATAACAACTGAAAAAGGAATCGCCACCATAGAATTCTTCCATCCGGCACACAATAGCCTGCCGGGAGATTTGTTGGCAAAACTCGCAAATACAATCACCGAAGCTGGAAATAACGATGAGGTGAAAGTAATTATTCTGAAAAGTGGCGGCGACAGAACGTTCTGTGCGGGTGCGAGTTTTAACGAATTGATAAACATAAACGACCCAGAAACGGGAAAGGTTTTTTTCAGTGGGTTTGCAAACGTTATTAACGCAATGCGAAAATGCCCAAAGTTTATAATTGGTAGAATTCAGGGAAAAACTGTTGGCGGTGGCGTGGGCGTTGCTTCGGCGACCGATTTTTGTATGGCTACAAAATTTGCAGCAATTAAGTTAAGTGAATTAAATGTGGGAATCGGCCCCTTTGTAGTGGGTCCAGCAGTTGAGAGAAAATTAGGCTTAAGCGCAATGAGCCAAATAGCTATTGATGCAAATTCATTCTACGAAGCCGAATGGGCGCGTCAAAAAGGTTTGTACAATCAGGTTTTTGATACTTTGGAAGAATTGGATGAAGCCGTTCAAAAATTTGCAGAAAATCTTTGCAATTACAATCCCGAAGCAATGAAAGAAATGAAAAAAGTATTTTGGAGCGGCACGGAGGATTGGGATGAACTTTTGGCCGAAAGAGCAGTGATTTCAGGGAGATTGGTGCTAAGTGATTTTACGAAGGAAATGTTGAAGCGGTTTGAGTGATGAGTGATTAGTGGTGAGTGGTGAGAGCAAAATGCTAGTTTTACTTTGGGTGATGAACGCCATAATTATTATTTTTAAGAATATGAAAAGTAATTATCATTTTAAATTCGAAGATTTACAAGTCTATCAAAAGGCATTGGACTTTGGAGAATTTGTAAATAAACAAGTAGAAAAATTTCCTAACCACGAAATTTATAAATTATCATCTCAATTTATTCGTGCGGCCGATTCTATTGCTTTTAATATTGCAGAAGGTTCAGGCAGCACGGATGCTAACTTTATTCGTTATTTAAAAATGGCCTGGGACAGTTCTCACGAATGTGTGGCTGCTTCTACTAAAGCAAGATTAAGAGAATATATTACTTTTGAAACAGATGAAGAAAATAGAAGAAGGCTAACGGAACTTGGTAAAATGATTTCCTCGTTAAGAAATCATTTAAAAAATAAGTAGATGTCCACTCACAGCGAAGCGCTCTCACCACTCATCGCTCACCACTATAATTATGATTTATTCCTTTAAAGGCCATATCCCAGTAATCCACGAATCCAGTTTCGTCCACCCTTTGGCGGCCGTTACTGGCAATGTGATTATTGGAAAAAATTGTTATATCGGTCCAGGTGCGGCAATTCGTGGCGATTGGGGCGAGATTATTTTGGAAGATGGCGTAAATGTGCAGGAAAACTGTACGGTGCATATGTTTCCGGGGAAAAGTATTGTTTTGAAAGAAAGCGCCCACGTTGGCCACGGAGCAATAATTCACGGTGCTAATTTGGGCAAAAATTGTTTGATAGGAATGAACAGCGTAATTATGGACGATGCCGAAATTGGCGATGAATGTATTGTTGGCGCAATGAGTTTTGTAAAAGCCGAAGAGAAATTTCCAAAACGAAAATTAATTGTGGGCCATCCCGCAAAAGCAATAAAAGATATTTCCGATGAAATGATCGCGTGGAAAACCGCCGGAACCCGATTGTACCAGCAATTACCAACAGATTGCCACGAAAGTTTAAGAGAAGTGGAGCCACTTCGAGAAATTCCGGCAAATCGTCCAAAACAAGAAGATTTTTATAAAACTTTGGAAGAATATAGGAAAAATAAATAAAACTCTGCGTTCTCTGCGCCTCTGCGGTAATTTATACACCGCAAAGCCGCAAAGTTCGCAAGGGAATAAGACAGGATGAATAAAACAGAATTCAAAATGCCCAAAATGGGCGAGAGCATAACCGAAGGAACGATTATCAATTGGTTGGTAAACGAAGGCGATTCTTTTGAAGAAGGCGATATATTGCTGGAAGTTGCGACTGATAAAGTAGATAATGAAGTCCCCGCACCAGCTTCGGGAAAAATGCTTGAGCATATATTTAAGGCAAAAGATGTTGTTCCCGTGGGGGAAGTAATCGCAATTTTGGAGTTTTCTGAAGAGAAAGGAGCTCCAAAATCTACTAGCAAAACTTCAGAAAAAACGGTTTCTAAAACCGAAATTTCCGAAAAACCGAAAGCACAAAAACAAATTTCAAAATCAGCTTCCTTTAAAGTAAACGAAAACGTTTTCATTTCGCCATTGGTTGATAGTATTGCTCGCAAAAATCATATCAGTTACGATGAATTGGCTAGAATTTCCGGAACTGGAAAAGAGGGTCGGCTGCGTAAAAGCGATGTTACGAATTATCTTGAAAATGGGCGTCCGTTCCAGTTTGCGCAAGCCATTCCAGAAGTTTCGGGATTTCAGGTTCCCGATTTGAAATTCGATAAAGGAAAAGGCAAGATCGTGGAAATGGACCGTATGCGCCAAATGATAGCCGACCATATGGTTTTCAGCAAGCACACTTCGCCACATGTAACGGCTTATGTAGAGGCAGATTTGACCGAAATGGTAAATTGGCGCAATAATAATAAAGTCGCTTTTCAGAAAAAATACAACGAAAAACTCACGTTTACTCCATTGTTTATTGAATGTGTGGCGAAAGCGATTACAGATTTTCCCATGATCAATTCCACACTTGATGGAAAAAATATTATTGTAAAAGATGAAATAAATATCGGGATGGCAACCGCACTACCTTCGGGAAATTTGATAGTTCCCGTGGTGAAAAATGCCGATAAAAAGAACTTAAAAGAATTGGCCGAAACCACAAACGAGCTCGTCGGAAAAGCGCGCGACAACAAATTAAAAGCGGACGAAACAAAGGGCAGTACTTTTACAATAAGCAATGTGGGTACTTTTGGAAGTTTGATGGGAACGCCAATAATCAACCAACCCGAAGCCGCAATTCTCGCAACCGGAATCATTAAAAAACGCGCTGAAGTAATAGAGCGAGAAGAAGGTGATGCAATCGAAATACGACAAATGATGTATTTGTCACTTTCCTTTGATCATAGAATTGTAGATGGATATTTGGCGGGATCTTTCCTTAGAAGAATTGCCGATTATATGGAACAGTTTGATACTAACAGAAAAATTTAATAATGTCAGGTCGAGCGCAGTCGAGACCTCGTTAAGAATAAAAAAGTGAATATTTCAAAAGATATATTAAAGAAGGCTTTTAAAAACCTCAGTACCGCAAAGGCGATGACCGAGATATATGAAGAAAACTTCAAGATTGTTTCAAAATACGTACACGCAACTTCGCGTGGGCATGAAGTAATCCAAACCGCCGTGGGAATGCAACTTTTGCCGCAGGATTATGCCTTTCCATATTATCGAGATGATTCTATGCTATTGGCAATCGGGATGAAGCCGTATGAATTGATGCTACAGGTTTTGGCGAAAAAGGACGATCCATTTTCTGGGGGAAGAACCTATTATTCACACCCTAGTTTAAAGGATTATGACAAACCGAAAATCCCACACCAAAGTTCCGCTACTGGAATGCAGGCGATACCCGCAACGGGAGTGGCAATGGGGTTTTGGTATAAAGAATCGTTTAAGGTAGAATTTAAAAATGAAACTTCTGAATCTCCAATTGTAGTTTGCAGTTTAGGAGATGCTTCCGTAACCGAGGGCGAAGTAGCCGAAGCCTTTCAAATGGCGGCTTTAAAGCAATTGCCAATTCTATATTTGGTGCAGGATAATGGTTGGGATATTTCAGCAAATGCGGCGGAAACCCGTGCGCAGAATGCTTTTGAATACGCTGCAGGTTTTCACGGTTTGGAAGCGGTTTCAATAGACGGAACCGATTTTGAGGAAAGTTACAATACAATTCAAGATGTAATTTCAAAAATTAGGGAAGAACGCAGACCGTTTTTGGTGCACGCCAAAGTACCGCTTTTGAACCATCATACTTCTGGAGTCAGAATGGAGTTTTATCGCGATGATCTTGATGAAGCCAGAAGTCGCGATCCCTATCCAAAGTTGAAAAAACTGCTTTTGAAGAATGGTTTTTCTGAAAAGGAGCTTCAAGAAATCGAAATCGAAATCAAAACCGAAATCGAAAAATCACTTGAAAAAGCTTTGAAAGCCGAAGACCCAAAACCGGGAGATTTATTTACCCACGATTTTGCGCCTACAACAATTACCGAGGAAGTAGGCGAACGTTCCCCAAAAGGTGGCGAAAAAGTTGTGATGGTAGATTGCGCGCTTTTCGCAATTGAGGAGTTGATGGCTAAACATCCCGAATGTTTATTGTACGGGCAAGACGTTGGCGGCCGTTTGGGTGGTGTTTTTCGCGAAGCGGCGACGCTAGCTCAGAAGTTTGGCGACAACCGTGTTTTTAATACGCCCATTCAAGAAGCATTTATCGTCGGTTCCACAGTTGGAATGAGCGCCGTGGGATTGAAACCAATTGTTGAGGTTCAGTTTGCAGATTATATTTGGCCGGGACTCAATCAACTTTTTACAGAAGTTTCCCGAAGCTGTTATCTTTCAAATGGAAAATGGCCCGTTTCAATGATTCTTCGAGTCCCCATTGGCGCTTACGGAAGCGGCGGTCCGTACCATTCCTCTTCCGTCGAAAGTGTCGTTACAAATATTCGCGGGTTGAAAATAGCATACCCCAGCAACGGAGCCGATTTAAAAGGTTTGATGAAAGCTGCATATTACGACCCAAACCCCGTTGTAATTTTTGAACACAAAGGGTTGTACTGGAGTAAGGTGAAAGGCACAAAAGGTGCAACCTCGTTAATGCCCGATGCAGATTATATTTTGCCTTTCGGAAAAGCTTGGGTTTTACAGGAAATCTGGAAGCAGGAAGAAGAGGAAACACTTTCGATTGTCACTTACGGAATGGGCGTGCATTGGGCGATGAACGCTTCCGAAGAACTCGGAATGCAGGATAAAATTGAGATTGTCGATCTACGAACACTGCATCCGTTGGATTATGATACCGTTTTCAAAAGCGTAAAAAAATGCGGAAAATGTTTGGTGGTAACCGAAGAACCTTCAGAAAATGGCTTCTCACGCGGTTTGCAAGGAAAAATCCAAGAAGAATGTTTTCAACAATTGGATGCGCCGGTCATGCTCATTGGTTCTGAAAATATGCCCGCGATTCCGCTGAATTCCACATTGGAGGAAACGATGATTCCTTCCACCGAAAAAGTAAAGAAGAAGATTTTGGAAGTTTTGAATTACTGATTTAAATTTACTTATTGTTCTTTTTCTGAATCATTGTTGTCATCGTGAAAAACAAGGGGATGGTCTTTTTCCTCCAATCCCACAATTTTAATCATATTGATTACTGTGTTATAAAGCATCAATATTACAGAAACCATTCCGCCACTAAGCAACGATGAGAGAAATAGTGTAGCCCAATAAATGTTGGAATACCAGGTAGTAGGCAACTCTTCCGATTCGGTGATAGGAATGTTGAATATTTGAAATAGGATAATGGCAATTACAAAAAGAATGGTATCCAGTTTTGCAATTGCCATTACTTGGGTGTAATGTCCTTTTTTCAATTTAGATTTGGATCCAGAACTTATTCCCAGCAGTGTTAGCAAAAGGGCAAGAATAGTGGCCGAAGCCAGCACAATAGTATTACAGAGCATATTTATTCCAGGGAGGGAAGAAGTTATCAATTTTTTTGCCTCATAGCCAGAAATATTTCCCAAAAGAAAAACTCCGGTTCCTGTAATAATAGCTGCAATCAGGCCTCCGTATAATGATCGCTGATTGTATTTTGAAAGTTTTATCATATCCTTCTACTTTTTGAGACTTTATAGGAAGTATTAAATTGTAATACTTCCCATCAAGTTAAAAGTAAAGATACAAACCTGCATTTATATAATGAGTGTCAATTATTAAAGGAACGATTTCTTCGCCATTCCAAATGGTTAAATTATTCTCGTATTCCGGAATGTAGCTAAATATAATTCCCAGAGATTTTTTATCATCCAACGAAAATAAAATACCTGCCTTTGGTACAAAATAAGCGCTTCCTTCCGAACCTTTTACGTTATAATCATCATACGTGCCCTTATAGCGGTCTTGTACAAGGCCTACACCAATTCCGACAAGGGGCTTTATTGAGCCATTTTTGTTGAAATGATATTCAGTGCCCAAACTTGCTCTGTAAGAATTCTTTTTGAAACTTGTGGTAAATGGCGAATTGCTAAAATCTTTATCGCCCGAAAATGCAGCACTTGCTTCCAAAGTGAAGTAAAGGCTTCCTTGTAACGAACCAATAAATCCCGGAGTTGCGGCAACGCCAAAACTCAGTTGGCCCTGTGTTAAATTTTCATAATCATCAAAATTGAAGAAACTAATTCGGTTCAATGAACCACCAATACTTGCAAAGAGTTTATATTCGTCACCCTGAAAATTTGCAGCCTGCTCAATTTCTTTTTCAGTAGGTTCAAAAGTGGTGTAATTACATTTATTATAACTCTCCACGGCCTGTATAAGTTGCCCCTCTGTAACAATTCGTGATTCAAAAACCGATTGTCTCAATTCCTCACAATCCTTAAACAGAACGGCAAGTGTTCCTTGCACGTGCTTATCTTCATTGGGCCGAATGTTAATTTTTTTTAAAGTGCCATCTGTTTTCTTGATTTCATAGATGCCTTCTGAAGTGCGGGTTAGAGTAGCTTTTCCCGTAACCAACTCCTGTGCCTGTATTCCAAAACTGACAAAAAATACTAGCAATAATAATTTAATAGATTTCATACCTTTTCTTTTTTTAAATTTTTAAATCGGATGAGGTCGATTTTTTTACGATAGCTTTAAGTAATAATCTCTTAAAACTATTTTTTCAGAAAAAGGCTTTGTTAATTGAAGGTTTTCTAAAGTTATTTCTTCATCGCTCCGGGCGGATATTCCGCTAAAATTTTAGAAACAATTTCACGGATGCGCTCTTCTTTTCGTTCCATATCACTGGTAACCAAATCTGCGCTACCCATTCCCTGCCAAACCAGATTGTTGGTTTTGGCATCAATTAGGTCAATGTAAAGCGTCCCTTCTGTGGAACGGGCCACGTGGCTGCCGCCGTAATAGCTGCCATAATACCAAGGATTCCAGCCCCAGCCGTAACCGAAACTGTTGTTATAAACGTCAACACGTTCACGTTCTTTGGTAAAAATACTGACCAGCAAATCAGGACTTTCTGATTTGGACATTCCTTTCGCCGAAAGTTCCGCCTCAATAGCGCGAAGAATGCGCTTTTTGTCGAGGTCGCTGATTTCAGCCTTGTCGATGCCCGGTTTGAAAAAAGCGAAGGAGCTGTAGTTGTTGAAATTGGCTTCTTTGTCAAAATCTGTCGCTACCCGAACGGTGGAGCAGGAGCTAAACACAAAAAGCAAGAATAGGGGTAACAATTTAAGTGTTTTCATAGGTAATTTATTTTATTTGAATAACATATCGTCCACGAAATTGGGAAGCGTAACCTTCAATTGCGGATTGTTTTGCATCGCGCGTTTTATTGCGAAAACAGCTTCGTCATTCCGCGCCCAACTGCGTCTGGCTATTCCGTTATTTACATCCCAGAAAAGCATATTTTCAAGTCGCCGTTGTGCATCGCTACTACCATCAAGAACCATTCCGAAACCGCCGTTAATCACTTCTCCCCAACCTACGCCGCCGCCGTTGTGGATGCTCACCCATGTGGCGCCACGGAAGCTATCGCCGATTACGTTTTGGATGGCCATATCGGCTGTAAATCTACTTCCATCATATATATTTGAAGTTTCGCGATACGGCGAATCCGTTCCCGAAACATCGTGATGGTCACGCCCCAAAACTACCGGGCCAATTTTTCCTTCGGAAATTGCTTTGTTGAAAGCCGAAGCAATCTGCACACGCCCGTCTGAATCTGCATAAAGTATGCGTGCCTGCGAACCAACAACCAATTTGTTTTCCTGTGCGCCTTTAATCCAAGTAATGTTATCCTGCATTTGTTGCTGGATTTCCTTTGGCGAATTTTTCATCAATTCCTCCAAAACCCCACAAGCTATTTCATCCGTTTTTTGAAGGTCTTCGGGTTTCCCCGAAGCGCATACCCAACGGAACGGCCCAAAACCGTAATCGAAGCACATGGGGCCCATAATATCCTGCACATAGGAAGGATATTTGAATTCCTTATTTTTTTCTTCAGAAAGCACATCGGCACCTGCGCGCGAGGCTTCCAAAAGAAATGCATTTCCATAGTCGAAAAAATACGTGCCTTTTGCAGTGTGCTTGTTGATGGCTTCCACTTGGCGGCGCAAACTTTTTTGAACTTCCTTTTTGAATTCCTCGGGGTTGTTTGCCATCATTTCGTTGGCTTCCTCATACGTCAAACCAACGGGATAATACCCGCCCGCCCACGGATTGTGAAGCGAAGTTTGGTCACTTCCCAAATCAATTTTAATGTTTTCTTCATCAAACTTTTCCCAAACTTCCACCACATTTCCGTCGTAGGCTATCGAAACGGTTTCATTATTGGCCAATGCTTCTTTTACGCGTTTTGAAAGCATATCCAAATCTGAAATCACTTCATCTACCCAACCTTGACTGTGTCTGGTTTCAGTTGCTTTTTTGTTTACTTCGGCGCAGACCGTTACACAGCCTGCAATATTTCCGGCTTTGGGTTGCGCGCCGCTCATACCGCCGAGACCGGAAGTTACGAACAAGCCGCCCTTTGGCTCTTTTTTAATTTTTCTGAAACCATTCAAAACGGTAATCGTGGTTCCGTGAACAATTCCCTGCGGACCAATGTACATATAACTTCCCGCGGTCATTTGTCCGTATTGGGTTACGCCGAGCGCATTGAATTTTTCCCAATCGTCCGGTTTTGAATAATTCGGAATCATCATACCGTTGGTAACCACCACCCGCGGTGCGTCTTTATGGGAAGGAAACAGCCCCAACGGATGTCCTGAATACATAACCAAAGTCTGCTCGTCGGTCATTTCCGAAAGGTATTTCATCACCAAAAGATACTGCGCCCAGTTTTGGAAAACCGCGCCATTTCCGCCGTAGGTAATCAATTCGTGCGGGTGCTGCGCCACGGCATAATCCAAGTTGTTTTGGATCATCAGCATAATTGCCTTTGCCTGCTCACATTTTCCGGGATATTCCTCAATTGGTCGTGCGTACATTTTATAATCGGGACGAAAACGGTACATATAAATGCGCCCGTATTTTTCCAGCTCCTCGCGAAATTCGGGTAGGAGCGTGGCGTGGTGTTTTGGCTCAAAATAGCGAAGGGCGTTGCGCAGCGCAAGTTCCTTTTCTTCCTTTGAAAGGATTTCCTTTCGCTTTGGCGCGTGGTTTATGGATTGGTCGTAAGGTTTCTTTTCAGGTAAAATTGAAGGGATGCCTTGTTGTATTTGTTCTTTAAAAGTCATTTTTTTTATATTTTTCTTTGCGTTCTCTGCGCCTTCGCGGTGGAGAAAATTAACCGCAGAGACGCAGAGGGCGCAGAGTTATAAATTGTTTACGATTCTTTTGAGTCCATCAATTAATTTTACAGAATTGAAATTTATTAAAAGTCCAAGTTTTACTTCTTTTAACTTTAAATAAGTCAATATTTGGGCAGTATGTATCGGGGCCAATGCGTCAACAGATTTAATTTCGACAATAACTTTATTTTCCACAATCATATCAATTCTATACCCAGCATTCAGTTTAATTTCTTTATAAATAATTGGCAACGGTACCTGTTGCTTCACTTCCAACCCCATCAATTTTAACTCATGCGCTAAACAAACTTCATAGGTGCTCTCCAATAACCCAGGTCCAAGTTGTTTGTGGACTTCAATACCCGCACCGATTATTTTTGAAGATATTTCGTTCTCAGTCATTTTGAATATTTTCTTTGCGTTCTCTGCGCCTTCGCGGTGGAGAAAATTAACCGCAAAGGCACAGAGCACACAGAGTTTATTGATGCTTCCCAGTTTTTTTGTCAAAACCGTACGGGCAATGACGGCAGCCACTTTCGCAGCAATATCCGCGTTTTAAGTGGTACTGTTCCGTAAAACACTTGTAGCCTTCGGGCGTAAGGTAATAATCGCCTTCTTCGAGCTCTATTTTTTTCTTTGGAAAAAGCATGTCACAAAAGTAAGGATTTCAAGGCTGAAAGTTTTAAAATTGAACCAAATCCATTGTTTCGGGATTTAAGCCTTAAATTTGCAATATCAATTCCAAAGAAATGACAAAACACAAGGCCGGATTCGTAAATATTATTGGAAACCCAAACGTGGGCAAAAGCACGTTGATGAACGCTTTTGTGGGCGAGCGCCTTTCCATTATTACTTCCAAGGCGCAGACCACCCGTCACCGCATTTTGGGAATTGTGAACGGCGATGACTTTCAAGTACTTTTGAGCGATACACCCGGAATCATAAAACCTGCGTACCAATTGCAGGAAAGTATGATGGATTTTGTGAAATCTGCCTTTGAGGATGCCGATATTCTGCTGTATTTGGTGGAATTGGGCGAAAAGGAGCTGAAAGATGAGGCGTTTTTCAACAAAATAACAAATTCAAAAATTCCAGTTTTATTGCTGATAAATAAAATTGACAAAGGCAACGAGGAGCTGCTTTCCGAAGCCTTAAAGCTTTGGCAGGAAAAAGTTCCTAATGCTGAAATTTTTGCGATTTCTGCGCTACAAAATTTTGGGGTTCCCGAAGTTTTTAATCGAATTATTGAATTGTTGCCCGAATCGCCGCCCTTTTATCCAAAAGACCAACTCACCGATAAGCCCGAGCGATTTTTCGTAAACGAAGCCATTCGCGAAAAAATATTGATGCACTACAAAAAGGAGATTCCCTATTCCGTTGAAATTGATACCGAGGAATTTTTTGAGGACGAAAATATCATCCGAATCCGCAGTATAATTATGGTTGAGCGCGAAACGCAAAAGGGGATTATCATTGGCCACAAAGGTTCGGCTTTAAAGCGTGTGGGCACTGAAGCCCGAAAGGATTTGGAAAAATTCTTCGGAAAGCAGATTCATTTGGAGCTTTATGTAAAGGTGAATAAAGACTGGCGCAGCAATGAAAAGCAGCTACGAAGATTCGGCTACAATCAATAACGAATTATGATTGAATTGTTTTCAGCATAAAATCATAAAGTTCGCGCATTCCGGGTTTTCCTTTTTTCTTTCCCATGGCTCCGGCGAAATACAGTAAAATCCAAGCCAATACCAAAACAATTGCAATAATGATTTGAATGGTTATCGGGTTTCCCAAATTGTAATTGGAGTACAACCAAGTCAAATCTACCATAAACAGGATTCCAACGGCAACATGCAGAAACATAAACATGGTCCACACAGTTGGATTCGGCCCGAAAAAACCGTGGAGGGAACAGGAGTTTTCATCTTTTTCAGTTATTTCCAAATGCAGTTGCGGCGACCAAAAATGCTGTTCCTTATTTGGAAGTTTTATAAAAATATGGTCGTCCACGCAGGAAATAACAAATCTATTTTGCGATTTTTTTACTTCCGAAAATTTCATAACCAATTGTGAACAGGGTTCTTCAAGTTCCATTTGGAAACGTGGGCGCAATACAATTTCATTGGAAAGCATTCTTTAATTATTTATTTTTAAAGCCGTTAAAATAGTATTTTTTCTGCCAACTAAAAGCTATTTTTGCACCCTAAAATTAAGATTATGAGCATTGTTGCCGTTGTAGGAAGACCAAATGTGGGAAAATCCACTTTTTTCAATAGATTGATTCAGCGCAGGGAAGCCATTGTGGATGCCGTGAGCGGCGTTACGCGCGACCGCCATTACGGAAAAAGTGACTGGAACGGAAAGGAATTTTCATTAATTGATACGGGCGGTTATGTGAAGGGAAGCGACGATATTTTTGAAGCCGAAATTGACAAGCAAGTGGAACTCGCCATTGATGAAGCAGATGCCATAATCTTTATGGTTGATGTGGAAAGCGGCGTTACGGGAATGGACCAAGAGGTGGCGAAACTGCTTC
Organism: Aequorivita aquimaris; assembly: GCF_001573155.1. GTDB lineage: Bacteria > Bacteroidota > Bacteroidia > Flavobacteriales > Flavobacteriaceae > Aequorivita > Aequorivita aquimaris. The sequence continues at coordinate 153,478 of NZ_JRWG01000006.1, read as the reverse complement.
GCCGTTCAAAAAAACCAATCTTTTTGGCAATCAATAAAGTTGATGCTGCTTCAAGAGTTAATGATGCTTTGGAGTTTTATTCGCTTGGGTTTGAAAACCAATACAATATTTCCAGCATTAATGGTAGTGGCACTGGTGAATTGCTCGATGATTTGGTGAAGGCATTGCCGGATAGGGAAGATCCGGATGACAGCGAGCTTCCACGTTTTGCAGTTGTGGGTCGTCCGAATGCAGGAAAATCTTCGTTCATCAATGCGTTGATTGGCAAAGACAGATACATTGTTACCGACATCGCGGGAACTACGCGCGATAGTATTGATACAAAATACGACCGTTTCGGGTTTGAATTCAATTTGGTTGATACTGCCGGAATCCGCAAAAAGAGCAAGGTAAAGGAAGACTTGGAATTTTATTCCGTAATGCGAAGCGTCCGCGCTATAGAGCACTGCGATGTTATCATCCTTATTTTTGACGCTACCCGCGGTTTTGACGGGCAAGTGGAGAACATTTTCTGGCTTGCACAGCGAAACAATAAAGGAATCGTGATACTTGCCAACAAGTGGGATTTAGTGGAAGACAAAGAAAGCAGTAGTGTGAAAGATTACGAAAAATACATCCGTCAGCAAATTGAACCTTTTGTGGACGTGCCTATTGTTTTTGTTTCCGTACTTACAAAGCAACGTATTTATAAAGCCATTGAAACAGCAGTAGAAGTTTACCAAAACCGAAGCAAAAAAGTTAAGACCAGTGAGCTTAACGAAGTGATGCTTCCTATTATCCAAGCGTATCCGCCGCCAGCATACAAAGCGAAATATGTAAAAATAAAATTCTGTACGCAGTTGCCAACTCCGTATCCAAGTTTTGCATTTTTCTGTAATCTTCCGCAGTATGTAAAAGACCCGTACAAACGTTTTATTGAGAATAAACTTCGGGAGAACTTTGATTTTACGGGGGTTCCCATTACGGTTTATTTTAGGAAGAAGTAGATTCATTAAGTGTTAAGCGTTGTGGAAATTTCTTTTATGGCTTCAACTTTAAACGCTATCTTCGATTTCAAAATAAACTTGCTTCATTTATAAATATGAGGAATTACTTTTTAGTGGTCTTCATCCTAATTGCTTCCCTTGGCTTTTCACAGAATTTTCAAGTCTCTGGCACATTGACGGACAAAGAATCCAGCAACCCTCTTGAGGCCGCAACTGTTTTTATGGAAACTGTAAAAGACAGTACCTTGATTACTTATACCATTACAGATAGAAACGGCAAGTTTGTCTTAGAAGGGAAAACTTCGGAAAAAAGTGTGCGTGTGAACATCAGTTTTGTGGGCTACGAAAATTTTCAAAAAGAATTGAATTTGGATAAACCTATCCAGGATTTGGGGATAATTCCTATTTCGGTTTCGGTAGCAAATCTCGATGAAGTAATCGTGAAATCGCGCGCGCCCGTAACTATTAAGAAGGATACCTTGGAATTTAACGTGGCTTCCTTCAAAACAAAAAAAGACGCCAATATCGAGGATTTGCTTAAGGAACTTCCCGGTGTGGAGGTAAGCCCCGACGGAAAGATAAAAGTGAACGGCAAGGAAGTGAGTAATATTATGGTAAACGGAAAACCATTTTTTGGCAACGACCCTACCATTGCCTCCCGAAACCTGACAAAGGATATTGTTGAAAAAGTACAGATTGTTGATACCAAGGGTAAGTCTGAAGCATTTACTGGCGAAAAAGGGAGTCAAGAGAGTAAGACCATCAATCTTACCATAAAGGAAGAGAACAACAAGGGGGTTTTTGGAAGGGTTGCGGCCGGAGGTGGCACTGACGAACGTTTTGAATATGCTGGCATTTTTAATTATTTTGACAACGACAGGCGTTTGAGCGTGCTCGGCGGAGGGAACAATATCAACTCGCCCGGTTTTAGTTTTGGGGAGATTGAAAAAATGTTCGGCAGCCCGCGAAATATGTCCATGAGCAGCTCTGGCAGTTTTACCATCGACGGTCGCAGTTTTGGCTATGGCGATGGGATTGTAAATAGTAGAATCTTAGGCAGCAGTTATGCCGATGTCATCGAAAAAAAGACCGATATTTCGGCAGATTATTTTTATTCCAGCAGCAACTCCTATAGCGATTCCAAAACACAGCGGGAGAATATTTTGCCAGACCGCAGTTATTTCACCGAAAGCAATAGTTCCACCAATAGCGATACAGATAGTCATAACGTAAATCTGGGTTTTGATATAAAGGTAGATTCCACATTTCTCATAAATATCAAGCCGAATATTTCCTATTCCAAACTTTCTGGACACAGAGAGACCGATGCTGCCTCTCTCGATGAAAATAAATTGTTGACCAACAGTTCATCGCTTTTCAATTCAAATGAAATAAGTACCCGACAATTCAAAAACCAGTTGGATTTAACAAAGAAGTATGGTGCTGGCGGTGGTTTCTTTAAAGTCAATTTTACCAATGAATGGAACGCGACCACGGGAGAAGATTATCTTTTAAGCACGAAGCAGATTTTTGGGGATAACCCTTTCGAAGAAAACAGAAATCAGTTTACCAATGTTGAAAAAAAGTACAGCAATTACTACACGCGGCTTACCTATAGGTTGCCGTTGTTGCCCAAAAAACTGTTTTGGGAGCTGAGTTATACCTATGGTTTCAAACAAACGATGAATGCTGAATCGGTGTTTGATTTTAATGAAGTTTCACAAAATTATACACTGTTCAATTCCCTACTAAGCACCGACTATACGTTTAAGGATATTCGCAGTACGCCGCTGGCGTCTTTGGTTTTAAATACGGAAAAAGGCTGGGTCAATTTGGGTGCAGGTTATGTGTTCCGAAAATTGCAGGGAGAGGATGCATTGCGGCCCGAACTGAAAGTTGATAATAATTTTGAGGCTTGGGAGCTTTATATGCGTGGAAATTTTAAATTTTCTTCAAAAGCGCAAATATATACCGGTTATGTTTTGCGGAATGAAGCACCGGCAATTGAGCAGTTGCTCCCCAATACCAATGTAGCCGACCCATTGAACATAATCACCGGAAATCCAAATTTAAAACCCACAAACAATCATTCTTTTTATTTGAATTACAATAATTATGATTTTCAAAAGGGTAGTGGCTTTTATGCTTATGTAAATGTCGATGCATCCGAAAATGCCGTCGTAGCGACAACAAATGTTGATGCAAACAATATAAGAAACACAACCTACGCCAATGTTAACGGCAAATACAGTATTAGGGGAAGTGCCTCAACCAACCGAAAGCACAGCTTGGACAGTTTACGGAGCATTAAAACCGGAATAGGCGTATATGGCAATTTTTCGCAGGACGTGAATTTCAACAATGGACTTGAGTATAAAAGCCACAATTTTACACTTACGCCAAATGCCAATCTTTCGTTTTCTTGGCAAAAGCTTTTTGATATCCGGGTGTATTACTCACTCGGGATTTCAAAAAATAGTTTTGAAAGCAACATTTTTGAAGACCGCAATTATTTGAACCATTCGGTTAAACTTTCAACAAGTCTCTATGTTCCGAAGAATTTTGAATGGAAGAACGAAATTGATTTTGATTATAACCCCGATATTGCTCCCGGTTTTCAGAAAAGTGCTTGGTTCTGGAACAGTACCTTGGCATATTCGCTGCTAAAGGAACAGGGCACGTTAACGTTGAAAGTTTATGACCTGCTGAATCAAAACACGAATGCACGCCGCACATTTTCTGAAAATTTTATACAGGATAACCAAAGCACCGTGCTTCGGCAGTATTTTATGTTGAGCTTCAGCTATAAGTTCAATACCTTGGGAAGCAAGGGCGAGACGGGAAGGGGTTCTATTTATTTCGACTAATTAATGTATAGTTTTTAGCTTTTACTTGTACAAACTTTTAATTTCTAATGAATCTCGTAAACAGAAACTAAGAAATAAGATTGATCTTTTTTTTGAATAAGTTTTTACGTATTTCCGCTGCAAATAAATTTTAGAATCCGAAAATGTAATCCTATCTTTAAGGAGAAAGGAAATTTCTGACAATGTAGCAAACCATGCCTTATCTGGAAAAATCCACATACCGGCCAGACCCCATTTTTCATAATGGGCATATTTCCACCATCTATTCGGGGGTCATCCGGAAATTTGGACCGCCAGATTATGACCGAAAAAAGCTGATATTGCCCGATGCCGATTTTCTGCTGCTGGATTATAAGTTGCAGGATTCACAAAAGGCAGTGATTCTTTGCCACGGGCTTGAGGGGAATTCCAGAAAAAATTACAATAACGTATGCGCCAATTATTTTCTTGAAAAAGGCTATTCGGTTTTCGCGTGGAATAACCGCAGTTGTGGCGGCCAGATGAATTTATTGCCCCAATTGTACCACCACGCCTCCATAGAAGATTTGGAATATGTAGTAAAACATGTGGCGCAAAACGGTTTTACCAAAATTTTCTTAGTTGGTTTTTCTTTGGGAGGTGACCAGATTATGAATTATTTGGGGAAGCGTGAAATTCCAGTGGAAGTAAAGGCCGCGGTAGCCATTTCGGCTCCTTTCCAGTTACGGTCGAGTGCCGAAAAATTGCAAAGCGGGCTCAGTAAAATTTATCAGCGACGGTTTATAGGAAAGGTAAAATCGAAGATAGCCGCAAAAACCATCCAGTTTCCCGATGCCGTTCCTGCAGATGCTGCCAAATACATCAAAAATTTTGATGATGTTGTGACCCGGTTCATCATTCCCGTGCACGGTGGCTACAGCGATTTAGACGATTATTATCTGAATGCTTCTCCGGGAAATTCAGTTGCAGGAATAAAATTGCCGTTGTTAGTAATCAATGCTTGGGACGACCCAATTCTGGGGACAAAAGACCATCCCGTGGAAATGGCCAAGGCCCACGATTATCTGTTTTTGGAAACCCCTGCCCACGGAGGGCATTGCGCCTTTCCGCCTAAATATTCACATCATCCGTATTCGGTAGTACGGGCTTTTGAATTTGTTGAGGAAATGGGTTAACTAAGTTAGATTTACCAACCCCCACTAGCGCCGCCTCCGCCGAAGCCTCCTCCGCCGAAACCGCCGCCAAAGCCTCCTCCGCCGCCAAAACTTCCGCCACCGCCGAAGCTTCCGCCGCCACCGCCAAAACCTCCGCGGCCAAGGCTGCTTAGCACAATAATGTCCAGCAAGCTTCCGCCGCCTCCACCTTTACCGCCGCGCCCTCCTTTTCGCATAAGCGCAATGATGATAATGATAAAGATGAAAATTATGAAAAAGGGGATGGGCGTTCCGTCCTTTTTTCCAAAATCGCGGTCTTCCTTAAATTCTCCTTTCAGCGCCGCAAAGATGGCGTCGCTGCCTTTGTCGAGGCCTTCGTAATAATTTCCTTCCTTAAATTCAGGAATCATAATCCGATTGATGATGCGTTCCGACATTAAATCGGTAATACGGTATTCAATACCGTAGCCGGTGTTTATGTCAACTTTGCGGTCGTCCTTTGCGAGGGTGATTACAATTCCGTTACCTTCTTCTTTTTGCCCAATTCCCCATTTTTGGCCCCATTCAGCACCGAGCATAGAAATGTCCTCGCCGTTTGTTGAACCGATAATAATACAGACGATCTGAGTGGAGGTAGAATCCGCATAGCGAACCAGCTTACTTTCCAACGCACTTTTTTGGGACGGCGTAAGCAGGTCGATATAATCGTAAAGAGAGGTCTGCTTTTCAGGTTTCGGCGGAATTTCATACTGGGCCGAAACATTTTCGGAGAAAAAACCGATTGCTACAAGCAACAGTAAAAAGTAATATTTAAATAAAAAGTTTATAAGTTTATGGGTTTAAAAGTTTATAAGCGAGGGATTTTGTATTTGAAGAAATTATTTCAAAATTCTTTTTTACTGTTTACTGAATACTGCGACTGAATACTGAATCACCCCACGGAAATATCATCCGGCAATTCGTTTTTATCGTCTTTTTTATATGGAAAATGTTTCTTCAACTGTTCGCCAGCTTTTAGGATTCCTTCCACCAGACCTTGCTTCATATCGCCATTTTTAAAATGGTTAATGATGATGTCTTTGGTACTTTCCCAAAAATTCTGGCCCACAATATCGTTGATGCCCTTGTCGCCCATAATTACGAGCGTTCGGTCATCTACGGCAACATAAATTAGCACGCCGTTGCGTTCTGCGGTGTTGTGCATATTCAGCATATCAAAAACTTCCGCGGCGCGATCAAAGGCGTCAATATGTTCGTTTGGTTCTTCTGCGGAAATGGAAGAGGGTTCCAAATGCACGCGTATTTCGCCCGAGGTGTTTTTTTCGGCAGTGCGAATGGCTTCAATAATGGCGCCTTCTTCTTCCGAAGTTAGAAAATCTTCAACTTTAGACATTTTTTTAGATGTTAGATGTTAGACTTGAGACTTGAGACCCAGATCTTTGAGTTTTATATAAAGAATCTCTTTTTCGTCGCTTGTCCCAAATCTCAAATCTTTTTGGGTTTTTTAATCATCTTTTCCCAGGTCATCAAAATTTACTTCCGGGGCTTTTTCGCTGCCGGCATCGGCTTTGAAATATGCTTTTTCGTGGAAGCCCAACATTCCTGCGAAAAGCTTGGTTGGGAATTTATGTATTTCGGTATTGAACAGTCGCGCTTCTTCGTTAAACCTGTTACGCTCCACGTTGATGCGGTTTTCGGTGCGTTCCAGTTCGTTAATCAATTCCTTGAAATTTTCATTCGCCTTTAAATCGGGGTATCTTTCAAAAACGGCCAACAATCGCGAAAGGGCAGAGGTTACGCCTGCCTGCGCTTGTTGATATTGCGCAAGTTGTTCTGGGGTAATATTTGAAGGGTCAATGTTTATGGAAGTGGCTTTGCTTCTGGCCTCGGTAACGGCAACCAAAGTTTCCTGTTCAAACTCGGCATAGCCCTTTGCAGTGCTCACAATGTTTGGAATAAGGTCTGCCCGGCGCTGGTAAGAGCTTTCCACATTGGCCCACTGGGCAGTGGCCTTTTGGTCCAATTCCACGAGTTTGTTGTTAAGGCTGGCCAAATAACCTCCAATAATTAAAATTAGGCCGAGGATAATAATGATGGGTAACCATTTTTTCATGATGCGATTGGTTTTAAAGTTGTTCCTTGATTTTTAAAAGTTCTGCTTTTACCGACTCCAGCTTGCGGATAATCTCAAACCGGTCCAGTGTTTTTTGTTTGTTTTCCTTTAAATGGATTTTTGCGCCTTCCAGCGTAAACCCGCGTTCTTTCACCAAATGGTAGATGAGTTCCAGATTTTTGATGTCCTGCGGGGTAAACTTTCGGTTGCCTTTGGCGTTTTTCTTTGGCTTCAATACATCAAATTCCTTTTCCCAAAAACGTATCAGCGAGGTATTCACGCCGAAAGCTTCGGCTACTTCGCCAATGCCGTAATACAGTTTTTCGGGTAGGTCTATGTGCATTTGTTTTGGTTAAATGTTGAGAGTTAAAGGTTAAGGGTTATCAGTGATTAATTTTAATTTTTTGGAATTTGGTTTTTGTTTTTTGGAATTTAATCTAAAGATTGGTTTTCTTCCTGTGATTTTCTCAAGATTTCTGCAAATTCTTCCGCAGTCAAACTTCCGTAGTAAAAATTAATCGGATTAATGCGTTCGCCATCCTTGAAAACTTCGTAATGGCAGTGCGGGGCCTCGCTTCTTCCGGTGCTTCCCACAAAACCTATAATGTCGCCGCGCTGCACTTTTTGCCCTGGGCGCACATTGTATTTGTACAAATGTCCATACAGACTTTCATAGCCATAGCCGTGGTCAATCACCACGTGGTTTCCGTAGCCCGTCGCAGTATTGTCAGCACGTGTAACTTTGCCGTCTCCGGTGGCATATACAGGTGTTCCTCGGGGTGCTGTAAAATCCATTCCGTAGTGAAACTTTCTAGCCTTTGTAAATGGATCGGTTCTGTAACCATAACCTGATGCCATTCGCGTTAGGTCTTCATTTTTTACTGGCTGAATGGCGGGAATTGCCGCCAAAAGTTTTTCTTTTTCTTCTGCAAGTCTCGCTATTTCGTCTAAAGATTTTGACTGAACAACAATCTGTTTGGTCAAGATATCGAGGTTTCGGGTTGTATTGATAATCAATTTTGAATTATTAAACCCTTCCAAATCCTTGTAGCGGTTTATCCCTCCAAAACCTGCCCTACGCTGTTCCTCCGGAATTGGATTTGATTCAAAATATACACGGTAAAGATTGTTGTCCCGCTCCTCAACCTCGGCAAGCACGGCCTGTGCCTGCTCCATTTTTTTGTTCAAAAGTTCAAACTGAAGCTCCATATTGTTCAGCTCACGCTGCAGCGCCAACTCTTTCGGGGTCTGTACTGAGGGAAGATTTATATAAACCAAGAACCATAAGAAACCACTTAGTAATGTTCCCAAAAGACTCAGGGCGAAAATCTTTAGTTTCCTTCCTTTTTTCTTTTCTATTTTTTGGTACGAAAGCGTTTCACTATCGTAGTAATATTTAACCTTAGACATGCGTTAAAAAATTGCTATTTTTGCGCGGTGTTTGTTCGCGCGAAGTAAAGGTAACGTTTTTACAAAGATAGAAATTGTTTCCTACTGTGCCCAACCTTTAATTTTAGCATAATTTTATAAAAAATGAAGTCCAAGGAAATACGTTCCCAATTTTTAGAATTTTTTAAGTCGAAACAACACGCCATTGTTCCCTCGGCACCTATGGTCGTGAAGAATGATCCAACGCTAATGTTTATAAACAGTGGGATGGCACCATTTAAGGAATATTTCCTCGGAAATGGTAAGCCAAAAAGCAACCGCATAGCCGATACACAAAAATGTCTGCGTGTAAGCGGAAAGCACAACGATCTCGAAGAAGTGGGAATGGACACCTACCACCACACTATGTTTGAAATGTTGGGGAACTGGAGTTTTGGAGACTATTTTAAGAAAGAAGCCATCGAATGGGCGTGGGAGCTTTTGACCGAAGTCTATAAAATTGATAAGGAAATTCTCTACGTAACCATTTTTGAAGGCGATGAAAGTGAAGGCTTGGAGCGCGATACCGAAGCTTATGAACTTTGGAAACAATTCGTGCCCGAAGACCGCATTTTAAACGGAAACAAAAAGGACAATTTTTGGGAAATGGGCGACCAAGGGCCGTGCGGCCCCTGTAGCGAAATTCACGTGGATATCCGTTCTGCGGAAGAGAAGGCTAAAATTTCAGGGAAGGATTTGGTGAATAACGACCACCCGCAAGTAGTGGAAATCTGGAACTTGGTTTTTATGCAATTCAACCGAAAAGCCAACGGCAGCCTTGAAAAATTACCTGCACAGCACGTAGATACCGGGATGGGTTTTGAACGTTTGTGTATGGTTTTGCAAAATAAACAGAGCAACTACGATACCGATGTTTTTACACCGCTCATTCGTGAGATTGAGGCAATTACGAATTCAAAATACGGAAAGGACGAGAAAAAGGACATTGCAACGCGCGTAATCGCAGACCACGTTCGTGCCGTGGCATTTTCAATTGCAGACGGACAATTGCCGAGCAATACGGGCGCCGGTTATGTAATACGAAGGATTTTGAGAAGGGCCATCCGTTACGGGTTTACGTTTTTGGACAAAAAAGAGCCTTTCATTTATAAATTGGTAGAAACGCTCAGCGCGCAAATGGGCGACGCTTTTCCGGAGTTAATTACTGAAAAGAACTTAATCACGAATGTTATTCGCGAAGAGGAACAATCATTTTTGCGAACGCTGGACCAAGGTTTGGTGTTGCTTGAAAACGTAATCGAAACCGCAGATTCAAAGGAAATTTCCGGTAAAAAAGCGTTTGAATTGTACGATACCTTCGGCTTCCCGATAGATTTAACGGCATTGATTCTTCGTGAGCGCGGCTATTCGTTGAACGAAAAGGAATTTGACGCCGAACTTCAGCAACAGAAAGACCGCTCCCGCGCCGCAACAAAAGTGGAAACGGGCGACTGGATTGTTCTGGAAAAAGATGATGTGGAGGAATTTGTGGGCTACGATACCTTGGACACCCAAGTGCGGATTACAAAATACCGCAAGGTAGAGAGCAAAAAGGAGGGCGAAATGTACCAGCTTGTTTTCAACCTAACTCCGTTCTATCCCGAAGGCGGCGGCCAAGTAGGCGATAAAGGCTATTTAAAAGCTGCCGATGGCGGCATTACTTATATCGTTGACACCAAAAAGGAGAACAATCTAATAATCCATTTCACAAAAACGCTTCCGCGAAACTTGGAGGGTACGTTTGTGGCCGTAGTGGACGAAAAACAGCGAAACCGTACCGCGGCCAACCATACCGCAACCCACTTGCTGCACCAAGGCCTGCGCAACATTTTGGGCGAACACGTTACCCAAAAAGGGAGTATGGTCCACAGCCGGAATTTGCGGTTCGACTTTTCACATTTCGCAAAAGTGACCGATGAGGAACTGAAACAGGTTGAGGATTTTGTAAACGCCCGAATTCGCGAGGGAATTGCTTTGGAAGAACGACGAAATATTCCATACCAGCAGGCCATAGACGAAGGTGCCATTGCGCTTTTCGGCGAAAAATACGGCGATAGCGTGCGCGCGATAAAATTTGGAAAATCGATGGAACTTTGCGGGGGAACGCACGTGCCGAATACAAACGATATTTGGCATTTCATCATTACTTCCGAAGGCGCGGTTGCCTCGGGAATCAGAAGGATTGAAGCGATTACGGGCGATGCTGCTAAACAATATTTTATTGATAGAAGTGAATCGTTTGCTTCGCTTCAAAAAGCGTTGAACAACGCACAGAATCCGTTGAAAGCTGTGGAAAGTCTGCAGGAAGAAAACAGTGCCTTGCAAAAACAGATTCAGCAATTGTTGAAGGATAAAGCCAAGAATCTAAAAGGCGAATTAAAAGCTGAAATTGAAGTAATAAACGGAATCAATTTCCTTGCAAAAAAAATAGACCTCGATGCTGGCGGAATGAAGGATTTGGCGTTTGAAATGGGCGGTGAAACCGAGAATCTATTTTTAGTTTTTGGCGCCGATCACGATGGAAAAGCGTTGCTTGCCTGTTATATTTCAAAAGAATTGGCTGCCGATAAAAATCTGGATGCGGGAAAAATCGTCCGCGAACTTGGAAAATACATTCAAGGCGGCGGCGGCGGACAGCCTTTCTTTGCCACTGCGGGAGGGAAGAATCCAGCGGGAATTAAGGAGGCCTTGGAAAAAGCGAAAGATTTTCTTAGGTAACAGTTTCTTTATTCTTTGCCCCCTCTGCGCCTCTGCGGTAAAAATTACACCGCAAAGTTGCAGAGAACGCAGAGATTTTTAAAACTTAATATGAAGCTCCAAACCGAAATATCTTTAAAACCTGAAGAAAATCAAATAGATTATTCCTCCAAAATCCTTTTGATGGGAAGCTGTTTTTCGGAAAATATTGGAGGGAAGTTTGATTTTTATAAATTCCAAAATCTACAAAATCCGTTTGGGGTAATTTTCAATCCTGTATCGATTGAAAAACTGATTGTTCGCGCAATTGATGACGTATCATTTTCGGAAGAAGATATTTTTCAGCACAACGAAGTTTGGAAATGTTTTGACGTGCATTCCGAGCTTTCGGCTTTGGATAAAAACGAATTTTTGGAGAATCTGAATTCAGCATTACAAAACCTTCGCAAAGCTCTCTTTTCTGCAACGCATATCATTTTCACTTTTGGAACTTCGTGGGTTTACAGGACTGTCGACGCTTCGGCTCCGCTCAGCGACCGTGCTTCGGCTCCGCTCAGCGACCGTGCTTCGGCTCCGCTCAGCACAGGCGAAATTGTAGCCAACTGCCATAAACTTCCGAAGCAACATTTTCAAAAGGAATTGCTTTCCATCGAAACCATTTCAAAAAGCCTTCAAACTATTTTCGATAAAATTTCAACAATAAACCTAGCCGCGACAATTATAAACACCGTTTCGCCCGTGCGGCATATTAAAGATGGTTTCGCGGAAAATTCACTCAGCAAAGCACATCTGATTTCCGCGATCCACCACTTCTTAAATCTAAAATCGGCTCCCGATAGCTTTCGGGACGTAAATCGTAAATCCTTTTACTTTCCTGCCTTCGAAATCATGATGGACGAGTTGCGCGATTACCGTTTTTACGCCGAGGATCTGCTTCATCCAAACAGCACCGCCATCGAGCTTATTTGGCAGAAATTTTCACGAGTGTGGATTGCTTCGGAAACCGAAACCCTTCAAAAAGAAATTACGGCTGTTCAAAGTGGTTTAAATCACAGGCCCTTCAACCCAAATAGTGCTGAACACCTTCAGTTTTCGGAAAAACTTCAATTAAAAATTAGGGAGATTCAAAAACGGTTTCCGCACATTCGGTTTTAGAAAACTACAATCTAAAATCTCAATTCGTATATCAGAATACGTCAATTGCCCTATTGTAAAAACTTTCGGTTTGGGTCAATTTTGCTTCAACATTAATCACGTATTCGCCTATAGCGGAATATTAAACCAAACATTATGAAAACATTTAAAAAATCTATTTTAGTATTAATGGCAGTAGTTGCCGTAAGTTTAACTTCTTGTAAAAAAGATGATGATGGAGGCGATGACCCACAAGGCGGTACTGGAACATTTACTGCAAAAGTTGATGGAAACAACTTTTCAGGAATGCAAGGAACAGTAGTGGCTAGGGTGACCAATTCTGGTGCAGGACAAGCGATTGCCATTAGTGGTGGAACAGAACAGTCTGAAAACCTACAAATTATTCTCACGAGTTTTGATGGCGAAGGTAGCTATGATTTGAATTTTGTTAATATTGGCACATATAGTTTTTTACCAGATCCAAGTAACCCAGATCCTAATACAGTAGTTGTTTATTCAACTGTTGGAACCGGACAAGGAAACAATGGTACGCTAAACATTTCTAGTTACGACGGAAATACAATTAAGGGTACGTTTAATTTTACTGGTTATAATTTGAATAACACTAGTGAGAGTGTTTCAGTAACCGACGGCCAGTTCAATATTGAAGTGACCAATCAGTAATAAATATTTAAAGAAAATCTCTATGTTGAGGTTTTTACGTGGGCCGGGGGCGAAACGTGAGTTTTTCCTCCGGTTTTACTTTTCGTGTAATTAAGGCAATTGCCTTATTGTTTGAATCTCTTGCGATTTTAAACTTTGTAAAACTATTTAATTTATAAAACCAAGCTATTATGAAAATAAACTTACTTAAACCAACATTGTACTTGTTATGGTCAATAATGCTTACTGCCACTGTAAACGGCCAGTGGCAACAAAAAGGTGCTGATTTTTTTGGGTCTGAATTTGATTCAACGGGCAGCTCCATTTCTGTTAGCGCCGATGGAAACACGCTGGCCGTAGGAGCATACCAGGCCGATCCCAACGGGTCGTCATCGGGAAATATGCGCGTATTTTCGTGGAACGGGAATCAATGGGCGCAGCGAGGCCAAACCCTTGAGGGAGAGGCTGCCAACTATAAATTTGGATACAGCGCGTCCTTGACGCCCGATGGAAACAGGTTGGCCGTCGGGGCCACGGGTGCTATGGCCGGTGGAAGAGCTTCTGCCGGACACGTAAAGGTTTTTGAGTGGAACGGCACCTCCTGGCAACAACTCGGACCTACCATTGGCGGAGTTCTCAACGATATAAATTCAGGTTGGTCTGTGTCGTTAGACGAAAATGGCAATACCGTGGCCATTAGTGCCCCACTTGCCGGACCTTCGGGAACACAAATTGGGGAAGTGCGGGTCTATACCTTTGATGGTACCGACTGGAACCAAATGGGCAGTGCCATTGAAGGTGAGAATCAATATGATTATATGGGCCATTGCATAAAACTTTCCGCAGATGGAACAAGAGTGGCCATCGGCACGCATATGAACGACGATTTCGCGACGGATGCGGGCAGTGTTGATATCTACGAATGGAACGGCACCCAATGGAACCAGATGGGCAATAGGCTTACCGGTACTGAAGAAACCGATTGGTTTGGAAAATCGTTGGATTTTTCGGCTGATGGCAATCGGCTGGCAATAGGAGCTTGGCACCACGGAGCCGACCGCGGGCAGGTACGCGCATTTGAATGGGACGGAACGCAATGGCAACAGCTGGGCCAAGCCATAGATGGAGAAAATGACAACTATAATTTTGGTCATTCCGTAGCCCTATCGGCAGACGGCACCACCCTTGTCGCTGGGGCAGTACAGCATCCGGGCGGAGGAGATTTGCGTGGCCAAACCCGCGTATATAGGTTGGTTGGCAATACTTGGTACCAAGTAGATAGCGGGATCAACGGTCTGGTTGACGGCGACTTTGGGGGCTACAATACTGCCATTTCTGCCAGCGGCGAAACCGTGGTTATTGGCATGCCCCTTTCTTCTTCCCACGGAACATTCACGGGTGCCGTGCGTGTTTATGAGGGTGGAGTCTTGGGAACTCAGGACCTCCTTGCCGACAAGAAAATACTGGCTTTCCCGAACCCAACCCATGATCGGTTAATGTTGAAACTGCCAAAAACTTCTGAAACTATAATGGTTGCGCAATACAGCTTGCTGGGGCAGGTAGTGGCAAGTAAAAGGTATAATGACATGGCTGAAATTTCATTTGAAATGCAGGGTACGCCCGGCTTGTATTTGGTTTACGTTACGACCCGCTTTGGGGTACAATCATTTCAGATACTGAAAAATTAAACCAACGGTAAAGTAAGGCAATTGCCGTATTGAAACATAGATTTTAAAATGGCAACTTTGTTTTTAAATGTATGATCCAACGAAAAGGAAGGCGGCCACAAAACTTTGTGGGGATAGGGTGTAGGGGCCGTCTGAATTTTCAGGAATTAAGTAGCTAACTAACCTAAAAAACCGCTGATGAAGTGAGGAGCATTGGCAGTTTTTAAAAACCCTTGGGCTACCCCGGGGTTTATTTTTTTTACGGCAGTTACCCTATAAATTTATAAGGAAAGAAAATGTATCTTTAGTTTTTTAAAAGTCTCGGACTATGGGTTTAACAATTATATTCAGCAGCTTGCTCGTTTTTGGTGTCCTCGGGCTCTTGGGGTGGCATTATAAAAGGAAACAGGAGGCCACTGCACAGTTCCGAGGTCGGATGATCCAATTGGAAAATACTTTTAAGTTACACGGAACACAACTTCTTTTTCGGGAACAAGCGCTTTTGAAATATAATTTTCTGAAGTACAACTTATCGGCTGCGCTGCTTGAGCAACCCGAAATCCAATTATAAGTTTTATGCAGAACAATCTCCTCCAGCTTTTGCTGCTTCTGTTGGTTTGGAATCTTCATTCACAGGATATTCAACACCAGAAGGCCAAAATCGATTCCATAAATAAAATCTATGTGCAGGGGCTCAACCTCCCGCAGGATTCCATAGTTGCCATTTTTAAAAAAAACCTAAACGACGCCCGTAAAATAGAATATAAACTGGGCCAGGCTGATGCCCATTCCCAGTTGAGTTTGGTGTATGGATATCAAGGTAATTACGAAGAAAGCACCAAGCAAGCAATTAATGGGATCAAGATTTATGAGAAACTCGGCAAAATGGAGCGTGTGGCAGATTATTATGCGGAATTGGGTTATAGTATGAAATATCGCGATTTGCCCAAGGCCCTTAGCTATATGCAAAAAGGGAAAAATATTGCCGAAGCCAATAATTTTGAGAATGAACTAAAGGATATTTATAATAATTATGGAGTTTTAAAGGAAATAAATAAGGAGCTGGACAGTGCCCTGTTTTATTTTGAAAAGGGCTTGGAGATAAAGCTGAAACGTAACGATACTATTGGCATTCCCTACAGTTGGAGCAATATGGCCGGGGCATATGGTTTACAGGGAAATTTTTCTAAATCGAGGGAATATTTCAACAAATCGCTTCAGCAACGTTTACAGTGGGCAGATTCGTTGGGGATTGCCGAAAACTATACCCAATTGGGAGAAGTTTTTATTGCTGAGGAAAAATGGAGCAATGCAATTCCGCTAGTCCATAAGTCGTTGCCTATTTCAAAAAAGAAACAATATCAAAACCTCACCCAGTATAACTACAAACTGCTTTCTGATATCTATAAAAAATTAAAAAATACAGATTCGGCACTATTTTATTTTGAACAATATGCGGCAGTAAAGGACAGCGTTCACGGATTAAAGGTACAGGAAAGAATTGCGGCCTTGAACGTGGAATTTGAAACCGAAAAAAAACAAAACGAAATCCTACAACAACGCGCCCAGCTGGCAGAAAAGGATTTGGAGGTCCGCAGAAAAAACACTTTTATTTTTGGGAGTCTTGGACTGGCACTGATTCTCGGCCTGCTCGGGTATTTGCTCTACAACCAGCAAAAACTTAGAAACCGTCAACTTCAAAAGGAAAGCGAGTTAAAAACGGCTTTGGCAAAAATTGAAACCCAAAACAAACTGCAGGAACAGCGTTTGCGAATTTCTCGCGATTTGCACGACAATATTGGGGCGCAGCTCACTTTTATAATTTCCAGCATTGACAACCTGAAATTCGGCTTTACGGACATTGGTGAAAAACTTGGCAACAAACTTAGCGGAATCAGTGCCTTTACCTCGCAGACCATTTATGAACTGCGCGACACTATTTGGGCGATGAACAAGGAAAACATAACTTTTGAGGACCTGCAGGCCCGAATCGCCAATTTTATTGAGCACGCCAAAAACACTTCGGAAAAAACCGAATTCTCCTTTAATATTGAAGAGAGTGTTGATGAATCGCATGTATTCTCATCTGTCGAGGGAATGAATATTTACAGAATCATTCAAGAGGCGGTAAACAATTCATTGAAATATGCCGAAGCCGACGAAATCGAGGTGAATATTTCAAAAGGAGATGGGCAGTACCAAATTGAGATTACCGATAACGGAAAAGGATTCGAACCCGAGACTGTCGTTATGGGCAACGGCCTAAACAATATGAAAAAACGCGCTCGGGAGATAGGTGGTACACTTCAACTTAAATCCTCTAAGAAAGGAACTTCTATATTGTTGAGATTGGCGAAACCATTTATGGAGAAATAAACTAATACGGCAAATGCCCTATTTTCCGGTTGTCTTTTTTAAGCTAATTTCAGTATCTTTAAACGACTAACCAAAAAGAAAATGTTGAAACTCGCCATTGTTGACGATAATTCCTTCCTTATCCACGCCGTAAAGGAGAAACTTTCTTTTTTTGAAGATGTTTCGGTGAAGCATACCTCGTTGAACGGTAGTGAGCTGCTTACAAAATTGGAGGAAAACCACAACCTCGATTTAATTTTGATGGATATTGAAATGCCCGTTCTCAACGGCATTGAAACCACGCAAATCGTTAAGCAGAAATATCCGCACATCAAAATAATCATGCTTACGGCTTTTGACAATGACGAACATATTTTCAACGCCATAAAAGCGGGTGCGGACGGGTATTTGCTGAAGGAAATAAACCCAAAAGATTTATACGAAGGCATTTTGGAAACCCTTAATGGCGGTGCGGCGATGAACCCTTCAATAGCAATGAAAACATTGAAGCTGTTAAGAAACCCCATAGATATTCAAAACCTGAAAGACAAGGAGGAAATCTCCCTTTCCACCCGCGAGGTTGAGGTTTTGGAGCAGCTCAGCAAAGGTTTAAGTTATACGGTAATTGCAGATCATCTTTTTCTTTCGCCCAGCACGGTCCGAAAACACATTGAAAATATCTACAAAAAACTACAAGTGCACAGCAAGATTGAAGCGGTGCAAAAGGCGAAAAATCATAATATAATTTAAAGTACCAAAAAATTTAAAATCCAAATTCCAAAAGTCTAGATTTCTCGAAGCTAGGATAAGATTTCAATGGTTTTGACAAGTCTTGATGTTTTTTTGCTTACGATTTCCATAAGCTTTCAGTACTCCCAAATATATCGTAGTTTTAGATTTCATTTTTGAAAAAATCTTTGAAACCTAAAATACTTATTATGCAGAAGTTATCCCTTTACATCTTTCTCCTTTTATTACCATTACTGGGCTTTTCGCAGGAAAAGAACACCGTAATTGAAAACATCCAAAAAGAAGCCTACGAAAATTCACAATTAGAAATACTTGGGCACGAATTGCTGGACGATATCGGTCCGCGATTGGTTGGCACGCCACAAATGCAGCAAGCACACGACTGGGCAGTGGCAAAATATAAAAGCTGGGGTATTTCCGCAGAAAACCAACAATGGGGCGAATGGAAAGGCTGGGAGCGTGGCATAACGCATATCGATATGGTTTCGCCGCGCGTTCAATCTTTAAAGGGAACGCAACTTGCTTGGAGTCCCGGCACGTCGTCAAAAGGCGTAACTGCTGAATTGATTGTACTTCCCGAAATAAAAGATTCAATTTCATTCAGAAAATGGTTGCCAACCGTGAAAGGAAAATTTGTAATGGTTGCTATGAAGCAGCCCACGGGAAGACCGGACGACAATTGGAAAGAATGGGCCACACCCGAATCTTTTGAAAAAATGAAGACGGAAAGAGAAGAAATGACCAAAGCCTGGAACGAAAACATAAAACGCAGCGGCTACGACCGAAGAAGCATTATTCCAGCCTTGGAAGAAGCCGGCGCAATTGGCATTGTTGATTCGTACTGGTCCAAAGCTTTTGGCGCGAATAAAATTTTCGGGGCGCGCACCAAAAAAATTCCTACCGTAGATATTCAATTGGAAGATTACGGTATGCTTTACAGAATGGTGGAACACGGCGACAAACCAAAAATACACGTGGTTGCAGAATCTAAGGATTTGGGGGTAGTGCCTGCTTTTAACACCATCGCAGAAATTAAAGGCACTGAAAAACCTGAAGAATACGTAATCCTTTCAGCACATTTTGATTCGTGGGACGGCGGAACTGGAGCTACAGATAACGGCACTGGAACTTTGGTGATGATGGAAGCCATGCGAATTCTGAAAAAAGTGTACCCCAATCCAAAACGCACAATTTTAGTGGGCCATTGGGGAAGTGAAGAGCAAGGTTTAAACGGATCTTCTTCCTTCGTTTCAGACCATCCCGAAATCGTTAATAATATTCAAGCTGTTTTCAATCAGGACAACGGAACCGGAAGAGTAAAGCGTATTAATGGCGCTGGATTTTTACAGTCTTATGATTATATTTCACGATGGTTGCGTGCTGTGCCAGATACAATTCGCAAAAATATTGAAACCACTTTTCCCGGCTGGCCAGCAAGCGGTGGCTCAGACAATGCCAGTTTTGTGGCGGCCGGTGCACCCGCTTTCAGCTTGAGTTCTTTAAGTTGGGATTATTGGAATTACACTTGGCACACAAACCTTGATACCTATGACAAAATTGTTTTTGACGATGTCCAAAGCAACGTAATCTTAACCGCAATAATGGCCTATATGGCTTCGGAAGACGATTCAAAAACATCGCGGGAGCAAATTATTCTGCCAATTGATGATAAGACAGGAGAACGCCAAACTTGGCCAACGCCAAGGGTTCCCCAAAGAAAAGGAGGAATGTAATTTTTTAAATCACAAAAAAATAAATCCCAAATTCCAAAGAGTACACTTGGAATTTGGGATTTGTGTTTTGGAATTTATTTGGAATTTGGTGTTTGTGATTTGGAATTTAAATTCCAAATGCTTCCTTCACTTTTTCAACATAATCCAACTTCTCCCAAGTGAAAAGCTCCACTTCTTTTGTAATTTGTCCATTGTACGGGCTTTCAAAAGTTTTGGTAATCACTTCAGGATTTCTTCCCATATGTCCATAAGAAGCCGTTTCGGAATAAATAGGGTTTCTCAATTTCAACCTTTTTTCAATTGCGGCAGGACGCATGTTGAATATTTCTGAAACCTTTTTAGCGATTTCGCCGTCAGAAAGTTTTATGTTTTTAGAGTTGTAAGTGTTCACCAAAATTGAAGTTGGTTCTACTACGCCAATTGCGTAACTAACCTGAACTAAAATTTCGTTTGCAACACCTGCAGCAACTAAGTTTTTTGCAATATGTCGCGCTGCATAAGCCGCACTTCTATCAACTTTACTCGGGTCTTTTCCGCTAAAAGCACCGCCACCGTGCGCGCCTTTTCCGCCGTATGTATCAACGATGATTTTTCTTCCCGTTAAGCCGGTATCTCCGTGTGGGCCACCAATTACGAATTTCCCCGTTGGATTTATGTGGTAGGTAATATCGTCATTAAACAATTTTTGAACGTATTCGGGAAGTTGCTCTTTCACTCGCGGCATCAAAATTTCGGTTATATCCTTTTTGATTTTCGAAAGCATTTTTTCGTCTTCATCAAAGTCATCGTGCTGTGTGGAAACAACAATTGCAACAATTTTCTGCGGAATATTATCGTCGCTGTATTCAATGGTTACCTGGCTTTTCGCGTCGGGGCGCAGGTATTTTATTGCCGAATCTTCTCTGCGAAGTGCAGCCAATTCAATTAATATTTTATGCGAAATATCCAAGGCCAACGGCATATAGTTTTCGGTTTCCTTGGTAGCGTAGCCAAACATCATCCCTTGATCGCCAGCGCCTTGTTCTTCTTTATTCGCGCGGTCCACACCTTGGTTAATATCTTGTGATTGTT
Source organism: Aequorivita aquimaris (assembly GCF_001573155.1). Taxonomy (GTDB): domain Bacteria; phylum Bacteroidota; class Bacteroidia; order Flavobacteriales; family Flavobacteriaceae; genus Aequorivita; species Aequorivita aquimaris. The sequence continues at coordinate 132,881 of NZ_JRWG01000006.1, read as the reverse complement.
CGTGAATCAATGAAATAACTCCGCAGCTATCGCCACTAAATTTGTATTCGCCTTTTGTGTAACCAATCTTGTTAATTACATCGCGTGCAATATTTTGCACATCAAGGTAGGTATTGCTTTTCACCTCGCCTGCCAAAACAACTTGTCCGGTGGTGACCAACGTTTCGCAAGCTACCTTACTTTCAGGGTCGAAAGCCAAAAAATTATCTAAAAGCGCATCGCTAATTTGATCCGCAACTTTGTCTGGGTGTCCTTCAGAAACGCTTTCCGAAGTAAATAAATAGGCCATAAAATGGTTTTAAAATTTATAGTTTTCAGAAGATTTGACGAAAGCGCCGAAGGGAAGTTTTCACTGCCTTTAGCATTTTTTATTGAGGTTGCAATCAGTCAAATCTTTCCTCTTAATTTGTCTTGGGCAAAAGTAAAAAAATTAAACGAACCGCAATTTTATTTAAAGTTTTTTGGCGAAATATTTGGTTATTAAATTTTTCCGAACATATATTTGCACTCACAAAGTTCAAATCTTTACTGAAATGTTATCAAGAAAGGCCGAGGGAATAGACCCTATGACGCCTTAGCAACCCTTTCTCCGGAAAGAAGGTGCTACATTCTACAACAATCCTGAAAATTCAGAATTGATGATAGATAACGACAAGACAATTTCTTATCTGAAATTGCTTTTCAATTATTCTTTTTAACATTTTTCTATTAAAGTACGTCGCAAGGCGCATTTTGGCTTTTGTTTTAATTTTTTTATTAACTCAAAAAAACTAGAAAAATGAGTACACAAAACAATTTCGCAACAAAGTTGTTGCACGCAGGACACGATGCAACCGCCAACGGAGGAACCAGAGCGGTGCCAATTTACCAAACTTCCAGCTACGTTTTTAAAAATAGCGACCACGCTGCAAACCTGTTCAATCTTTCCGAACCCGGATTTATTTATTCGCGCCTTAACAATCCAACTTGCGATATTTTGGAAAAACGTTTGGCGACTTTGGAAGGGGGTATCGGCGCGGTTACCACTGCATCGGGCGCATCTGCCATTTCCACAACATTGCTGACACTACTTCGCGCTGGCGACCATATTGTGGCGTCCAGCAGTTTGTACGGCGGCACTTTCAATTTGTTGAACGTTACTTTACCGCGTTTGGGAATTACAACCTCTTTTATCGATGGTTCAAATCCTGAAAACTTTGGAAAAGCCGTAAAAGAAAATACTCGCGCAATTTTCATCGAATCCCTCGGAAATCCGAAGTTGGATGTTTTGGATATCGAAGCGATTGCCGCTGAAGCAAAGGCGAATAAAATTCCACTAATTGTGGATAATACGGTCGCTTCTCCGGCTTTGTTGAACCCTATTGCGCACGGTGCAAATATTGTAATCCATTCCCTCACAAAATACATCAACGGAAACGGGACAACACTGGGTGGTGCAATTATTGACGCAGGAAATTTTGATTGGGCCAACGGAAAATTCCCTGAATTTACCGAACCCTCCGCAGGTTATCACGGTTTAATTTATTCCGAAGTTTTAAAGGAAGCTGCTTTTATCGCAAAAGTACGCCTCGAGGGGCTTCGCGATTTCGGCGCGGCTTTGAGCCCGTTTAGCGCTTTTCAAATTATTCAAGGTTTGGAAACTCTGGAAATTAGAATTAAAAAACACAGCGAAAATGCGCTGAATATTGCCAAATGGCTTCAAAGTAGAGAAGAAGTAGCTTGGGTGAATTATCCCGGTTTGGAGGATAATCCGTATTTCAATTTCGCCCAAAAATACCTTCCCGAAGGGCAAAGTGGCTTGGTTACTTTTGGCGTAAAAGCTGGCTTTGAAGCTGCTAAAAAAGTAGTTGATAATGTGAAGTTATTTTCACTTTTAGCAAATATAGGAGATACCAAATCCTTGATAATTCACCCTGCTAGCACAACGCACCAACAGTTAAACGAAGCAGATCAAACGGCCTCGGGGGTAAGTCAAGATTTAATTAGACTTTCCGTTGGCTTGGAAAATATCGACGATTTAAAGACAGATTTGGAACAAGCTTTCAAGAGCGTTTTTAAAGAACAATTGGTTTAGAAAATCTCAAATCTCACGTCTCAAATCTCACGTCTAATGTCAAATATCTCAAATCTAACAATAGCAGATTGCACCACAAAAAGTGGAGTTAGCCTCAAAAATCTTCCCTTAAGCTACCAAGTTTTTGGGAAGCAATTGGGCACGGCTCCCGTGGTTTTGGTAACGCATGCGCTTACCGGAAACAGCAATGTTTGCGGTGAAAACGGCTGGTGGAAAGGTTTAATTGGCGCTGAGAAATGTGTCAATAGTGAAGCATTTACCATTCTCTCCTTCAACATTCCAGGCAATGGATACGACGGATTTTTAATTGAAAATTATGAAGATATCACCATTTACAATGTTGCCAAATGGTTTTTAACAGGATTGCAACAACTTAAAATATCGAAAGTTTTTGCAGGAATTGGAGGTTCTTTGGGTGGAAGTATTCTTTGGCAAATGGCAGTTTTGGAACCTAAATTATTTCAAAATATAATTCCAATTGCTACGGATTGGAAAGCGACGGATTGGTTAATTGCGCAATGCAGAGTTCAGAAGCAGATTTTATATAATTCTGAAAATCCTGTGCACGATGCGCGAGTTCACGCGATGACTTTCTATAGAACCCCGCAGTCTTTTAAACAGAAATTCAATAGAAGTTTAAACGAAGCGAAGCATATTTTCAATGTTGAAAGCTGGTTGCTGCATCACGGTGAAACCTTACAAAAACGCTTTCAATTGCAAGCCTATAAATTGATGAACCACTTGTTGGTTACCTCAGATTTTAAATCAGAGGAAGCGTTTTTGAGTATGGCATCTAAAATTGAAGGAAACATATATTTGGTGGGCATTGACAGCGACGGATTTTATTTAAGCGAAGAGATAAAAGAGACGTATTCCGCATTAAAACCTTTAAAAGACAACGTGCATTTTGCCGAAATAAATTCCATTCACGGGCACGATGCATTTTTAATTGAATACGAACAATTAACGGGAATTCTGAACCCCATTTTTAATTCAGAAGTAGTTACAAAAACAAAAAATTATGAGCACGCAAGTATTGGATAATCCGGTTTTGCACCGAATTGACCTAAACAGTATAAAAAAGAAGAAAATAAACATCGCCATTTTTGGGCACGGAAATGTGGGCGGCAAATTGGTGGATCAAATAATCTCCTCGAAGGAAGAAATCTCCCGAAGACGCGATTTGGAACTGAATATTTTCGCAATCGCAAATTCAAAAACGGTTTTGCTTCAGCAACAAGGTTTGAACAAAAATTGGTTGGAAGAAAAGCTGGAAACTGGACAGTCTTATAATGTGGAAGAAGTAATTTCCTTCGCAAAATCCAACAACCTTCAAAACCTGATTTTAGTTGATAACACAGCAGATTCTGGCTTCGTTCAAAATTATTCAGCTTTTGTAGAAAACGGTTTCCATTTGGTTTCTTCAAATAAAATTGCCAATACTTTGGATTTGAATTTTTACAAAGAACTTCGTGAAAAGTTGACTTCAAAAAAACGGCAGTATTTATATGAAACCAACGTAGGCGCTGGACTTCCGTTGATAGATACCATTAAACTTTTGCATCTTTCGGGTGAGAATATAACGAGAATCCGCGGGGTGTTTTCCGGTTCGTTGAGTTATATTTTCAATACGTTTTCCGAAGAAGACAGAACGTTCAGCTCGGTTTTAAAATCGGCAATCGACAAAGGATTTACAGAACCCGACCCGCGCGAAGATCTTTGTGGCAATGACGTTGGACGGAAATTGCTTATCTTGGCGCGTGAATTGGATTTACACAACGAGTTTGCCGATATTTCAATTCAAAACTTAATTCCGAAGGATCTGCGCAATGTTTCAAAAGAAGAATTTTTGAAGCGATTAAAAGAGTTAGATATACCGTTTCAAATTAAAAAGAAGAATCAGGCGAAGGATTCGGTTTTTCGTTACGTTGCAGATTTACACGGCGATTTGTCAAAGGAAACCGGTGCAATTTTAACTGTGAATTTAGCTTCTGTTCCCAAAAATAGTATGTTGGGAGCATTGAAAGACAGCGATTCCATTTTTGAAATTTACACCGAAAGTTATGGCGACAATCCAATAGTTATCCAAGGTGCGGGCGCTGGCGCAGCGGTGACGGCCCGTGGCGTTTTTGGTGATATTTTGCGAATAAGCGATAAAGATTGAAAAAGACGTAAGACATAAGACCGCTTCGCTAAAAGACATAAGACTCATGACAAAAAAATCCTGTATAATTTAGTCCTATGTCCTACGTCTTACCGTCCTATGTCATTTCTAATTAAACGATAAACAAAATAAAATATGAAAGTTACCTTAAACAGAATAAACGACAACTATCTTTTTGAAGCAAAAGGCGCTTCCGGAGTTCCAGTTCTAATCGACAACAAAACCGACGAACCTTCCAAAGGCGCAAGCCCAATGGAGCTTTTACTAATGGGTGTTGGCGGTTGTAGTGCGATAGATGTTGTTTCAATTTTGAAAAAACAACGGCAGGAAATCACTTCCTATAAAATGGAGGTGGAAGGCCAGCGAAAAGAAGTACGCGAGGCAAAACCATTTGAAGCAATACACGTAACGCTACATTTGGAAGGCAAGATTGACGAGGCCAAGGCTGTTCGTGCCGCTAAGTTGAGTTTTGAAAAATACTGCTCGGTTTCAATTACGATGGAAGCCTCGGTAAAAATCACGTATAGTATTGAGCTAAACGGAAAATCGTTGGATGTAATAGGAGTTTAAAAACTTTCTCCAAGGTTTCTAAAACGAAAAGCAATGAATAAAATACAAAAAGCACTTCAAAACCGAATCTTAATCCTCGACGGCGCAATGGGCACGATGCTGCAGCGCTATAAATTTTCGGAAGAAGATTTCCGCGGCGAGCGGTTTAAGGATTTTCATAAATCGGTACAAGGGAATAACGATTTACTCTCTATTACGCAGCCACAAGCAATTGCTGATATCCATTCCAAATATTTCTCCGCAGGTGCCGATATTGTGGAAACCAACACATTTTCCAGCACTACCATTGCAATGGCCGATTACGATATGCAGGATTTGGTTTATGAATTGAATTTTGAATCTGCAAAAATCGCGAAAAAAGTTGCAGATGAATTCACTTCGAAAGAACCCAACAAACCACGTTTCGTAGCAGGAGCCATAGGTCCTACAAACAAAACCGCAAGTATGAGCCCTGATGTGAACGATCCCGGTTTTCGAGCCATTTCTTTTGAAGAACTCCGCGTTGCCTATAAGCAACAAGCCGAAGCCTTGATAGATGGTGGCGTGGATTTACTTTTGGTTGAAACCATTTTCGACACTTTGAACGCAAAAGCAGCCCTTTTCGCAATCGATGAAATAAAGGAAGAGCGAAATTTAGACATTCCAATTATGATAAGTGGAACCATAACCGATGCTTCCGGCAGAACACTTTCCGGGCAAACGGCGGAAGCATTTCTGATTTCAATTACGCACATTCCACTTTTGAGCGTAGGTTTCAATTGTGCTTTGGGCGCCAAACAACTCACGCCGCATTTGGAAGTGATTGCAAACCGCACCAATCTTGCCGTGAGCGCCTATCCAAATGCGGGTCTCCCAAACGCCTTTGGGGAATATGACGAAAGTCCCGAGCAAATGGCTTCGCAGATAACGGAATATTTAGACAAACAATTAGTGAACATCATCGGGGGTTGTTGCGGCACCACGCCCGAGCACATTAAAGCCATTGCTGAAATTGCTTTAAAATACAAACCGCGACCTGTTTTTAATTCTGAAAACGCTGCCGTATGATTCCCACTAAACAAGAAGTTGAGGCGGCTTGCGAACGTGTAAAATCATACGTCCACAATACCCCTGTGCTAAAATCTTCTTTTTTGAATGAACTCTCGGGTGCCGAAATTTTCTTCAAATGCGAAAATTTTCAAAAGATGGGTGCCTTTAAAATGCGAGGGGCAACCAATGCCATTTTGCAACTTTCTCATGAACAGAAGAAAGCTGGCGTGGTAACGCATTCCTCTGGAAATTTTGCGCAAGCACTTTCTTTGGCCGCGAAAAATTTAGGCGTAAAAGCATACATCGTTATGCCAGAAAATGCGCCACAAGTAAAAAAAGAAGCCGTTAAAGGTTACGGTGGAATTATCACAGAATCCGAATCAACACCAATCGCAAGGGAAACCGAGGCAGATCGGATTCAAAAAGAAACCGGAGCAACATTTATCCATCCCTCAAACGACAGAAATGTTATTCTCGGCAATGCAACTTCAGCAGCGGAATTACTTCAAACTCATCCCGATCTCGATTATGTTTTCACACCAGTTGGCGGCGGCGGATTGATTGCGGGGACTGCACTTTCTGTGAAATATTTCGGAACTAATTGCAAAACAATCGGTGGTGAACCTTTTGAAGTTGACGATGCCTTTCGAAGTCTAAAAAGTGAAAAAATAGAATTCAACGAAACTACAAATACAATTGCCGACGGGCTTAAAACCTTCCTCGGCGATGTCAATTTCCCGATTATAAAAGAATTGGTTTCAGAAATAATCAGGGTTGAAGAAACCGAAATTATTTCCTCAATGAAACTTATTTGGGAGCGGATGAAAATAATCGTGGAGCCCAGCAGTGCAGTTGCTTTTGCCGCTTTGCTTCGCGAAAGAGAACGATTTAAAAATAAAAAAGTTGGAATTATAATTTCTGGCGGAAATGTGGATTTAAAGAATTTGCCATTCTGAAAAACTTTGCGTCCTCTGCGTCTTTGCGGTATATTTTTTCACCGCAGAGGCGCGAAGAACGCAGAGAGAAAAATGAATAATGAAAGCTAAAAAATATCTAAAATTAAGCGGTCTTGAACCATTGATTATAACCCCCGAAAGCAATTTCATAAATGTGGGAGAACGCACCAATGTGGCAGGTTCAAAGAAATTTCTTCGACTCATAAAAGAACGAAATTTTGAGGAAGCCCTTTCCGTAGCCCGCGAACAGGTGGAAAACGGCGCACAGATCATCGACGTGAATATGGACGACGGACTGATTGATGGCAAAGAGGCGATGGTGAAATTCCTAAATCTCGTTATTGCCGAGCCGGATATTTCGCGAGTGCCGATTATGATAGACAGCAGCAAGTGGGAAATCATTGAGGCCGGATTACAGGTTGTACAAGGAAAATGTGTTGTAAATTCAATAAGTTTAAAGGAAGGCGAAGCAGAATTTATCCATCACGCAAAACTCATAAAACGCTACGGCGCCGCTGTGATCGTGATGGCTTTTGACGAAGTGGGACAGGCCGATAATTATGAACGAAGGATAGAAATAGCCAAACGTTCATACGATATTTTGGTGAACCAAGTAAAATTTGCACCCGAGGACATTATTTTCGATTTAAACATTTTTCCTGTTGCAACGGGAATGGACGAGCATCGCAGAAACGCAATCGATTTTATCGAGGCCACGCGCTGGGTTCGGGAAAATCTGCCGCACGTGAGCGTGAGCGGCGGCGTGAGCAATGTTTCTTTTAGTTTTCGCGGGAATGATCCCGTTCGTGAAGCGATGCATTCCGTGTTTTTGTACCACGCCATTCAAGCGGGAATGAACATCGGGATTGTAAACCCTGCAATGTTGGAAGTTTACGACGATATTCCAAAAGATCTTTTGGAACGCGTTGAAGACGTAATGCTCGACCGGCGCGAAGATGCCACAGAGCGATTATTGGATTTTGCAGAAACCGTAAAAGGAACTACAAAGGAAAGTAAAATTGATCTGTCGTGGCGGGAAGAACCATTGCAAAACCGCATTACCAGAGCGTTGGTAAAAGGTATTGATGAGTTCATTTTAGAGGATATCGAAGAAGCGCGTAAAAATGCCGACAAACCAATTGAAGTAATTGAAGGCAATTTAATGATTGGAATGAACGTAGTGGGTGACCTCTTCGGAAGTGGAAAAATGTTTTTGCCGCAAGTGGTTAAATCTGCTCGTGTAATGAAAAAAGCAGTTGCTTATTTGCTTCCGTATATTGAAGAAGAAAAGCTGAAAAACCCACAAATTGGCGATTCAAAAAACGCTGGAAAAATACTTATGGCCACGGTAAAAGGCGATGTACACGATATCGGAAAAAACATTGTAGGCGTGGTTTTGGCGTGCAATAATTATGAAATAATAGATTTGGGCGTAATGGTTCCACCCGAAAAAATAATCGCCACTGCAAAAGAACAAAACGTGGATGCCATTGGTTTGAGCGGATTGATTACGCCATCGCTGGACGAAATGGTTTTTTTGGCGAAGAAAATGCAGCGGCAAAATTTTAAAGTGCCATTGTTAATTGGCGGCGCGACTACGAGCCGGGCGCATACCGCGGTAAAAATTGATCCCGAGTACGAATGTGCCGTAGTGCATATAAACGATGCTTCACGCGCGGTTACGGTGGTTGGCGATTTGCTAAAAAAGGAAACTTCGGAAGCATATAAAGAAAATATTAAACAGGAATATGACACTTTCCGACAAGATTTTCTGAAGCGTCAAAAGGTAAAAACCTATTTGCCCATTTCCGAAGCGCGGAAAAACAAGTTTCAAATTGATTGGAATTCTTCAGAAATAGTGAAACCCAACAAACTGGGAGTTCACGTTTTAAAGGATTTCGATTTAAATATATTGCTGGATTATTTAGATTGGACGCCCTTTTTCAGAAGTTGGGAGCTGCACGGAAAATATCCAAACATTTTGACCGATGAAATTGTGGGCGAACAAGCTTCGGAATTATTTAAGGATGCAAAAAAAATGCTCCATAAAATTATTTCAGAAAAACTGTTAGAGGCGCGAGCCGTTTTTGGAATTTTTGAAGCAAATACTATTAATGACGATGATATTTCTTTGGAAATCCCAAATCTCAAATCCCAAATCTCAAATCCCGTATTCCGAACCCTTCGTCAACAATCCCAAAAGGCTAAAGGAAAACCAAACCTTGCCTTGGCAGATTTTATCGCGCCAAAGGAAAGCGGAATTCGGGATTATATCGGCTGTTTCTGCGTAAGTGCCGGTTTTGGAACTGCGGAATTGGCCGCAAAATATGTGACGGACCACGACGATTACAACGCAATAATGGTAAAAGCGCTGGCAGACCGCTTGGCAGAAGCGTTTGCGGAATACCTTCACAGAGAAGTGCGCACCAACTATTGGGGCTACGCTTCCGAGGAAAATCTTTCCAACGAAGACCTTATTTCGGAAAAATACAAAGGTATTCGCCCTGCGCCCGGCTATCCCGCCTGTCCCGATCATTTGGAAAAAAGAACCATTTGGGAAGTTTTAAAAGTGAAAGAAAACATTGGCGTTGAACTCACCGAACATTTGGCCATGTGGCCGGCAGCTTCGGTTTCGGGATATTATTTTGCCAATCCCGAAGCGCGCTATTTTGGACTTGGAAAAATCAAAATGGATCAAGTGGAAGATTTCGCAAAGCGGAAGAATATGGATTTGGAGGAAGCGACGGATTGGTTGAAAACCAATATAGCAGAAGCCCCCTAAATCCCCCGAAGGGGGACTTTTTGTGAAAAAATAAATAATAACAATAAATAATAAGATACCCGCCTTCGCGGGTATGGAATATGAAAGTAACAGACCACATAAAAAACGGCAACGGAAAAACACAGTTTTCGTTCGAGATTTTACCTCCTTTAAAAGGTGAAAACATACATTCCATTTTCGAGAATATTGACCCGTTGATGGATTTCAACCCGCCCTATATAAACGTTACCTATCATCGGGAGGAATATGTTTTTAAGGAATTGGACAACGGGTTGATCGAAAAGAAAATCGTGCGAAAGCGCCCCGGAACGGTGGGAATTTGCGCTGCAATCCAAAACCGATATGAGGTAGATGCCGTACCCCACATTCTTTGCGGGGGTTTTTCAAAAGAGGAAACCGAAAATTTTTTAATAGACCTTCAGTTTTTGGGGATAGACAACGTGATGGCCCTGCGTGGCGATGCGGTAAAAAGTGAGACCTATTTCACGCCCGAAAAAAACGGGCACAAATACGCTTGCGATCTTGTTTTGCAAATAAATGCTTTAAATAAAGGAACCTATTTGGATGACGAGCTTCAACATACTTTCCCGACGGATTTTTGTGTGGGCGTGGCCGGATATCCCGAAAAACATATGGAAGCCCCGAGCAGCGAGAGCGATATCCATTTCCTAAAAAAGAAAATAAAAAACGGTGCGGAATACATCGTTACCCAAATGTTTTTCGACAATGAAAAATACTTCAAGTTTGTTGAAAAATGTAGGGCAGAAGGGATTACAGTGCCCATTATTCCGGGTTTGAAACCCATTGCGGTAAAATCGCATCTCAACCTAATTCCCCACAGATTCAAAGTAGATTTGCCCGATGCGCTGGTGATGGAAGTGGTGAAAGCCAGGGATAATAAGGCTGTTCGGCAGATTGGGATTGATTGGTGCGTACAGCAAAGTAAGGAACTTGTAAAAGCCGGCGTGCCCTTTCTTCACTACTATTCAATGGGAAAAAGCAGCAATATTAAGGAAATCGCTTCGCAGATATTTTAAGATTGCTTTATTTTGCGGCGATGTCCCGAATTGCGTTTTTGGTGTTTTTTCTCACAACTCCTTTTGTTTTTTCACAGGAAAAAAACAAGGATTTTTTCGTGGACGCCAATTATTTCTACGGAACCATTCTTCGGCATAACAAGGATATTTCACATTTGGTGAAAGCGCATCCCGATGGTTTTATAATTGGTTTTAACCGAAAAACCCATGGAGCCGAGCGTTGGCAGCAGGAATACAATTACCCTGATTGGGGGTTTTCATTTGTGCACCAAAATGCAAATTATGATGTTTTGGGTGAGAATTATGGGCTGTACGGGCATTTCAATTTTTACTTTTTAAAACGAAATCTTTTCTTCCGAATAGGGCAGGGTATTGCCTATAACACCAATCCGTTCGATTTGGAGACCAATTTCAAAAACAACGCTTACGGCACACGTTTGTTGAGTTCAACCTATTTGATGCTGAATTACAACAAACAAAATCTCTTCAAAAACTTCGGGGTGCAGGCTGGAATTGCTTTGGTGCATTATTCCAACGGAAATTTTAAGGCGCCAAATTCGAGTACGAATGCTTTCACTTTAAATGTGGGCGTGCAATATTCAGTTGCTGATGAAAGGAATTCTGAATACATTACCGATTCCATTCCCAAGAAAATTTCGGAACCTATAAAATACAACTTTGTGCTTCGCGGCGGGTTGAACGAGAGCGATTATTTAAACCTCGGGCAGCATCCGTTTTTTGTGGTTTCGGCCTTTGCGGACAAGCGGTTGAGCTATAAAAGTACGCTTCAGTTGGGTGCGGATTTTTTCTATTTGCCATTTCTGAAAAAGGAAATAGAATACCTTTCCATTGCTTTTCCAAATATGGGCATTAAAGGCGATGAGGATTTTAAACGCGTCGGCATTTTTGCGGGGCACGAACTTCATATCAATAAATTGGCAGTAGTTTCACAAGTTGGCTATTATGTATATTATCCCTACGATTTTGAAGGAAGAACGTATTTTCGGGCAGGTCTGAAATATTATTTAACCGAAAAACTTTTCAGCGCAATTACTCTAAAATCGCACGGTGCGAAAGTGGAAGGCGTGGAGTTTGGCGTGGGAATTAGAATATAGATTATGAAGAAGTTATTTTTTGCTGGCTTGGTTTTTTTGCTGTTTTCGTGCGATTCCGAAAACGGTTGGGATTGTGTGCAAGTGGCAGGAGATTCAATTTCCAAAGAATATTTTGTTTCAGATTTTACAAAAATCAGGATTGAGGACGATGTGACTTTATATTTGAAGCAGGGCGATTCAACAGAAATAATTCTTGAAACCGGCGAAAACCTTATAAGCGATATTTCCGTAAGTGTTGAAGAAAATACTTTGGTGGTGAAAGATAATAATACTTGCAATTTGGTCCGCGATTACGGAATCACGAAAGTTTTTGTAACCGTGCCGAACCTCACCGAAATCAGGAATAGCTCGGCTTTCGATGTGATTGGCGAAGGAATATTGAACTTTCCGCAACTCACTTTGGTTAGTAACACCACGGCCGGCCCGGAAACCATCAGAAAGAGCGGCGATTTTTATTTGAACCTTGTTTGTGAAGATTTCCGCGTTAGTGCCAACGGCCAAAGTGTTTTTTATATTACGGGCACCGCTGATAAAGCCAATCTTAGTTTTGCAGACGAAATGCCGCGGTTTGAAGGAGAAAATTTCGCAATGGATGAACTCACTGTTTTTCAAAGAAGTGCGAACAAAATGATAGTAAATCCGCAGCAAAGTATCGTCGGAAAAATCGTGGCCACGGGCGATATTATCAGCCACAACCGCCCTCCGCTGGTAGATGTAAAAGAATTATTCACGGGCAGGCTATTATTTGAAGATTAGTTTATCTTTACGGGCGTTGAAAAAAATATGAAGCACTTTCTTTCCGTAATTTCAGTCCTATTTATAAGTCTTTCGCTTTTTTCCCAAGAAGAAGAATTGAAACCAATTTCACTGGAGGCAGATTTTTTCTACGGAAGTATTCTGGAGCACAATCCGGATATTGAGCACTTAATTACCGGGCATCCCACAGGTTTTATTCTTTCCTTTAATCGAAAAACTTATGGGTTTAACGAATGGGAACGCCGTTATAATTATCCCGATTGGGGTTTTACACTCGCATATCAAAATATGCACAACGAGTATTTGGGAAATGTAATTGGGGCCTATGGTCATATGAACTGGTATTTTTTAAAAAGACACCTTATGCTGAGCGTGGGGCAGGGAATTGCATATTCTGCAATCCCTTATGATCAGGAAACAAATTACATCAACAATGCTTATGGCACACATTTATTGAGTACAACTATTTTAAAAGGAAATTTTGTGCGTGAAAACATTTGGAAGGGGCTGGGCCTTCACGCAGGTTTTACGGTTATCCACTATAGCAATGCCAATTTTAAAGCTCCGAACAACAGTACTAATTCATTTTTGTTAAATGCAGGGGTAAGTTATCAATTGGATTATAAGGAATTTCCAGAATACATTCATAAAGAAGATTCGCTCAGCAAAACCCACGCAGAAAGGTTTAAATACAACCTTGCTTTTAGAACAGGTATAAATGAAAGCGATGTAGTAGGGTTAGGGCAGGAGCCGTTTTATGTGATTTCAGCTTTTGTGGACAAACGCATTAACTATAAAAGCACCTTTACCGCTGGGGTAGATGTTTTCTTTTCTACTTTTTTAAAGGAATTGATCAACTATCGCTCCATTGCTTACCCCGAAGACGGACTTTCGGGCGATGAAGATTATAAACGCGTTGGGGTTTTTGTGGGCCACGAATGGCGTTTTAATAAAGTTGCGTTTATTTCGCAGTTGGGTTATTATGTATATTGGCCTTATGAATTTGAAAACCGTATTTATAACCGTTTAGGGCTTAAACGATATTTTTTCAACGATAAAATTTTTGCCGCCATAAGCGTTCATGCACATTGGGCAAAAGCGGAAGCAGTTGAGTTTGGTGTAGGTTACAGATTGTAAAAAATTCTGAAAATTTCAGAAAAAGATTATGAAAAACGTATTTTACTGCATATTGGTTTTGATTTTTACGGGCTGTAATTCAGAGTCGAGTTGGGATTGTATTCAGAATGCTGGAACTATCGTACAAAACGAAGTTACAGTGCCGCCCTTTACTAAAATATTGGTTTGGGAGCGTACCAAGGTATTTATTCAACAGGGTGAAGAGCAAAAAGTGGTTATTGAAACAGGAGAAAGCCTTATGAATGATGTAGAAGTTACCGTAACCGATGGTAGACTTGAAATTCACAATAACAACAGTTGCAATTTGGTCCGCGATTACGAAATAACCAAAATATATATTACATCTCCAAATATAACCGAAATACGCAGTAGCACTGGTTATGCCATTGAAAGTATCGGCGTGCTTCGCTACCCGTCATTAACGCTTTTGTCTGAAGATCAGCAAAACGAGGATCAGTATCACATTGACGGCGATTTTAAATTGAATTTGGATGTTCAGAGTTTAAGCGTCGTGGCCAATGGTCTGTCCAAGTTTTATTTAAAGGGAAGTGCGACAAATACCAATTTTGGGCTCTACGCAGGCGATTGCAGGATTTTTGCTGAAAATTTAACCGTACAGAACCTGTATGTTTATCACCGAAGTACAGGCGAAATGGTTGTAAATCCACAATTGGCCATTCGTGGAAAAATTGTGAGTTTGGGCAATGTGATTTCAAAAAATAGGCCCGCAATCGTTGAGGTCGAGGAATTGTATCGTGGAAAACTTATTTTTGAATAGTCAATTCAGAAAACAATTTTTCGAGCGTTGTATTTTTTTGGTGGAGCTGAAGTATTTTTAAGCCATTATCGTGTGCAAAATCGAAGACCTTTCCGCGCATATCCTGTTCGGTTTCAAAGTAAAGCTGATACACAAAACCGATGGAATTTTCAACTTTTTGAATCTTCGGAAGATGTTGTAATGCTACTTCTTCCACGCGATAATCAAATTCCACTTCAATAATCTGTTGCTGATTATTTTTTAAATCTGAAAGTTTTTTATCGAGCACTATTTCACCTTTGTTTATAATTATTACGCGATTGCAAATGGCTTCCACTTCCTGCATGATGTGAGTGGAAAGCAAAACCGTTTTTTCCTTTCCCACGTTTTTTATAAGCTGACGGATTTCAATCAATTGATTTGGGTCCAAACCGGTAGTTGGTTCATCCAAAACCAAGACTTCGGGGTCGTGCAACAGCGCATTTGCAAGCCCAACGCGTTGGCGATACCCTTTTGAAAGTTGGCCTATTTTTTTGTTCGCTTCGGGCGTTAAACCGGTTTTTTCAATAACACTTTCAACTTCCGTTTTGGGAATATTATAAATTCCGGCATTAAAAAGAAGATATTCGCGAACGTACATATCCAAATAAAGCGGGTTGTGTTCCGGCAGATAGCCAACGCTTCTTTTTACGGAAATAGCATCCTTGGTTACTTCAAAACCATTCACGATCGCCACGCCTTCCGAAGCGGGAAGAAAGGTGGTCAAAATTTTCATCATTGTAGATTTTCCGGCGCCGTTCGGGCCCAGAAACCCCACGATTTCTCCTTTTTCAATGGTGAAGGAAACCTTGTTCAGCGCTTTTTGTTCGCCGTAGGTTTTGGTTATATTTTCTACTTGTATCGACATATTTTCAGAATAGCAAAACTACATAAATTTTCTTCTGAAGTGTTTCCACTTCGCGATTTAAAATTTTTCATAAAACGTTTTCCAGCTCACAATTATTGGCTACTTTAGCGGCTATGATTATGAAACCTATTTACAATTTTTCCAAGGCTTGGTGGCATATGTTCCAAAACATTCGCTAATTGGGATTATTGTATTTTAAAATATACTTTTGAAAAGTCCCATATTGGGGCTTTTTTTATGAAATTGACTTTATGGAAAACAAAAAAGAACTGCGCAGTTGGTTAGATGCTTTTGGATTAAACCATCCACTTGTAATTGCGGGGCCTTGCAGTGCCGAAACTGAGGAGCAATTGCTGAAGATAGCGCATCAATTGAAGGATACAGACACCTCGGTGCTACGGTCCGGAATCTGGAAACCGCGAACCCGCCCGGGCAATTTTGAGGGCGTTGGCGCCTTGGGACTAAAATGGCTTCAAAGGGCAAAAGAAGAAACCGGATTGCTCACAACCACTGAAGTTGCAAACGCAAACCATGTGGATTTGGCACTAAAACACGATGTGGATATTTTGTGGATTGGCGCGCGCACAACGGTTTCGCCATTTATTGTACAGGAAATTGCAGATGCGGTAAAGGGAACTGATAAAATTGTGTTGGTGAAGAACCCGGTGAACCCAGATTTGGCGTTGTGGTTGGGTGCTGTGGAACGATTTTATACCGCCGGAATTACCAAGCTTGGGGTAATCCACCGCGGCTTTTCTACTTATGAAAAAACGCGTTATCGCAACAATCCCGAATGGCAGATTCCTATAGACCTTCAAAACACATTTCCAGATTTACCGCTTATTTTGGATCCCTCACACATAGCGGGCAAACGCGATATTATTTTTGACCTTTGCCAAACTGCGCTCGATTTAAATTATGATGGGTTGATGGTGGAAACGCACTTTGACCCTGACAATGCTTGGAGCGATGCGAAACAGCAAATAACGCCCCTGGCTTTGGAAAAAATGACGGTTGATCTAAAAATCCGAAAGGTGGAAGGGGACGAAGCCGAATTCAATAATCAATTAAATACCATGCGCACGCAGATTGATTTAATTGACGATCAAATTATGGACATGTTGGGCAAACGGATGAAAATAGTTGACGGAATTGGCGCTTTGAAAAAGAAGAATAATGTAGCCATTTTACAGGTAAAGCGTTGGAATGAAGTTTTGGGACGTATGATTCTTGAGGGCGAACAGAACAAACTCAGTGAAGAATTTGTATTGAAAATTTACAAAGCCATTCACCAAGAATCCATTAACCATCAGAAAAAGGTTATTAATGAGTAAAAAGTTTTGCAACTTTGCGAGATGAAAGGCATCGTCTATAAATCTACCGGCAGCTGGTATTCCGTGAAAGCAGAAAACGGAACATTTTACGATTGCCGTATAAAGGGGAAATTCCGAATTGGCGGTATTAAAAGCACAAATCCCGTTGCCGTGGGCGACCACGTAGATTTTGATATTGAAAAAAAAGGCGATGAAACCGTTGGGGTGATAAAACATATTGACGAACGTGAAAATTACATCATCCGTAAATCTGTAAACCTTTCCAAACAAACTCACATCATTGCCGCGAATATTGATGTTGCTTTTCTGCTTATAACGTTGAACAACCCGCCCACATTCACCACTTTTATCGATCGTTTTTTGGTAACTGCGGAAGCCTATCACATAAAAGCCGTTTTGCTTTTCAATAAAATTGATACCTACAACGAAGACGAATTATTAGAGATAAAATTCCTTGCAGCGCTTTACCGAAAGATAGGGTACGAGTGCATTGGGATTTCGGCAGTGACAGGGAAAAATATTGACAAGGTAAAAGCCATAATGAAAGACAAGGTAACGATGTTTTCGGGCCACAGCGGCGTGGGGAAATCTACTTTAATCAACGCCATAGAGCCCGGCCTGGATTTAAAAACCTCAAAAATTTCTGAACAACATTTGCAGGGGCAGCACACAACTACTTTTGCTGAGATGTTTGATCTTTCCTTTGGCGGACAAATCATTGATACGCCCGGAATTAAGGGTTTTGGCGTGGTGGAAATGGACAAGGAAGAGTTGGGTGATTATTTTCCCGAGTTTTTTGAGCTGAAGGAAAATTGCAAATTTAACAATTGCCTTCATTTGGAAGAACCCCAATGTGCGGTAAAGGAGGCGTTGGAAAACGAGGAAATAGCGTGGTCCCGCTATAAAAGCTATTTACAGATTTTGGAAGGGGAAGAGGATCACTTCAGAAAAGATATATATAACGAAAAATAAAAATTTCAAATCCCAAATTCCACTCAATAACCTTTAACTCCTAACAAATAACAGAGATGCGCGCACTGATCCAAAGAGTAAAAAAAGCATCCGTGACTATTGAAGGAAAAATTTTTTCTGAAATAGAGCAGGGACTTCTCATTCTATTGGGAATCGAAGCTGCGGACACCCAAGAGGACATTGACTGGTTAGCGGGAAAAATTGCCCGTTTGCGGATTTTTTCAGATGAAAACGAAGCGATGAATCTGTCGGTGCAGGATATAAATGGCGACTGTTTGGTGGTGAGCCAATTTACACTTCACGCAAATACAAAAAAGGGGAACCGGCCTTCATTCATAAATGCCGCCAAACCTGAAATTGCCATCCCGCTCTACGAAAAATTTGTGCTTCAGCTTGAAAATGAAACAAATAGGAATGTAAGGACGGGACGGTTCGGGGATATGATGGAGGTTGCCCTAATCAATGACGGGCCGGTAACAATCTGGATCGATTCAAAAAAAAGAGAATAATCTCTTTAACTTTTTTTTAACCTTTCAGATTTTTTATATATTGCCGAAAAAAATTTGAATTCCGGTAATATCCAGCAATTTCCTCTAAGTCATTGAAAATTAAAAAATTGGATGTTCCGTCTTCCTTTTTTCAAATTATTCTATTCAGATGAAAAAGATCTTATGCTTTGCATTTCTTATATGCACGGCCCATATTTATTCACAAAAGGATTATTCCATAGCATCTATTCCAAAAGAACTAACTGAATATTCCAATAGTGTATTGATTGATGAATTGGTTGAAATTGACGTGACCGACATCAATAAAATGAAGGAAAAAACGCACCGTGTTATTGCAATATTGAACAAACTTGGCGATGGCGATGCACGGCTTTATGAATATTATGATTCAAATTCACGTGTCAAGAATGTGGAGGTTAGAATTTACAATGCTTTTGGAAAAGAAATTGAACACTTTAAAAAGAAAGATTTCATGGATGTGAGTCGAACGGGCAGCAGTATGTATGCAGATTCACGTGTTCTTTATTTAAATTATACACCTACATCATATCCATACATTGTTGTTTTTGATAGTGAAACTGAAACGGGTGATACTGCATTTTTAAGTCCTTGGTTTCCTTTAAATGGACATGCTGAAAGCGCTCAAAAAAGCGTATTAAAGATTAAATATAATCCCGCAAATAAACCCAAGTATAAACCTCAAAATCTAAATGGTTTTGATATTACAATATCTGATACTCCGGAAGAACTTATCTTTTCGGCATCAAATTTAAAAGCCATAAGGTATGAAGAGCATGGTCCCTTAATGAGTAAGATATTTCCAAATGTTTATGTGGCTCTCAATAATTTTAAATTGAAAGAATCCCTGGGTTCGGGCAAGGATTGGCAACAGTTTGGAAGTTGGATGAACAAGAGTTTACTTTCAGATGTTAGTGATTTGCCTGAGGGTACTTTAGCACGTATAAAAAGTCTTGTTGCCAATGAAACGACAAATGAAGGTAAGGCTCGAAAAATATATCAGTTTGTGCAAGACAAAGTACGTTACATTAGTATTCAAATAGGGATCGGCGGGTGGAAACCTATGCTGGCTTCCGATGTGGACAAACTCAGTTATGGTGATTGTAAGGCATTGACGAATTACACAAAAACGCTTCTTGATGCTGTTGGCGTACCTTCTTACTATACCGTTGTATATGGTGATAAAATGAAGTGGGATATTATGGAAGATTTTTCTTCTTTGCAAGGTAACCATGTAATTTTAGGAATACCAGATAATGATGAGATAACTTGGTTGGAATGTACCAGCCAAGATACGCCTTATGGATACATTGGTAAATTTACCAACGATAGGGATGTATTGATAATAACACCCGAGGGAGGCAAAATAGCACATACCAAAGTTTATGAAACTGAAGAAAACACCCAAGAAAATATAGCCAAGGTTAAGGTAGATGCCAATGGAAATGTAACCGCAACTTTAAAAAGTATTTCTAAGGGTCTTCAATATGATGATAAATACCTGCTTCCAAAAGAAAAACAAGAAGACATAGATCAACATTACAAGAAGAAGTGGAATTATATAAATGGTTTTTCGTTAACAGATATAAAGCTTGATAATAACAAGGAAGAAGTAATATTTACTGAAGAACTGACCCTCAATATCCCAAACTACGCAAACCCAGTAAGTAACGATTATCTGTTTTGCGCAAATATTTTTAATCAGAACCAATACATTCCGCCGCGGATAGACACCCGCAAACAAAATCTTTATATAGGGAATGGGTATGTTGATATTGACACGGTTACTGTTGAAGTGCCTGAAAATTTTGAAATTGATGGACTTCCCGATGAAACAATTTTGGAAACCAAATTCGGAAAATATCAAATTAATTTCAATATAACCTCAGATGACACATTGGTCTATACTCGTAAAATGATCCTAAATAAAGGCGAATATCCACCTTCGGAGTATGAAAATTTCCGTGATTTTTTGCGATCCATTGCCCGATTGGACAAAACTAAAATTCTATTAAAACAAAATGTACAATAAATCCTTAACCCACATGAAATCGTTCTTACTACCCGTATTAGCTGTTATGTGTTTTTTTAACGCATCATTGGCCCAAGATTATAAATTTGGAAAAGTTTCCAAAGAAGAATTACTTCAAAAAGAACATCCTACTGACCCAACCGCAGAAGCTGCAATATTATACAGGGAAGTCCATACAAATTTTGAATACTCAACAAATTCAGGATTTTATATGGTTACTAATGTTTTTGAGCGCATCAAAATTTACACTAAAGAAGGTTTTGATTGGGCTTCAAAAGAAATTGACCTATATCAAAGCAACTCGGGTTCAAATGATGAAATTTCTGGCCTAAGAGCATATACCTACTATCTGGACGGCAGCGATAAAATTGAGGAGATAAAACTTAAAAATGAAGGTATTTTTGAAGAAAAAACAACCAAATATGTCCACAAATTAAAGTTTACTATGCCGGACATACGCGAGGGCTGCGTGATTGAATATAAATATAGTATTAAATCTCCCTTCATAAGCAATATTGACGAATTTCGTTTTCAGGAAACCATTCCTGTTGAGAATGTAGATGTTCATTTTGCTTCACCGGAATATTTCGTTTTTAAAACCCACCAAAAAGGATGGGTGCCCTATAAGGTTAAAACAGATGGTAGGGATAGAACTGTAGCACTGGCAAATGCCCGTACCGAGTATGATAGGTATGGTAATCTGACGAGCAAAGGTGGCGCAAGAGATTTCAAGTTTAAAGAAGATATATACATTATAAATTTAAGCAATGTTCCGGCTTTAAAAGAAGAAGCATTCGCAGGAAATATAGATAATTATTCCACTGGGCTCAAGTTTGAATTAAGTTATGTAGATTTTCCGGGTTCTCCCCAACAGATTTTTTCAACTACTTGGGAAGATGTTTCAAAAGGAATATATGAAGTAGATTCGTTCGGAAATGAATTGTCAAAAGATAATTATTTCGAAGATGATTTAAACAATCTATTAAGTGGGATCAGCAATCCCGAAGAAAAAGTAATTAGGATCTTTTCGTTTTTATTAAACAAAATGACTTGGAATAACTACCTAGGCTATTATACCAACGAAGGTGTAAGGGAGGCCTATAAAAAAGGTTCTGGTAATGTAGCCGATATCAATTTAATGCTCATTGCCATGTTGCGAAAAGCTAATCTTAATGCCAATCCAGTTTTAGTGAGTACCAAAAACCATGGTATGCCGCTGTTTCCTACACGTAACGGATTTAACTATGTAATTGCCGCCGTAGAGCTCCCACAAGGCATCGTGCTTCTTGACGCAACCAATAAAGATGCGGAAATTGGAGTTTTAAGAACGAGTATAATGAACTGGAAAGGTCGTTTAATTACCAAAGATGGATCTTCTAGTTGGATCTCATTAAATCCGCAAATTCCAGCTGTAAAAAGTGCAATGGTTAACGCAGAAATAAAGCCAGATCTTAAAGTTGTAGGTAAAGCTCAAAGCAGATTCACCGGTAATTATGCTTTTCAATATAGAAATGAGTATAAAAGTTTGAATGAAGATGCGCAGCGCAAAGCAGTAGAAAAAGAGACTAACCAAGCAGAACTTTCCAACTTGAGTTTTGAAAACCTCAATAGTTTAGGTAAACCTGTTTCTTTAAACTATGATTTTGAAGTGGTTGATGCAGTTGAAGACGTTGCTGGAAAGCTATATTTTTCACCGTTGGTATTCTTGGCGGCCAAAGAAAGCCCTTTCAAGCCTGATACCCGGTTATATCCTGTAGATTTTGGCTATCCTATGAAGGATCGTTACATAGTAAATATAGATTTGCCAGAAGGATATAAAGTAGAATCCCTGCCTGAAAATGCCGTGTTTAACCTAGGGGAAGATATGGGCAGTTTCCGTTACTTGATTTCGCAGATAGGTAACAAATTGCAACTTTCGGTTGAACTTTCTATCAATAAATCTTTCATTGCTGCCGAAGAATACGGAAATTTGAAAAAGTTCTATGAACTTTTAATTGCAAAAGAAAACGAAAAAGTTGTACTTTCAAAAGCATAATGGATATTAAAAACGCACAAGAGGTAGTTGATGAGTGGATAAAACAGCACGGTGTACGCTATTTTAATGAACTCACAAATATGGCGCAACTCACGGAAGAGGTGGGTGAGGTGGCACGTATCATTGCCCGCCGTTATGGCGAACAGAGCGAAAAGGAAAGTGATAAACATAAAGATTTGGGCGAAGAGCTAGCGGACGTTGTTTTTGTAGTGCTCTGCCTTGCAAACCAAACCGGCGTTGATCTTGAAAAGGCTTTTGAAAAAAAATTGAAACTAAAAATCAAACGCGATCACGATAGGCACCATAGCAATGAAAAACTCAAATAAATGTTCAAAAAAGTTATAAATACAAAGGGTTTTTGGAAATCAGTGTTTTCACTTGCGGTGGCTTTTGCACTATTGTTCACGTTGATTAAATGGGCAATTGATGGTTTTGAAATTGCGTATTTTACTGAAAGAGATCCTGTAATGTTTATACTCACACTTTTTTTGGCAGGTTTTGTTTATGGTTTTTTTGTCACTTTCGGAAAGTTTAGGGCAAAGCTCAAACAAAATGATTCTGGACAATGATCGCCAATTTAAAAAAAGGAGAGCTTCCTTCAGAAAATATAAAAATCAATATTTGCGGCTCTAAAAGTGAATCGAACCGATTGCTTATTCTGCAAGCAGGATTTCCAAATATTTCTATTGAAAACCTTTCAGACAGTGATGATACAGCTGTTCTGCAAAAAGGATTAAAGGTTTTAAAAGGTACTGTAGATATTCACCATGCCGGTACCGCAATGCGTTTTTTAACCGCTTATTTCGCCGCAAAAGAAGGAGCCGATGTGCTGCTCACGGGAAGCCAGCGAATGCAAGATCGTCCTATAGAAATTTTAGTCAACGCACTTAGAAATTTGGGCGCAGATATTGAATATGCCCAAAACGAAGGTTTCCCCCCTTTAAAGATAAGGGGTAAGAATCTTCAAAAGAATGAAGTGACTATCAAAGCTGACCTCAGTAGCCAATATATTTCAGCATTAATGCTGATTGCTCCAATGCTTCCCACGGGCCTAATAATATCTTTAGAAGGCAAAATCACTTCTATTCCCTATATAGAAATGACACTTCAACTTTTGAAAAATATTGGAGTTACTGGAAATTTTGATGGAAATTCGATTGTAATTTCTCCCATAAAAAGTATTGAAGATGTAAGGATTGTTGTGGAATCTGATTGGAGCTCGGCATCTTACTTTTACAGCTTGGTAGCTCTTTCTGAAAATCTTCAAATTACACTCGGCAATTTTTCGGAAGAAAGCTTACAGGGCGATGCCGCTTTGGTGCAGCTATATAATTCATTGGGTGTGGAAACGGTTTTTAATACTTCCGATGATACCATTTCTCTGTCAAAAAAATCCATTGAATTGCCTGATTCATTACTTCTCAATCTTGCAAACACCCCAGATTTGGCACAAACAATTGCAGTGAGTTGTTTCGGGTTGGGCGTAAGTTGCAGGTTGACGGGGCTACATACTTTAAAAATTAAGGAAACGGACAGGCTCATGGCGTTGAAAACTGAATTGGAGAAACTGGGTGCTTCGGTTCAAATTGATAGCAATTCCTTAAATCTTGAAAAAAGTTTAAAAATTAGTAAAGGTATTGCTGTGGAAACGTATCAGGACCACAGAATGGCGATGGCCTTTGCACCACTTGCCCTGAAAACAGAAATTACGATCAACAGCGCCGGAGTAGTTTCAAAATCCTATCCAAAATTTTGGGAGGATATAGAAAAAACGGGTGTTAATTGTGTTTTTGAACAATTCAAAAATTAGCTGTTTCTGCCTCATTTTTTAAGCTACGAACACCCAGTGTCAAACATTTAAAAATAATAAACCGTCATTTACTTGACAACGCCTGTTTTGAGGTTGTATATTTGCGCCCTTGTAAACCAAAGCCTTGAAAGGGGCATTTTAAATTTTAAAGAAACGACGCATTATGGGAATGAAACTTTCAAACTTCAACTTTAACCTTCCAGAAGAATTATTGGCGGAATATCCAGCGCCAAACCGTGACGAATCGCGCTTGATGGTATTGGATAGGAAAAATAAAACCATTGAACACAAAATGTTCAAAGATCTGATTGATTATTTTGAGGAAGATGATGTTTTGGTAACCAATAATACCAAGGTTTTTCCGGCACGTTTGTTCGGAAACAAGGAGAAAACTGGAGCCCGTATTGAAGTTTTTCTTTTAAGGGAATTAAATCCCGAAACCCGTCTATGGGATGTTTTGGTAGATCCAGCCCGAAAAATAAGAATTGGAAACAAGCTGTATTTTGGCGATGACGAGACCCTTGTGGCAGAAGTTATTGACAATACAACTTCGCGCGGAAGAACACTGCGTTTTCTTTTTGATGGGTCTTATGAAGAATTCAGAAATAAATTGACGGAATTGGGTGAAACACCACTTCCAAAGTATATAAAAAGAGAAGTAGAGCCAGAAGATGCGGAGCGCTACCAAACTATTTTTGCTAAAAATGAAGGAGCAGTTGCGGCGCCCACAGCTGGACTTCATTTTTCAAAACATCTTTTAAAGCGTCTTGAAATTAAAGGAGTAAATGTTGCCGAAGTTACGCTTCACGTAGGTCTGGGAACTTTTAGTTCTGTTGAGGTAGAAGATCTTTCAAAACACAAGATGGATTCTGAGGAGATGGAAATAGACCAGCAGGCAGTTAATATAATTAATGCTGGGATTCAAAAGAAAAAACGTGTTTGCGCCGTGGGCACTACCGCTATGCGTGCTTTGGAAAGTTCTGTTTCTTCAAATCACACACTAAATTCATACAAAGGATGGACAAATAAATTTATTTTTCCACCTTATGATTTCAGCATTGCCAATGCCATGGTTACAAATTTCCATACCCCAAAATCTACTTTGTTAATGATGGTTTCAGCATTCGCGGGTCATGATTTTATTAAGGAAGCCTATGCAGAAGCAATTAAGGAGAAATATAGATTTTATACCTATGGTGATGCTATGTTAATAATCTAAAACAGGTTTAATATAATTGTCAAGAATCCCGATGTATATCGGGATTTTTTATTTTATAAGCATTTGGTTTTCAAATGTCAAAATAATAATATACCTTAGTCTTCCTTTTGTAAACTAACCAGCAAGTTGAATGAAAAAAACATTACTTTTCTTCATTTTCACACTTTTCTTTTTTGTTGCCTTTTCACAAGGTGCTGGTGATGATTTGCCTGAAAGCTGGGATCTAAATTTACAACAACAGCCAGAAGTTATTCGCCTTCCCCCACTAGATTTGGAAATGATAGTGCAACAGGATAGCATTAATGATTTGGATAAAAGCATGCCCTGGCGGTATGGAATTGAGGTTCCCGTAAATATAAATATGGAGCACGACGGTTTGTGGACTACACTTCCCGACGGGGCTAAAATATGGCAGGCTACCATTCAATCAACTGGTGCGTTAAACCTGAGCATTAATTTTAGTGATTTTTATTTACCACATGGCTCAAAAGTTCAACTTTACAATCAAGAGAGGACCGATGTTACCCGTACTTATAATAATAACCAGAATAGAGATAATGGACAGTTAGGCACTTGGTTTGTTGATGGCAATATTATTTGGATTGAATATTACCAACCTGCAAATACCCAAAATGTAGCGCGTCTTCAGATAAATAGTGTAATTCACGGATATAGAATGGGCAGGGTAAATGCTCTCCTTGAAGGAAACCGTGGACTTAACGACTCAGGTGAATGTAATTACGATGTAAACTGTCCAGTAGGAAGTGATTTTGACACTAAAAAAGATTTGGTTAAAAAAGCAGTTTCACTTTTAAACTTAGGAAATGGTTATCTGTGTTCTGCTGCTTTGATTAATAATACAAGAAATGATAAAACTCCATACCTTTTAACAGCCAACCACTGTCTTCAAAGCAGCAATCCTTCGCTTTGGTCCATTCGGTTTAATTGGGTAAGTCCCACTCCAGTATGTGGAACTGGAGATGAAAGTGGTGATTTGCAAACAAATTTTACCATCAGCGGGGCAGCATTGAGGGCAAACAATGCAAAAAGTGATTTTGCGCTTGTTGAACTTTTTGACAAAATACCAGAATCGTGGGATGTTGCTTTTGCAGGCTGGGATAATTCAGATAATGATCCATTATTTGAGGTTGGTATTCATCACCCCAATGGTGATATTATGAAAATTTGCCGCGATGATTCCGGTGCCGAAAAAATAGATGCCAATGGCACGCAAGTTTGGTTAATTGGTGGCGGTAACCACGGAAGCGGAAATGGTTGGGAAATAGGAACTACAGAGAGCGGCTCATCGGGTTCGCCACTTTTTGACGAAAACGGAAGAATAATTGGGCAGCTTTACGCGGGGCAATCTGCCTGCAACGGGTTGGAAAACAATGGAGATTACGATATTTACGGGAGGTTCGGTATTTCCTGGAATTATGGGACAACACAACAAACCCGACTTAAGGAATGGCTAGACCCTACCAATTCTGGGCACACCACAGTGGAAACACTTCAAAATCTATTGAACATTCCAGATTTTGAAATTACGGGAGATCTTAAAATCTACCCGAATCCTGCAAGTTCAACCATTACAGTTATGAATAATAGATACCCGCACCTGTCATTTCAGTTTTTAAACGTTGTGGGTCAGCGTATCCATTCAGGGTCACTATCAAACACTATGAACACTATCAATGTTTCTAATCTAGCGGATGGTGTATATTTTCTTCGCTTAATTGATGAGGACAGCAAAGACTCTATAACCAAAAAAGTTATTATTAATAAATAAACCATAATTCTATTAAGTAGATTAAGCCTCTATTCTGAAAAGGAAAAGAGGCTTTTTTCTTTAAAATACAGTAATTTTGCACGATGGTTTCAGAAAAAAAAGATATACGGGCACTTTCAAAAGAAGAACTGCGAAGTTTTTTCGAGAGTATTGGCGACAAAGCTTTCCGAGGAACACAGGTATATGATTGGTTATGGAGTAAGGGAATTCACAGTTTTGATGATATGACCAATATTTCCAAAGAAACCCGTAAACACTTGGATGAAAACTTCGTTATCAACCATATAAAGGTGGACCATCTTCAAAAAAGCAATGACGGCACCATAAAAAATGCTGTAAAACTTCATGACGACTTGGTAGTTGAGTCGGTTTTAATTCCTACTAAAAAAAGAACCACGGCCTGCGTTTCCTCGCAAGTGGGCTGTAGTTTGGATTGTACGTTTTGCGCTACTGCCAAGTTGAAACGAATGCGCAATCTAAACCCCGACGAAATTTACGACCAAGTGGTGGCAATTGATAAAGAAAGCCGCTTATATCACGACAAACCGCTTTCAAATATTGTTTTTATGGGAATGGGCGAACCGCTCATGAATTATAAAAATGTTTTGGAGTCTATTGAAAAGATTACCTCAGATGACGGTTTGGGAATGTCCCCAAAACGCATCACCGTATCTACGTCTGGGGTGCCAAAAATGATTAAAAAGCTTGCCGACGATGAGGTGAAATTCAATCTTGCTGTATCATTGCACTCCGCCATTCAAGAAACGCGGGAGCAGATAATGCCTTTTGCGAAGAATTTTACACTGCCAGATCTGCGAGAATCATTAGAATACTGGTACAATAAAACCAAACGCAAAATTACTTACGAATACATCGTTTGGAAAGATATAAACGATAAGTGGGCCGATATTGAAGCTTTGGTAACCTTTTGTAAGTACGTTCCCTGCAAAGTAAATATCATTGAATACAACCCAATAGACGACGGCCATTTTCAACAAGCTTCTTCCATCGTGATTGATGATTACATTCAGGCTTTGGAACACGACAGGATTCCAGTTACCGTCCGCCGAAGTCGCGGTAAAGATATTGACGCTGCCTGTGGTCAGTTAGCAAACAAACAATAAAAAAGAGCGGCTTTTGGCCGCTCTTTTCAATTCAATATAAAATGTAAATTAGTTTTTTACAATTCTGAAAGTTTTGCTTGCTCCTTCAATAGAAACGGTAGCAATGTAAACACCAGACTGAAGTCCAGCAATGTTTACAGTTTCATTATTGCTAGCTAGTTTTTGTGAAACTACTTCTTGACCCAACATATTGTAAAGGGCAACACGCTCCATAGCAGTGTTTGCAGAAAGGTTTAATTGACCGTTAGCAACAAAGTGTTTGAAACCTTGGAATTCGTTTGTCCCAACTGCTAAAAGTCCAGAAACTGTTACGTCATCAATTGATAAGAAGTCTTGATCAGTAACATCGTGATGCCTGAACGCTACATATACAGTTTCACCAGCTAAACTAGAAAGATCTAAGGAACGCTCATATTGAGTTCCTTCATCATTTGGGTCATCATAAACTTCATTAAAAGTAACGGTAGCTGATTCTAGATTGGCAATATCGCTACTAGTTCCAACGTATACACTGTAGTTCTCCAAATCCCAAGTAGCCGCAGCAGCTTGAACCTTCCAAGTTAATTGAACATCACCACTTGCAGTTGTTAAATCAATTGCAGGAGAAACAATCCAATTGTCTGGAGTTAATGGAAAACTTTGCCAAGATCTTGAAATAATTGAAACTGGAGTTACAGGGTTTCCGTTTCCGTCTTCAACAACAAATAGATCAGCCCAAAAATTTCCATCTCCATCTTCGTCATAACGTGTCCAATCTGAAACATCTTCATCATTGAAATCGTCTGTAAAGAAAATAGTCTGTGCATTCATAGCAAAGCCAGCAAATAATGCGGCCAATAATGTAATTTTTTTCATTTTAATATTAATTAAGGAGTTAAAATTTATTGTTCCAAAGTTAACTTTTGACCTTCTGTTTTACTGTACATCCCAAGAGTTTAACGTATTTTTGAATATTCTGATAAGGTTTACAGGTTATATTGTATTCTCCACAATTATTAACAAGCTTTTTAAAGATTTCTGTGCAAAGCCTATAATTGATTGCGCTTTTTACTTTTTGGAAATTAATCCAGACTGCTAAAATTTTGTTAAGGAAAATTTTCAGCAACTAATTTTGGTAGATTTTATAAAATAGTACCTCCAAATCCATCATTCAAATTTGACTATCTTTGAACCTTTATGAAGATAGTTTCGCGCATCAAACTTCCCATTGAAACCGAAATGGAGCTTTTTGAAAAAAAGTTCTCCGCTTCTATGTCTTCCAAAGTTTCCCTGCTAAATAGAATTACCCATTACGTTGTAAACCGAAAAGGAAAACAGATGCGCCCCATGTTTGTATTCCTGATCGCAAAAATGACAGGCAATGGCGAAGTGAACGAACGTACCTACCGCGGGGCTTCCGTTATCGAGCTTATCCACACGGCAACGCTTGTACACGATGATGTGGTGGACGATAGCAACCGGAGGCGCGGGTTCTTTTCCATAAACGCACTTTGGAAAAACAAAATCGCAGTACTCGTTGGTGATTATTTGCTTTCAAAAGGTTTGCTGCTATCCATAGACAACGACGATTTTGACTTGTTAAAAATAATTTCCGTAGCCGTACGCGAAATGAGCGAGGGCGAACTCCTGCAAATTGAAAAAGCCAGAAGGCTTGACATTACCGAAGAAATCTATTTTGAAATCATCCGCCAAAAAACAGCAACTTTAATAGCCGCTTGCTGTGCCATGGGCGCCCGTTCCGTGATGGCACCAGATTCGGAAGTGGAAAAAATGCGCAAGTTTGGCGAGCTCATTGGTATTGCTTTCCAAATAAAGGATGATCTTTTTGATTATGGCAACGAGCGCATCGGCAAGCCCACGGGTATCGATATTAAGGAACAAAAGATGACACTACCTTTAATATATGCCCTAAATAATTCGTCTTCCGAAGAAAAAAAGTGGCTTATCAATTCGGTTAAAAACCACAATAAAGACAAGCAGCGCGTTAAGGAAGTCATCACTTTTGTCAAAAACAATGGCGGTCTTGATTATGCCGTTACAACAATGAAGGAGTACCAACAACAAGCGCTACAACTCCTTGAAACCTATCCTGCTTCGCCCTACAAAGAATCACTGGAATTGATGGTGAATTATGTTATCGACCGGAAAAAATAGCAGGTCTCAGTCTCAGTATTCAGTCGCAGTATTCTGTGGCTAACTGAATACTGCGACTGAAAACTGAAAGCTTTTCCCCCATCAGACAACCATTTTTCAAAAACCTGCGTCTATTAAAATAGAAGCCTTTAACAGCGAAGCTTATTTTGAAAATTATACCCTTACATAAAAACTACTCAAAATTGATAGCCAAGGCATCCAAAGGAGACCGCCGTGCGCAGCATCAATTGTTTGAAATGTTTTCGCCAAAAATGCTGGGCGTTTGCAGACAGTATTTAAAAAACAACGATTTGGCTGAAGAGGTAATGCTTTCGGGTTTTTTCAAAATGTTTACACATTTAAAGGACTTCAAAAACGAAGGCAGCTTTGAGGGGTGGATCAGAAGAATTATGGTGAACGAAAGTATTTCGCAACTTCGGAAAGATAAAAAATTGCATTTTATTTCAGAAACGGAAATTGAAAACAGCACCGCGCACGCCACCTTTATAGAGACCGAACTTGAAGAGGCCGAAATCCAAAAAATGATAGACAACCTGCCCGACGGCTATAAAACGGTTTTTGTGCTCTACGCGGTAGAAGGTTACAAGCACGGTGAAATTGCAGAACTGTTGCAGATTAGTGAAAACACTTCAAAAACGCAACTGTTCAAAGCACGTAAAATGCTCCAAAATATGGTAAAACAACAAAATAATCTAAGCTATGGCACCTTATAAATTAGAAGACAACATCCGCGAAAAACTGGAGGCAAGAGAACTTAAGCCATCAGCCGACGCATGGAAAAAACTGGAAGCAAAACTGGATGCCGAACAGCCCAGAAAGAAAAACTTTTTTTGGTATTATGCTGCCGCAAGTTTTGCGGGATTGCTAATCGTAGCATCAATTTTCTTTAGTAGAAATACTTCGGAAATAGCCACCCCAATAGTAAATGAGAACACAGAAAAAACCAAAGTTGAAGAAAATTCTGAAATCATTCCACAGATTATAAATAAGGAAGAAATCGCTTCGGAAGAAAAATCGAAAGCGGAAAATACTTCTGAAAAGCAATCCGAAAAGAAACAAACAACCCGTTCAAATAAACCGCAATTCCTTCCGCAGCCCAACGGTACAAAAAAATCTGCCGTTGACGAAAAAATTGAAAAGACCGACGCCATTGCCGTAAAAACTGAAACAAAACAACCCATTAAAGCAGAGAAACCTTTGCAGCCTGAAGAAGACAAAATTTTCAATACTAAGGTTGATGAAGTGGTTGCTTCGGTAAAAAAGCTTCAGGAAAATAACACCGAAGTTACCGTTGGCGAAATAGAAGCATTGCTAAACAGCGCCCGCCACGATATACAAACCCAGCGAATTCTTAGCAGTCCAAAGGTAGATGCCACCGCTTTGCTGGAGGACGTAGAGTGGGAGCTGGAAAAAAGTTTCCGCGACAAGGTTTTTGATGCCCTCGGCGAAGGTTTTAATAAAATCAGGACCGCGGTTTCAGAAAGAAACGATTAGCAATTTTCAATGCTCAATGCTCAATTTTCAATAAACAATAAACAAAAACATTCATCATCATCATTAATCAAAAATCGAACAGTTATGAAATTAATTACTTTTACCACCGCCCTTGCCCTTTGGCTACTTGCAGGGGTTTGCACCCAAGCTCAGGAAAACGACCACGATACAAAAACCGCTGTGGAGCGTCTTAATTCCTTAAAAGAAAAGATTGTCCAAGAAGAAAAAGACGCATTGAAGCTTGACGTTGAAAATATCAATAAACGCCTGGAAAGCGGTAATATCACTGAAGCTGAGGCAGAAAACTTAAAACAGGAGGCGGCTGAAAAACACGCCTTAAATATTGAGAACCGTTTGGCGATTATAGACAATAAAGTCGCACTAATACAACGAAACGGAAACATAGACGAAGACGAAGATGGCCAAATTATTCTACGCTTCGGTTCCTCTGGCAAAGACAGTGAAAATGACAATGTGCTCTACATTGGTCCCAAAAATAAAAAGCGCAAATACGATCGCCGAACCACCTCAGATCTGGTCTTTGCTTTTGGTCTCAATAATGCAATTACAGAAGGCGAATCCTTGCAGGACTCAGACTTCAAAGTTGCCGGAAGCCGCTTTGTCGAACTCGGCTGGGCGTGGAAAACCCGCGTGTTTAAAAATACAAATTGGGTGCGCGTTAAGTATGGCCTATCTTTTCAATTTAATGGCTTAAAACCTACTGACAACCGTTATTATGTAGATACAGGCGAGCAGACCGAACTTCAGGAATACCCATTGGATTTGGATAAATCAAAATTCCGCATGGACAATCTCGTAGTGCCTATCCACTTTGAATTTGGACCTTCAAAAAAAATAGAACACGATGATTATTTTCGTTATTCCACCGAAAACAAAATTAAAATTGGCCTTGGCGGGTATGCCGGTATCAATCTTAGCACACGCCAAAAACTAAAGTTTGAAGAAGAAGGTGAAGACAGAAAACTTAAACTTAAAGCGAATTATAACACAAACAATTTCATTTATGGCCTTAGTGGTTATATAGGTTGGCAGGGCGTGGCATTGTATGCCAAGTATGATCTTAATACCATTTTCAAGAATAACCCCATAGACCAACGCAACGTTTCCCTTGGGCTCCGTTTTGATATGGATTAGCCATAACCCCTTTCATTATTCGTTGTTTAAAACCTGTATGGATTTTTAAAATTCGTGCAGGTTTCTTTTCTTAATATCCCTATTTTTACAAATCAAAAATCTAATAATCTGATCTCCAAAACCACCATAGACAATGTTTTTGAAACCGCCCGGGTAGAGGAGGTAATCGGCGATTTTGTACAGTTGAAAAAATCAGGAAGCAATTTTAAGGGGCTAAGCCCTTTTACCGATGAGCGCTCCCCGAGTTTTATGGTTAGTCCCGTTAAACAAATTTGGAAAGATTTCAGTAGTGGAAAAGGCGGTAACGTGGTGGCTTTTTTAATGGAGCACGAACATTTCACCTATCCCGAAGCCATAAAGTACCTTGCCAAAAAGTATGGAATAGAAGTAGAGGAAACCGAACAGACTGCCGAAGAAAAGGAACATGCCAACGAGCGCGAAAGTCTTTACTTAGTAAGCGAATTCGCAAAAGAATATTTTCACAACACATTGCTCAAAACCGAGGAGGGCAAGGCTATTGGGCTTTCCTATTTTAAGGAACGCGGTTTTACCGATGAAACTATCAAAAAATTTGAACTGGGGTATTCCCCAGATTCTTGGGATGCCTTTACCAACCACGCTATTAAAAAAGGCTACAAGCTTGAGTTTTTGGAAAAAACCGGTTTAACAATTGTAAAAGAAGAAAAACAATTTGACCGTTTTAAAGGTAGGGTAATGTTCCCGATTCTCAGTATGAGCGGCCGTACATTGGGTTTTGGTGGGCGAATTTTAACTTCGGAAAAAAAAGCCGCGAAATACCTAAACTCCCCCGAAAGCGACATTTACCATAAAAGTAAAGTGCTCTACGGAATTTTTCACGCAAAACAGAGCATCGCAAAGGAAGACAATTGCTATTTGGTAGAAGGATATACCGATGTTATCCAGTTTTACCAAACAGGCATCCACAACGTAGTTTCTTCATCGGGAACGGCCTTGACCCCGGAACAGATCCGGCTTATAAATAGACTTACAAAAAACATAACCGTACTTTTTGACGGTGATGCGGCAGGCCTTCGCGCTTCGCTTCGCGGTATCGATTTGATATTGGAACAGGGGATGAACGTGAAGATTTGCACCTTTCCGGAAGGAGAGGACCCAGATAGTTTTTCGCGAAAAAACTCTTTGGAGGAACTTACCCTTTATTTGGAAGAAAACGCCAAGGATTTTATCACCTTTAAGGCTTCGCTACTAGCAAATGAAGCTAAGAATGATCCCATAAAAAAATCTGAGACCATTCACGATATGGTTAATAGCATCGCCAAAATCCCGGATGTTATAAAACGCGAAGTTTACATAAAGGAATGTTCGCGTATTATGGATATTTCGGAACAGGTGCTCTTTAACACCCTTGCGCAGATATTTCAGAAAGACAGAAAGGATGCTGCCAAAAAAAATGTTGTTCCGCAGGAAGCCTTTGAGGTTATTCCTTCAGAAAAAAAGATTGAAAAAGTAGATGTTCAGCTACAGTTGGAACAAAAATTAATTGAACTGCTGTTGCTCTATGGAAATGTAGAGGAAGATTTTGAGGAATTGATTTTGGAGGCAGATGAAAAAGGCGAAATCACCTTGCGCCCAGAAATCCACAAGTCGCGCGTTTTTGAAAAAATATATTTAGACTTGCAAGAGGATGAGATTGAATTTACAAATCCAGAGTTCAAGGATCTATACTTTGAAGTGGTCAATCGTTTTAACCTAAACCCTGAAGCGAAGGCTGAAACTTTTATTAATGAACTGGAGCCCGAAATGGCTTCTGCGGTCACACATATTTTGATGGAAGAGGAGCGCTATGTGCTCCACAATTGGGAACGAAAGGAAATCTACGTGAAAGAAAAAGACCAAACCATTGCCCAAATGGTGAGTGAGACCATTTTGAACCTGCGTCGTCATTTGGTTTCCCAAAAAATAAACGAGCTTTCCGAAACAATGAAACATGAGGACAGCCCTGAAAAAGAATCAGGTTTACAGGAAATTGTAGATTATTTAAGTTTAAAAAAAGTACTTTCCAATAAACTTAACCGGGTTTTGTAAATTAAGAAAATTGAAACATCCGCGCTTGGTTTATCAACTCTGCCAAACTTGTCACGTTTAATTTCTTTAAAAGTCTTGTTTTATAAGTGCTTACGGTCTTTTCGTTGATTTCCAAAAGTGAGGCTATGTCTTTATTGCGCTTGCCATTTGATAGTAGGTTGAGAACTTCAATTTCCCTTGCGGAAAGTTTCTTATATCTGCCTACCAGAGTATTGTCATTTACAGAACGGCTGTTGAAAGCGGCTGCAAATTCATCATTCAAAAATATACCGCCCATCGCGATACGTTTGATAGCATGTAGAAATAATTCGGAAGAAATTGTTTTTGGAATATAACCCGCAGCACCAGATTTTACTGAGCGCAAGGCATAAATCTCTTCAGGATGTGATGAAAATATAGCAATTCGAGTTTTTGGGAACTCTTCGCGAATGCTGCGAAGTGCGTGAAAACCATTAATTTCAGGAATGTTCAATTCTAAAATTAAAATATCGGGACGTTCTTTCTCGAGGCATTTCAATAGTTCCGATCCGCGGGAAACTTTCCCAACAATATTGTATTCATTGGTGCTATCTAGTAAAACGGAAGCGCCTTTTCTGGTTACAGGGTGGTGGTCTGCAATTACAACTTTTTTCATCTTAGTGTTTTTATAAATTCAAGAATGAATAAAACCTTCAGATTTGGGGAGCAAATGAGTTTTAGACACGTAATATTAATACTACATTTTGGATATATAAAATATACAAGGGAAGAAAAGTAAACCTTTCGTTTAATGGTTAAATTATTCGATAAATAACAGTATTATCTCAATTCTTTGGGGATTTCGCAAATAGGGATTGGGAGCATTTTATGCTGGTTGGCCCTGTTCAATTTTTTGTAAATATCAAAAACCACTTTTTCCCTTCCTGAAAAATCTGAGCTGTTTTTTCCTTCTTCCATCATTTTCATTGCCCATTCCAGTTCGTCATAACTTGCGCCCAATTGGTCTTCGTCAGATCGGCTATCGCCAAATAATCCGTCTGTGGGAGCGGCTTTCATAATTGATTCTGGAATGCCAAGGGCTTCACCAAGTTTGTAAACTTCACTTTTCATCAAATCTGCAATGGGGCTTAAGTCTACTCCGCCATCACCGTATTTTGTATAAAAACCTACTCCAAAATCCTCAACCTTATTGCCCGTTCCTGCAACTAAATAACGATGCAGGCCAGCAAAATAATAAAGTGTAGTCATCCGAAGGCGCGCTCGCGTATTTGCAAGTGAAAGATCGAGAAAGCTATCATCGGTTGTTTGTGGCACCTCGCTTTTAAACAATTCAAAAACAGAGGTCAAGTTCACTTCGGTATTGCTAACATTTGCAAATTTTTCTTTTAAAAACTGTATATGTTCACGCCCCCGACTTACCTGATTGGGTGCTTGGTGAATGGGCATTTCCACACAAAGGGTCCGTATTCCGGTTTTTGCGCACAGGGCAGAGGTTACCGCAGAATCTATTCCGCCGCTAATTCCTACTACAAAACCTTCCATTCTCGCATTTACAGCGTATGTTTTTAACCAATCTACAATGTAATCTATAACTTTTTCAGTGTGCATTTTCTGTGTTTTTAATCTTTTATAATAATACCTTTGCAGGCAAAATTTGCTAAAGATAAAATTAATAAAAAGGAATGGCGTTAACCAACTGTAACATTTTTTCTGCTATGAAGTATTTCGTATTGGCCCTTTTGGGTGCTTTCCTTTTTTCGTGCAATAGTAAAAGTGAAGTTGAAGGTGAAATTGAAAAAATTCCTATTAATGTTGAAATTATCCGTTTTGACAAAGAATTTGCAGCAGCAACCATTGACGAACTTCCAATGTTGAAAGCTGAATTCCCGGCATTTTTTCCAAAGCAATACAATGACAGTATTTGGATTGAAAAATTAACGGATACGCTCCAAAACCAGCTTGAAGCAGAAGTAGCAAAAACATTTCCGAATGACGAAATATTGCAAGATGAACTCGTCCCGTTGTTTCAACACATAAAATATTATTTTCCGAAATTCAGCACCCCATTGGTTGTAACCACCACCTCAGACGTGGATTATCGTAACAAGGTAATCCTTGCGGACAGTATGCTGGTGATAGGCCTGGACAATTATTTGGGGGCCAATCACCCTTTTTACGAAGGCATAGATAAATATATTTCGAAGGAAATGAAACCATCACAGATTGCTCCCGATGTCTCGGAAACCTATGCAAGGCAGTATATAAAACCGCCCAGCAAAGCTACTTTTTTGGGGCAGATTGTATATTTTGGCAAGCAACTTTATCTTAAAGATCTTTGGCTTCCAAATGCTTCAGATGCTGAAAAAATAGGCTATACCGAAGAAGAATTTCAATGGGCGGAAGAAAACGAGGAATATATGTGGCGCTATTTTATTGAGAAGGAATTGCTCTACAGCACCGACCCGAAACTGGGCGCACGGTTTATAAATCCCGCGCCTTTTTCAAAATTTTACTTGGAAATAGACAACGAATCTCCCGGAATGTTGGGGCGCTATTTGGGCTGGAAAATTGTCCGTGCCTATATGGAAAAAAACGATACTGATGTACAGCGGCTGATGATAACAGATGCTGAAGAAATATTTACAAATTCAAAATACAAACCAAAGAAATAATGGCAATTAAACATACTTCAGAAATAAGGCTAAAAGTGGGTCTTGACGAAAATAAAATACCTGAAAATATTCATTGGACAGCCGAGGACGGCGGCGTGTCAAACGAGGAAACCAAAGCGGTGATGCTATCGGTTTGGGACAGCAAAAGCCAGGAGTCGCTCCGGATAGACCTTTGGACAAAGGAAATGCCCGTGGACGAGATGAAAATTTTCTTCCACCAAACCTTAAGTGCGATGGCCGATACGTTTCAGCGTGCCACCAATGACGAAAAGATGAGCGCCACGATGCGCGATTTTTGTGATTATTTTGCTGAAAAGCTAGAACTGAAGCGGGGATAAGGCTGATTAAACCTAACAGGTCTCAAAGGCCGGTTAGGTTTTTATTTAATTCGTCAATATAATTCAATACTTCATCCCTTCCCGTGGAATCACTGGCTGAGGTAACAAAATACGGCGGCATTTCTTCCCAGGTTTCGAGCATTTTTTCGGTGTAAGCAGCAATATTTCTTTCCAAGGCTTTTGGCTTCAGCTTATCTGCTTTTGTAAAAATGATGTTGAAGGGGATTCCACTTTCGCCCATCCACTGCATAAATTCAAGATCGATGGGTTGCGGTTCGTGGCGGCAATCTACCAATACAAAGGCGAGTATCATTTGCTCCCGCTTTTCAAAATAATTGGTAATGAATTTCTGAAATGTCTTTTTACTGCTTTTTGAAACACGTGCATACCCATAGCCCGGTAAATCCACCAAATACCAATTCTTATTTACGAGAAAATGGTTTATAAGCTGAGTCTTTCCCGGCCTTCCTGAAGTCTTTGCCAAACTCTTGCGCTGCATCAACATATTGATAAGCGAAGATTTCCCAACGTTACTGCGCCCAATAAACGCGTATTCCGGCAAACGGTCCTTTGGGCATTTGGCAACATCGCTGTTGCTCATTACAAATTCTGCCGATTTTATGTGCATTGCTTTAGGGTTAGGAGTTAAGGGTTAAGGGTTAAGGGTTAAGGGTTATGAGGGAGAATACGTTTTTTTAGAAACTTGAAACTTGAAACTTGAAACCTGAAACCTGAAACTACTAAAACCCTCGTTTCTGCAACCAAGCGTAAAGAAGTTCATTAAACTCATCGGGATGCTCCATCATTGCGGCGTGGCCACATTTATCAATCCAAAATAATTCAGAATCTGGTAGGAGTTCATCAAACTCAACGGCAACTTCCGGAGGGGTTACGTTATCATTTTTCCCCCAGATAATACAAGTTGGGGTGTACATTTTGGGCAAATCCTTGGCCATATTGTGCCTGATGGCACTTTTTGCAATGGCCAGTGTCCGTATCAATTTGTTTCGGTCGTTTACGGTTTCATAAACATCGTCCACAATTTCTTTGGTAGCCACAGCAGGGTCGTAAAAAACGTTTTCGGCTTTTTTCTTTATGTAATCGTAATCGCCGCGTTTTGGGTAGCTTTCGCCCATGGCACTCTCGTAAAGTCCAGAACTTCCGGTGATTACCAAAGCTTTTACTTTTTCGGGATACATTTTTGTGCAGAGTAGGCCAATGTGCCCACCCAGCGAATTTCCCAAAAGAATCACTTCATCATAACCCAAATGGTCTATAAACTGCCCCACGTATTTCGCGAAATTTTTCACGTTGGTACGCAAGAGGGTCATTTTGTAAATGGGCAATTCGGGTATAAGGATTTTATATCCCTTTGGCGGAAAGAAATCTGCAACTCCGTCAAAATTGCTTAACCCGCCCATTAGTCCGTGAAGAATGATTATTGGCGTGCCTTCACCTATTTCTAAATATGAAAATTTCCCTTCTTTCTTTAAGTTTTCGGACATGCTGTGGTTGGTGCAATTTAGAAAGACAAAAGTAAACAAAAATATTTCATACGGTCTATTTAATGTTAGGCTTTGTTCATTGCCAGTTCCATTTTAGGTTATCTACAATGTGGTAAAACTTATCAACAATGTGGTAGAATGTGGTAAAAAGTGGGAAAAGTTATATATATTTGAAACTATAAATTACAAATCGGGAATTTCCACAATGCTCAATCTAATAGGCACATACGAATGTAAAGCAGACGTAAAGGGACGGGTCATGGTACCTGCGCCGCTGAAAAAGCAGTTGGCGACCGTGGCTCCCGAGGGCTTCGTTATCAAGCGCGCGGTCTTCCAGCCCTGCCTGGAAATTTACCCGATGAAGGAATGGGACGCCCTCATGCTGAAAATGGGCGAGCTGAACCGATTCAACAGAAAAAATAACGATTTCATAAGAAGGTTTACGGCTGGCGTAAAGACTGTGGAGCTTGATGCTACGGGCCGATTGCTCATTCCAAAGGACTTGCTCTCTTTTGCCGGCATCAACAAGGAAATTGTGTTCTCTTCCGCGATAAACATTGTGGAGGTTTGGGATAAGGATAAATACGAACAGGCTATTGACGATGCCGCAAGCGATTTTGCCGATTTGGCCGAAGAAGTAATGGGAAACAAAAGCAATGATGGTGATGGAATATCATAATCCGGTTTTGCTGAAAGAAACTGTTGAAGGGCTTAACATAAAGCCAGATGGGGTTTATGTTGATGTCACTTTCGGCGGTGGCGGCCACTCCCGCGAAATCCTGAAGCGTTTGGGTCCCACTGGAAAACTCATCGCCTTCGACCAGGA
The DNA here is from genome assembly GCF_001573155.1 of Aequorivita aquimaris. Taxonomy (GTDB): domain Bacteria; phylum Bacteroidota; class Bacteroidia; order Flavobacteriales; family Flavobacteriaceae; genus Aequorivita; species Aequorivita aquimaris. The sequence continues at coordinate 92,565 of NZ_JRWG01000006.1, read as the reverse complement.
CAAGGACGCTTTGCAAAACGCTATCGACGATACGCGTTTTTTGCTTATAAACCAAAATTTTCGGTTTCTGAAGCGATTTTTGAGATTCCACGGTTTTAGGACCGTTGATGGCATTTTGGGCGATTTTGGGGTTTCATCGCATCAGTTTGATGTGGCCGAGAGAGGTTTTTCAACCCGTTTTGAAGCCGATTTGGATATGCGTATGAATCGCGATACAAATTTTTCGGCATATACGGTGGTCAACAAATATGAAGAGGCCCAATTGCGAAATGTGCTTTCAAATTACGGTGAATTGCGAAGCGCTGCAGGAATGGCCCGCGTAATTGTGGAAGCGCGCCAGACCGAAAAGATAAAAACGAGCGAACAATTAAAAAAAGTGCTCAGCAGGTTTCTGCCAGCGCATAAAGAAAACAAGATTTTGGCCCAGATTTATCAGGCCATTCGCATCGAGGTGAATCAGGAACTGGAGGCGTTGAAAGAGTTTTTGCTTCAAACGAACGAAGTTTTAAAACCGGGTGGGCGCCTTAGTTTAATAAGCTATCACTCTTTGGAAGATAGGTTGGTGAAAAGATATATCCGCAACGGATTGTTTGAGGGGGAACCGGAGAAGGATGCTTTTGGGCATTTTGAAGTTCCATTTAAGGCGGTGGGGAAGTTTATAATCCCTTCCAAAGAAGAAATAAAACAAAACAACCGTGCCCGAAGCGCCAAGCTTCGCATAGCGGAAAAAATATAACGTAGGCGCGCGATTCATAGCGCGCTAAATTAACGAATCAACGAATCCCGAATTAACGAATTAACAAATTTTGAAAGAAGGTTTTTACAACATAATAAAAGGAAAATTTTTGGTGAGCGACGACGCGCTGAAAAACTGGCGCTTTATCATTTTCCTCTCCGTATTGGCTTTGATTATGATTGGCAGTTCGCACAGCGCAGACAAAAAAGTCCATAAAATTTCAAAATTGAATGCACAGGTAAAAGAACTGAAAAGCGAATATGTTGACGTGCGAATGTTGTTGATGCAGGCACGGATGGAGAGCAAAATTATTGCCGCAATGGAAAGTCATGGGTTGCAACCATCCACAACGCCCCCGAAGAGAATTAGGATTACAAAGGAGGAGAAAAAAGATTAAAGAATAAAGAAGAAAGAATAACAATACCCCGTCCCTAAGGGAAGCCGTCATCCTTCCATATAGGCATCGGGTGTAAAACCAAAAAACTGAGCGCTGAATACTGCGTACCGAACACTGACTACTGAATACTGAAAAAATGGCTTTTGAGGAAAAAAACATATTAAACCGTCTATACGTCGTTGCCGGATGCATGTTTCTTTTTGCGCTTGCCATTAGTGTGAAGTTGATGAACATCCAGTTTGTGGATGGTGAAAAATATCGCGAATTGGCAAAGGAAAACACCACGAAAAACTTCGTGATTCCTGCAAACCGCGGAAATGTTTACGCCGACGATGGTAGTCTTTTGGCTACTTCAGTCCCAAAATATGACATCCGCTTTGACGCCGTAACGGTTTCTTCGGAAGATTTCAAGGAAAATTTAAAGCCGCTTTCCGAAGGGTTGAGCAAAATGTTTGGGAAGCCCGTGTCGCATTATCAAAATATGTTCAGAAAAGCGCGAGCCGATAAAAACAGGTATTTGCTTATCGTAAAAAATCTGGGCTATTCAGATTATATAAAGGTAAAAAACCTGCCGCTTTTCCGCAAAGGCCCCTACAAGGGTGGAATAATTGTGGAGCAGCGCACCGTCCGCGAGCATCCCATTGGTAAGATAGCGCAACGCACCGTGGGCGATGAGGCTTATGACCGTCCGGGATACTACGCCGTTGGTTTGGAAGGGGCATTCAACGATTTGCTCACGGGCAAGGAAGGCCATAGGCTAAAGCAAAAAATAGCCAAGGGCCAGTGGAAGCCAATTTCCGACGACAATGAGATTGAGCCGCAGGATGGCTATGATATCGTTTCAACCATAAATGTAAATATTCAAGACATTGCCCACCACGCCTTGCTAAAACAATTGGAATATTATGAAGCCGAGCACGGAACCGTAATTGTGATGGAAGTAGCAACGGGCGAAATAAAAGCCGTCTCAAATTTGGGCCGCACCTCCAACGGAACCTATTATGAAAAATTGAACTACGCCATCGGCGAATCGCACGAGCCGGGCTCTACCTTTAAGGTAATGGCAATGATGGCCGCTTTGGAAGATAAGGTAATAGACACCAGTACCGTGGTTGATACAGGCAACGGCGTAAAGGTTTTCTACGGAAGAAAAATTTACGATTCGCACCGCGGCGGCTACGGAAAAATATCTGCGGCGAAAGCTTTGGAAGTTTCCTCAAACATTGGGTTGGCTACAATTATAAATGATAACTATTCCAAAAATCCCAACAAATTCATCAATCGTTTAAAAAGCTGGCATCTTACCGAAAAAACAGGCGTTGCCATTAAGGGTGAAGGCGTACCAATGATTCCACAGCCTGGGGATAAAAAGTGGAGCAAGAATGCACTACCTTCTATGGCCTATGGGTATAACTTACGTCTCACTCCACTCCAAACCTTAAATTTTTACAATGCCATTGCCAATAATGGCGTAATGGTAAAACCTCGTTTTATAAAAGAAGTCCGCGCTTGGAATGAAAAAGTAACGACCTACGACACCAAAGTTATAAACCCTAAAATCTGCTCTGATGAAACCTTGGCGAAAATCAAGGAAATTATGAAGAACACGGTAATACGTGGTACGGGTAAATCGCTTTATTCCCCAGATTTTTCAATGGCGGGGAAAACTGGGACTGCACAAACCGAATATTGGATGCCAGACTGGAAAAGCAATCGCCGGTATATTTCTTCTTTCGCAGGCTTTTTTCCCGCGGAAAACCCAAAGTATTCCTGTATCGTGATTATCCACAAACCGAGTACGAAAAAAGGGTTTTACGGTGCTGATGTTTCGGGACCTGTTTTTAAAAGAATTGCCCAGAAAATTTTTACCGAGTCCCGAAATATCGACAAAGTTGAAGCCATAGAACGGCCCGACCCAACTATTGAGAAGGATTTTGAAAGATATTATGCCAAGTTGCAACAACCCGCCAAAACAATTCCGAATGTAACCGGAATGGCAGGAATGGACGCCGTTTCCTTACTTGAAAATCTCGGGCTGCGAGTGCAGGTTGTGGGCAATGGCACCGTTGCCAGCCAATCCATAAAGTCTGGCGAAACTTTAAAAAAGGGACAAACCATAACCTTGAATTTATCGTGATATTGTTAAAGGACATATTGTACAAAGTTACCATCGAAAGCGTCGTGGGCAGTACTTCCGTGGCCATAAACAATCTGGAATTTGATTCCCGAAATGTTTCTTTGAACGATGTTTTTATCGCCATAAAAGGAACCGTTTCAGACGGGCACCAATTCATAAAAAAAGCTGCTGACCAAGGTGCCTTGGCAATTATTTGCGAAACCTTGCCGGAAAATATCATCAACGGAATTACCTACGTACAGGTTGCGGATTCGCATAAGGCGTTGGCGATAATGGCCGCCAATTACTACGGAAACCCTTCGGAAGAACTGAAGCTTGTCGGTATAACCGGAACCAACGGGAAAACAACGGTTTCTTCTCTTTTATATCAACTTTTTAAAAAAGCGGGCTTGGAAGCTGGCTTACTTTCCACGGTAAAAATAATGGTGGGCGATACAGAATTTAAAGCCACTCACACTACGCCGGATTCGTTGACCATCAACAAATATCTGCGCGAAATGGTGGCCGATGGCGTGGAATATTGCTTTATGGAAGTGAGTTCGCACGGAATTCACCAAAAACGTACCGAGGCGCTTCATTTCACCGGAGGCGTTTTTACCAATCTTTCGCACGATCATTTGGATTATCACAAAGATTTTGCGGAATACCGCGATGTGAAAAAATCCTTTTTTGATGCTTTGCCGAAATCTGCTTTTGCATTGGTAAATGTAGATGACAAAAACGGCTTGGTAATGCTTCAGAATACCAAAGCGAGAAAATATACCTACGCCCTAAAAACCTACGCCGACTATAAAGCCCAAATTTTGGAAAGCCAGTTCACAGGGCAACTTCTGAAAATAAACAATCAGGAATTGTGGGTGAAATTGATTGGCGGATTTAACGCTTATAATCTACTTGCAATTTTTGGTACCGCATATCTTTTGGGGTTGAAGGAACTTGAAATTCTTCAAATAATGAGCACATTGGACAGTGTGGGCGGCAGGTTTCAATATTTAATTTCAGAAAAGAAAATCACTGCCATTGTGGATTATGCACATACGCCCGATGCCCTGAAAAATGTTTTGGAAACCATAAATGAAATCCGCACGGGTAACGAAGAAGTTATAACCGTGGTAGGCTGCGGCGGCGACCGTGACGCGCAGAAGCGCCCGGTTATGGGAAACATTGCCGCTTCGTTGAGCACCAAAGTGGTTTTTACCAGCGACAATCCGCGCACCGAAAATCCCGAAAAAATTATTGAACAGATTGAAAAAGGCGTGCCTGCCGAGCATTATAAAAAGACGATTTCAATAATAAATAGAAAGGAAGCCATAAAAGCGGCTTGCCAAATGGCGCAGGAAAACGACATCATTTTGATTGCCGGAAAAGGCCACGAAAGCTATCAGGAAATAAACGGAGAGCGCTTCGATTTTGATGATTTTAAAATAGTAAACCAACTTTTAACCGCCCTAAACAAATAGCCAATGCTTTACTATTTTTTTGAATATTTGGATAAAACATACGACGTGCCAGGTGCGGGGCTGTTCAATTTTATTACGTTCCGGGCGATTTTGGCGGTTATCCTTTCGCTGTTTATCGCCACGGTTTACGGTAAAAAAATAATCAATTATCTGCAGAAAAAGCAAGTAGGCGAATCTATCCGTGATCTTGGTTTGGAAGGTCAAAACGAAAAAGCGGGAACGCCGACTATGGGCGGAATCATTATCATTCTCGCCACATTGGTTCCTGTTTTACTCTTTGCGAAACTTGAAAATATTTACGTAATCCTTTTGATTGTTACAACCGTTTGGATGGGGACCATCGGTTTTATTGACGATTACATTAAAAAATTTAAAAATGATAAGCAGGGATTACCGGGAAAATTTAAGGTAATAGGCCAAATAGGTTTGGGCCTTTTTGTGGGCGTAACTATGTATTTGCACCCAGACATCATTGTGCAGCGAACCATTGAAAATCCTGAAACTGAAACACAAATAACGGAAGTCATTGCCAAGGAATCCACCAATACTTTTTATGTGAAGGATAAGGCAATGCTTACCACCATTCCCTTTGTGAAGGAAAACGAATTCAACTATGCTGAACTTATAAGCTGGGCGGGCGAAAATTATAAGAGCTATGTCTGGCTCATTTTCATTCCCATCGTGATTTTTATAATCACGGCGGTTTCAAACGGAGCCAATCTCACCGATGGAATTGACGGCCTCGCCGCGGGTACTTCGGCCATCATTGGTCTTACGCTTGCGCTTTTTGCTTGGGTGTCGGGCAACGTAATTTTTGCGGATTATCTCAACATTATGTACATCCCAAACACCGGTGAGATGACGATTTTCATCACCGCGTTCGTAGGAGCGCTTATCGGGTTTTTATGGTACAATACCTATCCCGCCCAAGTATTTATGGGCGATACGGGCAGCTTGACCATTGGCGGAATCATCGCCGTAATTGCAATTGCAGTTCGGAAAGAACTGCTTATACCCATTCTCTGTGGAATATTTCTGATGGAAAATCTTTCGGTGGTTTTACAGGTAAGCTGGTTTAAATACACAAAGAAGAAATTTGGTGAAGGCAGGCGCATTTTCAGAATGTCGCCATTGCATCACCACTATCAAATAAAGGGTTTCCACGAAAGTAAAATTGTTACGCGGTTTTGGATTGTGGGAATTTTTTTGGCAATCATTACGATTGTTACGTTGAAAATTAGATAAAAAGTCGATGAGTCGATGAGTTTAGAAGTTTAGAATAATATGAAAACACTTTGCGCCTTTGCGGCTTTGCGAGGGAAAAATAATTTGACTGAACTATGAAGCAGAAAATCGTAATTCTCGGAGGAGGTGAAAGTGGAGTAGGCACAGCCATTTTAGGATTGAAAAAGGGGTTTGAAGTATTTGTTTCAGACTTCGGAAAAATAAAGGAAAAGTACAAACAAGTTCTTATAAATAATGGAATTGAATGGGAAGAGGAAGGCCATTCCGAAGCCAAAATCTTTTTGGCAGACATAGTGATGAAAAGTCCGGGAATTCCCGATAACGCACCAATCGTTAAAAAGTTGCGCGAAAAGGGAGTGAAGGTTATTTCTGAAATTGAATTTGCTTCAAAATATACAAAGGCAAAAATTGTAGGAATAACCGGAAGCAACGGAAAAACAACCACCGCAAGTTTGACCTATAAATTGCTGAAAGACGGCGGACTTAATGTGGCGTTGGGCGGAAACATCGGGAAGAGTTTCGCAGAGCAGGTTTCCGAAGAGAAGTACGAAAACTTCGTACTCGAACTCAGCAGTTTTCAGCTTGACGGCATTGAAACCTTTGCGCCGCAAATCGCAGTTTTGACCAATCTGAGTCCGGACCATTTGGACCGATATGATTATAAATATGAAAATTATATCGCTTCAAAATTTCGGATAACGATGAACCAAACCTCGCAGGATTACTTCATTTATGATGCAGATGATGTTGAAATAATAAAGTGGCTTTCGCAAAATTCCATAAAATCACAACCGCTGCCTTTTTCGGTAAAAAAGGAACTGAACCAGGGAGCTTTTAAAAGAAATAACGAAATAATAATAAAAATAAATAATACAGAATTTACTATGCCAATCGCAACAATCGGAATACAAGGGGAACACAATGTAAAGAACGCCATGGCTGCATCAACGGTAGCTACATTATTGAGAATCAGAAAACAGACAATCCGTGAAAGTCTGGAAGGATTTCAGGGCGTGGAGCACAGGTTGGAAAAGGTTTTAAAAATCAACAATGTGATGTACATAAACGATTCCAAAGCCACCAACGTAAATGCTACATTTTTTGCACTTGATAGTATGGAAAACCCAACCGTGTGGATTGTGGGCGGGGTGGATAAAGGCAACGATTACAGTGAACTGTTGCCGTTGGTAAACGAAAAAGTAAAGGCGATTATCTGCTTGGGAGTTGATAACGAAAAAATAATCAATGCCTTCGGAAACGTTGTGGATACAATAATTGAAACCGATTCCATGGCAATGGCGGTGCAGGTTGCCTACAAATTGGCTGAAAGAAATAACACGGTTTTGCTTTCCCCGGCCTGTGCAAGTTTTGATCTTTTTGAAAACTATGAAGACCGCGGAAGACAATTTAAAGATGCAGTTAGAAATTTGTAAAAAAACGAAATACGAAAACGGAAATACGAAATTTTAGAAACCAGAAACATTTCAAGTGAAAAACATTTTCCATTACATACAGGGTGATAAAGCAATCTGGGGAATTGTAGGTCTTTTGGCACTATTTTCCTTTTTGCCGGTATATAGCTCCAGTAGTAATCTGGCGTATTTGTACGGAGATGGAAGCACGCTGCCTTATTTGCTCCGTCATTTTTCACACCTTGTATTGGGCTTTGGAATTTTGTATGGCGTTCATAAAATACCTTATCACTATTTCCGGGGGCTTTCCATTATCGCCATGCCCGTTATTATCCTGCTGTTGATTATCACAATGGCGGAAGGCACCACGATTGACGGCGCAAACGCAAGTAGGTGGATACGCTTGCCGTTTGTGGGTATAACATTTCAGACTTCAACACTGGCTGGCGTGGTTTTGATGACTTATGTGGCGCGTTATCTTTCGCGCATAAAAGACAAAACCGTTACCTTCAAGGAAACCATTTTACCGCTCTGGGTACCTGTATTTATAGTGCTCGCATTAATACTTCCTGCTAACTTTTCTACCACTGCAATCTTTTTTTCAATGATTGTAATGCTCGTTTTCGTAGGTGGGTATCCATTGAAGTATTTAGGGATAATCCTAGGAGCCGGATTGATTTTCCTCACGCTCTTCGTGCTTACCGCAAAAGCATTTCCGGGCGTTTTCCCAAATCGTGTGGATACTTGGATAAGTCGTGTTGAAAATTTCAGTGATGATAAAGATACCGAAGCCGATTACCAAATCGAAAAAGCAAAAATAGCAATTGCTTCAGGCGGTGTGGCAGGTTTGGGACCAGGCAAAAGTGTTCAAAAGAACTTTTTGCCACAGTCCTCCTCCGATTTTATTTATGCAATTATTGTTGAGGAATTTGGCCTTTTGGGCGGCATGTTTTTGATGGTTTTGTATTTGTTTCTGCTTTTTAGGATCGTGGTGGTCGCGCATAAATCAACCTCCGTTTTTGGAAAGTTGTTGGTTATTGGCGTAGGCTTGCCCATTGTTTTTAGGGCGATGATAAATATGGCGGTGGCTGTGGAACTGTTTCCGGTAACCGGACAAAATTTACCATTGATAAGCAGTGGGGGTACTTCAATTTGGATGACGTGTCTGGCACTTGGAATGATTTTAAGCGTGAGCGCAAAACGGGAGGTGGTTGCCAAAGAAGAAAAGGAAGAAAATCCATTGGATATATTAAGCGAAGCAATTTGAAATATAAATTCATCATATCAGGCGGAGGCACCGGAGGTCATATTTACCCGGCGGTTGCCATTGCGAACGAGTTAAAAACCCGTTTTCCCGATGCTGAATTTTTGTTCGTTGGCGCAAAGGATAGAATGGAAATGGAAAAGGTGCCACAGGCAGGTTATAAAATAAAAGGCCTGTGGATTTCTGGGCTGCAACGGAGTTTATCATTGCAGAATTTGGCGTTTCCGTTGAAACTTGTTTCCAGTCTTGGAAAATCGCTTAAAATTCTTAAAAACTTCAAACCCGATGTTGCAATCGGTACGGGCGGTTATGCCAGTGCTCCCTTGTTGCGAATGGCGGCTTTAAAAGGGATTCCTTGCTTAATTCAAGAGCAGAACAGCCACGCAGGAATAACCAACAAATGGTTGAGCAGTAAAGTTCAGAAGATTTGTGTGGCTTATGAAGGAATGGAAAAATTCTTTCCTTCGGAAAAAGTAAGAATAACGGGCAATCCCGTGCGGCAGGATTTGCTGGATATTTCTTTAAAAAGGGAAGAAGCAGTAGCTTTCTTCAACTTGAAAAAAGAAAAGAAAACGTTGTTGGTTTTGGGCGGAAGTCTCGGTGCACGCCGTATCAACCAGTTGATTGAAAAATCATTGCCGTTTTTTGAAAAGAACAATTTGCAGGTTATTTGGCAATGCGGTAAATTTTACGAAGAAACCTATAAAAACAAAGGTTCCCAAACGGTCCAAATCCATCCCTTTTTAAACCGAATGGATTTGGCATACGCGGCGGCAGATTTCATCATTTCGCGTGCGGGAGCACTTTCGGTTTCTGAACTGTGTTTGGTGGGCAAGCCCGTGATTTTCATTCCCTCGCCAAACGTTGCCGAAGACCACCAAACCAAAAACGCACTGGCAATTTCAGAAAAAAATGCCGCGTTATTGATTAAGGAAAGTGAACTGGATGCCAATTTCGAAAACGAGTTTTCAGCATTGCTCGCTTCCGAAGAAAAGCAGAAAACACTTTCTGAAAACATAAAAAAACTGGCAAGACCAAATGCCACAAAAGATATAGTTGAAGAGATTGAGAAATTATTAGAAAAAAGTCGATGAGTTGAGAAGTCGATGAGTATAGTGGCTAAACTTCTAAACACATCAACCCATCGACTAAATTAAACCTGAAACATTAAATTTTGAATAACCTAAAAGACATACAAACCTTCTACTTCGTCGGCATAGGCGGCATTGGGATGAGTGCGCTTGCACGCTATTTCAAAATGCAGGGGAAGGCTGTTTTTGGGTACGATAGAACTTCAACCGATTTGACCGAGGAATTGATTTCGGAAGGCATCCCGGTTACTTTTATTGATGAAATTTCTGAAATTCAAAAAGAAGTTCTTTCAAAAGAGAATGTTTTGGTGGTTTACACGCCCGCCATTCCAAAGGGCAACAAGATTTTAAATTATTTCTTTTCAGAAGATTTTCAAATCGTAAAACGTGCCCAGCTTTTGGGCGAGGTTTCCAAAAACACACTTTGCCTCGCCGTTGCCGGAACGCACGGAAAAACTACGACTTCGGCCATTTTGGGGCATTTATTGGCGGAATGCAATATGCCGGTAACCGCGTTTTTGGGTGGGATTGCGGAAAACTATAATTCAAATTTTATTTATAAAGGCAACGAAATAACCGTTGTTGAGGCAGATGAATTTGACCGTTCCTTTCTGCAGCTTCGTCCAGATATTGCCTGCGTAACCTCAATGGACGCAGACCATTTGGACATTTATGGCGATGCCTCAGAAATAGAGAATGCCTTTAGGGCTTTCGCGCGATTGGTGGAAAAAGAAGAAAATGTTTTCATAAAAAAGAACCTTTCGTTGGACGGGATGACCGTTGGCGTTGAAGAAGCCGCGGATTATTCGGCCCAAAATGTTAAAATAAAGAACGGTGCATATCTTTTCGATTTAAGAACTCCGAACGGAACTTTGGAAAACTTGACCTTCCTTCTTCCCGGGCACCACAATCTTACAAATGCCATCATGGCTTTGGGTATGGCGATTTTAGCAGGCTCCCCAACCGATCGTCTGCCCAAAGCATTGGCATCATTTAAAGGGGTGAAGCGCCGCTTTTCCTATAAAATAAAAACCGATGAATTGGTTTTGATAGACGATTATGCGCACCATCCCACAGAGATTGATGCGCTATTTCAGGCCGTGGACGAAATGTACCCCAACGATCACAAACAGATTGTCTTTCAGCCGCATCTTTTCAGCAGAACGCGCGATTTTGCTGAAGGTTTCGCCAAAAGTCTGCCACAATTTGACGAGGTAGTGCTGCTGGATATTTATCCCGCAAGGGAAGAGCCCATTGAAGGAATTACTTCCAAATGGCTTTTGGACCAAGTGATTGCAAAAAACAAGCGGTTGGTTGTTAAATCTGCCCTGCCCGAGGTTCTGCTGAAGTCAAAATGCAGAATAAAATTGCTCGTAGGGGCAGGAGATATAGGCGTTGAAGTGAATAAGTTAACCAAAAAATTGAAAAATGAAACGTAGTATTGAAATCATCAAATTTATCATTTTGCTGGGTATTATGGCGTTTCTTTTCAGCTTTACAAAAAAGCGAAATGACGCCCGTAAAATCAAGAAGGTGGACGTAGAATTTGTGGATGAAAACAGTCCTTTTATCACCTACAACACAGTTAATAAATTGTTGATACAAAATCAAGACAAGGTTACGAGCATAGGCAAAGAAGCTTTAGTTTTGAAGAAGATGGAGCAGCGGCTTCAGGAAAACCCTATGGTTCGTGATGTTCAGGTGTATGTATCGGTGGACGGTACGTTGGGGGCAAAAATTGAGCAGCGCAAACCAATAGGCAGAGTATCCGCTTCGCCTGATTATTATCTGGATGCCGATGGTAAAAAGATGCCGCTCTCTGATGTGTACTCGGCAAGAGTGCCAATAATTACGGGAACTTCAAAAAATAATTTTAATGAAGTTACCCAATTGCTGCTAAAAATCAATGACGACGAATTTATGAAACAAAGCGTGGTGGGGTTAAACAGAAAAATGAACGGCGAGATAGAATTGGAGCTGCGAAAAATGAATTTTAAAGTGCTTTTTGGGAAGCCGGATAACATTGAGAAAAAGTTTCAAAACTTTAAAGCATTTTACAAGAAAACTAAACAGGACAGTACGCTGTATGGGTACAATATGGTGAATCTGAAATTTGAAAGTCAGGTAATAGCCACAAAAAAGTAAGGTCATGGAAAACGAGAACATTGCTGTAGGATTGGATATTGGAACTACCAAGATAGTTGCCATGATTGGGAGAAAGAACGATTATGGCAAAATGGAGGTATTGGGGATTGGCAAAGCCAAAAGCCTCGGGGTGCACCGTGGCGTGGTAAACAATATTACGCAGACCATTCAGTCCATTCAGCAGGCGGTGCAGGATGCCGAGACCTCTTCCGGAATGAAGATTAAGGAAGTTGTGGTGGGCATTGCCGGCCAGCATATAAGAAGCCTTCAGCATAGCGACTACATTACCCGTCCCAATGGCGAGGATGTAATAAAGGAAGAAGATATAGACCGTCTTTGCAACCAAGTACACAAACTGGTTATGCTTCCGGGAGAAGAAATCTTGCACGTACTGCCGCAGGATTTTAAGGTTGATGGGCAGGCCGAAATAAAAGAACCTATCGGCATGTACGGCGCACGATTGGAAGCCAACTTTCACGTGGTGGTAGGGCAGGTTTCCTCCATTAGAAATGTGGGCAGATGTATTAAAAGCGCCGGTCTGGAGCTTTCCGCAATCACTTTGGAGCCTTTGGCTTCGGCAAAAGCGGTACTGAGCCAAGAGGAAAAAGAAGCAGGTGTAGCCTTAATTGATATAGGTGGCGGCACTACAGATTTAGCGATTTTTAAGGATGGCATTATTCGCCATACTGCCGTAATTCCTTTTGGTGGAAATGTAATTACCGAAGACATAAAGGAAGGCTGTTCCATTATTGAAAAACAAGCCGAACTTCTGAAAATAAAATTTGGCTCCGCTTGGCCTGGGGAAAATAAAGACAACGAAATAGTCTCAATTCCTGGCCTGAGAGGGAGAGAGCCCAAGGAAATCAGCTTAAAAAACCTTTCAAAAATAATCCACGCCCGCGTTATCGAAATTATCGAGCAGGTGTATATGGAAATAAAAAACTACGGGCACGAGGACCAAAAAAAGAAACTTATCGCGGGAATCGTACTTACGGGCGGCGGCGCACAGCTGCAGCATATAAAGCAATTGGTGGAATACATCACGGGAATGGACACCCGCATAGGTTATCCCAACGAGCATTTGGCTGGTGACAGCGATGCCGAAACCACCAGCCCTATGTATGCGACCGCAGTGGGCTTGGTGCTTAACAGCTTGGAAAGTAAGGAGAAATCTTCGTTGATGAAGCGTTTTTCACATGAAATCACTTCCGAAGAAACAGTGGAAAAGGCTGAAGAGACCGAAGTTGAAGAAGAAAAAAAGAAAGAAAAGAATAAAGAAAAAGAGCAAAAAACCTCCAAGCGGTTTTTTGATAAATGGGCGGAAAAGTTCAAGGAATTTTTGGACAATGCCGAATAAAGTGTTTAGTAGCGGTAGAAAGTAAAAATAGGCAATAAAAAATTGTAATAAAAAATAAAAGACATGAGCAGCAAAACAGAATTTGACAACATTTCCTTCGATCTGCCAAAGAACCAATCCAATGTGATTAAGGTTATTGGCGTGGGTGGCGGAGGAAGTAACGCCATTAACCATATGTTCAGCCAGGGCATAAAGGGAGTTGACTTTGTAATATGCAACACAGATGCACAGGCTTTGGAGAACAGTCCGGTGCCAATCAAAATCCAATTGGGGGTTTCCCTCACCGAAGGCCTGGGAGCTGGTGCCAACCCTAAAGTAGGGGAGCAGTCTGCCGTGGAAAGTATGGAAGAAATCCGCAATATGCTTACCACCAATACAAAAATGATCTTTATCACGGCCGGAATGGGCGGTGGCACAGGTACCGGTGCTGCGCCAATTATTGCCAAAATGGCCAAGGATATGGATATTTTAACGGTTGGTATTGTAACCATTCCATTCCAATTTGAAGGAAAAACCCGAAACGACCAAGCACAGATTGGTGTTGAAAAACTGCGCCAAAATGTGGATTCGTTAGTGGTTATCAACAACAATAAATTGCGCGAAGTCTATGGAAACCTCGGTTTTAAGGCAGGCTTCTCAAAAGCTGATGAGGTTTTGGCCACCGCTGCTCGTGGTATTGCCGAAGTAATTACGCACCACTACACCCAAAACATTGACCTTCGCGATGCAAAGACCGTACTTGCCAATAGCGGGACCGCCATTATGGGAAGCGCTACCGCTTCTGGCGCCAACAGGGCCAAAGAAGCCATCGGTAAGGCATTGGATTCGCCTTTGCTAAACGACAATAAAATAAAAGGTGCCAAAAACGTATTGCTGCTTATCGTTTCTGGAACAGATGAAATTACCATAGATGAAATTGGCGAAATAAGTGACCATATTCAGAATGAAGCCGGTCATAGCGCAAACATCATTATGGGTGTGGGCGAAGAAGAAAGCCTTGAAGGTTCCATCGCTATTACCGTGATTGCCACAGGTTTTAACGTGGAGCAACAGAATGAAATAGTAAATACCGAAACCAAAAAGATAATCCACACCCTGGAAGACGAACAAAAGGCCGAGCACGACCTAACCCCAAAGGCTACTGCAAGTACGGTAAAATTGCCGGAAAAGCCCTTGGGCCAACAACCGAAAGCGCAGGCTCCGGTTGTAAAGCACACACTTTTTGACGATGCCGAAATAGAAGAAAAACTTCCTTTTGACGGTTATATCAAAACTTCGGAATTATTGAAAAACCTAAACGTTTCCTATGAAGAAGTCAAAGTTGGAAATATAGAGGAATTCAACCAAGTCGAGGTAAATAAAATGAACGTGAACGAATTCGTAATTGTTGAGGCGCCCAATAAGGAAGCCGAAAAAGATTCGAATATCGCTACCCCAACTTCCGAAGAGAACGATGACCAAATATTGATGTTTGATCTCCCTATCAATTCGGCCCCCAAAAAACCCGAAAAGAAAGACAAGGATGAAACGGTTTTCTTTGATCTGGGCGAAATCGAGGTACAGGATCACATAGAAGTTATTCCCATTACAGAAGTTTCGGGTGAAGGAATAAAGCGTTACAGTCTGGACGATTATCAAGAAGTTGAGAATCGGCTGAACAGCGCCAAACCCTCAAAATTGGTTGCGGAGGAAATAGAGGACGAAGAAATTGTTTTTGAAAAAAGAACAGTTGCAGAGCCCAATGCGAAGGAGGTAGAAACCCAAATTGAGGAGGACCCCATGAATTCGCCCATCTCCAAAATATTGAGCGAGCGTACCGAGGAGCGCAAACGGAAAATGAAAGAGTTCAATTATAAATTTAAAAACAGTCCTTCGCGAATCGATGAGATTGAAAAACAACCTGCCTACAAGCGTATGGGAATTGATCTTAACGAAACAAAAAACGAACCCAACATCTCCAGAACCTCGGTAAATACTGAAGATGATGAGATTGAATTGCGCAAGAACAATTCGTTTTTGCACGACAATGTTGACTAAGTGATATTTTTTTCACTTAAAGCAGAAGCCCGAATTTCTTAATTGAGTTTGGGCTTTTTTATGCGTATTTTCATCTTATAAAACTTGCAATAGTTTTTCGCATTTCGGCTGAATTAAGTATCTTCGTACGCTATTAAAAACAAAGGAATGAGCTTACAGGAAAAGATAATGGATGCAATGAAAACCGCGATGAAATCGAAGGACACCCAGTCTTTGGAGGCATTGCGTTCCGTGAAATCTGCCCTGCTTCTGGCACAGACCGAAACGGGTTCAAAGGCAGATTTGACCGAGGAGGAAGAGATAAAATTGCTGCAAAAGCAGGTAAAGCAACGTAAGGACAGTGCTGCAATTTATAAGGAACAGGGGCGCGAGGATCTTGCAGAACCGGAATTGGCCCAGGCAAAGGTAATAGAGCAGTTTTTGCCACAACAGTTAAGCGAGGATGAGGTGGGCAAGATTGTGGATGAAATCATCGCTGAAACGGGAGCTTCCTCTATGGCCGATATGGGAAAGGTAATGGGATTGGCCACCGCAAAAATAGCGGGCAAAGCCGATGGTAAAACCATTTCCACCGCAGTGAAGAAGAGACTTTCCTAATTTCTAGTTATTGGTTAATAAGTTATTGGGTTATTAGGTTAATATGATTCGAAATTAAATATTTTTGAACATTGAACACGGCCGCGTGGCGCAACTGAATAGCGCATCAGATTTCGGCTCTGAGGGTTGGGGGTTTGAATCCCTCCGCGGTCACGAATAAATAAAAGGAAGAAAAAAGTTTTGAGCTTGCTCAAGAAACTTTTTTCTTCCTTTTCATTTTCAATCCCCATAGCTATCGGGAGGAGCTTTTAGGGATGCACGTAGAGAATCCCATTCGTCAATTCGTGGTTAATTTCTAACCTCGTCCAAAAAAACTTTCTTTCCTCTTCCTATACCGTTTACGAAGAATCTCCAGCAAATTTTCCCACATTAAAAATGTGTTAATTAATACATCTTTAATATCGATAGCCCTCAATAATTTTTAACTTCAAATCTCAAGAAAAGTTAAACTTAAAATATACATTATGTTTACCATCGTGAACGGTCTTCCGGCAGATATTCTTGGAATCATAATCTCCGGAAAAACCACCGAAACGGATTACGACCAACTGAATCCATTAATGGAAAAACACAAAATGGAGCACGGCGAAATAAAGCTTTTTGCCGAAATTGACGAGTTAAATTATACCGTCAAGGCCATGTGGGAAGATTTAAAAACAGACCTACATTACTGGAAGGACATTAAAGCCGTAGCCATCGTGACAGATAAAGAATGGCTCGAAAAATCCATGGAAGCCTTTGGCGCTATTATCCCAGGGATGAAAGTCAAGGGTTTTGAGCTTTCCGAAAGACAGGAGGCAATAAATTGGCTAAAGGAACAATAAAGAGCCTATTGTTAGGCTTGATTCTATACGCCAAATTGCTGTAAATGGTGGTCCAAATGCTTGTACTGCATCTTGCCCCACTGCTCGGCAGAAAATTTCCCGAAAATAGGGTGTGGCTCCCAGAGCGTTTGGTTTTTCTTGGTATGAAATTCAGCAATCAATTTTTTGAGCACTACTTTTTCCGTTGCAAAATCCTTGTCTTCCAAAACTCTAAATGAGCTTGCCGTCGGTAGATTTCGCTTCCACGGTTTGTCATTATATAATGATTTCTTGAATAAAAAGGCAAGCGGAAAAAACTGCTTTTTTATCTTCCCCTTTCCCAAGGTAACCTTTAGCGGTTCCTGACAATGTCTTAACATTTGGCCCACGCTCATCTTGCCCCAAAGTTTCTCCGAGTTTGCGGAAAGGTTATCTATCCTGTCGTTAATTTCGGAAAATGCGGCTTCTTCAAAAAGTGATTTCATATAAAAATTTGCTTGGTTCCGAATATAAATTTATTCAATAAATATGAAATCTTCATTTAAGAATATTGTTTTCAATTTTTTATGCCGTTTGGGCATACATTATTATCTTTAGTGAAAAGCTAAAGTATGGAAGAAAACAACTCCTTTTCCATAAAAAACTGGAACGAAGACGACCGGCCGCGCGAAAAATTGCTGCTGAAAGGCCGAACGGCATTGAGCGATACCGAACTGATTGCCATCCTGATTGGTTCCGGTAGCCGGAACGAAAGTGCAGTATCGCTAAGCCAACGTATTTTAGCTTCAGTTAGCAACAATTTAAGTGAATTGGGAAGGCTTTCCATCCCAGAACTGATGGAGTTCAAGGGCATTGGCGAGGCCAAGGCAATTTGCATAGCCGCCGCAATGGAACTGGGCCGAAGAAGAAGAACGGGCGAAGCATTGGAGCGAAAAAAAATTACTTCCAGCAATTCCGTTTTTGAATATGTGCAGCCTATAATTGGCGAACTTCCGCACGAGGAGTTTTGGATACTTTATCTAAACAATTCAAATAAAATCATTAAAAGCGCACAGCTTAGCAAGGGTGGAATTACGGGGACGGTAGTAGATGTACGCCTCGCTTTTAAGGATGCGCTGCAGTTGGGCGCCGTGGGTATAATTTTGGCACACAACCATCCCTCGGGCACGTTGAAGCCCAGCCAGGCAGACATCCAGCTTACCAAAAAGCTAAAAACGGCGGGCGATAGTCTGGACATAAAGGTGCTGGATCACCTTATAATTACTGAAAAAGCGTACTTTAGCTTCGCCGATGAAAATATGCTGTAACCCGCTATGTTGTTAATTTACGCCCAAAAATCCACTCCCCGTATTTCCTATATTTTTAAGCATATTTGTCTGCGAATCTTGGGGATTGAGGTTGCGTTTACTTCTGAAATAGAAGAATTCATTGCGCACATTGGCCCCAAAATTTCATATGGCAAGAAACCGTTGGGCAACGAACTTTTCTTTCAAAGTTATGGGCTCTTGGAGCAGCAAGGGCTTGAGGCGATTGACGTGTCGGTGAAAAAATGGGGCGACACCTTTGGCTTCTTTTCAGTCTCCAACAATAGTGCGCTTCCTTTTGACATTTTTGCCTCCAGCTTTTTTATGATTACGCGTTATGAGGAGTATCTGCCCCACGTAAAGGATGAGGTTGGGCGTTTTATGGCTTCGGAGAGCTTGGCGTTCAAGCACGGGTTTTTGCAGCAGCCCATTGTTGATATTTGGGCGCATTTGTTTAAGGCAAAACTATTGGAAACCTTTCCCGAGATGGAATTTCCCGAAAAAAAAATTACAATCCATCCCGTTATTGTTGCCTCGCAACCGTATGCGTATAAGCAGAAGGGCGTATTCCGTTCCGTTATTGGGTATTTGGATAGTTTTTTCCACGGAAAATTTCGCAATATATTAAATAGGACACAAGTTATTTTGGGCTTGAAGCGCGACCCGCTGGATACTTTTAAATGGCTCATAAACAAGGCCACGAGGAGAAATTTTAATTTGACGGTATTCTTTCTATTGGGCAATGCCCTGTCCTTTAACGAGAGTATGAACACGCACCGCCAAAAGTTTAAGATGCTCATCAAATTTGTGGCGGATTATAAAGAAGTAGGGCTTATTTTTTCGTTTGGGGCGTTGAGCAATTATGAAATTTTAAAAACCGAAAAGCGCCGAATGGAGGAAATAACAAACCGTGCGCTAAGCAGCTCCATGAATTCGGAATTTTTGGTAAACTTGCCCGATATTTATCGGCATTTGGTAGAGTTGGAGGTAAAGCGGGATTTTACGATGGTATTCCGGGACACTGTGGGCTTTCGCGCCGGAACCTGCACCCCGTTTCTTTTTTATGATTTGGATTATGAGATAAAAACGCCCCTGGTTGTGCATCCCATAGCAATGACAACTTTGGCATTTCAGAAGAAATATGCATCGGATATCGAAAAAACGGTTAACAATACCCTCGCGGCAGTTGAAAAGGTGAATGGAACTTTTACGATGATTTTTTCAAACAGCGATTTTTCTTCCGAGGAAAACAACAAAGTTTGGCGCAAGATTTTAGCTGAAAAATTACAGGAATATGCAGAATAATGGAATAACGGATGTCTTTTTCGATTTGGACCACACCCTTTGGGATTTTGATAAAAACTCAGGTTTGGCGTTTGAAAGGGTTTTCAGAAAACATAAAATTGAATTGCCCTTAGCCGAATTTTTAAGGGTATATGAACCCATAAACCTCGATTATTGGAAAAAATATCGCGAGGACCGCGTAAGCAAGGAACAACTTCGTCGGGGCCGATTGACGGAAACCTTCGATTGTTTCAAATTGAAATTTCCATTGGAAACGATCGATTCGCTCGCCCATTGCTATATTGAAGAATTGCCCATCGACAACCATCTATTTACCGGGGCCGTTGACATTCTCGATTATCTTTCGGCCAATTATAGACTTCATATCATCACCAATGGGTTTGAGGAAGTACAGCATCTTAAACTTCACAACAGTGGTATAAAAAAATATTTCAGTACGGTAACCACTTCGGAAGAGGTAGGGTTAAAGAAGCCCCATCCTGTTATATTTGAAACTGCCCTAATGAAAGCTTCGGTTGCATCAACACAGAGTGTTATGATTGGCGACAGCTTGGAAGCAGATATTATTGGGGCCCAAAAAGCGGGAATGCATACTTTGTTTTTTAATTATCGCAATGAAATGGTTACGGCACCACATTTTGCCATTAGCGAACTTTCTGAAATTAAAAAGCATTTGTAGTAATAATCCTGCATAAAAGTGCGTTAACAACAGGTAAATTATCCCCACATATGAATAAAACCCTATCCCGTTCCATAATTATGGTCTGTGCTTGCCTATTTTTAACGGCCTGCATAAAGGATACTGATTTTGACCAAGCCGAAGATATTGCCCTTACCCCAGTGGTTGAATTGGACTTAATATATTTCAATTTAGACGCCAGACAGTTTTATGACACTATAAATTCAAACCCCGTACTTACCGTTACAGACACTACCGAAATTAAATTCCTGGATGATAGTACCCTTCAGGAAAGCTTAAAGCGTGCGGAGTTCTATTTTAAGTTCACGAACGGTATTCCCAGAAATTTCCAAGTAGATTTTCAGTTTTTAAATGAAGCAAACGATACAACCTATGTGGCGGGAACCTCTGTTTCTGAAGGCTTGCCCACGGCTCCCGTGATTACCGAATATATTGAAAACGTTGAGGGGGATGATATTCTTCGCCTTACTCAGGCCAATAAGGTTGTGGTTTCCGTAACCATAGCCTCTTCCGAAGAAAATTTGGAAGGCATTTTAAATTTAAAATCCAAAACAACCTACTTTTTGGAATACTAATACCATGCGAAATTTATTTACCTACATATTTTCCCTCGTGGGATTATTTGCTTTTTCCCAAAATAAGCAAATACTCTACGGTTTTGACGACATTCCCCAATCACTGATGTTGAATCCCGGTAGCGAGGTTACCCAAAAGAAACATTACGGAATTCCTTTTTTATCACAAATCCATTTCAATGGCGGTTCGTCGGGCGTTTCTGCTTATGATATTTTTAAGGATGGCAATGACAATATCAACGACCGTATTACGCGGCAGTTATTTAAAATGAAACATACCGATTTCTTTACCGCTACCCAGCAATTGGAACTTATCAATTTCGGTTGGCGAGCAAAAAATGATATCTATTTTTCTGGCGGAATTTACCAGGAATTTGACTTTATAGTCTATTTTCCGAAAGATTTGGCCGTACTCGCTTGGGAAGGAAACCGGGATTATCTGGATTATCCATTTGATTTGGGGGAAATAAGCACTACAGGCGATTTTATGACAGTATATCATTTTGGGTTGAATAAACAAATCAGTGATAAACTAACCGTGGGTGGGCGATTGAAGCTGTATTCGAGTATGTTCAGCTACCGAAGTGTAAACAATACCGGAAGTTTTGTGACCCGATTGGGAGATAACGATTCAGAAAATATTTACGAGCACATTGTTCAGGATGCTGATGTTAGTGTTCAAACTTCGGGCTACGCGTCCTTGAGGGATTTAGATGGTGCATCACAAGTAACCAGTGAAATCTTGGGCCGCGCCTTTTTTGGAGGAAATATTGGAGTAGGGGTGGACCTGGGTTTTACTTATGATATCAACGAAGCATTAACACTTTCTGCCAGTGCGCTTGATGTGGGAGCAATTTTTCACTCAAAGGATGTGGAAAGCTATCGGGCGCATGGAACTTATACTTTGGACGGGATTAACTTAATTTTTCCACCGCTTAATGAAGGAGATTCCACACTTCCGTATTATGATGACCTCGAAGATGAAATAGAACGTGAAATTCCTATTGATACGCTTCATAATTCATATACACAGTTTCGTCCTACAAAATTGAATGCTGGGCTAAGTTTCGGTTTTGGAAGATTCAATAGCGCGGGCGATTGTGATTGTTTAAATATGGGTGGAGGAAAGCTTCACAAGCAAAATGTAGGTTTGCAATTTTACGCTATGTTTAGACCCAAAGGAGCCCAAATGGCAGGAACCTTGTTCTATCACAGAAGAATTACTGACTATTTATCTGCAAAAGCAACATATACAGTAGATTCATATTCGTTTTCAAATGTTGGGTTAGGGGTTTCTACTGACATTGGTAAACTTAACTTTTATCTCGCTGCTGACAATCTTATAAGGTATGGCAATTTAGCAAAAGCAAAAAGTGTATCTTTGCAATTAGGGTTTAACATTATAATTGACGAAGAATGACACGATTTTTCCTGCTAGTAACCGCCTTATTTTTATCGATAAACTTACATGCACAACAAACAAACTTGAACGATTATAGTTACGTAATCATTCCTGATCAGTTTGATTTTCTTAAATCAAAGGATCAATTTCAATTAAATTCAATGACCAAGTTTTATTTTGAAAAAAGCGGTTTCAATGCTTATTTGGCAGATTCGGCCCCAAACGCAAACCGTTGTGATGGCCTTTATGCCAATGTGGAAGAATTGAAAACATTATTTGGCACAAAACTACAAGTGGTTCTGAAAGATTGTAAGGACAATGAAATTTATAGGAGCCAAGAAGGAAAAAGCAAGTATAAGGAATTTGACAAAAGCTATCAAGATGCACTCCGCAAGGCTTTCAGTAGTGTAGAGTTGCTGAATGTTAAACAGAGAGAGGTTGTGTTGTTGGGCACTTCGCAAGTAGCTTCTTCCGAAGAAAGACAGCCGAAGTCCCAAATATCTGCATCTTCAAAACCGAAAACATCCACGGTTTCGGGCAATTTGCTTCCCGATGCAAAATTTTCAAACTACAGCCGTGAAGGAAAGACATTTCTGCTCAGAAAAACTTCAGAAGGGTATTCTTTATACGAAGAAACTGCCAGCGCTGAGGACGGATTGCTGCTAAAGGGAAAAATAATAGTAATGGATAATGTGGTGAAATTTATGGATACTTCGGGAAATGTGGCAAATGCCTCCTTTGATGCTTCGGGAAATCTTACGATAAATGATGGCGCGTCAACCACTGTTTATACTTCCGTGAATTAAAAATCGTATTTGTCCTGCCAGAGCTGTTTCAAATAACTTTTTAAGGAATTTTCCTTGGGATTGTTTCCGGGTTTGTAAAATGTGGTGCCCTTAATTTCTTCGGGCAGGAACTCGTGGGGAACAAAATTGCCTTCGTAATTATGGGCATATTCATATTCCTTACCATAGCCCAATTGCTTCATAAGCTTTGTAGGCGCGTTTCTGATAGATAGCGGCACCGATAAGTCTCCCGTTTGCCGAACCAGCTGTTGTGCCTCGCCAATTGCTTTATACGAAGCATTGCTCTTCGGGGAAGTTGCCAAATAAATGGCACACTGGCTTAAAATGATGCGTGCTTCGGGATAGCCGATAGTATTAACCGCCTGAAAAGTACTGGTAGCAAGCAAAAGGGCGTTTGGGTTTGCCATCCCAATATCCTCGGAAGCCAATATCACCATTCTTCGCGCAATGAACTTGATATCTTCGCCACCCTCAATCATCCGGGCCAACCAATAGACGGCCGCATTTGGGTCGCTACCACGAATGGATTTTATAAATGCGGAAATAATATCGTAATGTTGCTCGCCGGTCTTATCGTACAGCACCGTATTTTTCTGTGCTTTCTGCATTGCCAAATCATTCGTAATGGTGAGTTTATCGGCTTTTTCCGATAGCACAACCAACTCCAAAATGTTTAATAACTTGCGCGCATCACCGCCCGATAGACGAATTAGAGCTTCGGTTTCCTTTAGGGTCACTTTTTTTTGGGAAAGAATTTTATCTTCCTTTAAAGCTCTTTTCAATAGAGCTTCCATATCTTCACGACTGAAAGATTGCAATACGTAAACCTGACAGCGTGATAATAGTGCGGGAATTACCTCAAAACTGGGATTTTCTGTAGTAGCACCAATAAGTGTTATCCAACCTTTTTCTACTGCGCCCAAAAGCGAATCCTGCTGCGATTTACTGAAACGGTGAATTTCATCTATAAAAAGAATGGGGTTTTTGGTGGAGAAGAGGTTGTCGCTTTTCTTTGCTTTTTCAATTACTTCCCGAACCGCGGCAACGCCACTATCCACCGCGCTCAGGGTATAAAAAGGCCTGCCGCTTTCATTGGCAATTATATTTGCGAGTGTTGTCTTGCCCGTGCCCGGAGGCCCCCAAAAAATCATGGAGGGAATCATCCCCGTTCCCAATTGTGAAGTGAGGGAACCTTTGGGTCCCACCAAATGCTGCTGGCTTAAATAACCTTCGAGGGTGGTGGGGCGGATACGTTCGGCGAGGGGTGCGTTCATAGTTTTTCAAAATTACAATTTTAATAAATCGCTTTCACTGACAATTTATCATAAATTTGGACTTGGGAGTGTTTTTTGTAAGCAGAGCAATATGTCACAGCAAAACCAATTAAAATTTAGCCCCGAGGTTTTTGGGTATCCATTACTCTTTGTATTGGTTCTTTGGATTGTATATTGGTTTGAGGCGCGTTTCAATATAAACTTTAATCCTTATGGAATTTATCCGCGAACCGTATCAGGCTTGCGGGGGATTATTTTCAGTCCTTTTATTCACGGCAGTTTGAAACATCTTTTTAACAATTCAGTTCCGCTATTCGTTTTGACGGCGGCGTTATTCTATTTTTATAGGGATATACGCTGGAAGGTCTTATTATTAGGGCTTTTATTTACTGGTATAGCTACTTGGGCCATTGGCAGGCCATCGCTTCACATTGGGGCGAGTGGCGTGGTATATCTACTTGCTTCTTTTTTGTTTTTCAAAGGAATTTTTTCAAAACAGTATCAGCTTACAGCATTGGCATTGGCGGTAGTGTTTCTTTACGGAGGAATGCTTTGGTATGTTTTTCCTGTAAACCCAGATATATCTTGGGAGGGCCATTTGTCTGGTTTCTTTGTTGGGCTTGTCTTTGCATTTTTGTTTAAAGGAAATCCTATTGAAAGAAAAAAATATGAGTGGGAGCGAGATGATTATGTTCCAGAGAATGATCCTTTTTTACAACAGTTTGACGAAAATGGAAATTTTATCGAATTGCCAAAAGAACCTGTAGAAAATCCTGTTCCATCATCCATAAAGGAAAAATTAGCGGAGGAAAATAGGAAAGTTGTAAAAATAGTATACAGCCTTAAGAAAAAAGATAAAGACAAATCTAAATAAACGCTATATGCGTCTTTGTCTTGTTACTTCATATAAAAAAGCACCACAAGCAACAGAAACATTCAAAGAGTTAATTTCACCCAGCAGGGGTAGCGAGGCTTTTTCATCTACTAAGCCAAGTACTGACTTTGATACACCTTTACCTTCAGAACCCATAATTATGGCTAAAGGCTTATTTAAATCTACGGAATATATTTCAGTTTTAGTTTTTTCGGTAGCTGCAATGGTAGTAATACCTGAGCCCTGTAGATAAAATATTGCATCTTTAATATGCTCTACTTTACAAATTGGAATTTTGAAAATAGCACCTGCAGAAGTTTTTACGGTATCGCCCGATACGGGAGCGCCTCCAGATTTTTGGATTATTACAGCGTCAACGCCAGTACATTCAGCGGTACGAAGGATGGCTCCAAAATTACGGACATCTGTAATTTGGTCCAACACTAAAAACAGAGGTTTTTTTTCTCTTTCCAATGCTCTTTCCACAACAGTTTCTAATGATTGAAAAGCCACTGGCGAAGTAAGTGCTACAATACCTTGGTGATTACCTTTTGTGAGCCTATTGAGTTTTTCAAAAGGAACAATGTTAACAGGGACATTGGCCTTTTCCAAATCTTTAATAAGCATCTCAATTTTATCGCTTTCTATTCCTTTTTGAATATATACTTTGTCAAAAACAACTTGAGAGGCTAAAGCCTCTTTTATTGGATAAATTCCAAATATAGTGTTTGTTTTATCTTGCATGGGTTTCTGTTAATTTCTTGTTGAATTTAAACAAAGGTAAATAGAATAATTCTTCTACTGTGATTAAAATTAGATATAAAAAAACACCCCTTTAATAAGGGGTGTTTTATAAGATAATGGCTATTTAAAAATTAATTTTTAACACCCATAAGAACAATACCACCAGAAACTATATCTGTGCTTCCTTCAACAGCAAGCTTAAAAAAAGCTCTCTCTTCTGTAATAGAATTATCTACTGCAATTACTTCGATACTTGCAGAGCGCTCGTTTGCTGGAAAAGTTACCGTACTGTCAAAAGTGTAGTTTTCAGGTGCTGTAGCAAGTGAGTCAGCAGGAATAGCTACAATAGTAAATGTTCTAGCTGCACTTGACAAGTCAGAAACAAATAAATCAACAGTAGTACTTTTAGTTCCGCCTTCTGGAATGTTGTTAATGTTCTTGGTAGCGGTAGTAAAACCTACCACAGTTTTACGATCTGTATTATAATCATCATATGTTTCGCAAGAAACAGCAACGATGGCTATAGTAAGAATAACAATTAATATATTAACTTTTTTCATTTTGATAGATTTTAAGATTTATTAATACCCAGGGTTTTGAACAAGATTAGGGTTTTGATCCAATGAACTTTGAGCAATTGGCAACTGGAACTTATTGTTGCCTGCTGTTAGAGATTGTTGGTCTGAAGGTGTACCTGTACCATCAGCAAGGTCTCCAAAACCATCACGATCAATACTCAAGCCCCAACGTTTTAGGTCGAAAAATCTTTGATATTCAAAAGCAAATTCAAATCTTCTTTCAAGTCTAATTGCATCACGAAGTGCACTCCCGGTTTCTCCACTTGGAGGAGTAGTGTATCTTTTTGTTCTAACCGCATCCAAGGCAGTTCTTGCAGCAGATTCGTTTCCTAAGTTGAAATAAGCCTCAGCTTTGTTCAAATAAGCTTCTGCAGCACGAAGAATTTTAATGTCTACCTGACCGTTAGATTGACCTTCTCTTCCGTATAGTTTCTTAATTGCATTAAAATTTAAAACGGGGCCATTTGGTGGTTGATTATTGGCTGCTTGCAAAGTATATGCTTCTTTACGGATATCATCTTCTGCAAATGAATTGTAGAATTCATAAGACACCACATATTCTGGAATCAAGTTAGTAAGTCCACCTTGGCTCCAAGTTACTCCTACACTGATACCTAATACAGGAATTTCATTCGGAATGTAGAACAAGAGTCCTGATCTACTTGAATCGGTCCAAACATCCACAACATCTGAACGTGGTGCAACTGGAGTGGTTACAAGGTTAGCAGCATCAACTGCTTTTTGCCATTGCCCCATGTATAAATAAACTCTTGATAAAAGAGTATTTACAGCATCTCTATTCATACGTCCTGCATCATTAGTTACATTAATTCCGGCAGCTGCATCTGTAAGATCTTGAACGATTAAATCGTAAGTAGTACCAACAGTTTCTCTTGCTGGTTCAATAGTAGGATCTGGTTCAGTTACGTAAGCAACTCCAAGACTTCCGTTGGCATCGCCAGATTGCGTAGGTATTTTCCCAAAGAAACTTACAACATTAAAATGAGCCAATGCTCTAAGTGCTTTTGCTTCAGCAACTATATTCTCTTTGTTTTCACCTTCGAATCCTTCGCTGTTGGCTAGCAATAAGTTCGCTCTATAGATGGTGCTGTATGCAGCTGTGTAAAGTCCTAACAATGTCCCATCAGCAGGGCCATATTGCCAGTTATGAAGTGTTCTTCTTGTTCCACGACCTTTCTGTGCGAAAGTTACGTTATCTGACAATACATCAGGAGCATCAAGCATCCCGCCAGCATCACTACCGCCGTAAAATCCTGCAGAAGTCAAGTTTGAATATACACCTCTGATGGCATTTTCAAAATCTGCCGCTGTAACATATGCATTTTCAGTACCGAAAGAATCGAATGGTACCTGATCTAGTTCCTTATCGCAGGAAGTAAGAGCTCCAACGATTAAGGTAAAAAATGCTATTTTATAAAATATTTTTTTCATTGTATCAATTTTTTTTAAAATTAGAAACTAAGGTCCAAACCTATTTGGTAAGATTTAGTGTTTGGATAGCTATATAGTGTGGCTTCACCTGGAGCAACTGCATTTGCATATGAAATGGTTTCTCCAGAAGAAAGTCCAACTTCAGGATCTCCCCAGAATTTGGTAAAGGTCAATAAATTTTGGCCTTGTAGATAAATTCTTAATGAACTGATAGGTGTTTTTTCCAAAGTTTTGCTTGGGAAAGTATAGGAAAGCGTTACGTTACGCATACGTATATAATCACCTCTTTCTAACCATCTGTCTGAATTGCCCATAACGGTTGCATCAGTAGCTGAGTATATAGGGCTTGGCAATACATCTGTATCTCCAGGTTGTTGCCAGTAGTTGAATGCACCTACAGCTTGGTTATCTGCTATCGCTAAACCATCTGATTCACGATCAGAACGCACAAAATTGTTAATCCAGTTTCCGTATTTGAAAACGAAGTCTGTACGAAGTCCAAAGCCTTTGTAAGTAATGTTAGAGAAGAATCCACCTTCCTTATCAGCAATTGTGGATTTCCCTTGGAATACACGGTGTTCTTCACCTTCTGGAAGTTCGTTAGCGAAATAGACGTTTCCGTCACCACCATAGAATTGAGCTCTACCAGTAGCTGGGTCAACACCTGCATAACGAATCAAGAAATGCTCATTGATCAAACGTCCTTCTTCCCAACGGATAAAGAATGTATTTGCTGTAGGATCAATTGGTTCTCCATCAGGTAATTTTACGATTTCGTGATCTAAGAAGATAATATTTCCTCCCAATGTCCATTTGAAGTCGTTGCTGCGGAATAAATCAGCTTGCAATGAAACTTCTAAACCTTTGTTGCGAATATCACCAACGTTACCATTGATACTTCCTACACCAGCTTCGTCTGCGGTAGGAATAGCAAACAATAGGTCGGTAGTATTTCTAATAAAGTAATCTGATACCAAACGAACTCTATCGTTGAACATATTCAATTCAAGACCTATGTTTGTTGTAGTAGTTGTCTCCCAGCTCAAATCAGGGTTTGCTACGTTATCAGGAATAGTACTTGACCCTCCAGGATATGATCCAAAACCAACTGTACCTTGTGAAGCATAATTAGTTAATCCTAATCTGTTACCTACCGATCCGTATGAACCTCTAAGTTTTAAGTCATCAATAAAGTCAACTTGGAAAAAGTTTTCCTTGGCCAGGTTCCAACCAACACTCGCACTATAGAAAGTACCATATTGTACATCTGAACCGAAGTTAGAAGAACCATCACGACGTACAGATGCTTGAAGCAAGTAACGCTGTTTGTAATCGTAATCTGCAAACACACCATAAGAAACCAATGTCAATCTACTTCTATTTGTGAATCCATCAGTAAGTTCAGCGGCATTCACTTGAGTTGTTAATAAAGCTGAAGGGAAACCAATACTTCTTACGAAAGCACGGTTAAACTCATTCATGTTATATTCATATAGACCTAATACGTTTAAAGTATGTGCTTCAGTAGTAAGGTTATAATTTAAACGGTTACTTATAGTTAGGTCTAATCTGTGTTGTTGGTCATCAAATTTGTTACCTGGTTTAGTTGGATCACCAATAAGAGCATCCAAAATACCTCCTGGTTTAGAATAGCTTTCTCTACGTCTGGCAAGCCAGTTAACAGCAACATTAAAGTTATAAGTCCAATGCTTATCAAACTTTACCAATGCATCAATACTTCCAAGAGTTGTATTATTTATATCTTCACTTGGCTCAGTTAAAAGTGCCCCTCTAACTGGGAATGTGGTGTGAGTTGGGTTGTAAATTGGATTTCCGTTTTCGTCCAATACAATATTACCGTCTTCATCAAGAACAAATTCAGTTTCGTAACCATTATAGTCTAGCATACCCCTAAATGGGTTCTGCGTGTTATTTCTATCTCTTGGCTCATCACTCATAGATCTTGAGTAACCAACGTTTACACCTAATGATAACCAATCTTTAGCATCAAAGTTAACGTTAAGACGAGCACCAGTTCTTTCGAAACCATCAATATCATCAATAATACCTGTGTTTCTATCATTAGTTACAGAGAAGTAATAGTCCATTTTTTCAGAACCACCAGAAATAGAGATACTGTTATTTTGAATAACTCCATCTTTTAAAATCAAGTCCTGCCAGTCCACTTCATTATCTAAAAGAAATTGACGCTCTGGAGATCCCGGTTGTGTAGTTACACCTGGCAAACCTGATGCACCAGTAACACCTAACGCATAAAGCTCAGCTTCATATTGCATTTTTTCGGCAGCTGTCATCATTGTGAAGTTAGGGTTT
Organism: Aequorivita aquimaris; assembly: GCF_001573155.1. Lineage (GTDB taxonomy): Bacteria > Bacteroidota > Bacteroidia > Flavobacteriales > Flavobacteriaceae > Aequorivita > Aequorivita aquimaris. Next base: position 62,536 of record NZ_JRWG01000006.1, on the reverse strand, counting down.
ACTCTTGTAACTGTACCATAACGAGAACTAAAACGGATTTTAGCGTCTTTATTACGGTTACCACTCTTTGTAGTAATAACCACAACCCCGTTAGATCCTCTAGAACCATAACGAGCAGTCATTGCAGCATCTTTCAAGATAGTGATATTCTCGATATCCTCGTTTGGAATACTAGCAAGATCTACTTCTCTAATGGGCGCACCGTCAACAATGTATAATGGCGATGAAGCACCTGCAACAAGAGATCCTGTTCCACGAATACGAACAAAAGCTCCCTGCCCCGGTTTTCCGTTTGCAGCAGTTACCTGTACACCAGCGGCTTTACCTTGTAGCATATTATCTATACTAGTAGTTGGAGCCATTTGTGAAAGTTCTGCGGCAGAAATTGACACAACTGCCGAAGTTTGCACTGTTTGGTTTCGTGTAGAATACCCAGTTACAACTACCTCACTCAAGCTTTCACCTGGTTGTAAAGTAACATCAATTTTATTCTGGGCACCTACTTTTACTTCCTTGGTGTCAAAACCTACATAACTAAAGGTTAATGTCTGTCCCACATTTGCAGAAATGGTATAATTACCATCAAAATCTGATTGGGTACCAGTACTTGTCCCTTTAATTATAACGTTTGCACCAGGCAATGGCAGACCTGTATCGTCTGTCACCGTACCTGTAATAGTTTTTTGCTGTGCGAAGGTAAGCTGCACAACTAACGCTAGTAAAAGCGTTAAAATTCCACTAAACTTTGTTCTCATTTTTATAAATTATTTGAATTAGCCAACGGCAAAAATCATAATAAAAAGTTAATTACACAAGTATTTGCTCCCAATTTTTGTGTTTTATTTAATGAAACCAATCTGTTTACGGGTAGTTTGTTAAAATTTTGAGGAAATGCTGATATGTATCTTAGTATTTGAAAAGCTAAAATCTGAATCTTGGGCATTCCCGTTGGCTACATTAAATTTGAAAAGACCTGCTTTAGTGTTCAAGCCTAGTCCAAATCCAAAACTGTATAGATTTTGTTTTATGGAAATAGTTTCATTTTCAAAATATCCTAAATCTATTATGCTATGAACATAAATGCCATCATTAAATTGATAGCGGTATTCCGTATTTATTAATGAAAAAAGAGACGCGTCTATGCTATTTTCGTTAAAACCTCGTATACTGTTGATTCCTCCAAACCTAAACAATTCATTCACCAAATAACTTTCACTGAATAGAACACTCGTTTGGTTTTGAATAAAGATTGAGTTCCGGTAATTTAAATTGAAAATATTATTGAGGGTGGTCTCAACGCCCAATTGACCTTCTGACTTTCCATCTTTTTTCCTTGAGCCAATTCCAACGTCAAGCAATATGGCGTTCTTGACTGGAAACAGTTTTCGGTTTTGCGGTTTTATATAGCTGCCTCCAGCAATGAAGAATTGCGACTTGAAGTCATCAATGGGGGTGCCTGCAATCGCTTCATCTAACAAATTACTTGATTCGTACCCTTTGTAACCAACATATACCGTAGATCTGGGATCTATCTGATAAGTTGCGCGAATCTGTTGCTCTGTCGTGATAAACGTACTGTCTCTTTTAAATATTTTCAATTCTCCGCTCAGCCCAAAAGGTGTGCTGAAAAGATACGGCAGTGTTAACTTGGTCCTGAAGTTTACCTGTTCCTTGCCGTCAGCTTTATAATTTATTAAAAGTTGCTCTCCGTAATTTAGATTATTGTTCAGCTCTAGGTTCAAATAGCCATTAAAAGTTAACTTTTGAGTTTCTTCATCATTGGCAAAGCCCAAAATTCCATCAAACAGGTTGTTGTTTTGTTTTTCCAAATAAAAATAAACGGTGGTAGAATCTTTTCGAAACAATGCTTCGGGTGGTTTAACTGCTGAAACAAAACCTAGCCCGTTTAGATTTTCATTTTGAGCAACTAACTTTTTCTGATTGAAAATTTTCCCCTTGCGAACGCCGGCATAATATTTCAGAAAAGATCGGGGAAACTTTTCATAGCCCTTAACCACAATTGAATCTACAGTGCGGACATTGCCGTTGTCGATAAAAAGAGTGGCGGATAAATTTTCATTTTCATCTTTTTCAAAGTCCGTAAGCTTTACACGTGCAAAAGCATTTCCTTTTTGGTTTCTGATCGCGGTGAGTTTTTTAAGTGAAAGGGGTATACTTTCAAAAGAAAGAATAAAATAGGTTTCGTCAACTTCCGAAGAAATCTGCTGTAGTTCCTTTTTGGTGAAATCTTCACTGGAATAAAAAACCTTTAGGAAGCTGAACTTTTTCCCGAGAGAGAAATCTGCTAAATAGCTGCTGTCGTTTTCTTTTTTTAATTCAAGCAGTTCGCTTTCTATGAAACCCATGCGCTGAAACTTCAGATAAAGGGTGTCGGCTTCATTCTTCAGCGAATTAAAATCCTTGAAGCTTGTCTTCATTTGAAGCGAATCCATAATACCTTCGGAAATTGGTTTTTCTGTCTTTATGGATAGGGTGAGCTCCTGCGCTTTAATTCCGAAGAAAAAACAGGTATATATATTAAGGTATAGAAAAATGTATGGGAATCTTTTCAAAAAGGGTGACGTTTGCTGTGTAAAACTAACGCTTCAAGTTGGTGTTTCATATTCAAATGGAAAAAATAATGAAACTATGCTGAAAATTAATTCACTATGGTTTGATTAGTAAAAAAAATATTCTACATTTGCATCCCCTAAAAATAGGGGTGTTTTATTTTTAAACAGTAATAATACATATTTTATATGCCAACAATTTCACAATTAGTACGTAAAGGAAGAACCAAAATAACCAAGAAGAGTAAATCGGTTGCTTTGGATTCGTGCCCGCAACGTCGTGGTGTTTGTACGCGTGTATATACTACTACACCTAAGAAGCCTAACTCTGCAATGCGTAAAGTAGCAAGGGTAAGACTTACAAATGGTAAGGAAGTAAACGCATACATCCCGGGCGAAGGACACAATCTCCAAGAGCACTCGATAGTATTGGTTAGAGGTGGAAGGGTAAAGGATTTGCCAGGAGTTAGGTATCACATTGTTCGTGGCGCGCTGGACACCGCGGGTGTTGCAGGCCGCACGCAACGTAGATCTAAGTACGGAGCAAAACGCCCAAAGAAGTAAAAATGAAAACGGGCCGAGAATAAATTGAAAAAATATATTCTTAGCCATTAACAAACAACACATGAGAAAAAGACAGGCCAAAAAAAGACCACTTTTACCAGACCCGAGGTTTAACGACCAGTTGGTTACGCGTTTTGTAAACAACATGATGTGGGACGGAAAAAAGAGTGTGGCTTTCAAAGTTTTCTACGATGCAATTGACATTGTGGATGAAAAGAAACAAGACGAAGAAAAAACTGCGTTGGAGCTTTGGAAAGATGCACTTTCCAATATTATGCCTCACGTAGAGGTACGTAGCCGCAGAGTTGGTGGGGCAACCTTCCAGATTCCTATGCAAATACGTCCAGACCGTAAAATTGCAACCGCAATGAAATGGTTGATTACTTATTCAAGAAAAAGAAACGAGAAATCCATGGCCGCCAAATTGGCCGCTGAAATCCTTGCCGCTGCCAAAGAAGAGGGCGCCGCTGTAAAGAAACGTATGGATACTCACAAAATGGCAGAAGCTAACAAAGCATTCTCACATTTCAGATTCTAAAAAATGGCACAAAGAGATTTAAAATACACAAGAAATATCGGGATTGCCGCACATATTGATGCCGGTAAAACCACAACTACAGAGCGTATCCTTTTTTATACAGGGGTAAGCCATAAAATTGGTGAGGTTCACGATGGAGCCGCTACCATGGACTGGATGGAGCAAGAGCAGGAGCGTGGTATTACCATTACTTCGGCTGCTACTACTTGTACTTGGAGGTTTCCATTGGAAAACGCCCAACCATTACCTGAAACAAAAGATTATCATTTCAACATTATTGACACTCCCGGCCACGTGGATTTTACCGTAGAGGTAAACCGCTCGCTGCGCGTTCTTGATGGATTGGTATTCCTTTTCAGTGCTGTTGATGGCGTTGAACCGCAATCTGAGACAAACTGGAGACTTGCAGATAACTATAAAGTGCCTCGTATCGGTTTCGTTAACAAAATGGATCGTCAGGGAGCAAACTTTATGGCTGTATGCCAGCAAGTAAAAGATATGTTGAAGTCTAATGCCGTGCCAATTGTATTGAACATTGGTGACGAAGCAGACTTTAAAGGAATTGTGGATCTTGTGAAAAACCGTGCTGTAATATGGCATGACGATTCGTTTGGATCAACATTCGATGTTGTGGAAATTCCTGAAGAATTAAAAGCGGAAGCAAAAGTTTTACGCGGCAAGCTAATTGAAGAAGTTGCTGCTTATGACGAAAACTTGCTTGAAAAATACATGGAGGACGAAGAATCCATTACTGAAGATGAAATCCACGCTGCGCTTCGTGCTGCCGTAATGGATATGTCTATCATTCCAATGGTTTGTGGTTCTTCCTTTAAAAATAAAGGAGTACAGTTTCTTTTGGATGCTGTATGTCGTTACTTGCCAGCGCCTACCGATAAAGAAGGTATAATTGGTGTTAATCCAGAAACAGAAAAAGAAGAACTTCGTAAGCCAGATGTAAGTGCGCCTTTTTCTGCATTGGCATTTAAGATTGCTACAGATCCTTATGTGGGTCGTTTAGCATTCTTCCGTGCTTATTCAGGTCGTTTGGACGCAGGTTCTTACGTTCTTAACAACCGTAGCGGAAACAAAGAACGTATTTCGCGTATCTACCAAATGCACGCCAATAAACAGAACGCTATTGAATATATTGAGGCTGGAGATATTGGGGCTGCTGTAGGTTTTAAGGATATTAAAACTGGTGATACCCTTTCTGCGGAAAAACATCCAATTGTTTTGGAAAGCATGAATTTCCCAGATCCAGTAATTGGTATCGCTGTTGAGCCAAAAACGAAGGCGGATGTTGATAAATTGGGTATGGCACTGTCAAAACTTGCCGAAGAAGACCCAACATTCCAAGTGCGTACCGACGAAGCATCGGGACAGACAATCATTTCCGGAATGGGCGAGCTTCACTTAGATATTATCGTAGACCGCTTACGTCGCGAATTCAAAGTTGAGGTAAACCAAGGACAGCCACAAGTTGAGTATAAAGAAGCTGTAACAAGAGTTGCCGATCACAGAGAGGTTTACAAAAAGCAATCTGGTGGTCGTGGTAAATTTGCTGATATCGTATTTACACTTGAGCCAGCTGAAGAAGGCAAGATTGGTCTTGAATTCGTAAACGAAGTAAAAGGTGGTAACGTTCCTAAAGAATTTATCCCCGCTGTTGAAAAAGGTTTCAAACAGGCAATGGCTAATGGACCCCTTGCAGGTTTTGAAGTTGATAGTATGAAGGTTACTTTAAAAGACGGGTCTTTCCACCCTGTGGATTCCGATGCACTGTCTTTTGAACTTGCCGCAAAAATTGGTTTTAAAGAAGTTGCCAAAAAAGCAGGTGCAGTAATTTTAGAGCCTATAATGAAGCTTGAGGTGCTTACGCCAGAAGAGAATATGGGTGATATTGTAGGTGACCTTAACCGTCGTCGTGGTACAATCAATAATATGGCTGACCGCGCCGGAGCAAAAGTTATTAAGGCTGAAGTGCCACTTTCTGAAATGTTCGGTTATGTAACTACATTGAGAACATTGTCTTCAGGCCGTGCAACTTCAACTATGGAATTTTCACATTATGCTGAAACACCTTCTAACATTTCAGAAAGTGTTATTGCAGCAGCAAGAGGAACCGCTAACGTATAATAATTTCAGCAATGAGTCAAAAAATAAGAATAAAACTAAAATCTTACGATCACAATTTGGTGGACAAATCTGCTGAAAAAATCGTAAAGACCGTAAAGAGTACCGGAGCTGTAGTTACAGGGCCAATTCCTTTACCAACACACAAAAAAATCTTTACAGTATTACGTTCTCCACACGTGAACAAGAAAAGTAGAGAGCAATTCCAATTAAGTTCATACAAAAGACTTTTGGATATCTACAGTTCTTCTTCAAAAACCATTGACGCTCTAATGAAATTGGAGCTTCCAAGTGGTGTTGAGGTAGAGATTAAAGTATAGTTTTTTGTAGGCACGCGATTAATCGCGCGCCTACAAAACATAAAAATGTCCTCAACGATGGTTGGGGAAAAACGGAAACAAAATAACATTCAGGGTTGAATTTATTTTGACCCTGTTTTTTTGAATAGCAATTATAAATAAGTAATAATCAATAAATAATTAAATATGTCTGGGTTAATTGGAAGAAAGATAGGGATGACCAGCATCTTTGACGAGAACGGAAAGAACATTCCGTGTACCGTTATCGAGGCAGGACCCTGTGTTGTTACCCAAGTCAGAACCAAAGAGGTTGACGGGTACGAAGCTCTTCAACTTGGTTTCGATGACAAGAAGACTGTTACAAAAGCTGCCGAAGGGCACGCCAAAAAAGCAGGAACCGTTGCAAAACGCAAAGTCGCCGAATTCAAGGGATTTGAAGAAAATTACAAATTGGGCGACACCATTACTGTGGAGCATTTTATCGAGGGTGAATTCGTGGATATCGCGGGTACATCTAAAGGTAAAGGTTTCCAAGGGGTTGTTAAGCGTCACGGTTTTGGCGGTGTTGGGCAGTCCACACACGGTCAGCATAACCGTTTGCGCGCGCCAGGTTCCATTGGAGCTGCATCCTATCCTGCGAGAGTATTCAAGGGAATGCGTATGGCAGGCCAAATGGGCAACGAAAGAGTAAAAGTTGAAAATTTAAGGGTTTTGAAAGTAGTTCCTGAAAAGAATCTACTTGTGGTAAAAGGAGCTGTTCCTGGCCATAAAAATTCTTATGTAATGATCGAGAAATAATGAAGGTAGCTGTATTAGACATAAACGGAAAAGACACAGGCCGGAAAGTTGAACTTTCTGCAGATGTGTTCGGAATAGAGCCTAACAATCACGCGGTTTATCTTGATGTGAAACAATATCTTGCCAACCAACGTCAAGGTACTCACAAAGCAAAGGAACGTGCTGAGATTGCTGGTTCTACTAGAAAGATCAAGAAGCAAAAAGGTACTGGTACTGCCCGTGCGGGTAGCATCAAGTCTGGTGTATTTAAAGGTGGTGGTAGAATGTTCGGGCCTCGTCCGCGTAACTACTCCTTCAAATTGAACAAGAACCTCAAGCGTTTGGCACGTAAATCTGCCCTATCGATGAAGGCAAATGATAAAGCCATTTTTGTAATGGAAGACCTAAATTTTGATGCTCCAAAAACCAAGAATTTTACTGCGGTTTTGAACAGCTTAGGGCTTAATGACAAAAAATCTTTATTTGTGTTGGGAGACTTAAATAATAATGTATATTTGTCCTCTCGCAATTTGAAAGGTACTGAAGTTATAACTAACTCGCAATTAAGTACTTACAAAATTATGAATGCAAATAGTGTAGTGCTATTTGAAGGTTCTTTGGAAGGAATTGAAACAAACTTAAGTAAATAGAAACAAGATGAACATCTTAATTAAACCTATAATTACGGAAAAAGCTACCAAAGATGCCGAGGACAAAAATGTTTTTGGCTTTGTAGTGAACCCAAAGGCGAATAAGGTAGAAATCAAGAAGGCGGTTGAGGCTGCTTACGGAGTTTCTGTTGAAAAAGTTCGCACAATGAATGTCCGCCCTGATAGGAAGACCCGTTATACAAAAACAGGTGTCCAAACTGGTAAAACGAATGCTTATAAAAAAGCAATCGTACAGGTGGCGGAAGGTGATACAATAGATTTTTACAGTAACATCTAAGGAGATTTAGATTTAAAAAGACACAAATGTCAGTAAGAAAATTAAAACCAATCACCCCAGGTCAGCGTTTTAGGGTTGTTAATGGTTTTGACGCCATTACAACCGATAAGCCGGAGAAGTCGTTACTTGCTCCGAACAAAAGATCTGGTGGTAGAAACAGTCAAGGAAAAATGACCATGCGCTACATAGGTGGTGGTCATAAGAAGAAATATCGAATTATCGATTTTAAACGCGACAAGGCGGGAATTCCTGCTACCGTTGCAAGTATTCAATACGATCCAAACCGTACTGCGTTTATCGCACTTTTGAACTATCAAGATGGTGAAAAGCGATATGTAATTGCACAGAACGGACTACAAGTTGGGCAGAACATCCTTTCCGGTGAAGCAGTAGCTCCAGAGATTGGAAACGCAATGCCACTTTCAGCTATTCCATTAGGTACTATTATTTCCTGCATCGAGCTTCGTCCCGGTCAAGGAGCCATTATGGCGCGCAGTGCTGGTGCTTTCGCACAGCTTATGGCCCGTGATGGAAAATATGCTACCATAAAACTTCCTTCAGGTGAAACCCGATTGATTTTGGTTGAGTGTATGGCTACCATTGGTGCCGTTTCAAACAGCGACCACCAATTATTGGTATCTGGTAAAGCCGGTAGAAGCAGATGGTTGGGTAGAAGACCACGTACAAGACCAGTAGTGATGAACCCAGTAGATCACCCAATGGGTGGTGGTGAGGGCCGCGCTTCAGGAGGTCATCCACGTTCTAGAAAAGGTATCCCTGCTAAAGGTTACAGAACCCGTACTAAAACGAAAGCAAGTAATAAATATATCTTAGAACGAAGAAAGAAATAAGTTATGGCAAGATCGTTAAAAAAAGGACCGTTCGTTCATTATAAACTAGACAAGAAAGTTCAACAAAACGTTGAGGACAATAAGAAGACCGTTATCAAAACTTGGTCACGTGCTTCTATGATTACTCCAGATTTTGTTGGTCAAACCATCGCTGTGCACAACGGGCGCCAATTTGTTCCTGTGTATGTAACAGAAAACATGGTTGGGCATAAACTAGGAGAATTTTCACCTACAAGATCATTCCGTGGTCACGCAGGTGCTAAAAACAAAGGTAAAAAATAATAGGCCATGGGAGTTCGTAAAAGAGAAAGAGCAGAAGCAATCAAGGAAGCCAAGAAGACTATCTACATGGCTAAATTGAACAATTGCCCCACTTCACCAAGAAAAATGCGTTTAATGGCAGACTTGGTTCGTGGTGAGAAAATAGACAAAGCACTTAACATTTTGAAGTTCAGTTCAAAAGAATCTTCACGCAAACTGGAGAAACTACTTTTGTCTGCCATCAATAACTGGCAACAGAAGAACGAAGATGCTTCAATTGAAGATGCAGATCTTTTTGTTAAGGAAATCCGAGTGGACGGTGGAACGATGCTGAAGAGACTTCGTCCAGCACCACAAGGCCGCGCACATAGAATTAGAAAACGTTCCAACCATGTAACACTGGTTTTAGGGGCAAACGATAACACACAAAGCAAGTAATTAAATGGGACAGAAGACAAATCCAATCGGGAATCGCTTAGGTATCATTAGAGGTTGGGAATCCAACTGGTACGGAGGCAACGACTACGGCGATAAACTTGCCGAAGACGACAAGATTAGAAAATATGTTCACGCACGTTTAAGTAAAGCTAGTGTGAGTAGAGTAATTATTGAGCGTACGCTTAAGCTTGTAACCGTTACTATAACCACTGCCCGTCCCGGTATTATTATCGGTAAAGGTGGCCAGGAAGTAGACAAGCTAAAAGAAGAGCTTAAAAAAATTACAGATAAAGAGGTACAGATCAACATTCACGAGATCAAAAGACCTGAGCTTGATGCTTATTTGGTTGCTGCTAGTATCGCGCGCCAAATTGAAAGTCGTATTTCATACCGTCGTGCCATAAAAATGGCAATTGCGGCAACAATGCGAATGAATGCTGAAGGTATCAAGGTGCAGATCTCAGGACGTTTGAACGGAGCTGAAATGGCGCGTTCAGAGTCTTACAAAGAAGGTCGTATCCCCTTATCAACTTTTAGAGCCGATATTGACTACGCTTTAGTTGAGGCACACACTACCTACGGTAGATTGGGTGTTAAAGTATGGATTATGAAAGGCGAAGTATATGGAAAGAGAGAACTTTCCCCACTTGTTGGTTTATCAACTGGCAAAAAGAGTGGTGGTAAAGGAGCTCCAGCAGGACGCGGTGGCAACAAAGCACGCCGTAGAAAGTAATTTTTTAAATAGAAGAAAATGTTACAACCTAAAAGAACAAAATACCGTAAACACCAAAAAGGTCGTATGAAAGGCGATGCCGGTCGCGGCAACCAGCTAGCATACGGAACCTTCGGTATAAAATCGTTGGAATCAGAATTTCTTACAGCAAGACAAATAGAAGCTGCTCGTATTGCCGCTACTCGTTTTATGAAAAGAGAAGGTTCTATCTGGATTATGATTTTTCCAGATAAGCCAATTACCAAAAAACCTCTTGAAGTACGTATGGGTAAAGGTAAAGGTGCTGTAGAATATTACGCTGCTGTGGTTAAACCGGGAAGAATACTTTTTGAAGTATCTGGTGTTCCAGTTGAAACAGCAAAAGAAGCATTGCGCCTTGCAGCACAAAAGCTTCCGGTTAAAACTAAATTTGTAATGTCTCGGGATTTCCAAGCATAATTTTTTGAAAGATGAAACAATCAGAAATTAAGAAAGCATCAACGGCAGAACTTCAGGAAGCATACGCTGAATCTAGAAAGGCTTATACAGACCTTAAAATGGCTCATACCATTTCACCGTTGGAAAATCCAATTCAACTAAGATCCCAGAGAAGGGTGATAGCAAGAATAGCGACGGAACTAACTAATAGAGAAGTGCAATAATTGTACAGCTGAAAGATGGAAGAAATTAAAAGAAACTTAAGAAAAGAACGTATAGGTGTAGTAACCAGCAACAAAATGGACAAATCCATTGTAGTTGCAGAGGTGAAAAAAGTAAAACACCCTATGTACGGAAAGTTCGTGTTGAAAACGAAGAAATACGTGGCCCACGACGAGACAAACAACTGCAACGAAGGTGATACAGTAAGGATTATGGAAACACGTCCTTTAAGCAAAACCAAATGTTGGAGATTAGTAGAAATAATTGAAAGAGCGAAGTAATTATGTTACAACAAGAATCAAGACTTAAAGTCGCAGATAATACCGGTGCCAAGGAAGTACTTTGCATCCGCGTATTGGGCGGAACAAAAAGAAGGTATGCTTCTATCGGTGATAAAATTGTAGTTTCCGTTAAGGAAGCAACTCCGAATGGAAACATTAAGAAAGGAGCAGTTTCTACAGCCGTAGTAGTACGTACTGTTAAGGAAATTAGAAGACCTGACGGTTCTTACATCCGTTTCGATGACAACGCTTGTGTGCTTTTAAACCCACAGGGTGAAATGAGAGGAACACGTGTTTTCGGTCCGGTAGCAAGAGAACTTCGCGACAAGCAATTTATGAAAATAGTATCATTGGCACCCGAGGTGCTTTAATATGAAAACTAAAATGACAAAGCTTAAAATAAAATCAGGCGATACAGTAGTAGTTACTGCCGGGGACCACAAGGGTTCTGAAGGTAAAGTAATGAAAATATTCCTTGACAAAAACAAAGCAATCGTAGAAGGAGTGAACATGGTTTCAAAACACGAGAAGCCAAGTGCAAAAAACCCACAAGGTGGAATTGCAAAAAAAGAAGCTCCCATCCATATTTCAAACCTTTCCTTGGTAGATCCAAAATCTGGAAAAGCCACACGCGTAGGTTACAAAATGGAGAATGATAAAAAAGTACGATTTTCAAAACAATCGAATCAAGCAATATAGTTATGGCATATTCACCAAGACTTAAAGAAGAGTACAAAAGCAGAGTGATCAATGCACTTACTGACGAATTTGGTTACAAAAACGTCATGCAGGTACCAAAATTGGAGCGTATTGTTGTTTCCCGCGGCGTGGGTGCAGCAGTAGCTGACAAGAAACTTATTGACTATTCGGTTGATGAGTTTACAAAGATAACCGGGCAAAAAGCAGTAGCTACCATGTCCAAAAAAGACGTTGCAAACTTCAAACTTCGTAAAGGCATGCCAATTGGTGTGAAAGTTACGTTGCGCGGGGAGCGTATGTACGAGTTTTTGGATAGATTGGTTACCTCGGCTTTGCCTAGGGTACGTGACTTTAACGGAATTAAGGCAACTGGTTTTGACGGAAGAGGAAACTACTCTTTGGGAATCACCGAGCAAATTATCTTCCCGGAAATCGATATCGATAAAGTGAAGAAAATTGAAGGGATGAACATTACGTTCATCACATCTGCAAATACCGATAAAGAAGCGAAATCATTATTACAAGAATTGGGATTACCCTTTAAAAAGAACTAAGAGATGGCTAAAGAATCAATGAAGGCCCGCGAGGTTAAGAGACAAAAGATGGTAAAAAAGTATGCCGCCAAGCGCAAAGCTTTGAAAGAAGCTGGTGATTGGGAAGGTCTACAGAAACTGCCTAAAAATGCCTCACCAGTTCGTTTGCACAATCGCTGCAAGCTTACAGGAAGACCAAGAGGGTATATGAGAACTTTTGGAATTTCACGTGTATTGTTCCGTGAAATGGCTAATCAAGGTCTTATTCCAGGAGTGCGAAAAGCTTCTTGGTAAGAACAGGCTTTCTGTTCAAAAGAAAAAGTATAAACTGGTTGAAGGTTCGATAAAAAATCGAAAACCACATCCGCAAATTCAAATAAATGAATACAGATCCAATTTCAGATTATCTAACAAGGATTAGAAATGCTGTAAAAGCTGGACATCGCGTAGTAGAGATTCCAGCATCAAATCTTAAAAAGGAGATTACAAAAATCCTTTTTGACCAAGGTTACATTCTAAGCTACAAGTTTGATGACAGTACCGCACAGGGGACCATCAAAATTGCGTTGAAATACGACAAGCTTACCAAAGAATCGGTAATCAAGAAAATTCAAAGAATCAGTAAACCAGGTTTACGTAAATACGCAGGTTCATCAGAGCTTCCTCGCGTGCTTAATGGTCTTGGTATTGCCATTGTTTCAACTTCTTCAGGAGTTATGACTGGCAAACAAGCAAAAGCACAGAATGTAGGTGGTGAAGTATTGTGTTACGTTTACTAAAAAATAGACAAAGAAATGTCAAGAATAGGTAAAAACCCGGTAGAAATCCCACAAGGAGTTACAGTTGATGTAAAAGACAACGTAATTACCGTAAAAGGAAAATTAGGCGAGTTAACTCAGGAGTTTGATTCTGATCTAACCGTGAAAGTAGAAGACGGAAACGTATTGGTAGAGCGCCCTTCAGATTCTAAAGACCACACTGCAAAGCACGGTCTTTACAGATCATTGATCAATAATATGATTGAAGGTGTTAGCAAAGGATGGACCAAGGAACTGGAATTGGTAGGTGTAGGTTACCGCGCCAGCAACCAAGGACAAAAATTGGATTTGGCCTTAGGATTTTCACACAACATTATTATGGACATTGCTCCAGAGGTAAAAGTGGAAACTGTATCTGACAAAGGTAAAAACCCAATCGTAAAACTAACATCGCATGACAAACAATTGGTAGGCGCCGTTGCTGCAAAAATTCGCAGTTTCCGTAAGCCAGAACCTTATAAAGGAAAAGGTATCAAGTTTGTAGGTGAACAATTAAGAAGAAAAGCAGGTAAATCTGCATAACAAATAGAGTTATGGCATTATCAAAGTACGAAAGAAGAGAGCGCTTGCGCATGCGAATCAGAAAAACGGTTGAGGGGACCGAAAGTCGCCCACGTTTGGCTGTTTTCCGTAGCAACAAAGAAATATACGCTCAAATTATTGACGATGTAAATGGAAAGACCATTACCGCTGCATCTTCAAGAGATAAAGATATTGACGCTTCAAACGTAAACAAGGTTGAAGCTGCAAAATTGGTAGGAAAAGCAATCGCAGAAAAAGCTGTTAAAGCTGGTGTTGAAACCATCGCTTTTGACAGAGGCGGTTACCTTTACCACGGAAGAGTAAAATCATTAGCTGAAGGTGCACGCGAAGGTGGCCTTAAATTCTAAGTCAAATTATGTATCAAGATTATAAAAACGTAGAATTAGTAAAACCAGGAGGTCTTGAATTGAAAGACCGTTTGGTAGGTGTACAACGTGTAACCAAGGTGACCAAAGGTGGTCGTGCCTTCGGATTTTCAGCTATTGTAGTTGTTGGTGACGAAAAAGGAGTGGTGGGCCACGGTCTTGGAAAATCCAAGGATGTAGCTAGCGCGATAGCAAAAGCTATTGAGGATGCCAAGAAAAACTTGGTTCGCATTCCACTTAACAAAGTGACACTTCCGCACGAACAAAAAGGAAAATACGGCGGAGCCCGCGTTAACCTTCTTCCAGCTGCGCCTGGTACCGGAGTAATTGCCGGTGGTGCCGTACGTGCCGTATTGGAAGCAGTAGGGGTTCACGATGTATTGTCAAAATCACAAGGATCTTCTAACCCACACAACGTGGTAAAGGCAACTTTTGACGCTCTTTTGCAAATGCGAAGTGCGCAAACTGTAGCTGACCAAAGAGGAATTTCACTTGAAAAAGTATTCAAAGGATAAATATCAGAGCGATGGCAAAAATTAAAGTAACAAAGGTAAAGAGCGTTATAAAGCGCCCAAAAAACCAAAAGAGAATCATGGAATCGTTAGGGCTTCACAGGATGAACCAAACGGTTGAGCATGAAGATACGCCAAACATTCTTGGTATGATCAATAAAGTTAATCACTTGGTTTCTGTTGAAACCAAATAAGGAAACACGAAAAAATGGATTTAAGTAACTTACAACCCGCCGCAGGATCGGCGAAAAACAAAGGCAAGCGAGTAGGTCGCGGACAAGGTTCCGGTAAAGGTGGTACTGCCACCCGCGGACACAAAGGAGCAAAATCACGTTCAGGTTATTCCAAGAAAATTGGATTTGAAGGTGGACAGATGCCCCTACAACGTCGTGTTCCTAAGTTTGGTTTTACAAACATCAACCGTAAAGAATATAAGGGAATCAATATAGATACTCTTCAGCAGCTGGTTGACGACAAGAAAATAAATGAAGCCGTTGACTTTGAAACCTTAGTTGGTTTGGGTCTTGCCGGAAAGAACGAAATGGTTAAGATTTTAGGAAGAGGAGAGATAAAGGCAAAACTGAAAGTATCTGCGCACAAGTTTACTGCCTCGGCAAAAGAAGCTATCGAAGCGGCCGGAGGCGAAGTAGTAACATTGTAACAACAGCTAAGGATGAAATTTATCGACACCTTAAAAAATGTTTGGAAAATAGAAGAGTTGCGTAACCGCATCATTCTAACCCTGGGAATGCTATTAGTGTACCGTTTTGGGGCACAGGTAGTACTGCCGGGTATTGATGCAGATATGCTTGCGCAGTTTGCAGGTAAGTTTGATTCAGGCGGTATTGGCGGATTGCTGAACGCATTTACAGGAGGGGCTTTTGCCAACGCTTCTGTTTTTGCATTGGGAATTATGCCATACATTTCTGCTTCTATTGTTGTACAATTAATGCAGATTGCCGTGCCTTATCTTCAAAAGTTACAGAAGGAAGGAGAGAGTGGCCGTAAAAAGATTAATCAGATTACACGGTGGTTAACCATCGGTATCTGTTTGGTGCAGGCTCCAAGTTATTTGGCAGGTCTTCCAGCAATGGGGGTTCCGGCTGAAGCTTTTGTAATGGGCCAGAGCGTAATGTTCTATGTTTCCTCGGTAATCATTTTGGTTACTGGAACAATCTTTGCAATGTGGCTTGGTGAAAAAATTACCGATAAAGGTATAGGTAACGGTATCTCTATATTAATTATGGTAGGTATTATTGCTAATCTTCCACAGGCATTCGCTCAGGAATTTGTTTCCAGAGTAATGGAGTCAAACGGAGGGTTGATTATGATCCTAATTGAATTGGTTATCTGGTTTGTTATCATCTTGCTATCTGTAATGTTAGTGATGGCAGTGCGAAAGATTCCGGTACAATACGCCAGAAGAACTGCAACGGGCGGTTTCGAAAAGAACATTTTTGGAGCACGACAATTTATTCCATTGAAGTTGAACGCTTCTGGGGTAATGCCAATCATTTTTGCCCAGGCAATTATGTTTGTGCCCTCTGCGGTAGCTAGTCTTTCTGAAAGTGATTTTTCACAAAGCATCCAAGCAACGTTCAGTGATATCTTTGGATTTTGGTACAACTTGGTATTCGCAGTGTTGATTATTATATTCACATATTTCTATACTGCTATTACGGTTCCAACCAATAAAATGGCTGACGACCTTAAACGTAGTGGAGGTTTCATTCCTGGAATTAAACCAGGTTCACAAACCGCTGAATATTTAGATCGAATTATGTCTCAAATAACCTTACCAGGTTCTATCTTTTTAGCGCTGATCGCGATTTTCCCCGCCTTCGTAGTTAAGTTGATGGGCATACAGCAAGGTTGGGCATTATTCTACGGTGGTACATCACTCCTAATTATGGTAGGTGTAGCTATCGATACCATGCAACAAGTAAACTCGTACTTATTGAACCGCCATTACGATGGTTTGATGAAAAGCGGCAAAAATAGAAAAGCAGTAGCATAATTATGGCAAAACAAAGCGCAATAGAACAAGATGGAAGTATAGTGGAAGCACTATCAAACGCAATGTTCCGTGTGGAACTGGAAAACGGTCACATTGTAACCGCACACATTTCTGGTAAAATGCGAATGCACTACATAAAATTATTGCCAGGTGATAAAGTGAAACTGGAAATGAGCCCGTACGATTTAACGAAAGCAAGAATAACATACAGATATTAATACAACGGACCTCACGGTTCATTGAACAATAAATAAACAAAGAAGAGATGAAAGTAAGAGCATCCGTAAAGAAGAGAAGTGCCGACTGCAAGATTGTTCGCAGAAAAGGCAGATTATATGTAATTAACAAAAAGAACCCAAAGTTCAAACAAAGACAAGGATAAGTTATGGCAAGAATCGCAGGTGTAGATATCCCGAAGCACAAAAGGGGTGTAATCGCGTTAACGTATATCTTCGGAATCGGTAAGAGCCGTGCCCAAGATATTCTGAACAAAGCCGGAGTTGACGAAGACAAAAAAGTAAGCGAATGGAACGATGATGAAATCGGGGCTATTCGTGACGCTGTGTCGTCTTTCAAAATCGAAGGTGAATTACGTAGTGAAGTTCAATTGAGCATTAAACGCTTAATGGATATTGGTTGTTACAGAGGTATTCGTCACAGATCGGGTCTTCCACTAAGAGGACAACGTACTAAGAATAACTCGCGTACAAGAAAAGGAAAACGTAAAACTGTTGCTAACAAGAAAAAGGCAACTAAATAAAACCTAGAGTTATGGCAAAGACAAGTCAAAAAACTACAAAAGCAGTTAAGAAACGTAAAGTTAATGTGGAATCGGTGGGCGAAGCGCACATCAATGCTTCCTTCAACAACATTATCGTTTCCTTGACAAATAAGAATGGAGATGTTATCTCTTGGTCCTCGGCCGGTAAAATGGGCTTCCGTGGGTCTAAGAAAAACACTCCTTATGCAGCTCAATTAGCATCAGAAGATTGCGCAAAAGTTGCACACGACGCCGGTTTGCGTAAAGTAAAAGTTTACGTAAAAGGGCCAGGAAACGGTAGAGAATCTGCAATACGTTCCATCCACAACGCAGGAATTGAAGTAACTGAAATAATTGACGTTACCCCAATGCCACACAACGGATGCCGTCCTCCAAAAAGAAGAAGAGTATAACGAAGTGCGATTTTAGATTTACGATTTTAGATTTTTTTTAATCGTAAATCGTACATCGTAAATCAAAATTATTTAAATAAATATCAATCTGAAGGGACCAAAAGCTAAAGGATAGTAAAGGCAGGATGTATTCTGCCTCCACAATAAAGACCTTAATTTAGTTTTCCTTCATAACCTTAAATTAGAAATGGCAAGATATACTGGTCCAAAAACTAAAATAGCCCGTAAGTTCGGGGAAGCAATTTTCGGCGACGATAAGTCTTTCGAAAAAAGAAACTACCCTCCTGGGCAGCACGGTAACGCACGTCGCCGTGGGAAAAAATCTGAATACGCAATCCAACTTGCTGAAAAGCAAAAGGCAAAATACACCTATGGTATTTTGGAGCGTCAATTCAGAAATATGTTTAAAAAAGCAACTGCTGCTCCTGGCATTACAGGTCAAGTGTTGCTACAATTGGCAGAATCACGTTTAGACAATGTGGTTTACCGTATGGGTATTTCCCCAAGCCGTGCCGGTGCAAGACAATTGGTTACGCACCGCCATATCACCGTTAACGGTGAAAAAGTAAACATTCCATCATACCAATTAAAGCCGGGTGATGTAGTGGCCGTTAGAGAGAAATCAAAATCTCTTAGCGCAATCAACGATTCGTTGGCAAATGCAAGTCATGTTTACGAATGGATTACTTGGAATAACGACAAGAAGGAAGGAACTTTCGTTTCCGTTCCGGAGCGTATCCAAATTCCAGAAAACATCAACGAGCAGTTTATCGTCGAATTATATTCTAAATAATAAAATAATCATATTGGTATTTGGCCAAAGGGTTTATAGTATTCTTCAAACTTTTAAACCGCGCAACCAAATAACAATTAAAACGAAGAAAAAAAATGGCAGTATTTAGTTTTCAGAAGCCTGATAAAGTTATAATGGTAAACTCTACCGATTTCGAAGGGAAATTTGAATTTCGTCCTTTGGAACCAGGGTACGGACTTACCGTTGGTAACGCATTAAGACGTGTATTACTTTCCTCATTGGAAGGATTCGCCATCACTTCGGTTCGCATCGAAGGTGTGGATCATGAATTTTCAACCATCGCAGGAGTAGTGGAAGACGTTACCGAAATTATTTTGAACCTGAAACAAGTTCGTTTCAAAAGACAGATAGACGAGATAGACAACGAAACCGTTACCATCTCTGTTTCCGGAAGCGAGCAGTTAAAGGCAGGAGATTTCCAAAAGTTCATTTCAGGTTTCCAAGTATTGAACCCAGATTTGGTTCTTTGCAATATGGACAAGAAAGTAAACCTTAACTTCGAGATTACCATCGAGAAAGGTCGTGGTTATGTTCCAGCTGAAGAAAACAAAAAAGCGAATGCACCATTGGGCACCATCTTTACTGATTCTATCTACACTCCTATAAAAAATGTGAAGTACAGTATTGAAAACTTCCGTGTAGAGCAAAAGACCGATTATGAAAAATTGGTTTTCGAAATCATTACAGATGGATCAATTCACCCAAAAGATGCTTTAACTGAAGCTGCAAAAACCCTGATCCACCACTTTATGCTGTTCAGCGATGAGCGTATAACCTTGGAGGCAGATGAGATTGCACAAACTGAAACTTATGATGAAGAATCTCTTCACATGCGTCAGTTGCTTAAAACAAAATTGGTAGATATGGACCTTTCGGTTCGTGCGCTAAACTGTTTGAAAGCTGCAGAAGTTGATACCTTGGGCGACCTAGTATCTTACAACAAAAATGACTTGATGAAATTCAGAAACTTCGGTAAAAAATCGCTTACAGAGCTAGAAGAGCTTGTAAACGTGAAAGGCCTAAACTTCGGGATGGATCTTGCAAAATATAAATTAGATAAAGACTAGAGGATTTTAGATTTACGATTTACGATTTTAGAATTAAGAAATCGTGAATCGTAAATCGACAATCGTAAATCAATTTAACCCATCATAATTTGCTCCCCGTCGCGGCGGGTCTTGTAGCAAGATGATGATAACAAAAACGTCATGAGACACGGAAAAAAAATAAATCACTTAGGTAGAAAAACCGCCCACAGACACTCCATGTTGGCCAATATGGCTTGCTCACTTGTGGAGCACAAACGCATCAACACTACTGTTGCAAAAGCAAAAGCGTTGAAGCAGTTCGTTGAACCATTGGTAACAAAGTCTAAAGAAGACACCACACACAACCGTCGTTTGGTATTTGCAAAATTGCGTCAAAAAGATGCGGTTGCAGAACTTTTCAGAACTGTTGCGCCAAAAGTTGGTGACCGTCCGGGAGGATACACCCGAATCATTAAATTGGGTAACCGTCTAGGTGATAACGCTGATATGGCAATGATAGAGCTTGTTGATTTCAACGAACTTTACAATGCCGGCAAAGCTACCAAGAAGAAATCTACACGTAGAAGTCGTCGTGGAAGCGGATCTTCAGCCGCTGCTGCTCCTGCTGCGAAAGCCGCACCAGCAAAAGCCGAGAAAGAACCTAAAAAGGAAGAGGAATAGAATGAATTCCAATTCAATAAATAACAAAGGGATAAGCGTTTTCGTTTATCCCTTTTTTTTATACTATTTTTGCAAAGATTTTGCGAATTGGAAATTTAGAAGTTTGAAACATAACATTTAAAACAAAAGAAACCACAGATTCAATAGTATCCACAGAAACAAAAACATGAAATACCAAACACGAAAAAAAGCACTTATTTTATTGGCAGACGGAACCATTTTCTACGGAAAAGCAGTTGGTGGTAAAGAAGGCTCGGCCTTTGGCGAAGTTTGTTTCAACACCGGAATGACGGGTTACCAAGAAATTTTTACTGATCCATCATACTTCGGGCAAATTATGGTTGCCACAAATGCCCACATCGGGAACTACGGCACCAATAAAGACGAAGTAGAATCTGAAGGCATAAAAATAGCAGGCCTTGTGGTGCGCAATTTCAGCTATCATTATTCGCGTCCCGCGGCTGATGACTCCTTGGAAGAATTTTTAAATAGAAACAACCTGCTTGCCATAAGCGATGTGGACACCCGTGCCCTGGTAAGCTACATACGCGACAATGGCGCGATGAACGCCGTTATTTCCACGGAAGTTGACAATATTGAAGGTTTGAAAAAACAGTTGGCGGCCGTACCCGATATGAACGGTTTGGAACTAGCTTCAAAAGTTTCCACAAAGGAGCCCTATTTCTACGGAAACGAGAACGCCAAATACAAAATCTCCGCTTTGGATTTGGGAATTAAAAAGAACATCCTGCGCAGGCTCGCCGAACGCGATTGCTACATAAAAGTCTTCCCGTACAATGCAACTTTTTCTGAAATGGAAGCCTTCAATCCCGATGGATATTTTATCTCAAACGGGCCCGGCGACCCAGAGCCGCTGCACAGCGCAATAGAAGTGGTAAAAACTATTTTGGACAAGGAACAGCCTATGTTCGGCATCTGTTTGGGCCACCAAATGCTGGCGCTGGCAAACGGGGTTTCAACCTATAAAATGCACAACGGCCACCGCGGAATCAATCATCCCGTGATGAATTTGATTACCGGCAAGGGCGAAATTACCTCGCAAAACCACGGTTTCGCCATCAATAGGGAAGAGGCCGAAGCCAATCCAAATATTGAAATAACCCACCTACACTTGAACGACCACACCGCGGCTGGAATTAAATTGAAAAACAAACCCGCTTTCTCAGTTCAATATCACCCTGAGGCAAGTCCTGGGCCGCACGATGCTTCTTATCTTTTTGATGAATTCATCGAAAGTATTGAAAAACATAAACTACAAACCGCTTAAAATTTTCCAGTCCCCAAAGGTTTCAAGAATCTTTGGGGTCTTTACAATTAACAATTAACCAATAACTATTAACTTTTACCAATGAGCATCATCATCGATATCACAGCCAGACAAATTTTTGATTCCCGAGGAAATCCTACTATTGAAGTAGACGTAATCACCGAAAACGGCTATATTGGCCGTGCAGCTGTTCCATCGGGAGCATCAACGGGCGAGCATGAGGCTGTAGAGCTTCGTGATGGCGGAAAAGCGTATATGGGCAAAGGAGTTATGAAAGCCGTTGAAAACGTTCACGGCAAAATTGCCGGAACTCTTTTGGGCATTTCTGTTTTTGAACAGGAGTTGATCGATAAAACTATGATTGATTTGGACGGCACGAAGAATAAATCAAAACTCGGTGCCAATGCCATTCTCGGTGTTTCCTTGGCTGCTGCAAAGGCCGCCGCTGCCGAATTGGGAATGCCGTTGTACCGCTACGTGGGCGGGGTGAGTGCCAAAACGCTTCCCGTGCCTATGATGAACATTATAAACGGTGGTTCACACAGCGATGCGCCCATCGCATTTCAGGAGTTTATGGTGATGCCCGTAAAGGCGAAAAATTTTACCCATGCCATGCAAATGGGTTCCGAAATTTTCCACAACCTTAAAAAGGTATTGCACGACCGCGGATTAAGTACGGCGGTTGGCGACGAAGGCGGTTTTGCCCCAACTTTGGATGGAACGGAGGATGCTTTGGATACTATTGCGAAAGCAACCAAAAAAGCTGGTTACAAATTGGGCGACGATGTAATGATTGCCCTGGATTGCGCTGCCGCGGAATTTTATGTGAAGAAGAAATACGATTACACAAAATTTGAGGGCGAAAAGGGAAAAGTACGTACTTCAAAGGAACAGGCAGATTATTTGGCTGAATTGTGCGAAAAATATCCTATCATTTCAATCGAGGACGGCATGGACGAAAACGATTGGGAAGGCTGGAAATACCTGACAGAAAAAATTGGCGATAAAGTGCAATTGGTGGGTGACGATTTGTTTGTAACAAATGTGGAAAGGCTATCAAAAGGTATTTCAGAAAAAATAGCCAATTCCATTCTTATAAAAGTGAACCAAATAGGAACACTCACCGAAACCATCGCTGCCGTAAATATGGCGCACAACGCTGGTTATACGTCCGTAATGAGCCACCGAAGCGGCGAAACCGAGGACAACACCATTGCCGATTTAGCGGTCGCCTTGAACTGTGGCCAGATAAAAACGGGTTCCGCTTCGCGAAGTGATAGAATGGCAAAGTACAATCAATTGCTGCGAATTGAAGAGCAATTGGGCGAAGTTGCCTATTTTCCGCAACAAAATGCGTTCAAAATTTAAACGTAGTACAAGCTTAGAAAAACCTCGCAACTAGCGGGGCTTTTTTATTTTTGGAAAATAGGCCGTACTGCCGATGATTTAAGGATATTTTAACCTAAGATTAGTTGGAAATGTTAAAAAATTAAACATAGATTTTGTACTTTAGCGTTTCTGAATAAATTAAAAAAACACACGATATTTTATGGCAAAGATGGCGACCCTAGAGATAGATGGTAAAAAATACGAGTTTCCCATTGTAGAGGGAACTGAAAACGAATTAGGAATAGATATAAAGAGCCTTCGCGCAGATACCGACGGCGTGGTTACACTGGATCCCGGGTATAAGAATACCGGTTCCTGCGAAAGTGCAATTACTTTTTTGGATGGCGAAAAGGGAATTCTTCGTTATAGAGGATATTCCATTGAGGAGTTGGCGGAAAAGGCGCGCTTTCTAGAGGTTTGTTATTTATTGATTTTTGGTGAATTGCCCACCGAAGAACAGCTAGAGAAATTTCACAATGATATAAAATCACAATCGCACGTAGATGAGGATGTGAAGCGCATCTTGGACGGTTTTCCGAAATCTGCTCACCCAATGGGCGTACTTTCATCGTTAACCTCTGCTTTGGTTGCTTTCAATCCTTCCTCGGTAAATGTGGATAGTGAGGAGGATATGTATAAGGCCATCGTAAAGATTTTGGCGAAATTTCCCGTCCTTACAGCCTGGACATATAGAAAACGCTTGGGTCTTCCACTCGATTATGGGGACGACAATTTA
The DNA here is from genome assembly GCF_001573155.1 of Aequorivita aquimaris. Taxonomy (GTDB): domain Bacteria; phylum Bacteroidota; class Bacteroidia; order Flavobacteriales; family Flavobacteriaceae; genus Aequorivita; species Aequorivita aquimaris. The sequence goes on along the minus strand of NZ_JRWG01000006.1, from coordinate 38,908 downwards.
AGATATGTGGAAAATTTCGTAAAAATGATGTTCAAAAAACCAAGTGGTGAATACACATCAAACCCACTGGTTGTTGAGGCCTTGAACAAGCTTTTGATATTGCACGCAGATCACGAGCAAAACTGTTCCACATCTACCGTACGTATTGTGGGCTCCTCGCACGCAGGTCTGTTTGTTTCTATTTCTGCCGGTATTGCTGCCCTTTGGGGGCCACTCCACGGCGGAGCAAACCAAGCGGTTATTGAAATGTTGGAGGCCATTAAGGCAGATGGTGGCGACACCAAAAAATTTATGGCAAAGGCAAAGGATAAAAATGATCCATTCCGTTTGATGGGCTTTGGCCATAGGGTGTACAAGAACTTCGACCCCCGTGCCAAGATCATTAAAAAAGCTGCCGATGATGTTTTGGACAGTCTAGGGATAGAAGATGACGTGCTGAGCATTGCCAAGGCTTTGGAAAAAGAAGCCCTTGAAGACCCATACTTTGTTGAAAGAAAATTATATCCGAACGTAGATTTCTATTCGGGCATTATTTACCGTGCCTTGGGCATTCCGGTAGAAATGTTCACCCCTATGTTTGCGCTAGGGCGCTTGCCGGGCTGGATAGCGCAGTGGAGAGAAATGAGGTTACAAAAAGAGCCTATTGGTCGCCCAAGACAGATTTATGTGGGAGAGAACCTGCGCTCCTTTGTACCGATCGAGAAACGATAAAGACTTATTTTTAATACCTTTAAAAGCACTTCCATTATGAGGTGCTTTTTCTATATTTGCTATATGATCAACCTACACATCAATGACGAAATATCAAGACTGCGCGCCGTAGTGCTGGGCCGCGCAGATAGCAATGGCCCCGTGCCAAAGCTGGAAGATGCCTACGATCCCAAATCTGCGGAGCATATAAAGGCCGGGACGTACCCCAAAGATGAAGACATGGTAAAGGAAATGGAGGCCGTAGCCGAAGTTTTCAAAAAGTACGATGTAAAGGTGTATCGCCCCCATTCCATTAAGGACTATAACCAGATATTTTCGCGCGACATTGCCTTTGTGATTGAAGATAAATTCATTATCGCAAACATTCTGGAGGACCGTTCTATGGAAATTGAGGCCATTGAGCACGTAATCAACCAGATTGATCCTTCAAAGATTATTGAATTTCCCGAAAATGCCCATATAGAGGGCGGCGATGTTATGCCCTGGGGCGACTATATTTTTGTAGGCGCCTATTATGGCGAAGATTACCCGAATTACATTACTGCCCGCACAAATCTGAACGCCGTAAAACACCTGCAGAAACTGTTTCCGCATAAAAAGGTGAAATCCTTTAACCTAAGAAAGAGCAACACCGTGGCCGATGAAAACGCACTGCACCTGGATTGCTGTTTTCAGCCCTTGGGACGCGGGAAGGCGATTATCCATAAGGAAGGTTTTTTGATTGAGGAGGAATATAATTGGCTTGTTAATTTCTTCGGAAAGGAAAATTGCTTCCATATTACCAAGCGCGAGATGTATGATATGAACAGCAACATCTTCAGTATCTCGCCCGATGTGGTCATTTCAGAAAAAAACTTTACCCGATTGAATTCGTGGCTGCGCGAACAAGGTTTTACTGTGGAAGAGGTGCCGTATGCTGAAATATCAAAACAGGAAGGATTGCTTCGATGTACAACCATGCCTTTGGTTCGCGATTAATAGAAAATTTCTTGTTCTTTATTAGTTGTTTTTATTTATCAAAAGTATACAATTTGTAAGTTGTTGTAACTAATTGTTATTGCTATTAATATTTGTTACAACGCCTTATTTAACAAAAAAACCGCCCCCTCTTTCGCAAAAAATTAGTAAACTTGGCGTTACAAAATTTTAACACTTTGAAAAGATTACACTCCCTACCTTTTTTATTGCTGTTTTTAACAGCTATTACTGCACTTACCGCACAGCAAAAAAACATAAGCCTCGAAGAAATTTGGGGTGGTGCCTACAGAACCCAAGGTCTGGATGCCCTTCACTCCATGAACAACGGAAAGGAATATGCGGTGCTCAATTATGACCGACAAAACAAAGCTTCTACTGTTGATGTTTATGACTACAAAAGCGGCGAAAAAGTACGAACCCTGTTGAACAGTGCAGATTTAAAAGGCATAAACTACGTGATATCCTACGAGTTTAGCAAAGACGAGTCAAAAATTCTTTTTACTACAGAGTTGCAGCAAATTTACCGACGTTCATCACTTGGTACTTATTATGTTTATGATATTGCTTCTAAAGAGTTCAGTTTGGTTTCTACCAATAAAATTCAGGAGCCCACCTTCAGCAATGACGGCAGTAAAGTAGCTTACGGATATCAAAACAATCTTTACGTAAAAGATTTGAAAACTGGAGAAACCAAACAGATTACCGATGACGGTAAAAAAAACAGTATCATAAACGGGATTACCGATTGGGTTTATGAGGAAGAATTCGCCTTTGTGCGGGCTTTTGAGTGGAGTAAGGATGGTGACAGGCTAGCCTATATAAAATTTGACGAAACCGAGGTGCCGCAATTCAATATGGATCTTTACGGTAACGAACTCTATCCTTCAGCAGATACTTTTAAATATCCAAAGGCGGGAGAGGCAAATTCCAAGGTTTCACTACATATATATGATCTTGGGAACGGCAATACTTCTGAAGTAAACCTTTCGCAATATAATAGCTACTACATTCCGCGTTTATTGTGGACACAAGATAATAAACTGCTGAGTGTGCAGCTTACCAACCGCCACCAGAATGTGATTGATTTGGTTTTTGTAGATGTTTCCAACAACACTTCAAAACTAATTTTGGCCGAAAAAGATGATGCCTACGTAGATGTTACAGACAATCTAACCTTTTTGAACAACAATAGTTTTTTCTGGACCAGTGAAAGGGACGGTTGGAACCACATTTACCAATACGATAAAGATGGTAAACTACTAAACCAAGTAACAAAGGGCGCTTGGGAAGTAACTGCCTATTACGGTTTTGATCAGAACACGGGCCGCGTGTATTACCAAAGTACCGAAAACGGAAGCATCAATCGCGATGTGTACTCCATACTTCCTTCTGGCAAAAACAAAGTCCGCCTAACACAGCAAACAGGAACCAACGATGCCGACTTCAGCGCAGATTATACCTATTTTATAAATACATTTTCAGACGCAACAACACCCTATGTGTTCACGCTTCGCGAGGCTAAGACTGGCAAACTGCTTCGTGAAATAAAAAATAATAATGATTTGAAGGAGCGTTTGTCTTCCTATAAAATTTCACCTAAAGAGTTTTCAACCATAAACATCAATGGTGAAAATTTGAATATGTATATGATAAAACCTCTGAATTTTGATGAAAACAAGCAGTATCCTTTGTTTTTATATCAATATTCCGGTCCCGGCTCCCAGAATGTATCAAACAGTTGGATGGGAACAAATGATTATTGGCACGAAATGCTAGCCAATGAGCAAGATATTATCATTGCCTGCGTGGACGGTCGCGGCACAGGATTTAAGGGAAGGGATTTCAAAAAAATGACCCAAAAGGAATTGGGGAAATACGAAGTGGAAGACCAAATAGCGGTCGCTAAAAAGTTGGGTGAACTTCCATATATCGATGCCTCGCGTACGGGAATTTGGGGTTGGAGCTATGGTGGCTTTATGTCATCAAACGCGTTGTTTCAGGCGCCGGACACTTTTGAGATGGCCATTGCAGTAGCCCCGGTAACCAGCTGGCGATTTTATGATAGTATCTATACAGAGCGCTATATGCAAACCCCGCAGGAAAACGCTTCGGGTTATGATGAAAATTCTCCATTGTCGCATGTTGAGGGTTTGAAAGGAAAATTCCTGTTGGTACATGGTAGTGCTGATGACAACGTCCACGTTCAAAACAGTATGCGTTTGATAGAAGCCTTAGTGCAGGCCAATAAGCAATTCGATTGGCGTATATATCCCGATAAAAACCACGGTATTTACGGTGGCAATACACGATTGCATCTTTATACTTTAATGACCAATTACATCAAAAACAACTTATAAAAATCAACACTAACTAATAATTAATCTTATGTCAGAAGCTCTTCAATATCAAAAGCAAAAGGAATTATTTGGCCATCCAGTAGGTCTTTATATCTTGTTCTTTACCGAAATGTGGGAACGTTTCTCCTATTACGGAATGCGCGCCATTTTGGTACTTTATTTGGTTGCAGAGGCAACCAGCGATAATCCAGGATTAGGGTGGACAAACGCCGAAGCACTTTCATTATACGGAACTTATACCATGCTTGTTTACGTTGCTTCCATTCCAGGAGGATGGATTGCCGATAAATTTATGGGGCAGAAGCAATCCGTACTTGTAGGTGGTATTCTTTTGGTAGCAGGACATGGCGTTCTTTCCATAGAAGAAATGTGGGCATTCTACAGCGGTCTTGGCTTGATTATAGCGGGTGTGGGGATGTTAAAGCCAAATATATCAACTATGGTTGGTGGTTTGTATAAAACTGGTGACATTAGAAGAGATAAGGGGTTCACTATTTTTTATATTGGTATTAATATAGGCGCTTTTCTATCCAGCTTAATTGTGGGGTATGTAGGTGAAGTTTATGGCTGGCACTACGGTTTCGGACTTGCTGCTATAGGTATGGCTTTGGGATTACTTCAATATTTAGTGGGTCAGAAACATTTAAAATATGTTGGAAATAATACCAACAAATCTATTGATCCTGAAGAAAAAGCGGCAATGAAAAGACCGCTTTCTAAAGTTGAAAAGGACAGAATGGTTGTGCTGTTCATCTCTTTTATACTGGTTATAGTTTTTTGGGGAGCCTTTGAACAAGCTGGGGGTTTAATGAATATTTACGCTTCTGAAAAAACCGATAGAATGTTGATGGGCTGGGAAGTGCCAGCTTCATGGTTTCAATCGCTTAATGCTATGTTTATTATTATTTTGGGTACAACAGTTGCTGCATATTGGGCAAAGAGAAAACTAAAAGGAAAAGTTTCCACTTCACTTTTCAAAATGTGTCTGGGCTTGATAATTATGGGAATGGGTTTCTTCTTTATGACCGCAGCCGCTGCACAGTTTAACAGTGATGGTGCATCAGCTATGTACTGGTTGGTACTGGCTTATTTGTTTCATACCGTAGGAGAATTATGTTTGTCGCCAGTTGCGCTTTCATATATTACGAAATTGGCACCACTAAAATATGCTTCTTTAATGATGGGGGTATACTTTGCGATGACTGGTTTTGGAAATAAAGTAGCCGGACTTTTAGGAGAATCAGCCTCTAATTTAGGTGAATATACTGTATTTACGGGAATTGCAGTGTTCTGTGTTGCCTTTGGATTATTGGTTTTATTGATAAGAAAGAAACTGGAAAAACTTACGCATGGTGCTGAGGATAATGAGCGTGAACTTCACGACAACGAGCCTTTTGAACTTGCAGATCCAGATATCAACAAGCCTCACTAATTTTTCAGAAATAATTTAACCAAAACAAATACCGATGAACACTGATATAGAAAATCTGTTTAAAGACAAAGTTTTAGGGCATCCCGCGGGATTATTTATACTCTTTTTTACTGAAATGTGGGAGCGTTTTTCCTTTTACGGAATGCGTATCCTTTTGGTGTTGTTTTTAACCGCTCCAATTTTGAGTGACAATCCCGGTTGGGAATGGCCACGCGAGCACGCGTTGGCACTTATTGGAACCTATGCTTCGCTTTTATATTTAACCCCTATCATTGGAGGTTGGATAGCAGATAAAATTACGGGGTACCGTATGGCAGTGGTGTTGGGTTGCGTTATTATGACGCTTGGCCACGCCTCCATGGCGCTGGAAACCACTGCTTCATTTTACATGGGTCTTGCTCTTTTGGTAATTGGTACAGGTTTTTTTAAGCCGAATATTACCTCCATTATTTCTGAAATGTACAAAGGCAAGGAATCTAAAAAAGACGGTGCTTATACAATCTTTTATATGGGAGTGAATGCCGGAGCTTTCTTCGGAATGATGCTATGTGGGTATTTGGCTGAAAATTATGGATGGTCTTGGGGCTTTGGGCTTGCAGGAATCTTTATGTTTTTTGGAATGCTTCAGTTTTTATTGGCGAATAAAATATTTGGAGGTATTGGTGCAAAACCTTCCAAAGTACGTGAAGTAGAAATACCTCAAAATATAAATGAGGAAAGACCTGAACTGAGAAGTGATGAAGTAGAGGAAGCACCTATTAAATTGAACCCGTTCACAATGTTTGATTATGTTTTGATCGTATTGTCATCCATTGGTGGTTTGCTATATCTTTTCAATGATCCTTTAGAAAAAATATACGATACTTCTCTGGTGCCTTTTGAGATTGGTGGAATGAGCGGAACAAACATAGTTGTTCTTGCAGCATTGGCAATGTTCCTGATTTTATTGGTGACGCGTATTGCTCGTTATTTGCCAATCGTTCGAGATAGATTGATTGCCGTTTCCATTTTCGGGCTGTTCACGGTTTTCTTTTTTGCATTTTTTGAACAGTCATTGGGTTCTATGACGCTTTTTGCACAGGATTATACCGATAGGGACCTAACTGGGAATTCTGCTATGATTTTCAAAATAATAGATGCGTTATTAACGACCGTTCCTTTAATTATTATTTCTTGGGTTATTTATTTGTTGGTCAAGAAAACGCATAATAGAATTGCAATGTCCAATATAGCATTGGTTATTGCTTTTATTGGTATTTGGGGCTTGGTAATTTATAGACTGTACGATAAGTTTAATCAAACAGAATTACAGGTGGATGCCACATGGTTCGGGATTTTAAATTCATTCTTTATAATTACGCTTGCACCTATATTTTCAAAATGGTGGGAGAGCAAATATAACCCTAGCGCAGCCGTAAAGTATGGTATTGGTCTTATTATGCTGGGCTTGGGCTTTGCAATACTTTCATATGGTGCTTCAGATATTCCCCCGGGGGCAATGACCGCAAAAGTGAGTATGGTATTCCTTATTTTGGCGTATTTGATGCACACAATGGGCGAGTTGTGTCTGTCGCCTTTGGGCTTGTCCTATTTAAGTAAATTGGTGCCCGCGCGCATGATTGGATTTATGTTTGGAGTATGGTACCTTGCCATTGCTGTGGGCCAAAAAGCCGCCAATACTATGGGAGGGATGATTGATAAGATTTCTGCAGAATATTCTATGGGAACGTTCTTCTTGATATTCACCTTAATACCTATTAGTGTTGGCGTTATTTCGATGTTGCTGAACCCTGTTCTAAAAAAATTAATGCACGGCATTCGTTAATACACAATACTTTATAATATAAAAGCGTTCCTTTTTATGGAACGCTTTTTGTTTCAAATATTTAAAATTACTAAAGCATTTATAATGAAATATTTATTACTCTTTTTTCTTATTATTTCCGCAGGTACAGTCCATTCACAAAAAATTAATTGGATGACTATGAATGAAGCGCTTGCCGCCCAAAAGAAAGAACCAAAAAAGATTTTTATGGACGTTTATACCACTTGGTGCGGCCCCTGCAAAATGCTCGATAAAAATACTTTCAGCGATGCGGATGTAATTGAATATTTAAACAAAAACTATTATGCGGTTAAGTTTAATGCTGAAGGGACCGAAGAGGTAACCTTTAATGATTTCACCTACACAAACCCCAATTATGATCCAGCGAGAAAAGGTAGAAACTCACAGCATTTATTTGCACATGCCCTAAAAGTTAACGCCTATCCCAGTGTTGTTTTTTTTACGGAAGAAGGCAAGCTAATCCAAGCGGTACCAGGTTACAGAACACCTCCCCAACTTGAGATTTTCCTAAAAATGATACATACGGACGATTATTTAAAAATAACAACTACCGAAGCCTGGGAAGAATATCAAAAGAATTTTAAATCTACATTTTAGTATAGCCATTTCGGTTTCATATTCGGGCTATTCTATTGGGAAAGCTCCTTGTTTTGCGGTATGACAGAACGGGAGCTTTTTTAATTTACAAGTTTTTTCCCAGCGTTTTACATAGGAATAATAATTACTGCCATCGGCAATAATTTGGTTGGGCTGTAAGCTGTCGATTAGTCGATTGAGGTTAATTTTTGGACTGTTCGTGAGCAGAATTGTATGCACCTTCGTTATTTTGGGAAAGACCCCCAAACTATCTAAAACGAGAATGCTTCTATTATTATAGCTAAAGAACCCTGGAATTTTTTTTTCTGAATAGGAATTAATGTTTGCGGCAGTTTTGAATGATTTAAGAGGAAATATTTCAGAAGTATTTAAAATACTATCATTTTTAAAAATCGTCAAATGTTTTCCGTTTTTATAACCAATCAACGTTTGTTTGCTTTTTTGAAATATTATCATTTGATTACCAGAATACCTGAATTCATCATAGGTATAAATTGAAATTATTGTTGCAATTGCCACAAGTGAAAGTACCAACCTATGATAGTTTATCTTTTTCAGAAGTAATGCTAGGGCAATAATGAAAAAATAGGTTCCCAAGACTTTTAATGTAGAGAAATGGATTTCCTTAAAAAGAAATTCGTCCTGCACTGCAACCCAGTGGATAAACCCATTAAGGTTTTCAATCAAAAAATTATAGCTCTCTGCCAACCAATTGGGCAAGCTGTCAAAACTCGCCAAAAACACAATCAATATTCCGCCGCACATTAAGATGGTTAAAAATGGAAGCACTACAATATTGGTGAGTAAAAACAATCCCGGGAATTGGTGGAAATAGTATAAACTCAAAGGTAAAACCCCAATTTGCGCACAAATAGTAACGGACACGATTCCCCAAGTTTTCCGGACAATCCAATATTTTGAATAACCTATTTTATAGAAAAGGGGCTGTAACCAAACAATAAAGAAAACTGCCAAATAGCTAAGTTGAAAACCAACCTGAAACAACCACAGCGGATTGATGGCCAAAAGCGTGAAAAACGAAAGGAATAATGTGTTTATGGAATTTGTCTCTCGGTCAAAAAGTTTGGCTATTGCAAAGAAACTGAACATCGTTACCGCCCGTGTAACTGATGGCGATAGTCCAGAAAGTAATGCAAAACACCATAAAAGTATAACAATTAATATAGCTTGAAAGAAGACGCCATATTTCCATCGTAAAAAGGGTTTAAAAACAAATGCCAGAATAATATATAATATACCCACGTGGAGCCCCGAAACCGCCAAAATATGCACAGCTCCCGCAGCGGCATATTCATTGTACAGGCTTTTGTCAATGTCTTTCTTTTCACCTAAAATTAGCGCTTGCAGAATTGCGCGTTCATCAGTTTCCAGGTTTGTATTTTGAAGTTTAGCAACTATATATGCGCGTAAGTTTTGCGCAATGCCCATTAAGGTTTTGGAACCTGTTTGTGTTTTTAGAATTGCTGTTGATGAAAAGCGTAACTGTCCATAAACACCTAATGATTTTATATATTTTGAATAATCAAATTGGTGCGGGTTCAGCGGTTTCGGAATGTCGGTAATTGAGGCGTATACAAGCACACTCTCATCGGGTGAAAAAGATTTTGTTATAGAATCTTTAGAAAGATTCAGCAAGATTTTCCCCGTTGCAGATTCGTTGTTTATTGCACTTACCGTTGCAAAATACTTGAGATAGTATTTATCGGGCTTTAAGATCTGGGATATTTTCAGCTGTACTAAATCTGTTTTGTTTTCCGAAATAAAGTGCGAATAATGTTTGGGTTGAAATTGTGGAAGCCGAATTTGATGCGTAAAATAACCAATGGCAAAAAAACAGAGATATGTAGCTATTCCGAAGTAAACGTGCTGAATCAATTGCTTCCGGGACCAAAGCCATAGGCCCGTAACTATCGCTAGGATTATTAAAAGATAATGAAGTGAAAAAAAATTAAAAGGAAAGTATTGTGCTGCGAGAATACCCAGCACAAGGAAAGCCGAAAACTTTACTATTGCAAAGTTGATGAATTTCATGCCCCAATCTTTTAAGCGTACTACTTAAAATTTATTGGGGAGAATTGAATTAAAATTAAAAAATATATTTTGGAAATACAAAATTGCTGAAACCGAAAATTAAATAACCCGGCGTACTTCCACAAAAGCTTTTTTCCAGTAATCCTCGTCTAGCGATGAAATGATAACCCCGGCACGGGTTGTGGAGTGTATAAATTTTACTTCGCCGCGTTTGGCCTCCACTACCAAACCTACGTGGTTTATAGTGTTTCTGCTGCTGGTTTTGAAAAATACCAAATCGCCTTCTTCAATGTCCTTAAACGAAATAAGAATTCCTTTTGTAGCCATATCACGCGAAATTCTGGGAAGTGTAATGTTTTCCTTTTGAAATGCGGTATAGACTAAGCCAGAACAATCCATTCCAGCATCTGTAGTTCCACCAAATTTATAACGGGTGCCCTGAAAGGTTTTGGCGTAATCAATAATTCCCTTCTTAATTTCTTTAGGGCTTTCTTCAGAGTCTTCCGAAGTGTTTTCATCATCTCTTTTTGCTGTAATTTTATTGTTTTTGTGCGGACTTACCTTACGAGTAGTTTTCGTCTTTACCTCATTTTTTCCTATTATGGATTCGGGAATTTTACCGGTGTTTTTGGTACTTCCGCAGGAAATTAGGAATAAAGCAAAAAAGGAAAGGAAGAGTAGTTTTCGCATCGATAGGGTATAGGGGATGAATAGTTAAAAATATAAAATATTCTTTAATTTTCTTTTAGGGCAGCATAAATTAGTTTGGCCGTGTTTTCACTTGCGCCCCTTCCGCCGAGCGCTTTTTCAAGATCGTAATAATCCAAAAACATTGCTGCACGGTTGTACGGATCCAGAATTTTGGTCAATTCTTCTTTCAATCTTTTTTTGTTGAAATCGGCTTGAATAAGTTCGGTTACAACTGTTTTGTTCAAAATTAAATTCACCAAGGAAATATAATCCAGTTTTATAACGCGTTTTGCTATTTCATAACTAATCCTGCCGCCTTTATAACAAACCACCTGTGGTACTTTGAAAAGAGCGGTTTCCAGGGTGGCGGTGCCTGAGGTAACCAACGCCGCTTCTGAAATACTTAAAAGGTCATAAGTTTTATTTGCTACAAAATGTACGTTTTTCGTACTGAGAAAACTTTCATAAAATGACTTTTCCTGGCTCGGTGCTCCGGCAATTACGAATTGGTATTCCTTAAAATCCTTGGCCACGGAAATCATTATTTCCAGCATTTTTTTAATTTCCTGCTTTCGGCTGCCGGGAAGCAATGCTATTACTGGTCTATCGTCCAAACCATTTTCTTTTCTGAAGATTTTGGGGTCAACTTGTTTTCGGTTGTAAATGGCATCGATTAACGGATGCCCCACAAAATGCACGGGATAATTGTGTTTCTCTTCGTAAAACTCCTTTTCAAAGGGAAGAATAACATACATCTCATCCACATCTCGCTTTATATCTTTTATACGCCCTTCCTTCCACGCCCATATTTGCGGTGAAATGTAATAATGCGTTCGGTACCCTTTTTGCCGCGCCCATTTCATAATCCGAAAGTTGAAGCCGGGATAGTCAATAAAAATAATTACATCAGGGTTGAAACTTTCAATATCCTTTTTGCAGAATTTGATGTTTTTAAAAATAGTCCGCAAATTCAGTACTACTTCTGCAAAGCCCATAAAGGCAAGTTCCCGATAATGTTTTACCTCGGTGCCGCCAACCTCACGCATCAAATCGCCACCCCAAAAGCGAAAATCTGCTTCAGAATCTTCCTTTTGTAGGGCTTTCATTAAATTGGCTCCGTGCAAATCGCCGGACGCTTCGCCTGCTATGAGGTAATATTTCATTTTAAAAAGTTATGAGTTATGGGTTATGAGTTATGGGTTGTTAAGTTTTTAAACCTGAAACCTGTAACTTGAAACCTGAAACTACTTCAGTACATTCTGTATTAAAATATCAAAAAACTCCGTAAGCGTCATTCCCGCCTCGCGGGCTTGTTTGGGCACGATGCTTTCGGTTGAAAGGCCCGGATTGGTGTTTATCTCCAAAAAATAAGGCTTTCCCTTTTCAAGAATGAATTCACTGCGGGTAATACCTTTCATATTTAATAATTTATAAATACGGACGGCTTCTTTTTGAACCATTTCGGTTTCTTCTTCTGAAATTCTTGCAGGAGTGATTTCCTGTGATTTTCCAAGGTACTTGGCCTCATAATCAAAGAATTCATTTTCCGATACAATTTCGGTTATTGGAAGTGCGATTATCTCTTCGCCTTTGTTATAAACCCCTACGGAAACTTCGGTGCCTACCAGGGCGGTCTCAATAATTATTTCGGTGTCTTCAGTAAATGCTTTTTCTATTGCGGGCATCATTCCGTCCATTTCGTTCACTTTGCTGATGCCAAAACTGGAACCGGAGCGGTTGGGCTTTACAAAACAGGGCAGGCCGGTTTTCTTTACTATTTCTTCAACATTAATCTCACCGCCCTTATTTATGTAATACGAATTTGCTGCGCGAATGCCAAAATTCTTCAATACCGAAAGGCAGTCCCGTTTATTAAAACTAAGTGCGGCGGAATAATAATCTGTGCTCGTGTGTGGAATTTTCAACAATTCCCAATAGGCCTGCAGATAGCCATCTTCGCCAGGCGTGCCGTGGATTGTGTTGAAAATAGCATCGGGCCTGATGGTTTCCGTGCCATTGTCAAAACTGAAATCGGCTCTATTTACAGGGTGTTTTGTGCCGTTATTGGCTACAAAGTACCATCCTTCTTCCAAAATATGTACCGGATATACTTCATATTTGTTTTTATCGAGGGCGTTGCAAACCACATCGCCACTGTTTATCGAAATCTCGAACTCGCTGGAATAGCCGCCCATAGCAACGGCAATACGTTTTTTGCCCATAACAAATAATTAAAACCTGCGTTAAATAACTGGTAAAACAAAAATATCACTTATCCATAGAAAGATACTAACTTTGGGTTTTATATTTTTGTGCATTAACAAAGAAACGTATGACTTTTATCCAGTTTGTATTTTCCAAGGCATTTTTAAAGCAGTTGCTCTTGGCTATCGTGGTCTTGCTTGTTTTGGCTTTTTTGATATTATGGTGGTTGCGCTTTAGTACAAACCATAATGAAACGATAGAAGTACCTAACCTTGCCAAAATGTCCTTGGATAAAGTAGAGGAGAAATTGGACGAGATGGATCTTCGGTATGAAATTTTGGATTCTGCAAATTACAACCCTGATTTTCCAAAATATTCCGTGATTGACCAAATACCAAAACCGGGAAAATTTGTAAAGGAAGACCGAAAATTATATTTAACGCTGAATCCTTCGGGCTACCGTAAAATTGAAGTGCCCGATGTGTTGGGGCGTACGCGCCGACAGGCAGAGCCTACACTACTGGCCATGGGTTTCAAAATAGGAAAGATAAGTTACCGTCCGCATATTAGCGACAACGTTTTGGAAATGCGCTACAAAGGTGAAAAACTTGAGGTGGGCACACCGCTGCAGAAAACTTCGGTAATAGATTTGATTGTTGGGGATGAATCGCTCAATAGAATTCAAACAGAAGACGATTCTTCCGAAGAAAATCTAGAGGCTCCAACTGAAAATGAAGAAGAGAACAATGACGAATTTTAGCGAAGAAGAAATTGATGATACTGATGGCAGTGATGATCTTTACGAGCATTACCGCTTTAAGGCAGATAAAGGGCAAAGGGCGCTTAGAGTAGATAAATACCTGATGAACCTGATTGAAAAAGCGACCCGCAATAAAATACAAAAAGCAGCAACCGCTGGAAATATATACGTTAATGGGCTTCCCGTTAAGAGTAATTACAAAGTGAAGGGCAATGATGTGGTTACGGTACTTTTTGAGCATCCGCCCTATGAGTTTCTTTTGGTGCCCGAAAATATTCCCTTGGATATTGTATATGAAGACAATGCTGTACTTGTGGTAAACAAACCCGCCGGAATGGTTGTGCATCCCGGTCACGGCAATTACAGTGGTACGCTTATAAACGCGTTAACCTATCACTTTGAAAACCTTCCCAATAATTCAAGTAACAGACCCGGTTTAGTCCATAGAATAGATAAAGACACCAGTGGCTTGTTGGTTATTGCCAAAACTGAGGAAGCGATGACGCACCTCGCAAAACAGTTTTTCGACAAAAGCACAGAGCGCGAATACGTGGCTTTGGTGTGGGGTAATGTGGAAGAGGCCGAGGGTACTATTGAAGGCAATATCGGCCGCCATCCCAAAAACCGCTTACAAAACACCGTTTACGAAAACGATGAAGAGGAAAAGGGCAAACCCGCGGTTACCCATTATAAAGTATTGGAGCGTTTGGGTTATGTGACCCTTGTTTCGTGTAAGTTGGAAACTGGACGAACGCATCAAATAAGGGTGCATATGAAATACATAGGCCATACCCTTTTTAACGATGAGCGTTACGGTGGTGAAAAGATTTTAAAAGGAACTACTTTTAGCAAATACAAACAGTTCGTTGAAAACTGTTTTAAAGTACTGCCGCGTCAGGCATTGCACGCCCGCACTTTAGGGTTTGTACACCCAACTACGGGAGCGTTTATGCGCTTTGAAAGCCCCATTCCCGAAGATATGGAGGCGTGTTTGAATAAGTGGCGAAACTATTCGCAGCATGTGATTGAATAAATGATTGTCGGGTCGAACGGAGTCGAGATCTCTGTTCGACCAAACAATCAAGCTTTCTAAGTTTTTAATTCTTCACCCATTTAGCTGTAAACGTTTTCTTTCCGTCAGAGATGGAAACAAAATACAATCCGTTATTTAAATGCTTTAAATTATAACTATTTGTAGTTTGCAGATTGCCTTCTTCAGAAAAGACCACTTTTCCGTCCACACTATAAACTTTAAAGTTACCATTTACAATATCCTGTGGAAGCTTAAATGTTAAGATGCCTTCCGAGGGGTTTGGGAAAATACTTATTACGGAGCTGGCACTAAAATCTGTAACACCTACAATTTCTTCTATTTCAACAAAACCTTCTCGGGTATTATTGCCTTTGTAGCCGTTCCGCTTTATACGGTCTGGATTGTAGGGTACGTTGAGGTTGTACACACTTACAAAAGTAGAGTCAACACCGGCGCCAAACGTTAGGGTGTAGCTATTGGCTGTAAGGTCCAGCATACCGTCGTTATCCACATCGCCCAATACCGCTCCGTTTAAAAAGGTAAAACCGCGAGGACGTAGTGGGAAACCGTCTATCTCACCGCTGCCATCCATATGGTAAGCATGGATATAACCATAACCGGCAGCATCTGTAATGACACTTGGAAATACAACATCTAAAGCTCCATCATTATTCACATCAGCTAGGGAGATAACCCCTTCGGTGCCGCCGTATTTTTCTATTGGGAAGTTGGGCAGGTTTGATCCATTTGGATCGAGGCCATAAACGACGGGAAGTTCCACGCCCTGGGTGCCGCTTGTATTACGGTCTGACATAAAGATTTCAAAGATGCCATCATTATCTACATCCCAAACGGTGGAGGGGGAATAGGTCCACTCGCTGGTAGCAATAGGCCAGCCTGCTTTGTATGAGCCATCGTGTTCCATCACGTAGAAGCCTGGGGCATCGCCGTGGTTGCTTCCTATAATTTCAAGGTCGTCATCATTATCGAGGTCTGCGAGCATGGGTGATTGGTAGGAATATTTCACATTGGGGTCAACAACAGGGAAGTTGGGGAATAGCTGTCCTTGGTTGTCAAAGATATACATGCCTGCGGAAGAAGCCGCGATTACCACGTCATTGCTGCCGTCATTATCCACATCAGCAATGGAAGGGGTAAAGGCAGGGGTGGCGGCTACTTCCACAGGCCAGTTGGCGTTGATTGGAGTGCCGTCCATTTTAATGGCGTGTACAAAACCTTGTGAACTACCCACACGTTCGCCGGTAATAATATCCAGCATTCCATCGCCATCCAAATCTGCGAGGGCTGGGGCATTGATCATCCAATGGTCGTCAAAGTTTAAGGGCCAGCCGGGGAGGTCTGCTCCTGTGGGATCGAGAAGGTAAACGCGTCCCGCATTGGGAACGCCACCTGTGTTTAGGACAATCTCTAGGGTGCCATCGTTGTTTAAATCTGCAACCGATGGAGGAAGTAGGATGGTGCCGCTAACGGTTTTTTGGAAAAGTATTGTACCGTTACCTTCAAGGGCATAAAGGGTATTCCAGATACCGTAGAGTATTTCGTCTATACCATCATTATCAATATCTGCCAAGGTGGTGCCACGACTGTTTTTAAAATTGGGATGTGCTGGCTCCCCAAAGCGCCAGAGTTGGTCAAATACTTGGGTTTGTTCTGTATTGTTATAATCTTGGGGTAGTGTAACCATTTCTACGGAAATGGTGCCGTCTTGATTTAAAGATGCTTTTTTGCCTTCTTGCTGGGCTGTGGAGCCTATGGCTAAAGCAAGTGCAGATAGGAGGGTAATGGTTTTTTTCATAAGTTTTCAGTTTATTTTTATAAAGCTATCGATAAATGTTGGGTTATCAAAAAGATGGGGCAAGAAAGCTTACTTGGAAATTTTCAGCAGTAAAGGATGAAGGGTTTAATATTGAAGTAATGGATTTAATATTTATAAAATACGCTTTAAACACGCTATAAATACATTATATATATACTATGAATATGCTATACATATACTTTAAACTATTGGTTTATTATGATATAATGCATTATTCTATTTTTAATTTTTTTTGTTTTCAGGTTTGGAAGTAATAAGTAATTATTACAATAATTGAATTATTAGTTGGTCTGTATTTTTTTGGAGTTGCGTTCTCTTCTAAGGAGTTGCCATTCCATTCAAGCTAGTGAGCAATCACCTCGTCTGTTTTGCAGCCACCCCTGCCATACAGGGCAGGGAGAGCGATTACTTTTTTTTTGATTTTTGCATATTACTAGTTCCTTCCCCCTGTGATAATTTCAAATAGAAGATTCTAAATTTTTAAAGAGGAAGGTGGCTTTTGGCTTTTTCTGCCAAAAGACCGAAGGGGTTTTGTCTTTTATTTTTATAACAAGTACCCACCCCTTCTGCTTCGCAGGCACCCCTCCCTTTTAGGGCGGGGAATATTTTTATAACATTGTCCATCTTCTCTTAACAAAAAGTTAAAATTATTCTTTTCGGTAACGTTCGCGCAGTATAGTAGACGAATGCGTTTATATTTACAAGCCGATAAATTTCAGCGTATTTTACGTCTATTTATTGAGCATTTTATTAATAAATAACTCCCTTTACGAATGAAAAAATTACTTATTTGCTTTCTCCTCGCTACTTTTGTTTTGCCTGTTCAGGCCAATGAGGGTATGTGGTTTTTGATGCATATTGAGCGATTGAACTACCGCGATATGCAGAAAATGGGGCTACAGCTTACGCCCGAAGAAATTTACAGTATCAATAATTCCAGTCTTAAAGACGCCATAGTGCAGTTTAACCGTGGATGTACAGCTGAAATTATATCGGATAGCGGTTTGGTGCTTACCAACCACCATTGTGGCTACAGCCAAATTGCAGAACTTTCCACTGCGGAAAACGATTATTTGACCAATGGGTTTTGGGCGGGAAATCACGCTGAGGAATTAAAGCCAAAGAAACTTTCCGTTCGCTTTTTTGTACGTATGGATGATGTTTCAAAACGCATTTTGGGGCAGGTGAATGATAAAATGACTGAAGCCGAACGCGAAGCTGCCATAAACCGTGAAATCGCAAAGATTGAGCAGGAAAACAACGAGGGTGGAAAATATACCGTTTCGGTAAAATCCTTTTACCAAGGCAATGAATTTTACTACTTTGTTTACCAAGATTATAACGATGTGCGCCTTGTAGGTACGCCGCCGGCCAATATCGGAAAATTTGGAGGCGATACCGACAACTGGGAATGGCCAAGACATACGGGAGATTTTTCACTTTTCAGAGTGTATGCCGATAAGGACGGCAACCCTGCGGAGTATTCACCCAACAATGTGCCGCTTAAGCCGAAATACCACTTAACCACAAGCTTGAAAGGCTTTGAGGAAAACGATTTTGCCATGATCCTGGGATATCCGGGAAGGACAAACCGATGGATGCCAGCAGGCGGTATTCAACAGAATGTGGAATATGCTTATCCCGCTTGGGTAGAGGCTTCCAAAACGTCTATGGACGTAATGAAGAAATATATGGACAAGGATCAGCAAGTAAAACTTGATTATGCTTCCAGTTATGCCTCTATTGCTAATTATTGGAAAAACCGCCAAGGAATGATAGATGCGCTTACGCAGCATAAAACTGCAGAAAGCAAGCGGAATGAGGAGAAGGCATTTCAGAAATGGGCTTCCAAAAAGGGCAATGATAGGTTTGAGGAGGTGATACCCGTTATAAACAATTATTATAAAAACACCAATAAAGCCAGTGCCCACGATAACTATTTGGGCTTGTTGTTGCGTACCCGAATGGCGACCATTCCGTACCGTTTGGGCAATGCAATGGATTATTATTTACAACAGAATGAAGCGAAACAGGCTGAGGTTAAGCCACAATTGGAAGCTGAAATAAACGATCTGTATGAGGGTATTTATATGCCTTTGGAAAAGGATGTGCTGGCTGCCCAGTTGAAGCTTTATTCAACCAAAGCTGAAAATATTGCGCCTATGGTAGCGCGCATTGCCACTGCCAATAATAAAAGCGAGGCAGGATGGAATGATTATTTGAACACTGCATTTGAGAACAGTATTTTTCAATCAAAGGAAAAAGTGGAGGCCTTTATGGCAAATCCAGATGCTGAGGTTTTAAAAAATGACCCATTGTTTCAGCTATCTACAGATTTGCTGAAGCGCTACCGTTATGAATCTGAAGAAGAAAAGCAATTGAACAACGATTTTGAGCGTGCATACCGTTTGATGGTACAAGGTATGCGAGAGATGAATCCAGATGCCAAATACTATCCCGATGCAAACAGCACTCTTCGCTTAACGTATGGAAAGGTAATTGCATTGCCGGAAGATAAGCGCAATGATGCTGTGAAAAATTACTACACAACACTGAAGGGGACTATTGCAAAATACCAACCTGGAGATGATGAGTTTGATATGCCGCAGAAATTGATAGACCTTTATGAGAATAAGGATTTTGGTCAATATGCGGATAATGACGGTTATTTGCCCGTAAACTTTTTGACTGATAACGATATTACAGGAGGAAATTCCGGGTCGCCAGTATTGAATGGCAAAGGTGAATTGATCGGCTTGGCTTTTGATGGAAACATCGAGGCAATGGCAGGTGATGTTATTTTTGACGATCAACTGCAGCGCACCATTAATGTGGACATTCGCTATGTACTGTTTTTAATAGACAAGTTTGCGGGAGCAAGCCATATTATTGATGAATTGACGATAGTGAAGTAAGCACTTTTTCTTCCAATACCTTTTTATAAAACCCTGTATATTTATTTATATTTACGGGGTTTTAATTTTATATATAATTGTAGGATATATGGCATCAGGGATTTTCGCAATACTGGATGATATAGCAGCATTGCTGGACGATGTGGCGATGATGAGTAAAGTGGCGGCCAAAAAAACAGCGGGTATATTGGGGGATGACTTGGCGGTGAATGCCGAAAAGGCATCCGGTTTTGCTTCTTCCCGTGAAATTCCTGTACTCTGGGCGATTACCAAGGGGTCGTTTCTCAATAAATTGATTATTCTGCCCATTGCATTTTTACTGAGTGCTTTTTTACCATGGGCGGTGACCATCATCTTAATTTTAGGGGGTTTGTATTTGGCATATGAAGGGGCTGAGAAAATATATGAGTTCTTTTTCCCCCACGCCCATGCTAAAGAATCATTTGTAGAGGAAGGCCTTGCCGAAAGTGAAATTTTGGCGATTGAGAAAGAACGTGTAAAATCAGCAATTGTGACCGATTTTATCCTGTCATTAGAAATTGTGATTATAGCTTTGGGTACCGTGGTAGAAGAACCCATAGGCACCCAGATTATGGTGGTGAGCATTATTGCTATACTGGCCACCGTAGGTGTATACGGCATTGTAGCACTTATAGTACGTATGGATGAAGCAGGTTTTAAATTGATAAAACGCAGTAAGACAGAAACTAGTTTTTCACGTAGGCTTGGAATTTTTTTAGTACAAGCACTTCCAAAAGTTATTAAAAGCCTAAGTGTTATTGGTACTATTGCCTTGATCTTGGTTTCGGGCGGCATCTTTGTACACAATGTAGATTTCTTCCATCATTTTTTACCCTCATGGCCATCCTTTCTTTTGGAATTTGCCGTGGGGCTGGCTGTAGGTTTTATCTGTTTAGGGGTTGTAGTTATCTTCCAAAAACTCTGGCGAATGGCAAAAAGAAGAAAAGCATCTGCTTAACAATTAATTTCTTAACTATTCGGTAGCGATAAATTGATTAATATCATTTTATTTCCTACAAATACAATACTATATTTGCCGCCGAAAAAGTATTAACCCTTAAAAATTATTATGAATAAATTTTACACATTATTTTTTGCTTTACTTATTGCCACTGCTTCATCTGCGCAGGTTTTAAACGAAACCTTTGACGATAATAGTGGCTTTGTTACCTCAACACCTTTCTTTTCTGATGGCGCTGGAGATTTCTTCGGACTTGCCGTGGTTGAGGATTTTAACGGGGAGCCAGTTCCAACACAGCTTAAGGCATACACTGGTTTTACAGATGGTTTTTTAACAGGAATGGATTTAGATGGGGAAGGTGCTGCCTTACCTATAATAATTGATTGGACAGGACTTGATATAGATGGACTAACGGATTTGATGTTTAGCGGTGAATTTGCTGAATTTTTCGATACTCCTGGAGACATTGATGATTTAGACTTCATCCGTATAGATTATCAAATTGACGGCGGGGGCTACCAAAACCTTATCTGGTTTGAAGGAGCTGATTTTACAGGTGGTGGTGGAACTGCCAACGGAAATTTTAGAGAAGATACCGATTTTGATGGCGAGGGAGACGGAGCGTTGTTGACAGACGCCGCACAAGTATTTACAAAGACTATAACAGGAACTGGTGCTGTGCTTGACTTACGTTTGACAGTTTCTGTGGATTCCGGTGATGAGGATTTTGCTGTTGACACATTTGTGATTACCGGAACTGGAACTGATACAACTGCTCCAGTAATTACTTGTCCTGCGGATATTGAACAAGACAACGATGCTGGTGTTTGTGGTGCTATTGTAACTTTTGATCCTGCAACTGCCACTGATGATACAGACCCTAACCCTGTAGTGGTTCAAACTGCAGGCCTTGCTAGTGGTTCGGAGTTTCCTGTGGGAGTTACTACTATAGAATTTACAGCTACAGATGCTGCAGGTAACTCTAGTACTTGTACGTTTACAGTTACTGTTGTTGATGCAGAAACTCCAGAAGTTGTTTGTCCTCCAACACAAACCGTAATGGCAGATTCCAATAATATGTATGAAATTCCAGATTACGTTGCCAATGGTTTGGTTACAATTACCGACAACTGTGCTACTACTTTTACAACACTACAGATTCCAGCTGCGGGAACGATGGTGGGAGTAGGTACTACCAATATAATCATTGAAGCTTCAGACGATGCCGGAAACACTGCGGGCTGCAATTTTGACGTTGTGGTGGAACCATTTTTAAGTGTGAATGATATTGCTCTTTCGCAAATTACATTGTATCCCAATCCAACAAAATCAACTGTTACCATCAATACAACTGTTGAGAATATTGTGATTTACAGTGTAACCGGTCAAAAGCTAATGGAAACTAGCAGCAATAACTTTGATGCTTCTTCACTGGCTAATGGTATATATTTAGTGAAAATTACTACTGCCGAAGGTACTGCGGTTAAGCAGTTGAGCGTTCAGTAAGCTATTATATTGAATAATACAGAAAAACCATCCGTTATTTACGGGTGGTTTTTTTTATTGTATTTATGTAGACTTAATTGAACAATAAAATGTAAGAAATGATTGCGCAAATACTTTCAATTTTGCGACATTTGAATACGAAATAATTCCTTAGGTTGAAACAAAGACTTTTTGCCATAGCATTTCTGTTTATATTGTTCGCTCCAGTGGCAACCATGTTTCTTTATCTTCATTTTGAGAAAGCTGCGTTGAAACGGGAAATTAAATGGAAAATGGTTGCAGGAATAGACCAAAATGAATTAGTACTGCTGAAATTTTCAAAAGAAGAGGCAAAGAAACAACTGCGGTGGGAACATTCCAAGGAATTTGAATACGAGGGGCAAATGTATGATGTAGTTTCAAATGAAATAAAAGGAGATACAATTTACTACAGATGCTGGTGGGACCACGAGGAAACTGCCCTTAATAAAAAGTTGGAACAACTGGTTGCCCAGACTTTTGATAAAGACAAGGACAAGCAAAGAACCCAAAACCAACTAACCATTTATTTACAATCTTTTTTCTGTTCAACGCTTTTTGAGTGGCAGGCCACTGTCCCGGAATACTTAGTTGAAATTTATCAGACCATAGTATATGAGGACAATTTTAGTACCATACGTTTAAGTCCTCCCACACCACCCCCACAGTATAGTTAGTGTCCTAGATTTTAATCAGTAGCTTTCAATATATTGAAAGTGTATCTTATTGTGTTATTTATTGACACCTTAACAATTAAACAAATCAATTATAAAATGAAAAGACTATACATGCTATGGTTATTGTTGGCTATTGTGGGAACTTCCTACGGCCAAACCATTACCATAACTGATGCGCAGAACAACGAACCAGTGGAGTTGGTTACCCTTAGCGCAAATTCAAAATTATATGTCACCACAAATGCCAAAGGCAAGGCTGATATTTCAGCATTTAAGAATGTCGAAAAGATTGAAATACGCAGTCTTGGCTATAAAACGGTTGTAAAGAGTTATAGCGAGCTGGAGGCAGAGGGGTTTTCGCTTTCGCTTGAAATTTCAAACTTAAATCTTGACGAGGTAGTTATCTCCGGGTCTCGATGGAGACAGAGCAGTGATGATGTTCCCTCAAAGATTATTTCCATTTCCGCAAAAGATGTGGCCCTTCAAAACCCACAAACCGCAGCCGATCTATTGAGTATTTCTGGAAAAGTATTTGTACAGAAGAGTCAGCAGGGTGGGGGAAGCCCCATGATTCGCGGCTTTGCAACAAGCCGTTTGTTGTATTCGGTTGATGGGGTTAGGATGAACACGGCTATTTTCCGTTCCGGAAATCTTCAAAATGTAATCAACCTAGATCCTTTTGCCATTGAGGGCACGGAAGTACTTTTTGGTCCGGGATCAGTAATTTACGGCAGCGACGCCATTGGTGGGGTAATGAGTTTTCAAACCTTGACACCACGGTTTTCATTAACCGATTCGCCTTTGGTTACGGGGAAAGCCAATGTGCGCTATTCTTCTGCCAACAATGAAAAAACAGGACATTTTGATGTGAATCTGGGGTTCAAGAATTGGGCATTTGTAACCAGCATCACTTCGTGGGATTATGACCATTTACGCCAAGGAAGCCACGGGCCCAAAGATTACATAAAGGATTATTATGTGCAAAGACAGGACAGCACCGATGTGGTAATTGCGCAGGATGATAAGCTATTGCAGATTCCCTCGGCCTATTCGCAGATAAATATGATGCAGAAAATTCGCTTTCAGCCAAATGACCGATGGGATTTTCAATATGGGTTCCATTTTTCGGAAACTTCACCTTACGGAAGATATGACAGGCATATGCGCGTTCGCAATGGTACGGCCCGTTATGCCGAATGGGATTATGGCCCGCAGATTTGGATGATGAACAATTTAAGTGTAAACCATTCCGCAAACAATTCGGTTTTTGACCAATTGAGCCTTCGCTTGGCGCACCAGTGGTTTGAGGAGAGCAGGATAGACCGATCGTTTAACAGCAATGAACGCAATTCACAAAGTGAAGAAGTGGGAGCTTACTCTGCAAACCTGGATTTTATAAAGGGTACGGGAGAAAAGAATACCCTTTTTTATGGAGTGGAATATGTGCTGAACGATGTTACTTCCAATGGAGAAATAACAGATATTTCAACAGAAGTTTCCGTGATGGGGCCGGCTCGGTATCCAAAATCCACCTGGCAGTCAATGGCTGTGTATGTAACCGATGAATTTAAAGTAGCCGATAATTTCACATTAAGTGCTGGCGCGCGTTACAACTACGTGTTGCTGGACTCTGAATTTGATACTGCCTTTTATCCATTTCCCTTCACGGAAGCCAAGTTGAAGAACGGCGCGCTTACCGGAAGCATTGGCGGGGTATATCGTCCGGACGATTCGTGGGTGATAAGTACCAACTTGGGAAGCGCGTTTAGAGCACCAAATGTAGATGATGTGGGAAAAGTTTTTGATTCGGAACCTGGCAGTGTTGTTGTTCCCAATCCAGATTTGAAGCCTGAATATGCCTACAATGCAGACTTAGGAATTGCAAAGGTTTTTGATGACATTATTAAAGTAGATGTTACTGGATATTACACATCCCTGAAAGATGCTTTGGTGCGCAGGGATTTTAAACTAAATGGGCAGGACAGCATACTCTATCAAGGTGAATTGAGCCAAGTGCAAGCAATTCAAAATGCAGCCGTGGCACATGTATATGGTGTGCAGGCAGGCGTGGAGGTGAAATTGCCCAAGGGTTTTGGCTTTTCAACAGATGTAAACTTTCAGAAGGGTGAAGAGGAATTGGACAATGGAGAAACAAGTACTTCGCGCCACGCTTCACCATTTTTCGGTGTTTCGCGCTTAAATTATAAAGCGAATAAGTTGCGTATGGAGCTGAACGTGAACTATCAAGGGAAATATGATTTTGACGAGCTGCCTGAAGGAGAAAAGGAGAAGACGGAAATTTATGCGCTTGATGAAAATGGAGATCCGTATGCACCCGCTTGGTACACCCTTAACTTTAAGGCCCTTTATAAGTTAACGGATACCTTTGATGTAAGCGGCGGAATTGAAAATCTTACCGATCAGCGTTATCGACCCTATAGCTCCGGAATTTCAGGAGCTGGAAGAAATTTTATTCTTTCAATTACGGCACATTTTTAGTTTAATTTCCCAAGGTTCGGAACAAAAAAATATGTGGGTTTGTATTCACATTTTTTTTATATTTGGATTGAGCCTTATGGCTTATTTCTCCCCACTTAATTTGAGAAAACCCGCACCATAACAGTGCGGGTTTTTGACTTTTTAGGATTCACCTAAAATAAAAGGCCGGGTATATTTTGACACTGATCCCGGCCTTTCTCAATCATCAAACCAACTATTAAAAAAAACCTAAACGCGCGATTTGCGTTTCTTCATCTTTTTTTCTTCCAGTTTTTTCAATATTTTCTCCTGTTTCAATGCCTTAGCATCTTTAGTGGAGGCTCTAAGGTTTCTTCCCTTTGCCATGATATAAATTTTTAAAGTTTTGAAATTATAACATCCCGGCTTCCTTTTTTAAAAAAAATATATAGCGAGTCGGTTTTACCAGCAGTGCTGATACTTTAAATGGATGGGTTATTTTGCGTAAAAAAGGAAACCGTAACGGCACACTCGCGGGTGCGCCTTAATTCGGGAAGATGATTTTCGGTTTAAGAAGTGCAACCAAAGATTTCCGCAACTTGTTCAGGTTACAATTGCTCTTACTAAATGAATAAAAACCAAGCATAACGAAAGTTTTTGATTACTGGGTAAACATATCCAATTATAGTATGAAAAGCAAATAAAAATGCCCTAAAAACTAGGTATTGGTAAATTGCTGGAATACTGGATGCCTACAAAATTAAAAACACGTTTTACAATTTGGTTTTTCTTGCAGAACAGAATAATTTTCTTATTGTTCTCCCGTGCCTTTTCCGAGGTAATATACAGCATGTAGGCCCCTGCTTCGTCAAATCTTTCCAGAGAATCCAAATCAATGATCAACGATTGGGTTTTGTCCAATGCGGCTTCAATTTTAAATTGTACTTCAGAGAGGTTGCCGCTGTATAATCTGCCTTCCAAGCTTAGAAAACGGTTGGTTAAAAAACTATGCAATATCATGCCAAGTGATTAAAATTAATGATCACATAGGTTTGCGTAGGAATTTAAGGGCGATTGCGATTTAGGACAGAAATTTTGATGTGTGAATTTACAAAATGATTTTTAATTGGGAGGGGTGAATGATGTGCGAAGATAGCTACCAAATGCATTTTTTTCTTCAATACAACCAAATGATTATAAGTAATCGTAATCCACTTCTTTTTAATAGTTTTGCAACCTCAAAATTTTGATATGATTTCAATAGATGGTTTAGCAGTTGAGTTTAGTGGAGAAACACTTTTCAGCGATGTTTCTTTTGTAGTAAACGAAAACGATAAGATAGCACTAATGGGAAAAAACGGTGCGGGAAAAAGTACAATGATGAAGATTATTGCCGGGGTGCAAAAACCCACCCGTGGAAACGTCCGCGCCCCAAAAGATGCCGTAATTGCATATTTGCCGCAACATTTATTGACCGATGACAGTTGTACCGTTTTTGAGGAAGCTTCTAAAGCTTTCAAACAGATTTTTGAAATGCGGGACGAAATGGACAGCTTGAACAAAGAGCTGGAAACCCGTACCGATTACGAGAGCGATGCGTATATGAGCATTATTACCAAAGTGGCTGAATTGGGTGAAAAATATTATGCTTTGGAAGAAATAAATTACGAAGCCGAAGTAGAAAAAGCGCTTCGGGGCTTAGGTTTTAAGCGCAGCGATCTGCACCGTCCCACTTCAGAATTTAGTGGCGGATGGCGTATGCGGATTGAACTGGCCAAACTGCTGCTTCAAAAGCCCGATCTTATTTTGCTTGATGAGCCTACCAACCACGTAGATATAGAATCGGTAATCTGGCTTGAGGATTTTTTACTGAACAAAGCAAAAGCGGTTATTGTTATTTCTCACGACAGAAAATTTATAGATAACATTACCAACCGGACCATTGAAGTTACCATGGGCCGTATTTACGATTACAAAGCCAACTACAGCCACTATTTGCAGCTGCGTGCCGATAGAAGGGCGCACCAAATAAAGGCGTACGAGGAGCAACAAAAATTTATAGCAGAAACGCAACAGTTTATAGAGCGTTTTAAAGGTACTTACTCCAAAACCAATCAAGTGAATAGCCGCGAGCGGATGCTTGAAAAACTTCAGATTATCGAGATTGACGAGATAGATACTTCGGCCTTGGCATTACGCTTTCCGCCTGCACAGCGCAGTGGTGATTATCCTGTACTTGTAGAGGGAATGACTAAAAAATATGGAGAACATGTAGTTTTTAAGGATGCAAGTATGAGTATTGCCCGTGGTCAAAAAGTGAGTTTTGTGGGTAGAAATGGCGAAGGGAAATCCACAATGATCAAAGCTATTATGGGCGAAATTGATTTTGAGGGTACCTGCGCCTTGGGCCACAATGCCAAGGTGGGCTATTTTGCACAAAACCAAGCCGCGCTTTTGGATAAGGAACTCACCATTTTTCAAACGGTGGATGAGGTGGCCAAAGGCGAAATCCGAACCCAAATAAAAAATATTCTCGGTCGCTTTATGTTCAGCGGTGATGATATCGATAAAAAGGTGGGGCTGCTTTCCGGAGGTGAAAAAACGCGTTTGGCGATGGTAAAATTATTGCTAGAACCCGTAAATGTTTTAATTCTCGATGAGCCTACGAACCATTTGGATTTAAAATCGAAAGATGTTTTAAAAGAAGCGTTGCTTCAGTTTGACGGCACGTTGATTTTGGTTTCCCACGACCGCGATTTTTTACAGGGACTTTCAGAAAAAGTTTTCGAATTTAAGGATAAACGCGTAATTGAGCATTTTGAAACCATCGACGATTTCCTTCAGAGAAATAGAATAGAGAATTTGAAGGAGATTGATTTGAAGGTTTAGTTCAAAAGTTTATGGGATTAGGTTTTTAGCGGTTCTGGTGAATATTATTTACCTTTAAAACTAAAATCAATTATGCAAAAACCAGATTTCTCAAAACTCAAAGCACTCTACATCAATTGTACCCTAAAGCAGTCCCCGCGGATGAGCCATACACAGGGCCTGATGGATGTTTCACAAAATATAATGGAGGCCGAAGGGGTTTCCTTTGAAAATATTCGTCTTGTGGATCATCCAGTGGCTTACGGCGTATATCCAGATATGACCGAGCACGGCGCAAGTGAAGATGCCTGGCCGGAAATTTGGAAGAAGGTAGATACTGCCGATATTCTGATTATTGGAACTCCTATATGGCTGGGCGAAAAATCCTCTGTGGCCAGTAAATTGATTGAAAGGCTGTATGCAATGAGCAGTCTTCAGAATGAAAAGGGACAGTATTATTTTTACGGAAAGGTTGGCGGTTGCATCATTACCGGAAATGAAGATGGAATAAAGCATTGTGCTATGGGCATTTTCTATGCCTTACAGCACGTAGGCTACAGCATTCCGCCACAGGCAGATTGTGGTTGGATAGGGGAAGCCGGCCCTGGGCCAAGTTATCGGGATGAGGAAAGTGGCGCAAAAAATAATGATTTTACGAATAGGAATACTACTTTTATGACGTATAATTTGCTTCATTTGGCAAAGATGCTGAAAGAGCAGGGAGGGTATCCAAAATACGGCAATTCCCGAAAAGATTGGGACGATGGCACCCGTTGGAATTTTGAAAATCCAGAATATCGCTAAATCCATTTTTATAATATGAAGAGATTAATTGTTTTATTTGTTGCACTTTCCACTTCGTTTGTAAGCTGCAATCTTACCACAGATAAATCTACAGGTCCTGAGCCAAGTCCAGCAGACCCAGAAGTTGTGGCGTACGCTGAAAAGGAACTGTTAAAACCAATAAGCGACAGCCTGCCAATCATCGGACTGTTGATGTACAACGGTGTTTTGACTACCGAAGTTACTGCCACCGCTGACGTTTTCACAAAACCAACCCCAGACGGCAAAAAACTTTTCAATGTAATTACAATTGCGGAAACTTCTGACCCGATTGTTAGTGAAGAAGGTTTAAAGATAGTCCCAGATTACACTTTTGAAAATTGTCCAAAACTGGATGTGCTTTTCGTTCCAAGTGCATATGATATGTATGCACAAATACACAATCCAAAAATTGTAAACTTCATAAAGGAACAAAACAATAGCACCAAATACACCGTAAGCAATTGTGCCGGGGCACATTTAATTGGGGAATCGGGAATTGCTGATGGTAAAAAAATTGTGACTTGGATTGGTGGGGGAGAAGAGCTTCAAAAAGCCTATCCGAACTTAAAAGTGCAGAATGACAGCGTTGTGAGATATGTGGAAGATGGAAAGTTTTTATCCTCAAACGGAAATCTAATCAGTTATGTATCCGCATTGAACTTATTGAAAAAAATGGCTGGGCAGGAGCAGGTTGATTTTGTGGAATCGTATCTGTATGTGAAGGAATTGCAGGACTGGAAACAATAAAGTATTCAGTTGCAGTGGACGGTAATTGATTGAAATTTTGGGCACAAAACTTGCACTTGGTTTGATTAAAAAGAGTAAACATGAAAGCACTTAGAATTTTATATACATTAGTTGTTCTATTTATTTTCGGAAGCACCACTGCGCAGAATAAAACTGAAAAACCTCATACTTCCATTGAAACATTACTGAATTCCAAAAACTTTGAGTTTATAGCAAACACAGCTTTACCGCTCGGGCAGCCCCCAAAAAACTTGGTTGGTAGTAATTATTCAATAACATTTTCACCAGAGATGGTTATAAGCAATATGCCTTTTTACGGCAGAGCATATAGCGGAATGATTATGGGCCGAGATAAAGGCATGCGTTTTAAGGGAAAACCTGAAGATTTTATTATAACGAGTGCAAAAAATGGTTATAATGTAACTACTACTGTAAAAGGGGAAACTGACATTTATGTTATTTCAATTTCAGTGGGATACTCCAGTTTTGCCACACTTTCCATTAGCAGCAACGATCGTGGCACCATAAGTTTTCAAGGAGAAATTGTTAATAATGAATAATATTGATTTCAACAATCTAAAAATCTAAAATGAGTCTATTCAATAAAATATTGGGAAATGCAAGCGAAGTTTCCTCAGAAAAACTAAACGAAAAATACGGACGTCTTTTAATTGATGGTGAAGTTGTAGAACTTGGTTTCAAACTTTTTCGCGATGTGTTTATGTTTACCAATAAACGGTTAATTTTGATAGATGTCCAAGGCTTAACGGGGAGCAAAGCTGAATACAAATGCCTTCCCTACAAACATATTTCGAGATTTTCTTTGGAAACTGCCGGTACTTTTGATCTGGACGCCGAACTGAAGATTTGGATAAGCAGCGAAGACTTGCCAACGGTGAGTAAAAAGTTCAACAAGAGCATAGATATTTACGAAGTGCAGAAATATTTGGCTGCAAAGGTTTTATAGCACCAATTCTCCAAAAAGACGTTCCAAAGTAGCATCCAAATCATCACTAAAACCGTTGTGCGGACGTGAAGTTTGTAGTGAAGAACTGCGCTGCGCGGTAAGCCAACGGAATCTGTCGGGTTTTTCCCATTGCGCTACTGGGCCTCCGTCTTTGGAGCCGGAACATATTTTTTCAAAAGCTTTTAAATTGTTTTCAATCTCTTCAACCTCCAATTCGCAGGAAAAGAGTTTTAGCTTTTCGGTGTCAATTTGGTGTTTACAATTCAAATAGTTGGCTCCTTTGCAGAAAAGAATTATCCCAACATTTAGGAACTCCTCGCGTTCCACACGGGGCACCAAACGTATTACCGCATATTCATACAAGTGTTTCCCGGGCATCCTGAATTTGTTTTACAAAGTTGTTTGCATTGTTTCTTCTAGTTACCAAAAACTGGTAATATACTTCCCTGATTTCTTCCGAAGACAAATCAAAACCTTCCCAATCCAGCCAATCTGCAGGAATAAGATCAGTTATTTCCCGCATTTTTTTATCTGGCAAAAGCCCAATCATTTCTTCATTAATTTCTTCAATCAAAGCAGCTTGTGGCAAAAGCACGTGATCTTTAATATAAGGAAATGGCGTAACAGCCGCTTTTTGCCAATCGCCCCATGAATGGTGAAAATAAAAAGTGGCGCCGTGATCTATCAGCCAAAGTTCCTTATGCCAAATGAGCATATTGGTATTTTTAACTGTGCGATCTATGTTTGTTATAAAAGCATCCAACCATACAATTTTGGAAGCCAAAGTTTCATCAACCTGTGTTACTACGGGGTCAAATGTTAAAGCTCCCGAAAGAAAATGCAAGGCCAAGTTTAGTCCGCGGCTGCCTTTTAATAGATCCTGTATTTCCTCGTCGCCTTCACTTCTGCCAAAAGCTTCGTCTAAGTTTGCGAAAACAATTTCGGGAATTTTTAAGCCTAAAGTTCGCGCAATTTCACCACCCAAAAGTTCTGCTATCAGCGCTTTCACGCCGTGTCCCGCGCCGCGAAACTTCAAAACATATTTAAAATCGTCATCCGCTTCGGCCAAGGCAGGTAGCGAACCGCCTTCACGCAAAGGAGTTATGTAACGTGTAACGTTTACGGTGCGGAGCTCTATTTTGTCGGTTGCCATTGCCTGCAAAATTAAGTTTATTTGTGAATATGTCGGTACCATTCCGGAGAGATGTTTTTTTATGCCTTAAAAATAGAATCCAATAATTTTTTGAAAGTTTAAATTCGTATTTTGCTGAAATATGAAACCTTAAACTAAAAGTTATTGGATTTAACCATTGAAAACATTTTGCTTGTTGGGTCGTTACTGCTCTTTATAAGTATAATAGCGGGTAAAACTTCTTATAAATTTGGCGTACCCACCTTAGTACTTTTCTTGGGAATAGGGATGCTTGCCGGTGAAGATGGCATAGGTGGCATCAGTTTTGACAATCCGCAAATCGCGCAGCTAGTTGGTATAATTTCATTGAACTTTATTCTTTTTTCAGGGGGACTGGACACCGATTGGAAAGCTGTAAAACCAATAATGAAAGAAGGTTTTGCACTTTCAACTTTGGGGGTTTTGCTTACCGCTGTTGGCTTGGGAACCTTTGTGTATTACGTTACCGATTTTACCATTTATGAAAGTTTGCTTTTGGGAAGTATAGTGTCGTCAACAGATGCTGCTGCGGTGTTTTCAATTTTACGTTCCAAAAATCTTGCGCTTCGAACCAATTTGCGTCCCACCCTGGAAATGGAAAGCGGAAGTAACGACCCTATGGCCTATGTGCTTACAATCGCTTTTTTAGGTTTGGTAATCAATCAGGATAAAGGATTGGTGTCTATGATTCCACTGTTTTTTCAACAAATGATTATAGGAACCATAGCTGGGTTTGGCTTTGGAAAGTTGAGCAAGATTATTATCAATAAAATCAACTTGGATTTTGAGGGTTTATACCCTGTGCTCGTCATTGCCTTAATGTTTATAACCTTTTCCGTAACCGATTTTGTGGGCGGTAACGGCTTTTTAGCCATTTATATTTGTGCGGTCTTTTTGGGGAATCAGTACTTAATTCACAAAAAGACCATCCTTAAAATGTATGATGGTTTGGCGTGGTTGATGCAGATTGTACTTTTCTTGACGTTGGGCCTTTTGGTATTTCCATCGCAGATTGTTCCCGTGATTGGGATTGGACTTTTAATATCCTTGTTTTTGATTTTTGTGGCTCGTCCCGTAGCGGTTTTTATGAGTTTGATTCCCTTTAAAATGAAATTACGAAGGCGTTTCTATATTTCATGGGTGGGTTTACGCGGGGCAGTGCCGATTGTGTTTGCAACCTACCCATTATTGGCTGGAATCGATAAAGCGAATATGATTTTTAATATTGTATTTTTTATTTCGCTAACCTCCATTTTAATTCAGGGAACTACGCTTTCGGTAGTCGCGAAATGGTTAAGGGTGAGTATTCCAAGTGAAGAGAAAAAAATATCTCCCTCTGAAAAATTTCTGGAGGAACATCCAAAAACTGAAATGCGGGAAATTGGTATTGCAAAGGGGAACAAGATAGTCGGCAAAAAAATTGTGGATATTGAATTCCCCAAAACCGCAATTATCGCAATGATAAAAAGGGATGACAAATATATTACGCCCAACGGAAACACCGTCATTAATGCAGATGATGTGCTCATCGTACTTTCCGAAACAAAAAAGGGAATCAAAAAAGTGTTTAAGGCATTGAATATCCAAGAGTTTTCAGCTGCCTAAATTTGAATAAGGGGTTTTGTAAATACTTTTTGCATCGTATTTTCTAGCTTCCTCAGCGTTCTCCAATTCTTTTTCAGAATAATTTAAATTGAAATGTGGCAGAATTTCGCTTTCGAATTTATTTGGAAACGAAGGGTATTCCAAAAATAAATTATTTCCGAGCCGAAATTTTTTTGCAGTGTTTTTATGTGCTTCAACCATTGCGAATAGATAATTTTCCAATAATTCAAACTGCTTTTCTTCGCCCAAACAATAATTTTGGAGCAAATTGGTGGGATGAAAAAACCATTCCACAAACCCACGGCCCGATTTTAAAAGGCTTGCAACCACTTCCTCCGTTTTTCTATCTATAAAAATCCAAGGAACTTCGGGATATGCTTTTTGGAAAAGCTCGATAAAGAATACATTCCACGATGTAAGTTTGAAAACAACTTGTTCGGCTTCGCCCAGCGGCTGTAAATAGCTTTCAACTATAGTTTTTAAACTTTTTAAAAGTATTTTTTCTTCCAAATTGTAAAATACTGCGGATAGCAACAATCCGTTTATGGCCTCCGTTTCGGAAACAACTCTTGTCTTTTTTGCTGCCCTAAACATATTTGCAAGCAGCGTTGAGCCGCAATGGGAAGTATGAAAAACAAACCCTTTTAGCGGTAATAACCCTCTATTTTGTGAAATGGTTTCCGCAGTCAAATCGAGTTCTTTCCGAAGGGAATCTTTTGCGCGAAACATAGAAACCGCATCATTAAAAAAAGGCGGGTCAAAAACTTCCGGGTGCAGTTTTTCAAAGATTGTAACCGGCGTTTCGCTTACTTTCGTGTAGCTTGGGAAATATACTGTTTTTGACACTTTATTATTTCGAATTATAAAAAGTGAAGCTACAAAATCTAAAGCAAAAGCAATTAAAATATTTTAAGCAAAGAATTTTTTTCAGTTAACTTTGAGAATGTTTAAAAACAATCAGTTAAAAATTTAAGTATGGGTAAACGGCTACTAATTTATTTTCTTCTATTTTTTGTTTTACAGAACGGTTTTTCGCAGGAAATTTCAATCGGCAAACGCGATAAGGTTTATTCTGAAATACTTCAGCAAGACAGAGAGTTTTCTGTATATTTTCCTCCTTCCTATAATATTGCGGTTAACCAAAAATATCCCGTGCTCTATATTTTGGACGGCGATTACAATTTTCAATATGTAGCCGGTTTTTTGGAATTGCAGGGCGGAATAAGTGAAGTTATCCCAGAAATGATATTAGTGGCAATTTCAGGAAAAGGAACCGCCGAATACCGCAAAAACTGCAAGCCGAAAATAGAGGGTATGGGAGATAGCGGCAATGCTGAGGAAATGGCACGTTTTATTGAAAAGGAATTGATTCCGTATGTAAACAAAAACTATAAAGCAGCCGATTATAAAATTCTTGGCGGCCATTCCGTGGGCGGGATTTTTGTTATCAATACGGCTATAAACCATCCCGATCTTTTCAATGATTATATCGCCATTAGTCCCGCGCTTTGGTGGGGCAAAAATACCATGGAGAATGTAATGGAAAACACTTGGGGAAAAACCGGAAGCACTTCGGCTAGTGTGTACATTTCACTCGCCAATGAACAAGGGATGGGCGTGAATGAATTCATCAAAAAGATTCCTAAAAATATGATGGACAAAAACATACATTTTCAAGAGTTTCCCAATGAAATCCATAATTCCGTTGGGCTTCCCACCTATAAATGGGCACTGGGCGATATTTTTAAAAATTGGTATGTAAAGGAAGAATATTTTGGTTCTGCGGAAGCTTTAAAAAACCATTATTCCGAAGTGAAGAAACAATACGGCAGCATTTTCAACATTCCATATACCATTGTGGGAAATACACATTATATGCTTCAAAAGAATGAAAAGGAACGTGCAAAAGTGCAAGCTGTGTTGAAGGAATTGAATCCAAATGCCCTCGTTCTCTTTAATACGTATAGGGCTGGAAAAATCCTTGCCGATAAAAAATATGAAGAGGCGGAAAATTTACTGAACGAAGCCTTGACTATAAACCCAAACAATTTTGACAGCTATAATGTTTTGGCAAAGATTAAAATGGCAAATGGCAATGCCGCCGAAGCAAACGAGACCATTAACAAGGCTATAAATTTGGCAAACCAACAGCAAGCAAGGCAATGGCAGATCAACGAATTGCTTGAAACGAAAGCCGAAATCGATAAAAAACCGTAGCTTTATTGAGAATAAAGAACAATGAAAAAACTATTTAAAATAACTCAAATAATAATCGTGCTTTTCTTTTTTGGAATATTTTTCTCTTGTGAAGAAGAGAAGGAGATAAGCTCTTACCATCCCAACCACTGGGAAGATCATTACATTGACGGTGAAATTGCGGGCCAAAAAAGTGATTCACTGCAAAAAGGAACTACATATTTGAGCATCTATTCACACATTTATAGTTTTTCATTGGAAAAATCACACAACCTTACGGCAATGGTAAGTTTGCGCAATGTGAGCCAAACCGATACAATCTATATTTCAAAAGCTGATTATTACGGTACCCAAGGGCAATTGATTCGTAATTATTTCAAAAAACCAATTTATCTAAAACCTTTGGAAACCGTTGAAATAGTTATAGACGAAACCGATGAGCACGGAGGTAGTGGCGCGAATTTTATTTTTAAATGGACTACAAAAGCAACAACTCCCGAGCCGCTCTTTGAGGCAATCATGACTTCGCTTCGCGGCTCGCAGGGATTGAGTTTTACAACACAGGGCAGGCGAATTGAGTAAATCTTTTTTAATTCAGAATTCAAAATTGTTTTCTTTATTTTTGAAGCAAAGAAGAATTTAATGAAAATAGTTATCTCCCCAGCAAAAACGCTGGATTTTGAATCAAAACTTCCCACTGCCCGCGCCACCCAGCCCAAGTTTTTGGAAGAAGCTGAAATGATAAATAACAAGTTGGAGCGCAAAAGCAAAAAGGCCATCGGCAAATTGATGGACATTAGCGATAAATTGGCCGAACTCAATTACCAACGCTACAAAGAATTCCAAACGCCTTTCACAAAACAAAACGCCCGCCCCGCGGTCTATGCTTTTGCCGGTGATGTTTACGCAGGTTTGGACGCCTATACCATTCCTTCGGAAAAGATTGATCTGTTGCAGGATTCCCTGCGGATCCTTTCGGG
Source organism: Aequorivita aquimaris (assembly GCF_001573155.1). Classification (GTDB taxonomy): domain Bacteria; phylum Bacteroidota; class Bacteroidia; order Flavobacteriales; family Flavobacteriaceae; genus Aequorivita; species Aequorivita aquimaris. The sequence continues at coordinate 2,496 of NZ_JRWG01000006.1, read as the reverse complement.
AATGTACGGAATGTTGCGTCCGCTGGATTTAATTCAGCCTTACCGTTTGGAGATGGGCACCAAACTGCCTGTAAACCGAAAAAAGGACCTGCACTCCTTTTGGAAAAAAACACTTACCGAAACGTTGAATGATGAATTGGAAGACGGTGAACTTTTCCTCAACCTCGCCAGCGTGGAATATTTCAATGCTATTGACGAAAAGAAATTGAAAGTGCCCGTTATTTCGCCAGTTTTTAAGGATTTCAAAAATGGCGAGCTAAAAATAATTTCGTTCTTCGCCAAAAAAGCGCGCGGCAGTATGGCCCGTTTCGCCATTGATAAAAGCGTACAAACCTTGGATGACTTGAAGGCGTTTGATTATGATGGTTATGGTTTCAGTGAAGAATATACTGAAAAGGAGAATGAGCCTGTTTTTATTCGATAAATCCAAAATCTAATTGACCAGAAATCTAATAATCTAGATATCTAAAATTTGTTCCACCACATCCACCCATACCCGCCATTTATTCCCGAGAATGCCACCAAACTGATAGTAGGCACATTACCGCCACCTCGTTTCACGACGGGGGAATTGAAGGAGGGTGATGTGGATTTTTGTTACGGCAGCCGCGATGGACAGCTGTGGCCAATTTTGGACAAGATTTTCGGCTTGGATCTAAAATTTGAAACCACGGCCGAAGCAATTGAGCAACGCGAACATTTTTTAATCAAAAGAGGTATCGGAATCTGCGATATGGTGGCTTCTGCCAGAAGAGAAAAAATTGATGCTTCAGATATTGGAATGTTGGAAGTGGAACTGCGCAATTTGGTTGCTGTACTTCAGCAAAATCCTAAAATTGATACGTTGCTCTTCACGGGCGGAAATAGCAAAAACGGTCCGGAATATTTTTTCCGAAGAAAAATAAAGGAATATAATCTTTCATTGAAATTGGTTTCAAATAAAGTCCCTAAGATCCATACATTCCAACTGCCAGAAAGCGGGAGAAATGTAAAAACTGTTTCCTTAATTGCTCCGTCGGGAGCGGCAAACAGAGCTGTGGGAAGTCTAGCTGCCTATAAAAAGATGAAGGAAAAATTTCCGGAGAAAACTACCATAGATTTTCGAGTGGAGCAATATCGCCCATTTTTCTAACCTAGAAGTTCGCATTAAATAGATTTTTTATTTATTAAAAGATATATTCTTAAAAAAGCCCAACAATCTAAGAACAAAATTATCCAAGTAGTTGAGTATTTCTTCTTATATAACACATAACTGTGATTTTTTCTGGAAGCAGGGTTAATATATTAAACTTGCTTCCAGGCACTTATAAATGGGATAAACGCTTTTTAAAGTTTATTGCAAATTTGAAAATTTCGGTCTTAATATTATTTGGCGCTTATTACAAATTTGAGTACTTTTAACGACATTTTAACTTTTAATTTAAATTATCAATTTATGAGAAAAATTACATTTTTAATTTTATCGGCATTGATCCTTTCCACGTTTAGTTGGCAGGTTAATGCGCAGACGTATCCAGGTTCGGGAACACCTACTCCCATACCTGCTACAGGAACTGGAGGCTTTCCTTGTACTGGTGGCCCTACAGTATCTACGGCCAATGTGCCGTTAACGGGAGTTATAGGCACTGCACCGGGTGAATATCAAATTACTTCATTAGCATTCAATATCCTTCATACTTGGGCGAGTGATATTGATCTTACCCTTTTAACTCCTGGTGGTTCCACACTAGATATAACCTCAGATAATGGAGGTAGCAATGGTTTTGATACTGCCGCCACCTTGATTATTCGCGACGATGCTCCCACTGCTGTGAATACTTGGTCAAGTGGCGCACCTTCTGCAAATGGTTATAGAGCTGAAGCTGGTTTATTGAACACATTGCTTGCAGGTCAGACCGTAAACGGAAACTGGACTATTAATATTTGTGATGATGCTGGTGGTGATCCAGGAACTTTGAACAGTTATGACATTACATTTGTTATGAATCCGATAACAGTGGGCGACCCGCCAGTAATTGTGTGTCCATCGGACATTACTGCGAACAACGTTCCCGGCACCTGTGGCGCCGTGGCCAACTATTCGGCCCTTGCCATTGATACCGAGGACGGCAACATTACCGGCGACATCGTGTCCACGCACCCAAGCGGAAGTACCTTCCCTGTTGGCGTGACCACCGTAACCCTTTCGGTTACCGATAGCGACGGAAACACCTCTACTTGCGACTTTACCGTAACCGTAATAGACAACGAGCTGCCAGTGGCGGTTTGCCAGGATATTACCGTAGATCTTGACCCTGTTACCGGCATGGCTACCATTACCGCTGCAGATGTTGACAACGGTTCTACCGACAACTGCGGCATTGCCTCAATGAGCCTTGATGTTTCATCATTTGATTGCTCAATGACCGGTGCAAACACCGTGGTTATGACAGTTACCGATAACTCAGGAAACATTTCTACCTGTACTTCTACCGTTACCGTTCAGGACGTTACAGC
>NZ_JRWG01000005.1 GCF_001573155.1 Aequorivita aquimaris | reverse complement strand
ACCATTGTTGTGGGTTCCACATGATGTTAGCAAAAAGGCGAAAAGGCCTATAAATGCTAAAGGCAAGGAACGTTTAATATTTATATTTTGAAAGGACATATCTGTGGTAATTTTATTGTTGAACTTCATAAAAATAAGTAGTTTTGCGGACAATAACTAATCATTTAACATAGACACAACATTTGTGCCAAAAAGTAGGTTATGGCAAAGAATTTAACAACTAGAGCGGAAGATTATTCCAAATGGTATAACGAGCTGGTAATCAAAGCAGACCTTGCCGAAAACTCAGGAGTTCGTGGATGCATGGTCATAAAACCATATGGATATGCCATCTGGGAAAGAATGCAGGCAGAGCTGGATAGAATGTTTAAGGAAACTGGGCATCAAAATGCTTATTTCCCACTCTTTATTCCGAAATCATACTTCAGTAAGGAAGCCAGCCATGTGGATGGTTTTGCAAAGGAATGTGCCGTTGTTACTCACTATAGATTAAAAAATGCCGAAGATGGCAGCGGGATTATTGTGGACCCCGACGCAAAGCTGGAGGAAGAACTCATTGTCCGTCCCACTTCCGAAACGATTATTTGGGATACTTACCGCAAATGGATTCAGTCCTATAGAGATTTGCCTCTTTTGATCAACCAATGGGCAAATGTCGTCCGTTGGGAAATGCGCACGCGTTTATTTCTTCGTACCGCAGAGTTTCTTTGGCAAGAAGGCCACACGGCCCACGCCACAAAAGAAGAAGCAATCGCTGAAGCGGAACAAATGATGAACGTTTATGCGGAGTTTGCTGAAAATTACATGGCTATTCCGGTGATTAAGGGAACCAAGACCGAGAGCGAGCGTTTTGCCGGTGCCCTGGAAACATATTGCATTGAAGCCTTAATGCAGGATGGAAAGGCACTGCAGGCCGGAACTTCACATTTTTTGGGTCAAAATTTCGCAAAGGCCTTTGATGTGAAATTTGCTGCAAAAGATGGGTCATTGGATTATGTCTGGGCAACATCTTGGGGCGTTTCCACCCGATTGATGGGGGCTTTGGTGATGACCCACAGTGATGATAACGGTTTGGTGCTGCCTCCAAACTTGGCGCCGGACCAAGTAGTTATCGTTCCTATTTACAGAAAAGATGAAGAATTTGAAGCCGTAAATGAAGTCGCATTAGATTTGATGAAGAAAATGCGGGCAAAAGGAATTCGTGTTAAATACGACAATCGTGATACGCACAAACCGGGCTGGAAATTTAATGAATACGAATTGAAGGGTGTTCCTGTTCGTATAGCCATTGGTCCGAAAGACGTAGAGAAAGGAACTGTGGAACTTGCGAGAAGAGACACGCTTCAAAAAGAATTTATAGACAAGGAAAAAGTTGTGGGTAGGGTAATTTCTTTAATGAATGAAATTCAAGAAACACTTTTTCAAAAAGCGGTTTCATATAGATCTGAACACACTACGGAAGTTGCTTCATATGAAGAGTTTAAGTCCGTTTTAAATGGAAAAGGTGGCTTTGTCTTGGCACATTGGGATGGCACTTCCGAAACCGAGGAGCGAATTAAAAACGAAACAAAAGCGACCATTAGATGTATTCCTTTGGAAGGTGATAATGCTTCGGGAATTTGCATTTTTACTGGGAAGCCTTCCGAGAGAAAAGTGCTTTTTGCGAAAGCATATTAATTTTTTTTGAAAAAAGTTATTTAGGATTTGCGCCATTCAAAAATTGTTGTATTTTTGCATCCGCATTTGAAAATAAAAAATGGTCCGTTCGTCTAGGGGTTAGGACGCCAGGTTTTCATCCTGGTAACAGGGGTTCGATTCCCCTACGGACTACAAAAATTAGAATTTAAGAAAAACACAATGGCAAATCACAAGTCAGCATTAAAGAGAATAAGAAGCAACGAGGCAAAGCGCTTGCGTAACCGTTACCAGCACAAAACTGCACGTAACGCCATGAAGAAGTTTCAAGAGCTTTCTGATAAGAAAGAAGCTGAAGCCATGTTTCCAAGTGTTGTTTCTATGATTGACAAATTGGCGAAGAAAAACATTATTCATTCGAATAAAGCTTCCAATTTAAAATCAAATATGGCTAAGCACGTAGCTGCGCTATAGTTTCTTTTTAATAAAATTTTTTAAAAACCCTTTCAGGAAACTGAGAGGGTTTTTTTATTTCAGAATTTTAAAGGACTCAAACGATTTTTTAAGACTGTCCCAGGCAAAATGTGCGCCTTCAATTTGTGGAGAGTATTGGGCAGAGCAGAAATAAATATAATCGTCGTTTTTCAATAGCCTGTAAAGACGGTATATGCTGAAACTCGCATAGGGTTCACCATCGAGGGAAACATTCTTTAACTTGTTTTTTGTGGTCCAGAGTAGGGAGTTGTCGTCGGTTTTGAGCGAATCAATGGTTTCTTTGATAATCGACCCAAAATTGAGAAATAAATTGGGCAGACTACTGTCAAGAAAAGGAGTGTCCATATCGTTTTTGTCCATAGCCATTATTTTGAAATCGACCGCAAAACCAATTTTTGATACATTTTCGGTTTGGTTCAGTTTTACACGAGCTTCTTTTATTTCTTCTTCGGAAACTTCGGTTCCCTCTTTTTTGAATTTTTCTACCATATTTACCAAGTATTCTTCAATGCTTTCGGTAGATGTATTTTCGTCCATTTCAATAGCCTTAGGCTCTCCAAAAACCACAGATACTATCTTTGCATTGAAAAATAGTTTTCCGTAGGGAGAATTTGCCGTAATCAATTCTTCCAATTGGTCATCCGGAAGATTTGTAAAGTAAGTGCTACGAACAAAATCTGCATATTTTATAAATTTTGGAGCATGCCATCCATCGCCAACTGGTTTTTCGAAAGAAAACTGCAGCATATTGTCTGTAAACATATTTAGGCCTGTTTCCAGCTCTTTGGTGGTGCTTTTTTCGGGATCTACAGAAATTTCCATATTGTCCACCTTAACAGTCTGTTGTGCTTTTATGCGTTCAGTTTCGGCGTTAAATCTGTCAATATTGAACTTGCGCTTTTGTTTGCTGTCTATCAACCAGGCAATCATAAGTGCCATGGCCAGAAGGAACATCATGAGTGGATAGAGAATGAAAATTGGATCGGAGGCTGGAGTAAGCGTCATTGCCAAAACCAGCATTCCCTCCATGACCAAAACTACTAATGTAAAGAGTCCAAGCCAGCTTTTGACGGCATTAATAATTGTGGACTTTTTTTCTTTTTCATGTGAAGTGTTTTCCTGCCCCATAACTTGAAAACTTTATTTGGTTAAAATTAGTTCTCATAAAGATATGAATATTTCAGAAAGGAAAGGAAAATATTAAGGTATTAAGTCCTGATAATCACCGCCATGCCTTGCAATATCCCTAACAATTGATGATGAGATATGCGAATACTCTGGGCTGCTGATCAAAAAAACGCTATCTACCCCGTTTACCTTTGCATTGGCTTGGGCGATGGACTGTTCATAGGCAAAGTCGATGCTGTTACGAAGCCCGCGAACAATAAATTGTGCTTTTTCATTTTTACAGAAATTTGCCGTAAGCCCTATATAGCTTTTTACTTTAATCCGGGACTCATTTTTAAAAACGTCTTCTATAAACTTAATACGCTCTTCCAAAGAAAACATTGTTTTTTTATCGGCATTCACGCCTATGGCAATAATCAACTCATCAAAAAGCGGCAGCGCACGTTTTATAATATCTACATGGCCAAGGGTTATGGGGTCAAAAGTTCCGGGAAAAACTGCGCGTCTCATTTTAAAAATATTTTGATACTAAGTTAATGAGTAATTATTAAAACGATTTTCTTTTCAGAAAAATTTCGAGATCAAAATAGCAAGCGCGGCGATAACGGTAGCTAAAACCACACCCCGGGCACGGTAATATTGATTCTTTTTCAAAAGAATAAAAAACACAATCAGGTTTAAAATTGCGCCCAGGGCTATTAAACTTCCCAGAAAGTCATTTTCCAGTGCTGCCTTTAGTGTTGATTCTAAACTAAGTTCAGAAAAAAAGAAAATGTACAAATAGGTGCCGGCCATATTTGCCAGCAAACCGATTACTAAACCAATAAGAATTTCTTTTACGTGTGGCTTCATTTTTTCGGTTATCAGTTATCTGTTATCGGTTATTAGTTTTGGGTTTTCAGTTTATTTTTTTTCAATAAAGCATTCGTTATTCTCCATAATGTATTCATTAGTTTCCCCCTTTGGGGGTTAGGGGGACTAAAAATCCCAAGTGTTGAGTTCTTTCATAGCGTGATGAGCCGTCAGGTCAAACTGAACCGGAACCACAGACACAAAACCATTGTGAAGCGCCCATTCGTCGGTATCTTCGCCTTTGTCCTCATTTACAAATTCTCCCGTTAGCCAGTAATAATCGCGGCCCAGTGGATTGGTTCTTTTATCAAATTTTTCTTCCCAATGGGCGTTGGCCTGGCGACAAACCTTAATGCCCTTAATTTCTGAAGCATTTAATTTTGGAATGTTCACATTTAAGACCACGCCTTTCGGAAGTCCGTTTTTTAAGGTTTGCTGCGCAATTGCTTTTACAAACTTTTTTGAGGGTCCAAAATCTGCCTCCATTGAATAATCCAAAAGCGAAAACCCAATGGATGGTATACCCAATGTTCCGGCTTCCACGGCAGCGCTCATTGTTCCGCTGTAAATTACGTTGATGGATGAATTGCTCCCGTGGTTAATACCGCTCACGCAAAGATCGGGCTTGCGTTTCAAGATTTCGTTTACTGCTATTTTTACACAATCTACGGGCGTTCCGCTGCAACTATATTCTTTGTGTGGGTCGTCATTGGTAACTTTTATACTATTGCAATACAAAGTGTCGTTAATGGTTATGGCGTGGCCCATTCCACTTTGTGGAGAGTCTGGGGCTACAACCATTACATCGCCCAGCGAATTCATAACCTCAATCAAAGTGCGGATTCCCGGGGCATTAATGCCATCGTCATTGGTAACTAATATCAGCGGTCTTTTTTTGGACATAAAATCTTTTAAATTTTGAAAAACAAAAATACATTTATTAATTATGTCCCGAGAGCCTTCGGGAGCAGAATTCTGGATTTCGGATCGAAAAAAACTGTTTAACAAAAAATTAGTACCAATATACTTTAATGGCACAGTTTTTTATATAATTTAGGCACTCATAAAATAATACCACGACTATGCGGATAATGAAAAAGAATTTTAAAGTTTTGTTTTTGGCGGTTTTCGTTGCTGTGGCTTCCTGCAGTTTTACTACCAAGGAGTTTAACGATCCCGACAAGGATAAACTACTTATAGACCTTATTACCTATGTCCTTCAAAAAGGGCACTATGACCCAAAAGATATTAATGACGAATTTTCTGCCGGAGTTTATAAAGATTTCATCAACGGACTCGATCCGTTAAAGAGATATTTCCTTGCTTCAGATATTGAGGAATTCAGCAAATATAAAACAGAGATTGACGATCAGATCAAAAACAAGGATTTGTCGTTTTTTGATTTGGTTTACAACCGTTTTAATGAGCGAATGGAGGATGTGAAGAAAATTTACCCAGAAGTGCTCGATAAGCCTTTTGACTTTTCCGCAAATGAAACCATTAACGTAGATTATGATAATCTTGCCTATGCAAATTCCATAAAAGAATTAAAGGCCCGTTGGAAACAACAGTTGAAATTCACTACACTTTCCGCTTATTATGATTTGGTTGAAGACCAAAAAAATCGCGAAAAGGGAATTACATCCTCTACCGATAAAGATGATGAAGCGGATACTTCCGAAGTTTCAAATACTGCAAAAACTGCCTCAGCAGATGAGGCTTTTGAACGAAAATCATTGGCAGAGCTTGAAGCGAAAGCCCGCGAGACAACCAAAAGTTCACTGGATGAATATTTCGATTTTACAAAAGATTTAGAGCGAAAAGATTATTTCTCAATCTATTTGAATACTATAGTTGAAGAGTTTGATCCGCACACAAATTATTTTGCTCCGCCCGATAAAGATAGATTCGATCTTCGTATGTCTGGAAAATTGGAAGGTATTGGGGCTAGACTTCAAAAAAAGAACGATTACATCACTATTATTGAAATTATAAGCGGTGGTCCAGCTTGGCGCAGTGAGAAAGTAGAGGTAGGCGATGTAATTTTAAAAGTGAAACAAGAGGATGAAAAGGATGCGGTTAGCATAGTAGGCATGCGCATTGACGATGCCGTAAAGTTAATCAAGGGGCCAAAAGGCACCAAGGTTACACTTACCATTAAAAACGTGGACGGAACCATTACAGATAAAGTTATTACCCGTGATGTGGTTGAACTCGAAGAAACATATGCAAAATCGTCTTTGATTGATAAGGGCAATCGCAAATTTGGGCTAATCAACCTACCGCAGTTCTACTTTGATATGGAAAACTACAAAGAGCGCAACGCTGCAACCGATGTTAAAAAGGAAATTCTTCGTTTGAAAGAACAAGGAATGGAAGGATTGGTTTTGGACCTTCGCGACAATGGCGGAGGGTCTTTGCGTACGGCTGTTGATATTGCAGGGCTTTTCATCAAAAAAGGCCCGGTAGTACAAGTGGCTTCCAATGGAAATAAGGAAGTGCTTGAGGATAAAGATAGCGAGATTGTTTGGGACGGACCATTAGTAATTTTGGTAAATGAACTTTCTGCATCCGCTTCCGAAATTCTTGCCGCGGCTATGCAGGATTACAAACGTGCCATTATTTTGGGAAGCAAACAAACCTATGGAAAAGGTACCGTTCAAAATGTAATTGATTTAAACCAATGGCTTCGTAAAAATGATTTGGGCGATATGGGTGCTTTAAAAATCACTTCTCAGAAATTTTACCGCGTAAATGGAGGCTCTACCCAACTTGAGGGAGTTAAGAGCGATGTGGTCATGCCAGATCGTTATAGCTACATAGATGTTGGTGAACGCGATTACGATAATCCTTTGCCTTATGATAAGATTGATGCAGCAAAATATGATGTTTGGGATGGTTATATTGATTATGATGAAACTATTGAAAAAAGCAAAGCACGAATGGCACAGAATGAACAGTTGAAATTAATAGATGATAATGCACGCTGGATTAAGGAGCGTCGGGATGAAAAAGTAGTGAATTTGAATTTTGATAAATATAGCGCCGAAATAGAGCAACGCAAAAAGGAAACCGAACGTTTTGATGCCATTGATGAATATGATAACCATCTTACTTTTGAATCATTACCGTACGAAACTGCATTAATGAAGAAAGACACTACCCTTTCTGAAAAACGTAAAAGATGGCACAAAAACCTGAGCAAGGACATGTATATTGAAGAGGCAGTCCACGTTCTTGAAGATTTAAAACTAAACAATATCAAAGCTGGAAAAGTTGCCGATATTAAAAACTAATTATAGTGAAACCGAATACGAGTTTCTGAATGAAACACGCTAAATTTTACTAAATTTGAAGTGTGAAAAACTCCACTTCATTAACCCAGATAGCGCTCCGAAAGTTCAAAAAAAACTTTTGGGGCGTTTTCAGTTTGTGCTTTTTGTCACTTTGTGTTTTGGTGGCGATTTTTGCGTATGCCTTGGCGCCGGATAATTCAGAGAACGCAAACCAGATGCATCTTTCCATTCATTCCAAAAACCCGGGATTTTCGGTGCAAATGCTCAGGATTCCCGCAGCCGTTGAAAAACAAAACCCTTTGTCCGTTTTTTTCTTCGGAAAAAAGAATGCCGATACCGAGATTCCTGTTTCAAAATACGTTTTAAAGAAAAATTCCATTGAAATAACCGAATACACGCCGGACGGGACCGAAGGTTTGCAAAAGGAATATTCGCTTTCACTTTTCCCAGATGCTTCTTCCGTAGAAGAAATTCCGCAGAAATACATTTCCGAAAAAAAGTTCCTCCTCGGTACCGATAAATACGGCCGCGATTTGTTGAGCCGAATGCTCATCGGGATTCGCATTTCATTGGCAATTGGCTTTGTTGCGGTCTTCATTTCATTGGTCATCGGAATCACCATGGGCGCCATCGCGGGTTATTTCGGCGGAAAAGTGGATGCTGCTATAATGTGGCTCATAAACGTTACTTGGTCTATTCCAACTTTACTTTTGGTGATTGCTATTACCTTAGCTCTGGGGAAGGGTTTTTGGCAGGTTTTTATCGCCGTCGGGCTTACTATGTGGGTAGAAGTTGCCCGTGTGGTCCGCGGGCAGGTAATGGGCGTAAAACAGATGCAATATGTTACCGCTGCCCGGGCGTTGGGGTTTAATGATTTCAGAATAATCGTTAAACATATTTTGCCCAATAGTATGGCGCCTGTTATAATCATTTCGGCGGCCAATTTTGCGGGTGCAATTCTCATTGAAAGCGGCCTGTCGTTCTTGGGTATCGGCGCCCAACCACCCATGCCCAGTTGGGGCGGCATCATAAAAGACCATTATGCCTATATTATTTTGGGAAAACCCTACCTTGCCCTTATTCCCGGACTGGCCATTATGAGCCTTGTAACAGCTTTTATGCTAATAGGAAATGCCCTGCGCGATGCGATGGATGTGAGGAACGCTTAAAAAAATTTAAATGAACCGAAAATACATATACCCCTTAGTTATTATAATCGTAACAGTTGTACTTTATTATGCTGACGATTTATTCGAAAAGGATGATACTTCAGTTGCTGACACTTCTGTGGTAAAGCAGGATAATTCAAATGAATTTGACGATACTTTCCTTCCCGCCTCAACTACCGGAGCCATCGTAAAACACAACTATTTTACCCTATCCTATTCCGAAGAAAATGAACAAGCGGAGTGGGTAGCTTATGAATTGAAGCAAAGTGATTTGACTAAAAATGAATTTGAGCGACCCTATTTTATTGAAGACAAAAAGGTGAAAACAAAATCTGCGGATTGGCGCAATTATAAGAATTCGGGTTACGATCGCGGCCATTTGGTTCCAGCTGGCGACAGAAGGATGTCCTTTGAAGCCTATAACGAAACGTTTTTGACCAGTAACATAAGTCCGCAAGACCACGATTTTAATGCCGGCATCTGGAACCGACTGGAACAAAAAGTTCGCTATTGGGCCGAAAAATATGACGGTGTGTATGTGGTAACGGGCGGCGTTTTAAAAGGAAAAATGAAAACCATCGGCGAAGAAAATGTTTCGGTGCCGAACGAATTTTATAAAATTGTTGTTGACTTTTCCAATGGTGAATATAAGGCCGTAGCCTTTTTAATTCCGAATAAGCCTTCCAGCGAATCTTTTTATGAATACGCCGTTTCCATAGACGAAGTGGAAGCCAAAACAGGAATTGATTTTTTCCCACAACTGCCGGATTCCATTGAGAATAATTTGGAGTCGATGATAGACTTGCGAGCTTGGGGGCGGAGATAGTTTTTTAGTCCCAGTTTCAGTTTCAGTCTCAGTCGCAGTTTGCAGTAGTGATAAAGTTTCGATTTCGTTTTCGATTTCTGCTTTCGATTTAAGAGTAGTGATAATTCGCCCCGTCCAACTTCACAAAAATAAACAGCAAAATAGTAAAGCCCCAAAGTGCGGAGCCGCCGTAACTAAAGAACGGCAGCGGAATCCCCACGGTTGGGAAAATACCTAATACCATTCCCACATTCACGAAAAAGTGAAAAAATAAAATAGCGGCAACACTGTAGCCATACACCCTTCCGAATTGTGATTTCTGTTTTTCGGCTTTAAAAATAATACGAAGTATGAGTCCCACAAATAGCAAAACCACGACCATACTTCCTACGAAGCCCCATTCTTCGCCCACCGTGCTGAAAATATAATCGGTATGCTGTTCGGGAACGAAATTGCCCTTTGTTTGCGTTCCCTGCGTCCAACCTTTGCCTAGCCAGCCACCGTTGGCAATTGCAATCTCGCTTTGGTGTGTGTTGTAGCCAATTCCGCGCGCATCTACCTCTTTTCCTAAAACAATGTTGAATCGGTCGCGGTGCCGCTGTTCAAACATGTTGTTGAAAATATAGCTCACTGAAAAAGCAAAGGCAATACACCCCGCCGCAATTAAAACATATTTAATAATACTGGGACGTTTTTTTCGATTTCTGAAGAAAATAATACTGCCAATGAGTACAATGGCAACGGCAACCCAAACCGCGCCAAATGCAAGGGTAGATACAAACAGCATTACACCAAAGAGACCTAGAAGAAGATAGACCCCGTGCAATCCTTCCCTGTAAAGCGGAAAGACAAAAGCTGCATAAATAAGGGCACTTCCCGGATCGGGTTGTGGCACAATCAAAATTGCAGGCAGTGCTATGATGATAAAGGCCGCAATTTGATGTTTCAGTTCCTGCATATTAGTTTGTATATCGCTCACGTATTTAGCGAGCGCCAATGCAGTTGCCGCTTTTGCAAATTCACTGGGTTGAAGGCTGAAACTTCCAAAGGCGTACCAAGAGGTTGCTCCCGAAATATTCTTTCCAAAAACAAAAAGCCCTAAAAGCGATACCAACGAGATGATATAGAAGACACTAGCAAATTTTTCGTAAAACTTTGATTCTATCGCGAGCAAAAATATTATAAGAAGTATGCTAAACCCTATAAACATAAACTGTCGGGCGTAGATTTGGTCAAAATCCCAAAACCCTTTTGCGGTATCGCTCAAGGAAGCAGAGTAAATGTTTATCCAGCCCATAATTACGAGGGCGATGTACATAAAGATCATCAGCCAATCAAAGCGTATGTACGTTCTGCTTCCAGCCATTATCGGTTTATTGAGAAAGGTTGGCCACTGTAAGGTTTGGCGTATTCTGCTTCCAGACTGCCTTCCAGTACATATTTTTCCATGTCGGTTCGGGTTATTTCGCCCTTGAGGTATTTTTCAATCATAAGGCCTGCAATGCGTCCCGCCCATCGCGAGCCCCAATATCCGTTTTCCACAAATACCGCAATCGCGATTTTTGGGTTGTCCTTGGGGGCAAAGGCAACAAAGATGGAATGGTCCGTAAGTTGGACGCGTTTGCCGTCAATTCTGGTGAAATTTTCAGCGGTTCCAGTTTTCCCGCACACCTCGATTCCCGGTACTCTTATGGATGAGGCCGTACCCCGTTCATACACCTGGAACATCCCCTCAACCACTGGTTCAAAATATTCCGGTTCAACCGTGGTGTAATGCTTTTCCTTAAATTTCTGGGGAATGGTATCGGGCCCAATAATATTCTTAATAACGTGGGGTGTGTAATAATAACCCCTGTTCGCAATGGCTGCCGTAAAGTTTGCCATTTGCATGGGCGTTAGCAAAACCTCGCCCTGCCCAATAGCATTCGAAATGGTTGCCAAGGAAGACCAATTGTGGGTTGGAAAATCGTGGATTTTATTATAGTATGCCGAAGTTGGAATATTCCCTCTTTTGCCACTTGGAAGGTCATAGCCCAAAAAGTCGCCAAGTCCGAAACTCATCAAATCCCTGCGCCAGGCATCTATCCCTTCTTGAGGAGTGGGGTAGGTATCCATGATTTTTTTATAAACGGTACAGAAGTAGGTATTACAGGAATTTGCAATCCCCGAAACCATAGCGACCGGCCCTCTATGGTGACAGCGAAGAACCCTTCTCCCAAAATGGTAACCACCGGTGCAGCCTACAACATCGTCCATGTCAATCGCATTTTCGTGAAGACCCACTAAGGCGGTAAGCGTTTTAAAAGGCGAACCGGGCGGATATTCCCCCATCAAGACCCTGTCGTATAATGGTTTGGCAAGGGTGTCATACCACAATCTGGTGAAATTTTTTGAACGGTCGCGCCCCACCAATAAAGAAGGGTCGTAACTCGGTGCGGTAACCAAGGCGAGGATTTCTCCACTTTCGGGTTCAATGGCCACAATTCCGCCGCGCTTATGGATCATCAATTCCTGTCCGTATTTTTGAAGCGTAGCGTCAATGGTCAACTGAATATCGTTTCCACGTTCTGGCAAGGTGTCAAAAATTCCATCTTTGTATGGGCCTATATCCCTGTTAAAGCGGTCCTTTTGAATATATTTTACGCCTTTTACGCCGCGCAGGACTTCTTCATATTCCTTTTCAACGCCAGCCGTACCAATAAGTTCGCCCATTTGGTAGTACGGATTTTTCTCTATAATGGCGTTGTTAACTTCGGCTATGTAACCCATCACGTTTGCCGAATGGTCCACTTGGTATTCGCGAAGGGAACGACGCTGGATGTAAAACCCTTCATATTTATACATTTTTTCTGAAAGGGAAGCATAATCGGCCTTGTTCAACTGTGGAATTACTACCGAAGGCAATCTGGGCGAATATACCCGCGCCTTGTGCATAATTTCCTTAAAATCTTCCTTCGTGATTTTCAGCAGACTACAAAATTCCAGCGTATCCAGCGGTTTCACATCGCGCGGTATCACCATCACGTCATACGAAGGCTGGTTGGACACCAAAAGTTTCATATTTCTGTCAAACATATACCCACGCTGCGGATAATCGTACATCACCTTGATAGCGCTGTTCTGCGAAAGCGAATCTGAAGAGGCATCATACACTTGCAAATAGAAAAGCCGCGCGGCGAAAAGCACCCCGCTCAACAAAACCAATCCTATTAAAACAATTTTCCTCATTACGATTTTTTATTAAAAAGAATCATAGTGCACACAACCACGATAATGGTAAAAATTCCGGAAAACAACGTAGATTTCAACAGTAACAGTATATGTTTAAAACTAAAAATTTCCAAGGAAAACATCACAAAATGATGCATTAAAACCAAGGACGCAATATAGGTAAGCCGTTCCATGGGGTCGGCTTTTCTAATTTTGACGCTATTGTATTCATAACTTACACCGAAAGAATATTTTAAAACCACAGGCCGTATGTACGCTATAAAGGCACAGGCCGCGGCGTGAACCCCGCCCGAATCCTCAAAAATATCTATGGAAAGGCCCAAAAGAAAACTGAGAAATATCAAAAGTCCCTTATTGCCGTCAAGCGGATAGAGTATTATGAATAAAATATAGAGGTACGGGTTGATATATCCTGCCAGATTCACATTATTGAGCAGCAGCACCTGAAGGAAAACCAACACCACAAAACGGACAATATTTATAAGAATATCACTGTTCGACATCTTCCACTCCTTTTTCCAAATTCAATATTTCCGCTGCTTCGTTATTTTCAATTAGATACACGTGCTCCAAGCTCGTCATATCATTGAAAAGATCAATATTCACATAATAGTAATTGTCATCGTTATCCAAGTGAAAATCCTTTACCGTGCCTATCAGGATTCCTTCCGGAAAAATGGTGGAACGCCCACCGGTTACAATCGTATCACCTTTTGCAAGTGGAGCAAGTCTTGGTATATCAACCAACTGTACAACATTTGGATTCTCTGTATTCCATTTAAGGGAACCGAAATGACCGGAATTTTTATGTTTTGCATTAATTCTGCTTTGAGTATTCAGAATAGATTGGACGGTGGCGTAATTTTCAGAAACATCGCTCACAATGCCCACGATTCCTTTGGAAGAAATAACGCCCAGGTCAATTTTGATGCTGTCCTTTCGGCCTTTGTCGATGGTAAGCTGATTTTTGGTTTTTGAATAGTTGTTGTTTATTACCCGCGCCGTGAAATAGCTGAATTTGTTGGGAAGCACCGTACTGTCCAGTTTTTCAACGGCTATCACTTCCTTGAATTGGTCCAGCTTTTTCCGAAGCATTAAATTTTCCTGGAGCAGCTGTTCGTTTTCCTTTCCGAGATTGAAATAATCCGTAATGTTGTTTCTGAAGGTATAAATACCGCCCGTGATAAAATTGGCAGAGCTTATATATTTGTCGTTGTGGTAATTGTGCGTCTGGATGGTAAGCGCTACGGAAATTGTAAAAAGCACGGCAAACAACAGGAAATTTTTATTCCGAATAAAGAAATATATAATCTGCTGCATTGCTTTGTGGGGTTAATAAATTCTGCTTTCTATTGCGAGCAACGCCATAAATGGGCAACTATTTTTTAAGTTTTTCAGGGAAAATGTCTCTTCCGAAAAATTATTTAATCAGGACGCTTTTGTACTTGTTCAGGTTTTTTAAGCAAATTCCTGTACCGCGAACCACGGCGCGCAACGGATCTTCGGCAATGTAAACCGGAAGATCGGTTTTTTGCGAAAGCCTTTTGTCGAGCCCGCGAAGCATCGATCCACCGCCGGCAAGATAGATTCCGGTGTTGTAAATATCGGCCGCAAGTTCCGGCGGGGTTTGCGAAAGGGTTTCCATAACCGCATCCTCAATTCGAAGGATGGATTTGTCCAACGCTTTTGCAATTTCCCTGTAAGAAGTTTGAACCTGTTTCGGTTTTCCCGTAAGCAAATCGCGCCCCTGCACGTCCATTTCATCTGGCGGAAGTTCAAGATCTTCGGTTGCTGCACCTATTTGGATCTTTATTTTTTCAGCAGTTCTTTCACCTACATAAAGGTTATGCTGGGTGCGCATGTAATAAACAATATCGTTCGTGAAAACGTCACCTGCAATTTTTATGGATTTGTCGCAAACAATTCCGCCAAGGGCGATTACAGCAATCTCGGTAGTTCCGCCTCCTATGTCCACGACCATATTTCCTTTGGGCTGCATAATGTCAACCCCAATACCGATGGCTGCTGCCATGGGTTCGTGGATCAAATACACTTCCTTTCCGTTAACGCGTTCGGCACTTTCCTTTACCGCGCGCATTTCCACTTCGGTAATTCCGCTGGGAATACAAACCACCATCCGCAACGAAGGTTTTAGCCATTTCTTTTTTAACGCGGGAATGTCGCTGATGAACATATTTATCATCTTTTCACTCGCGTCAAAATCTGCAATTACCCCGTCTTTTAAAGGGCGGATTGTTTTAATGTTTTCGTGTGTTTTTCCCTGCATCATTGCGGCTTCACGGCCTACGGCAATTATTTTCCCCGTAGTGCGGTCGCGTGCAACAATCGAGGGGGCGTCCACAACAACTTTATCGTTATGGATTATCAGGGTATTTGCGGTACCAAGGTCAATGGCTATTTCTTCAGTTAGGAAGTCAAAAAATCCCATAGTGTAAGTCGGTGGTGTTGAAAGTTAACGTGTTAAGTTTGGTTTTTAACAAATGTAATAAAATTTAATGCTTAAAATGGCGCGTTCCGGTAAATACCATTGCCATTTCATTTTCGTTGCAATAATCGATGCTCAATTGGTCCTTGATTGACCCTCCGGGCTGGATTACCGCTGTTATTCCTGCCTTGTCCGCTATTTCCACACAATCGGGAAACGGAAAAAAAGCATCGCTCGCCATCACGGCTCCCTCAAGGTTAAAATTAAAGGATTGTGCTTTTTCTATAGCTTGTCGTAACGCATCAACGCGGCTTGTTTGGCCGGTTCCGCTGGCGCAAAGTTGTTTTCCCTTTGCCAAAACGATAGTGTTTGACTTTGTATGCTTGCAAATTTTTGAAGCGAACAACAAGTCTTCTAACTCTTGGGAATTGGGTTTATTGTTTGTTGGGTGCGTTAAAATTTCAGCACTGTCTGTAATATTGTCTTTATCCTGGACCAAAACGCCGTTCAAACAAGTTCTAACGGTTGTTGAAGGTAATTCAATTTCTTTTTGTACCAACAAGATTCGGTTCTTTTTTCCTTCCAAAATTTCCTGTGCTTTTGCTGAAAAGGAAGGAGCGATGACCACTTCGCAGAAAAGGTCGTGGATTTCATTGGCGGTAGCTTCGTCAATTTCCACATTACTGATCAAAATTCCGCCGAAGGCAGAAACCGGATCGCCCGCCAAAGCAGCCATATAAGCTTGTTGCACGGTCTCGCGCTGTGCAATTCCACAGGCATTATTGTGTTTTAAAATTGCAAAAGTTGGCGCTTCACCCTTAAATTCGTTCATCAAATTTACGGCTGCGTCAACATCCAAAAGGTTGTTGTAGCTCAATTCCTTGCCGTGGAGCTTGGTGAACATTTCATCAAAATTTCCAAAGAAAAAACCTTTTTGGTGCGGGTTTTCGCCGTATCGAAGTTCCTGCCCGTTGGTTTCGCTCAATTTAAAAGCAGGCATTTTTTCTTCTTTGTTGAAATAGTTAAAAATCGCGGTATCGTAATTTGAAGAAACGTTGAAAGATTTTGCTGCAAAACGCTTGCGGTCTTTCAATGAAATTTCGCCATTGTTTGCTGAAATCAATTCCAAAAATTCAGCGTAATCGTCAACCGAGGAAACGCAAATGGTGTCCTTAAAATTTTTCGCTGCTGCGCGAATCAAGGAAATTCCGCCAATGTCGATTTTTTCAATAATATCTGCTTCCGAGGCGCCCGAAGCAACCGTTTTTTCAAAAGGGTACAAATCCACAATCACCGCATCAATTTGTGGAATATTGTATTGCTCCATTTCGGCAACATCGCCTTCGTGGTCCTGACGGTTCAAAATACCGCCAAAAACCTTTGGATGAAGAGTCTTTACGCGACCGCCCAAAATGGAAGGGTAATCGGTTATATCTTCCACCGCAATCACCTCGATACCAATATCGTTGATGAATTTTTGGGTGCCTCCGGTAGAGTATATTTTTACGTTTTGTTCGTGTAGTTTTTTAACAATTGGGGCGAGCCCGTCCTTGCTGAAAACGGAAATTAAAGCGGATGTAATTTTTTTGGAATTGTTCATTATTGAAAATTAAGGTGCAAAAGTACATAATTGCATAGTAAATTTGTAACATAAGCAAAGAGAAAACGTCTTACTTTTCATAAATTTATTAACCCTTTTTGAAATCGATCCCGATAGCAATTGGGACGAAATCGAAAATCGTCAATCATTAATCTAAACTCTTAAATGCTAATATATCTTCGCGTTTTAAAGGAAAGTTTCAATTTTGCACTCAATGCGCTTCGGAACAATAAATTGCGGACCTTCCTCTCATTGGTGGGCGTAACCATTGGGATTTTTTCCATTATCGCGGTCTTGGCGGCGGTTGATTCCTTAAAGCGTGAAATTGAGGGCAGCATCAGCGGGCTGGACAACAGTACGATTATCATCATGCGTTTCAATTTTGGACCGACCGATATTCCGCGTTGGAAATGGCAACAATTCCCCGATGTAACTTTTGATGAATACCAATATCTCGAAAGAAATACTCCAAACATTGAAGCTGCAACCTTTACCCTGAACGTACCGAATGAAAGCGTAAAATATGAAGATAGGCAAGTAGATAACGTGCCAATTGGCGCGGTAACCGATAGCTATTATTATATAGAATCGCTGCAACTTTCCGAAGGACGATTTTTTAATGGTTCAGAGTCAAACAGTGGTTCTATGGTCATTGTTTTGGGCGATGAAATTGCCAATCAACTCTTTGGCGATGCGGCAACCGCCATCGGGAAGGAAGTACGCGTTTATGGCAGAAAGTTTAACGTTATAGGCGTATTGGAAAAGGAAGGGGCGGGTTTATTCGGCAATTCAAAAGATACTTCTATTTGGATGCCGGTGAATGTAGTGCGAAGAATTTATGGCGATAACAACAAAAATACGTTTCCGCAGATAGTAATAAAGCCCGAAAAAGACGTGGACATTGCCGAATTCAAGGCGATGCTCAATCAACAACTGCGGACAAAACGGGGATTGAAACCTGACCAGACAAGCAATTTTTTCATCAACCAACTACAAGGCTTCGCCGATTTTATTGATGAGATTACGGGAACCATGAACGTAATCGGGCTCGTTATCAGTGGGTTTTCACTGCTCGTGGGTGGCTTTGGGATTGCCAATATTATGTTTGTTAGTGTAAAAGAAAGGACCAATTTAATTGGAATCCAAAAATCCTTGGGGGCTAAAAACAAATTCATTCTTTTCCAATTTTTATTTGAAGCGGTTATTCTTTCCGTAATTGGAGGATTGATAGGGTTGTTTTTGGTATTTATCGTTTCAATAATTGCTTCTAGTTTTACTGGCGATTTTGAATTTGTACTCTCGCCGTGGAATATGTTTGTCGGTACCGCAATTTCTGCCGCAATTGGTTTGATATCAGGAATTCTTCCGGCTATTTCGGCCTCAAAATTGGATCCGGTGGAGGCAATCAGGACGGGAATGTAAGCTGCGCAAATTCCAAAATTTTTTAAATCCCAAATTCTAAAAAAGCAACAAGCCTTAAATTCCAAATTCCAAAACCCACACCCCGGCTCTCACCAAGGGAGGGAGAAAAGTCTATTTTTTTTGAATTTTGTTTTTTGAGATTTTTTTGGAATTTGGAATTTGTAATTTGGAATTTTCGAAGAAGTTGCGCAAAAATTTTAGATTAAAAAGCCTAAAGTATCTTCGCAACTTCTTCGTTTACCCATTCCAAAAACCGCTCGTCTTCCGCAGAAAAAGGATCTTCTACGTGTGAATCGATATCGATTTGACCAATGTTTTTTCCATCTTTAAAAAGCGGGATTACAATTTCAGACTTGACAGTGATGCTGCATGCAATATAATTGTCCTGCGCCTTTACATCGGGTACTACAAAATTTTTATTGCTCACGGCCACTTGCCCACAAATGCCCTTTCCGAAGGGAATAACCGTATGGTCCGTAGGTTCACCCGCAAAAGCTTTTAAATGGAGCGTTCGTTCGGCCTCATTGGCGAAATAGAACCCAACCCAATCGTAATAACCTACGGAAGTTTGCAAAAGTTCGCAAACTTCTTTTAAGCGTTGTTCGGCACTCTCGCGTTCGTTGGAAAGTATGGTCGTTATTTTTGGTTTTAAGTGAGTAAAAGGCATAAGTTTTTAAATCTTGATTACTTCGGTAAAAGTATTTCAAAACCATAACAAACACCAAAAACAAATCCTGTATTTTTGTTAAATACGAAAGCTTGAAATTTTCAAATCCCAATTACAGTTTAAATTGCAATAAAGCACAACATCAAACTATAATTTTTGAAGGAACTTTTTAATAAATACAAAACCGTCATTCGCTTTGTGGTGCTTTTTATGGGCACGTATCTTTTGATGAGTGTAATGTATGGACTGTATTTGAAAGCTTCGGAAAACGGAAGTTACTTTCCTGATTTTGTAACCAATCTTGTTGCAAAACAAAGCAGTGCGGTATTGAACGCCTTTGGGTATAATTCAATTTTATTGCCCGACACCTTAGGGCAGGGAATGTTGTTGACCATTGATAACAACTACACCGTGAGTATTGTGGAAGGCTGCAATTCCATTAGCGTAATCATTTTGTTTATGGCTTTTGTTATCGCTTTCGCGGAAGACTTCAAAAAAACCCTGCTGTTTCTTTTTGCTGGAGTGGTATTGATTTACATTGTGAATTTATTTCGCATTGCGATACTTACCGTAGCACTTTATAAATATCCACAATATGAAAATGTCTTGCATTCCGTAGTTTTTCCGGGTATTATTTATAGTATGGTTTTTATTTTGTGGATGATTTGGGTGCGGATGCTGAAACCGAATTCGGCTAAATGAAAAGGATTCTAAAAATATTTGGCGTTATAATTCTCGCAAGTTTGCTGGTGTTGATTCGCGCTTTTGAAGATATACTTTTCTACGACCCATTGCTTCATTTTTTTGAAATAGATTACAAATCTATGCCCTTGCCGAAAATGGACGCCTTTGCGCTCCAAACGGGAGTGGCACTGCGGTTTTTGCTGAATACAATCATTTCTTTGGCAATACTATGGTTGGTTTTTAAGGATAGACAAATCATCAAACTTTCTCTTATACTTTACAGTTTTCTTTTTTCAATACTTTTTTTGGCTTTCAGTTTTATCATTTTTACTTCGGAGGAATCGAGCGGACATTTTGTATTGTTTTACGTAAGAAGATTCCTGATTCAGCCATTGTTTCTACTTATTTTACTCCCTGCTTTTTACTTTCAGAAGTACAAATCACGCTGATTTTTTAATACCTTTGTTGTTCTAAAATTTTTTAAAATGAAAAATAGATCCCTGATTTTCTTCTCACTAATTTCTTTAGCGGTTTTTTCCTGTAAAGACAATACAAAACAAGATGCCCCCGAGGTTGTAACCGTAGACAATTCAACTGTTAAGGTTTATGAAATTCCACCAGTAGCAGTAGAATTCAACGACCCAAAAGTTGAGGCCATTTTTGAACAATACATACAGGTTGAAGCAGCCTTGGTAAACACCGATGCCGCTAAAACAGCCACCGAAGCCACAAAACTTGAAACGCTCCTTAAAGATGCAGAGGCAGATGAGGCCACACAAACCGCAGTTTCTGCAATGGCTACTTCCGAAGATATTGCTGTTCAAAGAGAAAATTTTGAAACCTTAAGCAGCAGTATTGAAAAAATGCTCCAGGGAAGCCTAAAATCCGGAACGCTATATAAGCAATACTGCCCGATGGCATTTAACAATAAAGGTGCTTACTGGATAAGCAGCAGCAAAGATATTTTGAACCCTTATTTTGGCGATAAGATGCTGAAATGTGGTAGGGTAGATTCTGAGATAAAATGATTTTAACAAAGCCTTCCAATTAATTTGGGAGGCTTTTTGTATTTTTGCGAAAGCATGAAAAAAACCATTTCCATATTTTTATCCGTACTGATGCTTGCCAGCAGCTCGGGAATTGCCTATGCGCAGCATTTTTGCGGTGGGATGGAAATGATGGCAGAAGTTATTCTGGGCGAAAAACAACTTTCCTGTGGAATGAACGAGGCTGCCCCGGTTTCAGATTGTACCGATGAGGGTATTGCTCCCGAAGCCCACGATTGCTGCAAAAATCATATTACCAAAATACAGACTGACGATAATTTTGCAAAAGCCTCGTTCGATTTAAAGTTGAACAAAACCTTTGTAGCTACCTTCGTTTCAGTCTTTGTATTGCAAGAAGTTGAAATTCCTTCCACTGAAAAAATCTTCTTTGCGGATTACAGTCCGCCACCCCTCGAACAGGATTTAAATATTCTGTACGAGACTTTCCTGATTTGATTAATACCCGTCCTTCGATTTTGGTTTAGGCTAAATTCCGGCGGGCATTTCATGATTAAAACTCCAACTTTCTACGGAGCAAGTACTCATATTCAATCAAATCTTAAAAAATGAAATACAAACTTATTATAACCATATTCCTGAATTTGGTTTTTCTGAATTATTCCTACTCACAGGAAAAAGAAAAACCCGTTCGTGAATATACATTAACCATTGAACAACAAACTGTAAATATCACGGGCAAAGAGGTTATGGGAATGACCGTAAACGGAAGCATTCCCGGGCCGACCCTTGAATTTACGGAAGGAGAGCAGGCCGTAATCCACGTAATCAATAAAATGGACGCGGAAACTTCCATCCACTGGCACGGAATATTGTTGCCAAATTTTCAGGACGGTGTGCCTTACCTAACTACGCCACCAATAAAACCAGGAACAACTTTCACATATAACTTTCCTATCAACCATTCCGGAACCTATTGGTACCATTCGCATACCATGCTCCAAGAGCAGAGCGGTGTTTTTGGTTCCATCGTAATTCAACCAAAAGAAAAAACTTTGGATTACGATAAGGAATTGGTGCTTATGCTTTCAGATTGGACCAATGAAAAGCCGAAAGATGTAATGCGCACATTAAAGCGTGGCAGTGAATGGTACGGAATAAAAAAGGGAACTTCCACGCCGCTAAATCAAGTAATTGGCCGCGGTGCATTTGGTGCCCAACTCGATTTTTGGAGGCAGCGAATGGAAGGCGCCGACATTGCTGATATTTATTACTCTGCTTTTTTGATTAACGGTAAACAGCTGGCGGAATATCCGAACTTTAAATCTGGTGAAAAGGTTAGATTGCGAATTATCAATGGTTCGGCCTCTACACAATTTTGGATGACTTTTGGTGGCGAATCACCGCTCTTAATTTCAGCAGATGGACTTGATGTAACTCCCGTAAAAAGGAACAAAACCTTTATCGCCATTGCTGAAACCTATGATTTTATTGTAACTATTCCTCAAAGTGGAAAATTGGAGTTTAGGGCAATGGCACAGGATGGTTCGGGAACTGCTTTGGCGTATTTTGGAAATGGTGAAATAGTTTCTGCCCCGATAGTATCGCAGCCAGATAAGATTGCAATGATGCAGGAAATGGCTAAAATGAAGATGAAAATGGGCGCCCACGCTTTAAAATTTCAGCCAAAAAAAGATGAGCGTTTTGAAATGAAGGAGGAATACGGGATGAAAATGAACGGGATGGAAATGGACCACTCAAAGATGGATCATTCCAAAATGGAAGTGCCAAAAGATTCAATGAAAATGGATCATTCAAAGATGGATCATTCGAAAATGGATATGAAAAATGAGCCGATGCAAATGGATGGGATGGGGATGAATTCAGAATATACCTATGATTATTTGAAATCGCCCGAAAAAACCAGCTATCCCAAAGATACTCCCACAACTGAAATTCTATTGAATCTCACGGGAAATATGAACCGTTACATTTGGAGTTTGAACGGCGTGCCGCTTTCGGAAACGGATAACATCAAAATTAAAGGGAATGAAGTAACTAGAATTACTTTAAACAACCTCACAATGATGCACCACCCAATGCACCTTCACGGGCACTTTTTCAGGGTAATCAACAAAAACGGCGAATATTCTCCTTTAAAACACACGGTAAACGTTCCGCCAATGGAAGAGGTAACAATTGAATTTTATGGGGATGCTTACGGCGATTGGTTTTTCCATTGCCACGTGCTTTACCACATGATGGGTGGAATGGCGCGCGTGTTTAGTTATGAAACGCCGAGAGACCCAAGAATGGAGGAATATCCTGTTTCAACAATCCTGAATGAGGCCAATCATTTTTATACATGGGGAACTGCAGATGTGGCTTCGCATATGGCGGAATTGAACCTAACTTCTTCCAACTTGCGAAACCAGTTCAATGTAATGGCAGAGTATGGTTGGAACCAAAACTTGGAGGCTGAGGTAACCTATGAGCGCTATTTGCACGATTACCTGCGCGTTTTTGGAGGCGTAAATGTAGAAAATGAAACCGAAAATAGCTTAGATGAAATTGAAACCACGGCTATTGCCGGAATTCGGTATTTAACGCCTTATTTGTTTAATTTGGATGTACGGATAGACAATAAGCTGCGCCCCCAGATTGGGCTGGAGCGTGAAATCATGATTTTTCCCCGAACCCTTGCCTTTGGAATGATTGAATACCAAGTCGATTTCGGTTTGGTGGACGATCTGCCCTTAGGAATTGATTACGGCGATGAACTTACTTGGAATGCAGGTCTTGAATATTTTCTTTCAAAGAACTTTTCATTAATGGCCAGTTACGACAACCGTTTTGGTGCGGGAGGTGGCCTATCTATTCGTTTTTAATAACCTTATAAATTAAGAATTATGGAAAATAATAAAAACACTCACGGGAATCCTTACACAAAATTCGTTTTAATGCTTGCGGCATCTTTTGTTGCAATGTATATAACGATGTATTTAAACACTTATGAAATGGACCATGTCTATTTCAGCCTCACTCGTTTTTATATGACGTGTTTGGGCATATCTGCTATGGCTTTAATCATGTTTTTCTTTATGAAGAAAATGTACAAAAACCGAAAAAAGAATACGGCAATTCTGTTGGGAAGCATGCTCCTATTTGGCAGCGCGCTTTTCTTGGTTCGGGCACAAAAACCAATTGGAGATGTTTTGTGGATGAAAGCAATGATTCCGCATCATTCCATCGCTATTTTAACGAGTGAAAGAGCGGATATCCAAGACCCCGAAGTAAAAAAACTGGCCAATGATATTATTGAAGCACAGCGCAAGGAAATTGGAGAGATGAAAGAAATGATTAATCGTCTTGAAAAACAAAAATGATACACACATATAAAATACACGGAATGACCTGCAACGGCTGCCGAAGCCATGTGGAACAAACTTTAAGTGAAATTGAAGGCGTTTCAAAAGCATCGGTAAACCTTGAAAAAGCCGAAGCGGTAATTGAAATGGAAAA
This sequence comes from Aequorivita aquimaris, assembly GCF_001573155.1. Classification (GTDB taxonomy): domain Bacteria; phylum Bacteroidota; class Bacteroidia; order Flavobacteriales; family Flavobacteriaceae; genus Aequorivita; species Aequorivita aquimaris. The sequence goes on along the minus strand of NZ_JRWG01000005.1, from coordinate 233,519 downwards.
ACATATTCCATTGGAAGTTTTTGAAAAAGCATTGGAAGACGACGGCGGAAGTTACAGTATTTCCCTTCCCGACGATGCCGAGGCCGCGCAAAAGCATAAAGATAAAAAGGAAGAGAAACGAGCCAAGCAAAGTAGCACAGGCACCTTTTATTGCCCGATGCATTGCGAAGGCGAAAAAACCTACGACAAACCCGGCGATTGCCCAGTCTGCGGAATGGATTTAGTCCGAGAGCAATCCCCCCTCCTTGGGAGGGGGACAGGGGGAGGATACACCTGCCCAATGCATCCCGAAGTAATTCGCGACGAACCGGGTTCCTGCCCCATCTGCGGAATGGATTTGGTACCAAAAGAGGCCGACGAATCTGCCGAAAACAAATCGTATAAAAAGTTGCTGAAAAAGTTTTGGATTGCGATAATTTTCACAATTCCAATCTTTATAATAGCAATGTCCGAAATGATTCCAAACAATCCGTTGTACGATTGGATGCCAATGAGCACTTGGAATTGGATACAATTCGGCCTTTCAATTCCCGTGGTTTTTTACGCCACTTGGATGTTTTTTGAACGGGCCTATCGCTCCATTAAAACCTGGAATCTCAATATGTTTACCCTCATCGGGATTGGCGCTGGGGTGGCTTGGCTTTTCAGTGTTTTCGGGATGTTGTTTCCAGATTTCTTCCCAGACCAATTTAAAACCGAATCTGGCACCGTACACGTTTATATTGAAGCGGCAACGGTCATCCTCACCTTGGTTTTAATGGGCCAGGTTTTGGAAGCGCGCGCCCACAACCGCACCAATTCCGCAGTAAAGGAATTGCTAAAATTGGCGCCAAACAAAGCCGTGAGAATTGTTGACGGAAAAGAGGAAACCATCGCAATCGATAAAATTGAGGTTGGCGATAAACTCCGCGTAAAACCGGGCGAAAAAATTCCCGTGGACGGAAGTATTTTAGAAGGCGAAAGCTCCGTTGACGAGTCGATGATTACGGGCGAACCCGTGCCCGTTTCAAAAGCCGAGGGGGATAAAGTAAGTTCGGGCACCATCAATGGGCAACAAACTTTCGTAATGAAAGCCGAAAAAGTGGGAAGCGATACTCTGCTTTCCCAAATCATTGAAATGGTGAACAAAGCCAGCCGAAGCCGCGCTCCAATCCAAAAATTGGCCGATAAAATTTCGGGTTGGTTTGTACCGATTGTGGTTTTGGTTTCAATAATCACCTTTATCGTTTGGGCAGTCTTTGGGCCCGAGCCAAGATATGTATATGCCTTGGTGAATGCGATTGCGGTTTTGATAATTGCCTGTCCGTGTGCCTTGGGGCTCGCAACGCCAATGTCCGTTATGGTTGGAGTAGGGAAGGGCGCACAAAGCGGCGTACTGATCAAAAACGCCGAAGCGCTTGAAACGCTAAATAAAATTGACGTTTTGATAATTGATAAAACCGGAACGATTACCGAAGGAAAACCTTCTGTGGAAAAAGTTGGCGCTGCGGAAAATATTTCGGAAGAGGAAGTGCTTCAATATATCGTTTCGCTCAATCACAACAGCGAACATCCATTGGCTGATGCTACTGTTAAATACGGAAAGGAAAAGAATTCCGAAGTTTTAAAAACTACCGATTTCAATTCGGTTACCGGAAAAGGGGTGACCGGAACTATCAACGGCAAAAAGATTGCGCTCGGGAACGAAAAGATGATGCAGGAGGCTGGTGCGGATATTTCCGAAGTGCTTCAAAAAGAAATTTCCGAAGCACAGAAAAAAGGCAAAACCGTGCCGATGCTTTCCATTGATGGAAAAGTGGTTGGCTTCGTTGTGATTGCTGATAAAATAAAGGAAACCAGTAAAAAAGCAATCAACGAACTTCAGAAAAAGGGAATTCAGGTTATAATGCTCACCGGCGATAACCACGACACCGCAAAAGCTGTTGCTTCCGAATTAAATCTCGCCGATTTCCAAGCTGAAATGCTTCCGCAGGACAAATTGGAAGTTGTTGAAAAGCTGCACGCCGAAGGCAAAATAATTGCAATGGCCGGCGACGGGATAAACGATGCGCCCGCCTTGGCAAAAAGCGATGTGGGCATCGCGATGGGAACCGGAACCGATGTTGCCATTGAAAGTGCCGGAATAACCTTGGTGAAAGGCGATTTGCACGGTATTGTAAAAGCGTTTCATCTAAGTGAAAAAGTGATGGGCAATATTAAACAGAACCTCTTTTTCGCTTTAATTTATAACGTACTCGGCGTGCCTATTGCCGCAGGGGTGCTCTTTCCGGTTTTCGGAATATTATTATCACCAATGATCGCCGCGCTGGCTATGAGTTTCAGCTCGGTTTCAGTTATTACTAATGCGCTTCGATTACGAACCGCTAAAATAAATTAAACAATGAAAAATCTATTATACTTATTTTTTATACTTCCACTTTGCATTTTTTCACAGGAAAAAGTAACAGGGACTATCACTGAAAATGTTGATAACAAAGAAGTTCCGCTTGGGGGCGCAAACGTGTATTGGCTGAATACCCAAGTGGGAACGGTTACCGATTTTGACGGTAATTTTGAATTGGATTATAAACCCGAATACAAGAAATTGGTCATCAGTTTTGTGGGTTATAAAACCGATACTATTTCAATAAATTCTCCGAAGCGAATTACACATTCGTTAAAGTCCACAGCCAATCTTGACGAGGTTACGGTTACGGCGCGACAGAAAGCTACTTCACGTTCTTTCATTCAAGCTACAAATGTTTTGAACGTAAGCAGCGCCGAACTTTTGAAGGCTGCTTGCTGTAATTTGGCGGAAAGTTTTGAAACAAATCCTTCCATTGATGTGAACTTTGCCGATGCCATTTCGGGAACGCGACAAATTAAAATGCTTGGGCTTACCAGTCCGTATATTTTGATAACCACTGAAAACGTTCCAAGCATTCGCGGGGCTTCGCAGGCTTATGGACTGAGTTTTATTCCGGGAACCTGGGTGGAAAGCATCCAAATAACCAAAGGCGCAGGTAGTGTTACAAATGGTTATGAAAGCATTGCAGGGCAAATAAATGCCGAATTGCAAAAACCTACCACAGACGATAAACTTTTTGTTAACGCTTATGGCGCAGGGAATGGCCGTTTTGAGCTGAATACACATCTCAACACAAAAATTACTGACCGTTGGAGCACAGGGCTGTATATTCACGGAAATTTGCGTGAAACGGAGTTTGATAAAAATGATGATTCTTTTCTCGATGCACCCTTGATGCAGCAAGTAAATGTGATGAACCGTTGGCAATACACCGATACCGAAAACGGTTATGTTGGTTTTTTCAATTTTAGGTATTTGAATGATGAAAAACAGACAGGCCAAACGTCCTTTAACCCAGATAAAGACCGTGGAACCACCAACGCTTGGGGAAGTGAAATAAAAACCCAGCGGTTTGATGTATCTGGAAAGTTTGGGTATGTAAATCCTGATATTCCTTGGCGCACTGGTGGCTTGCAAATAGCATATAGCCACCACGACCAAGAATCTTATTTTGGGTTGAGTGATTACAATATTCAGCACAACAGTTTGTACGCCAATTTGCTTTACAATTCCATAATCAGCGATTCGCGCCATAAAATTAAAACCGGGCTGAGCGCTACTTATGATGGGTATGACGAATTGGTTTTGACCGAAAATTTCAGCAGGGTTGAAAATTCCGTTGGGGCGTTTTTTGAATACAATTTCGACAATTTGGGCGATCTTAATTTTTCTGCGGGAATTCGCGCTGATGTGCACAACAGATTGGGAACTTTCCTAACGCCGCGGTTCCATTTGCGTTACACACCTTGGGATAAATCGGCTTTTAGAGTTTCTGCGGGCAGAGGAAAGCGAAGCGCAAATATTTTCACTGAAAACCAAAGTCTTTTTGCCACATCGCGCAGCTTGAATATTTTGGGCAACGGTGGGAAAATTTACGGGCTGGACCCAGAGATAGCTTGGAATTATGGATTTTCATATTTACAGGGTTTCAATCTTTTTAGCAGAAAGGCGGATATTACTTTTGATTTTTACAGGACTGATTTTGTAAACCAAATTGTTGTGGATTGGGAAAACCCGAATGAAATTAATTTTTATAATTTGGAAGGTGAAAGTTTTTCGAATAATTTTCAAGTAGAATTCAATTATAATCCCTTTACCCATTTTGACATGCGATTGGCCTATAAATATTACGACGTGGAAACAACTTATTTAAGCGGTAAAAAGCAAACGCCATTGACGCCAAACCATCGTTTTTTTGCGAACGCTTCGTATGAAACCGGGCAAGGGGCAAATGGCGGCAATTGGAAGTTTGATGCTACGTTCAACTATTTGGGCGAGCAACGGTTTGCTTCCACCGAAAGCTATTTGAATACCATTGGACTTTCAGAATTTTCACCTTCGGTTTCCACCTTGAATGCGCAGATTACTAAAGTTTTTTCAACTAATTTTGAAATTTACGTAGGCGGTGAAAACATAACGAATGTTACGCAGGAAAATCCAATTGTGGGCAGTGACAGCCCGTTTGGAACAACTTTTGACACTACCTATGTTTACGGCCCCATTTTTGGAAGCTCGTATTATGCAGGTTTAAGATATCGACTTAATTAATTCTAATAATCAACTTTAAAAATGTAATGTATGAAAAATGTAATTTTAATTTTAGGAATTCTCTTTATTGGAGCAACTGGTTTCGCCCAAAACAAAAATGCCAAAGCTACGATTGAAGTGGACGGTGTTTGCGGCATGTGTAAGGAACGCATTGAAAAGGCATCTATTCAGGCCAAAGGTGTGAAATCGGCAATTTGGAATGTGGAAACACATCAACTGGACTTGATTTATAACGAAGGGAAAACCGATTTGACAAAAATTCAACAAAGTATTGCTGATACCGGGCACGATACCCAAGATATAAAGGCGAAAGATGAGGTTTATGAAAAAATAGATCCTTGCTGCAGATATCGCGACCAGCAAGTTATTGACGATCATAAGCAAGGCGCAGAGTAATTTTAGCAGGATTTTATAATTTTCTTAATAGTGAGTAAGCATTGATTTTGGTAATTTGATTTTATAAAAAAATTCAAATTATGAAAAATGAAAAATTAATTCACGCTTTGGGCAATTGCATTAACCATTGCAATTATTGCGCAGATGCATGTTTGGACGAAGAAAATGTAAAAATGATGGTAAACTGCATCCGAACGGACAGAGTCTGTGCGGAAGTTTGTAGTACGCTCAACCAGTTGCTGGCAATGAACTTTAACGATGTTGACGATCTTGTGCGATACTGCGCAAAAATATGCGACACCTGCGCAGATGAATGTTCAAAGCACGAAGCAAAACATTGCCAAGATTGTGCAGAAGCCTGTAGAAAATGTGCCGAAGAGTGTCGTAATTACTTAGCTTAAACAGGCTGTTAAAGTTTAGCTAAGAAGAGAATAATTTAACAGTGGCTCCTTTTACCTTTATATAGTTAATTCAAAAAAAGTAATTGTTATGCCACAACAACAGCAAAACAAAAAGCCGCAACCCGCAAAAGGTCCACAGGCCAAAAAGCAGGATAACAAAAAGGCTCCACAAGCTGCTCCAAAGAAGAAGTAGTTTATGGCCGGTCATATTAGACCCAAAGAACCATCCCGATTTTTAAATCTGGATGGTTTTTTTATGAAATACAGCTTTTGTGGACTAAGGATAAAATCATTTTAATTATTTTTACTGGCTAAAATTATAAAGAATGAAACAGATTTTAGGAATAGGTTCCAGAATTAACCATCCAAAATACGGTAAAGGGGTTGTAACAAACGTTACTGCAAAAATGTATTGGGTAACCTTTATTGAAAACGGCCTTGAAACAATCTCCACAGACGAAGATTTTGAGATCATTGATGCCGCCGAGGACGAGGTTGACACCGTAAGTTTTTACGAAGTAGAAAAAAGCCTGCGTGATATTTTAAAAAAATGGAATGGATTCAGTGAAATTGTACCCATAGCCGATAAATGGAAAGGCGGGACTATGGTTTTAAAGCCAGCAGATTCAAATTTGGCTTCAAAGGAAATTCCTATCGATACTTTTTTTCACAAAATAGTGATGCTCCGCGATAGATTGCGGGTTATGGAACAAAAAATCAATTCTAGTAAAGAATTGGCAGAACAGGATAAAATAGATTTGCAGCAATACATAACACGGTGCTATGGTAGCTTAACTACGTTTAATGTTTTGTTTAAGAATAATTCGCAACAATTTAAAGGAGAAAGCGCTGGTAAGTAATCTTTTTTATCTGTGATTTCCATAGAAAATTCACTATCTTTTTGAGTATAAATTGAAATGTTAGTTTAACAATATTTTTACAATTTTAAAGATTGTGTTAAAATGCCGTAAATCTCCTTAGTTTGCATTATTGGGGCAATTGTTCATAAAGTGTTTGAAAATATTTTAAAATATTTTCAAACACTTTTTTTAAATTCACTTTTTTTGAAGTCTTCCGAAAACGTAAGAAAATCAACGCTTTGCAAAATTTTATGTTAAAAATTAAGTTGTGAGAGTGTTTTTAAAATAACTTTTTGATAAAATTTTCATAATCTACTTCCTATAAAAGTTGGAATTGTAAGATTTTATTGGCACTTTTGGAGTGCTAATTCAAACAAACAAAAAAATGAAAACAAAGTTTAGTGGAATTTTAACACTATTATTAGTGTTGGTTGTGCAGCTCGCTTTTGCACAGGAAAAAACAATTTCCGGAATGGTGACCGATGACACGGGTCTGCCGCTTCCAGGAGTTAACATAATTATAAAGGGTACAAGTACCGGAACGCAGTCGGACTTTGATGGTAATTATACCATTGAGGCTGCGGTGGGACAAACGCTTGTTTATAGTTATGTAGGTTTTGAGACCCAAGAGATTGCTGTTGGGGCTTCAAATAAAATAGATGTTACAATGCAGGCTGGTTCAGTTTTGGACGAGGTGGTTGTAACTGCACTTGGTGTTTCTCGTGAAAAACAATCATTGGGTTACTCAACACAGCAAGTAGAAGGAGAAGATATCTCTACTGTAAAGGGTAACAACTTTACAAATGCACTTTCAGGAAAAGTTTCCGGTCTTCAAATTAGAAGAAACAACAACCTTGGTGGTTCTACCAACGTAGTTATTAGAGGTAACACCTCTTTAACTGGTGATAACCAAGCATTGTTTGTGGTTGATGGTGTGCCAATTAGTAACAGAAATACCAACGACGCTGCGCAAACTCAGGCAAGGGGTAATTACTACGATTATGGTAATGCTGCTTCGGATATTAACCCGGACGATATTGAGTCTATTAACGTGCTTAAAGGTGCTGCTGCATCTGCACTTTACGGTTCACGTGCTGCTAATGGTGTAATTATCATTACTACCAAAAAAGGTAAAAAATCAAAAGGCTTAGGAGTAACTATTAACTCTAATGCTACTGTTGGTTTTGTTGATAAGAGCACCTTTGCTGAATATCAAACTCAATACGGTCCTGGTTACGGTGATTACTTTACATTTGAGGATATTAATGGAGACGGTATAGATGATCAAGTAGAAAACTACCATGATGATGCGTCTTATGGTCCTGCATTTGACCCTAACTTATTTATCTATCAGTGGGATTCATTTGATCCTTCATCGCCAAATTACTTAAAAAAATCTCCGTACATAGCTGCTGAGAATGGACCATTAACATTTTTTGAAACTCCTATAACATTAACAAACTCCATTTCTATTTCAAATGGTCTTGAAAATGGTTCATACCGTTTGTCGTATACTAAACTAGATCAATCTGGATTATTGCCAAATAGTACTTTAGATAGACACAACTTTATCTTTAGTGGAACATATGATGTTTCTGAAAAATTGACAGCTAGTGGATTTGCCAACTATATTAAAACTGACGCATTGGGTCGTAACTCTACCGGTTATAATGACAACGTTGTTGGTAACTTTAAACAATGGTGGGCAGTAAGTACAGATATTAAACAGCAAAGAGATATTTATTTTGCAACCCGTAGAAACGTAAGTTGGAATCCAGATACTTCTGAAGCTGGTTCACCTCCAATATATTGGGATAACCCATATTGGACTCGATACGAAAACTATCAGAATGATGGAAGAAGCCGTTTTATCGGTAATTTTGAGTTAAATTATGAACTGGCTGAATGGGTAAATGTAACAGGTAGAGTTTCTACAGATACATATAATGAAAACCAAGAAGAGCGCAGAGCAGTTGGTTCTGTGGCAACTCCATTTGGTGTAGCGCGTGGTAATGTGGATTCAGGATATTTGAGAAGAGATATTACAGCTACTGAAACAAACTACGATTTAATGTTCAACTTTGATGCCGATTTTTCTGAGAGCATCAGTTTTGCGGGTATCTTAGGTACAAACATTCGTAGAAATGAGTTTAACTCCATTACTTCATCTACTGCCGGTGGATTGGTAGTTCCAGGTTTATATTCATTGCAGAACAGTGCATCACCGCTTCCAAATCCAGTTGAAAGAGCTGAAAAAATTGGAGTTGATGGTGTTTATGCAAGTGCATCTTTTGGTTTTGGAAACATTGTATTCTTGGATGGTACCATCAGAAGAGACCGTTTCTCTACATTGCCTGAAGATGAGAGTGCATTCTACTACCCATCTGTATCTACAAGTTTCGTGTTCAGCAAATTGCTGAATGTAAATGCTATTTCTTTTGGTAAATTACGTTTGAACTATGCTGAGGTAGGTAACGGAGCTCCGTTTGATAGATTGGTTGATACTTATACCATTAATAATGATATAGGAACTTCTATTCCAAACGTATCAAACAATCCAAACCTTAAGCCTGAAACTACAAAAAGTTACGAAGCAGGTTTAGAAATGCGTTTTGCAAATAACCGTTTAGGTTTTGATGTGGCTTACTACAAGTCAAACTCTATTGACCAAATTGTAACAGTGCCAATTTCTGCTGCTACTGGTTATACAGGAAAATTATTGAACGCTGGTGAAATTGAAAACACTGGTATTGAGGTTTCCTTAAATGCAATGCCTGTTAAAACTGATAATTTTAGCTGGGGCTTAAATGTTAACTGGTCTCAAAATGACAACGAAGTTGTTGAGTTACCTGATGGTATTGAAACATTGCAGTTAGGTAGCTTTCAGGGAGGTGTTACAATTAATGCTGTAAAAGGTGAGCCTTACGGAGTAATCTACGGTCAAGACTATGTTTACTTAAATGGTGAAAAAGTTGTAAATCCTGATAACGGAAGATATCTTAAGACTCCAACTTCAAATAATGTTCTTGGAGATACAAACCCAGATTGGTTAATGGGTATTTCGAATACCTTGACTTATAAGGATCTTTCTTTTAGCTTCCTTATTGATATACAAGAAGGTGGTAGCCTATTCTCATTAGATCAATACTATGGTCAGGCAACAGGTATTTATGCAAATACTGCTTACATAAACGATCTTGGTAATCCAGTTAGAAATCCTTTAGATGAAGGCGGTGGATTTATCAACCCGGGTGTAAACCCTGATGGTTCTACAAACACAACTAGAACTGATGCTAATGGATTTAGTGCCTTTGGTTATGCCGCACTTCCAGCTGCTGAGTTTGTATACGATGCAAGCTATATAAAACTTCGTCAGGTTTCACTTACTTATAATTTACCTTCAAAGTTCCTTGATAACACTTTTATGACTGGTTTGTCTTTTAGTGTTACTGGATCTAACTTGTGGATTATTGATAAGAATTTACCTTACGCAGATCCAGAAGCAGGTTTGAGTTCTGGTAACCTTCAAGGATATGTTACAGGTTCATTGCCAACTACCCAGGATTATGGGTTTAACATTAAAGCACAATTTTAATACATAGAAAAATGAAGAAACTGATTTTAATTTTAACTGCGGCTGTATTTGCCGTGTCGTGTTCAGATAACCTTGAGGACCTGAACCAAAATATAAAAGATCCTACTACGGTTAGTGGTGAGAGTTTGTTCGCATCTGCCCAAAAGCAACTTGCGGATCAAATTGTTACTCCTAACGTAAACCTAAACAACTTACGTTTATGGACGCAACAATTGCAGGAGACTACTTATACTGATGAGAGTCAATACGATCAAATAACTCGTGCTATTCCTGATAACCATTGGAGAGAGCTTTATAGAGATGTTTTAAAAGATCTTAAAGAATCTGCAAGAGTTATTACAGAAACAGATAATGATCTTACCAATAACCTTAAGCCTAACAAATTGGCTATTATTGAGGTATTAAATGTTTACGCATTTAGTAATTTGGTAGAAACTTATGGAGATATTCCTTATTCTGAAGCATTGGATATTGATAACCTTCTGCCTGTATATGACGATGGTTTAACTGTCTACAAAGACTTGATTTCTCGTTTGAATGCTGCTATTGGAAGTATGAACACTTCTGTAGGTAGCTTTGATGGGTCAACCGACCTTATATATGGTGGTGATGTTGCACAATGGAAGAAGTTTGCAAACTCTTTGAAATTAAGAATGGGTATTATGCTTTCAGATGTAGATGCTGGTTTGTCAAAGTCTACGGTTGAATCTGCTTTTTCTAGTGGTGTATTTACAAGCAATGCTGACAATGGTAGTTACCAATATTCTGCTGCTGCTCCAAACAATAACCCTATGAACGACAACTTAGTTCTTAGTGGACGTAACGATTATGTTGCTGCTGTAACAATAATTGATATAATGAATGATTTGGAAGACCCAAGAAGACCATCTTATTTCACCGATGTTGATGGTGAATATATTGGAGGCCAGATAGGTGAAATCTCTGCCTATGCAGACCATTCCCATGTCGCAGATGCATTAGTAGATCCTACAGCTCCTGGAGTTTTGCTTTCTTATGTGGAAGTTAGATTTTTATTGGCTGAAGCTGCCGCAAGAGGATACTCTGTAGGTGGAGACGCTGCTACTCATTATGCTGCTGCTATTACAGCTTCCTTTGATTATTGGGGAGCTCCTGATGTAGCTTCATATTTGGCAAAACCAGAAGTAGATTACGCTAGTGCACTTGCCACTAGTACTTCTACTCCTGCTTGGAAACAAGTGGTTGGTGTACAAGCATATTTAGGACTTTACAATAGAACTTTTGCTAGTTATCTATCTGTTCGTCGTTTGGATTATCCAATTTTAACCGAACCAACTGATGCTCAGTCAGGGTTCCCAACTCGTTATACATATCCAGTAGTAGAGCAAACCTTAAATGGTACAAACTATGAAGCTGCTGCTTCTGCAATTGGTGGTGATGCTCCAGAGACTCAACTTTTCTGGGATAAGTTTTATACTTTTGACTTTTAATAAATAGTGTATTACAGACTCTATTCAATAGAAATCCCCGGCTCATGCCGGGGATTTTTTTATATCTATTTTTAAAGAAATATTGATACCTGAAAAGCGTTATATTTATGATAATCCCTAAATGCTACCATTTATACTATGTCATTATTTTTTCTATCTGAAGCCTATGCTCCCTGGCTCGCGCCCTATGCATATGCAGTTGTATTACTTGGGTTTGCATTTTTTCTTTTCAGGGTTTTTGAAAATTGGTATGCAGCAAATTTTGACAAACCACTCTACAGACATTATTTTGTTTATAAAAAACTCTCCGATTCTAAATTGAAAATACTAGAAAAGGATTTCATCTTTTACAATAAACTTTCTGAAAAACATAAAAAACAATTTCAACACAGGGTAGCCCAATTTATTTCTGAAAAAAAATATGTGGGAAGGGATGATTTGGTCATTACCGACCATATGAAAGTGTTGGTGGCGGCAATTGGCTGTATGCTTAGTTTCGGTAGAAAAAATTATAGTTATTCCCTAATAGATTTCATACTTATCTATCCCGCTGAGTTTTTTAGCACGGTCAACAAAAATTACCATAAAGGAGAATTTAATCCTAGAGAAAAGGCATTGGTGCTATCATGGAAAGATTTTGAGGAAGGTTTTGCTATAAGTAATGATAATTTAAATGTGGGAATTCATGAATTTATGCATGCAATGCAACTAGAGGCCAAAAAAAACCGAGACTTGGATTCAATTCGTTTCGCAAAACAATTTCAAAATATTTTAAGGCAATTAACTAAGCCTGAGGTAAAAGATCAATTAGACAGAACAGAGTATTTTCGTGCTTATGCATTTACCAATCAGTATGAATTTATGGCTGTGTTGGCTGAATATTTTTTTGAATCTCCACAAGACTTTAAGCGTATTTTTCCTAAAATATACTTTCACACAAAAAAAATGCTAAATTTTAATTTTGCAGATTATTGATTTTTGTTTGAAATGTGTTCCAGAATCATTTTGGCGTGTATTCTGGAGTTCTCAATAAACCACTTGTGGGTTTCCATTCCACCGCAAATTACTCCGGCCAGATAAAGTGCTTTTATATTACTTTCCATTGTGTCGGGATTGTAAGTGGGAAAGCAGTTTTCGTCATCAGTAAGTTTAATTCCCAATTGTTTTAAAAAAGTAAAGTTGGGTTTATAACCTGTTAGTGCTACTACAAAATCGTTTTCTAATTTAACCGATTCTTCGGGAGTCTTTATAAAAACTTCTGATTTTGTGATTTTTTCAATTTCAGAATTAAAATAGGCTTTTATACTTCCCTCTTTAATTCGGTTTTCAATATCGGGTTTTACCCAATATTTTACCCGTTCACCTATTTCAGAACCTCTGACTACCATAGTTACCTCACCGCCTTTTCGCCATATTTCCAAAGCTGCATCAACAGCAGAGTTGCTTGCCCCAACCACTATTACTTTTTGCATTACAAAGGGATGTGCTTCTTTGTAGTAATGCATCACTTTTGGCAATTCTTCGCCAGAAACATTCAACATTTTTGGAATGTCGTAAAAACCAGTGCTAACGATAATGTTTCTAGCGACATATGTGCTTTTATCAGAAATAATATTGAAGTATTCACCCTCTTTTACGGCAGAAATAACCGATTCGTACAGGTTTATGTGAAGATTATTTGAGGTGGCAACTCTTCGGTAATATTCCAGAGCCTCATTTCTGTTAGGCTTGGGATTGCTGCTTATAAAAGGGATGTTATCAATCTCTAATTTTTCCGAAGTGGAGAAAAAAGTCATGTTCAGCGGATAATTGTAAAGGGAATTGGTTAGCGCGCCTTTCTCCACCACAACATAATCCAAGCCTTTCTTTTTACATTCAAGCGCACAGGCTATGCCTATGGGTCCTGCGCCGATTATTAGAGCGTCTTTCGTTTTTTTGTCAATAGACATTCAAAAATTATTTTAAGAGTTCCTTTAAGTCAGAAATGGTTTGTGATGGATTGCTTGCACCAAAGACATAACTGCCTGCCACCAAAACGTTGGCGCCTGCATCAACCAATTGTTTTGCGTTTTTGTTGGTCACGCCCCCGTCTATTTCAATTTTGGTTGAAGCGCCATTGGCCTCAATAATTTGTCGAAGTTGTTTTACTTTTTTATAGGTGTTTTCAATGAAGCTTTGTCCGCCAAAACCAGGGTTCACACTCATCATACAAACCAAATCAATGTCGTTGATGGTGTCTTCAAGTAATGAAACATTTGTATGCGGGTTTAACGCAACACCAGCTTGCATGCCTTCAGCTTTTATTGCCTGCAGCGAACGGTGAAGGTGGGTGCAGGCTTCATAATGAACTGTGAGGGTGTTTGTCCCCAGATCTGCAAACGTCTTTATATACCTATCGGGATCAATTATCATTAAGTGTACATCCAAGTGTTTTTTGGCGTGGGCCGCAATACTTTTTATAACGGGCATTCCGAAGGAAATATTCGGTACAAAAACCCCGTCCATTACATCAAGATGAAACCAATCTGCCTCACTATTGTTAACCATTTCAATATCGCGCTGAAGGTTTGCAAAATCTGCTGCAAGTATGGAAGGAGCTATAATTGTATTTTTCATTGGATTTAAAGTAAAAAGGGTTCTATAAGTGTTTTTATGTTTTTGGGATATTTGTTTTCAAAATCATAATGTGAAAGATACGTATTGAGTTTTTCAATATCCTTCTTTGTTTTCATAATACTGAAGTTGGCTTCATAATTTTCGAAAATCCGATTTTCAATTTTTTGATCCAAAATCATTAAAATGTCTTTGTGTCTTTTGTCTTTCCTAATTTTTGCGAAAAGCTCTTTAATTATTTCCTTTTTGCCTTCCAGCACTTGCAGAAAGAAATTATTGTTGTAAAGTAACGCTCCCGAAATATTTAATGTTGGATTCATGGCTACAATGAATTTAAACAAGCTTTCAAGCTCTGAATCTTTCAAAGCTTCGGCTTCTTTGCTTAAATAACAGATTGTGTGTTCCATGCGAATGTAAAGATAGAAAAAACCTCGGGTAATCAGCCCGAGGTCATTCATCAATCAAAAAACGAACAGTATTTTCTCAGTAAGACTGAGAAACTGATACTGTAAGTTATCTTTACGGGAATTATCCCAAATAGGTCATCAATATTTTGCTTCGCGAAGTGTGCTTCAATCTTCTTATTGCTTTTTCCTTGATTTGGCGCACACGCTCACGGGTAAGATCAAAAGTTTCACCAATTTCTTCCAAGGTCATCGGGTGCTGATCACCTAGACCGAAGTACAGCCGAATTACATCTGCCTCACGGGGAGTAAGGGTTTCCAATGCGCGTTCAATTTCGGTTCGAAGTGATTCGTGCAATAAGGAACGGTCTGGGTTTGGACTCTCACCACTTCGCAATACGTCATAAAGGTTACTGTCTTCTCCTTCCACAAGCGGTGCGTCCATGGATACGTGACGGCCAGAGTTTTTCATGGACTCTTTTACATCGTTGATGGTCATATCCAGCTCCTTTGCAATTTCCTCTGCGGAAGGCGGGCGCTCATTGGCTTGCTCAAGATAAGCATACATTTTATTTATCTTGTTGATGCTTCCAATTTTGTTCAATGGCAACCGCACAATACGTGATTGCTCTGCCAAAGCTTGTAAAATTGACTGACGAATCCACCAAACTGCATACGAGATAAATTTGAAACCACGGGTTTCGTCAAAACGTTGTGCGGCTTTAATAAGGCCAAGGTTTCCTTCATTAATAAGGTCTGGAAGGGTAAGTCCTTGGTTTTGGTATTGCTTTGCCACCGAAACTACGAAACGAAGGTTTGCTTTGGTCAATTTTTCCAAAGCGCGCTGGTCACCCGCTTTTATGCGCTGTGCCAATTCTACTTCTTCGTCTGCGGTGATTAAGTCAACTTTTCCAATTTCTTGAAGATACTTGTCTAATGAAGCAGTTTCCCTATTGGTTACCTGCTTTGTAATTTTAAGTTGTCTCATTAAGGTTTGTCCTGTAGATTAAGGTTTAAACTTGTGTGTTGGGTTATACGTAACAAATACGGAAAAGGTTACAAAAGTTTTAATTTTTTTTAAAAATCTTCTTAATATTAAACTACAGAAGCAATTTAATTATTACTTTAAAGTATCTTTCTTTTTAATATTTGCAGAATCTAGCTCGTTTTTGTTTTTTAAAATTAAACTGTCAATTTCTTTTTTGTCTTGGGTTACAATTTGTCTTCCGTCACGGCTGTTGTAGTAATAAAATTTTTCTGAAACTGTAAAAGTTTCATCTAAGCTTTTACTTTTTGAAACCTTTTTTTCAGAAGTATTAATTGATTCTTTCCCTTCTGATTTCTGTAAAGAATTTACAGGCTGATTTTCTTCAACCGTTGCTATTTTACTCAACTTTTCATCTTGGAGTTCTGCGGAAAGTGAATCAATAGGTAAAGTTTCAGTGGATTTTACATTACCTACTTTTTCCGAGGAAGAAACGGTATTTTCCAAAATTTCATTATACTTTTTTGTTACAGTTGAATTGATTTTCAAAAAATCACTGTTGCCAAAAAGCAAAAACGCTCCCAATAAAGTTAAAATCACACCTCCCGAAATCCAATAGTAAAAGATTCTTTTTCTACGGTGTTTTTCTTCGTCAAGCGAAGTATTTATTTTCTCCCAAAGTGTATTTTTGGGAGCTTTTTTTCCTTTGTTCAGCTTATTTTCAAAAAGCTTTCCTATGTCTTTTTTTTCTCCCATTTCAATATGTTTTTGGGTTAATTTCCTTGCTTAACGTAATAATTTTATCACGTAAAATGAGTTTTGAGCGATGATAGTTTGATTTTGAAGTTCCTTCAGAAATATTTAAAAATGACGCAATTTCCTTGTGTGAAAAACCATCCATTTGGTAAAGATTGAACACAAGCCTGTACTGATCCGGTAAATCCTGTATTAGAGCCAAAAGTTGGTCCAGCGAAAGGTTTTCTTCCTTTTCAACTATCACTTCATCTTCAAGTATATCCTCTTTAATTTCAATATTCAGGGGCTTTTTTGTTTTGTATTTATCAATTGCTTTAAAGATTGTAATTCGTTTCATCCAACCTTCGAATGAACCCTGGCTTTTATATGTTTTTAATTTTTGAAAAATTGTTATAAAAGCATCGTGTAGGTTGTCTTCGGCATCGGTTTCGTTTCTGCAATATTTCAGCGAGGTAAAATATAGGGTGTCTTTGTACTTTCGGAACAACTCATTTTGTGCTGTCCGGTTATTTTTAATACACGCTTTTATAAGTTCGGCTTCCTTCAAATAAATTTTGAAATTTTAGAAACAGTTAAGGGCTTTTAAAACGATGGGTACTCCGGAAACCTGAATCCCGGTGTTTATATTATCAAATCTAACATAAATTACCTGTGGATTTTCCCTGTTTTCATACAATAAATTGGTTATGGGATTTAAGCCCTCCAGCATATCATCGTAATTTTCATAGTAATTCCAAGTAACGGTTGAAGGGTCTGGAATACCCGAAAACGGAAAGAAACATTCAAAATAACTTTCCAAATCAAATATAGCTCTGCCTGAATTTGGCTCGGTTTCGCATTCCTCAAAGAGAATTTTTCTACAAGGTTGGTAACAGTCCTTGATGAGGGAAATACGATCTGTGCCATTTTCAATTTGTATTTGCCCTGGGTCAAAACTTGTTATTTTCCAGTCAAAATTCCAATCATCACTTACGTTTTCATTTCCCGTCAAAAAGATATTGAGATGTAATTCATCTTCTATAAAATAGGAAACCCAAGTTCCGCCGAAAGCGTTCTCTTGAAAATAAAGTGCTGCATTCCCCAAATTGCTCACTTCAAAATAAGAGCCGTCGTATTCGCTGTTGGGACCGTCTAAATGATTTACCTTCCAAATACACGAAGTTTCAGTAAGAATATTGTTGCAGGTAATAACCGTGTCGGCTCCCAAACATTGATCTATTGCATCTTTCAACTCTTCATTGTTATTGATAGTGTATGGTTGACCGTCATTTAGAATGCTGGTGATAGGATAGCTTAAACTTATGGATTTATCTTCCCCTAATGCACCCAAAAACTCACTGAATTCAATATCACTTTTTATTATCTGGTAGCCGAAAATATCCATATTTTCATCATAAATTATCAATGTAAAGGCGTAATTAAAGTCAATACAAGTAATTTCATTGTCAAAATCATTACCGGCAGCGCGTTCAATTAGATTATAAAGTTCAGAATCTACTTTGATAACTCTTGAAGGATCTGCTTTGCTTATGGGTTCGTTTTCACAGGAAGATATGATTGTAAAAAGTAGAATAAGCGATAAAAACCAAATATTTTTCATAAATGTATCATTACGTTGTTACTCTATAGTCTGAAAGTTTTTAAAAGGTTGCGTGTAAGCATAAAAAAACGCCCTCCATTGCTGAAAGGCGTTTATTGTATTAAAAAGAAAAATTAATCTCTCTTTCTGTCTCTATCGCGATTGTCACGGCCACGGTTGTCGCGCCCTCGGTTATCACGTCCGCCGTTACGTTTGTCATCACGTGGAGGGCGCTCTTTAAAACCTTCCGGTTTTGGCAACAATGCCTTTCGGGAAACGCGTTCTTTTTTGGTTCTTGGATCAATTCCTAAAAACTTCACATCAAATACATCGCCCATGTTTACAACATCGCTAACATTTTCGGTACGTTCCCAAGCAAGTTCAGAAACGTGAAGTAAAATCTCGTTTCCGGGAGCGTCTGTGTATTCAACAACAGCCCCAAAATCAAGCATCTTGATAACTTTCACTTCGTAAACACTACCCACTTCTGGCTTAAAAGTAAGCGAATCAATTTTCGCCAATACGGCATCAATTCCCTCTTGGTTTGTTCCAAGAATTTCAACAATACCTTCTTCAGTAACGGGATCTTCGTTGATTACAATTGTAGTCTTTGTAGCTTTTTGCAGTTCTTGGATTACTTTTCCGCCAGGTCCAATCAATGCACCAATATATTCGTTCGGAATAGTAACGGTAACCATTTTTGGAGCATGAGGTTTCACATCTGCATTTGGTTGTGCGATGGTATCCGTCAATTTTTCAAGAATGTGAAGTCTTCCGGCAGCGGCTTGCTTTAAAGCGTTTACCAAAATTTCATAAGAAAGACCTTTTACTTTAATGTCCATCTGGCAAGCGGTGATCCCGTCAGTCGTTCCGGTAACTTTAAAGTCCATATCGCCCAAGTGATCTTCATCACCCAAAATATCTGAAAGCACTGCATATTTTCCAGTTTCGCCATCAGAAATCAATCCCATTGCAATCCCGGAAACTGGTTTCTTCAATTGAACGCCGGCATCCATCAAGGCCATAGTTCCGCTACAAACGGTTGCCATAGAAGAAGAACCATTAGATTCCAAAACTTCTGAAACCACACGAACGGTATAAGGGCAATCTGCAGGAATCATTCCTTTCAATGCGCGTTGCGCCAAGTTTCCGTGACCAACCTCTCTACGTGAAGTACCGCGGATTGGGCGTGCCTCACCAGTTGAGAAAGGAGGGAAATTGTAGTGAAGATAGAAAGTCTCTTCGCCTTCAAAAGATGGCATATCAATTTGGTTTGCTTCGCGAGAAGTTCCCAACGTAACGGTTGCCAAAGCTTGTGTTTCACCACGTGTAAAAATAGCCGAACCGTGTGTAGAAGGAAGGTAATCAACCTCGCACCAGATTGGGCGAATTTGATCGGTTTTTCTTCCGTCCAAACGCAAACCTTCGTTTAAGGTAAGATCGCGAACCGCAGCTTTTTCTGCTTTGTAATAATATTTTGAAATTAAATCTCCAAAATCTTCCAATTCCTCTTCAGAAAACGTGGCTTTAATTTCTTCTTTAATTGCATCAAAAGAAGCGCTTCTATCGTGTTTTGAAGAAGCAGACTTCGCTACGGCATATACTTTATCGTAAGCCATCTCGTGAATCTTTTTCTTTAAATCTTCATCTTCGCGCTCTGGTTCGTATTCGCGAACTTCTTTTCTGCCAACAGCTTCTGCCAATCTAAGTTGGGCCTCGCATTGTTTTTTGATGTGCTCGTGGGCAAATTTAATGGCCTCAACCATTTCCTCTTCGCTAATTTCCTTCATCTCACCTTCCACCATCATTACAGAATCAGCCGATGCGCCAATTACCATATCGATGTCAGATTCCTCCAATTGTGCACGGGTTGGGTTGATAATGAATTTACCATCTATTCTTCCCACGCGCGCTTCAGAAATAGCACATTCAAAAGGGAAGTCGGATAGCTGTATAGCTGCAGAAGCGGCCAAACCTGCCATTGCATCTGGCATTACATCCTCATCGTGGCTCATCAATTGGATCATCACCTGGGTTTCAGCGTGGTAATCTTTTGGGAAAAGTGGACGCAATACGCGATCCACAAGACGCATTGTTAAAACTTCACCGTCACTTGGTCTAGCTTCTCTTTTGAAGAAACCACCTGGGTAACGACCCGAAGCTGCAAATTTTTCGCGATAATCTACTGTTAAAGGTAGAAAATCAACATCGCTCTGTTTGTAGTTTGAAACTACAGTACATAGCAACATACATTTTCCGGATTGAACAACCACAGAACCGTGGGCCTGTTTTGCCAATTTTCCGGTTTCGATGGAAATCTCCCGTCCATCACCTAGGTCTATGACCTCTCTAAATACTTTAGGTATCATTTGTTTTTCATTTTGTACGCCAAGGGCGCACGGTTAAAAATGGTCAACGACTGTTTATCAGTCGCGTGTTGTTGTGTTGTTGTGGTTGACCAATGAAAAACCTAAGGGTAGCTTTTCTATGTGTATCAGAAGTAAGTTCTGAAAAAAAAATAAAAATAAAGGGCTCGTAAGAGCCCTTTAAAATATTACTTACGTAATCCTAATTCTTTAACGATAGCACGGTAACGAAGGATGTCTTTTTTCATAAGATAATCCAACAATGCTCTGCGCTTACCTACCAACATTACCAAAGAACGCTCAGTGTTGTAGTCCTTGTGATTTGCTTTAAGATGTTTTGTTAAATGCTCGATGCGGTACGTGAATAGCGCAATCTGTCCTTCGGCTGAACCAGTGTCAGTCTTGGACTTTCCGTGTTTTGCGAAAATTTTTTCTTTTTCTTCTTGGGATAAATACATGCCAATATTGTTAAAATGATTTTTATGTACTGATTACCATTTTGATAATCAAGGTTGCAAAAGTACAAAATCGATTTTGAAATAGCTGTATTTCAAATAAAAATTAATTCAAATATATTGAAATGATGTTTTTCAGCGTTATAGGAATCTAAACCCCTAAACCTTTAAATTTATGAAAATCATCCCTTTTAAATTATTTCTTTTAATTTTTGTGATGGGAATCTTCCTTTTTACAAGTTGTGTTAAAGATGAGGATACTGCTTCGGAAGAAGTTAATTTTTCTTCAGATAATTCTATGCGAGCTGCAAAAACCGATAATGTTGCCGAAGGTACATTTAATATTATAGAGCAGGCTTTTGTAGAAAATGAAACTGGAGGTCGTGGCACCACACAATTTTCTCTTTTCCCGAACTGTACTGAAATTACTGTTGGAATGCAAGGAAACGTTTTTACCATTCTTTTGGATTTTGGCGATTCCTGTACATTAAATAACGGAAATGTGGTTTCTGGAAGCATCTTTCTGGAATATGGCCCATTGGTTTCTGGTACCTATACGGTTAATTATACCTTTCAAGACTTTGTTTTTAATGGAAATGGTGTAAGCGGTGGCGGAAGCATTCTATATGAAATAGCAAATCAAAACGATAACCCACAATCTACTGTTAACGAAAGTATCACCGTGAGTTTTCCAAACACTACAGTAACGGGCACTCGTAATGGAACCCGTGTTTCTGAATGGGTGGAAGGTGTAGGTTCTGGTACGTGGCTTGACAATGTGTATCACGTAACCGGAAATTGGCAAACTGTATTTACCAATGGTTTTGAACGTAGTGGAGAGGTTACAGAAACCCTTGTTTATAAAACTTCCTGTCGTTGGGTTGTTGATGGACGGCTTGAGGTTTCACAGGACGGGGTAACGGCAGCTATCGATTTTGGTGACGGCGAATGTGACAATCAGGCCATATTTATATACAATGGCCAAGAGTATCCTTTTACAATGAATTGATTGAAAATTGCTTTCAATAAAAAAGGTGCTCGTTTGGAGCAGCTTTTTTTATTTATGCGGTCTTTTCACGAAGCGGCCTGTTTAGTACCAAATCGAGGTAAAGATTTATTTTTCTTTTCAGGTCACGGCGATGTGTAATGAAATCTAAGAAACCGTGCTCCAAAACAAATTCAGCAGTTTGGAAACCTTCGGGCAATTCCTTCCCGGTAGTATCGCGAACTACGCGCGGTCCAGCAAAGCCTATCAGGGCACCTGGTTCGCTAATATTGATATCACCCAGCATTGCGAACGAAGCGGTCGTTCCCCCGGTAGTTGGGTCTGTACACAACGAAATGTAGGGTATTCCCGCATCACTTAATTGGGCAAGTTTCACACTGGTTTTTGCAAGCTGCATCAGGGAAAGGGCAGCTTCCATCATTCGGGCGCCGCCACTTTTTGAAATTATCAATAAAGGGATTTTCTTTTTAAGCGAATAATCGGCAGCACGGGCAATCTTCTCGCCTACAACGCTTCCCATGGAACCGCCAATAAAGCTGAAATCCATACAGGCTACAACCAAATCTGCGCCCATGGATTTCCCAACGGCACAGCGAATTGCATCCTTGAGGCCGGTTTTGTCCTGCGCTTCCTTTAACCTGTCAGTATATTTCTTTTTGTCCTCAAATTTAAGGGTGTCCTGTGAGGTAAGATTTTTATCGAGCTCCTTAAATTTGTTGTCGTCAAAAAGGATTTCAAAATATTCTTTACTTCCAATGCGCACGTGATAACCATCTTCGGGGCTTACGTAAAAATTCTTTTCAAGCTCTTCGCTATCAACAATTTTTCCTGTGGGCGATTTGTACCACAGTCCTTTTGGGACGTCTTTTTTCTCTTCGGTTGGGGTTTGTATCCCTTTTTTTGTTCTTTTAAACCAAGGCATAAACTATTGTTTATTTAATGTTTTTATTATCAATAAAAGTTTATAACGTGTTAACGTTGTTCAAATCCCTAAAAGCTTGTTCAAGTCTTTTTTTGAAGGTGATTTCGCCTTCGCGAAGCCATTTTCGTGGATCGTAATATTTTTTATTTGGAAGGTCATCGCCCTCGGGATTGCCGATTTGGGTTTTTAAATATTCCAAATTGTCCACCATGTAATCGCGAACGCCTTCGGTAAATGCAAATTGCAGATCGGTGTCTATGTTCATTTTTATTACGCCATAACCAATCGCCTCGCGAATTTCCTCTACCGTAGAACCGCTTCCACCGTGAAAAACAAAGTCAATTGGGTTGTGTCCCGTATTGAATTTTTTCTGAACATATTCCTGTGAATTTTTAAGGATCACGGGCGTCAATTTTACATTTCCGGGTTTGTAAACGCCGTGTACATTTCCAAAGGCCGCGGCTATAGTAAACTGGTCACTTATTTTTGAAAGCTCTTCATAGGCATAGGCCACTTCTTCGGGCTGGGTGTAAAGTTTGGACGAATCTACGCCGGTATTATCAACGCCATCCTCTTCGCCGCCGGTGATGCCCAATTCAATTTCGAGGGTCATCCCAATCTTGCTCATGCGCTCTAAATAGCGTTTGCAGATTTCAATATTTTCTTCGATAGGCTCTTCGGAAAGGTCTATCATGTGGCTGCTGTAAAGTGGTTTCCCCGTTTCCTTGTAGAATTTTTCACCGGCATCCAGCAAGCCATCAATCCACGGAAGCAATTTTTTGGCGCAATGATCTGTGTGCAGGATTACAGTAGCTCCATAAACCTTTGCCAGTTCGTGAATGTGTTTTGCACCAGCCACTCCGCCTGCGATTGCAGCTTTTTGATCTTCATTTGAAAGACCTTTCCCTGCATTGAAATGTGCCCCGCCATTGGAAAATTGGATAATTACAGGAGAATTCAGCTCAGCGGCTGTTTCCATTACTGTATTTATACTATCGGAGCCCACAACATTAACGGCGGGCATAGCAAAACCTTTGTCTTTTGCGTATTTATGTATTTTTTGAACTTCTTTTCCGGTTGCTACGCCGGGTACAATTCCGTGGCTCATGATTATAAGTGTTTAGCAAGCAAAAATAACAAATTTATATCGTTTAAAAGGGATAGTTGATACCGATGTTGTAAACAGCCTTACGGAAACTATAGTCCGTAAACCACCGTTCACCAATAGGTTTTCCGGGATTATGGGTTTTAAAACCAACATCAAAGCGGAATACGAAAAATCCAAAATCATACCGCAGACCGATTCCAGTGGCAACAGCAATTTCCTTTAAATCTGCAATGCCGTTGAAAACTGAGGCATCGTCTTCAATATTGTCTAAAACGTTCCAAATGTTACCAGCATCCACAAATAAGCCGCCCTTAAAATCTCCAAGAATGGTGAAACGATATTCTGCATTAAATGCAAGTTTGAAGTTTGCATCGTTAAAGTCCAAAATACTTCCGCTGCTTCCCGGGCCCAGATCATAGGCTTTCCAGCCCCTGTTATCATTGGCTCCTCCAGCAAAATAACTTCGTGTAAAGGGAATGCTGTTGCTATTGCCGTAAGGTATGGCAATCCCACCAAAAGCACGGACGGCGATTATATTTTTTCCGTCTATATCCCAGTGTTTTATATATTCGGCTTCTGGTTTTATATATTGTGAATAAACTACTCCCAGCGCTCTGTAATTTCCTGCTGAATTTTTTTGGGATCCGGCAACACTTGAAATTCCTGATAGTACATTGCCTGCAGATTCAAGTTTTAATCGCAACCGTGAAAAATTATTGTCGTTGATATTTTCCCGTGTATCTCTTGTCAATGTTATGTTTGAAGCAAAAATCAGGTTGTTTTCTGTAAGCCTTGCTTGTCGTTCTGCAATACTTAAAACTTCATCAAATGTATCAGTATCTGCAGCTATGTTCTGGTTTAAAACATCTAAAATAAAATCTTCTGTTTCGTCAGGAATTTCAAGCGTTGGATTGGTGTCGGGGTTATTGAAATCATAGTTCAAGCTTTGCGCAATTTCATTAAGCCTGTTATAAGAACTTTTATAAACATTGTAATAATTCTCAACATTTAAATTTCTTACATATTGCAGGTTTAATAAATCTATCTGATATGTTAGAATTTTTGAAGGTTTCCAGCGATAATTATAAATTCCGCTTATAGTTTGTCTATCCAAACCAATGTTATTCTGTAAACTGGCTCCAAAACTAACACTTGTTGAGGGAGACATATATTTGGGTATCAGTTTTTCAGTGTTGATAGGAAAAATTATCCGAGGAAAAGTGAGTTTTACGTCACCGCCAAATTCTGAAATATTAAAAAACTTGCTTTCGCTGTCCGCAGCATCTTTAGATGAGCCAAGACTTCCACGGCCAGAAATTTCAAGGATTTCCGCTCCGCGAAAAATATTCCTGAAAATCATATTTCCGCTGAAACTAATCCCAAACTGCTGAATGGTGGAGGTATAGGCGTCAAAATCTACCCCGAGCGTAAACCGATCGCGCGGATTGAGGAGGATGGTGGCGTTCAACAATTTTCCCGTGGAATCTGCCGCTACTTCGGAGTAATTTATGTTTGGATATTTGAAAATACGCAAATCGCTAATTTGGTTATAGGTCAACCTACGGTCTATATCCTTATAAATTTTTCCCGGCGTTATTGAAACGGCATCGGCAATGGCCTTTGGACGGAAGCGCATTTTGCCATAACTAAAAAGTTTATACCCCTTATAGCTGATGGAATCCTGAAAAGCTTCATCGCGATTTTCATAGGAATAATCCGTCACAATCCGAACCTCGTTTATGGTATGGACTTGGAAAGGAACCGTATAGGTACTGTCGTTTTTAGTTATTTTTCGATCGGGAATAATATAGGTAATGTTCGCTTTGTGGTCCGTGTTTACAGTATCGGCCTCAAAACCCACATATTCCTGCTCAAAATGGTAAAGGCCCGAATTTCTGAACTGAATGGTCAGCCGGTCGCGTTCGTTTACAAAATCATTGGCGGCATATTGCTTACCCGGCACTATAAAAGACTTGGCTTTGGTAAGCTGAAATAACGAATCCACTACCGGCGAACTTATTTTTTCAACAATGGAATCGCCTACAAAATAAGGTTTGTGCTTCGTCACAAAATACGTGACTTTTGCCCGCTTCTTCTTTTTCTCGTTGGGCTCAATTTTATAATCTACTTCGTCGTTAAAATAGCCATAACTGGCGTACCATCGCTTAAGGCGCACCATAGATTTCTCGATTTTCTGTTCATTGATAATGGCGGGCGCATCGCCAGATTTTTGAAGCCATTTGTTCAACCCTACATAGCTGCTGTCTATCTGGTTTACCTGTTTCTTTGAGAGAAGTTTGATAAGCCGTTCCTCGCGTTTCGGATTTTTATGAAGCCATTTTTGGTAGGTAGAATCCGGATGTGGATCGGCCAAATTATATATATGAAGCCCCAGCGGTACGCCAATTAGGGGAATGGAGGTATTGGGTTTCTGTGCCAATTGGCTGTAAACCCCTGCATCCTTAATTTTTACGCTATCTACCAATATAGTGTTTTCGGTGAGCAGATATTCACCGTCCGGCACTCTTTTTACAGCATTGCAGGATAAAAATAACCCAATAAATACTATAAATAGTGATATTTTTGTGAGGTCGCGCTTCAAGTGTGTGTTTTAATTCAATTTCAAAAATACTATATTTTGGTCAGCAAAAGTCAAACAAAATTAATAACGAGTCTGCAGCAGAAAAAGTACCGAAGCCAAAGCGGACTTTTTGTAGCCGAAGGGCCAAAAGTAATAGACGAGTTATTGAACGAAAATATGGAACTTCATTCTCTTTTTTCAACAAAGGCTTCTGAAATTACTGCCGAAAACCATTTTCACGTTACCGAAACAGAACTCAAAAAAATAAGTTTTCTAAAAACGGCGAATACTTCATTGGCGCTTTTTAAAATTCCACAACCTAAAATCCCGCAGGATTCGGGTTTGATCGTGGCGTTGGATGCCGTGCGCGACCCCGGCAATTTGGGAACCATCATCCGGCTTTGCGATTGGTTTGGCGTGCAGCAACTACTTTGTTCCGAAGACACAACAGACTGTTACAATCCAAAGGTGGTACAGGCCACGATGGGCTCCTTGGCACGGGTGCAGGTACATTATTTGGAGCTTTCGGAATACTTCGGAAAAACGAAGTTGCCTATTTTTGGAGGGTTTATGGACGGAAATAATATCTATTCCGAAAAACTTCCCCAGGAAGGTATCATTGTAATGGGCAATGAAGCCAATGGCATTTCCGAAGAAATTTCCCAAAAAATTACCCACAGAATAACGATTCCGCGGTTTGGGAAAA
Source organism: Aequorivita aquimaris (assembly GCF_001573155.1). Taxonomy (GTDB): domain Bacteria; phylum Bacteroidota; class Bacteroidia; order Flavobacteriales; family Flavobacteriaceae; genus Aequorivita; species Aequorivita aquimaris. The sequence goes on along the minus strand of NZ_JRWG01000005.1, from coordinate 206,702 downwards.
TTCAAAAAACCGAGAGCCTCAACGTTGCTACGGCTACCGCTATTCTTTTAAGCGAATTCCGAAGGTTTACTGAAATGTAAAGTTTATAAAAATGCCGCGAGTGGCTAATTTATCGATGTTGCCCGTCCATGGACTATTGGGGTCATCGTCCGGCACCAGTTCATCGCTCATCGCAAAAACACCGCGAATGGAGGGTGTAAATTTGAAATAATAGAGGTAGAAATCAATCCCAAAACCAAGTTCGTAATAGTTGGTGCTTTTGGTCATCCGGAATTTCCCCTGCTCGTTGTCCTCTGGGTTTTTCTCGTTGCTGGAAAGGTTCAGCGAAGTGGAAACACCGCCAATAATGAACGGTTTTATATTGTTCAATCGCTTGGTTGAAACCTTTAGCAGCAATGGCACGTGAATGTAGGTTGATTTCACTTCCCGCAGATAATCCTTTTGTTCGGTAAAGCCCGGAAAATTGAGGTTACGCTGGGTGAAATAAAGTCCTGGTTCCAGTCGCAGGTTGAAATATTCATTAATGCGCATATCGCCAATAAGCCCCACATTGAACCCCGCAGAGCGGTCCACTATAATATCTGTGTTATCGTCGGCGTACTGTTCTTTATAATCTATTTTGAAGTCATAACTGTTGAACCCCAAAAAATAGCCCCAGGTAAAACGTTTTTTGTCAAAATTTTCCAAATTGGCCAAACGCTCCTTGTTGAAAAACCACTGCGCATTTGCGCTATTTGCGATACATAAAACGGCCAATACAAAAAAAAGCTTCTTCATAGATTATTTGGTAGCATTATAGATGGTTGCCACACCGAAAGTTTGTGGTTTATTTTTCACTTCATTAAACCCAATTTTGCGCAAAATATTGTTGAGCACTTCCCCGTGCGGAAAAACAGAGGCGCTTTCACTTAAATATTTGTATGCCACCTTATCTTTGGAAAATAGCTTGCCCACAAGCGGCAAAACGTTTTTTGAATAAAAATAATAGCCTTGCTTAAAGGGAAATTTTGAAGGCACCGAAGTTTCCAAAATAACAAAAATGCCACCTTTTTTGAGTACGCGATAAATTTCGGATAGGCCTTTTTCCAGATTTTCAAAATTTCGGATGCCAAAGGAAACTGTAATTGCGTCAAAAGTGTAGTCGTCAAACGGCAAGGCTTCGGAATCTGCCTGTACAAATTCAATTTTTTCTGAAATGTTCTTTCCTGATACCTTTTTGCGGGCCACGGAGAGCATTCCTTCGGAAAGGTCCAAGCCCACAATCTTTTCGGCGGAAGTCTTTTCAGCAAACTGGATGGCCAGGTCGCCTGTGCCCGTTGCAATGTCGAGAATGGTTTTCGGTCTGGTTTCGGCTACCATTTTAATAACCTTTTTTCTCCATTTTACATCAGAGCCGAGGGAAATTACACGGTTTAACCCGTCATAATTTTCAGAAATAGTATCAAACATTTGTTCAACCTGTTTCTTTTTTCCTTCCGAAGAATCCTTATAGGGTGTTATTTTCTTTTCCATAAAATTGCGCTTGCAAAACTACATATTTTTTAAGAGGTGTTGTCAACTTTGTTTAAGTTTCAGACTTTTGCCCTAGCTTATTCATCAAAAATGATTTGTCCTTCAGTGCCTTTTATTTCTATATCTTTGCACTGTTTATTTTAAACCCTAAACTAATAACTCAATGAAAATCATCATTGCCGGTGCCGGCGAAGTGGGGTTTCACCTTGCGAAATTGCTGTCTTTTGAATCGCAAAACATTACGCTTATTGACACCAACCGCGAGGCACTTGCCCACGCAGATGCACATCTGGATATACGGGTAGTGCGCGGCGATTCTACCTCTATAGCCGTTTTGAAGGATTCCAGAGTAGATGAGACTGATCTTGTAATTGCGGTAACTTCAAGCGAAACCACTAACATCACCGTTTGCGTGCTTGCCAAACAATTGGGGGCCAAACGCACCATAGCCCGAATCTCCAATACTGAATTTATTGACAGAAAGGATGAGGTGGGTTTTGAGAAATTCGGAATCGACGAATTGATTTCCCCGGAATCCTTGGCCTCAAATGAAATTGAATTGCTGCTCAGCCAAAGCGCCTTCAATGAAAGTTACGAATTTGAGGATGGCGCCTTGACGATGATCGGGCTGAGCCTGTCGCGCACTTCTGCCTTTGTGGGAAAGTCGGTAAAGGAAATGGCAAAAGTCTATCCCGAGTTGCAGTTTGTGCCCATTGCCTTGCAGCGCTATGGCACCCAGTACACTATCATTCCGCGCGGCGATACGCAATTTAAGGAAGGCGATCAGGTTTATTTCACCACTGTGCAGAAAGGCGATGACCAAATTTTTAAGCTGTCGGGAAAAAGTAAGCAGGAAATTAAAAATGTGATGATTCTGGGTGGAAGTAAGATCGGTTACAAAACCGCAAAAGATCTGTGCAAGAACAAGTTTAACGTAAAACTTTTTGAAAGCAGCAAGGACAAGGCTTTTGAAATTGCCGATGACATTCCCGGTTGCCTGGTTATAAACGGCGATGGCAGAAATGTAGATTTATTGAATGAAGAATCCATAGAAGATATGGACGCTTTTATTGCCGTAACCGGAAATAGCGAAACCAATATTATGTCCTGCTTGGTAGCAAAATCAAAAGGAGTTAAGAAAGCAATCGCCCTGGTAGAGAATATGGATTATTTTCAGCTTTCGCACTCCATTGGTATTGATACATTGATCAACAAAAAATTATTGGCCGCGAACAATATTTTTCGCTATGTCCGCAAGGGGGAGGTGGTGGCCATGACCAAGCTAAACAATATGAATGCGGAATTATTGGAATTTGTGGTGTATTCCCATTCCAAAGTTTGCAACAAAAAAATAAAAGATCTCGATTTTCCGGTCTCGGCCATTATTGGCGGGGTAGTTAGGAACGGCGAGGGCATCATTGCCTTGGGCGATTTCGAAATAAAAAGTGGGGACAGGGTAGTGGTTTGCTGCCTTCCGCAATCCATCGGAAAGGTTGAAAAGCTTTTTATATAATGAATTCAATCACCAAACTCAATTATAAAATCATTTCGCACCTAATGGGGCTTTTGCTCATGGTGAACGGTGGTTTTATGCTTCTTTCCTCGATAGTAAGTTGGTATTATAAGGACGGCGTGCTCAAAGAAATGCTATTGGCCGGATCGGTCGCCTTGGGAATTGGGGGCGCCATTATGCTGTTGACCAAAAACCACCGGAAGGAAATCCAAAAAAGGGAAGGCTATATAATAGTAACTTTCTGTTGGATTTTTATGGCCCTTATCGGTACGTTGCCGTATATTTTTACCGGGGCCATTCCCAGTTTTACCAATGCCTTTTTCGAAACGATGAGTGGATATACCACGACGGGTGCATCTATTTTGACCGATATTGAAAGCATTCCCAATGGTGTGCTTTTCTGGAGAAGTATCACGCATTGGATTGGCGGGATGGGGATTATTGTTTTGGCAATTGCTATTTTGCCATTGCTGGGGATTGGCGGTATGCAGCTTTTTGCTGCCGAAGCTCCCGGTCCCGGTGGGGACAAACTGCATCCGAGAATTACGGATACCGCAAAAAGACTTTGGTTAATTTACGTAGGTTATACCTTGGCAGAAACAGTGCTGCTGAAACTTGCCGGGATGAGTTTTTTCGACGCCATAAACCATTCGTTGGCCACTTTGAGTACGGGAGGTTTTTCAACAAAAAATGCTAGCGTTGCTTATTGGAACGATAACCCTATGGTGCAGTACATCATTATTGTATTTATGTTTTTGGCGGGCAGTAATTTCGTTTTAAGCTATTTCGCCTTTAAGCGAAAATTTCAAAAAATATTTCAGGATGAAGAGTTTAAAATGTATTCGGCACTCATTATCGGGCTTACGGTTGTAGCTTCGTTGCTAATCTATTTTGAGGCAGACGTGGCCATTTCCAGTATTGGGCACCCGATGGTATGGGGACCTTTTGAAAGTGCCTTTCGCCATGCCCTGTTCCAAGTTTTAACTATCATTACGACTACCGGTTTCGTAAGTGCGGACTATACGCTTTGGACTCCGTTTTTAACCATCTTCTTTTTCGGAATGATGTTTTTAGGAGGCTGTGCCGGATCCACCGCGGGGGGAATTAAGGTAATGCGACACTTGATTATGATCAGGAATGGCGTTTTGGAATTTAAACGAACGCTGCATCCACACGCCATTTTACCGGTGCGCTATAATAGCAAAGCCGTGCCACAGCCCATTGTTTTTAATATCCTGGGCTTCTTTATTCTGTACATGCTTTCCTTTATAATGGGAACCTTGGTTTTTTCTTGGTTAGGCCTTGATTTTAACACGGCGCTCGGCGGTGCGGCATCTACCTTGGGAAATGTGGGTCCTGCGCTGGGTGATCTTGGCCCGGTAAACAATTATGCAGCTTTACCTGCCGCCGCCAAGTGGTGGTCCAGCTTTTTGATGCTAATTGGTAGGTTGGAACTCTTTACCGTGCTTATTCTGCTTACTCCTTTTTTCTGGAGAAATAGATAGTTTTAAAAACTTCAGATTTATTCTGAAATGACCTTTATTTGACTTGCTAAATTTTTGGCCTTTTCGGTTACTTCAGAAATATCGCCACCTAGATTATCGTGTGTTAAAACAACCCCCATTCTTCGAAAAGGACGAGAAGTAGGTTTGCCAAAAATCCTGAAATCTGTTTTTGGTGAAGCAGCTACCTTTTCCAAACCTTCATAGGTGGGGTTTTCAGAATTTTCCATAGCTAAAATTACAGCACTGGAGCCAATACGCTCCTGTGTTATTTCAGAAATTGGAAGCCCCAGAATTGCACGGAGATGCAATTCAAACTCGTTGAAGTTTTGTGTTTTTGCAAGCGTAACCATTCCTGTATCGTGAGGTCTGGGCGAGAGTTCCGAAAAATACACTCCATCATCCGCTACAAAAAATTCAACTCCCCAAACACCGCAACCCGATAAGGCGGTTGTCACTTTTTCTGCCATTTGCTGGGCTTCTTCCAAAATTTCATTTTTCATTGGAGCCGGTTGCCAACTTTCCATATAATCCCCGCGTTCCTGCCGATGGCCGATAGGAGGGCAGAAAAGTGTTATGCCGTTACGCTGTGTTACAGTTAGGAGGGTTATTTCATAGTTGAAATTTACAAAGGCTTCCACGATTACTTCGGCCACATCACCACGGGATCCTTCTTGTGAATACTTCCAGGCTTTTTCAATATCTGCCTCGGTCTTTATAGTACTTTGACCTTTTCCGCTGGAAGACATCAGCGGTTTTACAACACAGGGCATCCCAATTTCCGAAACCGCATTTTTAAGACTTTCGGCTGAGGTTGCGTAGCGATATTTGGCGGTCTTTAAACCCAATTCATTGGCGGCCAAATCCCGAATGGCTTTTCGGTTCATCGTAAAGTTTGCTGCCTTTGCAGAAGGGATTACGGTATAACCTTGTTTTTCATATTCGTAAAAACGTTCGGTGCGTATGGCTTCAATCTCGGGAACTATATAGTCTGGCTTGTGTTTCTCAACAAGGGCATCCAACGCATTGCCATCGAGCATGTTTATTACTTCTGAAATATCTGCTATCTGGGCTGCGGGTGCATTCTCATAACTGTCAACAGCTATAACGGTTTGCCCAATTCTTTTTGCGGCAATTGTAAATTCCTTGCCCAATTCTCCGCTTCCCAGTAGTAAAATTTTCGCCATTGTATGTTTTTCTGTAAAAATACAGCAATTGATTTCATGAAAAAACCCAAAGCACATTTTGTACTTTGGGTTATTCAAATAAATATTCTTTGGAATTATTTAACGATGATTCGTTTTACTCTTCCGTTTTCTTTATTTCCAACGCGAACTAAATAAACGCCTGTGGCTACATAGCTCATGTCAAGCTTATATTTGTAACCATTACCGTTGTTTTCCAGCTTTTTGTATAACAATCGCTGTCCTAAAGTATTGTAAACCGAAAGGTTCATTGATTCGGTATAATTTACAGTTTTTAAGCTAACGTCAAATTTGTTATTATCCAACGACAATATTGTTAAGCCATTTTCGTCAAAAATATTGTCTGTAACTCCCACGGTACCAATTTGTACGGAATAATCTTCTGTTTCGCCAAAGGTGGTTTCCTCACAAGCATCATCCGGTACGGGAGCATTCCAATTAGTTTTGGCACGCATTAAATGCTGGCCAGATGGCACTCCAGCAGGAACAACAAGATCTGTTGTTATGGTGTAATTTCCAGAACCTTGACCAGAAGCAACTTCTACATTATTTACAACGGTTTCATCATTTGTAAAAACAAAATCATCATTAAAATCTATCCAAACACGAATAAATTGATCTCCATAACCAGTAGTTATTGTAAGGTCATAGGTTGTATCTGCTTCCATTCCAGCCACAAGGTCTGTGAAGTCTCCATAGCCTTCACAAGCAGAAGGATTGTTTATATCTGTAACATTGAAAAGCTGTAATCCATCGCCAAGAGTACAGTCGCCAGTTGGTTGACAATTTTGTTTTATAATAATTACAGAGGTTATATCATTTGAAGTATCGCTATCGCCAGGCAATGATGTGTAAGCACTTAGATTATACGTTCCCAAAGCAGAAAAATCACCAGTTTGGGCAAACGTATAAGAAGTAGAAGTGTTTCCTGCCAGAGTGCCAGTAAATACTTCGGTAACAACAGTTCCTTCCAAATCATAGGACACATCAAAATTTGATTGAGGCTCACCGCCAAAGTTTGTAACGGTAACCACGATGTCTTCTGTAGCAGTTAGGTCAGTGCCAGACACAGGAGATGTAATGGCACTCACGCCAATATCATTTGGCTCTAAGTAGGTAACCATTTTTGTTCTGGAGTCGTTTGTTGTGTCTTCATCACCAGCTAAATTGGTTGCTGCAACAATTGTATAGGTTTGTCCCACTGTACCCAAGTTAGCAGTAGCGGTAAAGGTATACTGGGCCGTTTCGGCTGATGCAATGGTTCCGGTAAAGGTTTCTGAAATAACAGTTCCACCATCAACCTGAAATGTTACAGGAAAGTTTGAAGCGCTATTTTGTCCGTAATTAAAAATAGTAACGGTTACAGTTTCGCTATTGGAAAGTGTTCCTGTTACGGGAGAGTCGATACTTACAACTCCTACATCGTTATTGAAGTTAGGTGCAATTTGGAAAACCCCAACTACATCCTTTCTACCGTTGTTCATATACTCATTGATGAACCAAAATTCTTTATCGTTAGAAGGGTCTAAATCAATTTTGCTATAATCGCCATAACGAAGCCCAGGAATGTTTTGGTTTCCGGCTGCAATCAATTCTTCAGAGATAGTCATTGTATTTAGAGGATCACTTGCATATCGACCAGTATAGTATGAACTTACTCTTTTGGTAGTTGGATCAGGTGTTGTGGGTCCTGCCATAGCCGTATAGCCCATTCCAATGTTCCCTTGTACATCCATCATCATACTGGCGTGCCATGCGTGTTTTCCGTCAGGTGATGTATAGGTGCCCTCTTGGTAAATGGACCAAGGCTGGCCATCTCCAGGTTGTCTTAATTCAAACCAACGTATTCCAGCCAACTCTCCTCCTGATGCATCAGTATCAACAACGAAATTAAAAACTGCTGAATTGTGGCCTCCAAACTTTCTGAATTGTGCTTGGTTCATGATAGTTGCTTGTAGTGCATCAATGTCTGCGCCACCGCCTGGTTGAGCTAAATTTGAGAAACTTCCGCCGTCAAAAACTGAGATAAAAGGAGTGGTAGTTAATTCTACTGGCGCAGAAATGGTAGAACTTCCTGGACTTGCCCAATTAACATCTACCGTCCAAAGTTTTACGTGATCTTGAGAAACTCCAGACCAAGCATCATCTTGTAAATAAACAATAGGCAAACCTCCAGGAGCTGGAAGATCGTCATTGGTTACATTTAACGCTTGAGGGCTGTAAAAACCACTAGTTACAATTCCGGGAAGTGGAAAACCAATTATTTGTGCAGTTGGATCACCAGCTAGCATTTTAGTTCGCTCCATCGCGTAAATTTTGTTAGTGGCCGAAGTATTATCTGTCATATAATAACCATCGCTCCAAACTGAAAGCTTTTGGTAGTCATTAATTTGAGGAATGGTATAAACATACCACCCATCATTTACGGGGTCAGGACCATCTGATACAGCAATTTGCGCACCGTTGCCCAAAAAGGTCATAACCCATCTATCGGCAGCATTGTCATATGAAATGGTAAGGTCGCAACATCCTCCGTTAGGGAAAATTGTAGGATTTGGAGATATTTGTCCAGTAAGTGGGTTACCACTTTTGTCAAAAATTCTGAACCCAGTATTAAATACCACAACGGCGTGATTTGGTCCTACTCCGATCGACGGGTCTGTGGGTTGCGAACTTGATTGAGCCGCATCAAAAACAAGTGTAGGGGCTCTTCCGCTAAGCACTTGCTCCATTTTATCTGGATTTCTTTTGAAATAATCATCTTCTATCTGTGGATCTTTTCCAGGGATAATCAAATTTCTTGATGCTCTTCCGTCTTGCATTACTTGCTCTTTAACTCTAGCGGGAGCTAAATTGGTTTGCGAAGAAATAGAAGGTACGTGCTCTACAGAGCCCACGGTACCAACATAAGTAGCATTAGTTTTTTCCTGAGCCTGCACGTTAAAGATAAGGGCAAAGAAAAATAGAATTAAGGTAATTTTAGTTTTCATTATTAATGATAGGGATTAAATTAAAAAAATATAAGCGTCTAAAGTACTGATAAATTGTAAAATGAAAACGGGATTGAGTAACTTTAACCAATCCCGTTTTTTAAATAGATTAAGCTACAGCTTCCTTAATCCGCCGCATAGCTTCTTTTATTTCCGTTTCTGAAGCTGCATAAGATAGGCGAATACAGTTTGGATCTCCAAAGGCTTCACCGGTTACGGTCGCTACCTTGGCTTCCTCTAAAAGATATAATGAAAAATCAGAAGCAGTGTTTATGTTTTTGCCCCGCAATGTTTTTCCAAAGAAATAGGAAACATCGGGAAATACATAAAAAGCACCTTCGGGTTCGTTGGTTTGGAAACCTTCAATTTCCGAAAGTAGACCCAATATCAACTTTCTTCTCTCCTTAAAGGCATCTACCATAAACTGAATCTTGCTCGGTGGATTTTCTAAGGCAGTAATTGTAGCTCTTTGCGCAATGGCATTAGCGCCGCTGGTTACTTGCCCTTGCATCTTGTTGCAAGCTCTGGCAATCCATTCCGGGCCGCCAATGTAACCGATGCGCCAACCAGTCATAGAGAATGCTTTGGAAACGCCGTTTACTACTACAGTACGATCGTACATATCATCAAATTCTGCCATAGAAGCGTGACCGCCACTAAAATTGATATGTTCGTAAATTTCATCACTGATTACGATAATGTCTGGATACTTTACCAATACATCAGCTAGCTTTCTAAGCTCCTTTTTACTGTAAACCGAGCCGCTTGGATTGCAAGGGGAGCTATAAATTATCATTTTGGTTTTTGGGGTAATTGCTTCTTCGAGTGCCTCTGCCGTTACCTTAAAATCTGTTTCTATTGAAGTAGGGATCTCCTTCGGTATACCTCCAGCTACCTTACATTGGTCTGCATAACTTACCCAATAGGGTGCAGGCAATAAAACTTCATCGCCTTCATCCAATAGTACCATTGTCAAATTTGCCAATGATTGCTTAGCGCCAGTAGAAACAACAATTTGGGAAGGTTTATATTCTAAATTATTGTCTCTTTTAAATTTTGTGATGATGGCTTTTTTTAAATCGCCATAACCGTCAACTGGTGTATAGGAATGATAATTATCTTTAATGGCCTGAATAGCGGCATCTTTTATGAATTCAGGAACTGGAAAATCTGGCTCTCCCAGGCTTAAACCTATAATATCTATCCCTTGCTCCTTTAGTTCTCTTGTTTTGGCTGCCATTGCCAGAGTGGCAGATGTAGCCATCTCATTCACACGTTTTGAAAGTCTGTTGTCCATAATAATTAAGCGGGTACTGCAGGTTTTAGCCCCATTTCCTTTAAGTGTCTGAAATGTGCAATAATAGCCTTGCGCGTAGTTTTATATTCTTTGTAAGGTAAATTGAATTCCTTGGTTGTGCTCTTCACAATTTTTGAAATATTCTTATAGTGAATGTGGCTAATATTTGGAAAAATATGATGCTCCACTTGATGGTTTAAACCACCAGTGTACCAATTGACAATTTTATTGTTTGTCGAAAAATTGACAGTGGTAAAAAGTTGATGGATAGCCCAAGTGTTTTTCATCGTACCGCTATCGTCCGGAAGCATTATTTCAGTGTCCTCAACCACGTGCGCAAGTTGAAAAACAATACTCAAGATTAGTCCTGCAACATAATGCATTATAAAGAACCCTAGCAAAATTTTCCACCAAACAATATTGAAAAAAAGAATAGGAATAACTATCCAAAGCGACACATAAATCATTTTGGTAATGACCAAGATGCTCCACTGTGTTACGGGTTTGGGAAGTTTTCCATAGGAAAGTTTACGTGCCAAATATCTTTTCGTCTGAAAAAAGTCAGTAGTTAGAACCCAATTGAAGGTTAAAAGGCCATAAAAGAAAATGCTATACCAATGTTGGAATTTATGAAACCTGTGCCATTTTGAATGTTTGGAGAAACGAAGAATCCTTCCCGCTTCCAAATCTTCGTCGTGGCCGTGGATGTTTGTATAAGTGTGGTGCAAAACGTTGTGCTGCACTTGCCAATTATAAACATTTCCAGCAAGAATATACATACTGCCACCCATTACCTTATTGATCCATTTTTTTGAGGAATAGGAACCGTGATTAGCATCGTGCATCACATTCATTCCCACGCCAGCCATACCAACGCCCATAACTATGGTAAAAAGTAATTGGGCCCACCCTGGAAAATCCAATGTTAGCAAAAGAAAGTAGGGGGTAAGGTATAATGAAAACATCACAATAGTTTTCAAGTGAAGTTTCCAGTTGCCAGTTCTAGCTATATTATTTTCCTTAAAGTAATCATTCACACGCCTATTTAGGGTTCTGAAAAATTTAGCACTGTCAACTCTGGAAAAATTTAAGTTTGTATACGTCAAAATATATATATATTAACTGGGGATTTTTACTGCGAAAAGCACAAAAATAATTATCTTTTGCGAAAATCGAGAGATTCAAAATCATAATTTTCACAAAGATAACATACTTTTGCCTCTTAAATTAAATTATGGAACTCATATTAAAATATTTTCCAAACTTAACCGAAATTCAAAAGCAACAATTTGAGCAGTTACGGGAACTTTATGAGGATTGGAACCTTAAAATAAATGTGGTTTCACGAAAAGATATTGAAGAACTTTACCTTCGGCATGTATTACATTCTTTAGGGATTGCAAAAATTCAAGCTTTTCTTCCCGGCTCACAAATATTAGATGTTGGCACGGGCGGTGGTTTTCCGGGTATCCCGCTGGCTATTTTATTTCCAGAAGTACAGTTTCATTTGGTGGACAGTATTGGAAAAAAAATAAAGGTAGTGGAAGAAGTGGTTGCTGGCCTGCAACTACAAAATGTAAAGACTACAAATGCCCGAGTGGAAACTGTTTCGGGGAAATATGATTTTATTGTTAGTCGTGCCGTCGCCCAAATGGAGACCTTTGTCCATTGGATAAATGGCAAAATTGCCAAAAAAAACCTGCACGAACGCAGAAATGGAATCCTGTATTTAAAGGGAGGCGATTTGACTGAAGAGTTAAAAATTTATACAACCGCAACTGTTTTTCCGTTGAGTGATTATTTTGAGGAAGACTTTTTTGAAACCAAGAGTGTAGTGCATCTACCCCTAAAATTTAAAGGTTGATTTTTTCCTGTTGAAATTTTAAGAAGAAATCTTATTGAGCAAATACCACTGTAGCGCAAGTATTGTTTTGGCATCCTTCATTTTAGAAATTTTTGAAGTTATTTCCGCAACGGGAATTTTTACCAATTGAATGTCTTCATCTTCTTCGGAATTTCCACCTCCCTTTTCAATTTTATCTTTTGCTGAAACCTCGGCATAGTATAAGAAAATACGTTCGGTTGAAGCTCCGGGTGATGTATAAAAGGTATGTAGTAAAGTTGCGGAAGCCAATTTATATCCCAATTCCTCCAAGACTTCACGTTGTACACAATCTTCTGGTTTTTCGTTTTCTTCCAAAGAACCTGCGGGTATTTCCAAAAGCCAACCATCATTGTTTTTACAACTAGGGTAACGGAATTGGTTGGTTAATAATATACTTTCTGTCTCCTTTTCCAAAAGTACAATAGCAACGGAATTTCCTCTTTCAAAAGCCAATCTTTCTGTTTCTATTTTATTTCCCCGAAATGTATCATAGGTTACTTTGGCTTTTACCATTTTGTAGTGATCGTTGAAAACTACCCTTTCATTTTTAATAGTATATTTCATCTGTATAAAATATTTGATAAAGCGGAAGATGGAATGCCCACATTATTCATCTTCGGTGGGTTAACAATTTGTTTGTGGGCATTTCATAACGGAAATTTTTATTTTAAAGTAATAAAAAAACCCCGAACAAATCGGGGTTTTTCAAAAATGTAATTTATAGGGTCTATTTAAAAATCAAGAATTTCTTGGTTGTTACTGCATTATCCATAGAAATTTTGATGAAATAAGTTCCATTTTCTAGGTTTGAAATATTAATTCGCTCGTTTACAGAAATATTTTCTTGTGAAAAAATCGTTTTTCCCAATATGTCAAATACCTGAATATTTGCATTCTTGGCATTATTTATATTTAGAACTGTGCTAGCAGGATTTGGGTAAATAGCAATGTTTTCAAGTAAGTTTTCATTTAAGCCTAATATACCATCACTATAAAACTTGGTGATTTCATTGGTGCGGTAATTACCATTTGTTTCATATATCACATTCCCCAAATGATCCTTTAAACTTATTTCGTTTCCACCATTACCGCCAGTATCAATTAAATTAAACTCATAACAATCTTCATCAACATTTATACGCTGATAATAAGTTTGATTATTACCATAAGGTCCTCCGTTTTCAATTGTTGTGCCTTGGCTATCTTTTATTTTCCATCTACATTGGTCACCTCTATCATCGGTAGTAATAATTAATTCAAGAGTTCCACTGGATAGTGGTGCTCCAAATGGCATGGTTAATGAATTGTTGGCGTTATAATCGTCATTTGGCACGGAAATTTCGAGAGAGTTGGTTTCCGCAAGGGTCAACGATACTTCTGGCAGTTCTACGGTTTCGCTCTTTAGAGAAGCTATGTTTCCGGTCCAGTTATAAGTATCGGTAGTTCCATTGATTGTATATTCTATAGCCAAGGAAGTAACAGGATTGCTACCAACATTTTGGATATTTACTCTTGGTGAAAAGGTTAGGTTTGATCCTGCACAATCCGAATCAAAATCTTCAACATATCGAACATTTACATCGTTTGCATTTGAGACGTTTGTTGTTGGTGTAGTTCGATTTCCACTAATAATTTCTTGTCTGGTTTCTGTCATAAACACTACAATTTCGAGATCTCCTATTTCTACAGGAACATAGTTGTTTTGTGGAAGAATGGGGTATGCATAATCTCTTTCCACAAATGTACCGGAGGTGGTTTGGGTAATTTCCTCGCCCCATTGGCCAGTGATCATGTCTACCAGACGGTGCATGTGGTTATAATTATTTCCTTGTCCCCCTCCAGTTTGAGGCCCTCTTGTATTGTTCTGAAGCATCACAACATTCAAAAAATTTGTGTTTTCTGGACTGCTGTCTGTATAATATGCTTCCACGTGAATATTCATCATATTGGTTTGAACGTCAATGTCAGCTTCTACTGCAAGATTTACATAAGAAGGGGTGCCCATAATTTGGTTTGAGCGAGTTGCCCACTGGCTTCTATCTAGTATAGTATTGCTGCCGCTAAAAACATGTCTGTTCACAGTACCAGATGGATAACCCTGTAAACCAGTTTGAGCTGCTAACGCATCACCAAATCGGGTTCTGAAATCCGGTTCGCCGGTTGAAGGGTTGGCAAAACTGCCTTGATGTACATTAATTAATGAAACTCTATCAGGATTGGCATCCTGAATGCCTTGTGCAATGGCGTGACCGTCGGGACAGAAAACACAATGAATACCTGTAAATTCTTCAAGAACAACATTTTTGTTTTCTGGTGAAGTTGATACAATCGTTTGCCCATACGTAACGAAGGCAACCAGAGTAAAAACAAATGAGATGAGTAATTTTTTAAACATAATTTTTGATTTTTATTTTAAACGAAATAATTACATAAAATTAAGTATAAGTGTTCTATCTAAAAAATTTAATATCAGGTATTTATGGTTTTTGACTTTGAATTGAAAAGCTAATAAAAATAAAAACCCCGAACACGTCGGGGTTTTTATAAATATTTAATAATGTGATTTATTTAGTAACAATAAATCTTTTTGTTGCTACTGCATCATCTTTAGAAATTTTCATAAAGTAAGTTCCATTTTCAAGATTTGAAATGTTAATCTGCTCATCCATTGAAATATTTTCTTGTGAAAGAATCAATTTTCCAAGAACGTCGAATACTTGGATATTAGCATTTTCAGCATTTTTAAGGTTTAAGGTAGTGCTTGCTGGGTTTGGGTATAGGCTAATATCATTTAATTGAGTGTCATTAACTCCTAATACACCATTACTATTAAACTCGCCAGATACCTGGGCGCCCCAGTTTCCAATAGCGTTAAATAGAATAGTTCCTTCATGGTCAGTCAAAGTTACTCTTGTACCACCATCACTAGCAGTGTCAATAAGGTTAAATGTATAGCAATCTGCGGTTAAATTAAACCTCATTTCTATAGTTGTATTGTTTGGATAGGGCCCACCGCTTTGAATAGTGTTTCCATTAGAATCCTGAAGGTTCCATCGGCACTCAAATCCGTATGCATCAGTAATTAAACGCATATCTACTGTACCTGTACCCGCTGGAGCTTCTTCAAAAGTAGTGTCAAAACTATTGTTTGCGTTATTATCATCGTTAGGGACTGATACTACAATTGTATTTGTTCCTTGAGCTGTGTAGGATACTTCTGGTAACTCTATGGTTTCATCCCATAAAGCAGGAATGCTTCCTGTCCAGTTGTATGTGTGGGAATCTCCGTTAATTTCATACGTTATTGCCAAAGAAGTAATTGTATTTTGTCCTTCATTTTTAATTTTAACCTTCGGTGCTAAGGTAGTTTCACAGGTAGCTGGAATCTCTTCTATTGAAAGAACACTTGCATCGTTAGCGGTTGTTATTCCTGTAAAAGTTGGTCTTGCTCCGTGGCCACTAATAATTTCACTTTCTGTTTCGGTAATGAATGCTACAACTTCCATATCGTCAACTACTGCTGGTACATTATTGTACATAGCAGGAATAGTATAAGTATATGTGCGGTCTACAAGGGTACCAGTTGTTGTTGTGTTTATTGGGTCGCCCCAAGTAGGAGTTATAATATCCACAAGGCGGTGCATGTGATTATAGTTATTGCCCTGGCCACCTCCAGTCTGTGGTCCTTTTGTATTATTTTGTAAGAGTGCAACTGTTAAGAAGTTTGTACTCTCCGGGCTATTTCCAGTATAATAACCTTCCGCATGGATTACTACTTCTCTCGTTTGTACATTGATTGTTGCTTCTACACCCACATTTAGATAAGAACTTTCGCCCAAGATAACATTAGATCGACTTGCCCAAGCAGATCTACTTATAACGGGACTGTTTCCACTCCAAATATGACGGTTTACCATTCCTGAAGGATAACTGTTAACACCATAAAAAGCTCTTATTGCTTCACCATCTGGTGTACGGAAATCTGGTTGTCCAGTTCCTGGAACTGCGAATCCGCCAGCGTGGATATTAACTAAAAAAACGTCATTGGGGTTATCGTTTTTTATGCCTTGCGCAATTCGATGACCATCAGGGCAGTAAACACATTTGATACCTGTAAATTCTTCAAGGATTACATTTTTGTTTTCTGGGGAAGTAGATACAATTGTTTGTCCATACGAAACACAAGCAAACACTGCAAAAACTAAGGAGAGAGGTAGTTTTTTAAACATGATTTTTCAAATTAAAGTAGTTATTAAAATTAAGTTAAACAACAAATGTACTTTTTTATAATTTATTATTAACCTCTTAGGAGGTAAATATCTGTACTTCTTGTGTTAAAATAAAGAATTTCTCCCTTAAATTATTAATGCTTTATCAAATTTCTCTACATTTATATAATTGGGCTCAAATTTTATATAGCCAGTTCTATATGAAATTTGTGTTTTGGGGTGTATTTTCTAAAGTATATACATTTAATGACTGCCAAATGTTAAATAATTGAAAGAGAAAGATTAAAGGAATGGTTGTTTTTAATAATTATCTTTACTTTTGCCATACTTAGTAAACATATTCTAAAAATTAATCCTAAAAATTAAAACAATGAAATTTAAATTACTTCTTTTAAGTATTTTCGGTGCTGTAGCATTTGCAAATGCACAGTTTACTGTTACGGACAGATCAGGAAATGTCCTGAATGATGGCGATGTTATACAATTTGGTGTGTTAACATATCCGGAGGCATCTTTTGACTTTTTTGTTACAAATGATAATCCCTCAGAGGAAATATATACTAGAATTGAATACGTTCAGCAAACGAACTCTACAAATGGAGAATTTGAACAGTTATGTTATGGTCTTTGCTATAATAATCTTGTACCAGGAGAAACTGTACCTCCTTCAAACGATAATGCACTTGTTTTAGCGATTGGCGAAACTACGCCTATGGGTAATCACTTTTATAATGATGATCCGGGTAATGGTGTAGATAATATAGATTTTGTATTTGCATTCCGTCAATATGAAGATGCGGCAGGTACAATAGAAACTGGCACTCCGATTGTTTTTACATATCGTTATAATCCTGCTTTGGGTGTTTCTGCAAATAATTCTGTGGATTTGACAATTCAATCTACTATTGTTTCAAATGAATTAGTCTTGAATGTAAATGAACCAATTAGTATGGTTGTGTATAATGTTCAAGGAAAAGTTGTTAAGCAAGCGCAATTTGAGACAGGTCGTCAAACTGTTAATGTTTCCGATTTAAGTTCACAAATTTATATTGTTCAGTTCAAGAATCAGAAAGGTGGTGTGCAAACAAGTAAAATTGTAGTTCAATAAAAAACATTGAAAATAGAATAATAAAAAAAGCCCCGAAGTTCATCTTCGGGGCTTTTTTCGTTTTAATAATTCTATTTTAGAAAGTAACAACAAGATTTGCCGTTACACCAGTACTTGGAGGCACTTCTCTACAAACTCCGCCCACGCAAATCAAGCCTCCGCGCTGTCTGCCGTAATTCATTGCAAAACGAGCTCTACCTTTAGAGTAGCTTCCGCCTACACTATAATAATGTAGTTCTTTTTCGCCGCCATAGTTCCAGGAATCTGCTGCATAAACAGTAATTGATGGATTGAAGTTATACTCCAAAACTCCGGCAGCCCAGTTTTTATCATCATCGGCAGTCCATAAGTGCTGAAGTTCCATACGTAGAGCTTTCCCCTTTTCAAAACGTCGGGTACCTTCAATAACTGCTATTTGTGCTCTGATATCTCCTTCGGAACCTAAAATTCCTCCTTTTGAAACTGCTTTATCTATTATTACATCTTGATACGACAGTACGGTATTCCATTTAGAAGACCAACGGTTTTTTATTTCAATATTCAAATCGCGGAAATAGCGATCTCCATCACCAATAAACTTTGTGTCATAAGTTAAATCATCAGCATTGAAAGTGGCTTCAAGCCCTGCCCAGTAGGAAAAGTTTCCTGCTAATTTGGTTCCCACTTTGCCTAATGCAGATTCTTTGTCAAATGAATAATATACATCTACCTGTGTACCCACTTCACCTGCGCGTTTTTCATTTTCAGTAAAGAGAAGGCGAGGCTGCGCATTATAAACGTAAATGTTTGAAAGTAGGTAATCGTGTTGTTTTGTAATTGCAGGAATATAGTTTACTACTTGTTCATTAAATTGATTTCCTTCGGCATATCTATCTGCATAAAAAGTAAAATTTTCCAACCTTCTAAAAGTAGAATTAATTCCCAATCCTTTTTGTGCATAACCTAAATTAACTTGTAGTGCTGTTCCGTCAAATAGTTGAGGTGTAGTAACTACTTCTTCATTTATTAAAACATCTGGATCTTTTGTAATTGCTTCAACACCGCCATAGAAATTGGAAACCACAAAATCCAATCTGCCACCATATGCATTTACGTTAGCAGGAATGGTGTCGCTCGAGCCATTGGATTGGTAACGCCCCACATAGCTTGCGCCCAATCTTAGATCTACCGCATCCATATTCATTAAGCCGCTTAGGTCCACATTCGCATCAAGTCCTTGAATTACTCCCTCAGAGACATCAAATCCGTTACGTGTTTGTCCATAAACTCCAGTCATATCAAAAATAGCAGAGGGACTAAATTTAACCCGAACACCTTTTAAAGCATTGTTTATGCCCAATTGCCTGTCTTCCCAAGTGCGAAGTATTAATCCGCTACCAAATTGTTCATAAAAATAGCCTCCTGTAATGTCTAAGGATTCATTTTTAAAATTAAGGTAATAAGTTCCAATTCCGTTTTGCCCGTCCCAAGTTGGGGAATACCCCAAAAGGGCAGAAGGCAGGTAAGATTCGTATTGAACTCCCGCCGTAAATTTGCCTAGTGAATAATTTAACTGTAGATAATTGTTTGCTCTAAATTGATCTTCTGGGGCGATAAAATCAAAATCTTCATCATCAAGAAGCCATTGTGAGTTAGATTCAAGGCCACCAAAAAAGTAGCCATTATCCTGTGAAAAACCGATAGCGCCCATAAGCATAAAGGCGCCGAGAATAATTTTTTTCATTATAAAATTTTGGTTGGTTGTAATTTATAAATTAGTTTGAATACTCCTTTATTTTTTCATAAAGTTCATATTCAGCCCCTGGGCTATAACCTGAATGGCGGTAAACAATCTCATTGTTTTTTACCAATAGTGTCAAAGGTACCGTGGCAGCTCCCAATGCTCGTTTAAAATCGTTATTTGTATCTAAAAGAACAGTGTAGTCCCACCCTTTACCATTAATTAAAGGTTTTACTCTTTTTACGGTACGGCTATCATCAACAGAAACTGCGTAGAGCTCTACACCGGTTTCGGCTTGCCAATCTGGGTAAATTTCACTTATTGCATCAAGTTCCTTTAGACATGGCACACACCAAGTAGCCCACAGAGAGACAACGATAACATTATCTTCTTTTGAAAGATCTTTAGAACTAATAGTTGTTCCATCAACAGTTGTCAATTCAATCTTTGGCATTTCACTTTGCGAAAAGCCTATAAAAGACACCAATAAAAGAAGAAGGGGAATAATTTTTTTCATGAGAAAATGGATTATGATTAATTTTACTGTAGCAATATTAAGTTTTTTTTAATAAAATCGAATTGGTTTGATTGAAAATTGTTCATTTAACATATTAATCAAAAGCATTTTTAAGAATTAGACTATATTAGCGCACATTTTATTTCTTAAAGTTTTTTAAATATGAAAATCTATTTAAAGTTTTTATCACTATTTGTTATCATAGCTATTGTTTCTTGTAGCAAAAAGGAAGATCCTTTTGTTGCCTCAGACCCAATGTTAACCTTAGAACTCAAAAGTGATGCCGGAAACGGTGAACTCGAAGTGCTGTCTCTTAACGATGCAGTTGTTTTTACCGTAACTGGAAGTGATGGCGAAGATTATTCAGAAGCATCAAACTATTATATAAACGACACTCCGATAACGGGAAGAACCTATACTTTTAGTGCAACTGGAACCTATGCAGTTAAAGCCGTTTATAATGATATTACTAGTAACATTCTTAATTTTGAAGTGCTTGCGCCAACCGAACGAGCCTTGACAATTGATTTTTCTAGAGCAATGAAAAATCAAACCATAACATTTGGTTTGCTCGATAGTAATGGCGATGATACTGCTTCAGAAGCTACTTTTTATGTAAACGGAAATGTAATTTCAGGATTTACATATAACTCAGCAAATGATGGAAGTTTTGAAGTCTATGCAGAATACGTGGTAGATAATGAAAGCTTTAGCACTCCAGTCAAAAACTTCTCCGTTTACACGCCAAAAAGAAAAGTAGTTGTAGAAGATTATACCGGTACATGGTGTGGTTTCTGTCCAGCCGTTGCACTTGCAATAGACACCGTTAAAGCGGCAACAAACCATATTTCGGTTGTAGCCATTCACGAAACAGGATCTACGCTGCCTGACCCTATGCATTTTGATGATATTGAAATTTTAAAAGATGAATTTGGAATAGGCGGACTTCCACAAGCACGTTTAAACCGTACACAAAAATGGCTCGATCCTTATAAAAAAGAAGATGTGCTAGCTATGGCTGGTAACGAAACAAATCTTTCTATTGCCATTGATTCAAAAATGACTGGTTCTAACTTGACGATTGATACAAAGCTAATGTATGCCAATGGTTCTGAAGCTGGGGATAAACTAGTGGTATATCTTGTGGAAAGTGGAATAATCTATGCTCAAACAAATTATTTCAACAATACCTCTGGGCATCCATTGGAAGGTCACGGTAATCCAATTCCAGATTTTGTCCATAACGATGCGCTTAGAAATTCTTTATCTGATATTTTTGGTGATGCTATTGCCAATACATCTGCCTATACAGAATACAAAAAACAATATAGCATTGAAATTCCTTCCGAATACAATGTTGATAATTTGAGCGTTATTGTAATGGTGGTTAATGCAAATAACGAGGCTAAAAACTCACAACATGCTGAAGTGGGAGAAAACAAGCAATACGAATAGAGAAAATTTATATTAAACAAAAAACCCATCCTGAATACTTCAGGATGGGTTTTTTTATGGATTCACCCACTGTCTTATCCAAGGAATGGATATCTATAATCAGTTGGTGAAACAAAAGTCTCCTTCACCATTCTTGGCGAAATCCATCTGTATAGGTTTTGCTTGCTTCCAGCTTTATCATTGGTTCCACTTGCACGGGCACCACCAAAAGGTTGTTGGCCAACAACAGCTCCCGTAGGCTTGTCGTTGATGTAGAAATTGCCAGCAGCGTTTTCAAGAATCTTCACAGCTTCTTCCAAAGCATATCTATCTTCACTGAAAACAGCACCTGTTAAGGCATATTCACTGGTTTCATCAACCAAATGCAAGGTTTCTTCCCACTTATTGTCGTCATAAACATATACGGTAAGAACAGGCCCAAAAAGCTCAGTACACATAGTAGTGTATTTTGGATCTTTAGTGACAATTACTGTAGGTTCAATAAAGTAGCCTTTGCTTTTGTCATAATTTCCACCGGCAATTATTTCAACATTTTTATCCTTTTTGGCTTGGTCTATATAGCTTGCAAGTTTGTCAAAAGAGCTTTCGTGAATAACAGCGTTTATGAAGTTGCCCATATCTTCTGGAGTTCCCATTTTGAAGGAGCGGATATCATCAACCAAATATTCTTTGACGTCTTTCCAAATACTTTTTGAAATATAGCAACGGCTAGCGGCGCTACATTTTTGACCTTGATATTCAAAGGCACCACGGGCCATTGCGGTTGCAACTTGCTTAGGGTTTGATGTTTTATGCGCAACAATGAAATCCTTCCCGCCGGTTTCCCCAACGATACGCGGATAGGTTTTGTAATTTTTAATGTTATCACCAATCTTTTTCCAAATTCCCTGGAAAACACCGGTAGAGCCTGTAAAGTGAACCCCGCTGAAATCTGGGCTCGCCATAAGCGTATTCGAAATCATCTCAGGATCTCCCATAACCATATTGATTACACCTGCGGGAACACCAGCCTCACGGAATACATCCATAATGACTTTTGCAGAATATATTTGGGCATTACTCGGTTTCCATACAACAACATTCCCCATCAACGCGGCGCTGGCGGGAAGATTTCCGGCAATTGCAGTGAAATTGAAAGGAGTAATTGCATAAATAAAACCTTCCAATGGACGGTATTCAATTCGGTTCCAGGCTGCGGAAGTAGATTCCGGTTGCTCGGCATAAATCTCGGTCATATACTGAACGTTGAATCTTAAAAAGTCAATAAGTTCACATGCCGAATCAATTTCTGCCTGATAAATATTTTTGGACTGGGCGAGCATGGTAGCTGCGTTTATTTTAGCTCTGTAGGGGCCGGCAAGCAATTCGGCGGCGCGAAGAAAGATTCCCGCACGTTGTTCCCACGGCATAACGGCCCATTTTTTTCTGGCTTCCAAAGCAGTTTCAATTGCTTCTTCCACATTTTTTTTGGTAGCTTTATAATAGGTTCCAAGCACGTGCTTATGGTCGTGCGGCGGAGACATAGTAGCAGTTTCTTTGGTTTTAACCTCTTTTCCGTTGATAAATAAAGGCACCTCTATTTTTGCCTTATACATTTCTTTGTAAGTTTTAAGTACTTCCTCACGTTCCGGTGAACCTGGCGCATAGCTTTTTACAGGTTCGTTTACGGCGATTGGCACTTCAAAAAATCCATTTCCCATAACTTTTTTAAATTTTAATTTATGAAGATTGCAAAGGTACAAAAATGGAAGCACCAAACCTTGAAATCCCCAATTACAAATTGGTTTCTCTATTTTTTTTGGAATTTGGATTTTGTACTTCGCAATTTATTTGGATTTTGGCACTTGTCCTTTGGAATTTTATTTGGAATTTGGTGCTTGTTATTTGGAATTTCAAATTTAACGTATGTGCACAATAACTTTTATCCCAAAAATCAACAACGATTTTGTTTTAACTTCCAATCGTGATGAAGCGCCTGGGCGCGAAACTTTTCCGCCAGAAATTTATGAAGAAGATGGTGTAAAATTGCTTTACCCAAAAGACGCCGTGGCCGGAGGAACGTGGATTGGTGCAAGTGATAAAAAAAGAATTGTCTGTTTGATGAACGGTGGGTTTGTGGCCCACAAACGGGAGGCTTTTTACAGAAAAAGCAGGGGATTGGTCGTAAAAGATTTATTGAAATCAGCCAATTTAAAAAAAGAAATTGAAAACTATGATTTTTGCGGAATAGAGCCCTTTACAACAGTTTTGATTGAATGGGAAACTGAAGTACAATTACTACAATTGGTTTGGGATGGCGAAACGTATCATTTTTCCGAAGAACCCTTGGCGCCGCATATTTGGTCTTCTTCCCCTTTATATCCTGAAAATTTAAAGAAAAAACGTGAACAGTGGTTTTCTGCATTTTTACTTGAAACCATAAAACCTTCGGAAGAAGAACTGCTCCAATTCCACAAAACAGCGGGCGAGGGTGATTTAAACAGCAACCTAATTATGGATCGCGGTTTCATAAAAACAAAAAGCATTACGCAGATTTCCAAAAAAGAAAATGCTATAGAAATGCGTTATGAAGATTTGCAAACAGGTAAAACCAGTAAATTAGCAATCAGTATGTAGAATTAAATATTTCTCTGTGGGTTAATTCATCGAAAAAGGCGCACTCAGATTGAAAAGGGGAATGGAAACCCGAAACTTTCGGGTAGTGGTAAAGTTCACCATATTGTAGTGGCCTTTCATTGCGCCAAAAGGAGAATACAAAAGGCATCCGCTTGTATATGCGTGTCTTTCGCCAGGCTGCAATATGGGTTTTTGACCGATTACACCTTCACCTTCCACAGTTTCAGAATTGTTTAGGGAGTCTTTGATTTTCCAACAGCGTGAAGTTAACTGAACCGTGTCTTTGCTTTGGTTTTCAATAGTAACGGTATAGGCAAAGGCATACTGCATTTTACGGTTTTTGTAAAACGTGCCATCAAATTCGGTTTTGACCGAAATTTTAATTCCTTGTGTTACCTGTTGTACCATTTTAATAAATTGCTGCGCTTGCTACCACAAATAAGCTAGTTGCCACTAGAAAGCTTAGAAAAAATATAATGTTTAAAAATACAAATTTAAATAACGTCCTCCACTTTCCTTGGCTATAAAATTTCCGAAGGGCAAGGTAAAAATACAACGGGCCAAGAATTAAGAATAAAATGATCTGAAAAAAATTAGTCCCCACAATCACTTCTGGAATTCGAAAAATTAACATCGTCAGAAATATAAAACTGAAAATGTGGAACAAAAAAATTACGTGCTCCATATAGGTAAATTTCTTTCGAGAATAAAAAAGCCAGAAAAAAAGTGCGTAAAACGGCGTAAAGAAGAAAATGAAGAATGGAATCTTTGAAGTTATATAATTTATGAAGGCATTTGGATTGCTTATAATTTTGTACCAAGTTATAGAGCGGGAGTAGAGCCAACGATTTTTAAATCTATTTGAGTGGTTCAGGCTGTCTAAAGCCACTACTGGGTTTTCTGTTTTTGTGCGGAAATAATAAGACATATATAGAGAGCTTCGCTTACTGTAATTCTCGAAAAATGCTAGCGTGTCAAGGCTCTTTTCGGAATAATAAAGAGGTATTCCAAGCTGTTTTGCCTTTAAAGTATCTCCGCGAGAATCTGGCGTAAATATTTCAGGAGGTTGATTGGCAAAAAGAGAATCAATAGATGCTTCATTTGCAGGCTTTACATTTAAACCTAATTGATTATCCTTTTCAGAAGGATTTATATAGCCAATGAAGCCTTCCATCAAAAAATAAATAATGGAAACACTCAAGAAAAACCGGAACGGATTGGCGTATTTTAACCGTTGGCCTTTTACGTAATTTTTTGATATTACCCCGGGGCGGAATAAAAGATCTTTGAGCGTATTGCGCAATCGCGAGTCATAGACTAAAATGCTGCTCAAAAATTCTGCAAAAAAATCTTTTGCTGAAAGTTGTTTCTTGCTGTTTAATTGTGAGCAATAGGGGCAGTAAACATCACTAACGTCCAGTGGTTGATTGCAGTTTAAACATTTGTTGCCACGATATTGCAACGACTTTCTTCCAGTGGAAACCTCGTCTTTTTTGCGTTTCATGACTTGATGAAAAAAGGGTTAGCGCTTCATTTAATTTTAGGAAAATCAGTTATTGCTAATATTTGTGGAGTTTGCATAACCAGTACCAATTATGCGGTCATATCTAGCCCCCAAATCACGGAAATATACAATTACGGTATAGTCGTTTTCCGTTTGCCAAAAATCGCCACTCACGGCGCCTTCGTCAATACTTCCATCTCTATTTACTACAACATACTTATAGTTGTAGAATCCTTGCTTAAATAAACGTTCATTCCTGTAGGTGTCGCTTTTTGGATCATATTTCATATAGGTGCTGCCGTCTATAGTCCAATTATTGAAATTCCCGTAAATATGTAGTTCCTTGTCTTCCAGATCTTCATAATACTGAAGATTAAAGTGCATTCGGACATATTCGGCTTCTAAGTCTTGGTTTCTGGCATCTACATTGCGCACCACAAAATTTCCGTTAATATCTGGATTGTAGGTGTATGGCCTATTATATCGGGGTATATTTGTGTAAAGATAATTCTCATAAACATCAGTAAGGTCTATGGAGCGCACGCCATTAGTGGCAGACCGTTCATCTTTATTGTCAAAAGCAAGAAATTCATTGCCGCCGCCGAAAGAAGCTTCCTTATCGTATCTATAAATAAGCTCGTTACCCATAGTGTATTGCGGCACCAGATCTGTAATGGCAGTTTTAAGGTTGCTGTTTTGCAGCACCAGTGTTTTTACGGTTTGCTTAGGGTTTACCAATAATAAATTGGGTGAATTTATCGTAAAATGAACTACTTGCTTTTCTTCAATAACCCTTAGGTCCCGTGCGCGTTTTATTTCCACACCCACAGAAGCTATGTTTTCAATCACCAAAAATTTTCTCGTAAATACCAACTCTCCATCGCTGTTGAAAATGCTTAACAGATAATTTCCGCTTTTTTCAATCGCCCGGGTATCACGATTGGGGATGGTGAGTTCGTAATGCGAAAAAATTTGAAGTGTATTTACCGAGTTTTGATAGGTGTCTATGCGCACATCATCAAAACCATCTATGTATTCACTTTTTGAAAGATCGCTGGGGCTCCAGTCAAAATCATGGTGGGTGATGGTATAGTAATAATCTTCCTCTTCACCGTTAAGCGCATCAAAAGAAAGTTGCAACTGACCGCCCAGTCTGATAACGGGCAGTTGGCTGAGGTCCGTAGCGCCACGAAACTGTATGGTGCTGATGTATGGAGGTTCTACTTTTTCAACAATTTGTGAGAATGCTGGAAGGACTGAAAATATGATAAATAGGGTAGTGGCAAAGATTCTAGACATAACTGGAATTTAAAAAGCTAATATAAACAAATTTTGTGCCTCTTCCATTGGTGTTTTTGGGAATGCAAGAACAGTCTTAAAATTTGGTCATTTTTTAATAGCTTTAATAGTCCTTAACCGTTTTGGTCAAAAGTGTTTATTGATAATAAGAGTGGTCTAGCTTTAATTTACTCGGTCAAGTGTCATTTCAAAAAATTGGGTCCAATTTTCTTCCCTTTTGTATTCTCCTTTTTCATACCATTGCCCATTTTCGTTCAGCCAAATAATATATCTTACATTATTATTTGGATACCAATAAAGTTTGTTGTCAATTAATTCTGCCTTGAATTCTGCATTTTGCCCACTTGGCAGGTAAGATCTAAAAAGGTAGTTATTGTCTGTTTTGTTATATGTTAAGATTGCCAGGGCATTGTGGACAATTTTTCCGTTCACCTTTCCCATTCCTTCAATTAATATAGCAGTAGAATCTAATTTAAAGTGAATTTTTTCAGTTTGTTCAAAATTAGATTTACCCTCTTTGCCCATCATCCATCCAGAACCTTTCCAATTGCCAACCATAAATTTTAGTTCAGATATTTTTGATTTTGACAGTGAATCAGTTTCTGAAGATTGCCCGAAAGATTGGAAGGTAATAAATGCCGTTAAGGTGATAATAAAGATTGTTCTCATGATTTTCTTTGATTTAATTAGCCAGAATGGTGTTTTAATACATTTTTTTTCTGTGAAGACCTTTAGCGAGATTATTATTCCTTGTGAAATTTATTAATTACTAAAGTTAATGATTTTCAGTTAATTATCGGCTTTGGTAATTTTTAATGAAATTGAAACCTAGACCCGTAAATGGCTTAGAATAACAATGTAAAAAACCAGATAGCTATTAGGGTGATGGAGAATTATTTATTTTTCAACCCAAATCTTTGTTTGAAACAGTAGTTTTTTACAGCAAACCCTCAAAAAAAAATATAATTGCCGCATTGTTAGTTTCTTTGAGTCTCGTTTTAAGTATGGCAATTTTCAAAAGCAACTTTTTTATATTTATCCTTTCCCTAATTTAAAAACATTTTAAAATAACAGTCCACTCCTTTTTAACACAGAAAATTATATGCATTTATTGTGCAATGGTATATTTAATTTATAAATTTGCACGCCCTTATTCCCCGCGCATTTGTTTTGAGGGGAAATAGGGTATTAAAAAGGCATTATTAATATCCATATTTATGTCCAAAGACATTAAGATTAAAAAAGGTCTTACCATTAAATTAAAGGGCGAAGCCGAAAAAGTACTTTCCAGCGCCCCGCGATCAAGAACTTTCGCAATAAGACCTTCCGATTTTCATCTCATTACACCAAAAATGGTGGTTAAAGAAGGTGGAAAAGTTCAGGCTGGCGATATAATTTTCTACTCAAAAAGTAATGAGGCCGTAAAGTTTGTTTCTCCCGTTAGCGGAACACTTACCAAAATTGAGCGTGGCGCAAAACGTGTGATTACTGATATAATCATTGAAGCAGATCCGCAGGATACTTTTAAGGATTTTGGCATTTTAAGCCCAGA
Source organism: Aequorivita aquimaris (assembly GCF_001573155.1). Taxonomy (GTDB): domain Bacteria; phylum Bacteroidota; class Bacteroidia; order Flavobacteriales; family Flavobacteriaceae; genus Aequorivita; species Aequorivita aquimaris. The sequence goes on along the minus strand of NZ_JRWG01000005.1, from coordinate 178,798 downwards.
TGCTGCAAGTGCCGATGCTATTAAAGCGCGTTTGCTGGAGGCTGGATGCTGGCCATTTATTATGCAGCGTCCGTATGCGGTGATTGCCGATACGGAGCAAGAGCCGAGAGATGTTTTTGTTTCCGCATACAGTACCGCTCCCTTGGCAAACGATGTGGATTTTTCTTTAAAAGGAAAAGAAAAAGAATTACAGGCAGCTGTGACCGCGCTAAGCAAACTTACTAAAGGACAAGTACATGTGGGCATTGGCAAAGGCAATGATTCTTCTTTTAAAGGATTAAAAGATATTTCCCTTCACAATGTTTCTGGACCGCACCCGGCAGGAAATGTGGGTACGCAAATAAACAAGCTGGGGCCCGTTAACAAAGGTGAAATTGTCTGGACCATTGCGCCACAAGACCTTGTGATTATTGGTGAATTGTTACTTACCGGAAAATTCAACGCCGAACGCACCATTGCACTTTCGGGTTCTGAAGTGAAAACTCCAAAATATTATAAAACAAGAATCGGTTCAGAGGCAGCGACCTTTTTATACGACTCTGGTCTAAAAGACGAGAATGTTCGCGTTATCAGCGGCGATGTGCTTACTGGAAAAAAGATTTCCCCGAAAGGGCATTTGGGCTATTACAGCAACACGGTAACCGTAATCCCTGAAGGAGATGATTACGAACTGTTTGGCTGGAACAAGCCGGTTTTCAATAAGATTTCAACTTCAAGAGCATTAACCTTTTCTTGGCTAACGCCAAACAAAATATACGATCTCGACACCAATACCAATGGAGAGCACCGTGCTTTCGTGGTAACGGGTAATTATGAAGAAGTTTTTCCACTGGATATTTATCCAATGCAGATATTGAAAGCCTGCATGGTTCAAGATTTAGATGAAATGGAGGCGCTGGGAATGTATGAAGTGGCTCCGGAAGATTTTTCACTTACCGAGTTTGTTTGCGTGAGCAAGCAGCCGCATCAACAAATTATCAGGAACGGTCTTGATTTAATGTATAAAGAAATAGGATAACCGCTATGGGATTGAAACAGAATTTACATAAGCTAAAGGAAAAGTACAAGGGAACCAAGATGGCCCCCGCGTTCAACGCATTGCATACCTTTTTGTACACTCCAAATGAAACTACGCATTCCGGATCACACGTTCGCGCGGCAGACGATTTAAAGCGTACGATGAATACCGTAATTATGGCACTTATTCCTTGTTTGATTTTTGGAATATTCAATGCGGGTTATCAGCATTATGCGGCTATAGACAATACTTTAAGACTGGATCCATTAGGAAATTTCTTCACTTGGGATAACTTTATTTTAGGAGCCTGGACGGTTTTGCCTTTGGTTATAGTATCATACGGAGTAGGTCTTTTGGTCGAATTTATATTCGCCGTAATAAAAGGCCACGAAGTTGAAGAAGGCTATTTGGTAACGGGAATGCTCGTGCCACTTATTGTTCCGATCGATATTCCACTATGGATGCTTGCTGTTGCGGTAATCTTCGGTGTTGTAATTGGGAAGGAAGTTTTTGGCGGAACAGGGATGAACATCTTGAACCCTGCATTAACTATCCGAGCATTTTTGTTCTTCGCATACCCTACTTGGATGAGTGGGGATAAAGTATGGGTTCACGGTGCAAAAGAAATGGCCGGTCAACCAGATGCAATTTCCGGAGAAACAATCTTAGGAAGCTTAGCGCAAAACCACGAGCCTATTTACAGTATATGGGATAGCTTCTGGGGTTTTATTCCCGGGTCAGTCGGTGAGACGTCTACTTTCCTTATTCTAATAGGTGCATTGTTTTTAATTTTCACCAAAATAGGAAGTTGGAGGATTATGCTCTCTGCCGTGCTTGGTGCATTGGCGATGGGTCTTATTTTTAACGGTGTTGTAGATGCTGGATGGATTAAAGATGGCAGCAGTTTTTACGGATTGATGAGCGAAACTTTCTGGCATCACTTAGTAATAGGAGGTCTTGCTTTTGGTATAGTGTATATGGCTACAGATCCTGTAACCGCTTCACAGACCAATAAAGGTAAATGGATCTATGGTTTCCTTATTGGTTTTATCTCAGTATTGATTCGTGTTTTCAACCCTGCTTACCCAGAAGGAGTAATGCTCGCGATATTATTGATGAACGTATTTGCACCAACTATAGATCACTATGTGGTACGAGGAAATATAAAGAAAAGAATGAAACGTTTAAAAGCTAAAACTGCGTAATCATGGCAAAGAAAACAGATAAAAACTCATACACCATTATCTTTTCAGTGATAATGGTTATTGTGGTGGGATCGCTTTTGGCCGGGGTTGCACAAGGACTTAAAAGTAAGATAACACTAAATGAACGTTTTGAGAAAATGCAAAACATTCTTTACGCTATGGGCATTAACGAGAATGAAAGTGATGGTGACATTACCTTTATTTCTACCGATAAAGTTGAAGGAGTATTTGCTGCAAATATTAAAAAGCAATTGGTTATTCAAGGCGATGACGTAACCGAAGATCCAGAAGCTTACTTGATTGATATAAAAAAAGAAGAAACCTTAGCTAAAGATCCTAATTACCAACGCCGACTTCCACTTTTTGTTGGCGAGAAAGACGGGGAAACACTTTATGTAATACCGATGCGAGGAAAAGGACTATGGGATGCTATTTGGGGTTTTGTAGCTGTTGATAAATCTTTGGTTGTAAAAGGAGTGTTTTTTGATCACGCAGGTGAAACTCCTGGACTGGGGGCTGAAATTAAGCAGAGATACTTTATGGATGACTTCAAAGGAGAGAGCATAATGGACGCTGATGTTTTTAAAGGAATTACTGTAGCAAAAGGTAATAACGACCCAGTTAACGAAAATAAAACTGACAATAAGGTTGATGCCATTGCCGGAGCAACTATCACTGGTGATGGTGTAACGGCTATGATAAAAAAGGACGTAAGAATGTATTTGCCTTATCTAAACTCATTAAATCAATAAATTATGGGATTGCTATCAAAAAAAGACAGTAAGTTAATTCTAGACCCACTAGCAGATAATAACCCAATTACCATTCAGGTTTTGGGAATTTGTTCAGCTTTGGCAATTACTGCACAACTTAAGGCTTCTATTGTAATGGCCATCTCGGTTGTATTTGTTTTGGGAGTGGGTAATGTAGTGATTTCACTAATGAGAAACATTATTCCTTCAAAAATCCGAATTATCGTTCAGTTGGTAGTAGTTGCTGCTTTGGTGATAATCGTGGATCAGGTATTAAAAGCTTTTGCTTACGAATTAAGTAAAGAATTATCGGTCTTTATTGGATTGATTATTACAAACTGTATCATTATGGGACGTTTCGAGGCTTTTGCTTTGGGTAACGGTCCTTGGCGCTCTTTTTTAGACGGAATAGGAAACGCCGCTGGTTATGGAGTTATACTTATAATCGTAGGTTTCTTTAGAGAGTTATTGGGTTCTGGAACACTTTTAGGGTTCAAAGTGCTCGGTGACCCTATCTCCAAAACAGGATTATATGCCCTAGGCTATGAAAATAACGGGTTTATGCTCTTGTCGCCAATGGCTTTGATAGTTATTGGTATTATTATATGGGTACAACGCTCTAGAAATAAAGAGTTAATAGAAGAATAAATAGAGTTGGCGGTAGATAGAGCGGTGATTAATCTTACTGCAACTGCATACTGCAACTGCAAATTGAATACTGAAAAATGGAACATATAGAGTTATTTTTTAAATCGATATTTATAGACAATATGGTATTTGCAACCTTCCTAGGAATGTGCTCATATCTTGCTGTGTCTAAAAAAGTATCAACAGCTGTAGGACTTGGAGCTGCGGTTATATTTGTGCTTGCGGTTACAGTGCCCATTAACTGGTTGCTGGATCAATATCTATTGCAAGACGGAGCTCTGGCATGGTTGGGCGAAGAATACGCTTCGTACGATTTAGGATTCCTTTCCTTCATTCTTTTTATTGCAACTATTGCCACAATGGTTCAATTGGTAGAGATCGTGGTTGAAAAATTTTCACCGTCATTGTATAACTCTTTGGGTATTTTCCTTCCACTTATTGCCGTTAACTGTGCTATTTTAGGGGGGTCATTGTTTATGCAGTCTAGAGAGATTCCAACCCTGGGATTAGCGCTAAACTATGGTATTAGTTCAGGAATTGGCTGGTTCTTGGCCATTCTGGCAATTGCCGCCATCCGTGAAAAGATACGATATTCCAATGTTCCTGCGCCTTTAAGAGGTTTGGGAATCACATTTATCATCACGGGCTTAATGGCCATCGGTTTTATGAGTTTTGGAGGAATGCTGACGGGAGGAGACGAAGAAACTCCTTCACTGGATTCAAATCCTGAAAACTTGGGTGTCAAAACCGAACAAATTCAAGAAGAAAATACAGAAACCGCACAAACGGTTGAAGTTTCAACCATAACGAAGCAATAATATGTTTTTAGCAGTAAGTACCCTTGGAGTAATTTTAGTAACGGTTATCGCTTTTTTGATCTTAACCTTACTATTGGTTGCATTATTACTTTTTACAAAACAGAAACTTTCGCCATCTGGTCCTGTAAAAATTACTATTAATGACGAAAAAGTAATTGAAGTAGAAAGTGGCGGAACACTTTTATCTACATTAGGAGGTGAGAAAATATTCCTTCCATCTGCCTGTGGTGGTGGTGGAACCTGTATTCAATGTGAATGCCACGTGCTTTCGGGTGGCGGTGAAGCTTTGCCTACGGAAACCCCTCACTTTACACGCAAAGAATTAAAAGAAGGCGCTCGTCTTTCCTGCCAAGTAAAAGTGAAGCAGGATATGAACATCCGCATTCCTGAAGAAGTATTCGGCATTAAGAAATGGGATGCTACCGTTGTGCGTAACTATAACGTTGCTTCTTTCATTAAAGAATTTGTGGTTGAAATCCCAGAGGATATGAATTACAAGGCTGGGGGATATATTCAAATTGAAATTCCACCTTGCGAAATAAAATATTCAGATATTGACATTACTGCCCATCCCGAAGAGCATGAAACTCCAGACAAGTTTCAAGCAGAATGGGATAAATTTGGACTATGGCCATTGGTGATGAAGAATACCGAAACTGTAGAGAGGGCCTATTCTATGGCGTCTTATCCAGCTGAAGGACGCGAGATTATGCTAAACGTTCGTATTGCCACTCCACCGTGGGATCGCGCAAAAAACCAATGGATGCAAGTAAACCCTGGGATAGCTTCTTCTTATATTTTTAATTGCAAAAAAGGAGACAAGGTTGTGATTTCTGGACCTTATGGTGAGTTTTTCATAAACCCGTCGGACGCAGAAATGTTATACGTAGGTGGTGGAGCAGGAATGGCACCTATGCGTTCGCATCTATATCATCTTTTCAAAACCCTAAAAACTGGAAGAAAAGTTACTTATTGGTATGGAGGACGTTCCAAAAGAGAGCTTTTCTATTTAGATCACTTTAAACAATTGGAAAACGAATTCCCGAACTTCAAATTCTACCTTGCACTTTCAGAGCCAATGGAAGAAGATAATTGGAAAGTGAAGAAAGACATTAACGATGAGGCTGGTGATGGTTTTGTGGGCTTTATTCACCAAGTGGTTATAGATAACTATTTAAGCCATCACGAATCTCCAGAAGATATAGAGCTATATTTCTGTGGACCACCATTGATGAACCAAGCTGTGCAAAAAATGGGTGAGGATTTTGGAATCCCTGATGAAAACATACGTTTTGATGATTTTGGAGGATAATTAAAGTCCCATAGATTTATTTTGTAAAACCGTTTCTAATTTTAGAAACGGTTTTTTTATGCTTTGGAAGTAGAAAAAATAAGTTCAAATATTTGTAATTTTGAAGTCACTTATGAGCGAGAAACTTACCAAACAGGAACTTCACAACCTTGCAATGAATATTGTGGGTAAACAACTTGAAGCTGAGGGCTATGAATTTTTGGGTATCAATTCAAAATTGAAACGAGACCCACAGTTTGTAGCGTTAAAGGATAAAGTACTTCATTTCATAATAGTACGCGCCATCACATATCCACAGGATGCGCACGCCTATGATCCAATTTTTATGGAAACCATAAAAGCGCATGCCGAAAAATTTGAAGCCAAAACATATTATGCAGGAGTAGGTCTTGGCCATGGAAACGATTATGGACAACCGGTTTTAAAAGATGAGGATTATACCATGGTTTATAAAGGATTACAGCAAATATTATGAGGAAACTATTTTTAATACCCGTATTGTTGCTTTTCGTTTTTTGTGAAAAGAAAGAACCACGCCCCATTTTTTTACAAGGTGATGCTTTTGGAACTACCTATAACATTCAATTTTATTCCGAAAAGGATATTGATTTTAAAAAAGGATTGGATTCGGTGATTGCCGCCGTAAACCATTCCGTGAGCACCTATATTCCCGATAGCGATATTTCCAAAGTAAACCAAGGCGATTCCACCGTGGTTGTGGATTCCATTTTTAAGGAAGTTTTTGAAATTTCCAAAAAAGTAAACACCAAAACAAACGGCTATTTTGACCCGACAATCGGGGTTTTGCGAAACGCTTACGGTTTTGGCGATGTTAAACCATTGAAGGAAATTGACAGTACCACCTTGGATTCCTTGATGAAATATGTGGGTTTCCATAAAGTGAAAATTAACAGCGACGGAACCGTTTCAAAAGATTATCCACAAATATATTTCGACTTTAATGCAGTGGCAAAAGGCTTCGGGATTGATTGTCTTGGCCGTTATTTGGAATCTAAGGGCGTTACCGATTATTTAATTGAATTGGGAGGCGAGATTCTTACAAAAGGCGAAAACCTTGATAAAAACCAAAAATGGGTCGTGGGTATTGAAGCCGTAGATTCTGAACTTGAAGACCGAAGCTATGAAGCTACGGTTACATTGAAAAATGAAGGGATGGCATCCTCGGGCAATTACCGCAAATTCAGGATTGATTCCCTTACGGGGAAAAAATACGTCCACACATTGAATCCATTGACCGGCTCTGCGGAAATGAGCGATGTAACCAGTTCTACCGTCATTGCCCCCACTTGCGCCGTGGCCGATGCCTATGCCACTTCATTTATGGCATTGGGTTTGGAAAAATCAAAAGAATTGCTGAAAAATCTTCCAAATGTGGAAGCATATTTAACCTTCAATGATTCCCTGAACAACCATCAGATTTTTATGACAGATGGCTTCAAAAAACGTTTAGGAAATTGATTTTTTGCCTACAGGAATCAATTCGCCTTTAGGTAATCTGTATTTTTCAATTTCCTCGGAAGAAAGTTTTTGGGTGTAATCTACCGCTTCCACTTTAAAGCCGATACTTTCAAGTTTCGTAAAATAATCCATCCCATAAACTCGAACATGATCGTACTGTCCGAAAATCTTTGCGCGCTCTTTTGGGTCGGTAATGCTATCGTCCTCAAATGTTTTTTCTAAATCTGCTTTATAGGGAACTTGAAGAATTGCCGTGCCACCGGGTGCCAACACACGATAAATTTCCTGCATTGCTTTGGTGTCATTTGGAATGTGTTCCAAAACGTGGTTGCAGATTATAAAATCGAATTCGTTATTGGGAAAAGGCAAATTGCAAATATCCGCTTTCACATCTGCAATGGGTGAATTTAGGTCGGTTGTGGTATAAATTAGGTTTTTCATTTTCCGGAATTTCTTATAAAAAGCCTGTTCGGGTGCGAAGTGAAGCACTTTCAGATTTTTAGTGAAGAATCCAGTTTCATTTTGAAGATACAACCAAAACAATCTGTGCCTTTCCAAAGAAAGCGTTCCGGGCGAAAGTACATTTTCACGAACATTCTCATAACCGTACGGAAGAAACTTTCGGTATGATTTGTCGTTAATGGGATCTGTGTATTTATTTCCCCTAAGAAAAAATGCAAATATAGGCCTGCCAATAATGCTCAATCGTATAAGCAGCGGACGGGGAATGGTATTTAGGAGTTTTTTGAACAAAAGTTTTGGGTTGTTACACAGAGTTGCACAGAGGTTCCGCGGAGTTTCACTGAGAATTTATAAATCTTTTTAAGCCGTTTTTTAAAAGTATTGTATGAAAGTTGAACATCAGGCCTAAAGGATACTTTCCTAATTTAAGATATGTTAAAACTTGTGCTGTATGCACATCTGTGAAATTTTCTACAGTTTTGATTTCTATAACGACTGAATTTTCAACCAATAAATCAATTCTATATCCGTGATCTAATTTTATGTCTTTATAAATTATAGGCAAGGGTTTTTCTTTTTCAACAATTAATCCCTTCGCTCTCAGTTCAAATAAAAGACATTCCTGATAAGCAGATTCTAATAGACCCGGTCCAAGGTTTCGATGAACCTCTATTGCTGAACCTATTATAATTTCTGTTAATTCGTTGTTCATTTCTCCGCGAATCTCTGTGTTTCTCAGCGTAACTCAGCGTAATAGCATTTTCAGTTTGCTCGGAACTCCTTTTCCTCATCGCTCACAATGCCCAAGGCTTCATACACATAAGCAAATGTAGAAAGCAGTTCGGGTTTTCCATTTACCAAAGCAATATTGTGCTCAAAGTGTGCGCTGGGCTGCCCGTCTTGGGTAACGATGGTCCAGCCATCCTTTAACTGTTTCACTTTATGGGTTCCCATATTTATCATCGGTTCCAGTGCGATGGTCATTCCCTCAATAAATTTCTTTCCACGACCGCGACGCCCGTAATTTGGCATTTCAGGGTCTTCGTGCATTTTTCTTCCGAGTCCGTGGCCAACAAGTTCACGAACCACGCCATAGCCGTGTGCTTCGCAATAATTTTGAATAGCGAAACCAACATCGCCCACGCGATTGCCAGCTTTAAATTCGCGGATACCGACGTAAAGGGATTCTTTTGTAATTTTCAACAGTTTTTTTATTTCGGGAGCCACTTCACCAACTTCAAAAGTATAGGCGTGATCGCCGTAAAAACCGTTCTTTATGGCGCCGCAATCTATAGCCACAATATCGCCTTCCTTTAAAGGAATATCTGTTGGCAGACCGTGGACCACAGCCTCATTTACACTGGTAAGCAGCGTTGAAGGACAATCATACAATCCCAAAAAGCCGGGAACGGCATCTTGGCTACGGATGTAGTCTTCCGCCATTTTATTGAGTTGGTTGGTGGTAACACCCGGTTTTACCTCTTTTGCGAGCATTCCCAAAGTACGGGAAACCACCAAGGCGCTTTCGCGCATCAATTCTATTTCTTCTCTTGTTTTTGGAATTATCATAGGGTTATTTTAAAAAGGAAAACAATCCCTTTTTTTGGGTTTTGGGTTTTGCGGGTGCGGGCGCGCCAACCAATTGTTGGTATATTTCGCCCCAACTTTTAAGGCCGCCGATGTTACGATCGTCAATAAAAACGTCCGCATGTATTTTTCGACTGTACGAAGCGTCAAATTCCTCTTCAGGGAAACTTTGGTTTACTGCATAAAAAAAAATGCCGTTTTCTTCACAGAATTTTACGGCTTCTTCCAAAGTGCGCCCTTTTCGATAGGTCCATAAAATAAGCCGATGCCCTTCATTCTGCAGTTTTTTCAAAGTATCAAAAGCAAAAATAATGGGCCTGCCAATGCGTGGATATTCATCTTCCACAATGGTTCCGTCAAAATCTACGGCTATGGTGAGGGTTTCTCTAATCATCGTCATTTTTCGAGCCGCAAATTTACAAATAATTATGCCGTTGCTAAAGTTTTATTCGGCGTAAGCGTGTTTGTATTCCTTGCCGCTTAAAATGGCGAGCATGTCTTTTTCAAGGCTTTCAATAGGGTACTCCACAATTCGGCCCAATTCCTTTCCGTTTTTATAGAAAATTAGCGTCGGAACGTTGGTGATGTTTTTGCCATCCTCAAAACCCTGGGGCGTTGTTTTTTCATCAGAAACGGTAATCAAGGTGAGTTTTGATTCATCAAAATTGGCTTCGTCCAAAATTTTATAAAAATGTGGCGTCTCGCGCTGGCTGTCCTCGCACCAAGTGCCCATAAAAACAGTGATGGTCGCATCTTTTAAAAGCGGTTTCAATTTTTCCAAAGTTTCAGAATCTACTTTGTAATTTTCATAACCCGTGTTGAACCAACTTTTAAAAGCGTCCATTTGGAACCCTTTGCGGTTGGCTTTTCCCAAAAGCATCACGGTATCTTCGTAGGGAACGGTGTCGTTTATTTTTTCTTTGGTCCCGAGGCTTCGAGATCCTGAAATCATTTCTTTTGAAGTGTTTTCATCCACTTTGTTTTTTTCTTTGGAAGAATTGCAGGCTACCAAAAATGTTGCCGAGAGTATTATAAATAGTTTTTTCATAGTATTAAATCAAGGAATTTTGTGTCATTATTTCAGGTTTTTCAATGCCCATAATTTTTAGGATTGTCGGGGCAATATCTCCCAAAACACCATCTTTAACAGCTTTTATTTCATCATCCACAATGATGATCGGCACTGGATTGGTAGTATGTGCCGTATTGGGAGAGCCGTCGGGATTTCGCATGGTTTCGCTATTGCCGTGGTCTGCAATTATGATTGTTGTGTAATGGCTTTCCAGTGCTTGCTCCACGATTGCGCGAGCACAATTGTCCACAGTTTCACAAGCTTTTACGGCAGCTTTAAAAACGCCGGTATGGCCAACCATATCTGGGTTTGCGAAATTTAGACAGATAAATTCCGCAGTCTCTTTTTCAATCTCAGGAAGTATCATATCCCGAAGTTCATAAGCGCTCATTTCGGGTTTTAAATCGTAAGTAGCCACCGTGGGTGAGGGACAAAGAATTCGTTTTTCACCCTCAAAGGGAATTTCCCTTCCGCCCGAAAAGAAAAAGGTTACGTGGGGATATTTCTCGGTTTCCGCAATTCGTATTTGCTTCTTTTTATTTCTTTCCAAAACCTCGCCCAAAGTATCGTGCAGGTTTTCCTTATTGTAAACCACGTGGATATTTCCGAAGGAATCATCATAATTGGTAAGCGTTACGAAATAAAGCGGAAGCGTTTTCATTCCATATCTTTCGTAATCCTTTTGCGTTAACACTTCGGTAAGTTGCCTTCCGCGGTCGGTCCTAAAATTGAAAAATATTACAACGTCGTCTTTTTCAATGGTTGCAACGGGTTTGCCTTCGGAAGTAATCATCACGATGGGTTCGATGAATTCATCGGAAATGCCTTCCGCATAACTTTTCTCGATACTGTTTACGGCATAGGTTGAAGGTTTCCCTATTCCGAAGCGTAACAAATCATAGGCTTTCTTTACGCGTTCCCAACGTTTGTCGCGGTCCATGGCGTAATAGCGGCCAATAATGGAAGCGAGTTTCCCGCCTGTTTTTTCCAAATGGTTTTGTAAGTCTGCAATAAACCCTTTCCCTGAATGAGGGTCCACATCGCGGCCATCTGTAAAGGCATGGACGTAAATATTTTTTAATCCGTGTTGCTGCGCGGCTGTTAACAACCCTTTTAAATGGTCTATGTGCGAATGTACGCCCCCGTTGGAAACAAGACCCAAAAAATGTACTTTTTTGTTGTGAAAGATGGCGTGATTGAAGGCTTTTTCAAGCTCAGGTTCACTTTTCAGCGTTCCGTTTTCAACCGCAATATTTATTTTGGCAAGGTCTTGATAAACAATTCTTCCTGCGCCCAGATTCATATGTCCCACCTCGCTGTTGCCCATTTGGCCCTCGGGCAGCCCCACGTTCATTCCGTGGGTGAGCAATTGTGCGTGCGGATATTTTTTATAAAGCGAATCGATAAAAGGGGTATCGGCCTGTGCGATGGCAGAAACGGCAGGGTCTTGCGTAATGCCCCAACCATCGAGTATCATTAAGAGAACTTTTTTGTTCATGGTGCAAAGATAAGTTTAAATGTTTATGGGTTTAAAAGTTTAGAAGTCGATGAGTTGAGAAGTTTATATATGAGGAAACAAAAATCTTGAATTTTAAAACCTTGAATTTTGAATCAATTTAGGAAAGCAACTTCGGATTAATATCAAAAATATTTTCTTTTACATATTTTGAAACGAAAGCTTCGGAAAAATGTTCATTGCCCATTATTTTTTCTTCGGAAAGCATTTTTTTCACGTCAATCTGCTCTTTATAAACTTTCAGCATTGGGATGGAAACTGGTGCATAGCTGAAATGCCACGGTTCATATTTAAACCCTTTTCGATTGCCGTTGTCGGTATAGACTTCGTAAAAGTCGAATTTCTCCGCATTGTCATTCAACCACATTTTCAGTTTGCAGAAAGGTCCGTTTCCGTGGAAATTTTCGGGTATTAACACATTTGCGGGCCGCGGGGCATTGGCGTCAATAATGTCGATATCTGTTCCCCAATGGTGGCGCGAAGTACCGGGAATGGTGGAATATTCAATTATTTTTTCAATTGCCTTTTCTGGCGAAAGCCCTTCGGCAGTGAATTTTTTGTACTTTCCTTCAAAAATTTCCTTTTGCCGCTGAAAGCTTCGGTAAGCGGAAACTACTTCAATATTTATATTTTCTTTAGCCGCGGCAGCTTTCATTTTATGGAATGCTTCCTTTGCGGTTTTGTGCATTTTTGAAGTATAGCTATCGCCCACAATATCTGGATTTCCCTTTCCTATTAATTGGTTTCGGGTAAATTCTTCTGAAAAATTACGGAAGGAAATTTGCGGAAAAATAGCCAAACCGAGTCCGGCAATGCCTGAAATTTTAATAAATTCGTTGCGCTTCATTTTATGATTTAGTGAAGTTTTAAAAGTACCAATATTTTGAAAGATAACGCCGTTTCCATCCGTATTATTGACCCAAAAGAAATTTTCACCATTGTCCCTTTTTTGCAAAAACTAGGAAATAATACGGTTGAAGGACCTGTTATCAAAGAGCGTTTGCAGGAAATGATTCAGCAGAATTACGAATGCCTTGGGATTTTTGACGAAGAAAAACTAATCGGCACTTGTGGTTTGTGGTTCCAAACCCGACACTACGCAGGGAGAAGTCTGGAAATGGATCATGTAATAATTGACGACGCCTACCGAGGTCATGGTGTTGGCAAAATGCTTGTAGAATTTGTAAGCGATTATGCCAAGAAAAAATCCTGCAATTGGGTGGAGCTAAATAGTTATGTGCATAACTTCCCTTCACATAAATTTTTTTATAACCAAGGTTTTGTGGCGAAGGGCTATCATTTTGTGAAGGAACTTTAACTTCAACTTTGCGCAGTCAACAGTCTCTCGATCATTGAGCGCAGCTGAAATGACACTTGGGCCGGCCCACAACTAAGCCTGCAATTCAAACAAAAACCTGTTGGATTTTTAATATTACAAAGCCCATTTCTGACCTCTTTGGCGACAGCAAATGCGCAAATCCTATACTGTCAATATCACTTTAAAAATAATCAACCGTCCCAAATAAGTACTGCTTGGGTAAAACATAAGTTATATTTAGATTTCAATTATAACGTATATAAAGTGTATTTATAGCATATATATAGCGTGTTTAAAGCGTATTTATAGTGTATAATAGTTATATAGACTTCTACTTTAATATAACTCCAAAACGATTGCAACCCTTAAAAAGAATCAGGTAAATAAAAATCTATTGTTTCTATTATAGCTGACTTCGCTACCCCTAGACCCATCAGTAGGTTAGGGATAATGCTTTTAAATACCAAACTCTTGGAATAGATTTTCTAAAGTGTATAAATGCGGAACACCTAACTAAAAAGATAGATAATAGAAACTCTCAAAGGGTTTAAAATTGTTGAATTGTAACAGAAAGATATAGCAATAAAAAAGTTATCAATCCCAGAGAATAACAATATTACAATCGTAGCCCGTCCTAAGCGTCTACCGTTCAAGAATATACAACCTTAATGAAATTTTAGCGAAGTCCCGCTTTTCACCTCATACGGCTCTTTTCCCTGTTCAAAAACGCGGGCTTTCAATTCACCTTTTAACATAATCTCATCGCCTTTTACACGAAGCCAACTGCCCTCGCGCAGCCCGATAACGGGAATTGTGTTTTGGGTATGAAATTCCGCAATACGGGTCTCTCGGGTTTCGCCCATGTGTTTGCTATTTGGATCAGGGTCCAAATAATGCGGGTTGAGGTTGAAGGGAATCACGCCCAAAGTTTTAAAAGAGGGCGGATAAACAATAGGCATATCATTAGTTGTTTGCATGGAAACTCCGCAAATATTGCTGCCCGCGCTGGTGCCCATATACGGTAATCCGTTAAAAATAGCTTCACGAAGCGGTTGCATAATTTCCAAACGGTAGAGCGCACTTACCAAAACAAAGGTATTTCCACCACCTGTAAATGCGCCTTTTGCGTTTTTTAATGCTTCCAATGGATTATCAAAAGTGTGCAATCCAACCAATTTCTTGCCGATTTTGGAAAATGCTTTTGCAGCTTTTTCAGTGTATTCGTCGTGGCTGATGCCGCCCGGACGGGCGTAGGGAATGAAGATTACTTCTTCGGTATCCTTAAAAAGCTCGGCCATTTCGTCGGTTATATAATCTAGATATTCCCCGCCGTAAACGGTGCTGGTGCTTGCTGTTATTAGGTTTTTCATTATTGTTTATTTTCAGAAATGTAAATTTAACTATTGCATCTGTAAACTTTACCTTTTCGATAACAAAACAAAACCGTACTTTTAGGGAATGACAAAAAAACTACTCCTTCTATTATTAATTCTTGCAGCACCGGCACTCTTTGCGCAGGATATTGACCGCACAAAAGTTTTCGGCAAAGTGCATGTTCCCCAAGGGGAGGATGTCGAGGGCATTTCGGTTTATAATATTTCCTCACAAAAAGGAACTGTGACTGATGCCGATGGAAACTTTGAAATTGATTTGGCGGAAAACGACCGTGTGCAAATAACCGCGCTGCAGTACCAATCTTTTACGGTTATTGTTGATAAAGGAGTCATAACCAGAAAAGTGATGAATATTTTCCTGAATCCTTCCGTAAACCAGTTGGAAGAAGTGGTAGTCCGCCCATACGACCTTTCTGGAAATATAAACGTAGATGTAAAAAAAATCCCCACCTATAACGTTACAAAGGACTGGGACCTGAGTTATAAAAACCTGGAATACGGCTACACCTTTGTGCCTGATGATAAAACTGCTGTTCGGGGGAATGCCGCAGAAGAAGCGCTGCACGGCAACGCACTTAAAAATGGCGCAAATATTCTGGCGCTTTTGGGAGGAGTGGCACAATTGCTATTTCCGGAAGGCAAAAAAATAACGTTGGTTGAAAAACAGGAAACCCAAAGCGCAATTAGCAATAACATACAACAGAGATTTAGCAAGGATTTTATTGTGGCAAATTTTGATATTCCAGAAAATAAAGCGGTTGATTTTCTCTTTTTTGCACAGGAAAATGGGTTGGATAAAGATTTATTGAAACCTGAAAACGAAATGCAGCTCATGGAGTTTCTGTTCAAAAAAAGCAAGGAATACAAAGAGCGTGGTGAGTAAATTTAGAAATAAGACGTCTGAAAAAAGTGTATTTCAAAAACAATCTTCCAAAAAACCTGTAACATTTCAGAAATGAACCGTCTAATGTTCCATTAGTTTGCCTATTTTTTATATGAAGTATTTTAGAATCTCACTTTTATTACTCATCTTTCCGCTTATTTCGGCTACTTCCGCACACAAATTTTATGTGAGTATTACCAAAATTGAATATGTGAAGGAGAAAAAATCACTTCAAATAATCACTAAAATTTTTATTGATGATATTGAGGATGCGCTACAGCAACGCTACGACCCCTCCATTTCGTTGGACACCAAAAAGGAAACCGAAACTGCCGATGAATATGTGCAGAAATATATTCTTCAAAAGCTAAACATAAAAGTGAACGGAAAACCGGTGCAACTTAATTACATCGGAAAGGAATATGATGTGGATATGCTCGTTGCCTATATAGAGGTTGCTAATATAACCGATTTAAAATCTCTTGAGGTAGAAAATAAAATATTGATGGAAATGTTTCCCGAACAACAAAATATAATTCACCTAAAAACCCCAAATAGCCGTAAAAGTTTGATGCTTGATAAAGACGAACCCAACGGTGTCTTAAAATTTAACTAAATCAACAAAATCACTTAAAATTTCCCGATTAGTATGCGATTATTTAATTCCTTTCTTCTTACAGCTCTTTTCCTTTTAGCGGGAGCAGTATCTGCGCAAGATGAAACTGATTCCCAAAAGCGTGAGCCCGGTCATTATAACACAAACCGTTTTAAGCAGCTTTACGAAGAATTTTCAACACCAAATATGTTCCGGACCGCAAGCGGAGCTCCCGGACCTAGCTATTACCAGCAGCAAGCAGATTATGTGATGGACATAGAGCTGGATGACAAAAACAAAAAGCTTTCCGGTTTTGAGACTATAACGTATACAAACAATTCACCCGATGTTTTGGAATATCTATGGGTGCAATTAGACCAGAATAAAAGGGCAAAAGATTCCAAATCGCCTTTGATTGAACCTTCTGATGCTTTGCCGGGAGACATGGCCGGAAATTTTGTGAAAAATTATATGGGAACTCCTTTTGAGGGAGGCTTCAATATTTTGGAAGTAAAAGATGCCAAAGGCAATCCTTTAAAGCATATTATTAACCAAACGATGATGCGTATTGATATGCCGAAGAAATTAAGCCCAGGTGAAAAATTTGTATTCTCCATCAAGTGGTGGTACAATATCAATGACCACGTAGTAGACCGCGCCCGAAGTGGTTATGAAACTTTTGAGGACGGAAACCGTGGTTATGTAATCGCCCAATTCTATCCCCGAATGGCGGTTTATAACGATGTGGAAGGCTGGCAAAACAGCCAGTTTTGGGGTAGGGATGAATTTGCACTTCCTTTCGGAAATTTTGAAGTGAATATTACAGTTCCTGCTGACCATATTTTGGATGCTACTGGAGAGCTTCAAAACAGAAAGGAAATTTTTACCAAAGAAATGATGAATCGTTACGAAGCTGCTCAAAAATCTTATGACAAGCCTGTAGTCATCGTAACCCAAGCCGAGGCCGAAGCTGCCTCAAAAGGGTTTTCAACGGCAAAAAGAACCTGGAAATTTAAAGCGGAAAATGTACGTGATTATGCCTTTGCAACTTCACGTAGATACATTTGGGATATGATGGCAGTAAAAATGGGCAGTGGCTCTGTTATGGCAGTTTCACTCTATCCGCCAGAATCAAACCCGCTTTGGGAAGATTGGTCTACACGTGCAGTGGCAAGTACTTTAAAAACCTATTCACGTATGACTTTTGACTATCCGTACTCAAAAGCCATTTCAGTAAGTGCTAAAAACCAAGGAATGGAATACCCCATGATTTGCTGGAACTATGGAAGACCAGACAAGGATGGAACCATCAGCGATCGTACAAAATATGGAATGATAAGCGTGATTATCCACGAAGTGGGTCATAACTATTTCCCGATGATCGTAAATAGCGACGAGCGCCAATGGACCTGGATGGATGAGGGATTAAATACTTTTACCCAATACGTCGCAGAGCAAGATTTTGGTGAGGAATATCCCGAAGCCATTGCGCCCAATAAAAAATATCCATCGCGCCGCGGTCCCGCAAAAAACATTGTTGATTATATGGCCGGCGACCAAAGCCAATTGGCGCCAATAATGACCAAAGGATTGAATACTTATAACTTTGGGGCAAATGCATATGCAAAACCTGCAACGGCACTTAACATTCTTCGTGAGACCATTATGGGTCGCGAACTTTTTGATTTCGCCTTTAAAACCTATGCAAACCGTTGGATGTTTAAACATCCAACGCCAGAGGATTTCTTCCGAACTATGGAAGATGCATCTGCGGTAGATTTGGATTGGTATTGGAGAGAGTGGTTTTATACCACGGATTATGTAGATATTGGGGTGAAAGAGGTTAAGAAATTTTACGTGACTTCAAAAATCAACAAAGAAGCAAGACAAATGATGGAAGCCAATGGCATTAAGGAAAGCGATTTGCCCCCTCTTGTCTATTTTGTAAGAGAAGACAGTGAAGATTTTGAGGAAAGTATGCGTGATGTGAAAATTGAGGATGTGAAAACTTTAAAAGAATATATTGCAGATAATATTCCTGTCGAAGAGCGTGCCAATCTAAAAAATCCAAGCTATTTTTATGAAATAACTTTTGAAAAGCCAGGAGGAATTCCAATGCCTATTATTGTGCAATTATCCTACGCCGATGGAACTTCTGAAAAGATTACCTATCCAGCTGAAATATGGAGAAAAAATGATGCTTCCGTAGGAAAATTTATAGCTTCAGAAAAAGAAATAACCAAGATTGAAGTTGATCCAGACGAAGAGACAGCAGATATTGATACAAGCAATAATACATGGCCAAAGCGTAAAAAACTTGGTGCTTTTGACCAGTTTAAAAATAAAACAAAAACAGACTAATTAGTGATTTAATTATAAGAACCCTTCTTCAATATTTATTGAGGAGGGGTTTTTTGTGCAGTATGGTTTTCAGAAAAACTCACCACTCAACACGTATAACTCATAACTCGTTAGTATATTTGCAGCATGATTTCACAGGCAATTTTTCTTTTCATTAGTGGTGCCGAAATAGGTTTTATCCTGTTCATCGTGCTTTTGGTCTTTGGTGCTGACAAAATACCAGAGATTGCGCGTGGAATGGGCAAGGCGATGCGACAAGTAAAAGACGCTACCAACGATATTAAATCTGAAATAACCAAAAGCGCCGAAAAACAGGGTATTGATATAGACATTACCAAAGATGTCCAAAAACAAATAGACCAAGTAAAGGAAGACGTTGACGAGGTTACGGGGCCTATAAAAAGAAAATTCTAAATGCTTGAGACCCTAAAACAGTGGGACAGAGAGCTATTTGTTTTTTTAAACAGCTTAGGAATTGAGCGTTTTGACGGCTTTTGGATATACGTTACCCAAATTGAAAGTTGGACCCCATTATTCATCTTCTTTTTCATACTTATATTTTATTACTACAAATGGAGAAAAGGCGCAACAGTTGCCTTTTTTGTTTTGTTGACCTTCGGAATAACTATCTTTTTTACTGGTTTTGTAAAAGACTACGTAGCAAGGCTTCGCCCCAATAATGTTGAAGCGCTGGGGGAGTTGATACGAATTCTTCAAAATCCAACCAATTACAGTTTTTTTTCCGGCCATGCTTCTTCCAGTTTTGCGATAACCACTTTTATGGTTTTGGTTTTGCGGAAATTCACAAAATGGATATACCTAGCTTATATTTGGCCGCTTGTTTTTGTAATGAGCCGCATTTACGTGGGCGTGCACTATCCCAGCGATATTTTTGTGGGAGCTTTAGTAGGAACGGTATTTGCCTTTTTCTTTTACTTTCTTTGCAAAAAAGTTTTGGCACATAAAAAGCTAATCAACAACCCGTGAAATGGTAAGTCCGTCGCGAATTGGCAAAAGTACCGTTTCAAGTTTTGGATGCTCATTTAATAGTTTATTATATTGAAGAAGTGCTTTGGTGTCAATATCATCATCTTTTACTTTTTCCACAACTTTTCCGCTCCACAGCACATTATCACTTAAAATAACGGAACCTTTTTTAAGCTTCGGAAAAATGATTTCCAGATAGTTCGGATAGTTGTTTTTATCGGCATCAATAAAAACCAAATCGAAGGTTTTTTCGAGCTTCGGAATAATTTCCAATGCATTTCCCAAATGTTGGAAAATCTGTTTCCCGAAAGGTGATTCGTCAAAATATTTTCTTTGGAAATCGAAGAGTTCTTCATTGATGTCTATTGTGTGAAGCTCGCCATTTTCCTGCATTCCTTCTGCTAAACACAATGCTGAATACCCTGTATAGGTTCCAATTTCAAGAATGTTTTTCGGCTGAATTAATTTTGAAAGCGTACTCAAAACACGGCCCTGCAAATGTCCGCTCAGCATACGTGGTTGCAACTGTTTTTGCCAGGTTTCGCGATTCAGTTTTTGAAGCAATTCCGGTTCGGGTTGTGAATGTTTTTCAACGTAATCGTTTATTTTTTCGGGAAGAAAATCCATTTTGAAAATTTTAGTGAATGCCGCCCATCATTTTTTTAATAATTGGCGAAATAAGTATTGCAAATATACCAACAACTACGCTAATTACCCCAAAACTTGCATATACCGAAACATACGAAAACAGTTGCTGAAACGCATCGCTTTGCCCCGAAGCTATTTGCGGCGATAATCCGGTAATGTATTCCGTGATATTTCCGAAGAATCCTTCCGAAAAAACATTTGTATTTCCATCAGAAACTGTGGTGAGTTTCGCAATTTTTCCTGCGAAAAAGTGTCCGTAAAAATTAGCGGAAAACCATACGCCCATGATGAAAGCCACATATTTTAAAGGAGAAAGTTCCGTCATTTTTGAAAGTCCGATAGGCGATAGAAATAATTCCCCAATCGTCAAAACCATATAGCCGATTACCAAATAACTCATCGAGGTTCTCGCAAAATCATCAACACTGTGTGCCGAAAGTGCAAAAACGATAAAACCGAGACCGAGAAATAATAATCCAAGCCCGAACTTTACGGCGGAATTAGGATTTATTTTTCTTCGGCTTAAATAGGTCCAAAGCATCGAAAACGGAATGGCGAAAAGAATGATAAATGCTGCATTTATACTATTAGTTCCAGCGGCATCCATTCCAACCAAATTCACATTTCTATCTGCAAAAAGTGTCAACGAACTTCCAGCCTGTTCAAAAATTGCGGCGAACAAAGTGTATAAAACCGTAAAGTAAACCGCCACCAATAAACGTTTCTTTTCTTTTGAACTGACTGTGGAAATAATGTAACCGATATAAAAAACCAAAAATGCAGAAACAATCCACACTAAATAGCCCTCAAATTCATTAAAACGTACAAGGGTTGCAAAAATTCCAACAGAAACGATTGAAGCCAAAACAATCAATTTCCCTCGATTTAACCCAAATGATTTTTTATCGTAAACCTCTTGGTTGGGTACCAAACCTTGATTTCCAAACACATTATTTTTTAAGCCAGTTCTAAAGACCAATAGTCCGGTAACCATGCCAATTCCCGCCAAAACAAAGCCGTAATGCCAACCATAAGTTATCGCGAACCAAGCGCACAAAAGAGGCGCGATCGCTGCGCCCAAATTTATTCCGAGGTAAAAAATAGTAAAACCTGAATCGCGACGCGCATCGCCCTGCGCGTATAATTCACCAACAAACGATGAAATATTCGGTTTAAAAAAGCCATTTCCCACAATTATCAATCCAAGGGAGCCATAAAAGAAAATGGGCATTTCAATGGAAAGAAAAAAGTGGCCGAAAATCATTAAAATCCCACCGAGGATAATTGCTTTTCGGTAACCCAAAATTTTATCGGCCAAAATCCCGCCAATCATCGGTGTTACATAAACCAGCGACATATAAGCCGCATAAACGCCGAAAGCCATATCGTCATCATACAACAAATGTTTTGTCATATAAAGAACGAGCAAAGCGCGCATTCCGTAAAAGGAAAAGCGCTCCCACAATTCTGCAAAAAATAGATAAAGAAGTCCTTTGGGGTGGCCGAAAAGTTGAGGTTGTTCTGCCTCGGAAATTACATTGCTCATAGTTGGATTTTTAATTTGGAGCAATGTAAAACAGATTGCAAACCGATGGGTTCGCTGTTTTAATTTATACTAAAAAATAGTGAAATGTGAGTAATTGTAAATGCGATTACAATGGGTTACAAAAACGCTTTGTAGTCTTTGTTTTCGGCGCTTTCGGAAAATTCCTCAAGCAATCTTTTATCGATGGAAATGTTGTTCGGAACAATCCGCAAACGGTATTTGCTTTCGCCAATAAAAGTAAAAAGGTCGCGACGGTCGAGTTTTTGCGAATCGTCCAATTGAAGAATATCGTTGATGTTTTCGATGATTCGGGTGAGATAGGTTTGGTTTTTTATTTCACCACCAAGATTTACGGGAATGGTTTGCGAATCGCCTTCAGCAAATTTTCTTCGGATGGCAAATTTCAGCAGATTTTTATACTGCGTGGTTTTTGAGCCGAAATCGATGGTTTGGTCGTAAATGTTTTTCGTCGGAATATTCAATTTTACCAAACTCCAATCCAAGAAGTGAATGGTTATTTCATTCGGTTTTGGAGTGCTTGCAAGGCGAATAACCCAAGTTGTCGCCAAAACCAAAAAGATGGAAATCAGTGAAGTTTTCGCAATTATTTTGATGAAATTGTTGCTGAAATCATTTCCGAAGGTTAAAAAAACTTCTGAAAGCTGCGATACAAATATAAGCAGTATCACTACTACCGAGATATAGCCAATAATTTTTAAACCCCTGTAAACAAAGGTTCTGTAAAAAGAAACGCCTAACAAATAACAGAGGAATCCCGAAAGCAATAAATCTGGAATTGCACTAATGCGTATTCCTTTTATAACATTATTCTCTTTTAATATTAAAGGTAGCGCAAAGGTTATTATAGAAGTAAAAACAATTACTAAAATTATTTTTTTTATATTTTTTTTATTGTGGTAAATAAATCCGGGTGCGTAATAAAAATAGAAAAGCGCCAATAGTAAAAACATATTATTTACAATTGAAAACAGATTTATAGCCAATTGGTAGCCCCGGGTTTCGGTAGTGTTGAAAATTGTACCGCCAAAAATCCAACAGCCCGAGAGCACCCAAACAAACATTGCACAACTTAAATAAAGCAAGCCCTTATCAACTCTTTTTTGTGAGTCATCTTCCTCTAGCAATTGACGAAACCTCGCACGTATGTTATACCAAAGCGCAAGCAATAAAATACCGCCAATAAAGGCAATGCAAATATGTGAAAGGATATAGAATTTGGCTACTTCTGTCATTATTCGCCTAAAATTCTTTTGACTAATTTTTGCTTGGCAGCCTCATCGTCACCGCAGAGCCATTGAATAACGTTGTCTTCCCACATGGCATCGGCTTGCTCTTGTGTTATTATTTTTCGTTCCAAAGCCAAATCCAAAATTTTTCCGGGATAGGAAGATTGGGGTGCGCTTTCCATTTCACCAAGCGGGTAGGGATCGTCAAGCCCCACCAGAACTTGTTTTGCGCCTTGGTTTTTTACGACCAATTCCAAAGAACCTGTATCGTGGACCAAAGTGTCGAAGAAAATGTTTTTGTGGCCGACCGATTTTCGGGGATGCACTTTTCCTTTAAAAAGATCGGGCCGGCCATCAAAACCTTGAATTCTTCTTCCCAGGTTTATCTGTGCCAATTGGCCGCCGTGGGCAAAACAGGTTCGCATTCTGGGATATTTATCTGCGTAGCCATTTAGGGTTAAAAAGTGATAGGCATCGGCACATTGGGCAAGCATCCAAATAAGGTGGAAGCGCCAGGCAGTGTTTTCAAGCTTAATGAATTTTTCGCCATCGTAGGGATGGATTTCAACGGCGAGATTGTATTTTGAAGCAAGTTCAAAAATAGGTTCATTCTCTTCATCAAAAATGCAACGCCAAGTACCAATGGTATCCATATAATGTGTGGGCAAACAAAGAAGTTGCATGCCTAATTCTTCCACACAGCGTTCCATTTCCCAAAGCGCCCCGCGAACAAAACCGGGGTGTACCACAAAACCACAGGTAAATTTTGAGGGATGGTCGTGCTGTATCTTTGCGTTGAAATCATTCTGAAAGCGAAGTGCCTGTTTCATTTCCTCTACGCGCAGACCATTTCCGTAGAGTTGGGAAAGGTTTAAAACCACGGCGTGGTCTATTTTAAAACGCTCCATCCATTCCAACTTTTCATTCAAAAAGAAACTGGAATCGGTAACTGGGCGACTCCAATCTTTTTGGAGCATAAACTTTCGGTCCTTATCTACCCAAAAAATTCCCTTATCCTGCATGAACTGCGGAATTTCCTCGGGATAAGGAAGCAAATGTGAATGGCCGTTAATGCGGAGTTTTCGTTTCATAAGAAAATTTAAGGAATGCTAAAGTTACAAACTTTTAGTGCGTCCACCATCTACGGGTAGGTTTATTCCGTTGATGTAGCTTGCGGCTTCACTGGCCAAAAATGCAACAGCATTTGCAATCTCACCCGGTTGGGCGAAACGCCTTGCCGGAACAAGACTTTTCATAAAATCGCTGGCTTCTTTTTCGGTTTTATCCATGCGTTTTGCGGCGTTGGCTACAATGTCTTCTAATCTGTCAGTTGCTGTAAAACCTGGCAAAACATTGTTTACCGTTATCCCGAATTGCCCCAACTCATTCGCCAGGGTTTTGCTCCAGTTTGCAACAGCGCCGCGAATGGTATTGCTTACACCAAGTCCATCAATAGGCTGTTTTACCGAAGTGGAAATGATATTGATAATTCTGCCATAATCGGCTTCCTTCATCCCGGGAACTACCGCCTGCACTAAAATTTGATTACAGATCACGTGCATTGAGAATGCTTTTTCAAATTCCTCGGTTTCCGCGGAAAAGATTGGACCGCCTTTTGGACCGCCCGTGTTGTTCACCAAAATATGAAATGTTTTGTTGGAAGCGGCCAGCTCGGCCTTTTCCTTTACCTGTTTCGGATTGGTAAAATCCGCAATGAAATAATTGTGTTTTTGGCCTTTTTCGAAAGGAAGTTCAATCAAAGTATCTTTTAATTTTGATTCGTCGCGGGCCACAAGCGTTACCGTCGCACCCAATTTTGCCAATTGAATTGCTGTCGCTTTCCCAATGCCGGCGGTACTTCCGCAGACCAGTGCGTTTTTATTTGTTAAGTCTAAATTCATAGTCAATATTCAATGTTCAATATTCAATGTTCAATTCTCAATACTTTTATCCCTCATCCCTCATTCCTCATACCTAATAACTAATACAAACATTCTTCGCCTCCGTAAAAAACCGAAGTGCCTCAAAACCCCCTTCGCGACCCACGCCGCTATCCTTCATTCCGCCGAAAGGCGTTCGCAAATCACGGTTTAGCCACGTATTTACCCAAACAATGCCAGCTTCAATCTCTTTTGAAATGCGCATCGTGCGGTTTAAATCTGAAGTCCAAAGGGTTGAAGATAAACCATATTTAACGGAATTTGCCATTTGTAAAACTTCTTCCTCGGTTTCAAAAGGCATAATGGTTACTACAGGACCGAAGATTTCTTCTTGGTTTACACGACATTGGTCGTCAAAAACCTCAATGACCGTGGGTTCCAAATAATAACCATTTTCGAAATTTTTCACCGAAACCCTATTTCCGCCACAAAGGATTTTTCCGCCTTCTTTTTCGGCGAGTTTTATATACGATTCCACTTTTTCCAAATGTGGTTTCGATACCAAAGCACCCAAATTGGTTTCGGCATCAAAGGGATTCCCCACTTTTAGTTGCTTTACTTTTTCAACAAAATCTTTTTTGAATTTTTCAAACAGTGGTTTCTCCACATAAATCCTGCTTCCGCAAAGGCAAATTTGGCCTTGGTTCGCAAAGGAAGAGCGCACGGTAACTTCCAGCATTTTCTCATAATCGCAATCTGCGAAGATGAGGTTTGGGTTTTTTCCACCGAGTTCCAAAGAAAGTTTTTTGAACATTGGTGCGGCGGTTCGGGCAATGTGTTCGCCGGTTTTGGTTCCGCCGGTAAAGGAAATTGCTTTTATGTTTTTATGCTCCACAATCGCTTGCCCTGGGGAAGGTCCCGTGCCGTGCACGATGTTCAAAACACCTTTTGGCAAACCGGCTTCGGTGCAAATTTCACCTAAAAGGAAAGCGGTCATTGGTGTAACCTCGCTGGGTTTTGCAACTACCGTATTTCCTGCAGCAATTGCCGGGGCGATTTTCCAAGTGAACAAATATAACGGAAGGTTCCAGGGTGAAATACAGCCCACAACGCCAAGCGGCTGGCGCAAAGTAAAATTCATCGTATTCAATCCCACACTTTCGTGGGCCTCGCTGGAAAATTGGGTAATTGCATTTCCGAAAAATCGAAAGTTTGCAGCGGCTCTGGGAATATCAACTGCCAAAGACAAACTCAATGGTTTGCCGTTGTCCTTTGCCTCGGCTTCGGCCAATTCAACTAGTTTTTCTTCAATTAAATCTGCAATTTTTAAAAGAATTTTGCTGCGTTCGTCAATGGTTGTGTTGCTCCATTTTGGGAAAGCTTCCTTTGCAGCTTGGTATGCAGTTTCAATATCCTCGACATTTGAATCTGCAATCTGTGAATAAATCTCACCATTGGACGGATTGTAATTGTCCAACCATTTTTTGGAAAGCGGTTCAACGTATTCACCGTTTATATAGTTTAGGATTTTTTGCATTTTACAAAGGTTTGTAAGCCATCGCCTTAATTTCCACCACCAAATAGGGATGTGGCAATTGATGCACCGCTACCGTAGTGCGCGTTGGCCCAGTTTCCTTATTGAAATATTCTGCGTACACTTCGTTGTAACCAGCAAAGTCGTTCATATTTACCAAAAAGCTTGTCACGTCCACCACATCTGCCATAGTTGCGCCCTCAGTGGCGAGGTAATCTTTTATGTTTTCCAACACGGCGCGGGTTTGTTCTTTTATGTCGAAATGCATCGTGCCCATTTCGTCCACTTTGTGGACGCCCGCAAAGGTATTGTCGGGCAAACGCGAACTTGTTCCGCTAATAAATATAAAATCGCCCACGCGTTTTACGTGTGGATATGCGCCACGCGGCGTTGCTTTTCCCTCAACCAATCTGCTTTTGTTGCTCATAATTTATGTTTTACCCAAACGCCACTTCATCATCGTGAAGAATGGCTTTGGTCTCTTTTTTTACTAATTCGAGTTTTTCATTTAGCGACATTTCCTCTTTTATTTTTCCGTCGTCCAAAAGGTTTAAAATCGCTTTGTCCTGTGCCCGTCCGCGTTTTAATGCTTCGCTATAGGTAATGGATTCCTTAAAGGTAACCAAAGAATATTTGCTGTAATATTCCTCGGGAAATTCTGCTTCAAATGCGGTTTCCAGCTTTCTTTTCTTTTGAAAAATTTCCATTGCGGTGTGCTCTTTCATTTCGTGGAAATTATCTACCGCCAAATCTGCAATGGCATCCGTATCTTTTTTCCGAAGCGCTTCGTATTCCTTAAAAAGATTGTTCCAATTGATGTTTTCTTCGGAAGCATATTTCTCAAGAATTTCATCAAAAACCACAACATCCTCAAAGGAGGCATTCATTCCCTGCCCGTAAAATGGAACGATAGCGTGGGCAGCATCGCCCATCAACAGTACTTTTCCGAAGGCATTCCACGGCGAACATTTTACAGTTCCCAAAGGCCCAGTTGGGTTTCCGAAAAACTCCTCTGCAAGATTTGGGATCATTTCCACCACATCGGGAAATTCTTTATTGAAATATTCGTGGACCATTTCTGGTGAGGTCAAATTCGCGAAACAATAATCGCTGTTTTCATACGGAAGAAAAAGCGTTACGGTAAAACTTCCATCCAGATTTGGAAGCGCAATCAACATATCCTCGCCGCGTGGCCAAATATGCAACGCATTTTTATAGGTCCTGTAACCGCCATTTTCAGAAGCGGGAATTTCAAGTTCTTTATATCCGTGACTAAGCCATTGCTGCGAAAAACTGAACAGAAATTTATGACTTTCAAACATACTTTTTCGGACTGCGGAACCTGCGCCATCGGTTCCAAAAATTGCATCTGAGGAAATAGTAATCTCTTCTTTTGAATTGTAATCTCTGAACGTGGCGGAAACATTTTCCAAATCAACTTCTTCGCAAGCGTGGTTGAAAATGAGTTTCACATTTTGCATTTTTTCGGCTTCATCCAACAAAAGCATGTTCAATCCTGGCCGTGAAATGGAGTTGATGTATTCATCCTTTCTACCGCTATACGGACTCAAAAAAGTATTTCCCGCTTTGTCGTGGATCATCCGTCCGTTCATCGGGATGCACAATTTTTTTGCCTGTTCCTCAACTCCCGCCAAACGCAATCCCCGTAAGCCACGATCGCTCAAAGCTAAATTGATGGATCGGCCAGCGTCTTGGGTTACTTTGCGCAAATCGGGACGTTTTTCAACCAGTGTTATTTCATAGCCACGCTGTGCCATTCGCAGTGCGAGAAGGCTTCCGCAGAGGCCGGCACCGATTATTAGTATTTTTTCTTTTTTCGCCATTTTATTTTAAAACCTTCTTTAATTTTTCCGAAAAGTGAAATACATCCTCAAAACTATTATAAAGTGGGGCAGGGGCTACACGGATTACGTCGGGCTCTCGCCAATCGCTAATTACGCCAGCTTCGGTCAATTTTGTGTGTAAACTTTTATCTGCGTTTTTCACTTGAATTGAAAGCTGGCAGCCACGTTCTTCGGGATTTCTTGGAGTGATTACGTTGATTGCATCATTTTTCATTTCGTCCAACAAAAACTCCAAATAGCCCGTGAGTTTTTCAGATTTCTTCCGAAGGTTTTCAAAACCTGCTTCCGCAAAAGTGTCCAAAGACGCACGAATGGCCGCCATCGATAAAATTGGCGGATTGCTTAATTGCCAACCCTCTGCGCCCGGTAACGCATCAAATTCGTGCCGCATGTTAAAACGCGTTTTTTTGTTATGGCCCCACCAGCCCGCAAAACGGTTGAGATTTTCATTGTTTGCGTGGCGTTCGTGAACAAAACATCCGCCAAGACTTCCCGGGCCGCTGTTTAAATATTTATAGGTACACCAAACGGCAAAATCGGCTCCCGTTTCGTGAAGATTTGGTTGAATGTTTCCAGCTCCGTGCGCCAAATCGAAACCAACCATGCAATTGTATTTATGGCCGAGTTCGGTAATTTTCTTCAGCGGAAAGGATTGCCCTGTGTAATAATTGGTGCTGCCAATCATCAACAAAGCGATTTCGTTGCCGTGGGTTTTCATAATTTCTTCCAAATCCTCAAAACGGCAGAGTTCCTCGCCTTTTCGGGGTTTCCAAAGAATCAATCCGTCTTTTGGGTCAATTCCGTGAAATTTCAACTGACTTTCCACTGTATATTTATCACTTGGGAAAGCGTCGCTTTCCACCACAATTTTATATTTTGTTTTTGTAGGCTGGTAAAAGGAAACCATCATTAAATGAAGGTTCGTCGTCAGCGTATTCATCACCACAACTTCCGAAGGTTTTGCGCCAACGATTTTCGCCATGTTTTCGGTAAGGAATTCGTGGTATGGAAGCCACGGATGCTTGCCTTCCACGTGGCCTTCAACACCCAGATTTGCCCAATCTGCAAGCTCTTCCTTTATATATTCTGAAGTGATTTTTGGCTGTAAACCAAGGGAATTTCCGCAGAGATAAATAAGTTCTTTGCCAGTGGCATCTTTGGGAATGTGGAATTTATTTCGGAAAGCGGCCAGAGCATCATCGGCATCTTGCTTTTTTGCGTATTCTAAGGAATTTTGAAACATTTGAATGGGTTGGGTTTTGGATTTTAACAAAAATAGGGAACTAATTACAAGCTTATTTTTTCACCGAAATATCGGTAAAATACAATTTGAAGTTACCCGTGCTATCCTTGTGCATTTTTGCAATTTCTATTCCGTTGAAATTTTCATAATCCTCCCAAGTAGTACTCATAGAGGGAGTTTCGGCATTTCCTTTTCTATAGTTCCATTCCTTTATTTTGAAATTTTCATCATAAAAAAAATCGTATGCATCGCCGGGCGTATAGCCTCCCTCATTTCCATAAACGATGGTTAGTTGGCTTAGGGTGTCTTTGGAAATGGGCGCCACGGTATGTTCTTTCTCTGAAACTGTAATTCCATCATCCCAGACCAATTGAAAGGGGGCGAGAAGCCAGTATTTATCGTTTATAAAGGCTGCGTCAGTTTTCATGCTCAGACTGTCCATTTTGGTTCTGTTATAACGTACGGTGTCTTTTTGGGAAACCATTTTTATATCACTTGTCTTAGGATTCCAGGTCCATGAGCGTTCAAAATGATTCCCGCCGCGATTTACATTAAAGGTAAATGAGATTTCTGAAACATCTTTCCACGCTTCGTAACCATTCGCATTTGCAATGCGTTGGGCATTTGTGAGATTGCTCAGTGAGTCACTGTTCATAAATGATTTTTCGGCGGAAGCTTCCTGTATTGACTTTTGATTGTTATTGCAGCCGGCTAGGGCTACCATTACTATTATTGTGGTACAGATGATCTTCATAAATTGATAAGTTTTTTTGTAAAAGTAAGGAATACTTTTGGCTTTCATATTTTTTGTATTTTTATTGTATTCAATCAATAAACTCCCTAAGGCATGCGTGTAATTGACAATAAAGAGGAAAATAGATTTGAAGCCGAGGTTGATGGCTATAAGGCAATTATTGAATATTCGGTGCAACCCGGTATTTTATCTTTAAACCATACCGAGGTGCCCGAGGAACTTTCGGGCAGGGGTATAGCCAGTGAAATGACCGAAAAGGTTTTACTGCAAATAGAATTAAGAGGACTGAAAGTTATTCCCGTTTGTCCCTTCACAAAGAATTATATTGAAAAACATCCTGAATGGAAATCCATAGTGGCAAACGAGGCCAAAAAGAAAAAGCCCTCCCAAGATTAACTGGAAGGGCTTTTATGGATATATAGATAAAATTAATCTACAGCATCTTCAATATCGTCTGCTACGTCTTCAACTTCGTCGCCTACGGTTTTGTTTTCGCGGCAGCTAGTAAAGCTTGTTGCCATCAAGCCTGCTGCAAATAAAATTAAGAATACTTTTTTCATATTAGTTTGTTGTTTAAGGGTTAATTTTAAAATTAAGATTGATTAAGGTCTGCGGCCAGTTGCCAATCGGTACAGAATACCAATTATTGCTAAGACCAGTAAAATGTGAATTAGGCTTCCAACAGCTTCACCGAAACCGAAGTAACCTACGAGCCATCCTATAATAAGGAGTACTACAATTAACCAGATGATGTCACCCATAATTTTAGTTTTTTAAAGTTAGTATTTCTAAAACTACAACAAAACATTTCAGATTTAAATTATTTTAACCGATGTTTAACGAAAATCGTAAATAAATTTGAAAAATGTTATCGAATGTTTTTTTTGTGTTAGAGCTTAATTATTAAAATTTAAGAAAATGAATGAAGCAGAAATGTTTGAAACCAATCGCAATACTTGGAATGCCAAAGTTCCTGTACATGCCGATAGTGAATTTTATGATTTGGCCAATTTTAGAAAAGGCAAGTCATCGCTGAATAAATACGAAATGGAAGCCTTTGGCGAGGTTTGTGGACAAAATATTTTGCATCTTCAGTGTCATTTTGGGCAGGATACGCTAAGTCTTGCGCGAATGGGTGCCAAATGTACGGGCGTTGATATTTCTGATGAAGCAATTAAATTAGCAAAGCAATTGAACACGGAATTGAAACTTGATGCGAAGTTTGTTTGTTGCAATGTTTTGGATACTTCACAATTTGTTTCAGAAAAATTTGATATTGTTTTTACAAGCTACGGGACGATAGGTTGGTTGCCCGATTTAAAACCGTGGGCGCAGATGATTTCGGAACGGTTAAAGCCCGGCGGATTTTTTTATATTGTAGAATTCCATCCCATTGCCTGGATGTTTGATTATACCGTTTCACCTCCAGAGATGAAATATGGCTACCAGCAAAAAGAAGCGATTTATGAGGAATACCAAGGTACGTATGCCGATAAAAATTCAAAAATGGTGAGCAAGGAATACGGCTGGAACCATAGTTTGGGTGAAGTGATATCTTCGCTTGCCGAAGCAGGACTTCAAATAGAATATCTAAAAGAACATGATGCTTCTCCTTATGATATATTTCCCGGCTTGATTAAAAATGAAGAAGGGGTGTTCGAAATGCCAAATAAATTATACCCGTTGATTTTTGAATTGAAGGCAATAAAAAATTCCACAACCGAAGCTATGGAATTTTGATATTCAGATTATTCCAAAGAATTAATGCGCGGAATCTTTTTTTAAAAGTTCCGGAAATTTCTCCTTAAATCTGTTCAAACGTGGAATGGAAACATTTTGAATGTACGGATTATCGGGATTGTTACGCTCGTAGTTTTGGTGGTAGTTCTCTGCATCCCAAAATTTTTGGAATGGCAAAACTTGTGCGGCAACTTTATCTCCATTTAATTGTTTATTCAGTGCATTAATTTTTTCATCAATAATTTTCTTTTCTTCATCATTCTGATAAAAAATAATAGAGCGGTACGATTTCCCGTGATCAGGGCCTTGACCATTCACTTGGGTTATATTTTGTGAGCCGAAATACACATCAACCAACTGATTAAAACTTACAATTTCAGGATCATAAATTACCTCCACTGCTTCTGCGTGATCTGCATGATTTTGATACGTTGGGTTTTTCGTTTCGCCGCCGCTATAGCCTGAAATGGCTTTCTTAACACCATTTACACTTTCGTAGATGGCCTCAACACACCAAAAGCAACCACTTGCAAAATACGCTCTCTTTAGGCCGTTAACAGGTTCGGTTTGAACTGGAACTTGTTCTTTTTGGGCAATAGCCTCAGCCTGCTTATTACTTTCATTGGAAGGTTTGCAAGCGCCCTGAAGCGAGAAAAGAAAAATACTTGCAATGATAAATGTGATTTTTTTCATATTGTTTGATTTTGTGGAATTGGTCTTCAGTAAATAGAAAACCTTGCATTTAAAGTACAAAAAAAGCCCTCACAATATGTGAAGGCTTTGTTATAATTAAGGGTGGTATTTATTTAAGTTTTGCAAACTTAGCTTCCATTTTTTCACGCTCTTCGGCAGCTAAATCTGGATCAACTAAGATTCGTCCACTGTGCTCGTCAGTAATAATTTTTTTTCGACCTGCAATCTCCATTTGCACTTGTGGTGGAATGGTGAAGAAAGAACCTCCCGAAGCACCACGCTCCACAGGAACTACGGCCAAACCGTTTTTCACATTGGTGCGAATGCGTTTGTAGGCTTTTAGAAGTCGAGGCTCAATTTGGGATTCAAAGTTTTCAGATTCCTTGATAAGCGTTTGCTCTTCCTTCTCGGTCTCTTTCAAGATTTCGTCCAGCTCGTTTTGCTTGTGCTTTAAATGCTCAGAGCGCTCGTCAAAACGTCCTTTGGTTTCTTCAATTACTTGGTTCTTTTGCTCAATCTGTGCGCGATATTCCTTGATGTTTTTTTCCGCAAGTTGAATTTCAAGCTCTTGGAATTCAACTTCTTTACTCAAGGAGTTATATTCGCGATTATTTCGAACATTATCCTGTTGTGCAGTATATTTTTTAATGAGAGCCTTAGACTCTTCAATATTGTTCTTCTTTTCCTTGATTTGGTCTTCAATTACCTCAAGGTCTGCCTTAAGCTTTTCCAAACGGGTGTTCATTCCTGCCACCTCGTCCTCAAGATCTTCCACTTCCAGCGGAAGTTCGCCACGAACGCTTCTTATTTCATCAATTCTGGAATCAATAAGTTGCAGATCATACAGTGCTCTTAACTTCTCTTCAACAGTAACTTCGGTTTTTGTTGCCATAAATTATAAATAGCTAATAGGATTGGTATTTATTTGTGATAAAAGGACTGCAAAATTAGTGATTTTTTTCTTAAGGAAAGAATGTAAAAGGTCTTTTGTGTACTGTTCGCTTTCATAATGTCCAATATCTGCCAAAAGTATTGTGTTTTCAGCCCTAAAGAAGTCGTGGTATTTAAAATCTGCCGAAATAAATGCATCGGCGCCAGCTTTTTTTGCGGCATCAATTGCAAAAGCTCCGCTTCCACCGAGAACCGCAACCTTCTTAATTGGTTTATCCAGCATAGCGGAATGCCGCACGCAATCCGTTTTCATGGTTTCCTTTAGAAATTTTAAAAACGTTCTTTCATCCAACGCTTGTTCCAGTTCTCCGACCATTCCCATCCCCAAATGTTGGTTTTGGTTTTCGAGTGTAGTAATTTCATAAGCTACTTCTTCGTACGGATGCGCTTCAAACAAGGCTTTTAAAATATTGCTTTGGAGGTGTTTTGCAAAAGTAATCCCAATTTGGGTTTCTTCTTCAAAATGTGTTTCGCCCTTTTTTCCGATTACGGGATTGGAGGCTTCATTGCCCTTAAAACTACCTTTTCCCTCAATATTGAAACTGCAATTTTCATAATTGCCAATATTGCCTGCACCAACTGCAAAAAGGGCGTTTCTAACTTTTTCGGCATCTTTTGAAGGCACAAACGTAATGAGTTTTTTAATGGTTTCGTTTTGTGGAATTAACACCGAACGATTTTTCAACCTGAGCTTTTCGCAGATCATTGCATTTACGCCGTTCCAGGAATTGTCCAGCGCGGTATGATTTGAGAATATGGCGATGTCGTGTTTTATGGCTTTTTGCACCACGCGTTCCACATAGGTTTTTCCAGTAATTTTTTTCAGGCCCGAGAAAATAATCGGGTGAAAGCTCACGATGAGGTTGCATTTTTTTTCAATGGCTTCATCCACCACTTTTTCAAGCGTATCCAGCGTTACCAAGATTCCCGAGACAGTGGCGTTGACATCGCCGATCAACAGACCGGTATTGTCAAAACCTTCGGAATAGGAGAGCGGGGAGAGCTCCTCAAGCAGTGCGATTACTTCTTTTACCTTCATTTTTCTACATTTTCGGTAAAGATAACGGTTTGCCCAATTTTTAGCGGCCTCTATTTTTATTTTAAAGCAATCCTCAATTTCTGCGGAATTAGTACTTTCGTTAAATGAATTTTCTGCGGAAGTTATTATTTCCTTTTTCAATCCTCTACGGTGGCATTACTGCGCTCCGCAACTTTTTTTACAACAAAGGGATTTTGAAAAGCAAAAGCTATGATTTTCCGGTTATCTGCGTGGGAAACCTTTCCACGGGCGGTACGGGAAAATCGCCGATGATAGAATTACTGGTTTCTTTTTTAAAGGACACTAATAAGATTGCCGTTTTGAGCCGCGGTTATAAACGGAAGTCTTCCGGTTACCGCGAAGTTTTAACTAAAAGTACTGCGGAAGAAGTAGGCGACGAGCCGCTTCAGTTTAAAAAGAAATTTCCCGAAATAACCGTCGCCGTATGCGAAGATCGGCAAACGGGAATTGAGGAATTGCAGGACAGGGCAGACGTAATTTTGCTCGACGATGCCTTTCAACATAGAAAGGTAACCGCCTCGTTGAACATTTTGCTTACCTCTTTTGATAAATTGTACGTGGACGACTGTATGCTTCCCGCGGGAAATCTTCGGGAACCGAAATTTGGCGCAGGTCGGGCAGATATAATTGTTGTAACGAAATGTCCCGAATCTATTTCCAATTCCAAAATCGAAACCATAAAGCGAAAACTGAAGCCGAAATCGCATCAGGAACTATATTTTTCCAAAATCGGTTATGCTTCCGAAATAAAAAATGCAAAGGAAGAAAAACCGCTTTCCTATTTAAAAGATCGCAAATTCCTTTTGGTAACGGGTATTGCAAACCCCAAGCCGTTGATCGAGTTTTTGAAGGGCGAAGGATTGAACTTTGACGAAAAATCATTCCCCGACCATCATAATTTTACCGTTTCTGAAATTGAGGAGTTGCAAAAGCAATCCTTAATACTGACGACCGAAAAGGATTTTATGAGATTGCAGCCTATTTCAAACACTACGGAAATCTACTATTTGCCAATAAAAACCGTGATTTTGAAGGATGAAGAGGCGAAATTCAAAAGTAGTATTGAGAAAGCGATAAAAGAGAAATCGTAATTACTTCACCAAAAAATCATTGCTGCGTAGCACGCGGTTTATCTTTTCAAAAAAGTCTTCGGCATTGAAAGGTTTTGGTATAAATTCATTGAAACCCGCTTTATAAAAATCCTCTAAATTTTCCTCAATAGTAATTGCGGTAAGAGCGATGATGGGAACGGTTCTGTTAAATTCACGAATCTTTTTCGTGGCCTCTATTCCGCTAATTCCCGGCATGTGGATGTCCATGAGGATTACGTCAAAATCTTGTTCTTTGGCGTGCTTTATGGCATCCATCCCGTTATCTACTACGGTGCACGACATTTTTTTCTTTTCAAGAATTTTCTTGGTAATCATCTGGTTGATTTTGTTGTCTTCCACAATCATCACCGATTTGTTTTCAAATATGTCATTGTCCAATACAACCTCCATATTTTTAGGGTCAACTATATTGGTTTCTGACTCCACAATATCATAACTTATATTGAACCAAAATTTGGAACCTTCGCCCAGCTTACTCTCAAGGAATATTTTGCTGCCCATAAGTTCCAATAGATTCTTTACGATAGAGAGGCCAAGACCCGTTCCCCCGTATTTTCGGTTTATCTGAAGTGAACCTTGCGAGAACGATTCAAATATGGTGTTTTGTTTCTTTTTGGAAATTCCGTCTCCCGTATCTTCCACTTCAAAATGGACCACCACCTTATTGGCGGATTTTTCGGCATTTTTTACCCGTACCCAGATATCGCCATTTTCGGTAAACTTGATGGAGTTGCTGATAAGGTTGATAAGGATTTGTGAAATTTTCAGGGAATCGCCCATCACTTCATTTGGCAAGGTTGGGTCGTATTCGTAATGAACATTGTTGTTTTTGGCCTCCGCAGATTTCTTTAAGGCAATCAACACCCCGTCTATCCGCTTTTTCAGATTGAAGGGCGCTTTTTCAATTTCAACCTTATTGGCCTCTAATTTATTGAGGTCGAGAATATTGTTGATTAGGGAAAGCAGATATTCTCCAGAGAATTTCAAAGAGTTTAGATGCTCTCTTTGTTCCGGCTTCGGATCTTCTTCCAAAAGCAGGTGCGTTAGCCCGGTTACGGTGTACATAGGCGTTCGCAGTTCGTGCGTAATGGTGGAGAGAAACTGTGCCTTGGCCTGCGAAGCTTTTTCAGCATTTTCTTTTGCCTCCTGCAACTCGGTGTTTTTGTCCTGCAACAGTTCGTTTGCCTTGGCCCTTAAATTATTGTTTTTATAAAGTGATAGCGTTAAGAGCGAAAGGATCAAAATGAGGGCAATACTAAGCCAGCCTGTAAGCTTTCCAAAAAATAGCGATTTTTCCTGTTTTGTGAGGTCGTCTTGTTGCGTTGCTATTATTTCGTTCAAATCGCCAATGGCAGATTCTGCTTGAATTCCGCGTTCAATAGCTTTTAAGTGAATTTGGCGTAGCGAATCCTTTCGGTTGAAGTAATATTTAAGCTCTTCCTCTGCTTTGGAATTCATCTTTTCTGCAATCAAGATCTGTGAATTGATTCGATGGCTTTCCACAATATACTTTGTGAAACCTTGTGAATATGAAATTTCAGAGACAGTCTTTAAAAAGTTCCTAGCTTCCTGCAATGGGCGAGGATATATTTCAGGATTTATTAGTGAAAGCGCATCTGCAATACTGCTATATGCACCCACTTCTTGATACAATAAACCTTGTTCCTTAAAGCTTTGTGCAGCTGGTTTTAAATAAGAAATGGCTTTTTCATAATTGCCTAACCGAATCTCTAACAGACCTTTACCATAAAGTACGTTTGCCTTACTTTTTTCATCATTGAGATCGGTATAGATTGAGTCAGCCTTACTTAAGTATTTTTCAGCTATTTCAGTCTTACCATTTGAAACTAGAATAATTCCATAAAGATTATAAGCTTTTGCCAGTTTATAGAAATTTTTATAGGTTTCGCCATTTTCAATTGCTTTTTTTGTTTCATCAATCGCCTTGTCAAAATATTCCAAATTATAGTAAAGCTCTGCAATACTTAATTCTACATCTGGCTTATAACTTCTATATTTCGGGAGCATTGCCAGTTTGTTGGCATCGTTTAGATTTTTCACCGCTTCCATAAAGTTTTCAGTTTCCAGTGCTTTGCTGGCTGAATACTGTAACTGTTTTATGGTCACAATGGTATCCTTAATTTGCGCTGAAGAGGAATTGACTGAAACCAGCAAACACAAAACAAGGGGCAAGAAAATCTTGTATTTTAAAATCAGTTGGTGCATTGGTTGGTTTAAAGGGGCAATAAATATAGTTATTTCACTGAAATTTTGTCAATTAAATCTATAATTCTGGACGAATAGCCAATTTCATTATCATACCATCCGATTATTTTTACCATCTTGCCTATTACCGAGGTCATTCCCGCATCAAAAATGCATGAATTTGTATTGCCTACAATGTCAATGGAAACGATAGGGTCTTCGGTATATTGAAGAATTCCCGCTAGTGAATTTTCCGAAGCGTTTTTGAAGGCATTGTTTATTTCTTCTATTGAAACTTCCTTTTTCACATTGAGGGTTACGTCTGTCAAGGAACCATTAGGAACGGGCACCCGGATGCCGCAACCGCCGATTACTTCAGAAAACTCCGGAAATATTTTGGTCAAAGCCTTTGCTGCGCCCGTGGTTGTGGGCACAATGGATTGTCCCGCGGCGCGCGCACGGCGCAGGTCCCTATGGGGCTGGTCGTGCAAGCTTTGGTCGGTGGTGTAAGAGTGGACCGTGGTGATGTAGGCCTGCTCAATGCCGCAGAGTTCGTTGATTATTTTCAACATTGGGGCGGCATTATTGGTGGTGCAGGACGCGTTAGATATAATTAAATCATCCGCATTTAGTATATTGTCGTTTACGCCAATTACAACGGTTTTAATATCATCGTCCGACGGTGGTACGGAGAGAATTACCTTTTTTGCGCCATTTCTTAAATGGTTTTCAAGTTGTGACTTGGTTTTGAATTTGCCCGTGCATTCTACCACCACATCTATCTTTCCCCAGACAATATCTGCTATGTTTTTTTCCGAGGAAAATTTCACCTTCTTTCCGGCAACGGTAATCCCGTTTTTTGAATGTGAAATATCTTCCTTTAAAACCCCGTGAATGCTGTCATATTTTAGCAGATGACTTAGCGTTTTGGAATCGGCCAAATCATTTACCGCAACCACCTCAATAGCAGGATGGTTCAGTAATAACCGAAAAAGGTTTCGGCCAATGCGGCCAAAACCATTAATGCCGACGGTTGTTTTTTCTTGCATTTCAGAAATTATTTAGGTAAGATGCTTTTGCGCCTTGTACGAAGAACGTACCAGAGCCCCGCTTTCCACGTGGCGGAAACCCATTTCCAAACCTATGGTCTCATATTTTTTGAACTGTTCGGGCGTAATAAATTCCTTTACCGGAAGATGCTTTTTGGAGGGTTGCAAGTACTGCCCAATGGTCAATACATCCAGCCCCACGCTGCGCAAATCTTTCATGGTTTGAATTACTTCTTCTTCTATTTCTCCCAAACCGAGCATGATACCGCTTTTGGTGCGAAGGTTACCCGACTGTTTCAGGTAATTCAATACTTCAAGACTGCGTTCATATTTAGCCTGTATCCGTACCTCGCGTGTTAGGCGCTTTACTGTTTCCATATTGTGGCTCACAATTTCGGGCCGCACGGCTATTATGCGGTCTATGTTTCGGGTGTTGCCCTGAAAATCTGGAATCAAAGTTTCCAAAGTAGTATCTGGATTCATCCGGCGAATCGCCTTCACGGTTTCGGCCCAAATAATAGAGCCCATATCTTTCAAATCATCACGGTCAACAGAGGTTATAACCGCGTGCTTTATATTCATCAATTTAATGGAGCGCGCAACTTTTTCAGGCTCGTCCCAATCTATAGTTTCGGGGCGTCCGGTTTTCACCCCGCAGAAACCGCAGGAGCGGGTACAGATGTTTCCCAAAATCATAAAGGTGGCCGTGCCCTCGCCCCAGCATTCACCCATATTTGGGCAGCTACCGGAAGTGCAGATGGTGTGCAGTTTATATTTTTCAACCACGCCGCGCAGTTCGGTATATTTTTTTCCTGTGGGAAGCTTTACGCGAATCCATTTAGGTTTGGGCGTGGGCTTTTGAATTTCCAAAGTTTCTGTGCTCATAAGGGAAACAAAAGTACGAAAAAAAGCCCCCTAACAACCAAGAGGGGAACCTCATTTTTTTGGAATTTGGTCCCAAAAACTATCGGGATGATTTTTGGGATTTGTATTTCCTACCCTTTCTCCGTAATGATTTCTGCCAGAAGTTTTCTGGCCCGAAGCAGTCTCACTTTTACATTGTTTAAAGGTTCCTCCAAGGTTTCGGAAATTTCATTGTAGCTCATTTCCTGAAAATACCGCAGGTTTATTACTTCCTGATAATGTGGTTTCAGTTGTTTAATGTAGCATAAAAGCTCAGCGAGATTTTGCTCCCGAATCAATTTATCCTCCGGGGTGGGCGAGTGGTCCGCAATTTTCTGCACCTGCTCGTTGGAAGCGTCTGTTGTATTGGAATAGATGGAAGCGTTTTTTTTGCGCGTTTTGTCTATTTGGATATTTTTCGAAATGGCAATCAGCCAGGTTGAAAAGGTGTAGTTTTCGTCAAAAGTCTCAATTTTATCAAAAGCTTTTGCAAAGGTTTCAATGGTGATGTCCTCGGCTTCGTGCTCGTTCCTGACCCTTTTCATTTGAAAGCCATACACTTCGTTCCAAAAATAATCCAACAAGAATTTGAAAGCGCCCTGTTTGCCCTTTTTTGCCTTTTCAATATGTAGTGCTATTTCTTCCGAAGTTATTTCCATCGCGAGTTTTTTTCGCCGCTGTTGGAAATAAAGATACTTAATTGTGTGAAGACTAAAAACAATTCGTAAAAAGGAATGAACGGTGCCAAATCCTGCTCTTTCAGTTTTTTTGCGGCGCTTCCCACTATAATATACTGAAATACAAGGCGAATGAAAATTATGGCCAACGCAAAATACCAAAAATCTGTAAACAGGGTGGCGATTGCCAGTAACCAAAATAATAAATTAGTCGCGTAATAAGTCGCCAAGAGAAAACGGTGCTTGGGTTTGTAGAGTTTAGCGGTGGAATAATGCCTCTTTTTTTGAAGAAGCCATTTTTTCCTTTTCTTCTTAGGAAGGGAATATGTAAAGGCTTTTGGTTCCACACAAAGGGCGACATTTTTGGAAGTAGCGGCTTCATTCACAAAAAGATCGTCATCGCCCGAAGGTATTTTAATATGGCTCATATAGCCATTATTTTCATAGTAAAGATTGCTTGTATAAGCCAAATTGCGGCCCACGCCCATATAAGGGTTTCCGGCTTGGGCGTACGAAAAATATTGCACGGCCGTCATTAAGGTTTCAAAACGGATTATTTTGTTCAAGAATCCGGGCAGCTTTTCATAGGCGCCGTAACCGAGAATCAACTGTTTTTCATCGGAAAAATTGGAGGCCATCGTCGCCAACCAATCCTCGGAGGCTGGGTAACAATCGGCATCCGTGAACACCAGCCGCGTGTTTTTTGCGCGTTTTATTCCCAAGGTGAGGGCATATTTTTTGTTGGCCCAAAAAGCTTCGTTGTTTTTTACGTTTACAATCTGGATTCGTGAATCGTTCTCGGCAAAACTTTCCATAACCTCCAAGGTCTCGTCAATCGAGGCATCGTTTATAAGTATGATTTCAAAATTGGGATATTGCTGTTTTTGCCAAAGCGGAATGTGCTTTTGAAGATTTTCAGCTTCGTTCTTGGCACAAATTATTAGGGAAAGTGGATATTTTTCCGAAGTGGTTTTCTCGGAAGTTTTTAAAAAAGCAAAGTTCGAAAAGAGAAGGTAATAAGCACAGTTAATCAACGCAATTGCGCCGAAAACGTAAAGTAGCACCATACAGATTTATGATTGTAATTGTGTGAATAAAGACGAAGCTTAAATTTAGTTAATTAGAAGAAGCCTCAATTTTGTGAGTATCTTCCTTACAAGTATCAAATTGGTCCGGGGTCTTTCCGCAGAAGCCGCACGATTGGCCTTCCTTGTTTAAAAACGGACTCTGGCTGGCGCAGGTGCCTGCAAATTTTCCATCCTTTTTTGCCCATAATTTTATGGCTATTCCCGCAACGGCAAGTAATAATAAAGCTAATGTGATAAGTAAAAGTTTCATCTTAAGTATTTAGGGTGCAAAAATACAATCTTTCTTGTTGTTGTGCTCAGAATTTAAGTATTTTTAGCCTCAATTTTAAATAATTTAACGATGTTAAAACCGACTACTTTTTTAATTCTTTCACTCGTTGCACTTCTCACTTTTTCATGTAAAAATGATTCCCAAAATCCAGATAAAAAGGAAATCGAATCCGTAGCTGTTGACGCCGCTCCGGAACTGCCAAAAAAGAGGGCGGCAAAGAGAGATTTGACCGAACAGGACATTGCGGTTATAAAAAGTGTGATGGCCCGAGTAATGAACGATGGCTATTTAAAGAGATTTGCGAGCTACCTTGTTACCGCCGAATTGACGGATTTGCTTTCCAACAATTCTGGGCCTTTTACGGTTTTTGGCGCCACAGATACAGCTATTGAATCACTACCTGCTGAAAAGCGAAATTTCTACTCAAACCCCGAAAACAAGGAACAGTTGATAACAATGCTGAAATCGCATATCGTAGAAGGGAATTATGACAAATCAACCTTGCTGCAAACCGTGGATAAAAGCGGAAAGGCGACACTGAAATCGCTTGCCGGCACTACGCTCACCGTAACAAAATCCGGGGAAGGGCTTATGGTCTCTAATGGGAAGGGCGTGAACGCGAAGGTGATTAAAGGCAGCGTGGGAGGGTCCAATGGCGTTGTGTACGTAGTTGATGCCCTGTTGAATACGAATTAAAAAACGTTTACTTCCGGCTCAATATAGATTCCGGTCATTTCCTTTACCTTTTTTTGGATTTCCATGGCGAGCTGCCAAATTTCCTTGCCCGTGGCGTTGCCGTAATTTACGAGAACCAACGCTTGATTTTTGTGGACGCCCGCATCGCCAAAACGCTGGCCTTTAAATCCTGCTTTTTCAATAAGCCAGCCTGCTGGAATTTTAAATTCCGTAGGCGAAACTTCATAAAAAGGAGCTTCGGGAAAATTTCTTCGGAATTCTTGGAAGGTTTCAGCATCCACAACCGGATTTTTAAAGAAACTGCCGCTGTTGCCCAATACTTTCGGGTCGGGAAGTTTTGATTGGCGAATGGCGATTACCGCTTCCGAAATGTCCTTTATTGAAGGGGTTTCAATATTTTTATCGGCTAAAATCTTTTGGATATCGCCGTAAGAAATACTCGTTTTGTGATTCTTTTTGGTCAGTCGGAAAGTTACGCTGGTAATAATGTACTTTCCCTTCGCCTCATTTTTGAAGATTGAATTTCGGTACTCAAAGTCACATTCGGCTTTTGTGAACTCCCTTTCTTTTAAGGTTTCAATTTCAACCGTATTGCAGCTTACAAATGTATCTTTTAGCTCCACGCCATAGGCACCAATGTTTTGGATGGGCGCCGTGCCAACGTTCCCGGGAATCAAAGAAAGGTTTTCCAGGCCGCCAAGATCGTTCGCGATGCAATATTGAACAAACTCGTGCCAGTTTTCGCCGGCCATTGCTTTTACCCAAACTTCGGTTTTGGTTTCCTTTAAAATTTCAATTCCCTTTAAATTTATGTGAAGAACATACGCGTCCAAATCGCCCGTCAACAGCATATTACTTCCGCCGCCGAGAATGAAAAGCTCTTTTGAAGGTTTTTCTGAAAGAGCCTGTTTCAGTTCGTCAATAGTTTCAACCGAAACAAAATAACGCGCATTGCAAGCTATGCCAAAAGTATTGTGGTTTTTAAGCGATTTGTTCTCTTCAACCCGCATCAATCCTTATATTTTTGAAGCGCAAGTTTTAAGATTTCGACCGCTCTGATAAGGCTTTCCTTTTTCAAAACATAAGCAATTCGCACTTGGTTCAATCCAACCCCGGGACTGGAATAAAAACCTGCGGCGGGAGCGACCATGATGGTTTCGCCATTGTCGTCAAATTCCTCCAAAAGCCACTGTGCAAAGGCATCGCTATTTTTTATTGGAAGTTGGACAATGCAATAAAAAGCGCCTTTGGGCTCACCCACTTGTACGCCGGGAATGGCTTTGAGGGCGGCAACCAAAGTATTTCTTCTATCCTGATATTCGGTGATTACTTCATCAAAGTAACTTTGGGGCGTCTGCAATGCCGCTTCGCTTGCAATCTGGGCAAAGGTGGGCGGACTTAAACGCGCCTGCGCAAATTTTAAGGCAGTTGCGATAACCTGTTTGTTTTTTGAAACCAAACAACCAATGCGCGCGCCACACATGCTGTACCTTTTTGAAACCGAATCGATGATGATTCCGTTTTCGGCCAAGCTTGGTTCTTCGAGAATTGAATAATGTTTATAGCCGTCGTAGGTGAACTCGCGATATACTTCATCAGCGACCAAAAACAGATCGTGTTTTTTAACGATTTTGGCCAAGGTCTGTATTTCTTCTTTTGAATAGAGATACCCTGTTGGATTTCCGGGGTTACAGATAAGTATTGCCTTTGTTTTCGGGGTAATCAGTTTTTCAAATTCCGAAATTGGCGGCAGGGCAAAATTGTCTTCAATCTTTGAGATGACGGGCACAATTTTTACATCAGATGCCGTGGCAAAACCGTTGTAATTTGCATAAAATGGTTCGGGAATAATTATTTCATCGCCTGCATCGGCAATGCTTCCCATAGCAAAGAGCAGGGCCTCACTTCCGCCAGTTGTTACGATAATGTCATTGGCCTCAACCGCAATGCTGTTCTTTTTATAATAATCTGCAATTTTTTCACGGTATTCCTGCGAACCTTCAGAGCGAGTATAAGCAAGAATTTCCAAATGGTGGTGCGCCACAGCATCCATAGCAATCTCAGGCGATTTTATATCGGGCTGGCCTATGTTAAGGTGGTAAACGGTTTTGTTTGCTTTATAGGCTTTTTCGGCGTAGGGAACCAGCTTTCTGATAGGTGATTCTGGCATGTTTTTCCCTTTATGTGAAACTGTCGGCATAATGAAATTGTTTGTGGCAAAGTTGCAAAATATATTTTATAAAATCACTCTGCCTGAAACAACATTCGGCTTTTTTTTATATCTTCAAGTGTTTTCAAAAAAACTATT
Organism: Aequorivita aquimaris; assembly: GCF_001573155.1. Taxonomy (GTDB): domain Bacteria; phylum Bacteroidota; class Bacteroidia; order Flavobacteriales; family Flavobacteriaceae; genus Aequorivita; species Aequorivita aquimaris. The sequence goes on along the minus strand of NZ_JRWG01000005.1, from coordinate 133,921 downwards.
AAAATTTTGCGTAAAGCCCTTGTACTTCTGTTCTTTCTTTGTTTTTCGGTTGCTTCGGTGGCGCAAATAGGCTTTTTTCTTCAGTCAGATAAAAAGAGGGACAAAATTCCTTTCAAACTGGTAAATAATCTGTCCATTGTTCAAATAGAAATCAATGGCACGCCGCTTTCCTTTATTCTTGATACGGGTGTAAAATCGACTATTCTATTTAGTTTAGAAGAAGCAGACAGTCTCCAGCTCCGAAATACCACTCCGGTTATGCTGCAGGGCCTCGGCGCGGGAGGGGCGGTAGAGGCTTTAAGAAGCTTGAACAATAAAGTAAAAGTGGGTAGTGCGATAGATAACGACCATGACCTTTACATAATTTTTGATAGTACACTAAACTTTTCGCCCCGAATGGGTATACCGGTTCACGGTATTCTGGGAAATGAATTTTTTCAGAATTTTATTGTGAAAATCAATTATGCGGCGGAAGTTATAACTGTATATAACCCTAAGAAATACAGTCTAAAGCCGTGCAAAAAATGTGAGGATTTGCCAATAAACTTTGTGGGCGGGAAACCTTATATCTCCCTACAAGTTGAATCTAAAAACGCTATGGAAGAAGTAACGCTTTTGGTAGATTCTGGATCCAGCGATGTAATGTGGCTTTTTGACAAGGCCGATTTCATCAAAGAGTCTCCTCCAAATTATTTTAAGGATTTTTTGGGCTTAGGACTGAGCGGCAATATTTTCGGAAAACGCACGAGAATTCCAAGGCTATCTGTGGGCAGTTTTAATTTAAATGAAGTTAACACATCCTTTCCTGAAGAGGAGGCAATTCTCAAAGCACGCAATTATGAAGAACGCGACGGTAGCGTTGGGGGAGGGTTTTTAAGTAGGTTTACGGTTACATTTGATTATACAAATAAGATAGTTCGCTTTAAAAAAAACCGAAAATTTAAAGAACCTTTTAATTATAATATGAGTGGTATTACTTTGGAACACGAAGGTCTTGAACTTGTGAAGGAAGAGCGACAGGCAAGTGTGAATACCAATAGGATGAACCAAAATGAAAGCCTTACCGTTAATAGCATTTCCATTACAACTGAGGTGCATTTTTCCTTGGTTCCAAAATATGTTGTGGCCGATGTTCGCGAAGGTTCGCCTGCTGCGATTGCAGGCGTTATAAAAGGGGATGAGGTTTTAACTATAAACGGTAAGCCTTGCTATCAGTATAAACTTTATGAATTGATTGAAATATTTTCTTCAGATGAAGGCAAAAAAATTTCGCTGGAAATTAAAAGAGGCGATTATATAAACAAATTCAAGTTCAATCTTAAAAGCGTATTCTAAAAAAAAGTCCGGTTGAATTTTAACTTCAACCGGACTTTTTATAAAGTGTAGTTTTATTAGCTTTTTTCCAGAACGCTTGCTGAGTCGCTCATAACTTCGCCTTTTATTTTTAAAGCTACCATTGGTTCGCTTGCGTTTGAATACACCGTAACCGTTTTCCGAATTGGACCAACACGATTAGTGTCATATTTAACCTCAATAGTACTACTTGCTCCTGGGGCAATAGGACCACTTGGTTTTTTGGGGACAGTACAGCCACAGCTGGACTTTACATCACTAATAATAAGCGGGGCATCGCCAGTGTTAGTGAACTCAAATACGCGAACGCCGTCACTGCCTTTTGCGATAGTGCCATAATCCACAGTATCTTCCTTGAAACTGATTTTTGCTTGTTGCGCCTGTGCGGCAAAACCGATAAAGGCAACAAGAGCCATTAGAGCTAATTTTTTCATGATTTTGTGTTTTTTAATGATTGCTAAAGTATATAACTTTTGAACAACAAGCAAAATAACTTATTCACTTTTATTATCCTTTAGATATATTTACTTTTGCAACTCATTATACAAATACCAGACCAAAGTATGGCTTTAGAGGCAAAATACAATGCAAAACAGACTGAGAACAAGTGGTATAGCTACTGGATGGAGAATAGATATTTCCATTCTGAAGTGGACGAAAGAACGCCATACACCATCGTCATCCCGCCGCCGAATGTTACCGGAGTACTGCACATGGGCCATATGCTCAATAATACTTTACAGGATGTTTTGATTCGCCGTGCGCGTTTGCAGGGCTTTAATGCTTGCTGGGTACCGGGCACGGACCACGCTTCCATTGCTACCGAAGCCAAAGTTGTAGCAAAATTGAAAGCCGAAGGAATAGACAAAGCGACCCTTACACGCGAGGAATTTTTGGAACACGCTTGGGAATGGACCCACAAGCACGGTGGGATTATTTTAGAGCAGTTGAAAAAACTCGGCGCCTCCTGCGATTGGGAACGAACCAAGTTCACCATGGATGAAGATATGTCAGCTTCGGTGATAAAGGTATTTGTTGACCTATACCGAAAAGGAAATATTTACCGTGGCTACCGAATGGTAAATTGGGACCCACAGGCAAAGACCACTCTTTCTGACGAAGAAGTTATTTACGAAGAAAAACAAGGCAATCTCTATTACCTAAATTATAAAATTGATGGCAGCGATGAAACTTTAACCATCGCCACCACGCGCCCGGAAACCATTTTGGGTGACACCGCGATCTGCATAAATCCAAATGACGAGCGTTTTGCGCACCTTCGTGGAAAAAAAGCCATCGTTCCGGTTTGCAATCGTGTAATTCCAATCATTGAAGACGAATATGTTGATGTGGAATTCGGAACAGGGTGTCTAAAAGTTACACCTGCCCACGATGAGAATGATAAAATGCTTGGCGATAAGCACAATCTTGAAATAGTTGATATTCTCAATGATGACGGAACCCTAAACAGTTTCGGTCTTCATTACGAAGGAAAAGATCGTTTTGTAGTTCGCAAGGAAATTGTAAAGGAACTTGAAGCAATGGGCGTGGTTTCAAAAATTGAAAGCCATATGCACAAGGTTGGGACCAGTGAAAGAACCGGCGCTGTGATAGAACCAAAACTGAGCGATCAGTGGTTTCTTAAAATGAAGGAGCTTGCGCAACCTGCTTTGGATGCCGTGCTGGAAAAAGACGTAAACTTAGTTCCCGAAAAATTCGTTAACACCTATCGTCACTGGATGGAAAACGTGCGCGATTGGAACATCTCCCGCCAATTGTGGTGGGGGCAGCAAATTCCTGCCTATTTCTATGGAGATGGAAAAGAGGATTTTGTTGTTGCGGAAACTATTGAAGAAGCGGTAAAATTAGCGCAAGAAAAAACAGGTAATGACCAATTAAATGCTACCGACTTAACCCAAGATCCGGACGCTTTGGACACCTGGTTTTCATCTTGGTTATGGCCTATTTCAGTATTTAATGGAATTTTAGAGCCAGACAACAAAGAAATAAATTACTATTACCCAACCAATGACCTCGTTACCGCGCCCGAAATTCTTTTCTTTTGGGTTGCTCGAATGATTATCGCAGGTTATGAATACCGAAATGAAAAACCGTTTACAAATGTGTACCTAACGGGAATTGTTCGCGATAAGCAGCGTAGAAAGATGAGCAAATCGCTGGGTAACTCGCCAGATCCAATTGATTTGATGGATACCTACGGAGCCGACGGCGTGCGCGTGGGGATGCTTTTGAGCTCACCTGCGGGGAATGATTTAATGTTTGACGAAGACCTTTGCAAACAGGGGAGTGCCTTTGTGAACAAAATCTGGAACGCTTACCGTTTGATTGATGGCTGGGAAGTTGATTTGGAAAAGGAGCAATCGCAAAGCGACATCATTGCCCTAAAATGGTACCGCAGCAAATTCCAAAAAACGCTTGCCGAGATTGAAGACCATTACAGCAAATACCGCATCAGCGATGCCTTAATGGCAACCTATAAATTGATTTGGGATGATTTCTGTTCGTGGCTTTTGGAAATGGTAAAACCACCTTTTGGCGAAAAGATTTCTGAAAAAACGTATCTCGAAGTAATTTCGGTTTTGGAAGATAATTTGAAAATATCACATCCTTTTGTGCCATTCATTTCAGAAGAAATCTGGCAACATATTACCCAGCGCGACATTTCTGAAGCTTTGATAATTTCAGAATGGCCAAAACAGGAAGCTTTTGATGAAAAAATCATAAAGGATTTCGAATTTGCTTCCGAAGTAATCTCAGGGATCAGAACCATTCGCAAAGAGAAAAACATTTCCTTTAAAGACACGATAGAACTTTCGGTTCTTAATAATGACAATGCTTCTAAGGAATTTGACGCCGTGATTTCAAAACTCGGCAATATTTCAGAATTGAATTACATCTCAGAAAAACTGGACGGGGCATTGACTTTCCGTGTAAAGAGCAACGAATATTTTATACCGATTGCTGGGGCAATTAACGTTGAAGAAGAAATGGCAAAGCTTTCCGAAGAATTGAAATACACCGAAGGTTTTCTAAAAAGCGTGCAGGGCAAACTGAAGAACGAACGTTTTGTGAGCGGCGCTCCGGAACAAGTGGTTGCTTTGGAAAGACAAAAAGAAGCGGATGCGCTTGCAAAGATTGAAACTTTGAAGGCAAGTTTGGCGGGACTGAAGTAAACTCTGAAGGCGTTAAAATCTCTTAATTTATTCTAAATCGAGGTTAATTTATTCATTTTCAGATGTATTTGAGTGTAACTTGCTTCAAAACAGAACAATTATGGACCAAGCAAAGTATGAACAAATGCAGTCGATGCTCCACAAATTGGAGGACATTAAAAACAGCCAAAAAAGTATCATCGACAAGATTAACCACGTGATTACCGACTTATTTCAACATCCCGATAAGGACCTTGAAAAAGCAATGGAGGGCGCACATGAACGCGCTTCAGAAAATGTGGAAAAGATTAGGGAGGCTATTGAGGAGTACGAGATAAAATTCAACAAAGCCCAGCAGGCCTAATTACTTTCGGTATAAAAAGTATTGATTAACGGCCTCAATGTAGAGTTGTTTGGCCTCGTCCTCGGTAAGACCGCGCGTTTGGAAAAGTGCGTTGGTCTTAAATGCCGAGATATGCGGCTTTCCGCCACTGGGAATATCGGCATCATTCGTTGCCCGTTTGTAGTAGGCGTATAACCGCAATAGTACATCTGCGGGAAAAGGTTCCGTGTGCTCATTGATGCTCTTCACGGCATTTCTAAATGCTATATCAAGCTCTTCTGAAGTCATTATTTTTCGGCAATTATTGAAATTCCACCTTTAACTTTTTGGTTTAAGGCTACTTTAATTTTTGCATCCAGCGGCAGAAAGATATCCACGCGCGATCCAAATTTTATAAAACCACTGTCAGAGGCCTGTTCTACCTCTTGGCCCGCTTCGGCGTAATTTACGATTCGTTTGGCCATGGCGCCGGCAATCTGTCTGAAAAGCACATCTCCAAACGTTTCATTATTTACCACTACCGTGGTGCGTTCGTTTTCCTCGGAAGATTTTGGGTGCCAAGCTACCAAGAATTTACCCGGGTGATATTTGCTATAAACCACCTTTCCGCCAACGGGATAGCGGGTTACGTGAACATTTATTGGACTCATAAAAACTGATACCTGCAATCTCTTATCGTTGAAATATTCCTTCTCAAAAACTTCTTCAATCACTACCACCTTTCCATCAACGGAAGATAGGACGCGCTCCGGATGCACCAAAAAGTTTCGCTTTGGATTTCTGAAAAATTGGAGTACCAATAGCAAAAGAATAATCAACGAAATAATAATTCCTCCGCGAATGGTTGGGTTTTCAACAAACACATTCGCCAAAAGACTAAGCGCGATAACGATTACGAGCGCAATAAATATAATTTTGAATCCTTCTTTATGAAACATTGTCAACAATTAATAAAAATGCATAAACAAATGGGCTGGCGTAAATAATGCTGTCAAGCCTGTCATATAAGCCACCGTGGCCCGGCATAATAATTCCACTGTCCTTGACTCCTGCCTGCCTTTTGAATTTTGATTGAATCAAATCGCCGATGGTGCCAAATATAGACACAATAACTGCCATGACTATCCAAACCCATAGTGGATACTTTTCAGCATCCAGCGGATTGTAACCTTCCAGTACTTTAAAGATAATAAATCCTGCCAAAAGAGCGCCAGCCAATCCGCCCACAAAACCTTCAACGGTCTTTTTGGGAGAAATGCGCTCCAGCAGTTTATGTTTTCCAAATTTTGAACCGATGAGGTAGGCAAAAGTATCATTGCTCCAAACCAATATAAAAACCGCAATAATTATTTCTGGCATAAACTCGCCGTCTATATTCATTACAGGAATAAGAGTGAGAAAAACAAAGCCACTAATAATGTAGAATATCACGGTAATGTATTTTTTCTTCTCAAACATTGGGATTTTGCTTGTCCACAATACGTCTTTCAACAAAAAAAGATTGACGAAGCCACTTAAGATCAAAAGAAGATAAACAGCATTATCGGCAAAAACGTCATAGCTCAGAAAGTAAAAGGCGGCCGCAAGTAGAAAATAGGCAAGATAGCTGGTAAGGTGCACCAGTTTTAAATATTCGCTTAAAGTAATGATTGCCAAAACAAAGAAGAGCCCCATAAACCATTCGCGCGAAGTAAACATTGCAAAAATGATAATCGAAATGTATAATACGCCCGAAAGGGTCCGTACGAGAATTTCCTTCATATTATAAGTCTTCCAGTAGCAACAAATATAGGTTTTTTGTGCTACTTCCATAACTCATAAAATCCTTTTCTTTTTCGGTTTCAAAGTCTTGAATGGTAGTAATGTTACTGGGAATGGAACCGGAACTTTGGTTTTTAATAATCCGCAAACCTTCACTAATGGTATCCACAATTTGGCTGGTGGTAGCAAAAATAATAACATTGAAGGGAAGCTCCTTCAACTTCTTTTCCTTTATTTGGTTTGACGAAAGTAATATGGAGCCGTTATTCGAGACCAAGGATTCGCACGTGGAAAGGAAAAATTTTGAGTCTGTGTTTTTGGTGAAGTTTAGATTAAAACCATCAAATTTTTTGGTAAGCATATCGTTCACGCAAAAAACGTCCTGTTCATACCAATCATTCTCAAGCATTATATTATCAAAAGCCTCGGTAACCTCTTCCCAATTTTCACAGTAAATAAATTTGCCCCCGTTGTTTTTAAAATTATAGGTGAATTTTTCGTCAATGGGAAGTTTTTGTTCTGGGTAATAACTGCTGTGTTCGGCTTTTTCGGCACGTTTGGCCTTCTCTTCCGATTTTTTGTAATTAGGGTTTAAAAGTCTTTTGAATAGACTCATTAATAATGAATTGAGGAGTTCATATTTGCGTTAAACTTCAAATATATAAAATCTATACTGAAGTATTGTTACGGGCCAAACAAAGTTTAAGGACGAAACCAAAAATGGCAACATTAGCTAGTTGCCACTCTGGGTGCCTCTTCTGGTTTTTCGAAAGGGCGGTCGCCAAATATCTTCTGGAGATTGTCCTTAAATATCACTTCTTTTTCAAGAAGAACGTTTGCCAATTCGGTCAATTTGTCCTTGTTTTCTTCTAAAAGCTTCACGGCGCGTTGGTACTGTCCTTCAATTAACGCTGAAATTTCCTTATCGATCAGTTCGGCAGTTTTCTCACTATACGGTTTTGAAAAGTTATACTCAGACTGTCCGCTACTATCGTAATAGGTAAGGTTTCCTATTTTTTCATTTAGGCCATAGATGGTCACCATTGCGCGGGCTTGTTTTGTCACTTTTTCCAGGTCGCTCAATGCTCCGGTTGAAATACGGTTGAAAATCACCTTTTCCGCAGCGCGTCCCCCAAGGGCGGCACACATTTCGTCAAGCATCTGCTCTGGGTGAATAATTAATCTTTCTTCGGGTAAATACCACGCAGCTCCCAGTGACTGTCCACGAGGCACTATAGTAACCTTTACCAAAGGCGCAGCATGCTCGAGCATCCAGCTAACGGTTGCATGTCCCGCTTCGTGAAACGCAATGGCGCGCTTCTCGTCCATGGTCATTATCTTGTTCTTCTTTTCCAGACCGCCAACAATTCTATCCACGGCATCTAAAAAGTCTTGCTTTCCAACAGATTTTTTACCATTTCGGGCGGCAATCAAAGCTGCTTCGTTACAAACGTTTGCAATATCAGCTCCAGAGAAGCCCGGAGTTTGTTTTGAAAGAAAGTCTGTATCTAAATCATCATCTTTTTTTATCGGGCGCAAATGCACTTCAAAAATTTCCTTACGCTCACGTACGTCTGGTAGATCTACATAAATCTGTCTATCGAAACGGCCGGCGCGCATTAAAGCTTTGTCCAATACATCGGCACGGTTGGTGGCGGCAAGTACAATAACATTAGTATTTGTTCCAAAGCCGTCCATTTCTGTAAGCAGCTGGTTCAGTGTGTTTTCGCGCTCGTCATTACTTCCCGAGAAATTATTTTTTCCACGGGCACGGCCAATGGCATCAATTTCATCAATAAAAATAATTGCGGGTGATTTGTCTTTCGCCTGTTTAAAAAGATCGCGCACGCGGGAAGCACCCACGCCCACAAACATTTCAACGAAATCTGAACCGGAAAGTGAGAAGAACGGTACTTTAGCTTCGCCAGCAACGGCCTTCGCCAAAAGTGTTTTACCCGTACCTGGAGGACCTACAAGCAGTGCTCCTTTAGGGATTTTACCCCCAAGGGAGGTGTATTTCTCAGGTTGCTTTAAGAAATCCACAATTTCTTGAACTTCTTCTTTGGCGCCCTCAAGTCCGGCAACATCCTTAAATGAAGTTTTTACATCTGTTTTTTCGTCAAAAAGCTTGGCTTTTGATTTTCCTATATTGAAAAGTTGTCCTCCAGCGCCACCTCCAGCACCTGAAGACATTCTTCGCATGATGAAAATCCAAATAGCGATAATAATTACGAAGGGCAGGATGCCCATTAAGATATCACCCCAAACATTATTGTCTGTTTCAAAATTTAGCGGAGTAGATAATCCATTTTCTGTTTTAATCTGCTGAAAATCCTCTTGGAAAAGCTGTAAATCGCCAAATTCAAACTGATAATCGGGATCGTTCGGCCCTGGTTCCAAAAAGGAAGGGGCATTGGTTTTGCTGGAATGGATTTCCTTTTTTTTGGCTTCATCGGTAAGATATACCTTCGCAATTTTCTTATTGATGACATCCACTTTTTCAACGTCCCCATTTCTCAGAAACTCTTCAAACTTTGCTTGATTCGTTTTCTCGGGTTGCGACCAACTTCCACCCCCAAAGATTTGGATACCGAAAAACAATAGAATTATTGCCGCGTAAATCCAGTAATAGCTAGGTTTCGGTCTTTTCGATTCGTTCTTTTTATTTTTATTTTCTTCGGCCATAAGGCAATTTTCTTTTTTTAATGTGTTGTTTCTATTTTAACCGATTTTGCATCGCCCCAAAGCCCCTCAATATCATAAAACTCGCGAATGTGCTTTTGGAAAACATGCACTACCACGTGCACATAGTCCATAAGTATCCACTCCGCGTTGTCGCTGCCCTCAACGTGCCACGGTTTTTCCTTAAGTGCTTTGCTTACTGATTTCTGAACGGAATTTACAATGGCATTCACCTGTGTGTTACTGGTACCATTGCATATTATAAAATAGTCACAAACGGTATTTTCTATATCTCTTAGGTCAAGAATTTCTATATCATTTCCCTTAACATCTTCAATCCCTCGTATTATTTGAGCAATAAGTTGATCTGTTCCTGCTTGTTTTTTCTGCATTAATTATTTTTCTTTTCTATTGTGCAAAGTTATTACTTTTTTGTTTCTTGAAGCGCCTTAAAAGGCGTAATACTAAACATAATTATCGTTTTGAAGATAATCAAACTTAATGCCATCGATTCTACCAATACATACTTAAAGCAATTGGCAAAAGAAACGCAATTGCCAAACCCCACCATTGTGGTGGCCAAAAGACAATTTGCGGGGCGTGGCCAAATGGGGAATGGGTGGCTCTCCAAGGAAGGCCAAAGCCTTACATTTAGTGTATTTCAAGCTTTTGATAAGCTACAAATAGAAAGGCAATTTTGGGTTTCTATGGCAGTATCTTTAGCTATATTGAAGGCGCTTCAAAGTCTAAATGTGCCCAAATTAAGTATCAAATGGCCAAACGACATATTGTCAGCCAATAAAAAAATTGGCGGTATTTTAATAGAGAACGTATTAACGGGAAACACTGTTAAATATGCGATTATAGGAGTGGGAATCAATGTGAATGAAACCGACTTCCACGAACTGCCACAGGCTAGTTCAATGAAGCTTGAAACAGGTGAGACATTCCAGCTTGAAGAATTGCAGGATGTACTTCTGAGAAATATGCTCGAAAAACTAAAAAAACTCTCAACTTTCGATTTTTCAGAAATGAAACCCATTTACGAGGAAAATTTATTCCAAAAGGGAAAGGTTTCAGTGTTTGAAACTTCCGAAAATTCACGTTTCAATGGAATAATAAAAGGCGTGTCTAATATCGGCGAGCTTTTGGTGGATACCGAAAATGAAGGCTTACGAAAATTTCAGTTGAAAGAAGTAAAACTAATTTTTTGAAATTGAAAACGAATAAAAAACTTTCCCTTCACTCACACTTGCGGGAGAAAGCTGAAGTTTGTTTAAACTTGCTCCAAATTGGATGCCAACGTATCTATAAATTTTGAAATAGGCCCTTTTACCATCATTGCCATCATCGCGTTAAATTCGCCTTCAAAATGAAGTTCAACAGTTGATGCGTTCTCAGAAATTTCCTCAATATTTCCGGTTAACGTAAACGGAATTTTATCGCTGATTGCGCCCAAAACTACTTTGTTTGGCTTTTCAACTTCTTTTACTTCCAACGCTATTTCGGGCATGCCTTTTAAAGCAAATACAAAAGCATTTTCTCTGATCACTTCAAATTTGCTGATGTTCTCGGGCATCAATGTTTCGAAATTCCTTACATCGGCCAAAAAATCACAAAGTTCTGCTGCGGATTTTTGGGTGGTTACTTTTTTGCTGTTTAGTTTCATTTATGAGTTTATGAGTTTATGAGTTTAGAAGTGCTGGATACTGCGACTGAACACTGAACATTATTGCCCCCAAACAGCAGGATTCTCCCTCCATTCAGAAAGCAGCGCAGCTTCTTCAGAATTGATATATTTGGATTTTTCGGCCTCTTCCAGCAACATTTCATAATTGCTCAAAGTGTTTAGGGTAACATTTGCCTTTTTAAAGTTTTCTTCGGCAGTATCAAAACCGTAACTGAAAATGGCAAGCATTCCTTTCACGTTCGCATTGGCCTCCTTTAAAGCTTCCACGGCCAACAAACTGCTTTTTCCGGTGCTGATGAGGTCTTCAACAACAACAACGTTTGTGTTTTTTTCCAGATGCCCCTCAATTTTATTTTGGCGGCCGTGTCCCTTTGCTTCGGGACGCACATAGCAAAAAGGAACGTTTAAATAATCGGCAACCAAAGCGCCAATTCCTATCGCGCCAGTGGCTACACCGGCAATCATTTCGGGCTTTCCGTACAGTTCCTCAATTTGTTTTGCGAGGTTCTCGCGGATGTAATTCCGAATCATCGGATAGGAGAGTGTAATGCGATTGTCACAGTAAATTGGAGATTTCCATCCCGACGCCCACGTAAAAGGGTTTTGTGGTTGCAATTTTATTGCATTAATTTGCAATAGTAAGGCAGCGGTTTTTTGCGCCGTTTCTTTGTTTAATATCATTGTGCAAATGTATAAAGTTTTTGTAAAAGATATTCCCATTATTCTTTCAACTGAAGAAAATATTGGGGAGCATTACACCACCATTCCTTTAAAACAGGCTCGTTTTAAAAAGTTGGTAAAAAAAATAAACAACGGCGAACTGCTTTATGTTAACCTGTACCACAAAAATGCGGAAAAACTTGAGCGTTTTCTTCGAAAAAAAATAAAAGTCGTGGAAGCCGCTGGTGGACTGGTCTATAACAGCAAGAAGGAAATTCTTTTTATACGAAGAAATAAAAAGTGGGACCTCCCAAAAGGGAAAATAGAAAAAGGAGAAACCCATCGAGAGGCAGCCGTTCGCGAGGTTATCGAAGAAACAGGGGTGAAGGATCTCGAAATCCGCGATTTTTTGATGACTACGTACCATGTTTTTACCCGCAATGATAAATTCCGGCTAAAAATAACCTACTGGTACGAAATGTTCAGTGATTATGATGGGCCGCTAATTCCCGAGCCTGAAGAGGGCATTAAAAAAGTAAAATGGAAGGATTTTGAAAAATCCCAAAGGGCTTTGCAGAATTCCTATGAAAATATTAAGTTGCTTTTTCCGAAAGAATATTTAACCACCCACCCGAACGATCGGATACCGAAGGTGTGATTTTTCGTAATAGGGCGATTGCTTGTGTATCCAGTCCAGCTGCGCATACCAATTATTCATAAATGCGGGATCGCTCATCTTTTTGCGCTCAAATTCTTTTTTGATTTCGGGGTTTTCGTTCAGAAAATTTTCAGCCATATCTTCCCAAACATAGGGCGAAAAACCTTCTTTTTGTTGCAGGATTGCGTCGAAAAAATTCCAGTTGAAAAACGAATCGGGAGCTGAAGGTTCCAAAGTTTCCAAAAGATAGCGAACGCCGGGCTGCTGGGTTTTGACCAAAATATCACCTTCTTTTACTGAAACATTTTCTGTGCTTTTTCTTACTTCCGTTTTATAATGAAGGTAATGTCCCTCAAAAGGATTTTTAACGGTTTCAAAACTTTTTATGTGATAAACTTCCGCAGTAATTATCGTGTCTTTTGAAAATTCCGAAAATTCAATTTTGTTCAACTTCAAAAGCTCAATAATATTCCAATATCCTTTCGGGACAATATATGCCGAAGGAATTGTTACGGAATCCGTTGCCTTAAAATGATTGTAATATGTAACGTCTTTCGTAAACGGTTTGTCACGGAAATATTTCAACCTTTCTGCCCCTGTAACTTTGCTTGGTACCATTTTTCCTTCAAAACCTTTAAATTTTAAAGTCGAGGTTTTCGAGGAATCCACTGCCCAGGAAAGGGGGTAGTAGCTGCCAACTTTATATTTCTCCAAAGCATTTTTTCGAAGGGTTTTTATTGTTTCGGCGTCTTTATCGGCAATATTTATAAAGCTCTTCATCAGTTCGTATGTGCCATCCACCCTTTGTCTGTAGGGTTTTAGCATATGAGTTTCCACCGTAAGGCCTAAGGTGTTGAATAGCGTGGTATAGCCCGAGGCGTAACGCGGCGAATCCATAAATTGCGAGAACCCTTTTTCTGGCACTTGGTTAAAAACGTTTACATAAGGCGTAATGTCCCATTTTTTTCGAAGCAATGAATCTTCCAATTGCGGCATAAAGGAAGTGTGCAGATAGGTGCCCAAATCTCCGCCCAATTTGTCGTGCTGTGTAAAAAGGTGCGTGAGCACATATTGATAGTCGGCGCCGTTGCTCACGTGGTTGTCTATAAACAAATCTGGATTTAGCCAATGGAATATTTCCGCAAAAGCCCGAGCATTTTTTGTGTCTTTTTTTATAAAATCACGGTTTAAATCATAATTTCTCGCATTGCCGCGAAACCCGTATTCCTCGGGACCGTTTTGATTGGTGCGGCTTGTGCTGTTTCGGTTTAAAGCACCGCCAATGTTGTAAACGGGAATCGCCGCGATGATTGTATTCTGGGGAGGGATGATTTTATTTTCGGCAAAATCTCTAAAAAGAAGCATTGTTGCGTCAATCCCGTCGGGTTCTCCCGGATGTATTCCGTTGTTTATCAATAATAGATTTCTTCCGTTTTTTGAAAAATTTTCTTTTGAATGTTTTTTATTTTGTGGATCGAATACCACGATATGAAGCGGCAAGCCGCTATCGGTCTGGCCCATTTCAAAAACAGTGATGGAGGGAAATTTCTTCTCCAGTGCCAAATAATATGCAATTACTTCTTCATAGGGTGCAGTTTGTAGGCCGTTTGAAGTTTCAAAAGTAGTGTTTAAATTTTGTGCCGAAATGTTCTGTAGTGCGAAACAAAACAGTAAATAAAGCAGACTGAAATGTAGTAGTGTTTTTTTCATCGAAAATAATATTCACAAATATAGTAAAGGCATAAAAACATTTTGAGGGCTGTGGTAATTTATAAGTCATAAAAAAAGCCCCACAAGACTTTGAGGGGCTCAATTAGGTTGTTTTAAAGAACTTTATCCGTTCATCGAAATCAAAAATTCTTCGTTGTTTCGAGTCTGTTTAACTCGGTCGTTGATGAATTCCATTGCTTCCACTGGGTTCATATCCGCAAGGTATTTGCGCAATACCCACATTCTTTGAATGGTGTTTTCATCAAGCAGTAAATCGTCACGTCGCGTGCTTGAAGAAGTAAGGTCAATAGCAGGGAAAATTCTTCGGTTGGAGATTTTTCTATCCAACTGAAGTTCCATGTTACCGGTTCCTTTAAATTCCTCAAAAATCACCTCGTCCATTTTAGAACCCGTTTCAGTCAAAGCGGTTGCAATGATACTTAGTGAGCCACCATTTTCAATATTACGGGCGGCACCAAAGAAACGTTTTGGTTTGTGAAGTGCGTTTGCATCTACACCACCACTTAATATTTTACCACTTGCAGGCTGGACTGTGTTGTAAGCTCGCGCCAAACGTGTAATGGAATCCAAAAGAATTACCACATCGTGGCCACATTCTACCAAACGCTTTGCTTTGTCAATTACAATATTTGCCACACGAACATGCTCACTGGCCTCTTTGTCGAAGGTTGAAGCAACCACTTCACCACGTACATTTCGTTGCATATCGGTAACTTCTTCAGGGCGTTCGTCAATCAAAAGAATAATTTGATAGACTTCTGGGTGGTTTGCTGCTATTGCGTTTGCAATATCTTTCAACAGCATGGTTTTACCTGTTTTTGGTTGCGAAACAATCATGCCTCGCTGCCCTTTTCCGATAGGTGCAAAAAGATCAATAATTCGTGTTGAAATGGTACTTTGCTTGTCTGCAAGGTTGAATTTTTCCTGAGGGAAAAGCGGCGTTAAATGTTCAAAAGAAACACGGTCGCGAACCACGTTCGGGTTCAAGCCATTTATTTTGTTCACTTTAATTAAGGGGAAATATTTTTCACCTTCTTTTGGCGGGCGCACCTCGCCCAAAACCGTATCTCCAGTCTTTAATCCGAAAAGACGAATCTGTGATTGGGAAACGTAAATATCATCGGGTGATGAAAGGTAGTTGTAATCGCTGGAACGCAAAAAGCCGTAGCCATCCTGCATAATGTCCAGCACGCCTTCGCTTTCAATTATACCGTCAAACTCATAGTCTGGCTCTCTATAACGGTTGCGGGAGTCTTTATTTCCGTTGCTTTTGTTGTCGTGCACATTGCCATCTTTTTGTTTGTGGCCTTGGTGTTTTTGGCGATTGTCAGGATTGTTATTGTCGTTGCGTTGGTTTTTCTGACGATTGTCGTTATTGTTGGAATTTGGTTTTTGGTGCTGCGGTTTATTATCGCTTTCCTTTTTGTCCTTCCTGTCTTTGTCATTTCTGTCATTGCCGGAACGTTTATCGTCTGCAGGTTTTTTGTCATCATCACTTTTTTTATCGTGATGCTTTTTTTGAGGTTGAGGTTTTTTGTTCCTATTCTCATTTTTCTGAGGACGTTGTTTTTGGTCCTTGGCTGCATTGTCACTTGTAGAAGAAGTTTTTTCCTCTTTCTTGGATTCTGTAGATGACTCTTCGGCTTTAATGACTGCTTTAACCGCTTTTGGGTTAGCAGCTTGGTAATCGAGAATTTGATATACCAAGTCCAATTTTTTTTGAGTGCGATATTTCGGCACATTAAGCTCTTTGGCTATTTCCTGTAATTCAGGTAGCTTTTTTTCTTTTAATTCTGAAATTTCAAACATGTAGAATATACTGTTGTTAATGTTGATACAAATGTGTTCCTTTTGAGAAGGTAAGTACGTTGAAAATTTTTTCGAAGACTAAGTAACCTTGATTGAGTTGGTTACGAATTGTTACTGCAATAATACAACAATAAATTAAAAACCACCGTTATTTTTTTTAAAAAGAAACAGTATTTTTGCTGCAGAATAGATTTTTGTAAAAAATGATCCAACGCATCCAAACCATTTATTTAGTCGTTTCTGCCATTGTAATGGGAGCTTTATTTATGTGGTTTCCAGTGGTGATTGGCACTGATGGTTCTGTAATTATGGAACGGAGTGAGCCCTTGATTTTTGGGCTGATATTTGTTTCGATTGCGTTGGCAATAATTTCAATTTTAAGTTTCAAAAAACGGCAGTTGCAGTTTGTGCTCAACCGTTTGAACATCATATCAAACTTTGTATTACTGGGAGTTTTCGTTTACAGGTTGCTAACGTTATCCGGAGAAACTATTGTTTCAGAGAAGGGTATTGGGGTACTTTTTCCCATCATTTCTATCGTATTTTTAGTGCTGGCCAACAAGGCCATAAAAAGGGATGAGGACCTCGTAAAATCTGTCGATCGTTTACGTTAAACCGATCTTGGTATATTAGTGCAAGACCCCCGGAGTATGCCAACTTCGGGGGTTTTTTGTTTCTCAAATCCCGAATCAACGATTCCCAAATTCAATAACTTCCAAATTTAGTATTTTTTCCCCATCAATCTCAAAACGCAGCATCGTGCGTACCTTTTGAAAACCATGTTTTCCCACGGCACCTGGATTCATATGAAGCAGTCCAGTTGTTTTATCGGGCATGACCTTCAGAATATGTGAATGCCCACAAATAAAGATTTTTGGTGGATTGGAATAAATTTCCTGCCGGATTGACGGATTGTACCTTCCCGGATAGCCGCCAATGTGCGTAATCCACACGTCAACCCCTTCGCACATAAAACGGTTGTGGAGTGGAAACTCCATCCGAGCTTCCGTACTGTCAATATTTCCGTAAACCGCGCGAAGCGGTTTTAGTTTTTTGATGGCATCAGTTACCGAAAGGTCGCCAATATCGCCTGCATGCCATACTTCATCAGCCTGTTTTACGTATTTCAGGATTTTTTCATCTATATAACTATGGGTGTCGCTAAGGAGCAGGATTTTTTTCAAAATAGATTATTTTTCTATGTAGCGAAGTTATTTAATATTTTGGTTTTGTCTCAATAAAAGGACAGCCCTCAGCCAACCTTCTAAACTTTTAAACTCCCAAACTTCTAAACTCTTTAAAGTAAATCGTAATTTTGTCAATTCTGAAAAAATGCAAGTGCGATATTTTATTGAAATAGCCTATAACGGGAAAAATTATTTTGGATGGCAGCGCCAGCCCGAACAGATTAGTGTACAGCAAGTGTTGGAGGAGACCATTTCAACCTTGCTTCGGAAGGAAATAAAGCTCACGGGCGCTGGCAGAACTGACACTGGTGTGCACGCCAAACAGCTTTTCGCACATTTTGATAGTGATAAAATTGAAAATTTTGATGAATTTATTTTTAGAATGAATTCCTTTCTTCCGAAGGATATTTCAGTAAAGAATATTTTTGAAGTAAAGGAAGATGCCCACGCGCGATTTGACGCGGTGGAACGGGAGTACGAATACGTTATTTCGGTCGGCAAAGATCCTTTTAGTCAGGATTTTGCCTTTCAGATTAACAATGTGCCAAATGTACCCTGGATGAACCAAGCCGCTGAATTGCTATTGGCCCATAGAGATTTTCAATGCTTTTCCCGCTCCAAAACCGATGTAAAAACGTACAATTGCACCATCGTAAAAGCATTTTGGGAAGCTACGGATAATAGGCTTATTTTTACCATTGCCGCAGATCGTTTTCTTCGAAATATGGTCCGCGCAATAGTCGGGACGCTTTTGGATGTGGGTTACGGAAAGACTACGCTGGAAGATTTTAAGGCAATATTGAAAAGTAAAAGTAGGGAAGAAGCGGGGGCATCCGCGCCGGCGCACGGTTTGTATTTGACGAAAGTTGTTTACCCCGATAACATAAAACTATAATGGCAGAAACCACAGGAAACGCATTCGATTTTAAGCTTTTTAAGCGATTGCTGGCTTTTACAAAGCCCTATCGGCTTGTGTTTTATTTTGTCGCTTTTGCCGCAATCATAATGTCCGGCCTTGCCGTGCTGCGACCCTATCTTTTGGAGTTGGCCATAGACAATTCTATGGTTCCCAAAGATGGCGACGGTTTTATAAAGTACATCATTTTAATGGTGGTCGTACTCATGCTGGAAGTAATTTTCCAGTTCGCCTTCATATTTTACACCAACTGGCTCGGCCAGAGTGTAATCCGCGATATGCGCCAAAAACTCTTCCGATTGATGATGAGTTTCAAGATGAAATATTTTGATAAGAGCGCCGTCGGAAGATTGACCACCCGTGCCGTGAACGATGTGGAAACCATTTCCAGTATTTTCAGCGAAGGCTTGTTTATGATTATTAGCGACCTATTGAAAATGCTCGTAATCGCTGGATTTATGCTATACCAAAGCTGGCGATTGTCGCTCATTGTTTTTATTGTTTTGCCTTTTATCTTATATGCAACCCGTGTTTTTCAAAAAGCGATGAAAGTTGCTTTTGAAGACGTACGGAACCAAGTTGCAAACCTAAACACCTTTGTGCAGGAGCGCATTACGGGGATGAAAATAGTTCAGATTTTTACCCGGGAAAAAACCGAATATGAGCGTTTTCGGGAAATAAACAAAGATCACCGAAAGGCTTGGATAAAAACCGTTTGGTACAACTCTATTTTCTTCCCTATTGCTGAAACCGCTGGAGCTGTGGCCACAGGATTGTTAGTTTGGTACGGAGGCTTGAATGTGATTGGCGGGGGCTTTGTTACATTGGGTATAATTACTGCTTTTATTCAATATGCCGAAATGCTTTTCAGACCGCTGCGGCAGATTGCCGATAAGTTCAACACCCTTCAAATGGGGATGGTGGCCGCGAACCGCGTCTTTGGAATTCTCGATACCAAATCGCACATCGCTGATACTGGAATGGTTGATTATACCAGCACCAAGGGAGAGATTGAATTCAAAAATGTACAATTTGGATATAATGAAGGTGAAGAAGTAATAAAGGGAATTTCCTTTAAGGCAAATCCCGGTGAAACGGTTGCCATAGTAGGTGCTACCGGAGCCGGAAAAAGTACGATTATCAATCTTTTGAATCGTTTTTACGAAATAAACAGCGGCGATATTTTGATTGACGGTATTTCTTTAAAGGATTATAAACTGGCGTCACTTCGGGGGCAGATAGCTGTGGTTTTGCAGGATGTATTCCTCTTTGCCGATTCAATTTTGAACAATATTACGCTGAACAACCCAAACATTTCTGAAGAAGAAGTAATAGCGGCGGCAAAGGAAATAGGTGTCCATAAATTCATACAATCGCTACCCGATGGCTATCATTATAATGTGAAGGAACGCGGCAGCATGCTTTCCTCGGGGCAGCGGCAGCTCATTTCATTTTTACGCGCCTATGTTAGCAAGCCCAGCATTTTGGTTTTGGACGAGGCTACTTCTTCCGTAGATACGTATTCCGAGGAATTGATTCAAACAGCTACAGATAAAATTACAAAAGGCCGAACCTCCATTGTAATTGCGCACCGATTGGCAACTATCAAAAAAGCCGATAAAATTATAGTGATGGACGCCGGTAAAATCGTGGAGGAAGGCACGCATAAAGAATTGTTGAAATTGGAAAACGGTCTCTATAAAAATCTTTATGAAGTACAGTTTATGGCAGAGGAAGCTATATAACCAATGGCTTCATTTCCTTTTTCTGCATCAATAAATCCGTTCAAATCGCCTAATAGATATAGTATAAAAAGTGTAATGACGATTACAATTAAGTATAATGGTATTAGGATAACGATAAACAACAATGTTTTTTTTATTAATTGGAGAAACGTCAGTTGATACAATCTTTTCAGTACATAAGCATATATAAGTATTTGAACAAAAAGAACGCCGATTGCTATAAAATTGAATAATTGTTTATTCCATATAGTTAATATGTACAATATTATCGCAACAATGGAACCTTGTGAATAGGTATATAGATTTATTATTAAATGTTCGGCATAATTATACTTATTTCTATAAAAAACAATCCACGACAAAAACGCCAAAAGAGGTATGGCTGCAAAAAACAATAAGTTTTGATAATCAAAAACTGATGACTGTAATTTTTTTCCAAATTCTTTTTGTGCATCATTATTTTGAGAAAAATCAAAAGTGCCATCAAACAAATCAGGATAGAATCTGAATGCTATAAAATAAAACAAACTGCTAATGGTAACGGCAATGGTAAAATAACCAAAGGCGTTTATATACTTTTTTCGTGTTCCATTGATATATCCGCCAATAACAACTTCAGGCTTCTTAAAAAGATCAATAAAAGTAAGTAGTGGTCTATTGGAATCAATACTAAAAAATACTTGGTAGAATTCTGTAAAAAGATATTTTAAGGTCAATCTTTGATTAACCACTTGTGCTCCACATTCACTACAGAATTTATCTATTTCTGAAAGTGATTTTCCGCAATTCTTACAATTCATGTATTTAGCTTAAATCCTTTTTTAAAATCTTCATAAGCTCTTCTGTATCTTCAAAAAGTACAAAATCGCCATCCTTTAAATATGAAATCTGACCGTTTTCTTCGGAAACAACCAAACACACGGCATCGGTTTTTTCAGTAATACCAACGGCTGCGCGGTGCCGAAGTCCAAAGCGCAACGGTATTTTTTTGTCATTTGAAACGGGCAGAATAACCCGGGTTGCCGTAATTCTATTTTCTTCAATAATCATAGCGCCATCGTGCAACGGGCTGTTCTTAAAAAAGATGCTTTCAATAATGGGCTGGTTAACTTCTAGGTTCATTTCATCGCCCGTGTTTTTTACAAAATCGAGGCTATTGTTGCGCTGGAGAACGATTAACGCTCCGGTGTGCGAAGCTGACATCTTTTTGCAAGCTGCAATAATTCCGTCTAAATTTGTTTTGAGAGTAGAGTCATTTCCTGAAAATTTAAACTGTTTAAGAAATCTTCGCCGTGCGTTGAAATTGGTAGAGCCCAACATCAACAGAAATTTTCGTATTTCCGGCTGAAAAACCACCACTAAAGCAAACATACCGACCCCCAAAAAACCGCCGAGAATTTTGCTCAAAAGCTCCATTTCCAAAAGTTGGGTAACTACGTAAATGGCGTAAACAATGATAATACCCACCAAAATATTGATGGCAACGGTGCCTTTCACCAAATTATAGAGGTAATACAGCAGGAATGCCACCAGCACAATGTCCACAATATCTATAATCCGAATGTCGAGAAAATCCAAGGGTGTGCGTTTTTTTGTAAAAGTAGTTTAAAAATTGATTCTTTTGAAACTGTTGTTTCTATTGATGCAATTGTTTTTTTGGGTTAATTCTATCGCTCATACCTCATCCCACAAACCTCACCCCTTAATTTCACACATTCAACCGCTTCCTTTACATCGTGTACTCGAAGAATCTTTGCTCCTTTTAAAAGCGCGATGGTGTTGAGCGAAGTGGTGCCGTTTAAAGCATTTTCCGCGGAAGTTTCCAAGGTTTTATAAATCATAGATTTTCTTGAAATACCTGCTAAAATTGGAACGTTTAGATTTTGAAAAAGTTCCAGATTATTCAAAAGCTGAAAACTTTGTTCGCGGGTTTTGGCAAAGCCAAAACCGGGGTCGGCAATAATATCGTTGATGCCCGATGCACGGGCGAGCGCGATTTTTTCGGCTAAATCTTTTAAAACTTCAATGGTTACATTTTTATAATCGGTAAGTTTTGCCATCGTTTTTGGCGTTCCGCGCATGTGCATCAAAATGTACGGCACTTTCAACTTTTCAACGATATTGTACATTTCGGCGTCCAAAGTTCCGCCGGAGACATCATTCACAATCGCTGCTCCGGCTTCCACGGTTTTTTTTGCAATCTCGTTTCGGAACGTATCTACGGAAATCAATGTTTCGGGAAATCTTTTCAGAATACATTCAACGGCGTCAACAGCCCTTCTAATTTCTTCGGCATCTGAAATTTCCTCAGCGCCCGGCCGAGTGCTGTAACCGCCAACATCCAAGAATGTAGCACCTTCGGAAAGCATTTTTTCGGCCTGCTTTAAAATTTCCTTTTCTGAAAACGTTTTCCCGCCGTCATAAAACGAATCGGGCGTTACGTTAATAATACCCATTACTTTTGGAATGGAAAGGTCTATAAGGGTGCCGCGGCAATTAAGGGTCTGCAATTTTTTAAATTTTTAATCATTCAAAATTCAAAAATTTTTAGTCAATGTGCCGATTGGCAAATAACTTTGAGCGTTCAACTTTGAACTTTGAACTATTTAAGCGAAATTTACGCAAAATCTTACAAATCACTAATGGCGGATACTTCAAATCAATACAACGACCAGATTGAACAATGCAGGGAGCTGTTTATCAAGAAAATGCACGATTACGGAAGTGCATGGCGCATTCTCAGGCTTCCGTCCCTTACCGACCAAATTTTTATAAAGGCACAGCGCATCCGTGGTTTGCAGCAAAATGCGGAGCGAAAAATTGAAGAGGACGAAACCAGCGAGTTTATTGGGATTGTAAATTATTCCATAATGGCGCTTATCCAACTTGATAAAGGCGTGGTGGAGCAGCCCGACCTGTCCTTGGAAGAAGCCACACAGCTTTATGATGAGCAGGTTGCGAAAACCAAGCAGTTGATGATGGACAAAAACCACGATTACGGCGAGGCGTGGCGCGATATGCGGGTAAGTTCGTTGACGGATTTGATTCTTCAGAAATTACTGCGCGTTAAGCAAATTGAAAACAATAGCGGCAAAACCCTAGTTTCGGAAGGGATTGATGCCAATTATCAGGATATGATAAATTATGCGGTTTTTGCGCTGATTCATTTAGAGGAAACAGCGCAAAATTCGCGTAATTAAAATTCCAAATAAAAAAAATCCAAATTCCAAAAGCACATATTTGGAATTTTGAAAATATTATAACCATAAAAATGGATTCAAAATATGATTTAGAGGAAAGAACTTTTCAATTTGCCAATGATTGTCGTAAAATGATGAGTTCTTTAAAGTTTTCCACAGCTAACGTTGAAGATGGAAAGCAATTAATAAAATCCTCGGGTTCAATTGGAGCCAATTATATTGAAGCAAATGAAAATTTAGGTGAAAAAGATTTTGTTTTCCGTCTGAAAATAGCAAGAAAAGAAGCAAAGGAATCACGTTATTGGTTGCGGTTATTATAAAATGGTAATCCTGAAATGGGGGAAATGGACAAATTAATAAATGAATCGGAAGAACTTAGAAAAATACTTTCCGCAATAATTAAAAAGTTTGAGTAGCCCCTTGGAATTTGGTACTTGGAATTTGGAATTTGCTTGGTCCCGAAACTTCGGGAGGTACTTGAAATTTGGAATTTTTAAAAATGATTAGAATTTAAAATATATGAAATACTTAGTAGGAATATCACGAATAATTGTTGGAGTACTTTTTATAATCAGCGGATTGATAAAGCTGAACGACCCCGTTGGTTTTTCATTTAAGCTGAAGGATTATTTCGCTCCCGAAGTTTTGGATCTTGGGTTTCTGGTGCCGTATGCTTTGCTGATTGCAATATTTGTCGTCATTTTTGAAGTGCTGCTGGGCGTGGCATTACTATTGGGTTACCTCAAAAAATTCACACTTTGGGCCTTGTTGCTAATGATCGTGTTTTTCACATTTCTTACATTTTATTCGGCATATTTCAACAAGGTGACCGATTGCGGCTGCTTTGGCGATGCCATAAAACTCACGCCTTGGGAATCTTTCACAAAAGATATCGTGCTCCTAATTTTGATTTTGATTCTTTTTGTGGGAAGAAAATATATTCAGCCGTTTTTCACAAAAGGAATACGCAGCATCCTCATTTTTGCATCCTTCGTTTTCTGTCTCGGAATCACCTATTATGTTTTGTTGCATTTACCGATAATCGATTTCCGTCCGTATAAAATTGGCGCGAATATTAAAGAAGGAATGACAGTTCCCGAAGGTGCGCCGGGTCCTATTTATGAATATAAGTGGAAATTCAACATTAATGGTGAAGAAAAAGTAATCACTACAAACGGCGAATACCCACAGGTTGATGGCGAATTGATAAGTACTGAAACCGAAATGATACAGGAGGGCTACACCCCGCCAATCCACGATTTTACGATGGAAAGGGATGGTGAGGATTACACCGAACAATTTTTAAATGAAGAAAATCTGGTGGTTGTGATTGCTTATAGCTTGAGTAATACCGAAAAAGACGGTTACCTTCCTATAAAAGAAATTACCGATAAAGCCTTAAAAAATGGTTATAGCGTGATTGGCCTTTCGGCATCATCGCAGGAAATGACCGAAGCTTTGACGGAAAAATATAAGTTGAATTTCAAATTTTACTTCTGTGATGAAACCACGTTGAAAACCATTGTGCGCAGCAATCCGGGAATTTTGGAACTTGACAACGGAACCATAAAACAAAAGCTTCACTGGAACGATGCCCAAAAATTGCAACTTCCAGTAGTCGAAAACGCAAAGCCAAAGTTGGATCTTTCCTTGAAACAACGTTTGGACAGCATTGCAGTGCTGGATCAAAAATACCGCACGCTGATGCAGACAAAATCTTTGGAAGAAAGAAAGAAATTGGGTGAAAGTATGGGGCTTTCCGAAGCTGAATATAGTGGGGATCTTTCGCAAATGCAAAGTGTTTTGGATAGTGTAAATATGGTTTTTATTGAAAAATATTTTATTCAAAAAGGCTATCCGGGCAAATCTGTAGTTGGTGAAGAATCAAGTCTTGTTGCGTGGAATGTGCTGCAACACAACCCAGATAAAATTCCACTTTATTTACCATTGGTAAAGAAAGCTGCTGAAGCTGGCGAAATACCCAAAACTTCCGCCGCAATGATGGAAGACCGCTATTTGATGATGGAAGGGAAACCACAAATATACGGCACACAGGGAATGACGTACGATGATGCACGCGGCTCATTTATATGGCCCATTGAAAACCCCGAAACCGTAAACCAAAGAAGAAAAGAAGCAGGTTTTGAAGAAACTGTTGAGGAATATGCCAAAATTCTTTTTGGCGACGACTTTGTATATGAGCCTCGCACCATAGAACAAATAAAACAATAATAAGTGACGGGTTACATACTTCAAAAATTGGGTTATGCGTTGCTAACGTTGTTTGGGGTTGTGACCGTAATTTTTCTGCTCTTCACAATCCTTCCCGGCGATCCCGCTCGCATGATGCTCGGCCAAAACGAAACCGCGGAACAACTTGCCGTTGTAAAAAAGAAATACGGTTTTGACCAACCTGTTTCGGTGCAATATGTACGGTATTTGAATGATTTATCGCCCATTTCCTTCCACAGTAAAAATCCGGAGGATTACACCTTTCTTTCCGAAGGGAAATACAATGCGGCAAAATTATTCTCTGTCGGAAATACAAACGTGGTTTTAAAAACACCCTATTTACGTGAATCCTTTCAAAAGAATGGAAAGGAGGTAAGTGAAGTTATTTCTGAAACACTTCCGAATACATTTATTCTTGCGGTTTCAGCAATTGTTATAGCAATGTTGATCGGGGTTTTCCTCGGAATTATTTCCGTGCTTTTTAAGGATGGGTTTATCGATAAAGCAATTCAATTGGTAAGCACTCTGGGGATGAGCGTTCCCTCGTTTTTCAGTGCGATTATCTTTGCGTGGATTTTCGGTTTTTTACTGCACGAATACACAAATTTGAATATGACCGGAAGCCTGTACGAAGTTGACGATTTTGGGAACGGCAAATACATTCAATGGAAAAATTTGATACTTCCGGCCATTGTTTTGGGCATCCGGCCGTTGGCCGTTGTGAGTCAGTTGATGCGCAATTCATTGCTCGAGGTTTTGAACCAGGATTACATTCGCACCGCAAAAGCGAAGGGACTTACCTTTTATCAAATTATAAAAAAACATGCACTTAAAAATTCGCTGAATCCGGTTGTTACGGCCATTTCGGGTTGGTTTGCCAGCATGCTTGCGGGCGCGGTTTTCGTAGAATACATTTTCGGATGGAACGGCTTGGGAAAGGAAATCGTCAACGCGCTGAACACGCTCGATTTGCCCGTAATTATGGGAGCTGTAATCGTAATAGCCACATTGTTCATTATAATCAATATTTTTGTGGATATAATTTATGGTTGGCTGGACCCGAAAATCAGTCGGCAAGCCCCCTAACCCCCAAAGGGGGAATTCACGAACAAAACCATTATCATTATTAACGACATTAAAAACCCAAAATAATGAAATCTATAATCATCTTCCTATTATTTATAACTTTTGCACAAGCCCAGCAAAAATCCTTTTCCGAAGCTGCGTTGAACGAAAAGTTTCTTTCTGAAAATAATGTGGAAATAAGCTTTTCAGAAATACTTCAACAGTACAAAGGGAAAACCGTATTTATAGACATTTGGGCCAGTTGGTGCAAGGACTGTATCGTCGGGATGCCGAAGGTGCAAAAGCTGCGGGAGGAAAACCCGGAAGTTGTTTTTCTTTTCCTTTCCTTGGACAAGGAAATCGAAAGCTGGAAACACGGCATTGAAAAATACGGCGTTGTGGGCGAAAACTACTTTATCCCCGCAGGGTGGAAGGGCGATTTTTGTTCTTCCATAGATTTGGACTGGATTCCCAGATATATGGTTGTGAATGCCGAAGGCAAAATCAGCCTTTACAAAGCCATTGAGACTAATGATGAAAATCTTTTAAAAGAACTGAATAACTAATATTAAAAAGATACCCGCCTTCGCGGGCATGACTATGAGAAAAAAAATAGTAGCTGGAAATTGGAAAATGAACAACGATTTGGCCGAAACCGAAATGTTTTTGGTAGAATTGAAAAAGCAGGTATTTCCGGAAGACGTGGTAGTTATGATAGCGCCGCCGTTTACAAATTTGAACCATACCTTCCGGTCTTTGCGCGAGCATCCCGTAGCGCTTGCCGCACAGAATATGCACCAGAGCAATGAAGGCGCTTTTACGGGTGAAATTTCCGCAAAAATGCTGAAAAGTGTAGGGGCAAGTACAGTTATTTTGGGCCACAGCGAGCGGCGTGCATATTTTAATGAAGACAGCGCCATACTGGCCGAAAAAGTGAATACGGCGCTCGAAAATGAAATGACCATTATTTTCTGTATCGGTGAGGAATTGGACGACCGAAAAAAAGGAAACTATTTCGAATTGATAAAAACGCAACTTTCCGAGGGTCTTTTCCATATTGCTGACGAAGCTTGGGAAAATATTATTATTGCTTACGAACCCGTTTGGGCAATAGGAACTGGTGAAACCGCAAGTCCCGAACAGGCTCAGGAAATGCACAAATTCATAAGAGAGGCCATTGCGGAAAATTATTCAAAAGCAATAGCCGATGAGGTTTCAATTCTTTACGGAGGAAGTGTAAAACCGGACAATGCTTCTGAAATCTTTGGGCAAGATGACGTTGACGGAGGCCTTATTGGCGGAGCTTCGCTAAAGGTTGAGAGTTTTATGAAAATTGTAAATTCATTTTAATGTCGCAAATTTATATCGGTTATGATTTTAAAGTGAGCCCGCTCCAATCAGGAACCGAAATCCTGATTGCCGAATTGGGATACGCCGGTTTTGAAAGTTTTGTTGAAACGGAGGAAGGCGTTACGGCTTACATCCAAAAGGAAGAATGGAGCCAAAATATTTTGGATGACATTCATATTTTAAATTCTGAGGAATTCGAAATAGAACATACCTTTTCAGAAATAGAACAAATCAACTGGAATTCTGAATGGGAAAAAAACTTCGACCCCATTGAAGTTGACGGAAAATGTACCGTTCGCGCGCCATTTCACCCAAATAAAAATTTTGAATACGAAATAGTAATCGAGCCAAAAATGTCCTTCGGAACGGGCCATCACGAAACTACCTTTATGATGCTCCAGTTTATTTTGGAAAACGATTTTAAGGGGAAAACGGTACTCGATATGGGCTGCGGCACGGCGGTTTTGGCAATTTTGGCAGAAATGCGCGGCGCTTCAAAACTGGATGCCATTGATATTGACGAGTGGTGTTTTGAGAACTCTTTGGAAAATATTCAAAGAAACGATTGCAAAAATATTTCAGTGTTTTTGGGCGATGCCTCGCTGCTGAACGAAAGAAAATATGATGTGGTTATAGCCAACATCAACCGAAATATTCTTTTGAATGATATGGAAACGTATCGCAAATGTTTGGATACGGGCGGGGAACTTTACCTAAGCGGATTTTATAATGAAGATTTGCCGATTATTAAAGATGCTTGCAATAATCTGGGTTTTACCTTCGTTGAAAACAAGGAGAAAAACAAATGGGTTGCGGCTAAGTTTAAAATTTAGTAAATTTCATTTGTTTTAGGAATTTTACAAACGATAGTATGAGTACCAGAGAAAAAATCCAAGAAGAGGTAGAGGTTGCAGAAAAGGAGAGCAATCTCAATGAAATTGTGCTTTACAATGATGATGTAAACACGTTTGATCACGTTATTAACAGCCTAATTTTCGCTTGCGAACATACTCCAGAACAGGCCGAGCAATGCTCGATTATTGTGCATTATAAAGGAAAATGTACCGTGAAAACAGGAGAATTTAACGAATTAAAACCGCGCTGTACGATGCTGTTGGAAGCGGGATTGAGCGCAGAAATAATTTAAAACCATTCAAAATACAAGCCTGAAACGATTACCGCTATTATTAAAATAATCAATACAGTAATAATAAAACCTGCGCCAAAGCGGGTTTTTTTATTGTCCTGAAGAATATAGTCTCTTTCTTTTTCGTTGTCGGAGTCTTTTACGATTTTAGTCATTCTGATGATTTTATGGAAACCAAAATACTTAAAAATTCTGAAGTTTTTGTAAAAATTAAGCCATAAAAAAACCACGTCTTCAAAAACGTGGTTTTTTTTACTTGTGACCTCGCCAGGATTCAAACCTGGAACCTTCTGAGCCGTAATCAGATGCGCTATTCAGTTGCGCCACGAGGCCGTAATATATTTTGCTTTAAGCGGGTGCAAATATATTTCTTTTTAAATTGCAAGACAAATTAATGCTATAAAAAATGAATTTATCTGAATATATTCGAAATATTGAAAATTTTCCAAAGTCTGGAGTTAATTTTAAGGACATAACGCCATTACTTGCAAACAGTGATGCGGTTGAACATTGTGTTCAACAACTATTGGTATTAATAGATGATCAAGAAATTGACAAAGTTGCGGCTATTGAGTCCCGTGGGTTTTTCTTCGGAACCCTTTTAGCCCAAAAACTCAATGCGGGATTTGTGCCTATCAGAAAACCAGGAAAGCTTCCCTATAAAACCTTAAAAGAACCATATCAATTAGAATATGGTCTTGATGCCCTCGAAATTCATGAAGACGCAATTAAAAAAGGGGAGCGTGTGCTTTTGCACGACGATGTTCTGGCAACCGGGGGAACGGCACGGGCTGCTTGTAATTTAATTGAACAGTTGGGTGGAGAAATTGTACAATGCAATTTTCTGCTCGAACTTGAATTTTTAAATGGAATTAAAAAATTAAGAAGTCATCCCGTAAAATCACTTTTAAAATATTAGTCCAAAGCGTTTTTTGTGACCCACAATTTATAGGCGAATATTGCCATTTGAAGTTTTGAGGCCTTTTCCAGTTCCACGCCCTTTTTTGTGAAGCTTGGAAGCAGCTTGCTATTAACTTTTGAAAGGAATTTGAAAAATTTCTTCTTCATATTTATTTAAATTGAATATGAATGTAGGCATTTATCGATAAAAAGTTTTTAAAGTGATGTTAAAACCTATTCGGCGCTTTTCATAATTGTGTACTGTTTATCTACCGCCAACGTGATGTTTTTTATGCCTTCCTTTCCATTGCCAAAAGTTGAAGTAGAAACAGAGCCGTTTCTGTTGTCGATTGTAATGGAAATATGTGTTATTTCGTTCTTATCATTTCGCTCCAGATTATTGTACTTGAATGAAATATCCGCAGCATCGTAGCTCTTTTGAAGCTCCAATAGCTCTAAATCGGTAGTGTTTTTGGTTATTACGTTTGGAGAGCCTTTAAAGTCCATGGTACTTTTGGTTATTGCTCCATTTGCCTTGTTCAGGCTATCCCTTCGGTTTTGCATGCGCATTTTCATTTCGGCCCGTCTTTCCTCCATTTCCTTTTTCATTTGTGCTCTTCTTTCTTCCATGGCGCGGCGTTGGTCATTATAATTTTTATTAGAATCGTCCAAATCCCGTTTTCCACTTCCTTGGCTAATAAAAGCCTGATTGGAGCTTCCCGCGCTTTTAATGGAAATCCGGCTTCCTTCAGAAACTATTACAATATCATTGATGGGATGCTCGCTGCTCACGCTATAATTTCCTGAGTTGTTATTACCGTCCTTATACCGAATGGTTATGGCGATAATTTCGTTTTTGTCATTATAAACCACGTTAGAATAATCAAACCCCAATCCGTTGGCCTCCATCTGCTCCTTAATATTCTGTAGTTCCTCAAGCGTTGTCATTTTCGTAATTACCAGCGTAAGCTGTTTCCCTGGAATTAGCTTATTCTGAATATTTCGCGGTTCGGTATTATGACCAAAAGATGGAAAAGCGAAACAGGATAATGCCAAAATAGAAAAGATTGAAAGATTTTGAATCACTTTTTTGATATGTGTTTTCATAAGTATATCTAAATTAAAGAATGTGCCATGTAAAAGAAAATGGGAACCGTGGGGCACAGTAAAATTTTGGGGGATAGCAACAAATATACAACAAATTCTTTTTTGCATTTAGTATCTTCGCAGCCTTTACTATATTCTATGGATTATCTCTTAGTATTTTTTGGATTGGTATTATTAGTGGTTGGCGGTGAATTTTTGGTCCGTTCTTCAGTGGCACTTTCCTTTAAACTTCACCTTTCAAAAATGGTGATTGGGCTCACGGTGGTTTCATTTGCAACTTCTGCCCCAGAACTTTTAGTGAGCCTGCAGGCCGCGCTTAATGGTTTTTCTGATATTGCCTTAGGAAATGTGCTGGGTTCAAATATTGCGAACATTGGGTTGGTATTGGGGATCACGGCGATTATCTCGCCACTGGCCATAGATAAGGATTTCTATAAATTGAATTGGCCGGTGATGATGATTCTTTCCGTGGCGCTGTACTTTATTTTGAAAAGCGGCATGCAGATTTCCCGATCCGAGGGGATTGCGCTTTTGCTTATGCTTTTTGTCTATTTATGGATTTTGATACGAAGAGCCAAAAAACAAAGAGGAACACAGCCTGTTGACGAAGGTATAGACGAGGGCTTGTCAAAGGCTTCCAATTTTAAAATAATTCTTTGGTTATTGATAGGAGGCGTCGCTCTTTATGCCGGAAGTGAGTTTTTGGTAGGTGGGGCCGTTTCCTTGGCAGAAAATTTCGGTGTTAGTGAGCGTGTAATAGCCGTAACCATGATTGCGGTGGGCACGAGCATTCCTGAACTTGCAGCGTCTGTGATTGCCGCCCTAAAAAAGGAAAAAGCTATTTCTTTGGGAAATCTTATTGGTTCAAATATCTTTAATATATCATCCGTATTGGGTATTACCGCCATAATTCAGCCCATAGCCGTTAAAAGCAACGAGGTGCTTACCAATGATATTTTTTGGATGATTGGCTTTGCCGCGGTATTGCTTCCCTTGGCATTTCTTCCCCAATCATTTCAACTAGGCCGTAAAAGAGGAATTGTATTAGTCCTGGCGTATGGAATTTTTATTTCGATGACCATTATTTCTTAAGCCGGAAGTATTTTTTGGAAATATAGGAATGGTTTTGCCATTTAAATATTTCATTTGGTGTTGTATTGTTAGTTGAAGCGCTATCTAAAGGGGTTCTTTTACCACTCATTTCATTTATATTTTCGGATAGATTTTATTTTGTAGGAAAAAAGGGCTGTTTTCCTACGTTTTAATGACTTTGCTATGGCTTTGCTATGGCTTTGCTATGGAGTATCCGTGGGGAGGAGTTTTAGGTGACCCGTCCTGAAATAGCTATACGGGTTGAATAATAAATTTTGATAAATTTATATGTATAAGGACAAAGTATGAAAGAAACATAATGGGTTTTGTGAATTCAAGGATACAAATATCATATTCCTTAATATGAATAAAACGTAATTGACCCCTAAAAACTATGGGTGTTTATAATTATATTGACAGTTTTGTGTAAATAATTAATAAAATTTAGGGGGTGCGTATGTGTTTTTTCTATTTTTGCCAAGTCAAACTCTAAAATCCAAATATGTCCACTTTACGATTTCATGCCATCAAGGAAACTTTTAACCGAGTGCCCGTTCCAGTTACCGAACCCGATAGACGTTCCGATATCTTCGGGAAAAACGTTTTTAATGAAGCTGCCATGCGGCAGTATCTTACCAAAGACTCCTTTAAAAGTGTTATGGACGCCATCGAGAACGGCTCCAAGATTGAACGCCACATAGCTGATCATATCTCTACGGGTATGAAGGAATGGGCCATTGCCAAAGGTGCCACGCATTACACCCATTGGTTTCAACCGCTAACAGGTGCGACCGCTGAAAAACACGATGCATTTTTTGAGACGATGGAAAATGGTCATGCAATTGAAAAATTTGGTGGCGGGCAGTTAGTACAGCAAGAGCCGGATGCCTCAAGTTTTCCCCACGGCGGCATCAGAAATACTTTTGAAGCCCGTGGATATACAGCTTGGGATCCCACTTCGCCTGCCTTCATTTACGGCACTACATTATGTATCCCAACGGTATTTGTGGCGTACACTGGCGAGGCTTTAGATTTTAAAACGCCATTGCTACGCGCCCTGCAGGTTGTAGATGTCGCGGCAACTGCTGTGGCTAAATATTTTGATAAAAACGTTGTCAAGGTAAATGCTACACTTGGCTGGGAGCAGGAATATTTTTTGGTAGATAGTGCATTGGCTTTGAGCCGTCCGGATATTTCTTTGGCGGGAAGAACTTTGTTGGGCCATTCATCAGCAAAGGGACAGCAGTTGGACGATCATTACTTCGGCTCCATCCCGGCTCGTGTATTGAATTTTATGCGCCATTTGGAAACCGAGTGTATGCTTTTGGGTATTCCCGTGAAAACCCGTCATAATGAAGTAGCCCCAAATCAATTTGAATTGGCACCTATTTTTGAGGAAACCAACTTGGCAGTGGACCACAACTCCTTATTAATGGACTTGATGAATAAAATTGCCGACAAGCATAATTTCAAGGTCTTGTTTCACGAAAAACCGTTTGCCAATGTAAACGGAAGTGGAAAGCATAACAATTGGTCGTTAGCTACCAACACTGGCGTCAATCTTCTGGGGCCTGGCAGTACCCCAATGAAAAATCTTCAGTTCCTTACATTCTTTATCAACACACTTAAAGCCGTTAATGAACACGAGGAGTTATTGCGTGCTTCCATAGCCAGTGCGGGCAACGATCACCGCTTGGGAGCGAATGAGGCGCCACCTGCAATTATTTCGGCATTTATCGGTTCGCAACTGACTGAAGTTTTGGATGAACTGGAAAAGGTAACTAGTGGTAAACTTTCGCCTCAAGAAAAAACAGACCTTAAATTGAACGTTGTAGGGAAAATCCCGGAGATTCTTTTGGACAACACAGACCGAAACCGAACCTCACCCTTTGCGTTCACGGGAAATAAGTTTGAGTTCCGTGCCGTTGGTTCTACAGCTAACTGTGCCAACCCGATGACCGTCCTTAACGCTATTGTGGCAAAACAACTTATTGACTTTAAAAAGGAAGTAGATGCTCTAATTAAGGATAAAAAGATGAAGAAGGATGATGCCATCTTCAATGTATTAAAGGAATATATCAAGGATTCAAAAAGAATTCGCTTTGAAGGTGATGGTTACGGAGAAGCCTGGGAAAAGGAAGCTGAAAAACGCGGTTTGAGCAACCACAAAACTACTCCCAATGCACTAAAAGCGAAGGTTTCAAAAAAGACAATTGCACTTTTTGAAGAATTGGGAATAATGAGCAAAGTGGAGCTCGAGGCCCGATATGAAATAGAAATGGAAGATTATGCAATGCGAATTCAAATTGAAGGCCGCATTTTAGGTGATATTGCTCGAAACCACGTTATACCCACTGCCATCCGTTATCAAAATATTTTGATAGAGAACGTACAAGGACTCAAAAATATATACGGGACAGATTTTAAAAAATTCGCCGGCGAGCAGATGCAGCTGATTGAACAGATAAGTGAACATATTGCGAAGATTAACAAAGGGATTACAGATATGATAGAGTCGCGAAAAAAAGCGAATAAAATTGAAAATGCCGAGAAAAAAGCTTTTGCCTATTGCGATGAGGTGAAATCGTTTTTCCAAGTCATTCGTTATCACTGTGATAAGTTGGAATTGCTTGTGGATGACGAGCTATGGCCATTAACCAAGTATAGAGAGCTTCTTTTCACGAAATAAAAATTAACTTTTATTTAACTTTTCAAAATTAAAGACCGTTCGAATGTTTTTGGACGGTCTTTTTGTGTATTTGAAACTCTTAACACCTTCTTACCTTGAAAGCGCTTTCTTACAGTTTTCTGCCTTATATTTTTAAGGTTCAGGGGTTCGTTTTTTTTAATGAATTAGAGTTTCTACATTTGAAAAAATAAAAATCGGAGCGGTATAAACTCTGTTTTTTTAATCATTATTTGATCGGTATCTCCCCAACGCCGATAGAGACTTTTCAATCAAAAGTCTATTTCTAAAATTTTAAAAAAATTAGCACAATTCTCAAGGGATACGTATGTCTTTTAAGGAACGGACTGTGCAGTATTATGAATTTTATTGAATCTAAATATTAACTCAAATTTAAATTTTAAACCTTTATGAAAAAAGTAGTATTCAGTGCAGCAGCACTTATGTGTGGAACACTTATGTTCGCACAATCAAATGTAAGCGATGTAAATCAAGATGGTAATAGCAATGATGCCCAGATTGTACAGAGCGGAGGTGGCAATGACAGCGAAGTTATTTCTACAGGAAATAGAAATGCCGCTACCGTTACACAGTCCGGTACCATCCACAACTCTATTGTTGAGCAGCGTGGAGATGACAATGCCAGTACCGTAACTTCTATTGGCAGAAACAATAATTCCAAAGTGGGCCAAGTAGATGAGCGCAATACAAGTGTAGTTCTTCAGCAAGGTGGCAATAATAACTCTTCTAGGGTTAGCCAAGGTCAGATTAGCAGTAACGGAACTGTAAGCAGAACCGGGCGAGACAACACAAGTGATGTTTCACAAGATGGAAATAGTAACAAATCTGTAGTAGAGCAATGGGATTCCAATACGCTTGTAGGTGAATTCAACGGATCTACCGTATCACAATTGGGTGATCGAAATGATAGTAAAGTAAGACAAACTGGCGACAATAATACTTCGGGTGTTTCGCAGGATGGAAATGATAACATTAGCGATATTCTTCAAGATGGTGACCAAAACCAAAGTACTGGAAACCAAATTGGGAATGAAAACAACTCTTCTGTAAGTCAATCCGGAAGCCTTCACACCTCCACAGTTGCACAGGATGGAGATTCAAACACTGCTAATCTTGTACAAAGCAATGGGATTGACAGTAATTCTGAAGTAAACCAAACTGGTTTTAGAAATCATACCAACACTAATCAAAATGGTGATAATCACGAATCGACAATAACTCAAACTGGAGATAGAAACGGTGCAGGAGTTTCACAATATGGGTCTTATAACCAGAGTAAGACAATTCAAACCGGAAATGATAATGGTAGTTTAGTAGCACAGGCTAGAACTGGAAACGACAGTGAAGTTTCGCAGGAAGGAGATGATAATAGCAGTAACGTGAGACAAAATGGTGGAAATTATAATTCTTCAGATGTAGATCAAAATGGAAATGACCATGTCTCTGTTGTTAATCAAAATGGTACAGAAAACATTTCGATTGTTAGTCAGAAATTAAACCGCAATAATAGTGATGTGCAGCAGGTGGGAAGTAGAAACGAATCAAATGTTGATCAAAATGGAAATGATAATACAGGGATTGTAAATCAGTTAGGAAACGACAATAAGGCTACCATGAGCTCGGAAGGGAATAGATTTAAAAATGATATTACCAAATATGGTGTTTGGAGAACTCCTGGAGCATCAGGCACAATGATGGCAAAAGGAATCACACAAACGGGTGATAATAACATAGGAACTATTACGCAAGTTGGTTATACAGGCGTAACATCTGGTTCTGGTAGTGCAGGTATTGGACAATTAGGAAATTCAAATAAGGCAACTATAACTCAAACCAATCTTTTGGCACATGCTTGGAGCAGTTCCAATGCAGCCTTTGTTGATCAGATTGGCGATATGAATGAGAGTGTACAAAATCAAACAGGTCGTGCGGGTACAAGTTATTTCA
The DNA here is from genome assembly GCF_001573155.1 of Aequorivita aquimaris. GTDB lineage: Bacteria > Bacteroidota > Bacteroidia > Flavobacteriales > Flavobacteriaceae > Aequorivita > Aequorivita aquimaris. The sequence goes on along the minus strand of NZ_JRWG01000005.1, from coordinate 97,466 downwards.
GACAAGCAGGAAACAATAACTATGGAGAATCTCAACAAGCGAGTCAATCTCGAGCTACTTTAGAACAAGAGGGTAACAGAAATAGTTCAATCCAGATACAGGGGGCAGAAAATATGCAAAAATCAGATACATATCAGCTTGGTGATGATAACATAGCTACCAGCGAACAAAGTGGAGGAATTACTAATCATTCCAAAATCTTGCAAGAAGGTGATTGGAATACAGCAGAAGTAAATCAGCTAGGCGCTACAAATACATCGGATGTCTCACAAATGGGAGATCTAAACATCAGTGATGTTATGCAAAACGGTAATAGCAATATGAGTACTGTTGGTCAAACCGGCATGAGCAATATGAGTACCGTTAACCAATTGGGTAATATGAATACCTCTACGGTAACCCAAAACTAATAACTGCATAAACAGTAGAAATGAATTTCTGCAATTTAAAAGAGTGTGGAGCGCTGTCACTAAGCGTTCCGCACTTTTTGCTTTTAGAATAATTTTTGACAAAAGGATTTTTATGTAAGAGTTATGGCCTATTCCTTTTTTGACTCCGTATATTAAGGTATTTAATTGAAGACAAGTGTTTTAGAAAACAGCTAAGGAAAGTTTCCTTTTGAGTAGGTAATTTATCTTTTGTGATTTAAGTGAAAAAACTTCTGCCCAAAAATGAAGAAATAAATTTTTAACAAAAAATTAACATTATCTGTTAAATTCCCATTTTTTGCAGTTCATCGATAATTTTAAGTTTTTTGTCTGATAAATTTGGAATTGGTGTGAGGGAAAACCCTTTTTCAAAAGGGGGAAATCCCCCTTTTTAGTGCAACTGGCTGTTACTTAGTTGTGTATTAATATTTTTTATTGCATCTTTGGGTTGTGGTTAAGTGGTAGCAATATCACAAACCCATCTCCTCAAAATTGTTAAAATAACAAATCTATCCCCTTAGTAAAAGAATCTTTTGGTTTTAAATCATATTGATTCATTTTTAAAGTATCCCTTAGTTCTAAAATGTGTTTTAAATACATTTTAAAACATATCCCCTTTAATAATTATATAAATCATTTAATGATGGTTTATTTTTATGCAAGGAAGTAATTCCTTGTCAAAAACTGAATATTTTTTTAACCAAATATTAATCTTTAAATCTTTTAATTATGAAAAAAGTAATTTTAGGCGCTGCGGCGTTAATGTTTTGTGGTTTTGCCTTTGCGCAGAGAGGTGGAGTGGAAACTCCTACAGCTCCCACTGGTGCTGAAACCATTACAAATTTATCTGTAGATCCCAATGCAAACACTGGGCAATCTACACAAACTGGCGATAATAACCGCGTACAAGTTCTTCAAGTAGGTACGAGTCAATCGGCCTCTACTTATCAAGGAAATGGTTCAGGAATCGGAGGTAATTTAGCTCTTATTACACAAGTTGGTGCAATTCAAACTACTAGTGGTGTAAGAAATGATGCTGAAGTGCATCAAATGGGATCTGAGAATAAGTCCATTACTGACCAACAAGGGGATTATAATGAAGCACTTACAAATCAGGGTATGAATGATGACGGAAGCAGTAATAACTTTGCTTGGATCCGTCAAGGTACTAATGAGCAAGCGCAAGATAATATGGCAGAAGTAAATCAAGATGGTGATAATAACGTTGCTAAAACCTTGCAAACTTTTGACGGTAGTTCCGCTTTAATTAACCAAGTTGGTGATGGTAACATGGCTTTTAGTAAGCAAAATGCGGGTGCAAACTTAACTGGTGGGCATCAATCAGAAATCTGGCAACAAGGAGATGAGAACAAAGCTTTCCAAGATCAAAAAAGAGGTAATGATGGCAATAACTCTGCTCTTATAGCTCAAATAGGCGATGGAAATGAGGCTCAGCAAACTCAAGAAAATACCGGGGGGGCCGCTGCTGCACAAAACGAAGCTTTTATTTCTCAAGGAGACGGTACCATCGCTAGTGACTTAACAACTTCAATTTATTTTGGTCGTCTTACTTCTATAGACGATATCCAAAATGGTTCATACAATCCTGGATCTACTGATGGTAGAGCATTCCAAAATCAACTAGGTGTTGGAAACAATGCTGAACTTTATCAAAATGGTGATGCAACTAATGGTAGTAACTATTCTGAGCAAAATCAAACAGGCGATGATAACGCTGCTTATGTAATCCAGAATTTATTTGGTAATCCTAATGGAAGTGGTAACTCTGCTTGGCAAGATCAAACAGGAAATGGTAACCAAGCTGGTATAGCTCAAAACGGTAATACTCATAAAGCATATCAATTCCAGGATGGTAATGATAACATAGCTATGTCAACTCAAAGAGGTGAGTGTAATCAAGTAAATACTCATCAATTAGGTGACGATAATTATGTTCAAACTGCACAAAGAGGAATGGATAATGGTATTTTAGTTGTACAAGATGGTGGTCACAGCTATTCAGTTCAACAAAACCTTACAGATGGTATGCCTAATGGAGGTAATTCTGTAAACGTTCTTCAACTAAATCCTAATGGAACAGATCCAGGCATCATTTGTGATTTCCCTGATATGGATACTCACACTGGAAATTATGGCACTCCAGGATTAGTTATTGATGATGTATGTCCAGGTTGCTAAGCCCAACTTTTGTAAATACATATTACTAATAAATAAAGGAGGGCGAATTTTTGCCCTCCTTTTCCAATAAAATTAATATCTTTAACACAAGGTTTTTGAATATTCTAAAAACTATTTGGGTATTGATATACTAAATACGATTTTATTGAAAAACATATACATTGCTGATTATGAAAAAAACAAAAAATATAGTATTTGGTATCTTAGCTTCAATTTTATTAATGCCAGTTGTTTGGGGCCAAACTTATAAAGGGGAGGGAGATAATACAAATGGGGATGAAAAAGTAATTAATGCAGATAATGTAACTCCTCAGATTTTGACTAATTTAGGGATCATTTCAGTGCCAAATCCAAAAAATGCACTTATTGAAGGTAATTCAGTATATGTGCGTCAAATAGGAGATTTTAATACTACACGAATTATAACCCAAACAAACGCCAGTGAAATCAATCTTCTTCAAAATGGTAATTATAATGACACAAACCTAAATTATATTGCTAATTCTGCGGTGACAGATCTCGTGCAGAATGGAAACAACAACAGAATTAAAGATTTTGTAAATAATCCAAATGCGGATATTTCTTTAGATTTGATTCAGGAAGGAGACTATCTTAACTTTGAACGTGATGGCGTTAACGAATTGACCAAATCAATAAAGTTTAGACAAACAGAAGCTTCTCCAACAATTATTGTTAGAAGTTTTTATTAAATGAAAGTTTTTACATTTAAAAATACATTGAGAAATTTTTTATTCTTGGTAATTATGCTCTGCATAACTACAGAGATAAATGCACAATTTTATAACAAAGATTATGTAGCTAAAATTTATATTAAGAAAGAAAGTGAATTTTTCACTTTTGCCGCAACTGCTGAAAATCTTACGCCAACAGATATAAATTTAAGATATGATTTTAGCGTATATAGCACTGATGATAATAATAATACATCAAGAAATAATCAGACTGATCGCTTCTTTCTAAAAGCTAATGAAAAGAAAGTATTGTCCACAGTATCCGTAAATTATAGTGTTGACGATAAGATAGTTTTAGTGTTGGTGCTTTATGATAAAGATGATAAGCCTGTGGGTCAAGATCGCATAGAATTAATATACGAAAATGGCTATCAGAGAATTGTAAATGAGGATGTATTGAATCCAAAAACTGCAGCGAGTCAGGATCAAGCAGCTCCGCAAGATGGTTATGTCATGGATGGATTGGTAGTGGAAAATACTCTCACAAAGGCGGGGCGTGATTTTTACAAGTATTTTTATTCCGAATATTTTAACCGTGGCATGCAAACAAAGAAAAATATCCTAATAGAAGAAGTACCAGGAAGAATGCGAAGTACTAGAATATCAGTAAAAATAGATGATAAATTAATATGGCAATTTTTTTCGCAACCTAAAAAATCATTTTTACAAAGCATGGCTATTGCCGCATTAGATCGTTGTATTGCGTACCTTCAACAATTACAAAAGCAAAAAGACAATACCCTAACTCGATATTGATATGAACCTATTTAAACTAATTTTTTCTACTGTTTTATTATTTTTTGGAACTCTTGGGTTTGCGCAACAATTTACATATGAACCTTTAAATCCTGCATTTGGGGGTGATACATTTAATTATAACTGGTTATTAAGTTCTGCCACTTCTCAAAATAAACTTACCGCTCCTGCAAATCAAAGAGATCAGCAATCTGAGCTTGGACAATTTGGCGATAATTTAAATAGACAATTGTTAAGCCAAATCTCTCGCATATTATTGCAACAGAATATTAACGGCCTAAACCTTGACGAAGAGGGAACTTTTACCTACGGCACTCTAAATCTTGAGATATTTCAATCTGATGAAGGAGTAGTCATAAATATATTAGACACATCAACTGGCGAGGAAACTCAAGTAATTGTCCCAAATTAAAATACATTCATGAAAATCTTTTTAAAATCACTTTCCCTATTGGGAGTTTTAATGTTGTCGTCCTGTGGTGCCTATTTTAATCAGCCAATGTTTCAAGAGGCGGCCAGGACTGGAGAGTTTTCAAAATCTACCTCCACTTTGTTAGATTTACCCGCGGCGGCCCAGCCTTTGGAAGTTGCAGTTTATAATTTTAGCGATCAGACTGGACAGTATAAGGCGGTAGAAAATGGAAGTACATTTAGTACCGCTGTTTCTCAAGGGGGGACGACCATGCTTATCAAAGCCTTGGAGGATTCAGGTTGGTTTATACCCATTGAGCGAGAAAATTTGAGTAATCTTTCCACCGAACGTAATATTATTCGGAATACCAAACAGGAATACATAAAAAATTTAAATCCAAATGAACCTCCGCTACCACCCCTTTTATATGCGGGTCTGTTGCTTGAGGGGGGTATAATTTCCTACGATACAAACATCATTACAGGTGGAATGGGTGCTCGTTATTTTGGGCTGGGAGGCTCTGCAAAATATAGACAAGATAGAATAACTGTTTATTTACGAGCTGTTTCCACCAGCAATGGCGAAATTTTAAAGACTGTATATGTTTCAAAAACGATTCTTTCCCAAGCCATCGATGCAAGTTTTTTTCGTTTCGTAAAATTTCAAAGATTACTTGAAGCAGAAACAGGAGTAACTCAAAATGAACCCGTGCAATTAGCTATGAAAGATGCCATTGAAAAGGCGGTTCACGATTTGATTATTGAGGGTATTCAGAAACAATTCTGGAGTACTCAAGGAGGAAAAGAAGTAAATGACCAATTGGTGGCAGACTATATTGCGGAAAAGGAAAAAGATGAATCAACTTTACTTTTTGATCGATTGCAAGTGGGACGGGAAGCCAAAAATGCACTGTCAATTTCCCTGGGAGGCAATCTGCCCGACAATGACTATAGCACGCAGGAACTTGGATTTTTAGCCCGATTGGAATATAAAAAACATTTTGGCCGCTATTTTAATGCAAACCTGAAAGCTTCTGCTTTCAGGATTGATAATGGACGGCAGTATAGAAATGTGTTTGCGAGTGCAGATTTAAATGGCGAGTTTGCTTTATTGCCTAATGATAAATTTACTCCCTTTATTTATGCAGGTTCTGGGGTAATAATTGCGCTTTTGGATCCTAGAAATGACAATGCTTTTGACACTGGCGAGCCTTTTTTTAAAGTTCAATACGGTGTAGGTCTGGAATATTTTATTTCCAAAAAATTTGGAATAAAAGTTTTTGGAGAACACAATTTGGTTTTTACCGATAAACTGGAAAAGGCAGTCCAAGGAAAAAGAAACGACTTTTATTATAATTTTGGAGTGGGCCTCAATTATTACTTTAAACTATAATTCAAAATAGATAAGATGAAAAAATATATATTCTTAGTTTTTGCAAGTTTCTTCCTAATCAACTTTGGATGTAGTGAAGATACTATAGATGTTGTCCTTACCGGTAATATTTCAGGAAAGGTTACAGACAAGATTACTGGTGAGGCACTTGAAAATGTAAAAATTACGACCAACCCGGCGTCAACTACGGTTTTTACGGATTCAGTGGGAAGATTCCGATTGGTAGATGTTAAAGTCGATGATTATTCCGTACAAGCTGAGTTAGCTGGTTATGCAGCTGGCTTTGAATCTACAACAGTTCAAGAAGGAAAAACGGCTGCCGTGTCCTTTGAATTGAAGCTTGCCAATTCAGATAATAATCCGCCGTCGGTGCCAAATCTCGTAACACCTGAAGATGGCGCAGTAGAGCAACCTTTACAAGTACAGTTTATATGGGAAGCATCCGATCCTGAAAATGATGAGCTTTCCTATAAATTGGACTTAAGAAACGGAAGTACCGACGAAATACAGGTTTTTGAAGTTGGTCAGGATACAACGTTTACGGTTAGCAATTTGCAATTGGCCACAAAATATTTCTGGCAAGTTACAGTTACCGATGATACCAACGATCCCGTAAGTTCTATAATAAGTGAATTTAAGACAATAACCTTTCCGGATAATCCATTTGTTTTTGTAAGGAAAAACAATGATAATTTAGTGATCTATTCTGGGGCTGAAGATCCTACCTCGGGAACTTCTCAAGAACCAGACTTTAACGTTCTTCAGTTAACCAGTGAAAACGTAAACAGTTTTAGACCCAAAAAAAGTAATATTCTAAATAAAATAGCCTTTTTAAGGAATTCTGGGGGAAACACACATATTTTTACAATGAATTTTAACGGAACTGGTATTACTCAAATTACATCGCAAAAACCTATAGCGGGTTTCCGTACTGAGGAATTGGAATTCACCTGGGCACAGAATGACAGTAAAATCTATTATCCACATTTCGATAAATTATATTCCATAAATTCCGATGGAAGTGGCTTTAAGTTAGAATACACAACGACCGATGGCGCTTTTATTTCCGAAGTTGCAGTACCTCAATTTGACGATGATTTGGTAATGTTGAAGACAAACAACTCTAGTGGTTATAATATTCGTATTTATACAGCAAGACTATCTACCCAGACCGAAGAAAATATAATTTTGGAAAACGTGAATGGTGCAGCGGGAGGTATTGATATTTCTGCAAATGCAGATAAGGTATTATTCACTTGGGATATAAGCGGATCGGAAAACAATTCTTATAGAATATTTCAGAGCCGTATCTTTCTACATCCTATAGGCAGTACCGATCCTTTGGTGCCTTTAGATACAGATGTTCTTGAAGGAGAGAATGATCTTGATGTGAAATTTTCACCTTCGGAAGGGGCAGTGATTTTTACACGAAAGCGAAACAACTTTGGAGCCACTCCAGCAATTTTTTCCTATATTTTTGATGATAACCAGGAGGATCAATTACTGTTCACCGAAGCATTTATGCCCGATTGGGAATAATATTATAAAATATTAAAAACCTTGAAAGCCCACCTTTGTGGGCTTTTTATTAATCCGTACTTTTGTGCCTTAATATTTCGCAATGAGCAAAGATATTTCAAAACGATATGCGCAACGTGGCGTTTCAGCAGCTAAGGAGGATGTGCACAACGCCATCAAAAACGTGGATAAAGGTCTTTTTCCGAAGGCATTCTGCAAGATTGTTCCAGATTATCTAACTGGCGATGCAGATTATTGCCTGATCATGCACGCCGATGGGGCCGGTACAAAATCATCACTTGCATATTCTTATTGGAAAGAAACTGGCGATCTTTCGGTATGGAAAGGAATTGCGCAAGATGCACTTATTATGAATATAGACGATCTTCTTTGCGTAGGCGCCGTTGATAATATTATGCTTTCCTCAACCATTGGTAGAAATAAAAATTTAATTCCCGGTGAAGTCATTTCAGCAATTATAAACGGTACCGAAGAATTGATTTCTGAAATGAGACAATACGGCGTTACCATTCATTCAACGGGTGGAGAGACGGCAGATGTGGGTGACTTGGTACGTACCATAATAGTAGATTCCACAGTTACGGCACGAATGAAACGCAGTGCGGTTGTTGACAATGCGAATATTAAACCGGGCAATGTGATCGTGGGGCTTGCTTCTTTTGGACAAGCTACTTATGAAAAGGAATACAATGGTGGTATGGGTAGTAACGGTTTGACTTCCGCTAGACACGATGTTTTTGAAAACTATTTGGCAAAAAAATATCCAGAGACATTTGATTCATCAGTTCCTGAGGAACTTGTTTATTCGGGATCAAAAAGATTGGATGATTCAGTTGCGGACAGTCCTTTAAACGCTGGTAAGTTGGTGCTTTCACCCACACGTACCTATGCGCCTATCATTAAAAAAATTCTTTCACAATTCAGTAATGGGGAAATTCAAGGAATGGTGCACTGCAGTGGGGGCGCGCAGACGAAGATTCTTCACTTTGTGGAAAATCTTCATATTATAAAGGATAATCTATTTGAAATTCCACCACTGTTTAAACTTATTCAGGCTGAAAGTGGGACAGATTGGAAAGAAATGTACCAAGTATTCAACATGGGACACCGGATGGAGCTTTACGTTCCCGAAACTATTGCTGAAAGCATTATTGAAATTTCAAAATCTTTTAATGTAGATGCACAGGTTGTGGGCAGGGTAGAAGCCGCTTCTTCCAAACAGCTTACTATTAAATCTACTATGGGAGAATTTGTATATTAATATTTTCAATTATATTCGCAAATGATTTTGAGTTGGTTACGTTTTATTCTCATATCATTAATAGCGAATGTCTGAGAAACTTTTTTTCAAAAACTACAAAATAGGGCTAGGTTTTCTGGCTGTTTTTTTTGTCCTTTTAAGCGTTATTGTTCACTTATTACACAATTATTTTTTGTTTCGTTTACTGCGTGGTATCATTTGTTATACCGCCCTGGTTTATCTATTTATTGCACACGGAAAGCATATTCAAAAGTGGTTGGTGGGGTTTCTTTTCTTTTACGGGGCTTCCAGCATTACAACCATTTGGTATGAAAACGGTACCATGGCAAGTATTTCTATGATATTGAACTTTTTGGCGTTTTTGATGCTGCTTTGGTATATTATTCCAAAGATTAATTTGAAAAATCTAACTAAAAAGTTTACCCTTCTTTTTGTATTGATGATGTTGGTGAATGGTTATTTGTTCATTCAGTTGATTGAATTGATGAAGGATATGATTTTAAACTATACGCAATACCTCTTTATGATATTGAGTGCTTTTTGTGGAATTTTATTGGCTTTTTTGGCACTTTTCTACAATCATTATTTTAATTCTAAGCTGTCCATGAGCTTTATGCTTTTGGTGTTTTTGATCATTTTTGCCGAAATATTCAGGGGTATTGCCTACTACGACTTAGGGTATAGCATCGCTTTTGTGTATGTGGCGAGAATTTTATTTGTGGGTAGCCTCTATACGTTGGTGCATTTTTCTTTTTTCGATTTAAAAACCAAAAGGTTTTAAAAACTGTCGCTCCTCAAATTTTTTTAAAGATTGAACCCATTTACAATCGCTTCCATTCCCTTAAAAAATTGTAAATTTGCACCCATTATAAAATCTATATGTTAGACAGGCTTCAAATAATAAAACAACGTTTTGACGAGGTGAGCGACCTCATAATACAACCCGATGTAATCAGCGATCAAAAGCGGTACATTCAGTTAAATAAGGAATATAAGGATCTGCGAATTTTGATGGATAAGCGAGCCGAATTTTTGGAACTTACTGACAATATAAACGAAGCAGAAGAAATAATTGCCGATGGTAGCGATGCCGAAATGGTGGAAATGGCGAAGCTACAACTGGAAGAAGCAAAAACACGCTTGCCTAAGCTAGAAGAAGAGATCAAATTTCTTTTGGTGCCGAAAGACCCCGAAGATGCCAAAAATGCCGTGATGGAGATAAGAGCTGGAACAGGTGGTGATGAGGCGAGTATTTTTGCAGGCGATCTTTTCAGAATGTACACCAAATACTGCGAGGGAAAAGGCTGGAAGACCAATGTGATAGATTTTAACGAGGGCACCAGCGGCGGTTTTAAGGAAGTACAGTTTGAAATAGAAGGGGAAGATGTTTACGGAACGCTTAAGTTCGAAGCGGGTGTACACCGTGTGCAGCGTGTGCCGCAAACGGAAACGCAGGGTCGGGTACATACAAGTGCAGCAACGGTGATGGTTTTTCCGGAAGCGGAGGAATTTGATATAGAAGTAAATCCCAAAGATGTGCGTATTGATTTCTTTTGTTCTTCAGGACCTGGAGGACAATCTGTTAACACTACCTATTCTGCGGTGCGATTAACGCATGTGCCCACGGGAATTGTAGCACAGTGCCAAGACCAGAAATCGCAGCATAAAAATAAAGAGAAAGCCTTTAGGGTTTTACGTTCCAGATTGTATGATCTTGAACTGGCCAAAAAGCAGGCTGAAGATGCTCTGAAACGAGGATCAATGGTGACCAGTGGTGACCGTAGCGCCAAGATTAGAACCTATAACTATCCACAAGGACGTGTGACCGATCATAGAATTAACCTTACATTATATAACCTCGGAAATATTATGAACGGTGACATTCAGGAAATAATTGACGAGCTGCAATTGGTTAGCAATACCGAAAAATTGAAGGAAACAGGCGAAACTTTTTAAATATTTTTCTTCTGCAATAATAGATTATGACTACAGCGAATTTGATTTCAGAAATAAAAAAAAAGCAATCGTTTCTTTGCGTTGGGCTTGATGTTGACCTTGAAAAAGTTCCTGAATTTCTTTTAAAAGAGGAAGATCCTATTTTTTCATTCAATAAAGCCATAATTGACGCTACCCACCAATATGCGGTTGCCTATAAACCGAATACCGCATTTTATGAGGCGTATGGTTTGAAAGGCTGGAGGTCGTTGGAGAAAACCATAAACTATTTAAACGAAAACTATCCTGAAATTTTTACCATTGCCGATGCGAAGCGAGGAGATATTGGCAATACTTCCAGCCGTTACGCAAAAGCTTTTTTTGAGGATCTTGGTTTTGATTCGGTTACTGTTGCTCCTTATATGGGAAAGGATTCCGTAGAGCCTTTTCTCGCTTTTGAGAATAAGCACACTATTATGCTTGCATTGACGTCCAATGAAGGCGCTTTCGACTTTCAAACCAAACTCGTTGGTGAAAAAGAGTTGTACAAACAGGTTTTAAAAACCTCAAAGAAATGGCGCAATAGTGAAAACCTGATGTATGTGGTAGGCGCAACGAAGGCTGAGTTCTTTGCTGACATTCGTAAAATTATTCCGCACAGTTTTTTATTAGTTCCCGGCGTAGGGGCACAGGGCGGAAGCTTGAAAGAAGTCTGCAAATATGGATTGACTGAGAATGTTGGCTTGCTAGTGAATTCTTCACGTGGAATTATTTATGCTTCAAAAGATACTGATTTTGCCAAAGCTGCGGCTCAGGAAGCAAAGAACATGCAGCTTGACATGAAAGCCATTCTAGATGGAGTTCGTTGATCAATTAAATAGAACTGTAACTTTTACCCACACCCCATCGCGAATTATTTCGTTGGTGCCTTCCCAAACCGAATTGTTGGTAGCTCTTGGCTTGCGCAAAAATATAGTTGGTGTTACCAAATTCTGTGTCCATCCCAAAGATTTGCGAAAGGAGAAAACGATTGTTGGTGGAACCAAGCAGGTTGATTTTGAAAAAATAAAATCACTTAAACCAGATATTATCATTTGCAACAAAGAAGAAAACAGCGAAGAAATAGTACTTCAGTTGGAAAACGTTGCTCCGGTTTGGGTGAGTGATATTACTACGATTTCAGAAAGTATTGAGATGATACTTCAGTTGGGGAAAATTTTTGAGGTTGATGGTAGGGCTTTGGAAATTACAGCAAATATTAAATTAAAATTGGAAGGGTTTAAGGAGTATGTAAGAGATTTCCCGTCAAAAAAAGTGCTTTACTTAATTTGGAAAAATCCGTATATGGCTGTAGGAAAGAACACTTTTATTGATGAATTATTACAAATTAATAATTTTGAAAATATCATTATAAAAAAAAATTCCCGCTATCCGGAAGTAAGTATTGAATTGATAAAGACTGCAGAATTGGTACTTCTTTCTACAGAACCTTATCCCTTTAAAAAAGTAGATGCGAATGTTTTAGCAGAGGAACTTAATTCTGAAGTTAAATTAGTAGATGGGGAGTTTTTTAGCTGGTATGGATCGCGACTTATAAAGGCTTTTGAATATTTTAAAGAATTACATTAGCCAATAATTATTTATCTGCTTTCCTAAAAGATAAATATTGTATTTCTTGAAAAATTCTATCTGCTTGTTGATGTGCTTTTTCACTTTTTTCGGGATCTTTTGAAGAAAGTTCAAATGAGCGTTTCATTAAAAGTCTGTATCTTTCTTTTAATTGTTCAATTCTGGATTTTTTTCTAAACCAATTATACATAACTAAACCTTTGTACACAACAAAAATAGCCTTAGTATTTGTAAAGTGTTATTAACAAGAGGTTAATGATTTTATAAATTATATTTGATTAAAAATATCTTTTTTTAATCCTGTAGGGCAAAAACCTGTTGAAGTAAAGTAGTGGTCCTTGCTGAAATATTATTGCGGATATCCTTCTCTTCTACGCTTATCATTTTATAAACGCCTTGTAGCGCTTCAGTGGTAACATAATCTGTTAGGTCTGGGTTTACTTTGGTTACGAAAGGAATGGAATTATATTTCGTAATTATGTTTGTCCAAATCTGGTCTGCACCTACTTTTGAAAAAGACTGCTTAATCACAGGGTTAAATTTTGAATAGAGCGCTGAGGTTGTTCTTTGTTCCAAATAATTGGTAGCTGCATTATCGGGACCCAATAAAATGTTTTTTGCATCTGCAAAAGTTATTTCTTTTACAGCGGATACAAATATAGGAGTAGCTTCTTTTACGGCATCTTCGGCGGCTCTGTTCAAGGCTTTAATGCCCTCATCTGCTAAACTCCCTAGGCCTATATCTCTTAAGCCCTGATCCACTTTCTGTAATTCAGATGGCAGCATTATTTTTACCAGTTGATTTTTATAAAAACCATCTTTTTGGGTAAGTTTGGTTACTTGTTTGTCAATACCCTTGTCCAATGCTTGTCTTAATCCATTAGCTATTGTCGTTGAGTCCATTCCGATACCTGTTTCGGTAGGAATTGTGTTGACAACTTGTTGAAGTTCAGCACAAGAAAGTAAAAGAAAAATTGAACAGAAAAGAAAGATTTTTTTAAGTAACATAGTTTTAGAATTATATAGATTTCAAATATAAAAAAGCCCTTCAATATTGAAGGGCTTTTTTCTTTAAAAAGAGTTTTTAAAAATTCTTATTTAAGAACTTTTACTGTTTTTGTAGCGTTTCCAATAGTTACTTGAACCAAGTAAGCACCAGAAGCTAAACCACTCATATCTACTTTTGGAGAAATAGCATCAGGATTTACGGTAAGAACCGCTTTACCTAATACATCGTAAATAGTTACGTTATCCACAGCAGTTTTAGTGCTAATAGTCAATACGTCTTTAACTGGGTTTGGATATACTCTGAAAGAATCAGCAGCAAAATCTTCTAATCCAGCACTGTCAGTGTCAAAGAAAACATCGTCAATGTAATACTGGTTGTTTGCATCAATAGAGAAGAAATCAACACCTCCTAGGTTACCACCAGAAGTATAAAAATCTCCACTGTAGATTTCACTACCATCGATATACATTACTACGGTGTCAGTATCTAAGTCAATTTCGTGAGTAATTTGGAACCAAAAGTTTTCAGGGTAGCTAAAAGTTGAAACAATATTTGCTGGGTTCGCATCATCTACAACATATCCAGTTCCAGGAGCTAAGTTGTCTAGGTTAAAATGAACGTTAATACCCCAAATTCCACCTGAAGCACCTGTGTCTTCATCTTCTTGGATATTATAGTATCCAGTTTTTCCACCAGGAATATACATATACCATGAAAGTATATACTGTCCCGAAGTCTGGTTTCCTAGCAAAAGCATGGCATCTTGTACACCGTCATCGCCGATATAACCAGACTGAGAAGGAGAAAATGCTTGGTCAGTACTTATAACCAAATCTTCAGGGCCTGCAGCACCACTCCAGCTAGACCAATGGTCTTCATGTACTGGACCTGGCGAGTACCCTTCCATGTCGTCATCAATTATTTGTGCATTAGCACTAAATGTAAAAGCTCCTATAGCAAAAGCCAATAAGTAAATTTTTTTCATAATGTTTAAGTTTTTAATTGTTTAATATTGATGCTGCAATATACAAAAATATTGAAATATTGCAACCCATTTTAGTTTTTTTTATGATATGTGTAGTCTTCCAATACGTTATGTTCGTTGCGTTTTAACTAAATTTGCAATTCATAATTAATGAAAAAACAAACATGGAACAAGTAACTCCCTATAAACCAAAATATAAAGTTCGAATAGTTACAGCGGCATCATTATTTGATGGCCACGACGCGGCTATAAACATTATGCGACGTATCATACAATCTACGGGCGTAGAGGTGATTCACTTGGGCCATGATAGAAGTGTGGATGAGGTTGTAAATACTGCCATTCAGGAAGATGCCAATGCAATAGCCTTGACTTCCTATCAAGGAGGACACAACGAATACTTTAAATATATGTATGATCTTTTGCAGGAAAAAGGAGCGGGACATATAAAAATTTTTGGCGGCGGCGGCGGAGTTATCCTGCCGTCAGAGATAAAAGAATTGATGGATTATGGAATTACACGCATCTACGCCCCAGATGACGGCCGTAAGATGGGATTACAGGGAATGATAAACGATTTGGTAGAACAATCTGATTTTCCCATAGGCGATAAATTGAATGGAGAGCTCAAAAATATGGAGAAGAAGGAATTTGGCGCAATTGCGAGAATAATTTCCGCGGCCGAAAACTTTCCCGAGGTTGCAAAGGAAACACTTGACAAAATTCATGTAAAAAATAAAAATGCAGCTACTCCGGTTTTAGGGATTACCGGCACCGGAGGTGCTGGAAAATCTTCACTCGTCGATGAATTGGTGCGAAGATTCTTAATTGATTTTCCGGAGAAAACTATCGGAATAATTTCCGTGGATCCTTCTAAAAGAAAAACTGGCGGGGCATTGTTGGGTGACCGAATTCGTATGAATGCCATCAATTCCCCGCGGGTTTATATGCGCAGTTTGGCAACACGCCAAAGCAATCTTGCGCTTTCCAAATATGTAACCGAGGCCATCCAAGTTCTAAAAGCTGCAGAGTATGATCTTATTATTCTGGAAACGTCGGGAATTGGACAGAGTGATACTGAAATTATTGAGCACAGTGATGTTTCCTTATATGTTATGACGCCGGAATTTGGTGCGGCCACCCAACTTGAAAAGATTGATATGCTCGATTTTGCCGATTTGGTCGCAATAAACAAATTTGATAAACGTGGTTCGCTGGATGCCCTGCGCGATGTAAAAAAACAATACGTGCGCAACCATCAATTATGGGATGCCTCACAAGATGATCTCCCGGTTTATGGCACCATTGCGTCCCAGTTCAACGATCCGGGAATGAACAAGCTCTACAAGGCCGTAATGCAGCAACTTGCCGAAAAAACCGATACAGATTTAAAAAGTGATTTTAAGATTACGGAGGAAATGGACGAAAAAGTGTTTGTGATTCCTCCCTCACGCACACGATATCTTTCGGAAATTTCAGAAAACAATAGGGCGTACGATAAAAAGGCTTCGGAACAGACCGAAGTTGCCCAAAGACTTTATGGAATTTTTAAAACTATTGAAACTATTTCAGGTAAAAAACCTGAATTGGACAAGGCGGGAATTGTTTCGGAAACCATTGTCAATTCAGAAAAAAACAAAGACCTATTAAAACTGTTGCTCGCTGAATTTGATCGTGAAAAATTAAATTTAGATCCCTACAATTGGGAAATAATAACAGGTTGGGACGAAAAAGTAAATAAGTATAAAAATCCAATCTATAGTTTTAAGGTCCGCGACAAGGAAATAAATATAAAGACCCATACCGAATCACTTTCGCACACACAGATTCCAAAAGTTGCCCTGCCAAAATATCAGGCTTGGGGCGATATTCTAAAATGGACCCTTCAGGAAAATGTGCCGGGCGAATTTCCATACACTTCCGGACTTTATCCCTTTAAGAGAACGGGGGAGGATCCAGCCCGCATGTTTGCCGGCGAGGGTGGACCGGAGCGTACCAACCGTCGTTTCCATTATGTGAGTATGGGGCTGCCGGCCAAAAGACTCTCCACGGCATTTGATAGTGTAACTTTATATGGAAATGATCCAGATCTTCGTCCCGATATCTATGGTAAAATAGGTAACGCAGGGGTTTCCGTCTGCTGTTTGGATGATGCCAAAAAACTTTACTCCGGGTTTGATTTAAGCCATCCAATGACTTCGGTTAGTATGACTATCAATGGGCCTGCACCAATGCTTCTTGGCTTCTTTATGAATGCGGCCATTGACCAGAATTGTGAGAAGTACATTTCAGAAAATGGTTTGGAGGAAGAAGTAGAAAGGAAAATTTCAGCTATTTATAAGAAAAAGAATATTGCCCGTCCCAAATACCACGGTCAGTTACCCGAAGGCAATAATGGCTTGGGCCTTATGCTACTCGGTGTTACCGGCGATCAAGTTTTGGATGCTGAAGTCTATAACAAGATTAAATACGAAACCTTACAGCAGGTTCGCGGCACGGTCCAGGCAGATATTTTAAAGGAAGACCAAGCCCAGAATACCTGTATTTTTTCAACTGAATTCGCACTGCGCTTAATGGGCGATGTGCAGGAATATTTTATCGAGAAAAAAGTTCGAAATTTTTACTCGGTATCCATTAGCGGCTATCACATTGCAGAGGCTGGCGCAAACCCTATAACCCAATTGGCATTTACCCTCGCTAACGGTTTTACCTACGTGGAATATTATTTGAGCAGAGGAATGGACATCAATGAATTTGGCCCGAACCTCTCATTCTTTTTCAGCAACGGAATTGATCCGGAATATGCCGTAATTGGCCGGGTGGCACGAAAAATTTGGGCAAAGGCCTTAAAGAAAAAATATGGCGCAAACCCGCGTGCACAAATGTTGAAATATCACATTCAAACTTCCGGGCGCTCGCTCCACGCGCAGGAAATTGATTTCAACGATATTCGGACTACTCTTCAGGCTTTATATGCTATTTATGACAATTGCAATTCCCTTCATACAAATGCGTATGACGAAGCGATTACAACCCCCACCGAGGAGAGCGTTCGCCGTGCAATGGCAATTCAACTTATCATTAACAAGGAGCTCGGGTTGGCCAAGAACGAGAACCCAATTCAAGGATCTTTCATTATTGAAGAACTTACCGATTTGGTTGAAGAGGCTGTTCTAAAGGAATTTGATAGTATTACGGAACGCGGGGGCGTTTTGGGCGCTATGGAAACTATGTACCAGCGCAGTAAGATTCAGGAGGAAAGCCTGTATTATGAAACTTTGAAGCACAATGGCGACTTCCCAATAATTGGGGTGAATACGTTCTTAAGCAGCAAAGGTTCGCCAACCGTGCTTCCTGCGGAAGTGATTCGTGCAACCGAGGAAGAGAAGCAGGTTCAGATTGAAACATTGAAAAATCTTCATAAAATGTATGCCGATATTGCAAATGAGAAAATTGAAAAAGTGAAATCGGCCGCCATTCATAACGAAAATATGTTTGAACAGTTAATGGAAGCCACTAAAGTCTGCTCTTTGGGCCAGATTACGGAGTCCTTATTTGAAGTAGGAGGTCAATATAGGCGAAATATGTAGCGGAAAGTTTTTTAAACACGACAAAAATACATATCTTTGTGTCAAATGTCGTTATTATGAAAAGGTACCAAAACCCTTCCGATGTAAATTTGGTGAAAGAACCAGAGGTTTTCTATTTGCTCGACAACCCTTTTGACAGAATAGTAGGTGTTTTAGGAGGCGTGGGGCAGGTGGGCCAGGCCGTAAATAGCGATATTGACCTTATTACCGTTACCCGGAAGGGTCTGCCCAAGAGCGTGGTTTATTCTATATGCGAAGTATTGGGTATTTCCATGGATCGGCTTAGTGATTTGCTGCACATTTCGCACCGCACATTACAGCGCAAGGCAGATGATGACCTCTTGGGGGTTTCGGCTTCCGAACAGCTTTTTGAGATAGCCGAAATGGTCTCAGAAGGCATAGACGTTTTTGAAACACTCGAAGATTTTAGAAATTGGCTCCATTCTAGACCCTATATTTTTAAAGGGCAGCAACCCTTAGACTTTCTCGACACGAGGTTTGGAATTCAATATGTAAAAAATGTACTTGGTCGCATTGCCCATGGTATTCCTTCTTAATTGTGCGAATTTTTAGAATCTCCAAAACCGAATATATTGACGATCTTTCTGGCGAGGGCGCCAGACTATACGGTGGTAGGTGGAACTTGGTCGGTGATCCCGTAGTTTATTTTTCCCAGAATCTTTCCTTGAGCTTGTTGGAAATTATCGTGCACGTTGAATTTGCAAAATTGCCCGTGGGCTATTCTTTTCTGGAAGTGGAAATTTTAGATAAATTTATAAAACCAATTCAATCCTTGGATTTCATTAAGCCGAAATGGAGCTCTGAAGAAGCCGCAAAACAAGTGCAGATGTTGGGGTCCTTTTGGCTCAAGCGGCACGAGAGCTTGGCGCTACGCGTGCCATCGGCCATTTTGGAACTGGAGCATAATATTTTGATAAACCCACATCACAAAGATATCGGGAACATAAAGATTATTAAGAAAGGAACTTTGGATTTTGACCCGCGGTTAATTCGATAACGTTTTCGGGCTAATCCTCTTCGTCATCCATATCTTCGTCAAAACTGTCTTCCTCGTAGTCATCGTCAAAAAACTCTTCGGGGAAATTATTTGGGTCAAAAGGAATGTCGTCATCGGGATCGTGGTCGTCATAATTTATGCCGGGCGGATTGAACAGCCCCCAGCGGTCAATAATATAATCCCAGGGATCGAACGTTTTTACCCATTCAGCAAAAAGAATGCGCAATTCATCCACTTCCTTTCGCAGTAGGTCCAGATACTCAGTATCCTTAAAGCCTGTCATCTCTATTCCATGAGTGTCGGTAACAAGCTCTCGCGCCGCTTTTCTAATTATGGCGGCATTTTCCATTTTAAGATCGTATTGTTCCACGGCCTCGGCACCCATTATCTTGGCGGGGATTATCAAGGAATTTTCCATTAAGTAGGCAAGGCTGTGGTTCAGTAGCTGCTTTTCACCCTTTCGCTTGAATTTTAAATCGGTTTTTTCAACAGATTTTACCAAATGCCGGACCAATTCCGAAATTTCCTCGGCCTTCTTATATATGGGCAATTTTTTGGTCCGTTCAAACCTTTCGCGGGGATCGGGATTATCGTCGTCTTCAAACATATATATTGCAAAGCTGTTCCACGAAAATACGAAATGAAAATGATGCAATGACGAAAACTATCGGCTAAAGTGTCAGCCTCCAGGTGTGTTGGAGCTTTCTAAATCTTTTTAATTCTTTTCGCAACAAGGGTAGAAAATCCTTTCCGTTGCTATTTACTCTTTCCAGACGTTCACAATTTTTATAAAGCAGATTGGAAAGCCGCATCACTGAAGCAGCATATTTGTGTTTTTCTTCTGAAAATTTCCCGCTTTCTGCTTTCAAAATTTGAGGGCCCAGGGATATGGATTGTTGCACAATATCTCCTGTAAAATAAATACCTGGGTCCTCCTGCCCGTTTCTTTGTAAGTGTGCCAAATCGTGACCAATATAGGTAGCAATATTTCTTGAAAGAGAGAAAATCTCAAGTGCTTTATTATAAATTGCAGAGTGCGAATTATTTCTGAAAGCTTGCGGTGCCATTGTTGTACTTAACTATATTTTAGAGTGAACCAAATTTACTTACTACACCTCACTTTGTACAATCGATATTAAAGTAAAACTTTATATTTGCTTTAATTATTATTTAAATTTTCAAAATAACTTTAACATGAGCATCGATTCTTTAAATTGGAAAATACTCAATTGTCTTCAAAAAAATGCGAGGCAACCCAATACCGAAATAGGAAGAAAGGTCGGTATAAGTTCACCCGCAGTTTCGGAACGGATAAAAAAAATGGAGGACTCGGGTATTATCAATGGCTATTATACGGTCGTTTCACCTTTTGAGGCGGGCTATCAATTTAAGGCCATAATCACATTGCGCGCCTTTATGGGGAAATTAAAACCCTTCCTTGAAATTGTAAAAACCTATGATGAGGTGTTAAATTGTTACCGAATTACCGGCAATGAGAATATTGTAATGGAAGTAGTATTAAAAAACCAAAAACATTTGGAAGCATTTATCGATCAACTGATAGTGTATGGCGAAACCAAAACACAGATTGTTCTTTCGCACGTGGTTAAAAACAATGAAATAAAGCCATTGAAGTAACTATGCAGTGTTAAATATGTTATAATTGGATTCATTTTAAGAATTCTTGTGCCGCCCGTATGGTATCTTCGCTCAAGATTCTTTCCAATTTAAAATATTATGAAAAATTATACTTTCCATTTTTTAGTAGTTACCGTCATTTCGGCGCTTTTGGGGTTTACAGGCCTGGAATTTCCGGGAGCGACAGTAGTTAGATTGATATGTTTATTTGCGGGGATCGGCCTGATGATTTCGTGTTTGGATGCGGTTATTGTTTCGCGTAAACAGCGTCGCGCCAAAAAGAAACCCCAAGTATAAGGCAATTTAAATATTTCCCGTTTGCGATTTTTTCAGTAAAAAGTAGAGCCAAATGGTTAATCCGGCTATCAACAGCAGAAATGCCGAGAAAAATATCCAAGTATTAAAATAACCAAAATTATCTACCAAATTCATCCCGCCATTGTGCCCAATCAAGTGCGCAAAGCTGAAGCTCATACTGTATAACGCCATATAACTTCCCTTTCTTCCTTTGGGCGACATTTCCAATGCAAGCGCGTTTGAGAATGGAAACCCGATCATTTCGCCAAGTGTCATCAAAAGCATGGCAACTACCAAAATTCCTGCCCAATCGGTCATATTTAGTACCAGAAAACTCAACCCTAAAAAGAAGATTCCCCAAAAGGTGGCCATCGTTTTTGAGATTTTCTTTCGGTCGAGCCAGGCAATCAGCGGCATTTCAAAAATTACAATCGTGGCACCATTTATAAATAATAGCCACCCGATAACGTCTTCGGTGAGGAAATGCACCTTTTCATAAAACACTGGCATTACCGAAAAATATTGGACAAACGCTAAACTGTAGGCAATCATGATAAAGAAAAAAACCAGAAAATATTTATTGAAATAAGGAGGTCGGCCCTCTTTTACAATAATGGGTTTTTCGTCAGTACTTTTTAGTTTTTTCGGTTTCAAAAGTAGAAATACTCCGAAGGAAGCAAGCATGCAGGTAAGCCCATCAATCCAGAAGAGTGCCGTATAGTTGATGTGGGCAATAATCAATCCTCCAACTAACGGCCCTATTGAAAAGCCAAGATTTATTGCCAAGCGAATCAGTGCTATGCCCCGGGTTATATTTCCGGGCTTAGAGTATGCGTCTGCTGCTACAAAAATTGCGGGCCGTCCTGCATCTGCCATCAAAGTCAATAAAAATATACCTATGCAGAATCCGTAAAATGTATTGATATATTGAAGAAGTATAAACCCCACCCCACCCAAAAAGAGACTGGAAAGAAGGGTTTTATAAAACCCGATAGAATCTGTTAATCTACCGCCAATATAGGTGCCCACCAAGGAGCCCAGCCCAAAGCACGACATAATCCAACCCACTTGTGGCAGATCGAACCCTTCAACATTTATGAGATATAAGGATAGAAACGGAATTACCATTGCCCCCGCGCGGTTAATGAACGTAACCAAGGACAATAGCCAAATCTCCCGGGAGAGTCCCCGAAAGTTTGCTAAATAATTGGAATAAATTTTTTTCATCTTTGGTTGGTATCATAAAAGTAAAACGTCCCGGTTTTGGCCGGGACGTTTTTATATAGTATAAACCTATTGTAATATAGTCAATACATACATCGCCGGCACTTCTGGTGTGAAATGACCTGGTTTTTGCGGCAGGTGTATGTTCTATTTGTCATTTTTAATGGAATTGATTTTCAAATGTAGTGAAAAATATTTTTTGGCAAATTATTTTTTTATTTTAATCCAAAACTCTTTTTAAAGTCATCCCGAACCTAGCAGCGGCTTTATCATACATATTTCCCATTCTTATAAGGCTTGGTTTTGGGTAATCTTCGTTGGCTTTCAAAAACTCTTCCAGCCAATTACCCGAGGGGCCAAAAGAGGTGGTTGTGCCAGTTTTATAAAAAGATAAACTTCCGACAACATCAAAACCTTCGGCTCTTTCAACGTCAATTTGCGAAATAATGGTTTCCGGATTTGAGGTTTCAAAAAAATAGATTTTAAGATTTGCTTTGGCTGGCTGTTTTGCTATTCCGGCATCATATCCAAAATACATCCAATCTGTTTGCACTTTCATTGTGTATTTTATTGATGGATCATTCCAAACAAATTCAACGGGGTGGTCATAATTTTTGATGCGGTTATTTAATGAAGCAACAAATATCCTTGGATATACAGAATCTTTGGCGGCAAGATGCTTTTGTTCCCAATCCAAGGCTTCTTCAGTGTTTAATTTCCCTTCTATTTTTTTCTTTATATAATCCAAAAATTCTGCTTCGGTAAAATTATCGGCATTGAAATGAAGGTCGTGGTAAGTAAAGACAACGTTTATTTTTTCCTGAGATGCCAAAAAAGCCATTTCTTTTTTATCGAGTCTAATATGTTGTGCAACTAAAAATTGTGTGCCAAAACAAATAAAAAAAGTGAAGAGTAAAACTTGAAATTTCATAAAATTTTTATTTGCCCAAAAATAGAAATATTTATGAAGTTTAGAATTCTTTTCTACTTTTACTGAAAACAAATTATGAAGTACCCAATTAGTATTCTCTTTTTACTGTGCTGTCTCGGGGTTGGTGCCCAGAATGGGGCCACAGTTTCCGAAAGCAGGGCGGCGCAGCTGGAACTGAACGAAGAATTCAGCAACCCTGAAACTACCATTTTGGAGCCCAAGGATTTCAAAAACTTTAAAGGATTGGAATTTTATCCTATTGATGAAAAATATATTGTGAAGGCAAAATTTGTGCGTACCCTAGATGAAAAACCGTTCCTGATGCCCACAACCACTTCCCGCAGGCCCGAATATGTTAAGTATGGCGAAGCCCATTTTTCTTTGGAAGGAAAGGATTTTGTGTTGAATCTTTTTAAAAGCACCCAGCCGTACGATGAACCTGGCTACGAAGATTATTTATTTTTGCCCTTTACCGATTTAACCAGCGGCGACGGTTCCTACGGCGGTGGCAGGTTTTTGGACCAGCGCATTCCGGTAGGCGATACCATCATTATAGATTTCAACAAGGCATACAATCCTTACTGTGCGTACAGCCCTCGTTTTTCGTGCCCCATTCCGCCGAAGGAGAACGACCTTTTAATTCGAATTGAAGCCGGAGTGAAAGATTTTGGGAAGCATTAAAAATACTTCACCAGCCACATTCCGAAAAAAACCATTGCGAAACCCACTACAAAGCTGGCGATGGTATAAAAGGCAAAAGACATAAAGTCGCCGCTTCTTAAAAAGAGATGGTTTTCATAGGCAAAGGTTGAAAAAGTGGTAAACCCACCGCAAAAGCCCGTGGCCAAAAACAGGACAGTATTTTGGGAGAGCGTTTCGTTTTTCAAGGCCAGTCCCAAAATTATTCCAATCAGCAAACTTCCCAAAATATTTGCCGCAAAGGTTCCAAACGGAATGCCGGTTTCGGGATTGTTCAAAAACTTTGAAAAGAAATACCGCAGGACGCTTCCCAAGCCACCGCCTAAAAAAACCAGTGCCAATTGTTTCATTTTTCTATAAAAATTGTTTTTTCGTGGCTAAAGGGAACATATTTTTTTATTGCAATTTCTTTATAGCGCGCGATGTTTCATTTTAAATACCTTCTTGAACAGGTTCGGGGGCGGTAATTATTGGGATGTAAATCTCGGTCAACCAGTTTGCCGGATTGGGCGTTTCTTCGGGGTCTGTTATGTAAACCTCAAACATTTTTCCATTGGGGTCTGCTTGAAGGTCATTCTCCTCCATATATTGTCTGCCTTTGGTATATGCTTCCGGAAGGTGTTTATAATTTCCTTTCAAAGAAATTTTTACTGCTGAAACGGGTTCCATAAAACCGCAAACTACGGGGCTGCCCTCTGGGGTAATCACTCTTTCCTTTACGGGAACGCCGGTTGAGAAAATAACGGTATTGTTGGCGCTGTCTATTTCATTGTAAAGAGCAAAAGGCTTGCCCGCCATATTCAGATTGTTGTTTTTTATAAAATCCATGACCACATTCATCATCGGCTCCATTTTTTCACCCAATTCGCCCATTTTCGCAACCGATGTTGTGTACATATAATAGCCACCGCCATATTGGGTAACGCCATCCACATTTATGGAATACTGCTTCATATCTTCGGCTACTTCTTCAGCAATTCCTTCCAAACATGCTTTGTTCATCTTGTGCATTTCGGCATCAAAGTCCATGCCGCTCAATGAATAATAGGCTTTGTCAATCAGCGTATGTTCGCCCTTCATTCCCCACGTCACCTTGGTTCCGCCGTCCACTTCCTCAAATTTCCAATATACTTTTGGATGTCTTTCCCCACCGGGAGTACTCAGTGTAAGGTCTTGTTCTATTTCTTTGTTGGGAATCACTTTTGTCGTGGTCATAGAGCCGCTCATTTCGCCCTCCCAGGAATAGGACGCTCCTTCGCCCACAGTTTTTTCGGCATAGGTGAAGGTTATTGTGGAATCCTCTTTTTTCCACGGTCCCCATTCTTCCCAGCTTTTGTAATCGTTTACCTTATTGAAAACCACTTCCGGCGGCGCATTGATTACCATGGTATCCTGAATATCATAGCTTCCTTCCTTGGTTCCAAAGTAGATGGCACTGCCTATAATAATAATGAGAAGAAGAAAAAATAAGTATTTTAAAATTTTCATTTGGTCGTGGGGTATTGATTGGTGTTGCTAAGATAGTGAAAATTCATTGACGCTTCTGAAAAGGAAAGGCTTTGGAATCTGTAGAATTTAGCCCCTTGGCTATCACGAACAATATTTTAGTACATTTGCGGAAATCTAAAATTTTTTAAAATGAAGAAGACCTTTTTTATTGCGATGGCAATGAGCGGTTTGCTCTTTTTTTCGTGCAAGGACAACCAGCCGGAAAAAGATGTGGCCCAATTGGAAACTGTCGAATCCACCGAGTTTGACTATAATGTGGAATCTTTCGGGGACGTAAAGATATTGCGTTACCAAATCCCGGGTTGGGACCAGCTTACCCTAAAGGAACAAAAATTAGTCTATTACCTTACCCAGGCCGGTCTGGAAGGGCGGGATATTATGTGGGACCAAAACTACCGCCATAATCTAACCATCAGAAAGGCGCTGGAAAATGTGTATGAAAACTATAAAGGCGATAAAACTACCGAAGATTGGAAGAATTTTGAAACCTATTTAAAAAGGGTTTGGTTCAGCAACGGTATTCACCACCATTATTCAAACGACAAATTGAAGCCTGAATTTTCTTCGGAATACTTAAAGCAACTTTTAACCGACACAAACACAACTTTGGAAGGCGAGGCGTTTGAAGTAATCTTTAACGATAAAGATTCCAAAAAAGTAAACCAGGCAAAAGGCGTGGATAATGTTGCGGAAAGCGCGGTAAACTTTTATGGGCCAAACGTAACCAATAAAGATGTGGAAAGTTTCTATGCGAAAAAGAAATCTCCGAATCCTAAAAAACCATTGTCTTTTGGGTTGAATTCTAAATTGGTGAAGGAAAATGGCGAGCTTAAGGAGTTGGTTTACAAATCTGGCGGACTTTACGGCCCAGCGATTGACAAAATTATTGGTTGGCTTGAAAAGGCACAGGGAGTAGCCGAAAACAAGGCCCAAGGCGATGCCATCGGTCTTTTGATTGAATACTACAAAACGGGAGATCTTCAAACTTGGGACGACTACAACGTAGCTTGGACCGCCGCCACCGAAGGAAACATAGACTATATAAACAGCTTTATAGAGGTTTATAACGATCCGTTGGGCTACAGAGGTTCGTATGAAACCATCGTTCAAATAAAGGATTTTGATATGTCTGAAAAAATGGCCGTACTTTCTGAAAACGCACAGTGGTTTGAGGATAATTCGCCATTGATGGACGAACACAAAAAGAAAAACGTGGTTGGTGTAACCTATAAAGTGGTAAATGTTGCAGGTGAGGCAGGTGATGCTTCCCCAAGTACGCCAATTGGGGTAAACCTTCCAAACGCAAACTGGATTCGTGCCGAAGTAGGCAGTAAGTCCGTTTCCCTCGGAAATATTATCGAAGCCTATAACAACGCAGGAAGCACGGGCAGATTAAAGGAATTTGTGCACGATGAAGAAGAATTGGAGCTGGAAGAAAAATACGGACAGAAAGCCGATAAACTCCACACCGCGCTTCACGAAGTAATTGGTCACGCTTCTGGACAATTAAATCCTGGCGTTGGCGAAACCAAGGAAACCTTGAAAAACTATGCCTCTACTTTGGAAGAAGGACGTGCCGATTTGGTGGGCCTTTACTATTTGTACAATCCAAAATTACAGGAGCTTGGCTTGGTTGACGACTGGAAAAAAGTGGGAATGGCAGCGTATGACGGTTACATCCGTAATGGTTTAATGACACAGTTGATTCGTTTGAATTTAGGTGATGATGTAGAAGAAGCACACATGCGCAATCGCCAGTGGGTATCTGCTTGGGTTTATGAGAAAGGAAAGGCTGATAACGTAATCGAAAAAATTACCCGCGACGGAAAAACCTATTTCAACATCAATGATTATGACAAACTGCACGACCTTTTCGGGCAATTGCTTCGCGAAACACAGCGCATCAAAAGTGAGGGGGATTATGCCGCCGTGGAAAATTTAGTTGAAACTTACGGCGTAAAGGTGGACCAAAAACTTCACGAGGAAATTTTGGAGCGCAATAAGCAATTCACTTCTGCACCTTACAGCGGATTTGTAAATCCTGTGCTTGTGCCAAAAATGGACGGTAATGGTGAAATAGAGAGTTTTACTATTGAGCAACCAAATAATTTTGCAGAGCAAATGTTCTTCTATTCTAAGAATTACAGCAATTTGCCTGCTGTAAACTAAAGGTATTTTTAAAGCAAAAAAAAAGCTCTTCGTCTATGCGAAGAGCTTTTTAGTTTTGAACAATTCAAATCAACACTTATAACGTAAGTTGAAAACGTAAACAGGAGTCTTCTGTAATTGTAATGGAACCATCCCAATTATAACCTTGGCAGCTTGCCGTATAATTATAAGTGCCTTCGGGTAGGTCATTAAAGTTTCCTCCATAACCATCATTAATGCAATCTGGTGTCCCGGCGTAGTAATAACCAGTTATAGTGCTGGTTCCAACACCGCTAAGATTAACGGTTATTGGCCCACAACCATAATCTTGGTTGGTCCAGAATTTAACATCTCCTTTACCGCTTCCGCCACCGCCGGTTCCGCCGCCACCTCCACCGGTTCCGCCGCCACTACCTGCATTGCTACAATCTACTCCGTATCCACCCACAATTACATCAATAGAACCATTGGCGTCCAGATTTGCTTCTAGAATAAATTCCACGCCATTTATAGATATGGTACAGGTATTTGGTGGAATATTCCCTAGATTATGTGCATAGAGTGTTACATAATTAAACCCATTGTATCCAAAATCGTAATCTACACTAATTGGGTCTGATGGACCTCTGAGTGTCTGTTCATCAATAATAGTATTGCCATTGGCTATTATAGAAACAATATCATCATCAACCGTTCCGTGATCCCAAACTTTAATATTAGTAATTCTGCTAGAAATTTCTATACACCCCAAATAATTGTTGGTTCTTCCAAAAGTGGAAGAAGGTATTATAGAAGTTTCGTTTACTTCTATTGGTTCTGGCTCCGGTTCAGATTCTTCTTTTTCACAGCTTATAAAAAAAATTGAAAAAGCTAATAAAAACGGAAAAACTAGTTTTAATTTGATCATATTTTAATTTGGTTTTTAGGTTACTTTTCTAGTTGAATGTATTTTGAATATTTGAAATTAGTGCTGTATTTAAAAAAAACCATAGTGCATCGATCTGTTAATTTCAATCTTCCTCCCTCCTCAAAGAGAAAAATTATTATATTTCCTCACTCACAATGCACCTGTAGGTTTTTTCATAGAAATTCAATTCGCTAATTCAATTAGTTCAATTGAAAGGTTTTGGGTTAGTCAAGGTTTAGATTGTCTGAGACAAAATTAAGACGGGAAGAGTTTTTGAAAAATACCTACTTTAGGGTATTTTTATCGAAACGGTACCTAAAAATGATTAAGAAAAATTATACAGGAAAGGGATAAACAGTAAAATATTTTTCAGCCAGAGAGAAAAATTAATTTTTTAAATACGTCTTTACGAGTAGAAGAAATACAATAAAAGCAATAAAACCCACTAAAATCCAGAGACTGCCCTTATACTGTTTTTTATGAAGTTTTTTGTCGCCACGATAGCTGTAAACCATAATAATGACGAAGACAATAAAAAATAAAACAGCAAAAACAAATTGGCCGGTAGTAAACATAAATGTGTAGTTTTACGGGGCAAATTTACACCTTATAAATTATAATATGAAGAATAAAATAGCCGCAGTGTCCGAATTTCACAATGCATTTGGATTGGGTATGAAGGAATCTCCCACTGCCGATCTAGGAATAAAGAAAAATCTTTTACGCTATGAACTTATGCGTGAGGAAAACGAAGAATATCTTGAAGCGGCAAATAGCAATGATTTGGTTGAGGTGGCAGATGCGCTAGGTGATATGCTCTATATTTTGTGCGGAACCATTATTGAACACGGAATGCAACACAAAATTGAAGAAGTATTTAATGAAATACAGCGAAGCAATATGAGCAAGCTTGGCAATGATGGTAAGCCAATATATCGTGAGGACGGTAAAGTTTTAAAGGGGCCCAATTACTTTAAACCTGACATTCGAGCTATACTTGATAAATAAAAAAATCCAAAACGAGAAGGTTTTGGATTTTTTAAAATGTACTGTCAGAAACTGTTATACAACCTCAAATCTCCAGCCAAAGGGATCTTCGCTTCTGTTGTACTGTATATTCATTAACTCATTTTTGAAGCGGGTTGCAAAACCATTCTTTTGCATTTCAAGTTCATAAACAGTTTCTTTATAGCTAAAGGCGCTTACAGGGCTTATAACCGCAGCTGTTCCCGCGCCAAAAATTTCCTTTAGACTTCCGTTCTTTGCGGCTTCCACAATTTCTGAAACCAAAACAGGTCTTTCTTCAACGTTAATATTGTCTCTTTTTGCAATAGCTATTACGCTTTTGCGGGTAACACCGTCTAAAATCCGGTCGCTTATTGGAGCGGTAAGGAGCGTATCATTCACACGAAAAAATACATTCATCGTTCCTGCC
The DNA here is from genome assembly GCF_001573155.1 of Aequorivita aquimaris. GTDB lineage: Bacteria > Bacteroidota > Bacteroidia > Flavobacteriales > Flavobacteriaceae > Aequorivita > Aequorivita aquimaris. The sequence continues at coordinate 67,773 of NZ_JRWG01000005.1, read as the reverse complement.
TCCTCTAAATATTTATGGTCACTGGCATCTGTCCAGATTACTTGCTGAAAACCTTTCTCTCGTGCCAAATTTGTTGGAAAAAATTGCGCGCCATAATTTCCGGCTGCTTTTGCAGCACCCACTCCGCCATTTGCCGAACGGCTGTAATGCTCAGCGATTACAACCTTAACATCTCCCGTATAATATGCTTGGGCGGGCGACATCAAAATCATAAACTTATATTCTGTAGATGGGGAAGCCGAAACCCCCACTTGGGTTGCCATTACAAAAGGGCGTATGTACAATGAATTCCCTAGGCCGGGCTTAACCCAATCCTTATCCATTTTTACCAGAGTTGTCAATGCCTCAAAGAATATATCTTTGGGAAATTCTGGTATGGCCATTCTTTTAGATGACCTGTTTATTCTATTAAAATTTTCTTCAGGTCTAAAAAGCCACACTTTACCATCTTCATCCTTAAAGGCTTTCATTCCTTCAAAAACTGCCTGACCGTAATGAAAAACCTTTGCCGCAGGTGAAATGGTTAAAGGTCCATAAGGTTTAATAGTAGGGTTCTGCCATTCTCCATCCTTATAATCACATTCAAACATATGGTCGCTAAAAGTGCTTCCGAAAGTAAGGTTGTCAAAATCTACATCTCCTATTCTGGAAGTTGAAACTTTTTGTATGTCAATTTTTTGGGTGGTGGAAGAATTCATGAAAAAGAATTATTTATTTTGTAAAAATAGGTAAAATTTAGGCCATATAAAATTCAAAAAATCATTAAAATTGCAACGCATTACCAATCAATAATTTATTAAATACTTCAAAATGAAAAAAATTCTATTTTTATTTTCAATAATGGCAGTTTTAATTAGCTGTAAAAACGAAAAAACTGAAGATACACCAGTGCTTGAAACGGAAGAAATAGCGGTTAACTATCAAACTTTTGGCGATAAAATTACCGATGAAGATGTTTTGACTAAATCAGAAATAATCGAAAAGTATAACGGTTTAAAGGCTGGCGACACCATAAACGTAAAATTTACTACGCAAGTGAAGGAAGTGTGCCAAAAGAAAGGTTGCTGGATGAAAGTTGATATGGGAGAGAACGAGGCTATGGTACGTTTTAAGGATTATGGCTTCTTTATGCCAAAAGATATTGCTGGTAAGAGCATCATTGCTGAAGGAAAAGCTTATGTTGAAGAAATGAGCGTTGAAGACCAACGTCACTACGCCGAAGACGGAGGCGCCACTCCAGAGGAAATTGCAGCCATCACCGAGCCAAAGCGCACACTTGCTTTTGAGGCACACGGCGTATTAATTCCCGAAGAGGAAAAACAATAATTTTTTGAAGAGAACTTTGTTTAAAACGGGCGACGGCTCTTACACCTTGCATATTCCAGAGTGGGACGAGCAATATCACTCTAAGCATGGTGCAATAGCCGAAGCCCTTCACGTTTTTATAAAGGAAGGGCTTTATCATTGGTTTTCTAAAAATAAGGAAACAGAAGTTTCAATTCTCGAAATCGGTTTCGGGACCGGTCTGAACGCACTCCTAACTTTTTTGGAAACTGAAAAAAATCCGTTTAAGGTCCATTATACCGGTGTTGAGGCATATCCCTTGGAGATAGGCGAGATTGTTAAGCTTAATTATACTTCGCTTTTAAATGCATCGGAAAAAATATTTTTAACAATGCACCATTCCCCTTGGGAGCAAATAAGCAGCATCTCTGAAAATTTCCAACTTACTAAACAGCAGAAATTCTTTTCTGAAATAAATTCTGAAAATTCCTTCAACCTTATCTATTTTGATGCTTTCGGAATCCGAGTTCAGCCAGAACTCTGGACCGAGGAAATTTTTAAAAAAATGTACACGGCACTAAACCCGAACGGCGCTTTGGTTACTTATGCGGCAAATGGCAATGCCCGTCGCGCCATGCAAACCGTTGGTTTTGAAGTGGAGCGTCTTTCTGGACCTCCGGGGAAAAAGGAAATGTTGAGAGGCACAAAAATTTAAATTCATTATACTTTGACTTTGCCAAAAGGGGGTAGATTAACCAATTTAAAACAAACAATTCACAATCTTCCGTTAACACCCTTTGCTATTCTCATTTGAATTTCTAAATTTAAAATTATGAGTAGAAAAGTGTTGATAACAGGTGCTACAGGCCTTATAGGTAGTGAAATTGTTCGTCAATGTCATGCTGCCGGAATTGCCGTTAACTACCTCACAACCAGTCGTGAAAAAATTGAAAACACCGAGAATTATAAAGGGTTCTATTGGAATCCTCAAAAAGGTGAGATTGATTTTCAGGCTTTTGATGGTGCAACGGCAATAATTAATTTGGTTGGAGCCACTATTTCTGAACGGTGGACCAAAAAATATAAAAAGATTATTCTTGAAAGTAGATTAGAATCTATCAATCTGCTACGCGATACGCTTCTAAAAATAGATCACAATATTGTACATTTTATCTCTGCAAGTGGTATCAGTATCTATCCAAACTCAAAGACTAAGCTATATACTGAGGAAAATGAAGAGGTTGATGATACCTTTTTGGGCGAAGTAGTAGTGGCTTGGGAGGCTGCCGCTGCCCAATTTAAAAATATGGGAATGGAAGTGAGCAAAGTACGCACAGGAGTGGTTTTGGCAAAAAATGACGGGGCTTTGCCAAAATTGGTAAAACCAATAAAACTTGGAGTGGGCGCACCCTTAGGTAGCGGAGAACAGTGGATATCCTGGATCCATCTTGAAGATATTGCAGGAATTTATCTTTTTCTTCTAACGAACCAGCTGGAAGGAAAATATAATGCAGTGGCACCAAACCCTGTTCAAAATAAAAAAATGACCAAGATGATTGCATCAAAGCTGGACAGTCCGCTCTGGATGCCAAACATTCCAGATTTTGCAATCAAATTGTTATTGGGCGAAATGTCTGTCTTGGTTTTGGAAGGGCAGTTGGTGAGTTCCCAAAAAGTTGAGAAACTTGGTTATCCTTTTAAGTATTATAATTTGGAAAACGCCTTACAGGATTTACTGTAAATAAAAAGAGAGGCAGTTTTGCCTCTCTTCAGTTTATAAAAAAATTCTTCTGGATTAAGCTTTATTGGCAACCAATGAAACGGTAATTTTCATAGCGTCGTTTATAAACTTATCGCCCAAATTTGGGAATATAGATTTTGAACCGTAGTTAACATCCCACTTAGTTCTGTCTATTTCAAAAGTCTCACTCTTGAGCATCATTTTATCTCCTTCCATAGTTACAGTTGCAGGAAATTCAATAGCATTGGTTTTGTCTTTAATGGTCAAATTTCCTTTAACCACGTTATTTTCGATGCCTGTCATTTCAAATTTAGCGGTTGGATATTCTTTTACATTAAAGAAATCACCTTCCTTGCCTTCAACAGTTCCTTTTAAGTGAGCCTCTAGATTAGCTTTGTCATCACCTTCCAGATCTTCATTAGTAATGCTGTTCATATCAATTACAAACTCTCCGGCCTCAATATTTCCATTGTTTAAATGAACCGTTCCTGAAGAAAGTTTTATTGTTCCGTGGTGCTTTCCAGTGGGCTTAGCACCCTCCCACATAATAGTAGAAGCAGCAGTGTCTACTGTATATTCTGTAGCCATTTCAGTGGCTTCGGAAGCTTCTTCTACTGTTGTTTCTGCTTCTTTTTCATTGTTTTTGCATGAGAAGGCTCCTACAGTGATAAAAGCCATCAACGTTATTTTCAAAAATGTAGATTTCATAAATATTGGTTTTTGTTTTGATTGGCAAAAATATGCTTAAACAAAATGAATTTTCTTAAAGTTATATTAAATTAAAATGCTGTGACATTTTGACATTTTAAAACAAATGGCAGTACTTTTGCTCCCTTCAGAAAAAATTGAAAGAAACGCTATTATGGGCAAAAAAGATAAAATGAAAGAAACCGAATATGAAGAAGAAGTAGGTTTTGACGAAACGGATATAAGTGAACAAGAAGCCGCTGAGGAAAAAGTAACCGATGCACTTGCCGAATTGCAGGAAGAATTTCAGCGTGAAAAGGATCGCTATCTTCGTCTTTTTGCAGAGTTTGAAAATTTCAAAAAACGTACTGCCCGTGAACGGGTAGATATGTTTAAAACTGCAGGTGCCGATGTAATTGGTTCTTTATTGCCAGTTTTGGACGACTTTGAGCGTGCCTTGAAAGAAATAGAAAAAAGTGAGGACGACAGTCTTCACAAGGGTGTGGAGCTTATTCATAACAAACTGCGTGAGACCCTTAAATCTAAGGGACTTCATTTAATGGATGTAAAACCGGGTGATGCATTTGATGCAGATTCGCACGAAGCAATTACCCAAATTCCAGCACCCGAAGATAAACTGAAAGGCAAAATTATAGATGTAGTGGAAAAAGGATATACTTTGGGCGACAAGATAATCCGCTACCCAAAAGTGGTTATAGGACAATAATATGAAGGAAGATTATTACGAAATTTTAGGAATATCAAAAAGTGCCACGGCTGCCGAAATTAAAAAGGCATATCGAAAAAAAGCGCTACAATACCATCCCGATAAAAACCCAGGCGATCACGAAGCAGAGGCAATGTTTAAAAAATCTGCCGAAGCTTATGAAGTCCTTAGCGACCCAAATAAACGTTCGCGTTATGACCAGTTTGGGCATCGTGCCTTTGAAGGCGGCGGCTTCGGCGGCGGTGGCATGAACATGGAAGATATTTTCAGCCAGTTTGGAGATATTTTTGGCGGTGCCTTTGGCGGTGGTTTCGGGGGCGGTTTTGGTGGCGGTGGCCGCAGAACCGTTAAAGGAAGCAACCTGCGTATTCGCGTGCAACTAACTTTAGAAGAAATTGCCAACGGCGTTGAGAAGAAAATAAAGGTTAAGCGGAAAAAATTAGCCAAGGGAACTACTTATAAAACCTGTTCCACCTGTAACGGCCAGGGGCAGGTTACGCGCATTCAAAATACTATTTTGGGCCGTATGCAAACTTCGGCTACCTGTAGTTCTTGCGGAGGCTTGGGCCAGATTGTAGATTCAAAACCCGCAAATGCAGATGCCGAAGGCATGCTGATTACTGAAGAAACAGTTTCTATCAAAATTCCAGCAGGTGTAGTAGATGGTATGCAACTGAAAGTATCCGGAAAAGGAAATGACGCGCCGGGCAATGGAATTGCAGGCGATCTATTGGTTGCGATTGAAGAGAAGCCCCACGAAACATTGCAACGTGAAGGAGACAATCTACATTATGATCTATACATAAGCTTTTCTGAAGCCGCCTTGGGAACCTCCAAAGAAATTGAGACCGTTACAGGAAAAGTACGTATCAAAATTGACAGTGGAGCACAGAGCGGAAAAATTTTGAGACTTCGAAATAAAGGCATTCCAAGTATAAATGGTTACGGAACAGGAGATTTGCTTGTACATGTCAATGTTTGGACTCCAAAATCTTTATCAAAAGAGCAACGGGAGTTTTTCGAAAAAATGAATAATGACGAACATTTTCAGCCAAAACCCGAAAAGGAGGACAAATCATTTTTTGAAAAAGTGAAAGATATGTTCTCTTAAATAAACGTTAAATAAATATTTTTATATATATTTGAAAAGTCGCTTCATCTTAGAAGTGATAATTTTTCTTTTTCATAGCAATTTTTTTCCCACCCAAGAATTTCGTTTTTGGGTGGGTTTTGCTTTTATAAGGTTTATTTTACCACTATTAACAATTGTAATAGTCGTGCCATTCACTTAAAATACTCTTAATAGTTATAATGCTTCACGGTCAAATCAATATATTTACATTCTTCAAATTAAATTCATGGAAAAACTTTTAGTGGTCAACAATGTTTCCAAAACCTATGGGGGTTATAAAGCGCTCAACAACGCATCCATAGAGGTAGAGAAAGGAAGCATATTTGGACTATTGGGCCCCAATGGTGCCGGAAAAACAACCTTGATCAGAATCATAAACCAAATTACCATGCCCGATACCGGTTCGGTTATTCTGGATGGGGAGCCGCTCCAACCCCACCATATAAAGTACATTGGCTATTTGCCCGAAGAGCGCGGCCTCTATAAATCTATGAAAGTTGGGGAACAAGCCCTATATCTGGCCCAGCTTAAGGGACTTTCAAAACAGGAAGCCAAGGAACGGCTGAAATATTGGTTTGACCGTTTGGAAATCGGCGATTGGTGGGATAAAAAAATACAGGAACTATCAAAGGGAATGGCACAGAAAATCCAATTTGTGGTAACGGTTCTCCACAAACCAAAACTGTTGATTTTTGACGAACCTTTCAGCGGCTTTGATCCCATAAATGCCAATCTCATAAAAGATGAAATTCTAAAGCTGCGGGACGAGGGTGCCACCGTCATTTTCTCCACCCACCGTATGGAATCTGTTGAGGAAATGTGCGACCATATTGCTTTGATTCACAAATCGAATAAAATACTCGATGGTAAATTGATTGATATTAAGCGCCAATATAAAAACAACACTTTTGAAATTGGTTTAATCACCCAGGACCACGCCTCAACCACTGCGATGCTAAAGGATAAATTTGAAATTTCGCCGGCAACCTTTAAAAGTATAAATAACGAGCTGCAATACAAGGTAAGAATACCGGATTCGGTATCGTCTAATGACTTTGTAAGTTACTTGACTTCCTTGGGGCAACTCACCCATTTTGTTGAGGTTGTACCTTCTGCCAGCGATATTTTTATTGAAACCATCCAAAAAAACTAACCCAGAAATGAATCATCTACCGCTCATCATAAAAAGGGAATACCTCACCAAGGTACGCAACAAGTCGTTCATTATTATGACTTTTTTAAGCCCACTTATTTTTGTGGGTATCTTTGCATTAGTCGCCTATTTGTCCAGCCTAAATAACGATACGGTTCGCAAGATTTCGGTTTTGGACGAAAGCGGTCTATTTAAGGATGAATTCAACAGCTCTCCGCATTTGCAGTATAAGCTCTTGGGCGAAACTACACTACAGAATGCAAAGGAAGAAGCTGAAAAAGAGGAGGTTTACGGTTTGTTGTATATTCCGAAAATTGACAGACTTGAGGATCTTTCAAAAGAAATAACTTTTTATTCCGAAGATTCCCCCTCGCTTTCCTTGATGGGCGATATAAATGATTTACTCGAGAATAAAGTAAACACGCTAAAACTTAAGGAAGCAGGAATTGATTCAGAAACCATTAAAAATCTTCACATAAATATAAGTGCCAATCAAGAAACTTTTAAAGGGAAAGAAACATCAAAACTGGGCTCCGGTTTAAAATTAATCTTTGGAGGTCTTGCAGGGTATCTATTGTTCATGTTTATCATTATTTATGGTAATATGATTATGCGCAGCGTAATCGAAGAAAAAACCAGCCGTGTGATTGAAGTTATTATTTCATCAGTAAAACCGAGGTTACTGCTTCTTGGAAAAATCTTCGGAACCACGCTTGCCGGAATTACACAGTTTGTAGTCTGGGTGGTGCTTATTCTGGTTTTAATGACCGTTGTAACCTCTATTTTCGGAATTGATCCCGCTTCAGCTACACCATCCCAACAAGTTTTGGATAATAGTGTCAACGGTGGCACGCAGCAGATTTTGCAGGATGTTATGATGGAGATCAATAATCTCCCCATTACCAATTTGATAATTATGTTCATCCTCTTTTTTGTTGGCGGTTACTTGCTTTACGCCTCCCTATACGCTTCGGTGGGTGCCGCAGTTGATAGTGAGACCGATACCCAACAATTTATGATGCCTATATTAATGCCTTTAATACTGGCAGTCTATGTAGGTTTTTTCACTGTTATTGATAATCCGCACGGAACGGTTTCACAAGTTTTTTCATACATTCCCTTTACTTCGCCCGTGGTAATGCTCATGCGTATTCCTTTTGGGGTGCCACTTTGGCAACAGATTATTTCTGTACTTATCCTGTTCGCAAGCTTTATTGCTATGGTTTGGTTTGCGGCCAAAATTTATAGGGTAGGTATCTTAATGTATGGAAAGAAGCCTACTTATAAGGAAATTTTTAAGTGGCTTAAATATTAACAGAAAGTATTACGAATGTTGCTATGCATTCGGAAATATTAAAAAAGAAAAATTATGAAAAGAAAATCATTTATAACCGTCTGCATTTTGCTATTTGCTTTTGGTATATCGGCCCAAACTACAGATTTGGCACGAGTAGAATATCTAGCATTGCCTTTTTCAAAATCAGACAACTCAATCAATCGCTATCGCGCCTTAGTACAAGTACCAATTCCTTTGGATAAAGAAAGGAAAAAGATATTTGTTGTGGGGCTGGAATATAGATATGTAGATGTAAATATTGAGGATACGGAAGATGTATTTGCTTTTAATGATAACATAGTAACCTCCACCCAACAAATGGACGCCTATCTAGGTTATGTTTGGAAACAAAACGATGATTGGCGCTTTGGGGTCAAGGGAGGCGTAAAAATTCAAAGTGACTTTGAAGGCAGTTTGGTAAGCGATGACTTTATTTATGAAGTGGGAGCTTACGCCATAAAGGATAAAAAGAAAAATCCTGAAGAAGGCAAAAAGCCATATCGTTTTATTGCAGGTCTTACCTATTCAACTACACCTGGTAGATGGTACCCATTGCCCATTCTGAATTATTACAAAGAGTTCCATCCCAATTGGACCTATACCTTGGGTGTGCCGAAAACAAATGTGCGCCATTATTTAAATGATACCCACAAAGACGCACTCCAGGCCTTTTTAACGTTAGATAATGTGTATGCCAACATACAGCAGAATTTTGTTCCTATTTCCGATCAAAATTCAGAAGCAAAACTGGCGGAAAGTATCCAGATGACAATTGGTCTTGTTGGATTGGGCTACGAACATTTCTTTACAGACCACCTCCTTTTTTACGGCTATGCAGCGCATTCGGTTTACAATGACTTTAGGTTGGAAGATGGCGATGGAAAAAAAATCTATAAGATAAATACGGAAAATTCCCCTTATTTTAGGGCAGGATTCAAATTTAAATATTAATGGCAAGAATACTAATAATAGAAGACGAAGCAGCAATACGAAGAGTTTTGGTGAAGATCCTTTCCGAAGAAAACCAGGGTTACGAGGTTTTTGAGGCCGAAGATGGCCTTGCCGGAATGGAAATCCTCAAAAAGGAAGATTTCGATTTGGTGCTTTGCGATATAAAAATGCCCAAAATGGACGGCGTGGAGGTCTTGGAAGCCGTAAAGAAAATAAAACCCGAAATACCGATGGTTATGATTTCCGGCCACGGAGATCTTGAAACCGCCGTAAATACGATGAAGTTGGGCGCATTCGACTATATTTCTAAACCGCCGGATTTAAACCGTTTGCTAAATACGGTACGCATCGCTCTCGACCGAAAGGAACTGGTAGTGGAAAACACCCGCCTTAAAAAGAAGGTTTCCAAAAATTATGAAATGGTCGGGGAATCGCCTGCCATTGTTCAGATTAAGGATATGATTGAGAAAGTGGCGCCCACCGAAGCTCGCGTTTTAATAACGGGCCCAAATGGAACCGGAAAAGAACTCGTGGCACATTGGCTCCATCAAAAAAGTGAGCGCAGCAACGGCCCGATGATTGAGGTGAACTGTGCCGCAATCCCAAGTGAATTGATTGAGAGCGAGCTTTTCGGCCATGTGAAAGGTGCGTTTACCTCGGCAAATAAAGACCGGGCCGGAAAATTTGAGGCTGCAAATGGAGGCACCATTTTCTTGGACGAAGTGGGCGATATGAGCCTTTCCGCGCAAGCCAAGGTACTGCGTGCCTTACAGGAAAACAAGGTGCAGCGCGTGGGCAGCGATAAAGATATAAAGGTAGATGTGCGGGTGATAACCGCCACCAATAAAAATTTAAAGAAGGAGATAGAGGAAGGCAATTTTCGCGAAGACCTTTATCATCGTTTGGCTGTGATACTCATCAAGGTTCCGTCATTGAATGATAGGAGGGAGGACATACCGCTGTTGGTAGATTATTTTTCCGAAAAAATCAGTTCCGAACACGGTACGGCAAAGAAGAAATTCTCTTCAAAAGCAATAAAGCTATTGCAGGAATACGACTGGACAGGAAATATCCGCGAATTGCGAAATGTAGTGGAACGCCTAATTATTTTGGGCGGAAAGGAAATAAGCGAGGAAGATGTAAAACTCTTTGCGAGTAAATAAGTTTATGGGTTTAAAAGTTTAAACGGTTAAATATAGTTCCACATTTTTTCAAAAAATCAACAGCAACCAAAGAAACAACAGAACCAATAGTATCCATAGAATCTAAAAGCATGAAAGACGTAAAAATCGAAGACTTTAAAGTTACTGGGCCCATTAAACTGGACGGCACTAAAAACGATTGGGATTTGGACGCTTCCGAAAAAGAGTTGGAAGACCATTTGGAGGACACCCGTAAAAAATTGGGCAAGCTCCAGGATACGCTTTACGCCCACGGAAAATATGCCGTGTTGGTTTGTCTGCAGGGTATGGATACGGCAGGCAAGGACAGCCTTATTCGCGAAGTGTTTAAGGATTTCAACGCCCGTGGGGTGGTGGTGCACAGTTTTAAAACGCCCACCGCGCTTGAAAAAAGACACGATTATCTTTGGCGACACTATGTGGCCTTGCCCGAACGCGGAAAGTTTGGGGTTTTTAACAGAACGCACTATGAAAATGTTTTGGTAACGCGTGTGCATCCCGAATATATTCTCGGTGAAAATTTGCCCGATGTAAATAGTTTGGATGATATTGACGAAGCTTTTTGGGACAGGCGTTTTCAGCAGATAAACGATTTTGAAAAGACCATTCAGCAGAACGGGACCATTATTTTCAAATTCTTTTTAAACCTTTCCAAAGATGAACAAAAGCACCGCCAACTCCGCAGGCTGGACAAACCCGAAAAAAACTGGAAATTCTCTCCGGGAGATTTGGATGAAAGGGAACTTTGGGAAGATTACAGAAAATGTTATGAGGAAGCCATCAACCGCACCTCAAAGCCGCACGCGCCTTGGTACATTATTCCTGCGGATGACAAGGAAACCTCGCGGGTAATCGTGGCCGAAATTATGCTGCAGGAACTAAAAAAATACAAAGACATAAAAGAACCGGAACTGGATGATGAAATAAAGGCCAAGATTTCGGAATACCGCGAACGGCTTAAAAATGATTAATTTAGCATCCCTTTAGTGCAACAAAGAATTGATTCCCATAAAATTTTATAAATGAAAATTTCGCTCCTCCCCACATTACTTTTCACATTATTCATTTCTTCCGTAAGTATTTCGCAGAACGCCGTTCAGGATTCCGTTATGCTGAAAAAATTGTACACCACCGCTCTAACCGATGGGAAGGCGTACGATTGGCTGGATTATCTTTCCAATGAAATAGGTGGCAGGCTCTCGGGTTCCTATGAAGCTGAACTTGCGGTAAAATATACCGAGGCAGAACTGAAGGAACTCGGTTTGGACAAAGTGTGGCTTCAACCCGTGATGGTCCCGAAATGGACGCGCGGCTTTAAGGAATACGCCTATATAGAATCGCCTACCGGAGATAAAACCATAACGAACATCTGCGCCTTGGGAGGTTCCGTGCCTACGCCAAATTTGGGAATAAAGGCGGAAGTTGTTGAGGTAAAAGGTCTGGAGGAATTGGCTGCCTTGGGAAGGGAAAAGCTGGAGGGAAAAATTGTTTTCTATAACAGACCGATGCAGCCCGAATTAATACAAACTTTTGAAGCCTACGGCGGCTGCGTGGACCAACGCTATTCCGGCGCTGCCGAAGCGGCCAAGTTTGGCGCCGTGGGGGTTATTGTCCGCTCGCTGAGCTTGAGAATGGACGATTTTCCACATACGGGCGCGATGAGCTATGGCGATACTCCCGTAAACCAACGCATACCGGCCGCGGCAATTAGCACCAACGGAGCCGAATATTTAAGCAGTCTCCTGAAATTGCAGCCCAATCTGTTGTTTTACTTCAAACAGAATTGCAAGACTTTTGACGATGTGCAATCCTATAATGTAATCGGGGAAATTACGGGCAGCACCAAACCCAATGAATATATGGTGGTAGGTGGCCATTTGGACAGTTGGGACCTCGCCGATGGCGCTCACGATGACGGTGCCGGCTGCGTGCAGAGTATGGAAGTATTGCGCCTTTTCAAAAAAGTGGGTTATAGGCCAAACCACACCATTCGCGTGGTGCTTTTTATGAATGAGGAAAACGGCCTGCGCGGTGGAAAGAAATATGCTGAAGAAGCGAAAAGAAAGAACGAAACCCATCGTTTTGCCTTGGAAAGCGATGCCGGCGGGTTTACGCCGCGAGGGTTTACATTTGATACCGATGCCGCAAATTTCCAAAAAGTGCAGTCTTGGGAAGGTTTGTTTAAGCCTTATTTGATTCACTATTTTGAAAAAGGATATGGCGGTGCCGATATCGGTCCATTAAAGGGAAATATCAACGTGCTTGCAGGGCTGCGGCCCGATAGCCAGCGGTATTTTGACTATCACCACGCGGCCAACGATACCTTTGATGCCGTTAACAAACGCGAACTGGAACTGGGGGCTGCCACTATGGCAAGCTTGGTATATTTATTCGATAAATACGGAACCGAGTAGAGTGTTCAGTATTCAGTTGCAGTAAGCAGTTAATTATAATTACCACCACACCACAAAGAACCGCTCCAGCTTATGGGGCGTTTTTCTATAGATTAACGGAGATTTTTTCAACCTTAATTGAGCGTCTATCAATGGTTTTATTTCTGAAAAAGAATACCATTGGGTAATTAAGTTTATGGGCAATAGCCATTCTTTTTTGGAAGGAATTGCATAGTGTACATCTACGTTTTCAACTAAATCTTCTGGTTTAAGGTAATGGCCCACGATGCACTCTTTTATATGCTTTGGAAATGTTTCAGCACTTAATTCCTTTGGAAGAAATAGAAAAGCTTTTAAACATAATTCCTGTGAAGTAGGTTTTGGGATTTCCAAGGATGCCAGCAAGTTTGAGGTTTCGGAAGTTTGGAGTAACGGAAATTGTTTGTGTTTTACCTTTTCCAGTTTTTCATACAGACTGTCCTTTCGGTTTGGGCCAATCCATTTTTGCTCTTCTGACTCACCTGCGTTTTCATCGTACAAATAAAACTTACACGCCAATTCAATATGAAGCACTTCATCAGTTTGAAGATTTCGAACTATATAATCCAATTCACCCAAGGTTTGCTTTTCACCATGAATTTGAAGGTTTGCAGCAAGCAATTCAAAGTTTTTTGATTGCTTTAAATAGGCTTCAAAACAAGCTTCCGCTTGTAGGCCCAGTACTGAATCCTTCGGAAAGATAAAGTTGCTCTTGTCTATGTTTTCAGCTGAAAAGACGAAATTTTTAAATGGATATTTCTCCGAATTCACTTTTAAATCTGGAGTGTTTTTGAAATGCTGTACAATGCTGGTTGTTTTGATGACTACCGTTTTATAACACTTTCATATTTCGCAATCCGTTCATCAACGGAAACTTTTGTAGTTAGTTCTCCCAACAATTCAAACGGAATGTTTTTAGGGTTTTTAAAGCGGATGCAACTCTTGCCCATATCCAGCTTATTACTGGCGTGTTTGGGGTATTCTTCCGTAAACCATTTCATCAAATCTGGATCGTTATAAATGCCCATATGGTAAAAACCTATGTGGTTTTTCTGCGATGCCAACGCCATAAACGGAAGCGCGTCTTTCGGATTGCAATGATAGCCATCAGGGTAAATGCTGTGCGGAACTACATAGCCCAACATCCCGTACTGCATGGTTTCCTCGAAACCTTTCGGAAGGTTTTTCTTTACTGTTTCGCGTAGCTTCTGCATTATTTCCTTTCGGTCCTCGGGCAGTTCGGCAATGTATTGGTCTGGCGTAGTGGCTTTGGATTGCATTTTTTGAGGTTTAAAGCTTAAGTTTCAAAGTTAAAAGAATTTTAGTGATTTTTTTAATGTGTACCTTATTGCTTTTTGTTGCAAAAAATTATAATTGTACTTTCCCATAAAATTTGAGAACAATGAGAATATTTAAAACACTTTCCATAATTGCCTTATTCTTTCTATTTACCTTGGAAGGACATTCGCAGGAGATTACCAAATACGATTTTCTTGAAGTAATTGTAGTTCAAAAAGCGAACAACCGCGGAAAGGTAAAACGTATAAAAGTGGAGGAGCAGACTTCGCTGATTGGGCAAAATATTTCTATTGATGAAATAGAGGATATCGAGGAAACTTCTACCTTACTGAATTATATGAATTCCCACGACTGGGAGTTTTTGGACAGGCAGTCTGTAGTTTCTGAAGATAACGACCCGGTGTGGATGAGTTATATTTTTAGAAAACGGAAGTAAGTTGTTGGATTTTTAGAATTTTGCTAATTGCTAAGCTATTTCCTTAAAATCTTTTCCATTGCCTTGCCTTTTGCCAGTTCGTCCACCAGCTTATCCAGATAACGAATTTTTTGCATTAGCGGCTCTTCTATTTCCTCTACTCGGTAGCCACAAATTACACCTGTTATTTTTGAAACGTTGGGGTTTAATTGTGGGGCTTCGTCAAAAAAGGTTTCAAAGGTAACTTTGGTGTCTAACTGTTTTTTTAATCCTTTTTGGTCATAACCAGTTAGCCACTGGATTATGGTATCTACTTCTTCTGCGGTGCGTCCCTTTTTTTCTGCTTTGGTTACATAGTGAGGATAAACACTCGCGAAGGACATTTTATAGATTCTTTCGTTTTTCATTTTTTTATAAGAATTTACACTTACTTTTTTTAGGTCTGTAAATAAATACTTTTAAAAGACTAGCAAGATAGGCAGCAGGTAAGAATTGCTACTTTATTTAACAACAATTACTAAGATACTTAACAAACTAAAGCGAATCATTTTTAATTATTTTTTCACCCATGTTTTTTGAGACAGGTCGTCGCACTTTATATTGGTTTATATTGGTAACCACAGTATCGGTTTTTATGAAATCGAGGATAAGCTCTAAGGTTTCTTGAACTTCTGGATGCTTATAGACCATAGCCTTTTGGTATTGCACAGCGGGTTCGCTCAGCAAACGTGCCAAGGGAGGCTCTACAACTCCCCATTTTTCAAATTCATAGTCCTTATAATCCTTGAGGGCTTTATCAATGGCTTCATTGTTTTTTTGGATGCTGTCCATAAGCGCCAATGGGTTGTCCACATCTGCTTTTAGAATAGCGCGTACTTTTTCATAGGTCATTTTATGTGGCATCATTAAAGGAACAACTGCAAATCCGCGATTTTTTATTTTCTCATAAATATATCCTGGAAGTTTATCAATGGAAGTAACGGTTTCAATTATGGAAGCAAATTCTCCTGATTCCTTAACGGTTTTTGAAGAAAATTTCCACAGAAACAACTTTTGCCTAATATAGAAATCGCCAGAATTGATGATATTTATAAAGATAGGTTGCACTTTTTGTTTAAATTCCGCTTCGCGTTCAATTGCGTCATATACTTCCAATGCGCTGAGCATCCCACTGTTTTCAAAATAGCCGCCATCCAGATAATTTCCTTTTTGACGGATTTTAGCCGTAGGGCTGAACAGCGGAAAACGATTGGTGGTTGATACTGCACCAAAATAAGTGAGCGCTACAGAGTCAGGACCATTCTTGAATATTGAAAGATTATCGGCTCCCGCAAAAGTACTGTCAGGAAACTGAACCGTTGAAACAACACCCTGCCTTCCAGCCACTGAGGTGGAATTCATTATAAGCGCAGGGAATTTACCTTCTCGTTTTTTATAAAGATTGCGCCATAAATCTAGATAACTTAGGTTTTGGAAGTCATCCATGGGCATGCCTGTGTTTTTGGCGTGCAGCTTCATACTTTTGTAGGAGCGATCCTTGCCGTGAAAATTGATGAACGGTAAGTATTCCCGAATCATATCGCGCCCCAAGAGGTAAGTGAGTTCATTTGATAATACATTGGATTTTCCTATTTTAAATATTTCATCATCCAAGTTTTCGTTCTGGGCGTGATAATTGCGCAGGGCAGCATAATTGCCTATGCCCACCGCACCACCGGAAACACCGGAAAGCACAATGCTGCGGTCAAAAAATTCACCTTGACTTAAGGAATCCAATTGGTTAAACAATAATAAATTCCACAGATTGGCCTTTAGTCCCCCGCCATAGGAACCCACAAAAAAGTAATTGTCTTTTTTAAAGGAATTGCTGGTTTCATTTCTCATGAACTCCTCAAAACCCATAGGATTAAGGGTTTTGACTTCAGTGAGTTCGTGAAGGTCATTTTCAAAGGAAGTCATATAGATGGCTCCGGAAAACAAAAAGATAATCAGCAGTGGCAACCAATATTTATAAAAATTCTTTGGGCCACTTTTTTTCTTTTTATCCTTTATTCCATCTACTTCCTTCGGTTCTTCCAATCTATGATAATACAATAGATGCTTGAAGAGAATGATGAGGATTGAATAAATAACAATAATATAGAGACAAATAATAACCAAGGGGCTGAACCAACTGGCAATCGCAAAAAAGCTATTGGCAAGAATGAGGCAAATCAAGGAGAATATTCCGCTGTACCTCATAAAATTTAAATAAAACACGTTATCGCTTAACTTCCCGAAAAACTTCAAATACTTAGGAAGTTTTTGGCTTTCAACATTGCCATATTTGTCAAAGAGTTTCAAGATATCTTCATTGAACATTTCCTTTTTTTCGGTGTGAAGTTCTTTCGAAAAAAATACGTATTTAAAATAGGTTCGGCATATTTTGAAATATACATAGAGATACATTTGGCAACCCAAAGTGATAAGAAACGCAGTGAAGGGAATGCGGTCCCATTTAAAGATGGCTACGAGAATAGCGGTTATAAGAACCATAATTATACAAGCCAGATAATAGCGAGGAAACCTGCTTACATATTTAAGAATAAATAAAACGGTTTCCTTTTTGGTTGCTTCATCGCCTTCTTTTAGGTTTTTTTTCCATTTGTTATAACGCTTTCCCCAATAATTATAAACGATTAATGTAATGAGAAGCAAGAAAGCCGAAATGTATGACGCATTAAAATTCACTCCAAAATAACGGGGAATCATCAACAGGAATATTTGGAACATCGCTATGTAAATGAGGACTCCCAAACTGCGCCGAAGGTTTTTAACAGCTTCATTATCAAAAGTAACACTTGAACCTGGCTTGGCCTTACTGGTGTCAAAATATATAATATTAAGGCCCAACCAACCCTTTTTGTCTTTAGGCATTTCAAGGCTCACACAATCTCTGTTCCCGTAAAGCCAAATATCATTATACACTGGAAAGTGTGAAAGCACCAGCGCCAAAAAACTGAGCAAAAAGAAGAGAATCACAATATTTACGGGCCTATAAAAAAGGTCAACTATCAGCGTGCCGCCTTGCTCCATAAACGTTACCATTACATAAATAATGATGATGAAAAGGATGCTCAATAAAGCAGTCTGTATAAACCGAATCAAAGTTTTGATGTGTGGTAAAAAGACGGTTTTAAGAAACCAATACATCAAGAACATGAAACAAACTGCATAAAGCGAAACTTTTACAGGAGTGATGTATTTTAAACTAATAAAGTCCCGTACCGATTTAAATTCGTAACCAAAGCCCTCCAAAACATCTGCAAGCAGTGCTAATGCGGCAAAGAACAAAAACGCCTGCTGTATGGTAATAAGAATTTTAAGCCGATCCCAATTAATGAATTTGTCCTTAAACAAATCGCGGATCAGATAGCCGATAATACTCAACAAGAGCGCTGCCCATATAATATCAAAAATGAAAAAGGCGTGATAATAAATTATTTTCCCAGAATTTTCAGGGCTGAAGATAAGTGCGTTTACTGCTTCAAAATTGTCAAAATGCCCGTGTTGTGGAGTTTCTATATAACTATTGATGCGAAAGGCAGCACTGATGATTATTAAAAGCAAGGAAATGACTACCCAGCCTACAACCCAATAATTTATACCTTTTTCAAGCCAATTTTTCATAATATAAAAATATATGGCCAAAGCAGAGGAGAACTTATGGCAGCGTTTTCATACTCGAATATACAAAAAAACAGCTACCAAAACACAAGTAGTCAGGCGTTTAAGGTGTGGCTTGCTAATTATAAAGGGCTATTGCCAAGTTTTGCCCTCAACATCTTACGGCTTCCCTAGATGTTTTCAACAAATTCCAGAAACACTTTTTTATGAAGGTCAAGGTCCATATTTCCTGAAAGTGATACACGAACAATATAATCCTTGTCGCCTTCCTTGGTTGTCCCTTGGGTTGAGGTTGCAGGGATGGTCCAGTAACTTCCTTTTAACTGGCCATAGCTCACGCAGAACTTACATTCATCAGGAATTTTTGTAATCATTAAATTGATTAGCTTCAAATTCAACGCTCTTTTGTAGGTTTCCTTTTCTTCAGCAGTATTTCCCTTTGTTGGAAGGTCCAATGAAAACACAGAAGGGGTAAAGCCTTGGGCAGCTAAACTTTCTGAAACAAAATTGATCTTTGCTTCCGGTAAGGTTTCGTGGATGAAGTTTACAAACTCACGCGTATTGTAATAAGCATCAATAATCCGTTTGTTCATGGAAGGCAATTGCTTTGCCAGAATTTCATATTGAAGCGCTTTAGCCTCGTTATCGCAGAGGGTTAGATGCAACTCTATTTTTTCCATCAAGGCTGCCGTTTTTGTATTTCCTACCACATAACCTGCCGTGCATTTTCCGCCACTTGGGAATTTTGAACCACTGGCATACGAAATGGCCCGCACCGTTGAAAGTATTTCCCCTTCGCCCAAGAAGTGATAGTTGGGGCAAAAGGTTTGATCCAAAATAAAAACAGGGTCTATAGCAGTTTCACCCGTTGCGGTTTTGCGCTCTTTGCTTAAAACAGCTTTCAATTCTTGCAGATCCGGGACTTCAACTCTGGGATTGGTTGGGATTTCAGCAATGATGTAAGGAACGGCATCTTCGTGGGCAATTTTAGTTAACACGCTATCGATACTTTGCACCATTTCATTATCGCCATCAACCAATAAATCTACTATTTCAACATTATCAAGGCAAGCTGCCACACGTCTTGCCTGATCGTTTGTGCCGCCGTAACAATTTGGAGGGACAATAAATTTGATGGCTTTCCCTTTGTGTTTTTCCTGCGCATCGTGGATGAGGCCCATCATAATTGCGTACTGAATAGAGAGTCCGCTGGAACCAACGAGTGCAGCTGTGGGGGAGCCGGTAATTTCCTTTATGGAGTTTAGAACGCTCTTTTTATCTTCCGCAACATTGCTTTTGGGTTCGGTAATGGACGTTTTCTCAACCAGCGCCTTAAGGGCCACAAGGCAATTGGCGGGCGTCATGGCGATGGTTTCCCTTCTGCGAACGTGCTGTATTTCGGAAATATAAGCTTCGTTTCTTTCGCCATTTACCGTTATAATGCTTCCGAGGGTGCCGTAAAGATTTATGAGAAAATCTACGTTGGGGTTGAGGTCTAGCTTTCCAATTTCATCTTTTTGTGAAATGAAAACGGTTGTGCCTTCAAACTTGGGAATGGCTGAAGGGGAATCAAGCTGTTTCAATTCAAAATTATACCCATATACATTTCCAATTATTTCAGCATCGAAAAACGAGGGCAGGGCATCAGTATAAAGAATTTGGGTGTTCTTTTCTGCCAATAAATTCTTCCGAAGGATTGCCAGGATAGGCGCCGTTTTTGAGGCAAAACTGATGACGTTCCCGGGTTTTAGATTGTTTGCCTTCGCAATCGCCCATTCCAATACACTTGAAAGCGGATGCCCCAAGCGGATATAATCGTAGGCGGTGGGCAATTGTTTTAGGGATGCAGTTTCGGCATTATTTTCATTGTAAAGGGTTTCGAATTGCTGAAGAAACTGCGTTTTTGCCAAGCTTTCATCATAAATATCAAGCCTGTGGGTGGTGAGGTTTAGCCAGTCTGAAGGCATATTATTTAATACGTCTTTTATATAATTGTGCATTTGGGCGTCTTGCATATTTTTCACTTTTTTATAGGGCGGCAAGTTACATTAAATTGATTTTTTTAAAGATGATTTAAGAGTTTTGTAACGTGTTGACAACTTATGGTAGTGGAAAATTATTACCTCTCACGTAAAAATAGCGTAAAACCAAATCGCTAACTTTCTCCACAGGGCACTATCAAATGCCAAAACCTCAAAAGTATGTTCAAGTATGATAAACAAACCAATATATAATAGAATAGGGTGTACCTTTCCGTTTCTCAACTTGTCCCAAATCCAAGCCACAATTATGAGGCTATCTGCTAGCACTACAGCAAACCAAATTTCAGGATTAGGAATATTGGGAAAGAAGTGGCGGAACCGAAACCACGCAGGCCACAGCACTACAATTGTAGCAAGAAGCATAAGGCGTTTATGCAAGTTCGGTTTTTTTCTATTATAAATGCCCGCGACCACCAAACTGAAAAACATAAGTCCCGAAGTGAGTACGCCAACAAATCCCGAATAGGCAGTAGGACCCAAACCTAAACCCAACTCCTTTTTAACAGCGAAAAGCCCCACGGGCACCATGGTTATAAATACGCCTGCGGCTACAAAAATGCCAAGCATACCGAGTATTTGGTGGAAATAATATTTTTTGAACTGAATCAAACTACTTTGTACCAGAAATAGAATAATCCACAAAAAGGCAAAAACGCCATGCAGGTGTACGGGCCAAGGGGCTGTAAAAGTTCCTTCGCCTACTGGAATAAAAAATGTTTTTGAAAAACCTATAAAAACTGCCAGCATAGCGACAATGGCCATTACAAAGAAAAAGGAAGGTTTTTTGCGCTTTGCGCGAAGTGGTACAATTGCTTTCATACAATGCTATACGAGATTGTAGAGGTATGCTAAATGTAGACAATTAATTGATAGGTAATATTCAGGTTGTCTGGTTTTTTTTAGTCTTGTCTATTCCAATCACCATTTAAAAATTCTAGAGTCCTCCGAATAAAATCTGCACTATTTAAGGGGCCTTCATGTGGCATATGCCAGCCATTGGGAACGTTTTAGTAAATTATTGAGGGAGAAGCTCGATTAAGCAATTCTGGCTATGGCGCTACTATTTTTAAAGCCTGTAAAACTATAATTTGTTAAAAGGTAAATTGCTTATACCCGACGCCACCAATTGTCCGGCGGCGTTTATGGTAAAGGGGGTGGCATTGGTAGCGCCGTCGTCATAATCTAGGGTAAGGGTGGCTTCGCTGCTGCTCCAGCTAAAGGGCCGAAGGTTTGAGATTGCGGTGCCGTCTGGCTGGGCTATGTATTCGGTACTGTAGCCGTTGCCTTCGGTATTAAAATACAGTTTATAGTCATATTCCGCGCTAAAGTCGCTGCGTTGCCATACGCCAAGTAAGCTTTTGGTTGATTCTGCATTGTTATTTTTTTCGTCGTTGTTGCAGGATAGGAGTGTTGTGATAGCGAGAAAGAGAACGGTGGCTTTAAGCGATTTATATGGTTTCATTTAGCGAAAGAAGTGTGATTGTTGTTGCTTTAGATGGGTTAAAAGTATGGAATATAGTTGATAAATATGTTTGGTGTTTGGTAGGTTTATTCTTCAATACTATAAGCAGAACGCTCGCGATAGTGGGGCAATTGGTTTTAACGGATTTGCAATTGGCTTTGCGGGAGTTGCAAATGGCTTTGCGGGAGTTGCAATTGGCTTTGCGGGAGTTGCAATTGGCTTTGAGGGAGTTGCAATTGGCTTTGAGGGAGTTGTAATTGGCTTTGCGGGAGTTGCAAATGGCTTTGCGGGAGTTGCAATTGGCTTTGAGGGAGTTACAATTGGCTTTGAGGGAGTTGTAATTGGTAATGTTTATTGTACTTTTAGTAATCTATGTTCTGTAATTGGGAAAGTTCGCATTGCCAATGCTCCAATTAGATGAGCACGCTTTGCAAAAGCGCGCCAGAGGGGTTTTTGGTTGTGTTCTCACTGTTGCGGGCAGACGTTGCAAACGTGTGCTAGCTGGGGCGCGTTAGGAGAAGAGTAGTTTTTTTAATTATTACAGTTTTCATTAAACAACTTTTCACCCTCTTTTTGTCCTAAATCTTTTAATTTTTTCCAATCCAAACAGGCTTCATCATATTTTTCAAGTAATAAATATGTTGCAGCGCGATTATAGAGCGCTTCTACCTTCGTATGATTTAATTCAAATGATTTTGTGAAATAATTTATGGCATTTTCATAATTGCCAGCCTGAAAGCTTTCTAAGCCTAAATTAAAAAGTTTGTTTCCGTCAAATTGTTGTTTGTAAGTCAGTCCATACATTCCAAGTAGTTGTGTAAATGAATTTGTATTAAGACCTATTTTCAACCCTCGATATGTCTTTGTTTTTTCCATTATTATTACAAAATCAATGGTTATATTGGAATAATCTTCAAACCCTTTTAGATTCCATTTCTTAAAGGATTTTTCAAGTAATTTAGTAATTATTTGTTCCTGAAATAGATCTTTATTGTCCCGATAGTTTATTTCTACAGCTAAGCGCTTTTCATTCGGCAGGATGACTAACTTTCCTATAAGTTTAAGGTTTGTTTGTTTCTTGTTTAATCCTTTATTTAAATAGAAGTCTATATTTCCATCAAATATGGGGGTTAAATAAGGGTTTGCGATTAAATGATTGCCTTGTTGTTTTGATTTTTCAATTGCTTGAATTTTCTCTTTTCTTACTAAATAAAATCTTTTGAGTTGGTCGTCTGCCAACCAAGGCATTTGCTCTACAATTATTAGGCTGTCATTAGTTAATTTCTCAATTTGATATTCAAAGTTGTTATTGACATCAACTTTGTTGTTTTTTAATTTGTAAGGAATTCTAGAATTTTCCTTTTTTTGAGCAGGGTAATAATCAATTTCATATTCTTGATTAAAAAAAATTATTTCGAAATGTGCTATGTAATCTGGGTAAACAGGTATTAGTTTACTCCCATCCTTCATTTCGGTATGGGTATTAGTCCAACTTCCCAAGAGATCTGCTTTTTCAAACTGCGCAAAAACACAAGATGAAATATTTAGAAAAATGAAAATTGTTATTATTAATTTTTTCAAGATTGAATATAATTTCTATCGAAGTTTTATACTTGTGTTTGAAATGTGTTCTAGCTAGTCTTTCGTTTTTCCTTCCGAACTTTAAAATACATGATTACAAGCAGAACGATAGCAAATAGAATAAATGGAACATCAATAGTGCTTAAAAATCTTGGGTCTATAATTGGACCGTTAGGAGTGGCGTTTAGTAGGATCATTATTTTCTCACTGTTGCGGGCACACGTTGCAAACGTGCGGTAGCGGGGTTTATCTGGAAGATATATTTTTCAAGGTTTCAACAATTTCTCTATTCAAAACAGAAATATTTTCAATCTCACTAGATAATATTTCTATCTCATTTAACAATCCAGAGCATATTCCCTTTAGTAGTTTAAATTTTTCATAATTAGCATCATCATCAATAGATAACATATCTATTGATTCTTGCAAGGCTTTATAATATTCATCTTTTTCGTACATAATATTGATGATAAATTTAAGGTTTATTACTTGAGCTGGTATAACTGTGATTCTTCATTAAATTCTGAACATCTCTTTCATCATAAAAAGTATTGTTTTCTGGGTTATAATAAACTTTCTTATTATTTATTATTCGCTCTTCTATTTCCATACCATTGTCAAATGTTATTAATGATTTTAAACTTGAATTGAAATTTCCAGAATTAATTACAGATTGAAGGTTTTGGATTTCCATATTTTTATTGTGTATAATCTTATTTAGTTTATTAACATCAGATCTTATTTCATTATACATAATCTGTAAATCTTTATTCTCTTGATTACTAATTTCATTTCTCTCAGATAATTGCTTTTTAAATTCATTAACGGCTTGTAGATTCTTCTCCTTCTCTTGTAAAATTTGATTTTGTAAATTTTCAATTTCCTTTTGTAATTTTTCAACTAGCTTATTATGTGTATTTCTTTCCCTAAATTCGGTTTTTGCTTCTTCTAATTTAATTTCTTCTATTGCCAATTCTTTTTGATTTTCTATAGATTGTTTTTGATTTTTTATAAGTTTATTATTTCTTTTAATAATCGAATATTTCAAGATTTCATCAAATAATAAACCTAAATACGGTAAAACGAGTACATAAAATAAAGCCGCCAATAAAGGATATATAAAAATAAACCAGATATCAGTATAATTTTTTTCAATAAATAAAATTTTATTCTCAACAGTAGATTTAGAAAATATTAGTAAAAAAATAGGCTTCCAATTAAATACAACCCAGGAAGTCATAAACGCTCCAATAAAAGGATTTTTAATTTTTTCTTCGGTATTGCTAAATAATGATGTGAATAATTGTTTCATAAATAATTAAAATTTATCAAATATATTCTTTTCTGACTAACTTACCGATACCCCGCCGCCTGCAACTTAAACAACTCGGCATACAGTTTTGGGTTTGCCATCAACTCTTGGTGGGTGCCTAGTTCCAGCACACGGCCGTCCTGCAAAACCAAAATACGGTCTGCCATACGCACGGTGCTAAAACGGTGGCTAATAATAATGCTGGTCTTGCCTTTGGTAAGGGCGATAAAGCGTTCAAAAACATCAAACTCTGCTTGGGCATCCAGCGCGCTGGTGGGTTCGTCCAGCACCATAACATCGGCATCCTTCATATAGGCGCGGGCCAGGGCCACTTTTTGCCACTGCCCGCCGCTAAGTTCGGTGCCTTTGTAAAACCTTCTGCCCAGGCGTTGTTCTAGGCCGTCCTTCATTTCGGTCACTACTTGTTCCGCGAGGCTTTTGCTGGCAGCGTAGTGTATTACTTCGTCGTTCTGCACTTGGTCTATATTGCCCACGGCTATGTTTTCGCGCAGGGTGAATTCATATTTAAAAAAGTCCTGAAAGATCACGCCAAAACGTTTTCGGTATTCGTCCACATCAAACTTGTTTATATTGATGCCGTCCAAAAGGATTTCGCCTTGGGTGGGTTCATAAAAACGGAGGAAGAGTTTAATAAGCGTGGTCTTGCCTGCGCCGTTTTGGCCCACGAAAGCCATTTTTTCACCTGCCTTTAGGGAAAAGGTAACGCCTTTCAACACTTCGCCCTCGCTGCCGGGGTAGGCAAAGTGTAGATTGTTCACCTGAAACCCTTCTTTAATGGTTTTGGGCATAGGCGTTTTAGTTTCGGCATTTTGCTCAATAGTCAAATCGATAAAGTCGAAGTAGTCCTGCAAGTACAGCGCGCTTTCGGAAATGCGGGTAAAGCGCGAAAAGAAGCCCTGCAGGTTGTTGCGCAGCCTGTTAAACGAACCGGAAAGGAAGGTAAGTTCCCCAATGGTAATAACGCCAGTAAGCACCCGCAGAATAATATACACATAGGCGCCGTAATAGCTGAGCACGCCGAGAATGTTGAACAGCGAGCCGTAAAGACTCTGCTTGAGCGACAGCTTTTTGTTGATGAGGTAATAGTCGTTCGAAAGTTTTTTAAAGCGTTCCGCAATAAAATCGGTCAGACCGAAGAGTTTTATTTCCTTGGCGGTTTGGTTGTTGGCGCCGATGAAGCGCAGGTAATCCAGTTCGCGGCGTTCGGCGGTCCAACTGCGTGCCAACGAATAGCGCGTACTGCTGAACTTGGCCTCGTTGATAAACGAGGGAATGATACTGAGGATGAGGATGAGTATTAAAATAGGTTCAAAATATATCAAGCCCGCAATGAGGGATATCATCGAGATAAGGCTTTCGGCTTGGCCCAGGGCGTTGCTCATTAAATCTACCCGACTGTTGGTTTGGGTACGGGCGCGTTCCAGTTTGTCGTAAAATTCTGGGTCTTCCAGTTGGGCAATGGTGAGCTCGGCGGTCTTGCGGATTATTTTTTCGGAAGACATATTGGAATAGAGGTCGCCCAAAAGGCCGTCGGTCAGGTTTATCAACCTTCCCAAAAGGTCGGAAAGGACCGCCACGCAAAACTCGATGATTACAAGGTTCCAGAGTTGTGTGAAGTCTTGATTTTCCAGGGAAACCTGTAGGATGATTTCATCAATAATCATTTTCCCAACCCACAGTATTACCACGGGCGTGAAGGCATTTATGAGCCTGGCAAAAGTATTCAGCAGAAACAATTTCGGGCTGCTGCGATAGATTTCCCTAAAAAACCGCGGGATGGTCTTTAGCGCTTTAAAGGAATCCTTGACGCTGGTCTTCTTTTCTTTTTCGGTAATGGATTTTAGTTGGGGTCTGGGCATTCTCAAGGTTTACGTTAAGAGTATGGGTTAAGAGTTATGAGTTGAAACCAATAACGCCTAACTTTTAACTCTTAACTTTTTTAATGAAATACAAAGCTATTCTAAAAAACACAACTACTATCTTTGCGCAAAATTTTTTCCGACTTGGCCCTTTCCGACTACACAAAGGAATTTAAGTATAACACTAAACTGGCAACTCCCGTAATTTTGGGCATGTTGGGCCACCAAGTGGTTGCGCTGGTGGACAATATTATGGTGGGGCAGTTGGGCAGTGCCGAGCTGGCCGCTGTTTCACTGGGAAACAGCTTTATGTTTGTGGCCATGAGTTTGGGCGTTGGTTTTTCCACGGCAATCACACCATTGGTAGCGGAGGCCGATGGCGAAGGAAATCGCGAAAGGGGAAAATCTTCCTTTAAGCACGGGCTGTTTTTATGTATCGTCCTGGGGTTGGCGCTTTTTGCGTCGGTAATGCTCGCCAAACCGTTGATGTATGTGATGAAACAACCGCCAGAAGTGGTCGATTTGGCAATGCCTTATCTTACCTTGGTCGCCGCATCCTTGGTACCCTTGATTATTTTTCAGGGGTTTAAGCAGTTTAGTGATGGTATGTCCATGACGCGTTTCCCTATGTATGCAACTATTGTGGCGAATTTGGTGAATGTGCTGCTCAACTATATGTTCATCTTCGGAAAGTTTGGCGCGCCCGAACTGGGGGTGGTCGGTGCTGCCATCGGTACGTTGGTATCCCGCGTGGTAATGGTGGGCTATCTGTGGTATCTCTTAAGCCGAAAAGAAAAATCGCGCTATTTTGTTACGAATATAAAAATCTTTACCCTCAGCAAAGCAATGTTGAAAAAACTGCTGAACCTCGGCTTTCCCTCGGCCATGCAGATGTTTTTTGAAGTGGGTATTTTTACTTCGGCGGTGTGGCTTTCGGGAATCTTGGGAAAGAACCCGCAAGCGGCAAACCAAATTGCGCTCAATCTTGCCTCGATGACCTTTATGGTGGCGATGGGCTTTAGCGTGGCGGCGATGATACGCGTGGGCAACCAAAAAGGCTTGAAAAACTTTCGGGAATTGCGTCGTGTTGCAATTTCAATTGTATTGCTGACATCCATATTGGCATTGGTATTTGCAATTTTCTTTATTCTATTTAATGGCGAATTGCCGAAAATATTCCTCGATTATAACAGCGTGACCGACTTTGCCGACAATCACGAAGTGGTTGCCATTGCCGCCCAGTTGTTGATTATTGCAGCCATCTTTCAGTTTACTGATGCCTTACAAGTGGTGGCACTTGGAGCCCTTCGGGGAATGCAGGATGTAAAGATTCCAACGGTCATCACCTTTGTTGCCTATTGGATTATTGGGTTTCCAATTTCGTATTACCTAAGTATGGAAACTTCCTTGGAAAGTATGGGCATTTGGATCGGGTTGCTGGCAGGGCTTTCGGCAAGCGGCATTATGTTATTCATCAGATTTAATTATCTTTCGAAGAAATTGATACGG
Organism: Aequorivita aquimaris; assembly: GCF_001573155.1. Classification (GTDB taxonomy): domain Bacteria; phylum Bacteroidota; class Bacteroidia; order Flavobacteriales; family Flavobacteriaceae; genus Aequorivita; species Aequorivita aquimaris. The sequence continues at coordinate 39,983 of NZ_JRWG01000005.1, read as the reverse complement.
CTTGGTGCTGGATGAGGGATGCTGGATGACGGGTGCTTTTTGAAGGATTTGATTTTCAGTTTTCAACATCCACTAACAATAAACAATAAACAATAAACAATAAACAATAAATCAAAAAAATGGATTTCCCAAAATACCTTCTCGGCGACAACAGCGATTATCCCACTGCGATTTTCGTAATACATACTGAATTTCCGCGTTTCATAATTAATTTGGAAAACGATGAGGTGGAATGGCTGGAAGATTTTGATGCGCAGGACCAAAAGGAACTGGAGACGGAGGCCGAAAATTTAATACAGGGTGCAAACGATTTTTACGATCGGGAGATTGCGCGGTATGATGAGGATTAAATTTAAATAACCACGAATACACGAATGTTTTAACATAATAATTCGTGTATTCGTGGTGAGAATTTTATTGACTTTTAGAACTACAGAATAATGCTCGACGAACTCCTAAAATACGACACCGAACTCTTCCTTTTTCTAAACAATCTCGGAAACACTTCTTGGGACGGCTTTTGGCGGTTTGTTACTGAAAAATGGTCGTCAATTCCGTTGTACGCATTTCTTCTGTATTTGGTCTTTAAACATTACGGCTGGAAAGGCACTTTGGTAATCATAGTTTGCGTTGCATTAATGATTACGGCCACCGACCAAATTGCCAGCCTTTTTAAATACGGAATAAAGCGCCCAAGACCGTGCAAAGTGGAAGAACTGCAACCCTTAATGCGTTACGTTGCGGATGGTTGCGGTAGGTTTGGTTATTTTTCCGCCCACGCTGCAAGCTCCATGGCCGCAGCCGTTTTTCTTGGGTTGAGCCTTCAGAAATGGTATAAATATCTGCCTTTTCTTTTATTGCTTTGGGCAGTGATTACGGGCTATAGCCGAATTTATCTTGGCGTTCACTATCCATTGGATGTAATTTCGGGAATGGCCTTTGGTGGGTTGACGGGTTGGTTGTTTTATCTTATACAGAAGTGGGGGCAGCGGAAGTTTAAAACACAAAAAACCTAACAGGTTTTCAAAACCTGTTAGGTTTGAGAGCATCACTTCTTAGAAACAATAAACAATTCCCGATATAGTCTCGTTTTATGCGTGCGGCTGTCCGGTCCCTTCGGATTCATATCGTAACGCGCAATATGCTCTCTTTTGAAGTTGGGGTAAACTTCCTTAAAATGCTCTAAACTTTCCTCCGAAACCAATACGCCAAAACGGTCTTCGACAGGGGTAATAAATTCGCCGTCTTTATTTAGCATTTCCATCTTTTCGCCGTAATCCCAAATAAGTTCGGGCGTCATTCCTGAAAATTCGTAGATTTTTATGTTCTCTTTTTCTTCAAAATTATGCAATTCAGAAAACGGTTTGTAATCTGGGTTTATGGTTATGGCCTTGCTCAGCGGTAGGCCGAACCAAATTACGGCAACAATAAAAGCAATGGTTAAATAAAAAACGGTTGCAATTTTTCTTCGGAAAAGATTTCGGAACATAAAAATTCCGATGGAAAACAAAGCGAGGGAAAGCAGCACGAACCAAACCCAATTTCCTGCAAGTCCATCTTTCAGAAAAATATAGCCGCCAATGGGAAAGGCAATTCCTATAAAACCTATTAAACCGAAGTTGAAATACACCGGAATCGTTTCGCGTTTATCTTTCAACTCTTTAAATCTTCGGAAGAGATATTCGATATAAAAACCCGTATTTAGGGCCATCGGAATCAAAACTGGCAAGAGATAGCGCGACTTTTTCTCGGGAATCAGGGAAAGTAAAATCACCGAAAGCATCGTCCAAAGAAAGGTAAACAGATATGCCTTTTTATTGAAAACACGATTTTTTAAATAGGGGTAGAGCAGGGCTATAAATGCGGGAATGGTCCAAACCCCGCTTTGGGTGAAAAAGCTCCAGTAATAATAAAACGGTTTTATTTCGTAGCTTATCCAGTTGGTGGTTTCTTTTTTGGTAATTTCCGCCGCCGCCGGATCAAAGGTCATCGTGTACCAATGCCACCACCCCGAAACCACCGTGGAAACCACCAAAAAAACTAGCAACGGAACCCATCGCTTTCTGAAATTCCTGTATTTGTAAACAATCCCAAAGGAAATCAAAAAGGGAAGGAGCAGGGCGTAGAGCGAAACGGGCCCTTTGCTTAAAAACGAACAGCCAAAGAAAAGTCCTGCGAGAATTGCGTTTCGGTATTTGTGGGTTTCTTTTGTGAAAAATAAGTAAAGCAGATAGATACAGATTGCCATAAACCCGTGGGTGTAGATATCCCACTGCCCATCGCGGGCGGAGGCAACGATGTAAAAGGAGGTCGCCATTATCAGCGAACTTATAAAAGCATATAACTTTTCCGAAGTAAGTTTTTTGGCGAGTTTATAGGAAAACAGCACGAGAAAAAGCGTCATAATCGCCGCTGGCAGCCGCAGTGCCCAAATGCTTTTTATTCCAAAGATTGCTGCCGAAAAAGCAGTAAGCCAAGTGGGAAGCGGGGGTTTTTGGTAACGCGGTTCGCCGTTGATGGTTGTGAGCAGCCAATGGCCATCGTTCAGCATTTCGCGGGCAGTGATAAAATTTCGCGCTTCCATAATGTTTACCGGCAGCGAGTTTAAATTCACGAAGAAAATAGCGGCGCAGGTGAGCAAAAGAAGTAGCAGATAGTTTCTTTCAAATTTCATAACGTGCCTGTTTTTTCCAAATAAAAATATTTCTCACATAAATAATCAAACCTGCTATATGGCCCACAAAAAGCACGGGGTCTTTTCTGAAAATGGCATAGGTTAAAATCAGCGAAGCTCCCAAAACGCTCATCCGCCAAAAGCCCACGGGCAATTGCGAGGTTTTCGTTTTTTCGGAAACGATCCATTGATAGACAAACCGCAATGTAAAAAGTATTTGTGAAATTATGCCCAAAAGCAAGAGCCACAGCGGGATGGCGTCGTTTCTGAAAAGTTTGTCTATATCGTATTCGCCATTGTTGTAAGCGTAAACAACTATCAAAATTGGAAAAATAAACAGGAAAACGCGCAGCCATTTTGGCGATTTCTGCCATTCGCCCTGCAATTGAAGATTTCGAATGTATATATAATACGTAAGTGCCTGCCCGAGCATAATAGCGAAATCGTCGCGTAAATGCCCATACACAAAAAGCAGAAATGAAGCGAGCAGACTCAGTTTCCAAAATGTGGAAGGCGTGATGATGCGTTTGCTTTTTTCGGAAAGGATCCATTGCACGATCAACCTTCCGCTGAAAAGGATTTGTGCCAAAAAGCCGATGCTGTACACAATCCAGTTGCTCATCCCTTGCTTTTAATCTCGTAGTTGATGTATTTTTTCTTCATCCAAAGATAGGCGAAACAGTCCATCAAGGGACCTATCAATCGGTTCCAAAGCCCAAACTTGGCCGTACCAGCCATACGTGGAAAATGTTTTACGGGAATCTGCACTATTTTGCCGTTTTGCAAAAGAATCATCGCAGGCAGAAACCGGTGAAGCCCTTTAAACATTGGGATGCGTTTGGCGTAATCGGTCTTTATCACTTTCAACGGGCAGCCCGTATCGTCCATGCCGTCGTGGGTAAAGGCGCGACGAATGCCGTTTGCAATTTTGGACGACATATTTTTCACAAACTTGTCCTTTCTGTCGGCGCGGACGCCCGTTACCAAATCGTATTCGCCAATGTGTTCCAGCAACAGGTTGAAATCTTTCGGGTCGGTTTGCAAATCGCTGTCAATATAACCCACCAACGGACTTTCAGCATAATCAAAACCCGCTTTTATGGCAGCGCTGAGGCCACGATTTTCCTTAAAAGAAATGAAATGAAAAGCTTGGTTTCGGTTGCAGATGTCTTCAATCAACGCTTGGCTGTTGTCCTTTGAACCATCGTTTACAAAAAGGATAGAAGTTTTTTTGGTAGCAATTTGTGTGTAGGCTAATAGTTCCTTTTCCACCCGTTGCAGGTTTTCTTCTTCGTTGTAAACGGGTACAATTATGGTGAATTCGTACATTGAGGTTTTTGAAAAGGTTTCTGCAAAAGTAATTTTTTTAGTTTAGAAGTTTACAGGTTTAAAAGTTTATGTGTGTATTTCGGATAATTCATAATAATAAAAGTGATTGCTTAAAAAAGATGCTATTTTTGCAACTGAAACAGATTTTATGAAAGTACTTGTTACGGGCGCGGCTGGTTTCATCGGCTCCCACACTGCGGAAAGATTGAAGAAACTGGGTTACGAGGTAATCGGCATCGATAATTTTTCGCCCTATTACGATCTTGGGCTGAAGAAGCTGAACGCAAAGGCGCTGTCCGAAAAAAACATTGAAGTATATAATTTGGATTTGCGAACGGATAATTTGGCCGCAAAACTTACAAACGGCTTCGACTATATTTTCCACTTTGCCGCCCATCCCGGAATCTCGGATAAATCTACTTTTGAGGATTATTTCAGCAATAATATTTTGGCCACGCAGCGTTTGCTTGAGTTTGCTGAAAAGCTTCAGAAGCGACCATTTTTTGTAAACATTGCCACTTCTTCAATTTACGGTTTGGAGGCGACTTTCCCTGAAAGCGTTCCACCAAAACCTGCTTCGTGGTACGGCGTTACCAAGCTCGCCGCAGAGCAATTGGTACTTGCAAAAACCCGCGAAAAGAAATTGCAGGGCACGTCCTTTCGGCTCTTTTCCGTGTATGGCCCGCGCGAAAGGCCTGACAAACTTTATACCCGACTGATAGATTGCGGTTTGAACAACAAAGTCTTCCCACTTTTTGAGGGCAGCGAAAAGCATTTGCGCAGTTTCACGTATGTGCAAGATATAGTGGACGGTATTGTAAGTGTTTTTGGAAAGGAAAAAATTTGCAACGGAGAAATTTTCAACCTCGGCACCGAAACCGAAAGCACCACGGCACAAGGCATTGCAACGGTTGAAGAAATACTCAAAACAAAAATTGCAACCGAAAGGAAACCGCCCCGCGCCGGCGATCAATCGCGAACCAAGGCGAACATAGACAAGGCCAGAAAATTATTGAACTATAACCCACAGACTACTTTAAAAGCGGGATTGGAAGCACAGACCGAATGGTTTAAAAATAATTTTTAACTAAACTATTTCAGGTTTAAGAGTATTTCCGCCGCCGCAAAAGGTGTGGTTTTATTTTCATCTATTGCTTTCAGCTGTTTTTCCAATTCTACTTTTACAGAAGGATTTGCGTAAAACTCACTTTTTAATCGGCTTTCAATGGTCTGCATCAGCCAGAATTTATTTTGCTCTTTTCTCTTATACTGAAAATAGCCGTTGCCTTTTACAGTTTCAAAATAATTTGAAACCACTTCCCAGATTTCAGCAATACCTTCATTTTTAAGGGCGCTGCACAAAAGTGTTTTTGGTGCCCATCCACTTTCCTTTGCCGGATAAAGGTGCAAGGCGCGGTTAAATTCGTTTTTCGCCATCTTTGCAGCCTTCAAATTGTCGCCATCGGCCTTGTTGATAACAATGGAATCTGCCATTTCCATAATGCCGCGTTTTATGCCCTGCAGTTCATCGCCGGCACCGGCAAGTTTTAGCAACAGGAAGAAATCTGTCATAGAATGGACTGCGGTCTCACTTTGGCCCACGCCCACGGTTTCAATCAGGATTACATCAAAACCTGCGGCTTCGCAGAGGATGATGGTTTCTCGGGTTTTTCGGGCAACGCCGCCCAAGGTATCGCCGCTGGCGGAGGGGCGGATAAAGGCATTGGGCTCTTTTACCAATTCCTCCATTCGGGTTTTGTCGCCAAGAATACTGCCACCACTAATGCTACTGCTGGGATCTACGGTGAGTACGGCCACTTTTTTTCCTTTGGAAATCAGTAGCTTTCCGAAGCTTTCAATAAATGTGCTTTTCCCTACGCCGGGAACGCCTGTTATACCTACGCGAATAGATTTATTGGCGTGGGGAAGACAACCCTCAATAATTTGTTTGGCCTGCTGTTGGTGTTTTAATGCCGTACTTTCAATAAGGGTTATGGCTTGGCTCAATGCGCCCTGGTCTTGATTTAGAATGCCTTTGAGTAGGCTTTCCACGGAAGGAGTTTTTTTCCTGAATTTTTTCAGGCCTTCTACCACTTTTAGGTTTAGGGTTGTGGGTTGAGGGACACCTTCCCGTTCAGCCAATGCGCTTTTATTTTTTTTGTTTTCTGCCACAGTGTGAATTTAGGACAATTTTATGAATATGTTCTTTTAGAAACGGGTTTTAGGTAGTATCTTGAAATTTAATAATTTTAAAACTCAGAAAAAAATGAAAATCTTATATGAAGCTTCGTCAACCGCTGTGGGTGGAAGAAAAGGTCACGTAACTACCGATGACGGTAAAATTGATATGGAACTTTCTGTACCAAAGGGTCTAGGCGGTGACGGCGGAAAGGGAACCAACCCAGAGCAACTTTTTGGCAGCGCTTATGCCGCCTGTTTTGGGGGCGCGGTACAAATGGTTGCCGAAAGCAAAAAAATAAAATTGGGCGACGATATGAGCGTAACCGCAAATATTGAAATAGGAAAGACCAAGGACGGCGATCTGCAACTGCGCGCTACCTTGGACTGCTATCTGCCGGGGGTAGATGTTAAGACAGGTGAAGACCTTGTAAATAAGGCTCACGAGGTTTGCCCTTATTCCCGAGCTACGCGGGATAATATTACCGTAACCCTTAATCTCCTGCTTGACGAATAGTCATTAAACTATAAAAAAAAAGCCCCGAAATTTCGGGGCTTTACTTTTTTACATTGCCTTTAAATTTATCACTTTTCCCCCGTCATTTTCCTTACTGGGCTCTTCTTTTTTTTCTTCTTTTGGGGTTTCCACAAAGGGGCTTTTCTTGGTCTGCTGTGCCGCTTGTTTTATATACCATTCCAATTGATACTTTTGCTTTTCGAGTAATTCCAAAATAGTATCCGGCAGTTCCCTGCGCTCCAAAAGCTCGTCATATCTTTTAATATTATTACGGTCCCGGCTTATGCAGGACTTCACAATGGCATCGGCATCAAAATATTCCAAGGCGTCCTTGATTTCCTGCCAGGTACGGTCCAGGTTTCCTTTTTCAGAATCCTGCTTTAGAGGTTCTATGTCGCGTGAGTGAAGCTCGTTTGAAATATCGTGGCTCATTCGGTTTCGCTCCACTGCCATATAGTTTAAAAACCGCTTCAAATCTGTAGTTTGGGCATCCTGCGCGGCATTGTAGTACAGCTTCTCGGCCTCAAAACAGGCCACGAGCAAGCGGTTCAATTTGTCAAAATCTGCGTATTTCTTTTTCATAGGTTGATGATTTTATCAAATTTAGCATAAAAAATAACTGCTTTCTAAAATCTAAACACTTTTTTATGAATAGTTAACAGTAATTTATAAGCTAATTCTCAAATATTTAGACATAATGTATGCCAAAAATTATCGGGGAGTAAAATTTCGGTAAAATTACAAAGTGTATTTGCGAATAAGATACAAAAATTTAAATGGTTCCCGCAAATTGTTTTGCTGTGGCTCCGTAAGTTTAACAGCCTGGTTTGACACTGTTTTGGAGAAAAATTTCAAGAAAAAAAAGTCAAAATCTGCAACATCGTTTATCTTTTGTCGTCCTTTAAGGGAACAGCAACCAAAAAAAACCATCAAGTTTGTCCGATTCACTACTTATCGAGCAATGCAAACAATGCAATAGAAAGGCGCAAATGGCGCTTTATGACAAATATTGCGAAGGCATGTTTGTAATAGCCCATAGGTATTTAAAGGACACCGCGGCCGCGGAAGACGCGATGCAGGAAGCTTTTATTAAAGCTTTCAAAAAGTTAAGCCAGTTTAAAGGAGACGTCACTTTTGGGGCTTGGCTAAAACGGATTGTGATAAATACCTGTTTGGACACCTTAAAGTCCAGAAAGTTGGAATTGCAATCTTTAAACGAAGAAGTCTTTACAATGGTGGAAGACGAATCGGATTGGTCTATTTCTGATGAAATATCTATTTCCGAAGTGCTTTCAGCCATTGAGGAGCTACCGGAAAATTATAGGGCAACCGTAAAGTTGTTTTTGATTGAGGGATATGACCATCAGGAAATTTCAGAGATACTGCAGATTTCTGAAAACGCCTCGAGAACCTATCTGCACCGGGGAAAAACAAAATTGAAAGAAACACTTAAACACTCGCGCTATGGCACAGGATATTAAAAAAATGTTTGAAAATTATGATGACCCCAAAACTCCTAAACTTAGGGAAGGGCATCAGTCTCGCTTTGAAGCCAAGCTGGACAAGGCTTTTTCAGAGAATATTTCTGAAGAGAAAAACACTTCCATCCCCTGGCTTAAGATAGCTGCAATGGTAGTGGTGCTTTTGGCAATAAGCTTTTTTGGATATCAGCAATTGTCAAAAAACAATGCCATCATCGATTCAAATAACACTGTTGTGGATAACACTTCTGAAACTGGAGATAACACTGATGCCCCCAAACTCACACTTGCGGATATTTCGCCAGACCTAAAAAAAGTGGAGGAATATTATATGGCGGGGATAAATGTACAATTGGCTTCACTTAAGATAACCGATGAAAATAAAGACTTGGTAGACGGCTATATGCAGCGGCTTGCCGAACTGGATAGGGAATACACCGCGCTGAATGCCGAACTGGGCAGGGTAGGCCCCACCGAAGCCACCGTAACCGCATTGATTGACAATTTGAAACTTCGTTTGGATTTGCTGTTCAAACTTAAAAACAAATTAAAAGAACTTAAAAATCAAAACAATGAAGAATTTAAAACTATACAAACTTAGTACCCTTATTGTACTAACACTGGTTACCACCTTTGGCTATTCACAAAAAAAATATGTGGAGAGTTTCAATGTGTCCGACAATGTAGAGGTCTCCGTAAATACATCTTTTACAAATGTGGTATTTGAAACCTGGAACAAAAACAAGGTAGAAGTTGAGGCTTTTATTGAAGGAGATAACCTTTCTGACAGTCAGAAGGAACAACTGATGAAAAATTGGGATTTGGAAGTAACTGGAAACAGTAAGAAAATAAATGTAACCTCCAATTCCGGAAGCCAACCCTTTGCAATAAACGATATGCCTAATCTTGACTTTATTGGTCCGTTAATGGAAAATATGGTTATGCCTATGATGCAAAATATAAATGTGCCGCCACTACCTGAAGATTTATTGGAAAATATAGGCGACATTCAGTTTGACTATGAAGAGTTTCAAAAAGACGAAGAGGGTTATATGAAAAAGTTTGAAGCTCAAATGGACAAAAAGTTTGGAAAGGATTTTGAAAAACGAATGGAGGAATGGGGCAAACGTTTTGAGGAAGCCTGGGATGAAAAACGAGCAGACAGCATAGGCGAAGCCTATGGAAAAAGAATGGAAGCCTGGGGCGAAGATTTTGGAAAACGAATGGAAGTCTGGGGTGAAGAATACGGTAAAAGAATGGAAGCTTGGGCAAACGAAATTGAAAAGAAATATGAAAATGAAGGAGGCAATTACACCAAAACAGTTACCAAAAGCCCCAATGGCACCGCTATCGTTATTCAGGGAAATCGCAGCAGTACTGGGAATAATACCAATGTTAAGAAAACCATTATAATCCGTCTTCCCAAGAATAGCAAAACGGAGGTTAATGTACGCCACGGCGACCTGAAAATGGCAGACGCCAATAATATAAAAGCCAACTTAAATTACACGCCATTTACGGCAAATAGCATTGATGGGGGGCAAACCCTCATCAATGCATCTTATGCCCCGGTTATAGTGAATGTATGGAAACAAGGCGGCTTGAATGTAAAATATGTAGATAATTGTAAAATTGATAATGTTCAGAACATAAACCTTCAAGCGAATTCCAGCGACGTACGTATTGGTAACGTATCCAATCAGGCATTCCTGTCGGGATCTTTTGGGAACTTAAAAATTGATAAAGTCTCTGACGGCTTTGAAACGCTTGATATACGTTTAGAGAATACCGATGCAAAAGTGAAAGTGCCTACAGGTTCATTTTCGTTTTACTTTACGGGTAAAAAATCTACCTTGAAGTATCCTAAATCACTTCAGCTTAAAGAATCCAAAAGTGCTGATAGGGTAGTAGTGAAAGGGTTTAATCAAAATAATGGTTCTAACAAAACCATCACTATAAATTCTACGTACAGTAATGTTTCACTTCAATAGTCGTGTATGATTTGAAATTACTTTCCAAATGAAAAGGGCTTGCAGCTACAGTAAAAAAAGGAATCTGCTTATTGCTTTACAATTTTTAAGTCATCAATAATTATATTTTGGCATACCTTTATCGAAAAACGCCATTCATTTTTCGAATCATATTGACAACAAAAGTTTTGTTAAATACTGGTATAGCAATTATTTTAAATAGTTTTTAAAAATCAAATTTCCACTATTTAAATTACTTTTTTCTCACAAAGATTGCAACCACTGCAGCTGTAATTACCCCAAAACCAAAAGCCCCAATAGCAGATTGCCACATATAGCTGTTTATGTTGAAATATTCATTGGCTTTTTCACGCGTCATCAAGTCATTGGTCACGGAATATTCTATCACATTATTGAAGTACTGGGGTGTAATATAATTGTGGGTAATGTATTGTGCCAATGGCGAAAGCAATGCAACAAAAACGCTGAGAATAATTCCAGAAATAAAGCCTTGTAGCCAAGTCATTTTTCCGCCGTAAACCCTTCTTCTTTTTTCGCGCATTTCCAACAAGTACATTAGAATGGCAAAGGGTGCAAAAAGCATGGTGAGCCACTGATGGTCCGCAATCTGCTCTTCGTGCCAACCAAGCGTTTTTTCAAGTAACATCCACGAAAGCATGGTGATGGTGAAAATGACTGCCCATTTAAACTCGATGAAAATCTTTTTCATAGTAGTCTTATTTTTGAGTTTAAAGATACTCCATTTTCCCAATAAAAAATCCCGAGAAACTTAGCTCGGGATTTGAAAATAATTGTTTGGAATTAAAAATTACGCTCTTTTCATCAAGATTTCCATGGTTTTTACTTCCTTGCCATCAGCCCCGATTTCGTACATTTCCATTCGGCGGGTGTTCTCATCCACTATAGTATATACCTCGCGTACCTGCTTGTCTTTGCCGGTCATGGGATCAACCATAGTGCCGTTTAGTGTAGTGGCTTTTGTTGCTTCGTCGTACGTTCCGCGTAGTACGCCCAATCCGGTACCCATATTGTCTATCCAGGTAGATATATATTCGTCGCTGGCATTGTCATAGGCAAGTGTAGATTGGCCCTCAAAGTCCATTCCCATCATTTTACCTGAATAGTTACCCACTTGATAGCGACCGCCCATGATCATTTTTATATCGGCAGTTGAGGTGGCTTTTTCTTCCTCTGGCCCCATCCAGAAAGTCATTTCGTTGTTCCATTTGCCTACTTCTTCGGTCATCATTTTATGTGGCTCGCCAGGGGTCATATAGGCCTCCCAAGCTTTTTGCATCGCGATAGAATCCATAGGTTCTTCTATCATTTCGGGTTCTTCAGTAGCAGTTGTGTCTGCCACTACGGTAGTGTCTTCCGTTACCATTTTTTCTTTTGTGTTATCGTTACAGGAAATAAATACTAGCGATAAACATACTAATGTAAATAGTGCTTTTTTCATAATGTTGATTTTGAAATCTAAAATTATGAAAAACTTCCTGATTTTCTTAATTTTATCTTTATAAATAACTGATATTTAAACAAAAAGAGATTTGGGTACCTGCAAAGGTTTAAGACATTCATCCTAAAAAAATCCCGAAACATTTGCTTCGGGATTTTTAATTTTTACTACCTATTAAAGCCAACAAGGTCTTTGCGTATTATCCAAGGTAGATTTATTAAGATTGAACGCTCCGGTTATAGTTTTCTTTACAGTAGGATCGGCAGTACTTACCATTTCAGCGCTAAAAGTGCCCACGAGTATTCCATACCCACTGTCGTACTCCGTAATTTCAATGGTTCCATTGGAGGAACTAATAAACGAATAGGTATATGTCGTTTCATCCAAAATATATATTGAGTTAGATTCAAAACATTGTATTGCAACATGGTTTGGATCACCAGAAGTAAGAATATAATTTCCTGTAGAATTTACACCTATTAGATAGATAAATAAACTTCTGTTAGCATCAGTGTTAACTGATAAATTCCAATTGTTATCATTGGAGGGACATCGCTGAAAATTTAATGTATACAAACCAAATCCTCCGCCTTGGGCATAATGCGGTTCAATAGTCTCATCATCAAACTGTGCCTCAAAAACATTCTCTTCTTTTACACAGCCCTGCTCCTCCTTGTTATCATCGTCTTTATTGCAACCCGTTGTCATCAAAGCGAATATTACAAACACTTTTAATATTATCATTTTCTTCATTTTTTTATATTTTTAAAATTATCTTTTTATACTTATGTGTTTTGTAACCTCGATTCCATTATTCCCTGTAATCTTTAAGATATAAATACCTTCAGTTATATTACCAACGTCCAAAATTATAGAATTGTTGCTCACGGTTTGGCTTGCTGTTTTTTCCTGTCCAAACATATCATATAGTACAGCACCATTTACGGGAGATTCACTTTGAGTATTGGTAATGGTAATCATATCCTTTGCAGGAACGGGATAGATCACAAAATTCTCAAAAGGTTGTGGCCGTCCCCCGTCCTCCACAATAATGAACCGTACCGGGGTATATTGTGGGTTGCCGCACTCATTAGTTACTGTGAACCGGAAATCAATGACCGAATCAAAATTTTTGTTCATATAATGGAAGACCAAAGTGCTACCGCTTGAAAACCAATCCTATAAAGATCCTCCATTGCCAAAAAATAATGTCCGGCACTACTGTTTGGCACACTAGGCACTAAAGGTGCGAAACCGGAAGGGGTGCCATAACCTAAAAGATTTGAATGGGGTAGCGTCCTGTCATAAAGTATGCGTGTAGGAACATCGTTTTGATTTAAATGTTGGATTTTGGTTTGGATCTCGGCACGTACGTTATCCATAAAAGTTTGTGCCGTGGCAGCGCAGGTAATCATAAAAAATAGTAAAAACACTATTCTTCGGTGGGGGGGGGTACTTTGTTTCATAACATTAAAAGTTTAAATTATACTTCTAATTGGGGAGTTATGGTTTTGCTAAAATGAAACAAAATAATGGAAATAGCAAATTAAATGATCTTTATCTTTTTAATCAATAAAAAATCCCGAAGTATTTGCTTCGGGATTTATTTCAATATTTTAAAAATGTTTAAAATCTAAACTTTCATCTTACTCATCAACCAAAACCCAATCACCCTTATCAAGCAAGGGAATGGCCTGCTTGAATTTCAAGGTTTTGTTTTCACCGCTCATCACGTGCTTAATAGTAACTTTATCGTTGCGGTTTATTTTAGGGCGCTCACGAGTAATGGTTTCTGTTACTTGTTGGCGCTGGGGTTGTGTGTTTCCAGCGGCGCGTGACTGTGCAGCTCGCTCGTCCATATTTGGAATTTCGTCTTTTTGCTCACTAAGGTTTTCTTTTCTTTTTACCTCGCGTGCTTCCTGTATTTGTTGCTGGTTTTCCTGTGGAAGCTCTCCTTTAAAAAGGAACGAAATAACATCTTTGTTTACCTTTTCAATCATCGCTTTAAAGAGTTCAAAAGCCTCAAATTTATAGATAAGCAAAGGATCTTTCTGCTCATGGACCGCCAGCTGTACGGATTGTTTCAACTCGTCCATTTTACGAAGATGCGTTTTCCACGAATCGTCAATAATTGCAAGGGTGATATTTTTCTCAAAATCATTCACCAATTGCTTTCCTTCGGTTTCGTATGCTCTTTCAAGATCGGTAGCCACGTTCAGCGTTTTTACACCATCTGTAAATGGAACCAAGATTCGTTTGTATTTATCCTTTTGGGTTTCATAAACATTTTTGATAACCGGGAAAGCCATTTCGGCGTTACGGGCCATTTTATCCTGATAGTGAACATAGGCCGCTTTGTATATTTTTCCGGCAATTTCGCGGGCATCCATTTTCTCAAATTCCTTTTCGGAAATAGGGGAGCTCATGGAGAAGAAACGAATTAATTCAAATTCAAAATTCTTATAATCCTGCGCCATTTTGTTGCTCTCGGCAATTACTTCGGCAGTGTCGTAAATCATATTTGCAATATCCACACGAAGTCTATCGCCAAACAATGCGTGGTATCTACGTTTGTAAACCACCTCCCGTTGGGCGTTCATTACATCATCATATTCCAGCAAACGTTTACGGATTCCAAAGTTGTTTTCTTCCACCTTTTTCTGCGCGCGTTCAATGGATTTTGAAATCATACTGTGCTGAATAACCTCGCCTTCCTTCAAGCCCATACGGTCCATCATCTTAGCAATTCGCTCACTTCCGAAAAGACGCATCAGGTTGTCTTCCAAGGAAACATAAAACTGCGAGCTTCCTGGATCTCCTTGACGACCACTACGTCCGCGCAACTGTCTGTCCACACGACGGCTATCGTGCCTTTCGGTACCTACAATCGCAAGTCCGCCAGCTTCTTTTACTTCTTTACTCAGTTTAATATCCGTACCACGACCGGCCATGTTGGTAGCAATGGTAACTATACCACTCTTTCCTGCTTCGGCAACTATGTCGGCCTCTCGCTTATGGAGTTTTGCATTCAAAACGTTGTGCGGAATATTGCGAATACTCAACATACGGCTCAACAATTCTGAAATTTCCACCGAAGTAGTACCGATCAAAACAGGTCTTCCAGCTTTTGAAAGCGCCGTAACCTCTTCCGCAACGGCATTGTATTTTTCACGTTTGGTTTTGTAAATTTTATCCTCACGGTCATGGCGGGCAATGGGGCGGTTGGTAGGAATTTCTACCACATCAAGTTTGTAGATTTCCCAAAGTTCGCCAGCCTCTGTAACCGCTGTACCCGTCATCCCTGAGAGTTTGCGGTACATTCTGAAGTAATTCTGAAGCGTAATGGTCGCGAAGGTTTGGGTCATGGCCTCAATCTTCACATCCTCCTTAGCCTCAATAGCTTGGTGAAGTCCGTCGCTGTAACGGCGACCGTCCATAATACGGCCCGTTTGCTCATCCACGATCAAAACCTTGTTGTCCATCACCACATATTGGTCGTCCTTTTCAAAAAGCGTATAGGCTTTCAAGAGTTGGTTCATCGTGTGAATACGTTCACTTTTTACCGAAAAATCACGGAAAAGCTCTTCTTTTTCGGCAACTTCTTCTTCTTTTGAAAGTCCTTTGCTTTCAATCTTGGCTATTTCGGTTCCAATTTCTGGCATTACGAAGAAATCGGGATCGCCTTCGCCCGAAAGATAATCCACACCTTTATCGGTAAGTTCTATCTGATTGTTCTTTTCATCTATAACAAAGTAGAGCTCGGCATCAACCTTTGGCATTTCGCGGTTGTTGTCGCTCATGTAGTGGTTTTCGGTTTTTTGGAGAATTTGTTTTACTCCTTCTTCCGAAAGAAATTTTATAAGTGCCTTATTCTTTGGCAACCCGCGATAAACGCGTAGCAATTGGAAGCCACCTTCTTTTTCATCACCTTCCTTTATAAGCCTTTTGGCTTCGGCCAAAACGCCGGTCAAGTATTTTTTCTGAACGTCAACAATATTGCTGATTTTTGGCTTTAGCTCGTTGAATTCGTGACGGTCGCCTTCGGGCACGGGCCCAGAAATGATAAGCGGGGTACGGGCATCGTCAATCAATACCGAATCCACCTCATCTACAATGGCATAGTGGTGCGGACGCTGTACAAGATCGTCTGGCGAATGCGCCATATTATCACGCAGATAATCAAAACCAAATTCGTTATTGGTTCCATAAGTTATATCAGAGAGATAGGCTTTTCTTCGTGCTGCGGAATTGGGGCGGTGGTTGTCAATACAATCTACTGTCATTCCGTGGAATTCAAACAAGGGAGCCATCCACGCGCTGTCACGCTTTGCAAGATAATCATTCACGGTTACAAGGTGAACGCCGTTTCCGGCAAGGGCGTTTAAGTACATGGGTAGTGTAGCAACCAAGGTTTTACCTTCACCCGTTTGCATTTCGGCTACTTTCCCTTGGTGAAGTGCCACACCACCAATTAACTGAACATCGTAGTGCACCATATCCCAAGTAATGGGTTTTCCGGCGGCATCCCAAGAGTTTTTCCAAATGGCTTTGTCATCTTCAAGGGTTACATAGTCTTTGTCTGCAGAAATTTCCCGGTCAAAAGGACTCGCCGTAACGGTAATGGTTTCGTTGTCTTTAAAGCGTTTTGCGGTTTCTTTCATCACGGCAAAAGCTTCGGGAAGTATTTTAGTAAGGGTCGCTTTTTCAATTTCGTAGCGATCATCCTTTAGTTTGTCTATCTGGTTGTAGTATTCTTCTTTTTTGTTGATGTCCTGCTCTTCCTCAGATTGTTTTTCAAGGCTGTCAATTTGGTCCTGAACATCTTTTTGTGCTGCTTTTATTTCTTTTCTGAAAAAATCTGACTTTGCCCGCAGTTCATCGTGGGAGAGTTTTTCTATGGCTGCTTCGTGTTTTTTTATTTCATTTACAAGTGGCTGTATTTGGCTGATGTCTTTTTTTGATTTATCGCCTACAAAAACTTTTAATACGTTATCTAATATTCCCATGATGTAAATTTATTTTGAAGTGTTGCCGGGCAGCACTATTTTGTCAATTTATAATTTTTGTCCGTTCGAGCAGCATTGGAAACGTAAGCTTCCTTTCAGCAATAGGAACTCGAAGAACTATTTATGTTTTCTTACCACGAACCTGCCTGCCGGCAGGCAGGTACACGAATAATTATTTATACAATTCGTGTATTGGTGGTTTTCTTTTTCAATACTTTTTAAATAAAAAAAAGCCCCTTAAAAGAGACTTTTTATATTATTTTTTAATTGTTTCCCAAAATCTTGGGATTAATATTCATCTTCGTTCCAAAGATAATCATCGTCGGTCGGGTAGTCTGCCCAAATCTCTTCAATAGAGTCGTAGGAGTCTCCCTCGTCTTCAATAGCCTGAAGGTTTTCCACTACTTCCAGTGGAGCACCGGTCCTGATCGCGTAATCAATCAATTCGTCTTTGGTTGCGGGCCAGGGCGCATCGCTTAAATAGGATGCCAATTCTAATGTCCAGTACATAGCACTTTAGGTTTTAATTTTCTGCAAAAGTAATTTTTTAGATTAAAAAGTCAAGAAAAATCCAAATTATTTCTGCACTATTTTAAAGAACGTTTTTAACTAATTGATTGTGAGTTATTTGAAAATTAGTTTGTAGCTAAGTTATTTAGCGAAAATATTAAAAATCAATATGTTTTGTCATTTTTCACAAAGGACAACTCACAACTTCTTAGGTATCCATTGTGTCTCTTCAGCGTTGGTGTCTTTAGACAACTTCCGTGCCAGCACAAATAGGTAGTCAGATAGTCGGTTTAAATACTTAAGGACCATTTCGTCAATGGGTTCATTTTCATTTAGTAGTGTGGCGCGGCGTTCGGCTCGGCGGCAGACCGTCCGGGCAATGTGACAATATGACACCGTAGTATTTCCGCCGGGCAAAATGAAATGTGTCATGGGTGGCAGGGCATCGTTCATTCGGTCCATTTCATTTTCCAAGAGGGTTATATTCTCCTCGGTTATTTTTGGAATATTCAGCCGTTCCTTTCCACTTTTCAGCGTGGCCTTTGCGGGGTCTGTCGCTAAAATGGCTCCTAGTGTAAATAATCTATCTTGTATGTGTGTCAAAATTTCTTTGCTGCGCGGGTCAATTTCCTGGGTGCGCACCAAGCCCAAATAGGAGTTTAGTTCATCAACGGTGCCATAACTTTCAATCCGGATGTTGTGCTTGGGAACACGTGTACCGCCGAAAAGGGCAGTGGTGCCTGTATCGCCGGTTTTAGTATATATTTTCATTTAGGTTTGAGGTTTTAGGGGGTGAGGTATGAGGTTTTTGCAAATTTACGAATAACTGTTTTAAAATGCTCGTAAAGCCGCAAAGTCCCAAAGAAAAAAATATAAGAATTGACAAACGAAAAATTCAAAATCTGGGCACACAATAAATCACGAGCATGCTAATTACTGCGTACTGATTTACTGATTATTGTCCTTCTCCCGTTCCTTTTTCCGCTCGTAATAGCTACTGCGGAAATTTCTATTACGACGCGCCTTTTGGCTTGAAGCATTGCGTTTGTTCCAAAAATAGAGAATTGCTAGCAGCAGGATTCCGCCAATTATTAAAACAATGGGGTTCGAAAGTTCCATATTCAAGAAATTTACGATTGCAGATTTACGATTTACGATTGAAATATAATGATACGAATTAACGAATTCACTTTTAAAACATTTTTACTGAAAACTGCGACTGTCAACTGCGACTGTCAACCGCGACTTTTTTAGTATCACTTTCCACAATTCCATCCCGCAATCGAATAATTCTGTGGGCATTTTCAGCAATATCCTCTTCGTGGGTAACGAGAATCACTGTATTGCCAGCCTTGTGTATTTCATTAAAAAGATTCATTATTTCTTTCGAGGTCTTTGAATCCAAATTCCCCGTAGGCTCATCTGCCAAAATGATGGAAGGCTTATTTACCAAAGCTCTTCCTACTGCTACCCGTTGGCGCTGCCCACCGGAAAGTTGGTTGGGTTTATGGTCCATTCGGTCAGCTAGTCCCACATTTGTTAAAACTTCTTTGGCGCGTTCGGTGCGTTCGCTTTTTGAGGCACCTGCATAAACCATCGGTAGCGCCACATTTTCAAGCGCAGTAGTACGTGGCAACAGGTTAAAGGTTTGAAATACAAACCCTATTTCCTTATTTCTTATTTCCGCCAATTCGTCATCGCTCATATTGCTCACGTCCTTTCCGTTTAGCTCATAACTACCGGAAGTGGGCGTATCCAAACATCCCAAAAGATTCATCAATGTAGATTTTCCCGAGCCGGAAGGCCCCATCAGCGCTACGTATTCGCCGCGCTCAATGTCCAGATCTATTCCCTTTAAAACTTTAACCACTTCATTCCCAAGTGGAAAGTCTCTCGTGATATTTCGGATTTTAATTACTAAACTCATAAGCCCCCTAAATCCTCCAAAGGAGGACTTTTTTTAAATTAATCATCGCTTGTAAGACGCAAAGATAAACGTAGTGTTACAAAATATTCAATAAACAATAGAATCTACAGTAACCACAGTAACCATAGTATCCATTCATCAAATCCTTATCACAAAATGCTGTTTCGGTTGCTCTTTTCTGAAAAAAACCAATCCCCATTGAAAAGTATCGATGCTTACCGTTACTTTTTCGTTTGCAATTATTTTTTGCCAAGCAACGGTCATATCCTTGCTCCAATAAATATCGTCAAAAATAATTAGGGAATCGTTGTGTACCTTATTTAAAAGTGAATTGAAATAACCCAATGTTCGCTCGCCATTATGATCGCCGTCAATAAAAATCAAATTAAATTGTGTTGAAGTATTTTCTAAAAATTCACTAAAAAGCTCTTGGTGTATCTGAATATTGTGCAGGTTGAATTTCTCAAAATATTCCTGCGCTTTTTGCAAGGTATTTGGGCAACCTTCCACTGTCTGGATTGCGGAAAACTCATTGGAAAGCGATAGGGCCACCGTTCCCAAACCCAGAGAGGTGCCCAATTCCAAAACAGTTTCACTTTTAAAATATTTCGACAAACGGAAGAGCAGTTTTTGCCGTTTCTTTTTCATCCCGGCATTTTTTACCACTGCGGAAACCTTGCGGGCATTGCCTTTAAACACCCTTGAGCCTTGGCCAAAATCTTTCATTTCTACCATTGAAGAATCACTTCGCAAGGCTTTTCGGTGCGATTTCAGAATTTCGTATTCGGGGTATATTTTTTTGTCATTAAAACACTTCGTCACCAAATCATATACAAATGGCGAATGCACGCCGTGCCGGTTTTTGGAAAGGCGGATGAATTTTATGTAGCTTTTTGATTGGTGGATCACAGGGGGAATTTAATGGTTAGGCGTTAAGCGTTAAGTGGTAAGCGTTAAGTGTTAAGTGTTAAGTGTAGAAGCATAATTCAAATATAATTCTTTTCTTCTCTTTGCGCTTTTGCGGTGAAATAGCACCGCAGAGGCTCAGAGAACGCAGAGCTTTCAATAAATAATAACAATAAACAATAAATTATCCCTCCATTTTCGCCGAAAGCTCAAACCAACGTTCTTCCTTTGCTTCAATGGTATCTATAATCTCCTGTAGTTTTATGGATTGCTTATCAATCTCTTCGCCGTCCCAGTTTTCCGTGGCAAATTTATTTTGAAGTTCTTCGCGCTCCTTTTCCAGATTGGCTATTTCCTTTTCCAGTTTTTGATATTCCTTCTGCTCGTTATAGCTCAGTTTTGCAGGAGTACTATCCTGCTTCCAGTCTTTTTTAACCTTTGGTGCTGCTTCGCTGGCCTCGCGTTTTTCCTGTATATTACTGTCTTCGTAAACTCTAAAATCTGTATAATTTCCGGGGAAATCCTCAACCTCGGCATTTCCTCTGAAAACAAAAAGATGGTCCACAATTTTATCCATAAAATACCGGTCGTGGCTAACTACCAAAAGGCAGCCTGGAAAATCCAAAAGAAAACTTTCCAAAACATTTAAGGTTATAATATCCAGATCGTTGGTAGGCTCATCGAGTATCAAAAAGTTGGGATTTTTGATTAAAACCGTGCATAAATAAAGGCGTTTACGTTCACCCCCGCTCAGTTTTTCCACAAAATCATATTGTTTTTTTGGGTCGAAAAGAAAACGTTCCAAAAGCTGTGAGGCAGAAATCTGCCTTCCCTTTTTCAACGGAATATAATCGCCGTATTCGCGGATCACATCAATTACTTTTTGGCCTTCCTTTATGTTGATCCCGGCTTGGGTATAGTAACCAAATTGCACAGTTTCGCCCACAACTACTTTCCCCGAATCGGGTTTTAATGCTCCTGTGAGAATATTTAAAAAAGTAGATTTCCCGGTTCCGTTTTTCCCGATAATCCCTACACGTTCACCACGGTTGAAATTGTATTCAAACTTCTCCAGCATTTTTTTATCGCCAAACGATTTTGAAACGTTGTGAAGCTCCACCACCTTGGTGCCCATGCGCTCCATATTCAGTTCCAGTTGCACTTGGTGGTCGTTGCGACGTTTGCTGGCGCGTGCTTTTATTTCGTGGAAATCGTCAATCCGGCTTTTGCTTTTTGTGGTCCGTGCCTTAGGTTGGCGGCGCATCCACTCCAATTCTTTTTTGAAAAGTTGCTTCGCCTTTCCCGTTTCGGTGGCTTCGTTTTCTATTCTAGCCTCACGCTTTTCGAGGTAATAGCTGTAATTGCCCTTATAGCTGTAAAGCGTACCTTCGTCCAATTCCACAATTTCATTACAAACCCGCTCCAAAAAATAACGGTCGTGCGTAACCATAAACAGCGTGAAATTTTCCTTGGCAAATAGATTTTCCAGCCATTCTATCATTTCCAAGTCTAAGTGGTTGGTGGGCTCGTCCATGATCAGCAAATCTGGGGTTGTGAGCAACGCATTGGCCAAGGCGAGACGTTTTTTCTGCCCGCCACTGAGGTTGCCCACTTTGGCGTGCAAGTCTTCAAGTTTCAGTTTAAAAAGAATCTGTTTATAGCGAGTCTCAAAATCCCAAGCGTGATGCGCATCCATAGCGTCAAAGGCTTTTTGGTATGCTTCGGAATCGTCAGGGTTTTCGATTGCGTGCTCGTAATTCTCGATTATTTTTAGAATGGGATTGTCTGAAGAAAAAATGGTTTGTTCTACCGTTAATTTCGGATCCAAATCCGGTTCTTGAGGTAGATACGCAATTTTTAAGCCTTTTCGGAATACGACATTTCCGGTATCGGCCTTGTCGTTTCCGGCAATGATATTCAACAGCGAAGTTTTTCCGGTGCCGTTTTTGGCTACGAAACCTATTTTTTGCCCTTCGTTTATTCCAAAGGAAATATTTTCAAACAAAACCCGCATCCCGAAGGACTTTGAGATATTTTCTACTGAAAGGTAGTTCACGGTTTATATTTTCGGCAAAAGTACTGCAAATGTTTAATGATTGACAGGGAATGAAGAATTTGTTGGATAACAATTTTTAAAAACGATTCTCCTTTAAATCCTTCGCCAAACTGGCGGTTTTCAACCTTTTATTCCGAAGAATATATGCTAAATCTGAAGTGTTATCAACCATTAATTGCTTGTGATAGTAATTTATGTACTCCAAAACGGCGAAAAGGTTTGCCGCAAAAGACCACAATACAATATCCATATCAGACTCATTCCAGTTCACAATTAATAACTGGACAACTAAAATAACAGGCATGCCCATTATCAAAAGGAAATTAATGCGTTTTGCCTTTTTAAAGAATTTTAAATTTTTCACTTGTGAAAACGGCTTCCCTTCCATCTGCCATAACTTGAGCTGCCAATACTTTTGGCCTTGATAAAGAATAAAAATACACACCAGTATGCCATACAGAAACCAGATACTTTTTAAAAAGGGATGTAGTGTTAAAAAATAGATGGCTAACAATGGAAATGTGAAAAAAGCGTGGAACTTCTCCAAAGGGTAGTACCAACGCAATCTTTTAATCAACTTTTCTTTGCCCATACTCACTAATTATTGGCTTTCCACAAAGGTTTTAAAATCCTTTAAATATTTCATCGATTGCTTTTTAAAAGCGCCGGGCATCAACAGACCAATCAATTTCATAAAGCCCTTAAACTGAAATTCCTGTTCGGTGCTATACTTGGTTTTATTGTCTGGCAATGGTTCAAAACTGTTTTTTACAATATTGAAAACCCCTTTGGCCTCATAGGTTGTTGTAAATTCTTCGGGTAGATTTTTGGCGGTTATGGTTTCTATCATTTCAATTTCCCGCTTTCCCATCTTGAATTCCATTCGCGATTTTGCGCCTACTTCCCCGGGCGTTCCGCTTATATGTTCAATACTTTCAAGGCCTTCCATCCACTTTTTCATATTGTCAACATTGTCAAAAAGAGCAATAACCTCATCCACGGGTTTGTCTATGGTAATTGATACGGAATATTTCATCGGTATGATTATTATAGTAAACTCTTCAAAAATAAGTTTTTTATTTCTAAGAAATAGAACTCCGCGTTTAATAGCTTACAGGGGTTATAGTTTGATTTAATGCTGTTGGACATTTAATTTCAACAACAATTTTCTGAAAATGTTCCTTTCTGAAAAAATGTTTCATTATTAAATGCGTTACTTTATATTTGTCCGTTAACAACCCTATCTTTTATGAAGCTTACGTATGTATTGCTATTTTTAATTTTCGCTCTGTGCGCTACTTCCTGTGTAACAACAAAACAGCTTACCTATTTGCAGGAAAACACCAGTAGTACCGATACTTTGGCACTTTTGCGAAAAAGACAGGAACCCTATAGACTTCAAATAAATGATCTCTTGAGTATCCGGGTAAAGGCTTTGGACCAGGAAACAGTTGGTATCTTTAATCCGATAAGCGATGCCAATCCCAACGCTACAGGTGAGGAAAGACTGTATTACGACGGTTTTGTGGTGGACGACCACGGTAATATCCGCATTCCGAGTTTAGGCGAGATGAACGTTTTGGGATATACTGTTGATGAGGTCCGCGAACGCTTGGAGGAAATTCTGTTAAGGGATTATTTTAAGGCCGAGGCAAATGTTTTTGTTACTGTAAAATTGGCGGGTATTCGTTACACTATCAATGGTGAAATAGGCAGCCCTGGGTCAAAAATTATCTATCGCGACCAAGTAAGCATTATGGAAGCCATCGCCAACAGTGGCGATATCACCCTTACGGGCGATAGGACCGATGTAGTAATTATCCGCCAATATCCGGCAGGGCAGAAGGTACACCACATAGACCTTACAAAACTTGATGCAATGAATTCGCCGTATTATTACGTAAAACCGAACGACCTAATTTTGATTAACCCACTGCCGCAAAAATCGTTGGGTACGGGTACCACTGGACTGCAATCATTCACAACTATCATTTCCATTACAACGGCTTTGGTTACGACCATTTTGTTGTTTACCCGATTATAAAAAATATGAGCGAGGAATTCGAAATAAACGAAACCCATACCACCTTTGATTTTAAAGGTTTTCTATTTAGGCTTGTGCACCATTGGCCACTGTTTTTGGTTTCTCTGATTATTGCTTTTTCCATAGCTTATTATATCAACGTCCGTAAACTACCTATTTACCAAATGGAAAATATGGTTTCCATTAAGGACGACCAAAACCCCTTTTTTACTTCCAATACCAGTCTAACCTTTAATTGGGGAGGTACTACGGATAAGGTGAATACAGCCGTTATCACCCTGCAATCCCGATCCCATAACGAAAAGGTGGTGGAGCGTTTGCAATATTATATGGATTATCTGCGCGATGGAAAATATCAGCAGGTAAATGCCTATAAGCAGACTCCCTTCTTTGTGGAAGTAGATACTACCAAATCACAAATGCTGAATAAACAAATCAAGATTGTTTTTAAGGATTCGGTAAATTTTAACCTAAGTGTAGCCTTTGAGGAAGCAGGAAACATCAATCTTCAAAATTACAGCACTAAAGAAAGAAGCTCGAGGTTTGTGGATGCTGGCGAGTTTTCACAGAATTTCAAAATTGGCGAACCCATACGCCTTCCTTTTTTTAACGGGGTTTTAATGCCCAACCCCGAGGTGATTTCGAAACCGGGAACCCCATATTACATTGTATTCCGAAATTACGATGGTATTGTAAAGAGGTATCTCGGGGTACGCGTAGATCCAGAAAGTAAAGGTTCCTCCGTGCTTAGAATGAGGCTTACGGGCAATAACAAGGCACAGTTGGTCGATTACTTAAATACTTCGGTTGAAGTGTTAAGCGAAGACATGCTGGAGCGCAAAAACTTGTTCGCCACAAAAACCATTAAATTTATTGATAGCAGCCTTGCCATAAAATCAGCCGAACTTTCTACTGTGGAAGATGAGCTTAACCAATTCAAAAACAAAAATGCCATCTTTAATCTGGAGAGCGAAGGCTCTGAGATAAATGCTAAATTGAATGAATTGGATTTGCGAAAAGAATCCGTAAACCGTGAACTTAATTATTATAACACACTTCAGGATTATCTTATAAACCGTTCCGATTATAGAGATGTACCCGCGCCCTCAGTAGCAGGTATTTCAGAAGCTAGTGTAGTATCAGGGGTAGGAAAGATCGTTGCCCTTGCGGAAGAGCGTAACAAGCTTCAGTATTCCTTTAAGGAAGGCGCCCCAATTTTTAATGATATTGACCGTCAGATTGATGCAGTCAAAACTGTATTGCTGGAAAATATTCGTTCCTCAAAAAGCTTAAAAAACCAGGAACTTACTTCCATCAACCGCGATATTGGGAGATATGAAGGAGAGATACGAAAACTTCCAAAGGAGCAACAGGATCTATTGAACATTGAGCGCCGCTATAATCTGAGCCAAGGCACCTACAACCTGTTTTTGGCCAAACGCAGTGAAGCAGGCCTAGTAAAGGCTGCCAATGTAAGTGATGTGATGGTGATAGATTCCGCAAAGGATACAGGTGGCGGACAAATTGGCCCTAATACCCAGTTAAACTATATGATGGCCGGCCTACTTGGATTATTCTTTCCCTTGGTCTTTGTATTCTTACGCGTATTCTTTGATACCAAAATAAGCAACGTAAAGGATCTGGAACGGATTACTTCCATTCCGCTTTTGGGCATTATAGGGAAAAGTCCAATTGACAGCAACTTGGTAGTTCTTACCAAGCCAAAATCGGCTATGGCCGAAGCGTTTAGGGCACTGCGGTCAAGCTTGCAGTTCATATATAAAAAGCAGGGCATAAAAGGAGCCAAAACAGTTTTGGTAACTAGTTCCGTCAGTGGGGAGGGAAAAACGTTTTGCTCGATAAACCTTGCTTCGGTATTTGCACTAAGTGAAAAAAATACGGTTTTGGTGGGGCTTGACCTTAGAAAGCCTAAGATTTTTGGAGATTTCAATATCAACAATGATGTGGGAGTAGTGAATTTTCTCATAGATGAAGCAGATATTGACACCGTAATTCAAAAAACCGAAATAGCGCATTTGGATGTAATCCCTTCTGGACCAATACCCCCAAACCCCTCCGAATTATTGATCAGTGAAAAATTGGATAATTTGATTGATGCTCTCAAGGAGCGCTATGATTATATTATTCTGGACTCCCCGCCATTGGGTCTTGTTTCCGATTCGTTGGAACTTATGAAACACGTTGACGCCACGCTTTATATGGCCCGTTTCAATTATACACATAAAAATATGTTCACTTTTGTTAACGAAAAATACAAGACCGGCGAAGTTAAACATATTAGCATTGTCTTGAATGGCTATGTTGAAAAAGCAGGAAAAGGCTACGGTTATGGTTACGGCTATGGGTACGGCTATGGTTACGGCTACGGTACCTATGGCAATTACGGCAACGGATATCACGAACACATAAAACCACCTACAGTTTGGGATAGAGCAAAAAGGATTTTTAGACGAAAATAACATTTCCCCCAACCCCCCTCTTCCCAATAGGGGGGCTTTTTTTTGACGATAATACCTAAATTAAGTCCAAATCTACCCCCTCCCTTCGAAGGGAGGCGGGGAGGGATGTTTTTACTATATTTATTACATGGCTAACAAAATACTTCCATATAATAAACATCTGAAAGCGATGGCTAGGGAACTTCGTAAAAATATGACTCCTGCTGAAAAATTGTTATGGGAGGGTATTAGAAAAAAATCCTTAGGTCTAGAATTCCATAGACAGGTTCCAATTTTAAATTTTATTGTAGATTTTTATTGCCATGAAATTGGTCTGGTTATAGAAGTCGATGGGAATATCCACGAACATAATTTTCTTGAGGATGCAGAACGACAAGGTAAAATGGAGGCGCAGGGACTTCACTTTTTAAGATTTACGAATAATGAGATTCTAAACAATACTGAAAGTGTAATTAAGATCATAAAGAGTTATATAAGAGAAAACAGTTAAAAACATCCCCCTAAATCCCCCTTCAAAGGGGGACTTTTGATATTTATAACAAAACGTAGGTCATTCCGAAACTAGCCCCTCCCTTCGAAGGGAGGCGGGGGAGGGATGTTTTTTCGAGTAGAACCTTCTTTTTAATTAAAATTCTGATTGACATCCCCCTAAATCCCCCTTCGAAGGGGGACTTTTGATGCTTAAATAAAACATAAGTTATTTCCAAATCTAGCCCCTCCCTTCGAAGGGAGGCGGGGGAGGGATGTTTTTTTGAGTAGAACCTTCTTTTTAATTAAAATTCTGATTGACATCCCCCTAAATCCCCCTTCAAAGGGGGACTTTTGATGCGTATAACAAAACATAATTCATTTCCGAAAACGGCCCCTCCCTTTGAAGGGAGGTTGGGAGGGATGTTCTTTAGAGAGGAACTCTTTTTCTTGTATGGGGAACTTTTCATATTTATAACAAAACATAATTCATTTCCGAAAACGGCCCCTCCCTTTGAAGGGAGGTTGGGAGGGATGTTCTTTAGAGAGGAACTCTTTTTCTTGTATGGGGAACTTTTCATATTTATAACAAAACATAATTCATTTCCGAAAACGGCCCCTCCCTTTGAAGGGAGGTTGGGAGGGATGTTCTTTAGTGAGGAACTCTCTTTCTTGTAAGGGGGACTTTTGATGCGTATAACAAAACATAAGTTATTTCCAAATCTAGCCCCTCCCTTCGAAGGGAGGCGGGGGAGGGATGTTTTCTACATTTACAGTTGTACTTTCCGCTAAAACCCTTAATTTTGCCGACCAAAGATGCCGATAGTCGAAAAAAATCTTTTAAAATTAGCATCATAGCATTTACAGCATGAAACAAAACCCCACAATCGCAATAATCGGCTTAGGCTATGTTGGCTTGCCGCTTGCCGCCGCTTTCGCTGAAAAATATAAAGTGATCGGTTTCGATATCAATTCTGAACGTATCGAGCAATTACAGCAAGGAGTTGACACTACTTTGGAACTTTCTTCCGAAGATTTAAATAAAGCCTTAATACAATCCGAAGCTACTGGTCTTATTGTTACGGACGATGCTTCTAAAATGGTTGAGGCTAAGGTTTTTATCGTTACAGTGCCTACACCAACCAATAAGTACAACCAACCAGTATTGACACCGCTTCAAAAAGCCAGTGAAACTGTTGGGAAACTTTTGAAAAAAGGCGATGTGGTTATTTATGAATCCACAGTTTATCCCGGAGTTACCGAGGATATTTGTGTTCCTATTCTAGAAGAATACTCAAATCTTAAATTTAATAAAGATTTCTACGCAGGATATTCCCCAGAAAGAATCAACCCGGGCGATAAGCAGCATACGGTTACCAAAATTTTAAAAGTTACATCGGGTTCTACTCTCGAAGCTGCCAAATATATTGATGAATTGTATGCTTCAATAATAACAGCTGGAACCCATTTGGCACCGTCCATAAAAGTGGCTGAGGCCGCTAAGGTAATTGAAAATTCACAGCGCGATATCAACATTGCCTTTGTAAATGAACTTTCAAAAATATTCCGATTGTTGGATATAGATACCCAGGATGTTTTGGAGGCTGCGGGCACCAAATGGAACTTTTTAAAGTTTACACCTGGACTGGTAGGTGGCCATTGTATAGGCGTAGACCCATATTACTTGGCACAGAAAGCACAGGAGGAAGGTTACAATCCCGAGATTATTTTGGCAGGAAGACGTATGAACGACGGGATGGGCAATTATGTGGCCCAAGAGGTGGTTAAATTAATGATCCAAAGGGAATGTAAGGTTAAAGGCGGCCATGTACTCGTTATGGGTATTACCTTTAAGGAAAACTGCCCCGATATACGTAACAGTAAAGTGATAGATGTTATAGAAGAGTTGCGTAAATACAACCTCAATATAGATGTTTATGATCCGTGGGCAAAAGCAACCGAAGTATCCAATGAGTTTGGACTGCGTTTATTAAGCGAGGAAGGACAGCTAAAGAAAAATTATGAAGCTATTATTTTGGCAGTAGGCCATAGGGAGTTTTCAGATTTTAATGTAGAAAAACACAGGGCCTCCCCGTCGGTAGTGTTCGACGTAAAATCGTTTTTTCCAAAAAAATTGGTCGATGGATGTTTGTAGTTTTCGGTTCTCGGTTGTCAGTTTTCTGCTGTCTAATTATGCGCTTGTTGACGACTTTTGTATTAATAAATAAAATTTTACGAATTCCATAAAAAGTAAACCACAAAGAACACAAAGAAGGCACAAAGGGACACTACGAAAATATTTGTGACATTTGTGAAAAACTCAGTGTCCTCTGTGGTTAAAAGATAAATCCATAATTAACAATTAACGCTTTGCAAACTCCAAAATACCATACCACAGACCTCTCAAAACATACTTTCCTAATAACTGGCGGCGCAGGCTTTATAGGCTCAAATCTTGTGGCTTATTTATTGGAAAACAATGCCAAAAAAGTTCGTGTGCTGGATAATCTAGCTACAGGTTTTATGAAGAATCTTGAAGCATTTCAAAATAATCCGAGCTTTGAATTTCTGGAAGGCGATATTCGCGATTTGGAAACCTGCAAAAATGCGATGGAGGGTATGGATTATGTGTCGCATCAAGCCGCCTTGGGTTCTGTGCCACGCTCCATTAATGATCCCCTTACTTCAAATGAAGTGAACGTTACGGGTTTTTTAAATATGCTCGTGGCACAAAAAAAAAGCGACACCGTAAAACGTATGGTGTACGCCGCCTCCAGTTCTACCTACGGCGATAGCAAAAACCTTCCAAAAGTAGAAGATACCATAGGTAAACCCCTTTCGCCTTATGCGGTTACCAAACTGGTAAACGAACTTTATGCCGATGTGTTCCATAAGACCTATGGTACCGAAACCATCGGATTGCGTTATTTCAACGTGTTTGGCCCCAACCAGAGTCCTACGGGGGCTTATGCGGCGGTCATTCCCCTGTTTATGCAGGCGCTAAAAGATAAGAAGTCGCCCACTATAAATGGTGATGGCGAACAGACACGCGATTTTACCTTCGTGCAAAACGCAGTGCAGGCAAATGTGCGTGCTTTTTTCGCAAAAGAGGAGGCGGTTAATGAGGTCTTTAATGTGGCCTATGGCGAAAGGATAAGTTTAAATACGCTTTGGGAAAACCTTAAATCCATCTCAGGAATCGATATTACGGCTACCTATGGTCCGCCCCGCAAGGGCGATGTGCGCGATTCTTTGGCGAATATAGACAAGGCGAGAAAACTTTTGGAATATAACCCATTGTTTTCCGTAAAGCAGGGCCTCCAGCTTACCTGGGAACAGTTTTAGAACCGCATTTCAACCCCGGAATTATTTCTCCAGAATCCAATCAATAGAGATGGAAGTTTTACGAAACTTCATTGCTTTTATTGGTTCATATCTAAAATGGATAAGTAGAAAAATATATCGTTAAAGGACACCCCTTTTTTCAAATTCCAGAAGAATTTCGCTTCAAATTGGCAATTTTGAAATGTTAAAGTTTTAACAGCTCTATGCGATAAGGCTTTCGGTGTCAATAGTTTCCTACACAAAAAAAGCGTTTATCGAAATTTGAAAACATCTTAACGGATATTCTGCCAATTTTTCCGCCAAATGCCCCATACCTTAAGTATAGCGCACAAAATTTGCATTTTTACAAAGCCTTCAATATTATTGTTACGCCCCTTATCATAATAATTTCGTTTTAATCTAAAAAGATTTTTTTATGAAAAATTGGTCATTTCCCCAAGCATGTGCATTTAGTATTTGCTGCCTATTTTTATTTCTTTCATTTAATTCTTTTGCCCAAGTTGGTATTGGAAATACTAATCCAAATAACGATGCACTTCTTGAAATTGGAGATGCCACTACAACCACAAAAGGTTTGTTACTGCCGAGGGTAAACCTTGTAAATACATCCAGTTTTGCGCCAATGACGGCCCATGTACAAGGGATGGTTGTGTATAACAAAAACACCGCTGGCGATGTCACCCCCGGCTATTACTATAACAACGGCTCGCAATGGGTACGCCTTGCTGCGGATGCTCCAAGTGATGACTGGTCTAGAGCTGGAAATGCTGGGACAGTCGCGAACACTAATTTTTTAGGCACTACTGACGATATGGCGTTGAGATTTAGAACCTATAATTCAGATAAATTTGAAATTTCAAGTGGTAATGCTGCCAATAGAGGTAGATTACGCGCTTTTGAAAACGGTTCAGCGGCCCGGCCCACTTATTCGTGGCAGACAGATACAGACTTAGGAATGTATCGTATATCGGCAAACACGCTTGGTTTTTCCGCATCGCAAGCATCATTCAATGGTAATCCATTATATGCGTTCGATAGATTTACCGTACATGGAGCTGATAATGAATATGCAATTAATGCTTATGCTTCTGGCGCTAATGGGGTGGGAGTCTTTGCTGAAAGTATAGGATATGATGGCATGGTGGCAATAGCCGCAAGATATGGAGTCTATGGATCTGGTTCTTTCGGAACCTATGGTGATGGAGTACTTTACGGAAGTTATGGTATAGTAGATAATAGTACAGGTATGGGGATGAGAGCACACAATAGCAATAGCTCGGGTACTGGCCTACTTGCATCTGGAAATAATGCTCTTGGAAATTATTTAGGTGGTGGATCTGGTGTGGCAGGTTCGGGAAATACAGGGATGTACGGACGATCCTTAACGGCTACAGGAACAGGAGTGATTGCTTCGGGAAATAACAATGCTTCTATTGCGGTTTCTCCTAACGGCTCCGGCTTGGCAGGCTCGGGAAGTGTTTTAGGAATTTTCGGATATGCTGGATTAGGGAGCATTGCAAATGGAAATAGAGGGAACCATGGCGGGGAGTTTATTTTGGATTCAGATAATGATCCTACTACCAATTCGGCTACAAATGGCAATAGGGCAACTGCAATTTTAGCCGGTTTTGATGATATAGCTGCCTCTGGACCTGGAGGAGTGCCCAATCTACCCGTCGCAGATAGTTATTTTGGCGGTTATTTCAGTGGGGGGAATGAAAATGCCTCTGGCACCCCACCCAGTTATTCATACGTGGGTTTGAGATACAATACAGGATCCAACGGAACTACTGGTACGGATTATAAAATTATTGGGCCTGGTACTGTTTCTACATTAATTAACGATCATAATAATAACCCAAGAATCATGTTTGCCCCAGAATCACCGGAAATTGTTTTTCAGGATTATGGTGTTGGCAAGCTTACAAATGGAGTAGCAAGAATTCGTATAGATCCTATATTAAGACATTCGTTGCATATCGATGATCAACATCCACTAAAAGTTTATGTCACTCTAGAGGGTGATTGTAAGGGTGTGTATGTTACCGATAAATCCAGTGATGGTTTTACAGTAAAAGAGTTACAGGGAGGAACAAGTAATGTTTCCTTTTCCTGGCAAATCGTGGCTAATAGAGCCGATTCCAAAGATGCTAATGGAAATATCATTTCAAAACATGTGGGTCTCCGCTTACCAGAAGGTCCAGGGCCTTTAAAAGTTGAGGCTATCCAGTTGGAAACGAAAGATGTTAAGCCCGTGATAAGAAGCAACATCAAAAGAAAAAATGCCGCACCTTTTACAGCTGATCTTTCAGAAGAAAAGGAATAAACAAAAAATATAGGTGTTACTTTCACAAGCAAAACGCTGGGCTATTTTCCAATTCGTTCAGGATGGACACGGATGCAGGTAATGTAGCTACGCATATGCATTAGTGAAACCGCACCCGTAAAATGTTGGCTTCAGCATCACCTGCCTCATTGGATATATAGAGTATTCCATCAGGGCTAAAAGTAATACCTTCGGGTTGGGCGAATTTCGCTTCGTCCAGTTCGTATAATTTTTTAATGGTACCGGCCTTATCCAGAATCAATAAGCTTGGATTTTTTCCTTCCAGTACAAAATACTCGCCAGTTTTCGGATGTATGGCAAGATCTGATGGATTAAAGGTTTTATAGACTTTTTTCTTCTGAAGGTCTTTAAATGCCCCATCATTCATTTTAATTGTAATATCAGGCTCAGGCTGCATGACTTTTGAATCTAGGGAAATAGAATATAACCCCTTATACGCATCAGCTTTGTCCCTATCCTTCGGCACTACGATCAAGGAATTATTTTTCTTATCAAATGCTAGCGTTTCTATATTGTTATCCTCCGAAAAATCTGTCTGGAAAGTATTTATTGTAGGTGTCGCTTCCCGGAAGTTTAGCACTTCATAAATAAGACCATCGCTGCGCAATACATAGGCATCCTTGTCTCGCAAAGCTATCCCTTCGTAATCCCCGGCTCCGGCGAAGTCTATTTTATTTATAATTTTTTTCTGTGTTAAGTCATAGATAAAGATTACACCCTCCTCATCCTGGACCGCAGCTATCTCATTTTCCGAAAGCCAGGCAATGCCACTTATTTCATTGAGCTCTTCGGGCAATTTCCACTCGGCTTCAACAGTATAGTTCCCGTTGGTGAATTTTTTTTCTTTGGAATCTTGCCATACAAAGCCAAAACCAAGCGATATTACCAATATAAGAAGTATTATTCCAAATATGTATTTTAGTTTTTTCATTTTTCTGATGTTTATTCTACAGATACCTATTTACTTTGAGAGTATATGTTCAATAAATGGAAGCACTATCCCAGTGCATTTCATATATTATTCCACAAACCTACCGCGCCACATAAATGGGCCGATAAGGATTATAAAACAAATATCCTGCTAAATTCTGGAAACAATTGGGAATTTCCCACGGAAGGGAGCTAATTTTTGAACTCGAAATCATATCCCGTGTGCTTTCGAAATCCAAATCCCCAAACAATTTCGAAAACGAAATCGCAGATAAACCCAAATCCCCAATTTCATAAAAAATTTAAATATCAACGAACTTGAGCAGTCCCCCCGCCCCCTAAAGGGGGAATATACTTAGTTTTAAGATTCCCAGGATATAGTTTAAAAACCTGTAACCTGAAACTTGAAACTTGTAACCCCTAACCCCAAAAGCAGTCCCCCTGCCCCCTAAAGGGGGATAGATTCAAGATTCAAGATTCAAGAAAACCCGAAACAATAAACTATAAACCACTAAACCAAACTTAAAATACGAAAGTAGAAATACGAAAACCTTACACCTCATACCTCATACCTCAAGCCTCGAATCTATCACCCACCACCAACCACCTGAAACCTGAAACCTGAAACCTGAAACCTGAAACCTGAAACTTGGAACCTGAAACCTGAAACTTGGAACCTGAAACTTGGAACCTAAAATCTGAAACCTGAAACTTGGAACCTGAAACCTGAAACTTGAAACCTGAAACCTGAAATCTGAAACCTGGAACCTGAAACCTGAAACTTGGAACCTGAAACCTGAAACCAGAAACAAAAAACAAGAAACCCCAAATCCCAAACCCCAAATCCCGAATCAACGAATCCCGAATCCCGAATTAACAAATTAACAAACCCCAAATCCCGAATCAACGAATCCCAAATCAACGAATCCCGAATCCCCAATCAACAAATCCCGAATAAACAAATTAACAAATTAACAAATCCCAACTCCCCCAAAATCCCTATATTAGCCCCCCAAACAAAACCCTAACAATTGACTCCCCGAGAAAACGATACCTGGCTTTACGAGATTTCGTCTGAAAAGAAAGCTTTTGATCTTAACCTAAAGGAAGTGTGGCGCTACCGCGACCTGCTTATACTTTTTGTAAAACGGGATATAACAACAGTCTATAAGCAGACTATACTTGGACCTTTGTGGTATTTTATCCAGCCTCTTTTTACTTCGGTTATCTTTACCTTGGTGTTCAACAATTTGGGAAGTATTAGTACGGGTAGTGTACCTCCATTTCTTTTTAACCTTGCCGGGATTACCGCCTGGAATTACTTTACGGCCTGTTTCACGGGAACTTCCAATACATTTAGGAGCAATGCAGGAATTTTTGGAAAGGTGTATTTTCCAAGGGTCATTATGCCCATGTCGGTTACCATTAGCAACCTGATGAAATTTGGAATCCAGTTATTGATATTTATTATTTTTTATTGTTATTATTTATTACAGGGGTTTCAGTTAAGTCCAAACTTGCATTTACTTCTTTTTCCGGTATATATTGTAATGATGGCTTTGATGGGGCTGGGCCTTGGTATGACCATCAGTTCCATGACCACCAAGTATCGAGATTTAAATGTCTTGGTGGGTTTTGCGGTTTCTTTATTAATGTACGTTTCTGCCGTGCCTTATCCGCTTTCCGAGGCGAGAAAAAAGCTGCCAGCGACTGTCGCCGATTTTGTAAGTTATAACCCCCTTTCCCAGATAATTGAAGGATTTAGATATATGGTTCTAAATACAGGCACTTTCAGTTGGAGCGGATTTATTTATACTTTTATAATAAGCATCGTGACTTTTCTGATTGGATTGGCCATATTTAATAGAACCGAAAAAAGTTTTATTGATACCGTTTGAGAATTTTATAGTACTTAGGAAGCCATTTTGTTGAATGCCATTTGCGATTAACCATTAATTAAATGATAATACTAAAAGCCGAAAATATAAGTAAACAGTACCGCCTCGGCAACGTGGGCACGGGAACGCTTTCCCATGACCTTAATCGTTTTTGGCACAAGATACGTGGTAAGGAAGATCCTTATTTAAAAGTGGGGGCAGTGAATGACCGCAGCAGTAAGGCCACTGAAGAATATGTTTGGGCACTGCGCGATATTAATTTTGAAGTGCGGGAAGGGGAAGTACTCGGGATTATCGGTAAAAACGGGGCGGGGAAATCTACTTTGCTCAAAATACTTTCGCGCGTTACTAGCCCCACCACCGGGATCATTAAAACAAAGGGAAGGATTGCCAGTTTGTTGGAAGTGGGGACGGGTTTTCATCCCGAGCTTACGGGACGTGAAAATATTTATTTAAACGGAGCCATTCTGGGAATGACACGCGCCGAAATAACCGCAAAGCTGGATGAAATAATTCAATTCTCCGGCTGTGAAATGTATATTGATACTCCGGTTAAGCGTTACAGTAGCGGAATGACTGTTCGCTTGGCTTTTGCTGTGGCTGCACATTTGGAGCCGGATATTTTGGTGGTGGATGAAGTGCTCGCCGTGGGCGATGCCGAATTCCAAAAAAAAGCCGTGGGCAAAATGCAGGATATTAGCCAAGGTGATGGGAGAACGGTGTTGTTTGTGAGTCATAATATGGCGGCGGTGAAAAATCTTTGTACGCGGGCCATTGTGTTGGAACACGGGAAAACAGTTTTTGAGGGTGATACGGATGAAGCCATCAATTTCTACATTAGAAATCAAAACATTAGATTTCAATTTAATTCTGAAAATAGAAAAAAGTTAAGCAACGATATTTTCATCGAAAATATTCGAGTGTGTAACAGCATGAATGAAATAATTGATACTGCATTATCAGGAGAAAATATTCTGATTGAATTTAGTATTGCAAACTTAAATAATACCGCTCCTATACATGTTGGAGCAGGTGTATATTCTCAAGATGACGAACAACAATTTCATTGTTCTACCGAAGTACTTGATCAACCTTATATTTCTACTAAGAGTAAGATTATTGCACAACTGAGCATTCCGAAATGGCCATTGACCAATGGACATTACTATTTTAATTTTTATTTGCGACGCAATAGTGAACTCATGGATCATATTGTCCAAGGAATTTGGATAAAGTCGGAAAAAGGCGATTATTATGAAACGGGTATAGTGCCTTCTTGGAATAAAGGATTTTACTGTGAATTTGAATGGAACTAAAAAAAATAAGATTTTTATCGGCTTCGGATAGAATTAATTATGGCGATTTTTTATTCCCTCTGGTGTTTCAGGAGGTTTTGAAGCGTATTGATAGCGATTATGTGTTTGAAAACTACGGGATTATAAAAAGTAATTATGCTCATTTTGGTGCTTTCAAAACCAAGTCATTTAGAGCGTTGGAAGCTGAAATTGAAGCAGGGGATAAAGTAATAGTGGGGGGCGGAGAAGTATTGTTTGCCAATTGGACGACACTATATGCTTTTATTAATCCAGTATTCAACTATTTAATGCAGTTTAAGAAGCTTAGAAAGCTAGAGAATAAAATTGGGTTCGCCAATCGATGGTTATCGTTAAATCAAGTTTATTTTCCTTTTTCATTTAAAGCGTCAGACTTTAATTTGCCAGCATTGCGTGTGTATTACAGTAGTGTAGGGGGAGGTTATCTTTTAACCAAAAACAATAAAATGCAGAATGAGGCATATAGCCGAATGTTATCGGCGCAATCAATTTCTGTGAGAGATAATCGATCCTTAAGTTATTTTTCAAATTGCCCTGAATTAAAGGCCCGTGTAATACCCGACAGTGCAATTTTAATTTCGGATTTTTATCCTAAGAAAAATTTACAGCAATATGTTGGAGATGATTTAGAGTTTGATGCGTATATTTTTCTTCAATTAGGAATAAATAAAGGGCCTAAAAACTTAATCAAATTTGCAGATCGTATAGAGCAGTTGTCGAAAGAATTACAAAATAAAGTTGTCTTATGTCCAATTGGTTTAGCTCCAGGACATGAAGATCACAAGATACTTCAAAGGCTAAAAAAATTAAAACCTCACTTTGATTTTGTTATGCCTAAAAACATTTTTGAAATAATGTATTTAATAGCAAATTCAAATCTCTACCTTGGAACAAGTTTACACGGAGCGATAACGGCAATGAGTTTTTTAACCCCAGCAATTGGCTTAAACAAAGAAGTGCCAAAATTAGAGTCTTATATGAAAACTTGGATAAGCGAGTCCTTTGAGAGCTTGGATTTTGACGATGTATATGTTTCCGAGGTTCAGAGGTTATTACATAATTTCAAAACAAATTTTAATCAAGAAAAATTAGAGAATCAAAAACAAATGGTGCAATCTAATCTTGAATCCATCATAAATGACTAACACGCATATCATTATCGTTACCTACAACGGCATGACTTGGCTCGAAAAATGCTTAGCTAGTAGTAAAAACTATCCTGTCGTGGTGGTTGATAATCATTCTTCTGACGAAACCGTTTCTTTTATAGAATCCCATTATCCTGACGCTACACTGTTACAGCAGACTACAAACCTCGGCTTCGGTCAGGCCAACAATCTAGGAATAAGCTATGCTTTAAATCAGGGTGCAGAATATGTTTTTTTGCTTAATCAGGATGCCTA
Organism: Aequorivita aquimaris; assembly: GCF_001573155.1. Classification (GTDB taxonomy): domain Bacteria; phylum Bacteroidota; class Bacteroidia; order Flavobacteriales; family Flavobacteriaceae; genus Aequorivita; species Aequorivita aquimaris. The sequence goes on along the minus strand of NZ_JRWG01000005.1, from coordinate 1,700 downwards.
TTTACAGGAAGATTGCATAGAAAGGCTTATATCAGTACGTAAAGATAATCCAGACTATGGAATCTTAAGTCCTATCCATCTCAATGGTCAAGGCAATAAGTTGGATCAGAATTTTTCCAACTACGTCAACTATAATGCAAATGAAGATTTTTATTCAGATTTTGTCTTAAATAAACACAAAAGACAAGTGTATGCAGTTCCTTTCGTAAATGCCGCCGGCTGGCTTTTGTCCAAAGAAATATTAAAAACAGTAGGTGGCTTCGACCCCCTATTTTTTCATTATGGTGAAGATGATAATTACTGTCAACGAGTTCGATATCACGGGTATAAAATAGGAGTAGTTCCTACCGCCTTTTTACTACATGATAGGGAAGAAAGAAAAAAGCAACGGATTGCGTATGCTTCTACAGCATACTTTGACCAATTAGAGCGAAATCTTAAAGTTACCTACGCCAATATAAATCTAGAAAACCTTGATGAGCTTATTTCATTACGTAATAGAAGGAAAAGAGAAAAGCTCAAGGCCAGTCTTAAATTTGATTTTAAAAGAATGGTTTATCTTAGCAAAGAGCTTTCACTGCTCAACCGAATTATTCCTGAAATAGAAGAAAGTAGGTTAAATAACCTGAAAAATACCGATCCACCTATCTCTGATTAATATTAAATATTATGTTTTTCCAATCGGTGGGGTATAGCCCATCATATTAATTTAAGACATCAATAAAATGAAAAACCAAAATTAGATACTACGTTTTTTATTATTCGCCAAATGACCGCTCATAAAATAATTTCGCCTTTTAATCTAGTTTTTAGATACTACTGTGTCCGCCAACTTAAAGCAGTTCTATATATCCCTTCCACATTTAACACAAAAATATAGGCATATACTTATAAAAGTTTTACATTTGAAGTACAAAACAAAAAACCCCCACTACCCCAAAATGGGTCGTGAGGGTCTGCTAAAATACTCACAAGGTATTCAGAATAGGGTAAGTGCCTGCTTATCCTATTTTTTTTGCAAACTTCATGTTTACAAGCATACCTTTGAGTTCATCACCGGGCGAAAAGCGGATACGCGCTTTTTTGATGTTTGCCGATGACAGTTCTTCTGCCGTCTCCACCCCTGAGCTGCTCAGGGTAGTGCGAAACGAACCCAGATCGTCCAACTTGACTATATAGCCTTTGTTCAGCGCAGTTTGCATGGAACTAAGGAAATTCTGGATTACATTGTAACAGTCACCTCGTGTAAGCGAGCTTTTTGCTGCAACTTCATCAGAAAGTTCCTTTAAGTTCATCGTGCCCAGATAAACCGGGTTAGCGTAGAACTTATTGGGCGCCTGGGGGTCCAACGGATTGTGCCTTTGTACAGGCTTAAATTTTTGCATAATACCAAAAATTTAAATTAAACAATCACCTCAAAGAACGTAAACACACCTTGCGGTGGCAATCACCTTGACTGCGTGATAAAAATACGAAGTAATCTTCAATTGTTAATCATGAGTTATCAACATTTAGCCGGTGTATAATATACTCGTAATTAGTCCTTTTGAGTGAAATATTTCCGTAAACATAAGAAGCTACTTAAATTGAATATAATTTTTTCTTGTACAAGCACCATCCGTTTCTTGTACAGCCAATGGAACTTCCTTGTACAACAAATTAAACTTTCTTGTGCAAGAAATAATCTATCCCCCCCCCCC
>NZ_JRWG01000004.1 GCF_001573155.1 Aequorivita aquimaris | reverse complement strand
ACGGCAATGGGGGTTCGACCATATCATGACCAAGAGGGGCCTTGAGAGTGCCTCGGCGGATTTTGGCCTGATTGCGCTGGCATACAACCTCAAACGAATGCTAAAGCTGGGGATAACGCTTGCAGGGTGGCCTGTTTTGCTGCTTTTATGGCTTCAAGGGGCGCTTTCCCTTCACAAACATGCCCTGAAAACGGTTTCTGGGGACAAAGGCCGATCTTTCAACTTTTACTCCATTTACTTGCCGAAAATGGAATTAAAAACTATTTTCAACAATTGAAGGGCGGTTTTGAGACAGACTGGCGTTATAAGCAAACACTCAAAGCAGTAAAATCTTCTGAAAATTCAAAGGCTGTCGTAAAAATTTAAAAGAAGTATTTTTAATAAATTATATAAGGTTGACGGGTAATTTTGTTAAATTATTCTGTCGTGGCAATATATTGAACGTTTTTCAGTTTTTGAGGATAACAAACCTCGCGAACAGTTGTATCCCCGTACAAATTGTTTGCATTAAACTCAATATCCCCAATGATTACAAAGCGTAACCTGCTTGCCTTATTTGTATTTGCCAGTTTTTCAACCGTTTCTTTTTCGCAATCAAAATCACACAAAACAGATGTCAATAAAGATATTGACGTAGTTCGTGTGTATGAGCAAGTTGTAGAGGAAGGCTACGGAACCCCCTTCATCTATAAAAAACTGGCCACTGCTTATTATTTCAAAAGTGAATATGATAAAGCCGTTTCTTGGTTTCAAAAACTATTTTCCGAAGAGAAAAATACAGATCCGGAATTGGCCACACAGTACAATCAGGCCTTAAAGGCAGTTGCTGCGGCCAATACTTTAAATTCTGAAAATAATATCTTTTAATAAAATCACACTTCGTGATATCGGAAGCAGCTCTCAATATGGTCATTCACCATTCCGGTGGCCTGCATATGAGCGTAAACCACGGTGCTGCCCACAAATTTAAAACCACGCTTTTTTAAATCTTTGCTCAAAGCATCGCTTTCGGAACTTGTGGCTGGTGCATCTTTGTGTGTCTGCCAAATATTTTTAATGGGTTCGTGGTTTACAAAACTCCAAATATATTCTGTAAAACTTCCAAATTCCTTTTGGATTTCCATAAAAGCCTTTGCGTTGGTAACCGCTGAATGCACTTTTAGTTTATTGCGAATTATCCCTTCATTTTGAAGTAGCAAATCTATTTTGGATTGGTCGTATTTGGCAATTTTTTTATAGTCGAAATCGTCAAACGCTTTTCTAAAATTTTCGCGTTTCCGAAGAATGGTAATCCAGCTCAACCCTGCCTGAAAGGTTTCCAAAAGTAAAAATTCAAACATCGTTTTATCATCCTTCACCGGCACGCCCCATTCCTCATCGTGATATTTTACATAGAGTGGATCGGTTCCGCACCATCCGCAGCGCACTTTTTCTGAATTCATATTTCATATTTTACAAATATTCCTACCCCAGTCCGCCCCGGTGAAAGCCAACCCCTGCACCCCTTTAAGGGTTGGGGGTTAAACTGTCAACTGCAACTGCCAACTGAAAAGTTTTTTCATTGTTGCCCAGGAAAATTAAAGGTAATGGTACCCAACTGTTTCGCCTTGGATGCATCCGTACTGAAACGGGCCTGCTCGGAATATTCCAGCGCAGCATCAATCAAACACTCGTTTGAAGTTGTAGAAGCGGTTTTGTTATATGAATTTTTCACAACTTTTCCCAGATTGTTCACCTCCACGTTTATTACCACTTTTCCCGAGCCATAGCAGGTATAGACGGGATTGGGCAGGTCAATATCTTTTCGGTTTACCAATTGGTAACTTATTGTTGTATTTCTGTTGCCTCCTTTTACAACCGCTTCGGCGTCTTTTGCGCTATTGCTATTGGATAATTTCTTCTTTTTTTCTTTTTCGGTTTTTGTTGTTACTGCAGCTCCGTTCCCGTTATCGCTTTTTGAATTTTCCAAAGCCTCGTTCATTTCTTGAAGTTTGCCCTCGGTGGTTTCGGTTATTTCTTCGTCTTCATTTTCAACCGAGGAAATAAATTTTTCGGCTTCGTTATAGGCGCGATTGGTTTCAATCTTTACTTTTTCAGGGGTGAGTTCTGCAATGGCGAGGTCTTCGGGCAGCAATTCCTCGGGCGCCATCACTACATCATAGGTTTCCTCGGTGCTTTCCTCGCGTTCTTTGGAAAGTTTCACGCTGAATAGGAATAGCACCAAACTGCCCGTGAGCAGGGAAGTGATAAGGAACGCTCTGTATGAATAATTAAAATTCATTATTGCAAGTACCGAAATTTTGTGCAAAATTCCACAAAACTGCTGAAAATTAAGACGGTATTAAAGATATTTTAACTTGGAAGCGAGGCCTCAAAAGTTTCAATGCCGACAGCATTTTCTACAGAAAATTCGCCTATTCTGGTTCTTCGTAATGCAGAAAGATGTGCGCCATTGTTTAAAACCTTTCCAAAATCATTCGCCAAAGAGCGGATGTAGGTGCCTTTACTGCATACCACACGAAAGTCTATTGTGGGAAGTTCGGTATTTGTTATTTCAAATTCTGAAATAGTGACGGTTCTGAATGGAATTTCCACTTCTTCGCCACTCCGGGCAAATTCATAAAGCCGCTTTCCTTCTTTTTTTAAAGCCGAAAATACGGGCGGTTGCTGCTGTATTTCACCCAAAAACTGCTTTGTGGCTTCCTTTATTTTTTCTGAAGTGATTTCTGAAATATCAAAAGTTTGATCAATCTCCGTTTCCAAATCGTAGCTGGGCGTAGTGGCGCCAAGTATAAAAGTACCCGTGTATTCCTTTTCCTGTGCTTGGAACGTGTCAATTTTTTTGGTGAATTTTCCTGTGCAAATAATTAAAAGCCCCGTGGCCAAAGGATCGAGCGTGCCGGCGTGGCCCACTTTAATTTTTTTTATTCCGAAGGATTTCCGGATGAGCCAACGCACTTTGTTTACCGCTTGGAAGGAAGTCCATTCCAAGGGTTTGTCTATTAAAATTACTTGGCCTTCTTTGTAATCCTCTGCAGTCATTACACGTAAAAACTTGAAATGATGGCAATAAGGCCAATGAGTACACAATAGATTGAAAAGTAGCGCAGCTTGCTTTTTTTAACGAGTGAAATCATCCAAGTGCAAGCAATAAGTCCAGAGATAAAGGCAGCCAAAAAACCTACGCCCATAACGCCCAAATGTGTGTTGTGGGTTGAAATTTCGCCACTTAAAAGGTCTTTTGCTATTTTTCCGAAGATTAAGGGAACGACCATTAAGAATGAAAACCGGGCGGCTTTGGTTTTATCATTTCCCAAAAGAACAGAAGTAGAAATTGTGGCGCCACTTCGGGAAATTCCGGGTAACATGGCCACAGCCTGCGCTACGCCTATAATAATCGAATCCTTGATGGTTACTGGCTTTCCAGTGTTTTTGGAACGATCTGCCAACCACAAAAGGACAGCGGTAATTATGAGCATAGCCCCTACGAAAGCAATGCTTCCGCCGAAAAATGATTCCAATTCCTCTTCAAAAAGCAAACCGATTATAACGGCCGGCAGCATGGAAAGAACGATTTTGAAAGCAAATTGCATTTCTTCATTCCATTGAAATTTCAGAATGCCTCCAAAAATCTGAATAATATCTTTTCTAAAAACCACGAGCGTACTGAGCGCCGTAGCAAAGTGGAGAATTACCGTAAAAAGCAAACTTTCCTCGGGCACGGAAGTATCTCCCAAAATTGCTTTTCCTATTTCGAGATGGCCGCTGGAGGAAACGGGCAGAAATTCCGTAAAACCTTGTATAATACCAAGAATAATGGCGTCTATATAATCCACTAATTTTCTTCTTTGCTATCGGGTTTCAACAAAATGGCATATACTTCAATCGCAAAGCCCAAAAGCACCATTGCGGGAGCCAAGCGTATTCTTCTCCAATTGTAAATTTCAGGATTGAAAACGTTGGGGTCGTCGCTTCCACCGCCGGTCATAAGTATAAAACCTAAGGCAATAAAAGCCACGCCAATAAGCATAAATTTGTAGTTTCTTTTATCAAAAACAAACTGCGGCTCGTAATTTTCTTTTCGTTTTTTCTCTCCCATTGTTTAAAAAGTTTCAGTTTTCAAGTTCAAAGTTACAGGTTTCACTGATTTGTAAAGAAACTATCAATAATACAAATCATCGGTTCGCAGGTTCAAAAAGCGTTGCGTAGCTATAAATGTACTTATCCAAGTTATCAAAACGCCCATTAAAAATATAAATATAAACAAAACCGCCAAGAGCAGCGGATCGCCCAATAATTGCAACTGTGGAAAACTTTCATTGAGGTAGTAAAGCACTACGCCCATTCCAATCATTGCTACAATGGCGCCAACTATTCCAAGGCGAACGCTTTTCCAAACGAAAGGTTTGCGAATAAACTTTTTTGTCGCGCCAACCATTTGCATTGTTTTAATTGTAAATCGTTTTGCGTAAATACTCAAGCGAATGCTACTGTTTATAAGTAACACCGCGATAAAAGTAAAAATTCCACTGACTACCAAAACCCAAAAACTGATGCGTTTCACGTTTTCGGTAAGCTGCGCAATCAAAGGTTTGTCGTAAATAACATCGTCCACAAAATCCTTGCTTTTCAGCTCGTTTGTTATTTCCTCCATTTTTGCCGGCGTAACGTAGTCTGCCAAAATGTAAACGTCAATGCTATTTTGAAGTGGATTTTCGCCCAGATATTCAATGAAATTTTCGCCCAAAGTTTCTTGGTGCTCCTTCGCGGCATCTTCCTTTGAAACGAAAGTGGCAGACTTTGTATATTCAGCCAGCGCCAAACTTTGCTTCAATTGGGTGATTTCAACTTCCTTCGCCGTGTCTTTCAAAAAAACGGTGATCGCAATTTGTTCCTTAAAATAATCGGCAACTTTTTTTGAATTCAAAACCAACAAGCCCAACAATCCCAGTAGAAAAAGCACCAGCGAAATACTGATGACCACTGAAAAATAGGAAGAAATCAATCTGCGTTTTTGATATTTTTCAAAAGAAGAACTCATAGGGTTTGCTGAATTTTGGCGTAAAAATACAAGTAATTTTGCATCTTGTGTTAAACAACGCCGAAAGTTTCCAATTTGTTATAATAAGATTATTTTTGGGGTGCCCTAAATTTTGGTATTATCATAAAAAATTTGCTAAAATCCCTAAAAATTTCCCGACCGGGACTCTGGTTTCCAACAATTTGGATTTATTTGGTTCCATTCCAACTAGCTTCAAACTTTTGGGAAAAACCACTTTTTTGGGTGGGACTCTTCTTTGTAACTTTTCCCTTAAATTTTCTGGTTTATGGATTGAATGACTTTACCGATGGAAAAGCAGATTCCTTAAACCCAAGAAAGGGGAACTACCTTTTCGGCGCTAAATTGAGTAAAGAAGAATTAAAAAACGTACCATGGCAAATCTGTTTCGTGATGGTTCCTTTTTTGGCATATTTTTCATACATCGGAGGGGGCGAACTTTTCATTCTTTTATTGTTTATGATTGTTATTAATATCATTTACAACTACAAACCCTTTCGACTAAAAGAACGCCCGCCGTTTGAGATTTTAATACAGGTTGGATATGTTTTCACGGCACTTTTCAGTATTCAGTTGAACAATTTGGAAATGCTTCCATGGCAAACAATGCTTTACCTTACACTCTTTGCTTTTCAAGCCCATATTGCTGGGGAAATTATGGATATTGAACCCGATAAGTTAGTCGGAAAGAAAACCACCGCAGTTTTAATAGGAAGAAAAAAAGCGAAACTTTTAATGCTTTTTCTATTATTATTTGAAGCGTATATCTTGAAATTCTGGTTTGATGATTGGGTGCTGTCGGGCTTTTTGGCGGTTTTTTCGCTTTGGCTGATTTTGGATATTTTCGTTTTCTTCAAAGACAGACCCTATTCGGTAACACAAATGAAAATCTTTGGAATTGCCATTAACGTTTCCGCAATTCTTTCCATGATTTGGGTGCTGTATTCCGGAAATCTGTTACATCCAAATTTTTAAAATATAGGGTTTTACTTCTTCCAATAAACCTTAAATTTGCGGCTCTTTCCACCAATGGAAATAACTTTCAAAAGAAATACAAGAAGATGGGCAAATATCACTTCAACGAGATAGAAGCAAAGTGGCAAAAACATTGGGCCGAAAAACAGACATTTAAGGCCGAGAACAAAAGCGACAAACCGAAATACTATGTTTTGGATATGTTTCCCTATCCGTCCGGCGCGGGCTTGCACGTTGGGCATCCGCTCGGGTACATTGCCAGTGATATTTATGCGCGCTACAAACGCCACCAAGGATATAATGTGTTGCATCCGCAAGGCTATGATTCTTTCGGACTTCCGGCCGAGCAATATGCCATCCAAACAGGGCAGCATCCCGCAAAAACTACTGAAGAAAATATTGCCCGTTACCGCGAACAGCTTGATAAAATAGGGTTTTCCTTCGATTGGAGCCGCGAGGTGCGTACTTCAAACCCAGAATATTACAAATGGACGCAGTGGATTTTCATACAGCTTTTTGAAAGTTGGTATGATAAAGATGCAGACAAAGCCCGATCCATTGAAGAACTGCGCGCTATTTTTTCTTCGGAAGGAAATGTACACGTAAATGCGGTCTGCGATGAGGGGACGGCACATTTCACCGCTTCGGAATGGCTGGATTTTTCTGAAACGAAAAAGCAGGAAATTCTTCTAAAATATAGATTGACATATTTAGCCGAAACTGAAGTAAACTGGTGCCCGCAACTGGGAACCGTTTTGGCGAATGATGAAATAGTAAACGGCGTTTCCGAACGCGGCGGCTATCCGGTGGTGCGAAAAAAGATGAAACAATGGAGTATGCGCATCACGGCCTATGCCCAGCGTTTGCTCGACAGACTCGATAAAATAGATTGGCCGCAACCTTTGAAGGATTCACAGACCAATTGGATTGGAAGAAGCAAAGGAGCGAGCGTAAAGTTTAGAGTTATAAGTTATGAGTTAGGAGTTGGCGAAACCTCATCCCACATCCCTCATCGCTCATCCCTCGAAATTGAAGTTTTCACAACCCGCCCCGACACCATCTTCGGAGTCAGTTTTATGGTTTTGGCGCCGGAGCACGATTTGGTTTCAAAAATCACCACTGCCGAACAGAAAGAAGCAGTTGGAAAGTATGTGGAAGCTACCGCAAAACGCAGTGAGCGCGAACGAATGGCCGATGTAAAATCCATTACCGGTGTGTTCACGGGCGCGTATGCTGAGCATCCATTTACAAAGAAACCCATCCCAATTTGGATTGGCGATTACGTTTTGGCGGGTTACGGCACGGGCGCGGTAATGAGCGTTCCCTGTGGCGACCAGCGCGATTATGATTTTGCGAAACATTTCAATCTGCCCATTCCGAATATTTTTAAGGATGCTGATATTTCTGAGGAAGCCTATTCCGATAAGGAAAATACGATTATTGCCAACAGTGATTTTCTCAACGGCTTAAACTATGCCGAAGCCACTGATAAAATAATCGCTGCCTTGGAGGAAAAAGGGATTGGCAAAGGCAAGATAAATTACCGTTTGCGCGATGCCGTTTTTAGCCGCCAGCGCTATTGGGGCGAGCCGTTCCCGATTTATTACAAAGATGGAATGCCGCAAATTATCCCTACGGAATGTTTGCCGTTGCGCCTCCCCGAGGTTGAAAAATACCTACCAACCGAAGAAGGCGAACCGCCGTTGGGCCGTGCCGATGTTTGGGCGTGGAATACCGAAACCAATGAAGTTGTAAGCAACGATTTGATTGACCACAAAACCGTTTTTCCATTGGAATTGAACACCATGCCGGGTTGGGCGGGAAGCAGTTGGTACTTTTTCCGATATATGGAAGATGCAAAACGCGACGAGGTTTTTGCCTCAAAGGAAGCGTTAAACTATTGGAAAAATGTGGATCTGTACATTGGGGGTAGCGAACACGCTACCGGCCATTTGTTGTACAGCCGTTTTTGGGTGAAATTTATGCACGACCGCGGTTTGGTACCCGTGGACGAACCTTTTAAGAAGCTGATAAATCAAGGGATGATTTTGGGGGAGAGTGCTTTTGTGAATAGAATTACGGCAGGTTATAATAAAGGCGATACTTATTATGTATTTCAAAGCTCAGTTCCGATTCTTATATCTGATTCTTTTATTGATAAAAGTTTAAAACATATTCATAACATTGATAAAGATTCTAATTCGAAAACATACAATATCATATTACAGAAATTTATTGAATTAAATCCTGATTTTAAAAACCAAGAAATTGAATTTAGTTATACTCCATTTCACGTTGATTTAGCTTTGATAAATGAGACAAAAAATGAATTAGACATTGAAACTTTCAAAAATTGGCGAGAAGAATATAAAAACGCAGAATTTATTACTGAAGAAGATGGGAGTTTCAAAGTTTCCCGCGAAGTAGAAAAAATGTCCAAAAGCAAATACAATGTGGTAAACCCCGATGATATTTGCGAGCAATACGGCGCCGACACTTTGAGAATGTACGAGATGTTCCTCGGCCCTCTGGAACAGGCAAAACCGTGGAACACCGCAGGAATTACGGGCGTACACGGGTTTCTTAAAAAACTTTGGAAATTGTATCATTCGGGTGAAAACGAAAGTTTTTATGTTTCTGAAGAAGCCGCTTCAAAAGACAGTTTGAAAACACTTCACAAAACCATTAAAAAAGTACAGGAAGATATTGAGAACTTTAGTTTCAATACTTCGGTTTCCTCTTTTATGATTGCGGTGAACGAGCTTTCGGCACAAAAATGTAATTCACACGAGGTTTTGGAGCCGTTGGCCATTCTTATTTCGCCCTATGCACCGCACATTGCGGAAGAGCTTTGGGAGAAATTGGGCCATTCGGAAAGTATTTCCACAGCGTCTTTCCCAAAATTTGAAGAGAAATATTTGGTGGAAAGCACTAAGGAATACCCAATCTCCTTTAACGGAAAAATGCGTTTTACGTTGGAATTGCCATTGGATATTTCAAAAGAAGAAATAGAATCTGCCGTAATGGCACATGAAAAGACAGCCCAGTATTTAGAGGGGCGCACGCCAAAAAAGGTAATTATCGTGCCCGGAAAAATCGTAAATATCGTGGGTTAAAAATTTGCACACTATTTGCTATATTGTAAAAAAATCTCTGTGACCTCTGTGTCTCTGTGGTTATTAAAATTTTTACCACAAAGACAAAGAACACAGAGAAAAACTATAAACAACAAACTTTAAACAATAAAACCTATGTTTGGATACTATATAATTGCAGGATTAATCTTTTTGGTGAGTTGGTACGTAAGCCACAAATTAAAGAGCAAGTTTAAGGAATACAGCAAAATCCACCTTCAAAATGGAATGAGCGGAAAGGAAATTGCCGAAAAAATGCTGGCCGACAACGGAATTACCGATGTGCAGGTTATTTCGGTTCCGGGTCAATTGACGGACCATTATGATCCTTCAAAGAAAACGGTGAATTTGAGCGAGCCAGTTTATATGCAGCGAAATGCTGCTGCGGCAGCGGTTGCGGCCCACGAATGTGGACACGCGGTGCAACACGCCACAGCTTACAGTTGGTTGAAATTGCGTTCCACTATCGTTCCCGCGGTAAGTGTTTCGAGCAAGCTTTCCAATTTTGTGATTATGGCTGGTCTTATTTTGTTTGCCACAGGTTCGGCAATTGGCAGCTGGGTTTTCGGGATCGGTATTTTACTTTTTGCGGTAACCACGGCTTTTGCCTTCATCACCCTGCCGGTGGAATTTGACGCCAGTAAGCGTGCGCTAGTCTGGTTGGAAACCAATAATATGGTAACCCCACAGGAACACGAAGGCGCAAAGGATGCGTTGAAATGGGCAGCCAGAACTTATGTGGTTGCGGCAATTGGTTCCTTGGCAACACTGCTATATTTTATTTCTATCTTCTTGGGAAGTCGCGATTAAAAAAAAATTAATGCAAAAACAAACCCGCCTATTTTTATGGGCGGGTTTGGTGTTTAAAGAAGATACTTTTAATGAAGGTTGTCTGGATTGTATCCCAAATAATCCACTTCTTTCTCGTGAAAGATAATTCCGTTTTCTTCCAGCTCCTTTAAGATAGGTTCGTAAACCTCTTTGGCAATTGGAAGCTGAACGCCGGGCGTGGTTATTTCTTCATTTAAAATTTTCAGTGCAGCAATGGCTACGGGAAGTCCTACGGTTTTTGCCATTGCCGTATGGGTCTGGTCTTCGCCAATAAGCGTCATGTGACTGTCTATTTGATATTTTTTGCCTTCAAGCTCGTACCCAAATTTGTGGTACATCACGATCATATCCTTATCGTGCGGTGCCAGTGTCCATTTGTCCTCCAATATTTTTTGAAGCCCCATTGCGGGTGTAGCATCTTTAATTTCCAACTTTTTTTCCTTGGTGAAAAGATCGAGCTCTTCCAGTTTTTCCCACATTAAATCGTCCTGGTCTATTTTCAAGGCGTGGCGAAGTTTCAATTCCACCGTATCTGAAGGCGAATAGGGAAGAAATAGGTTTACAAAGTCGCGATAGCTCATGGTTTCGGAATCGGGAATGGTGTAGCTGTCGTCGGTCATTCCCAATTGCACAAACATATTCCAAGCACGGCTGAAACCCACGCGACGAATGGTGCCGCGGTAAAGCGTTAAAATATTATCCAGCCCATAAATTGATTGGTATTGTAAGGAATTTCGGTTGGCATACACTTCAAATTTGCCATACCCTTCAATATTGATAAATTCTGTTCTTCGGAAAAGTCTGTGATATGGGATGTACTTGTATTTTCCTTCCTGTATAAATTCCGCAGCGCCTCCTTGGCCTGCCAAAACTACGTTTCGCGGATTCCAAGTGAATTTGTAATTCCAAAGGTTGTCGTCGCTTTCAGGCGCAATCAACCCGCCGCAAAAGGATTCAAACAACAACATTTTTCCGCCTTTGGCGCGTATTCTATCAATCACTTGCATGGCACTCATATGGTCCACTCCGGGGTCGAGACCGATTTCATTCATAAAAACCAGTCCTTTTGATTCGGCTTTGTGGTTCAGCGCCTGCATTTCTTTGCTCACGTAAGAGGCCGTAACCATATGCTTTCCGAATTCAATACAGTCGCGGGCTACTTCAATATGGTAGCGTGCGGGAAGCATGGAAATTACCAAATCGCTGTTTTCCACCGCTTCCTTTCTTTGCACATCGTTAAAAACGTCGAGCATAATCCCGCGGGCGTTTGGGTGGTTTGAGGTGAACTTCTGCGCAGATTGAATGGATATATCCCCAATGGTTATAAAAAGGTCTTCTTTTTCGCTTTTGTCCAGCAAATAACGGATTAAACTTGTGGCAGATCTTCCTGCGCCGATAATTAATATGTTTCTCATTGGGGGAGTTTTTTGTTAACTTTGGAGATAGATTTTGTAAAGGACGAAATTACTAATTCCAAATTTTAAAAATGACGGTTTTCGATAAAAATATGGTGGTCACGGCTTCATTTCTTGCCGCCGCTACAATAGCAATGGGGGCTTTCGGCGCCCACGGATTAAAGAATATGGTTGACGCTGCCGCACTCACTACCTTTGAAACCGGAATACGGTACCAAATGTACCATTGCCTCGCTATTTTGGCCGTGGGCTTGGCGCCATCCATTCCGGAAAAAATCAAAAAAACCGTATTTTGGTTTTTTATCCTTGGCATACTGCTCTTTTCGGGTTCTATCTATCTGCTTGCGCTGAATGCCATTTTGCCTTTCAATACGGCAAAAATTGGTTTTATAACCCCAATCGGCGGATTGTTATTTATAATTGGCTGGATTTGGTTTGCATTTAAAATGCTTTCGTTAAAGAAGCAATAAATGTTTTTCATATTTTCTTCAATCTCTCTAAGATTTGCTACTTTTGTACTCTACAAAATTTAAAAAAGGTATGGTCGATAAAAACCAAGCTACAAAAACGATTTCAGTTGAAAAATACGGAATCAAGAATGCAAAAGTTAAATATCAACTTTCTTCTGAAGAACTTCACAACGAAACATTGCAAAAAGGTCAAGGAAAAGAAGCTGCGAGCGGCGCCTTGGCGGTAAATACCGGAGAATTTACAGGAAGATCCCCCAAGGACAGATTTATTGTTAAGGACGATGTTACACGCGAAAAGGTGTGGTGGGGAAATATCAACATTCCATTTCCTCCCGATATGTTTGATAGACTTTATGATAAGGTTGTTGATTATCTTTCCGAAAAGGAAATTTATGTGCGCGACAGCTATGCCTGCGCCGACAAGGAATACAAATTGAACATACGTGTTATCAATGAAACGCCGTGGTCCAATATGTTTGCCCACAACATGTTTCTTCGCCCTACGGCAGAGGAATTGGTGTCTTTTGACCCAGAATGGCTTATTGTAAATGCCCCGGGATTTACAGCCGATCCTGAAGTTGACGGAACGCGCCAGCATAACTTCGCTATCCTAAACTTTACCCGAAAAATTGCCTTAATTGGCGGTACCGGTTATACTGGCGAAATTAAAAAAGGTATATTTTCTGCGCTTAATTTCATACTTCCGGTTGAAAAAAATACGATGCCAATGCACTGCTCTGCAAACGTTGGCGACGATGGCGAGACCGCTATTTTCTTCGGTCTTTCCGGAACGGGAAAGACAACGCTATCCGCAGATCCGGACCGTAAATTGATTGGCGATGACGAACACGGCTGGACTGAGGATAATAAAATCTTCAACTTTGAAGGCGGTTGCTACGCAAAGGTTATAAACTTGACCGAAGAACAGGAACCAGACATTTACAATGCAATAAAACCTGGAGCATTGTTGGAAAATGTAGTGATGGACGAAAATGGCGAAGTTGACTTTGCCGATACTTCCATCACGCAAAATACAAGGGTAAGTTATCCTATCTATCACATAAAGAACATCCAAGTGCCTTCCATTGGCTACAATCCGAAGAATATTTTCTTTTTGACGGCAGATGCCTTTGGCGTTTTGCCTCCCATTTCAAAACTTACTCCGGGGCAGGCTGCTTACCATTTCATAAGTGGTTATACGGCTAAAGTTGCGGGTACGGAAGAAGGAATCAACGAGCCGACCCCAAACTTTTCTGCGTGTTTTGGAGCGCCGTTTATGCCGCTTCACCCTACGGAATATGCTGAAATGTTGAGCAAAAAGATGAAAGATTCCGGCGTAAATGTTTGGTTAATCAATACCGGTTGGACCGGAGGGCCATACGGCGTAGGTAGCAGAATGAAACTGAAATACACAAGAGCAATGATTGCTGCTGCGTTGGAAGGAAAGTTGAAGGATGTGGAATTTGAAAAGCACCCTATTTTCAATTTGATGATGCCTAAATCTTGCCCCAACGTTCCTTCGGAAATATTAAACCCAAAGGAAACGTGGAAAAACAAAAAGGCCTACGACATTCAAGCCAAGGAATTGGCGAATTCGTTTAAAGAGAATTTCACCAAGTTTGAGTCCTATGCCAATGAAGAAATCCTTTCAGGGGCTCCCGCTTCGGCTTAGAATCAAAATAGCTTAAAACAAAAAGGCTTGCCAGTGCGGCAAGCCTTTTTTTATTGCAATTAAATCGAGCTTATTTTTTGTTGTTAACCTCTTTAATGTACTTTTCCAAAGCCATCGTCATAGAAGGCGTTTCGGGGGTTGGGGCTTGTATATCTACACGTAGGCCTACCTCGGTGGCGGCTTTTACGGTAGTATTTCCAAAAACCGCGATGCGCGTTTCGTTCTGTTTGAAATCTGGAAAGTTCTCCAAAAGCGACTGTATTCCGCTGGGGCTGAAAAACACCAAGATATCATAATACACATCGCGCAGATCTGAAAGATCGCTGATTACGGTCTTGTAAAAAGTGGCTTCTTTCCAATCCACCTTCAGTTCGTTGAGTACTTCGGGAACTTCAGGCTTCAATTTATCAGAAGAGGGAAGTAGGAATTTCTCGTTTTTATATTTTTTTATGAGTGGCGCAAGTTCAGAAAAAGTTCTTTTTCCCACATAAATCTTGCGCTTTCTGTAAACCACATATTTTTGGAGGTAGTAGGCTACGGCCTCGCTCAAGCAGAAATACTTCATCGTGTCCGGCACCTTAAAGCGTAGCTCTTCTGCGATTCTGAAATAATGGTCCACAGAGTTTCGGCTTGTAAGAATAATAGCAGTATATTTATTGAGATCAACCTTTTGGGCCCGGACATCTTTACCAGACACGCCTTCTACGTGTATGAAAGGCCGAAAATCTATTTTTACCTTTTGCTTTTCGATCAAATCGAAGTAAGGAGAGTTTTCAATTTTAGGCTCGGGCTGGGAAACCAAAATAGTTTTCACTTTCATAGATAGTCCTGATTTTTTTAGAATAATATACCTTATACAAAGCTTTTATAAAGAATAATATAAGGGGAAATTTCAAGTGCGCAAAGATACAAAATAAAATAGAAGAAATTGCCTAATATCAATTTTCCGTTTTTCTTGTAGCTGTAAAGCAGCGCAATAACGTTTAGGGCCAACAAACATCCGCCAAAAATGATCAAGCCTATTGCGGTGGGCGGATATACATAAAGGAAAAAAAGATTGCCCGCAAAGAACAAAATTCCCAAAAAGTTGCGATAACTCAATTTTTGGTACAGATAATTGTTGATAAGGGCATCCATCGAAAAAATATTTGCGACAATTTTTTCCAAAGAAAATTTTATGAGTACAAAAACACTGTAGGCCGTACAAATTTGAAGAAACAACCATTCATTGCCTTCTATTTCCGAAGGGTTAAAAACCTTAAAAAGCAAAAAGACAAAAATGGAAACGCATAGTATCTGTGCCGCGAACAGCATGATGTTAAAAGGATGGTTCAATTCGTCATTTTTGCCGTGAACAAAAAAGTACTGATTGGTAATCGGCAACATGGAAAATTCGTGGAAGCGTTTGGGGTAAAAATATTTGGCCAGGGCATAGAGAATGAAGCATGCTGCCAACAAATAGGTTGCAAAGTCAGTAGGCGCAATAAGTCTTTCGCTGAAATCCACCTTCAATTTTTCCGGTAAAGGTACTGTAAAATAATTTTCCTTTTTTAGGACTCAATTAGAATTTACTTCACATTTATTTCTTCAAAAAACGGTACATTTGCGCTAAAATTGCAGTATGTCCAAGGCGGTAGTGGTGGTGCCAACCTACAATGAAATTGAAAATATAGAGCGGCTGCTGCGTACGGTTTTTTCATTACAGCGTGAATTTCACGTTTTGGTGGTGGACGACAATTCGCCGGACGGCACGGCGACTGTGGTTGAGGAAAATTTCAAAACCTATCCCGAAAAACTTTTTTTGCTGAAAAGAGCCGAAAAAACCGGTCTGGGAACGGCCTATATAGCAGGATTTAAGTGGGCATTGCAGCACGGCTACGACTACATTTTTGAAATGGACGCCGATTTTTCACACAACCCCAACGACCTGATAAGGCTTTTCAACGCCTGCCACAAAGAAGGGAACGATGTAGCCATAGGCTCACGTTATGTAAAGGGCGTAAATGTGGTAAACTGGCCTATGAGCCGCGTGCTGATGTCGTGGTTGGCTTCAAAATATGTGCAGTTTGTGATGGGAATCGATATTTACGATACCACCGCCGGATTTATTTGTTACCGAAGACGCGTGCTGGAGAAAATAAACTTGGACAACATTCGTTTTGTGGGCTACGCATTTCAGATTGAAATGAAATTTAAGGCCTACTTGAGCGAATTCAAGATAAAGGAAGTGCCGGTAATTTTTACCGACCGTACCAAAGGCGAGTCAAAAATGAGTTCGGGTATTATTTCCGAAGCTATTTTTGGAGTAATTGCAATGAAATTTAAAAGTGTATTTAATAAGAAAAGATTTAATAAAACATCTTTTCACTAATTTTTTATAAAGCGGGGAATATTGAATAAAATATTCTGAATTGTCTTTAAAAGAAGTATATAAAAACCAAATGAAAGCAGTTTTAATTAAAAACGCAAATATTGTAAACGAAGGTAAAATCATAAAGGGCGATGTGCTGGTGCAGGATGGTCGTATTGCCGAAATTTCCGAAACCATTAGCGCAAAATCTGCCGATACCAAGGTGATTGATGCCGATGGAAGCTATCTGCTGCCGGGAATGATTGACGACCAAGTACATTTTCGCGAGCCGGGACTGACCCACAAAGCCACCATTGAAACCGAATCGAAAGCTGCCGTGGCGGGGGGGATTACTTCTTTTATCGAGATGCCAAATACCGTGCCGCAGGCCACGACCATTGAACTGCTGGAAGAAAAATTTGATATTGCCGCCAAAACTTCGTGGGCCAATTATTCCTTTATGTTTGGCGGGACCAATGATAATTTGGATGAAATTTTAAAAGTAGATCCCCAAAAAGTAGCCGGATTAAAATTGTTTTTGGGCTCTTCCACAGGAAATATGTTGGTGGACGACCCAAAAATTTTGGAAGAAATTTTCAGCAAAACCAAGTTGCTCATTTCCGCACACTGCGAGGATGAAACAACTATAAAAAATAATCTTGAAAAGTATAAAGCGGAATATGGCGAGGACATTCCAATAGAACTCCACCCAAAAATTCGGAGCGAGGAGGCATGTTATATTTCATCGTCAAATGCAATAAAACTGGCCCAAAAAACAGGGGCGCGACTCCACGTTTTTCACCTTTCCACGGAAAAGGAAACGCATCTTTTCAGCAATAAAAAACCGCTGGCGGAAAAGAAAATTACTGCCGAAGTGTGTATTCACCATTTGTGGTTTACTGAAGAAGATTACAAAACCAAGGGCTCCAAAATAAAATGGAACCCTGCGGTAAAAACCGAAAAAGACAGGGACGGGTTGCTAAAAGCATTGCTGGACGACCGAATAGACGTAATAGCTACCGACCACGCGCCGCATAGCCTGGAAGAGAAGAACAATAAATATCTAAATGCCCCCTCGGGCGGACCGCTGGTGCAACATGCGCTCGTGGCGCTTTTGGAAATGCACCACAGAGGGAAAATTTCATTGGAAAAAATAGTTGAAAAATTTGCACACAATCCTGCAATCCTCTTTCAGATAAAGGACCGTGGATATATTCGCAAAGGGTACAAGGCAGACTTGGTTTTGGTCGATCTCAATTCTCCCTGGACCGTTAAAAAGGAAAACCTGCTTTACAAATGCGGTTGGTCGCCATTTGAGGGAACAATCTTCAAATCGCGGGTTACGCATACCTTGGTGAACGGAGTAGTGGTTTATGAAAATTCAAAGTTCCCAAACAAAAGCAATCCCGAACGCCTTACCTTTAACAGATAATGAAACATTGGATTCTCATCTTTGTATTGATTTTAAGCATTTTAGGCTGCCAAAATGTAGAGCGGCCGGAGAAGCCAAAAAATCTTATTTCCAAAGAAAAGATGGTAGATGTGCTTACCGAGGCCTATCTGGCAAACGCCGCCCGCAGCGTAAACAATCAGGCTATTATTGACAAGGGAATCAAGGTAGATTCGTTGATTTTCAAAAAATTTGAAGTGGACAGCGTACAATTCGCAAAAAGCAATGATTATTATGCTGCAGATATAAATATGTATCTGGATATATTTCAAAAAGTCGAGGCCCGACTGGTTGCAATGGAGAAAAAATTGGATAGCATACGCAATATGGACAGAAAGCGTAAAGATAGCGTAGAATCACAGCAGAATAAAGAAAGGATAATTGCTGAACCTAAAAGGGATAGTTTAATCTAAGGTTTTTTGTTTTCTTTCGCAATGCGTTTCAAGGTTTGTTCCGTTGGGGTAAATTGAAAGCCAATTGCATTTTTTATTTTTTGGGAATCGTATCTGGATTTTATAAACATAGAACGTACCGTAGCCTTTACAAGTCTTCTTTTTGTGCCGAAAAGTTTGTTGGAGAGCCAATCCATACTGCTTAAAAAATACATCAGTTGCTTTGGCAGTTTTTTGGTTGGTGGCTTCTTTCCGAACAAGGGCGCCAATTTGGAAAGCAATTCCTTATAGCTCAAATTTTCTCCCACTAAAACAAATTGTTCGTTTTTTATATTAGAACGCATCAACTGTACCATAGCCTTTGCTACATCCACCACATCCACAATGCCCATGGCTCCCGAAGGATAAAAAGGAATACCGCTTTTGCCCAGTGAAATAATTATTCCACTGCCACCTCCATCCGGGGATGTGCCGAGAATGATGCCTGGATTTACGATTACGGCATCCAGTCCTTCCTGGGTGCCGCGCCAAACCTCCATTTCGGCGCCGTACTTTGTAATGGCGTAAACATTATTTTTTTCGTCGGCATTCCACGGCGTTTCTTCGGAAATTAATTCGCCCTTCAAATTGCTGCCCAAAGTGGCAACAGAACTCACATAACAGATTTTTTTTATGGAATTCGCCAAGCAGAGGTTCACCACATTTGCCGTGCCTTCCACATTGGCCTTTTTGAGTATTTTGTATTTTGAAGGGTCAAAATTTATAAATGCCGCACAGTGGTAAACTTCCGTAATGCCTTTAAAAGCTTCCGTAAGGGCGGGAATATCGGTAATATTTGCTTCTACCCATTCTATCTTGTTATAGAGTGAATCCACTTCCGCAGTATAAAGCGCAAAAACTTTCTTTACGGCAGCTACGTCGCTATCCTTTCTGTGAATAGCGCGCACATTCCCGTTTTCCTTCAACAGAAAATACAATAGGTGCGAACCTACCAAGCCTGTGCCGCCGGTTACTAATATCATACAGCGAAAATAATCTTTTTGAAATCGATTTCTATAGCTATCGTAACGAAATCGAAACTGAAAACGGGTAGAGACCCGATAAATAATATTGAATACTTGATAAACACCTAAAGAAGCCTCAATCCTAAACCTTGAATTTTGAATTTTGAATTCCTCAATCTGAAATGAGAACCCTATCTTTGCAGAAATTTTATAAAAATGAAGCTGAAAAATTTCGTTGAAGAACTACAATGGCGCGGCATGATACACGATGTGATGCCCGATACCGAAGCACACCTTATGGAAACCATGCGGTCGGCCTATGTGGGGTTTGACCCTACGGCAGATTCGCTTCACATCGGCAATTTGGTGCCTATAATGCTTTTGTCGTTCTATCAGCGCTGCGGCCACAAGCCGGTGGCATTGGTTGGCGGGGCCACGGGAATGATCGGCGATCCGTCCATGAAAAATAGTGAAAGAAACCTCCTGGACGAAGTCACCCTGCGCCACAATCAGGAATGTGTAAAAAACCAACTTTCCCAATTTTTGAATTTTTCCTCCGGCGCCGAAAACCAGGCCGTGCTGGTAAACAATTACGATTGGATCAAGGAATTTTCGTTTCTGGATTTTATTCGAAATGTAGGGAAGCACATAACCGTAAATTATATGATGGCCAAGGATTCCGTAAAAACTAGGTTGAGCGGCGAGAGTGCCGACGGGCTCTCATTCACGGAATTTACATACCAATTGATCCAAGGCTACGACTTTGTCCACTTAAACAGAAACCTAAACTGCACCCTCCAAATGGGCGGTAGCGATCAATGGGGAAATATTACTACCGGCACTGAACTTCTACGAAGAATGGACGGCACAAAGGGCTATGCTTTAACGTGCCCACTGATAACAAAAAGTGACGGCAGTAAGTTTGGAAAAAGTGAGGGAGGCAACGTATGGCTGGATGCGAGTAAAACTTCACCCTATAAATTTTACCAATACTGGCTGAACTCAACTGACGAGGATGCCGAAAAATACATCAAGATTTTTACGTTTTTGGATAAAGAAACCATCGACGATTTAATTATTGCGCATAGAGAGGCGCCGCACATGCGCCTGCTTCAAAAACGCTTGGCGCAGGAAGTAACCACCACGGTACACAGTGCCGAAGAATTTGAGAAAGCCGTAAAAGCATCCGAGATATTATTTGGAAATTCTACTTCCGAAGATTTAAAAACGCTGGACGAAAAAACCTTTCTCGATGTTTTTGAAGGCGTACCGCAAGCCGAAATTTCAAAAGAGGAACTTAAAAGTGGAATTGATATTATTGGCGCTTTATCTGAAAAGACTGGATTTTTAAAATCAAACAGTGAGGCCCGTCGTGCTTTGAAGGAAAATTCAATTTCGGTAAATAAGGAAAAAGTACAAGAGAACTTCACGGTTTCTGAAAGTGATTTGATTAACGGACAGTTCGTATTGTTGCAGCGCGGAAAGAAGAATTACTTTATTATAAAGGCCGTTTAGTTGAAAATCCTTTGAATAAAAAAATCCCCGGCAAAGCTTGCACGGGGATTTCTCAATTAACTAACCAACCAAATTATGAAAAATCATCAGTTTTTCACAATGGTTTGGTCGTGAGATTACACAAATACTTACACTGAATTTCAGCCAACTGTGTTAAATATTTGTTTAAAAAACCATGAGATTGCACCCTCTGATGTCGCTGCTGTCAAACCGCCCCAAAACCTCAAAGGAGCCATCGGGAAATGTTTTTCCCAAATCCTGCGTCGCAATGAAGGCGCAGGAATAAAGGTTGGCCAAATCGATAACGTTTATGCCGCCCGTCCTGCCCATCATATAGGCGAGCGCGTCTTCCGTATCGCGGGTCATGATTTTCATCCAGGGCGGGCAATTAAAGATTCCATCCCCATTGGAATAGGCTTGCGAAAGGAGTTCGGTCATTCCATATTCGCTGTGTATTTTGGCTACACCAAAACCTTCTTTTAAAATTCCGTGCAGTTCCTCCTTTATCATCTCCCTTCTTCGACCTTTCATGCCGCCGGTTTCCATCACAATGGTGTTTTTCAGCTGAAATTTTCTTTTTTCAATTAAATCGAGCAGGGCATAAGACACTCCTATAAGTAAGGTTTTTTGCCCGCTTTTTTCCAAAACGTCCAGCTTTTCAATGAGCGCGTTCATTTCATATAAATAAAAGCCACTGTGGGGGTTGTTGCTTTTTTCAATCAGCTTTTCAACCATATAAATAAGTGACGACCCTTCGCGCTCCAAATAAGAAGGGAGCAATGCGAGGATTGCAAAATTTTCGGTTTTGCCGTAGTTGCTTTCAAAAGCTTTCAAAAAACTGGTTTCGTATAACCCGAGGTCGGAAACGTAATGCCTGCTGTTTATACTGCCGGTTGTGCCACTACTGGTAAAGACCGTTTCCTCTACACTATTTTCGGCCAGTATCTTATGGCTTTTAAAAAATTGAATGGGTAAAAAGGGTATGTCCGCAATTGTTTTTACTTTGGAAATTTTCGTATTCAAAAGGTCGCAGAAATTGCGATAAACGCGAACATTTGCATACTGGAAACGGAACACTTCAATAGCAAGTCGCTGAAATTCCGCTTCGGATTTGATGTTAAAAATTTCCTTTTCGAGCATAATTACCAATCAATAAAATCTTTTCAAAAGTAGGTAAATAAAAAAGCTCCTGCCGAAACAGGAGCTCTAAAAAAAATTTTAAAATGGATTACTTAACAACCAATTTCTTGGTAGTTGAAGTTTTTCCTTGCTCAATTTTCACGATATAAACACCACTGTTCAATTTTGAAATGTCTAATCTATCACCAATAAGTGTAGTTTTAACAACCTGCTTACCTAGTACGTCAAAGATAGATACATTCTTAGCGCCGGCAACTTTTGAAGTAATGTTCACATAACCTTTGCTTGCAGGGTTTGGATAAACTGCAAATTGAGACTCAGATTGTGTGTTTGTCCCTAAAGTACCAGAAAAAATGATGTTGTCAAAAAAGAAAGCTTCTGCACTTGCATTTGTTCTAGCTTCTATAACCAACTGCACGGTTGTGTTTGAGGTTAAAACTGCATTTCCAGTAATCCAGGAACCTTCAATGCTTAGATCGTTTATATCGTTTCCTTCAGTATTCAAGATATCAATTTCGGTACTGTTGGTTAAATCCCTAACATAAATTCGTAATCTATCAGAACCTGACTCATTTAAAGTTCCGTCCCCTTCATATCCAGTTTCAGAAATAAAATAATCCAAGCTAATAGCTGGAGTTGCTACTCCTGTAAGGTCAACCGCATCAAAAGTTAAGGTATAGTTACCATCAACATCACTTATTTGATAGCCTTGATCTCCATCGGTATAAGGATCTGATCCAGTAGGAGCAAAATCTGTAACACCCACAAAATCGCCATCAGTAAGTCCAACATCTGGTGTGTCATAAGGAGCGTAAGTAGCATTATAGCCTAATTCGCCACCTGTACTTGTGTAATCTACTAATGGTTCATCTGTATTGTTTATTAAATCATGTGCTGTGTTTGGGTCGCCAGTATCTGTATATTGGCCAGGAAAAAGTGCTGGCTCTTCAAAACTGGTTCCCGCAACTTGGGCAAAAGAAACGGCACCTACAAAAAGAGCCGCAAGTAATGTAATTTTTTTCATTAGAGTTTTTTTAAAATTATTGTGCAAAGATAAATAAATGTTTTAGGTTTAAAAGATTGATTTTAAATGAAATTCTTATTTTAACGAAATGATAACCTCGGAATTATAATCGCATAACCTTTGATGTTACCGTAACGTTATATAATGGTTAACAATAAGCGTGCTAAACTTGAGCTCAGGTTAAATAATGGTATCTTTGAAACGTTAAAAAATGAAATACTCGCCAATCAGTGAAGCATTGTTAAAGATAAAAACAGCCGGTATTTTAATTTGATAAATAGTTTATACAGATGAAAAAAAGGGATATTACAATTTTGTTGGTTGATGATGAACCGGATATTCTTGAAATAATTAGGTACAATCTTACTTCCGAAGGTTATACAGTCGAAACAGCAGAAAATGGACTTGAAGCAATAGAACAAGCAAAAAATGTAAGGCCACAATTGATTATCATGGATGTAATGATGCCCAAAATGGATGGTATTGAAGCGTGTGAAAAAATCAGGAACATCCCCGAACTATCCGAAACAGTGATTACATTTTTAACTGCTAGGGGCGAAGACTACTCACAAATGGCAGGGTTTGAGGCTGGTGCAGATGATTACATCACAAAACCCATTAAGCCAAAAGTATTGGTAAGCAAAGTAAAGGCCCTGTTACGAAGATTCAAAGAAGAAGAGGAGGATGAAAAAATAAAGCTCGGAAACCTGACTATAAACCGTGAGGAATACAAAATTATATTGGGCAAAAAGGAAATGGTCCTGCCAAGAAAAGAATTTGAATTATTGACACTCTTAGCATCCAAACCCGGAAAAGTATTTAAGCGAGAAGATATTCTTGATTCAATCTGGGGCAATGAAGTAATCGTTGGTGGGCGTACCATTGATGTCCACATAAGAAAACTTCGTGAAAAAATAGGCGACGATAAATTTAAAACAGTAAAAGGAGTTGGTTATAAGTTTGTAGTTTAGCGGAAATGAAACATCTAAGTTTAACGTGTCAATAATTTATTTACAGGTGCAAGTAAGATGTTCCATCTGACCTTAAAAAAGTATTAAAGCAGATGAAATTTTCCAAAAAATATAATTTTGCGGCCTCTACATCTTTGTTAATTGCCGTTTTCTCTACCCTGGCAATGGCAATTTTTTTATACGCAGTTTTAGAGATTGTATTCTTTTGGTTGCTACTTTTTTTTCTTTTTTCCTTTATACTTTCGTTTTTCATACTTCAATATCGTGTAGAAAAATTTATTTACACCCGAATAAAGAAAATATACGAAGATGTTAGACTGCTAAATGAAGAAAGTTTACCCAAACCATCTGTCACGACAGATATGGAGGTGCTTACCCGGGAAGTGGAACGATTTGCCCAAGACAAAAAACTTGAGATAGAAACCTTAAATATTCGCGAAAACTACCGAAAGGAATTTATGGGGAATATATCGCACGAACTCAAAACCCCCCTCTTCACCGTTCAAGGATATATACTTACCCTCTTGGACGGTGCAATGAAAGACAAAAAAGTGCGTAAAAAATATCTGCAACGCGCCAATAAAGGTGTAGAAAGACTCATTTATATTATCAAGGATTTGGATATGATAACCAAATTGGAAGTAGGTGGCCTTATTCTTAACAAAGAAAACTTCAATATTCTCACTATGGTGCAGAATGTTTTTGATCTGCTTGAGATGAAAGCGGCAAAGAAGAACATTTCACTTGTTTTTGATAAAGAATATTTAGATGAAATAATTGTAAATGCCGACAAAGAGCGTATAGAACAGGTGCTAACAAACCTTGTTGTAAATTCCCTAAAATACGGCAAACAGGACGGAACTACAGAGGTGGGTGTTGAAAGCCTTGCAAAAAATAAATTTTTAATACGTGTAACAGACAACGGCGAAGGCATTTCAAAAGAAAACCTTCCGCGTATATTTGAACGTTTTTATCGCGTAGATAAAAGTGGTTCTCGAAAAGAAGGTGGGAGTGGGCTCGGCCTTTCCATAGTGAAGCATATTGTGGAAGCCCACAATGAAAAAATTTATGTGGAAAGCCAACTGGCTATTGGCTCCGAGTTTTCATTTACCCTCGAAAAGGGAAAATAATTCAGTGTAATTTACCGATTGTTGGGATAAAGTTTTCAATCCCTTATAAACTGCCACCTTATTTAGTTTTTTCAGTTTAAAATTTTCTTGTTTACATGAAGGGGCAATCCCTAAACTCTTTAGGCGCTTTGCCAGATATTCTTGCTCATATTGACCCGGTGTGGGCACTAAAAATACTTTTTTCTCAAGTAATGCCAAATCCATAATCGTTGTATATCCAGAGCGGGAAACAACTATTTCACTTTTATTAATGGTCTCTTCCAATTCTTTGCTTTGCATAAAATTTACCATGTCAATGTTTTCAAAACTATCCCATACCTGAGTTTTTTCAACCAAACCACGAACTAATAGAATTTTCTTTTCACTTCCTTTAAAAACATTTTTCAATTTTTTCTCAAATAAGGTGCGCTGAGGTTCTGGTCCAGAAAGTAATAACAAAACGTCTATCGCTTTGGGAAGTTCTTTTTTCTCCAGGCGGCTCAAAACCCCAATGTACTGAATGGGGAACGGTTCTTTTTTAAGGTGGCCTAATTTTCCGCTGAGGTTCATAACCACATCATCCACGTCCGGTACCCAGCAAGCATCAAACTTTTTTATAATTTTTTGATGCATTTTGCTAGTGAAAAAAGAAGTGCTTCCGGTTAAAACATTCAATTGATGTGTTATAAAAACCGAGGGAATATCACTACTTCTGACCCCAAATCGGTTATCGCTAATAATGCCTTGAATCTTTCCATCCTTTACAAGTTGATTGACCAATCTATTTTCTGCAGCCATGGTCTTTTTTATCTGCGGAAATTTTAAAAGAATTTTCCATTTAAAAAAGTTCCCCTTTTTGGGATATGTAATATTGTAAGAAGGGAGCACCACGGTTTCCAAATGGGGGAATTCTTTTTGCAACAATAACAACGCAGCCCCGTCTGAAGCCAATAAAACACTAAAGTTATGCTCCAGCAAAAGCCGAATTATGGGTATGCAGCGGGTGGCGTGGCCCAACCCCCAATGCAATGGAGCAACCAGTATTGTCTTTTTTTTCGGCATAAAAACAAAGGTAGCAATAATTGCTGCGGCATTATATTTCCTTAATTTTACCAAAAATTTAAAATTTTGGGAAGTAAAAATAAATTGAAACGCTTTAGGGACAATGAAACTTTTTCAAACGTTGTGCAACCCTCACGCGAGGAAGTATTGGGCAATAGCTTAAAACTGAAGGGAAATTGGCGAAAGGAATTTTTTAAAAACGAAAACCCATTGGTTTTGGAATTGGGATGCGGAAAGGGCGAATATTCAGTAAATCTTGCCAAAACAAATCCCGACGTAAACTTCTTGGGTATAGATATAAAAGGCGCCCGTTTTTGGAAAGGTGCAAAAACTGCATTGGAAAAAAGATTGCACAACGTTGGTTTTTTACGAACACAGATTGAATTGGTAGATCATGTTTTCGACGAAAACGAAGTAGACGAAATCTGGATTACCTTTCCAGACCCACAGATTAAATACAAGCGCACCAAACACCGATTGACCAATCAAGATTTTCTTCGGAAATATAAAAAAATATTGAAGCCCAGTGGCGTAGTCCATCTAAAGACCGATAGCGAATTTATGCACGGCTATACCCTCGGGCTACTTCATGGTTTGGAAGAAGAAATTGAATACGCACATCACGATGTGTATGGAAGCCAAGGAGCCCCAGAAGCTGTAACGAACATTAAAACTTTTTATGAACAGCAATATCTGGAAATAGGCAAAAAGATTACTTACATTCGGTTTAAGTTCCGTTAGTTATAAATTCAGTATATTCACAAAAACAACCGCCCTAAATGACAATATTTTACAACTTGCTTATTGGTTTTTTTGGGTCATTTATAGGCGTGCTTCCACCAGGCTTAATCAATATGTATGCAGCCAAGATAAGTATGAGGGAAGGCAGGAAGAGGGGTCTTCTTTTTTCAGTGGGTGTGTGTATTACGGTAATGTTACAAACGTATATAGCGCTTATTTTTGCTAGATATATTGGCAAACATCCCGAAATTGTAAGTATGCTACAAAAAGTAGCTCTAGGCATTTTTATAAGTCTTACAATCTATTTTATATTTATTGCAAAGGACACCCGCCGCGAAATTCGTAACCACGGTGAAAACTCCAAAAGAAACCGTTTCTTTCTAGGTATATTTATTGCAATGCTAAACCTGTTGCCATTACCTTATTGGATGTATCTCAGCATCACATTTTCGGCATTTGGGGCTTTTTCATTCTCCCAACCGCAACTCTTGTTGGCGGTAATCGCTTCGGGAGTTGGCACTTTTGCAAGTCTTGCGCTATATGTTCAGTTTTTTAGGGCAAAAGAGGATTCGCAAAAGCTGAAATTAAATATGAATTATGTTATAGGGCTGGTTACTGCGGTTATTTCCATAATTACATTCTTCAAAATTTTAAGACAGATTTAAAAATGGCTAATGAAGGTTTTTTTGAAAAAGTCTATCAAGTGGCTAAATTAATCCCTTACGGAAGGGTAACATCCTATGGTGCAATCGCAAACTATCTGGGAGCAGCCGGAAGTGCCAGAATGGTTGGTTGGGCAATGAACGGAAGTGTAAAAAAAGACGTTCCTGCACATCGCGTTGTAAATAGAAATGGACTGCTGACGGGAAAACATCATTTTCAAGGCACAAATTTGATGCAGCAACTTTTGGAAAGTGAAGGAATACAAGTGGTAGACAATAAAATCCAAAATTTTGAAAGACATTTTTGGGATCCTAATAAGGAGCTTTGACTATTTCCTAATTTTTATAAAATTTAAAAATAATAGGAAATAATTTCAATAAAACTTTACTGTAAACTGCCACTGAATACTGCCAACTTATTTTAGTATATTTGCACTTTAGAATGAATCTAAATATTACAAATAAAAAATGAGCATTTCAAAACAAGATATCCTTCAGGCCCTTGAAAATATTACTGTTTCTGGCGAAGGAAAAAATATGGTAGAGAGCGGTGCAGTGCAAAATGTAGTGACCTTTGCAGATGAAATTATCGTGGACCTAAAACTATCCACACCGGCACTTCACATAAAGAAACGTGCCGAGGCAGATATTATTAAGACCATTCACGAAAAAGTGGATGTAAATGCTAAGGTGCAAGTAAACATTAAGGTTGAGGCACCCGCAAAACCACAAAATCCTAACTTAATAAAAGGAAAACCAATTCCAGGAGTGCAAAATATAATTGCTGTGGCTTCGGGTAAAGGAGGCGTTGGCAAATCAACAGTAACGGCAAATTTGGCGGTTACACTTTCCAAAATGGGTTTCAAAGTCGGTATTTTGGACGCAGATATTTATGGGCCTTCCATTCCTATAATGTTCGATGTGGCAATGGAAAAACCACTTTCGGTAAACGTTGGCGGAAAGAGTAAGATGAAACCAGTTGAAAACTACGGAATAAAAGTACTTTCCATTGGCTTTTTCACCCAGCCAGACCAAGCCGTAATTTGGCGTGGACCAATGGCAGCCAAAGCCTTAAACCAACTTATTTTTGATGCCGCCTGGGGTGAGTTGGACTTTATGTTGATTGACCTTCCGCCCGGAACTGGAGATATTCATTTGAGCATTATGCAGTCATTGCCAATCACGGGTGCTGTTGTAGTAAGTACGCCACAAACCGTCGCTCTGGCCGATGCTCGAAAAGGAGTGGCGATGTTCCGTCAAGAAAATATTGACGTCCCTGTTTTGGGTATTATTGAAAACATGTCTTATTTCATTCCTGCCGAACTTCCTGAAAATAAATATTATATATTTGGAAAAGAGGGCGCTAAGCATTTGGCTGAAGATTTGGAAGTACCATTTTTAGGGGAAGTTCCTTTGGTGCAAAGCATCCGAGAAGCAGGTGATGCGGGCAGACCAGCGGCACTGCAAACCGCGACCCCAATTGAGGAAGCATTTGAAGCTATCACCAAAAACGTTGTTGAAGAAACCGTACGAAGAAACGAAAATCTTCCAGCAACCGAAGCAATAAAAATTACAACAATGGCAGGTTGCAGCGCCGTAAAAAAATAATATGACAACGCAAGAACTAACAACAAAAGTAGAAGAAGCACTAAACGAGATTCGTCCGTTTTTACAGAACGACGGCGGCGATATCTCATTGGTTTCTATAGAAGGCGATAAGATAGTAAATGTACAGTTGCAAGGGGCTTGTGTTGGTTGTTCCGTCAACCAAATGACGTTAAAAAGCGGTGTGGAAATGACCATTAAAAAGTATGCTCCACAAATTGAAAAGGTTGTTAGCGTTTCGCAATAATGACAACCGTCATTTTTTTAATCCAATTTCAAAACTATTTTTGAACTCATTAAGAAATAGTCTTTCATGATAAAAACAGATATTCTCATTATCGGTGCAGGACCTACGGGTCTTTTCGCTGTTTTTGAAGCAGGATTACTTAAACTTAAATGTCATTTAATTGATGCACTTCCACAAGCCGGTGGGCAGTGCACTGAAATATATCCTAAGAAACCTATTTATGATATTCCTGGTTTCCCGGAAGTACTTGCTGGTGATTTGGTAAAAAATCTGATGAAGCAGATTGAACCATTTCAGCCTGGTTTTACCCTCGGTGAACGTGCAGATACAATTGAAAAAATGGAAGATGGCACTTTCATAGTTACTACAGATAAAGGTACAAAACATCATGCCCCTATTGTTGCGATTGCAGGTGGATTGGGAAGTTTTGAGCCACGAAAACCTCCAATTACCAATCTTTCAGACTTTGAAGATAAAGGAGTGGAATACATCATCCGCGATCCTGAATTATATCGAAATAAAAATGTAGTTATTTCCGGAGGGGGTGATTCGGCCTTGGATTGGAGCATTTTCTTGACTGATGTTGCTAAAAGTGTAACGCTTGTTCACCGAAGAAATGAATTCCGCGGCGCTTTGGACAGTGTTGAAAAGGTACAGGAATTAAAAAACCTTGGAAAAATTGAACTCATAACTCCTGCTGAAGTTATCGGTTTGGTGGGAAATAATCGTTTGGAAGAAGTAGTTATTAAGCAAGGTGCTGAGGTTTTCAACCGTGAGTGCGACCATTTTGTTCCGTTGTTCGGCTTGTCGCCAAAACTCGGCCCAATAGCCGATTGGGGCCTTGAGATTGAAAAAAACGCAATTAAAGTAGATAACACTTTAGACTATCAAACAAACATTCCCGGCATCTATGCCATTGGTGATGTAAATACATATCCGGGAAAGTTGAAGTTGATTCTTTGCGGCTTCCACGAAGCAACATTGATGTGCCAAAGCGCCTACCAACGCATATTTCCAGACAAACGTTATGTAATGAAATATACTACCGTTGGCGGTGTGGAAGGTTTTGATGGAAGTAAAAAGGAAGCGCCAAAAGCTATTGTTAAATCAATTGATTAATTGATGACCGACGTAAAAATTACTATCATAGACCGTCAAGGTGTTAAGCATATGGTTGACGCGCCAACGGATATGAATATGAATCTAATGGAAATAATTCGTTCATACGAATTGGCTCCAGAGGGAACTATAGGCATTTGCGGTGGAATGGCGATGTGTGCGTCCTGCCAATGCTATGTGTTGAGCGATCACGAACTTCCCGAAATGAGTTATGATGAAGATTTAATGCTTTCTGAAGCTTTTAACGTAAAAGAAAACAGCCGTTTGGGTTGTCAGATTTTTATAAAAGAAGAACTCGACGGGTTGGAAGTGGAACTCGCACCTGAAGTTTAACGAAGTATTTTCAAAACTTCATCCATCATTATTTCCACAAATTTTTTATAAGTAACTTTCGATGGGTGTAAGCCGTCTGAAGCAACCAATGTTGGATTTCCCAATCCTTGCTGCGTAATCGGGGTGATATTTTTAAAATATACTCCTTTTTCATTCGCAGTCTCTTCCGCAAAAGCGTTATATTTTATCAATTCCGAAGTAATTTTTTCACTTTTCCCAGATTTCTGTCCAAAATGTGTAAAAGCATAATCAGGAATGGAAAGTACAATCACGTTTTCTTTTTTGCCTTTTGCGAAATCGATAGCCATATCCAGTAATTTTGGGAATTCCTCTTCGTAAAGCGAAAATGGTTTACCTTGGTATTGATTGTTTACACCAATAAGCAATGTTACCAAATCATGATCTTTGGAAGGATTTTCAGCAGCAATCGCGCTCAATAAATCTGTAGTTGTCCAGCCTGTTTTAGCAATTAATTTTACAGATGTTTTTTCTTTTAGAACACCATTTAAGCTATCCGTTAATTGCTTTGGATAATTGCAGTTTCTGCAAACACTCTCACCAATGGTATAACTATCGCCGAGCGCTAAATATTTATAGGAATCTTTCTCTGAAGAAATATCCTTTTTTGAAATAGCACAGGAAAATAATGAAAAAGAAGCGAGCAGAATTAGGAGTGATATGGATTTCATTCTGTAAGATTTTTTTTATTCAGTTTTGTAGTCGATCAATTTTTGCGGTCCTTCCAGCAATACGTGTTGAACTTTTAATGTGCCGTCTTCGGTGGTGGAAATTTGCCATTTCACCAAGGAAATCTCCCCGTTTTCTATTTCCAGTCCAGTTATACTTCGGGGGTGTACACAGCTTCCGTCATTAAAAAGAGCTATGTCACCAGGTTCGGGAAAGCGCGGTCTGTGGGTATGGCCAATAATGGTAAAAATATTTTTGTTTTCAACAATCCACCGCTTGGTTCGTCTTTCAACTTTAATGAGTTCCTTGTAATTTTTTGCTGGACTTGTGGGATCGCCAATACCGAAAATCTGCAATTGCCGCCATAGTGCCCGCACCATAAAACGGTTAAATTTCCAGCCTACGTAGTTCATCCAATCGGCTTGGTGACCGTGCATCATAAAAATTTCCTGTCCCGTTTTTTCGTGCTCCAAAATAAGGCCTTCGGTAAATTTAATACCCGGAAAGAGAGGTGCGTCCTTACCTGTAATTTTATCGAAATAGGTGTAAAGTGTTTTTTCAACAAATTTTTGGTTCATATAAACCATGTCGTGATTTCCAACCACTCGGTACAATCTATTTTCTGCATAAAATAGCTTCATCAACTCGTACACATTTTGATGGGCTTCAAAAATATCCTTAAAAAATAGGTTTTCCCACAACTCGTCACCATCTCCTATCTCACAATAGGTAAAACCGTTTTTGTAATAATCCTGTAATGCGTGAAAGTAAATGTTCCTGTTATTGGCAAAATCATCCGCAAAACTGTTGTCGCCCCGATGGCAGTCGCTAAAAACTATAAACTTTGAGTCGTCATTAAACTTTATGCGACGGGCAGTTCTGTAAGCTCGGGACATTCGGTTTCTAGAAGACATTTATCAATTGTTTTTTTAAAGATACAATTTGAAACAGTACGACAGTAATGGGAAATAAAAAAAGCTTCCCACGTGGAGAAGCTTTTCAAAGAATCAATTTTTTTATTGATTAACTAACTTTTTACCGTGGATGGGGCAAAAAATATATTTACCTGAATATAATTTACCGTCCTCATTACATTTTTTCTCAAGTAATAAACTATTTAATGGAAGATCCACCGTGCGCTCAAAATCACCTAGTTTTATGGTTAGTACGCCACTGCCTAAGGGATCTACTGGTAACACTTCGTTGCCTCGAATGCTTTTATAAAGAACAAAATGTATATTGTTGCCCATCTGCCCAAGCATATTGCCAAGCATAGGCTGAATTATCATAAAGAAATTTGAAAAATCTGCTGATATCTCCTCTTTTGGTACAATTATTAAATTTTCCCCTTTATAATTAATTACTAGTTCCTTTAAAATTGCTTCTTCAGGGTAATAGGTTATTCCCCCAAAATGACCAATCTCTCCCTTAACAACCCCAAAAAGTTCGTAATCTTCAAAAATTTCATTTAATTCCATAAAATCTTCTTTAGAAGAAGTGGGGTCCTGTGCATAAGAAACTTCCCAAAATTTTCTGGGCAACCACCAAATAAATTCAAACATCTGTGTATTGTCACTACTGAATTGGGTATCGTTCAGTAAAGCGTCTAAGCTTACTTGTTCATTCTCTTTTGCCTGCGAAAAGCCTAAAAGCGGCAAAAACAGAGATATAATAAAAAAAATAAAGTTTCTCATTTATTGAAACGCATTTAAACCAGTAATATCAAGCCCAGTAATTAATAAATGGATATCGTGCGTTCCTTCATACGTAATAACGCTTTCAAGGTTCATGGAGTGGCGCATAATACTGTACTCACCGGTAATGCCCATTCCGCCCAAAATCTGTCTTGCTTCTCTGGCTATGTTAATTGCCATATCAACATTATTTCTCTTTGCCATTGAAATTTGTGCGGAAGTTGCCTTGCCATCATTTCGCAAAACGCCCAAACGCCAAGCTAAAAGTTGGGCCTTGGTAATCTCGGTAATCATTTCCGCCAATTTTTTCTGCTGAAGTTGGAACTGGCCAATTGGCTTGCCAAATTGCATTCGCTCTTTGGAATAACGAAGCGCCGTGTCATAACAATCCATCGCAGCGCCAATGGCGCCCCAAGCGATTCCGTATCGTGCGGAATCAAGGCAGCCAAGTGGCGCCCCCAAGCCTGATTTATTCGGAAGTAAATTTTCCTTCGGCACTTTTACGTTGTCAAAAATTAGTTCGCCGGTTGCTGAAGCACGAAGTGACCATTTATTGTGCGTTTCAGGAGTTGAAAAACCTTCCATCCCGCGTTCCACAATTAAACCGTGGATTCTTCCTTCTTCGTTTTTTGCCCACACTATGGCAACCTGTGCGAAGGGAGCATTGCTGATCCACATTTTGGCGCCATTCAAAAGGTAGTGGTCGCCCTTGTCTTTAAAATTAGTGGTCATCCCGCCCGGATTGCTGCCGTGGTCCGGCTCGGTCAGGCCGAAACAGCCCATCCATTCACCCGAGGCAAGTTTTGGCAAATATTTTTTGCGTTGTTCCTCGGTCCCGTATTTGTAAATAGGATACATTACCAGCGAAGACTGCACGGAAGCTGTACTGCGAACGCCGCTATCACCGCGCTCAATTTCCTGCATAATCAAGCCGTAGCTAATTTGGTCAAGTCCGGCACCGCCATATTCCTCGGGAATGTACGGGCCAAAAGCACCAATTTCAGCAAGGCCGCTGATTATTTGTTCTGGGAATTCAGCTTTTTGGGCGTATTCCTCTATAATGGGCGATACGTCGCGCTTTACCCAATCACGGGCGGCTTGGCGTACCAATTTGTGTTCGTCTGAAAGTAATTCGTCAAGATTGTAATAATCGGGAGCTTCGAAAAGATCTGGTTTCATCTATAAGTATTTAAAAGGAATACAAATGTAGAAATCACAAGCTTAAAGACCTACATTTTCAGGTAAAAATCCTGCACCAGATTTTTGTAATCTTCGGTATAATTATGGCGTGAAGTTTCAATGGTAAGGTTTTCTATTTTTGGGGAAATCTTTTCAAAAGAAAACTCAAGCATACTTCTTTTTTCTTCGGAAGTTTCAGTGCCGCGAACCCTGCAAATCCTATTTGGAAACAGATTTACTTCTGAAGCCATTTTTATGAAATCTTCTTCTTCCTTCCGCGGAATGATAACCGCAAAAACCCCCTCGTCTGAAAGTAAAAGCGAAGCGCTTTCAATCAATTCATCAAAAGGAAGCGCATCGTTAAAACGCGCAATGTCACGAATTTCATTTGAAGTTTTGTAATCTTCGGAGTAAAACGGCGGATTGGAAATAATAAGGTCGTATTTGTCCTCAATTTCTTCAACAAATTCTTCCAAAGAAGCGTGGTAACAAAAAAGCCTATCGCCCCACTGGGAATTTTCAAAATTATCAACGCACTGTTCATAGGCGTTTTCATCAATTTCAAGAGCGTCAATCATTTCGGCATGGGAGCGTTGCGCTAATTGCAAAGCGATAATGCCAGTGCCAGCGCCAATATCCAAAATTGAAAACGGATTGTTTTTTAAGGAAACCCAAGCCCCGAGCAAAACACCGTCAGTGCCAATCTTCATCGCACAACGGTCTTGATCAACAGTGAATTGCTTGAATTTAAAAGGCTTCAATGGATTTTAGATTTTCGATTAACGATTGCTGATTGAAGATTTTGGAATTTGGGATTTACTTTTTGGAATTTATTTGGAATTTGGTGCTTGTAATTTGGAATTTCCTGTTAAAGGTACATTTCTATCAATCCTTCCGGCACATCCAAAAGAATGGTTTTCTTTTCGCGATCCACTTTTTTAATGAAATGGTCAATCATCGGAATCAATATTTGTTTTCCGCTGCGGTCAATTTCAAAAAGTGCTTGTGAAGTAGTATCGTTTACGCCAGTAATTTTCCCAATTATTCCAAAGGATTCATCTTCGGCGGTAAAACCAATGATTTCGTGAAAGTAAAATTTGTTTCCTGTAAGTTTTGGTAAAAATTCCAAGGGCAGATAAAGATGTGCGCCAATCAAAGCATCTGCTTCTGCTTCGTTTTTTACCTCTTCAAAGCGTACGCGAAGCAATTCACTTTTGTGAAGTGAACTTTCTTCAATAAAAAATGGAATCAGGTTTTTGCGTTGTTCCACAAAAACCGATTCCATTTCAGTAAAAAGTTCGGGTTCGTCCGTATCAAGTTTTATGAGCAGTTCCCCCTTAAAGCTGTATTTTCTAACGATTTTGCCCAAGTAGAAGCAATTCTCCTTTTGCATCGTTTTAAAATTTATGCTTCTTTTTCGTCTTCTTTGGCTTCTTCAGCAGCAGGATTTTCTTCCTTTGCTTCTTCAGTTTGAGCCTCAGTAGCTGGAGCTTCTTCAGTCGCAGTTTCAGCAGTTGCTTCTACTTCTTCAGTTGCTTCCTCTTCTGCAGCAGCAGCAGCGGCAGCGGCATCAGCAGCGCGCTTCTCACTTACGGCTTTTTCGGCAGCAAGTTTTTCAGCTTTAGCTTTTTCCTTGGCCTCAGAAAGACTCGCTTTCTTATGGTCGATTGATCCTTTTTTGGATTCTAACCACTCGTTGAATTTTGCTTCAGCTTGCTCTTCGGTCAAAGCGCCCTTACGAACACCACCAGCAAGGTGGTTTTTCATTAAAGCTCCTTTGTAAGAAAGAATAGCACGGGCAGTATCTGTAGGTTGTGCTCCATTTTGAAGCCATTTTACAGCGCTGTCCACATCAAGTTCAATCTGTGCAGGGTTTGTTGTTGGATTGTAAGATCCTATTTTTTCAAGGAATTTACCATCTCTTTTTGAACGGCTGTCTGCCGCGATGATCCAGAAATAAGGCTTACCTTTCTTTCCGTGTCTTTGTAGTCTGATTTTTACAGGCATGTTTAAATTAATTTTTGGGGTTCCCGACCCCGGTTATAATTAAGGACGGCAAAGATAGTATATTTTCTTTTTGAAATTCAACCAATTAAAGTTTTTATTTTACATTTGTCAAAATCCCTAAATACCCCTTAACCGATGAAAAAGTTTCTATTTGTTCTTTTAGCTACAGTGTCGCTTATTTCTTGCGAAGATACACAGACCAATGAAGTTGCCCTCCAAGCTAAAGTAGATGACAGGTTATATACATCAACAGACGCACGTGCCGCACTAAATGAAGATGGTACACTTACAATACAAGGCTTTAATGATGAAGAATCCATGACAATTCAACTTTCGCGTTTAGGCGAAGGTAATTTCACCATTGGAGAGGGAAGTCCTAATTATGCTGTTTATGAAGATATGGGTGGCAGCATATATACCACTAATCCAAACGGCGAAGGCGTAGTAACTATTTCAGAACTTAATGAAACGAATAAAACACTTTCGGGAACTTTTAATTTTAATGCCTTCTTGCCTGGTATAGATACTATATATGTTTCTCAAGGTACCTTATATAATGTTTCTTATACAGGCGGAGATATAGTAGATCCCACCAATGCAGGCTTATTTAGCGCAAAGGTTGACGGAAATCAATTTATACCTGTAACCGTTTCTTCCCGTAATACAGGAAATACCATCATAACTTCCGGAAGTACTGCCAATGCCACCATTGTAATTTCCGTTACAGCTAATGTTGAACCTGGTGATTACACCTTGCCAAGAGGAGGTTTTGCCGCCAAATACCAAGGCGTTACCGGACCCGAAGATACTGTGGAGGGGCTTGTCACTATTTTGGAACATAACATTTCTGAAAAATCAATTAAAGGTACTTTTTCCTTTATAACAAACCGCACAGATATCACCGAGGGTCAATTTGATGTTACTTATTAATTAACATTTTACCTTATATTTCACGGCAAAGGTTAAACCTTGTTAATTTACACTAAACTTAGGTTAATAATTCGTTGAAACCCCTTTATTCATGGTATATTAGGGTATATCCGAATGAAGTTGAACAGTTGTCTTTAGAGGAGTAATTATGATGAAGAAAAACAACTGTATAATTTAAAACGAAAGAGATTATGAAGTTTACTGAAAAAATGTCGAACAAATTAAATGAACTGTTAGAGAAGAATTATGACGCCGAGAAGGGTTATAAGAAAGCTGCGGAAAAAGTGGATAACACAAAACTGAAGCAATTCTTTAACGAACAGGCCCAAAAAAGATATGACTTCGGTCACGAAATTAAGACTGAAATCAAAAACTACGGTGAAACGCCAGACAAAGGCGGAAGTACCACCGGCGCTCTGCACCGAACTTGGATGGATATTGAAACCGCATTTTCTTCAAATAACGAAGAAACCATTTTAGAAGAAGTGCAAAAAGGTGAAAAAGCCGCTGTTGAAGAGTACAATGAAGTGATTAAAGACACTACATTGCCGCCCACCACACAGCAAATCCTGACCAAGCAGCGTGATACCATTCAAAACGCTTGGCAAAGTGCCAAAAACTTTGAAGCCGTAGTATCCTAATAATTTGAAAAAGAAGACCAAAAGACCGTTTTCGGAATTTCCGAAAGCGGTTTTTTTATTGTGAACAACTCGTGATAATTTAACTTCCCAAAAGCTGTTGGTTTTTCTATTTTTACTTCCTCTGTTAAGTGTTAAGTGTTAAGTGTTAAGTGTTAAGTGTTAAGTGTTAAGTGTTAAGTGTTAAGTGTTAAGTGTTAAGTGTTAAGTGTTAAGTGTTAAGTGTTAAGTGTTAAGTGTTAAGTGTTAAGTGTTAAGTGTTCACGCTCTTAACCCAAAATCCTGAAATCAACAATCGTTAATCGTTAATCGTCAATCTAAAATCTTCAATCCCAATGTATTTAATCTTCGATACAGAAACCACAGGTCTTCCCAAACGCTACAACGCGCCCGTAAGCGATAGCGACAATTGGCCACGCTGTATCCAGATTGCGTGGCAGTTGCACGATGCTATGGGGAATTTGATAGAGCATCAGGATTATTTGGTAAAACCAGATGGTTTCAACATCCCTTTTGATGCCGAAAAAATCCATGGAATTTCTACCGAATTGGCTACGACCGAAGGAATTTCCTTGGAAGAAGTCGCTGAAAAATTTCAAGATGCACTTTCAAAAACCAAGTTCATCGTCGGCCAAAATGTAGATTTTGACGTAAACATTATGGGTGCTGAATTTTTCCGATTGGGAATTGAAAACCCATTGCCCAAATTACCCGTTTTGGACACTTGTACCGAAACCACCGCCCAGCTTTGCCAAATTCCCGGCGGGCGTGGCGGAAAGTTTAAATTGCCCACTCTTACTGAGCTTCACGAGTTTTTGTTTAACGAGCCTTTCGCCGAGGCACACAACGCCACCGCCGACG
The DNA here is from genome assembly GCF_001573155.1 of Aequorivita aquimaris. GTDB lineage: Bacteria > Bacteroidota > Bacteroidia > Flavobacteriales > Flavobacteriaceae > Aequorivita > Aequorivita aquimaris. Next base: position 283,801 of record NZ_JRWG01000004.1, on the reverse strand, counting down.
TTGAAGCAACTACTCGCTGCTTTTTGGAATTGGTGCGCCGCCAGATTTTTACGAAGGAAGAACTCGACGTGCAGCCAGATTATTTCGAAAACTTTTCCGAAGCAAATCCGCAGCCAATTGAATTGATTGGGCTGGAGCATATAAATCTGAAAAAAGCTTCGGATAGTATCCGAAAGCAAATGCAGGCCGCTTCGGAGACGCAGGAAATCTCTTCAGAAGAAATAAAGGAGAACATCGCCACACTGGAGGATGCACCTTTTGTTCATCTTCATAATCATTCACAGTTTTCCATTCTGCAATCCACTTCCAGCACGATGGATTTGGTAAATGCCGCCGTTGAAAACAACATGCCCGCCGTCGCCCTCACCGATTCCGGCAATATGATGGGCGCTTTCCACTTTGTGCAGGCCGTTGCCAATTATAACAAATCGCTCGCCGATTTGCCGAAAAATGAAGAAGATGAAAATCCCCCACAACCCATAAAAGCAATTGTTGGCTGTGAATTCTTTGTCTGCGAGGACCATTTAAATAAAAATCATAAAGACAACGGCTACCAAATCGTGATGCTGGCCAAAAATAAAAACGGCTACCACAATTTGGCAAAAATGGCTTCCATCGCTTACACCGAGGGTTTTTATTACGTACCGCGAATCGATAAAAATATAGTTGAAAAATACAAAGAGGACATTATAGTTTTAACGGGAAGCCTATACGGCGAAGTGCCCGGAAAGATTTTGAACATCGGCGAAAACCAAGCTGAGGAAGCTTTGCTATGGTGGAAGGAACAGTTCGGCGAGGATTTATATGTTGAGATTATGCGCCACAATCAGGAAGATGAAAGGCGTGTAAACGACGTGCTAATCGAAATGGCAAAGCGCAACAATGTAAAAATCGTAGCCTGCAACAACACCTATTATATAAAGAAGGAAGACGCCAACGCCCACGACATTTTGCTGTGCGTAAAGGATGGCGAAAAGCAGGCAACGCCCATTGGTCGTGGCCGTGGCTATCGCTACGGTTTGCCAAACCAGGAATATTATTTCAAATCGCAGGATGAAATGAAGGCCTTGTTCAAGGACCTTCCCGAAGCCATTTTGAATATAGACGAAGTGGTTTCAAAAATCCAGCCCTTCTCTTTGCACCGCGATGTTTTGCTGCCCAATTTCGGCATACCGCAGGAATTTTTGAACCCCGAGGATATCGATGGCGGCAAGCGTGGCGAAAACGCGTATCTACGCCATTTAACTTACGAAGGTGCCAAGAAACGCTACCCAGAATTATTGGAGGTTTCCTACGAAGCCTTGACCGATTTTGAAATTCCCGAAAATGCATCGCAGCGCGTAAAGGAAATTAAGCAACGCCTCGATTTTGAGTTGGAAGTAATTGCGAACACGGGCTATCCCGGCTACTTTTTGATTGTGCAGGATTTTATTTCGGAAGCCCGAAAAATGGGCGTTTCCGTTGGGCCGGGCCGTGGTTCGGCGGCGGGAAGTGCGGTGGCGTATTGTTTGGGAATCACAAATATTTGCCCAATTAAATACGATCTTCTTTTTGAGCGTTTCCTAAACCCAGATCGTGTGAGTATGCCCGATATCGACATCGATTTTGACGATGAAGGCCGAAGCAAGGTTATGGATTACGTAATCAACAAATATGGCAGCAACCAAGTGGCGCAGATTATCACTTATGGTACCATGGCGGCAAAATCCTCCATTCGCGATACCGCGCGGGTTTTGGATTTGCCGTTGAATGAAGCCGATCGGATTTCGAAATTGATTCCAAATATGACCAAACTGAACAAAATTTTCGGTTTGAGCGATGCGGAATTGCGAAGCCGTTTCCGAAGTGATGAGCTTCCGAAGGTAAATGAACTTTTAAACCTTTCCGAAGGAAGTGATCTGGAAGCCCAAACCATAAACCAGGCAAAAATTCTTGAAGGTTCTGTCCGCAATACGGGAATCCACGCCTGTGGTGTAATCATTACGCCCAGCGATATTACCGATTTCGTACCCGTTGCCACGGCAAAGGATTCCGATCTGTACGTGACCCAATTCGACAACTCGGTGGTGGAAAGTGCGGGCCTTTTGAAAATGGATTTCCTCGGTCTGAAAACCTTGACGCTTATAAAGGACACGGTAAAACTTGTAAAACACAAACACAACGTTGATCTGGATCCGGATACCTTTCCGCTCGACGATGAAAAAACCTACGAGCTTTTCCAACGAGGGGATACCGTTGGGATTTTTCAGTATGAATCTGCCGGAATGCAGAAATATATGAAGGAACTAAAACCCACGGTCTTTGCGGATCTGATTGCAATGAACGCGCTGTACCGTCCGGGCCCGATGGAATACATTCCAAGTTTTGTTCGCAGGAAACACGGTGAGGAGGAAATTGAATACGACCTTCCCGCGATGGAGGAATATTTGAAGGAAACCTACGGAATCACGGTCTATCAGGAGCAGGTGATGCTTTTGTCACAAAAATTGGCAGGTTTTACCAAAGGTGAAGCCGATGTTCTGCGAAAGGCGATGGGGAAAAAACAAAAAGCGGTGCTGGACAAAATGAAGCCGCAGTTCGTAGCCCAGGCCGCCGAAAAAGGCCACGACCCCGAAAAACTTGAAAAAATCTGGAAGGATTGGGAAGCCTTTGCAAGTTACGCTTTTAATAAATCGCACTCTACTTGCTACGCTTGGATTGCCTATCAAACGGCCTATCTAAAAGCCCATTATCCCGCGGAATATATGGCAGCGGTGCTTTCCAATAATATGAGCGACATAAAACAGGTAACCTTTTTTATGGACGAATGCAAGCGGATGGGATTGACCGTTTTGGGTCCCGATGTAAACGAATCCTTCCACAAATTTACGGTAAACGACCAAGGCGCCATCCGTTTTGGAATGGGCGCCGTAAAAGGCGTGGGCAGCAGTGCCGTGGCAACGATTGTTGAAAACAGAAAGGATGGAAAATACAAATCGGTTTTTGATTTGGCGAAGCGGATTGACCTGCGTTCCGCAAATAAAAAAGCTTTTGAAAATTTAGCACTTGCAGGCGGTTTCGACAGTTTTGATACCCACCGCGCACAATACCTGCACGATGATGGCGATGGAGTGATGTTTATTGAAAAAGTACTTCGCTATGCAGCAAAATATCAGGAAACGCAGAATTCTTCACAGGTAAGCCTTTTTGGTGATGCCAGCGAAGTGCAAATTCCCGAACCCGAAGTTCCGCCCTGCGAGGAATGGGGCACCATGAAAAAGCTGAAGCAGGAAAAGGAAGTGGTGGGCGTTTATATTTCGGGCCATCCGCTGGACGATTTCAGAATAGAGATGGAAAGCTTTACAAATTGCAAGGTTTCGCATTTTAACCATTTGGAGGATTATCTCAATAAAGAACTGTGTTTCGGCGGCGTGGTGAGCGATGTGCAGCACAGGGAATCAAAGGCTGGAAAGGGCTGGGCCATTTTCACCGTCGAGGATTATGAGGACAGCTACGATTTCAAAATTTTTGGGGAAGAGTATCTAAAATGGCGCCATTTCTTGGTTCCGAATAGCTTTATTTATGGTCGCGTTTTTGTAAAGGAAGGTTGGACGAACCGTGATACTGGTAAAAAAGGCGAACCGCGACTTCAATACAACAGCATCCAATTGCTTCACGATGTAATGGAGACCCACGGAAAAAAATTAACCATTACCATGCCTTTAAATGACTTAAGGGAAGGAAAGATAGATTCGCTCAAAAACCTTGTAAAAACCCACAAAGGTGAAAAGCAATTGTTTTTTGTAGTATATGAAAACGAAGAAAAAATTCATCTCACTATGCCCAGTAGAAAACATAAAATAAACATATCAAAGGAATTGCTGGATGAACTGGACAGAGAGCAGTTGCATTATAAGTTGAATTAATAATAGAATTAACCAATACAATCATTTCCTAAACATATATTAACACTACGGCAAAACGAATAAAATTTAACTATTTTTGACAATCATTAAAAACAAAGATTATGGCATTAGAAATAACAGACGCAACATTTGAAGAAACGGTTTTAAAAAGTGACAAACCGGTATTGGTTGACTTTTGGGCAGCCTGGTGCGGACCTTGCCGAATGGTAGGGCCCATCATTGAAGAAATAAGCAAAGAATACGAAGGCAAGGCCGTAGTAGGAAAAGTAGATGTGGATGCAAACCAAGATTTTGCCGCAAAATATGGCGTGCGAAATATTCCGACCGTTTTGGTGTTCCAAAATGGCGAAGTAGTGGGCCGTCAAGTAGGCGTTGCTCCAAAGAATGTTTATGCGGAAGCGATTGATTCACTTTTGTAAAATATTTCAAAAAAGAAAAATTAAACAATAAAAGGCTTGGCGCATTGCTGGGCCTTTTTCTATATTAGTAAAAATCTCTGGTCGCGAGCGTGCTAAGTGCAGTAAAAGCACAATCGAGACTTCTTTTTGATATAACAGCCTAAAAATCTCTCGACTGCGCTCGAGAGGACAGATTGCAGACTATGGAAAAAACAAATAAAGTACAGGATAAAATTGACAGTAAATTACTGGAAGAACGCAAAGTTTTCCTCTGGGGAATGGTAGATGACAAAAGCGCACGCCATGTTGTGGACCGTTTAATGTATCTAGACGCGCTGAGCCACGACGAGATTAAATTTTACATAAATAGTCCCGGTGGATATGTTACTTCCGGGTTTTCTATTTACGATACCATGCGTGAAATTAAAAGTCCGGTTTCAACCATCTGTACCGGTCTGGCAGCTTCCATGGGAAGTATTTTGCTTTCCGCTGGCGAAAAAGGAAAAAGGTTTATCCAGCCGCACGCCCGTGTTATGATCCATCAGCCCAGTGGTGGTGCAAGAGGCGTTGCCAGTGATATAGAAATTACGGCGCAGGAAATTTTGAAGACAAAAGAAATTAGCGCACGTATTTTGGCCGAAAATTGCGGACAATCTTTCGAAAAAGTGATGAAGGATTTCAATCGCGATCATTGGATGAATGCCGAAGAATCTGTAGATTATGGAATTGTTGATGGCATTTTAAAATAGGGAGTATGAAAAAAATATTTTTGGCATTTGGAATTGCAACAACCATCTTTATTGGTTGCAAACACGTTGAAAACAAGGAGAATGTTTCCGATGAAACAATGGAAACAACGGACAACAATGTTGTAGATTCACACAATTCCGAAAACTCGCTGGATTGGGCGGGCGTGTATGAAGGAACAACGCCCTGCGCCGATTGCGAGGGAATTAAAACTGTATTGGAGTTGAGAGACGACAAAACCTACACCCTTTCCCAAACTTATTTAGGGAAGATGGAAGGCGAAAATGAATTTGTGCAGACTGGCAATTTTGTTTGGGACGAAAGTGGCTCCAAAGTACTTTTAAAATCCGAAAGCGACACCCTTCAGTATAAGGTAGGCGAAAACCAACTGTGGATGCTCGACAGTTCCGGCAATATGGTAGAAGGCGATTTAGCGGAATTTTATATTTTGAAAAAAACGCTTCAATAATAGGTTGGCCGTTGAATATAGAGAAAGAAATAAATGAGATAACAGGTTTTAAAAATCTGGAGCTGCTTGCAAAACAAGTGGTGGAGGGCTTTATTTCTGGACTTCATAAAAGCCCATTCCACGGGTTTTCTGCGGAATTTGCGGAGCATAAAATCTATAACAACGGCGAAAGCACAAAACATATAGACTGGAAACTTTTCGCCAAAACCGATAAACTTTATACCAAACGTTACGAAGAGGAAACGAACCTTCGGTGCCACTTGATCGTGGATAATAGTAGCTCGATGCATTACCCGAAACTGAAGGAATTCAATATCAATTCTCTCAATAAAATTGGGTTTTCGGTCTTGGCTTCGGCTGCAATTATGAATTTGATGAAGCGGCAGCGCGATGCTGTTGGGCTTAGTGTTTACAGTGGCGAATATGAATTTTACGCTTCGGAAAAAGGCAGTGAGCGCCACCATCAAATGTTGCTTCAAAAGTTGAATGAGGCCTTGCTTTCTTCCGAAGAAAAATCGCAGACCAGAACCTATGAGCACCTCCATTTAATTGCTGAAAAGCTAAAACGCCGATCCTTGGTCTTTCTGTTTACAGATATGTTCCAAAGCGATACAGAGGCGGAAAAACTTTTTGAAGCGCTTCAGCATTTAAAATACAACAAGCACGAGGTAATCCTTTTTCACACTTTCGATAAAAAACGCGAAGTAAATTTCGATTTCAGCAACCGCCCCAAGCGATTTGTGGATGTTGAAACAGGTGAACATATAAATCTGTATGCCGATAATATTAAGGAGCAATATGAAGAAGCTGTGCAGGAATACTTCCACGAGCTACAATTGCGATGTGCCCAATATAGAATAAAGTATGTTTTAACCGATATAAATGAAAGTTTCAACAAGATTTTGACTACATATCTAGTGGAACGTCAGAAGTTTGGATAAAATTTATTATTTTTTAAAAAAATAGTTTGCGAAAATGAAATGGAGTGGTATATTTGCCACCGCTTAATACAGCAAGGGAGCAATCCCAAAAAGTATGGTAACAATTTTTCACTTTGCCCAACTGTTGTTGGGGTCTTTCGCAAGAAAGGTTGAAAACTTGGTCTGGTAGTTCAGTTGGTTAGAATACCTGCCTGTCACGCAGGGGGTCGCGAGTTCGAGTCTCGTCCAGACCGCAACAAGATGTTGTGTTGAAGTATTAAATTTAGTTTAATACTTTGTGGTTTAAGTAATTAGACCGATGAGAAGCTTATCCATATGGATGGGCTTTTTTTGTTTAATATACATTTAATTGCTTTTCTGACGAATTTTGGGTGCCCCATAAGGTGCCCCAAAAAAAATCTCGGGTGCCCCACTTTTCAAAATCCAATACAATCATATTGCGCCACCTTTATGTCTCCCAAAGGTTTTCAAACCCTCCCAACCTCTATATCAGAGCCAACGGAAAAAAATCGTTCCAAGTACGGGCAATCTTGGGGCTTAGTCCTCTTCCCAGAACCTTTATTCTTCTTCTTCAAAGCCATTTCAGCTTAGCGGCAACAACTTGCCTAAAATAATAAACCGTTCTATCAAACGATAGAACGGCTTTGGGAAACTTCAATTTATTCTCCCCAGAATAATTATTCCCCACTTCAAAGAAAGGGAGTAATTTGTCCATTTCTTTGCGGGATTCCGTAAAACGTCAGTTTTTTTTAAATATAAAAGCTAAAAGTCTGTTCCCTGGGCCTATAGGCAGCTTAAATTATTCCCAAATCCTTTACCATTGCCACCAGATGAATGGCATTTTTCGCTTTAAAGTGAATACAAAGCTTCCCCACCCGCTTTTCTACGGAACTAAGACTATTGGGCAGCATATTGACAGCCTTAAAATGATCAGCGATTTCCTTTTGGGACAAACCTTTTGCCAGGTGCGTCATTAAAGCGATATCATAATCCGCTATAATAGGTGTTGTTTTTTTAGAGAGTGCGTTTTCCACTTGGGGAGAAAGATAGGTTTCTCCATTAAAGACCTTGTTTATTGCGGTCTTCAATTCCTCCAGCCCCTTTCGGCCCTTGCACACATAGCCGTTCAGTTTATGGTCCATTACCAGTCCGCGTACCAGTTGCAGCCTATCTTCCACGGAATAGGCAATAATTGGCAGTTCTGGATGCTTCTGTTTCAGGATGGCTATCAAGTCCGCTCCCGATGAAAATGTTTGCTCTCTGTAATCTGGAATATAGGATAAATCAGTTATTAACAAGTCGAAAGGGTCTTTCTCTAACTGCGCCTTTTCTATTTTCAAGAAGGCATCGTCGCAATACATAACCTCCGTAATCGACCCTATTCCCAAAGCCTGCAATACGGAAATAACCCCTTGGTTTATACAGTCAATATCGTCTGAAATAAGTACTTTTTTAAACATACTCAAATAATTATCGTTGCCTTAAATCCCTTATTTGGTTCTGTTTCAAAAGTAATCTTTCCGTTAATCGCTTTTATGCGGGATTCCGCATTCTGAAGCCCATTTTTATTTTTTAGGATACAACCCTTGCCATTATCGGCATATTTAATGACAATATTTTTTCCTTTCCTATCAAAATTTAGCACCACCGCAGTAGCCGCGCTGTGCTTGGCCATATTGGTCAACAATTCCTGCAATACCCGGTAGAGGTTGGTTTTTTTAATAGCCGCTACGGCATTCCAATCAATGGGAACCACATCTCTTCTAATCACGGAAATTGATTCACTTTCATAACTCATCAACAGATCGGAAAGTGCTTCCTCAAAATTTTCAATGGCCATGGCACTGTTTTCCTTGGAAATATCCCTGCTTTTGTGGTAAATAGATTCCAGATCGTCCAAAACCTCCTCCTTTCCTGCGGGCTTGCTCTGTATTTTTGCCATTAATCTATACACATCGTTTGCCACTTCATCGTGTACTTTTTTAGAAATACGTTTCTCCGTGGTTTGTACCTGCTTGATCTTTTCTTGCTTATGCTTGTTCCGTATTGTGAAATAAAGGGCAATGCTCAACAAAAATCCGACTATGGCCAAAGCCAAAATAAGGATAGTCCACGTTTTCTGCTTTTCTTTTTCCAACTGGGCGGCAAGCGTATTTTTACGTTCCTTTTCCACATTGTACTTCATAAAGGCATTCCTGTTCTCTGCCAGTTGCTTCTCCTTTGCAATGCTATCTGTTATTTCGTTAAACTGCACTATCCTTGGGTCTGGGCTCATCATGGCAAAAAGAGAAAGAACGTCTTCCAAATAAGACAGACTGTTCATTGTTTTCGCAACTACATACCCTTGGTTTGCAAATTCCAATGCCTGTACGGTATCGCCCTGCTGAAAATAATATAGGGCTAAACTTTTGTAGCTGGAGTATTTGCCTGGCATATCATTTTCGGCCTCCCGCAAGTCCAAAGCCTGCTCCATTATAGCTATGGCTTCAGCCTTATTTCCTAATTTGGTAAGCGCCACCCCCTTGTTGTTTAATAAGCGGGCATAGGCGGGTTTGTTTTTTGCCACTCCTTTTTTTTCCAATGCCCTATTAAATTGCTCCAGGGCTCTTTCAGGATGCCCCATGTCCACATATACGTTTCCTATATTGTTTAAAAGGGTAAGACTGTCATTTAGATTTGCAGAAAACCGTAATGCCTGCCCGTACGCATCAATGGTTTCTTTGTGTCTATAGGTAGCCCGGTAAATTCTTCCCAACTGATTGTAAAGTCCTTTTTTTGCATCAACGAGCGTATCCGCACCCGCAGTATTGTCAATTAATTGCAAGGCCTCCACGGTAGCTATCTCACTGTCATAGCTATTTCCCATTTCAAAATGGGCAATGGCTAGCATCCTCAGATCCTGTATTGCCTCATAGTCATTTTTCTGCGCCAGGTGCTTTTCCTTTAAACGAGTATAATATGAAATTGCCTTCGGAAAATCTGCGCTGTGTTGTGGATTCAAAATACGGTTGAAGTGGTAAGCGGTACTGTCAATTTTATATTGACCCATCATTTTACAGGGTAAAATACCCAATACAATAAATAAAATGAGGAATGAAAAGTAGGGCTTCTTCATTCCTCAAAAATAAAATTTATTTCCAGATTTTTTATTTAACCTCCACCAATTGGTGGTGTGGGCGGAAGATTTCCATCATCGCCACAACAGCTTTGTGGTTCTGCTTGGTCTATTCTAGCTTCTGGAGTACAAGAGCTGATCGCAATAATAAATAATAATATGCCGATTAAAAATGTTGCTTTTTTCATTTGAATGTGAATTTTTTGGATGAACAATAGGGTGTCTGTTCTAAAAAATCTGTTGTGATTTTTTAAAAGAAAATTTGAAAAGCTTAGGACTGGCCTTGCTCTGTAAAAAGGGAAGAAGGAAGTTCTGAAGTAATGCGGAAGACTTATTTCCCCACTTCATCTAATGGCATTACTCAGTGCCTCCTTACTGATATTGAAATCTTTAAAACTTTTAGATTCTCAATGATGTAGCAAATAAAGGGAGATGCTGAATAAAGGGTTGGAAAAGGATTGGAAACATATTGGAAATGATCTTCCAAAGAATTTCCAAGTGAATTTTGTAGTTTTAAGCATTGGATAAAATAGCTGAAGGTGCATAACAGATTAATTATAGAAAGCTTTGAAATGGCTTTAAGACAGGAAGAGGATTTAGGAAATATGAATCCTTCTAAATCCCGTTTGGCCACTGTTTTGTCAAATTATATTGATGAGAATCAACACTTTCAATTTGGTGAAAGAAGATTAAGAGATTATCACAATGAGGCAATGGCAGATGAACAAGTGGAGATAAAGCAACCTGCAGTCCTCGAAGGACTAGCTTCTTTTTTAGGATATGAAGATTACACTCAATTTGTTATAAGGATTAAAGAAATTAAAAAGGATACTTCCACACTTGAAGCAGAAAAGAAAACTGCTGGCGATTTTAGATTTAAGAATTTTATAAGGAGTCATAAAATATCATTAGCCATTATTTTAATCGCTTTAGTGGTAATATTTTCAGTAATGGCATCCAAACAACAGCGTTGGATGGAATGGGATGGCAATAATTATGTGGAAACTCCTTTCGATGCCGACAAATTGAGCAAAGGTGAACTCAAGGCATATAAAGAGGATAGAATAGCTAGTTTTAAACTGATAAAGCCAGATTGTAATACTGTATTCTTCAATCCTAACGGTAGCGTTCGGGTATGGTATAGTAAAAACAAAGATGGCAGTCTTGATTTCTTTTCAGACTATGGTCTTCATCCCATAACAGGAAAAACCCTAAAACCCATCACCAAGTATATTATTGATAAATATATCTGCTATCAATAATAAGCTAGGTTTTTATTTTTGAATATTGACTCTTCGTCCCCCCACCTCGTATTTCGTAGCTTCAGCGTAGGCAATCCAACAAAATCTGTCCCAAATGCGGAATCCCGTAAAAGGATTGATTTGCAATGTTATATTTTTAAAAAATTATAATTCAGTATCCGACAAAAGACAACTGATAACAGACAACCGAAAAATGACCCGGTACAATTTTGACCATTTGTTCGCTGATGAAAAGCTTGTATATGTAGAAAAACACTGTCCCAAGGTTGCAGATTTTCTGACTTGGACAGACCCTATAAAAAGTATTACTGTTTATGCCGTTGCAAATTTTTATGCTGAACTCATATTTGATTTAACTGAGCGCAAGTTAGAAGCCATTATTCCTTTTGATACTGTGGACTATCTGGCAAAATACCGCAGTTTTATGGCTCCAGTGGAAGGACAGATTAGAGGCTTGATACATAATCCTAACCCTTTTGGAAACTTATAATAATATGAAAGCAACACAACTAATACAAACCCTCGCCCAAACAGCAACATTAAAAACCAAACTTCAACAAACCCTTGCTGCTTATCAAAACCTGGATTATCATTTGCTGAATGAAGTACTTGATGATGACTGCCTATATCAAGATATGCGGAAAACCTCTTTTATTCTTGAGCAAAAGAAAATATTTGATTCCCTGCGGAAAAAGGGCGATACCCAAATGTTCCTCTCCACAAATATCTGTACTGGCTGCCTATGCGGCAAGCCTCTTTTTGTGCTTACGGGCAATAATTCTGGTTTTAAACATGCGCTCTATTTTGAGTTTACGGGCGATGTGATTACGGATATTTTTAGATGTTCGGAGCAATCGGATTGGTTGGATTGGATGGAGCCGTTTTAAATAATGTTGTTGCTTTATGGTTTTCCGTAAAGTAATTATAAAAAGGAAATTATAGTGAAAAAGTGGGTTCGGTTCCCCGACTTCTTCCCACTGAAGGATTTACAAAGGGAAGCAAGGAAAAAGGGATTGGTGCTGCCAAGCGTTTGTCTTTATCAAAAGCGCAATTTAACGGCATTGCGATTGGGATTTGCCCATTTAAACCCCCAGGAAATGGATACTGCCGTCAGATTGCTTAGCGGGGCTTACTATGAAGTGGTAGCGAATTTGGCTTAGGTTGCTGATAATATTTGGCAATTTGAATATCTGTTGGGTTTTGTCCTATAAGATTTTCAACCGAAACGTATAGGGCAGAATGATTAAGAATATTAGAAAACCAGGTAAGGTTAATAAATGAAAAACTTAAACATTTTGTATAGAGATTGGGCTTGGTGAGGGTTTAAATTCATCAACCTAGAGCCAATCTTTTTAAACCTTCCAAGCCCAAAATCCTGCTAGCTATTTCATCCTCATTTCTTAAGATATAAAAGAAGTCTAAAAAATCCTAGACTTTGTAGCTGTTACGCAACTATCTAAAACCGACAAAACTACTCTTTTATAATTTTAATTGTGTGGGTTTCCATATTGTCTTCCACTTGAAGTATGTATATCCCATTCTTTAGGAAGGAAAGGTCTAGCTGTGTTTGTAAAGCATTGATATTTTTACTCAAGAGTTGTTGCCCACCCGTACTGTATATTCTTACGTCTTTTATAGTCTTTTTATTTCTTAAATTAAGCGTATGGTTTACAGGGTTTGGATAAACTTGCACGGTAGTTTTCTCAGCGGGATTATTGCCCATACCCAAAGCCTGCAAGTCGATGGTATATTTTATTAATCCCAGATCTATACTCCCTATATAAACCTCGGCACTTTCTTCCTCGAATTTTACGGTGGCGTCAACAGCGGTAATCTGTAAGAGTTCTTCATTTGCAATAGCCTCCCATGTTTGTCCCCCATCCAGAGAATAAACAATCGTAAATTGTGAAACGTCAGAATCAAATACAATTCCCACTAGATGCGCATCTACAAACTCTGAATGGAATGTTTTATGGACCAGGCCATCATAAATTTTAGACCAGGTTGCTCCCCCATTTAAGGATGTGAAGATGCCTCGATTGGTAGAAAGTGTTACTTGGTCTTCGTTTAAAGGATTTGAAGCCAGATGGATAATTAAATCAGTTCCGGGGAGCAGTTCTTCCAAGCCCGTGCTGGAATTTGCCCAACTTAGCCCCCCGTCTTCAGTTTTATAAATATTTGTTCCTATAGAGATTAGTGCCTTATCCACATCATTTTCATAAAAATATATACCTTTTATCAAACCCGTTTCTGGAACTGTGATGGCCGTATTGGTAATATTGTTTGGATCGCTTATATCAGCTTTCCAAAATTCAATTTCTCCCATATTATTGGATAGGGAATACCAAACTTCATTTGGGGTATGTGGATCCACTTTTAAGGCATCCACATAGTTCATATAAGTATTGTAAATTTGAAATTTATTTTGTCCATGGTCATTACTAACTTCTAGGTCTGCTCCAAACCAACCGCTACTAAAGGTAAAGACTCGCCCCTCAGTGGTCGTATCTACAAACAAAGTAGGGGCATCGCCTTGGGTATAGGCATCCAAGGGAACAAGATCAAATGCTTCTTCGGTCTGGGTGGCTAGATTCCGATGTACAAAGCCATATTGCACTCCGTAATATAAGTGCATATCGCTCTGCGCAAATAGACCTATTGAGCCGGTTGATCTAAAATACTTATTTTTTTTCCACGTTATAGTAGCACCACCATCTTCAGAAAACATTGGAAAGTAATCACTATTGATAAAAACTTCCTCCTCATTAAATGGATTAAAGGAAAGATTCCATCCTGAATAGTAAGTATGAACATCGATAGGCTCGTAAACATAATGTTCCCAACTTGTTCCGTTATCATTCGAAACAACTATTTCATTCTCTTCCAGTACAATGATATGACCTTCTGTAATAGGATTAAACGCTATTACATTGATATTGTTTAAGCTTCCTTCCGTCCAGGTTAAAGGAATCGCATTCCAGGTTTCTCCCCCGTCGTATGAACGATATAGGTTTTCTGGGCTGTTGCCGAAGCTTATTCCTGTGGCTACATATATTTCGTCAATATTGAAGGGGTTGAAAGCTATGGGGTGTAAAATAATATTTTCCAACTTCAGGTTCCAAGTTTGACCGGCATCTGTGGAAGTCAATAAACCCCCTTCTACCCCATTTGGCCCAAACCCTCTGGTTAATATAAGATGTTGGGGATTCTGTGGATTAATTGCAATATTATTTAGAGAGACCCCATCATAGTCACTTTTAGAATAAACTTGATCCCAGGTTTGGCCACCATCCGTAGTATAATAGGTTATTTCATCGGTGCCAAATTCAAGAACGGCATTCATTAATATAATGTCGGAATTTTGGGGATAGATAGCGTATGACTGGATATATTTTACATTGGCACTATTGGGAATTTCTATTTCTTTGATTATAGCATTTGTGCTCAGATCTAAAATGAGGATACTGTTGTCAGCCGAGTCGCGATTGTATTTTACGAAACTCAATGCCATATTATTATTTGTCATTCTCAGGTTTTGAAATTCATTGGCGTCCTGATATCGCATCGAGAATAATACATGCCAAGTCTCTCCGTTATCTTCCGACCGTAAAATGTGGTTATTCATAGAGGTGGCAAATAGTCTATTTTCCACAGTAGGATGGTACGTAATATTAAATATCCTACCATAATCTTCAGACCCCACAAAATCCAATTGGGCATATATGGGGATAGTGGCATTAAAAAACAGCGGTAAAACTAAAAAGAGAGTAAAAAGATTTTTCATGGTGTACTGGTTATAAAATTAATTGCAGCGCTAAAGTGTAAAATCAAATTGAATTTCAGATAGAAGACCACACGAATTAATAGGACATGGGAAAATAAATAATGGGACAACCAGATATTTAGATATGGGAGAGATACGGAAATAGTTCGGCTGTTTCTTGAAGTCCCATTTTTTTTGCGATACGCTCTTTTCTTTTTCTGCAGGCATCTGGGGTAATATTCAACAGCGATGAAATTTCCTTGATGGATAGATTCATGTACAAATAGGATAAAAAACGTATATCATTCACATTGAGATTTTGGTGTTTTTCCCGCAGCGAGCTCAAAAAACCGTGATTGGTTTCTTCAAAATGTATGAGGAAATCATCTTTGGTTTTATCCTTTTTGATTTGTTTGTTTAAAATGGCCACATATTTTCTGACTTCAGGTTTGTTTGATAAATCTACTTGCTCTTTGATGTTCTGTACCACTTCCTGCAATACTTCATTTCTATTGGACATATTTAATGCCTTAACCGCCAATGTCCTGTTTTTTGCTTCCAGTTCACTTTCCAGTTCCAGCATTTTAATTTTTTGATTTCTTTCAGCAATTATCTTTTTTTGCTTATCTCTAATGTGGGCATTTCTCCAGGTCCAAACAATCACTAGAATTATAAATACAATTGCACTGAATGAAGCATAGAGCATTTTACGTTCTGCTTCATAATTTTTGGTTTTCTCTATCATTTCAATTTCATAATTCCTCATGGCGAACTTTACACGGTTTGCCTCAAACTGGCTACTGCTCTTTAGATGGTATAGACTATCCTTGAGAATTATGACCGTATCTTTGTATTTACTGGCCAATTCGTACTTTTTTTCCCTATAATTAAGATTTGAAAGATGTTGGAATATATTTATTTGCGTGTCCAAGCTATTATGGGGATTTTGGGCCAAGGCGGCAAACTCTTCTGCTTTTTTTATATTCGCTTCGCTTAACGCTATTTTGGATAGTAAAAGCAGTCCGGATGCTTTTTGTTCTATAAATTCCAAAGTGGTCAACTCAGGTATTAAACGCAATAATTCTTCCTTAGCGTTTTTTTGTTCATCACTTAAATAATAATTTTCGGCCAATGCATATCGCCCCTGCAATAATACATTTTGATGGTTTTGAAGAAGCGGCAGCGCCTTCTGCAAATACGCCCTTGCATCCTCGAGTCGGCCTGCGCTATTGAGTGCCAGTCCTAAATTGACGGCATAAAGACCCATCTTAAAACTGTCGGTGTTTTTATGGGCAAGGGTATAAGCTTTTAAAAAATACTTTTCTGCCTCTCCAAGATTGTTTTCTTGATAGAAGAGAATCCCAATATTATTGAGAACGACCATTTCCTGGGTTGTATCCAAATAACTAAGGGCAATATCATAGGCCAGAAGGTAATTTTCAAGGGCTTCCCCATAGTCGGAAAGTTTATAATAGTTTGCTCCAATATTGTTTAACGTCAAGAATAATTCTTTGTGCCAACCTTTTTCCTGGGCGATTTTCTGAACCTTGGTAAGTATTTCCAGAGATTTGGCATGCTTATTTTGATGCATCGCTTCAATAGCTTGCTGTATAAGTATATCACATTCGGGTCGTGTTTCCTCTTGTGCATTTATAATTAGAAATAAAAAAATTAGTAGCGACTTCATTGGGGAAACTTTTAATAGTGGATCACATATATTAATTAGGGCACAAATTATTATAAAAATGTGAATAGTATAAAAAAGTGCTTGGAAATAAATATGCTATAATCACTTACGTAAACCTTGCATTAATTCCATAATATAAATCGTTCCTGATTTATTCAGTCTAAGGATTACGGCATCCTCTCCGTGCCGCTGGGCACTCCTGGAGGGCTTCCAAGACCTGCGCACTACATTCCCTCTTCCTTTCATTTTTATGGAAACTTAGCATTTTAAACGGGATTGTTGTCATGGAATTCTTATATTTTCACCTCTCAAAAAAAACCTTGCTTTCTCCAATGGATATTACTAAAAAATGCTTTCTTATTTTCATTTTATTTTGTGCTGCTGGCTATGGCCAAGTTGAAAGTAAATCGGAATGCAATGCAATGATAGAAAAGGGGATTGCGCTGATGTTTGAGAAAAAACATGTACAGTCGCTCGAGATTTTGTTGGAAGCAACCGCAATTGCCCAAAAGAATGATTGGAGCCAGCAGGAGTTTCGCGCCGTTCTCAATACGGGTTCCAACTACTACCTTATGTCCGATTTTGGAGAGGCCCTTGAATTCTATTTAAAAGCATATGAAATAGCTATAGAACATCTCCAAACTAAAGACGAATTAACTGTCTTGAATAATATTGGCATTCTCTATTTTCAAGAGTCAAATTTACCCAAGGCTAGAGATTATTTTTTAAAGGCATATGAGCTTAGTAGCACTGATATAAACAGCAATAAGCATGGGTATTACGCCATAAATCTCGCGCTGGTTTCCAATAAAATGAATAAGGCGGAGGATGCGAGTAGATATATTCAGGAAGCGCTTCCTCTGGTTAGGGACCAGCCCGAAATAGAAATTATGGCCAAAATGGCCTTGGCGGAAAATCTTTTTATTAAATCGAATTACGACCAGGCTCGGGAAAGGGCTTTAACCCTCCTCCCCCAGTTGGTGGGTGATGCCCACGCCGATAATAGGGTATTCGTTCTCCTGCTTATCGCCCAAATTTATGAGAGGCAACAAAATTATCAACTTGCCCTGCAATATGCAAGGCGAGCAAGAGCTGCCTCCAAATCGTTGGAAAATAGGGAAGATGTCTATGAGGCGCTTTCCAAGGCCTATATATCGTTACGGGACTATGACAGTGCCTTGCGTTATAAGGACAGTGTAATTATGGCCCGAGACACACTGCAGAAAATACGCAACATTACGCTCTATGAAAACAATAAAATAAAGTTTGAAATTCAGAATTACGCCCATCAATTAAGTGAAAGCCAACTGCTTTTGCAAAAGGAAAGGCGCTTTTTCTACAGCGTTGTGGTTTTCGGACTTCTGCTTTTTGTTTTGGCCCTTTGGATATTTCGAAACCATATTACAAAACAAAAGCAAAGAAAAAAAATTACCGAACTTGAACTGGAGCAGGAAAAGTCGAAACGTCTGCTGGCGGAAAAGCAAATACGGGAACGGGAAATCGGGATAAAACTGGAGCAGCAGCGATTAAAAAATGAATTGGACTTAAAAAACAGAAAGCTTACTTCAAAGGCGGTCTATCTTTCCAGCCGCAACGAATTGATTGAGGAAATAGTAGAAACCCTCTCCGCCAATGCCCAGGTAAAGGCACAACCCGAATTGCTCTCACAGCTAAAGGCCCTGAGCAAACATCTTAAAAACAATCCCCAATTCGACAGTTTTTTCAGTCATTTTGAAGAGGTAAATCCTGGATTTTCTACTCGGCTTTTGGCCTTGCATCCCAACCTCACCCAACAGGATGTGCGGTTTATAATGTATCTCTACATGAATTTGGGAAATAACGAAATAGCATCTCTTTTAAACATTACGCCCCAATCCTGTAGAAAAAGAAAGGAGCGTATTTCCAAAAAGCTTGACCTTGGTGAAGGAAAGTCATTAGCCGTTTATATTACCACAATCTAGGGGGCTGTCACAAATTTATACGGTCCCTGTCACAAAATGTCACGCCTGTTTCCTGCCTGTCCTTCTCGCAACTTTCTATTTTTACGGGTATAACCAAAATACATTTTTATGAAAAAGACCATTATTCTTTTTGTGTTCCTTCTTATCGCCGTAGGACCTTCGGCTATGTCGCAGCTTAGTTTTGAGGCCCATGACGATTACGGACAGCTTTACGACATTTTATTTGATTCAAATCAGGAAAACACCCTATATGCCAGAACAGTGGGAAACCATATTGTTAAATCGAGCGATAGTGGCGATACTTGGCAGATTCTTTATAGCGATCCTATGGTGCAGTATTGCACCTTAAAGGACCTTCGCCTTATCAATAACTCAGAAAGCCTGAGTTTTATAGTAAAGGCTGAAGGTACGGCCTATAATAAAGTTGTAGTATTGAACCTTACCGATGGAACGGTGCAAAAGGAATATAATGTTCCAAATCCACAGGAATCCGATATTTTAATTGCGAGTTACGATATCTATAGTCCTAACAACGATATTGCTCTTCTACATACTACTTATACTATAAATTTCGGGTTTACGAATGAAGTGTTTTTAACTCTCGATGGCGGCGCCACTTGGAGAAGTATTTATTTTAGTCCCGATTACAGGGATATATCAATAAACAATGTGGCTATTTCTCCCAATAACCCTGACAAACTATTTCTTATGAGAGGGGTTTCGCCGGGGAGCGACATGGGGGGTCTGTTTGTCAGTGAGGATGGCGGTACCACCTGGGACGAAAAAATTCCAGGAAATACCTATAGTGCTATAGCATTCAACCCAGACAACAGCAATGATATTCTGTTAGGGACTTTTTATGGCTATGGTACCCACCAGGAGAATCTTTATCGCTCACAAGATGGTGGGGACACTTGGAATGTGGTCCCGTTAACCTATACTAGTATGTCCAACGACAACATCAATTTTATTAAATTTAATCCTACAAACCCTGCCAATATTGTGGTATTGGAAGAAAATGAAATAATTGTAACGCAGGACGATGGCCTTACCTGGGAGCATCAAGTTTATACTGCTATCGATCCTGAGGATTACTATTATGGATTGTCTGTTTCCTTCAATCCTTTTGAGGCCAACGATGTAATAATAACGACCGATTTTTACCCCTTCCGTTCGCTGGACGGGGGTATTACCCTTTCTAAACTTTCCAATCGTTTTGTAAATAGTACGGGTAGGATTGACGCCCATTTTGAGTCGGGTGGAAATCATTTGTACTATGGTCTCAGAAATGGGTTTATCCATAAGGACTTGGATAGCAACTCCGAAACTGGATACCGCATGCGGCCCCTCAACAATACCTTTGGGGCAACCACCTTCCCGTATGCCGATGTGGAAGTGGAAGGAAGAATCTTTAACAGCAGTCGCTTTGGAATGAATTCAGTATTGGAAATGAGTACGGACCATGGCGCCAATTATATATCCCTTTACAGTAGTATGATGTTCTTGAACATTTATACTCTGGCTACCGATCCTAGCAATACCGACCTAATTTGGTTTTCATTTGGAGAAATGGCCTATAAAGTTGACGTTACGGATGTTTCCATGCCGATTATAACCGAAGTAAACCTGCCGTCAACCAATCTGTTATATGGAATCATAATTGATCCAATGGATTCGGATAGGATAACCATTACCCAAGGAACCGCGGTCTATAGTTCTACGGATGGAGGGGCTACGTGGGAAAACACCTCCTCCGGCCTGGAAACCTTGGTTGAGGGGCAGGATATGATTTTAGATGCCAAAAGAAATCCGTTAGACCCAAACGAATATCTCTTAGCTACCACCAAGGGGATTTATCTTTCAACAAATAAAGGACAAAATTGGGTGCGGACTTTTGAGGAGTTTGTGGACAAAGTAGATTTTTCCAATATTACCTCGGGTCATATAGTAGCTCGTAACCATTACTCCGATGGCTTTTTATATCCGCGGGCCAATTCTAGAATTATTTATTCAACCGATGCGGGTCAAAACTGGGAAGTTATTTCCGGGGAGGCGTTGGAGTATATCAATTCAAGTAGTTCCATAGTACGTTTTTATGAAGATAATGCCGATGTGTTTTATGGAACTTTTGATACGGGGTTGGTGCGCTACAATATTGATTTGAGCACCCTTGATGTGGCCCAATCCCAATTAAAGGATGCTATTGCAATCTACCCAAACCCTGTCAGCACTAACTTATGGATTAGCGCTGCAGACCTACAAATCGAGGATGTGAAAATTTATACCATCAAAGGACAGCTAGTAATTCAAGTATCGGAGAATATGGAACAAATTGACATCTCCTCATTGACTAGTGGTGTTTATTTAATAAAAATAGAGACCGCCAAGCAGACATTTTTCAAGCGATTATTAAAAAAATAAGAACCTAAAAATAAGAACATATGAAAGATTTAATCAAATCCATTCCCTTAACCATCATTGTATTGATGTGTATGGGAAACGTAGGCTTTGCCCAATTTACGCAAGAAGCTAAAATAGTAAGTGAAAATCGTGAGTCGCGTGCAGAATACGGCACTTCGGTGGCTATCCTCGACAGTTATGCTGTAGTTGGAACGTCCAGGGAGAATGTTGCTTCGGGGGCGGCATATATTTATCAAAAAGATACAAATGGCGAATGGTCCTACCTTCAAAGTTTTACTGCCCCGGATCCCAATATGGGGGCCGAATACGGAGGAGGGGCGAAACTGACCGACGATCTCATGGTTATTGCCGCGGGCAGGGCGGACGTTGGCGGCTTGGAACGGGCTGGGGCCTTATATGTTTATCAACGCAATGGCTCTTCCTGGGAATATGACACTAAACTTATAGCCAGCGATTTTAGCGCAGATGCAAAGATGGGTATGAACCCTACTTCGCTCGATATGGAGGGTGCTACCATTGTAGTAGGGGCGCCAGGAGAAACCTCATGGACAGGTAGCGTGTATGTATTTGAAAAATCTGGCGGAAATTGGAGCGAGGTCCAGAAAATATTGAGTCCAAATCCACAGCAAAATGATATTTTTGGAATAGGGGTATCCCTCGATGGGGATTATATGGTGATAGGCGCCAGTGAGGAAGACAATACCAAGGGAGCAGCCCATATATACCTAAGGAATAGCAGTGGGGTGTGGGAGCACCAGCAGCGAATAACTGCCTCTGACGCCATGGGGCAAGCTTATTTCGGCACTTCGGTAGCTATATCCAATTCAAGTATCGCCATAGGTGCCTACGGGCACGCCGGGGGCGCGGGCGCAACCTATATTTTTGAGGATGACGGGTCGGGCAACTGGATAGAGACCCAGAAAATCACCGCTTCTACGCCCTCCATTGAGGCTAATTTTGGGTGGAATTGTTTGCTTCAGGACAATCATCTAATTGTTAGCGCTCCTCACCCTTATGGTGTGGAAAAAGGAGAGGTTTATGTATATGAAAGGGTTGGGGGTTCATTTACCGAAATTCAAAAGGTGGAAAGTCTAGACCTCGCCCCAGAGGATTTTTATGGATGGAATATCGAGATGGATTCAAATCAATTGATTGTAGGCGCGCCGTGGGAAGATGAGGATGCAAATGGAGGAGACCCTGTGGATCGTGCAGGCTCCGCATATATTTTTAAAAACCCCTTATTGGCCCTTAATGACTTTCAGGACAATACGGAATTCCGCATATATCCCGTTCCAACCAGTAGGAACTTGACTATAGAAGCAAGTGGTACTATAAATAACCTAAGCCTTGTAAACCAATTGGGAGCTGTACTTATGGAAAAAAAGGTTATAGCCGCAACGCAGCATACACTTGATCTTTCCCAATATGCACGAGGAATCTATTTCTTGAACATTGGAATGGACAACGGTCAAACGGTAGTGAAAAAGATTGTTGTAGAATAAATTGAAATTTTTTCCTAGGATTGTTACCCCTTAAGAATTTTCTTGAGGGGTTTTGTTTTCCACCCTTTATTGGCGCATTTTCATTTCATCTAAGGAGGGCCAGTTGTCCTTAATTGGATTATGAGCAACTGTATGTAGCAAATATTACCACTTTTTTACCTGCAAAAAAAGGAAACAATCCGGAACCACATTCCATACTTCGGCATCGTTTTTTTGCTAATTCCCATTCAATAATTATGTCTTTTTTCGGATATAAGTTAACTTCACAACCTTTTTAGGTTTATGAAAGTAATCTCTATATTCTTATTTCTCCTTTTCGGCCCTTTTTTGCTGGCCCAGAGTACAGCAGAATTGGACAGTCTTTTGCTGCAGGGAATAAATGCGAGAAGTAATAAGGAATATTCCCGATCATTGGAATTATTGACCAAAGTACGCACGGTTGCCGAAGAAAACCAATGGCATAAGCAGCAGTTTTTGGCCATCAACAACATAGGGGCCAATTATTATTCCATGTTGGATTACGGGGAGGCGCTGGACAACTATCTGGAGGCATATACCATAGCCTTAAAATACTTGGATGGAAATGAAGAGATGATTGTGCTTAACAACATTGCAATTCTCTATAGTAAGGAAGGCGACTTCCAAAAGGCAGAAGAGTATTTCTCCAAGGCCTATGTATTGGCCAAAGCGCATAAGGAAAAAGTGAAAATTGGGTTATATGCCGTGAATCTTGGGATCGTATCCAATCAACAGGATAAAATAGAGCAGGCCGCTACCTATTTGGCAGAGGCAAAGGAAATGCTGAAAAAGGAGCCTTCCCTGGCTATTTTGGTAGAAATAGCCTTGGCCGAGAACCATTACAAACGGGGAGAGCTCCCCGCTGCAAAAGCCCTGGCAGAAAAAATACTGCCAGAATTGGATGCCATTGCCTTTAGTGAAGAGCTGATTTCCATATTGGTATTGCTTTCCAATATTGCGGCAGATATGGGAGACATAAGTCAGGCCATTGAATATGCACAGGCTGCCCAAAAGGCTGCTGTAAATCCTGAACATCAAATAAGCGCTTATGGGCAATTGGCTGAGGTATATATTAAAAATGGAGCATACGATAAGGCCCTAACAGCAAAGGATTCCATTATTTCCCTCACCGAATCGCTAAACCAACTGAAAAATGGCCGATTGTTTGAAACCAACCGGGTAAAGTTTGAAATTGCCGATTATAGAAGAGAATTGCAACAGAGCAGGGAACTGCGGCAAAAGGAACGCACAACCCTATACAGCCTTTTGGGCATTTCCTTTTTGTGTATTTTGCTAATTGCCTGGGCCTTGTACAACAGCTATATAAAAAATAAGCAGCGAAAAAGATTGCATCAACAGAATAGGGAATTTATAGAATTGGAACTTCAGAAAAAAGAAAGTGACAACCTCCTGCTCGAAAAACAATTGCACGCCAAGGAGGCGGTAGCTATGCTGGAGCAGGAACGCCTAAAGAATGAAATAGAAAATAGAAATAGGAAGTTAGCGGCAAAGGCCCTTCAAATTTCGGGGCGCAATGAATTGATAAAGGAGGTTATCAACAGTTTGACCCACCAATCTGAAGTTGCGCGCAATGCATTTTTATCCACTAAAATAAAGGAACTTAAAAAACTGCTCAAAAACGACTCGGAATGGGCAAGCTTTCTCACCCATTTTGAAGAGGTGAACCATGGGTGGCTTACAAAGCTTCGCAATAACCACCCCGAATTGACGGCCAATGATATTCGATATCTAAGTTATCTATATATGGATCTTACTACCAAGGAAATAGCCTCCCTCTTTAATATAACCGTCGAGGCCACCCGCAAGCGGAAAGAGCGAATTAGCAATAAAATTGGACTGGAAGATAGCGCTGCCTTATATCCTTATATTACAGCACTTTAATAGGGGATGTCACGCTTTTTCCAAAAGCCGTCGCACTAATTAGGATGAATTTTTAGGGCTATTGAAGATAATTCCTGAATATTGGGTTCCACTAAAAATTTTTAAATATGAAAAAATTTACCCTTCTCTTTGTTGTAATATTTATTTTTCAATCTGCCGTATACGCCCAGTTTGAGGTGACGGGTTCGGATGATTTCGGGCGGCTGTTTGATGTTACCTATGATGCCAACGTGCCCAATAAGGTGTATGCCGTAACTCTTGGAAACCACATAGTAGTTTCTGAGGATAATGGCGCCAGCTGGGATATTTTATATTCCCTTTTCATTGGACAGGGAGCGAGCATCCGCGATTTAAAACTCTCGCCAGATGGTACGGCCCTCACCTTTTCGGCATATTTGCCGAATAGCAGTTTAAATGAAATAAGAATATACGATATTGCCACCGCGGCCATTGTAAAATCCTTCCCATTGCCAAACCGGATGGATAGCGCCTATGTTACTTCATACGATTTTTACGACGGCGATACCGATATCTTATTGGTCGATACCAACTTTCCAGTAGGAATGAGTACTGAGGGAAAGACTTTTTACACGGCCGATGGAGGCAATAATTGGAATATGATCTACTACACCAATGACCATGACACCGTATTCTTAAACGACGTAGCCATAAGCCCAAACAATCCCGATAAATTTTTTCTCACCCGTGGCAATGGCAGTACCGGGGTGGACGGGGGTCTCTTTGTGTCTGAGGATGCGGGGCAAACATGGGAAGAGAAACTTCCTGGAATCATTTTGGATCCCATAAGTTTTGACCCCGCAAACCATCAACATGTTCTGATGGGTACGGGCATCAGTTTTGGAGGTACCGTTGAAAACCTGTATAAATCCATTGATGGGGGCGAAAATTTTAATATTGTTCCTATCACTTGGACAGCTGGAATTTTGGATTGCATCAACGTAATACGTTTTAATGAGAACAACCCTTCACAAATCATAGTATTGGAAGAAAATGAAATTGCAATTTCGGAAGATGGAGGCAATACTTGGGAGAACTTTGTTTATCCGGATGATGACCCGCAGAGTTACTATTATGGGCTGCAGGCGAGTTACAATCCGCAAAATTCTGAGGAAATTTTTATCAGTGCCAACTATGTTCCCTTATTTTCTTCCGATGGCGGCGAAACCCTGAGTTGGTCCAAAAGCCCCTATTTTGTTAGTACGGGAAATATAGATATGTATTTAAATGGTGCGAATGCCAATCTATATTACGGCGTTCAATTCGGCTACGTGCATCGCGACCTTAATACCGGTACCGATACGCCTTATGATATTGTACCCTTGAATATTTTCTCAAACACTCCTGGCCAAACGCAATATGCAGATAAGATTACGCCAAATCGTGTTTACACTTTTTCCTCCAGTTTTATGGGGTCCAGCCTTAGAATGAGCAACGATAATGGTGCTACCGAAAGCGAATTGTTGATGATTTTCGCCAATAGACTGACTGCCGTAGCAACCTTCCCAAATGCTCCCCAGACCATTTTGGCAGCCTTCGGAGGCTTCGAACGGAGTGAAACCCAGTTAAAGAGAATAGATTTTAGCGACATTAACAATATTTCGGTAACCGATATCACTTTACCCAGTCTTGATTACATCCATGAAATACTTATTGATACTACAGGAAAAATTATAATGCCGGTTGGTATAGAAGTGTATTCCTCGATGGATGGTGGCACCACTTGGACCAACAATAGCAGTGGGCTAGATGTTTTGGGTGCCAATGACCTCATTTTTGACCTGCAAAGAGATGCCTTGGATAATAACCGAATGGCCTTGGCAAGCTCAAAAGGCATTTTTATGTCAGAGGATGGAGGTGAAAACTGGATGCGAAAAACCACTTCCCTGGTTTTTAATGTAGCCTTTTCAACCGAAACGGAAGGGGCGATGATGGCTTCCACATACAGTTCGGAATTCTCTGAATTTACACTCCATTACTCTACCGATGGAGGAGAAACGTGGGCGTCCATCAATAATGAACAATTGTTGGGTATAGGCTCGGGTTCCTCCTCCTATCTGTTTGGCGAAAATTCCGTGACGGCCTTCATCGGTTCCTTTGACCTTGGCCTGGTAGAATATACAGTAGATTTGAATGTTGCCGGAATCCCAGATTTTGGAAATGGCGATAAGGAAATAGCCATTTATCCCAACCCTGCCTCTGAGGTATTGAATATCAGTCTAAAAAACTCAAGGGTGAACCGAGTAACCCTTTATACGCTATTGGGTGCCAAGGTATTGGATAGGGAAGATACTTCCAGGGTAGATATTTCAAACTTGGCTGTGGGCACTTATTTGGTGCGCGTATTGGATAGCAACAGAAAATTATTCTTTAAAAAAATCGTGAAACAATAGGCATTAAAATTTAATGATGTGGTGAAGGAGCTCCCGGGAATTTATATTTGGGAGCTTTTGGCGCACTCAAAATCCTCCTTATGCCGAAGCCATAGCAAAGCCATAGCGAAGTCATTAAATTGTAAGAATAATGGTATATTTTCCTACAAAATTAAATGTATTACATATTTACTTGGGAACAGCTTGGGAAAAATGGCAATAATCCATTCCGCCATATTTCCGTCTAAACCTTGCTTTATTAAGGTTTTACCTCTTTTATAAGAATTTAAAAATTATATAAATAAAACCACACTTCTTCTTTCCTTTCACTCTTTCCCAATCTCCATCACCCATAAAAAATCACTGCTCATAAAAAAATGGGGAAATATCTTATCTGGTATCCCCTTATATAAAGGGCTTTTGGAAATTTCGCAAAATAAATCGCGCCCATCTTGTTCCGTCCTTGTGAACAATCACCTGCCTCCAAAGCCATCTTTGCAGTTCACTTTAAATTATTTTATTATGGCTAAACAAACTGGAATTATCAAGTTAAAAGGCACTATCGATGATATTGCCTTCTACAAAACCACAGACGGTCACCTTGCCCGAGCTAAGGGAGGAGTTGACCGCGACAAGATCCTTCACAGTGCTGCATTTGCACGCACCTGTGAAAACAACTCCGAATTCGGTCGGGCAGGCCAGGGCGGTAAATTAATTCGCACCGCCCTCCGATCCCTGATGCAAAAGGCTAAGGACCGCCGTGTGGTAAGTAGGCTCACCACCCTCTTACTGGCTATCATTAAAACCGATGCCGTAAACTCCCGTGGCAATCGTACCCTTTCGGAAGGCAACCTGGCAATGCTTGAGGACTTCGACTTTAACATTAATGGAAAACTGGGCACCACCTTCTTCGGCCAGTTCATCCCAAGTTTTGATCGGGTTACGGGCGATGCCACCATTGCCATCGAAGCCTTTACCGCCACTGAGCAAATTGGCGCTCCATCGGGTACTAGCCACTTTAAATTGGCAATGGGCGTCGCTGAGTTGGATTTCCCAAACAAAACCTTTTCCTTCAGCGAGATGCATATGGGTATCCTGCCATACGACAACTCGGCTGTAGCAGCGGCAAACCTTACCGCTTCGGTAAACCCCAATTCAACCCTGCCGGTAGTAGTCGTTATGGGTATCGAGTTTTACCAAGAGGTAAATGGCGAGTACTATTCCCTAAAGAATGGTGCCTTCAACGCCCTGAATGTGGTAAATGTTGACGATGTGTAAATGGAACTTGTCCTAACAAGGGTTTATAAGCGTGGGGGTACCAATGGTACCCTCACCTTAAACGGACACTTCGTCTGCTTTACCATTGAGCTTCCTTGGAAAGAGAACAAACAAAATAGTTCCTGCATCCCGGAAGGCAACTACGAACTGAGGTCCCGAACCTCCACCAAATTCCACAACCACTTGGAAATCTTGGACGTGCAAAACAGAAGTTATATCCTAATCCATCCCGCAAACAATGCCATCACCCAACTGCGTGGCTGTATTGCCCCGGTCAACCTGTTAACGGGTATTGGTACGGGTATCAACTCTAAACTGGCCCTACAGAAACTCCTCTCCCTATACCATCAGGCTAGGGATAA
This sequence comes from Aequorivita aquimaris, assembly GCF_001573155.1. Lineage (GTDB taxonomy): Bacteria > Bacteroidota > Bacteroidia > Flavobacteriales > Flavobacteriaceae > Aequorivita > Aequorivita aquimaris. Next base: position 255,680 of record NZ_JRWG01000004.1, on the reverse strand, counting down.
AAATGAAAAAGTAATCCTTAACATTAATTCAAATCGGTATGAATATCTTAAACAGATACAAAAGTCCTACTCCTAAGTTCTTTCGAACCCTGCGCAATGTGGGCCTCGGCTTGGCAACGGCCGGCGGCACCCTGCTCGCGGCGCCTGTAGCCCTTCCGGCCTGGCTGCTTTCCGCCGCTACCTACGTAGTGGTCGCTGGCACAGTGGCCACGGCTATAAGTCAGGCAACGGTTCAGGGTGAGGATCCTGAGCCCCCACAAGCGCCTAATGGTGGTCTCTAAGGAGATTCCCTTTATAGCCGGCACCATTGGAGGTTTTTTGGCTTCTACGCTCCCCAATATAGGTTCCCAACAACTTATCACAACCTGTATCTTGGCGATTATAGGCGCAATAATTAGTTTCTTTACAACCCTCCTCTTACGTAAAATTGTAGCTGTGTCAACCACATATTTCTCCACAATTAGAAGATGGTTTAAGAAATTATAACCCTCCTAAATATCAAAACCGTTAGGAATCTTACATCCTAACGGTTTTTTTTAGTATGTCCTTGCACTTTGTAGCCTTAGTTACCCTAGCTTTTTGGGCTGTGGTTAAATCCCAGATCGGGATTACCGAAGAAAAGCTTCCTAAAACCTGAACAGCGTCTTTCGATAAACTTTAAACTACGCTGAAGTGGATGGGCTTTTTTTGTTTATGGACGTTTTGTAATGTGGCTGCACCAAAATATTTGTTTAAAGGAATGGATGCTTTATATAAATAGATAATTTAAAAAAACTATAAGAAGTAAGAACTCCCCCACAATAATTGTTTTTTTATAAAATCTGGTTTTGGTGAACTTGACTGAATTGAGAATAATTTTATTTTTGACATATTAAAAACCAGTCGATTAATGAAGCGAATACTTCCCTTAATCTTTATCCTTTTTCTCCTTTCCTGTTCAAAAAAGGACGACTACAAGAACAGTTCGCGGGCCACGGGATGGAAAATGATTGGCCGGATGGGCGGTTTTGCCAAAAATTATAATAAAAAGACCAAAGAACAGGAAACGGGTCCGGGCCTGGTTTTTATTGAAGGTGGAACATTCACCATGGGCCGCGTGCAGGATGACCCTATGGGCGACTGGAACAATATTCCCAACCAGCAGCATGTAATGTCGTTTTATATGGACGAGACAGAGGTTACCAACCTGATGTACTTGGAGTATTTGGACTGGCTAAAACGTGTATTTCCACCCGATGATGAAAATTATGGAAATATCTATGCCAGTGCGCTTCCCGATACCTTGGCCTGGCGCAATCCTCTGGGTTTTAATGAAGCTATGGTGAAGAATTACCTGCGCCATCCCGCGTTTTCAGAATATCCGGTGGTGGGCGTAAGTTGGTTGCAGGCAGTAAATTTTTGCAAATGGCGAACCGATAGGGTGAATGAAAAATTATTGGAAGATGCCGATTTTACAGCACTTAATGCTAGATACAATATCAAAGCAAACGAAATATTTTCAACAGAAACCTATATCAAAGCACCTACTTTAGCATATGGAGGTAATGATTCCATCTTAAATGGTGGTAAACGTTCCAGTCGTCTTGTAGAACTTAAAAAAGATAGTACAATTCTGGGTGCTAAACATACCGACTTATATATGCAGCGCCGTGATGGGATCTTCCTTCCAGAGTACCGCCTACCCACTGAAGCTGAATGGGAATATGCTGCCTTGGGGCTCGACGGAATTAGAGAATATAATATTCATAAAGGACGAAAAAAGTATCCTTGGAACGGACAATACACCCGCTCCGGAAAACGTAAGTCGCGCGGCGACCAATTGGCAAACTTTAAACAATCGTATGGAGATTACGGTGGAATAGCCGGTTGGAGCGATGACAATGCCGATATTACCGCCCAAGTAAAAAGCTATCCCCCAAACGACTACGGTCTATATGATATGGCTGGAAATGTGGCAGAATGGGTAGCCGATGTATACAGACCAATTGTGGAAGACGATTATAACGACTTCAATTATTATCGAGGAAATGTTTATACCAAAGACTCCCGAAATTCTGATGGTACTTTTAACGTTGTGACTATAGATTCTATAATTTATGACACCCTGCCCACCGGCAAACTCATTCCAAGGCAACTTCCGGGAGAACTGATTCAAGTTCCTGTAGATGAATGGGAAACCTACCTTCGTATAAATTTTTCAACAAGTGACAACAGAAATTTTAAGGACGGCGATCAAAGATCAAAACTGTATAATGCCAAAAACCAATCTTCCAGCGATTATCCGATGTACAACGCGCCGATCCATAAAGTCTTTGTCGATAGCACGGGCAAAATTCATCGTGAATATGATAAAAGTTCCAATAGAACCACATTGATAAATGATGAGGTTCGCGTTTATAAAGGCGGTTCGTGGCGCGATAGGGATTATTGGCTGGACCCGGCCCAAAGACGGTTTTTGCCACAATATATGGCTACAGACTATATTGGTTTTAGGTGCGCTATGTCCAGGGTGGGTTCTAAGACCAATAAGAAAAAACGACCGCGCCGATAATTTTTTTCAAAAAAGGGTAGGGTATTTTTTAAGATAATTGTTCAATATATGAATACCACAAAAGAAGCAATCAATTTTTTTTTGCTATATTTATAACAGCCACTAAAACAATTGTTTATGAAACGCAGAAACTTTATAAAGAAATCAGGCCAGGCCTTGCTTGCCGTTTCAACCATCTCAATTACAGGAGCTATTATTTCTTCTTGTTCTTCGGATGATTCAGATGACTTTTTTGATGATGGCTACTATGATAATGGTTATTACGGTGACGGCTATTACGATGATGGCTATTACGATGATGGCTATTACGATGATGGTTATTATGACGACGGTTATTATGATGATGGTTACTATGACGACGGCTACTATGGCGATGCCCAAGTAATTCGTGATATTTTAATTGCCACAAACTGGAAAGTTGCCAGTTATATAGATAGTGGCGTTGATGAAACCGGAGACTATAACGGTTATACGGTTGATTTTAAAGTAAATGACCAAGTTACTGCCACAAATGGAAGCAATACCAATAATGGAAGCTGGTTGGTGAATGGTTCCGGGAATGAATTGACCCTAAACTTTACGGGAGTTCCTTTTAACGAATTTAATGACGATTGGGATATTGTAAGTGTCCTGCCTACCAGAATAGAACTGCGCGATGTGAGCGGAGGCGGCGGTGGAACCGATATTCTTATATTTGAGAAAATATAGTCTGTTTGTTGTCTTTTGTATTTGATTGGACATTTCTCTAAAAACTTTTCAGAAATGTCCAATTTTATTTAATCCCTTCTTTTATTTTGAAAAAAATTCTATTCCTCCACGATACATTTTTGGAAACTCCCCGCGGTGCTGAGCTGACCATTAAAGAATTAATGGCGCTTGGCGAAACTAAAAACCATTCCGTTTCCGTAGATTTTCTGAGGAATTTTGAGGAAACAAAAAGTAAAATTTCAGAAGCAGATTTAATAGTTTTAAACAGTACTTCCCGATGTCATTTTGAGTTGGACTTGGTGGAGTATCTCCTTTCGCAGAACGTTCCGTATATTAAAGTGGAATATGATTATAATTTCTGCATACGCCGAAATATTTTATGCACCGTAGATTATAACGTACGCAATTGTTGCAACCCCGATAAATTTCATCTTTTCAGAAATTTGTTTTCCGGCGCGGCCCTAAATGTTTTTCAATCGCCGAAACATTACCAATCACATTTCGAATTTTATGGAGAAGCCGTAACAAAACATTTAATCATGCCGCCCACAGTAGATGTTGCCAATTTGAAACCTTCCGAAGAAAAAGACGAAGAAACAATTCCTTTTTTTGGGGATCTCAACTTTTTAAAGGGCGGGCACGACTATGTAACCTATGCCGAAGAACATCCTGAATTAAAATTTAAGGTTTTCGGAAAAAACCGATTGCGTCGTGAAATGCCAACGAACATAACTTTTCATGAGCCCGTTTCAAACGCGGAAGTACTTGAAATTCTTGGAAAGACAAAACAATTTATATGTAAGCCAGTTTGGCCAGAACCCTCGGGAAGGCTTGCTGCAGAAGCATTTCTCTCGGGCTGCGAAATACTCTCAAATGATAGAATAGGCACGTTTTCATTTGACTTTTACCCTGATAATTTTGAAAAGGCCAAAGCCGAAATGCTGCAGGCCCCGGAAAATTTTTGGAATGCAGTTTCTAGCATATTAACCAATTCAGGAAAGACCAAAGCGCCCAAATTGAAGAAGGTTTTAGTCTATAAAAGCTATGGCGGCCTGGGCGATATTTTCTTCGCCATTCCAGCTATCTATAAATTGGCGGCAGTTTCTGAAGAGCTTCATTTTGCTGTGGCGCCGAGACTTGTGGATTTTTTCCGTAGACATTTAAAAGGGGTCAAGGTAGTGGGTGAACCCGAAGCGCGCAATCAGGAATCCAATTACAGCAACATCTACGAACTGGGCAATTATCCAGCTTTTCGAGGCTATGATTTGCCGCACGCCCTGAAATATCCAACCCATAAAAAAGTAAAGCAGCACGCCATTCAGCATTATATAGACACGGTTTCAAAACTGCATATTGATATAGACAATCATTTGGAAAGCTACCCCTATTTTGAAAATAATATAAAGGCTTCAAATTCTTATTTCGTCGTACATCATGGAGCTGGTTTTTTACTTAAAATTTGGCCAACTGAAAAATATGCGGCTTTAATTGAAAGGCTGCGCGTAATCTTCCCAAATTTAGATTGCAAAGTTATTATGGGGCCGGACGACCCTGACCTTGCCAAATATTTCTCCAAACCAATGCCGCACGTTGAGTTCATTACTGGTGGAATGGAAGATGTGGGCGAGGCGATGGCAGGCGCATTGTTCCATATTGGTAATGATGCCGGAATAACCCATGTGGCTGGAGCGTTTAATGTGCCCACTGTGGGAATCTATGGGCCCACCGGTCCGGGAAGTTGGGGCAGCTTTGCGGAGCACAACGAGCTTATCTGGGGAAAAAAAGGCGTTTGCAACCTTAAATGTAATTATGACGTAATCTTGAACTGTGCCCACAGAATCTGCTTAACATCTGTAACGTTAGAGAGGGTTCTGGAGGCACTTTACAAGGTCTTGCAGCGTGCTTATTATCCCCAAAATAATTCGCAACTTCGGTTAAATCCACAAGTATCTATAGAATTTGGCAAAAAAGATTGTTTGGTGAAGTTGGGCGAAAACGAATTATTGTTGGAATACCACAGCAATGCAATGAAAACCGAGGTTGAGAAATTGCTTTCGAGTGAAATTTCAAAAGAACCAAACGCAGGAGATTTGAAAATGGTTACCGACGTTTTAGTGCAACAAAATATTATTTTTAATGTTCCCACATTCGCCTAAAATTGTTTTTTTTGAAATACACTTTTAGTATCTTCACGAGCCAAATTAAAAAAAATGATTTCAGAAACCATAAAGAACCGTCGTGCGGTTTTTCCTGCCCAGTATAACGACCAGCCCATTTCCAAAGAAGAAGTTTTAACCATCCTTGAAAGCGCAAATTGGGCGCCAACCCACAAGCGCACCGAACCGTGGCGTTTTAAAGTTTTTCATGGCGTGTCACAAATTGCCTTGGGGAAATTCATATCCGAAACCTACAAACAAACTACAGAAAACTTCTCAGAGTTTACGTACAATAAATTCATGGACAATCCTGTAAAAGCGGGATGCGTAATAGCAATCTGTATGCAGCGAGATCCAAAGGAGAGTATTCCGGAGTGGGAAGAAATTGCCGCCACAGCAATGGCCGTGCAGAACATGTGGCTAACAGCGCACGATATGGGCATCGGTGCCTATTGGGCATCTCCAGGGGTTTTAAAATATATGGATAAATTTATTCAGATGGAGGAGGGCGAGCAGTGCTTGGGCTTTTTCTATTTGGGAAAATATGACGACGAGCTTCCCGAAGGCACCCGCAAGACTTCCATTGAGGCAAAAACTGTCTGGGTGTAAATATTCAAGATTTAAGATTCAAGATTCCTAAAAAAACTCACAGGTTTTTATAAAAGCTGTGGGTTTTTTTATATCCCATCATAACTTTAACAACTAAAGAATTAGTTTAAACTAAAAAATTAGTTATATTTGAAATGTTAAGCACAAGAGATATGAAACAATTAACAAAAGCAGAAGAAGACATTATGCAAATCCTGTGGGATTTGGAAGAGGCAAACGTGGCCGCAATTATAGAGCAACTGCCTGGGCCAAAACCGGCATATAACACGGTTTCCACCATTGTCCGTATTCTGGAAAGCAAGGATTTTGTGGATTATAGAAAGGAAGGTCGCGGGCACGTATATTTTCCAAAAGTGAAGAAAACCGAATATAGCAATCAATCCCTGCACAAATTAATGGAGGGTTATTTCCAAGGTTCCTTTAAAAGTATGGTTTCTTTTTTTATGAAGAAAAACGATATCAGCATTCAGGAAATGGAGACAATTATGGAAGAAATCAATTCTGAAAAAAACGGGAAATGATACATACACTATTTCAAATATTCGTTTTTCAAGTACTGTTTTTGGCGGTATATGATCTCTTTTTGAAAAAGGAGACGTTCTTCAACCTAAACAGATTGTATTTATTGATAGCACCTATTTTAGGCTTTATTTTACCGTTTGTAAGCCTTGGGTTTATTCAACAGCGCATTCCACAAGAGTATATAATTCAATTGCCAGCAGTAGTAATTGGCGGTGGGGTTTCTGAAATGGTTTCAAGTGGAAATAATTGGTGGATCCCCAATTTTACGGCACTTTGGATTTTTGGTATGGTTTTAAGCGCATTGCTTTTGTGCGTTAAATTTTATAAAATCATAAAGCTGAAATTTACGGCAAATACCCAAAAATTCCCAAAGTTTAAATTAGTGACGCTTCCAAAGACTGATATAGCCTTTTCCTTTTTCAACAGTATTTTTTTAGGCGAAAACATTTCCGAAGAAAACAAAGCCAGCATTATTGCCCATGAAAAAATTCACATTGAGCAAAAACATTCGTTGGACCTTCTCTTTTTTGAAATGCTCCGTATCGTCTTTTGGTTCAACCCAATGATTTATTTGTTTCAAAATAGAATTGCCACACTGCACGAATATATTGCGGATGCTAAAGTGACCATCCAAAAAGATAAAAAACAATATTATCAGAGCCTGCTTTCGGAAGTATTCCAAACCGAAAAAATATCATTCATCAATACATTTTTCAATCAATCATTAATCAAAAAACGAATCATTATGTTACAAAAATCAAAATCCACAAAAACCGCCCAATTCAAGTATTTACTGCTACTGCCAATAATTTGCGGCATGCTGGTTTATACTGCTTGCAGTAACGACCCCAAAGCAGAGGAGCAAAAAAATGTCTCTCAGTCAGACTCTGAAGTAATGAACAAGATCAACGAGCTGGCCGAAGCCATAATGAAAAAGGGCGAAATGACCCCCGAGGAGGAGAAGGCACTGAAATTGCTCACTACCGAAGCACAACCGGGCGATAAGGTTTATACTTCCGTCCAGGAATATTTGAATGAAACCGAAGACACCCTAAGAATAAATAAAAATCAAGACTATCTGATTGCAGAGATAGAAAAGGTACCAACCTACCCCGGTTGTTCGGGCGATAATGAAACCTTGAAGAAATGTTTCACAAAACGAATCAGTGCCTTTATTGGAGAAAATTTCAACACAAAACTTGGGAAGGATTTGGGTCTCACGGGCAGACAACGCATTGTTGTTCAATTTAAAATCGACAAATCGGGAAGCATCGCTGACGTAAAAGCAAAAGCTCCAAAACCAGAGCTTGAAGCAGAAGCAATACGTATTGTGCAAAAACTGCCGCAAATGCAGCCCGGCGAGCAGGATGGTAAAAAAGTAAGTGTTATTTATTCCTTGCCAATTGTATTTGAAGTAAAATAGATTTCAACTTAAATATCTAAAAAGCCGAAGAAAAATCTTCGGCTTTTTTATGGAACTTACTTTCGTTTTCAATCCATTAAGTTTCAATAAATTTGTACTTTTCAAGTAGAATTTATTTCTGAAATGATAAAGCGCTTCCATTTGGTTTTTATACTGCTACTGGCAACTTCCTGTCAGTTTTTTGAGACCGAAAAAGTTTCTTCAGAAAAAATTTACAAAGAAGAAATTGGAGCTATAGACTGGAAAGAGGTAGATCGGTATCCATCGTTTTCAAACTGTGAGAACATATTGGAAAAGCCAGAGCAAAAAGATTGCTTTATAAATACGATAAATTCCCATCTTTATAAATCGATAAGCCATGAAGATATGGTTGCCGTGCGCGAGGTTTATGACACGGTAAAAGTAAATTTTGAAGTAAGCAGCAGTGGTCAACTTTCCATATTAGAGATAAAAATGGACAGTTTGTTGCAGAAGGAATTTCCAGATCTGGAAATGTGGATTTTGCAGAGTATCGATTCGCTAAAGCCTGTGGCCCCAGCTTATAAACGTGGTATTCCCGTCACAACACAATTCACCTTACCCGTTATTATCAAAACAAATTGATTACAGGTTGAATTTATAACCGAGTGTGAAATCTACAGGAAACTCATCATTGCTTTCCACATTTAACCCCACAATATCGTTGTAGTTAAAAGTGATGTAACCATTGCCCACTTTATAATCTGCACCCAAACCAAAAGTAATTGGAGCGCTGAAATCGCTGCCGGAAGTCTTTTCAGTATATGTTATATTAGGAAAAACATGGGGTGCCAAAATATAGGTTTGTTCCCTTTTTGAAAAAGTAAGTGCAGCAAATTTGGTATTTATAAAAGCATCAAACTTTGGTGTTTTTACAAATTTGAAACGGTAATTCAATGACAATTGAGAAGCTGAATACTTGTATTCACTGCTTTCAAAAGTCTGTTTAAAACGAAACACAAGTGCGTGTCTTTTTAGTTTCACAACATCTATCAATTCAAAATCTATTCCCGCGACGGCTTGCAATTCATTGGTTGGATTTTCTGTATAAACACTGTTGCTAACCCCTGCAAAAGCTCCTATGCGAAACTGTAGATCTATGGATTTTTCTTTTTCATTGAAGTTGGGATCCTTCTTTTTGTTGTATTTCACAAAAAATGCGCGAAGACTCGGTAGGGTTAGGTTTACTTTTTCAGTGGAGACCGCTGCATCCCTCGTTTGCTGCCGTAGGGTTTCCTTGTATTCCTCTTGGTAATCGCCGTTTTGTTTTGTGTTTTTCAATTCAACAATATCATTTCCTTTTTTTGAAAAATAGCGGTATTCGCCATCAATAGTATTCCACAGCAAGGTTAGGGCGCCTTCCACTTCAGTTTTCAGAGTGTAGGTTTCACCGTTAACGGTATATTGCTGCTGGGCCTGCAGCGTGCCTGTGGAAAGAATAAGGAGCAACAAGACGAAAATGGGGAAAAACGATTTCATAAGGGCAAGTTTTAAAGTATGGCTAAGGTAAAAAATTTAATCAATTTATCACTGTTTTTCAAAGCTTCGCCCTTTCCAGGAATAGTTTCCACCAAAGCTCCCGAAAACTACCACCAAAACAATCGTCGCATACAGAAACGGCAGCCACAAAAATTTCCACAGTACAATTTTCTCTGAAAAGAATACTGCCACTTGCCGAATTACAAGATAATCTGCAATTATTTTTGCGGAAAGAAGCAATATGTAAACGAAAAGGTTTTGAGGATTGAAAGCCATTAAAAACGGAATTGCGAGCAATGAAACATTCACCAAAAACACCAAAATGCCCAAAAACATGGAAGCTGTATTTTTTTGCTTCGAAGTTTTTGAAGCCCAACGGATACGCTGGTTTATAACATCTTTCCATTTTTTTTGCGGTTTTGTGGAAACAATTGCTTCCTTGGATTTCAAAAAGTGAACTTGCTTCGGAAATGCTTTTTTCATCTTTTCCAAAAGAAAAATATCGTCGCCACTTGCAATATGGTCATTTCCCGAAAAACCGTTCACTTTTAGAAAAGCCTCCTTTTTATAAGCCAAATTTGCCCCATTACTGAGCAACGGATTGTTAAGTCCAAAACTGCCGATGGTCACGGCCTGCAGACTCATACCGTCGAGTTGCTGAAAGCTTTCAATAAAACTTCCGCTTGATTTGTAGATTACCGGGCCGCAAACCATTACCGCATTGTTTTTTTGAATAAAGGCATCAAGGGTTTTTAGCCAGTTTTCTGGGACCTCGCAGTCGGCATCGGTAGTTACGACCCATTCAAAGGTTGAATTTTTTATCGCTTTAGTGACAGCATCTTTTTTTGGTGAATTTGAAATCCGCTTATTTTGAATAAGTTTTATTGAAAACTTGCTTTTTTCAATCGCTTCGAAAATGATCGTTTCTGAATTATCTTCGGAAGCGTCGTTCACAAAAATGATTTCAAGCAATTCAGAGTCATACTTTAATTTTTTGATGGATTCCAAAAGCGCCTGAAGGTTTTCGGCCTCGTTTCTAAAAGGAATGATTAGACTGAAACGGGTTTTGGACTTTTCTGTTTCCGAAGAAAAAGGAGCTATTTTTTTAAAACCATAAACTATGGCCGCCATCGAAATAAAATAAGCGGCAAATACTATAAGAACCGCCCAAATCATCGGGTTGCGGGTTGGTAAGTGAGCACAAAAAAACTGCCCAGTAGCGAAGGCAATACAAAATTGAAAAGCCACATAGCGAGCACGGTTGATAGCACAACCAACTCCACAACTTCTGCAAACGAAAACAGCCAAACCGCCACGCCCCCGCGGATTACAACGTCAAAAATAAAAAGCGTGGGCAGGATGGAAACCAAAAAATACATCGCAAAAATGAGCGGGATAGCTTTCCAAAAGGCAATGCTTGCACCAAAAAAGAGCAACAAGCCGTAAAACATCCCGCTGAAAATGGCATAGCGAAATGTTGAGAATAAAACGGTTTTAAATTGTATCTGCAACGGAATCTTTTTGAAAAATTGAATCACTTTGGCAATCGAAAACCCCTTTAATAAAAGTTCTTTTTCCTTGAAATAATAACCGACCGCAAAAAGCAAAATAATGCCAATTCCAAAGTAACAGAGCGTCGCGACCGAATAGCTTATATTAAAATTTCGCAATAGATATAACAGTCCAAAAAAGCCAAAAAAACTTGTGACAAACATTTGTGCCGCACTTGAAAAGAAGTTTAGCAACAGTATTTTTTTTCGTTTTTTACTTTCAAAAAAGAGTGCTTTTGCACCGTATTCACCAATTCGGTTAGGCGTTGCCAATGAAACGGTAAGCGACGCCAAGCTCTGTTTTAGCGCAGTTTTGAAATTTATTTTTTCAAAAGTTGAAACCAAGGTTTGCCATTTCAGAATTTCAAAAAACCAATTGGCAGTTGCTAAAAAAGCAAAGAACAACAATGAATATGCGGCAATGCTTCCTTTGGAAAAAACAGTGGCCGTAAACTCACTAAAACCCAATGTGGAATTGTTTTTCAGCTTAAAAAAAATATACCCAAACGTTAAGCCAATCACCAAAACTTTGGCGGCGGCAAGCAGATATTGTTTAGCTTTGTGGGGTACGGCAATCATAGTGCTAAAATACTAATTCCCACGAAAGCGGGAATATTCTGTTAATGAAGGACAAAATAGAAAAAATTATATTGGGAATAGACCCCGGAACCACCATTATGGGATTCGGCTTAATAAAAGTGGTGGGCAAACAAATGCAGTTTATGCAACTGAACGAGCTGCAACTAAAAAAATATGACGACCATTACCTAAAACTGAAGCTGATTTTTGAGCGTACCATTGAGTTGATTGACTCGCACAATCCTGATGAAATTGCTATTGAGGCACCGTTTTTTGGAAAAAACGTGCAATCGATGCTCAAGCTGGGAAGGGCGCAGGGAGTGGCAATGGCGGCGGGACTTTCACGGCAGATTCCCATTACCGAGTATTCTCCCAAAAAAATAAAAATGGCCATTACGGGCAACGGAAACGCCAGTAAGGAGCAGGTGGCAAAAATGCTTCAAAGTCTTTTGAATTTAAAGGAATTACCAAAGAATTTGGACAGTACCGATGGTCTCGCGGCGGCCGTCTGTCACTTTTACAATTCCGGGAAGGTTGAAATTGGGAAAAGCTACACAGGTTGGGCAGCTTTTGTGAAACAGAACGAAGAGCGAATAGATAAATAATATGTCGGGCATTTACATCCACATTCCTTTTTGCAAGCAGGCGTGTCATTACTGCGATTTTCATTTTTCCACTTCGCTGAAGAAAAAAGAGGAATTGGTAAATGCGTTGTGCACGGAATTGGTGCTGCGGAAAAATGAGCTCGACGGAAATGTGGAGACCATTTATTTTGGTGGCGGTACACCAAGTTTGCTTTCTTCCGAGGAATTGCAACAGATTTTTGAAACTATTTATTCAAATTTTAAGGTTTCAGAAAATCCCGAAATCACCCTCGAAGCCAATCCCGATGATCTTTCAAAAGAACAAATTCACAAATTCACAAATTCACAGATTAACCGTTTGAGCATCGGCATCCAATCTTTTTTCGAAGAAGATTTAAAGCTGATGAACCGCGCCCACAAAGCTTCCGAAGCTTTGGAGTCTATAAAAGAGGCGAAGCAATATTTTGAAAATATCAGCATCGATTTAATTTACGGCATCCCGGGAATGAGCCACGAACGCTGGAAAAAAAATCTTGAAATTGCATTAAATCTAGATGTTCCCCATCTTTCGTGTTATGCCTTGACAGTGGAGCCAAAAACCGCTTTAAAAAAATTCATCGAAAAGGGAATCGTGCCGCCTGTGGATGAAGAAGCCGCAAAACAGCACTACGAAATATTACTTTCGGAAACCGAAAAAGCTGGGTTGGAGAACTATGAGTTTTCAAATTTTGGCAAACCTGGTTTCCATTCCCGAAACAACACTGCCTATTGGGAAGGAAAACCCTATCTGGGCATCGGGCCCTCGGCGCACAGTTACGATGGAAAATTCCGCAGTTGGAATATTGCCAACAATACAAAATACATAAAAAGCATTGAGGCAGGCGAGCTTCCATCTGAAAAAGAATTGCTGTCAAAACAAGACAAGTACAACGAATATATCATGACGGGATTGCGTACCAAAAAGGGCGTTTTCTTGGGAAAGGTTGAAAGCGAATTTGGAAAAAAATATTCAGAATATTTATTAAAACAAGCTGAGAATCTATTAAAAAATAACCTTTTGATCCTTGAAAACGAAACACTAAAAATTTCAAAAAAAGGAAAGTTTTTGAGTGATGGTATTGCGGCAGACTTATTCTTAGTAAATTTAGATTGATGAAAGCAACCCTTGAAATTAAAAACAAAACCATTATTGCAGATTTCTCCAAGCCTTTGGATATTTCAATCCCTTTGCGGTCTTCCGAAGAGAACCCGTTGGCGTGGTACCAAAACAAACCAACGATAGCACCTGTAAAAATGGGCGATTGGACGGGAAAGGTTTCGGAAGGCGCTTCGGTAAATTTCAACAATGTGTTTTTCAATCCACACGCCCACGGCACGCATACCGAGTGTTTCGGACATATTTCAAAAGAATTTCATTCGGTAAACGAAGCCTTAAAAACCTTTTTCTTTTTGGCAGAAGTAATTTCAATAAAACCCGAAGCTTCTTCTCCTTTGGAGAGGGCGGGGGGAGCAGACGAAAATATTTCCGAAGAAAGCATTTCCAAAGCCTTAAAAGGAAAAACGCCCGAAGCCATAGTAATCAGGACACTCCCGAATACTTCAGATAAAAAATCAAAACATTGGTCCGATACCAATTGGCCCTTCCTTCACGAAAAAGCGGCCTTGTTTTTACGGGAAATAGGGGTGAAACATTTGTTGATTGATTTACCTTCGGTTGACAAGGAAAAAGACGATGGCAAGCTGTTGGCACACAAGGCTTTTTGGAATTTTCCTCAAAACCCGCGAGCTGATTGTACAATTACGGAATTGATTTACGTTCCCGATTCCGTTGATGACGGCAGCTATTTGCTGAATTTGCAAATTGCATCCTTCCATAACGACGCAGCACCGAGCAAACCTGTTCTCTATAAAATTTTATAACGTGAAGACAACTTTAAAAATTGAGGAATTGGCCCAATTTATCCTTGGGATTTTCCTCTTTTCACAATTGGATTATGCGTGGTGGTGGTTTCCTGCATTGCTGCTCACACCCGATATTGGCATGGTGGGGTATTTGGTTAACACTAGGGTTGGCGCTTTTACCTATAATCTTTTTCACCATAAAGCTATTGCAATTGCTATTGGCTTGTCAGGATTTTATCTCAACAATTCCATGTTAATTTTAATAGGTGTAATTTTGTTCTCACACGCTTCCTTCGACAGAATTTTTGGATACGGTTTAAAATATCCAGACAGTTTTAAGAATACTCATTTGGGAAGCATTGGAAAATAATATCATGGAATATCTCTTTATTGGCTTGGCCGTTGGTGCTGTTGTGGCTTATTTTCTTTTTGCGCGTTTCAGTGGTGACCGAAAACGTGAGAAGGTAAACACCCAGTCGGTTATTTTGATGGAAAAAATACGCAGTGTGTGCAAATTCATTACCGTGGAAGGCGATTTTTCTGAAATTTTCTATTACGAAAATGTGAAGGATAAATGGCTGAATTTACTTTTGGGAAAAAAGAAAGCCTTGGTTTTGATTGAAGCCAAAGCACACATTGGCTTTGACCTTACGAAGGTAAAAATGCACGCCGACACCCAAAATAGAACTATAATTCTCACCAATTTTCCACAGCCACAATTGCTTACCATTGAAACCGATTTTAAATATTACGACAAGCGCGAGGGCTGGGCAAATCCCTTTACCGCAAGCGATCTTACTGAAATAAACCAAGAAGCCAAAAAACACATAGTCGATAAAATCCCAGAAAGCGGTTTGTTGAATGAAGCTTCAAAACAAGCCTTGGAAACCATTCAGCTTATGGAAAAACTGGTAGAGACCATCAATTGGAAACTGGATTATTCGGCATTGTATTCGGCAGAAGAAAAACCAAAATTAAAGCAATGAACATAGAACAATTTCGTGAATATTGCATCTCTAAAAAGGGCGTTACCGAATCTTTTCCTTTTGATGAAAAAACGTTGGTTTTTAAAGTGATGGGCAAAATGTTTGCTCTCACTGGTTTAGAATACAATCCTGCGCAGGCCAATTTAAAATGCGACCCCGAGCGGGCCATCGAGCTGCGTGAAGAATATGACGGCCTAATCCGTCCGGGCTACCACATGAGCAAAGTACATTGGAACACGGTGGAACTAGAGAGAAACATCCCCCATGAATTGCTTTTGGAACTGATTGACCATTCCTATGATTTGGTGGTAAAAAGCCTCACCAAAAAATTGCAAGCAGAACTCGCTTCACTTTAAATTTTCTAAAAAAATAGATGAACCATCCCGCCGATTTTTACAAACTTCAGATTGAAATTCACACTGAGGTGTTACAAAAAGTAAGACGAAAACTTGTTGTTTCCAGTTCCATTCGGCTTGTGGTTTTTTTGATTGCGTGTTTTGGAGTTTATTTTTTCTTCGGAAACACAAAAGTTGTTATTGCTATAATCGTTCTGACCATTACCGCATTTGTTTATTTAGTTTCAAAACACAGCGCTCTGCAATACCAGCGTGATTTAGAAAACGCTTTAATAGCACAAAATGAAACCGAACTGGAAGTGCTGAACCGGGCGTTTCACCATTTGCCTTCCGGCGAAAAATATAAAGACCCGCTTCATTGCTACAGTCAGGATATCGATCTTTTTGGGCGTGGTTCTTTTTTTCAATACTTAAATAGAACTGCTTTGGAAAGCGGCTCCGATTTTTTGGCGAAAATTTTCACTGAAAACAAAATTGATGCAATTCCAAAAAAGCAACAGGCAATAACCGAATTGGCTGAAATGCCCAAATGGCGCCAACAATTCTCTGCAATTGCTTCATTGGTGAAAATAGAAGTTTCTGCCACCGAAGTAACCGATTGGCTTAAAAACTATAAAGCTTTTGTCCCAAAGTGGATAAAGACCGTGTCGCTTGTATTTTCGGTTATTTCAGTAACATTGATTGTGTTGAATTTTCTCGATTTGGTTTCGGGCTACGCTGTGGCTGGCTGGTTCTTTTTGGGATTGGCAATTTCGGGCAGCTATTTAAAAAAGGTAAACGACCTTTCCTCGCATACTTCAAAAATTCAAAGCACTTTTGAACAATTTTATAAATTAATAAAGGAAATAGAACACGAGGAATTTTCTTCAGAATTACTTTCGAAAAAACGAAATCTGGTGGTTAATTCAGAAAAGAAAGCTTCATCTGTCCTGAAGAAATTTGCAAAACACTTAGATGCATTAGATCAACGTAGCAATATGCTTATTGGGGTTATTGCCAATGGTTTTATGCTTCGCGATCTGCTGCAAAGCTACAATATTGAACAATGGATTTTAGAGCACAATGCGAGTGTCTCGGTGTGGTTTGATGCGATTACTTTTTTTGATGCCTATAACAGTTTGGGCAATTTCGCCTTTAACCATCCCGACTATGTGTTTCCAAAAATCAATGATGATATTCCCGTTTTAAAAGTGAAGGGAGCCGGACATCCATTGTTGAAGGAAGCAACGATGGTGCGGAATGATTTTCAGATAAATTCCGAAGAATTTTTTATTGTTACAGGTGCGAATATGGCAGGGAAAAGTACTTTTTTAAGAACTGTTTCCCTGCAAATCGTCATGGGAAATCTCGGCCTGCCCGTTTGTGCCGAAAAAGCCCAGTATAACCCAATAAAGCTCATTACGAGTATGCGGACTACGGATAGTTTGACAGACGACGAGTCGTATTTCTTCAGTGAATTGAAACGTTTGAAATTTATTGTTGACGAAATAAAGTCTGACCGTTATTTTATCATACTTGATGAAATTCTGAAAGGAACAAACAGCACCGACAAAGCCATCGGCTCCCGAAAGTTTGTTGAAAAACTTGTTGCCAGCAATTCCACCGGCATCATCGCAACGCACGATTTAAGTCTATGCGCTGCCGCAGATGAATTGCCCGAAGTAAAGAACTATTTCTTCGACGCGCGAATTGAAAACGACGAACTTATTTTTGACTACACTTTCAAACCGGGAATCTGCCAAAATATGAATGCTTCATTTCTTCTGAAAAAAATGCAAATTGTAGATTGATTTTTTATAATTATCAGAAAAACAGTCAATTATAATTATTTTTTCTTTACTTTTATAAAAGCTTTATTCCTTATGGATTCTTCACTTTAGCTTTTTTACTTTCCTCACTTGCCCCAAAATTTAAAATAGTAATCAATTTTAATATTTATACTAATTTAATTTTATGGGATTATGAAAACAACCACCAACCTTAAGTTTATTGCAATAACATCAATAATGTTGTTATTGAATTTTAGTGTTTTTGCTCAAAGTGAAGCAAATCGACCAAAGTATCTTTCCGTTACAACCATGCATTGGAATATGGATAAAGAAGATTTCAATATGGACGATTGGAAAGCTGTAGAGAAGGAATATTTGCAAAAAGTAGTTGCCAAGAATGAACACATTACCTCGGCCTCCTATTACACCCATCTTTTTTCCCCAGACAATACCGAAGTGCTTTATGTACAGACTTACCCATCGTGGGAAGCAATGGAAAAAGCAGCGGAACGTTCTGAGGAGCTCGCAATGCAAGCTTGGCCTGACGAAAAAGCACGCGGAAATTTTTTCAAAAATCGAGATAGTTATTTTTCCGTAAACCATTCTGACGAAATTTACGCTCCTCTGGATGGCGCTAAATTGATTCCACAGAATAATTCGAAAGATTTGGTACTATATATTCGCCGAACCTACTTTACATTCCCTGAAGATGGTTCCCAAAAGGAATTCAATGAAATGCGTGCCGAAAATATGTCGAAGGTTCTTTCTAAAAACGATTATATAAAAGGCTATTATCCAAATGTTCACGCTTGGGGAAGCGACAAAACTGAGTTTGTGGAAGCTTTTTTTGTAGATTCAATGTGCGACATGGAAAAAATGTTTGATAAAAATAGTGAATTAATTGGCCAAGCGTGGCCGGGAGATATAGGAAAACAAAGAGGTAAAAAATGGAACAAATATTTTACTGGAGTCCACGGTGATTCGGCTTATACTTTAGTGGCTGAACTTTCGAAATAGAAATTCAGAATTGAAATATTTAGAAAAGGATGTTTTAAAAAGCATCCTTTTTTTATTTTGAAGAAGTACGTATTTTCACGGTTTTTCAAATGAAAGGTATTTCCGAATGGATTCAGTAACGCAGATTGTTTTGGGTGCTGCCGTGGGCGAAGCGGTTCTAGGTAAAAAGATTGGTAACAAAGCCATGGCCTTGGGCGCTATTGCGGGGACAATTCCAGATTTGGACGTGCTTTCAAGCCATTTCACCGATACCGTAACCGCTTTGGAAATCCACCGTGGGTTTACCCATTCCATTGTTTTTGCAGTAGTTTTCGGATTGCTTTTTGGGTGGCTGCTTTCCCTTTGGGATAAACGGGCGAGTTTAAAGGAATGGTCGTGGTTTTGGTTTCTGTGTTTCGTCACGCATCCGTTGCTCGACGCGCATACTACTTGGGGCACACAGCTCTTTTGGCCGTCGGATCTTCGCTTGGCTTACAAAAATATTTTTGTAATCGATCCGCTTTATACGCTGCCATTTTTGGTGTTTCTGATATTGGCGATGCTTCAAAAAAGGGGAAGCATTAAAAGGAGAAGATTCAATAACCTCGGTTTGATCATCAGCAGTGCCTATATGTTGCTTACAATAATTCTGAAGGGAATAACATATTCCAAATTTGAAGCTGCATTGAAAAAGCAAAACATTCCCTATTCCGCATTGGAAACAAAACCCAGTCCGCTGAACTCGATTTTATGGACCGCAAATGTGGAAACCGACGATGCTTTTTTGATAGGCGATTGTTCTTTTTTCGATACAAAACCGATTCGGTTTTATCGGCATCCGAAGAATCACGAAGCCCTTGGCGATTTAAAGGAATACGACAAAGTGCAACGCCTGATAAAAATTACACAGGGTTGGTACACGGTTTCTGAAAAGGAAGAGGGAATTTATTTAAACGATCTGCGTTTCGGGATGATGAGCGTTGATCCGCAAGCGAAAAAGTATGCGTTCAGTTTTCGAATCGAAAAAACTGGAAATGAAGTGACCGTTACCGAAGAGGAAAAAGATACCCGCGATGCTAAAAAAATATTGGCCGATCTTTGGACGCGAATCAAAGGAAATTGACCCATGAAAAAGAAAGCCGATCTTCCGCAGAAAATTTGCCCTATTTGTAGGCGCCCTTTTACCTGGCGGAAAAAATGGGAGCGGGATTGGGAAAACGTGGTATATTGCAGTAAAAAATGCCAGAAAAACAAAAGCAATCCACAGCCTTAGTTTGGTTCACCAAAGACCTTCGCCTGCGCGACAATCATTCGCTGCTGCAGACTTTAGCTGAAAATGAAAGAACGGTTGCGGCTTATTGTTTTGATCCACGGCATTTCGCGGAAACTAAGTACGGTTTTAAAAAAACTGAAAAATTCCGCGCCAAATTTTTGATTGAAACCGTTGAAAATCTTCGGAAGAATCTTCAAAGCTACAATATTACGCTGTTGGTCTTTCACGAAAAACCGGAAGTTATTTTTTCGAAAATTGTCAAAAAATATAAAATCGATACTATTTATTGTCAGCGGGAATGGACCAGTGAGGAAGTTTCGGTTTCACAAAAAATAAAGGCAGCTTTGCCCGATTGCAATTTCATAGAAACCTATGACCAATTTCTCTTTCATCCTGCGGAAATTCCCTTTTCACATTTTTCGGAAATCCCTGAAGTTTTTACCGATTTCAGAAAAAGAGTGGAAGCCAAAGCCGAAGTCAGAAAATATGCGGAGTATCCTAAAGTTCAGCCAGAAAGCAATCTTGTGGAACACAGCACGGAAATTCCGGGTTTAACCGATTTGGGATTGGCGGATTTTGAGATTGATGCACGCTCGGCATTTCCCTTCCAAGGTGGCGAGGAAGCCGCGGAAGAACGTTTGCAGCACTATTTTTGGAAAACGCAGAACCTAAAAAACTATAAGGAAACCAGAAATGGAATGTTGGGCACTGAGTACAGTTCCAAATTCTCCGCTTGGCTTGCCAATGGCAGTATTTCCCCGACGTTTATTTATGCTGAAGTGAAAAAGTTCGAGCGTGAAGTTGTCGCAAACCAAAGCACATATTGGCTGATCTTTGAACTGCTGTGGCGCGATTATTTTAAATATATTTCCCTGAAGCACGGTTCCAAAATTTTTCAGTTAAATGGAATTTCAAAAAGGAATTTGGATTGGAAAAACGAACCCGAAGTTTTTAAAAAATGGACTGAAGGCGAAACGGATGAACCTTTCGTAAACGCAAATATGAATGAAATTGCTGCCACAGGTTTTATGAGCAACCGCGGCCGCCAAAACGTGAACAGTTTTTGGGCCAAGGAATTGTTGCAGGACTGGCGCATCGGCGCGGCGTATTTTGAAAGTATGCTCATAGATTATGATGTGCACAGCAATTGGGGCAACTGGATGTATAACAGCGGCGTGGGCAACGATCCGCGCGACCGGAAGTTCAACATTCAAAAACAGGCGGAGCGGTATGACCCGGGCGGGGAATATCAAAAAACATGGCTAAAGGATTTTTAATATAAAAATGCAATGAAAAAACTACGGCTTATCCTCGGCGATCAATTAAACCATAAACATTCCTGGTATTCAAAAACTGAAAAGGACACCTTGTATTTTATGGCTGAAATGCGGCAGGAAACCGATTATGCATATCATCATATCCAAAAGGTAATCGGCTTTTTTGCTGCGATGCGGAATTTCTACGAACACCTCAAAAGCAACGGTCACCAAATAATTTATTATGAAATTGATTCCGAGGGAAATAAGCAGCATTTGGTTGAAAACCTGCGGGATTTAATTGAAAAGCACAGCATTGAAAAATTTGAATACCAGCTTCCCGACGAGTACCGATTGGACGAACAATTGAAGGATTTCTGTAAAAATATTGAAATTGAAACCGAAGCTTTCGACACTGAACATTTCTACACTACCCGAACTGAAATGGCCGAGTTTTACGAGGGAAAGAAGGAATTGACGATGGAATATTTTTATCGAAATATGCGGAAAAAACACGAAATATTGATGCAGAACGATTCGCAACCCGAAGGCGGCAAATGGAATTTCGACAAAAGCAACCGAAAAAAATGGACCGAAAAACCTGAAATTCCGCACGAAAAAGGCTTCCGAAAGGATGTTTCAAAAATTTTGGAACAGATTGAAAAGCAGGAGATAAAAACCATCGGCACCTTAGATGCCACCGCCTTTAATTGGCCCACTTCCCGGCCGGATAGTTTAAAAGTGCTCAACTATTTCTGCGAAAACCTTTTGATGCATTTCGGCGATTACCAAGATGCGCTGCATACAGACGAGCCGTATCTGTTCCACTCGCGGCTTTCCTTTTCAATGAATACCAAGATGCTTTCGCCCCAAGAAGTGATCGATAAGGTTTTGGAAACCTATTACGATAGAAAATCTGAAATTGACATTTCGCAAGTGGAGGGTTTTGTGCGACAGATTTTAGGCTGGCGTGAGTATATGCGCGGTATTTATTGGATGAAAATGCCCGGCTATCGCCGCTCCAATAAATTGGACAACCAAAACAAACTGCCGGATTTTTATTGGACGGCCCAAACAAAAATGAACTGCCTGCACCACGCCATATCCCAGAGTTTGGAGCACGCCTATGCCCATCATATCCAGCGATTAATGGTAACGGGTAATTTTGCACTGCTCGCCCAAGTGCATCCCAATGACGTAGATGCGTGGTATCTGGGAATCTATATTGATGCCATTGAATGGGTCGAAATGCCCAACACACGCGGGATGAGCCAATATGCCGATGGCGGAATAGTGGCGACCAAACCCTACATTTCCAGTGGAAGTTACATCAACAAAATGGGCAATTACTGCAAGAGCTGTAAATATGACGTAAACAAAAAAACGGGCGAAGAAAGCTGTCCGTTCAACTCGCTGTACTGGAATTTTTTAAGTGAGAAACGGGAACACTTTAAAAATAACCAACGGATGAATATGATGATGAGCTTATTGGAGAAAATGAAACCAGAAACGCTGGAAGCACATTTAAACAGAGCAAAAAAAATAATTGCGAACCCTGATGCTTTCTAAAACTAACAACTCAAATCTGCAATAATCTTCCACTCTCCGTCAATTTTTCTGAAAATAATAAGGAAAACTCCGTTCGCATTGCCCGCATCACGAACCAAGTGAAATTGGCCCATTACGTAATACGAATTGTCTTCAATTTTGGTAATCGCGTCGATAGTGAAAGTTAAGGTCCCGGTATATTCTTTTGAAGGATATCCTTTTTTATAGTTGTCCAACGTTTTTTGCCACCCGTTTGTAACCCCTTTGCTACCGTAAAATTTCAGGGAATCACTTTTCCAATAGCCTTGCATAAAGCCTTCAAGGTCATTTTGGTTCCAGGCGTTTTCCTGTGATTTCAAAACGGAAAGAATAGCCTTTTTATCAGCGGTTTCAGTTTGGGAAAAAGCTTGAAGCGTTAAGATTAAAAATAGTAAAGGAAGAAGTTTTTTCATAATCGGAAAGTTTCACTAAAGATAAATCTATTTTTAAAGTGAATTGTTTAAAATAGCTCGCAATCAAATCATTTTTAAAAATTTCAGCTAACTTTATTTCAACACAAACCCACATCAAACCAAAACTGAATCTCTTGAGCACTTCCAAAATAGAAATTTCCGGCACATATCTTATAATAGCCTTCTTGATTGTGGGCGGTATTTTAGCGATATTGTATATAGGCTCCGGTCTTTTGCTGCCTTTGCTCGTGGCGGCCATAATAGCTATTTTATTGGACGGGCCCACCGAAAAACTAAAGAAATGGGGCGTTCCAAATTGGTTGGCAATCTCCCTTTCCGTTTTGTTGATGGTCGTAATTTTTAGCCTGCTTGCGTGGCTTATCACTTCACAAATAAATACAATGGCTAATGACTGGCCTACCATTAAGGAAAAGGCAACCGAAAAACTCAATACTCTTTCTGAATGGGCAAACCAAACCCTAAATTGGGACTATAAAGATTACTTTGAAAACAACAAAAGATTGATTCAAAAAGCCGAGAGTTTTGGCACTGCCTTCCTTTCGTCGGTAATGAATTTATTGTCACAGTCGCTTATCATTTTTGTGTATATCATTCTCTTGTTGATGCAGCGGAATATGTTTATCAAATTCTTTAAAAAACTGGTTTCAAATTCCTCGGCGATGGGTTTGGTTTTAAGCGATTCAAAAAAAATCATCAATAATTATCTATTGGGAAAAGGGAAGATTATGGTTTTCCTTTTCGGAATATATTACCTCGGATTTACCTTGGGATCGGTGCCATACGCACTTTTCTTGGCATTGTTTGCGGCACTTTTTTCCATCATTCCTTATGTGGGAAATATTATCGGTGGCGGTATTGCGGTAATCCTTTCCTATTTGTACGCCGGCACTACGCCAGCGTTAATCGTGATTGGCGTGATTTCCGCGGCGCAATTGGTGGAGAACTATATTTTAACGCCGTGGATTATTGGCGATGAAATTGAATTAAACCCGTTCGTCACGGTGTTCGGCGTTATTCTTTTCTCCGTGCTTTGGGGGATGGTGGGTGCCATCATCGCCCTTCCGCTCATCGGGGTTTTAAAGGTCATTTTCCAGCATACCAAAGGAATGGAGCCGTATGCTTTTTTGATAAAGAAGAAAGACTCGTAACCCCTTTGCGTTCTCCGCGCCTCTGCGGTGATAATTTACCGCAAAGTCGCAGAGTTCGCAAAGAGCTGGTTGAAATTAAAAAGAAGGAACCATAAAATCCTCCCCAAAAACGGTATGTAATCTGTAAAGAAGTTCCTCCGCATTCTCTTTGCTGAAAACCATCGGCGGTTTTATTTTCAGAACGTTGTGTTCCGGGCCGTCAATGCTCATCAAAATACCGAGCTGTTTCATTCTGTTTGCCAGATAGGAAGCGTGTTCGGGCAATGGATTTTTTTCTGAATCATTCAGTTCAAATCCCAAAAACAACCCTTCGCCGCGTACGTCGCCGATAATTGGGAATTGCTTTTGAAGCTTTTTCAATTCGGCAATTAAGAAACTGCCAACTTCCAAAGCATTTTGCTGCAGGTCTTCTTCTTCAATAACCTCCAAAACCGTTCGGCCGATGGCGCAGGAAACAGGATTGCCGCCAAAGGTGTTGAAATACTCCATTCCTGTATTGAATTTTTCTGCAACTTCTTTTGTGCAAGCAACTACAGCCAACGG
The DNA here is from genome assembly GCF_001573155.1 of Aequorivita aquimaris. Classification (GTDB taxonomy): domain Bacteria; phylum Bacteroidota; class Bacteroidia; order Flavobacteriales; family Flavobacteriaceae; genus Aequorivita; species Aequorivita aquimaris. The sequence continues at coordinate 231,251 of NZ_JRWG01000004.1, read as the reverse complement.
ATGCCCATTTCCGGCAGGTTTGCCCATCGTTACAATATCCGGCTGTACGTCGTAAAGCTCAAAGGCCCAAAAGGTTTTCCCCATTCTGCCAAAACCTGTTTGTACTTCATCGGCAATGCAGATGCCGCCGGCTTCGCGAACGTGTTTGTAAATTTCTTTGAAATAGTTTTTCGGGGGAACAATCTGTCCGCCACAACTAATCATAGTTTCTCCGATAAACCCTGCAATTTCTTTTCCTTCGACTTCTAAATTCTGAATGATTTCCGCGGCGTGATTTGCGTAATCAATCCCGCAATTTTCTCCGATATATTTCCCACGGAAGGAATCCGGCAAAGGTAAAATGTGTGTTGTTTCGGGTTTTGGGAAACCGCCTTTCCCTTCAAATTTATAGGAGCTCACGTCCATCACGGCATTCGTGTTGCCGTGGTAGCCCACTTCTATTGCCAAAACATCCTTCTTGCCCGTTACGGTTTTTGCCATTCGCAGGGCGAGTTCATTGGCCTCGCTGCCCGAATTTACAATGTGGATTACGGACAAATGCGGCGGTAATTTTTTCAGCAATGCTTCCGCGTAAGCGATAATTTCTTCGTGCAGATAGCGTGTATTGGTATTCAAAACCGCCATTTGCCGTTGTCCGGCTGCAACTACTTTTGGATGCTGATGGCCAACGTGGTTTACGTTGTTTACCGTGTCCAAATATTTTCGGCCTTCAATATCAATCAAATAAACCCCTTCGCCGCGCACGATGTGCAACGGTTTATCATAGGAAAGACTCAAGCCTTTTCCGAGGTGCTCTTTTCTGAAACGAATCATTTTTTCTTCTGAATTCTTTGTTTCGACGGTTTCTAATTCCTCTTCAAAAATAAAATTTGGGTCTGGGCAGATGCTTTTCCAAACTTCAACTTTTGAGGGCAAAGCCACGCCATTGAAGTTTTCATTGTTTTCCAATAAATCCAAGATAAGCTGAAAGTGAAGGTGCGGCGCCCAATTGCCGTTTTCATTTGGGGCGCCAATATAAGCGATGAGGTCGCCCTGTTTGACGGTTTGTCCCACTTTGAGAATATCAAGTGAAGAAAGCGTTAAGTGGCCATAGAGTGAAAAGAATTTTTCCCCTTCAAAAACGTGTTCCAAAATGAGCATCGGCCCGTAATCCTTATCATAATTGTTGTGGTGTATTATTTTTACGACGCCCTCGAAGGGAGCGTGAACAGGGGTTTGGGCGGGCACCCAAAAATCGGTTCCCAAATGGACGGTGCGGTATTGCGGGCCGTTGTTGCCCTCACTTTTAAATGCTGCGGTGGTGTAGAAAGGACGTGTTTCCAAGTATCCGTTGAGCAAAATGGTTTGTGGGTGGTGCTTTTGAAATTGCTTTAATTTGAATTCGGAAACCTCGGGGTCGTTGTATTCCGAAAGATTGCCGAGAAGCGTGCTGCCCACGCTCATATCGAGATTTACAACCTTTTGCGAAGCAATTGTCGGGAACATTGTTTTTAAAGAAATTTGATTCTTTTTTGCCCAAGTTTCAAACTTTTTTTCCAAGGGATGCGCCGGATATCCACAGGTATTTCGAAAGGAATAATAGGCAAAGTTTTCATTCACTTGAAACCACTTTTCCAATAAATCCCACGCAGGTTTTTCGCTTATTACGAAATATTCCTCGTCAGGAAACTCCTCTTTTTTAAGGGAGGCGCTCGTAACGGTGGTAACGAGGCGCATTCCGACCAAAGTATATAAACATTGCAGTTCGTTTTCCGATAGTTTGTAGTGTTTGTTATACCCTTTTACAACTTCCAAAGCCGCTGTAAGCGGGTCGGGAAGGTTCATGGCGGCATAGGCCAAAACTATGGCGAGGTCGTTGACGGTCTGGGTAAAAACTGCGTCGCCAAAGTCAATCAAAGCTGAAACTTTCGGGTTTCGCAAATCGTCAGAGACCAAAATGTTGTAATCGTTTACATCGGCGTGGACGATGCTTTTGGGAAGGGTTCCGTATTCCTTTTGAATTTCCGCAAAACGATTTTGGAAATGCTGTACGATTTCCTTTTGCCTTCCGGAAAATCGATTGCTGTGTTTTGAGGTCCAAGCTGAGTTTGCCAAATCCCAGTCCAGATTTCTGTGGGCGGCGGGATGTTTAAAATCCTGCAAAGCGTTTGTCAAACTTCCGGCGGCATCGCCCAAACTGTTTCGCAAGGATTCGGTTTTGGGGTTGACGGTTACCCATAGCCTGCCGGGAAGCCAACTCAATATTCTTGCAGTACTGCTTTTTTCAAGGGGAGTCAGTGGGTTTCCTGCTTTATTTGGGACAACTTCTGAAAGGGAAACATCCAGTTTTTTTTCCGAAAGATGTTTCAGGATTTGGAGTTGAAAATCTTGTTGCTCGCCATCTTCTTCGGAAGAAATTTTTAGAATAAATTTTTCCCCGGAAGCTGTTTTCAGCAAAAAGTTTTCATCGACATAGCCATCAAGTTTTGAGGCTTCGGCTGAAATGTTATAATATTCTTGGGCGATTTTTGAGGCTTGCTCGGGAGTGGTTTTGGACATAATATACCGGAAAAATATAATTTCAAAATTACTGAATGTTGGGCTAAAGCCCTTCCCAAAATTCCATATTAATTGTTCCCCCAGATGAATCTGGGGGCAATTAGGGGTAAATCTGGAGTAATTACGGAAATGGTATATTGAAAATGGGTTTAAACCTGTACCCCCTCCGTCATTTCATTTTGCTTTATGGCAAAATGAAATGCCACCTCCCCCTATCAGGGGAGGAGCCATTAAATTAATTATAATAGCGCAGTTTTGAGCCTAAAGAAAAGTTCCCCCTTCGGGAGTTAGGGGGCTTTACAGCACGCTTTTCTGTTTTTTGTAGAAGGCATCGGCCTGCATTTGCATCAGCTCTCTTGCCTTTTTTCGTTTGTAATCGTAAAGTTCCTGCTCCTCGGCTATGTCTGCGTACACTCTATTGTTTATATCGCGGTCTGTGGTTACGAGTATATCGCGTTGTGTTTTCTGTTGGACAACCCAGGACTTTAATGCACTTTCCTGTTCTTCCAACTTTAAATCATAAGCGCCTTTTGGAGAAAGGAGTTTTGCCAAAATGGGAGAAGTTTCTATGGCGAGGAAGAGCAAAAAGATAAACAGCGAAGGCAACAGCGGAAGTTTGTTCAACGCATTTACGCGTGCCATCAGACCATCGAAACCGTCGATGATGGGTTGGGTGTCTGCGACCTTTGTTTGGTATTCGGTGGCGAGGGTTGCTATCTGTGCTTCGGCAGCGGATATTTTTTCGGCATTTGTTTTCTTTAAATCTGCCAAAGCTGCAAGTTCGGTGTCGTGTTTTTCGCGTTTTTCTTTGTAAACTGGGCCTTTGCCCAATTTTTGCGTGCCCGCAGTGCCTTCAGCTTCTGAAATGTAGGTGTTATAAAGGGCGTTTACTTCGGTTTCCTTATCGGTTATTTCCTTTTTTAGACCTGTAATTTCCGCTTCCAAAGCATTCACGGAAGGTGTATATTGAAGTGCCAATTGGTCTTTGTTGGCGAGGGTCATTTCATTCTTCTCGGTGAGCAAAACTTGGTTGATTTCCTTTTCAAAAATCTTCATTTCCAAGGGTTTTGAGATAACGATGGCGATGATTATTGCCAAGGCAATTCGCGGGGAGGCCTGAATCAATTCATCAAAGAAGTTGTTTCGTTTTTTGATGGTGGAAACGATGAACCTATCTAAATTGAAAATCAACAATCCCCAAATTATTCCGAAGAAAATGGCGGAAAAGTAATTGTCGAAAACTGTGTAAAGCGCATAGGCGGCAGCAATGGTGGCCATAACGGCGGTAAAGAAAACTGTGGCGCCAATGCCGGCGTATTTGGTGCGTTCGCCGGGCGAACATTCGTCAAGGATGGCGGTATCTGCGCCGGAGCAGAAGATGAAAAAGCGTTGTAGCATAAATTTTTTTGGATTGATGAGACTATATAACGCAATTTGGTTCAGAATGTTACATTTTCAATATTCAATGTTCAATTATGAATGTTCGATGTTCAATATTTAGGAGGCGTATTTTTTGGGTGGGGATTTTGATTTGTATTTCTTTTATCGTTTTAGGGTGAAGTGGCCGCGATAGGTGCTGCCGTTCTTGAAGATAGCCTTAAACCAGTAATCTGAGGAGGGCATTTGCTTGCCGTTATAGGTGCCGTTCCAACCGCTAGTGTTTTTGTTGAGAATGTATAGCAGCTTGCTGAAACGGTCATAGATTTCGATTCTCTGTAATTGGGGAGTGTCGGGGTTTTGTCCGGCAATTTGCCAGGTGTCGTGGTAGCCGTCGTTGTTTGGGGTGAAGAAGTTTGGGAAACCCAATACATACACCGTAATGATAGTGGTGCCGCAACCTTTTTTGTCCTTCACCATTAGCACATGTTCGCCGGGGGTGAGGTTTTCAAAGACCGGGCTTTGCTGAAAGGGGCCGTGGTCTATGGAATAAATGTAGTTTCCCACACCTTGTACGAGGACATTGAGGATAGGATTTTCAATGCTGCCCGTAAGCTCGTAGCTAACTTGGGCTATTTCGGAAGGGAGGACGGTAAAAGTGCGGGTGCTGGTGCATGAATATGCATCGCCGTTTATGGTTTTGCGGCGGGTGACCGTTAGGGTATAGCTGCCGGGCTCGTTTACTTCAATGGAACGAGTGGTTTCGCCTGTGGACCAAAGAAAGGTGGAATTTGTGATGATACCTATTAAACCGGAGTCTATTGTAATGGTATCTGGGTAGGTGTTAAGGCAATAGGTGTAGGTTTCCTCGCCTTCAAACTCTGGGGTGTTGATTACGCTGAGGTTGATTTTGGCAGTGCCGAGACAACCAAGGTCGCCACTGATGCGGGCGTGGATGGTTTGGACGTTTGCCTGGGTATTGGTGAAGGGATTTGGCAGCGGATTGGTTTGTGAAATGGCTTCTTCGTATGAAAGATGGTAGGTTATTTCGGTATTATTTCCGAAGATGACTTGCAATTCGGCGGTGGTTGCGGATAGATTGAAACTGGCGAAACCGGGGGTGCCTGGTGTGGAGCAATTCACCAAAAAGAAATCTGAAACGGTGTTTGTTGTGGTTTTTAGGGTAACTTCTGCGACGCCAATACAGCCGTAATCGGAAACTACACGGGCATAGACTATTTCATTTGGCTGGGTGTTAGTGTATCTTTCGGGGTTTCGTATGGGAGCTATGTTATTTTGGGCTTCATTAAAACTGCGGTGGAAGGAATATACGCGGAGTAACGGGTCTCCATTGATGATGTTTTCTTCCGAATCAAAAAGGTTGAAGGTCGCTAGGCCGTTGGCGTTTGGTTCGCACTGGTACAGGTCGGTATTTTGGACGGTTACGGGGCCTGTGTACTCAATCAACACTTGGTCTGTGGCGATGCAGTTGTTGCCGTAGTCTATTTCAACTTTATAGGTGCCGGGCGTGGTGACGGTAAGTTGGGCGGAGGTTTCACCGGGGATTAAGATATCGTTTTTATACCATTTGTAGCCGAGCGGAGTGGTGCCCTGGGGCGTGGCATCGAGGATGTAGGTTTCGTTTTCGCAAAGGGGATTGTTTGTTACAAAGCTGCGGTCTGGCCCGAGGTTGGCGGCGATGTTAAAACTGCCGCCTTCCAGAAATACCGCGGAATCGTAACGGTAATTGGCCTCGTCTGCGATTACGAGTTTTATGTGATAGGCTTGATTAACGTTTACAGGGGTTTCTGCAACGAGAATCTTTGTTTGTCCGTTGAAATTAATCGGCACGTTTGGGCCGTTCCAGCCTTCAAAATAGGTTTCGTTTATGGGCGGGCAGGCGCCGGGGATGCCGGAATGGACAGTAGTGACTAGTACGGGGGTGTTGGTGCCGGGAACGAGGGCAATGTTTGTGTAATTTCCGCCGAGGGGCTTGATTAAAAAGGCGAAGGCATCGCTATAAATGCAGGTGTTGGGGTCGCCTTCCTGATATTCCTCGGAAGCGAAGAGGTAGCGGAACTGGATATTGTCGGCATTTGGAACAAAATCGAACTCTATTATTGTTGCGTTGGTGGTGTTGGTGATGTTTAGGGCGGCCTCTAGGTCTGGGTCGCCGTTCCAGCCGGGGGCATTGTCGTCGCTGAGGGTTGTGTTGGGGCCAGGGACGTTGTTTAGCTTGCCGGTGCTCATTACAATACCTTTTTGGAAGGGGAAATTGCTGCCGTTTGCGCTAAAATAGCCAAAACTCTTGTCGCCATCGGGGAAGTTGCCGCTTGTGGTGGAGGTAATCTGTACATTGCTGATACAGCCGCTGTCTATAAGGACGTCCTCAACGAGTTGTTGGGGGGTGTAGGTGGTGGCATCTACCTGAATGTTTTGTGCGGGGACGAGCCGGATGCAGCACAAAACGAACCACAGAAAAAAAATATACTTATTCAAAGGATGCTCCTAACTTTTTTATAGCGGGTGCAAATTTATGGTTTCTGGGTGCTGGTTTCAAGTTTCTTTTATTAAAGTTTAGTCTTTTTCACTTTGGGTTGTGCACTTGGACTCCACTCTGGAGAAGCTACTCAGTGTCACAGTGGTAGGTTGTGGGATGTAAAAACCCCAAGGCACCATCCTGACGGATTTTGCAATGGGGTTTATATAAAAAGTCAGAATTTATTTCTAAATGGGTTTAGTGACCTCAAACTTAAGGCCGCTATCAGCATCTGCAAAATAAGTTTTGCCTCCGCTTTGTGAAACTTTAAGCGTCATTTTTGAGCGGGTGGTGCTTATGGTCTGGGTGCTTGGGTTGTAGCTCCAGGTGGCGTTTTTGTTTGTGGTGGTTTTATATGAATAGGTTCCATCATCTTGTTTCTCCTTTATTTCAAAACTGTTGTCGGCATAAAGATTTATGATGGCGTTCTTCATTGCAGTGGCCATTTTTAAGTTGCTACTGCTATTTTCAACATTCGTCACGAGCCAAGTGCCGGTGAGGTCTTTTTGGGTAAGCGACTGACTGTGCACCGAAGTGGCAAAAAGGGCGAGAACGAGTAGCATGATTGCATTTTTCATAGGTATATTTTTTAATGAATTGATTTATTGTGTTTTTAAACTTTTGTGAAGATAGGAATTTTTATGCTTTTTTAAATAGCGGAAGGTTAATATGATGGAAAAAGAGGAATGAAGAAAGCCCCTTGTAGTTGGGGCTTTCTTATTTAACTAATTATTGATTAAAAAAACTATTGTTTGACGATCTTTAGGGTAGCTTGATTCCCATCGTTAGTTTTCAAGGTTGCGAAATAGAGTCCCGCCGCGGCATTGATGTCCACAACCAGGGTTTGGGTGTTGGTATAGTTTGAAGTAGAAATTTGCTGCCCGAGTACATTGGTTATGGTGACATTGGTTTCTGAATAGCTTTGCCCCAGGTTTATGGTGAACTTACCGTTTGTAGGGTTTGGGTAGGCGCTGATGGGTAAAGGGAAGGTGCTTTGTGAAACGCCAAGAATTGCTGGTGTGGTTTTAAATATCCAATAATCGTCTAGGCCTCTGCTGTTTTCACTTTTGTCGCCAGAGATGTTTGAGTCTGAAGAGCAGAACATGGCAAAATTACCATCAGTAGTGGGGAGAATGTAAGAGCCGCTCTCATCGGCAGAACCACCGATGGAGTTTTGTGAGATAATTCCGCCAGCGGAATTAAGTTTTAAGAGCCAATAATCATAGCCGCCGTTGCTGTTTTGGGTTTTATCGCCACTTATGTTGCTGTTACTCCAGCAGGCAACCATAAAGGTGCCATCGGACAGTTGAATTACATCACGAGGGTAATCAATTCCGCTACCTCCGATAGTGTTTTGCCAAAGCATGTTTCCGCTACTGTCCAGTTTTAAAATCCAGGCATCATAATCGCCCTGTGAGTTTTCGGTCTTGTCTCCAGAAATATTTGATTTGGAATATCCGCCAACAAGATATCCGCCATCTGCTAGTTGTATCATATCCCGAAACACATCACTGTCATTTCCGCCAAAGGTGCGGTTCCATTGCAAGGTTCCGCTGGCGTCTAGTTTTACAATCCAGTAGTCATTACCGCCCCGAGTGTTTTCGGTTTTATCGCCCGAGCTTGGTGAGTTTGAAAAACCTCCGATTATAAAGCCCCCATCAGTGGTTTGAAACGCTGCTTGGGGACGGTCAACCAAACTGCCACCTATGCTGTTCTGCCATACTATGTTGCCGCTGCTATCCAGTTTTAATGCCCAGAAGTCGCGCTGTCCGTTGGTAGGGTCAGTTTTATCCCCATTTACATCACTGTCCGAATAACCACCCACGAAATAGCCGCCATCTGCGGTTTCTACTATATAGGTATCAAATTCTGGTTGGTTGCCGCCATAGGTTTTTTGCCAAGTGATATTGCCCGAAGCATCCAATTTTAATAACCAATAATCCAAACCTCCGCGGGAGTTTTCGGTTTTATCGCCAGAAATGTTTGAATCTGAACCGGCGCCTACTATATAACCGCCATCTGAGGTTTGTTGCATGGAAATTAGATAATCATCGCCAGCACCACCGATGGTGTTTTGCCATTGAATATTTCCGGAGCCGTCAATTTTTACGATCCAAATATCAATCTGGCCGTTGCTATTTTCGGTTTTTTCACCAGAAATGTTGCTGGTGGAATAGCCGCCAAGTATATAGCCGCCGTCTGTGGTAGCTTGGAATACTGTTGAAAAATCGGTATCGCTCCCACCAATAGTTTTTTGCCAAATAATGGCTGGATCCTGTGGATAAGAGTCAAAAATGCAGAAAAGTAATGCTAAAAGTGTAATTGAAGTTTTCATTTTTTTTGGTTGCCAAGGATTACTATTGGTATATCGGAAGGGTTGGGGAAATGTCATTAAGGAAGAGGGTAAAAGGAAGACGGGTGCTAGAAAAAATATTTCGATCTTAGAAATGATTTCTTCGCTTTTTTCAGGATAAAAAAATGCCTCCCTGTTTCAGGAGGCACTCCCGGTTGGTTTCCAACCTTACGAGCTATTGAACGATCATTGTTTTATAATCCTTAAAATTTTTGATCCCTCAATGCCAGTGCTTACCCTCACTATATAAACACCGGCGGCGCCAGTGATTTCTTGAGTTATTGAATTGGTAAAGTGGTATTGTTTTTCTGAAATTATCTCCCCAAGTTTGTTATATACCGTTATGCTAACTTCGGGATATGTTTTTCCCAATTTTATGATGAAACTGCCCCGGGTTGGGTTAGGGTAGGATTCAAAAATGAAATCCTCCGGAAGCTCAATGCCCAGAACCTCGTCGTTCCTAAAGATACGGGCGCGTTCGGGCAACCCGTAATTTCCGTACAAATAGGTAGGCGAACCTACAGTAATTATGTTTCCAGCGCCATTTAAACTAACGGAATAACCACAATATTCCAATGAGGTTTCTCCCGCAATGGTATTGCCCACTTGCGCCCAATCTGTACCGTTGTACATATATGTACGTGCCTCGCCCAAACCGCTATTTGCACCTGGCCCTCCCAAAGCCAGCACTTGGTTGTTATTGCTTAGGGCAGCGGAAAAGCCTATGCCCGAACCCAAGGGGCCCTCTATTAAAGCTCCCTGCATAATCCAAGATGAGCCGTTCCACATAAATACCTGTGCGCCCCCATTACCATTGATACCGGCACCCGAAACCACTACCATGTTGCCATTCATTCCGAGGGTAACGTCGTCGTAATCATAAGTGTTGAATAGATTGCCCTTTGGCGTCCAGTCTGACCCGTTCCAAGTGTAAACTTGAATGGCTTTGCCAAAATTCGTGGCAATGGTATTGGCATCATCGCTTAGATCCAAAACGTCGCCTGCTATATCATCTTCCAGACCGTTTATTGCGCTGCCGCGCTGCTGCCAGGAATTGCCAGTTAGGGTGTAAATTCTAACCTGTCCGGAATCGTTGCCGTTGGTGGAATTCCCAATATCGCCCAGGGCCAACGCGTCTCCACTTGAGCTTAGTTTTACAGAACCTTCATAGAGGGTAATGGAATTCCAAAATAAGCTGTTGCCCAATTGTTCCCAATCACTACCATTAAATTCATAGATCTTTACCTCGGCATCTTCCCCTTGTGCTCCACCAGAGGCGCAAATGGCAATTCTATTGCCGTCGGCGCTTAGGCAAACTTCAATACCGAAACCCCGATCCGTGGTGGTCCCTGTAAGTGGATTTCCCTTTAGGGTCCAATCTGTTCCATTGTATCTAAAGACTCGTACGCTTCCTGCCCAATAGCTATTGGAATCAACACTAAAGGGTGAGCTAATTGCCACTGTAAGACCGTCCTGGCTTGTGCTTACGCTCGCCCCGCATTTTTCGTCAGGCTCTTGTCCCGGGATATCACCCCCCAATTGCATCCAGTTTTGAGCGATCAAGGGTGTAGTGCTAATTAGTATAAAAAGAATAAGACACGTTTTTAAGGTACGGTTGTTTAAAAATTTTTTGGCGAGTATTTTTTTTGTTTTCATTATGGCTGTTTTTAATTGGTTTATGAAAAATATTATTAGGCAAAAGCCAACTTTATGCAATGCGGGTAGGTTGAGTGCTACCTATATATCGAATCTGGGTTTACATTGTCATCATTTCCATTACAATTTTTTTTGCATTACATTTGCTTCCTATCCCTAATGTATATGCCGCAGCACAAATTTATTGTTTGCAATTACCAACATTCTCTTACTTCCGGAATAGTAAGCTGGCAGGCTCCAAGTAATATTGCCCTAGTAAAATATTGGGGAAAGTATGGCGAGCAAATGCCCATGAATGCTTCGGTAAGTTTTACATTGAAGCATTGCAACACCAAAACTTCGGTCTCATTTGAAAAGAAGCAATCTGAAGGATTTCAATTTGAGGTCTTTCTCGATGGAAAAAGGGAAGAAGGCTTTGAACCGAAAATCAATAAATTCTTTGAAAGAGTGGAAGCGTATTTGCCATTTTTGAAGGATTTCAAATTTAAAATCGAAACTTCCAACAGTTTTCCGCATAGTAGTGGCATAGCTTCGTCCGCCAGCGGCATGAGTGCCTTAGCACTTTGTTTAATGGAAATGGAACAGCGCATGCAACCGTCAATTACCGATGATTATTTCAAGGAAAAAGCTTCCTTTTTAGCGCGGCTTGGCTCGGGCAGCGCCTGCCGAAGTGTGGAAGGGCCGCTAATAGTCTGGGGAGAGCATCCAGAAATTGACGGGAGCAGTAATCTTTTTGGCACAAAATATCCTTTTGATATTCACGAAAATTTCAGAAACTATCAAGACACCATTTTATTGGTTGACAAAGGTGAAAAGCAAGTGAGCAGCACACTTGGCCACGATTTGATGGTGGACCATCCTTTTGCTGCGGAGCGATTTCGGCAGGCAAAAGACAATCTTTCAAAGTTGATTCCCGTTTTTAAAAATGGCGATCTTCCTGAATTCATTAAAATTGTTGAAAGCGAAGCCCTGTCCCTGCACGCCATGATGATGACCTCCCTGCCCTATTTCATCCTCATGAAACCGAATACTTTAGAAATAATCAATCGTATTTGGAAGTTTCGGGATGAAACGGGTAGCAAGGTTTGCTTTACACTGGATGCTGGTGCCAATGTGCACGTACTTTATCCAAAGCTGGAAAAAGATAACGTTTTGCATTTCATTAAGAAGGAACTTTTGCAGTATTGTAAAAATGGTGAGTTTATTGAAGATGAGGTTGGTTTGGGAGCTACCAATATCCTGGTCTAATTCGTTTCTCCCTTTTTATTGCCTATTAGCAGCAATACAAGTATGAGGGCTACAATTCCAGCCGCCAAATACCACCACCAAGCAACGCGAGCTTTTAAATCTATTGGGGCGGTATCGCCAATAAGAACGAGTCCTGCCCAATATTGAGGGGCGGCAGTACGGCCTTCGGCAGTTTCAATATAACTTAATTTTGCTTGGCGCAGGGCTTCATCTTTTGGCATTCCTTTGGAAAGATTATCATAAAATAGTTTTACAATTTTAGCGCTCGATTCTTCATCAATTTCCCATAGACTGGTCAATATGCTTTCACTTCCTGCATAATTAAAGGCATGTGCCAATGAAATCATTCCTTCACCTGCTTGATAAGTGGGTTTCCCGGTTTCACAGGCCGTGAGAATGGCCAGGTTTGAAGAAAGGTCTATATTGTAAATTTCATAGGAATACAATGAATTTTCATCATAATTTTCTTTGTCTTCAACCTTTTTTGCAAATATAAGTCGGCTTAATTCTGGGCTTAGGTTATTGCTTTCTGCGTGGGTGCCTATGTGAATTATTTTGTGCTCCTTTGCTTGCTTGATAAATAAATCCTTGCTTGCATTTTCATTCACAAAATAACGGCCGTTGAAAATTTTGGAATACTGTTTTACCAATTCCTCACTAAAAGGTTGCGGCAAAAGGGTAAGATATGTTTTGTCCAGTTTTACTGAATCTTTAATGCCCAATTGGTATTCGTCCATCATCTTTTTGTTGAAACCTGGAGCAAAGGCGATAAAATCTGAAGAATAATCAGCTACGTTGCCTTTGTCCTTATAGAGCAACAAACTGAAATTGTATGAAATATCATATTTTGCCAAAAGACTGTTTGTGGCCATTTCCTGAAAATTCTTTATCGGTTTGGGAGTAAGCGTTTCAAAGCTTAGATTGAAAAGTTCCCTGTCCGGTACAATTACTACTTTTGGACTAAGCACATATTTTTCTAGAGGAAACCAAAGCGCCCTATAGAGTTCATAGAGTAACGGTCTGGTTTTTTCAACGGAAAATTCATCATTTTTTATTGTTGAAATGTGGTTTTTGACCGAAGAGTAATTTAAACGCATCATTTTTTTTATTGAGCGAGAAACCACAAAGGCGTACAATTTATTTTCGATAAAAATATAGCGTACAACCGTTGTGTTTTCAGGGATTTTTTGTTGAAGATCCATCAAGGATTCCTCCAAAGTGGCGTAACGCATTTTATAATATTTGGGGAAATGATGCTTGAGCGAATCCAAAAAGTGTTCCCAGTTTTCCGAAGCTTCAAAAAAGGATGAAAGACTGCTGTTTTCAGAATCATTTAAGGAAGACCTCATTTTGTTTTTTAAGGTGTTTTCGCGCTCTAATACCTGTGGTGGAATGTGCTGAAAACGTACATTGTCCCTTAGGTTGAGCCGTGAGCGTATGCGGTTGTATATACTGGATTCATGAAGGGCAATGAGCTTGTCTAAATATTGTGGGTCTTTGGTGGTTTCAAAGAGTTCCAGTCGTAACTTTTCAGCGAAATTTAGAAGTTCCTCATTTTCGGTTATTAGAAGAGTTACGTCTTCGTGGTTGGTAATTATTTTTTTGCGTTGGTCTAGAATTGATATTCCTTCTTCAATTTGCTGCAAAAGTTCTTTTAAAAGAAAAGGGTTCCGGTTTTCTGCCAAATAGTATTTTGAAGCAGCATTTATCAACAAAGCTTGGGGCTTTCTGTATTGGCTAAGTATGGAATCTGTAGTACTTATTTTTCCATTCTCACCCAAAATATTGAAACGCAGTGCTTCATCGCTAAATCTTTCTGCTTCCCTATAATTTTTTAAAAGGTAATGAACTTGAGCTAGGTTTGTTGTATGATAAAACTCCTGCAGGGTATTTTTGAAATCTCCGTTGTGGGTAAAATTATAGGTTTCATTAGCTAAGGCAAGCGCTTTTTCCTTTTTGCCATTTTTAGCGGCAAATAGGGAATATTCCAAAATATTGTCTAAAAAATCTTTTGTATAGGTGTTGCCCATAGTTTTTTGATAGACTATTCTTGCTTTTTCATAAAATAAGGCTGCGTTTTCTATATCTTCTGCGTGTTCATAAATAGTGGCCCGGGTGGAAAGTGCTGCTGCTTCCCAATACAAATCTGCACTACCACTACTTTTTAAAAGCTGTAAAGCGGTATCGGCATTTTCTGCGGCACCTTCAAAATCTCGACTGGCTGTTTTTGCTTCCGCAAGTATGATGTTTGAAATGATGATATTAATATCGTTTTCCTCAAAAAGTTTTTTCTTTTGCTGAAAGGAATATTCAATTAGTTCCTGGGAGCGGGAATATTCTCCCAAAGTATTATAAAAGGCAGCCATATTGTCTATAACAACACATTGGTGGTTTCTAGCTTTATAAGTTCTTGCTTCATCTGTGGAGCGGTTTATGTATTCTTGAAAACCTGCGATTGATTCTTCTGAAATGGCGATGGCTTCTTGGTTTTTTCCCAAGGCATTCCACAGCACGGCGAGGTTCATCTTTACTAATGCGGGACGATAATACCGATTCATGATATCGGTTTCGTCTGTTTTTTCGAGAACATTCACGGCTTCCTGAAAATAATATTTGGCGCTGTCCAGTTTTGCTTCTTGCCACATCATTCCGCCAAGGGCATTGTAAATTTGGTTGAAAAAAACATAATCCTTCTGTCCAGTTTTTAGCAACAGTTTTAATGCTTTGAGGTAATGTGATTTTGCCAAGGGGAAATCACCCAGTTTTGATGCGTAAAAGCCTTGACGATATTCAAGGCCTGCCAGATCGGTGTTATTGGGTTCTTTGTTTTTTTGGGCAAAGGGTATTGCAGTTTTAAGAAGTTCGTATGCTTCTTGGTGCTTCCCGGCATCATCATATATCCAGCACAGTTCGGTTATTGCTTCAACCACATAATGTGGACTGGCGTACTTTTTTATTTCTTCTGTAAGATTTTCGGCTTTTTTTACGGCCAGGTTTTTGTTGCCGCTGTTCAATTTAAAACTTCCTTCAAACTGAATGTAAGAATACAAACTGTCGTAATTCTTTTCTGCTTTATAGAAAGCTATATTTTTAGCCACTTCCGTTCGTGCCTCTGCCAAGGAATCTTGTTCAATAAGGGTTTGAATTTTCTTTACGGCAGTGTTTTTTTCCTGTGAAAATCCAAGGAAAAATGTAAAAAGGAAAAACAATTGAAGGACAAATGAAAGTCTCCGGTTTTTAGGCGCCATAATTGAATAATACTTCAAATAATAAAAAGTGTCCGGGGATATGGTAATGAAAGATACAATTTATTTTCTGGTGGCATATACTATGGTCTAAATTTTCATTGAAATCTTCAATTTTGTTCTTCGTATTCCGTCCAGGTTTGGTTATTTACATTTTGATCTAGATTTGGGTTATAAAGTGAATTATCACTTTTAATGTATTCCCCTTGGTTATTCATCCAGTATTGGTTTGCCCCTGCCTCAACTTTATAAGTTTGCCCGGTATTTGTATTGCTTACGTTTGTATTTCCGTGAATGTAATCTACAAATTGCTCTTGACTACGATCGCTTGCAGCTTGGTTAGCACGCCAGCTTGCCATGTTTTGGTCCATTGCGGCCATTCTATCATTGAAGCGAGCCGTGTTTTGATCGCCAAAAGATTTTATGTTTGCCATTCGCTGTTGGTGGGCGGCATTGCTTTGCTGTGCAATTTGCATATCTTTTTGATTAACGGCCTGTAGCCACTGCGGATTTATCTGCTGGTTTAAGAGACCGTTGATGTAGTGTGTTTTTGCTTCTTCAAAGGCACCTTCAGAAGCTTCCAATACCGAATATGTAATGCCCCAATACCCTCCATATTGATCGTAAGAAACAAAATGGTGCAGAATGGTTAAGAATGAAGTGCCGTCCGGATCACGCCATTCCAGCCCCATAACGTTGAAATTTTTTTGTGAAGGTACGCTCTTATACAATTGATCGTCGAACTGTTTGTCCCAAGCGGCAAACTGCGGCATTGGATATTTGCGCACCAGCTTGCGATTTATTTTGTTGGCATATTCCATAAACCCTTCGTTTATTACTTGGTCAATGGATTTCGGAAGCTGCACTTGCATCCCACTCTGCTGATACATTTGGTTCATTTGCGGATCGCTTGAAAACATATAGCTGCCACCGCGCTCGCCGTGCACTTTTATGCCATTGGGCCCAGTATAAAGGTACTGGCCGCCATTTTGTTTCTGCCAAGATGCAGGAAACGGAATGCGGGACATTACCATTCCGTTTCGGGAATCAATAGTGTTAAAATATTTCAAGGCATCGTTACTTGCAATTTGATTATGGTTGTTTCTATGATTTTCTGATGTGATTTCTTCATTGTAGTATTCTTGGAAGTTGTCATCTTCATCGTAATTTTGCTTTTCGCCATTAAAACAGGAAGCGAAAAAAATTGAAACAATGGCCAGAAAGAGAGGTGATGATTTCATAATAAAGCTATTTTGTAAGTATATCTTCACATCGGGAAGTTTTTTGAAATATCATCAAAAAAAGCTACTCTCTTCATTTATAGTTTCTTGGTGCGGTTTAATACTATATATTCACAAATATTTCTGAATATATATTTGTTAAAATGGTTATCTTTGCCACAGATTCAAGGTTTTAAAACTAAAATCTGTAATTTTATTGTTAGAATAATTAAGCTTATGCGCGGCCCCCTGTTTTACTCAAAAATTTTACTTTTCGGTGAATATGGAATTATTAAGGATTCCAAAGGATTATCAATACCGTATAATTTTTATAACGGTGCCTTAAAAATTGATAAACACCATACTGTTTCTACCCATAAGTCTAACGCAAGTCTTAAGCGCTTTGCGGAATATCTGGAAACCCTCCAAACCGAGAATCCAAAATTGGTTTCTTTTGATATGGAAGCCCTAAAAAAGGATGTGGAAAACGGATTGTATTTTGATAGCAGTATTCCACAGGGTTACGGCGTAGGTAGCAGCGGGGCATTGGTAGCCGCCATTTATGATAAATACGCAAATGATAAAATTACCGTTCTTGAGAATCTAACTCGCGAAAAACTACTAACGCTAAAAGCTATTTTTGCTGAAATGGAGTCTTTTTTCCACGGCAAATCTTCTGGGCTGGACCCTTTGAACAGTTATTTGAGCCTTCCTATATTAATCAATTCCAAAGATAATATAGAACCTGCGGGCATACCTTCGCAAACTGAAAATGGAAAGGGCGCTGTGTTTTTATTGGACAGTGGAAGCACTGGCGAAACCGCGCCAATGGTGCAGATTTTTATGGAGAATATGAAGCAGGAAGGATTTCGGAATATGCTCAAGGACCAGTTTGTAAAACATACTGATGCCTGTGTTGAGGATTTTTTACAGGGTGATGTAAAGTCACTGTTTGGAAACATCAAGCAACTCTCAAAAGTAGTGCTTGACAATTTTAAGCCAATGATTCCGGCACAATTCCACAAACTTTGGAAGAAAGGAATTGACAGCAATGCATACTACCTAAAACTATGCGGTTCAGGCGGTGGAGGCTATATGCTTGGTTTTACCGAAGATATCGACAAAGCCCGCAAAGCATTGAAAGATTATAAACTGGAAGTGGTTTATAGTTTTTAGAAATTTCTTTCCAACATATTTTTTTCTTTAAACCATTTCGGATGGTTAAATATTAATTGTTTTCAATTAATAAATATTTGGTATTTTGGCAACATTATTCAATTCTAAATTTCCAAAAATGAAAAGAAAATTATTATTACTGTTGCTCTCCTTCATTTTCCTAAATAGTTATGGTCAAATAGACTTTGTGGAAAAAGTTGTAATAGGAAATGAGAATGCAACAAATAATCCTAGTTCGGTATTTGGTGCAGATTTAGATGATGATGGCGACATTGATATGATTTCATCATCAATCTTTGATGGTAAAATTGCTTGGTATGAAAATTTAGATAGTCAGGGAGGTTATGGTAACCAACAAGTAATTTCTCTAGAAGCAACAAGTGCAAATGATGTATTCGCAATAGATATTGATGGCGATGGCGATATAGATGTATTATCAGGATCTGGAAATATGAATGAAGGCAAAGTGGCTTGGTACGAAAACATAGATGGACTAGGAAACTTTGGGGACCAAATAGTTATAGCAGAAGAGCCAATGGCATACCGATCTATCTTTTCAGCTGATCTTGATGGCGATGGCGATAATGATATTTTAGCATCTTACACCAATCCAAATGGAGGTAAATTAGTTTGGTATGAAAATTTGGATGGTTTAGGTACTTATGGTACAGAAAACATTCTCAATAACAATGCAATAACAGTAATTGCAATTTTTGCTGCAGATATCGATGGCGATGGAGATATGGATGTTTTGTCAGGAGCAGGAAGCAATAGTCCTCTTGGGTGGTACGAAAATATGAACTCTCAAGGACAATTTGGATCTATAAGAACAATTTCGAATTCTGGGATCGATAGTGATATTCATGCTGTAGATATTGATGATGATGGTGATCTAGATGTACTTTCCACAGGAGGCGAAAGAGTTTCTTGGTATGAGAATATTGATGGTATGGGAAGTTTTGGTGTCAGACAGATTATTAATGATTATATAGGAGGTCTTAATGCGGTTTTCCCATCAGATATTGATGGGGATGGGGATATTGATGTAGTATCAGGTTATTATTCTGATTCTAACCCTGCGATAGTTTGGAATGAAAATATAGACGGAATAGGCAACTTTGGCCCACCCCAGACTGTAAATTCCGATTCCTCAATTATTGTTTCTGTTTATAATGCAGATGTTGATAATGACGGAGATTTCGACATCCTATTTGCTTCAGAAGACAGAATTGGTTATCATGAAAACATAGACGGGATAGGCAATTTTGGGCCACAACATTTTTTTACATATAATGTAGATAGTCCCAGATATATAGACTTGGTTGATATAGATAATGACGGTTTTTTGGATGTGCTTTCAGCCTCTTATTTAGATGGCGAGATTGCGTGGTATAAAAAAAATGGTCGAAATGGAAATTTTGGCATTCAGAGGACAATATCAAAGAAAAACTTTGGGGCAAAATGTGTTCAAGGAGTTGATATGGATAATGATGGCGATATTGATGTTTTGTATTCAACGGATTTTATGGTGGCTTGGCATGAAAACTTGGATGGAAATGGAAATTTCGGCACAAAGCATATTATTTATGAAGATATAACAGGGCCATCAATTTATGAGATAAATGCGGCGGACATGGATGGTGACGGGGATTTCGATATTGTTTATGCATCTTATATAGCTTCTGAATTAATTTGGCAAGAAAACATAGATGGAAATGGGGCCTTTGGCCCAAGAAATATAATATACACGGCTTTTGGTTTCGCTCCAATTTCTATGGATTTAACTGACATTGATAACGATGGGAAAATTGATATTCTGTGCTCATCCATAGGAACATTTGGTGAAGAAGGGATAACTTGGATAAAAAACTTGGGAAATGGAACTTTCGGATCTCCTCAATCAATCACATTAGATATTCTGTATTATGTTGAAGCTGCAGATGTTGATGGTGACAATGATGAGGACATCGTTGCCACTAATAGAAATCAAAATAGTGTTATATGGTTTGAAAACTTAGATGGACAAGGCAACTTTAGCTCAGAAAAAAGTATAACATCAAATTTGATTAACCCGATAACGGCTTATTCGGCAGATATTGATAAAGACGGGGATCTGGATGTGATATCAGCATCCTATTATGATCAAAAAATCGTGTGGTATGAAAATTTAGATGGTTTAGGAAACTTTGGGACACAAAATATTTTAAAAGATGATGCCCATAGGACCAATTTTGTATATGCGGATGATGTTGACGCAGATGGTGATGTCGATGTTTTTGCTATTATAGGAGGGACGAATGAAATAATATGGTTCAAAAATTCCCTTATAATGGGTCTGGAGCAACAAAGCTTTTTTGATTTCTCTATCTATCCAAATCCCTCATCAGATTTCTTAAATATCGTTTCCCAACAGCAGTTGGCAAGTGTCGAGGTGTATAACAGTTTGGGACAGTTAATCTTAACCAATCAAATTTCTCGAGATACAGACAACCCAAAAATTGAAGTTAAAGGATTAACGGTAGGACTTTATTTTATTAAAATGAGAACTGTTAACGGCGAGATTGGGTTACTAAGATTTCTGAAAGAATAAGTTTTTGGGTAAACACCTTATTAGATTTTATTTTTACAGAAAAAATCACAAAATTAATTAAAGATGCTTCATGCTTTTTAACTCCATTGATTTTGCAATCTTTCTGCCCATTGTCTTTTTGCTGTATTGGTTTGGTGCCAATAAAAACTTAAAACTTCAAAATTTACTCTTACTCGTTGCCAGCTACGTTTTTTATGCATGGTGGGATTGGCGTTTTCTTTCGCTAATTATTTTTAGCTCTGCAGTAGATTATTTGGTGGGAATTGGATTGTCAAAAACCGAAAAGCATGAAAAGCGCAAAGCTCTTTTATTGCTGAGTATTTTTGTAAACTTGGGCTTTTTGGGCTTTTTTAAGTACTTCAATTTTTTTTCCGAAAGTTTTGCGGAAGCATTTACACTGTTGGGACATCCTTTTGAAGCCTCCCGATTAAATATTATCCTTCCCGTGGGTATTAGCTTTTATACCTTTCAAACTATGAGTTATTCCATAGATGTGTACCGTCGTAAAATGGAGCCAACCAAAGATGCCATTGCTTTCTTTTCATTCGTCAGTTTTTTTCCACAGTTGGTTGCGGGGCCTATTGAGCGGGCAACTAATCTTTTGCCGCAATTTTTTAAAAAAAGAAATTTTGAATATTCTTTGGCAATGGATGGCCTTCGGCAAATACTCTGGGGGCTTTTCAAAAAAATGGTGATTGCAGATAACTGTGCACAGTTTGTGAATTTGGCCTTCAGCAATCCGCAGGATTATACTGCGAGTTCGCTTGCAATCGGGGTAGTGTTTTTTGCCTTTCAGATTTACGGTGACTTTTCGGGTTATTCAGACATTGCCATCGGCACGGCCCGGCTTTTTGGTTTCAATTTGATGAAGAATTTTTCATACCCGTACTTTTCAAGGGATATTGCCGAGTTTTGGAGGCGTTGGCATATTTCGCTTTCCACTTGGTTTCGCGACTATGTTTATATTCCTTTGGGCGGTAGCCGTGGTAGCGATTGGTTAAAAGTTCGTAATATTTTTATCATTTTTATTGTAAGCGGGTTTTGGCATGGTGCCAATTGGACCTTTATTTTTTGGGGTGCGCTCAATGCCCTGTACTTTCTTCCGCTTTTACTTTTGAAACGAAACAGACAGCATATAGAAGTTGTGGCAAAAGATAGTTTTTTGCCCAGCGTGACAGATTTCTTCAAAATACTTTTCACTTTTACCATCACTTGTTTTGCGTGGATTTTCTTTCGGGCAAACTCACTCAGCAGCGCTTTTGAATATATTTCATTACTTTTTTCGCAATCAATTTTTGAAGTGCCCAATTTTTTGGCATTGAATAAAATGTATGTTCTTTCACTTTTAATTGTAGGGTTTTTGATGTTTGAATGGAAGGGGAGGGATGCAAATTACGCCATTGAAAACTTTGGGAAATCTTGGCCAAAGCCCTTAAAATATGTTTTTTACTATAGTTTGGCTATGCTCATCTTTTTCTTTGGCGGAAAAGAACAGGCCTTTATATATTTTCAATTTTAATAAGGATGAAAAAATTTTTGATAGAATCTTCATTGTTTTCCGTAGCAATTATCGCTTCGGTTTACTTTGTTTTTCTACAAGCCGATGGAAAGAGCGATCCGTTTTATTTAAGAACCACAACGCCAAAGCAATCCTCACTTATATTGGGAACTTCAAAAGCAGCACAGGGCTTGATGCCAGAGTTCATAAACCCTTATTTGGAAACTGATATTTATAATTTTTCTTTTACCGTGGCGCATAGTCCCTTTGGCCCAGCGTATCTCAGCGCCATCGAAAAGAAACTGGATCCAAGAACAAAAGATGGAATTTTTATTATCACGGTAGACCCGTGGAGCATTTCCAGTGATGGAATTGACCCCAATGATGAAAACCAGTTTGGCGAATCAAAATCGTTTATGGGCACGCTGTCTTCCTTTAGTTCAAAGCCGAATGTTTCGTATATATTGAATAGTTATGGCGATAATTACATTAAGATTCTGTTGAATTTTTCCCAAATGGAAGTACATGACGATGGGTGGTTGGAGGTTTTTCCGCCAATGGATTCTACTTCAGTAAAAAATAGAATTGCTGAAAATATTCAGGAGCAAAAAACAAAATTGAAAAACTACAAGTTTTCCCAAACACGATTTGAATACTTAAAAAAAACGATTGAAACACTAAAAACCCACGGCAAGGTATATTTGGTAAGACTTCCAGTTGATAATAGAATTGCAGCGATTGAGGCAAGACTGCTTCCCGATTTTGATAAAAAAATTGATGAATTGGCTAAATCTGAAGCCGTACCATATTTAAATTTAATGAATTCCGATACAAAGTTTACCTTTACGGATGGTATCCATCTTTATAAGGATTCGGCGAAAGATGTTTCTGCTGAAGTAGGAAAGTGGATATCCAAACAGTAAAAACTAAATACTTGTCTCTAAAAAAATGCTCAATAGAAAACAAAAACTCTTCCTTTTAAAGTTTTTTAGCCTGTTTTCTGTGGTTCGTGGTTACAATATTTTAATTATTGTAATCGCTCAATACCTTACCAGCATCTATATATTAGCGCCAGATTTGCCCGTTAGACAGGTTCTTTTTGATGTAAATTTATTGATGCTCGTTTTGGCATCCTCTTCTGCAATTGCAGGGGGTTATATTATAAACAGTTTTTACGACAGTGAAAAGGATTTAATAAACCGTCCGCGTAAAACCATGCTTGACAAGCTTGTGAGCCAGCGTACAAAGCTTTCAGCCTATTTTGTGCTCAACTTTTTGTCGGTCATTTTTGCAAGTTACGTTTCGTTTAGGGCGGTGCTATTTTTCTCAATTTATATCTTTTTTCTTTGGTTGTATTCCCATAAGCTCAAAAAATATCCTTTCATTGGTAATATTACTGCGGCCATACTTGCGGTAGTTCCCTTCTTTGCAATTTTTGTACACTACGCAAACTTTGACGTGGTGATTTTTGTACACGCTACTTTTCTGTTTCTGCTGATTTCTATGCGCGAATTGGTAAAAGACCTCGAAAACCTAAAGGGCGATTTAACACATGGCTATAAAACCATTCCAGTGGTTTACGGTGAAAAAACTTCAAAAAGGATGTTGACGGTTTTGAGCATACTAACGTTGGCGCCAACCATTTTGCTCATCACAAAATTTGAGGGAGAAATAGGCTATATGGATTATTATTTTTACGCAAGCATTGCCGGACTGGCTGTTTTTCTCGCAGTTTTGTGGTATTCAAAAAACAAAATCCACTATATGGTTTTGCACAATATATTGAAATTTGCCATCGTCATAGGTGTATTTAGTATTGTTCTTATTGATGTGGAATTGCTCTTAAATCGTTTTTCCTAAATCTGAAAGTTTAGTGAAAAAATCCCAAACCACAACGCCCACACTTACTGCAATATTTAATGAGTGCTTCGTTCCAAATTGTGGAATTTCAATTACGGCATCGCTTGCACTGACTACTTTTTGCTGTACGCCCTTCACTTCATTTCCAAAAACCACGGCATAGGTCATTTCTTTCTGTACCGAAAAATCGTTAAGGTTAACTGCAAGTTCGGCCTGCTCGATAGAAGCCACAAAAACACCCTCATTTTGAAGTTTTGAAACTACATCGAGTGTGTTTTCAGCATATTCCCAATCCACGCTTTCCGTTGCGCCAAGAGCGGTTTTTTGGATGTCTTTGTGCGGTGGTTGTGCAGTAATGCCACAGAGATAGATTTTCTTTACCAAAAAAGCATCAGCGGTGCGAAAAACGGAACCGATATTGTTCAAACTGCGGATATTATCTAGAATAATGATCAGCGGCGTTTTTTCCGAAGCTTTGTATTCTTCGGGATTCAGACGGTCCAGTTCGCTGTTTTTTAATTTGCGATTTTTCATAGGCGGCAAAGTTAATCGTTAGCTGGCTAAAAGTGAAGTCAATTGTTGATAAAACCCAATAAATCCTAATCACTTCATTTTAAAGAAAAGAGCATTTTAGTTACATTTATCGATTAAAGATTTTTTTGATTTATGGCGAAGAAGGAAACCCCATTGATGAAGCAGTACAACACGATTAAAGCAAAGTATCCCGATGCTTTGCTGCTGTTTCGTGTGGGCGATTTTTACGAAACTTTTGGGGAAGATGCCGTGCGTGCGGCTGGAATTTTAAACATTACGCTCACCCACCGCAACAACGGTGGCGATAGAACTGAGCTCGCCGGGTTTCCGCACCATTCCCTCAATACCTATTTGCCAAAACTGGTTATGGCGGGCTGCCGCGTGGCAATTTGCGATCAGTTGGAAGATCCAAAAATGACTAAAACCATTGTAAAGCGTGGTGTTACCGAACTTGTTACGCCAGGGGTTGCTTTTAACGATGATATTTTACAATCAAAATCAAACAACTTTTTGGCGGCCATTCATTTCGGCACTAAAAATCTCGGGGTTTCCTTTTTGGATGTTTCCACGGGCGAGTTTTTGGTTTCGGAAGGTTCTGCGGAATATGTGGATAAATTACTGCAGAATTTCAACCCTTCGGAAGTGCTTTTTTCAAAACAGAAACGAAAGCTTTTTTCTGAAACCTTTGGAAATAATTACCACGTTTTCCATTTGGAGGATTGGATTTTTCAAAGTGATTATTCCTTTGAAACGCTCACGAAACACTTCGATGTAAAAAATCTAAAAGGTTTTGGCGTCGATCATTTGGAAGAGGGCATAATTGCTGCCGGTGCGGCACTCCATTATTTAAGCGAAACGCGACACACGAAGCTTCAACATATCTCAAAATTGTCGCGAATTGCCGAAGACGAGTACGTCTGGATGGACCGTTTTACCATCCGCAATTTGGAGCTGTACCATTCCAACCAGCAAAACGCGGTTACGCTTTTGGATGTGATTGATAAGACCATTTCGCCAATGGGCGGAAGGCTTTTAAAGCGGTGGATGGCGCTTCCGCTAAAAAATGCTGAAAAAATAAATCGCAGACACGAAGTAGTAAGTTTTCTTTTGGACAATCCAGTTACTCTGGAAAAAATGCAACAATACACAAAACGCATCGGGGATTTGGAGCGACTCATTTCAAAAGTGGCGACCGGAAAAGTGAACCCGCGCGAGGTTATTCAGCTTAAAAATTCCTTGGAAGCGGTCGTTCCCATAAAAGCGTTGGCACTGAATTCCAAAAACGAATCGCTAAAAATTATCGGCGAACAACTGCACGACTGCGAATTGCTTCGGAACAAAATAAAGGAAACGCTTTTTGAGGAAGCGCCAGTAAATATTTTGAAGGGAAATACAATTGCCGAAGGTTTTTCGGAAACGTTGGATGAATTGCGGAATATTTCAGCAAATGGAAAGGAATATTTGGACGAGATGCTGGAGCGCGAAACCAAGCGCACGGGAATTTCTTCACTTAAAATAGCCTCGAACAACGTTTTTGGATATTATATTGAAGTACGAAACACCCATAAAGACAAGGTTCCGCCGGAATGGATCCGCAAGCAGACACTCGTAAGCGCTGAAAGATATATAACGGAAGAATTAAAGGAGTACGAAACCAAAATCCTGGGCGCTGAGGAAAAAATACTCGCCTTGGAGCAGGAGATTTTTGCGAAATTGGTTGAGTGGATGCTTCAGTTTATCGGTTCAGTGCAGCAAAATGCAGCCTTGATTGCGCAATTGGATTGCCTGTGTTCGTTCGCAACCCAAGCCAAAGAGGCAAATTACACACGACCATTGCTGGATGATACGTTTGATTTGGACATAAAGGAAGGCCGCCATCCAGTAATCGAAAAACAGCTTCCACCCGACGCTCCTTATATTGCAAACGATGTTTTTCTCGATCGTGAAAACCAGCAAATAATTATGATTACCGGACCCAATATGAGCGGTAAATCGGCCATTCTTCGGCAGACTGCCTTGATTGTTTTGTTAGCGCAGATGGGCAGCTTTGTTCCTGCTTCGGAAGTGCGAATGGGGTGTGTGGATAAAATTTTCACAAGAGTTGGCGCAAGTGATAACATTTCAATGGGCGAATCAACTTTTATGGTAGAGATGAACGAAACGGCGAGTATTTTGAACAATCTTTCGGAGCGGAGTTTGATCCTCTTGGATGAAATTGGCCGTGGAACCAGCACTTATGATGGAATTTCCATCGCTTGGGCGATAAGTGAATACCTTCACGAACATCCTTCGCGCGGGAAAACACTTTTTGCGACCCATTATCATGAATTGAACGAAATGACGGAGACTTTCGCGCGCATCAAAAACTACAATGTTTCGGTAAAGGAATTGAAGGATAACGTGCTTTTTCTTCGGAAACTGGTTCCGGGCGGAAGCCACCACAGTTTTGGAATCCACGTTGCAAAAATGGCCGGAATGCCGCAAGCAGTGCTTCAACGGGCCAATAAAATCTTGAAAAGGCTTGAAAAAAGTCACGCTTCCGAAGAATTGACCGAAGAAATGAAGGCGGTTTCCAAAGAAGAAATGCAATTGAGTTTTTTTAAACTGGACGATCCCCTGTTGGAAGAGCTGCGCGAAGAGATTTTGGATATTGATATTGATACACTTACCCCGGTAGAGGCATTGATGAAACTTAACGAAATACGACGTATGTTGCAACGGAATGCCTCAGTTAAAATGAAAAAGTAAATTTCAGTAATAATTTATCAAAAAAGACTTTGCTTTTGAAGTAAAATTTTTAAATTTGCTCCCGCTTTGAATGTGAAGCACCGTTCATTAAATATTCTGCGAAAATAGCTCAGTTGGTAGAGCGCCACCTTGCCAAGGTGGAGGTCGCGGGTTCGAATCCCGTTTTTCGCTCAACCTTGAATGCCGATGCAATTCGGCATTTTTTGTTAAGTCCAGATTGTAATAAACAATCTATCCGAGGCTTTTGCAGGCTGAAATTAAACCTGCAAGGAGCGCAGCCGAAATGCTCGAGTGGTGGAATTGGTAGACACGCCGGACTTAAAATCCTGTGACCATTTGGTCGTGCGGGTTCAAGTCCCGCCTCGAGTACTTAAAAGCTTCTTCTTTATTGAAGGAGCTTTTTTTGTGGCGTGATTTTTTTGCAGATATAACTTACTAACATATTGCCCAAGGGGAAGTAAATGGCAAAAAATAAAGTCATCGCCAAGGTTACATTATACGGGGTAAACAATTGTGATAGTATATTGTTTTGGTATACATAGGAAGTTTGAAAAGTATATCCGCAAAGTTCTAGAACCCCGACTGCTAAAAGGCCATAACAATACTGGTTGAAAAAGGAATACTCTTTTATTAATATTGATACGGGCACCATATACAAAGCATAACAGGTGATTATTTGCCACCAATTCTCAAATCGAACAATTTCAAAATAAATTCCTATGCTGTTCATTATAAAACCTGTCACTAAATACAGGATGATGTAAATGCACAATTCCATAAAGGAAACTTTTTTGAATTTTTCTGTTATGGTTTCTAGCATATCTGAAGTAATTGTGAATGCAAAATAAAAAAAAGCCCTTTCAAATTTGAAAGGGCTTTACATTTTTTTTTAGCAAAAAATGCTTATTGACCGTCAGTAGCGTCTTTTACAGCTTCTTCAGTTTCATCAGCAGCATTCTCGATAGCGTCACCAGTTTCCTCAGCAGCATTCTCGATAGCGTCACCAGTTTCCTCAGCAGCTTCTTCTACAGCGTCACCAGCTTCTTCAATAGACTCCTCAGCGTTATCCATCATAGTTTCAGCAGTCTCTTCTGCGTTTTCCTCAGTTTTAGTATCTCTGCAAGAGTAAACTGAAGCAACCAATGCAAGAGCGGCAAGTGATAAAAATAATTTTTTCATTGTTGAAATAGATTAGTGATTAATAGTGTGCAAAAGTAATTAAAAAATTAATTCAAAACTTTTTTTCGGGTAAATATTTCCAATACCTTTTCGGAATATGTTTTATATGCAAACGCATATTCTTTCGGGAAGGTATATTACTGTTTTTAAAGTAGATGCCCCAAAGCTGCTGAAAATTTATTTCGTCAAGTGTAAAATAGGTTGAAGCGTTGCTTGTATTGTTTGTGTTGGAGGAAATTTCCAACTTAACGGTTTGAACATTTTTAAGGTCATAATAGACGCCATATTTCCGTTTAACATCATATAAAAGCCATTTTTGATCGGCATATCTTTTTTTAAAATGATCTGCATTTAAGGGAAGAACATTGAAGTCTGGCTCTATGCTTGCAAAATAAATATCATCTTTTGTGAGCTTAAAACGCACAAAGGCGTCCATTCTGTGTTTTTCACGATCTACTTTTTTTGCAACTTTGTCTATTTCAAGGATCGATGGATCGCTGTAATCATTTTCAATAGGAACTTCGGAAGAAAACGTACGTTTTATAAAGTGTAATATGGCAGTTTCAATTGTTGGAATTTCACTCAAGAAAGCTTTGTAGATTTTTTGCCTCCCTCTTGCCGAAAGTTTTTTTGAAAGCCCTTTCCAAACGCGTGTTGCTTTTATTTTATCTGTTATAATTACTTCTTCAGCATCAAAGAAATTTTGTTGTGAGTGCTCTCGCTTTTTAATGCAAACATTTGTTAGCTTGAATTCAAAAACATAAAAGATAGCGGAAAGAAGTCCATCGAAACTCCCGTCATAAATCAAAATGGTTTTCATGTGGGCTGCAAACTTTGGTTATCAAACAAATTCAACTGGGTACTTAGTTCTTTTCTGAATTTGCTTCCGGAGCTATTCATTATCAATCCTTTCAATTGTGCGGCGGTTCTATCTTTTCCTTCAAAAATTCTGGAATCACAGGTTATGAAGTATTTTGCCCTATTCAATGCAGTGCCAATTGATTTAAGGTTTTCCCAATTAAGTTTTCGATATCTGCGTGCCGCAATAATTTTGTGGACCGATTTTACCCCAAGACCTGGTACGCGCAATAACATACGCATATCTGCCTTATTTATATCAACTGGAAATTGGTCCAAATTGCGCAGTGCCCAGCTTAACTTGGGGTCTATATCCGATTCCAGATTTGGGTATTCGGTATTCAGCAATTCACGTACATCAAAACCATAAAACCGAAGTAGCCAATCTGTTTGGTAAAGTCTATTTTCACGTAAAAGAGGAACCGCAGTGCCGATGGACGGTAAGCGATTGTCATGGCTTATGGGAACGTAGCCGGAGTAATAAACCCTTTTAAGATTAAATGATTTATAAAAAAAGGCTGAGGTGTACATTATTTCAGCGTCGCTTTCCCCACTGGCGCCTACAATCATTTGGGTGCTTTGCCCCGCCGGGGCATAGAGAGGGACTTTTTTCAAAAGTTTTTTTTCGTTTTTATATTGAATGATTTCATTCTTCACCTTTTCCATAGGTTTTATAAAATCTTTTCTGTTTTTTTCCGGAGCAAGTAATTTCAAACCTTTTTCTGTGGGAATTTCAATATTTACCGAAAGGCGATCTGCATACAGGCCAGCTTCCCGCATCAATTCATCGCTTGCGCCTGGAATGGACTTTAAGTGAATATATCCATTAAAATTCTCTTCCTCACGCAACTTTTTTGCAACCGCAATCAAACGTTCCATGGTATAATCTGCGTTTTTAAAAATTCCGCTGCTTAAAAAAAGGCCCTCAATGTAATTGCGTCTGTAAAAATTAATTGTCAAATCTACAACCTCTTGTACCTTAAAAGCTGCGCGCTTTATATCATTACTTTTTCGCGTTACGCAATAGGCACAATCAAAAATGCAATGATTGGTAAGCAGAATTTTTAATAGTGAAACGCATCTACCGTCTTCCGTGTAGCTATGGCAGATGCCCATTCCGCTACTATTGCCCAGGCCGTTGTTTTTATTTTGTCTCTTGCTTCCGCTTGAGGAACAGGAAACATCATACTTTGCAGCATCGGCTAAAATGCTGAGTTTTTCATTTATTCGATTAAAATCCATAGCAAAATTTGGAGTATTGCCAAAAATAAGGAAATACTCCAAATTATATGGATATAGTCCAAAATTTTATTTGGATATTTTCCAAAATATTATATATTTGGGTATGAAAACACAGCTACCCATTGAAGCGCAACGATTTAAGAAATTGCGTGAAGAACTTAGGCATACCCAGCAATCTTTCGCAGAATTGCTCGATATTGGCGCTACTACAGCTGATATTGAAAGAGGCAAGACCAAAATAACTGGAAAAGTGGTTATGGAGCTTATGGCCCAATTCAATATCAATCCCTTATGGATTTACGGTAAAAGTTTTGAAAAATATATAGACACTTCGCGTGGTGATGTAAGTCCGAAAGTTTTGACAATAGATTCCACGGGAAATGATAGTATTTTATTGGTAAACCAAAAGGCAGCGGCAGGCTACCCCAACAATATCCACGATACGGGATGGTACCAAACCTTGCCGGCTTTCAATATTCCATTACCTGAATATAGAAATGCTTCCTATCGTGGTTTTCAAGTAGAAGGTGACAGTATGTTGCCAAATATTAAACCAAATGAGTGGGTGTTGGGCCGTGCCGTACCAAGTATAAATGAAGCGACTGATAGTAAGATTTATATTGTGGTTTTGCGGGACTCGGTTTTGGTGAAAAAGCTTCAGAAAATTCCAAACAATCCGCAGAGCATTCGGCTCATTTCATTGAATGATGAATATTTGCCGATAGATGTAAAAGTGAAGGATATTCAAGAGCTTTGGATGGTAAACAGCAAATTGACCTTCGGGATTGATGAACCAGCAGAGAGTAATTTATTGCGTCAATTGCAGCAATCCATGGAAGAGCTCAAAGCTCAAATGAGAGATACGGTAAACAAAAAAACCGACTAATTGAAGTCGGTTTTTTTGTTTTTAAAGTTGGGGCTTAATTATTTTCGTCAATTTTTATTTTGGTATCCCCGTCTTCATCTTTTTTAATTTTTACTTCTTTTTCGTCGGTTTCCATTTTAATTTTAGTGTCGCCGCCGTCTTCCTTAATCTTTACTTCGGCGCCGTCTGCCTGCATTTCTTGGATGATGGCTTCTTCTTCCGTTACTTCTTCTTTGTTTTCGCGGCAAGAAGTAAAACTAGCAGCTATAAAAGCTGTGCTCAAAAAAAATAATGCTACTTTTTTCATATTTGTTGATTTTAAAAGTTAATTAGGCTGTTTTAAAGATTTTGTTTAAATATCATCTGTTCCACCGGTACCGGTATTTTCTTGAATTTCATTTACACCTTCCTGAATGGTGTTTTCTACAGGGTCTGTGGCATCGTCGTCGGTCATGTCTTTCACCTCATCTTCTACATCGTCCATAGCATCATTTACATCATCTGCAACATCTTCTATGTCGTCAGCTTTTTTGTTTTCACGACAAGAAATAAAACTTGTTCCAAAGGCAACTACCAATGCAAGACTTAAAATTAGCTTTTTCATAATAATGGGTTTTTGGTTTTTTTTAGTCATCGTTACCGATATCCTCAATTTTTTTATCAATTTCTTCATTTACTTCCTTGTCCACTTCTTTTGCGGCCCTTTCAAGAATTCCTTCGTTTTCTTGGGTTTCAGGTTCAACTTCAACCTCTACCTCTCGAATTACCTCTTTGGTTTCGGTCTTTTGCTCACGACACGAACCAAAGGCTATTGAAACTAATGCTAATGCAATAAAAAGTTTTTTCATAATTAGATTGTTTTTAATTGTTAAAACAAAGCTAGCTTTTTAAAATTGTGAAATGTATAATTATATACTAAAAATTGTGAAAATAGTATTAATTCAGTGAAATGTATTTTAAAAATGAATTGATTTTCTTAAAAATATCAGTTTTAAGTGTTTTCAATCTGCCTTAAGGTAATCAATTATTTTTTTGGTTGCGCCTGTGTTTTTATTGACAAAATGTCCAGCAATCATCCCTGTTTTATTTCGAAATGAATCATTTAGAATTAATTTGTTGAGAATTTCGGTGCATTCCGCAGCGTTTGAAATTGAAAACAAACCCGCTAAATCCCGAAGTCTTTTCGCCTCTGGGAATTCTTGAAAATTCTTCCCTATAACTATGGGCACCCCAAATGTAGCAGGTTCCAAAATATTATGAAGCCCCGTTTTGCCCATCGCCCCGCCTACAAACGCTATGTCTGCATAGCTGTATAATTTGCTCAACAAGCCGATACAGTCAATTATCAAAACAGAATAATCTGATATGTTTACTTCGTCTATACTGGAATGAAGCACCGTTTTTTTGACAACCTTTTTTGTAAAATCCTCAATTTTATCTGCTTCTATTTTATGGGGAGCAATGATGAATTTTACGTTTTCGGGAGCGGAATTTATATAATCCAGAAGTACGGCTTCATCTTCGGGCCAGGTGCTTCCGCAGACAACACAGAGCGAATTTCCTTTGAAATCCTCTGCAAATTTTAGGGTATTGTCCATTTCAATTTGGTGCGAAACTCTGTCAAAACGTGTGTCGCCACTTACGGTTGTGTTGCTAAAACCAATACTTTTTAAAAGCGCTTCAGAATTTTTATCCTGCAGAAAAAAGTGATCAAATGTAGCTAATGCCCTTCGCATAAGGCCTCCGTAAGGTTTAAAAAAGATTTGGTTTTCCCTGAAAACACCCGAAACCAATAGAGTGGGAATGTTCTTTTTCTGAAGTTCAAAAAGATAATTGGGCCAAAACTCATATTTCACAAAAAAGCTAAGCGACGGATGAACTTCAGAGATAAACTTTTTTGCATTGGCTGGCGTATCCATTGGAAGATACACCGCTACATCTGCCAAAGCTGTGTTTTTCTTTATTTCAAAACCCGAGGGCGAAAAAAAACTGACCACTATTTTATGGTCGGGTTTTAGTTTTTTTATTGCTTCCATTATCGGTACGCCTTGTTCAAATTCACCCAGCGAAGCGCAGTGAAACCAAATGGTTTTATCGGTACTGGAGATTTTTTGCTGAAGTGTTTTAAAAACGTTCTTTCTGCCATTTACAAAAAGTTTCATTTTATTGCTGAAAAACGCCACAATCTTCAAAAGAAAGGAGGAAAAGAGAATCAGTAAATTGTAGATGGTGTGCATACCGAACAAAAATACCAAATTTCAAGTACCAAATACCAAAACCTAATCTTATAACTTAACCCTTAACAAATATCATTTTCGTAATTTTACCGAATTCAATATTATTTCAGCAGCATGAAGAAAATACAAATGGTTGACCTAAAAGGTCAATATGAAAATATAAAGAAACGCGTAGACAGCTCTATCATGAATGTCATTGAAACCACCGCTTTTGTGAATGGTCCCGAGGTCCACGAATTTCAAAAGGAATTGGAGCAATATTTAGGTGTAAAACACGTAATTCCCTGCGCCAATGGAACGGATGCGCTACAAATAGCGATGATGGGCCTTGGTCTAAAACCCGGCGATGAGGTAATTACGGCCGATTTCACATTTGCGGCAACCGTTGAGGTTATTGCTCTTTTGCAATTAACCCCTGTGCTGGTAGATGTGGATCCTATAAATTTCAATATAGATATAGAAGCCATAAAAAAAGCAATCACCCCAAAAACCAGAGCGATCGTCCCAGTGCATCTTTTTGGCCTTGCGGCGAATATGGACGAAATTATGGCCATTGCCAAAGAGCACGACCTGTATGTAATTGAGGACAACGCACAAGGTATTGGCGCCGATTACACTTCAAAAGATGGTACTAAACAAAAAACCGGAACCATTGGGCACGTGGCTTCCACTTCTTTTTTTCCATCAAAAAATCTGGGATGTTATGGTGATGGCGGGGCAATATTCACTAACGATGATGATTTAGCCCACATAATTCGCGGTATTGTAAACCATGGTATGTATGTGCGCTACCATCACGATGTGGTGGGTGTAAATAGCAGGTTGGATTCCATCCAGGCAGCAGTACTTCGCGCTAAGTTGCCACATTTGGACGAGTACAACGCTGCCCGCAGAAATGCCGCCCGAAAATACAGTGAGGCCTTTGCGGGAATCGAAAACATAATTACGCCAACTGGTTTTTGCGACAATACCCAATCTATTTGTGATGTTTGTGACTGCCACGTTTTTCACCAATACACTTTGAAAATCTTAAATGCTGATCGAGATGCCTTGGTAAACCATTTAAACGAAAAAGGAATTCCTTGCGGGGTTTATTATCCCATTCCGCTGCATCTTCAAAAAGCTTACAAGGATGAGCGTTATAAAGAGGAAGATTTTGCGGTTACAAACCAATTGGTGAAAGAAGTCATTTCACTACCCATGCACACTGAGCTGGACAATGAGCAAATTAATTATATTACAGAAACTGTTATAAATTTCGTCACCAAATAATGAAAAAAATACTCGTTACCGGCGGTTTGGGCTACATAGGTTCCCACACAGTTGTTGAACTTCAAAATTCTGGTTATCAGGTTTTAATTATCGATAACCTATCTAACTCATCTTTGGATGTTTTAGAAGGAATTACAAACATTAGTAAATCTGCCCCGACTTTTGAACGGCTCGATCTGCGCATTAAAACCGATGTTTCAGATTTTTTTAAAAGAAATCAGGATATTGAAGGTATCATTCATTTTGCGGCCAGCAAAGCTGTGGGCGAAAGCGTTCAAAACCCATTGCTTTATTACGAAAACAATCTAAATACGCTTATATATCTACTTCAGGAATGCAATGCTTACGGAATTGAGAATTTTATTTTCAGTTCGTCCTGTACAGTTTATGGTGAGCCCGATTCGCTTCCTATTACAGAAAATGCTCCGGTTAAGCCTGCTACTTCACCCTATGGAAATACCAAGCAAATAAGTGAGGAAATATTAAAGGATACTTGTTCTATTTCAGCATTAAAATCAATTGCGTTACGGTACTTCAATCCTATTGGAGCGCACGAAACGGCAGAAATCGGAGAACTTCCGGCAGGAGTGCCGCAGAATTTAGTGCCGTTTATAACCCAAACGGCGGCTGGGGTTCGGGAACAACT
Organism: Aequorivita aquimaris; assembly: GCF_001573155.1. Taxonomy (GTDB): domain Bacteria; phylum Bacteroidota; class Bacteroidia; order Flavobacteriales; family Flavobacteriaceae; genus Aequorivita; species Aequorivita aquimaris. The sequence continues at coordinate 196,370 of NZ_JRWG01000004.1, read as the reverse complement.
TTCTGTATTTGGAGATGATTATCCTACAGAAGATGGTAGTTGTGTTCGCGATTATATTCACGTGGTAGATTTGGCAAAGGCTCACGTTATTGCCCTGCAGCGTTTACTTTCTGCAAAAAATGAAACCCAGTTTGAGGTTTTCAATTTAGGAACGGGTAGAGGAAGCTCAGTTTTGGAAGTTGTAAATTCTTTTGAAAAAACAACGGGCGAAAAACTGAATTATAAAATTGTGGATCGAAGACCGGGAGACGTTATAGCTGTTTATGCAGATACCCAAAAGGCAAATAAAGTATTGGGATGGAAAGCTGAAAAAACGATGGAAGACGCTCTTGAATCTGCGTGGAAGTGGGAAAAGAAAATCAGAAATATTTAATTATCAGCAAATTACAATAGTTTTTAAAAAAGGTTTAACGCTAATAATTTGGAATTGGCCCCAAGCCTTTGTTTCTTTGCCCAAAACCGATAAACAAAAGTTATGAAGTTAGTTTCAGTGAAACGACAAACAAAAACAGAAAAACGATTTACAGAAAAGATGGGAATGTTCACCACCAGTGTGATCTACATCAAAAAAACCTTTTTGAAAGTGCCATTTAAAACCCTTCACAAATACCGCGAAACCTATTATGGCGAGGTGAAGGACTGCGAAGATTGCAGGATTAGCGCATAGATATTTAAAATTTAAAGTATAATATTAAGGATTGAACCAATCTTTATACAAGTAGAAACACCGGATGATTAATTTCATTCGGTGTTTTCGTTTTTAATTTTGTGTGCATTATTTAGAAAAATAGCCGGTCCAATCATTTTCGGTAAAGTATGCGCTCGGTCATAAGTTTCGGTTTTTGCTATGCTTAATTTTGAAGAAATTTAAAAAAATGAAAATTTAAAAATATAACTATGAAAACAGCATCACTTATTAAAGATCTGCAATACAATGATACCAAACCGGCCATCCAAGTTTTAATTGATACCGAGGCCTGCAAGGAAATTAGAATTACATTTAGGGAGGGCCAGGTTATGAAGGAGCACAAAACATCGTTCCCCATAGTAGTCGAAATTTTTGAAGGCGCAATCGATTTTGGCGTAAACGGAACTATTTGCCATTTGAAAAAGGGAGATTTGGTTGCGCTTGAAGGCGGTGTGCCCCACGATTTAAAGGCATTGGAGACCAGTACGGTACGGTTGAGCCTCAATAAGGCAGATTCCACAAAACGGGTAGAAGATGTTGCACGCAATTCCTGATCTGTACAAAATACGAGGGGATTCAATTAATTGTTACATTTCGTAATGTCCTAATTTCATTTGTAAATTATAAAGGATGTATTCAAAAAATAAAATAAATTCTTTCGTAAAACAAGCTCCCATTTTAAAGGAGATTATAGCTTTAAAACCTGTGGTCTGGCTTAATCCGAACAATAAATTGAAAGTGGAAATGCCCACTTTTTCAATTAAAAAGGGAGATATGGAAGCTGCCGCCAAATTATGGGAACGATTTGCGCCATTTTTTGTGAAAGCTTTTCCCGAAACTGCGGGGAACAACGGTATCCTTGAATCACCGCTGACGGAAATTCACAATATGAAGGAACTTTTAAATCAAGAAAGCACAAAAATACAGGGGCGTCTTTTTTTGAAATGCGACAATGCCCTTCCCATCGCAGGTTCCATAAAAGCGCGAGGCGGATTTTTTGAAGTACTTCATTATGCCGAGGAATTGGCAATAAACGCAGGAATTCTAAGTAGGGGAGATGACTATGGCATTTTCACTTCAGATAAATTCAAGCAATTTTTCAGTAAATATAAAATCGGGGTCGGTTCTACCGGAAATCTCGGGTTGAGCATTGGAATTATTAGTGCCCAACTTGGTTTTCAGGCCATCGTTTATGTGTCTGCAGATGCCAAAACATGGAAAAAGGATTTGTTGCGTTCCAAGGGCGTGAAAGTAGTTGAGTTTACCGGCGATTTCAGCGAGGCCATTCTTGCGGGAAGACAAAAAACAAACGCCGACCCAATGGCGTATTTTGTGGATGACGAAAATTCAAACGAATTATTTCTTGGATATACTGTAGGCGCGCTCAGATTGGCAAAACAATTGGAGGAAGCCAATATCCGGGTTGATGCCGATAATCCCTTATTTGTATATTCTCCTTGCGGCGTTGGCGGCTCCCCGGGCGGAACGGCTTTTGGCCTGAAACAAATTTATGGGGACGATGTGCATTGTTTCTATGTGGAACCAACACATTCCCCCGCCGTTTTAACAGGTTTGGTTACGGGTGAAATGAGCAATATAAGCGTCCACGATATTGGAATAGACAATAAGACCGAAGCCGATGGATTGGCGGTTGGGCGCCCGTCCAATTTTGCCACAAATATCAGTAACCATATTGTAAGTGGAATTTATACCATTGAAGACAACCGTCTTTTTACCTTATTGGCACAACTGATGGACAGCGAAAAAATTTTCCTGGAACCTTCGGCAACTGCTGGCCTGATCGGCCCACAAATGGTTGCACAAATCGATTACGCAGCAAAACACAAAATAAATATGGAAAACGCGACCCATATTGTTTGGGCCACTGGAGGAGACCTTGTTCCCAAGGAGGAGCGGAAGCTGTTCTACAATAGAGGAACGGATAATTTGATCAATTGAGATGAAACAGTTTTTTAAATAAAAAAGTTCTGAATAATTAATTTTACCCAGAACTTTTTATTTTTCGAATCAACGAATTCACACCTCCGCTTTTTCGGTCTCTACAGAACCATCAATTTTTTTAACCAATCCCTGTAAAACATTTCCGGGACCTACTTCTATAAATTTCGTTGCTCCATCCTTTATCATATTTTGAACACTCTGCGTCCACTTTACTGGAGCCGTGAGTTGGAAGATGAGGTTTTCTTTTATTTCTGAAGGATCAGTCACGGCAAAAGTTGAAACATTCTGATAAATTGGGCAAGCAGGTGCGGTGAATTGGGTAGCTTCAATGGCGTCCGCCAGTTCTTCCCGAGCAGGTTCCATCAACGGACTGTGGAAAGCGCCGCCAACGGGCAGTATCAATGCTCTTCGTGCGCCGGCTTTCTTTAAACTTTCGCAAGCTTTTCCCACGGCATCCACATCGCCGGAAATTACCAATTGGCCGGGACAGTTATAATTTGCGGCAACAACAATTCCAGGTGTGGTTGCACATATTTCTTCAACTAAATGGTCTTCCAGCCCTAAAACAGCCGCCATTGTTGAGGGTGTTTCTTCACAGGCTTTTTGCATTGCCAATGCACGTTTGTAAACCAGTAGCAACCCATCGCTAAAGGCAAGCGTTCTGTTGGCAACTAATGCCGAAATTTCACCTAAGGAATGTCCTGCTACCATATCTGGCTGGAATTTATTGCCCATAACTTCCGCCAAAATGGTGGAATGAAGGAAAATAGCGGGTTGGGTAACTTTGGTTTCCTTAAGCTCGTCGGCACTGCCTTCAAACATTGTTTTGGAAATATCGAAACCTAAAATCTCATTGGCTTGTTGAAACATTTCTTTCGCTTTTGAAGAGTTTTCATAAAGATCTTTGCCCATTCCCGTAAATTGGGCACCCTGTCCGGGAAATATATATGCTTTCATTGTCGATTGGTTTAGAAATACAAAAATAGGATTAATTCTATGAATATTTTTTTATTGCTGAATTGACCGGCGATAAATAACCACTTCCGAAAAGGTTGAGGTGTACCAGCAAATAGTATAATTGCCAAAGGGGAAGCCGTTCTTTCCAGCCTTCGCCTAAAGCAAAAAGAGCATTGTAATTGGAGAAAATTTCATCTGAAAACCCACCGAACAATTTCATCATTGCAATATCCATTTCGCGCGGTGCAAAGGCTACGGCTGGATCTATCAAAACCGGCTTGCCAGTTTCTGAAACCATATAGTTGCCGTTCCAAAGATCGCCGTGGACTAAAGCCGGGGGCTCCTTCGGGATTGCTTCGGAAATATTCTTTAAAAATCCCACTAAATTCTTAAACTGAAAACCGTTTTCTGCGGCCATTTTAAACTGTGGCTCCAAACGCTGAGTGATGTAAAATTCAGAAGCCGAACTGCAAAAACCATTTCTCTGCGGAAGACTGCCAATATAATTGTCGTGGTCCAATCCAAATTTCCCGGCAGTTGTTTTGTGAAGGCTCGCAAGGGCTTCGGCAAATTTTTCCGAAAAGTTTTTCGATGGTTTTCCCGAGGGAATATATTCCAATATCAAATAGGCCGTGTTTTGATAGGTTCCTGTGGCAATCACCTTTGGAATTTTAAAATTACTGTTCTCTTTCAGCAATTGCAATCCCTTTGCCTCCGCTTCAAACATAGCGGGAAACTTTGAGGCACTGTTAATCTTGACCACAAAATTTCCTTCGGAACAATTTAGCAGAAATACTTCGTTGATGTCACCGCCCGAAAGGGGTTTGCTATCGTGACAATTGAAGTTATTTTGGGAAGCAATATGTTTTAAGATTGTTTTCAAAGAGCTTTTTTTGGAAGCAAAACCCCAAAGGTTTCAAAAACCTTTGGGGTTTGGAGTTCATTATTTTCGCACCCAAGTTTCGTACGTAAAGGAATAGTCATGCCTTTCGTCCTTGGGGTGTTCTTCTTGGGAAACAAGCTCCCACTTCTCCTCTGAAAATTCGGGGAAATAAGTATCGGCATCGGCAAAGGTGCCGTGTACGCGGGTAAGCTCAATTTTATGGGCAAAGGGAAGTCCCAATTTATAAATTTCGCCACCGCCAATTATATAAGGTTGCGCATCTTCTTTTGAAATTTTCAGGGCCTCCTCCAAATCGTGGACTACCACGGCACCTTCTTTTTTATAGTCCTTGTTCCGGGTGATTACCAGATGGGTCCTGTTGGGAAGAGGTTTCGGAAACGACTCAAAAGTCTTTCGCCCCATAATGATGTAATGGCCGGTGGTGAGTTTTTTGAAGCGTTTAAAATCATCCGGCAAATGCCAAAGCAGGTCGTTGTCCTTTCCCAATTCGTTGTTCTCGCCAGCGGCGGCAATCATGGTAATCATTGTACGTCTGGGGGTAGCGGGTTGTTCAGTTCGTTTTTTTTTGAAGTGTCCGGCGGGGTTGTGGGCAATTGCAGTTCCGTGTCCACTTTTTTCTGCAGTTCAACCATGCGTTCGGCTTGGCGGGCCTTCAGTTTCTCGAGTTGGCGGTCTTCCCATTCCTTGTCCATGAATTTGTTCATCACAAAAACGTTGAAAAGGTGCACGAGAAAGATAAACGTCCAAATTAAAATGGCCCAAATAAACCAATCCTTTATAAAGAAATCCTTCCCATAGCCCAGCAAAGGATTGATGATTATTAAAAGCACCGAGCCCACCAAAAACAATATGAAATGGCGCATCAGGTTTTTTTTCTGTTTGATGCGGCGGCGGGCGTACTCGTACTGCTCGCGCTGTTCGGCATCAATTCTTTCGGATTTTTTAGTTTTTGAAAACATAGTTGGTTACTTTCGTTGTAAATGCAACAATCGCTGCTAAAATCAGTCTTGTAAAAATACCGAAAATTCACCGTTTTGCCATTACTTATGGAAGATTTAAGAAAACACTTTCCCGCTCTGGAATCCTGCACTTACTTAAATACTGCCTCAAACGGCGTAATTCCAAAGCCTGTTATTGAATGGCGTAGGCAGCACGATATGGATTTAATGAACCATGCGAGCGTTTTTCGAGATAAACACAAAATTCATATTGAACAAATCAGAAAGACTGTTGCCGAGTTTTTTAATGCTGCTATAGCTGAAACTGCCTTGGTTCCAAATATATCCTTTGGAATAAATACCGTATTGGAAGGATTGCCAAAAGGTCAAAAAATACTTCTATTAAAAAACGATTATCCATCTATCAATTGGCCGGTGGAGACCCGCGATTTTGATGTTTGCTATGCCAAAATTGATGAGAATTTAGAACGGAATATAGAGGAGGCCGTGGCAAGGCACCGGCCCGATATTTTTATGTTCAGCATCGTGCAGTGGCTGAACGGAATAAAAATAGATTTTGAATTTTTGAAACAGTTAAAAAGCTATCACCCCAACATACTTTTAATTGCTGATGGTACTCAATATTTGGGAACGGAAAATTTCAGTTTTACCGAAAACGCGATTGATGTTGTGGGAGCAAGTGCCTATAAATGGCTAACGGCGGGCTATGGCAATGGATTTATAATGGTGAAGGAAGTTGCGCGTGAAAGGATTTTTCCAAAGACCATCGGGTTCAATTCTGCCGAACGTTTTGAAAGTCTGGCAACGGAAACCGCTTTTATAAAGCATTTTGAACCAGGCCATCAAGACACCTTGAATTATGGCAGTTTGGAGCAGGCTATGTTGTTTCAGGAAAAATTGGGAAGGGAAGATTTATACCAAAAAATCGCTTCCATTTCAGCAAAGGCGAAGGAACGTTTCGCCGAAATGGATTTATTGGGAAATGATACGCTGCTCCGCGAAAAGCATTCGTCCATTTATAATGTGAAAGGGGATAAAGCGCTTTTTCAGAAATTGCAGCATAATAATATTATCAGTTCGCTTCGGGGTGGGGGGATTCGCGTAAGTTTTCACTATTACAATACCGAAGATGAATTGGAAAAACTTGTTGAAATTTTAGGTCGATGAATAGAAAAAATCAGAGGTTATAACATCTATCATTCCACACCCAGCAGCCATCAAACCTTCCGAAAGGCATAATTTTTATAATACCCCTTTTCGTCCGTAAAGGAGGTTTCAATTTCGAGTCCCGATTGTTCCGCGAGCCACTGCACTATCTTATCGTCGTATTTCTGTGAAATTTCGGTGTGGATGGTTTCCCATTGTTCAAAATTTACCGTTAACCCCAACTTTTCGATGCTTGCCTGCATTGCTTCGGTTGCCACCAAAAAACTTTTGGCAGTGCCTGTCTCTGGATTGTACGCTTCCCAATGTTCGAATTTATCCACATCAAAATTTCCGCCCAATTCCCGATTTATTCGGGTGAGAATATTTTTGTTGAAAGCTGCGGTAATTCCGGCTTCATCGTTATAGGCATCGAGGATGGTCTGCGGGTTCTTCTTTTGGTCGAAACCCATGAAAAGCAAGTCATCGGGCAACATGGCGTCTTTCAATTTTGTGAGAAATTCGATGGCCTTTGGGTGTTTTAGATTGCCGATATTGCTTCCCAATACCATAATTACCTTTTTGCGTTTGTTGAAACCTTTCAGCCTTTCGAGGACTTCAAAATATTCGCCCACTTCGGCATCCACCGTTAGGGCGGGCATTTCGGTAGCGAGATTTTCCGAAAGCATTTCCACCGCATTTTCACTGATATCGATGGGTTTGTAAACGAAATTGAAGTTGTGGTCTGCCATATATTTTAGCAACACCTTTGTTTTTTTGCCGTCGCCGGCGCCAAGTTCAATTAAATCCAAACCATTTTCGCGATCGCGAAAGAGCTCTCCGATGGTCTCCGTATGGGAGGAAAGTATCTGAAATTCACAGCCCGTGAGATAATATTCCGGCATGGCCATGATGTCCTGAAAAAGTTTGTCGCCTTTTTTGTCATAAAAATATTTGGACGATAAATATTTGGGAAATGCACTCAGACCTTCAAAAACTTCTTTTTTAAAAGGGGTGTCCAATAGTGTTGCGGTAGTTGCCATAGGTGGGTAGTCGTTTTTATTGTGCCAACCTTAATCCCGTGAATTGCCACCGCAGATTGGTCTGGAAAAAATTTCTATAAGTTGGTCGCGTATGTTTATTGGGAGTTGCCACGGAACCGCCGCGCAACACTTTTTGGTTTACCATAAATTTCCCGTTGTATTCGCCGATGGCGCCGGGGGCTTTTTTATAGCCGGGATAGGGTAGGTAGGCGCTTTCAGTCCATTCCCAACGGCTGCCCCATTCAAAGTTTTGTTGGGCGGCCTCCCATTCAAATTCTGTGGGCAGGCGGCATTCTTTCCATTGGGCAAAGGCGAATGCCTCAAAATAGGAAATGTGCGAAAGCGGTGCGTCAGCATCTATTTTTTGAAGGCCTTGCAAAGTATATTGGTGCCATTCCCCGTCAATATTGTGCCAGTACATTGGGGCTTCAATCTGGTTTTGTTTTACCCAGTCCAGACCTTCGGCGTGCCATAGGTTAAAATCTTTGTAGCCTCCGGCATTTATAAATTCCAGATATTCCGCATTGGTAACAAGTTTGTTTGAAATTTTATAATCGTGCAGAAACACTTTGTGCCTTCCCAGCTCATTGTCATAGCAGAATTCGTCGGAATTTTTATGGCCTATCTCATAAATACCTTCGTCCATTTCAATCCATTCCCGCTGAAATTTCTGGTGTGGATTTTCCGAAAATGAATGGTTGTATTTCAGTAATAACGGGTTATTTCCCAGAATGTATTTTATATCTGTAATAAGCAGTTCCTGATGCTGTTTTTCGTGATGGATTCCTATTAAAAGAATTTTCTCAATCTCTGCGGAAATTTCCCCTGAAAGAAAATCCTTCATTTCATTGGTGACATAATGCCTGTAATCGTAAACCTTTGCCACGCCGGGCCGCGAGAGGTTGCCGCGGTCATTTCTGATTACGCGTTTGCCCACATTTTCATAATAACTGTTGAAAACAAAGGCGAAATCTTCGTGAAAGAGCTTGTAATTTGGTTTGTGCGGTTTCAGAATAAACTCTTCGAAAAACCAGGAGGTATGGCCCAAATGCCATTTGGGAGGAGAAACGTCCACAATGGGCTGTACCACGTAATCCTCAATTTCCAGCGGTTTGCAAATATCTTCTGTATGTTGGCGGGTTTCGAGAAAGAACGAAACCAGTGTATCTGTAGCAATCATAAAAAAAGTGTCGCAATTTTTTTGACGACACTTTAAATATAAATATTAAAATTGTTGAAGACTATTCAACCTACGTTAAACAGTTGTTAAACTAGCTTTTTCAATTCTTTGTTTTCCTCTTTTTATCTTCCCTTTTAGGAGGTTCAACTTTAAAAATTATAGGAAGTGAATACAGCACGCCCACTGCTTCTCCTCTTTGTTTTCCCGGTTGCATTTGGGGAAGGTTGCTCACAACGCGAACGGCTTCATTCTCAATCTCGGGATGTTCTGCACGGGCGCGAACGTCAACCACCTTGCCTTCTTTATTTATTTTGAATTGAACCGAAGTTCTATAAATCTTGGGAGGTAAATTTAAGGCCTCAACTTTCTTCATATTGAAATGAAGGTTCACAAATTCGGAAATTTTGGTGGACATGCATTGTTTCAATTCCTGGTTGCCGTTGCCTTCACATCCTGGATATACAGGAACATTTTCAATCACGGCATAAGGTACATCGGCCTTAGTCATTTCAGATTTTGAAACTTCGGTTACCGTTTCTTCCTGCGCGGATAAAAAAGAAGAAATGAACATTAAAACTAGAGAAAAAACTATTTTTTTCAGCATCTTATTTCCCGGTTTTAAAGGTAAAAGGAACCGTAAATTTTATGGGCCGCGGTTTGCCTCCCATCATTCCGGGTTTTGCCATTTTCGGGATTGCCATAATATTTCGTTTGGCTTCTTCCTGCAATTCTTTGGTGCCTCCGGTAACATTTTTTACCTCAACCAATCCTTGTTCATTGATAATGAACTCTACAATTACTCTTCCCTGCTCATTTTTCTTGTAGGCTTCCGGCGGATATTTAAAATTTTGGGCAATGTGGGTAGCCAGTTTATTGTTGAAACAATTGTCGCGTTCAGCCGCACTTCCCTTTTCACATCCGGGCCAGATAGGGGCAATCTCCATAAGGGTTACCTTATTTTTTTGAACGTCGCCCCATTCTTGTTGGGCGAAAACTGAAGTTGAGAAAAGTATGCAGAAGGCAATAAATAGGTTTTTCATTTTGAGGAATTAAGTTTAGTTTAAATGGCAACAGCGCCTTTTATGTGCGGATGCGGATTGTAGTCCACAAGCGTAAAGTCATCAAAAGTGAAGCCAAATATATCTTTTACTTCTGGATTGAGCAACATTTTTGGCAACGGGCGGGGCTGGCGCGATAGCTGGAGTTCCACCTGTTCAAAATGGTTGCTGTAAATATGGGCATCGCCAAAGGTGTGGACAAAATCACCGGCTTGGTAGCCACAAACCTGCGCCATCATCATCGTCAACAGGGCATAGGAAGCAATATTAAAAGGCACGCCCAGAAAGATATCAGCACTGCGCTGGTAGAGTTGGCAAGATAATTTTCCGTCGGCAACATAAAATTGGAAAAAGGCATGGCAGGGTGGAAGTGCCGCTTTGCCATTGGCCACGTTTTCGGCAAATGGTTTTGAGGTATCGGGCAATACGCTGGGATTCCAAGCGCTAACCAGCATTCGGCGGCTGTCCGGATTGGTTTTTAGGGTTTTTATTATTTCTGAAATCTGATCGATTTCCTCGCTGTTCCAATTTCGCCATTGGTGGCCGTAAACGGGGCCAAGGTCGCCATTTTCATCGGCCCATTCGTTCCAGATGCGTACCCCGTTTTCTTGAAGATATTTCACATTTGTATCGCCATTCAAAAACCACAAGAGTTCATAAATAATTGATTTCAGGTGTAGTTTCTTAGTGGTGACCATGGGGAAGCCTTCACTTAAATCAAACCGCATTTGGTAGCCAAAAACGCTCTTGGTGCCGGTGCCGGTGCGGTCTTGTTTTACGCTGCCATTTTCCATTACGTGCTTTAGAAGGTCGTGGTATTGTTTCATTTCGAAAAAAATAAATTATCGGTCTAAAATACTAATAGGGAAGGGGATGCTCAAATTATTTGCGAAATGCTTTTAAATAAGTTATCAACGATTTTAAAATTATGTTAAAATTTTATTTAATTTTATTTCGAAATCCTTGACCAATGGAAAAACAGTACGAGTTATCAACGGGTATATTGGAGTGCTATCCTTTGTACGCGGTCTTTCACTTTAATTCAGATTTCTATGACCTGGAGGAGGCTGAGGAACTTACCAAAATTATAGATTCCCATTATCGGGGTAGAAAATGTGTGGTAATCTCCAACCGGGAAATGGCCAAAACGGTTAATCCTATTGTTTATGAAAAGGCAAGTTCCAAATCTGTGATGGGGATTGCGATAGTTTCCAACAATGAGGACGTTAAGTTTGAGGCTATGGAAGAACAAGGCCTTTTTAAGGGAGCTTTCAGTTACTTTAAAAGTATTGACGAAGCTGCCGATTGGGCAGAGACCGTGATAGGAGCCTATTAGCCAATTATCATTCCTGCGATGGTTGCGGAAATTAACGAAGCGATCGTCCCGCCAATCAAGGCTTTCATTCCAAATTTTGAAAGGGTTTTTCGCTGTCCGGGCGCTAGGGAGCCAATTCCTCCAATTTGAATACCGATAGAAGCGAAATTTGCAAATCCACAAAGCATGTAGGTTGCCATAATGATGCTCTTTTCATAATTAAGATGAAGCGCATTGGTAACGTTTTTCAGTTCTGCCAGCTGGATGTAGCCCACAAATTCACTGGCCGCTAGTTTAATTCCCAATAATTGGCCCATCATTAACATATCTTCCTTGGCAACACCTATAAGCCACATAAGCGGAGCGAAAATAGTTCCGAGAATTGCCTCAAGTGAAAGGCTTTGATAGGCGGAGTTTGCAGCCACCCATTCATTAACTGAAGTTACTTCGCCCACCCAGCCCAATATTCCGTTGAGCATGGCGATGAACGCCACAAAAACCAGCAACATGGCGCCTACGTTTACCGCAAGCCGCAGGCCTTCAGTAGTTCCATTTGCGATTGCATCCAAAAAGTTGGAGCCGATTTTTTCTGAGGAAACTTTCACATCGGTATTGATGGGTTCGGTCTGGGGGTACAAAATTTTTGAAATTACGATAGCGCCCGGGGCTGCCATTACCGAGGCGGCCAAAAGGTGCTTGGCAAAGGTCAACCGAAGTTCGGGGTCGTCGCCGCCCAAAAAGCCGATATAGGCAGCGAGTACCGCACCCGCAACAGTGGCCATGCCGCCTATCATCACAAGCAGCATTTCGCTCTTGTTCATTTTTTCCAAATAGGCCTTAATGAGAAGTGGCGCTTCCGTTTGGCCCAAAAAGATATTTCCCGCCACGCTAAGGCTTTCTGCACCGGAAATATTCAAAAGTTTGGTGAGCAGCCAGCCCATTCCTTTTACGACTACTTGAATGATTCCGAAGTAAAAAAGTACCGAGGTAAGGGCGGAGAAAAAGATAATGGTGGGTAAAACCTGAAAGGCGAAGATGAAACCGAAGGAGTTTATATCCAGCATTCCGCCAAAGAGAAATTCGCTTCCCGCCTTGGTATAGTCCAGCACGTTTACGAACAATTGGCCCACCCCTTCAAAGCCACTTTTTATAAAATCTACTTTTAAAACCCCAATGGCGATCAACAATTGGAAGGCTAGGCCAATACCTACGGTTTTCCAATTAATGGCCCTGCGATTTGAACTGAAGAGGAAGGCGATAATCAAAAGCGAAACCATGCCCAAAACCCCGCGCCATAGGCTTTGAAAGGAAAATCCTTGACTGGGAATTATTTCTGAAGTTTTCGCAACCGTCTCCAGAGCAGAAACGTTTTGAAGGCCGGAAGTTTTTAACTGATACTTATAATTGTTTTCCGAAAGGGTAAGGCTGCTGTCCGTAACCTGTTCTACCCGAAATCTTCTAATGCTGTCCGCGGGCTTATTGAAAAAAAGAACCAGCAAATTATTCTGGAACATATAATCGCCCTTGGAAACAAGACTGTCGCTAGCCACTTGATATTCAAACAAGCCGTTGTCGAGTTTCAGGAAATCTTTTTCGGGATTGATGTTTAGAAGAGAGAGGCCGTTCTCGTCCTTTACTTCTGAAAATTGCCACGTTTTTTCAATGCTTTGCGCGAAGGTGTTTCCGAAGAAAAATAGCACAATGGCTACGAGTGTGAATTTTTGCATATTCTTTTTAAACTCCGACCCTTTGACACTTTGACTGCGCTCGGTGCAGGCTCGCCCAGGGGACTATATTTTAAATTTTAAAAATCGATAAATGAATCTATTCTCTTTTTGAAATCTCATCGCGGATACTTGCCGCCTTCTCGTAATTTTCGCTTTTTACGGCGTCCTCCAACATTTTGTTCAGTTCACTCAGGCTAAATTTTGTGTAATCTTGGCCTGTAGGCTTAACTGACTCCTTGTCTTCCCCTAAAATCAAATTTTCAATAACAGCTTCTTCCTTTTTTGAAAGCGATTTTTTGGAGGCAGATGTTTTCAGATAAATCCCTGCCTTGTCCAAAATATTTTTATAGGTAAAAATAGGTGCCTTAAACCGAAGTGCCAAGGCAATGGCATCGCTAGTACGGGCGTCGATAATTTCTTCAATCTTGTCGCGTTCGCAAATGATGCTGGAGTAAAAAACGCCGTCCACCAATTTGTGGATAATTACCTGCTTGATGACAATTTCAAAACGATCAGCGAAATTCTTAAAAAGGTCGTGTGTAAGGGGTCGTGGAGGGGTTATGTCTTTTTCCAGGGCGATGGCAATGGACTGAGCTTCAAAAGCGCCGATGACGATAGGGAGTTTCCGTTCGCCATCTACCTCATTCAAAATAAGGGCATAGGCGCCATTTTGCGTTTGGCTGTAGGATATTCCTTTTATGGTCAGTTTTACTAAACTCATTATCGAGGTTTCAAATTCCCGCCCTGCGGCGGACTTAGGGTGACAGGTTCCAAGTTTTTTGGCAAAGAGATTGTCATTAAAGTATAAAAATAAGAAAAAGCTGTTTAAATAGAGGGTGTTTCCTAGATTTAAACAGCCTTTTTCGGGGCACAAATTAATAAAAAATTATGCGTTTTGCGCTTTAAATTCCTTTAATTTTTCGGTGAGTTTCGGTACAATTTCAAAAGCATCGCCCACTATGCCGTAGTCTGCGGCCTTAAAGAAAGGAGCCTCAGGATCATTGTTGATAACTACTTTAACTTTTGAAGCGTTGATACCTGCCAAATGCTGGATGGCACCGGAAATACCAATGGCGATGTACAGATTTGACGCTACGGGTTTACCCGTTTGCCCAACGTGCTCGCTATGCGGTCTCCAGCCCATGTCGCTCACAGGTTTGGAGCAAGCGGTGGCCGCGCCCAATGTTTTGGCAAGGTCTTCAATCATTCCCCAGTTTTCTGGACCCTTAAGGCCACGGCCGCCGGAAACCACTATTTCGGCATCGGCGATCGTTACTTTGTCGGTTGCTTTATCTACGGAAACAATTTCCATATCAAAATCGTGGGCGTCGAGATTTGGTGAAAAAGCTTCTGTTGTGGCGGAAGTTTCATTTTCCTTCAATCCGTATGAATTTTTTCCCAATCCGATTATTTTAATATCGGTTTTAATTTCGGTAGTTGCGAAAGCTTTGTTCGTAAAAACGCTGTGCTTTACCTTAAACGGTGAGGTGCTTTCCGGAAGTGAAATTACGTTTGCCACATAACCGGCTTCAAGATTTACCGCCAAAGTAGGGGCTAAAAACTTACTGTTTGCGCTGGAAGTTAATACGATAACTTGTGCGCCTTCGTTTTTTGCGGCCTGTCCAATTGTATCTGCATACGCTTCGCCGTTGAATTTGTTCAATTTGTCATTGGAAACCTGCAAAATTTTTGAAGCGCCGTATTTTCCCAATTCTGAAACGTCATTCGCATTAATGCTGACCGCGGTAACCGAAGTTCCCATTTGGTCTGCAATTCCCTTTGCGTACGAAACTGCTTCCAGTGCTATTTTTTTGATTTTTCCTTCTTCTGATTCTGTATATACTAAAACTGACATGTCTTTCTTTTTTTGATTCTTAAATTACCTTCGCTTCATTATGAAGAAGATTTACCAATTCATCTACGCTGTCCACCAGTTTTACCGCCCCTTTTGGAGCAGGTTTTTGAAATGACACCGTGTTTGTTTCGGCATTTGCGTCCACAGGTTCCTTTACGTTCAATGGTTTTGTACGGGCCTGCATAATACCGCGCATGTTCGGGATGCGAAGATCGCTTTCCTCAACCAAGCCTTTCTGTCCGCCAATTACCAATGGCAGTGATGTTTTAAGGGTTTCCTTCCCACCATCAATTTCGCGGATTGCGGTGGCTTTGTCGCCTTCCACTTCCAGGCCGATGCAGGTATTTACGAAGTTTGCGCCAATTAATTTGGCAACCATTCCTGGAACCATCCCGCCGTTGTAATCAATAGATTCTCGACCTCCGATTACCAAATCGTAACCGCCTTCTTTTGCAACATTTGCAAGCTGTTTTGCAACTGAAAAACCATCGGTTGCTGGAGTGTTTATACGAATTGCTTCATCGGCGCCAATGGCCAATGCCTTGCGAAGTGTAGGCTCGGTTTCGGCACCGCCCACGTTTACCACATGTACGGTAGCGCCTTGTTTTTCCTTAAACCACATGGCGCGGGTAAGGCCAAACTCGTCGTTTGGATTGATTACAAATTGAACCCCGTTTGTGTCAAACTTGGTATCGCTATCGGTAAAATTGATTTTTGAGGTAGTGTCCGGTACGTGACTTATACAGACTAATATTTTCATCTTTAAAAGTGTTTTTGGATTGTAGATTTCAGCAATTGAAAAAAACCGAAAGGGTTTCAAATTGCTCGTGTGCGAAGTTAAGAATATATTTCCTTTTTTTGTTATGCACGCATAATAAATTTTGATTAAAAGTGAAAAAATAATACCTAAACAGATGGTAATTATAGTATTTTTGCTATCCCTGAAAAATTTCAGTTATTTACATTTCAATTTAGACAGATGAAGACACTACAATTCAGAGAGGCAATAGCCGAGGCGATGAGCGAAGAAATGCGTCGCGACGAATCTATATATTTAATGGGCGAGGAAGTTGCCGAATATAATGGGGCTTATAAAGCCAGTAAGGGAATGCTCGACGAGTTTGGCGCAAAACGGGTTATTGATACTCCAATTTCCGAATTGGGGTTTTCAGGTATTGCCGTGGGCTCTGCCATGAACGGCAATAGGCCAATTGTAGAGTTTATGACCTTCAACTTTTCTTTGGTTGCCATTGATCAAATAATTAACAATGCTGCCAAAATGCGCCAAATGAGCGGTGGGCAGTTTAATATCCCAATCGTTTTCCGTGGACCAACAGCTTCCGCCGGTCAACTTGCGGCAACACATAGTCAGGCTTTTGAAAGCTGGTACGCAAACTGTCCGGGGCTGAAAGTAGTAGTGCCAAGTAATCCGGCTGATGCAAAAGGTTTGTTGAAAAGCGCCATCCGCGATGACGATCCAGTGATTTTTATGGAGAGTGAACAGATGTATGGCGATAAGGATGAAGTGCCCGAAGGAGAATACTTAATTCCGCTTGGGGTTGCCGATATTAAAAGAAAAGGAAATGATGTAACCGTTGTTTCCTTCGGAAAAATTATAAAAGAAGCGTATAAGGCAGCTGAAACCCTTGCTGAAGAAGGTATTGAGTGTGAAATAATTGATTTAAGAACCATCCGTCCTTTGGATTATGAAGCCATTTTTGAATCAGTAAAAAAAACCAACCGTTTGGTAATTTTGGAAGAAGCTTGGCCTTTCGGAAACGTTTCTACTGAAATAACTTACCAGGTTCAAAACCGAATTTTCGATTATTTGGACGCTCCTATCGTAAAAATTAATACTGCCGATACACCCGCGCCGTTTTCTCCTAATTTATTGGAAGAATGGCTGCCTAATAGTGAAGATGTTGTTAAGGCTGTAAAGAAAGTTCTTTATAGAGACTAACTTTATATTCCCTAAAAAAATATCAGTCCCATAAATTTATGAAGTACCTTCTTCTGTCTTTTTTTATTGTCATTGGTGCTTCGGTTTTTGCCCAAACCAAAGTTAGCGGTGTTATTAAAGATGCCACTGATTATCCGGTTGCCTTTGCCAACGTAATTTTTAAGGATTCACAGGAAGGAACTATCTCTGACGAAAACGGACGGTTTTATTTGGAAAGCGATAAAACTTACAAGTCAGTTATATTTTCATTTATTGGCTATGCGACTAAGGAAGTTGAGCTTACTTCGCGAAGCACTTACAATATGGAAGTGGTTATGGAAGAGAGTGCCGACGCACTGGATGAAGTGGTTGTTTACAGTGGAAAAACTTCAAAAAAGAACAATCCAGCTATTGATATACTTCGGAAAATTTGGGAAAACCGAAGGGAGAATGGCGTTAAAAAATTTAAACAATACCAATACGATAAATACGAAAAACTTGAGTTTGACCTAAACACAATAGACAGCGCACTTATAAAAAGTAGGATTTTCAAGGGAATGGAGTTTGTTTTTGAACAGACAGATACTTCAAACATTACGGGAAACACTTATCTACCAATATTTATAAACGAAGCGGCTTCAAAGGTATATGGTGACAATCTCCTGAATGAAGAAAAGGAAATACTGCAGGGAAACAAAAACTCTGGTTTTGAAAATAACCAAACTCTTATTGCTTTTGTAAAAGATCTTTACAGCGAATATGATGTTTATGACAATTATTTAAAGTTTTTTGATAAAGCATTTACCAGTCCCCTATCCCGAACTGGTATAGACGTTTACAACTATGTGCTTCGCGACAGCGCCTATCGTGACAACAAATGGTGTTATAATATTGTATACTACCCTCGACGAAAGAATGAGCTTACCTTTAAGGGTGATTTTTGGGTAAATGATACTACTTGGGCTATTAAGGAAATAAATCTGCAGGCCTCAAAAAGCGCCAACTTAAACTGGGTGCGCGATGTGTATATAGAACAGGAATTTGATGTATTGAATGATTCTATCTTTTTGATTACACGAGATTACTTTATGAGTGATTTTAGTTTTCAAAAAAAGGAAACTGCAAAAGGAGTTTATGGTAAGCGCACTACGCTTTATGATAATTATTCCTTCAATCTTCCTAAAGGGAAAAAATTTTACAACGAACAAGTAGATCCATACCAATATGAGGTCTACAACAGGCCTGATGAATTTTGGGAAGAAAACCGCATGGAAAAGCTGAGTAAGGATGAAAAGGGAGTTTATAAAATGCTTGACACCTTAAAGACAGTTCGGCGTTTTAAAGCGCTTTATAATGTGGGCGCAACCTTGGCCAGTGGTTATTACGAAGTAAACAATTTTGACGTTGGTCCGGTATTTTCAATTTTCGGCTTCAATGAAGCAGAAGGTTTGCGTATTCGTTTAGGAGGAAGGACCTATTTTAGCCAAAATGATCCTTGGCGACTGGAAGGTTTTGGAGCCTATGGTTTCAAAGACCAGCGATTTAAGTATGGAATTTCAGGGAAATGGCTTTTAGATAGAAAATCAAGGTTAACGGTTTTTGGTGGCAACCGCCGCGATGTGGAACAGACAGGGGCAAGTCTAACCAACAGTAATGATGTTTTGGGACGCAGCCTTGCATCTTCTTCGTTATTGTCTGTGGGGGCTAATGATAGGCTGTCACGAATAAATCTCAGCACAATAGGTTTTGATATTGAACCTTGGAAAAACTTTATTTTAAGACTAACGGGCTCTTACCGAACCCTAAAATCTGCTACCGATACTTTCAGTATTGATTATAAAGTAATGGAAGACGGCGTTTTCACGGGAGAAGTGAAAAGCGAATTAAAACAGGCCGAGATACAGTTAGGCTTTTTGTACGCTCCAGGGAGAAAGACCTCTGGGTATGGCGTGGAACGCACAGTCATTAATGAGGGGGATTTTCCGTCATTCTATGCAGGTTATAGTTTTGGTTTAAAAGACGTAATGGGCGGTGATTTTGAATATAAAAAGGTGCAGGCGCTTTATACACAGCCCTGGAACATTGGGGGGTTAGGACGTTTACTCTCAACAGTTGAGGTCGGCACTACCATAGGAGCCGTACCATTAAGCTTGTTGAATCCCATCCCAGGAAACCAAACTTATTTTAGCCTTTATAACAGTTTTACACAGTTGGATTATTATGAATTTGTAAGTGATACCTATGCATCTCTTCATTTACAGCATAATTTTGGAGGAAGGATTTTCTCAAGAATACCACTTCTTAGAAAGCTGGATCTTCGTGAAGTAGTTGGTTTTAGGGCTGTATATGGAACTATTTCACAGGAGAATAAAGACTTGAATGCTTCAAATATAGTTTACCAAGCCCCTGAGGATATTTATTGGGAATGGAGTGTGGGCGTTGGTAACATCTTCCGGGTTTTTAGATTAGACTTCAATTTCCGAGGGAATTATCTTGACAATCCTGGTGTCCGGGAATTTGGCATTACTGGAGTTTTTGGGTTTTCTTTTTAATTTTTCTTCACTATATATTTTGTAGACATTTTTCTTTTATACATATTAAGGCAAGGACGGATTGCTAATCCGTGCTATGGGGTTTTTAGATTTACATTTAGTTTTTTCTTTTTAAAGCTTACTCCTTAGAGAGGATAAAGGGGTATTATATTGTATTATATTTTAATAATACGCTATAAATACGCTATAGATATATTATAAATATGTTTTAAATACGCTATAAATATACTTTAATCATATATTTTAAATAATTTTATATATATTTAGATGTCTGATAATAAACATTATGGCAAAACAAATTGGATTAATTCGGTTAAAGGGTACTATAGGAGATACCAACTTTTATTCAACCCCCAATGGTGGGGATTTGGCACGAAGTGCGGGTGGTGGATTTAAGAGTAATGACATTAAAAAGAAGGATTCTATGGTGCGTGTGCGGGAGAATGCGAGTGAGTTTGGAACGTGTAGCAAGATAAAAAAGGCTTTTCGGATTTCATTAGCACCTTTTCTTTGTGTGCGTAAGGACGGCTTGCTGCACGGTAGGATGATGACTTTATTCACTATGATAAAATCTATGGATCGTGTGAGTCTTAGAGGTAAAAGAACTGTGGGGAATGGATTGGCAACACCTTTAGGCTTGGATCTTCTCCGCAATTTTGAATTTACACCGGCTTGTAATGTTATAGATACGCTTGGAGCGTCAGTCAATTATGATTTTGCTACACGAAGCTGTGCGATTACGAATTTTGATGTTAGGCATGTAAGTTTTCCAAGTGGCGCTACGCATATGGCACTTAGTTTGGGATTGCTGCATTTTGATTTTAATGCTTTAAACTACAAATTGAAGATGAGTGCTCCGTTTTATATTGACAAAACTTATGATGAAAACTCTTTTGAGCTTAGTGTTGAGGAGCCTGAAATTGCTGGGATGCACATAGCAGTTCTGGGATTAAAGTTTTATCAGGAGGTGAAGGGGACTTATTATTTATTTAAAAGTGCAAATGCTGTGGGGGTGGAGGTGCTAGGAGTGGAAGTTTAAGTTTTGGGTTGCATGTTGTTTTTTGTGGGTTTAGAAGCCGATGGTGGAGTGAACCGTTATCCTATGTTTGCGCGGGGTGCCAATCTTCTGAAGGTATTTGTTATCAAGATTGGAACTACACAGACATAGATTGATTTAATTTACCAAGTTTTAAAATTGCTGTGTATGGGTTTGATAAAATAAAAAAAGACCGCCTGAGAGCGGTCTTTTCTAGGTTAAGTGAATAATTGATTGTGGGGATTTATTGTTTATTGTTTGACAATTTGTTTTGTTACTTCTCCTATTTCTGTACTTATCTTAACAAAATAGATTGCATTTTGAAGATTGCTTAAGTCTATTTGGTAATGGGTAGTTGTGGATAGGTCTATATTTCGGAGGATTCTTCCACTTATATCATATATCTCAACAGTGTTGACCTTGGCTTCAGGAGATACAACATTTAAAATATTGTTAGTGGGATTTGGATATACCGATACGTTGGCAAGACCTGCGCCTTCGTCGCCCAAAATTTCGTTGCTTTTAAATTGGATGGTAAATCGACGGTCGTATGTGCCTTTTCCTACTTTAAAAGTATAGTCATCCTGAGATAAATTGGTACGCGTGTTAAGTTCATTGTCTATTAAAAATATAGAAGCGTTTTCTAAGCTAGCTCCCTGAAAATCTTTTACAGAAATAGTGTACTCAAGGTTTTCGTCTAAAAGAGAAGAGAAGCCCATAAGTATTTTAGCGCCATCCTCAAAAGTTTCGCGACTTTGAATGCCCAATTCTTCTGAACCATCTTCTAAGTGGGTATAGAGTGACAATACCGTAGCCAATCTTCTACTATCATACCCAGCGTCAATACCACTTGTGGCATAGGGTGAAAAGGCTATAAGTGTATTATTGCGCATATTGTATTGTTCGTTTTCAACACTGATCCATACACGGTCTATACCGTCCTGTGACGGCCTTGGTGCCGTATTATTGTTATCAATAACCCGCATACTGTTGCTGAAACTTGCTATACCTGCCGCAGTTGCTTTTATACCAAAACCTTGTCCTGTAGAAATATATTCACTTGGAGGGGTTTGTGTTGGGTCTGATGGAGCATAGGTTCCGCCCGAAAGGTTATACATAGAAATATCTTCCATGCTAAAATTCATTGCATAGGCACCCGGAAGGGATGGGCTAGGAGGTGTATTTGGATTCCAAAAATAGACCTCGTTTACCATTGTGTTTGCATTAATGAAATCTGCGGCACTGATTGCAGAAGGGTACGGATTTGCTAGTACGTTAGGGCTGCTGTTTCTGTTACCGTTATATTTTACTGTGAAATTTACTTCGCCTGTGTTCAAAGTGCCTTGTTCGAAGGTCATGTCATAGGTTTTATTTCCGTCATTGCCGTTCAGTTGTGGACGGGAAATATAACCTTCTCCTGGATTTATTGTTCCTGAATATAGCACCCAGTTATCCCTATTATCATCGGCAAAGTTTTCGGCAAGAGGAAACTGATCTTCAACATCTGGATTGGGAACAAAGTTTTCAGTAAGGTGATTTAAGAACATATAAGAATCGGCAAAAACACCATCCCGAGTTTCAACTGTCATGGGGCTTCCCATTACCAAGAATACGCGGGGGAGCATAAAAGGGGTTGTGTAGTTTACATTAATAGTACCGTTGTTGGTGACCACTGCACTATCGTCAGATTGTACCACGCTACCTTGATGTTCTACAATTAGATTACCGTTTACGGTAATATCTTTTGTGATGTTAATATAATCTTCTGCGGCAACTGTTAGGGTTTTGTTGGCGTCAACTTCACAAGTACATGCATTAATGCTTCCTTTGGAGGATGTATCGTAGTTGCTACTTATTATCGCATTTGAGCCAGGACCTGGGGCTCCATTACTCCAACTGCTTCCTGAGTAAATTGTTGTTGGCGCAGCAACAGTAACCACGGCAGTACATGAAGCTTTGTTTGCATAGTCGTCTTCTACGGTTAGGGTTATATTAAATGTTTGTCCAACATCTTTACAGGTAAATGTTGTTTGCCCTGCAGTTATAGTTCTTTTTGTAATTCCAAAATTATCTGTTGAACCATTATCAATATCGTCCGCTGTAATTGTAACACTGCCAGTATTTTTATCTAAGACCGCTGTGTAGTTCTGACAGTTGGCAATGGGTGAAATATTATCGTAGAGTGGATCTTTGATAATAAAGAGTCCCCCGTCTCCATTTATATTCCCATCTCCGAAGCCGGTCGCAATTATATTTCCACTTGAAAAATATGGGTAAACGTTCCACGTACCGTTGAAAGCGGCGTTATTATTTTGTGGAAAGCAATCGAAATAATTTATTTCAGTCATACCTGGGTTCTGGTTATACAGACCATCCACTTTTATAATTCGAACACCCGCCGCATAATTGGCTAAGTAGTATCTATTTCCATTAATATATCCATTATGGTCAATAGCTGGAGTTGAACCAGAATATGTGTAAAATAATGTTGGATTGTCAAGGTCTTCGACATTAAAGACCAAAGTGCGAGTATTTAAACCAGCTAATTCTTCATCTTTTTCATCCCCTGCAATAAAGAAACGTTTATCCTCCGTAAACCAGCCTTGATGGGTATAATACTTATTGGAATACGTAACAGATGATATTACCGAAGGGTTTGATTTGTTAGTGAAATCAATAATGTTTACTTTATTATTTCCGCTAAATGCACCAATCATAATTTCTCTGCCTTGATAATCTGGGTCTGGGCCATCGTAAATTACCACTTCGGCATCGTGGCAATAGCCTAATGTAGAATATAGTTTTACCACAACGGGATCATTAGGTATGCCATCATTATTATTGTCTAATTTTACTACAATCGGTCCCCCACTGTTATAACCTGGTGAACCTAAAATATAGGCATAGCCAGAGGCTTCATTAACAACAATATTATGTGCACTTCCCCTTCCACTGGAGCCGGTGCCGTCCCAAAACAAATTACCATCGGTTTGTGATTTTGTAAAGGTAACCGGAGAGCTACCGGTAAGCGTTCGCAATCTTCTCAGATCAAAAATTTGCATCCCGTGATTGCCATTGGCATCACTTACAATAAATGCGTGATCTTTGTACACTTTTACATCTCGCCATAGGCTGGAGGATACTTGCGTGTTTAATCTAGCAAGATATTTTGGATTTGTAGGATTGCTGATATCAACAAAGGCGGTACCATTGTCCAATGCAACTATTGCATATTCCTTACCGCTCTGAGGATCGGTCCAGCCCCATGAGTCCTGTGCTTCTGCAGCATTCATTGTAGCCGCAGATATATAGCTTTGTAAAGTCAAACCGTTGCAAGGGTAACTTTTGCCACCAACTGTAGCAAAACCATTGACACAAGGGGTTTGGGCGGTCGCACCAAAGAAACAAATTGTAATAATTAAAAGTAGATTACCTTTCATAATGTCATGGTCTATTTGTAGTGAATAATGGGTTGTCGTTATCTTATCTGATTGATCTATTCATTAATATATGTAAATTCGATGGTGCAGGGAACGTCTATACCAACAATTCCATTGGTTGCAGTATCATAATCACTTGTATTGGATACCTGAAGATCCATTTGAAGTCTGAATGGGTAGGTTTGACCCGCGCTTAAATTTAAGTACAAAATTAAGGATGAGTCGTGACGAAACCGATTAAAGTTTTGATTGGTAATATTGTTCTTTATTGAGTAGGCGTGGGTATATATGTCATAATTTGTTCCGTTAAAAATAAAACGAAAATAACCTTCTTGGGTGGCCATTCTAACACTTTCTGAACCGCTAGGATTAAGAGCCTGGCCCGCTCCAAAATTGAAGTTAGCCTCTATGCGATATATGCCAGTATATTTTGCTTTAAAAGTTTTGCCATTTCCAAGATTGGGAACATCTCTAAACCCACCACTCAAGGGCACACTAAAATTTAAGGGATTTTGCGCGAAGAGCGCTGAATGTTCTAAAATAAATTGAGGAATCCATTTAGGGTTTATCGCCGCACCATCCCAAACATAAACTCCCGGATAAACATCATGGTCTCCTGTACTGGTAGTGCTTGTATTATAAACCACGGTTCCGGCTACTAAATTGCCTCCGTTCGGATTTGTTACTGGCAACTGTTGATTTGTCTTGACCAGAGCCACGCGAGGATAGACCAATCCATATTGGGAACTTTCCAAATCCAGCATGCCTTCTGGCTTTATAGTTCCTATGCCAATTTGTGAAAAGACAACTGTACTTGTTAATACTAATAGTAAAAACAGAAGATATTTTTCTTTAAAAAAATTATTGCGTTTCATAATGGGGTCTAGTTATTTGGTTTAGATATCACCAGTATAGTCTTCTATATAAGTAAATTCTATCGAACATGGAATGTCTTTTCCTACATAACCTCGGCCATCGCCAAATTCTCCATTATTATTAAAAGCTGGCGCTGGCGATTGTGAAAAAGTTAGGCTGAAATAATAATCTGTTGCGGCCACTAAATCTAAAAATAATACGAGATAAGATTCTTTCCATACGCCCTCGTAGAAAACCGTTGATCCACTAGATAAATCATACGTAGAGATTGACTTCACATTTACAGGATATGTAGTGCCATTAAAATTAAATTTAAAGGTGCCGTCCTGAAAAGCTGCATTATCATCTCCGGGAACCGGTGAGGTTACTCTACCTCCTCCGAAGTTTACGCGAATCTCAACTCTATAATATCCGTTATATTTTGTTCTAAAGAATTTATTCTCAGTAACGCCTAATCCTGGCACATCCTGATTGGTTAAATCTGATTCGGTCCTCAAAACAGTGGGATTTTGAAAAAAAATCTCTGAGTGTCTTTTGCTAAATTGCGGTATCCAATTGGACCCGTCCCACATATAGGTGCCCGGATATACACTATTAATTCCAGCATTGTTTAAATTTGTATTATAAACAACAGTTCCAGGTACAAGCGTTCCAGAATTAGGATTTAAAACTGGAGTCTGGGAATTTGTGGCGGTAAGTGCTACAACAGGGTAAACCAGCCCAGATATTGAGCTATTAATTTCCATAATCCCATTTGGAGAAGTCGTGCCTATGCCTACTTGTGCCATCGTTCCAAATGATATTAAAAACAGAATGAATTTCAGAAGTTTCATATATTAGTATTTAAAGGTCGATATATAAAGTTTTTAACTTATTCGTCTAAAAACATAAATTCAACAGAACAAGGAATATCATACCCAATATATCCCGCCCCTCCATTAGGATATCCGGTAGAATTTCCATTATTTGCATAATCTGGTGCAGGCAGTTGATCAAATTGTAAACTAAAATTATAGGGAACTTTAGCAATCAGATCTACATATAAGATTTTAGAATATTGTTCCCAAATTAGGAAATAATTTTGACCACTATTACTTCCGGACTTTGTACTATATGCTTTTGCTGGAATTATATAATTACTACTATTAAAGGTAAATAGAAAATTTCCTTCTTCAGTTAGTGCTCTAAAGTCGCCGCTGACATCTCTGGGACTGCCGGCGCCGTAGTTCATACTAACTTCTATTTTATATCTTCCTGAATATTTAGGGGTAAAATATTGACTCCCCAAATTGCCAATATATATAAAGCCGTCTTGTGATAGTGGTCGATAACCCAAAGGAGACTGTTTAATAATTTTAATATCTTTCTTGGTGAATTGATTAATCCATTTAGTTCCATCCCATACATAGATTCCTGGATAAACATCATTGGCCCCCGTTGATGTGGAATTGGTATTGTAAACAGTTGTGCCAATTGGAATCGCACTTAATTGTGGATTAGTAGCAGGTGCCATAACATTTGTGGCTGTGAGGGCCAAGCGCGGCAGTACCACGCCTTGATTGGAGCTGTTCACTTCTAAAATTCCGTTGGGTGTGGTAGTATTTATCCCCACCTGAGCGTAGGAAAGGCTATGAGCCAAGAAAAGAGCGGTCGCAAAAGCTGACCACATTGTAGGTAGTTTTATTTTCATAATTTGGGGTTGTTGAAAATATTGGTACAATAATATGATAAAATTTCGATAAAGTGCAAATTTTTCGGATAAAATGTTTGTTTTTGTTTTCTGTAAATTACTATTTATCAGTTGTTTCCTACATTTTTTCACATTTATTTAAGTTTTTTCTGACATTGGTTTGCTTTTTTAATTTTTTTGGACTACTGTCCCTGTGAGGCCTTTCTGGCTTTTATATGGTATAAGTCTTATTATCTTTGTAGGAATGAACCTTTTTTTTAACTTCAGAAATCGTAGCTTGGTGAATATTTCCCTTTCTTCGTTTGGATTGAATCCATTTTCGCTACATGTGGTGCGAGATGATATGTTGCATCCTTTTGTATCAGGCAACAAGTTCAGAAAACTTAAATACAATATCCAATTTGCCAAAGCTAACGGTTATGAAACCTTACTTACATTCGGAGGGGCTTTTTCAAATCATATAGCTGCAGTTGCAGCCGCTGGCAAAGAACTGAACTTTAAAACTATTGGAATTATTCGGGGGGAGGAGCTTGAAAGTAAAATATTTGAAAACACTACACTTTCCTTTGCTCAGGATTGTGGTATGCAGTTATATTTTATTTCGCGTGAAGCTTATAGACAGAAAACCGAAACTAATTTCATTAATCATTTAAAGAAACAGTTTGGCGATATTTATATACTTCCCGAAGGGGGTACAAATGTCTTGGCGGTCCAAGGATGTGAGGAAATTTTAGAGAATGTTTCAGAAAATGCTGATTATATATGTGTGCCTGTGGGTACTGGCGGTACTATGGCCGGACTGGTAAAAGCTTCAAGGAAAGATCAACAAGTTCTTGGATTTTCGGCTTTAAAGGGAACTTTTCAATCGGAAGAAATTGGGAAATATACATCAAAAACCAATTTCTCTATCACAGATGCGTATTGTTTTGGTGGCTATGGTAAAATAGATGCTGATTTGATACGTTTCATTAATAGGTTTAAAAGAGAAGCCAATATTCCGTTGGATCCAATCTATACCGGAAAAATGATGTTTGGCATTATGGATCTTTTAAAAAAGGGGCATTTCAAAGAAAATAGCCGTATTTTTGCGATCCATACTGGAGGCCTGCAGGGTATTGCCGGAATGAATCAAAAGTTGAAAAAGAAAAACCTTCCTATAATTGAATAAAATGATTGGCAGAATTACTATCCTTCTTCTTGTAGTTATCGTTTGTTTTAGCAGTTGCAAATCAAAAAAAACCGCGACCAAGTACCGAAAAAAACATAATACCGAACGTGTTGTTAGGGTAAATCAAACCGTAAAGGAAAAGGATACAAAGGCAGAAGAACCAGAGGTTGTAGTAGTGCCGATAAATATTCCCTATAGCGAACGCGTTGCAAATTATATAAATGAATACGCTCAAATTGCCAAGGAAGAAATGCTTCAGTACGGAATACCAGCAAGCATAACCCTTGCGCAGGGCATTTTAGAAAGTGGCGCTGGGGCAGGGGAACTTACTATGAAGGCCAACAACCACTTCGGGATTAAATGCCATACAGGTTGGGAAGGAGATCGTGTATATCACGATGATGATGAACGCGGTGAATGTTTCAGAAAATACAACGACCCCAAATATTCCTATAGAGACCATTCTCTCTTTTTAACCCAGCGCAGCCGCTATCAAGATTTATTTAAACTTAGAAAAGACGATTATAAAGGTTGGGCAAAAGGATTGCGAAAAGCAGGTTATGCCACAGATCCAAAATACCCTGACAAGCTTATAGGCATTATTGAAAGATATAATCTTACCGCTTATGATGATGAGGTTTTGGGGAGAAGGTTGAGCGCCATAGATCCCGATGATTCAAAAATCGGAACTTATTCCGTCCAGGCTGGCGACACACTTTACAGCATTTCTAGAAGATTTAATCTTACTGTTGAAACACTTAAAAAATACAATGGTTTAAAAAGTAATGATCTTTCAATTGGGCAGGTGCTGTACCTGCATCCTGTAAAAAATCAGTAATCAATTGTAGTGGTTAGTAAAAACTAAAACCTTCTTCAAAAAAAATTAAAACACCCATATATTAATATGAAATATCAAAGAAGTAGTGCTCTATTTGCAGCGGCACAAAAAGTAATTCCCGGTGGCGTCAATTCTCCAGTTCGAGCTTTTAAAGCGGTGGGGGGCACTCCTGTTTTTGTTGAAAATGCCAAGGGTGCTTACTTATATGATGCTGATGGAAACAAGCTTATCGATTATATAAACTCTTGGGGACCTATGATTTTAGGGCACGCTCACGAGCCTGTAGTTAATGCTGTAATTGAAAAGGCAAAAAAGGGCACCTCTTTTGGAATGCCTACGGAAATTGAAACTGAAATAGCCGCACTGGCTGTAGCTATGGTACCCAATATTGATAAGATACGTTTTGTGAATAGCGGTACCGAAGCTTGTATGAGCGCTGTGCGGTTGGCCAGAGGTTTTACGGGGAAGGAAAAAATTATAAAATTTGCAGGATGTTATCACGGGCATAGTGATTCTTTTTTAATTCAAGCTGGAAGCGGAGCCGTTACCTTCGGCGCGCCCAACAGTCCAGGGGTAACCCAAGGTACTGCAAAAGACACGCTGCTTGCCACCTATAATGATTTGGATAATGTAGAAGAAGTAATTTCTGCTAATAAGAACGAAATTGCCTGTATCATTTTAGAGCCCGTAGCTGGAAATATGGGTTGCATTCCACCGGCAAAAGGTTTTTTGGAAGGCTTGCGAAAACTTTGTGATGAAAACAATATCCTTTTGATTTTTGATGAAGTAATGACCGGGTTTAGATTGGCTGCTGGCGGAGCTCAGGAATTATACGGCATAAAAGCTGATATTGTAACTTTTGGAAAAGTAATAGGAGGCGGATTACCAGTGGGAGCCTTTGCCGCAAGAGAAGAAATTATGAATCATTTGGCGCCTATAGGTCCAGTATATCAAGCGGGGACCTTAAGTGGAAATCCACTGGCGATGGCTGCCGGATTGGCAATGCTAAAGGAATTGAATGAGAAAAGAGATATTTACGATTCAATAAACAAGAAGACTGAATATTTGCATAAAGGGATGGAGGCTGCACTCAATTCTGAAGGAATAAAGTTTACAATTAATCGGGTTGGCTCAATGATTTCTGTCCATTTTTCTGATATGCCAGTGACCGATTTTGAATCTGCAGCTGCTGCTAACAATGAAAATTTTAAAAGGTTTTTCCACGGTTTGCTTAATGAAGGCGTTTATATTGCACCCAGTGCTTTTGAAACTTGGTTTATTTGTGATGCGTTAAGCTACGAAGATTTGGATGTTACTATTGCTGCTTGTGGAAAAGTAGCAAAGAATCTTATTTAAAAAAACGGATCCAGAGCACGCATTTGATAATTTTTAAAATTTCATATGAAAAAAAAAGGCCCTTTCTAAATTTAGAAAGGGCCTTGGTTTTAAATATAATTAATCACTAATTATTCATTTTAAGCCATTTAGAGTATTGATCATCAGTAAGCGTTTTTTTCATCGCATCTTTTAACTGAGCGTCAATTTTTTTCTTTTCTGCTATTACTGCTGCGCTTGAGGCGTCTTTTCCATCCACATTTTTTTGATAGCCAACTTGTTTTGCTACCAAGGCTCTAAAGATGGTACGGCTTTGATCGCCAGAAAGGTCTAAAGCTTCGGTGAGCTTTGCGGCTTCTGTTTTGGCTATTACTTCTGGTCTGCTTTGATCTTGGGATAGCTGCTGGGCTGAGGTTGTTTGAACTCCCAAAAGCATAGTTACTGCAAATGCAAATACTGTTAGTAGGTTTTTCATTGTTTTAATTTTTGTTTTTTACAAGTTACTAATGTAACCAATTTGTCTATAATTAAAACAATAATTGCGCCAAAAAAATGCTTTTTAAGGTTTTATTAATCTTCGCTGCGTTTTTCTTTTCTCTTTTTATTCTTGAACCGGCGCTCTTGGTGTTGCTTTCCGTTTTCCCATTTGGTAAATTGTTCCTCGGTAAGTATCTTTTTCATTTCCTTTTTCATAGCTATTCGTCTGTCAAGCATTGTATTTTTGGCCTCAAATTTTTGGGCATCGGTCATTTCTTTTCTGTTCTTGGTGCGTTCTGGCCTATTATTGTGCATTTTCAACAATAATTGGTTTATTTGTGCCTGTTGGGTTTCGTTTAAGTTTAAATCGAGGGTCATTTTTTTTGTATGTAGCTCGGCACGTTGTTCGGGGGTTAGGTTTTCTCTTAGCTGACTGCGGTTTTCTTTTCTGTCCTCACTTTTGTTTTGTGCGGTAATGGCGAAGGTGGTAAGTGCCATAAGGATTATCATTGCTTTTTTCATCACTTTGTGTTTTTTATTGTTTACTGTAAGTATGACGCAGGAATTTGGAAATGGTTTAATGGGGGGTTGTGAGGTGTAAGATGTCAGTCTTGATATTTAATTTTTTGATTATGTAAAGTGAATTGTAAAGAGGAATAAATATTTGTTTTTAGTTTTCATTAAAATGTTCTTTGAAAAGTTTGTTTTGCTCACTGAAAGGTGTGTTTGGCTAAGTGGTTATTGTGGGCAGTGGAGTGTTTTTTAAATTTTAGGTTATCATTTTAAAAATTATATACCACCGCTCACGTTTCTGGCAGGGATGTCAGACCCCTTATGCCAAAAAGGAGAAAAAAAGTGCGGGCGGTGGTTTCTAACTTTTATAAAAGAATTGGGCCACCTCAATGGTAGCCCAATTACGAAATTAATCTGTATTTAAGTAGTGTTTATAAAACCGAAACCATCAAATTTTCATTCGTCTTTTCAACCTTTGCAACTTTGGAGGCGGTGAGCCCCTTTATGGCCTTGTCCCATTTTTTGTTGCTGAGGCCACTTTGGGTTTTTAAATCTTCTAGAGCGATTGGAGAGTTGGCTTTTAAAAGTGTATAAACCGTTTTTTCGTCCTCGGTCATTTCCACTTTTTTCTTTTCGGGGCGCATTTGTGGGAAGAAAAGTACTTCTTGTATCGAGGCGTTGTTGGTAAGGAACATTATTAAACGGTCCATCCCAATGCCCATACCGCTGGTGGGCGGCATGCCGTATTCCAAAGCGCGAAGAAAATCATAATCTATAAAGGCGGTTGCTTCGTCATCGCCTCTGTCTGCGAGTTTTAGTTGTGCCTCAAAACGCTCGCGCTGGTCTATTGGGTCGTTGAGTTCGCTGTATGCGTTTGCTATTTCCTTTCCACATACCATAAGCTCAAAACGTTCGGTAAGTTCAGGATTGTCGCGGTGTTCTTTACATAGTGGACTCATTTCCTTTGGGTAATCTGTAATAAAGGTTGGCTGAATGTAATTGCCCTCGCACTTTTCGCCGAAAATTTCATCAATCAGTTTTCCTTTGCCCATAGTATCATCCACAGGAATTTTCATATCCAAAGCTGCCTTTCGGATTTCGTCCTCACTTTTTCCAGTGATATCAAAACCTGTGAAATGCTTAATTGACTCTGCCATAGTTACTCTTGGGTAGGGCGCCTTAAAGTCTATTTCATGTTTTCCGAAGGTTGCTTTGGTGGTACCATTAACTTCCATGGCGCAAAATTCAAGCAATTGCTCGCAGAAATCCATCATCCAGTTGTAATCTTTATAGGAAACGTAAATTTCCATGGCGGTAAATTCAGGATTATGAGTACGGTCCATACCTTCGTTGCGGAAGTTTTTTGAAAACTCATATACGCCATCAAAACCGCCTACGATCAATCTTTTTAGGTACAGTTCATTTGCAATGCGCATATACAATGGAATGTCCAAGGAGTTGTGATGTGTGATGAATGGTCTCGCAGCAGCGCCTCCGGGAATTGGTTGAAGAACGGGAGTTTCCACTTCAAAATAGCCACGCTCGTTAAAAAAAGTTCGCATGGCATTAAAAAGCTTGGTGCGCTTTACGAAAATCTCCTTTACGTGGGGATTTACCACCAAGTCGGCATAGCGCTGACGGTAGCGTTGTTCGGGGTCAGTAAAGGCGTCGTGTACCTTGCCCTCGGCATCAACCCGTGGCTGTGGCAACGGTTTTAAAGCTTTGCTAAGTAAGGTGAAGTTTTTTACCATTACGGTTTTTTCACCTACTTGGGTTTTGAATAGTTCGCCTTCAATGCCTATAAAATCGCCTATGTCCAGCAGTTTTTTATAGACTTCATTATAAAGGGTTTTGTCTTCGCTCGTACAGATTTCATCACGGTTAAAATACACCTGTATGCGGCCATCTGCATCCTGAAGTTCGGCAAAAGAAGCTTTTCCTTGAATTCTTCGGGACATCAATCTGCCGGCGATAACTACCTTTTTTCCTTCCTCGAAATTCTCTTTTATTTTTTTTGAAGTATCGGTAACGGGGTACAGGTCTGCGGGGTAGGGATTAATGCCCATATTGCGCAGTTGTTGTAGTTTTTCTCTTCGGATGATTTCCAGTTCAGACAGTTGCATATAATTGTTTCTAAAAATAAGTTTGCAAAGATAGGTAATTGAAGTACGAAATACGAAGCAGCAAATACGAAAATGAGGGATTTATAATATACGATCCAAGATTTACTATCGTAAGATTTTACAGAAATTTAAATTTCATATCCCTAATTAACTAAGTCTGAAAATAACGAATATATATTGTAGCTTTGTTTCTATGAGTTTATGGCGTGTTCTGCTTGCAATCCTATTTCCGCCCCTTGCCGTAATTGGTAAAGGTTGCGGTTCTGTATTAATTGTTTTTATACTTACAGTTTGCGGGTGGATTCCCGGTGTAATAGCTGCGCTGATTATTTTAAACAACCCAAATAGATAGACCGATGAAACTAAGATTACTTGCTCTTTATACTGTGGCGCTTGCTTTGGTAAGCTGTCAGTTTACCGAAACTATGGTCATGAACGAGGACGGAAGCGGCACTATGGCCGTGGAGGTCAATCTGAACGAAATGATGGCCTTTGGGGGATCTGCCCTAACTGATTCTATGAGTGTAAAAATGGATACTATTATAGCTATGAAACATTTTTTGGAAACGAAAAAAGACAGTATCTCCAAACTTTCAAAAACGGAACAGGATAAACTGAAAAAGCTGGAAAACTTTAATATCCATATGAAGATGGATACGGAATCTTCTGAAATGGTTTACGATATTTCAACAAATTTTAAAGATATAAGCGAGGCTAACGATATTTTGAATGGGCTAGAACAGGCAAGCAATATAATGCCCAATCCAGATTCCAACACCGAAATAAAAAAAGAGGAGGATTCACCAGAGATTGTGGGTGTTAATTATACTTTCAAAAAAGGTGTTTTTAAACGCGACGCCTATATAAAAGATAAAAAACTCCACCAGCAGCAAGTGGATAGTATGAAGCAGGCCGAAGCCTTTATGGGTGGGTCTAATTATACGTTGAAATATACTTTTCCAAAGAAAATTAAGAAAACATCCAATCCTGAAGCCACTTTTTCGGCTGACGGAAAAACTGTGATTCTTCAAAAGCCGTTTATTGAATATTTTAAGAATCCAGATGTGCTGGATCTTGAGGTGGTTTTGGAAAAATAGCAAATTTCGGCAACGTATTTGTATATTAAGTAATACTAACATAAAACTTAACACTATGAAAGCATTTTATTTTTTAATTCCACTACTGATGATAAACGCCTGCAAAACGCAGACGGGAACAGTAACCTCAACAGAAAAAACCGCTACTATGGGACAATTAAATGAACGTGTAACCGGTTGTCCTGAAGAAGGCAATTGCACTGTAAAAATTCATAAAAACATGAACCTTATTATAAAGGAAGATGGTACAGGAGCTATTTATCCAGAAATGGTTGCCGGAAAGAACACTGTTGTGGAATACACTTATTTGAAAGAAGGGCCGGAAGGAACAGCCGATGGCAACTATTCTGAAACCATTCATTTTGAAATACCCGCTGCGGTTGAAAATATTAGCAAGGTAAATGCTTCATTAAGCGATGTGAAATTGTTGTACGGCAAGCATTGTTTTTGTAAGGGCGAGGCAGGTTATTACCCAATTAGCAATGGAGAGTTATCTGTTTCTGCAAATAATAAAACCCTTACGTTTAACCTAAATTTTGAGGTGGAAAAGACTTCGCAGGTAATCTCAAATATCTCAGAAACGGTTAAACTGTGATGAGGTAGTACGTAGGCTATAGTCGGTAGTCAATAGTTTTTTTAAAAGCGGCGTTTCTATGACTTAAAACTCAAATAATTAAACTGAAAAGACCTGTTAACTACGGGTCTTTTTTTTTCAGGATTTAGTCAAACAGAATTTACATCCCGAACCAATCTTTATTTCAAAAGCTTCCTTAAAGCCCGGTTTATTAGCGAGGATGGTTTCAATGGAACATTTTAAAGCGACTGTTTATACAGATATTCCTAAAAAAGAAAGAGAAAAGAACAGGAATAATACTGTTCTTTTCTCTTTTTTATAAGTTCTTAATCTTGGAACTTAATTTTTCACAATCTTCTTAGTAGTTACTTTGTTGCCATTCTTCACTACAAGGAAATACATTCCACTATCGATATAGCTATACTCCAACTGCTTGCTGAAAGTACTTGAAGTAGAAGCATCATCAAAAGTGTATTGGTTGATTACTCTTCCTCTTAAATCGTAAAGCGAAATTTCAATCTTATCGTTTGAAGCTGGTGTAAAAGTAAGGTTGAAAGTCCCACTTGAAGGGTTTGGATACACTGAGAAATTATCAAATGTAAAGTCCTCAACACCTACTACGCCATCAACAGTAATTGTAGCATTGTTAACATCGTAAAAGATATTGTTTGATGACATAACCATCAATCTACCCGTAGTAGTGTTAAGGTTTGGTACATTAACAACTGCGCTTCCGTTGTTTGGTAAGTTCAATGCAACTGCAATTGGGTATGTCTGGCCGTTATCGGTAGAAAACCAGATGTCCACATTAGGGCTATCTACTGGAGCTACATCGGTTCCTGCAACATCCCAAGTCACGGTTTCGGTATTTCCGATAGTCCAAGTAGTGGCTGTGTTTTGTGATGTAACTACAAATGGACCAGAACCTCCATCAAAAGTTAACAATACGTTGTCGCTTGCCGAGGCGGCACCTCCGGCAACATTGTCGCGAACGGTATATCTGAAATTCATAGTTCTTCCTACAGAAGGTACCACTTCCCAAGTGCTTTGGGTGTTTCCAGCAAGTACAGTTCCAATTGCGGGCATATATCTGTCAGGAGAGCCAATAGGATCATTGGTTCTAAAAGCTGGGCCAGAGGTTGAACTATTTTGAGGTGGCATAGGAGCAACCTGTGGGTTCATCTGTTCCCAGCAATGTGATAATACATCTCCATCTGGATCACTAGCAATACCTTTTAAGATAAATGGAGTAGATATGGGAAGTGTATAATCAGGACCAGCATCTGCAGTGGGAGGTAGGTTGTTGGTTGGAGTTTGTGTAGCACATTGTCCGGAACCGTTTTTAATAAAGTTCCAAATTTCTTGAATGCTTATAGCTGTAAAATAATCGTCGCTATTGTTTTGTACATTAGGAGGACAAATACCTGCGTAACCCATAATAGAAGAACCGCTTCCTGGCTCTACTGCAGTTGGAGCATATCTATTGTTACCACAAGAGTTGTTGAAGGTGTGGTTAGCGCCAAATTGATGTCCCATTTCGTGAGCCACAAAGTCAATATTAAATATATCTCCTATAGGAGCAGTTAATCCAGTAACACCTCTTGCTTTTTGACCTGTTACACATGGTACGCGTAAACCAGCGATTCCACCACCGCCAGTACTAAATACGTGCCCAATGTCATAATTGGCATTTCCTATTACGTTATCACAAGTGGTTTGATTTTGACCTAACATTGTACCTCCACTGTTATTTGTGTACGGGTCCGTTGCTGAATTTAAGTATATAATATCGGTATTATTTGCAATTATTACCATAGTAAGAGAGGCATCTCTTTCATAGACACCATTTACACGTGTCATAGAAACGTTCATGGCAGAAAGTACAGCAGCCTTCTTAACAGGGTCTGGCTCTCCTGGGTCTATTCCTTGTTGGTTAAGGTGGTATTGTGCATATTCACCAGTACAAGCCAAGGCAAGACGGTATGTTCTAAGAACTCCATCATCAGCATTTCTGTAATCTAATGGCATATCGATAATTTCGTTATCCTCAGCCATACATACTGGGGCATTAGGATCTGCAGGAACCTGATCTCTATTATAAGCTATATAGTAAGTTTTGTCCTGAGTGTAAGGATCAATGTAGATAGTAGAATAGTTTAGAGATGAAATCATCACGTGTACTCCTACATTTGAAACACTAAAACGAGCAACGGCAGAAGGATCATCAATACCTTGGGCTGCGTATGAACGAATGTTTGGGTGTTGTGCCTGAAGCGCTGGCTCCATAATAGAAGCTTCATAAACGCGGAAACGTTGTATTTCGCCATTATTTGTTGGAAGCTCAATTACAACATTTGAAAGACGTGTAAATCTTTCAGGTGCATTATGCAACTGGTTCTTAAGAGCTGTTGTGTTCAGGGAATAAAGGTTAAAGTCCTGCGGCATAGCATTGCGGAAGACTTTCTGTCGGTTTTGCGTCTCTGTGGGCGATACTTTGCTCCACAACGCATTCTGTGCTTGCAATCCAAAGCTTAAAAGCAAAAGACATACAATCAGAAATGGTTTAAAAGTACTTTTTTTCATTTTAGATGTAGTTTATATGAATGTTTAGAACCGTAAAGATAAGAGTCTTGAAGGAATTTAATAAATTTTTAAGAAATTAACTTTAAGAAAAAGTATAAAAAACTTCAAAAAAGCATAGAAATACCCATCTCAAACATTATTAATTGATAATTTTGGTTCGCAAAAAAATCTAAAGAATAATTGAACAAATATTTGGAAATAAATGATTTGGGGTTAAGGGATTACAAAGAAATTTGGGATTACCAGGAGAATCTTTTTCAAAAGATTTTACAGATAAAAAGCAAAAACAGTAAAGAGAATTTGCAATATGAAACGCCCAATTTCTTCCTTTTTGTTGAACATCCGCATGTGTATACCCTTGGAAAAAGCGGCCATGTTGAGAATCTACTTATTTCTGAAAAAAAACTTGCTGAAATAAACGCTTCATTTTATAAAATAAATCGAGGAGGTGATATTACATATCACGGTCCAGGACAAATTGTGGGTTATCCGATATTGGATCTGGAAAACTTCTTTACCGATATTCATAAATACATGCGTCTTTTGGAAGAAATGATTATTCTCACCTTGGCAGAATATGGCTTAAAAGCTGAGCGGAGTAAAGGAGAAACAGGTGTATGGCTAGATGTGGGCACTCCCTTTGCAAGAAAAATTTGTGCTATGGGCGTGCGGGCAAGTCGTTGGGTTACCATGCACGGCTTTGCTTTAAATGTGAATACCGATCTGGGTTATTTTGACCATATGATTCCCTGTGGAATTAGGGGAAAGGCGGTTACCTCTTTAAATGTTGAATTGGGTAAAACAAAAATTAGCCTAGCGGAAGTAAAAGTAAGGTTGTTAAAACATTTTCTGATGCTTTTTGAAGCCGAAATAAAAGAAAAAACCGAAGCCTAAGCCTCGGTTTTTGAAATTTAATTTGGTTTTAGTTTACTTTGAAAATTTAGTGAGTACGCTGCTAGAAGATACTTTTCCTCTTTGATAGTCTTCCTGTTTAACCATCCCTACGCCTTCGGCGATCCATTGTTTTGAATTACTTGTTTGGGTCATTCCCATTTTTGTGGTCATATCGTAGGTTATCACAAAACAAGAGAACGTTCCGGCAGGAGTTGTTACGTCTTCCTTGCCAATTACTTTTCTGTTTGTTATGGTCAAATCCATATTCATGTTAATGCCGCTCATGCTTATTTTCATATTCATTTCGGCATCTGGAAGCTCTTGACCTACGGATAGGTTGTTGGGAATTTCCAAATCAACCCCGCTAATATCATATTCCATATTCTGAAATTGCTCCATCATCATAGGGCTTACCATCGAGTTGTAGTCAATTGAAATTTTGGTCCCATCGCAGGTAACGTCATATTCTGTTTCGGCTATCAGTTTCCCTTTGTCATCCTTAATGGAAGATTTCATTGTGGCAACTTCCCCTTCGGAAGTCTGGGTTTTGTTTAAAATAGTATAATCTACTACTGCAGCTATTTTCCCTTTTTTATCATAAGATGTTAATTCGGCCTTTGTTCCTTCCTTTAAGGGATAAAACTTACTGCAGCCAGTTTGTGCACTCGCTTGTGGAAATACTGTTGCTAATAACAATAATGAAATAATGAATGTCTTGATCATAAATATTATTTTAGGTTAATTACTATCTTGGTCCAATACGCGTAGGTCCCGCGCCAATGATTACCCTCAAGGTTTTGTTAAATGTGTTATCGTGGTAGTCTTTAACGGTGAAAACAAAATCTCTATTCTCGGTTCCGCCTGAATCTAAAGTTCGTCCAATTATTTTAGTGCCCAATAGTATGGAAGATCGCGGGTCTGAACGATCGCCTTCAACCTGTAATAGTCTAGTGCCAATGCTTCCAGCACCGTCGGTCCAAGGGCTTGGAATGGGCTCGGGTATTTCTACAATGGCATTGTTGGGAAGTTCCCAAGTTATGTGAGAAACCCCGCCAGAATCTTTACCAGAGAGAAGTACGTTGTAGGTTTTGTTTCTTTCCAAGTACAATGCTTGATTATCAAAATCAAAAGTTTCTGTTATCTCTACATCGCCCGTGGAAAGTCCACTGCCAGTTAATTGAAAGTATATTGTTGGCACCACGGAATCTCTGTCTGGAATAGTGGTCTTACAGCTTGTTAGGCTTAGGCTCAGTAATAAAATGCTCAAAATGACTGAATTTCTCATAATTTCTAATTTTTTAAAATTTCTAATTAGTGAATACGGGGAGAAAAATAACAACCATAAATATAATAGCTGCTTTGTATCGACACAATGAGGTTATAGAGTTCCAAAAACTAAGTTAAATGCTCTTTTATTCTTCTATAATGCCTTCTTCGTTTTGTTGGCTTTTTGACTGTGTAGTATCATCCACAGGATCTCCGCCAATTACGTTTCCGCTAGAAGATTTCTTCTTTCTTTTTTTCTCTTTCTTTTTTTTCTTTTTGGGAGAATCTACAATGGTGTCCAGCACACGGTCCGTACTTTTTGTGGTTTCTTTATCTACACGTCTTTCTACCGTACGTTCCACGGCGTTGGCAGCTCTGTCTCCCAGTTTGTCCAAAAATTGTGCATTGCAAATACTGGCTGCACAAATGAATAAGATGGTTAAAGCTATTTTCATAATATTTGATTTTTATGGTTTACTTTTTAAAGGTTACTTCTTTTACTACTTTATTATTTAGTATTATTTTTAAAGTGTATATTCCTCTTGCCAGATTATTTATGTTTAAAAAAATCTGTTTTCCCGGAACAATTTCCAGTTTGCCGGAATATTGTTTACTTTTTTTCATAACAGGGAAAAAGGTGAAGTAAAAGTAAGTTGTTACCTTAAAAAGTACTGTGAATTTTGTAACCGATGCTATAACATATGTAACATAGGCAGTATTAGCAGGCTTTAGAGCCAGGTTATGTTATGTGGAGAAATATTCAGAAGGAGAACGTCCAAACTCTTGTTTGAAGCATTTGGTAAAATACGACGGGTCGTTAAAACCGACTGTATAACCAACTTCAGCAATGGAAATCTTTTTCTCCTTTAATAATTTTAAAGCCAATTTAAGCCGTTGCGTTTTTAAGAATTCGGAAGCTGATTGTCCTGTCAATGCTTTTAATTTTCGGTGCAATTGCATGCGGCTCACGCCCATTTCTTTCCCAAAACCTTCAATCGTAAAGTTTGAATCAGTTATATTTTTATCCAAAACCTTCTGAAGCAAATCCAGGAATTTTTCGTCCGCAGAAGAAATAGCAATATCTTTCGGAATTAGGACCACTTCCTGTGCAAAGCGTTGCTGAAGCCTTCTTCGGTTTTCAATAAGATTTTCAACTGAAGCTTTCAGTAATTGACTATTAAAAGGTTTAGTAATATAGGCATCTGCGCCGATGCCCATTGCTTCCAGTTTTGTTGTAATCTGCGTTTTGGCGGTAAGCAGTATTACAGGTATGTGAGAGGTAAGTTGGTGTTCTTTTAAGTGCTTTGTAAATGTAAAACCGTCTTCGCCAGGCATCATTACATCACTTATAACAATATCTGGGATTACTTCAATTGCAATTTCAAAGGCCTCCTTACCATTACTTGCAGTATGGACGGTGAAGGTATATTCAAAAATAGAACTCACATAATCGCGAATGTCTTTGCTATCGTCTATTACCAAGATGGTTGGCGCATCTTCGGGCAAAATGATTTCCTTTTGGGCAGATAATTCAAAAATAGCAGGTTTTTCGGGTTGTCCAGATTCTTCGCATTCTGAAAAAATTTCTTGGTCAGAATAAATATTTTTATTCACGGGTATTTGTACTTTAAATTCCGTGAAGCCACTCTCCTCACTTTTTATAGAGATGCAGCCCTTGTGAACTTCAGTTAATTCCTTTGTAAGGGAAAGACCAATACCGGTCCCGGGATTTTTGGAGCTTGTTTGATAGAAGCGTTCAAAGATTTTTTCTTGCTGCTCCAGTGGAATATACTTTCCAGAGTTTATTATTGAAATTTCATACTTGTTATCTACTCTTGCGCCCTTTAAGGTTATTGATCCATTTTCTGGTGTGTACTTTATTGCATTGCCAATTAAATTATAAAGTATTTTTTCCAAAATGTCCTGATCAAACCAATCTTCTTTTTCATCATTCGGCACCGCTATGGAAAAATCTATATGCTTTTCACTGCAGCTAAAGGTAAAGGCTTCGGCGTGCGCTATCAAGAAATCGGGCAAGTTGGTACACTGAATATTTAATTTTAAATTGCCGCTTTCCAATTTGGCCAATGCCAATAGCTGATCTACCAAGTCCTTTAGCCGTTGTGAATTTCTAAGTGCTGCCCTTAAATTTTTTCTTTCCGACGGCGACAGTCGGTCTGAAGCCAGTTGATCTTCAATTGGACCATTTATCAATGTAAGAGGAGTTCGGAATTCATGTGAAATATTTGCAAAGAATGTATTTTTTGCATTGTCTAACTCAAGTAATTTTTTAGTGGTTTTCTGTCGGTTTTTAAACTGAAAAAAAACAAAAATTCCAGCAATGGCGATAAGGGCCAGAACTCCCCATAGTATATTGCGTTGGTTTCGTTTTTGCTGCTCTGCAAGTGCGTTTTTAGTTGTTAACAAGGCAATTTCCCGATCCCTGCTTTCGGTTTGGTAAATTCCTTCTATTTCCTTGATTTTTTCAGCAATCTCTACCAATTGGATAGAATCATTTATCTTTTTTGCGACTTGGGAATTTGCAAACGCAGCTTTATAATTTCCTTGCAGCGCATAGGCCTCTGCCAAAAGAGAGTGGGCTTTTTGGGCTATCATTCCATTCTTTATGCTAGTGTTGAAAGCAAGTGCATTTTCCAAAAATTCAATGGCCGCAGCGGGGTTTCCTCTTTGAATGTTAAGCTTTCCAAGTTGCAGTGCCGATTGGGCTGCCTCTAGCGAGTATTCATTTTTTTGTTGAAAATTAAAGGCGGTCAGCAAGTGGGCTTCTGCTTGGTTGAGGTTTCCTTTGTCCAGATTTACTAGTCCCAGATAATTGTTTATTTCTGCAACAGTTCTTTCATCCTTTATTTTTTCATAAAAAAGAAGTGTTTTTGAAAGAATATTGTCCGCTTTTTCCAATTGCCCTTTATGATAATAAACCTGTCCCAAAAAAACATTGGTAGTGTGAAAATAGAAATCACCCGCTCCGGGAATTTTTTCGAACTCTCTATTGGCTTTTAAGTAATATGTCTCGGCGGCGTTATAGTCCTTAAGTTCGAGGTAGATATTGCCCAAACTTTGGTAGGCGGCGGCAATTATGTCCTCGCGGATGGGTTGCTTTTTGTGAAGGGAATCTACAGCCAACAAATGCGCGATGGCAGTTTCCATTTTGTTCTGACGGGAATAGGCAATTGCCAAAGCGTTTCGGGTGTCGGCCAAAATAAAATTCCCGGGATCGTCAATTTTTTGCACATATCTAAGCGCCTGGTTTCCGGCATTGATTGAGTTTTCAATTTCCCCGATTAAATAATAGGTTCTGCAAAGTCCATTGTATCCTTGTGCCATACCGCGGAAATAATCAATTTTCTTTGCGGCGTCAATCTGCTTTTTGAAATAAAACAGGGCAGAATCGGGTTTTTGTATTCTTCGGAAATAGTGCGCATAGAGATAATCGGCTTCCGTGAGACTAACCAGATAGTTGTTTTGGGAGCTAAATTTTCGAAATTGTTTAATATAAATTAACGCACTATCCGGGTTTGCGTTGATGGATTGTGAAACCTTTTTTTTGAAATCGGCAAGAATCAAGGAATCGCGTTTCGAAGGTTTTTTTTCGCGCAATTCGTTTTGGCCAAAAGCAGTATTAGCCAATAGCAAAAGAAAGAGGCAGAGGAGCGCTCTCATAAAGTTCAAAAAGGTTGGTTTGCGATTTAAATTTACGCAAATTCCCTGAACCAAATCGAGAATTTAGCGACTAATAAATTAGTTTCTAATTTGTTATCGATTAATTGATACTGTAATACACCACATTTTTGGCGTCGCCTTTCACCACAAGATTTTTTGGACTGGCCGCTCCCATTGAAGCCGCAGAGGTGCCATAAACGGGAAACCCATTCAAAAGCTCGCCATTTTTATCAAAAACAAAGACCTTTTTTTCCTGGGTTTCGGTTATG
Source organism: Aequorivita aquimaris (assembly GCF_001573155.1). Classification (GTDB taxonomy): domain Bacteria; phylum Bacteroidota; class Bacteroidia; order Flavobacteriales; family Flavobacteriaceae; genus Aequorivita; species Aequorivita aquimaris. Next base: position 153,228 of record NZ_JRWG01000004.1, on the reverse strand, counting down.
GTAATGTAGCTATTTCTACTTATGTTGAAGATTTCCGGTCTGGTGTAAAGTCCCAATGGCAATTCAGCCAGTTTTCCATTAATTCGCAAAAGGTTGTCGTCCAAGGTAACTTTCGTATTGCCCAAAATAGCGAACCAATAATTGCTGCCCACATCCAGTTTTTGGGAAGAAACCTTTCCGTCCTGCGAAATGCGCTCTTTTGTATTTTCCTTTGTAATTACCACAAAAGTATTGTCTTCCTCGGCAACGGGAATTTCAGAAAAATTAAAACTTTTTGAAACCGAAACCCTCGATTTGCCCACGCGGCTCAAAATATTCAGTTTGCCGTTTTCCTCGGCAACCACTATATAATCCTTGTTGCCCATCCTGATGTGGACGGGCGACTGCACAATGTTGCTCTTCGCTCTGTTGAAACCGAAACCTTTTACGGCTTTTCCGTTTTTGTCATACATTAACACCTCTTTCCCTTGAACGATCACGAAACGATAATTCCTATTGTTGTCGTAATCAAAAACCGAAAGGGGCTGGGTTACCTTGTCCTTAAATTTTATGGGAAATCCTTTGGCGTCCTTCCCATTTCTGTCCAAAATATAGAATGCATCCGAAGTGGCGAAGGCAATCTGTTTGTTGCCGCCGCCCGCAATTTCCACCGTTTCAATTTCCCCCAAAATGGGGGCGCCCAATTTTTTTGTCCAAAGAATTTTTCCGCTTCCCGAAATAAAATAGAGGGTATTGGCAATATCCTGTACGGCCACATTGCTGCTGCCGTTGTTGCTTTCTATCAATTGTGGGGCGTTTAAAAGAGGGCTCTCCAGGCTTATATTGAATTTTTCCGAAACCTTGGCCGACACACTTTTTGCAGTGGCGCCCGCCTCTTTGCAGCTAAGGGTTAGGTGCGCAAAATTTCTGTCGAAGCTGAATTGCAGCGCCGCCAGCGGAAATTCCCCAAAAGAAATATTTTTGATGTCCGCACCGCTATTCGAATTGAAAAACCCTGAAATGGCTTCCGAAAACGCTCCCTGCATTTTATAGATTAAAAGCGATGATGCCGTGCTCAAATCTTTGGCGGTGTTTTCAAAATAGGAAGTGTTTTTCAGCGTATTATTATTTTGGAAGGAACTGATCAGTTCTTCGGCAGTGCTTTCGTTTTCGGTAAAAACGAAGAAGTTTTCAAGTTGGAAGACGTAGCTTGCCGTTTCGGAATTTATGAGGGGCGAAAAGGTTTGCTTAAATAATTGTGGCTCGCCAAAGCTGCTGATCTCAATTTCCCGGAAGATACTGTGGGAAGTGAGATAGCGCGCCAAAGCATCATTGGTCAGTGAAGCATCGATGCTTTTTATAAAAATTGCGTTCCCATTTTTAAGCTGGATATTTCCCACTTCGCTTGCCGAACCGAAAATCCCGGTGGTTTTTACGGTTTCCTTTTCACCCCGAAATGCGCGCAATTTCTTTTGAAATGTTTCGGCGTCGTTAAAAGTAAAGCTCACAGCGCCCAGCGCGTCCGTTGGCACGAGGGCGGCCACATCGTTCTGCTGCGGCACTTGGCCCTCAAAAACATTCAGCAATTGCGGGATGGTGTCCGTGGCGAGCGTTATGCCAATGGCGGTAAAGGATTCGGGCGCTATCGCCACGTCCAGCGCGCTCCACGACGTGAAATTTATTTTTGTGGAATCGTTAAGCGCAATTGTATTGCCGCGCAGTAAAGCTGTACAACCGTTTGATGAAGGCAGGTTGAACACTTTTTTGAAAGTTTCGTCCCGTTCGGTCCTTCCTTTTAGAATATCCTGCAAAATCTGTTGCGAAGAGGAAAGCACGAAAACGCTATCAATGATTGCGGAATAGGCAATTTCCGTACCTGCGGCAGGCAGGCCCCGATCAACCGTTATTCTTTGGAATGATTGCTCGTCAAATTGCAAGGTTTCAATGGTCTTGTTTTTTAACGAATCCGGCTGAAAAAGGTTTTTTGTCTGCTTGGAGATAAAGGTATAAGCCGAAGTGGAATCGTTCACTTTATTGATGCACAGCAAGCTCTGCGAGGCGGGATGCAGGTTTTTCAGCAGGACTTTTTTTTCGGCAAAATAGGAATAGGGAGCGGTCTTTTCAAATTTTGAAAGCAGGGAATTGGCCTCGATATCGGCCTGCAGGTTTTCAAAGTTTGAAATCTTAAAAACCACCGAGGCTCCTTCGGGAACAAAATCCATTAAAGTGCCTGTTTTTGGAGGTGTTTTATCGCAACTTCCAAAAACCCCCAAAAGCATTGGCACAAAAAGTAAAAGTGCTAAAAGTTTCCCCAGAATTTTTCTCATAACACAAAAGTAGCAAGGAAAAGCGATGGTTCTATGTTTAGTTGAAATAGTTTATTGACGGGTTTTCAACAGCCCAAATTCTTTATCACAGCAGTATTGTGTAGCTTATAGCTTGAGTTCAAGTTGCAGTGGTAAAAGTTTGAAACTTTTTCTGTGAAAAACAGTACTTCCATGAACGCAAATGGCTTCGCGATGTTCTTTGGTAGGGTAGCCCTTGTTCTGCTTCCAATTGTACTGCGGAAACTTCTGGTGAAGCGCCGCCATATATTCGTCCCGATATGTTTTTGCCAAAATGGAGGCAGCGGCAATATGCAGAAATTTCCCATCGCCTTTTACCACACATTCAAAAGGAATTTTCTCAAAAGGTTTAAATCGGTTTCCGTCAACGGCAATAAATTCGGGAGGGCAGGAGAGTCCGTTAATGGCGCGGTGCATTCCTAAAATGGAGGCGTTTAGTATATTTATTTTGTCAATCTCGTCCATCATCACGTGAACCACATTGAAACAGATGGCTTCGCGCTCGATAATAGCTTTAAGTTCCAGTCGTTTTTTTTCGGAAAGTTGCTTGCTGTCATTCAAAAATGGATGCTTAAAATCATCGGGAAGAATTACTGCAGCGGCGGTAACGGGCCCTGCCAAACAGCCTCGTCCTGCTTCATCGGTGCCGCATTCCAATAAATGGGAATTGATTTTAAGTTTCAACATAGAAAATTAAAAATAACTATTTCCGTTTAAAAATTTACCTTTGCGCTGAAACTTTATACCCAATGAGAAACACACTTTTGCTCTTACTTCTTCTATGTGCCTCGGCAACTGTGTTTTCGCAAACTCCAAATGCAACTAAAGAAAAACCGCCAATTGATTACTACAAAATAATTTCAACGGCACGCGATACAACATTCGTAGATACTACGCTCTCAATCGAGAAAAAATATAAGTTTAATTATTTGAGAAGGGACAATTTTGAACTGCTACAATTTTCAAACGTGGGGCAGACATATAATTCACTTGCCTATTCTTTTGACAGGTTGAATTTGAAACCGCTTTTTGTGGCTCAGTCGCATCATTTCAATTATAAGGAAATTGAAGATGTAAATTATTTTAATGTGCCCACGCCATTAACGGAACTTTACTTTAAAACTGCCTACGAGCAGGGGCAGCAGCTGGATGCTTTTTTTACGGTGAATACTTCCCCGCAATTCAACTTTTCAATTGGCTATAAAGGGGTTCGGTCATTGGGGAAATACCAACATATTTTAACGAGTACCGGAAATTTTCTTTTTACTGCAAATTACCACACCAAAAGCAAACGCTACGTCGCACGTGCCCACGTAGCCGCACAGGATATTTTGAATGAGGAAAATGGCGGGTTGACCAATAATTCCTTGCAACTTTTTATAAATGACGATCCCGAATTTCGCGACCGTGGACGGTTGGATGTTAAATTTGAAAATGCCGAAAACAAACTGGAGGGGCTCCGTTTTTACGGCGATCATTATTACGAATTGTTGAGCCAGCGCGACAGTACGGGCTATTCAGTTTTAACGCTCGGGAATGTGTTGAGCTATGAGGATAAGTTTTTCCGATACAACCAAACCACGTCATTTGCAGAATTTGGGTCCTCGTATGAAGCAACTGATTTATTTACTAAAACGAAACTTGAAGATTTCAACGTAAAGGCGTATGCCGATTTTAACAACTCGCTTATCGGAAAAATTACGGCTTGGGTGGGCTATAATGATTTTAACTACGGCTACAATTCGGTATTGATTTTAGACGAACAGCGCATACCCAACAGGATTAAAGGAAATATTATTGAAGCTGGTGCGGCGTACGAAAAGGAATACCGAGGATTTAAGCTTCGTGGAAAAGGGGCGATAAATGTGGCAGGCGATTTTGACGGAAACTTTCTGCAAGGAGCCGCTTCGTTTGATTTAAATGAAGATTATAATGCGGAAGCCTCCATAACCGTACATTCGGTGGCGCCCAATTTCAACTTTTTGCTGTACCAAAGTGATTACCAAAATTACAATTGGAAGACCGAGCTGAATAATGTAAAAACCCAGGAACTGAAATTTCAAATAAACACCAAAAAATTTGGAAATGCGTCTGTAAGCTATACGGGAATTGACGATTACGCCTACTTCGGAATCAAGGAAAATGACAGCACACCTTCGCCATTGCAGGCTTCGGAACGGGTAGATTATTTAAAGATAAAGGCTGAAAAGGAATTTAAATTTGGGCATTTTGGATTGGAAAATACCGTGATGTACCAGCAGGTGTTGAGTGGCGAAACCGTTTTTAACGTGCCACAGCTCATCACGAGAAACACGCTTTATTTTGAAGACCACTGGTTTAAACGCGCTTTGTTTTTGCAGACTGGGGTGGGTTTTAAATATTTCACCAAATACAACATGAATGCTTACGACCCTGTACTCGCGGAGTTTTATGTACAGAACGAGCAGGAATTGGGCGGTTTTCCGTTAGTAGATATTTTCTTTAATGCGAAAATACGGCAGACGCGTATTTACTTTATTTATGAAAACTTTACCGCACTTTTCGGCGGAAAGAACGAATATTTTGCCGCACCGGGCTATCCGTATCGTGATAATGTGCTGCGGTTTGGATTGGTTTGGAATTTCTTCTTATAAAAAAACCTATTATAGGAATGTTTTGATTTTTGAAAATTATTTTTTAACTAATTTCTTGATTATAACCTCCGCATTAAAAGTTTTTAATTTTACGAAATAAATCCCTTCGTTTAATTTTTCTATGTTGACTCTATTGATTCCTTCAACATTGCTTTCTTCTAAAATCAATTGGCCTAATTGGTTGTAAATAATGACCGATACAATAGTTTCTTTTGATTGAATATTTATTATTCCATTTGTGGGATTGGGATAGATGAAAACATTTTGGAAAACATTTTCTTGAATATTAAGAGGCCCCGTGTTTTCAAACCATGCAATTTTATCGTCACCTTCCGCAGATATTAGTATGTCCATATCTCCATCATTATTTATATCGCCAATGTTAATAGAAGTCAAAGTATTAATAGTTGAAATTGTATTTTCGGGGCCAAAATTTCCTTGTCCATCTGTATTTTCACGCCAAAATAAGAGTTGGTTATCATATGATGGGTCTCCAGAGATAATATCTTCATCACCATCATTATCTATATCTGAAAATACTATTGATAAATAAAAGTTATCATAAAGATCTATGGGCTGAGGTTGACTAAAATTTCCAAAGCCATCTAAGTTTATATACCATGCTAAATGCATCCAGTTAGAAGCAATAAAATCTATGTCGCCATCTCCCTCTTTATCGGCTGGATAAATTCTATAATCATACCAAGTATTACCCAAGTTGTGTTCAATAAAACTTCCAGATCCATTTTCGTTCTCATACCAAGTCAAAGTGCCATTAGATCGAACAATTCCAATAATATCCATGTCGCCATCTCCATCCAGATCGGCAGGCTGGGCAAAGTTACCGAGACCATTTCCATTTTCAAGAGTATGCTCAGGTCCAAAAGTTCCAGCACCGTCTACATTTTCATACCAGGCTAATTTTGAGGAATAAAATTCCGAAGAAACTAGTAGGTCCAAATCTGCATCTCCATCTAAGTCTATTGCTGAAAGGGAATTTATTCCTGGAAGATCGGTCGCAATAATTTGTTGAGGATCAAAATTACCTTGCCCATCATTGTTTTTAAACCAAGCAAGCTTTCCGGAAGTAAAACTTCCGCCTACAATATCTGGATATCCATCTCCATCAATATCTTCAATACATGCTATACTAGCACCATTTACAGTAGTAGAAATAACCTGCTGCATTCCGAAAGTGCCATTTCCATCAAGATTTTTATACCAAGCTATTTTGCTATCGTTTTGTGAGGTTGAAATTATGTCTAAATCTCCATCAGAATCAATATCGGCAGAACTTGCATAATAAGCCCCATTTGCGCCTTGAGAATCAGATACCAATAGCTGGGTTCCAAAGTTTCCCAATCCATCTAAATTTTTATACCAAGCTATTTTGTCATCGATGAAAGATGCTGACGTTATATCTAAATCACCGTCTCCATCTAAATCTGTTATAAATACAGACTTTCCAGTATTTACATCTGTTGTAATTGTTGTTTGGGAAAAATTACCATTTGCATCATTTTTATACAAAAGAATAGCTTCAGAAGCTGCTACTGCAATATCATTATCGCCATCCCCATCAATATCTGATGTATAAACGGAGGATGCTCCACTTGTATTTGTTGAAATTATTTGTTGAGCACCAAATAGGCCGTTAAAATTTTCGTACCAAGCAACTATAGAGTCATTAGATGCTGATATTACATCTAAATCACCATCCCCATCTAAATCAGTTGCATATGCAGAATTTGCGTTGGTTACGTTTAATGTAATCCATTCACGAACAAAATTACCATTCCCTTCATTTTTAAACCATTTAACAGATGAATACTCTGATACAAGAATGTCATTATCACCATCTCCATCAATATCGTGAATAGAAACTGATGTAGGTTCATCTGCACCACCAATTGGATTTTTTTCGTCAAATAAACCTTGGCCATCCAAATTTTCAAACCAAGATATTTGGTCATAAGAGGTAGCTATAACGTCTCTGTCGTTATCTCCATCTAAATCAGCAGCAACTACGGATCTAGTTCTAATTGTATTGCCATAGCTACCTAAAGGGAAAATTTGTTGTGGACCGAAAGTACCTAGTCCATCAATATTTTCGTACCAGGCTACCTTATTATAATTATATAAGTAAGAGCTTGAAAGAACATCCATATCTCCATCTCCATCTAAATCGGCTGCAAAAACAGAATTTGCCCCTTCTGCATTGGTAGTAATAACATTTTGAGACCCGAAATTTCCTTGCCCATCCAAATTTTCATACCAAGCTATTTTATTATCCAAAAAAGATGCTGAAATTAAATCCTTATCTCCATCACCATCTATATCAGCTGAATATACATCAGCAGCTCCATTGGTACCATCAGCATTATCAGTAATAATATTCTCCTGAAATCCGATTTGCGCATTCGAAACTGTGAATACAAAAATGGAAAACAATACTCCTAACTGTGTTTTCATAAGAGTTGAATTTTAAATTATATGTAAGATAATAATTTTAGTCGTTGTACTTCAATATTAATATAATAAAATTAAATACCCGCCACTTTGGACGGGTTTGATGTTCTGTTTGATCGTGCCCTTCGGCTGCGCTCAGGGTAAACTAAAGGTTAGATCTATTTTTTCTTAGTCCCTTAAAAGTCCTCGAGAAATAACAATCTTCTGAATCTCTGAAGTGCCTTCGTAAATCTGGGTGATTTTCGCATCACGCATCAAACGTTCTACGTGATATTCCTTAACATAGCCATTTCCGCCGTGAACCTGTACCGCTTCCACGGTTACGTCCATGGCTACTTGGCTGGCGTACAGTTTCGCCATGGCGCCGCTCATATCATAGTTGTTGCCGTTATCCTTGTCCCAAGCTGCTTTCATCACCAAATGGCGGGCTGCTTCAATGCTGGTGTGCATATCGGCAAGTTTAAAGGCAATGGCCTGATGGTTGCATATTTCGGTGCCAAAAGCTTTGCGCACCTTGGAATATTCACGGGCAAGATCATAAGCTCCAGCGGCAATCCCCAAAGCTTGTGCGGCGATGCCTATCCTTCCGCCGGAAAGTGTTTTCATTGCGAATTTAAAGCCGAAGCCGTCTTCGCCAATTCTGTTTTCCTTCGGAACTTTTACGTCATTAAAAATCAAGGAATGTGTATCGCTCCCGCGGATGCCAAGCTTGTCTTCCTTTGGGCCAATTTCAAAACCTTCCCAGCCTTTTTCAACTATAAATGCATTGATGCCCTTGTGTTTTTTCTCCTTATCGGTCTGCGCGATTACCAAATAATAATCTGCGGTTCCACCATTGGTAATCCAGTTTTTGGTACCGTTCAAAATATAATGGTCGCCTTTGTCAATGGCAGTTGTTTTTTGTGATGTAGCATCGCTGCCCGCTTCAGGCTCACTTAAACAGAAGGCGCCAAGTTTTTCACCAGTTGCTAACTTGGTGAGATATTTTTGTTTTTGGTCCTCGCTGCCATAAGCTTGCAGGCCGTAACATACCAATGAATTGTTCACCGAAACGATAACGGAGCAGGAAGCGTCTATTTTACTAAGCTCTTCCATTACCAACACATAACTAACGGTGTCCATTCCTCCGCCCCCATATTTGGGGTCAACCATCATCCCCAGAAAACCGAGCTCGCCCATTTTCTTGACTTGTTCGGTCGGAAATTTTTGGTGGTTATCGCGTTCTATAACGCCCGGAAGCAACTCTGTTCGGGCAAAATCGCGAGCGGCATCGCGAATCATCAATTGTTCTTCGGATAGACTGAAATCCATAGGCTTTATTTTTGAAAAAGGTTCATTTTAAAGAATTGCAAATGTACTTTAAAAATAAAGCAAATCCCAAATAATAAAGAAGCACCAAATTCCAAATTCCAAAAAACAAAAGGCACCAAACCCCAAATTCCAAATTCCAAAAAAAAATGTTTTGGAATTTGGTGCTTGTAATTTGGGATTTCAAGCTTTTCAAATGTATCTTTCATATCTGTAAATTAAAATTATTTGAAAAAACAGAAATATCATATTGTTGGCGTAATGAGCGGCACTTCGCTGGACGGGATTGATTTGGCTGAAATTGTTTTTGACTATTCTAATGGAAAGTGGAATTTTAATATCCTTTCCGCCGAGACTGTTCCATATTCTTCATTTTGGAAGAACGAACTTCGCGAAGCCATAAATTATTCCAAAGAGAAATTGGAGCGGCTGGATTTTAAATACAGCGAAAAGCTATCCGAAGAAATTTTAAAATTCATAAAAAAACATAACATTCTTGAAATTGACGCGGTCTGCAGCCATGGCCATACCATCTTGCACCAGCCCGAAAAGGGTTTTACATATCAAATAGGCAATCTGCCGCGCATTTCAAAAACGATCGGCCACACTGTGGTTTGTGATTTTAGGGTGCAGGATGTGGAACTTGGCGGACAAGGCGCGCCGCTGGTGCCCATAGGAGATAAGTTGCTTTTTTCCGAATACGATTATTGTTTGAATCTGGGCGGTTTTGCTAATTGTTCCTTTGAAAAAGATGGGCAACGGATTGCGTTTGATATTTGCCCCGCGAATATTGTTTTAAACAAATATGCTGAAAAACTGGGAAAGGATTTTGACGAAGACGGAAAACTAGCCGCTTCCGGGAACTTGGACGAAGGGTTGCTTGAAAAATTAAACGCACTTTCTTTTTATGATGAAAAACCCCCGAAATCCCTGGGTTTGGAATGGGTAAAAAAGTACATTTTTTCGTTATTGGAAGCTTCTGAAATTTCTTCCGAGAATATTTTGCGAACTTTTACTGAGCATATTGCCATACAACTTGCAAAACAATTAGCTGGAAATGCTTCCGTTTTAATAACTGGAGGCGGGGCGTACAATTCTTTTTTGATTGAAAGATTGAAAAAGCTCGCTTTGGTTGAGGTTGTTATTCCTTCCCCTGACATCGTGGAATACAAAGAGGCCCTAATTTTTGGACTTTTGGGCGTACTGAAACTTCGAGGTGAGGTGAATTGTTTGGCCAGCGTTACGGGAGCTTTAAAAAATCATTCCTCGGGAAAAATATTCTATCCATAAATTTCACTTAAAATAAATCTAAACCCTCACAAGTTTTTTATATTTGTCCTCACACTGCGAAGCTTTAGCGAAGGAGTGACTTAACTCTCCACATTTAATGAAGGAATTACTCAAAAAGTACGAAGAAAAAGATCCCGAAATAGTTTTTCATTGGAATGACCCCGAAACCGAGGCCGAAGGCTGGACGGTCATAAACTCCTTGCGCGGCGGTGCTGCGGGGGGCGGAACGCGTATGCGAAAAGGGCTTGATGCCAATGAAGTGCTCTCGCTCGCCAAAACAATGGAAGTGAAATTTACCGTGGCCGGGCCCGCAATTGGCGGAGCCAAAAGCGGGATTAACTTTGATCCTTCCGATCCTCGTAAAAAAGGTGTTTTGGAACGCTGGTTTAAGGCAGTCTCGCCTTTGCTGAAAGCCTATTATGGCACCGGCGGCGATCTGAATGTTGATGAAATACACGAAGTAATCCCGATGACGGAGCAGAGTGCTGTTTGGCATCCGCAAGAAGGCGTTTTTAACGGACATTTTTCCCCAACGGAAGCAGATAAAATCAACAGAATTGGGCAGTTGCGCCAAGGTGTTATAAAAGTTTTGGAAAATGTGAATTTCTCACCAGATGTTTCCAGAAAATATACCGTGGCCGATATGATTACAGGCTATGGCGTGGCAGAAGCCGTGCGCCATTATTACGATATTTACGGCGGCAATGTAAAAGGGAAACGCGCCATCGTGCAAGGTTTCGGAAATGTGGGGGCAGCCGCGGCATACTATCTTTCGCAAATGGGCGCCAAGGTTGTGGGCATAATTGATCGCGACGGCGGAATAATCGATAAGGACGGTTTTTCTTTTGAAGAGATCAAACAACTTTTTCTTAAAAAGGACGGCAATACCTTGGTTGCCGATAAGATGATTCCTTTTGATGAAATAAATGAAAAAATCTGGAAACTGGAAACGGAAATTTTTGCGCCCTGCGCCGCATCGCGCTTGATTACGAAAGTACAGATTTCGCAAATGATAGAAACCGGCCTTGAGGTAATAAGTTGTGGGGCCAATGTTCCCTTTGCCGATAAGGAAATTTTCTTTGGACCCATTATGGAATTTACCGATGAGCGCGTAAGTTTGATACCAGATTTTATAAGCAATTGCGGCATGGCGCGCGTTTTCGCATATTTTATGGAGCGCAGGGTGCAAATGACGGACGAGGCTATCTTTAACGATACTTCCATAACCATTAAAAACGCAATACAAAATACTTTTGATAACAACAGTACCAAAACAAATATTAGCAAGACCGCTTTTGAAATTGCCCTCAAGCAACTATTATAATTTTCAATAATCAACATCTATTATGGAATCAATTATCATTTTAATTTTTGTAATCGGATATCTTTCCATCACTCTGGAACATCCCCTAAAGCTTGATAAAACGGTACCGGCACTTATAATGGCGTCGCTTATTTGGGCAGTTTTGGCTATCGGTTTTACCAGTGGATGGTTTGACGTGATTAATACAGAAGAGCAGGCGTTTAATTTTCTTTCCGGAGGAGAGCATGCTATGGAAGGCTTTGAAGGCACGCTCCTTCACCATTTAGGAAAAACTGCCGAAATCCTTATATTCCTAATTGGAGCGATGACCATTGTGGAGATTATTGATCTTCATCGCGGTTTTGAAGTATTAAAGAGTGCCGTGAAAACCAAAAGCAAGCGAAAGCTTCTATGGATTATCGGGATATTGGCGTTCTTCCTTTCGGCAATTATTGATAACCTTACCGCAACCATCGTATTGATTACACTATTAAGAAAATTGATTCACCGAAGAGAGGACCGTTTATGGTATGCGGCTATGGTAGTTATTGCGGCAAATGCCGGTGGCGCTTGGTCTCCAATTGGCGATGTTACAACAACCATGTTATGGATTGCGAAAAAAGTATCTGCCGCAGGCCTTATTGAATATGTGGTGATACCGTCCATCGTTTGTTTTGCGTTGCCTTTCGTTATTGCCAGCTATATGCCCGCTTTCCGCGGAATGATAGATGTGGATGCCCGCGAGGACAAAGCAGAGGAGGCTCTTTTAAGTAGTAGAACGATGCTCTTTTTGGGGTTGGGAATGATTGTTTCAGTACCGGTATTCAAGACCTTGACGCATCTTCCGCCCTATATGGGGATGATGCTTGCCTTGGGCGTGGTATGGCTTGTTTCGGAATATATCCATCCCGAAGAAGATTTCAGCAAGGAAAGAAGACACCTGTATTCCGCACATAAAGCCCTTTCGCGAATTGAAATTTCCAGTATTCTTTTTTTCCTCGGTATTTTGATGGCAGTTGCAGGATTGGAAAGTCTTGTATATGGCGTTGTAAATGGGGAAGAGGTAGGAACCTTGCGCTATCTGGCCGAAGTATTGCAGAATGCCATACCAAATCAGGACGTGGTGGTTATATTGCTGGGTATTTTATCCGCAATAATAGACAATGTGCCGCTGGTAGCGGCATCTATGGGAATGTACGATTTGCCGATGGATTCCGTCTTGTGGCATTTCATTGCTTATTCTGCCGGAACGGGTGGAAGTATGCTCATCATTGGGTCTGCCGCTGGTGTGGCCGCAATGGGTATGGAGCGTATAGACTTTATCTGGTATCTTAAAAAGATTACCTGGCTCGCATTCATAGGGTTTATAGCTGGTGCGGGGGTATTCCTTTTAATAGAAAGAGTGCTATTTCACAATGCATAACAATTTCTGAAACCATATACCGTTATTCACTAAAACAAAACCTTTTTTATGTTAAACTTCTTTATTCAAGAGGGTGCTGAAGTAGCGCAGGATCTTGAACCTATTTCTGAAGAGAAAACCCTATCCATAATGGACCTCCTTTTAAATGGAGGGGTGGCAGGACAAGTAATAATATTGGTACTTTTTGTACTGCTGTTTGTTGCGGTTTATATTTACTTTGAACGCCTTTTCGCAATTAAGGCCGCTTCCAAAATGGACAGCAACTTTATGCATCAAATACGCGATCATGTTGCCAAAGGAAATATCCAAGCTGCAAAAGTATTATGCGCGCAGAATAATACGCCGGTTTCACATTTGACCGAAAAAGGAATTTCCCGAATAGGAAGCCCTTTGGAAGACATCAACACTGCAATTGAAAATGCAGGGCGTTTGGAAGTGTACAGACTCGAAAAAAACGTAAGTGTTTTGGCGACTATAGCGGGAGCAGCCCCTATGATTGGTTTCTTGGGAACCGTAATCGGGATGGTCTTGGCTTTCCACCAACTTGCCACCAGTAGCGGCCAGGCCGAAATGGGAAGTCTTGCTGAAGGTATTTACACGGCAATGACGACGACGGTTGCAGGTTTGATTGTGGGTATTATTGCCTATATGGGCTACAACCATTTGGTTGTAAAAACAGATAAGGTGGTGCACCAAATGGAAGCCACGGCTGTGGATTTCCTTGACATTTTAAATGAACCTGCTTAATGAACTTAAGAGGAAGAAATAAAGTAAGCGCCGAGTTCAGCATGAGTTCCATGACAGACATTGTGTTTCTGTTATTGGTGTTTTTCCTGCTCACTTCGCCTGCAATAACACCAGATGCTTTGGATTTGATACTTCCGAAGGCAAAGGGAAAAACGTCAAATGTGCAGAAAGCTTCCGTCAGCATCACAAAAGATGGCGCTTATTATGTAGATAAAGAACGTGTGAGCGAATACAGCATAGAGAGCGAATTGAAAAAAACACTTGCCGGGCAAGAAGAACCTACTATCATTCTACGCGCCGAAGAGGGAGTGCCCATTGAAGATGCCGTTTTTGTAATGGATATTGCAAACCGCAACAATTTTAAAGTAGTGCTAGCGGTTCGTCCGAACTAATAAAATGCGTCTCGGCATATTTTTTGAAAAAGAAAAGAAATAATAATTCTCACCCATGAGCCTGCTCGATACTGAACATAAACGAAAAAGTATGACCATCACGGTAATCGTGCATGTAATCATTCTTATTCTTTTGTTTTATGTGGGAATGAAATATATGGACCCACCATTGGAGCAGGGCATAGCGGTAAATTTTGGAACCACCGATACTGGTAGTGGAAACATACAACCCACTGAAAAAATTCAGTCCGCACCACAAAAAACCACAGCTCAACCTGTTTCACAGCCAAAGTCTGAAATAAAGGAAGAAGTAGTTACCCAAGACAATGAAGATGCGCCAGTAATTAAAAACGAAAAACCCAAAAAGGAGCAAACTGAAACTCAAGTAAAGGAACAGCCTAAAAAAGAAGTAAAAAAGCCAGATCCCAAACCCGATAAAGCTACCACCGATGCGCTTTCAAGTATTTTAAACGGCCCAAAAAGTGACGGAACCGCAAAAGGAGGCGAAGGCAACGACGCTAACCCGGGTGACAAGGGAAGCCCCGATGGCGATCCCAACGCAAGTGCGTATTACGGCACCGGCAAAGGTTTGGATGGCGATGGCAATTATTTACTCGGTGGAAGAAAAGCGCTGAATAAGGAAAAGTTTGTACAGGATTGCAACGAGGCTGGAACGGTTGTGGTTAGCATTGAAGTGGACCGCAGCGGAAGAGTGATTAGTGCAACGCCCGGTGTACGTGGTACAACAAACAATTCCCGTTGTTTATTGGAGCCCGCCAAAAGAGCCGCTTTGGCCACAAAATTTAATGCCGACGAAAAAGCGCCCGCTAAACAAATAGGTAAAATTATTTATAGGTTCAGCCTCTCGCAGTAGTAGATTGCTCTTAAAAAATCTCGTTTTTTATTTATCTTTAACCCCTAAGCAAGAATGCCTTTCTAGTGCCTTGCCTATGATTATAGCCGGGGATTACAAAAAGGAAAAGGCAAAAAATAATATTAACAATTTCCGCCATCAACTATCCAGAGACCATTGCCTGGCTTTTTGCACAGTTGCCCATGTACCAAAGGGTGGGGCAGTCTGCCTATAAAGCAGATTTAGCCGCAACCCTCAATCTTGCCCAATATTTAAAAAATCCCGAAAAAAGTTTTAAAAGCGTGCACATAGCTGGCACCAATGGCAAGGGCAGCACCAGCCACATGTTGGCATCGGTTTTTCAGGAAGCTGGCTATAAAACGGGACTTTATACTTCGCCGCATTTAAAGGATTTTAGGGAGCGGATAAAGATTAATGGCGAAATGATTTCGGAACAATATGTTTCAAATTTTGTTGAAAATCACAAACCTTTTTTTGAGAGCAATCAACTCTCTTTTTTTGAAATGACCGTGGGTTTGGCGTTTGACTATTTCCGAAGTGAAAAAGTGGATATTGCCATAATTGAAGTGGGTATGGGCGGCAGGTTGGACAGTACCAATATCATAACGCCCGAAGTTTCGGTAATTACCAATATAGGTTTGGACCACACCCAGTTTTTGGGAAACACTTTGGAAAAAGTTGCATCTGAAAAAGCGGGGATAATTAAAACAGGAGTGCCTATTATTATTGGAGAAACATTGCCTGAAACAAAACCAGTGTTTGAAAAAATTGCTTTGGAAAAAAATGCGCCAATTGTTTTTGCCGAAACTTGTGATGCTTCCAATTATACTTCAGATTTGCAAGGTTTTTATCAGAAAAAAAATATACGGACTGTAATTTCAACCCTGCGAATTCTTCAAAAAAGAGGCTGGGATATTTCAGAAGAAAATATCCAAAAAGGCTTAATGAATACAGTTAGAAACACGGGATTAATGGGCCGTTGGCAGCTTTTAAAAAATAATCCAAAAGTGATTTGCGATACGGCTCACAATAAAGAAGGTTTACAATTGGTGATGGAACAGCTTGCAAGCGAAGATTTTCAAAAACTTCATATTGTTCTTGGCGTTGTTAGCGATAAGGATTTGGCTTCCGTTTTGCCACTTTTCCCAAAGAATGCAGCCTATTATTTCTGTAAGCCGAATATTCCACGGGGTTTGGAAGCGTCACTATTATTGACCAAAGCCAGAGGATTTGGATTGTTGGGAGAAGAATACATTTCGGTATCAAAGGCTTACGGAACTGCTTTAAAGGCCGCTTTACCGAATGATTTGGTATTTGTTGGCGGAAGTACTTTTGTGGTTGCGGAGGTTTTGTAATTTTTTTCAATTAAATGTTTGCGGGAATTAAAAACTAACTTATATTTGCAACCTCAAAACAATGAGGGCGATTAGCTCAGCTGGTTCAGAGCACCTCGTTTACACCGAGGGGGTCGGGGGTTCGAACCCCTCATCGCCCACCAGATCTTAAAAAAACCGAAGTGAAAGCTTCGGTTTTTTTATTGTACTATTCCACATTTCATATTAAAATTAATAAGTTTAACTTTGGCTGAATTCATATTTTAAAAACAAAAATCCTTGAACCCATTCTTTAAAAGCATAATAGTCAACGTTGTAAAAAACCGTCAAAAGCACAAAAAGCCTTCACAGATTTCTGAGCCTTTTGAAAAACGTGTAAAAAATCTGGAGATAGAAGTAACGCACGAAGTCTGGGATTTTTTCTACTTGCTGTTGGGTGTAATTTCGGCTTCTTTCGGGCTGCGAGGTTTTTTGATGCCAAACAGTTTTATCGATGGTGGGGTAACGGGTATTTCACTAATGGTAAATGAACTGGCGGGTATTTCATTTCCACTATTATTGGTGTGTTTTAACCTCCCATTTTTAGCATTGGCTTATTTTTCGGTAGGTAGAAGGTTTGCAATAAAAAGTGTGCTGGGCATTATACTTTTGGCAACTGCGGTTGCGCTGACTCCCTATCCGGTAATGACTGACGATAAAATTTTGGTGGCTTCCTTCGGTGGACTTTTTCTAGGATTGGGTATAGGGTTGGCTATACGAGGCGGCGCCATTATTGATGGCACTGAGATTTTGGCGATATACATAAGCCGAAAGACAAGTCTAACTGTGGGGAATGTAATTATGATTTTCAATGTGATCATTTTTATAACGGCGGCCTATTTTCTTTCCACGGAAATCGCATTGTATGCAATCCTTACCTATTTCGCCGCTTCAAAAACGGTGGATTTTGTGATTGACGGTATTGAGGAGTTTATGGGAATAACCATTATTTCAGAAAAGAATGAGGAAATACGCTTGGCCATTATTGAAAAAATGGGCCGTGGCTGTACTATTTTTAAAGCCGAAAATGGGTTTGCAAAAGAAGGTGAGACCCGAAAGCCCGTAGATGTGGTATATACTGTAATTACACGTTTGGAAATGAGTAAATTGAAGACGGAAGTAGATAAGATTGATTCGCAGGCGTTTATGATTATGACTTCGGTGAAGGACGCAAAAGGCGGAATGATAAAAAAGAAACCTATAAAAAAATTCGACAAATAAATATCTTGTTTCTTTTAGATTTTGGAATTTGTATCTTCGCATTTAATAAAAAAGGGTCATTAACTCAGTTGGTTCAGAGTGTTACCTTGACAGGGTAGAAGTCACTGGTTCGAATCCAGTATGACCCACAAAATAATATTTAAAGTCACTGTTCTTCCGATGCTTCGGAACAGTATGACCCAACATAAAAAGGTCCCGATGAGAATATTCTTCGGGATTTTTTTGTTTCTATAATATACGTAGTAGTACTTATAGGAATCAAGGATTTTATAACTAATATTATATAATCACTTTTATACTATATAAAATGGCAGGAGAAGCGCAAGGTAGTAATTGGCCTTTACCCAAATTATACTTTACAGTACATTTAGGTTCACAGGATAATGAGGCTTCCTTTCAAGAAGTTTCAGGCTTAGATATTGAACCACAAGTAATAGAATATAGGCACAATGATAGCGTGAAATTTTCTACGATAGATATGCCGGGTATCACTAAAAAAGGAAATGTAACCTTGAAGAAGGGCCTCTTTATAAATGACATCAATTTCAGAAAATGGTATGATGCCATAAAAATGAATACCATAAAAAAAGAAACTGTTATCATCCAACTTTTGGACGAAGCTGGAAGCCTTGTAATGACTTGGACTTTAGACAATGCTTGGTCCACAAAAGTAACAGCAACTGATATGAAATCGGATGCAAATGAAGTTGCTGTAGAAACTTTAGAACTCCGCCATGAAGGTTTAACTATTAAAAACGGATAGATGAATGAGTTTCTTCCCATGGCTTTTTATTTTCAACTTAGTTTTAGTGATGAAACAGCAATCGACAGTATTGTTTTTAAGGAGTTATCTGGAATTTCGATGGAAATGAACACAGACGGAATTTCCGATAACAGCTTCAAACATCGTGTTTCTATTTCGGCAAAACTCTCAAACTTGGTTTTAAAACGAGGTATGGCTTCGAAATATTCTGAAATTATAATTTGGTGCAATAAAATTTTGGGAGGTAATCCAGATGATTTGCTAGAAACCAAAACCATAATTATTAACTTATTGGACAACGATGGCACACCGCTAAAATCTTGGATATTTACAAACGCTTACCCGGTAAAATGGATTGTTTCAGATGTGGATAATAATATGGTCATAGAAAGTGTAGAATTCGCTTACAGCTACTTTCAATAAGCTTAAATAATGTCCAAGATCCTTTCCAAGGCCATGCCACGGGAGGCTTTAATTAAGATTGTAGCATTGCTGGGACTTTCGCTTATGAGCTCCTTTTTTAACTCTTCAAAAGTTTCAAACTGCTTTATATGAGAAGCAGTGTTCGAGGCTTTAAAGAAATTGCTTCCTATAAAATAGACTTTTCCAAAAGGATTTTCTATTAAAAAATTAACGATGTTTTGGTGCTCTTTGTCGGCATCCTTTCCCAGTTCAAACATATCTCCCAAAAACAATATTTTGTTTCCGCCTTTGGTTTGTTTAAAATTCTCCAAAGCAGCAAGCATACTTGTTGGATTGGCGTTATAGGCGTCCATTAAAATGCTGTTAGAGCCTTTTGTTATTAACTGCGAGCGATTATTGGTGGGCACATATGCTTCAATTCCAGCTTTAATATTTTCAGACGAAACTTTAAAATAGGAGCCTATTGCAATGGCTGCGGAAAGGTTTACAAAATTATACGCCCCTACTAAATTACTTTGAATTTTTGTGCCGTCAAACGCTACCAAAAGATGGTGCGAACTGTCCAATAATTCAATATTGAAATGACTCTGTTCAGTGCCAAACGTTATTCTGTCAATTTCTTCTGAATTGGTCATTTGCTTAGGGTCATTGGCATTGACAAAAACTTTTTTATTGTTTTTTTTCAGATATTGATAAAGTTCGGTTTTGCCCTGTACTACGCCTTCAAGACTTCCAAATCCCTCCAAATGCGCCTTCCCGAAGTTTGTAATGT
The DNA here is from genome assembly GCF_001573155.1 of Aequorivita aquimaris. Classification (GTDB taxonomy): domain Bacteria; phylum Bacteroidota; class Bacteroidia; order Flavobacteriales; family Flavobacteriaceae; genus Aequorivita; species Aequorivita aquimaris. The sequence continues at coordinate 133,913 of NZ_JRWG01000004.1, read as the reverse complement.
AACCGTAATCGGGCTGTGCAATTTCGCTCAGCAATCTGATTTCGCCTAAATGGTTAGCGCCCATTTCAACAATACCTATTTCAGTTTGCTTATTCATCTTCAAAAGCGTTAAGGGAACGCCTATGTGGTTATTTAAATTACCCTCTGTTGCAACAGTGTTGAATTTTTGGGAAAGAACTGCGTTAATAAGTTCTTTGGAAGTAGTTTTTCCATTACTTCCAGTAAGGGAAATAATAGGAAGGGCTAAATATTTTCTATGAAAACTAGCCAATTGTTGAAGCGCCAAAAGTACATTTTCAACTAAAATTGTTTCCCCGTTTGATTTATGAAAAGCTTCTTCATCCACTACAACCTTAAATGCACCTTTGTCCAATGCTTCCTGGGCGAAAAGATTTCCGTTAAAATTTTCACCTTTTAAAGCGAAGAAAAGACAGTCCCTGAATATTTTACGAGTATCTGTGCTTATTCCGTTACTCTGTAAAAAATAGTGATGGAGAGTTGCTATATTCATAAAATAAATATACTAAAAAACCCTCCGAAGCTGTATGCCAGGAGGGCTGTTTTTATAAATTTTGAAATTTTAGTTTCTAGGTCGCTTTCCTTTTTTGGATTTTGAACCCACGCGGCTCATGGCGCATCTAAACCCGATATAGTCTGTTGCCATATCCTGAGGGAAATAACGTCTCTGTGCTGGATCTAGCCAATAATCGCGATCTCTCCAAGAACCGCCTTTATAAACGCGAACTTCATTGTCCACCAAAGTTGTTCTGCTTGAAGATTTGTCATATTGACGATCTAATGCACCAGTGCTATCAGCATAAACTTTTTGGATGGGCGAATTGTACATACGGTTTGTTCCATCACCACTTTCGCTTTCATCGTCAGCGAATGATTGATAGTAACGGGACGAACGTTTGTCACCATCTCTGTAATCACGGTTATCGCTTTCGGAGAAGTTTGTGCGCAAATAAGTTTCGTTTTCATCAACCGGCACTTGAAGAATTTCCCCAGGTAAGTTGCGGGCTACAATTTTTCCATTGCTCAGAGTGTCATAAATTATGGAATCCATAGTAACCACTTTTACTTTCCCGTCTTCACCAATCGCATTTTTGGTATAAACGTTTCCACGGTAATAGTTAAAGTCGTTGAACTCATCATCTACAATCGGACGGTAAACATCGGCAACCCATTCTGCAACGTTTCCGGCCATATCATAAAGTCCGAAGTCGTTTGGCTCGTATGATTTTACTTGTGCAGTTATATCTGCACCGTCATCACTCCATCCTGCTATTCCTCCGTAATCACCATCACCTTGCTTAAAGTTTGCCAATTGGTCACCTCGAGATCTTCTTTTTCCAGAGCGAGTGTACTGACCTTCCCAAGGATACTTTTTCTTTCCTCTATAAACATTATAATTACGAAGACCCACTAGGCCAAGTGCTGCATATTCCCACTCTGCCTCGGTTGGCAGACGGTAGGAAGGCATTAATAAGCCATCTTTACGCTGAATATATAAGTTTGTGCTGTCTTTGCTTCTTTTTGCAATGGATTCTGATTTTTTTCCACCACGGGTAATAGAATCATTGCCTCCGTAGGTTAGGGTTGGAGCGTTTAAATATGTTTCCGTGTTGAAAGTTTCGCCAGGTTCAACGTCGTAACGAGCGTTTCTAGCGGTAACACCTGCGGTTTCCAAAACCATTTCGTTTACACGGTCTGTTCTCCAATTGCTGAATTCAACTGCCTGTACCCAACTAACACCAACCACTGGATATTCTGCATACGCAGGATGACGAAGATAGTTATTGGTCATAACCTCATTAAAACCTAAGCGGTTTCTCCATACAAGTGTATCTGGTACTGCGCCTTCATATATTCTTCTGTAGTTTTCATCAGAAGGTGGGAATACTTTTTTCAACCAATCTAAGTATTCAAGATACATAAGGTTTGTAACCTCTGTTTCATCCATATAAAAGGATTGTACGTGCTGTTGATTTGGAGAGTTGTTCCAATCGTGCATTGGATCGTCCTGAACTCTTCCCATAGTGAAGGTTCCACCTTCAACAAATACTAGCCCTGGGCCAGTTTCCTGTTCTTTGGTTTGGGGGTCATACTGAAAGCCGCCTTCTTTGGCGTTCATTTTCCAACCAGTGGCACGGGAACTGTTTTTGTAGTCCCTAGTTTTGTTGCAACCTACAAAGAGTGAGGCCACTATTACAGTAACAAATAGCTTTAATGCTAGGTTTTTTCTTAACATCATAGATTCAAATATGATAAAATTGGGTTCGCAATATAGTAATTAACGACAAAAACACAATAATATTTTGTTATTATTGCGCTGTGGGGTTTTAAAAGGTTTTACGACCAATCCCGAATGCAAACGTATTAGTTTTAAAATTATTATCCTAATACCACAATAGAGAAAAAGTTTAAAAATATTGGCTTATACTAAGTGTATATTTGAAGCGTTATTGGTACTAATGAGAAAAGCAATACTTCTTTTTATTTTATTTGTTATGCCTTTTATAGGAAAGGCACAGTCAAAAAGTGTAACCATAGATTGGGGAGATTCCAGTCCAACTGCCAGCAGTGTCGGAGTTAATAAATCATCAGTTTCTGCGAAAGAAAAGGCTATCGCGTCCTTAAAGCTTCAATTAAACAAGGAGAGGGTCATCTACCAAACAAAATGGGAAGATGCGAACATTGCTGATAAAAATTCTTTAAGAATTACCAATGTTCGTTATGGTTCCGTTTCCTCGGCAGAATTGAACAAAATCAATACAGAGCTGGTGCCGAACAATCTGGAATATAGTATAGGTAGCACCCGGTCTAGGGATAAGCTTTTCACAATATTGAAAATCTCACCTATTGTTAAAACTTCTGGGGGCTACCAAAAAGTTATATCCTTTAATGTAGATTACCGTTATTCTCCACAAGCCTGTCCCGATTTTACTCCAGAAATCATAAACTCTGTACTTGCTACAGGCAAATGGTTTAAATTTAAGGTAGAAAAAACGGGCATCCATAAAATTGACAAATCTTTCCTGAGCAGTTTGGGAATGAATACCGACGGTATCAATCCAAGAAATATAAAAGTATATGGTTTCGGCGGAAAATCTTTGCCGTTGCTAAATTCAGAAAACAAATTTTTTGACCTTCCCGAAAACGCAATCCAGGTTGTGGGTGAAGAAGATGGCTCTTTTGATGGGAACGATTATATTTTATTCTATGGAACCAATACCGAGGGTTATGTTGAAGAAAACGACTCAAACCTAAACCCATATAGTAATGAATCATATTACTACATCACTGCCGATGGGGCCCCTGGCAAGAGAGTAAGGGCCATGGTAGAACCTACGGGCGCTGTGGAGTTTACTATCAATGAATTTGACGATTATAAATTTCACGAGGAAGACGAAGAAAGCCCTACGAAGTTAGGTAGAAAGTGGTTCGGCAATCGTTTTGATATTGAAAATGAACAAAGTTTTACTTTTGAATTTCCGAATATAGTTGCAGGCAAGCCTATGCAGTTAATTATCAAATCTGCTGCGGCCTCTGAAAGTAATACCTCTATGGCTGTAACCGTAAACAGCACGAGCTTGGATCCAATTACATTTAGCAGATTGGGAATAGGGGGGTTGTTGGATTTAGATGATTATTATGAGGAAATTGCAGCAAGTAATGAATCAGTACAGGTAGATTTAATGTACAACAATGCCGGTAATCCATCGAGCATAGCATATTTGGACTATATAGGATTGTGGGCAGTCCGCAAATTGAGCGGAGTGGATGGGCAGTTTAATTTCCGATATAAGGCTGCAACTACACTGGCTGGCGTGGGTGAATATCAAATTAGTAATGCTTCCCAGTTTTCACAAGTTTGGGATGTTACCGATATGCAATTTATAACTTCCAAACAAAATGAAGGGAACGCATCCACCTTTAGCTTTAAACAGACACTTGGTGAGGTTCGCGAATATGTAGCGATAAACCCAAATAACTATTTTGTCCCCATTAAAACAGCACAGCCGGTAGTTCAGAACCAAAATTTGAAAGGCACTATTTTTAAAGATGCCTCAGGTAATTTTCAAGATGTTGATTACATTATAATTACTGCCCCATTCCTTATTCAGCCTGCTTTGCGGTTGGCTACATACCATAAAAACCTACAGGGTTTAAATGTAAAGGTTGTTACCACAGATAAGATTTATGAAGAATTCAGCTCGGGGAGGCAGGATATCAGCGCTATCAGAAACTTTGTGCGCTACGTTTACCATAATGCATCCACAGAAGCAAAACGCGTAAAATATGTGGGCATTATCGGTGATGCTTCCATCGATTATAAAAATAGACTTGCAAACAACAATAATATTGTGCCAACCTTCCAGACCCTTACGGGTGTAAGCATTGCACAATCTTATATGTCTGATGATTTCTTCGGAAATATGGACGAATGCGAGGGCGCCATTGGTACGGGCAGGGATGACAATGATTTGTTGGATATAGCTATGGGAAGAATATTGGCAGATGATGTTTCGCTCGCCAATGCAATGGTAGACAAAATAATAAAATATACTTCTGAAAGTTCCTATGGCAACTGGAGAACCAATTTCGTATTAATATCAGACGATATCGATAAAGATAACGAAGAACAGTTGGAGCTAAAACTGGATGCACTTGGCGATGAAATTTCACAGGAGAAACCTTTCATAAACGTAAAAAAAATTCATACTGATGCCTATCAGCAAGAAGCTTCCGCCGGAGGGAATAGATATCCAGAGGTGAACGAAGCCATAAAAAGCGCTTTTGACGTTGGGGCAATAATCATTGATTACTTTGGGCACGGAGGTGAAGACGGACTCGCTTCAGAATACATCTACACAAAAGAAGCAGCCCAAAACCTCACTAACAAGGACAACCTTCCTTGTATGGTAACGGTAACCTGCGAGTTTACAAAGTTTGACAATCCTTTGCGCATAACGGCTGGGGAGCTCACATATCAAAACAGGCAAGGCGGCGCTATTTCTTTGGTAACTACTACTCGGGCAATCTATATTTCTACGGGAGTTGAGTTTAACCAATTACTGGCAGATAATCTTTTTGGATACGGAAGGGATGTGCCAAATACACCTGCTGAGGGACTCCGTCTCTCTAAACAGGAAATTGATAGCGATTTAAGACGTGTCGTATTTTATATTGGCGATCCGGCCATGAACTTGGCTTTTCCTAAAAAAAGTATTCGGTTAACAAAACTAAATGGAGTGCCCATTGGCCAAGCTACAGATACATTAAAAGCCTTGAGTAAAATAAAACTTGAAGGTGAGGTTTTAAATGAATCAGGAATGCTTATGACAGATTATAATGGTATTCTTGAGGCAAAGGTGTTTGATAAAAACGTAATGCGCCAGACCTTGGATAACGATAATTTCAACTTTGTGATGGATTTTATAACCTTGGGCGAGGGAATTTTCAATGGGCAGGCCACCGTTTCCAATGGTGTGTTTGAATTTGAATTTGTAGTTCCCCGGGATATACAAATACCTGTAGGCAAAGGGAGAGTAAGCTTGTATTCCAAACGAGATAATACATTTGAGGATCAAGCAGGCGTGAGTTTAGACTTAGATGTGGGTGGTTTAAACGAAAACGCACCCGAGGATAATGAAGGTCCTTTAATTAAACTATATATGAATGATGAAAGTTTTGTTTCAGGGGGTATAACCGACGATTCCCCGATGTTGCTTGCAAAGCTGGAAGATCCCAACGGTATTAATACAGCAAGTGGTATTGGTCACGATATAGTTGCAATTTTAGACGGAGATGAGTCCAACCCATTTTTACTGAATGAATTTTATCAAGCTGATGTTGACGATTATTCCAAAGGGAAAGCTACATATAAATTCCGAGATCTCGAAGATGGGTTGCATACACTTACCCTCAAGGCGTGGGATGTTTATAATAACTCTTCTACCGCTGAAATACAGTTTATCGTTGCTGGGAACGACAAGCTCGAAATTACCCGCGTACTTAATTATCCCAATCCATTTGTAAATTATACCCAGTTTTGGTTCAATCATAACAGGCCCGATGAAACCTTGAATGTGCAAGTCCAAGTTTTTACCGTAACCGGAAAAGTAGTTTGGACCCAAAACGCTACCCTGCCACCATCCGGAAGCTATCTGTGCCGTGAAATTACTTGGGACGGGCGTGATGATTTTGGGGACCGTATCGGAAAAGGGGTGTATGTGTACAAGATAACGGTGAGATCTTCGTTAACCAATCAGCGGGTTGAAAAATTCGAGAAACTAGTAATCCTTTAAAAATTAAAATTATATTTGTCCAAAATTATTTAATATGAAGAAATTATTTATTCCAATTTTATTAAGTTTAGTTGCCTTTAAGGGTATGGCGCAAGATCCGGGTAACGAAAATACAGGAATCGAGAATCGCGTAATCACAACAGGTGTTCCTTTTATTTTGATAGCTGCAGATCCACGTGCAGCAGGTATGGGTGATATAGGGGTTACTACCTCTGCCGATGCTTTTTCACAACAATGGAATCCAGCAAAATACGCCTTCTCTTTATCAAAACAAGGAGTTGGGGTAACATACACTCCTTACTTAAGCAAATTGGTGAACGATATATTCTTAGGAAATTTAACTTATTATAATAGATTGAACGAACGTAGTGCTGTAGCAGCTAGTTTCCGTTATTTCAGTAATGGAGAGATTGAGTTACGCCAAACAGCAGATGAAGAGCCTTTGCTGGTTAAACCAAACGAATTGCTGTTTGACGTTTCATACTCCCTTAGACTTAGCGAGCGTTTTGCAATGGCCGTTGCCGGTAGATATATTCGTTCAGATCTGAAACTTCAAACTGCCTTGGCAGATGCTTCTGCCGCAAATTCATTTGCTGTTGATATTGCTGGATATTACCAAAGTGAAGAAATACCTTATAACGATTTTGACGGTCGCTGGAGAATGGGTTTCAATATTTCAAACATAGGTCCGAAGCTAAAATATGATGAAGTAGGTTCAGAAAGTAACCTGCCAACAAACCTTGCTTTGGGTGGTGGTTTTGATTTTATTCTTGACGAATACAATAAAGTTGGTGTGTCTGCACAAGTTAATAAGCTTTTGGTTCCAACACCTAGCGATTCAAACAACGATGGTTTCATTAATAATGAAGATGATTATTATAACGAAAGCTTTTTCGGAGGAATGTTTTCATCATTTGGCGATGCTCCTGATGGTTTCAGCGAAGAGTTGAAAGAATTTACTTGGGCTTTGGGTGCGGAATATTGGTACCAAGATGTTTTTGCTTTTAGGGGAGGTTATTTTAACGAAAGTGATGATAAGGGTTCAAGAAAGTTTGCTTCAATCGGAGCAGGTTTTCGTTACACCGCAATCAATATCGATATTTCGTATTTGTTCTCTACTTCCAAATTGGCAAACAGCCCATTGGACGGGACCCTTCGTTTTGGTCTGACTTTCAACTTCGGCGATACCTACGACGAATATTAATAGTTTGAAAAAACAAAAAATTGAAATCGCATTAGAAGTTTTCGAATCCATTTCCGAACTTCCAAAAGACATTCAAGAATTGATGAATAAGGCGCAGCAAGCACGTGAAAATGCTTATGCGCCTTATTCACGTTTTAGAGTTGGGGCAGCAGTTCGGCTTTCTTCAGGAGAAATTGTTATAGGAAACAATCAGGAAAATGCGGCTTTTCCATCGGGACTTTGTGCCGAAAGGGTTGCGGTATTCAGTGCGGGTGCCAATTTTCCTAATGAAACGATAACCGATCTTGCAATTACCGTGCGCGCCGAAAGCCACGAAGTAACAGAAGCCATTGCCCCATGCGGTGCTTGCCGCCAAGCTTTGGCGGAGTATGAACAAAAACAGAAAAGCCCCATTGCAATCTATTTTATGGGCGAAACCGGAGATGTCATTAATGTAGCTTCCGTGATGGATTTGCTGCCTTTGGGGTTTGATGCGAAATACCTTTAAACTCAAGAAATTTTCCAGAAGTATTTATTTGTGAATTACAATTTGTGATTTCAGCATATAAAGTCCTATTTTTGTTATCCGTTTAAAAAATTTCCCCTTGGGAATACTTATAGCAGATAGATGAAGAAAATCACCAAAAAAACGTATCTGGATTGGTACGAAAACATGCTCTTTTGGCGCAAATTTGAAGATAAACTGGCGCAAGTATATATCAATCAAAAAGTAAGGGGTTTTCTACACCTTTACAACGGTCAGGAAGCAGTATTGGCGGGCGCTCTGCACGCTATGGACCTTTCAAAAGATCGAATGATAACCGCGTATCGAAACCACGTACAGCCCATCGGGATGGGTGTTGATCCCAAAAAAGTAATGGCAGAGCTGTATGGAAAAGGCACCGGAACTTCACAAGGTTTGGGGGGCTCCATGCATATTTTTTCCAAAGAACACCGCTTTTATGGGGGGCACGGTATTGTTGGGGGACAAATTCCATTGGGTGCCGGTTTGGCCTTTGCAGATAAATATTTTGAAAGAGATGCTGTAACGCTTACTTATATGGGCGATGGCGCAACCCGCCAAGGCTCCCTGCACGAAACATTCAACCTTGCCATGCTTTGGAAGCTTCCTGTGGTTTTTTGCGTGGAAAACAACGGTTACGCAATGGGAACTTCCGTAGCTAGAACCGCCAACCATACTGATATTTGGAAACTTGGTTTGGGTTATGAAATGCCCTGCAAACCTGTAGATGCAATGAAACCGGAAGTAGTTGCAAAGGAAATGGATGAGGCCATAAAACGCGCCCGTCGTGGTGATGGACCTACATTTTTGGAATTGCGCACTTATCGTTATCGTGGGCATTCCATGAGTGATGCACAGCATTACCGTACAAAAGAGGAGGTTGCCAAAAAACAGGAAGAAGATCCTATTACATACGTGCTTCATCAGATTTACGAAAACAAATGGGCAACGGAGGCGGAGATTAAAAAAATTGACCAGAGAGTAAAAGAGTTGGTTGAAGAATGTGAAAAATTTGCAGAAGAGTCTCCATATCCAGAAAAGAATGTAATGTTTGATGCTGTATATGAGCAGGAAGATTACCCTTTTTTATCAGATAAATTATAAGAAATGGCAGAAGTAATAAACATGCCGCGTTTGAGCGACACGATGGAAGAAGGCACGGTAGCCACCTGGCTTAAAAAAGTGGGCGATGCCGTTAAGGAAGGTGATATTCTTGCCGAAATTGAAACCGATAAGGCCACAATGGAGTTTGAGTCCTTCTACGAAGGAACACTGCTACACATTGGCATAAAAGAAGGGGAAACCGCCAAAGTAGATTCTCTTTTAGCGATAATCGGTGGTAAGGATGAGGATATTTCAGATTTGATTGATGGAAAAGCTTCCGATTCCAAATCGAAGGAAGATAACTCCAAGGAAGAAAAAAAATCATCGGATAAAAAGGAGGATAAAACCGCTGCAAAGAAAGAGAAGCAGGAAGATTCGAAAACGAATTCTGAGGAAAAAAACTCCTCTGATTCTGCTGAACTTCCCGACGGCGTTGAAATTATTACAATGCCACGTTTGAGCGATACAATGACAGAGGGAACTGTTGCATCTTGGTTAAAAAAGGAAGGCGATAAAGTAGAAGAGGGCGATATTCTCGCTGAAATTGAAACCGATAAAGCAACCATGGAATTTGAATCATTCTATTCCGGAACACTTTTAAAAATAGGTGTTGGCGAAGGTGAATCAGCCTCAGTTGATGCCCTGCTTGCAATCATCGGCCCAAAAGGAACAGATGTTTCTGGAGTTGCCGAAAACTTCAAAAATGCCGGAAAGTCTTTATCTAAAGAAGAAAAATCTTCAAAAGAAGATAAAAAGGAAGAAAAGGAAACTCTTGAAAGTAGTTCAAAAAAAGAGGAATCCAAAAAGGAAACTTCTTCAGAAAAAAAATCAGACTCTTCGCAAATAACAAACGAAGGGCGCATTTTTGTCTCGCCTTTGGCAAAAAAACTGGCAGAGGAAAAAGGAATCAACCTGCGCCAAGTGCGCGGAAGCGGCGAAAATGGCCGTATCGTAAAAAGCGATATTGAAAATTACCAACCCGCTGCTGGCGGCGGACAGGTATACATTCCAGTTGGAACTGAAAGTTTTGAGGAAGTGAAAAACTCCCAAATGCGCAAAACCATTGCAAAACGTTTGGGTGAATCTAAGTTTTCAGCTCCGGAATATTATTTGACCGTTGAGCTGGATATGGACCATGCCATCGCGGCGCGCGAGGCGATAAACGCAGATCCGGATGTAAAAATTTCCTTTAACGACATGATTATAAAAGCCTGTGCGATGGCTCTCCGAAAGCATCCGCAGGTAAATAGCCAGTGGACGCCAGAGGTTACCAAAATTGCAAAACACATCCACATAGGTGTGGCCGTGGCGGTTGACGAAGGATTGCTGGTTCCTGTTCTGAAATTTGCGGACCAAATGACGTTTTCACAAATTGGCGCACAGGTAAGGGAACTTGCCGGAAAGGCGCGAAACAAGAAAATTACGCCACAGGAAATGGAAGGTAGCACGTTTACGGTTTCAAACCTTGGAATGTTTGGAATTACCGAATTCACTTCTATCATAAACCAGCCAAACTCCGCTATTTTATCAGTTGGAGCGATTGTTCAGAAACCAGTAGTGAAAAACGGACAGATTGCAGTTGGAAATACCATGACGGTAACTTTGGCGTGCGACCATCGCACGGTTGACGGAGCTACGGGAGCTAAATTCCTGCAAACATTACAACAGTATATTGAAAATCCTGTGACGATGTTTGTATAAGAAAATTTAAGAATTTAATTAAATCCCGATAGCATTCTCATTAAAGAAACTATCGGGATTTGTGTATATTTAAAAAATGAAAAACATAATAATCACAGGCACTTCCCGAGGAATCGGTTTTGAGATGGTAAAATTATTTTCGGATGCTGGACACAATGTGTTGGCGCTTTCGCGGAATTCAAAACCTATTTCAGATTTAAAGCTGAAGAATGTTACGGCTTTGGAATTTGACATTGCCAATGAATCTGAAATCGTAAAGCTTTCCGCATATCTTCAAACAGGGATGAAATCTGTTGATGTTTTGATAAACAACGCCGGGTTTTTGGTGAACAAACCGTTTGCCGAAATCACTTCCGAAGAATTTAAAAGATGTTACGACGTGAACGTTTTTGGCGTTGCTTCCTTGATAAAAACGACGCTTCCTTTTATGAAAAAAGAAGGCCATGTGGTAAGTATCAGCAGTATGGGCGGCGTGCAGGGAAGTGTGAAATTTCCTGGGCTGAGTGCATACAGCAGCAGTAAAGGCGCAATCATTACATTAACCGAATTGCTTGCCGAGGAATACAAAGAAACGGGTCCGTCTTTCAACGTTCTTGCTTTGGGCTCCGTTCAAACCGAAATGCTGGAAGAGGCTTTCCCAGGTTTTAAAGCGCCACTTTCCGCAACTGAAATGGCGCAATATATAATGGATTTTTCCCTTACTGGAAATAAATTTTATAACGGAAAAATATTGCAGGTTTCGAGTACTACACCTTGAGTGGTTTCTGTTTCTTTTTAGGTTTTTTCTTCAGTTTGTTCAGCCAAATAATGATTCCTGTAACTGGGAGACTTGTTGCTATCAAGCAGGAAATAAAGTAAATAGTCTTTGAAAACCACCCAAAGATAGTTCCCATATGAATCGCTTTTATAGAGCTTGCGATTTGAACATTCAACGGTTTTTCTGAAAAAATTTCCTTTGAAATAATAGTGCCATCGCGATCAATTTTCAGTTCATCAACGGCAGTTTCCAGAAAATCTTCATCGTGGTATTTGCGGATGTTAAAAATATCTTTTTCATCAGCGGGAATTTGAAAAATTGTAGTTCCTTCAAAAGGCAATTCGCTTTCCGTGATTTTTATGACTTCGGCAAAATCTACAGTTTTTGAAGAGGGATTTGCTTTGGAATCAATTTTTGGTCCACCTCCGCGACCTCCAAAAACTTCCGTTCCCAAAACTGCGCTTCCCGCATCTTTATACCATTCAAAAGACCAAAATAAGCCAGTGAGCGACATTATTATTAAGAAAATAGCCGTGTAAAATCCCAAGGTTACGTGCAAATCGTAGTTTACGCGTTTCCATTTTGCGCGCCAAGCTATTTTGAAGCCGGGTTTTAGATGTTTCCATTTCAATTTTTTTAGTTTTTTCTTCGGAAACCAAAGCACAATGCCTGTGATGGAAAGTATCAAAAAAATAATAGTGGCAATACCAACAATCGGTCTTCCTATAGACATATCCAAAAGAAGCCAACGGTGCAGTTTGAACATGGTCATAAAAAATCCATCAAGCACATTTGGCTCCAATTTCGTATAAGTTCCATTGTATTGATCTACAAAAAAGGTCGTTCCGCGCCTGTCCTCTTTCTTTGTTTTTACCGAAAACTCGTAGGGTTTTGTTCTTTCTGGGCTTATGCTTACGCGGGTCACTTCACCTTCAGCGGCAAGGTTTGTTGTTAGCGTTTCTATTGGAAAAACAGTTTCTTTTGGAGAAACGATCATTTCTTCAGAAAACAAACTTTTTATTTCTTCTTCAAAAGTTAGCACCGTTCCTGTTAAACAAATAATCAGCAGAATGATGCCGCTGCCAATTCCCAACCAGAGATGGACGTCGTTTATAAACTTTCGGACAGTATATTTTTTTGATTTCATAAAAAGGAAATTTTTAAAACAATATAAAAGACACAACCTAAGTCATGCCTTTATAAACTAACACTCAAACAACTAAAAATTATAGCGCAGGACTCCTGCAAAGTTTCGTGGATCGGTTTGATTGATATAACTGGTTCTATAGGCGTTGTAACCTATCTTATCAAATACATTATTCAATAAAAATTGAAGACTCCAGTTTTTATTGAATTTGTATTCCGCCTGAAAATTTACCAAGGTGTAGGCTTCCACATCAAAGGGTTTTTGGTTTGGCACAATTCCTTGGTGGGTAACAGGTCCCGACGACCAATCGTTGATAGGGCGTTCTCCGGTAAAATACGCACCAGCGCCAACCGAAAGCCCTTCCAAAATTCTATTTCTGAAAGAATAATTGGCATAGGCATTAAAGGTATGTTTTGGAGTATTTAGCGGTGCAGAACCATACACGTAGGAAGTGTGTTCCTTGTATTGCGCATCAATATATGCGTACCCGCCAATCAGCTCCAGATTTTCAAGTGGCCGTCCGGTAAGTTCTACTTCAATACCTTGGCGTTGATCGTTTCCGCCTTTTGCGTAGTATAGAATGTTTGTCCAAGTTTCGTCATAAACAGGAAGGTTTATGTTTTTGTTGTTGATTTTATAAAGGGTAAGGTTAAAGCGGAACCGATCGTTTAGCCAAGTTGTTTTGAAGCCGGCTTCCAACTGGTCGTACCGCTCATTGCCCAATTCCTCCCCATTTTGGCCCAAACGAGATGCTGTTCGTGGATAGGAACTGTTGGTATAGGAAACAAAAACGTTTACATTTTTTATGGGCGAAACAATAATTCCTCCCAACGGATTGAAAGCATCACTCCTCGTGTTTTCAACTTCTGAAAGCGTTTCGGTTGCACTGTAACGAGCACCCAAAAATGTTTTAAGCCAACTGTTCCAAGAAATCACATCCTGGGCAACAAAACCTAATGAATTTGTTTTTCCGCCGTTCACATTTGCTTCTCCCAGGGTAACATTGGGCAATCTGTGTTCTATGTTTTGAAAAACATTTATAGTGTCAACCACGCCGGCAGATCGGCTGGTGGTTCCAAATTTCGAGGCACGGTAGTCAAACCCAACTTGGAAAGTGTGTTTTATAGAACCTGTGTAAACATCATCCCCAATCAAGTCAAATTGGAGCACACTGTTGTTGTCATCGCGGGTAGAGGTGGAGTAGCTGCGTTGGCGAATATTGTAAATAGGCATTTCATTTTCCTCAATAGTTTTTCCCAAACCGGCACCTTTATCATCCAAGCTTAGTGACGAACTATAGAAAGCTCCTTTTAAAGTAAGTTTCTCGCTTAATTCACGATCCATTCTGATGGCATAGGTAGTATTTTCGGTGATGGAACGATCGTTTTCAAAACCTAAAAACTGTGAATGTGGAAGATCATAAATTCCATTCATATCATTTTCAGCCAAGTTTACCGTTCCCAAATCTGGAGTGCGGCTGTCGTAATAATGATCCAATTCTAAAGTTACGGTTGTCTTTTCATTTATTTTCCATTCAAAAGAAGGATTGAAGTAAAAACTTTCCTTTTCCACCAAATCCCTAAAACTATCGGCTCTTTCCAAAGCACCATTTAAACGGAAGGCGATGGTTTTTTCTTTGTTAAGTGGCCCATAAACATCGAATGTAGGACGTATTTGCCCAAAACTTCCTCCGCGCAAACTCACGCTTCCTCCGGTAGTATATTTTGGAGTTTTGGTAACGATATTTATGATTCCGCCGGGACTTCCCAAATCGGTTGCTACACCTTGGGTAATGGAGGCGGTTCCTTTTAGGACTTGGATGTTATCCACACCCTGCATATCGGTCAATATACCAACACCGCGAAAGTCGGAATGGATCCGTACTCCGTTTTTCAGTATTGGAATCCCCCTAAATCCACGGGACGACATACTTTCCCGTTTATTGCCATAGGTTGCGAAAGTGTAAACGCCCGGTACGTTTTTGGTGGCTTCGGAAATGGTCAGCGCTCCTTGATCCTCAATCAATTTTTCTGAAAGCACTGAGATACTCTGGATCTGTTCATAAGGTTTTAGCGGCAATCGGGTAATGGATTCAATTTTGTCGGGGTGGTCGTTTCGGTTACCGAAAACTTCCACTTGGTCGAGTTCGTTGTCGTGGGCGAGTTGAAAACGTACTCCATTCAAAACAGGCTCGTTAGGATTTATGGTAATGGTAGAAGCTTTGTAGCCCACGGCGCTCGCCGAAAGTTGCCAAAGTCCGTAAGGTATGTTCTTGATGGTAAACTTTCCGTCGGCATCGGCTGCATTTCCTTTTTTCAGTTCGGGAAGATAAACGCTTGCAAAGGGAATTGGATTATTGTCAACATCTGTTACTGTGCCGTTGATTTCTGTTATTTCTTGTGAAAATATAAACTGTGTGCCCAAGAGTAAAAATAGGGTGGTGATGAATTTCATTTTGTATTATTTTTATTTAGATTGGTTTTAAATTGGATGCAAATCTAAATCGGAAGTTTTGAATTTCAAAGTTTATTTAGAGCAATTTTAAATAACGATTTCTAATATCCTGAAACCAAAATATATGGAAGCATAAATATTTTGAAAAAATCAATTAATAGCCACAATTTTATCACTGAAACGCTCGCGATATTGTACAAGACTGGTTATTTTTGACGTTGATAGAAAAGTTGGCAACTCTTTCCCGCATATGACAGAAATCCTCGAAAAATATATTCCCCAAGCTTCCGTAGCTTCTGTTTTTGAACTGATAAAAACCCACAATGTCCATCTCAAAATCGTAAACGAGCGCGTTACCCGCCACGGCGATTACCGAAAAATGCCCAATGGCCAGCACAAAATAACCGTAAATGCGTCGTTGAATAAGTATCGGTTTTTAATCACGCTCGTGCACGAAATAGCGCATTTGGAGGCGTTCACAAAATACGGGAGGCTTATAAAACCCCATGGGCTGGAGTGGAAACGTACCTTTCAGCTTTTGATGTTGCCTTTTTTGCGGCCTGAGGTTTTTCCAAATCAATTGTTGCCTTTATTGGCCCGCCATTTCAAAAACCCAAAAGCCTCGAGCGATACCGATGCAACTTTGGCTTTGGCATTAAAGCAGTTCGACCCAGAGAACGATAAAAACTATATCTTTGAAATTCCCTTTGGAGGACATTTTAGATTGTACAATGGTAAAATTTTCAAGCGCGGTAAGCAGCGCGTAAAACGTTTTGAATGTTTGGAAGTTGCCACGGGAAGAATGTATCTTTTCAATCCAAATGCGGAAGTGGAATTTTTAAAATAGTTTAAATGAACAAAGATTATTACGCAGTGATTATGGCAGGCGGAATTGGTTCCCGATTTTGGCCCGTGAGCACCCAAGAATTCCCCAAACAGTTTCACGATATGTTGGGAACGGGAGAGACTTTGCTGCAAAAAACGTTTTCAAGGCTAAATAAAATTATCCCTTCGGAAAATATCTATATTCTTACAAATGAAATGTATCTGGAAATTACGCTGAAACAATTGCCGAAAATTTCAGAAGAACAAGTGGTGTTGGAGCCAGCCATGCGCAACACCGCACCGTGCATATTACTATCTGCTTTAAAAATAAAAAAGAAAAATCCGAATGCGTTGATGCTCGTAGCTCCCAGCGATCATTGGATTGAAGATGAAAACGCCTTTGCAAATGACGTTCAGGCCTGTTTTGATGCAGCCCAACGGGAAAATATTTTGCTCACTTTGGGTATTGAGCCAACGTTTCCAAATACAGGTTACGGCTATATTGAAAGCGATAAAAACGATATTTCGGAAATTAAAAAAGTGAAACAATTCCGGGAAAAACCTAATTATGAAACGGCGAAACAATTTTTAGCCGATGGAAATTTTCTTTGGAATGCAGGCATCTTCATTTGGAGCGCACATAGTATCGTTGCTTCTTTTGAAAAAAATTTGGCAGAAATGAATGCCCTTTTCTCAAAGGGAACGGATGTTTTGAATACTTCCGAAGAGAAAAATTTCATTGAAAAAAATTATTCCGAAGCAGAGAACATCTCGATTGATTACGGGATTCTTGAAAAAGCAGGCAATGTTTTTGTAAAAAGAGCAACCTTTGATTGGAACGATCTGGGAACTTGGGGCGCGCTTTACGATAAACTGGAAAAGGACGAAAACCAAAACGCAGTTGTAAATGCTGAAACTTTATTGAAGAATTCGGCAAGTAATATGATATTTACCGATACAAAGAAACTTGTTGTTTTAGACGGAATTGAAGAGTATATTGTGGTAGATAAAGAAGATGTTCTGTTACTGTTTCCGAAGAAGAAGGAACAGCAGATTAAGGAACTTTTGAACGAGGTGTCGCATAAATTTGGTAAAAAATATGTGTAAATGAGTACAACTGAAAATAATAACGATATAAAAATTACACCCAACGATGACGAGTTTGAGAATGTAAAACTCAATACATGGCAGAGTATAAAAAAATTCCTGACTGAGCTTTTTGATATTCGTTCAGACTCAGATCGCGATGCAACGATTGAGGCCGTTAAAAAAGATATTTCCTTTAAGGGACACACTGCCTGGATTCTTATATTTTCCATATTCGTCGCCTCCATTGGGTTGAACGTGAGTAGCACCGCTGTGGTTATTGGTGCGATGCTTATTTCGCCATTAATGGGCCCTATTGTGGGGATCGGTCTTTCCGTGGCCATTAATGATGTGGATACGCTAAAGCGCTCCCTCATAAATCTTGGGGTAATGGTTTTTTTGAGTGTACTTACTGCTTTTCTTTATTTTAAGCTTTCTCCGCTTACGGAAGAAACACCGGAACTTATTGCCAGGACATACCCGACCATATTAGACGTATTGATCGCCATATTTGGCGGTTTGGGCTTGATAGTCGCTAAAACCAAAAGTGGAACAATAGCGAGTGTGATTTTTGGTGTGGCCATTGCCACCGCGCTTATGCCGCCATTGTGCACCGTGGGTTATGGCTTGGCCATTGGCAATGCTTCGTATGCCGGAGGTGCACTTTATCTTTTCTCAATAAATGCGGTGTTTATCGCGCTGGCCACCTTTATCGTTTCCAAAATATTACAGTTTCCGCTGGTTCGCTACGCAAACAGCAAACGTAGAAAACGAACTGCGCAGATCGCTTCCTTGATTGCAATTGCGGTAATGGTTCCAAGTGTTTGGCTGTTTATTAAATTATTGGACCAGCAGGTTTTTGAAAATAAAACAAAGGAGTTTGTAAAGAATGTTATTAATTATGAGGGAGCTGAGGTTGTTAAATTCACACAGGATTATAAGTCGAAAAACATTGACGTTTACTTAATAGGACGTCCCGTTCCGCAGAACAAGATAAATGACTGGTTAACGCAACTTGAGGAGACAGAAAATTTAGAAGGTAGCCGTTTGCGCATTTATCAAGGGGCCGACCAAAGTGGCGAAATGGCCGCAAAGCTTTCAGGTGAAATTAAAGCAGGAATTCTTGAAGATCTATATGTGAAAAACGAACAGATAATTCAGGATAAAGATGAAAAGATTCGATTTTTAGAAAATGAGGTTGCGCTTTTGAAAATTCAAAATGTACCTTTTGAGGAGCTTAGCGAGGAAATAAAAATCAATTATGAAAATATTGAAACCTTTAGTTATTCAAACAAAATAACTACAGATTTCAAAAAAACCGATACGCTTCCGGTAGTTAACATACGCTGGAAAAACAATGTATCTTCTAGTGCTAGAAAAGCAGACTTGAAAAAAATTGAAGCTTGGCTTAAATTTAAAATGAAATTGGATACTATTCAGGTTTCTGAATATCCGTAGGCACTAGCCTTCTTTTAATTGAACGTCCCGGATTTTTTTGAAAAGATCTGATGAATACACAAAATTGGTTACATCTTCATTATCGGTTTTAAAGATTTCTTGATTGGTGCCCTGCCAAACAAGTTTTCCGTGTTTCAGCAATACCACTTTTTCACCTATTTCCATAACAGAGTTCATATCGTGGGTTACAACCACGGTGGTTATATCGTATTCGTGGGTGATTTCCTGGATTAAGGTGTCAATTAATGTTGCCGTCTTTGGGTCAAGCCCAGAGTTTGGCTCATCGCAGAATAAAAACTTTGGTTTGTTTACAATAGCCCGTGCAATGGAAACCCTCTTTTGCATCCCTCCAGAGATTTCAGCAGGGAATTTCTTGTTTACGTTTTCAAGATTCACGCGTTTCAATACTTCATTTACCCTTTCAAGCATATCGGCTTTCTTTTGCTTGGTAAACATCCGCAGCGGAAACATTACATTTTCTTCAATATTCATGGAGTCAAATAGCGCCCCACCCTGAAAAAGCATCCCAATTTCTTCGCGAAGCTTGCGTTGTTCTTCGTCGTCCATATTTTGGATGGCCTTGTCTTCGTAATATATTCTCCCCTGTTCAGGTCTAAAGAGACCCAAAAGGCATTTAAGCAAAACGGTTTTTCCGCTACCGCTCTGTCCTATGATGAGGTTTGTTTTTCCCTTGTCAAACTCTGTGGTTATTCCTTTAAGGATTTCTTCGTCACCAAAACTCTTATGTACGTCTTCTACTTTTATCATGCGCTTAAAAGGAGTTGGGTTATAATATAGTTTGCGGCAATTATCAATACACTGGTCCACACAAAGGAGTTGGTACTTGCCTTGCCCACTTCCAGCGCACCACCTTTCATATAATACCCTTGCCACGAGGGCACTGTTGCCAGTATGAATGAAAAGACAAAGGTTTTGAAAAAAGCATAAAATAAGTGATAGGGTATAAAATCCTCCTGTAGCCCCGCGATAAAATCTGAAGAACTGGCGAACCCTCCATAGACCCCGGCTACCCATCCGCCCATTATCCCGAGAAACATTGAAAATACAATAACAAAAGGATAGAACATTAAGGCAACGATTTTTGGAAACACCAAATAATTAAGTGAATTGATACCCATAACCTCTAAAGCGTCAATCTGCTCTGTAACCCTCATCGAGCCAATACTTGAGGTGATAAACGAACCCACTTTTCCGGCCATAATTATTGAAATGAAGGTAGGTGCAAATTCCAAAACTACTGATTGGCGCGTTGCAAAACCTATCAGGCTTTTTGGAATCAAGGGATTATCCATATTCAACGCGGTTTGTATTGCAACTACACCGCCCACGAAAAAGGAAATAAAAGCAACAATCCCCAAAGAGCTAATTATTAAATCGTTTATTTCCTTAAAGATAAGATGCCGCAAAACCGATGTTTTGGTAAAACTGCCAAACACCCTTTTGAGCATTAAAAAATAGGAGCCAATATCTTGTAAGTACTTCATAAAAAAGATAGCTATGGCTAAAATACTAAAATTAGGGCACTGTAGATTGAAAAAGCTTTTTTTAGCTTTTATTTATCAAAAAGAGCCATCATTTTATGATAAATTTCGTTGCTCTCATATATTCCGTTGAATAAAGTAGCGCCGGGACCTTCAGCAAATACTGGAACCATTGTAGCGGAATGTCCGGGAGTAGAAAAACTAGGTTTAATTTTGTTGTAATCACTACCGTCAGAAGCAAGTGTAAATCCACCAGTTTCGTGGTCTGCGGTTACAATTATTAGTGTTTCGCCGTTTTGTTTGGCAAAATCCAAAGCAACACCTAAGGTTTTGTCAAAATCCAAAAGCTCACCAATTAAATAATCTGCATCGTTGTCGTGGCCGCCCCAATCTATCTGGCTTCCTTCAACTATTAAGAAAAAGCCTTTTTCGTTTTTTGAAAGTTTTTCCAAAGCCAGTTTTGTGGCGTTTGGTAAAAAATCGCCGCGGCCTTCGCTCATCTTCGGCATTCCATCTTCTGCTAGCAAAATGAGCTCTTTTTGTTCAACGGGTGCTTGCGGAAGTTGATCTGTTGTCACTTTATAACCGTTGGCTTTCATTTCGGCCAATAAATCCTTTCCGTCTTTTCTTTTGTTAAAGAATTTCAATCCCCCACCTGCAAAAAAGTTTACGCCGGAATTTGGAGCAAATTCGGTTATCTCCTCATACATTCTTCTGCTTTTTACGTGTGCATAAAAACTTGCAGGAGTAGCGTGCTGAATGGAAGATGTTGCAACAATGCCTGTAGATAGACCGCGTTTTGATAATTGTTCAACAATTGTGGGCATTGGTATTGTGTCTTTGTCAACACCAATTGCACCGTTATACGTTTTTACACCTGTAGAAAAAACCGTTGCGCCCGCTGCAGAGTCTGTTATCAAATCGCTAGCGGAAGAAGTTTTGCTTAAGCCAATTGTATGAAAACGTTCAAAGTTTGGATTGCCATCTTTGTAATAAATAGCGGTGGAAACTTCGCTTAGGCCCATGCCATCGCC
The DNA here is from genome assembly GCF_001573155.1 of Aequorivita aquimaris. Taxonomy (GTDB): domain Bacteria; phylum Bacteroidota; class Bacteroidia; order Flavobacteriales; family Flavobacteriaceae; genus Aequorivita; species Aequorivita aquimaris. The sequence goes on along the minus strand of NZ_JRWG01000004.1, from coordinate 112,825 downwards.
TATCAAAAGGATAATATTTTTTGGTTTTTTTATTTCAGAAGAAATGGTTGATACCGTGTTATCCTTTACCTGAACGGAAACACAGGAGATAAAAAGTGTTGTGAAAATTAGAAAGGTTGTAAGGAAGAAAAATTTAAATTTCATCGGGGATTTTATTTGCAAAAATAGGAATTATAAAATGTTCGGATGTTAAAGAATGGTTGCTAAATGTAGAATTATCGCATTCCCAATTTTTCGAGAATTTTTTGCCAACGAAGTTTTCTAATAAATTCGCCTTCTTTTTCTGAGACAATAAAATTATGATTTGCTCTTTTCGCTTTGGAAAAGCCCTTCATCGTATTCACGAAAAACTGCAAACTATTTTTTTTGGAAGCCAGTTTTGCCGAAGCAATCAACGTAAGCCAAAAACCATAGCGCATTTTATAAAAAGCCTCGCCCTGTTTGTATTTTGAAGACTTTGAATAAACTTTCCCGGTGGGTTTTAAATGTTTTACGTGAAGCGAGGTATCTGTCTTTACTTTCCAACCGTGATATTGCGCCAGAAGTTCGTCCACAGTGTCCCAGCCTATGGATTTTTTTAAACCTCCAATATCTTCAAAGCATTTTTTGCGGTACAATTTTATGGGCCCGCGCACTTTTGTTTTTTCTGAAATGGCTTCAAACTCCCAACAGTTTTCTTTTTCTATGTAAAGGTTACCGCCGGCGATGCCGATTTTTTCATCGGAAGAAAAGAGCGCTAAAACATTTTCAAAATAATTTGGAGGCAAGACGATGTCTGCATCAAATTTTCCTATAAAATCAAAATCGACACCTAAAGTTTCAAAACCTTTGTAAAACGCATTAATAACTTTACTGCCAGGCTCATGAAATTTGTTAGAATGAAGGGAAACACTTTCAATAAACGAATAATTTTCTGAAAATTGATTGATTATTTTTTTTGTGCCGTCTGTAGAGGCATCGTTTACAACGATTACTTTTTTGGGAAGAACACTTTGATAAACAATAGATTGGAGCATCCCGCTAATAAAAGTTTCTTCGTTGTGGACAGGAATAATAATTACTATATTCATTATGTAAAAATATTATATATTTAGTGATATTATATAGATTAAAAATTTTCCTTATGCGTAGATTATTATTTATTACAGCTTTATTCTTCCTTAATTCAACTATCGCACAGATATATGATGTAGCAGTTTATGAAAAAATAGGTTTTGAAATAGGAGGTTTTGGTGAAGATTTAGATACAGAAGATTGGTTTGGTTATGCTGTGGAAGGAATTGGCGATTTAAATGGTGATGGGGTTAATGATGTAGCGGTATCTGCGATTAAAGATGATGATGGGGGTTTTAATCACGGAGCTGTTTATATATTGTTTTTGAATCTGGATGGTTCTGTTAATAGTTATCAAAAAATTAGTGATACTGAAGGTAATTTCGATGGACAGTTGGATGAATGGGATATATTTGGCACATCAATTTCATATTTAGGAGACTTAAATAATGATGGTTTAATAGAAATTGGAGTAGGTGCAGAATATGATGGAGATGGGGGCTATTGGCACGGAGCTGCTTGGATTTTATCCTTGAATGTTGATGGAGCAGTACATTCTTATACTAAAATTAGCGATACTGAAGGAAATTTTAATGCCCCGTTGGATGATGAAGATGTATTTGGGACAGATATTGAATCCATTGGAGATTTAGATGGTGATGGATTAAAAGATATTGCAGTTTCAGCCAGAAGAGATCCCGATGGGGGGTCAGATAGAGGTGCAGTTTATATTTTATTTTTGAATAGTGATTTATCCGTAAAAAATTATCAAAAAATAAGTGATACTCAAGGTGGTTTAAACGATGTTTTGGAGGCAGGTGATTATTTTGGAGGATCTGTTGCAAATATCGGAGATCTTAACGGTGATGGTATTATCGATTTAGCTGTTGGTGCTTATCGAGACGATGATGGAGGTGCAAACAGAGGGGCTGTCTACATTCTTTTTATGAATATAGATGGTACTGTTGGCAGCTTGCAAAAAATTAGTGATATTTCAGGAAATTTTGATACGGAATTTAATGATGAAATGTTTTTTGGAAAATCAATTGACTTGATGGGGGATTTAAATGGTGACGAACTTATAGAAATAGCAGTTGGTGCTCGAGGATATCAAAATGATGGCGCTTTTAATTTTGGCGCTTTTTATATCCTTAATTTAAATGTTGACGGTACAGTAAATAGCTATGTTAAATATACAGAAGGACTTCAACATTTTGATGGAGATATAGATGAGGAAGATTCATTTGGATTTAGTGTAAGTAATATTGGAAGATTAACTGAAAAAAATAGTATAGCTGTTGGAAGTTTTTCTGATGATGAAGGGGGCTTTGAAAAAGGAAGCGTATGGATTTTGCAGTTGGGTGAAATTCTATCCATTGAAGAGTTAGGGTCTGATTCAAACACTATTTTCCTATATCCCAATCCTTCAAGAAATTCCTTTAGCCTTAATGAAATTGAAGGTGTTTCCAACATTCAAATTTTTGACACGAATGGTCGAAAGATTGTAAGCTATAATAATTTGAGTGCAAATCTATTCGATGTTTCCTATTTACCAATCGGAGAATATATAGTAAGAATCTCTTGGGATGCTAAAAATTCAAGAAGCTTTAAGTTGATTAAACAATAGCTACAATTTCTCGGCATAAACCAAATAATATCTTGGTGTAATTCTACGAAGTATAGGGCGTATGCCAATTTTTTTTATGGGATTGGTGAATTTTTCACGCTTTATAATTCGCCAGCCAGCTTTTTCCAAAAGCCAGTCAAACTGCCAATCCTCAAACTCATGATAGTGGCGGTCCCACTCATCTGTTTTACTTTTGTAAGCCGAAGCAAACCAAAGTTTTAAAGGTACGGATGCTACCAGCTTTTTGGCTTGGATATCTTTTAAAACGTTAAAGGGTGATACCAAATGTTCAAAGATTTCAAAAGCTGTAACTACATCAAACTCTTCCGTTTTTACAACGCTCGTTTCCAAATCGAGATCTTCGCCTTTGGTGTTTGTAACGTCAAAACCTTCTTGTGTGAGAATTTCAGAGAAAGGGTTGGGCACGCCCAGATCGAGTATTTTTTCTTCTTTTGAAATAACATTCTTTAGAAAGCGAAGCGTGTGTTTGTATCTTTTCGTTGGAAATTTACCTTCGTACATTACACTTTATAAACTATCGCATTAATATTCATTCCCGCGCCAACACTTGCAAAAATAACCACATCTCCTTTTTGGATGGAGTGTCCTTCCAGCTCGCCATTCAATACCAGGTCATACAGTGTTGGTACAGTCGCCACACTACTGTTGCCCAGTTTATTGATACTCATGGGCATTATTTTTTCAGGAGCGGTCTTGTCGTAAAGTTTGTAAAAACGGTTTACGATGGCCTCGTCCATTTTTTCATTGGCTTGGTGGATGAAAATTTTTTTCACTTCGTCAATGTCAACCCCGCTTTGGTCCAAGCAGGTTTTCATGGCGTCGGGTACATTGTTCAGTGCAAATTCATAGATTTTTCTACCGTACATTTTAATATAGCGGCGGTTGTCTTTTTTCTCTAAATTGTTGCTTTCGCCAAAAAAGATAAAGTGTGCTTCCTCAAAAGCATAAGTGGCACTGAAATGCGAAAGAATTCCCCCGGATTCCTCACTAATTTCAACTATTGCGGCACCAGCACCATCACTATAAATCATAGAATCACGATCGTGTGGATCCACAACGCGCGAAAGTGCTTCTGCGCCAATAACCAAACATCTTTTAGCTATGCCAGCTTTTATAAAAGCATAAGCCTGTATCATGCCCTCTACCCAGCCGGGGCAGCCAAAAAGCACATCATACCCTACGCAGGTTGGGTTTTGTATTTTAAGGTTGTGCTTTACGCGGGTGGCAATACTAGGCACTGTATCACTCTGTACGGAGTCGTGCCTTACGTCACCATAATTATGGGCTACAATAATATAATCTAGTGTTTCCTTATCAATACCTGCATTTTTAATGGCGTTTTCTGCAGCAAAAGAGGCAATATCTGAAGTTGATAATGACTTCGGAATATAGCGTCTTTCGTGAATACCGGTAATGGCTTTGAACTTTTCAATGATTACTTCATTTTCATTGCCAAATCGGGTACCGTCCTCATTGTAAAAATGATGGTCGTCAAAATGTTCATTCTTCGCAATCTCGCTCGGAATGTAACTTCCTATGCCGGTTATCTTGACGCTCATATATTAAAAAAAGTTTTGTTAAAAATACGGAAAATTCAGTAATTCAGATTTCAGTCTTAATTTTCAGTAGCAGTATTCGGCCTCAATGTTACTAAACATATTTACTGAATACTGCAACTGCCAACCTCTTAAGCTTCCATATAGGCCTCAATTGGGTTACATGTACATATTAGGTTTCTATCACCATAAGCTTCATCTACTCTACGTATGGATGGCCAGAACTTATTGTCTGAAACATATTCCAGTGGAAATGCTGCTTCCTGTCTGCTATAAGGAAAATTCCAGTTATCGGCGGTCAACATTTCCAAGGTATGTGGTGAGTTTTTCAAAACATTGTTTGGTTCGTCTTTATCTGCGGCTTCAATTTCTTTTCTTATTGAAATCATTGCATCACAAAATTGATCCAAGGCCATTTTGCTCTCGCTTTCCGTAGGCTCAATCATCAATGTTCCCGCAATTGGGAAAGAAACGGTTGGCGCGTGGAAACCGTAGTCCATCAATCGTTTTGCGATATCTGTAACTTCTATTCCTTTTGCTTTGAACGGACGGCAATCCACAATCATTTCATGGGCAGCACGACCGCGTTCTCCTGCATAAAGAACTTCGTAATGGCCATTCAATCTCTCTTTGATGTAATTGGCATTCAAGATTGCATATTGTGTAGCTTTCTTTAATCCATTCACGCCAAGCATACAGATGTAAGCATAGCTAATCAAACATACCAACGAACTGCCATAGGGTGCCGCGGAAATTGCAGTAATGGCTCTATCTCCACCAGTTTTTATTACTGGGTTTGAAGGTAAAAATGGAACCAGTTGCGCCGCAACGCAAATAGGGCCAACACCAGGGCCGCCGCCACCGTGGGGAATAGCAAAGGTTTTATGGAGGTTTAAGTGGCAAACGTCTGCGCCAATAGCACCGGGATTTGTCAAGCCTACCTGTGCGTTCATGTTTGCACCGTCCATATAAACTTGTCCGCCGTTTTCGTGTATAATACTGGTTATTTCGCGAATTGCAGATTCATAAACTCCGTGTGTTGAAGGATACGTTACCATCAAACAGGAAAGATTGTCTTTATACTGTATTGCCTTTTCGCGAAGATCGTCCACGTCAATATTTCCTTCTTCCGTAGATTTTGTTACAACTACCTTCATTCCCGCCATAACTGCACTAGCGGGGTTTGTTCCGTGAGCTGAAGAAGGAATCAAGCAAATGTTTCTGTGGCTTTCCCCGCGCGATTCGTGATAGGCGCGAATTACCATCAAGCCTGCGTATTCGCCTTGTGCGCCACTGTTGGGTTGAAGCGAGGTTCCTGCAAAACCGGTTATTTCAGTAAGTTGTTTTTCTAGTTTTTTCAGAATAATTTGATAACCCTCAGCTTGTTCCACGGGAACGAATGGGTGCATATTGCCCCACATCGGGTCGCTCAACGGAAGCATTTCTGCGGCTGCATTTAATTTCATGGTGCAGGAACCCAACGAAATCATAGAGTGATTCAACGAAAGGTCTTTGCGTTCCAGTTTTTTGATGTAGCGCATCAAATCGGTTTCGCTGTGGTATTTGTTGAAAACTTCCTGCTGAAGAAACTCGGTTTTACGGGCAACTTCCTTTGGAATTTTATTGCCAGTTTCCAATTCAGTAATTTTTTGGAAATCTTTTTTAACCGCTTCTGAAAAGATTGAAACAATCTTGTTCAAATCCTTGACAGTGGTGGTTTCATTTATGGAAATGGAAACCGTTTCGTCATCGGGATAATAGAAATTCACCTCTTTTGCTTCGGCCAAAAACTTTATTTTGGTAGCATCGGTCTTTATGGTAATTGTGTCAAAATAAGTGTCGTTTACTTGCTCAAAACCTAACTTTTCCAATGCGTTTGCAAGCGTAGCAGCACCATTGTGAACTTTTCTCGCAATATATTTTAAACCTTCCGGGCCGTGGTAAACCGCGTACATTCCTGCCATAACCGCCAAAAGGACCTGTGCGGTACAAATATTTGAGGTTGCCTTGTCGCGCTTTATGTGCTGTTCTCTTGTTTGAAGCGCCATCCGTAAGGCACGGTTACCGTCGGTATCTTTTGTAACACCGATTATACGGCCCGGAATACTTCTTTTATATTCATCTTTTGTGGCAAAAAAAGCTGCGTGTGGGCCACCATAACCTAAAGGAATCCCGAATCGCTGGGTGGTTCCAACAACTACGTCAACACCGAAATGACCTGGAGATTCCAGCATCACCAAGCTTAAAATATCTGCAGCTACGGCAACTTTTATTTGGTTGTCATTCGCTTTTTGGATGAATTCTTTATAATTGTGAACCTTTCCAGTTTTGCTAGGATATTGAAGAATTACTCCAAAAAACTCTTCCGAAAAATCGAAATCTTCGTGATTGCCCACGACCAATTCAATTCCCAAAGGCTCCGAACGGGTTTGTAGCAAAGAAAGGGTTTGTGGCAATATCTCTTCAGAAACAAAAAACTTTGAGGCATTATTTTTTTTCTTTTCCTTTTCACGAACGTTGTACAAAAGCGCCATTGCTTCTGCAGCCGCCGTTGATTCGTCCAAAAGGGAGGCGTTAGCGAGTTCCATTCCTGTTAAATCACTAACCACGGTTTGGAAGTTCAGCAAGGCTTCAAGCCTGCCTTGGGCAATTTCGGCTTGGTAGGGCGTATAAGCCGTGTACCATCCCGGATTTTCCAAGATATTTCGTTGTATTACCGGAGGGGTGATGGATTGGTGATAACCCAACCCTATGTATGTTTTAAAAAGTTTATTTTTTGTGGAAAGTTCAGTAATATGCTCAAGATATTCCTGCTCGCTCATTGCCGTGTCCAGATCGAGTGCTTTTTTCAGCAAAATATCGTCTGGAACGGTTTCATAAATAAGTTGATCAATAGAGCTTACACCAATGGTTTTAAGCATTTCGGGAAGATCGTTTTCCCGGGGACCGATATGCCTTAAAGCAAAAGAATCTGTGTTCATTAATTTGCATTTGAAATTTAGGTGGCAAAATTACAATATTAAACGTGAAATAGCTCCCTTTTAAAGAGTTGAAAACTTAATTTTTTCAACTAATTAATAAGGTTATAAACACTTTGGTTACTTTTGATGGTATGAAGCTTTTCTCCCATATTTTTGCTTTTTATATTAACAGTAGCATTCACGTTGCTTTGGCAGTTGTGTCGCTTTTGGCAATCACCATTTTGGAATATGGCCTCACCATTTCTTGGGAACTGTGGAGCTTTGTTTTTTTAGGAAGTTTAACGGGTTATAACTTTGTGAAATATGCAAAAGTTGCTGGACTGCACCACCGAAGTTTAACAAACTCCCTAAAAACAATACAGGTTTTTTCCGCAATTAGCATTATTGCGCTTGCTTTTATTGCTTTTCGCCTGCCCATAAATGTTTTGTTGATAGCTGCTGCATTTGGGCTAGCCACTTTTTTTTATGCCGTTCCATTTGTTCGAAATAAAAACCTACGGAATTTTTCAGGAATTAAGATTTTTGTGGTGGCATTTGTATGGGCGGGAGTAACCGTGATTTTGCCTTTTGCAGCTTCTGAAGTGAAAATAGATTTGGATGTAGTGCTTACATTTTTTCAGCGCATTTTAATTGTAGTGGCGCTTATTCTTCCTTTTGAAATACGTGATATACCTTATGATGGGTTAAACCTTAAAACCCTTCCACAGCAAGTGGGGGTGAGAAATGCGAAATTATTGGGGCTGAGTGTACTTTTGATGTGCTTGGGATGTGAATTTTTTAAAAAGGACTTTGAGGTGGCCTACATTATAAGCCTCTTAATTTTCTGTGTAGTTTTAGGGTGGCTTTTGGTTATTTCAAAACCAGTGCAAAACCGATATTTTTCATCTTTTTGGGTGGAAGGGCTGCCAATTTTATGGTTACTCTTTTTTAAACTTTTTGAACAGCTTTAGGAGTTGTACCCATTTTCTATTTCGTCTTGAAGCCTTGTTTTTAGTCGCTCCTTTTCTTCTGGGGAAAGGGTTTTGATGTCTGCAGAGTGTATAGTCTTGGTAAGTTTGGTATTGCGTTTGGCGTATCCGCGGCACAATTTGCACATTAGCAAATGTATCTTCAGCATTAATTTATCAAATAGACCAGCTTCTTTGTACTGGGTTTTGTCGCAAACGTGTGCGGCATCGTCACATTTTAAAAAAAACTTCATATTTTTTAGTTAAACCAATTTTTTTCCAAGCACTCTGCCAACGACTTACGTGCTCGGTGTATTATTACCCAAAGGTTAGACGGCGTAATATTATATTCTTTACAAATGGCTTCGGTGTCAAAATTTTCAACAGTTTTCATCTTGAAAATACGTGCTTGTTTTTCAGGAAGCTGATCCAAGCATTCCAAAATTGCCAGTCCGAGTTCACGGTTTTCCATTTTGTCCTCAGCAGTTTTGTCAAAAGGATCGGCAGCATTTTCTTCCAGCCAGTCGCCTTCAGAGTCATCATCGCGGTATGAAATGTGTACCTCCGCCTTTCCTTTTTTGGAATTTAACTTTCGGTAATAATCAATGATTTTTCGTTTCAAAATAGAGATAAGCCAAGTGCGCTCCGAAGCTTCTCCCTTAAAATTGTTTTTTGATTTAAGTCCCGCCAAAAAAGTTTCTGAAATCAGATCCTGCGCCACAATATGGTCATTTACCCTTACAATTGTATAATTGTAAAGATAATCAGCATATTTATCAACCCAATGGTCTGGTTTCAGTAGTTCCAAAAAAATAATTTTTAGCCCATTTCAAAAATAGGGAAGTTTTACAAACATATACGAAATTACCTGCCTTTTAGTTTTTAGGTGGTTATGTGAAAATAGTTAAACTTTTATATTTCAAACCTAAGTCCCATAGATGTCTTATTTTTACAGAAATTAATTCTATATACTTCCCGATGAAAAAAATTACTACAGGAATTTTAATGTTCCTTTTATTTACGTTTACTGGCTTTGCTCAACATGGCAATGCTTTTTATGCCACAATGGATGCTGCCGATGCAATTACTTTTAAAACACTATATCCAGACGATATCGCCATTTTAGCAAGCAACGATAAGCAGGCAGCGGTGTTACTTTCTGAAGAAGTGGCGCATGCCATACACGATAATGTACGCACCCACGGTCCCGGTTATATATTCAGGGCTTCCGAAGAAAAAGCCGTTCAAGCCTTAAGCAAAGTTGCAAACCGTGGCCCGCAAATAGATTATAGCATTACCGAAGATACGTTTGTGAACGAATGCTTGGATCTTGTGAATGGTCAGAACATTGAAGATGATATTTTAGAGCTTCAAGCGTACGGAACCCGATACCATACTAAGTCACAAGCGGTACAAGCGGTTTTGGATCAACAGGCAAAATGGGACGCAATGATTCTGGCCGCAGGAAGAACCGATGTGCATACACGAATCTACAACCACGTAAATACCCAGATGCCTTCTGTAATTTTAACCTTTGATGGTGCGAATACGCCAGATGAATTTGTAATTATTGGTGGGCATATAGATTCCACGACCTTTGGCGATAAAAACAATGCACCGGGTGCAGATGATAATGCCTCGGGAATTGCTTCTCTAAATGAAATGGTGCGCGTGTTATTGGAAAAAAACTTTGTGCCTAATAGAAGTATAGAAGTAATGGCTTTTGCCGCCGAGGAAATTGGTCTTGTCGGTTCAGCTGAAATTGCAGAAGATTATGCTAATCAAGGGGTTAATGTCGCTGCATATGTACAGTTTGATATGACGGGCTACAATGGCTCCAATAGCGATATTTATATTACCACAGATTGGTATAACAGCAATTCGCTGAACACATATCTGACCGAATTGATGGACCATTACAACGCTTCGGGTGCACATAGTTTTACATACAACTATACTGAATGTGGTTACGGTTGTTCAGATCACGCCAGTTGGGCAGATAATGGTTATGATGCTGCCTTTCCTTTTGAAGCAGCTATGGGTGAAGATAATCCTAACATTCATAGCCCAGGAGATGTTTATTCGTTTTTTGGTGAACCAGACCACGCTGTAAAATTTACAAAATTGGGATTGGAGTTTTTGATTGAAGCTGCCAAACCTCAAATTCTATCCGTGGATGACTTCTCTGATAATGCTATCCGGGTTTTCGTGAAAGACAAAACATTAAACTATCGTTTGAACAATACAGTTTCAAACGTTAAGGAGGTAACTGTTTATAACGTAGCGGGACAAAGAATAATTTCTGAAGAAATGAACAATGAATCTGGAAATGTAACCCTTCAGCAATTTGCCAAAGGTTTTTATATTGCGCAGTTCACCTTGGAAAATGGCCATGCATTCACAAAGAAATTTATATTGAATTGATATCGCTGTAGGCAATAAGCTTTTATTGATATGCAAATTATGTAAGGCTTCAAAAGTTCTGAACTTTTGAAGCCTTAAATATTTATTGAAGCAATCCCGCCCGTTTTAAAAGTGCTTCGGGATCTGGCTTTTGCCCGCGAAATTTTATATAGAGCTCCATCGGGTCCATCGTGCCGCCCTGAGAAAGCACAAACCCTTTGAACCTGTCCGCCACTTTTTTGTTGAAGATACCTTCCTGCTTAAATAATGCGAAAGCATCGGCATCCAGCACCTCAGCCCATTTGTAGCTGTAATATCCAGCGGAATAACCGCCCTGAAATATATGCGAAAAGGAAGTGCTCATACAGTTTTCCTTCACATCGGGATACAATTGGGTGTCATCAAAAGCGGCGACTTCAAAGGCTTTTACGTCCTTGATTCCCGATGGGTCGCTGCCGTGCCAAGCCATGTCGAGCATTCCAAAACTCAATTGACGCAGCGTTGCCATTCCTTCTAAAAATGTAGCGGATTCCTTTATTTTTTCAACGTATTCCATCGGAATTACTTCACCCGTTTTGTAATGGGTGGCGAAAAGCTCCAACGTTTCTTTTTCATAACACCAATTTTCTAAAATCTGGCTGGGCAGTTCCACAAAATCCCAATAAACACTCGTTCCCGAAAGGCTGGGGTAGTGGGTGTTTGCGAGCATTCCGTGAAGCGCATGCCCAAACTCGTGGAACAAAGTTGTTACTTCATTAAAGGTAAGTAGCGAAGGTTTGCTCGCCGTAGGCTTCGTAAAATTGCAAACAATTGAAATATGCGGACGCTCATTTTTTCCGTCCCTTATTTGTTGTGGTTTATAGGAAGTCATCCAAGCTCCATTTCGCTTTCCTGCACGTGGATGAAAGTCTGCGTAAAAGATGGCGACCAACTCGCCTTCATCATCCTTTACTTCATAGGTTTTTACGTCTGCGTGATATTTGTCTATATTTTGTACTTCCTCAAAATGGAGCCCGTAAAGTTTTTCAGCCACTGTAAAAACGCCGTTGATAACGTTTTTCAATTCGAAATATGGCTTTAGCTTTTCATCATCGAGATTGAAGAGTTTCTGTTTCAATTTTTCGGAATAGTATGCGCCGTCCCATTTTTCCAAATGATCGATACCGTCAAGTTCTTTCGCGAAAGCCGTCAATTCATCAAACTCCTTTTGTGCGGCAGGTTTAGCTTTTTCAAGCAATTCATTCAAAAATGACTTTACTTTTTCGGGAGTTTCTGCCATTCGTTCTTCAAGTACGAAGTGGGCGTGGCTGTTATAGCCCAACAGATTTGCACGTTGATGACGAAGGTTTGCAATCTGCAAAACGTTTTGTTGGTTGTCCAATGCGTCATTGTGAAATCCTTTTGCACCAAAGGCAATCGCCAATTTTTTGCGAAGTTCTCGGTTGTCGGCATAGGTCATAAACGGCACATAGCTTGGGTAGTCCAAAGTGAAAACCCAACCTTCTTTTCCTTTTTCCTCGGCGGTTTGGGCAGCAGCTTCTATTACGCCTTCGGGCAGACCGGAGAGATCTTTTTCGTTTGTAATGTGAAGTTCAAACTTGTTTGTTTCCGCCAAAACATTTTCGCCAAAAGTCAATTTCAACTTTGAAAGATCGGTATCAATCTTTCGCAACTGTGTTTTTTTCTCTTCGGAAAGGTTGGCGCCGTTTCTGGAAAAAGCCTTGTATTTTTTGTCGAGCAGCATGTGTTGTTCTTCGGAAAGATTTAAGGAATACTTTTGGTTGTAAACCGTTTTGATTCTTTCAAACAAAGTCTCGTTCAGCAACATATCATTACTGAACCCCGTAAGCATAGGCGAAACTTCCTGTGCTATCTTTTGGATTTCGTCGTTGGTTTCGGCGCTATTTAGGTTGAAGAAAATGCTGGTTGCGCGATCTAATTGTTCGCCAGTATTTTCAAGGGCTTCGACTGTGTTTTTGAAAGTGGGCGCTTCAGAATTTGAAGTTATTTCATCAATTTCTGCTTTGGTTTCCGCAATCAATTTACTGATTGCCGGCAGGAAATGTTCGTTTTTTATTTTGGAAAATGGGGCAGTGTTGAAGGGTTGTAATAGCGGATTATTCATTGTATTTCGGGAAAATGTAGGCGCGGGATTAATCACGCGCCTACTGTATTATTGAAATTATTTTTTTAAATTTTCGGCGCCTTCCTCAACTTTGGCTTTAAGGCTTTCCTTATATGCGATAATTCTATCCAAAACAGCCTTATCGGAAGCGCCGATAATCTGTGCAGCCAGGATACCCGCATTTTTGGCACCATTCAACGCAACCGTGGCAACGGGAACGCCGCCTGGCATTTGGAGGATGGACAGGATGCTGTCCCAACCGTCAATGGAGTTGCTGGATTTTACGGGAACACCAATAACCGGCAATGGCGATAGCGAAGCAATCATCCCCGGAAGGTGTGCCGCCCCACCCGCGCCTGCGATTATCACTGAAATTCCGCGGGTGTGTGCGTTCTTTCCGTAATCAAAAAGTTTATCTGGGGTGCGGTGGGCGGAAACGATATCCACTTCCACTTCAATGTCGAATCCTTTTAAAATATCTAAAGCTTCCTGCATTACTGGCAGATCGCTGGTGCTTCCCATTATTATTGCTACTTTTTTCATAAAATTCCAAATTTTTTAAAATTTCCAAGCTCCTCATTCCAAACTTTGGAGTTTGGTCCCGATGGCTATCGGGATTGAGATTTAGTACTTATTCAGTAATAACCTCAATAGTCTTCTTTACCTCCTCCGCAATCTTGCGCGCTTGGTTTAGGTCTTTGTTTACTATGGTTACGTGCCCCATTTTTCTAAAGGGGCGGGTTTCCTTTTTGCCGTAAATATGGGGTGTTACGCCTTCCATTGCCAAAATGTTTTCTATGTTTTTATAGACTACTGGGCCCGTGTGGCCTTCGGCGCCCACTAAGTTAACCATAATGCCGCCAACTTTACTGTCGGTATTTCCCAAAGGTAAATCTAAAATAGCTCTTATTTGTTGCTCGAACTGGTTGGTGTAACTAGCTTCAATACTGTAATGCCCGCTGTTGTGGGGTCTTGGAGCTACTTCGTTTACCAATATTTCATCATCTTCGGTTTGGAACATTTCTACCGCCAAAAGACCTACATGTTTAAATGCTTCGGAAACTTTTGTTGCCATAGCCCTTGCTTTTTTTGCAACTGCTTCGTCTATACGAGCAGGGCAGATTACATATTCCACTTGGTTGGCTTCGGGGTGGAATTCCATTTCAACTACTGGATAGGTTTTTACTTCCCCGGAAGGATTTCTGGCTACAATTACTGCCAATTCATTTTTAAAGGGAATCAATTTTTCAGCAATGCAAGCGCCCTCAGAAAGCGGAATTACATCCTCCGCGCTATGAACAATACTAACGCCCTTCCCGTCATAACCGCCAGTACAGCTTTTCCAAACAAAAGGGAAATGTAGCTCTTTGCGAACAATTGCTTCGTTGAGCTTGTATTTGTCTTTAAAAACCTTAAAAGGCGAAGTGGAAATTTGATGTTCTTTATAAAATTGCTTTTGTATGCCTTTGTCTTGTATGTTTCTAAGTGTGGTGGCGCTGGGATACACTTTTACACCTTCGCCTTCCAGTTTTTCCAAGGCTTCCACATTTACACCTTCAATTTCGAATGTGAGCACATCTACCTTTTTTCCGAAGTTATAAACGGTTTCAAAATCCATCAAATCGCCTTGCTCAAAGTTATCAGCGGCTATGCGGCAAGGGGCTTCAGCACTTGGATCGAGGACGCTGGTGCGTATGTCCCATTTACGGGTTTCGTAGAGCATCATTTTGCCCAACTGTCCGCCGCCAAGGATGCCGAGGGTGAAGCTGGTGGAGAAGTAGTTCATAGCGGTTGTCTGTTTTCGGTTGTGGCTTTTCGCTTTTCGCGTTATAAGAATGCAAAGATAGTAAAATGGGGAGAGGTTAATATGTGAAAGAGAATCATAAAATGTTTTCTTTAGAATTATTCTTTTGTTAGATTGCAGTGTATAAAAAATAAGAAAATTCTTGTTAAAAAATGATTTTATACAGGACATGTACGGGGGAAGTACGGAGGAGATAGGGAAGAGGTACTGGGAAGGTATGGAAGAGGTTGAGGCTGGGTAGCGGCGTTTTAAAACTTTTCAAAACGATAATTTGATTTTGGGAGGGACGGGGATTAAAGTTTTGTGAGGGTGAAAAATCCTATTGAAAAAAATAAAAGTACCATAAACTAATTATTATAATAAACCTTGAATATAGAGGCTTTAAAAAAATTGATTACTCAGGAAACTGCCGTGGCGGTTTACTTTTCTTCACCCCATTGTGGGGTTTGTGAGGCGTTACGGCCCAAAGTGGAAGCGCTGTTTATAGAAAAATTTCCTGCTGTAAGATTTATTCACATTAAAATAGATAAATTGCTAGGAATATCTGGTGAGTTTGGAGTTTTTGCCGCCCCTACCTTGTTGGTGTTTTTTGAAGGAAAGGAGTTTTTGAGAAAAGTTAGGTTGATGGGGATTCAGGAACTTCAAGATAAAATTGAGCGTCCGTATAAAATGATTTTTTAAAATTTCCTTGGCATAAAATTTATTTAGAATAGCTTGGTCAAACTTTTTTATCAATTTACATTTAAACTTCTAAAAAAGGGCCTAAATGAAAAACCAAAAACAGGCATATATCTATGCGGGAATAGCGGTTCTATTATGGAGTACGGTGGCTACCAGTATGAAAATAGCATTGCAAAACTATAGCTTTTTGCAACTGTTGTTTTGGTCTTCGGCAACTGCTTTATTGACCTTGGGCATTTTGATGTTGGCGACCAAGAAGTATGTTAATCTGGCCAAACTCCCTGCGAGAGCTTTTCTGAAATCGGCTATTTACGGTGCCATTAATCCGTTTCTGTATTATATAGTTTTGTTTAAGGCCTATGAACTCTTGCCCGCCCAAGAAGCACAGGCACTGAATTATACTTGGCCCATAATGCTGAGTTTATTGGCTGTGCCTTTACTCAAACAAAAAATAGGTTTCAAAAATGTAGTAGCTATTGGCATTAGTTTTATAGGGGTGCTGATTATTGCCACTGGCGGGAACCTAATTAATTTATCATTTACCAATGCGCAGGGAGTGATTTTCGGGCTTGCTTCGGCCATTATCTGGGCTCTATTTTGGATTTTCAATATTAGGGATGAACGCGACGAACTCAGCAAACTTTTTCTTAACTTCTTTTTCGGTTTTATCTATATTCTCATAGCCTTGCTCTTCACTTCAGAAATTGTGTTTATTGACTTAAAATCTTGGGGAGGTGCAATATATGTAGGTTTCTTCGAGATGGGAATAACATTTGTTATTTGGTCCATAGCTCTCAAAAAATCAATCACCGCGGCCAAGGTGAGCAATCTTGTTTATTTAGTGCCTTTTTTATCATTGGTCGTAATTTATTTTGTGCTGGAAGAACCCATCGGGTTTCCAACAATTATTGGTCTTTTTCTAATAGTGGGTGGCCTGACTTTCGATAAGATAAGTTTTAGGCAATTGCGGTTCAGGAGTGGGGAGTAATTTTATTTTTTCTTGAAAAGAACTAAGCCCCATCGCTTACCATTCAATAAATAACAAGTTTTTTAGTCTTAAAATTTTAAAATTCTATAACGTCGCTTTCAGAGGGGTAGGTATTGTTTTCGGGTTCGGACATTGTGGGAACAAAGGGTGTCAATGGAGGTTCGTCCATATATCCCGGTGGAAGGGCGCCCAACTTCGTAAATTGTGAAAATTTGTACGGCAGGCTTTCAAAGTAAAGTCCATCAGCGTATTCCGTTATTTGTTTCCCTTCGGGGTTTGTGAGCACATGCATATGCAAATGCGGAGCGAAGGAGTTTCCTGAATTTCCCAAACGGCCCAGCTCTTGGCCTTTGGTTACCGTGTCTCCCGCTTCAACCAAAATGGAATTGGGAACCATATGGCAATAGGTGCCAATGGAGCCATCTTCATGCGCTATATAAACTACATTTCCGGTGACGTTTGAAGCGTCTATGGGGTAGTCAATTTCACCTGGGGTCATATTGTCTGGGATGTTGTTTTCCGTGAAAATGACCCTTCCACCTTCAGCGGCAAGAATGGGTAGATTATAGCAATACCAATCTTCCAATTGGCTGCCATCGTTTTGATAGGGAAGGCCATCTACCAGTTTTGCATAATCAATGGCGTAGCGTTGGGGGTTGTTTCCTATTAAATATCCTTGCTGGGTGGGATCAAAAACAGGTTCCGGATAGGGGAAAATGGCGCGGGTGTGGTAGGAGGTTGGGCCAGCCGCAGCTTCCGCCAACCAAATGCCTTGGGGTACAGGAAATGCAATGGTAATGGGGTCTGGGTATTCTTCTTCTATTTTTAGTGGGAAGGTATGTTGTTTTGCAATGCCTTCGGCATCTTCATACTGAAATAGATGCACCAACTCTTGCTTTTCCCAAGCCTGTGCGGGGTAGGGCAGCCAGATACTGGCTATATGCAAATCGTCCCTGGTGATGAAATTGGAATAGGATAATTGTAGATTGCCATTGTTAAAGATTTTTACCTTCTGAAGCGTGGGGACTTTTATATGCATTTCATATACTAACCAAGTGCCGCTAGTGTTTATTACTTTCACTGGTGGGGTGGGGAGGGCTACCAGCAGGTCGTATGGGTCATTTTGGGGATCGTTTTTGTTGCAGGCGGCGAGGAGGATTATGAATAGTGCTATTAATATGTTTTGGCTTTTGGGAAACATCTTGGTTGGTATTTTGTAATTGAAAATTTAAAGATAGGAATTTTTTTAAGGGGGGGGTAAATATCCCCTTAACCCTCCCTCGTCAAGCTCGGAGCAGGCTCTTCAAAAGAGGGCTGGATTGAGTGGTTATAGTTGTATAAGTGTGGTTTTGATAATTCCTTTGCTGGCGTCTAAAACAATAGTGGATAATTGTGTTTCTTCCTTAACCTTAAAATTAAAAGGCGGTGCCAATAGGTTTACGCCACTTTGTATTTTCAGTCTGTTGCCCTGGCCAGAGATGATGTCTTTGTTGGGAATAAAACTCCCTTGTGGGATGTGTTCCGTTAGGATTGCATATTTAAAAGCAGTGAGTTTGTTTACAATGCTTTGTATTTCGGCATTGGATAGATGCTGCAGCACTTGCCGAAGTATCGCGCAATCCGCAATGGGCAAATCAGCTTCTGCAATATCCAAACAATGGAATTCTAAATTGGGCGCTTTAAATTTTTCTGTATTACGCAGAATAAGGCTGGGCACTATATCTACGGCAATATATTTTTTAGCGTACTTAACCAATTCCTTCCCCACATTAAAATCGCCACAACCTAAATCGCATACTGTAAGCGGGTTTTTAAACGAACTTAAAAACGTGGTTACTGCGTCTAAATACGGATTTACTATTTCTGGATGGTGCGATCCCTCTCCTGAATAGAAATCTGCCTTGTTGCCTCCCCAAAGGTTCATTTCATAAATCTGTTCCATTGCGAGCTTTGTGGGCCAAGAGGTTTTTGGTTTTTTGGGATGGTTTTGTTTTTTGGGCATGGATTAAGAGAGTTTTAATGCTAACTATAGTATACTCAATGAACGCAAAATTATCCTTTAATTTCGGTAAAATTATTAGAGAACTTCGAAAAGAGAAAAACCTCCCGCTGGCGCGGGCATCCCGGTCGTGTCCTCCACGGGATAGAATAGAACACTCATACTACCTAGCCTTCAAATCAACAATTTCGTTTTTTGAGCTTTGGGCGCCTGCTTCTTAAAAATATATTATATTTAAAAATTGTCTGAAATATAAAATAAAACTATGCGCACACTTACCATAAAAGCATTTCTGCTTCTTGCTAGCCTTACTTTAGTTATTTCCTGCAAAACTGAAAAAACCAACAAAACATATACCGAAGCTGAGGTTGCGGCAGAATCCAAAAAATTAAATGATTTCTTCCAAAAAACCTTTGATGCCCGAGTAGATCTTTCACCAGAATTTCAAACCAGACTGGGAATTAAAAAAGACTATGGCAAGCTGGATGATATTTCGCCGGAAGCGAAAGCAAAAGAATTGGAAATGGACAAGGAACAACTGCAATGGATGACCGATTCTGTAAATGTTGCGGCACTCTCAAAAGAGGCCTTGTTAAGCTATAAACTATATAAGCAAAAACTTGAAAACGATATAGCCGATTATCAATACCGTTTACACAACTATCCCGTAAATCAGATGTTTGGCGCCCAATCTGGGTTGCCTTCCTTTTTGATAAATATGCACAGCATAGATGATGTAAAGGATGCCGAAGCCTATATCTCCAGATTAAATGCCTTCAACTCATACTTTGTGCAACTGGTCGAAAATTTAAAGGAACGGGAAGCCATAGGCGTAATGCCCCCAGTGTTTGTGTATGATAAAGTGATCCAGGATTCGGAAAACATATTGATAGGCCAGCCCTTTGATGCATCAGAAACCCAAAGCACTTTATTGGAAGACTTTATGAAAAAAGTAAGCAAGCTAGAGGTAGATGCCGAAACTAAATCCAATTTGGAAGCTGAGGCCAAAGAAGCCTTATTAACCTCTGTAAAACCTGCATACAATAGTTTGATTGCTTTTATGAAAGATCAAAAGGAAAGGGTAAATTCTGACCATGGTGCGTGGAAATTTCCCGACGGGGATTCGTTTTATAACAATGCCTTACAAAGAACCACTACAACCGAATTAACGGCCCAAGAAATCCACGATATCGGACTGCGTGAAGTTGCAAGAATCCACGGCGAAATGGACGCCATTCGCAAAGCCGTTGGTTTTGAAGGCAGTCTGCAGGACTTTTTTCAGTTTATGAAAACAGACCCACAATTTTATTACAGTGCAGACCAAGAAGGGAAAGAGGCTTATTTGGCAGAAGCCGTACACTTGATAGATAGTATGAAAACCAGACTGGACGAAATATTTATTTCGAAACCAAAAGCAGACCTTATCGTAAAAGCGGTGGAGCCTTTTAGGGAACAATCAGCTGGAAAGGCTTTTTATAATCGTCCCGCTGCAGACGGTTCCAGACCTGGAATTTACTACGCCAACCTATACGATATGGAATCCATGCCCACCTACCAAATGGAAGCTTTGGCCTATCACGAGGGTATTCCGGGCCATCATATGCAATTGGCAATTCAGCAGGAATTGGAAGAAATACCTATGTTCAGAAAGTTTGGGGGTTACACGGTCTATTCCGAAGGGTGGGGACTCTATTCTGAATTTATTCCAAAAGAGATGGGCTTTTACGCCGATCCGTATTCAGATTTCGGGCGTTTGGCAATGGAATTATGGAGAGCCTGTAGATTGGTGGTTGATACGGGAATTCACAATAAAAAATGGACGCGCGAAGAGGGTATTAAATATTACACCGATAATACACCCAATGCCGAGCTGGACGCCATCAAAATGGTTGAAAGGCATATAGTAATGCCAGGGCAGGCCACCGCGTATAAAATCGGGATGCTTAAGATTCTGGAATTGCGTAAAAAGGCAAAGGACGCTATGGGTGAAAAATTTGATATCCGTGAATTCCACGAAGTAGTACTTTCACATGGTGCCATTCCCTTGAATGTTTTGGAAGATTTTGTTGATGAGTATATTGCTTCTAAAAGTACCGAGATTTAAGTTGTATTAATAATGCTATTCCGGCCACTCTATAATTTCAGACTCTAAGATCTTGTAAGTAAACAAACTATAGCGTAGTTTTAAGTCTAATAAATCACGGAAAATTAACGCACCAACCTAAAACGCTTTGTTTATGCTATTCGTTAAAGAATTATCGAAACTTCAAAAAATCAACTATTACTATCTGTTAGCGGTAATGCTGCTATTGGCAACACAAGCCTGTAAGCAAAAAGCCGAGAAAACCTCTCAACAGACCGATTTGCCAGCGGAAGAATCATTTTCAGTAATTATTGGCGGCACAAATGTTGGCCATTTAAACGTTATCCGTTTGGGCGATACCGTTTTTACCGATTATGACTATAAAAACAACGGCCGTGGCCCAACGCTTAAGGAAACCGTAGTGCTCGATACCGATGGGTTTCCGGTGCAATGGGATATTGAAGGCAATACCACCTTTGGCAACGCCGTAAAGGAACAATTTAAACTGGATGGCCAAAATGCGACTTGGACCGATGCTACTGGAGACAACAGCGCCACGGTAACGGAGCCTTCGTTCTATGTAAATCAATCAGGCAGTCCGTATTCTATGCTTATAGCTGCGCGTTTGCTATTAAAGGCAAAAAACCAAAGCTTGTCAGCCCTACCGGCGGGACAGTTAAAACTGACGGAGCTAGAGACCATTGATTCAAATTCAGACGCTGGCCCGTTGAAACTGAAAACCTATGCTTTATCTGGGATTGGCCTTAATCCCAGATATTTTATTCTGGATGGAAAAGACCAGTTTTTCGCCATGATTTCGCCTAAGTTTATAATTATCCGCTCTGGTTATGAGAACGAGGAAAGAAGGATGCGCCTGCTTGCGGAAAAATATTCGGCACAGCGTTTTGAAGATTTACAAAAGCGTTTTGCGCATAGATATGATAAGAATATACGTATTCGCAACGTAAAAATATTCGATCCAAAAACTTTATCGCTTACCGATTTATCTTCCGTTTTAATTAGCGGCGATAAAATACAGAGCATTGATGCCGCAGATGCCACTGCCGGCGAAAATGAAGTGGAAATAGATGGCGCCGGAGGAACTTTGGTAGCTGGTCTCTACGATATGCATGGCCATATGGGCGAAAACGCCGCGCTACTGAATGTTGTTGCTGGGGTTACCTCGGTTCGCGATATGGGAAATAACAACGAGGTGCTTAATAGCCTGATGCAAAAAATAAAATCAGGCGTTTTAGCTGGGCCAAACATTACCCGCTTAGGATTTATTGAAGGGAAAAGCCCGTTTAGCAGTAACAATGGAATTCTGGTGGAAAGCGAAGCGGAAGCACTTGCCACTGTTCAAACCTATTCCGATATGGGATTTTACGGAATCAAATTATACAATAGTATGACCGGGGCGTGGGCGCCTGCCATAGTAAAGAAAGCCCACGAATTGAAGATGCCCGTAACCGGCCACGTGCCAGCCTTTTCCAATGCAAACGATATGCTGATGGCTGGTTTTGATGAAATGACCCACATCAACCAAATTATGTTGGGCTGGGTCCTGGAGCCAGGGGAAGATACCCGTAGCTTATTGCGATTAACAGCCTTGCAACGCTTGCCAGGTTTGGATTTAAACAGTGCACCAGTGCAGAAAACCTTGGATTTAATGGTGAAAAATAAAGTAGCTATGGACCCGACGCTTGCTATTCACGAGTTATTATTGCTTTCGCGCAACGGGGAAACGCAGATTGGTACTTTAGATTATATTGAAAATATGCCCGCCAGCGAACAACGCGATGCCAAAGAGGCCATGGTAAGTATTGCCAACGAAGCTGAGGACAAGGCTTACCGAGGGGCTTATGATAAAATCGTGAAAACCCTAAAACTTATGAAGGAACGTGGCATTTTAATTTTGCCAGGAACCGATCTGGGAGGCGCTTTCACTTTACACAGGGAACTGGAGCTATATCAACAATTGGGTTACACTCCAGCAGAATTGTTGAAATTGGGCAGCTACGATATGGCCCAATATCTTGGGCAAAAAGATAGGGGCGCCATTGAACCGGGAATGCTGGCCGATTTCTTTTTGATTCCAAATGACCCAACGAAAGACTTAAAGGCAATTAAAAAGATTGCAATGGTATCCAAGGGAGGCGTAATTTATTTTCCGAGTGAAATATATCCTGAGTTTGGGATAAAACCGTTTGTAGAGAAGCCTGAAGTTAAAAAGAATTAAAGAATATTATTATGAGAACTTTTAAAGAGAATTGGAAAACAAAAGTGCTGGTTTTTGCCTTGCTGATTGGACTTCCGCTACAGATGTGTACTCCGGGAGGTGGCGATGATTGCAATTGTGGCCCAATTACGGGAAAGTATTTCGATATAAATGGAATGGAACTGAAGAACTACAAAAAAGTAGGTGAGAATTCTTTAAGAATTATGCTGCCGAACGAGGCTGTGTCTTATGGTGACTATGCAGGCTTAACTGTTGATTACAGTGTTGACTTTATAAGCCAAAGACAATCAAGGTGGCCGAGTTTATCGTTTATTCCCAGTGCTTATGCCTGTTCGTGTATTTTTGATGGCGAGAGCGGTTCTAAGTTTGAGAAGCTTTCCAATCTTACTGTAATTACCCTTAATGATTTTGACGAAGCCCATAGGGCCAACGATACTATAAACGATTTGATTATAGTTAAAGGAATCTATTTTGAGGAAGATGCATATTTACAGGCCTATTTAGAAAATGATACCACGAATATTCGGGTTCCTGCCATTCAGCTATTGGTGGATAGAAAGCCAACGCTGAATGAAAACTATAAAGTAAAGATAAAGGTTGAACTCTCAACGGGAGAGGTTTATGAAAAAGTGAGCGAGACTATAAAGCTTCAATAAAAATACTAGGAAATTGGCTATGCCTCGGAAACCGCAATCGCCTGCGTGAATTATGGTTTTAAAAAAATAAATTTTGGAGAGATTGTTCGTATTGGTGAGGTGGCACATACAGAATCCAACAGGATTTCACGAAAAGTAGTGCTTATTAAAAGGAATTAATTTATCTATAGTGGAACGCTTCATAATTTTATTCGCTGCTCAGATCAGAGTGGGAAAATTCTAAAATGCCACAGTAATTAATTACAAATCATTAACTTAGTGCAGATTGAATAAATCAGTATTATGCAGTCTATCAAATTTCACTTTTCTTTTATAGCATTTTTCAGCATTGCTTTATTTGCGGGTTGCGAAGCCACATTGGCCCCTGCATACGATCAAGCCATAGTTGAAAAGGTAACCGAAAGCAGTGATTTGGCCATGCGCTTTTTCGCTGAGGTTGATGGAGGGACGGAGAGCGAAAGTTTTGCTCAGCGTGAAGCTGTGTACAATGTTTTAATCGGTGCTTTTGAATCGCTGAAATTGCAGGCCAAAGCCCGGCCCATTCCAGAAAATGTGGCGTTGGACAAAATAAACGAACTGCTTCAAGCAAAAGGAAGTAGCGCCATTTCGGGAGAATATCCCAGTGCCTTTGCTTTTGAAAAGATTGCCGAAACCTTCAAAAAAATGAAACAGACCGATCGGGAAAACGGTATAAAACCCTTGGCATTACAGGCTTTTAAAGGTCAGGTTGAAATTTTTTTGGATCAAGCAATAACGTATGAAAGTTTCTTAAAAAGATAAAGCTATGGCGGATAATGTTACTAATATAATCAATGAGATAAAGGATATTGCCTCGGGCATTTTGGAAAAGGACATTTCCACCGTGCGCGGGTTTAGTGAGCGACAGGTGGAGGCCATCGCCAAACAAACGGTAATTATCCAAAAGGGAGTGGCCAGCGGTGATATTGACGAAGACCTTCGGGAATTTTTCCTCGATGGGCTGGAGGCCATGGCACTCAATTTCGTAAACACCCTAAAGGGAATTTTGATGGTGACCTTGGAAAAACTTTGGAATGCCTTGGTAAATTTTCTTTATAAGGCGGTGGGGGTTGTTGTTTGAAATCCCAAATTCCAAATCCCAAATTCCAAATTCCAAACCCGCCTTTCGTGCCTCTGCCAGGCAGATCCCAAATCACCAAATTAACAATTCCCAAATCAACGAATCCCAAATCAACGAATCCCGAATTAACGAATCCCGAATTAACAAATCCCAAAGTAACGTTTCCCCAATTATAATTTCGTAAATTTGCACCTTCGTTTTTCATTTATAAAACCACACAGATGACTAATATAATTTTGTTCGGCCCTCCCGGCGCGGGAAAAGGAACGCAAGCCAATTTTTTAAAGGAAAAATACAATTTGGTTCACATCTCCACGGGCGACGTTTTTCGCTATAACATCAAGAATGAGACCGAGCTGGGCAATCTCGCCAAGTCTTTTATGGCAAAGGGGAAATTGGTTCCGGATGAAATTACCATCGATATGCTAAGCAATGAGGTTGATAAAAACCCAGATGCAAACGGGTTTATTTTTGACGGTTTCCCAAGAACCGAAGCACAGGCCGAAGCCCTTGAACATTTAATGGATGATAAGGACACCCAGATTGACGCCATGGTAGCTTTGGAAGTGGACGATGAAGTGTTGGTAAAACGCTTATTGGAGCGCGGCAAGACCAGCGGAAGAGCAGACGATGCCGATGAGAGCATCATCCGGAACCGCATCAAAGTTTACTACAATGAAACCGCCATCCTAAAGGATTATTACGAAAAGAGAGATAAATATTACGGTGTTGATGGTGTGGGAAGTATTGAAGAAATTACGGAACGTTTAAGTAAGGTTATAGACAGTTTATAGTTTATGGATTGGGGTTTCCAACAATAGACAATAAACAATAAACAATAAAAGGTGACTGAAGGCAATTTTGTAGATTACGTAAAAGTACATGTTACTTCCGGTAAGGGAGGGCAGGGCAGTAAGCACATGCGGCGGGAAAAATATATTCCCAAAGGTGGGCCCGATGGCGGCGATGGCGGCCGTGGAGGGCACGTAATCATTAAAGCCAACAAAAATCTTTGGACGCTTTACCATTTAAAATTCAAAAGACACTTTAAGGCCGAGCACGGCGAGCACGGCAGCAAGCAGACCAGTACCGGTGCCGATGGTGCCGATGTTTATATTGAAGTGCCGCTGGGGACAGTAGTGCGCGATAAGGAAACCGAGGAAATACTTTTTGAACTCACGGAAGACGGCGAAGAAAAAATAATAGCCAAAGGCGGTCGCGGTGGTTTGGGGAATGCCCATTTTAAAAGTGCGACCAACCAAACGCCCCGCTATTCGCAGCCCGGTGAGGAAGGCGAAGAAGTAGATATTATTCTTGAACTTAAGATTCTTGCCGATGTAGGTCTAGTAGGTTTCCCGAATGCAGGCAAATCAACGCTACTTTCTGTAATAACCGCAGCCAAACCGAAAATTGCCAATTACGAATTCACCACGCTAAAACCCAATTTGGGAATCGTGGAATACCGTGACTTCAAAACTTTTGTGGTTGCCGATATTCCAGGAATTATAGAAGGTGCCGCCGAAGGAAAGGGCATTGGGCATCGTTTTCTTCGCCATATAGAAAGAAACTCTACACTGCTGTTTTTGATTCCCGCCGATGCGCCGGATATTAAAGAACAATACGATATTCTAGTCGATGAATTGCGCCGTTACAACCCACAACTTCTGGACAAGGAACGTCTGGTAGCCATCAGCAAAAGTGATATGCTTGATGAGGAATTGAAGGCCGAGATGAAAAAGATTCTCGACAAACAGTTTAAAGGCATTCCGTATTTGTTTATTTCTTCCGTGGCGCAACAAGGGCTTACTGAGTTGAAAGATAAACTATGGGCGATGTTGAATTAAAACGGAATGTCTCCCTGAGCGCAGTGGAAGGCGTTTTCGTTTGTATGATTATTAAAAATAAAGCATTCTCAACTTTGCTAGACTATACATTAAATCTTTCTTGAAAATATCTTAAATAAATTTTCATACCTAGTTTTTTTCTTTTTTCTTGCCAAAAATATTTGGTATGAAAAAAGAATTATTCTACGTTTTGCTTTTGGTTTCTTTTATTGGGTTTGGGCAGTGTCCGAACGATGATATATATTTAACTACGCAAGCAGAAATTGATACTTTTTCTTCAAACTTTCCTAATTGTACACATCTAATTAAATCGTTGAACATTGAAGGAAGTGATATATCCAATCTTAACGGTTTATCACAAATTCAAGATGTTGATGAAGGAATTTTTATAGTCAATACAAATATTGAAAACTTTTCTGGTTTGGAGAATATCCAAAATTTAAGTAGCAGCCTTATTATTACGGAAAACAATTCCTTAGTCAATTTTGAAGGCCTTCAAAATCTTGAAACGATTACGGGTCAGTTTGCGATTGCATTAAATGGTCAAATAATAAATTTTACTGGATTAAACTCACTTTATTCCGTCGGAAATGGTTCTGATTTGGGAGTTCTAATCAATAGCAATGATAGCTTAGTTTCTTTAGATGGACTTGCAAATTTAACCCAGATATACGGAAGTTTTCGTGTTGAAAAAAATGATCTTTTAGAAAATTTTGGTGGATTGGTAAATCTGGAATCCATTTGTGGGTGGTTAGGTATCTTAGATAACGATATGCTTGAAACCTTGAACGGTTTGGAAAATTTATTATACTGTGAAGATTATATTTCAATTACAGGGAATGCTTCTCTTTCCTCAGTTTCCTCTTTAGTAAATTTAGATTCTTCCGCAATTATTGGTGTAATAGTTGAAGACAATCCACTCCTGTCATTTTGTTCCATAGCTCCAATTTGCGATGCCATTGTTAATCCAAATACAGATGTAATCATCAACTATAATCTCGCAGGCTGCAACTCCGTTCCCGAAGTAGAAGCCCAATGCAATCTATCAATAACCGAAGCAGATCCTTCAGAAAACCTTTCCTTCTTCCCAAACCCAGTGTCATCAATTCTTAATATTGAAACCCCAAAAAACATTTCCTTCAAAAAAGCCACCGTTTATTCCACATTGGGCAAACCAATTCTTGAAACCTCAGAAAACCGAATCAATTTTGAAACCCTTTCCGCAGGTATCTATTTCGTGGAAGTGATTTCCGATAAAGGAGTCGTAACGAAAAAGATTGTCAAGCAATAAGTAGCTGCCGCCTAAATAAAGTATCATTTCCCAGATGTCAATGCTGTGATTCTATTTCCCCAAAAAAGTAATTTGGCACAATAAGTTGCAAAATCCACTTTTCATAATCTGTTGATTATTAGCAAATTTACCTTCTTTTTCGGCTGTGAAAATTTATTTCACATCATAATCCAGTATTTCCCATAGTCAAATTTTGACGTTCACATCATTCCTGCCCATCGAGCGGCTTGTTCCTTTAATTTAGTGTCTGTAAAAATACCTGATCAGTGTTTACCAGTTTGAAGAACAAGTTATTAATCCTAAAAATTATCAGTTATGAAAACTTTTGTAATTTCCATTTTGTTAAGTTTGACCGCGGCGATACTCAGCGCCCAAGAGGTTACAGTGCTCGACGAGGCCAGACTTTTTTATGCACCGTTAAATGTAGCGGTAACCCAAGAGGGCGACAGTTATGTTTATAATATTAAAGAAAGCCAAGCGCGCCAGTTTGCGCGTGATCCCATCGGATTTATGAAAGCTAATTTTGACATTCAAAGCTTTATTGCCCATACCGCTAAAAAGAAATATCACGCCTATTTGGTAACGTTTAAAAGTACAAACGGTGCTTTGGAGGCAGATTTTGACAGCGAGGGCAATCTCCTCGAAACCCGTCAGCAATTCAAGAACGTGATTTTGCCGGCGCAGCTCAGAAACGAAGTGTACAACTCCTTCCAAGGCTACACCTTGACAAAGGCAAAATATACCGCCCGCACCAAAGGTGAAATTTTGGCCAATGCCACCTATAAAATCCGTCTTGAAAACGGAAAGGACAAACAGAACCTGAAAATAGATGCCAGAAGCAGTGGTGTTGGGCTTGCCGTTAATTGAAAGAAGTTGCTTTGCAATTTATGGGAAGACCGTCAGGGAACAACTCTACTGATGGTCTTTTTATAAGTTGATGGGTTTCTAAAATTTAATTTGGAACACAACCGAGCAATTTCATTTTGAATATCTTTACGTAACAGAACATCCTTTCACAACGATTATAAAAATAGCCTTCAATGATAAAAGTACTTGTAATTGACGACGAGGAGCTTGCCCGAAAAAGGGTGCTCTACCTGCTCCGGCAAGTACCGGATGTGGAAGTGCTGGGCGAATGTTCCAACGGAAAAAGCGCAATTGCAGAAATAGACCAAAAACGGCCCGACCTCATCTTTCTGGATATCAATATGAAGGATATGAACGGTTTTGAGGTTTTGCAAAAGATTAACCTCTCGCCAAAACCCATCGTCATCTTCGTTACGGCTTACGACAATTACGCCCTAAAGGCTTTTGATGTAGACGCCTTCGACTTTCTGCTGAAACCTTTTAAGGACGAACGTTTCTTTAGAACTATTGAAAAAGTACAGAAAATTTCAGCAAACGAAGCCGACCAAAACTTTGAGAAGCGCATAATTGAGCTGTTCAATCTGTACAAAACCAAATCGCAAAAAATGGAGGCTCTTGACAAGCTGCCGATAAAACAGGGAAACAAAACCATACTCCTTAACCCCGAAGATATAATGTACATCACTGCCTCGGGAAGTTATGCCGAAATTTTTGTTGAAAACAAAAAGTACGTGCTTCGGGAAAACTTGAGCAATCTCTGTGAGTCATTGGACAGCGGTAAATTTATTAGAATCCACAGATCCAGCATTGTCAATCTGCGACATATAAAGGAAATAGTACATTCAGAATTTTCGGAAATTGATGCCCGAATGAATGATAATACACTATTGCGCATCAGCAAGTCCTATAAAAAGGATTTTCTGGAAAAAGTAGGAATATGAATAAAAAATATATCATAAGCAGGAAATACATAGACCTGAAATTAGTACTTCTTTTGGCCGGCTTTTATGCGCTGTTTGATTTGATGCTGATTGCCAAAACCGCCTATATGCAGGTCTTCGGGATGGATAAGATGATGGTCTTTTCATGGTCCCAATTTTTAATAGACAACCTGCTTTTCGACTATATAATCGTGGTAAGTTTTATGACGTTGATCGCCATTAGCACCAAACGGTTTCTTCGAAAAAACTACTCGTGGACCAAAATCATTTCGACCCACATTTTATTTTCGCTATTGATAGGAATAGTGATTCGGCTGGTCGTTGACCTGTATTACATCCTTTTGGGCAGAACAACCTTTGCCGAATATGACTTTGAGCGCAGCATGTATAGGTTTATGTACGTAATAGATCTCAATTTTCTTATCTACTTTGCCATGGTCTTTATAATCTACACCTATTATTATGTGAAAGAGGTGAAAAAGGCTGAAAAAAAGCAGGGCAAATTGGAAGCCCAATTGGTAAATACGCGTATGAAAATGCTCTCCTCCCAATTGCAGCCGCATTTTCTTTTCAACACCTTAAACTCAATCGCCGTCCTTACCGATATTGACGCCGCCAAAGCAAAGGATACCATAGCCGATCTCAGCGATTTTTTAAGGGAAATACTTTATGACAATGACAGCAACCGCATTCCGTTGGAAAAGGAACTGCGCATTTTGGAATTCTATCTCAATATCATAAAAGTTAGGTTTTCCGATCATCTGAATATTTCGACAGAAATAGATGAATCCCTGCTTCCCAAATTGGTACCGGCACTTCTGCTGCAGCCCATTCTGGAAAACTCCATAAAACACGGCTATGATTTTAACCATACCGATTTGGAAATTCTCGTAAAAATTTACGCAGAAGGAAAAACCTTGATAATAAAGGTTGAAAATAATGGCGCTCCCGTTGAAGCGGGCCATAAATTATTGCTAAAACGGGGAATGGGTCTGGCCAATATCAATGACCGTTTAGAGAACCTTTATGGCAATAATTACTTTTTTGAGGTAAGGAATAAAAACACTGGTGCGGGGGTTGAAACCGTAATTCGAATTCCGTTAGAGAATTAACCGAAACCGTTTTAAAGTGCAAATCTGGGTTTTCTCTTAAAATGGTTTTTCAACTTTAACCTTTTCTAAAATCCAAGTCCTCGGTTTTTGCGTATTTTTATTGAAAAGAAAAATGCAATGAAGCTCCTTTCAATCTTAGTACTCTCCATATTCCTGGTTTCCTGCGGCGCAACCGTGGCAGTGGATTATGACAAACAGGTAGATTTTTCGAAATACACTTCCTATAATTATTTCCCGACTATAGACTCCGGTCTTAGCGAGCTCGACGATAACCGTATTATACAGATTACGGACAGCCTGCTGCAGCAACGTGGTTTTGTTAAAAATGAAACTCCCCAGCTGTTTATCAATTTTTATGCACACGAGAGCGTTTCCCGCTCGCGGAACACCATTGGTATTGGGGTTGGCGGTGGTGGCGGAAACGTGGGCGTTGGCGTTAGTGGCGGAATTCCCATTGGCGGAAATGTGGTAAACCAACAATTAACCATGGATTTTATAGATGTTGAAAAAGACGAGCTGGTTTGGCAGGCCGTAGCGGAAGGCGAAATGAGGGAACGTGCAACTCCGCAGCAGAAAGAGGCGTATTATGTTTCAGTTATACAGAAAATTTTAGCCAAATATCCACCGGGAAAAAAGTAAGCAGTGTTCAGTACACAGTAGTCAGTAGGCTCGCGATTTATCGCGTGCCCGAATGTTTAATTAATTAACGACCAATTTATTACCTAATAATATTTTTTTAAATTTTGAATCTTAAATTTTGAATTATATAAATTTCTTCAGAAAAGTAATAGTTCTTCTGTTATTGCTTCCCCTATTTGCAGTTGCCCAAACCAACTACCAACAGGCAGAGGAATACTTCAAACAGGAAAATTTCAGCAAGGCAAAACCTGTTTTTGAAAAGTATCTGAAGCAACATCCCGGCGATAAAAAAACCCGTGAATATCTGGGTGATATTGCGGGCTACCAAAAGGATTGGGACACGGCGATTTCCTATTATAAAAGCTTGGTAAACGAGGAGGAAAGTAACGCCAATTACCATTTTAAATACGGCGGCGCGTTGGGCTTCAAGGCATTGTCCGTTAGCCGAATTCGAGCGGTAAGCTATATTGGCGATATAAAACACCATTTGGAACGTGCCGCGGCACTCGACCCCAAGCATATTGAGACACGCTGGGCTTTGGTGGAATTCTACATTCAGTTGCCGGTAATTGTGGGCGGAAGTGAAAAAAAAGCAATTGCCTATGCCAATGAACTTGGAACCATTTCAAAAGTGGACGAATACCTCGCAAAAGGCTATATCGCCGAGTATTCCGGCAGACCGAAAGATGCGGAAAAGTATTACAAAAAAGCGATAGAAGTAGGCGGTTCGCCGCATACGTACGAAAAACTTGCGGGTCTTTATGAAAAGAACAACCAGCCGAAGGAAGCTTTGGAAACCACTTCAAAATCCTTAAAAATCCACAAGCGCAACCAACTCAATTACCAAATCGGCAAAATCTCGGCACAGTACAATCTGGAACCCGAATACGGCATAGAATGTCTCAGCGAATACTTGGCCAATTATTCCATAAAAGACGGCGTGCCCAAGGATTGGGCCTATTACCGATTGGCGCAGATTTATAAAAATCTCGGCAAAAAGCAAATCGCCCTTACGTGGATAAACAAGGCTTTAATTGACCGTAAAGATTTCAAAGAGGCTCAACAAGAAAAATCACTTATTCTTGCTCTTTAAAATTGAAAAAATTCCCCCTTTGAAGGGGGCAAGGGGGTTGTTTTAACTTTGTATCTTTACATCTAAACTCATAAACTCTTCAACTAAAAAATGAGAATCCACTTCATAGCCATAGGCGGCAGCGCGATGCACAATCTTGCATTGGCATTACATCAAAAAGGAGATACGGTAACCGGAAGCGACGACGAGGTTTTTGAGCCTTCAAAAAGTAGGTTGAAAAACAAAGGTCTGTTGCCCGAAAAAGAAGGATGGTTTCCCGAAAAATTATCTTCGGAAATTGATGCCGTTATCCTCGGAATGCACGCCAAAGCAGACAATCCCGAACTTTTAAGGGCGAAGGAATTAGGTTTAAAAATCTACAGCTATCCCGAATTTCTTTACGAACAGTCCAAAAACAAAACCCGCGTGGTTATTGGTGGTTCCCACGGAAAAACAACTATTACTTCCATGATTCTACACGTAATGAACTATCACGGAAAAGATGTGGATTATATGGTGGGCGCCCAATTGGAAGGTTTTGATACGATGGTGAAAATTACCGACGATAATGATTTTATGGTCATTGAAGGCGATGAATATCTTTCCTCGCCCATAGACCGTCGCCCAAAATTTCACCTTTACAAACCAAATATTGCCTTGCTGAGCGGCATTGCTTGGGACCACATCAACGTTTTTCCAACCTATGAAAACTATGTGGAACAGTTTGAAATTTTTCTGAAGGAAATAACCAACGGTGGCGCAATAATTTACAATGAAGAAGACGCCGAGGTAAAACGCGTTGTGGAAGCAGCGACAAATCCCATAAAAAAATATCCGTACCAAACTCCCGAATATTCCGTGGAAAACGGAACCACGGTTTTGGAAACTCCCGAAGGTCCGATGCCTGTTGAAATCTTCGGAAAACACAATTTAAACAATCTTGAGGGCGCCCGCTGGATTTGCCAATTGATGGGCGTGGATGCCGAGGATTTTTACGAAGCCATTGCAACCTTTAAAGGCGCCAGCAAACGTTTGGAAAAAATTGCCGAAACCAAAACCGCGGTGGCATATAAGGATTATGCACATTCGCCCAGTAAAGTAAAAGCAACTACCCAAGCCGTAAAAAACCAATACCCCGACAGAAAGCTAATAGCCTGTTTGGAACTGCACACCTACAGCAGCTTAAATCCCGAATTTTTAAAAGAATACAAAGGCACATTGGATGCTGCCGATAGTGCCGTGGTTTTTTATTCGCCACACGCAGTAATGATTAAACAGTTGGAAGAAATAAAAGGCGAACAAATTGATGAAGCTTTTGACCGACAGGATTTGGTGGTTTTTACAAATCCAGCAGATTTTAAAACCTATCTTTTTTCGCAGGAGTACGACGATACGTGTCTGCTTTTGATGAGCAGTGGGAATTATGGGGGATTGGATTTTGAGGAGGTAAAGGGATATGTTGAAAAGACTTAGGACCGCTGCGCTGTAAGACATAGGACTTAAGACGCTGTTAACAGGAATTTCGACTTACGCCCTTTGTCCTAAAGTCTTATGTCATTTTCTTGAAGTCTAATGTCATTTCTTATAAATTTCTTCAATAAATTTTGAAACGTCATTCTTTGAATTTCGCTTTAATTCCTCCTTCGCATTCTCAAAATCCTGCGGAATTTTATCCTGCGAAAGCTTAAATTTCCCTTCCCAATTAGTGATTTCGATTTCAAATGCTTGAATGTAATCTATCAAGCGCTCCATTCTCGGATCGTCTTTTTTAAGAATAAATCGTTGGGCCTCACCTTCCAGAAATTCAGTCATATCCACCATAGTTTGCTTTATTGCTTCTGGCTCATTTATAAGTTGAAGCCTTCCTGTAACGTGCACGATTATGTAATTCCACGTAGGCAATTGCGCGGTTTTGTAAATGCTTGGCGAAATATAAGTATCGGGACCTTTAAACACGACGGTAACTTCTGTGCAATCTTTTAAAGTTACCATTTGTGGATTGCTTCTGTCCAGGTGTGCTACCAGTTTTTTGGAAGTTTCATTGTAGATAAAAGGTATGTGCGTTACAAACGGTTCTCCATCCTTCGCAGTAACCAACATTCCCAACGGAAAATGTTTTAGTACCGAAATCATTTTTTCAATATCGTGGCTTTGGTGGTGCGGTGGGGGATACATTTTGATTTTAGATTGTCGATTTACGATTTTTGATTGCTGAAGTATTTTTATAATCGTAAATCTACAATCGTAAATCGTAAATATTGAATTATAGAAGGATTTTTTCCATTATGACCTAAGCTTTGGAAGTCAATGATTTAAAAAACACAAACCCAAACCCCAAAAAAAGCATCAAATGGAACGGGAATAGTCCGAAATCGCCACCTTGATCGCCCACAACGAAGGCGCTGTACATTCCGAAGGCAAAATAGAGCATCAAAACCCCTTCAATAATCACGTTTGGCGATATGTTTTTGGTGAGGTATTTATTGCCTTTCCAACCATCTTTCAGCGCTCCAATATTAAATTTCGGCGTACGGATAAATTCGCTTTTCTTCCCAAAATGGCCTTCCAAAACCGCAATGGAGTTGTGAAGCGAAAATCCCATCGCCACTGAGAAGAAGGTGAAAAACATAGCGGTATATTTCAGAAAATGCTTTAACCCGCCGCCATAAATACTTTTGTAGGTAAACCAATAGCAGATAAAAAAGATAAGCGTGCTTATCACGAAAAAGCTCATAACGTAGAAATAGAGCTTCAAATGCTCGTATTCGTTTTTGATATAAAGCATCGGGATACTCAAGATTGCCACTATCAAAATGTTCAAAAACATAGTGCTGTTCAGCAAATGCAGAAAACTGTGCAATTTGGTTTTAAGGGAAATATCCCTACTTTTAAAAACGCGCCAAGCCATTTTCTGAAAGTTTTCCGCACCGCCTTTGTTCCACCGGAATTGTTGCGAACGTGCCGCACTAATAACCACAGGAAGCTCCGCCGGCGTTTCTACTTCTTCCAAATATTTAAATTTCCAGTTTTTGAGTTGCGCGCGATAGCTGAGGTCGAGGTCTTCGGTTAGTGTGTCGCCTTCCCAATTGCCAGCATCGATGATGCATTCCTTTCGCCAAACCCCGGCCGTGCCGTTGAAATTTATAAAATGGCCCTTGCTGTTTCGGCCCACCTGTTCCAAAGTGAAATGCGCATCGAGTGCAAAAGCCTGTACGCGGGTGAGTATCGAATAATCTCGGTTTAAGTGCCCCCAACGGGTCTGTACTACGCCTATTTCGGGGTCTTTAAAATAAGGGATGGTATTTTTCAACCAGTTTTTCTTCGGTAGAAAATCGGCATCAAAAATCGCGATATATTCGCCTTTGGCAGTCTTTAAACCTTCCTTTAGGGCGCCAGCCTTAAAGCCTTCACGGGTTTTACGGGTTACGTGCTGAATGTCCAAACCCGTTTTTCGTAGTTGCTTTATGTGATTTGCGGTTTCTTCAAAAGACTCGTCGGTGCTGTCGTCCAGCACCTGTATTTCCAGTTTTTCCTTTGGGTAATCAATTTCAGAAATATTATCCAGCAGGCGCTGCATAACATACAGTTCATTATAAACGGGAAGTTGGATGGTTACGTAAGGAATTTCCGCATCATTTGAAAAATCGAAAGTCGGTGCGTTTTTGTGGTGCTTTCGGGCACTCAGGTAATTGAACAGCAAGTTGAGTTGCGCCAAAGCGTACATAAAAATGAGGAGCAGGGCAACGGAATAAACGGCAATGATTATTGATTCAAGAATCATTTTTTGAAACTGTATTTAAAGATCCAGCTTAGGATTTTTACGCCCGCAAAGATAGCACCTTTTACGGTACCCGAAACTTTTGAGGTGCCAATGCGGTTTTTGTATTTTACGGGTACTTCCACGTAGGTAAATTTCTTTTTTAACACTTTTAGCTGCATTTCCACGGTCCAGCCGTAGGTTTTGTCCTCCATATTTAGGGCGCGCAATTTTTCGTATTTAATGGCGCGAAAAGGCCCAAGATCCGTAAATTTTGAGTTGAAAAAAAGTTTCATCAACTTGGTTGCCAATGCGTTTCCGAAGCGTTGCGGAAAAGTCATCGAGCCAGCTTCACGCAATTCTTTTACACGTGCACCCACCACAAAATCTATGTCATCTTCTAAAATGGGGGCAACTATTTTTGTCAATTCCGAAGGGTAATCGCTGTAATCGCCATCGAGAAAAACAACTATATCCGGTCGTTGAGCGGAACCGAAATGTGAAATGTATTCCATCCCTTTCAAACAAGCATTGCCATAGCCAGCTTTGGGTTGAAAAAGTACTGTTGCACCTGCATTTTTGGCAATTTCCGAAGTATTGTCGGTAGAATTATTATTGACCACAATTATTTCTGAAACGATGTTTGGAATTTCAGCAATCACTTTCCCTATCGAGGCTTCTTCGTTAAAGGCGGGAATTATTACTTTAATAATTTTGATCATTAAAACGGGAAAATTTATGAATTGCGAATTTCAGAAAAATAAACTTTAAATTGTAGCTATTTAAGAATTC
This sequence comes from Aequorivita aquimaris, assembly GCF_001573155.1. GTDB lineage: Bacteria > Bacteroidota > Bacteroidia > Flavobacteriales > Flavobacteriaceae > Aequorivita > Aequorivita aquimaris. The sequence goes on along the minus strand of NZ_JRWG01000004.1, from coordinate 76,248 downwards.
AAAAAATTAAAAATCTTGGAAAATTTCTGGCTCCATCTTGGCAATTGGGTTTTTATCGTTTTTCATACGGTGCTTATTGTATTTAATCTGTTTGGTTGGATTTTTCCGAAGACCCGAAAATTGCATCTTTTCACTTTGGCGCTTACCCTTTTTTCGTGGCTCGTACTGGGCATTTGGAAAGGTTTTGGGTATTGCTTTCTCACCGATTGGCATTACGACATCCTGCGCCAATTGGGAAAAACCAACCTTCCGAATAGTTATATAACCTTTTTGGTGGAAACCCCTTCGGGCTGGCGGCCGGATGCACAACTCGTGGAAATTTTGACCTTGGTTTTCACGTTGCTGGCCTTAATTTGTTCTCTTTGGGTAAATTTTTTTAAAAGAAAAAAGAACGATTTTTCCACTGACCTCTGAAACCGCGACTGCGACTGAAAACTAATTAATTATTCACATATTTCATCAAATCCACGTCATTTCCCAAAAGAATTTCGTTGGAATCAATTCGTTTTTCCAGTGGCCCGTTTTCAAGTTTCAAAACCCCGCGCGGACAAACTGCCGAGCAGATTCCGCAGCCCACACAGCTGGAACGCACAATATTTTCGCCCTTTTGGGCATAGGCGCGTACATCAATTCCCATTTCGCAATAGGTGGAACAATTGCCGCAACTGATACACTGGCCACCGTTTGTGGTAATTCTGAAACGCGAAAAAAGCCGTTGCTGAAAACCCAAAATGGCAGCCATCGGGCAACCGAAACGGCACCAAACACGACTTCCGAAGATTGGGTAAAATCCTACGCCAATCACCCCGCTAAAAACGGCGCCAATCAAGAAACCATAGCTTTGGCGAAGGGTTTCGGCTTCAAATAGAAACAAGGTTTTTCCTGAAAAATAGTGAAAACCGATCAACGAAATAATAATCACGAAGTAACCGATTGCCCCATAACGGGCGTCTTTTTGCAGTTCTTCCCTTTTAAAAATAAAGGTTCCCGCAAAAACGGCCGTTAGGATTACTGCCACGGAAATTAGGAATACGACTTTCGTCAACCAATATTTTGAACTGTCATCGCCCAAATAGCTGTGCACCACCGCCGTGGTCATTAAAACCACAAACACCAACACGCTGTGGATTACCCAGCGTTCCACCTTCCAGGCTATCTGCCGTTTGTCGCTCAAATGCCGAAACGGATCGCCGGCGGTTTCTGCCAATCCCCCGCAACCGCAAACCCAGGAGCAATACCAGCGTTTGCCATATTTATACGTTAAAATTGGCGTAATTATAAAAATGGAGGCGATTCCGAAAATCAATAATGCCAAGCCAATATCGCCGGCGGAAATAAATTGATCTACCCGGTATTGCTCAAAATTGTAGTAATTGAGCGGCCAAATATTTTTAAGGTCGTAATAGGGTAGGGAGAAGGAATCGCTGTTCAGCCTTTGCATCAGTTCCGGAATCAAGAACGCAAACCCCAACTGGAAGAACATTACGGAATAAGTTCGCAATTTTTCGTATTTATTGTGGCGGTATTTCAAAATGAATTTTATTCCGAAGGCCAAAATAGCGACGGTATAAAGTGTGCCGTACACAAACCACTGGCTAGCGGGGCCACCGTTCAAAAATTTGCTCAATGGGTCAAAAAGGGCTACCAACCCTTTGTTTTCGCCATCCTGAACCAGACCCAAATACTGCGGGAACCAATAGAGCACCACGTAATACAAAGTAAGGGTAATGCCCAAAACCCATGCCCAAAATCCTTTGGAAGTAAGCGACTTAAAATATACGCCGTCGTTTTTAATCCCTTCGTGTTTGTTGCCGTAAGCAGCAATGGAAAACCAAACCGTGCCGCCGCCAATGGCGATTAATGAGGCGGTAAGCCAAAGGGTTTTATTGGGAAAATTTATATTGAATAACGCCAAAAAAAGCACCGCCAAACCTATCAAACCGATGGCCGATGCAAGTTTTTGCTGGGTATTTATCGTTTTTGGCGGTTCGCCCGTAAGCGACATATTTCGTTGGACTGTACTCATAGATTATGCGTTTACGGGTTGGTTGAAAAATTTTGATTGAATCACCTTTTCATATTTTCTATAAAATTCAGGGTCGAAATTGGCTTGTTTTAAATTTTCAATTACATAATCAACGCTTCGCTTTTCATTTAGCCATTTGTCAAAAACCTCATGTTTCATCCGTATTCCGAAGGTGTTTATTCCCAGAAATTCATTTGAATTTTTATTGTATGAAATCGTTACGCAGCGAAGATCACTCGCACACTTCCAATGGAATTGGGCTTCGTAATCCTTTCGTTTACTTTCTGAAAAAACCCAACCATAGGCTTGGTATTCAATATCAAAAAACTTGGCGCTGTTAAACCAGTTACCTGGATTGTATTCAAAAGGTTTTCCGCAGATTGTCTGTGCCAAAGCCTCGCCCATCATCCGGCCAGTGTACCAAACCGCCTCTACTGGTGGGCGGTTGCCTATGGGTTCGCGTTGCTGTGCACAATCGCCAATGGCATATACGTCTTCAATGTTTGTTTCCAGTTTTCGGTTTACCAAAATACCTTTATCGGTTTCAATTTTTGAATGTTGAAGAAAGGAAATCTGTGGCTTTACACCCGTGGTAATTCCAACCACGCTACAGGGAATTTCCTCTCCATCCTTGGTTAAAACGGAGCGGACGTTGCCGCTACCATCGTCCAAAATTTTGTCGAGTTCTGAATTATGCCGAAGATCCACCCCGTGCGAAACAATATGCCGCGAAATCATTTCGGCATCCTGTTTTGGAAGGACGTTGCTCCAAAACCCATCTTCGCGCACGAGCATGGTTACTTCAATATCGCGGGTGCGGAGCATTTCGGCCATTTCAACGCCTATCAATCCGCCACCGACAATCACCGCCCGGGGACATTCTTTATTGTTTGGCGCATTTTTTTCAATTTTTTCCAAATCCTGTTTCGTAACCAATCCCTGTACGCCATTCAAATCCAAACCTTCCCAGCCAAAGGTATTTGTCACCGAACCTGAGGCAATAATGAGCTTGTCGTAGGTTAAGATGCCGCCGCCTTTAAAATAAAGCGTTTTGTTGTTGGTATCGACCGTTTCAACATAGGCTTTTTTAAGTTCCAGCCTGTTCTTTTCCCAAAACCAATGTTCATAGGGTTCAATATCGCGCCAGCGCATATGGCCCATATAAACGTACATCAAGGCAGTGCGGGAAAAAAAATGATTGGCTTCAGCGGAAATAATGGTTATTTTTTTATCGGAAAGTTTACGAATGTGTCGAGCGGCCGTTACACCTGCAATTCCGTTGCCTATAATGACGATGTGCTCCATACTTTTGGTGATTAGTTTCTTCAGTCGTTTATAAATTTACGCAATTACAATTGGGGCAGTTTCAAAACAGGTATTAATATTTCCCTAATTTCTGAAATAAAGCCTTAAATTCAACTTTTAATATTTCAAAATGATATTGCTTCATCGCTTAGTGCACGGTATTCTTCTTTTCGCTATTATAACTGGGTGCGCCCAAAAGAAGAATTCTTCCGAAGAAAAAATAATTCAAAATTCGACCATTTCCAAAATAAACGGTGTGAGCCTTGTGGCGGCTCCAGATTCACTTTCGCACAAAAATGTTGCTTCTTTAAAGGAAGTCAATGCCAATTATGTTACCGTAATGCCCTTCGGTTTTATAAGAAGTTTAAGCCATCCCGAAATAATCTACGACCAAGAACGCCAATGGTTTGGTGAAACGCGCCTAGGGGTAACACAATATGTTGAATTGCTTCACAATAACGAAATAGAGGTAATGATGAAACCCCAAATTTGGGTTTGGAATGGCGAATATACAGGCTATGTTGAAATGGCTTCGGAGGCAGATTGGCGCCAACTTGAGGAAACCTATAAAAATTTTATCCTCGATTTTGCGAAAATTGCCGAGGCAAAAAGTATTGAAATTTTCTGTATCGGTACCGAATTGGAAAAATTTATAGAGCACCGTCCCGATTATTGGCGCGAATTGATTGCGGAAGTAAAGAAGGTTTACAACGGAAAATTGACCTATGCCGCCAATTGGGACGAGTACAGTCGCGTACCGTTTTGGGATGCGCTGGATTATATTGGCGTGGATGCTTATTTCCCAGTTTCGGAGAGCGAAACTCCAACAGTGGAAGAGGCAATAGCAGGTTGGGGGCGATGGAAAAAAGAATTAAAAGATTTTTCAGAAAAGGAAAACAAAAAAATCCTCTTTGCGGAATACGGCTACCGAAGTGTCAATTTCAGCGGGAAAGAACCTTGGAAAAGCGATCGGGAAATGACCTCCGTGAATTTAGAGGCGCAAACAAATTTACTTGAAGGTCTCTACCAATCCATTTGGGATGAAAATTGGTTTGCGGGTGGTTTTCTGTGGAAATGGTTTGTTTTGAACGAAAAAGTGGGAGGGCCCGATGACAATCAGTTTACGCCACAAAACAAACCTGCCCTACGAGTGGTTTCAAAATTTTATTCAACCCAAAAAGAGTAACAATTTAGGCTATCTGTTCTTTTTCATTTCTTCCAAGTAATCCTTCGCGATGGACGTTTTTTGGGTTTCGGTAAAAACCTTTCCTGCCAATTGAAAGAAGCTGTGCTCCTCATCTTCCAAATGGTGCTCTACCTTTTCACATAGTTGTTTTGCGTACACAAGCCAGGCAGGAGAATCCATATCGGTTTCGTCCACTTTTTCCATGAGTTCGTCCATTTCGTGATGTTCGGCTATCCCGTGGCGGGCGTGCTCCTGCATCATATCGTTATGAATCAATGGCGAATAGAACGTGCGTTCCTCGGCGTCTGCGTGTATTTTTAATTCGTGCTTCAGTTTTTCCCACATTTCCTTTCTCCCTTTTGAATCGCCCGAAGTGGAGGTTACCAAACGGCAGAGTTCGCGTTGTTTGTCGTGGTCTTTTCTAATTGCTTCAAATATGTTCATAGCTTTGTTTTTGTTAGTTTTTCTTTACAATATCCTAAAAATTTTGGAAAGAAACCACTTTGAAAAATCGAAAGATTTTAAATCTGTTTAATTTTCAGCAACTTGATTGGAGAATTTTTCTTCTGAAATTTCTGTTGAATTCGCTTGCTTGATATGCTTCAAATAATACTGGTATAATTCATCGGCATCTGCGCCAAACCAGCGTTTCACATAAATTGCCCAAAAGTGGTACTGCAAGTTCCAAACGCCTTTTTGCCTGTAAAGACGCGCAGAGGTTGTGATGCATTTTTGGATTACCACAAACTTTTTCCGTTTATAAAGTTCGTTGATTAAAATATTGTCTTCGTAAATCGTGTAGGTTTCGTCGAAACCGCCAATTTCCTCAAAAAGTCTTTTGGTTATAAATTGGCTTTGGTCGCCGCCACGGCAGGCACGCCAATGGAATTGCGTAAGCCATCCGGCCAACTTTAGCCACCAATGGTCGCTGTCAAATTTCATTCGGAAACAGCCTGCGGGATTTCCTTTTTTTACTTCCGACAGAATGTATCTGTCAAAATTTTTCGGCGGAAAGGAATCGGCGTGCATAAAGTAAAACACCTCGCCGTTAGCCATTTGCGCACCTTTGTTCATTTGTTTGGCGCGGCCTTTGTCAGATTCTATAAATCTAACAGGTTTTAAAAACCTGTTGGGTTTAAAAGCAAGGATGATATTTTGGGTGCCATCGTTACTGCCGCCATCAACCACGATGATTTCAGCTTCATTTTCCCCAGAGAGATTTTCCGAAAGATAATTGAGTAATTCCGTAATGATTTCGGCCTCGTTTAAAACCGGTATGATGATGGAAAGCATTATTTGGTTTCAGGTTTCGGGTTTAGAAAAAATCGAACCGTTTCAAATATAATGTTATGATTAGACTCGCAATCTATTTGTCGCCTAAAAATTCTGTTTACTGCTACTGAAAACTGACTACTTATTTTTGTTCGTTCAATTCCCAGTTATAATTCTTGTAGCTCAAAGTCGCTCCGGGATTTATCTTTGTATTTGAATATTTATTGATAAACCCGATAACATCTTGTTTTCCATTCACTTTATAATCCTTTGCGTACCAGTCAAAAATGGAGGAAACCTTTGTGTTGCTTGCTGAAATATCGTTTTTGTTACTATTGATAAATTCTTTGGTAGCCCGTTCTAATTGTTCGTTGATTTTTGTAGCGGTGTAGGCCTCATCCAAGAGTTTTGGACACGAAATGGAAGCACAATTTATAGCGAAATGGATACGTGGCTCGTTCATTTTCCGAAGGATTCCGTTTTCAATTCCACCGAGGGATAGCATTTTATCGCCCACTGCCACACGGCCTTTGGTCCAAGCGCCATCAATATCTTTAATACTTTTTACGGGATAGTTTTCCACGATCAATTTTACGGTGGCTGCGTTGTAAAGATTGATGTAATACGCCAGCAATTCCTGCACGCTCCAATCATCAGTCGGGTTTTTTTCCGAAAGCATTTGCAGATATTCATCCAGCTTGGCCTCGTCCTTTTTAAAACCTTTGTAATTTACCATTCCTTGGCTGTTTACATATTTTTTCAGCAGTTTGTCCCATTGCGAATGGTCTATGTTTACGGCCGAATTGGCGGTGGTGGAAGTGAGTTCGTTTTTCACTTCTTTGGTAGGCTGGCCTTGGCTGCTAACGCCCGCGGCTGAAAGCAGATTGCAACTTTGCAAAAAGAAGGTGAGGAAGAATAGGGTGGCGAGATTTAATGCGGTTTTCATTTTTGTATGGCTTTATTTTAAAATAGTTACGAACTATTTCGACGTTTGGTTTTTATGGGATATAACTCCTGCGAGATAAATTTTGAAGGAAAATTTTCATCGCCATCAAAGCCTAACTCTATATCCCTGCCGTCGTGCGGAATATGATTTGTTTTGAAAAGATAGTCCCACACGCTTAAACTAATCCCGAAATTAACACCGTATTGCGCGTGTTTTGGCAAAACTTTAGCGTGATGCCAAATGTGCATTTTGGGATTGTTGAAAATATATTTTAAAAAACCATAATCCCAACCCAAATTGGCGTGGTTTAAATGCCCGATTGCGAGCGCCGAGAAATGGACAATTGCAACCGATTCCACATTAAAACCTCCAATGATGGCGAGCGGTATGTAAAGAATAGATTTGTAAACCACGGGTTCCATCCAGTGGTAGCGAAGATGCGCGGCAAACCCCATCTCTTTTACCGAATGGTGCAGCTTGTGAAAATTCCACAGAAAAGGGGAGTAGTGCAGCAGACGATGCGTGTTCCATTGCACAAAATCGGTAACGAGAAAGAATATTAAAAGCCCCAATCCGAAGGGAAGCGCATCCAAATCGAGAAGTTGGAAATCCAAAAGTTCCAATCCAACCATTCCCAAAAGATCGTTGAACAGTTCAGCCGTGGCATTTGAGAGAAAAATGAGCACGATTAAATTCAGCAGAAAAAAATTGAAAAACATATAAAAAGTGTCCAGCCAAAAGTCTTTTCGAAAAACTTTTTGGTTCTTCCGCCACGGAAAGAGCAACTCCAAAACCCAGACTATTAAAGAAACGAGTATCAATCCATAGAAATAGTTTTCCCAATGGAAATGCGTTATCTCGTTCCACAGATAGTTGAAGTAGCCGTGATACGAATCCTTGAATATCTTTAAGTATTTTTCCATTTATATTTCTGGGATAGACTTGTTGTCAGGGCTGGAATGCAATCTACAACCTTTTCATCAACTCCGTAAACAAAGTAATCATATCCGGTTCCGCTTTGGCGGCCATTGCGATTATTTCTTCAATATCCACGGGTTGTAGGTTGTCGGGATCGCATTCATCGGTTAGGATTGAAACGGCAGAAACGCGTAAGCCCAAATGATTGGCTACGATAACCTCAGGTACGGTGCTCATTCCCACGGCATCGGCACCTATTATTTTTAAATAGCGGTATTCCGCGCGGGTTTCCAATTGCGGCCCAACCACGCTGGCATAAACGCCTTTATGCAATTTTATATTTTTTTCGGAAGCTATCTGCTCCATTTTTTGGTTCATTTCAACATTGTAGGGCGCGCTCATATCCACAAAACGTTCGCCCATTTTCTCAACGCCGCGGAAGGCGAGGGGCGAGTCGCCTTGTAGATTGATATGGTCGTCAATCAACATTATTTCGCCTTTTTTGAAGTTGAGGTTTATAGCTCCCGAAGCGTTGCTCACCAGCAAATGTTTGATTCCCAAAAGGTGCATTACGCGCACAGGAAAGGTAACGTCGCGCAGCGAATAGCCTTCATAAACGTGAAATCGACCCTGCATCAACACTACTTTTTTTCCCTCCAAAGTGCCGTAAATCAATTTTCCTTTATGGAATTCCACGGTGGCAGTGGGAAAATTTGGAATGTGGTTGTAGCTTACCTCGGCTTCAATTACCACTTTTTCAATTAATTTTCCGAGGCCCGTGCCTAAAATAATTCCAACTTCGGGTGTATCGAAACCGCGCTGTTTTAGAAAATCTGCGGCTTCTTCAATGTATTTTAAAATGCTCATTTTATAAAAAGTTTTTGTCTAAGTAAGGAGGTAAAAATTGCTGAAAAGCATCAATCTCTTTAATGTCTTGATAATAATCCACATCATTCCGCTCTTCCAATAAAACGTATTTCTTTTGCCTTAAATCGGACAGCGTTTCTTCCAAAACCGTACTCGTGCCCCAATTTTTATTTTGAAATATTGTAGCGTTCAGCTCCTTCATTCCCAATAAATAATAGCCCCCATCGGTGGCAGGGCCTATTACCGTTTCAGTTGTCTGTAAAACTTCGAAGGCGTTTTCAATGTCACTTTGGCCCAGTTCGAAAATATCGCTTCCCACAATGAGAACTTTTTCGTAGCCCATTTCGAATAATTCTGAAAAAGCATTTTGCATCTTTTCGCCTAAATCGGTGCCGGTTTGCAGTTTTTTTCTGAAAATTTCAGGATCCCAAATATCATCGCGGTGGATATTTTCGGAATAAAACACGTATTTATCAACGTTTAAATTTTTGGTAATTGCTACGGTGTGCTTCAGCAGAAATTTATAGATTTCCAAAGCACTTTCATCGCCCACCGATTTCGCCAGCCGGGTCTTCACTTTACCAAGTTCTGGGTTTCGGGTGAAAATAATCAGTGCTTTTTTAGAGGTAGGAAAGTAGAAATCACGGGCCATTTCGTTATCGCTACTGGTTTCTTTGGAATTTAATAATGCCATTTTGTAGAGTTCTGCTGACGCGCCTTATGAAGCGCGTTAAAGTAAATTTGTTTCAATAAACAGGTTTTCCCGCGTTCAAATACTGGCTCCAATGCTTGGAAAAGGCGTGTACATTTTCAGTTTCCTTTCCCGCGGAATCGAAGACGGGGTAGCCCTTGTTTTTCCACTCAAAGATACCACCGTAGAGATTTTTAACCTTCGTAAATCCTGCTTTTTTTAATTTTTCGCCTATCTTTTCGGAACGGATTCCCACCGAACAATAAACAACTACGGGAATATTCTTGTTTAGATTTTGAAGTTGTTTTTCTTCAGAAGTAAAATCGTTGTAACCCACATTTATTGCAGATTTTATATGGCTTACCGCAAATTCTTCAGGTTCGCGGGCGTCCAGAATTGTTACGGCATCGTTCATTTGAAACATTCTCAATTCTTCCACTGAAATGTACGGTACGCTGCGGGTATTGTAGGCTTCGAGCAATTCGTCCACGTTTTTTTGGGCGAAACTGATTTTTGCCATTAGAAACAGCAGTATAAGAAGTGAAAATTGTTTCATGGAAGCATATTTACAATCGATCCTTTACTCCGCCACGGCGCCTTGGCAGCTGCTCCCGGCGCCCGCCGTACAACCATAGCAGTGCTGCGAAATAATTATTTTTCTATCGTTTAAAACATCCTCGTTGTATTCCGAAACATGTTGAATCTTGCTTGCCACCTTCAATTCCAGCATTTGGTTGAAATCGCAATCGTACAAATACCCATCCCAACTTATCGAAATGGTATTGCGGCACATCACGTTTTTTACCGCTGCGGGATTGTACGCTTCCACCAGGGAATACATATAATCCTCATAGTTTTCCGAAGCAATCAAATAATCCAAAAATCTGGAAATCGGCATGTTGGTAATAGCAAAAAGATTGTGGAAATGTATCCCGAAATCCTCAAGCAATGCTTTCTTAAAATCCTTTTCCATACTGGCCTGGTCGCCCGGAAGGAAGGCGCCGCTGGGGTTATACACCAAATCCAGCCGCAGGGTGCTGTCCGGCATTCCGTAACCTACCGCGTTCAATTCCTGCAAAGCCTTGATGGAAAGGTCGAAAACGCCTTCGCCTCTTTGTTTGTCGGTTTTGCCACGGGTCCAGTGCGGCATGCTGCTCACCACGTGCACGTTGTGTTTCTTAAAAAATTCGGGCAGGTCGTAATATTTTTTGTTGGCGCGAATGATTGTCAAATTACTTCTAACGATAAAATCCTGAATTCCGGCTTTGCTGGCTTCTTCTACAAACCAGCGAAAATTCGGGTTCATTTCCGGGGCGCCGCCAGTTAGGTCCAAGGTGTGGGCACCGGTGTTTTTAATTATTTCCAAGCATTGCAACATGGTTTCGCGCGTCATAATTTCCTTCCGGTCCGGCCCTGCATCTACGTGGCAGTGCTCGCAAACCTGATTGCACATATAGCCCACGTTAATTTGGAGAATCTCAAGCTTGTTGGGGCGCAATGGAAATTGGTCCGTCTGCTTTATTTTTTCCGAAAATGTAGGGAGCTCCCCGTTGGCAAAAATACCGTTGGAGAGTTTTTCGAGCTGTTTATTTGCAAGGGCATATTCGCTATCGCGTTTGTGAAGTGACTGTTGCTTTTTCTTTTTTTCTTTCAGCATAAATTTTTTCTGAATATTCGTATGTTTTTTCTGTGCGCGTGATGAATGGCGTGCCTACATTTCCAATTTATTTACCTTGTTCATCATCATCACCCCGTGTACCAAGCTGGCACCGCTTTTAATAGCTGCGCCTACGTGAACGGCCTCCATCATTTCTTCTTTGGTAATGCCGCGTTGCAAGCCATCCTTTGAATAGGCATCAATGCAATAGGGGCACATTTCGGTATGGGCCACTGCAAGTGCTATGAGTGATTTTTCACGGGCAGAGAGGGCGCCCTCTTCAAAAACTTTTCCATAATATTCAAAAAACTTTTCACCGAGCTCTTTGCTCCATTGTGTAATATTTCCGAATTTTTTTAAATCTGCAGGGTCATAATAATTCTGTGAGGCCATAGGAATGCTTTATTTATAAGTACGAAATTTTAGGGATTTTGGTTTTCAATAAAGGTAAATATAGGCAAGTAGTCTTTGATAAAGGAGCATGCTTACGAAAGTTTAACAATTTAATCGAAAGAATAAACAAAACCACTTTCCAGATTATACTGTGAGTTTGGGATACCATTCGCGGGGGTTTCATCATAAATAAATGTATAGGTAGTTTTAAAGGCAAAATTCTTGAATAAATCAATAAGCAATGAACTTTGGTTTGATAAGCGGTAATCACTAAAGTCTTTAAGTTTAGGTTGGTAGTAGGTAGTACTTACAAGGCTTATGGTTTCTGTTGGGTATAAACTAAAGGAAAGATAGGAGGTGCTCCGAAAATCACGTTGAAGTGGAGTTATACCATCGCTGAGCTCCTCTTGTTCATACATTATATGGGTTCCCAAATAGAACTTATACTTTTCTGAAGTTGTCAATTTAAAACGTGGTCCTATTCCAACCAAACCTCTAAAATCTATTTTTGAAACTTTGTTATACTGTGCTTGTGCAAAAACCTCCCAAGCTATTCGGGGATGAAATCTATAATTATATCGAAGATGGGTTATTCCCGCATTCTCAAATTTGTTGCCTTCAATATTTTTCAGTTCAATATCATTTTTTAATAGCACCAAATGTTTGTTCATTTTATACTGCAGATGGGTGCTGCTGCTAAAGGCGAAATAGTCATTCACATCGCGTTTCAGTGAAAAACCGAGACTTACCGAACCCGAAAAACCTGAAGTGTCTGTAACCTTTCGAAGCGATTCGGCATTTAGGATTTGCGATTGGGCGATAAATGAAAAACTGAGAAATAAAAGCGCAAGAAAATACTTCATTCTATTGTTCAATGATGGTTTACTGGTTTTAAAAATACTGAAAAGGTTTTATAATGAAGAATTTATTGGTCTTCCAAATATTCCTTTAAGACTACGGCCTGATTGTGTTTTTCATCTTTTGCGCCATAGAGGAGGGTGAGGCGTTTTTCTTTGGCTTTTTCCAACAGTTGTTCCACCAAATCGGAATGGTCTTTTAATTCTTTTTTATATTTTTTTGAAAACCCATCAAAACGTTCTTCTTTGTGGTCAAACCATTTCCGAAGTTCTTTTGAGGGAGCAATCTCCTTCATCCATTCGTCAAGTTTTGCGTCTTCCTTGCTTACACCCCGCGGCCAAACGCGGTCTACCAAAATCCTGGTACCGTCACGGTTTGCAGCTTTTTCGTATATGCGTTTTATTTGTATATCCATAGTGTTTTAAAATTCCAAATTCCAAAAAACAAATCCCATCCCGACAGCAATCGGGACCCAAATCCCGAATTAACGAATTAACGAATCCCGAATTAACGTCTCAAATTAACAAATCCCGATTTCCAAAAGAATCATTCCCCCCAATTTGCAATTTCTTCCGCAGACCAAAGTGCGGGGAAAAATTTGCGTTGTTGGTATTTTGGGTGCAAATATTTTTTCCATTCCGAGCCTCCCGTGGCGGTCTTGCTTTCACCCTTGCTGTTAAGGTAGTGCTGGGCAGTGTCCAAATGTACCATCGGCCAGGCCACATTATAAAAATGGTCAAACTGTTTTAGTCTATCCTTTAATTCTTCCGAAGGATTATCCATTTGGGCCACTCGTTCTTCCAAGGTTTTGCCCTTCACATTTTCTGCGAGCGCCTTAAAATCTGCTTCATATTTTTCAATGAAAAGCCTTAGCGTGAGTGTCATTTTACCCGTTTTGCGATCTAGGCCGGCGTCTTTCCAGTATATATGCTTAAAATAATCATCAAACGTCGGGTTTAGTGGCAACCTTTCCCTTCCTTCGGAATTGATTAAATTTTCAAGTCTTGTACTGTACAATTCCAAAATGCGGAATTGGGCACTCTGAAAGCCGCTGGCAGGGGTAAGGGTAGCGCGAAATGTGTTATAATCCTCGTAACTCATGCCATCTTTCATAATGTCGAAAGAAGTGATGAGCATTCGGGTATATCTTTTTAATCGGTCTAATTTTGTCAGCCAGATTTCTTCCGAAAGATTGTCGCCTTCAGAGAGTTGTTTTATTTCGTGGATCATCATTTTTAAGGTAAGTTCGGTCACCTGATGGTACATCACGAAGATTTCCTCATCCTTAAAATCGGTTCGTGTCTTTTGAAGAGAAAGCAAGGTGTCCACCTGAATATAGTCCCAATATGTTATGGGCTTTGCCTGCAGCAGCCCCTTGAGGTAGGTTTCGGGGTTTTCACCCAAACTTTTATATTTTTCTTCTATTGCTTTAATTAGTTCTGTATTGTCCATTTTGTGCATTTTGATAAAAATCCCTTAAAAATAAAGGTTATTTTCGGTTTTTCCGAAGTATTACAGATTCAGTTTTAAAGAAAAAGCCCTGCTGCAAAATGTGCAACAGGGCTTTTTAATTATTTATGTATTCTATTAATAGAAAGTAGCACGATTGTCCTCAATATCGGCTTTCTTTTTAAGTGCGTTATAAACTGCGCTTTGAGATGCTGGAGCGGCCTTAGAACTCAATTGATTTGCATAGTTTACATATGATTCCAATTTAGGCGCTGGGTTAAATGCAGTGGTTCTTATTTTATAAACACCATTTTTACCATCAATCAAACCTGTTGACTCACCTGGTTTAGTTCCAAAAGCCGTGCCCACAACTTTTGGTTCATTATTGGCGCCAACCATAGGATTAGCCATTGTAACGCCCGTACCATTCTGAACACTCAAGCCTTGGTTTTTGGCAATATCTTCAATTGTGTTTCCAGTGATGGACTCTCGTATTTTTTGAGCTTTTTTCTCGTTTAAAAGTATAGGCTTTACTGTGGCAGTAGCTTGAGCAACGCTCATTAAGCCTTTTTCATTTTTACGGGTAAGTTGGGCAATTATATATCCTTCAGGAACACTGAAACGTTTTATGTCTCCAACTTTAGTGTCTTCATCAAACGCCCAGTTGACAATAGGACGATTGGCGCCAATACCAGGAATGTTAGAATCCATTTTTCCAAGATTGTTTACTGGCTTCACTTCAAGATTCTGTGCTTGTGCCAATTCTGTAAAATCGCCATCTTTTAAAGCCACCTCAAACTTTGATGCTTTAAAAAACACATCGTCAGTTGTTTTTTTGGAAGGTTCAATGTTCTTTACAACAGTTGCAAGCTTAACAGCTTTTTTAGGTTCAGACTGTTTTCCTACTTCTACAATGTGAAAACCAAAATCAGTTTCTACCAAACCGATAGTTCCGGTTGAATTATTAAAAATAAATTTATCGAAGGGTGGTACCATTCTACCTGGTGTAGAGCTTCCAAGATCTCCCCCGTTTTGGCTAGAGCTGTCATCTGAAAATTCCGCTGCAAGCTCTGCAAACTTGGATTTGTCTTTTTTCACAACACTCAAAAGACTATCGGCCAATTTTTGAGCTTCTTCTTTTGTTCTTGTAATAGTTTCAGGTGCACGCATTGTGCCCACGTAGCGGATCAAAATATGTTTTGACTCTGCAGAATCAGGCATTTTCTTGGTTTCTAAAACTTTAGAAAGATAGAAAGAGTTTTCTACTTTGTAAGGGCCATAAATGTCGCCATCATTTAGGTTTATAAGCGTGTCTGCAACAGTAGCCGGTAATTGACTTTTGAACATCCAACTGTCGTAATAAGGTACATCAGAATTTGCATTTACATATTCTTCGTAATCTTTTGTATTTCTAAAACCAGGAATTGTATCGTTGATTTTTGTGTCTTGGTTGAATTCTACATTGTTATTCAACAAGGCAGCTGTTTCAGTTTTAGCTTCTGCAATATCAGCTTCCGATGGTTCTTCAGAAAAGAAAACATACTGAATGTCTGCCTGTGCATCAACTTCATAATCGCTTGGGTGCGCGGCAACGTATTTTTTTATTTCATCGTCTGAAACATTTACATCCTCATCGGCAATTTTGCTATATGGGATCATTACATAACTGAAATTCAAATTGTCATTCTGAAAATGGTATTCTTGCTCACCTTCAGCAACTGTGGTACGCAAACCTCCTTTTATCATATTGAAATAAGTACGCTGAAGTACACCTTCTGCCGTGTTTTGCTCAAAATCTAACCACTGTTGATACATTGCTGGTGATGAAGCTTTGATGCTTGCAATGTATTCCTGAATTTTACCATCATCGACCTGTCCAGCTTCGTTTAGAAAAGTGGGATTGTTTGCCAAAGAAGTTTTAAGAGCATCGTCTAACTGTGCTTTTTCAACAGAAAGGCCTGCTTTTTCATACTGTTCTTCCAAAATAACACGGCGAAGTTCTCTATCCCAAACCATATTCACAGCCTGTGAAGTGTTTGAGTTTGGGCCCATGTTGCGCTGGGTGGCATCTACCTCTTCCATAAAACTTTGTCTGGAAATGTCAGTGCCATTTATGGTGGCAATTGTATCCTGAACCTTTGTGCCGCCACCTTTGGTTAATACATCACTTAAGATAAAGGCGAAAAGCGCCAATGCAATAATAAGGATAAGAAATATCCCTCGTTTTCTAATACTGTTTAAGATTGCCATTTGATGTTCGTAATTTATATTGCTTCACTTTCGCATTTGCGAATAGGAAGGGTTTGGTTGTGATTTTCTTCTAGTTCCTAATAAATAACAAGGTTCTTAAAGAATTGTTTTTTTAATTATTTAGTGGGCGAAAATACCATTTTCCTACCATTAATAAAAAAGTATATTAAAAAAAGTGAGGATTAATTTAAAATCTAATCCTCGGAAAGGTTTTTTACTTCTACGAGTTCAATTTTGGTGCTCGAAACTTCAAGAATAGTGAATATATAATC
Organism: Aequorivita aquimaris; assembly: GCF_001573155.1. Lineage (GTDB taxonomy): Bacteria > Bacteroidota > Bacteroidia > Flavobacteriales > Flavobacteriaceae > Aequorivita > Aequorivita aquimaris. The sequence goes on along the minus strand of NZ_JRWG01000004.1, from coordinate 60,158 downwards.
TTCAATTTCAACAGTTTCGCCTTGCTCGGGGATTTCTTCTGTGAAGTTTACTATAAGGCCTCCCAGGGTTTCGTAATTTTCGCTCTCCTCTAGATTGAGCTTATAGGTTTCATTTAGGTAATCAACTTCCAAGCGTGCCGAGAATTTGTAATGTCCATCGCCCAGTTCTTCTTCAATAAGGGCAATGCTGTCGTGTTCGTCTTCAATATCGCCAAATAGTTCTTCAATAATATCTTCCACCGTGATAATACCGCTGGTTCCGCCATATTCGTCAATTACTACCGCAATGCTTTTTCTCTTTTTGCTAAGAATGCCCAATACGTCTTTAACCAGCATTGTTTCGGGAACAAAAACTACTGGCATCAATACCTTTTTTATACTGGCTGGTTTTTTGAAAAGCTCAAACGAATGCACATAGCCCAAAATATCATCGATATTTTCTTTGTAGACCAATATTTTTGAAAGCCCTGTTTCTGTGAAAATTTTAGCGAGTTCTTTAGGCGTAGTGTTGATATCTACGGCTACCACTTCCGTTCTCGGGATCATGGCCTCGCGCGATTTAACTTCGGAAAAGTCAAGCGCGTTTTGAAATATCTGTATTTCCGAATCCATTTCTTCTTTAGTTTCGGCAATCTCCATCTGTTCCGAAATATAATTTCCAAGTTCCAGTTTGCTAAAAGTCAACTGTACAGTATCGCCTTCAGATTTAAAAATTAATTTCAGTACCAAATCTGAAATCCATATAATGAATTCTGAAATAAGTGAAAAAAGGAAGTAGAAGAAATATGCGGGTACGGCAAAAATTTTAACTAAGCTGTTTGCGTAAATTTGAAAGAAAACCTTTGGCAGAAATTCTGCGGTAAGCAAAATGATAATTGTGGAAATTATGGTCTGAATAAGCAGTCCCGTGAACCCTGCAATGGGAATGTACTCCATTAAAAGATCACCCATAAAAAAACCGTAAACAACTAGGGCAATGTTGTTGCCCACAAGCATAGTTGCTATAAATTTTGAGGGGCGTTTAGTTATTTTTTTTAGAATGCCTGCCAGAAATGTGTTTTGTTTCTTTTCAATTTCAATATGAATTTTATTTGAAGAAACATATGCAATCTCCATACCCGAAAAGAAGGCGGATAGAAGTAGCATAGTTATTATAATTAGGATGCTGTAATCCATTTAGAAATTTAAATGTTCAATTGTTACGATTCAAAAGTGGATGGAATCCTGAAAGCTATTTGTTTCTTTCCTCCATTTTTTTTCGAAAATTTCTTTTGAAAAAAAACATGAATATTGCAAGAACTACAAAGAACAAAAACAGGTAGGCACGGTAAGGCTGGCTTTCCCAATTATTTATAGCTTCATAGGTAAAAAATGCTGCGATGATAAGATAGGCATATTCAAAAAAACGGTAAACTTTATTTAACATCTTCGGTTTTGGTTTTGTCCACTAATTGTACTCCTTGGTTTTTTCTGGATAGAAAGGTAGTGAAATCTTCACTGCTGTCAAACCCAACGGCTCCATCATTATAGGAACCGTCCTTAAATTTTATTTGATAGGGCTGGTCTGTAAAGACCCATTTATTTTTTTGATCCCAATAAAGCTGGTTGGCTTTTAAAACTACACTGTCTGAGGTAATAACCACTACATTGCTTCGTAGGTCGACCAATCCCGTTTCATCAAACTGAATTGCATAGTCTGCGGTTACAGTGTTTTTTTTACCGTCTTCATCCCAAAAATGGACTTCAATTCCGTTAGGAAATTCTTTATAGGGAAATTCAAGGTTTGAGTAATCCAGTAATTTTTTGGCTAACAGGTTGGTCACCAATTTCCCTGAGTCTGTGTATTTAAAATTGATGTTTTTACCTTCGGCAATGGGAGCCCCATCAGAAAGCCCCATTTTTTTTACATTTTGGTAATTGCTTTCACATGCAAAAAGCGTGATGGCCAATACCAGGACCATCACGCTTTTTAACATATTTATATAGGTGTGCATTCTTATAAGTTAGGAACTCTCACGCTTCCTCCAACCCAACAGTTGAACTTAACGGTTTTTCCAGCCATGCCTTCAGAAAAGATATCGCTAGCTTGTGGGGCACGAGCTCTATAAGAACTTGCTGCTGCTTTTGCATTACCTGCAATGGTTCCATCTACACGGGCTGCTTTATCCATCATATCTGCTGCAAGCCAGTACATAGCTCTTTTTTCAAATACCGTGGTACCACAGTTGTTTGCGCTATCGGCATACATAGTACCAATTTTGTAATAAGCCATACCAGCAGATGGTTTTACTTCCAGCATTTTGTTGTAGTAATTTCTTGCAGTTCCGTAGCTACCTTTTTTGCGGTAGTTTTCACCAATACTATAGTAAATAGATGCTTTCTTGCTTTTATCTGTTTGTAAATCGGCAGCTTGGTTAAAGTATTCCAGCGCAGTGCTAGCTTTGCCATCTTTTTCGGCAAGTTTTCCTAAATAATAGGCAGATTCTGCGGAAGGCTCCAAATTGTGCAATTCCTGGACGAGTTTAAAGAACAAAGGATCATCACAATCTTTAGCACTTAAACGGCCAGCTGCATTTTTAAGCCAGTTTACATCAGTCTTCTTATTTTCAAAATCTTTATTGTACAGTGGAATTAGGTTATCGCAATCTGCCAATTGGCCTAACTTTCCATTTACACTTCCTTCAACAGTTGCATATACCCCAAGATTGTTTTCATAAACATCTTTTGCGCGCTGCTCTTTATCGGTAAGTGCTGTTCCAGCTTCTTCTTTATCCATTAAAGGAGTAAGCTTAGACGCAAGACTGTTCTTTTCAGTATCAATTTTATCGATTACAACATCGTAAAGATTAAAAATATCCTGAAGATCTTTTTGACCCTCGTTGTGTAAATCTACAGCCAATGAGAAATAAGCGTATAGGCTTTTTCCACTTGTGAAATTTTCTGGGTCTTTTTTAAATGCTTCGTCAAATGCCTTAAACTGCTCAGCTTTTGAGCCTATGTTATTGTCATACTTAATTTGAGCAATTGTTGAAAGCACATCACCTTCTTTGGTTTGATCAGGAAAGTTTTGCAATCTCAGTTCCCAAGCTTGGATAAGATCGTTCACTTTGCTTTTGTCGCCTTTTTCTTCAACAAAATATTCAAACATTTTTACTCCATACTGATAGATGGCAATATGGTATCCTGGGCATTCCTTAATTAGTTTTTCGTAATGTGGAAGTGCGGCTTCGTAATTTTTTATTTTAGCGGGTTCTGTAAAATAAGAAAGGGATATTGCACAATCATCGGGAGCTTGAGCAAAAGAATTTCCAGAAAAGGAAAGCAGAAGGATGGTAAATAGTAAAATAAATTTTGTTTTCATGGTATTAGAATTATTGGTATTAATCATATAATCTTTTTTCGAACCAACGGTCATTTAGTGAGAAACTCAAGAATGTATTAAAAAAGTTTTCCTGTATCAATCCAAAGTCAGTGGTTCCGCGTCGGCCGATTTCAAAACCTACATTTGCGTTTGAGAATAGTCGGCCTACGGGCAAACCTAACCCAAAAGATATGCCAAACTCGTTTATGTCTTGTCCATTCACATTTAAGCCTGTTTGTTCATATCTAGCTCCCGCGCGGTAAACGACTCTTTTAAAGTAATTTCCAAAAGAATTATAATTTGGAATATAATATCCTCCCAATCGAAATTTAGAAGCATTTTCATAGGTAATGTTGTCAATGGTGAACGACCTATTTGTAAAATTACTTGTTTTTTGATTGGTATATTCCGCACCTAATGCCCAATGTTTTGGCTCACCAATGGCAGCTCCGATTGTAAATTGGGAAGGAAAGGTAAAATCTGTATCTGAAACGGTAATTTCTCTTTCATCAACCGTAAAAATACCAGCAGGAACAATAGATACCGTGCCAATTCTTCTGTAATTTTCTGAAGTAAAACTGGTTCCTGGTGTAAATGTTACAGAACCTGTAAATTCCAATTTTTCGGTAACCATTCTTTTATACATTGCCCCAAAATTGAAGCTAAATCCCAAAATGTCCGATCTGTTATAGGTACGAGTGCCATATTGAAGACTATCCTTTTGGGTGATGGCCGTATTTTCTATTTTCCCAAAATTGTAATTTGCATCTATACCTAAGCTCAATTCGGGTGTCACTTGATAGCCGAGTGAAAGATAAGCTCTGTTTAAGCCGCCGCTGCCTTCATATTGTGTAAGGCCATCTGGTAATTCGGAATAGAAATCATAGCCCACTGAAGTATAAGGAATAACTCCAAAACCCATTCCAAATTTTCCCATAGGAATTCCCATAGCAATATAATCTAGAGTGGTTGTGGAAACATTTTGGCTGTCTGTTTCATTTTTTTGTGTCGAAGCTTTATGGCTTCCACCTACAGAAAAGTTAACCAATCGCAAACTTGAATATGAGGCTGGATTTTGAAGATTAAGGTGGATGCTGTCCGAGAAAACCCCCAGACCTCCCATAGTTCTGTTTTCAACCGTTCCACGGAATTTTAAGGTACCAATACCATAATAGGAATATGGAGATGTGGTTCCTTCCTGGGCCACTGTTACACCTGCAATAAGTATAAATAAACCGACTATTATTTGTCTAAACATCAATGTTTGTTATATTCTAAAATATGGTTCAAGCCCTCCAATAAAAAATTTGAGTTGGCAAAGATGTCATTTTTTATGGTATCTCGCAAAAATTGTGCGTCTCCTCCTGTTAAAATAACTGTTAAATTCTCGTAATTATTTTTATAAGCTTCAATAAAGCCATCTATTTCGTACAAAACCCCGTTCACAACTCCAGCATGTATAGATGTTGCGGTGCTGTTTCCGGTTACTGCTTTTGGATTGTTTGCTTCCAATAACGGCAATTTATCGGTAAACGTATGCAATGATTTATAGCGCATAGACAGGCCAGGGGAAATTGCGCCTCCTAAATATTCGTTGTCAGAGTTCAAAAAATCGTAGGTAATACACGTGCCGGCATCAATCACCAAAACATTAGTGTCCTGATATTTATGTGCTGCCGCACTTACTAATGCAATGCGGTCTATGCCCAAAGTTTGGGGGGTGCCATATTTATTCTTAAATGGAACCTTGGTTTCATGATCTAGCAAGAGAACATTGCAGAGCTGCTCCAGTTTTGAAAGTTGGTGATCAGAAAGATTGGCAACCGAGGAAACAATACTATTGGTTATGGAGTTGAAATTTTCTGAAAATTCGGCAAGCGTGGGTAAAAAATCTGTCTTTACGCAGGTTTTTTTGTGTTTGAGAATTCCAGAATCAAACACAGCGAGCTTTACAAGTGTGTTCCCAACATCAATTACGAGGTTCATTTTTTTTAATAAGGCAATAAAAATACAATTACGTTAACGAAGTAATTGTTAAGGCTCTATTAAATTGAGCAAAGATTATCTGTTTATTTTTTTAATTATTGTTTTGCAAAAACGAAAATAGCTTTATATTTGCCGTCTCAATAATGGTGCCTTAGCTCAGTTGGTAGAGCAACGGACTGAAAATCCGTGTGTCCCTAGTTCGATTCTTGGAGGCACCACATTTAATCCCCGAACGGTTTCTGTTTGGGGATTTTTGTTTTATAACCTTTTATTAAGGAGCTGTTTTGAGAATCATCTCATCAAAAGGAATTACCGTTTTAAACCCCTTTTTTCTGAAATAATCCATATCAGAAACATCGCCCGTAACCAAAACAAAATCGCCGCCCCAAGCGCCCAGACTTTTAATAGTTCGGGGATAATCACTAAAAAGTTGTGATTTAATCGTTGGAAGATTTATAATTTCTGAAATAGTTTCCTCGTGTGCATCCATCAATTTTTCAAAATCTGAAAGCGAATCACAAGCCAACAGCTTATTGCTGATGTCTGAAATTCTTTGAATGTCTTTTTCTTTCACCAAAGCATTTCTGTAGTGCGCAATACCTTCTTTACTATCCTGCTTTTTGTTCAAATGCACAAAAAACAAAAAATCCGTAAAATCCAATGGCAACTTTATATTTCTGAAATGGGGTTTTCCGTGATTCAACTCGTATAAAATAGGAGTATTACTTTGGGCGGCGGCAATATCGTAACCGCTTCCGCCAAAGCTGTTGGCGAGCAAAGCGAAACCATCCACTTCTGCCCATTGTGCAATGTTGCTTATCAAGGTTGATGAGGTGCCCAGGCCCCAATTTCGTGGGAAGCCTAACTTTGTCTCCGCTAAAATTCCATCGCTATTTAACAGAAAATCTGGATTCAGCTTTTTGGCTTCGATAAGTATTTTTGAAAGGGTATTGGAAAGTTCATCCTGCTGATTTTTACTTCCAAAATTTTTTAGGTGGAAGAAATTCTCAAACCAAACCGTTCCTTTTTCATCGAAGCTTTTCCAATGAACCCCTTCTTTTTTTGAATCAGAAATCTCCAAGGATTGCCCGTACTTTGTTGGAATGGCCAAAGCTGTTGCACCGTCCAGCACCACGTACTCGCCGGTGAGCAATAATTTTCCGTTGCTGTGGAATTTCTGCATAACTACATTCTAAAGTTTTCCAAAAAAGAAACAACTGCGCTATGTGAAACTGCATTCTCTTTAAAATAATTTAAAGCCTCCTTTTTTTCTTCTTTTGTAGCCTGCAACTGGTTCAAAATATTCATCAAGTGCATTTTCATGTGCCCTTTTTGAATGCCTGTGGTAACCAATGACCTTACGGCCGCGAAGTTTTGCGCAAGGCCGGCAACAGCCATAATCTTCATCAACTCCTTGGCATTTGGTTTCTGGAGGATTTCAAAAGCGAGTTTTGTCAATGGGTGGAGTGATGTCAACCCGCCAACAGTTCCAACGGCCAACGGCAATTCAATCCAAAAAGTGAAAACATCATCCTCAATTTTTGCGTGCGTCAAACTGCCGTAATAGCTGTTCCGTGCGGCATAGGCGTGAACCCCGGCTTCCACCGCGCGAAAATCATTTCCCGTGGCCAAAACAATTGCGTCAACCCCGTTCATAATGCCCTTATTGTGGGTCACGGCACGGCGGCTTTCGGTTTTTGCGATGTCAATGGCACGAACAAATTTTTCTGCAAAATGCTTTCCCTCATAGTGTTTAGTAGTAAGTTCTTCCACTTTACAGCTCACTTCAGCTCGTGCCAAACATTCGGGAACGTAGTTGGAAAGAATACTCATTACAACTTCGGGATAAGTTTCCTTTTGCTGAAAAGGTTCAAAATGCTTCGCTTCTTCCTCAAAAGTATGCGCCATTTGCTCCAAACAACTGTTTATAAAATTGGCGCCCATCGCGTCTAAAGTTTCAAAAGTGGCGTGAATATAATAATAGCCTTCCAAAATATGCGATTTATCCAATAATGAAAGCTCCAAAAGACCGCCTCCACGGGCTTTCATGTTTTTTTCGATGGATTGGATGCTCGCGCGAAGTTTCGGTTTTACTGCCTCAAAAAATGCTTCCATATCTTTTACACTTCCGTAGAAATTGAAGTGGATCTGCCCGTTTTTCTCAGTGGAAATCACTTCAGCCTTAAAGCCGCCGCGTTCCAACCAAAATTTTGCGGCATTGCTCGCAGCGGCCACTACCGAGCTTTCCTCGGTAACCATTGGCAGTGCGAAAAGGGTTCCGTTGATCAGAAAATTGGGGGCAATGCCAAAGGGCAAATAATAATTGGAGATTGTGTTCTCAATAAAATCGTCGTGAAGCTGCTGCAGTTGGGCATCTTCATTCCAATATTTTTTTAGGATTTGCACGGCATCAGGATTGTTTTGCAGATAATTTTCTGCAAGCCAATCAATCTTTTCCTGCTTGGTTTTTTTTGAAAATCCAGAAACGGGTTGGTTCATTTACGTAAATATCATTTGGTTGCAAAGATAGTGAAGCCCCCTAGCCCCCGAAGGGGTAATTCCTAAAAAAATTGTTTTATTGACGATTATTGGCATTAAAAAAGGTTTTTAAGAACTAAAATCTGTTCTCAAAAACCTTTTTATTCAACTTAAAACGAAAATCAATCTATTTTAAGTTTCTTTAATTTGGGCGTCCTTGGTTGGTTTTGGGCGCACGTTAAACTTTTTTCGTTTCGGCCGTAATTTGCCGAAACTGCCAATGCTAATCTTGCCCCGTTTTGTTTTTTTGTCACCTTTGCCCATTACTTCTTATTTTGTTGTTTTTTGATGGTTTTCTCATCTATGTCAAACTCATTGGTCTTTTGATTGGTATTTCCCGTTGGGTTTGTGGGATGTTTTTGTTCTGTCTTTCTTTCAAATTTCTTTTCCATAATAGTTCTATTTTTCGTTTTTAATTGAACATATAAAATAGAAAAACCAAATCACAAATTCCCTTAAACCCTTGCTAAAGAATGGTTAAACCTTGCGGATAGCGCTTATAAATGCTGAAATTCCGGTTATTCCTTCTTCCGAAAGCATTTTTATAAAGGCACTGCCAATGATTGCCCCTTTGGCATGTTTTGTTGCTTGCTGAAATGTTTCGGAATTGTTTATTCCAAACCCAATAATCTGTGGATTTTTAAGTGAAAGCGAAGCAATCCTTTTAAAATAAGCTTCCTGTTCCTCCCCAAAACCTGAAGAGCTTCCGGTAACACTCGCGCTGCTCACCATATAAATAAAGCCTTCGGAAGCTGCGTCAATCTGCCGGATGCGTTCTTCGGAAGTCTGGGGCGTTATCAAAAAGATGTTTATAAGATTGTATTTTCTGAAAATTTCGGCATAATGTTCCTCATATTCCGCCAAAGGAAGATCGGGAAGAATCAAGCCGTCAATACCAATTTCAGCACATTTTTTACAGAAATTTTCCACCCCGAATTGAAGCACGGGATTGAAATATCCCATCAAAATCAACGGCATGGAAACCGTTTTTCGGATGTCTTTCAATTGCCGAAAAAGCAAATCGGTAGTCATGCCATTTTTTAAAGCCGTTTGCGAACTGGCTTGAATGGTATGCCCATCCGCCAAAGGGTCGCTAAAGGGCAAACCGATTTCCACAATATCGACTCCACTTTTTTCCAATTGCTGAAGTATTTCAACCGTGTCGTTTACTTTTGGATAGCCTGCGGTAAAATATATGGAAAGCAGTTTTTTGTCTTCTGAAAGTTTACTTTGAATTCTGTTCATAATATAGAAATAGCTCACAGGTTTTTGAAACCTGTGAGGTCTTAATTACAGGTTAAAATATTTAATGTACGTATCCAAATCTTTATCCCCGCGTCCGCTCAAATTCACTACAACCACATCATCTTTTTTGAATTTTCTGGTTTCAAAAATTGCCAGAGCATGGCTGCTTTCAATGGCAGGAATAATGCCTTCAAATTTGCAAAGTTCTAAACCTGCCTTCATTGCGTCGTCGTCGGTTATCGAAATAAATTCACCACGTCCGCTTGCAAAAAGATGGGCGTGCATTGGGCCTATGCCGGGATAATCCAAACCTGCCGAGATAGAGTAGGGCTCGGTAATTTGTCCGTCCGCGGTTTGCATCAACAGTGTTTTGCTTCCGTGGATAATCCCCACTTTTCCCAAAACCGAGGTTGCGGCGCTTTCGCCACTGTCAATTCCTTTTCCAGCAGCTTCCACAGCGATTATTCCAACTTCCGGTTCGTTCAAATAGTGATAAAAAGCCCCGGCAGCATTACTGCCGCCTCCTACGCAAGCCACGACAAAATCAGGGTTTTCGCATCCTTCCTTCTCTTTCAGTTGTGTTTTTATTTCTTCTGAAATCACGCTTTGAAACCGCGCCACCATATCGGGGTACGGATGCGGGCCAACCACGCTGCCGATAATATAATGTGTGTCCAAAGGATTGTTTATCCAATCGCGGATGGCTTCGTTTGTGGCGTCTTTCAGGGTTTTACTGCCGCTTGTTGCGGGAACCACTTTCGCGCCCAGCATTTTCATTCGGGCTACGTTTGGCGCTTGGCGTTTTATGTCGATTTCGCCCATAAAAACAATGCATTCCAAACCCATCAAAGCACACACCGTTGCGGTTGCTACGCCGTGTTGGCCCGCGCCAGTTTCCGCAATGATTCGTGTTTTGCCCAACCGTTTAGCCATTAAAATCTGGCCGATGGTGTTGTTCACTTTGTGCGCCCCCGTGTGGCAGAGGTCTTCGCGTTTTAAATAAATTTTAGTACTGTATTTTTCCGAAAGACGCTTTGCAAAATACAGTGGAGTAGGTCGCCCCACATAATCTTTCAGCAATTGTCGGAATTCCTTTTGAAAAGATTCCTCGGCCATAATTTTTAAATAATTCTGCCGAAGTTCCTCCACGTTTGGGTACAACATTTCGGGAATATACGCGCCGCCAAAATCGCCGTAGTACCCCTTTTCGTTTACGTTATAATTCCGAGACACAGCCGAAGGAATCTGTTTGTTTAATTTCATAAGTTTCTGTTTATACCTACAAGGTTTTTGAAACCTTGCAGGAGAACTGCATCCTTTAAACCAGGTGCAGTTTCAAATTTGCTGTTCACATCAATTGCGTGAATGGGAAGGTCTGTTTTTAGTATTTCTCTCAATGGATCAACTTCTTCCAAACCAATTCCACCACTAAGAATAAAAGGCTTTTTCGATGGATAATTTTTTAAAATTTCCCAATTAAAAGTATAACCGTTTCCGCCTTTTTCTTTTCCTTTTGTGTCAAAAAGAAACGCATCCACTTTATTTTCAAAAATTTTTATTTCGCTGAAATCGAATTCTTCGTCAACGCTAAAAGCCTTCCACACCAGTACATCGGGATAAAGCAAAGTGAGATAACCCTGCAAGTCGAGGACATATTCTTTCGTTTCGTTACCGTGAAGCTGGATTACGTCCAAAGAATATTTTTTGCACAAATCAATCACTTTTGAAATCTTTTCATCCACAAAAACCCCAACCTTTTTAATTCCGAGCGATAGCGAAGGAATTTCCCCTTCAAAATAACGCGGACTTTTTTCATAAAAAACAAAACCTAAATAATCGGGCTGAAGTTTTGTGACTTCAGTGATGTTGTGTTTCATTCCGCAAATCTTTAAAAGTGGTTTCATCTTAAATTTTGAATAAATTGTTTGGCCGTTTCGCCGGGATTTTCGGTTTTCATAAAATTTTCACCAATCAAAAACCCTTCAAAACCGTAGGTTCTCAACTCTTTTATTGTTTCCACATCGCTGATTCCGCTTTCGGAAATTTTTACGAAATCGGCCGGAATTTCTTCGGAAAGCTTTTTGCTGATGTCGATATTCACCTTGAAATTTTTCAAGTTCCGGTTGTTCACGCCAATCATATCCACATTCGGCAAAAGGGATTTTTGAAGATCTTCGAGATTGTGAACTTCCAATAAAACATCGAGTTTTAAGCTTTTCGCCAAAAACGAAAACTGTTTCAATTCTTCCGCCGAAAGGCAAGCCGCAATCAACAAAATAGCATCGGCACCGAAGGCTTTTGCCTCGTAAATCTGATAGGGGTCAATGATAAATTCCTTCCGGAGAATGGGAATGGAAACCGTTTTTTCGGCAACCAAAAGATCATCCAGCGAACCTCCAAAAAAGTTGGAATCCGTTAAAACCGAAATTCCTTTTGCCCCAGCATTTTCATATCCCGAAACCACTTCGGGCAACAAAACCTTGTCGTTAATCACCGATTTGCTGGGCGAACGGCGTTTGTGCTCGGCGATAATTCCCGTTGTGGAAATTCGCAAAGCCTCCGCCAATGATTTGGTTTCCTTTGCAAAAAGTGGAAATTTTTCGAGTAACCGCACTGGAATTGCTTCTTTTTTTGCGGCGACTTCTTTTTGTTTGTAGGCTGTTATGTTATCTAAAATTGTCATTTTTGAGTATTGAGTATTGAGTCGTGATTCAATCGGATATTTGCTGCAATTTCTTCAATGATTTCAAAGCTTTGCCAGAAGCCAAAGATTCTTTGGCTTTTTCAAATCCTTCTTTTATAGTGCAATTTTCAACTACTGAAATCGCCATTCCTGCATTGGCGCAAACCACGTTGTTTTGTGCTTGGGTACCTTTTCCGTTGAGAATATTCAAAAATATTTCAGCTGAAGCTTTTACCGTTTCGCCACTGAATATTTCAGATTCCTCAATCTGCTTCACTCCGAAATCTGCAGCATTCAAAATAGTTTCCGAAGCTTTTGAAATCACTTTTACTGGTCCCGTTAACGAAATTTCATCATAGCCATCCATTGCGTGCAGCACAGCGTAATTTTTCTCGCTTTTTTGATAGAGATAGCCGTACATCCGTGCCAATTCCAAATCGAAAACGCCGACCAATTGGTTTTTTGGAAAGGCTGGATTCACCATCGGCCCGAGCATATTAAAAAATGTTTTAACGCCCAGTTCCTTGCGGATTGGTGCAACATTTTTCATAGCAGGATGGAAGAGTGGCGCATGCAGAACGCAGATTCCCGCTTCGTCCAAACAACGCTTTAAAAAATCCTTTTCATTGCTGAATTTTATTCCCAACGCTTCCATCACATTACTACTTCCGCTAACGGATGAAACTCCGTAATTGCCGTGTTTTGTAACTTTTACTCCCGCACCAGCCGTAACAAATGAAGCCAATGTTGAAATATTAAACGTATTCTTTCCGTCACCGCCCGTACCGCATAAATCGATGGTGTTGTATTCGCTGAAATCTACCGCCAAACACAGGTCCAACAAAGCATCGCGAAAGCCTTCCAGTTCTTCCAAACTCACATTTCGCATCATATAAACCGTTAAAAAAGCGGCAATCTGACTTTGGTTGTATTTCCCTTCGGAAATGTTTACAAGAACAGTTCGTGCTTCAGTTTTGCTAAGTTTTTCTTGGTTTATTAATCTGTTTAAAATCTGCTTCATTTTTTAAGTCGATGAGTCGATAAGTTTATGTGTTTATAAGTTTAAAAGTTTATCGGTTTAGTTGCAATTCTGCGAACTGTGACTGAAAACTGAATACTTTTTCTCAACTTTCAATCCAATTTTTAATAATCTGTTTCCCCATAGGTGTCAGTACACTTTCGGGATGAAATTGTACGCCGCAAACATCATAAAGTTTGTGGCGAAGGGACATAATCTGCCCATTTTCATCGACTGAAGTTATTTCCAAAACCTCCGGAAAATCTTCCTTTGAAACCACCCAACTGTGGTAACGACCTATTTCAAATTCCTTTTCAATTCCTTTGAAAAGTGGTTCGTTTTCGGAAGTAATAATTGCTTTTGTAGCAACGCCGTGAAAAACTTTGCTCAAATTTTCCAACTTTCCACCGAAAACTTCACCAATTGCTTGTTGACCCAAGCACACGCCAAAAATTGGTTTTGATGTTGCATATTTTTGAATTACTTCTTTCAGCAAACCCGCTTCATCGGGAATTCCTGGGCCGGGAGAAAGTAGAATTTTATCGTAATTTTCTACTTCTTCCAAATAGAATTTATCGTTTCGTTTTACGGTTACCTCGCAATCCAATTCCTCTAAATAGTGGACCAGATTATAAACAAAACTGTCGTAGCTGTCGATGACTAATATTTTAATCCTCTTCCCCAGCCCTTCCCCCTGGGGGAAGGGAGCCTGATTTTTAATTTTATTTATTTCTTCTTTCATGAATTATTATTTTTTGCTCCCCTTTGGGGCTGGGGGACTTATATGTTTTCCGCCAATTCCAGTGCTTTTGTCAAAGCCCCCAATTTGTTATAAACTTCCTGTAATTCGTTTTCCTCATTGCTTTCCGAAACCACGCCCGCGCCAGCTTGATAATGCAATGTATGGTTTTTGCTCACAAAAGACCGAATGATAATAGCGTGGTTAAAATTGCCGCTGAAATCCATAAACCCGATGGCTCCGCCGTAAAATTCTCGACTTCGGTTTTCATATTTTTCCAGCAATTGCAGCGCTTTATGTTTTGGTGCGCCGCTCAAAGTTCCCGCGGGAAAAGTGTCTGCAACAATCTGCATTGTTGATGTTTCGGGGTTTTGCGTTGCCGTAACTTTGCTCACTAAATGAATTACGTGTGAAAAAAACTGAACCTCGCGATAGGTTTCCACTTTTACGTTCGTGCCGTGCCGGCTCAAATCGTTTCGTGCCAAATCAACTAGCATTACGTGTTCGCTGTTTTCCTTTTTGTCTTCGGAAAGTTTTTTGGCGAGCTCGGCATCCTGTTCGTCGTTTCCTGTTCGTTTAAAAGTTCCTGCGATGGGGTGAATTTCAGCCGCATTTTCTTTTACGACCAACTGCGCTTCGGGCGAACTGCCGAAGATTTTAAAATTTCCGTAATCAAAATAGAAAAGATAGGGTGAAGGATTAACGCTGCGCAAAGCCCTGTAAACGTTGAATTCATCACCCGTAAATTTCTGTGAAAACCGTTTGCTGGGCACAATTTGGAACACATCACCGCGCTGGCAATGTTCTTTGCATTTTCGCACCAGAGCTTTAAAATCTTCATCATTCAAATTTGTGGTGCGTTCGCCTTTTCTCGCAAAAGGATATTCCGCAAAACTCTTCGATTTTAATAGCTGTTCAATCTGCGGAATATTGTTTTCAGCTTCAAAACAGTGGGCAAAAATATACGCTTCGTTGTTGAAATGGTTTATCGCGATTATATTTTGGTAAACTGCATAAAACAAATCGGGCATTTCAAGATTTTCCTCTTTTTTTGAAAGCGAAATGTCTTCAAAATAACGCACTGCATCAAAAGCCATAAAACCGAAAAGACCGTTGTTGATGAATTTAAACTTACTTTCTTCCGAAGAAAAAGAGGAGGCAAATTCGTCTAAAATAGTTGGAACATTCGTTTTTTCTGAAATTTCAAGCGTTGTGCTTTTTCCATCAGGAAAATTTTGAAAAATGGTTTCGTTCTCCACTTTTATGGAAGCAATCGGGTTAAAGCAGATATAGCTAAAACTGTTGTCGTTAGCGTGATAATCGCTGCTTTCCAGCAAAAGGCTGTTCGGAAATTTATCGCGCAACCGCAAATACACCGAAACCGGCGTGAGCGTATCTGCCAACAGTTTTTTTGAATATGTTTTTAGCTGATATTTTTTATTTTCTATTTTCATTTTTTATTGCTTAATGCTTCGATGCCCACTAACGCAAGCATGAAAAAAGGCTTGTCGTGATTGACAAGCCTTTTCGTATATTTTATACTATAGGTGTTCCGCTCACGAGGTTTTCCGTAAGTTTTTCCACCACCAAGTATTTTGTGTAAATGTTTTCATTGTTTCGGGTTCAAATATAGAATTTTTTTTGAAGACAGTTTTCTTTTATTGAAAAATTTAAAATTTCTAATTCTGAAATGAAACTTTTTGGCACTAAATAAGTCTATTAATCTTACGTTAATGGTTTGCTTTAATCATTTCACTTTCAATATTTTTAGCAAATGAAATTACTTCCGCTTATACTTTTTGTTTTGATGTTTCAAAGCTGTTTGGATAAAAAATCTGAAACAACTTCTGAAGTTGCAATGAAAGAAGATCTTTCAATTAATAAAGAAGATTTCAATTCAAAAAAAGTTGTTTCCTTGAATTTCGAAGAACTTGAACGGCAGTATCTTCAAAAGAAAAACGATTCAATTTATGTAATTAACTTTTGGGCCACTTGGTGCAAACCCTGTATAAAAGAGCTTCCGGCTTTTGAAAAATTGGCTTCGGACTATTCCGATAAAAACGTGAAACTAGTGTTGGTTAGCCTTGATTTTCCGGACAAACTGGA
Source organism: Aequorivita aquimaris (assembly GCF_001573155.1). Taxonomy (GTDB): domain Bacteria; phylum Bacteroidota; class Bacteroidia; order Flavobacteriales; family Flavobacteriaceae; genus Aequorivita; species Aequorivita aquimaris. The sequence goes on along the minus strand of NZ_JRWG01000004.1, from coordinate 44,482 downwards.
GAGCCAAGTAATTCCTTTTATTAAAAAGAACAACATACAATCTGAAGTGGTGTTATTGGATGATTCTGACGCCAATAGTTGGATTCCAAAGGTTTCACCTCAATGGAGTGGTGCCATTCCCGCAACAATTATTTATAAAAAAGATAACCGAAAATTTTACGAACAATCATTTACTTTTGAAGAACTTGAAGCTGAATTAAAAACATTTCTATAAAAATTTAAATTATGAAAAATATACTTTCCAGCATATCATTTGCAGCCCTTGTATTGATTGCTTTTAGCAGTTGTAAAAACGAATCTACGGATAAAAGCTGGGACCTTGCCGTTAGCAAAATTGTCCAGCCCGAATTCACGGAAATTAACTCTGAAACCGAAACGAAAGGATATACTATCGGTGATGAAGCTACCGATTTTAAACTGAAGGATGTAAACGGAAAAATGGTCTCGCTTTCCGATTATAAAGATGCCAAAGGTTTTATTGTGATTTTTACGTGCAACACATGTCCGTATGCGGTAGCTAGTGAAGAAAGAATGGTTGCGTTGGACAAGGAATTTAAATCGAAAGGCTATCCTTTGATAGCAATTAACCCAAACAATCCGGAGGTTCAGCCAGATGATACGTATGAATTGATGCGAGAAAAAGCAAAAGAAGCTGGGTTTACTTTTCCGTATTTATATGACGAAAGCCAAACAATCTATGCAAAATACGGCGCCACAAAAACACCGCACGTTTATCTGCTTCAAAAGGAAGGCGGTAAAAATATTGTAAAATACATTGGTGCCATTGATGATAACGTTCGCAATGCTGCTGAAGTAAAGGAAAGATTTTTGGCGAATGCCGTAAATGAGCTTTTGGAAGGAAAAGAAGTTTCCGTAAAGGAAACAAAAGCTATAGGCTGTTCCGTTAAGCAATAGATCTCTAAAAAAAATATTCTTTAAAAACCGAAAACGTTTTGTTTCCGGTTTTTTTAATTTTAAACGTTTCACATTTATTATTTTTACTGAAAATTTTTAAAATGGCAGATTTGACACAACAACAGTGGAGCGAGCAATTGGAAAAGGACGAGAATTCGGTGATTTTGGACGTGCGTACCGATGCGGAATTTGAGGAAGGCTATATTCCGGGAGCTATCCAAATGGATATTTACAACGGAGCAGAATTTCTTCAGCGGGCAAGACAGCTTGACCCGCAAAAAAATTATTATGTGTATTGCCGTTCCGGTGGCAGAAGCGGACAAGCGTGTATGTTGCTCAATTCCATAGGTATTAAAAATGCCTTCAACCTTAAAGGCGGGATTATGGAATGGGAAGGTGAAACTATTAATTAAAATCTCAAAAAATGAAAAAGATATCAATACTTCTGCTTCTTTGCGGCGCCATTTTTTTTACGGCGTGCAAAGAGAAAACGATAGCACAGGAAGTACGTGTGCTAACTCCACAGGAATTTAAGGACTCAATTGAGAACAATCCTGAAATCCAACTATTGGATGTGCGTACTCCTGAGGAGTTTGCCGAAGGACATCTTGTAGATGCTGAAAATATTAATGTGATGGAATCAGAATTTCTAACCAAAGTTGAAAAGTTAGACCCCGAAAAGCCAGTGTATCTATATTGCAGAAGTGGAAGAAGAAGTGCCAAGGCATCTGCCCTTTTAAAAGAAGCCGGTTTTAAGGAAATTTATGACCTTCAGGGCGGTTTTTTAGAATGGGAAAGTAATGGTTATAAAGCTGAAAACTAGCTTTTAGTCTTAAATTTTTTAACGTAATCCAAAAGCACAAGTTAAACTGACGCTAAAGTCTTATTTTTTAAAATCTCCAAAGGCATACGCTTCGTATCTTCAATATACAAATTGATATGTTATGGAAGATAGAGATGAAATAATTCGAGAGAAAATGCAAAGGCTGATATCTAAAAGCTGTCAATTTGATAAACGTCCGAACGAGCAATTTCGCAATTTCCATAAAGCGTTTCTCAATTTCTTCTTCAGTTCAGTAGATGTAGATGTGAACTATGAAAACAAATTGATTTCTATCTGGAATTCCAAACCATTGACTACCGATCCGGTTAGGCTTTATGATTTAAACGAAGCAATTTCAGATAGGTTAGGCTACAACGATTTAGAGGAAACATTAATCGGTTGTCTTGAAGATGGTCAGCTTCAGCATAATTTTTATAGAAAAATGCTTCTCGAATATGGCGATTCCGTTAAAGATGGGGATATGCTGAGTGCTTGAAAATATTCTAGAATAACTAAAGAGTTTACCCATTCTGCTCATCTGCCGAAGGCCCATAACTTCCCGGCACCGGAATATTCAGCAATCTATAATAAACGCCCAGCTGCGCGCGGTGGTGGGTTACTTGGTTTAGCCCGTGCCTGATGGCGCCGTACTTGCTCCATTCCATAATTTTTTCACCGTTCATCCGAATGCTCCAGTTCAGTTTTAAATCTGCTTCTTTTGCGTTTTCCAAAGCTTGCATCCCGGCTTTGTGCTGTTTTTCCAACTGTTGCAACAAATCTTCTTTAGTGGCCATTTTCTCGGGATTATAGCCATCAGCAAAATCCAAATAATCGGTATTCAAAATAACCTGCGGCCAGCCAAAAATATCCACAATGTGCGTTGCTAAGTCCATAAGCTTCATACTTTTGGTATGCGGGGCATAATCGTTTTTGTTCTTTGGAAAATTATTCAGAAATTTTTGGGTGGTGTTATACTCTTCGGTAAGTTCGTCCTTTAAATTTTTTAACGTATCCATAATTTTTAAATGTTTCGGTTTCTAAAAACGTAATTCTACTTTGTACATCTAATTTACCATTTAAAAGCATTTTTTCAACAGGAAATTCCTTTAAATTTGCAGCCTAAAATTCCCTCAATTGGCAAAACAGATCACAGATACCATCGTAATGATTCGCCCGGTCGCGTTCCGTATGAACGAGCAGACGGCGGTCAATAATTTTTTTCAGGAAGACATCGCCCTTAAAAATGCTGAAATAAATACCAAAGCCCAGGCAGAGTTTGATGCCTTTGTGCAGAAATTGCGAGGTGTTGGCGTACATGTGATTGTAGAGAATGACGATTTGAGAATGGACACCCCCGATTCCATTTTCCCCAACAACTGGATCAGTTTTCACGAAAATGGCGACATAGGTCTCTACCCAATGTTTGCTGAAAACCGCCGTCGCGAAAGGCGTGAGGAAGTTTTGATTCGTTTGGAAAATGAAGGTTTTAAAATCAATAATATTTACGATTACACCCCTGCGGAAGATGAAGGCTTTTTTCTAGAAGGTACGGGAAGTCTGTTGCTCGACAGGGTAAACCATAAAGCGTATTGCGCACTTTCGCCACGTGCTGATGAAGAATTGCTTATTGAATTTTGCGAGGATTTTGAATATCTGCCAGTAATCTTCACTGCAAACCAAACCGTTGATGGCAAGCGGGTGCCCATTTACCACACCAATGTAATGATGTGCCTTGCCGAAGAATTTTGTGTTATCTGTTTGGACAGTATAGATGATGCCAAGGAAAAGAAAAATGTGGTGCAGCATTTGAAGACGGACGGGAAGGAGATTATCTCAATTACCGAAGCCCAAATGCATCATTTTGCGGGCAATATGCTCCAAGTACAGGGACGCGACAAAAAATATTTAGTAATGAGTGCGGCGGCGCATAGTAGTTTGACCGAAAATCAAATTGCGGCAATTGAGAAACATTGTGAAATCTTGAGCAGCGACCTTACTACCATTGAAACCTGCGGTGGCGGAAGCGCCCGCTGTATGATGGCCGAGGTTTTTCTGCCTAAGGCATAATTACGCCATGGTTTCTGTTTTTGCAATATTTCGGATCATTCCCCCAAAAATGAAATAGTGGAAGGGTAGCATCAAATACCAGTACAGTCTTCCCAACAAACCTTTCGGACGGAAGGTGGCGGTCTGTATCAATTCATTTTTATCGTTTATACAGAATTCCAGCCACGCCTCGCCGGGAAGTTTCATTTCGGCAAAAAGTAGGAGTCTTTTGCTTTCTCTGTCGGCGTAGAGCACACGCCAAAAATCCAACGCATCGCCGGTGTAAATTTGGTCTGGGTGAGTTCTTCCGCGTCTTAAACCAACGCCGCCCACAAGCCTATCCATAAATCCGCGAATTTTCCACAGTGAATTTCCGTAGTACCACCCGCGTTTTCCGCCAATGGCCCATATATTGTTTAACGCTCTTTCGGGATCATCAACATTCAATACTTTTTTATCTTTCAGGCAGCCGTATTTTGGCACTTGGATGTATTCTTTTAAATTTGAAATTCTTCCTGCCACCAAGGAATCTTTCCAACTGGAAATCACGAGATTTTGTTCAATCTTCAAAAAGGCTTTTTTGATTGCTTCTTCATATGAAATGGGCTGGATATTTAAAATTTCCTGCAGTTTATTATCCCTTGCCACCACTTCCATTTTCATACTGTCCACAAGATTTACAGCGAGTTTATATGAAGTTGAGGTTACAAAATAAAGCCAATACGAAGAAAGCCGTGGCGACATAACAGGAACCGAAATTATCCAAAGTTTTAGGCCACGGATTTTGGAATATTTCATCAACATTTCTTTATAGGTCAACACATCGGGACCACCGATATCGAAGGATTTGTCAAAACATTTTTCATTGTCCAAAACCCCCGATAGAAACGCAATCACGTCGCGAATGGCAATGGGTTGAATTTTAGTCTTTAACCATTTTGGAGCGATCATTATTGGCAGTTTTTCACACAAATCCCGAATAATTTCAAAAGAAGAACTGCCGCTATCAACAACAATTCCGGCGCGAAGCACGGTTAGATGATAGTTGCCCTTGTATAAAATTTCCTCTACCTTTTTTCGGGAAGAAAGGTGTTTTGAAAGTTCGTCCTGATTTATAATACCACTTAAATAGATGATCTGTTTCACAGTAGTGTAATCCATGTATTTATTGAAGTTTTCGGCTGAGCGGGCTTCAACTTCATCAAAATTTTTGGTGGAGCCGCTCATCGAGTGTATTAAATAATAAGCGGCATCAATATCTTTTGGGAATGATTCGGTGTTTACTTCTTCGGCAAAATCCACCTCCACGACGGTTATCTTTTTTGTTGTTTCGGGATCGAGCGGTAATCTATTTTTATCCCGAACGGCACAAATTATTTCGTGCCCGTTTTGCAAAAGTTCGGGAAGTAATCGCATACCAATGTATCCATTGGCGCCTGTGAGTAGAATTTTCAATTTAAAATATTTTGTTTAAAGATAATTTTTAATAATTAAACATTAGTTAAAAACCCGTTAAGTTATAGTTTGCCTTATTTTCCAAAACGGTATCTTTAAATCTTCAACCAAATAATCCAAAAACCATGAAAATCTTAAAAATCGTATTGCTAATTGTAGGGGTTGTTTTAATAATCTTCGGACTTTACAATGCTTTTGTGCCGCAACAGGTTTTGGATATAGGCCCTTTGGAAGTTAATGCCAAGGAAGGATTGACCAACCAAACGCTGGGGATGATTGGCATTGGGGTTTTGGCACTTATAGCCGGAGCATTGCTTAAAAACCGCCGCTAATTTTTAAGGGTTTATTGTTTTTAGAATAGAAATCACGGCAGCGCTGATGTATTCCACACCTATTGAAATTACAATAAATCCAACAATTCTTGAAATAGCATTGATGCCCGAAGCGCCCAAAAATTTGCTGATGTAATGCGAACTTCTCAAAATGATAAACGTCGCCAATCCAACTGCAAAAACGGCCATTACAATCCAAATTATCTCTACTGTTTTTTGATACTGCTGATTAAAAGTTATTAGTAGCGAAATGGAGCCAGGGCCCGCAAGCATAGGTATTGCCAGTGGAGTGAGCGAAAATTTTTCCCTTTTGTCTAAATCCTTTTGAACCCGTTTGTTCTTCATCCCTTTGTGCTTTGAAAAAGTTCCCGTCAACAGCGCAAAGCCAGAGGTTACTATTATCATCCCACCTGCAATGCGCAATGCATTCAAACTTATTCCGAAAAACGCTAAAAGATACGTTCCGGCGAAAAAGGAAATGATTAAAATTACCACCACGTTTATCGTGGTCAAAAGTGAAGTTTTGTTGCGTTCCTGAGTACTTTCATCGCTGGTCAACCCTACAAATACGGGTACGGTTCCCAATGGGTTTATTACCGAAAAAAGAGCAGCAAACACGTATAAAAAAATATCCATATTTTTTTCGGCAAAGGACGTTTGGTTTTTCTATTTGAAGATTACCAAAACTTTAAATGAAAGTTATTTGATGGCTTCGGAAAATTCAGAAAATAGAATACAGAATTAAGAATTCAAAAAAAGTATCTTTGCACTTTAAAATTTCAGTATGACATTTCAGCAAACATTGGAAACCCAAATTAAAGCCGCAGTGGAAAAACTGTACGGTGCAAAACTTGAATCGGTAGAATTACAGCCCACCCGCAAAGATTTTGAGGGCGACATCACCGCGGTTGTTTTCCCGATGTTGCGCGTAGTGAAAGGCAATCCGGTGCAGATTGGTGAGGCCATCGGCACCTATTTGGTTGAACATGTTTCAGAAATTGAAAAATTCAACGTTGTACAAGGCTTTTTAAATATCGTTTTGAGCGATTCGTATTATTTAAACTTTTTCAATTCAGTCGAAGATTTTTCTTCCTTCGGAAAAGTTCCGCAGGGAAAGGAAGCATTAATGGTGGAATATTCCTCGCCAAACACCAACAAGCCTTTGCACTTGGGGCACGTTCGGAATGTGCTACTTGGCTATTCCGTTGCCGAAATAGAAAAGGCGGCGGGAAAAAAAGTGTACAAGACCCAAATAATCAACGATCGTGGCATCCATATTTGTAAAAGTATGCTTGCGTGGGAAAAATTCGGAAATGGGGAAACACCGGATTTGACTGATTTGAAAGGGGATAAGCTCGTTGGGAATTACTACGTAAAATTTGACAAAGAATACAAAAAGCAGATTGAAACTTTAAAAGCTGAAGGAAAAACTGAGGAAGAGGCAAAAATGCAAGCACCACTAATTTTGGAAGCCCAGGAAATGCTCCGAAAGTGGGAGGCTGGCGATGAAGAAACCGTGGCCCTTTGGAATAAAATGAATGGCTGGGTGTACAGCGGTTTTGAAGAAACGTATAAAGCCGTTGGCGTAGATTTCGATTTTTATTATTACGAAAGCGACACCTATCTTTTGGGGAAAGATATTATTGAGGAAGGCATAAAAAAAGATGTCTTTTTTATGAAGGATGATGGTTCCGTTTGGTGCGATTTAACCGAGGAGGGACTGGATGAAAAACTTGTGCTGCGTAGCGACGGCACCGCGGTTTATATGACGCAGGACATAGGCACTGCCGTACAGCGTGTGAAAGACCATCCCGATGTGGGCGGAATGATTTATACCGTAGGTAACGAACAGGATTACCACTTTAAAGTGTTGTTTTTAATTCTGAAAAAACTCGGTTACAGTTGGGCTAAAAATCTGTTTCATTTAAGTTATGGAATGGTGGATCTGCCCTCCGGTAAAATGAAAAGCCGTGAAGGAACTGTGGTTGACGCAGATGATTTGATTGCGCAAATGACCGATACGGCGCGAACCATTTCTGAGGAACTTGGAAAGATCGACGATTTTTCAAAAGAAGAAAAGGAAGCACTTTACCGAATGATCGGTTTGGGCGCTTTAAAATATTATATTTTAAAAGTAGATCCTAAAAAACGGATTCTATTCAATCCTGAGGAAAGCGTTGATTTTCAAGGAAATACGGGGCCGTTTATTCAATATACCTATGCGCGGATTCAGTCTATTCTACGAAAAGCTGGAGAGGTCTCTCTCGAAGCCTCGGGAGCACTCGACCTGACATCTGTCGAAATGCATCCAAAGGAAAAAGAGCTCATAAAAATTATCCAGCAGTTCCCTGAAACCATTCAGTTGGCGGCGGAGAATTACAGCCCGGCTTTGATTGCTAACTATACTTATGATTTGGTAAAGGAATTCAACAGTTTTTACCAAAATGTGCCAATTCTCGCAACGGATAATGAAACTGAAAAAACATTTCGCGTAAAACTTTCAAAAGCCGTGGGGGAAGTTATAAAAAGTGCTTTCGCCCTCTTGGGAATTGACGTTCCAGAGCGTATGTAATTCTAAATTTCTTTAATCCAAATGGTAAATTTCCATAATGTCTTTGAGAACCTTATCAAAATCAATTTTTAAATCGATTAATTTTCCAGTACCCATATCCATAACCCAACCGTGCACCGTAAGATTTCTGCTGCGGTATGCAATTTGAACATCAGCGGTTTTAATAACGTTTACGCATTGTTCCTGCACGTTAAGTTCTACCAGCCTGCGGTATTTTTCTTCTTCGTCTTTTATATTATTCAACTCTTGCTTATGTAATCTATACACATCTCGAATATTTCGCAACCACGGATTTAAAATTCCCAAATCCTGACTTTGCATCGCCGCTTTTACACCGCCGCAGCCGTAATGGCCACAAACAATTATATGGTTTACCTTTAAATGGCTCACGGCATAATTGATGACGCTCATGGCGCTTAGGTCGAGATTTGAAACCATATTGGCAATATTCCGCAGTATAAAGGCTTCGCCGGGTTTGGCGCCCATTATTTCTTCTGCGGTAACACGGCTGTCGCTGCAGCCTATATAAAGCACCTCTGGATTTTGCCCTTCGGAAAGATTTTTAAAATAATTTGGGTCAAGCCCTAATTTCTCATTTACCCAATCTTGATTGTTTTTGAAAATTTGATCGATATTCATAGTTCACCTGAAGTTTTATTTCAGAATTTAAAGATAGGGAAAAGCCTTTGCGTCCACAATGCGGAGATAAAACTTTATTGATGAATGCGGTTGAACCCTCAAAACTTACATTACTTGTTTTGAATTTTCCATTCCTTTCAAAACGCGTAATCTTCCGGGGCCATTTTTTAAGGCAAGTTCGTATTGTTTTGCGGCCTCCTCATTTCTGTTTTGGGTAAGTAACCAATCTGCATAAAGTTCGTGGGTGGGTTTTTGGATGGATGGCGGACCATAACTGTAGCTTATGCTGTTTTCAATTTCGATGGATTTTATAAAATGCTCTTCGGCTAGTTTTGAATTATTATTCAACTCAGCGCGAAGTGCCATTAATTGATTCTGTCTAATTTCAGCTCCTTTTAAATCCATTTCCGTCGCTTCGTCGCGAGTAACGCCTGCACAAAGTTTGGCACTGCCCTCTGTAACAATAAACGATTCCCTTTTATGGTCTTGGTCCATAATGCTAAGTATGCTGTCCAGTTTTTGGGTATTGCCCTTTTTATACGCCTTCATTCCTTCCAAAAAATGATATTTTGAGCGGACGGAAATATTCAAGTCGGAAATGTCCACAGGAATATCAGCAATTTCATCTTCCCATTTATCGGTCTCGGTTAAATAGGTTCCTTTTAAAAATACCAAATATACCCGAGCATTTTTTGATGGGGTTTCGGTAGCATACTTTTTCATATCGAGCACCATTTTTTTTGCTTCTTCGTAATTTTCCTTTTGAAGATAGCCGTACTGCAACCAATGGAAGGCGTGATAACCACGGGCATCATTGCCTAAATTTTTCTCTTCCATTCTGTTAAGGCTTGCTTGGTAGGAAGCAATATTTGAAGAAATAACGTCATCCCACATCCCCATCGCAACATAAATATGTGAAGGCATGTGAAGCGCATGGCCTGCATCCGGTGCTACTTTTGAATAGGCGTTTGCGGCATCCAATGCAAGTGTAGCGTGGTCGGGATCGTCATACGAATGTATCAAATAATGAAGTGCGCCGGGATGGTTTGGGTTTTCATTTAAAATACCTTTTGCAATTTTAGCGCCTTTGCCGTAAACAACATCGTCCCTTCCTTCTTCAACAGAGCCCAAAAGCGACAAGGCATAAAACGCGGCGACTTCTTGATTGGCGGGATATTTTTTGTATAAACCTTCCATAAATTCGGAATAGGCAATATCGCGTTGCTTTTTTTCTGTTTTTGGTTGGTAGAGTATGTGTACGGATTCAATTAAATCCTTTTCAATTTCGGTTGTATTTTTTTCCAAATTAATACTGTCGAGTTTAGCCAAAACAGTTGTCGCTGCTTCATAATCCTGTTGCTGCCACAGGCTGTGGTTATAGGTCATTGCTTCACCCCAATAGGCCATCGGCATCTTTGGGTCTTCCTTTTGTGCTTCTATAAAAGCTTCGCGAGCGTCTTCATATTCAAAGGAATGCAATAACAGCAATCCTTTTTCAAAATTGGGCTGGGCACTTTCCTTTCCTGTGATTGTTATATTCACTACGCCCAGATTATCTTTTTTTGTTTCCTGTTGTTTACACGAAACTATGAGAAGCAACAATAAAATATAGGATATAAGTCTCATAATTAATAATTTGGATAATAGTTTAAAGATAACCATTTTTGAAACGATAAGCACTTTTTGTGCAAATGCTTAAAACACTGACTCATACCTTCACTAATTTTATGATACTACTTTCTTTTTAAAAAATTTAATTGCGAAAAATATAAGCGTTAATATACCTATAAATAGTCCGGTGCCAATCATTTCATTTGCCGAAAGACTTGATAAAAAGTATAAAATTATTGCAATAGCCAAAATGGGTACAGCCCAACCCCCTGGGATTTTAAATCCGCCTTCGAAATTTTTCTGCGATTTGCGCAGCTTAATTACTGATAGTGCTACTCCCAAATAAAGAATTAGCATAGAGCTACTGGCTATGACAGCCAATTGTTCAAAACTGCCAGAAACAGCCAGCATAAAACCGATAGTAGCATATATAATAATTGCTATGTAAGGCGTAGCAAATGATTTGTGAATTTCGGAAAGTGCCTTTATTGGGATGACTTTATCCCTTGCAAGTGCGTAAACTATTCTTGGACTATTAAGAATTGTTCCGCTCATATATCCAAACATAGAGATAACGGCACCTACAATTAAAAGCGTAAATCCAAGTGGTCCAAAAACTACTTTGGCAGTTTCAGCAAGTGGCGCCGCTGTAAAATTTGGTAAAGCATCCCCTAAAACACCTTGCGAAACAGTTTGAATTAACACATAGATAACCACAACTGTTGCAATACTTATTAAGATAGCTCTGGGAATTGTACGTTTTGGGTTTATAACTTCACCGCCAACTATAATTCCCGTTTCACAACCTTGAAAAGCAAAAAATAAAATAAGTGATGTTTCACTTAATGTTTTTATGCTAGGCATATTTTGAAAATACAAATTGCTTATAGAAACATCCTTAAAACCAATTGCGATCAGTAATAGCAAAGGTATTAGCTTAATAATGGTATTGAATTTAACTAAACCGATGCCTTGTTTTAAGCCAATAACATTTACGTAAACCAAACCATAAAAAAGTATAAATAAAAATAGAAATCGTGGCCATCCATTTTCAAAAACTGGGTATGCCGAAGCAACAACGTTTACTAAGGCATTGGATACGGCTGCATCTGCAAACAGATTGCTTCCAACGGCAAAAAAGCCGCCAATAAATCCTGCATAATCTCCAAAAGCTGTTTCAATGTAGGTGTAGGGGCCGCCGGTGTTTGTTACTTTACTGCCCGCTTCAGCGAAGCAAAGCATGACCATTGCCATTAACAAACCACAAAAAAGGTAAGCAATGATGCTGGATGCCCCCATATAACTAGCCACAATTGCAGGCAGTACAAAAATTCCAGAGCCGATGATAATGTTGACAATATTAGCTGATAAACCGAATACACCAACTCTTCTTTTTAATCCTTCTTCTTTTTGAATCATTTTTTGTTAGTTAGTTGAATTTTTTTACCACAGAGCGCACAGAGCGCACAGAGATTTCTTCGTGTTCTCTGTGTCTCTGTGGTGCTAATTTATTTTTTTCATTCGCATTGAAAACCCGAAACAAATTCCCGCAATGGATTTTCTTTTTTGAAATCAATCTTTTAATACCGGTGGCGCCACGACCGTTTGTTTCAAAATAACAAAGCTATCCACGGTCACCCGGTGTTTCTTAAAGTTTATAAGTTGAATAAGGATTATCATAATCACGGGCATAGCGGCTATAATGAGAAAGACGATTTCCCAAGTAAAATTTGTTTTCAAGACCCCGAGCATTGCAGCCCCGGCAGCGCGCCCCATATTTGAAAGCGCCATATAAAGTGTGAATTGGGTCGCGGCAACGGTTTTCCAGCAAAGGTGCATGGCCGATGCGAACACCGCAATACACAAAAACGTATATAGCGTGTAATAGGAAAGGATAAAGGCGTAAACAATTAAATTATTGCCCCATAGATTGGATAGGGATGCAAATACGGCTATAAGCAGGGTCAAGAAAAATAAATACAATGAAAGCATTTTGATTTTCCCAAAATAGTCCACCAGATAGCCCCCGATGAACATGCCCAAAAAGCCTCCAATTACCGTTGTAATGGAAAATACATTTGAAAAATACGAATTTGTCCACCCCAATTCCTGAATGCTGAAAATAGGCAGTAGCGTGTCAATAAGTCCGAACATTAAACCCACGGCAAAAACCCCGAGGCCAAACACCAAGCTCGATTTTAACCGAAGAACCTTGTAAAGGCATTTAAAAATGTGTTTCCAGCTTCGCAATTGTGTCTGCTTTGAATCTGGGGAAACTGCCCCGGCTGTCCAGGGCATTGTCTTTTCGCCGGGCCGTTCCTTAAAGTAAATCGGGAAAAGCATAATGGTTGCCACCGCAATGGAAAGGGAAGAGATAGCCGTTGGGAAACCAAACGTATTGATAAGCCAAGTACCGATAAGCAACGAGGCCGAAATGCCAATGGTTTTCGCCCCCCACATAAGGCCATTGGCCCGGGCCTGTTCGTTCTCGGGAATTACATCCACGGCCATCCCATCGGTTGCCACGTCCTGAAATGCGCCGAAAAAACTGATGAAAAAACCCGCAACCATTAAGGCGGAGAGATTGTTCAATGGATCTGGAATCAACCCGATACATAAAAAACTTATAATTAAACCAAGCTGCCCAAAAATGACCCACGGTCTTTTTCTGCCCATTGCCAACAGGGTGAAACGATCGATCAAAGGCGCAATCACAATTTTAAAGCTCCATGGAATCCCAACAACCCCCACATAGGCTGCGATTTCCATGGCCGACTTGCCGTTCATCGCCAACCAGGCGGGAATTGCAAAAAAGGTAATGCCTTCGGGAATTCCCTGGGCGATATAAAGTGCCGAAAAGGTAATATACCTGGTTAAGGCATTATCGGTTAAGATTCTGCCCAATCTTTTTTTTCTGATAATAGTTTCTTTTGCCATGATTTTAGGTTTTAAGGGGGAGGATTAAAATCCTCCTTTTTTATTGGCGACATGGGGAAACTGCCTTTTCTGCTTGAATTTTGTTTGATTTAAATTGTTAATGCCTACTCTTTTCAGTTTACGGCTTGCTCCGTTTTAGTTGAAAATTTAATTTTCCATCGCCTCGGCCACTTTCTCGGTATCCAAAAACTGCTGAAATGCGACAACCTTTCCATCCTTGAGTGTCCAAAGATGTGCAACTTGGGCGTAATAGGTCTTTCCGGTTTTCTTTACTTTGGCATCATAACGAAGCGTTGCCAGCACTTGATTGTTGTCCATATTGTGCAATTTGATGTCTTCCAGTTTAAAATATTCGTGGTCCGCGCCAAGCCTTGCGAAAACGCCATTTAATACCGCGTCTGGGCCAATGTATGGATTGCCATCTGCAAGGGAATTGCTTTCGGCTTCATTCCAAACTATTTTTGGGCCCATACCGGCAAGGACGGTTGGAATATCGCCAGCCCCAAAAGCTTTGTACATATTGTTGACCACGGTAATGTTGTTAGGGTCGGAAGCCAGACCCAGTTGCTGCATCATCACGTTCGGGTCCATAAAATCCTGCTCCTGCACAATGCGGCCGTCTTTCATTTTTACGAGGGTAACGCCTTCTACATCTACCATTTTTCCCGTTGGTGGAATGCCGAAGAAATTGCCAGTGTGTTGTCCTGTAAAACTCCAATGTTTTGCGATATTGTTGCCTTGGCCAAAAATGTCCTTCACGGTAAATTTTATATTGGAAAATCCGGTCAGGAAGTTTTGGTAATAATCCCGAAACGCTGCGATGCCTTCAAGATTTCCCGTATTGTTGAGCTGCACGACGTTGGGGTCGAAGTGTTTGTCGTTGATAAGTTCAATCTGACCTTTGTTGACGATATCGCTCCAAACCCGTTCGTACATTTTCAGGTCTTTTTCAATGTTGCTTTTTTGGGCAAATACTGTTGTAATGCTCAAAAAAGCGATGGCTAAAAGTAATTTTGACGTTTTCATATTTGTTTGTTTTATGACTTACTATATAATTTTTTTTGGGTTCCATTCCCGGAGGCTCTATCTCGCTTCCTTTTGGAATTTAGAATTTGAAATTTTAATAGCTCACGGAAATGCCCCGAGGTAATTTATTTATTGTTTCATTTCAACCCGAATAAGCTTGATGATTTCTGTTTTACTCAGGTTTTCGGCTTGATGTGGCGCTTCGGCATTTTTGAATATGGTTAGTGGAAACGTTGGTTGTTCGGGGAATTTTCGCGAATCGAGAATTACATTGCCTTGGGCGTCATAATCCACAAAATCTCCCGCACTTAGTATATAAAGCGTGCTTGGCCATTGATGATGGTGCAGCGGTTCCTTTTCGCCCGGTAAAAGTGTTACCTCCAAAACCCTCACCTTGTCGTTTTCCAATAAAATTTTATGGTTTTGGGGTGCGGCTACCACTGCGTCCAGCGCTGCGGGCCAATCGGCAGGATTTCCTGTATTATAGGCAAAAGTTGAAGCATCCAATTTTTATTGGCCAAATGAAGCTGCCGTTATTGCAAAGACAGCAATGATTAACGGGTAATTTCTAAGTGTTTTCATAATATGTTTTTTAGTATTCGTAAATCTATTTTTTGTATACTTCCATCTCAATCTCTATCATAAATTCCGGGAGTGCCAATTCCTTTACCCCAAGCCACGAGCCTGTGGGGAAATGGTTTTTATAGATTTCTGCTCTAAAGGCCGCCACTTCCAAAAACTTGGGCATGTTGGTAGTAAATACATTTTCCACGACCACATCGTCAAAAGTGCAGCCGTAATGCGCCAATACTTTTTCCAGATCGGCATAGCAGTTTTTCATTTGTTGTTCTATGTCGCCCACAGCGGTTGGGTTGCCTTCATCGTCCATACTTACCGCTCCGGAAATTTTTATGTCGTTGCCAATTTTTACGGCATGCGAGTAGCCATAGGCTTTTTCAACTTCGGGACGCAGCAGGAAATAGTCTGGGGTTTCATCTACCACAACGGTTTCCGTGGGTTCGGATTTTTCTACTGTTGTTTCAGTCTTGGTCTTTTGGTTACAGCTAGATAGCGAAATTGCTGCTACCAAAACGAGTGCTATTGTTGTAAGTTTTGTTGTTTTCATTTTATGAATCGTTTTTAATGGTTGTTTATCGTTATTGAACCACAAAGGGCACAATGTTTTTCACAGAGTACACAAAGAATTGCTTTGTGTGCTTTGTGTCTTCTTAGTGTTCTTTGTGGTTTCATTTAAACTTATTTTGAGTAAAAAATCTATTTCAATATCCCACGCCATATTTAATCTGCCGGCTATATTCTTCACCATCAAAACTGCCTTTGGATTCTTTTATCAAACCGTTTTCGTCCAATTGCCAAAGTTCAAAACCGCTTATGTTTACTTTTTTTCCGGTGCCGTTGGGGCCGGTGTTGGTTCCGGTTAAGGTCCAATGGAATTCTGTTCCTATGGGAGTTTTGACCAATTTGTCAAAAGCCACGACCATATCGTCAGGAAAATTTTCCATAAAGGCCTTGGCAGACTTTGCAATGGCGGTTCTTCCAACTGAGGGCGTGCTATTGTTTATGTTTAGCGAACAATTTTCGGCATAAAACAACGCCACAAAATCTGGGTTTTGGCTGCACCAAGCCTGGGCGTAGCTTTTGGCGAAAACGATTGGGTCATAAATTCTTTCAGTTTCCGGAATAAGGGTTGAGGTGAACGAAATATTGATAAACTTCCAAGCCCCGTTTTCCTTTAGCAATGTGAAATAATCGATGTTGTGCAAAAGCGGCACTCCAAAAGCATGTAATACGGCATCGGCTTTTACGAATGCCAATTGCCCCTCGCTTACACGTATTGTGTATTCTTTTACGGGTTCAAAATAAGGCCGGTTTGTTCTAATTTTCCCCGCTTCAAAATAGTCGCGCATCAACATGGTTTCAGTAGTCCATTTGCCGTCCCTTAATCTTTTGGTTGCGAGACTTGCATTGTCGGCCATCATTTTTTCCATTTTGTCGAGCTGGTAGTTGCCTGCTACAATCAGAAATTGTTCGATTGTTGCCTTTACGTCTGCTTCGTCTTTGGCATAAACTTTTTCTGAACTAGTTAGATGCTTTTGACTACCCATTTTATCCAAGTTTTTGTGGTTTTTTATTTCCGTAGAAACCATTCCTGTAATTGCAGATTCGGCACTCCCATGCGGGTCTGCGCCTTGGGCGTTTATTGCGAAACCCACAAATAACAAAAACAGGATTTGTATTATAATTTTCATTATTTCTTAATTTTCATTTACAACTTCGATGATTATACCTACAAGGACCCCCGCTGAAGGGCGGGGAACACCTTGTAGGAAATTCATCTTCTTAGGGTGTTGCCGGGATCATCTTCAGTTTCAGTTTCGATTTCGATTTCGATTTCGATTTCAGTAAATAATATTCTCCAAAATCCTTCCCAGATTGCTTTCGGCCATCGGGACCTTGCGGTCTGCGGCAAAGATTTGCTGGATTTCCCTTTTCAACTCGCACAGTTCCAGTTCAGAGTATTGGTGCCGTTCCAGTGCGTCCTGTATTTTTTCAAGACTTTCATCTTCGTCATCATTCTGAAATTCCCGGTACATTTTTTCGAACATTTCTTCAGAAGTTTTCTTTTTTATCAGGGCTATTTCTTCCTCGGTTTCCAATTTATCTGCTTTGGCGCAGAGCATCAGAATGTATGTTTTCAGCTCTGCTTTGCTCCATTGGGTTTCGTAAGTTTTCATACTATTGTTTTATACAATTTCTTAGCGTACTCTGCGCCTCTGCGGTGGGTACATTTTACCGCAAACCTGCCTGCCGTTACCGTCTGGTAGGCAGGGGCGCAAAGGGCGCAAAGTGTTGTTAGTTTCTAGCAGCGGCTTTTACGTCGCCACTAATGCCACTTAATTCCGGGACATACATCCAAATTTCGGTCTCGCCGCCATTGGTCACGTCCATCCAGTCCTTTAAAAACTGGTCCCAACTTCCGGTGCCGTTCATTTCATCGTATTTTTTGGCGATGCTGTGGTCTTCGCCCAGCCATGCCGATTTGTCAAAAAATGAAATGACCGCCAGATCCTTTCCTTCCTTGGTACTGGGGAATTCGTTGGTGTAAATACCAAAGGTTTCATTAGGCGATTTTGCGGCGTACACATCGTGGACTTTTTTAACCAAGGCCATTGCCTCTTTGTATTTACCGCGTTTAATATCCCACATATCCACGGCCATGTTCTTAATGGTGAAGTCCTTTGGAAAGCGCGACATGTCTGCATTGAATTTCCAATATGAACTCTCGAATCCGCTACCAGGCATGAGGTATGGACTTACGTTGTCGCGCCAATCGGCATCGTGGCCTTCTTTTTGTGCGGGGCCATGGTCCATGGAGCTCCATGGGAATGGGCCCATAACCCAAACGTAGCGACCGGTTCTGGGTCCATTGGAAATCCAATACACGCGAACTCCATGGGGTCCGTCGCCGTGGTATTTTTTGTTGTGCGCGGTAATCCCTCTTTCAAATTGGCTTATCTGTGTGGGATTTGGCGTTAACACGTCATTTTCGAATACGGCGTATTCGGTGCTGTTTTGCGATAGTGCCAAAAAAGGCAGTAAAAGCAGTGTAAAAAGTAATTTTCTCATGATTTTAAATTTGTGTTTCCACGATAGGCGGAAACGGGTTAAAATTGAATTGTTTCTCTTTATAAACCGGGGAGTTTCTTTTGACTTAAGACTTTAGGACGTAGGACGAATTTGCAATGCTTGTCATTTCCGCAATATTTCCAACTTCGTTTTCAGCTTCATCTTTCGATTTCGATTTCGATTTCGATTTCGATTTCGATTTCGATTTCGATTTCGCCTCGATTTCGCTCTAATCCAACAATTTCGGGTTGTAATAGGCGGTTTCACTGGTTATCTTACCATCCTCATTAAAATACATTTGGTAGTGGATGGGGACCGTGATTGCTTTTTTGTCCGATTTGCGCATAAAGTTGATGTTCCACCAGGACTGCACTACGTGGGCATCACCCATTTCGTAATGTAAATAATCGGGATAGCCCACCACATCAATACTGGCTACGTCAAATTTGTCCAGTATCTGCTTGTCTATGGCTTTCTGCTCTGCCAGCGAAATGCTCTTGAAATCGGGTGAACTGGAATCGACAAACCGGGCGTCTTTATCATAAAAACTGTATGCCTTGTCCCAGTCGTTGTTCTCGATGGCGTACATCATTTTCCTCACTGTATTTATAAAATCGTGGTGGTTGTAGATGGTGCCGTTTTTCCTGTCGGAAAAACTGGAGCGTATTTCATCAATTACCCCGTCGTTTTTGTATGTGATGAGCCTGCTTATTTTATTGTTTTTGGTAAGTGTATAAAGCCGGTGCGAAGCGGCATCAATCTTCACGCCAGTGGTTTTGTGGACGCCCTTTATTAAATCCCAGGTCTGTACCCACACATCGCCATCCGGATTGTCCTTTTTATACTCTATGGCATCTGGGTAGGAGCCGGGAAATGTCTCAATGGCATAGTAGTCCAAATTATCGTGGTAAAGCATTTGGTTGTCCAGAAAGGCTTCCTTATCCATCCCCTTGTCGTTGGCATTGTCTGAAGTACCGTTATAGGCCTTGAAATCATCCGTCAGGTAACTCGCCATTTTGGCTCTGTCGCCCGCAGCTGATGCTTTGGTAAAATCATTTACTACATCAATTGCCGGATGCTCAATATAGACCGTTCCGTTCTTTTTCTGTGCTGTTGCAATGAAAGCTATGAGCAGCATTGCCGATAGAATTGTTGTTTTCATTTTTATGTATTTATTTGGTTAATATTCGGTTTTATATTGTTGGTTTATAGCTCATTAATGGGTTTTCATAAATAACTCAATAACTCAATAACTCCTTTCTTTTTACGATTTCGAATAACTGTTTAAAGTCTCTTGAACTGGTCTGAAATTCACGCCCAGATCGTGCCTTGCCAATTGGTTTTTGTAAATTATGTTTCCTTTGCTTTTCGGTTCTTTATGGTTCAGCATTAAGCTCATATCGCTCACTGGATAGCTTTCGCTGCTCAGCAAATAGTTTTTGCCGTGCAGGCCGGAAATTGTTGCGGCTTTAAAAATGGCTTCCGCTACATCGTTAACATCTACTACGGCCATTTCGGCATTGGTATCATACAGCATTTGCACAAATGGATTGGGGGCAATTTTGTTCTTAAAGAGAAACTGCATTCCAGTGGAAGTAGAATCTTCCCTATTTGACAGAGATTTCCCCATAACCCCAACCGGCGAAACCGAAGTAATTTCAAAAGAAAGATTTGGGTTTTTCGTTATAAAGTTTTCCACCGTTTGGTTGGCCATAAACTTGGCCTGTGCATACGGATGGCTTTCGACGCTTATGTATTTTTTATCGGTTTCATCATAGGTGTCTGTGGCGGTCTTGCCGTATGCCGGTAATGGAAAGTTGGTGTTATAGGCTGCCACCGAGGCTATGAAAACCACTTTTTGTATTAAAGGCGCAACCTTAATGGCTTCCAAAAAGTTTTCGGTGCCCTTGATGGTGGGGTCAAAGAGCTCTTTTTGCGGATCGTTTACATCCAGTTGAAAGGGCGTGCCGCCGTGGATTACAATTTCGCAATCGCTCACAAAATCTTTCAACACTTCCAAGTCCTCCACCTTCAGCCCGCTGATGTTGAGGTTGTCGGAATTTTCCAAACTGAAGAGATGTTGGTACTTTTCGCTCTTTTTTATGTCGGTTACAGATACTTTTACGGTGTATCCTTCTTCCAGAAATTTCTTGGTGGTGTAACTTCCTATAAAGCCAGAGCCTCCTATGATACCTACTGTTTTCATAATTTTGGTTTTAAATTAGACCTAACGGGTTAACTACATCCTCACTTGTAATGCCCGTTAGGCCTGGGTAATTACTGTTCGCCCGCTACTTCAGGGGTAGTGGCGCCGTCCATTTCACTTGCTTCGGCGGAACTATTATCGGCCTCTTGCTGAGCCTGCATATCCAGCATAATTTTTGATAGGTCCCAATAGCCAAATTCCTTTACGATTTTGCCATCTACAAATTGGGCCGTAATATGTGTAGGAATGGTGTATGTCTTGTTGGTGGCCGCGAGTGTGCCTTTCCAAAGGCCCCAGAAGTTTACATAGGTTTTGCCCTTGTCGGTCACTACCATTTCATATTCAGATTCATCGCCTACATATTTCCAGTCTGAAAAGATAGTTGCGTCTTCTTTGTGCATTGCCATTAGTTGGGCCAGTGTTTTTCCATCTTCTTCAACTACATTGTACATTATCTTGGCCGTATCTGCGTAGTGGCTAGCCAATGCTTCCCAATCGCGGTTTTCATAAGCTGCAATACCTTCTTTAAATGAATTTATTTCAGGCGATTGTTGGGTGTAGCGCTTTTCCTGTTGTTGGCAAGCTGCCATGGAAAGGACTATTGCAAGTCCTAAAAAGAGTAGTTTTTTCATGTGTTCTCAGAATTATTTATCTATTGGTTATTATTTTTTATCGCGAGCTTCTGTTTTTGCAACTTGTTTTTCAGTTGCATTGAATCACTTCTCTTTTCATCAGCCAGAGAAAATCTGGACGTTTCGTTGGTACGGAACACATCAGGAATAAGAGGTTTCTCCACTTTGTCCAGCTTTCTCGCTGCAAAGGGCACATAGTCTATGGGAACGACCGGGAGGGGACTGTTATTAAAGTTTTCGATAGTCCGGTACCAGTCCGGTCCCAGATATTCCGCCCCACCCTTTTTGTGTATTTGGGCCGTGGCCTGAAAACCAATTAATAATGGGAAACAGAAAATAATAATGGTGCTAAGTGTTTTCATAATTCTATTTATTTATGGTTTATACCAAAGGAATTGAATAAACTATCTGAAAACAAGTGAGTTAGGATGAAAAGCGGTTGGGGTTGTCCGAAGGGATAATATTTGTTCCCGAAGAATAAAAAATGGACTGAACCTATTGCATAGACCCTATTTGAAGATAATAACGTAAATTTTGAATTTTAAAGTATAGGTTATCAGGATGTTATAGAAGATGTATGCGTTGCCCGAATAAGACTTGCCTGCGTTTAAATAGTTTGCAACCGTTTAAGGAGCTCCGTGCGCATCGCCCTGCTCATCGGGATGGCTTTTTTGGCTATAACTACATGGGTGCCAGCCACTTCGTCTATTCGGGAAAGATTGATAATATAGGAGCGGTGTATTCTGAGGAAGTGTTGTTGGGGAAGTTTCTCATCAATATCCTTGAGGGTCATCACCAAGAGATATTCCCTGCCCTCCGAAAATATGCGGCAATAATTGCGATCTGCCTCAATATAGAGAATATTCTTGATGTCTATTTTCAGCATCCTTTCGTTATGGCGCACAAAAATTCTGTCGTTCAGAATAAAGTCGGTATCGTTTCCGGTGGCGGCCGTTGGCCCATTGCCGTTTTCTGAAACTTTTTCCAACAAAATCCTGTCAACGGTCAATTCAATGGCGCGCTGCAGGTCAAGTTTTTTAAAGGGTTTTGAAATAAAGGCATAGGGATGCGTTTCCTTGGCGCGGTTAAAATGTGCCTCGTCGGCATTTGCCGTTAAATAAATAATTGGGATAGGGTGTATCTTGTGGATTGCTTGTGCCGTTTCAATACCGTCCAAATCGCCCTTGAGCCGAATATCCAACAATATAATATCGGGCCTGTTAATCTGAATATGCGAAATGGCTTCGTCCCCCTGTGGAAGTATGCCCGTTATCTCATAGCCCAACTCGCTTAACTGCAGTGAAATATTGGCGGCAATTACCATTTCGTCCTCTACAATCAATATTTTTACGGCTTTGTCCATCAAGCAATTTTAAAGTTCTTAAAGTTGAAGAAAACCGTGGTGCCATTAATGTGTTCTTCGGTTATGGTGCCGTTAAGTTGTTGTGTGAGCAACTGGATTAGCTGTGTGCCAAAACCTGTGCCCTTGGGCTTTGAGCCTTCAGTCTTCCCGATGCCATTGTCTGAGACCTTTAGAAAGAGTCGCTCGTTTTCCTGTTTTAAACTGATGTTTATCTTTCCTTTTTCCCCTTCCGGAAAAGCGTATTTTAAGGCGTTGGTCAAAAGTTCATTTACAATAAGTCCAATGGGAACCGCGGTGTCCACGTCCAGGTTGAGATTGTCCATGGCGCATTCTATTTTCACCTTTTCCTCGGCATTGAAAGTGTCCAAAACACCTTCGCTTAAATTCATAAAATAATCCTTCATTTCTATACTGCCCAAATTTTCACCCTGATACAGCTTTTGGTGGATAATACCCATACTCTGTACGCGGTTCTGGCTGGCGAGCATGGCTTCCTTGCTTGCCCCGTCCTCCAGTTTTGCCGATTGTAGGGCAATGAGGCTTTTCACCATTTCCAGATTGTTCTTTACACGGTGGTGAATTTCTTTCAACAGCAGTTCGTTTTGTTTGTTCTTTGCATCCAGTTCGGCATTTAACGTGGCCAACGATTTTCGCTTCTTGCGAATATTTCTCAGTGTAAAAAACATTCCAAATAGTATAATTGCAAGCATTCCGGCCAAGACAATATAAAGGGTTTGG
Organism: Aequorivita aquimaris; assembly: GCF_001573155.1. Lineage (GTDB taxonomy): Bacteria > Bacteroidota > Bacteroidia > Flavobacteriales > Flavobacteriaceae > Aequorivita > Aequorivita aquimaris. The sequence continues at coordinate 21,539 of NZ_JRWG01000004.1, read as the reverse complement.
GTCTTTCGCTGTTGTGCAATCTTGGCCTCTTTGTCCATGATTTCCATATCCTTTTGGGCCGTTTCATATTTTACTTGCAACTCGCTGTCCTTACGCGCAATGATGGTGTTGAGGTATTCCGTATGGCCTTGTTCGTATAATTCATGATATTCCAAGGCATTTTTATAGTCGCCCAATTCACTGTAAATGTTGGAAACGTGCTTATAGTTTTCCCAAAGATTTTTGGTGTTGCCTATGCGTTTCATAATTTCAATCGCGCGCAGATTGTAGGGTAGGGCCTCGGCGTATTTTCCCTGCAAAATATATACGTGCCCGATGTTTGCGGTGGGCGGCATCATATAGCGTTCCAGCCCTATGGCTTTCGCGCCCTCGTAGCAGCGGTTGTAATCGGCAATGGCTTCCTCGTAACGCTCCATATATTTATAGATATTTCCGCGGCCGTTGTAACACGCCAATAGCGGTGGCCCGGTTTCGCCCATCTTTTTATATGTGTTGATGGCGGTATTCATGCTCGCCAAACTTTCGTCCAGATTTCCCAAAAACAATTGGTTTTCGGCAAGCCGGCGATAGGAGAGCGCCAAGTCTTCCTCATACCCGTTTTTCTCCTGGATTGCAATTGCTTTTTGGCAGTATTCCGCCCCTTCGGCATAGCTGTCCGAATAATAAAGTAGGTCGCAAATTTTTGTGTAGCATTGCCCAATGCCGCGCTGGTCGCCTGTTTTTTCGTAGAGTGCCAATGCTTTGTAAACGGCTTCGGACCCCTTGTCGTATTCGGCCGTGCCGCTGTAATTCATAACCAACAGGAGATAGGTGTCTGCCAGCTTTTTGGTCATTTTCTGTTTTTCGTAAACCGAAATGGCCTTCTTCAAATAAACGATGGAAGAATCCAGCACGGTATGGTCCTCGTGCCATTTCGCCAACCCGATATAGGCCTCGCCAAGAGCCTGGAAATCCTTGTTTTTTTGGGAAAGCTGAATGGTTTTTTTGAAATTTTTGTACTGCTGAAGCGTATCTTCAACCCCCGGAATTGCTTCCCGAGCGGAATTTTTAAGCGTGTCTTCTTTTGTTTTGGAAGGAGTTTGGGGAAGACTGCTCCACGAAACGCACGCTAATACTACAAAGAGTAATAGTCGTTTCATTTTGGTTGTGATGGGTTGTTTGTTGATTTTAAATGTACGACTATTTTTTTGGAAATAGAAAATACCGAATAAAAATTCAAAATAGCGTACGAGCCAAAGCGTCTTAAAATCAATATTTTATAATATTTCAGGCCAACAGCCACCTTGCATTTAATACGAAACTTCCCTTTGGAATTTTTTTCCGAAGGGAAGTTTGCAATACAAGCAAATAGAATTAGCGCTTAGCCTGCATTTGACGCGGGCGTACTTAATTTGGCCAGAATAAAGGCGCTAATGGCCATCACGATGTCGCGTACGGCAACATCGGGGTGGTGCCATGTAAAAATGAGGCTGAGCGCAATAAGTAGCAGCCAGAGTGAAACGATATAGGCGCCTATCTGGGTGCGGATGGCTACGATTATACCTGCCACAATCTCGATTATACCAACTATTTTCATAAAGGTTTCGCCGCTAAAGGGAAGCATTTCCAAAGTAGCGGGAGCCAGATAGGTATCCCACTGCGCCAAAATGTTGAAGAATTTGTCCAAGCCCGCAACTATGGGCACGATGATGAACACCGCTTTTAGGAGGTTCTGGATTTTGTTGATTTCCAAAGTTTTTGTTACTGTTGCCATGATTAAATGAATTTTTTGGTTCTATAGGTTTGATGCCATGGACGGGTCGCGGTTACAAAATTTGTAACTTTAGGCAGCTTATGGCATCAAAAGGGAAAGAACATAGTATGAAAGCAAACCATCTCGAATCATTTACCTTGACTAAATTGCCCGATTCCACTATTGTTGAAAGGGTTTTGCAAGGGGAGAAGGAACTATTTGAAATTTTATTGCGACGGTATAACCAGCGGCTGTTTAGGGTGGTTCGTAGTTACATCCATTCAGAAGATGACGTTAAGGATATTATGCAGGATGCCTATGTTAAGGCCTATACCAAGTTGGAACAATTCAACTATGAAGCCTCATTTTCTACCTGGCTCATTCGGATTGCCATAAATGAAGCCTTGCAGCAAATACGAAAGAACAAAAGACAAACCAATAATTACGGAAAAACGGAACGCTTAGACAACGTTTTCCATTTGCCAGATCCAAACCAGATGAACCCAGAAAAGCATACCATTAGAACCCAGACCCACCATTTGATTGAAGAGGCGGTGGACAGGTTGCCAGAAAAGTACCGCGTTGTATTTGTTATGCACCAAGTAGAGGGACTTTCCAATCCGGAAATTGCGACCTGTCTAAAATTAAGCGACAGCAATGTAAAGGTGCGCCTGCATCGGGCCAAGAAATTACTGAAGGAAGAATTATATAAAAATACCCACGATGCCTCTATCTATGAATTTGGAAACCAAAAATGCGATTTGATGGTGGAAATGGTGATGGTAAAAATCCAGAATATTTAAGGGGCTTTCCAAAATAAGGAAAGCCGCGATATAGTGCGGCTTTCTCAAATCTTTCAAAATTTCCTATCTTTTCAAAACTTTTAGACTGCTTGTTCTGCCTTCACTTAAAACATGGACTATGTACAAGCCGTTGGCCAGGTGCGCGGCCTTTATCTGGCACAGTTCATTTTCATTTTCATAAGTTCCCAAAAGTTGGCCATTTAGGTTGAAAAGTTGAACAGTATCCAATTTTCCCTTGGAAGCGCGGATCTCGAAATTCTGGGTGTGCTCATTGTAAAAACCGATTAGGGATTCGTCAATCAATTGATGGTCATTGGTTCCCAAAAACACATCGTCAAACTTTAGCATCACTCCGCCAGAGCCGCAGATTAGGCCAGAGCCATTTTCGAAAAATGCAATTTCGTACAATTGGTTTTGGCCGTTGCCCACAAATATTTGGTTCCAATTGGCACCGTTGTCTTCAGAAAAATAAATATCGGTATCAGTTCCCCCAGCCATCAATTGGTCCCCTTTATACGCCAAGGCGTAAAAATGGTGGTAGCCAGTGGCAAAATCGCTCCAGGTACTGCCTCCGTCGTGGGTGGTTTTGAGCAAGCCATCTTCCCCAGCTATTACTCCGTTATCGGCATCCTTAAAATGGAGCGACAGAAAATAATTCTGGATAACTCCTGAATAGATCTGTGTCCACGTATTGCCCCCGTCAGTAGCTTTTGCGATGCGTTCATCGGCACCTACGGAATACAGTGTAGTCTGGTCTGCATATCCCACGTTAATTCCCCCTGCATCCATTACATCGGTCGCGGCGGTCCAGGTATCGCCTCCGTCTGTTGTGAGGTATATTGCAAAAAAGGGAGCGTCATTTAACTGCGCCGAGACAAAGCCAATGTTTTCATCGTAAAAGGAAAGGTTGTTGTAAAGATAAACGTCGGTACCCACGGTCATAGGCGTCCAAGTGGCGCCGGCGTCCTCGGTTTTCATAAATAGGTCGTATCCAGCCACAAAACCTTTGGTTTCACTTACAAACTCAATCTTTTCAAAACTCGGCGAAGTACCGCTGGTGGGATAGATGGTGGTCCAGGTCTCGCCGCCATCAACGGTTTTTATAATAATTCCCTCGGTATCAAAAGTAAATTTGGAGCCTGCGGCGTATGCTATATCGTTCTGACCTTCGGGAATGGCAAGGTCGTAAAGTATAAAATCGGTTCCGGTGGTTTTGTACTCAAAATTTTGTGCCTTGGAGGCAAAAATGGCTCCCAGACAAACTGAAAAAATTAGGATTGCTTTTTTAACTGAATGTGTAGAATTTTTCATGGTTTTCATATAAGGTTTATTTCCAGCAAATATAGTTCCTGCCCGTACGGCGAGAAAACATTTAAAGGTTTTGGGTTTCTGTAATTCGTGAAATTTAAAAGGTTTTTATAAGAGAAATAAAAGAAAAGTCACCGTGGAGAAAATTAGCCGTACCTTCGCCACTTATTAAAACCGTCTTCTTAGTTTTAATGGTTCTTAAAAAGACCGAAATCTAAAAGCGCCGCGATATACTATCTCCAAGCGCAGCGGTCACAAATAATCAAAATCATATAATACTCATTTTTTTGGTCTCAAGTCTTAGGTCATTCAATCTTAAGTCTTATGTCTAAAATCTAATATCTAAAAAATGTCATTTAAATCCCTTGGGCTGTCCGATGCCCTGCTGAAAGCAATCAGCAAAAAAGGATATGAAACGCCTTCGGCAATTCAACAAAAAGCAATCCCTTTAATCTTGGAACGCAAGGACGTACTCGCTTCCGCCCAAACCGGTAGCGGGAAGACCGCGGGCTTTGCACTGCCCATGCTCCAAATATTAAACGGCGAACCCGCATTGAGAAAACGCCCCGTTCGCGCCTTGATACTCACCCCCACCCGCGAACTCGCCGCACAGGTGCAGGATGAGTTTAGGGAATACAGCGAATTTACGGACCTCCGCTCCACCGTTATTTTCGGCGGCGTGGGCGCCAATCCCCAAATTCGAGCACTTCGAAATGGTGTGGATATTTTGGTGGCGACCCCGGGGCGATTGCTCGATTTGGAAAACCAAAATGCGCTCTCCCTTTCAAAAGTTGAAATCCTCGTTTTGGACGAAGCCGACAGAATGCTCGATATGGGCTTTCTACGCGATATTAAAAAGATACTCGCCCTTTTGCCTTCAAAAAGACAGAATTTATTGTTTTCAGCAACCTTTTCAAAGGAAATAAAAAAGCTGGCCAATGAGTTTTTGCAACATCCCGTTTTGGTGGAAGCAACACCGGAAAATACCACGGTTGAAAAAATAGACCAAACCGTTTATAGGGTCGATAAAGCCCAAAAAACAGATTTGATCATAAAGCTTATTTCTGAAGGCAATTGGCAACAGGTTTTGGTTTTTACACGCACCAAACACGGCGCAAACCGTTTGAGCGAAAAACTTGAAAAATCGAAGATTACTTCTGCCGCCATTCACGGCAATAAAAGCCAAGGCGCGCGTACCAGAGCATTGTCCGGATTTAAGGAAGGGAAAGTACGCGTTCTGGTTGCAACCGATATTGCAGCCCGTGGCCTTGATATTCCGTTGTTGCCGCACGTTATCAATTTTGAATTGCCAAACGTTTCCGAAGATTACGTTCACCGTATTGGCCGTACCGGAAGGGCAGGCGCCAGTGGTGAAGCGCTTTCTTTGGTAAGTCTCGATGAGGTTGGCTATTTAAAGGATATTGAAAAGTTGATAGGCGAGCGCCTTCAGCCCAAAACTCTCCCCAACTTTCAACCCACAGAAACCATGGCCGACGTAAAAGAAGCAGAGGAAGAAAAGAAACGACAAAAGGCACAGCGCCATAGCCGTGGACGGAATGCCGGCACTAAAGTGAATACCCATTCTAAAAAGAACAGCAATAGAAATAGGGGGAAGAGGTAACCGGTGCTAAAAACTGTACGATACCAAAACATAATCCAAGATACCGCCTCACAAACCTAAAGCATTCTTTTCAACGATTGACAATACCGACCTTCCAAGCCTAAATAAAAGGTACGCCCTTTAAAGCAGCTTGTCCAGCATCGATTTCTAAGAAATTATAGGGTGGTGCCAAGGTGTTGTGCACAGAACTGGCATGAGCTGTGTAGTTTCCGATGTTGTTTCAAATGGGTGCTTTGGCAGAGACATATTCCTTTAGTTTTTTGGCGATGGGTTGGCTGTGGCCATTGTGGCTATGTATGGTTTGTAGCGTTGGATTTTCTTTTATCGAATATTGAAGTTATGAAAACCTTTTTTATTCAGAAGGTCAATCCCACTTCATTTTCTGTAACCGTACCGCATTTAAGATTGCTAATAAGGCCACACCAACATCGGCAAAAACTGCTTCCCACATTGTTGCTAAACCGCCTGCGCCTAAAATCAGTACAATAACCTTTACGCCAAAGGCCAAGCCTATGTTTTGCCAAACTATTTTACGTGTCGAACGACCTATTTTAATTGCTCTCACAATTTTCGAAGGTTGGTCGGTCTGAATAATTACATCTGCGGTCTCAATCGCCACATCACTTCCTAAACCACCCATAGCAATTCCAACATCACTTGCTGCCAAAACTGGTGCATCGTTAATTCCATCGCCAATGAATGCAATTTTGTTTTTTGGATTTTTCTTTAGAATTTCAACTTCATTCAATTTGTACTCGGGCAATAATCCGCCCTTGGCTTGCTTGATATTTAATTCGGAAGCGACCTTTTGGGTTATTGAATCCTTATCGCCCGAAAGCATCATAATGTTTTCAATTCCTACTTTTTGTAAATTGATTATTGTTTCCTTTGCATCGTCTTTCAATTCATCTGCAATTACTACATAGCCTGCAAACTTATTATCTATGGCTACCATAACAATCGATTCTACAATATTTTCCGTTTCCGATAAAACTTCAATATTGTTGGCTGTCATCAACGCTTTATTTCCAACCAAAACAATCTTATTATTTACACTTCCTTTTAAGCCTTTACCGGCAATTTCTGAAACTTCCGTAGCGTAGTAATCGGAACCTTCTGCTTTGTATTCTAAAATAGCTTTTGCGATTGGGTGTGTTGATTGTTCCTCCATCGCCATTAGATATTTCATAAATTCGGTTTCATTCCAACCGATAGCCTTAACTTCTTTAATTTTGAAAACACCTTTGGTAATAGTGCCGGTTTTGTCCATTACCAACATATTTATTTTGGTCATCGCATCGAGAAAAGAAGCTCCTTTAAATAGAATTCCATTCTTGGAAGCAGCTCCTAATCCGCCAAAATACCCCAACGGAATAGAGATAACCAATGCACAAGGACACGATATAACCAAAAATATCAATGCCCGGTACAACCAATCCCTAAAAACGTAATCGTCTACAAAAAAGTAAGGTAAAAAGGTAACTCCTATTGCCAAAAACACAACAATTGGAGTATAAATACGTGCCAACTTTCTAATAAATAATTCAGTTTTTGATTTCCGGGCGGTTGCATTCTGTACCATATCAAGAATTCGGGCAATTGAACTATCCTTAAATTCTTTGGTTGTTTCAATTTCAATTACTCCACCCATATTGATACTTCCGGCAAAGACTTTTTCGCCTTTTGCAATAGTTTCTGGTTTGCTTTCGCCAGTTAAAGCCGCGCCGTTGAATGACCCTTTTTCCGATAGCAAAATACCGTCCAAAGGTATTTTTTCGCCAACACGAACTTGGACTTTTTCACCTATTTCAACCGTTTCAGGATTTACGGAAATATAGTCCCCATTCCGATACACCGAAGCTTCATTTGGTCTTACGTCAAGTAAGGCTTTAATATTGGTCTTTGCTCGGTTAACCGCTGCATTTTGGAACAATTCTCCCACTGCATAAAATAACATGACTGCAACCCCCTCGGGATATTCGCCAATGATGAATGCACCAATTGTGGCTATTGACATTAGGAAAAACTCCGTAAAAACATCGCCTTTTTTAATGCTATTCAGACCTTCCCTTAAAACAGGAAATCCAACAGGCAAATAGGCAATTGTGTACCAAATAATGCGTAGCCAATCCGTAAAAAAAATAGTATTAAAATAGTCTAATGCAATGCCAATAATCAACATCACAAAACTAATTATTGCTGGAATGTAGGCTTTGAAATTACTGCGTTGACCACTATGGTCGTGACCATCGTCGTGGCTATGTGCTGCTTCTGAACTTGATCTTAAATCTCTTAAATTGAGTTTCTTTTTCTTCATTTATAATTTAAGTTTGCTAATGAAATTTGGAAAGAAGCAGTTCCTTTATTTTTTAAACGCAAATCTTTTGCATTTTATATGATGTTATTTTCCTAAAGCCTACCGAAGGACTACGACTTTCTAAATATAAAATAAAAAAGTAGTCTTAAATCAAAAGATTTGGCGAGCCCACCTGCCAAAGGCACGACAGGCAGGCTCGCAAATAGGCCAAAACATTGGGTTTGGCACTTGCTTGCCCTATTTTTTCTAGCATCTATGAAAAAGCAGCGAGTCTCGTATCTTTAAAGTTCACCAAAACAATAAGATATGAAATTAGAACCCACTGCCCAACCAAATTTATACATTGGCATCGACATTCACAAGCGTAGCTGGAAAGTTCATTGCGCCACCGATCTGTTTGGCGGCAAGTCATTCGCTATGCCCCCAAAGCCTGAAGTATTATACGAGTATGTAGCCAAACATTTTCCCGACCATCAGGTTACTACAGCTTATGAAGCAGGTTGTTGCGGCTATTACGCCCACCGTAGTTTTGAGGCATACGGCTGGCATTCCCTAGTAGTGAACCCTGCCGACATCCACCGCAAGGGAAAAGAACGTTTTACCAAGACCGATAAAATAGATGCCCAATTGATAAGTAGAGAGCTTAAGGATGGCAGACTTGAGAGTATTCACGTTCCCCATGTGGAGCGGGAGCAATTGCGCAGTCTTTTCAGAAGAAGGAACGATCTGGTCAAGGATTACAGGCGTATCAAGAGCCTTATAAAAATGCAGTTGCTGTATTTTGGCATTGCTATTCCGAGGAGTTTGACAATGACCATTGGAGCCACAAGTTCCGCGGTTGGGTGGACGAAGTAGTCTTTGCATATCCATCGGCGCGCGAGACGCTGGACAGCAGGATGCGGAGCTTCAGGTTCATAGACCAGGAGCTGCGCGATGTCTCCACAAAGATGCGTGCCTACTGTCGAAGGCATTACAAGAAGGATTATTATCTTTTAAAAGTATTCCGGGAATAGGCGGTATTGTGGCCTGTGGGATTATATGCGAGCTTGGCGATCTGCGACGCTTTAACAGCATAAAACATCTTGCGGGCTATGTTGGGCTGGCTCCGGGCATCCACCAGAGTGGCGACAACCAAAAGAGCACGGGCATTACAATGCGCGCCCATAGATTGATGCGAAGTTATTTTATAGAAGCGTCCTGGCAGGCCATCAGGACAGACCCCATAATGCAGGCCTATTACCGCAGGCATTTGGGCAAGAACGTCAAATCAATAATAATCAAGGTGGCCCGTAAATTATTGAACAGGACCTTGGCTGTCATAAAAACAGAAACTCCTTATGCAATAGGAGTAATAGAATAATAAAATAAACAGATAACAAAGCTCACAAAGAAGTATTAAAAGCCTGTATCACAAAATAATGTAGGTGGCTGGATAAAATTTAGACCACATCTTTTTAGCAAGTGACCAGGTTTATTATAACTTATAATCATACAGATGCCGGTGACCGCGCTTGGACGATGGATCACATATAGGATGCGGAGCAAGTTATATGGTATTGAAATAGTGATAATCCTATCGGAATTATCAACATTCCAACACCCCAAAATCATCATTATGAGATAATTAAAATAAAAATATTATTTTTGAAGAACGGGATTAGTGCTTTTCATAGGATACAGTGTTGGCAAACGTTATTTCTTCACAAGCTTGTATTAATTGTTTCTGTTATTACTTATTCATCTGTCCTAATTTTTCAACTTTATTCAACCATTTTGCTCTAAATTCTTCTGTAGAAAGACGTATAGGTCCAATGGCTGTAATTCGCACTTTTTTTATGCCAATATAATGTAATGTTCCTTTTTTCATCGCATTGTGGCTAGGACTTCTGTAAACCAATTTGTAAAACCAAGTTGGTTGATCCATTGTGCAAATTATTCTGGCAGATTTACCTGTTAGGCATTTATCAGAAAACAATGAATTTTCTCTTTTTTTAAATGCAAATCCTGGAAGTAAAATCCGGTCTAAAAAACCTTTCATTATTGCTGGTACAGAGCTCCACCAAACAGGATAAACCCAAACTATATGGTCTGCCCATTTTATTTTATCCTGTGCATCTAGTAAATCGGGTTCTAATTCGGTTCGTTTTCTGTAGCCAAATTCTAGGTTTGGGTTGAAGGTTAATTCTCGGATATTAATTTCTTTTATTTCAGCATTTGATTTTTCAGCACCTTTTTTATAGGCTTCTGAAAGTCCAAAACTAAAGCTTTCCTTGTCAGGATGCCCATTTATAATGAGTATTTTCTTCATCTATTTTAGAAATATTTTTTGATTTTTGATTCAAATTGTGTTCCTGATAAATTTTCTATTTTGAAGAATTTATAGAGGATAAAAGTGGTAGGAACGGTTAAAAAGAAGCTGCAAATTGCAAAAGTGGCAATGCTACAGAGCACAGCTAAGATTTGTGAACCAAGTTCTCCCATATAATTTTCTGTGATGAAAAAAAGATAGGTAGCTTCTGAATAGTCGTAAAAGCGAACGGTGGTTTCGTAGATTAACCAAGCAGGATAAAACCATTTTCTAATAGATACCCACCATTTTCCCCAAATTGATGTTAGTTGTGTATTTTGTTCTCCCATTTGTAATTATTTATTGCAAAGGTCAAACTAAAGGAAGCGGTATCATTTGATATAGATCAAATTCGGTTTTTGGGGTTTCTTATTCTACTCAAAGTTTCAAGCGTAATGCCTAAATAAGAAGCAATATGAGTAAGCGGAATTCTGTTTGTTATGTCAGGATAAATGGCTAAAAGGTGTTTGTATCGTTCCTCGGCTTTATTGAACTGAATGGTATACAATCTTTCGCACAAACCTAACATAGTTTCGGTTACTACTTTGCTTATAAAACGTTCAAAATCGTGATATTTATCAGTAAGTATATCAACAGTATCTTTTGAAAACTCAATTACTGTTGAATCTTCAATGAACTCAACATAATGAGGACTCGGCTCTTTGCTGAAAAAACTCACTACTGAAGCCATAATCTGATTTTCAAAAGTAAACCAGTCAGAAATGTCCTTTCCGTCTTTTAGATAATAGGCTCTAGAACAACCTTGCACAATTAGATATCCTTTTTTAGAAAATTGTCCTTCACGAACCACAATTTCCCCTTTTTTAAACGTGCTAATTTTTGAATTGGCAATAAATTCCTCTTGGCATTCAATGGATATTGGTGAATAAGTTTCTCCAATTTCATTTAAGATTTTTTCAATATTCATTTTTTATGGACTACAATTCTTTGGTTTGGAACAGAGGTTCGTTTTAATGTTTGCCAACGGTTTGTGTATGAGCAGTAGCGGCTTTTGCGAGTTGGCTTTGCACGAGCTATTGCTTATACACCTTGTGCCTGTTGCACAACCACCTCTTCAAATATAGCAAAAGGCTTGTATAAAATTGAGAAGTTTATTAATTTCATGCCTATGCAAGGCAAGAAAAACTATCAGGAAAAACTCTTCACAAGCTTTAAGCTAAGTGATAGGGTTTCAAAAGAAAATTTTTACCGACGGCTAAAAGAAGTTCTAGACCTGGACTTTCTTTACCCGCTCACCAATAAGTTCTATGGACAAAGTGGGCAAAAAAGCATAGACCCCGTGGTCTTTTTAGGGAAAGAAAGTAACCTTCCGCAAGCAGAAACTTGAAAAAGGCACATTAAAGGATAATTATTTTACAAAACGAAGTGATTGCAAGGGATGTCCCATCAAAGAAAGCTGTATAGGTAAAAGCCACGAAAAGCGGATCAATATCACTGCTTACCGGGAAGAATATGAACGCAACATAGCGAGAATAAAAAGCCCCACTGGTCGGTATCTAAAAAGCAAACGGCAAAGCACCGTGGAGCCTGTCTTTGGAACCCTCAAGGAGTTTATGGGGCTTCGCAAGGTCAATACCATTGGCATTAAACAGGCCAACAAGTGCATGCACCTCTCGGCGATGGCCTACAACCTCAAGAAATACCTCAAGTTTATCCAAAAACGCGCAAAGAGCGGGGCGGAAAGCCTTGTTTTATATTTTTTGCCAAAAATAGTGCTTCAGAATGTAGCATGGCTTTTTTTAAAAGCACCAAATTTGGCTCATTCTCAAGTCCAATCAAAAAAACAAAGCCGCTTAAAACGGCTTATATTGGTTCGGACTTAAAAAATTAAGGGGTTGTGCAACGGTTACCGCTGTTAGCAGCTGCTCTTTTTTTCTGTTATGGTTTAAACTTCTCAAATGTTTGACCGTTAAACTTATATGCTCCGTTCTCGTGTGTTCCAAGCCAAAGGTCACCATTGTTGTCTTTGTAAATGCTAAATAGCGTAATGTCTTGTGAGTTATCTTGAACGGCATAATGAGTAATTTTCGTCCCGTCGTATTTCCAAACACCACTTCGGTAAGTTACAAACCATAAATTATTATTGTTGTCTTTTACTGTTGATAGATACTCATTTAGGCCACTTGTATTTTTTTCATCTAAACTACCTATGCTTTCGTGTCTTGTATAAAACGTATCGCTATTTAATGTTAGGTGGTCATAAATACTATAACGGTTTTCGGTATTGAACCAAAAGTCACCATTTTTATCTTCCGTAATTGAGCGCACTCCGTTTGCTCCTTCGTTACGAAATTCGGTCACATCTTCTTCGGTTATCCAATCAAACGATTCTCCATCATATCGGCAAACACCAACAGGGTTTGTACCAAACCAAATATTTCCTTTTATGTCTTTATAAATACTGTAAACTCCAAAAGGATTGGGTAGACTTGGTGGCTCAGGCAACTGCAATTTATGTAAAGTTGTACCGTCATACCGATAAACGTAATTTTCTAAATCGTACGTATGTTTAAACCATAAATCTGTCGATTTAAGTTGCCAATCATTGCTGGGGATTGGAGCTAATGTTGTAAATGTATTTCCGTCAAACTTAACAATGGTCGGCTTTGGATAAAAGCTGGTGAAGTATATATCACCAGATTCATCTTGTTGTATTTCATCAACTCTATTGTTTGGCAAACCGTGCATTGTTGTGTAATTTATCAATTTCTTTCCATCATATCTATAAACTCCTGTTTCCCAACTTCCAAACCAATAAACATTTTTCTTGTCTTGGTAAACAACCATTATACTGCTTCCAAGTTCCATTACAGTGTCGCCATTTATAAATGGGTTCGAGTTATTTTTCTTATCAGTTGTCTGGCCATTGCACGAAGTCAACAGAGTTAAAGTGCTCAGAAATAAAAGTATGTTTGGTTTCATTGTCGTTCTGTTTAATCTTTGCAAGGTCGTTTCAGAGTTGCTGCTAACGGTTTGTGTGTATGACTTGTGACGGTTTTTGCGCGCCAACCTTTTGGTTAAACCGAAAGATAATAAATGCAATATGTTTGGTTTTAGCACTACAGCCGCCATAAGTTATACACGCATTTACCAGCAGTGCTTTATCTTTATTGTGCAAAAAACTTTTCAGCATTCTCGTAATAAATTTTCCTCTTTTGTGCTTCATTGAGAAAATCCAATCGCTCAATGGCATCTATTGTCGCTTTAATATCGGCATTATCCGACCCAAACATCAATCGGTCCTCAAGACCTGCATCTATCAACTCCTTCATTGCTACTGCAAATTCTTCTGGAGGAATGATTCTCGGATTGTTCAACACGGAAATATCCGCGTACAGTTGCGGATACGTTTTCATCATCTCCATAAACTCGCTGGCATAGGGTCCACCGCTATGCATCAGCCAAACCTTTAGCTTCGGAAATTGCTGTAATGCTTCTTTCAGCAAAAGAGGATTGCCCAATTCCTCTTTAAAGTTCGGGCTGCCATGGCCCGGCCCTGCTGAGCCTGTGTGAATACCTACAGGTAATCCATACTTTTCTGCCAATGCATAATATGGATACATAAGGCTGTCGGACATGGAAATACCATAGTATTGCGTAAGCACTTCTCCTAAGAAATCAATTTTCTCTTTTTGTATTTGTTGTTCCACCCAGTTTATATCGGGCCATTCTTTGCCGTCTTCAAAACATTGTTGCAGGCTGTAGGGGACTTTGCCATTGGGACAGGGTACGAACAAACCGTGCAATACTTTTAATTTTTCATTGCCTTGATAGGTTTGCTGCTGTGCCCAGGAAGTACTTACTGCCACTAAGTACACACCGCTTTTTTCAAGGCTGCTGAGTTGTTTTGCAGGATCAATATCGCCGTGCAGGTGCACGTCAATAATTTTTTGAGCATTTACTTGAAAACAGATTAGGGTTAATCCAATAAGTAAAGTAATGATTTTCATATTGTTCGTTTTGAATTGCTGGTAACGGTTCGGGGCTTTGCGTTCGGGCGGGTTTCGGAGCACAAAGTTTCAATTTATTACTAAAGTTTATTAGAAGCACAAAGCTCCAAGTTTGCACGTCAGCCCGCCTGACGCAAAACCCGTGTTATAGGGCGTTTTTCTTCTTCGCTGTCAGTATTGTGTGAATGTCGAATTCTGTTTCTGATGTTTTATACTTCATTTTAAAAATTTCTATTTCGTCAAATTTTGTCCTAATGAGCTGGGCTTTTAAGTTGTCCAAATTATGAAAGTTAAAGTAAACTCTTCCACCGCTACCAACTTTAAAATCCGATTTGTCTGGGTCGCCCTCTACAAAACTTAAATATATCAAGCCGTTATCGTTTAATAAGTCGTAAGAGTTAGAAATCAGTTCATTGCTTTCGATATGCGACAAATAAGGCAAACAAAAACCACAAATAATTCCGTCATATTTTGTGTCAAGATTGTTGATTTGTCGGCTGTCCATAACCGCAAAGTGTGCTGTCGGATTATTCAATTTTGCAAGTTCAATCATATTTGGTGCAATGTCAATTCCCAAAATATCAAAGTCGGGTCTTTTGGATAAAAGATATTTAGTGATATTTCCGGGTCCGCAACCGATTTCCAATAGTTTTGCTTTTGGTTTGTCAATGGAAGTACAGATATAATCATAAGTGTCGTTATACAAGTCCAAGTCCATAAACTTGTCTTGGTATATAGAAGCAACGTTGTTCCAAGTGTCAAATGTTTCTCTGTATCTGTCCATTGTGTGGTCGTTCTAAAATGCCCTATAACATGTGAATATACGCATGTTTTTAAACTGTTATTGCTGTTATCCCGCACATGTGCGCAAGTTATTGATTCCAAATATAAATTTAAAAGTAAAGCTTTTGCAGTACGGAAAACCGTAATAAGAAGCAAATTAAGTGGGGAGAAATCAAATATAGGGAAAAAAGCTTTAAGCCGTAGGCCTGCTCCTGCATGTAAGTGGATTTATAAATAGGGAGGGTTGAACGAGTCTTTAGCAGTTGAAGAACAATCTGGATGGAACGCGATGCAATCCAGCGAGGAACGCAATGCAATCGCGCACCAGCGAGGGGCAAAGAGCGGGGCGGAAAGCCTTGTTCTGTGTTTTTTTGCCAAAAACAGTGCTCCAGAATGTAGCATGGCATTTTTTAAGAGCACCAAATCTGGTTCCTATTCAAGCCTGACCAAAAAAGCAAGGCCGCTTAAAACGGCTTATATTGGTTCCGGTCTAAAAAAATTAAGGGGTTGTGCAACGGTTACTATTGTTGGCGGTAGTTTTTATATTTTCTTTTCGTATAGATTATAATTGGATAAGGGCAATTCTTTGATTCCCATTTTTTCAAATCCTATTTTTTCATAATATTGGCAAAGCTTTGGATTTTTAGAGTCTGCATCAAGTCTTAAATACTTACAATTATCAGTTTTAGCAGTTGTTTCAATCTTTTGAAGTATTTTAGTTCCGAGTCCTTTCCCATTATAATCTTCTTTAATTACTAAGGAATGGACGTATTTTGCCTTTTCTTTTTGTTTTCCCCAATAAAGTAAGTCTTCATCAAGAATTCTAACCATACCTATATTTTTTCCGTTTAGCTCCTTGATGAAAAAAAATTCATTATTTAGAATGCCTTCTTCTACCCATTCTATTTTTTCTTTAGGTGGATTTTTCCAATATTGCCAATGGTCAATATTCATTTTGTTAATTTTTTCAGCTGCTTCTTTGAATAATTCCAAGACTTTGTCTTTATCTTTTTTCTCTATTTTTCTAAAATTAAATTCCATTATTACATTCTGTTTTTAAATTACCGCCAACGGTTTCGGGCTTTGCGTTCGGGCGGGTTTCGGAGCACAAAGTTTCAATTTATTACTAAAGTTCATTAGAAGCACAAAGCTCCAAGTTTGCACGTCAGCCCGCCTGACGCAAAACCCTTGTTAGCGGTAGTTTTTCTTTTCGGCAATTTCATCTTTAATTCTTTGTCTAATGTCAATTTTTGCACCTGTAAAGACAAATATTCCTGTCCCAAACTCTCTTGCATATTGGTTAGTTATTGAGTCTGCAAAAGTTGAATTTTGAAAAAAAGGAGATGTTTCTTTAAGTTCAGAATCTGTTTGATTTACTTCTTTAATTCTGATTAAGTTCAAATAGCTTTTAGTAAGGTCAAACCATTCTATATAGTCAGCGTTGAATGAAACTGCCTTTATTTTTTGTCGTGTATAATAATTTATTGCTCCTGCCTGTCCATAGTTGTCGCAAAGAATTAGTGTCTTTTCTTTATTCGGTATTTTTGAGTATATGCTATCAACTTTCAAGGCTAATTCTTTCCAACCAAGCATATCTGCAAAATCCTGTGGTATTAAATGGTCTTTGCCATCTTCCCAACGTAACAAACCCAACTTTTTATATTTTTCTGAATGCTGAACAATGTATTCTGGGCTTTTATTCGGAAACGCAACATTATAAATTGGAATAAATAATAGTATGGGTACAGCAATTGCAACTGGTTGTAAATATTTTCTCCAACCGTCTTTTAAAATGTCTGCAATATAAACAGAACCAAAAGCAATATAAATTGGGTAAATACCAATGGCATAATAGTCTTTTGCCTTAAAATAAATAAAAGCAATTAAAGTAAAGATGAAAGAGAAAAAGAATAGTCTATACTTGTTGAAAGGCTTGTAAAAAAGCAAAGCATAAAATGATGCAAAAATTACTATTAGTGAACCCATAAAAAAGAGCAACTGATTCTTCAAAAAATCAAATCGATTTACATTTACTAATTGAGTTTCTGCCAATTCTTTTAAATGGTGAAAGACTGGGAAATTATTATTGTATTGCCAAACAAGATTAGGCAAGATTAAAACCAAGCCTACTAAAATGGCAAAATACAAAGTAGGTTTTAAAAATATTTTCCTATGCTCAGTAATCAACAATGAAGGTACAAGTCCGATTAATAGAAAAGCAATGTTATACTTATTTAAAAAGCCGATTGCAAATGCTATTGCTGCTAAATACAGCCACTTTGTATCATCCGTTTTGATATATTTCAGCAATATAAAGTATAAAACAGTCCAACTTAATACGTCAAAAGAATTGGGTTGGTACAAAGTATTTAGTCGCAAAAGTGCAGAAAATAAAACACAAGTTGCACCTAAAATCAATGCAAACAGATTTCCATTTAATTCTTCTATGGCTTTCCAAACAACATAAATTGTCAATGCCCCATACAAGGCAGGAAGGAACTTAATCCAAAAAAATGAATTGCCAAGTATTTGAATAAAATATGATGTCCAAGAAGTTAAGGGTGGAACCGAAAGATAACCCCAAGCCAAGTGATTTGCTTGGTCAAGATGCAAATATTCGTCTCGGTGCAGTTCATAGTCACTACTAAATAGAAAGTATTGCAGGAAGAATTTAAGTCCAATGAAACCTATTAAAATTATCGTTTTTCTTCTCATTGAGAGGTGTCTATTAAAATTACCACCAACGGTTTGCGTGTATGAGAAGTAGCGGATTAAAAAGAACTTCACTTTCAGTTTAGCACTGAATTTTGTTAAAAGTACTGCCCTTTGATTTAGCACTGAACACGCTATTTCTTATACACGCTGTTGGCAACTGGCTTCATTCTAGTTTTCTTTTGTTTATGGGTTTGTTTACTTCATCTGCAAAATCAGGATTTGTTTGTATACGTTTTCTTAACTTTTTATGAATAGAATTTAAGGTAGCATCTTTTCTATATGTCTTTGGCAAATGCTTCATTAAGGTTTTGTAATGTGTATCTAAAATTGCAAGTATATCAAGGTTTGATAACTTTGATTTATCAACTAATTCTTTAAACCTATCAAAATCAATAAATGAATCGGAAGCAAGTATAGACGAAACCAAAAAAAGTTGAAATTCTAAATTGAAGACTTTTTCATCTGTTGTTTCAGTATCCAAAAGGTTTATGTTTTCATCAAAGTATTCTGACATTGGTTCTTTTAAAGTAATTGACCAATTATTATGTTTAAACCATCCTCCAAAAATTTGCATTAAGCCATAAGTCGAAAAATTTTGCCAAAAAATTAGGTCTTTTCTGTCAGGAGTTGCTTCTGTATTGGAAACAAGTTTTAAAATCTCACTTGTATTTTCCAATCCTCTTTGAATACCCTTTTTTCTTTGTTCAATTGGAGTGTTATATAATGCTTGAAGTAATCTTCCTAGACCTCCTGTATTCGATATGTATTCAGCAAGACTTTTAGGCTTACTATTTTCAAGAACTTCTTCAAGAAACTTGGGTGAATCTTTAGCCATACCTGCGTAAAATATTGCTACATTTTGCCACCATAAATTATTGAACTTATCAATAAATAATTTTCTGTCAGATTGTCTATGATGGAAAATTTCATATGCAGTAAAATACTCCTGAAATGATTGGTGTTTGAAAGATATTTCACCTTTATCATTGATAAATAGAAGGCCAATTTGGTCAAGAATTTCCTCAAGCACTTGACTTATATCAAACTTTTGTCCTCTTTCAGTTGAATACTTTAAAATCAAATCTTTTAATTCATTTTTTGAAATACTTGATTTTAAATTAGTGTGTAAATCCTTAGCGACATAGCATAAAATTCTATGTTTTATGCCAACTTCAATAAGTTCAGTTGTTTCAGTTGAAGTTGTTTTTCCAATTAAAAGATTTACAAATAATTCATATAAGTCAGTGATTGTTGCAGGTATTTCAATTTCTTTTTCGTCAAACAACATTGTGATTAATGCAATTGTCAAAGGTGTTTTTGGAAGTTTTTCAAGAATTTCAGAGTCTTTAAGCGACTTCAAAAGTGATTTTGATTTAATCAGGTCTTCACTAAAATAATTGCTTAAAAATAATTCAATCTGTTGTCTATTCAAGTCATTGACTTCCATATACCTAAATCCAATCGCTTCTGAATTATGAAATAAGTAATCAGAAGGTCTAGAGGAGCAAATTACTTTTATGTTTGGAAATTTTTCATTGAAGTCTGCTACTGACTGTAAAGCCTTTTCTTTTGATTCTTTTTTTGCTAATTCATCAAGTGCGTCAATAAATACAGCACAATTCTCTGTTATTATAATTCCTTTTGAATCAATTCCTAAATCAACATTCCAATCTTTATTAAAATAACACTCTATTGCAAATTCTAAATCAAAGTTAGCTTGTTCTATTTCTTTAAAGGTGAGAATTATAGGATAAAAATCCTGATTGTTCCTTAGTGAATTTTGTGTAATTATTTCATTTGAAAGAGTTTTAAAAAGTGTAGACTTGCCACACCCTGGTTCTCCAATGATTAATGAATTATGCGGTAGGTTGATAATGGTGTCTGCCTTTTTGCTAATCCATTTTATTGAACCATCTTCATTGGTAATTCTTTCTGATAGCTTTGGTTCAATCATATTATTCAAAAGCTTCTCAACTTTTTTATTATCAATGCTTAAAGACTTTATGGTGTTGTCGGTTTTAATCCTTTCTTGAAGTCTTTCAATATATTTTTTGTATTGCTTTGAACCTCTTACCCAAAATTTAGGGTAATATTTATCAATGAAGTATATTAACTTTTCTCCATCCCAAAAATCAATATTTGCTCTTTCATCATTATTGCTATCAAAAATTTTGTCTTTTGCTCCTGATGAAAAATGTTCGTTAGTTATAATTTTTACTTTATTAATTGGGATTTTTTTTGTTTGTTCTAAGGATTTGTAAGGGTATTTAAAACATTCGAAAACCTGATCTTCTATTTCTCTTACAACTCCTGTTGAACCTGATACTTTACCCTTTTTTACAACAAATGCAAACCAATCCTTTTTACCTTCTATTTCATCCAAATATGAACAAACTAAGTCTTTTCCAAATTCAGGTTTATTACCCTTTTCGTGGGTCACTTTTACGTCAGAAAACCCCATTTCAGGAAGTAATTCTTCAAGTATCGTATGTATTTCTGTTTCTTTCTTTATAGAAGTTAAGAAATTAAGTTTTTCCTGTTTACTCTTCATTTGTTGTTTTCATTTTTAGCTTGTTGCCAACATGTGTATATACGCATGTTTTTAAACTATTATTGCTGTTATCCCGCACATGTGCGCAAGTTATTGATTCCAAATATAAATTAAATTTAAAAGTAAAGCTTTTGCAGTACGGAAAACCGTAATAAGAAGCAAATTAAGTGGGGAGAAATCAAATATAGGGAAAAAAGCTTTAAGCCGTGGGCCTGCTCCTGCATGTAAGTGAATTTATAAATAGGGAGGATTGAACGAGTCTTTAGCAGTTGAAGAACAATCTGGATGGAACGCGATGCAATCCAGCGAGGAACGCAATGCAATCGCGCTCCAGCGAGGGGCAAAGAGCGGGGCGGAAAGCCTTTTTTTGTATTTTTTGCCAAAAACAGTGCTCCAGAATGTAGCATGGCATTTTTTAAGAGCACCAAATCTGGTTCCTATTCAAGCCTGACCAAAAAAGCAAGGCCGCTTAAAACGGCTTATATTGGTTCAGGTCTAAAAAAATTAAGGGGTTGTGCAACGGTTACCATCTTAAGTTTGATTTTAATTAAAACAGTTAACTTTAAATATTAAATCAGAAAGAACAAAAGAGCGGAGTAAGGTTAAGGTTACCAGTGGAACTTTTGATTCCGTCAACATTGATAATCCCCGCTCTTTTCTACTTTAATTTCGTTCAGATCTTTGAGGCCCTGACCTCGTTTTTAAGTTGGTGAAACCAGAGTAGACTGTCCTTTCGTCATTTGTTTTTCTATGAATAAATATAGCAAAATTTACGGAGTGGACATCAGTAAGGATGTCTTTGATGTGGTGTGCTCTGATGATGCCCATCATCAGTTCGATAATACCCCGAAGGGTTTCAGTTCTTTTTTAAAGGCTATTGCCCAGGGCTCGCTCGTGGTGATGGAGGCCACCGGATATTATCACTATCGACTGGCACAGTATCTTTTTAAGCACGGCGTTGTCGTTTCGGTAGTAAACCCATTATCGGTAAAGCGTTTCATCCAGATGAAGCTTGCCAAGGTAAAGACCGACAAGAGCGATGCAAAGGCCATCTGTGAATATGCCCTTGTGAACGAGGTTCCGCTTTACAGCGCCCTTACGGATGTACAGGCCGAGTGTCTGCAGCTTTTTAGGTTACTGGACAGCTATCTGAAGAAGCGCACCGCCACCAAGAACAAGCTGCACGGGGAGGAAACTTTGGGCATTCCCTCCAAGTTTGTCCATCAATCCCTCAAGCGTGACCTCAAGCATTTGGACAAGGAGGTAAAGGCACTGGAGGAAAGGTTGCTTTTATTGGTAAAGCAGGACCAACAACACCAACTTACATTGTTGAAGGGAATTCCAGGCCTGGGTACCAAAACGGCCCTCTTCCTCATTGTTATAACAGATGG
>NZ_JRWG01000003.1 GCF_001573155.1 Aequorivita aquimaris | reverse complement strand
TTATGGGGCTTCGCAAGGTCAATACCATTGGCATCAAACAGGCCAACAAATGCATGCACCTCTCGGCGACGGCCTACAACCTCAAAAAATACCTCAAGTTTATCCAAAAACGCGCAAAGAGCGGGGCGGAAAGCCTTGTTTTGTATTTTTTGCCAAAAATAGTGCTTCAGAATGTAGCATGGCTTTTTTTAAAAGCACCAAATTTGGCTCATTCTCAAGTCCAATCAAAAAAACAAAGCCGCTTAAAACGGCTTATATTGGTTCAGGTTAAAAAAATTAAGGGGTTGTGCAACGGTTACTAGTGTTACGAGTAGAATTCAAAAAACAAGTAAACCGTTTGTTTATGTTATGAGCGCCGAGGGAGCACTAAACAATGCAATCACCTTTATAAATGATAGTTTAGTAAGTGTTTCTTTTGATAAATTAATTCAGCACGCGCAGTTGGAAAGCAGTTCGGATACCCCGGAGTTGAGTTATTATCTTGATTATAATTTTTCTGACGATTTCACATTTTATATAAACTTTCCAAGCAATATAGAGGTTTTGGGGCTTGAAAATGGCAATGAAGATTTTAAGAATGATTTTGGGGAATATTTTTTTGATTTAAAAAAGAGCAAGGACAACCAACTTAGAGTGCGGTCAAAGTACACAATTTTAAAGAATTTTATTCCCAAAGAAAATCTTGATGCATTAGAGCTGCTAAATGAAAGGATAAAGCAGGTAAAAAATAAACGATTGGTCATTAAAGTAGAAACGAAACAATAAAATTCTTGCTTTAATAATATCCTGAAGATTTCTTTATTTCCGGCGCAGGGATGGCTTTAGGCTGTATATTTAAAAACATTCTTGACAAATTTGCAAATATGAAAATTATAGGCAAACTATATAGGGGAATATTAAAACACTAACTGGAATATTTTTCAATAAAATAAACTATAAGCTAATAATAGGTAATATTATACCTAAAGCTTAATAACTGATTTTATATCAAATAGCCACAGCAATATGCAATTTACTTCTTTAAAAAATAAAGAATCCATTTGCCGCAAATGGCTTTGACATAATTATATGAGACGATATATGCCTATAAGCGTTATATCTAAAATTATGTACAAATAGCTAAGCTATACGCAATTTTATACATATATCATTTGAACTATAATTTATATTATGTAAAATAGAATATTTGGAAACCCACCTATTTCCTTATTATTAGCTCTTTAATATTTGTAATTATAGAATACCAACTTTAGCCCCTCCCTCAAATTATATCTACGTTAAAAATTGGTTTTTATTCTGAAAATTTCCATTGAAGGCAAATTCGTCCTGCTCCTTTCGTTGCCGCATTTCCTTTAGTTCCTTTTTCTTTAGATCGTCTGGCAAGCCGTCGGGGTCGCCACCAAAATAACCAAAGGCCACCGCGGTTGCCACGTGGTAATCGTCGGTAAAATTGAATTCTTTCTGCGCCTTTTTAAACTGTACCCCAGCCATTTGATGTACCGCTATCCCCATACTGTTGGCCTGATGTATTACGTTGCCCATAAACAAGCCCAAGTCGTGCAAAGCGTGAAAATTTTCCTTGTCGCTTTTTTCCATTGTCTTTTTAAAGGCGTTTATCCACAACACTTGTGAGTTGCCCGCCCAAGACTGGTTAAATTCGTCCAGACAATCAAAAATGCGGTCGTACATATTTGTGCCCTTTATTCCCCAAATTACCCGCCACGGTTGGATATTGGAGGCACTAGGAGCCCAACGGCCAGCTTCCAACAGCTTTTTGACTTCTGCGTCCGTAATAGGCTTTGTCGAAAACATTCGGGGGCTCCATCTATTTTTGATGCTGTCCAGAACGGGATAATCTAAAGGAGTAATTTTATTGACAGTAACTACTTTTTCCATTTTTTCTTTTAAATGTAATAGCTTTCACTTGCCATAAAAAGTTTTTAAAAAACATTTAACGCTCTATTTCAGTATTAACATTTTCATATCATATTTAGACCTTAATTGCTCTTATTTTTGTTCAAAATTTTAATTAATGATTGTCTGGGGAATTTTTATCGCATTTATTATTTTATTCTTAGCGTTGGATTTAGGTGTTTTTAACCGAACTCCACATGTTATCAAAACCAAGGAGGCTGCTATTTGGACTACTGTTTGGGTAACCTTGGCCCTCGGTTTTTCGGGAGTTATTTATTGGCTCTTTAAGGACGGGTTGGTAGAAAACCCTACCAATTTGGCTCCAGATGTTGCCGTCCTTAAATATATTACGGGCTATTTGATAGAGCTTTCCCTGAGTATTGACAACGTTTTTGTAATTGCCGTTATCTTTTCCTCTTTCGCTATTCCGCAGAAATATCAGCACGAAGTTTTATTTTATGGCATTTTGGGAGCTATCGTTTTTAGGGCGCTGATGATTTTTTTCGGCGTAGCGCTTATCAATAAATTTGATTGGATAATTTACGTTTTTGGAGCGTTTTTGTTGTTTACTGCCTTCCGAATGTTGACCCATAAGGAGTCTGAATTTGACCCCAAGAAATCGAAGATGTTTCGCTTTATGAAAAAGCTTTTCCCGGTAAGCTATAAAATGGACGGCGATAAATTCTTTATAAAACGCATGGGTGTTAAGGCGGCAACTCCCCTATTTGTAGCGTTAATTATAATTGAACTGACCGATATACTCTTCGCTTTGGACAGTATTCCTGCAATTCTTGCTATTACGGCAGATCCCTTTATTGTATTCAGTTCAAATATCTTGGCGATTTTAGGACTTCGGTCTATGTATTTCCTGATTTCCAGAATGCTTACCAAATTCAGATATATTAATTATAGCCTTGTGGTTATACTTGCATTTGTTGGTGTAAAAATGATTCTCTCCCACAATGTTGAAATTCCTGAATGGTTATCGCTAGGTGTTATAGGAGTATCCCTTGCCTCCGGTATTATTGCCTCTGTAGTTATTCCAGACCCCAATCCTCCCGCTATAGAAGAAAATTAATTTCACAAAATCCTATTAAAAAGTTTGGAAAGGTTTTCTGCTATTGTATCTTTAAATTTATAATCAAAACCGAAAAATATGAATATCAATTTCGAGTATCACGAGGTGGCAGCGAGCCCACGATTGGAAGCTTTTGTAGCTGAAAAATTAAATAAACTTGAAAATAAATATGACTCAATAGTAGGGGCCGATGTATACTTTAAAAAGGAGAATACATCCAATCCAGAAATAGGAAAAATTTGTAGCGTGCGCTTAAGCATGCCCGGACCTACCATATTTGCGGAAACATCTACCGCATCATTTGAAGCTTCGGTAGCCAAAGTAATTACGGAGCTTCGTTCGCAACTTCAAAAACGAAAAGAAAAATTGAAAGCTCATTAATGATGAAAGACATGGGAATAATAGCACGAGACGATAGACAACTAACACTTATATATAGTAGCAATACCCGTGTGGGCACCCATACGCTGAGCTATCTTACCGGAATTGAGAAAAAATATTTGGCCATAGATTTAGCCAAAACTAAAGTATCTGATACCCAATGGGCCGAAATTGCCGATGCACTGGGCGTAAAGATTGGAGATTTAGTTGATAAAAGACAATTGGAAATAGATGTGGAAAGTACCTCAGAATTTGATTCCAATGATTGGCTGAAAATTATTCAAAAAAATGATTCCGTAATCTCAAAGCCGATTGCAATTATTGGCAATCGTACAAAGCAAATTGATAATCCACCAGAGATTATGGAATTTTTTGAAGTGGATTCTGCAGGTTTGGAACAAAGCCCATCAAATGGCAAAGATCCCGATATTGAGCGAACCACAAATAATGAAAACTTTATAGAAAAAAATGATTAATTATTCTTTCTCTACTGTTTCCAAAGGTTGAATGGTTGGCTTAACCTGCTTATAAACGTCCATTTGGGGTCTAGTTAAAATATCATTCATCTCTGCGGTTTCCTCTCTCTGAAGATTGTAAAGCAGGTCGAGTTTTTCCTTTCCACTAAATTCCGATTCAATTTTATACCTACGTATTAAAAATTCGGCAACTTTTTGCTGAAATAATAGCTCTTGTTTTTCAGTCAAAGAAAGCTGTAGGTCATAACTATTAGTTATTTCAATAGCCCTTTCTTCTGCCTTGGGATTGGACTTTTGAAAAACTGGGTCTTGGGAAAATGCGGAAATACTAAGTAATAAAATTAAAATTGAAGCTATCTTTTTCATTGTCTTTAAATTATTAAATGATTCTCTATCAAGTTAATAATTAAAGAAACCTATCCCAATTACTTTAACGGTCTTTAACGGCTTATAAATAGAGGTTAACAAACTGATAAGGATTTTCAGAATTTATATAGCTAAAGTTTTTTGCTTAATGAGCAAAATAGCATCATCCACATTCCGAAGCTGTTCCATATCCTCATTTTTAAACTCAATATTGAAAACATCTTCTATGTCCAAAATTATATCGACCAAATGGGCAGAATTTATATTTAGTTCGCGCGTGAGATCACTCTTGCGACTTATTTCTTTGGCAGATACATCCTCGGGCAAATAAGTCTTGATGATAGGCTCAAGCTTTGTGTATATTTCTTCCGAAGTCATGTGCTTTAAATTTTTTTAAAGATAGCACATGCGTTTACATCACCAAAACCAAAGCTGGCCTTAGCAATGGTTTGTAACGATGTTTTTTGTGTTTTCATCGAAATTTTTTCCGAAGAAATCAAAGAAGCTATTTTTGGATGCAAATTTTCACAATTTACATTGGGAAAAATGAACCCTTCGTGTAGTTGAAGAATTGCAGAAACAATTTCTATACTTCCGCTTGCTGCCAAACAATGACCGACCATTCCTTTCAATGAATTTATAAACGGAAACTGATTTCCCTTTCTGTTCAATGCAATACTCCAGTTTTCTATTTCATCGGGATCTTTGATGGTTGCGGTTAAATGTCCGTTGATGTAATCTATTTCAGCAGCGCTAACGTTAGCGTTTTTGAGCGCTTCAGAAATACATTTTTGTACAGCAGCACTATTTGGGGCAGTCATACTGCCGCCGTCTCTTTGTCCGCCATTATTTATAGCGCCGCCAAGGATTTCCGCATAAATGGTTGCGCCTCTTTGTTGTGCGCTCTCCAAGGATTCCAGCAAATACGCCCCTGCCCCACTGCCAGGTACAAAACCGCTCGCATCTTCACTCATTGGGCCAGCAACTTTATTTGGCGTATCGTTGTATTTATAGGTCGTAACTTTCATGGCATCAAAGCCGCCCCAAATATAAGGTCCGGAGTCGCTGCTACTGCCGCAAAGCATATATTTTGCCTTTCCTGCGGCAATATGCTCATAGCCCATTAAAAGGGCCTCTGTTCCCGTAGCACAGGCAGAAGAGTTGGCAGTTACCATATTTCCAGCACCAATTAATCCGCCAAGATAGGCGCTCACACCACTCGTCATGGTTTGTGCTACCGAAGTACTGCCCAATCTACGTACGTTTTTATCGTCTATTTTATGAATGGCCTCGCGAAATTTATCCACGCCGCTTATACCGGTGCCGAAAATAATTCCCAAGTCCCAAAGTGGTGCCTCTTCGGGTTTCGCGGGCTCAATTTTTGCATCTTTCAAAGCATCCATTCCTGCAATTACCCCGTATAAAATACCACTGCTGTTGAAATTACGAAGTTGAAGGTCTGAAAGGTATTCCCGTTTTTTTTCTTCGGAAATTTTCGGCGCTGCGCCCAATTGGCAAGAAAATTTCAAATCACGCAATTCGGCCAAGAACTCAATACCCGAAACGCCCTTTTTTATGGCTTCGGAAAAAGCTGAAATACCAACACCATTTGGCGAAACAACTCCAAGTCCCGTAATTACAACACGCTTTTTCATTTTAAATATCTATTCACGATCATTCCACTTATTGTGCCTTTTGCAATTATTTCGTCTTTAGCGTTCATCATTTTTACTTTACATTTCAATTTATTGAACCTAAAATATTCTTTTACTGAGACAACCTTTACTTTTTCTCCCGGAAAAACAGGACAATAGAAATCAATTTCGGTACTGCTCAATGCCAAATTTATTTTTTCCGAAGAAGTTTCATCCTTTAAAAGATAAATACCAAAACACACCAGACCAATCTGTGCCATACATTCTGTAAGTATTACCCCGGGTGTAACCGGATTGTCTTTAAAGTGGCCCTCGTAAAAAGTTAAATCCTTTTTAAAAGTATAGGTACCTGAAATATTATCTTCCGAAACCGAAAGCACCTCATCCACAAACAAAAAAGGTTCGGAATATGGAAGCTGGTCTATAATATATTGATAATCCATTTTATATTTATCTCAAACTTTCGCCTCCATCCACCTTTAGTATTGTGCCATTGATCCAATCGGCTTCTTTTTTGCAGAGCAGATAGACCGAATTTGCTACGTCTTCGGGTTTTGTAAGCCTATTTTGGGGATTTCGGAGTTTCGCCATTTCAATCAATTTTTCACTTCCCGGAATTGCCAAAAAGGAAGGGGTTTCAGTAGTTCCGGCCTGCACGCAATTAGTTGTAATTTTTAAAGGAGCCAATTCTACGGCCATATTTCGCATCAAAGCCTCCAAAACTGACTTGGCTGCGGAAACTGCAGCATAACCTGGCCAAACCCTTGAGTTTCCTTCACTGGTAAAAGCAATATTTCGTGCTCCATTGGCAAAGCCTTGATGCTCAATCAATGTTTGGGTCCATTCATACCAGCTTGTTGCCATAGCGTGAATGGTTATATCGAAATCCTGTTTTGTAAGCATAGTTTCTTTGGAAGCATTCATCGTTTTTAAACTGCCCTTTGCTATGCTGTGGAGTAAAATCTTGACACTGTGTTTGGGAAGATCTTTAATAATTTCTTCTCTTACTTCTTCTTTTAGGGCATCTTTATTGAACGTTTTTACAGTAATTCCAGAAGATTGCATCTGCTTTACTTCCGCTTCAAATTTTTTCAAATTACTTTTTCGATCGCGATGGACAATACAGATATTCATTCCTTCGGAAGCGAGTTTTTTTGCGGTGGCAAGACCCAAACCGCTACTGCCTCCAAGTATCAATGCCCATTGATTTTTAAATTCGCCCATAATTAAAATTTCAACAATACACGTTGCGCCGAAAACCCGGGGCCAAAACTGAGCATCAGGCCCAAATCGCCCTTTTTGTGTTTTTTATCCATAAAACGCTCCAAAACATATAACACGGTTGCACTGCTCATATTACCGTACAATTTAAGTACTTCTTTGGTATCTTCAATGTTTTTGCCGAGACTTCCGAATAAATCCTCTACCGTTTCCACTATTTTTCTTCCGCCGGGGTGAAATATAAGATGATCGATGTCTTCTATTTTCAAATTATTCTTTTTCAAAAATGGATGTACAATATTTGGGAAATGTTCCGCTATTTTTTCGGGAACAGATTTATCGAGTATCATTTGAAGGCCTGTGTTTACTAGTTTAAAGCCCATCATGTCTGTAGCATCATAAAAATGGTACATTTCCTCGGCTAAAACTTCAGGACCACTGTCCTCTTGATTTGATGACATTAGAACACAGGCTGCCCCGTCGCCAAAAATGGCGGCGCTGACAATGTTCACCATTGAAAAATCCTCTAGTTGAAAGGTTGCAGTGGGCGCTTCCAAAGCTATAACCGCAGCGCGCTTGCCGGGATTGGCCTTTAAAAAGTTGTTTGCATAAATTATTCCCGAAATACCTGCGGCACAGCCCATTTCAGTTACGGGAAGCCGTACAACATCCTGCCGCATTTTCAGCTCATTAATTAAATAGGCATCTACGGATGGAATCATAATTCCCGTGCAACTTACGGTTATTATGAAATCGATGTCCGTAGGCCTCCAGTTAGCTTTGTCGAATGCATTTTGCAGGCATTGTTTGCCAAGTTTTGTTATTTCGCGCACGTAAATATCATTGCGTTCCTCAAAACTTGTATTGGTAAATACCTCCACGGGATCCATGATTGAATAACGCTTATCTACCCCAGCGCCTTCAAATATCTTAATGACTTTTCGTTGAAAACGGTTTTCCTGTCCGTGCATCCATTGTTTTACAAAAGGAATTACTTCTTCAGTTTTTCTGCTGTATTGCGGCAGTTGTTTTGCCACGGTGGTTATCTTTACGCTCATAGTTCCTTTTTGAGTATCCATTGATAGCGGAAGGCCCAGCGCCATTGAATTTTACTCTTTTGATTTGGGATTTGTCTTGATATTTTTTCTAATTCATCCTTTTTGAAACCTCTTGCGATGGAAACCAATCCATCATGTTTTGCCGTTTTAGTTTTTAAAAACAGGGTACTTACCAATTTAAAAAGGTTGAAAGCTTGATTATTTCGGTGCAGATCGTTTATTACTGCTCCAATGGTTATTTTATGCATAAGTTTTTTCAAAAGGCCTTCAATCTCTTTATTATTGAAATGGTGCAAAAACAAAGTGCATACTGCAATATCGCAATTTGGAATTAAATTTTCTTCCAAAAAAACATCAACTTTTCGAAATTTTATATTTGGATAACTTGTACTACTCTCTTTTGCATAGGTTAGAATATTTTCGTTAAAATCCAAGCCAATACAATTAAAATTGAAATTATTTTGATTTCCAAAATCGGCGCATTTCCGAAGCAATTCACCATCGCCACAACCAATATCTAAAATTGTTACCTTCTCAGCCTTGGAGTGGTCTTGTAGCAATTTATTTATTCCATCAATTGTAATCGTGTTCCCGCCCAGCCATTTGTTGACAACTTTTAGATCTTTCAATAAATTTTTCATTTCAACTCCTTGAAAATCCAAGTCGTCCATTATTTCTGTTTGGGCAGATCTATATTTATTGCTGAAGGTTATCATTCGGTTGGATTGCCGTGTGTTTTTTGAATGAGTTTTGGAACTAGGGATGGAAATGTTTTTACCATTGCGAAACCCGCCTTCGCTAAATATGGATTCAATAAAATTCGCTGAATAAACTTTCCGGTCTTTATTCTTTCATCAAATTCATTATGCCATTGACTTGCATATTGCCGTTCCATGGCCGTTCTATCAAATTCTCCTTTTTGAAATAGTTGGATAAGCATTTCTGAAAAAAACTGTGCACTCTTAATAGCCATTGCCATCCCGTTGCCGCAAAGTGGATGTATAAGTCCTGCGCTGTCGCCCACCATAAATATATGATTTTCCACAGGTTTTTTTTCTTGAAAGGATATTTGGCTAATGGTCAATGGTCTTTCGAAAAGGGGTTTTGCCCCACTGAAAAATTTATCCAAAAAAGGATTTTTTGAAAGTTCCTGTTTTTGAAAAGCCTCAATATCGCCATATTTTTTAAATGACTTAAACGTTGCCAAATAACAAGCATTTACAGTTCCCGTTTCAGTTTTGCTCAAACCACAATAGCCTCCGTTAAAGTTGTGTAGGGCAACAGTATCATCGGGAAAATCATAATCGTAATGAGCCTTTACGCCTAGCCAAGGCGAACTTTCCTGCATAAATTTTCGCTTTAGAAAAGTATCAATATTTGATCTTTTCCCGAAAGCGCCCACGACAAAATCTGCCAGTAGTACTGATTTGTTTTGAGTAGTAACACGAAATTGATTTTCTTCAAAAATTATTTTTTCAACAGTGTCAAAAATTATTTCAGCTTTATTTTTTAAAGCCTCAAAAAGCAAACTGTCAAACGTATAACGGCTAATTCCAAAGCCACCGAGCGGTAAGGTGGCTGTTATGGGGTCTCCGTTCGTATCAGTTATTTTGAATTTGGAAATCTGCTTTGCTCCTACTGTAAATGGATCAATTCTGAGGGATTTTAAATAGGGCAATACTTCGTTACTAACATATTCACCACACACTTTGTGCTTGGGATATTCGCTTCTTTCAACCAAACAAACTGAAAAATTATTTGAAGCAAGATGCAAGGCTGTGGTAAGGCCTGCAAGCCCTCCTCCAATTACAATAACGTTCCATTTGTATTTGTGTATCATTTTGTTTTAAAACTAAAAAAATCCCGCCCAAAAATGGTGCGGGATTTATAAAGTTAAATATAATTTTTATTCTCCTGCCTGATTTTGTGCGTCTTGCTTCATTTTTTCGTTTGGAACGATAGCAAGGTTAACACGACGGTTTTTTGCGCGACCTTCTGCAGTTGAATTATCTGCAACAGGAGCTGTTTCACCATACCAATTTGTGGTAAATCTTGAAGGACTTAATCCTTTATTTTGTGTAAAATAATTAGTAACGGCCTGTGCTCTATTTTTTGAAAGGGTCATATTCATTTCGTCAGCACCTACGCTGTCGGTATGCCCCACAACCAACACATTAGTATCTGGGTATTCCTTAAGAATGTTTGATAACTTGTCCAGTGTAGCCTGTGATGCGGAATTTATATTATACTTGGCAGTATCAAAATAAACACCACTATTTTCGTCAAAAGTAACAACTATACCGTCGTCAACTCTTTCTACTTGGGCACCGGGAATTTCTTGCTCAATTTTTTGGGCTTGTTTGTCCATTTTGGCACCAATAAGTACTCCGGCACCACCACCAACAACACCACCAATTACAGCGCCAAGTTCTCCGTTTCCACCTTTTCCAACGTTATTTCCTATTATTGCACCAAGAATTGCTCCTCCAGTTGCACCAATTACGGCACCTTTCTGTTTGTTATTGGCATTTCTGGTAGCTTCACAACTTGCTAAACTGATAACAAATGTAAAAGCTAAAGCAATTAATGCGGTTTGTTTAAAAAATGTCTTCATAATTTTTAATCTTGAATTTTAGAAAAGTTCATATTTATTTTAAATGGCTTACCATCCAAACTTACAGTTTGCTCCCAACGCATAGACGAATCATTTAGTTGGGCCAAACGTAATCTATAACCAGCATTTGTTTCTGATTTGCCTTTGGCATTGGTTGGTTTTAATAGGAAATCATACAAGCCCGATGTAGGGTCTATTTCCTGAATAGTAAAGATGAAATTGCGTTCACCAGTTGGGCAATTAGAGTTATCTATATTGTAATTACCCGTATTATTGTTTGGTATAAACCTCCAAGAACTTCCTTCCATACATTCTACTGATGTATCATTGAATAAAGTTACATTAAAGGTTCCTGAAGAGTCATAGGTTATATTGTCCAAAGACCAATACCCTTTGATTACTTTTCGTGATTCTTGAACGGTCTTCGGTGTACCGCAAGCGAATGTTGTGGCTGCAATTATAGCCAGAATGAGGAATTTTTTCATAAAGTTTAAATTAGTTTTAAATTGTTTAAGTAGCGATTATCTTCTGAATAATCTTGAAAGTAATGATAGTACCAAAAGCACTAAGAAAATGTAAAAAATGATTTTTGCGATATCTGCGGCACCTTCTGCAATACCGCCAAATCCAAAAATTGCTGCAATAATTGCAATAACTAGAAAAATAACGATCCAACGTAACATAATAAGTAGTTTTAATGATTAGTATGCTACTAAAGTAAATAACAATTTTAACGTTTCGACCGTCTTTATCTAAAGTTTAACAAGGAATGTTAAATTATTAGTAAGACAACAATTCCAATAGGTTTTCTTTAAATTTTTCTTTAGGAAGATAGCCAGATTCTAAATTTGCGGCAAAGGGAATTGGTGTTTCCAAACTCGCAACACGCTTAACGGGAGCGTCCAAATGCTCAAAACAATTTTCGGTGATCAAAGCCGAAATATCTGAAGCAATACCGCCAAACATTGAATCTTCCTGCAGGATGATAGCCTTGCCGGTCTTCTTCACTGATTTATAAATAGCTTCGGTGTCCAAAGGAACCAGTGTTCTTAAATCTATAAGGTCTGCTTTGATTTCCGGATTTTGTTCCAATGTTTCCAAAGCCCAATGTACGCCGGCTCCGTACGTTATAATTGTAATGTCATTTCCTTCTTTTAAAAGAGATGCTTTTCCCAAAGGCAGTGTGTAATAATCCGTTGGCACATCTTGGCGAATACTTCTATACAATGCTTTGTGTTCAAAAAACATCACAGGATTTGGGTCTTCAATACTTGTGGCCAGCAACCCTTTTGCATCATACGGAAATGCGGGATATACTACTTTTAATCCGGGTGTATGGGTAAACCAAGCTTCATTAGTTTGGCTGTGGAAGGGTCCTGCTCCCACTCCTGCGCCACAGGGCATTCGCACCACCACATCTGCTTTTTCGTTCCAGCGGTAATGGCTCTTCGCGAGATAATTTATGATTGGATTGAAGCCGGAAGTTACAAAATCGGCAAACTGCATTTCCACCACCGCTTTGTAACCATTAATGGAAAGTCCCATAGCCGCAGAAACAATTGCAGATTCACAAATAGGTGTATTTCGAACGCGGTCTTTCCCAAATTGCTCCACAAAACCTTCGGTAATTTTAAAAACGCCCCCGTATTCCGCCACGTCTTGGCCCATTATTACAAGATTGTCGTGGCGCTCCATGGATTGTTTTAATCCTTGGGAAATGGCATCAATCAAGCGAATATTTTCCTTTGCAGAATTCGCAGTAACTTCTTCATAATTAAATGGTTTATAAACATCATTTAATTCGTTTGTTTCATTGAATTCTATTTTTGGCTCCGCAAAGGCGATGTCGAGATTTTCATCTATTTCCCGTTTAAACTCATCTCGAAATTGCTGTATTTTTTCTTCGGAAAGGACGCCTTCATTCAGCAGATAGGTTTCATAATTCAACAGCGGATCGCGCAAGCCCCACTCGTCAATTAAATTGGTCGGAACATATTTGGTACCGCTCGCCTCTTCGTGACCGCGCATTCGGAAGGTTTTGAATTCCAAAAGAATCGGACGCGGATTAGTGCGCATACTTTCTACCAAGTACTTTAATTTTGTGTAAACTTCCAAAATATTGTTTCCCTCAATTATATGGGCCTCCATTCCATAGCCTTTTCCGCGGTCTGCAATATGCTCGCAATTGTATTGCTCATTTGTAGGCGTGGAAAGACCATATCCATTATTTTCAACACAAAATAAAACTGGAAGTTGCCAAACAGAAGCTACATTCAGTGCCTCGTGAATATCACCTTCGCTTGTTCCGCCTTCTCCAGTAAATACTGCACAGACTTTATTGTTTCCCTTTAACTTATTAGCCAGTGCAATGCCATCGGCAACGCCAAACTGCGGCCCCAAATGCGAAATCATCCCCACAATGTGGAATTCCTGCGTTCCAAAGTGAAAACTTCTATCACGGCCTTTGGTAAATCCGTTTGCTTTTCCCTGCCATTGCGAAAACAAGCGGTGCAACGGAATGTCGCGCATGGTGAAAACAGCGAGGTTTCTATGCATTGGCAAAATATATTCATCTTTGTCCAACACCGCCGTGATTCCTACCGAAATAGCTTCCTGCCCTATGCCGCTGAACCATTTTGAAACCTTCCCCTGCCGAAGCAAAATCAGCATTTTTTCTTCTATCAGCCTCGGCTTCAACATGCCGCGGTATAATTTTAATAAAGTAGCGTCATTGAGGTCTTTTCGGTTATAGTCGAAGAAAATTTGGGTAGAGGTTTCTGGTTTCATCATAAAAAATTTGCAGTATCAAAAGTAGAAAAAAACCCATTGTAACAAGGATTATTAAAGAGAATATTTAGCTGCGGAAAAACTTTTACATTTTGGTATCTTTGTAGCTTAAATTTTAAATGCTATGAATAATATACCCAGCGTAGATTTGGCAGACTTCCTTTCCGAAGACCCAAAAAGAAAACAGAAATTTGTGGACCAAATAGGTTCTGCCTATGAAGATATAGGCTTTGTTTCGCTTAAGAACCATTTCCTCAGTGATAATTTGGTAGATGAACTTTATAAGGAAGTGAAGAGTTTTTTCGCGCTTCCGCTCGAAGTAAAGAAAAAATATGAAATTGAAGGCCTCGGTGGGCAGCGCGGGTATATATCCTTCGGAAAGGAACACGCAAAGGGCAAAAAGGAAGGCGATTTAAAGGAGTTCTGGCATTTTGGGCAGGAACCCACTGAGGACGCAAACCTTTCTGAAGAATATCCAAAAAATGTGCAAGTAAAGGAATTGCCGGATTTCAACCACACGGGCATGGAAGCATACCGAATGCTGGAAAAAACAGGTATATATGTTCTTCGTGCACTAGCGCTTTATATTGGTCTGGATGAATTTTATTTTGACCATTGGGCCACGAACGGCAACAGTATTTTGCGCCCCATCCACTATCCTCCCATTACCGAAGAGCCAAAAGGCGCAGTACGTGCGGGAGCTCATGGAGATATCAATTTAATCACATTGTTGATGGGGGCCTCAGCAGGTGGTCTGCAAGTGTTGCGTAAGGATGGCGAATGGATTGATGCAATTCCTAACGAAGATGAACTTGTTATTAATGTAGGTGATATGCTTGAAAGGCATACCAATAATAAACTTCGATCAACCATTCACCGCGTTGTAAACCCACCGCGCGAAGAGTGGGACCAACCACGCTATTCCATCCCTTTCTTTATGCATCCGCGCAGCGATATGAAATTGAATTGTTTGCCAGAATGTATTGACGAAGAACACCCAAAAGCCTACGAAGATATTACCGCGGGCGAATTTCTGCACCAACGTTTGGTGGAGATTGGATTGATAAAAAAGTAAACAGTCGCAGTGGCAGTTTGCAGTTGAACCTGAAACCTGAAACATTGAATTCTTTAGAAGACCAATTAAAAAACCTATTTCCGGACCACGAGCCAAATGATATTCCTGAAGCAGAGGAAAAATCTACTATTTGGCTGCAGGACGAACCCTTGCTTTGCAAATATGAAAAGCGAAAAGGAAAACCAATAACAATAATAGAAGGTTATACGGGTGCTGATTCAGATTTTAAAACACTTGCAAAGGAATTGAAACAGTTGTTGAGCGTGGGCGGCAGTTTTAAAAATGAACAGATTATTATCCAAGGCGATTATCGCGATAAGATTATGGGGTTTTTAAAAGACAAAGGATTTAAGGTGAAGCGTGTGGGCGGTTGAAAAAAGTTTACAGTCGCAGTGGCAGTTTGCAGTACCCACCATTTCTAAACCTTCTAACATTTAATCCTCTTAAGCGTGCAGGCTCATAAACCCTTAAAAATTTAAACAAATTGAAATCTCAAACTATACAACCCAGCGAACTCATTTTAACGCCCGAAGGCAAAATCTATCATTTAGACCTTGCTCCTTCCCAATTGGCGCCCACGATAATTACCGTTGGCGATCCGGGTCGCGTGCAAATGGTTTCAAAATATTTTGACACTATTGAAACTACCGCCCAACATCGCGAATTCAAAACCCATACGGGAACTTACAAAGGAAAACGCATCAGTGTGATTTCCACGGGAATTGGTCCGGACAATATCGACATTGTTTTTAATGAACTGGACGCATTGGTGAATATAGATTTTGAAAAACGCCAAGTCAACAGAAAGCTCACTTCACTTGATATTATAAGAATTGGCACTTCCGGAGGCCTAACCCCTGAAATTGAAGTAGATAGTTTTGTGGTGAGTGCTTTGGGAATAGGATTGGATAACGTGATGCACTATTACGATAAAACCGATAAAATCTTCAATCGCGATTTTGCCCAGTCATTTATAGACCACACCCAATGGAATCCAGACAATTCAGTTCCCTATGCCGTCGAAGCCGATAAAGGATTGTTGAAAAAACTCACCTCTGGCAAAACAATTCAGGGAATAACTATTACCAATGTTGGTTTTTACGGACCCCAGGGCCGGATACTTCGAGCAAAACTGAAGGATGAAAACCTTAACGAAAAACTGACCTCCTTCCGATATAAAAGGAAAAAAATAACCAATCTGGAAATGGAAACCGCCACAATGTACGGAATGGCGAAACTTTTGGGTCATCGCGCAGTTTCAATGAACGCTATCGTAGCCAATCGCACCTCGGGAAGCTTTAGTGAGAATGCCTCAAAAACCATCGATGCCCTTATTCAATATACTTTGGAAAAAATTGCGAAATGAAAAATTTTTTAATCGGCGGCGTGCCGGAACACTTTAACCTACCTTGGTATATTGCCCTTCGCGATAAGGAATTTCAAAAACGAGGAATCAACCTACGGTGGAAGGATTACCCCGGCGGCACCGGGGAAATGGCGCAAGCCTTGCGTGAAAAGGAGATAGATATGGCCGTTATCCTTACCGAGGGCATTGTGCGCGACATAATCAATGGAAACCCTTGCAAGATTGTGCAGGTTTTTGTGAAATCGCCGTTGCTCTGGGGAATTCACGTGGCCAATGCTTCCGAATACGAAGAAGTGAGCGATTTAAGAGGGACCGATGCGGCCATTAGCCGCTATGGTTCGGGCTCGCACTTAATGGCTTTCGTAAATGCGGAAAATCATAACTGGGATTTAAAGAATGATTTAAAATTTAAGGTGATCCAGGATTTGGATGGCGCCTTGGAAGGGCTACCAAAGGGAGAGGGCGATTATTTTATGTGGGAAAAATTTATGACCAAACCCTATGTGGACAACGGAACTTTCCGATTGGTCGGTGAGTCCCCAACCCCCTGGCCAAGTTTTGTAATAGCCGTTCGAAATGATGTTTTGGAGAAAGATGACGAAAGCATAGAAGCTATCTTAGAAGTTATAAACGCTGTAACCGAGAATTTTAAAACCCTACCAAACATTGATGAAATGATTGCCAAACGCTACGGCCAAAAAATCGAGGACGTGCGCGAATGGCTATCCTTAACCGAATGGAGCGACCGCCAGTTGAC
Source organism: Aequorivita aquimaris (assembly GCF_001573155.1). Lineage (GTDB taxonomy): Bacteria > Bacteroidota > Bacteroidia > Flavobacteriales > Flavobacteriaceae > Aequorivita > Aequorivita aquimaris. Next base: position 422,839 of record NZ_JRWG01000003.1, on the reverse strand, counting down.
TTCAAAAGAGCTGGAAAATATTCAACAAAAACTGATAGATTTGGATTTAATTGACGATAAAATACAGGAAGACAGCATTTTATATCATTTCCAAAAAAAATCTTAATATTTACGCAACCCTACCGAGCTAAGTGCATCTTGTTTATATAAAAACAACTATTATGACTACTTTCTTAATCGTTCTGGGGGCGTTATTAGTCACAAACTTTTTGCTATTGCAGTTTAGCTGCAACGACGCCACAGAACCCGAAACACCTGAAGAAGAATAGAAAATTTCTCCCCGTTTCTATTCTTTAATTATTTAATTTTATTTCTAATTGTTTATTTAGGCTTTCCTTTTTAAGGTTGCTGAGAATTTCTTCCAAAAATGTTGCTGAGCGAAGCCGAAGCACTACCAATTAATAGGAACTTTTCCCTTTTCCTTTAAAAATTCATTTGCCTTACTGAAGTGTTTGTTGCCAAACCAATAGCCTCTATTCGCGGCCAATGGCGAGGGATGTCCGGTGGTCAGCACCAGATGTTTGGAATTGTCCACCTTAGCCCCTTTCTTCTTTGCCGGCCCGCCCCAAAGCATAAAAACCAGATCTTCCCTTTCCGTTGAAAGTTTTTCGATTACGGCGTCCGTAAATTTTTCCCATCCCTTATTTTGATGGCTTCCCGCTTGGTGCGCCCGAACCGTCAACGTGGCATTTAAAAGCAAAACGCCTTGGTCCGCCCAACGTTGCAAATTTCCGTTGTTCGGAATGGCCGTACCCACATCGGTCCGTATCTCTTCAAAAATATTTTTAAGCGAAGGCGGCATAGCTACTTCTTTGCCTACCGAAAAACATAGACCATGGGCTTGCCCCGGTCCGTGATATGGGTCCTGGCCGATTATCACAACTTTCACTTCATCAAAGGGTGTGTGGTTGAAGGCTGAAAAAATCTGCTTTCCCGGAGGAAAACATGTGGTAGAAGCATATTCTTTCCTTACAAATTCAACTAAATTCTTGAAATAGGGTTTTTCGAACTCATCTTTTAAAATGGCTTTCCAACCCGGCTCAATTGTTACCTCCATTATTGTTACTTTTGTATGATTGCTGAAAAAGTAAAATTAATGGAAATAAAACGGAAAGCCCGTATTGACAGTAAAACTTTAGAGGATTTAGAATTTCCTGCCGTGCTTCGGCAGGTTGCTGAATTTTGTGTTACAGAGCCCGGCCGCGAAAAGGTTTTGGCTATAATCCCTTTTCAGGATTTTGATGAAATTGAGCCGGAACTGAAACGCGTAAAAGAATTCACGGCCTCTTTTGATGGAGAAAACCGCATCCCAAACCACGGGTTCGATCCAATTTTTAGAGAGCTGCGTTTGCTTGAAATTGAAAACAGCAGTCTGGAAATTTCCGGTTTCCGAAAAATTCTTTCCATTTCTGAAACCACGCGGATTCTTCTGAAATTCTTTAAAAAATTTGAAGAGTTTTATATTCACTTAAATTCCTTTTCGGAAGAAGTAAATTATACTTCGATCATTTCCGAAGAAATCAACAAACGCGTTGACAAATACGGCGAAATAAAGGACGAAGCTTCCACGGAACTTGGCGCCATTCGCAGGAGATTGAACGTGGTAAAGGGAAAAATTAATTCCTCTTTCACAAAAGCCCTTTCACAATACGCACAGAGTGATTATTTGGATGAAATCCGCGAGTCGGTTGTTGAAAACCGTCGTGTTTTGGCGGTAAAAGCTATGCACCGCAAAAAGGTAAAAGGCGCCGTGTTGGGCAGTTCAAAAACGGGAAGCATTGTTTATATTGAACCGCAGGAAACGCTGGAATACGCCAACGAGCTCAGCAATCTTTTATACGAGGAAGACGAGGAAATAAAGCGCATTTTAAAGGCGATGACAGAATTTGTACGGCCGCATGCATCGCTTTTGGCGAGCTATCAGGAATACTTGATTGCGATGGACGTGCTCTATGCCAAGGCGAAATACGCGATGAAAATAAACGGCGTGTTGCCGATTATCGTTTCCGAGAAAAAAATTTCTTTAATAAAGGCCTATCACCCGCTGTTGCTGGTTTCAAATAACAAACGGAAAGAAAAAACATTTCCGCAGCGCATTGAATTGGTTCCCGAAAAACGCATCATTGTAATTTCCGGACCCAACGCCGGCGGGAAAAGTATCACACTAAAAACCGTTGGGCTTTTACAAGTAATGCTGCAAAGCGGGCTATTGATTTCTGCGGATGCGCAAAGCGAAATGTGCTTTTTCAAACGAGTTTTGACCGACATCGGCGATAACCAATCCATTGAAAACCACCTGAGCACCTATAGTTACCGATTAAAAAAGATGAACCAATTCCTGAAAAAGTGCGATAAAAAAACACTTTTTCTGATTGATGAATTTGGCACGGGCAGCGATCCGGAACTCGGCGGGGCTTTGGCCGAAACGTTTTTGGAGGTTTTTTACGAGCGCGAAGCTTTCGGGATTATCACAACGCATTATACAAATTTAAAACTTTTGGCAAATGAACTGCCCCACGCCATCAATGCCAATATGCAATTCGACAATAAATCGCTGGAACCGTTGTATCAGCTGCATTTAGGTGAGGCCGGAAGCAGTTATACGTTTGAGGTTGCGCAGAAAAACGGCATTCCCTATAGTTTGATAAATAAAGCGAAAAAGAAGATTGAACGCGGTAAAGTGCGCTTTGACAAGACCATAGCCAATCTTCAAAAAGAGCGGAGCAATCTTCGGAAAACTTCGGAATCTTTAAAAACCGAAGAACAAAAGGCACGGATTGAAAGCAAGCAGCTGGAAGAAGTAAATGCCCGCGTGCAGGAGAAACTGGAAAGCTATCAGGAATTGTTTGATGCCAACCAAAAACTGATCAGTTTGGGCAAAAAGGTTGATGTGCTTTCTGAGAAATATTTCAACAACAAGCAGAAAAAGCAATTGATTGACGAGTTGATGAAACTTGTGATGATTGAAAACAGCAAACGCAAAAAGCTGGCGCCCAAAGTCAAAAAAGCCGTAAAAGCCAAGGAAAAGAAAGTGATACAGGAAGTTGAAAAAAAGGTGGAAGTAATCCGGGAACGCAAAAAAGAAGAAAAAGAAAAAGCAAAAAAACTACCGCCACCAAAACCGAAAGTTACCCTAAAAATTGGCGACAGAGTACGAATGATTGACGGCCGCGCCATCGGCACGATTGATACCATTGAAAAAAATAAGGCCATTGTGAATTATGGAATGTTTACAACGAATGTTAGTTTGGAAGAACTTGAAAAAGTCTGAAAAAAGTTTTCAGTTTTCAGTCGCAGTTTTCAGTGAAACTGCTAACTGAGACTGCGACTGAATACTATTTATGAAAAGTAAAGACCACAAAATAATCCTCTTCGACGGCGTTTGCAATCTCTGCAACGGTGCGGTTGTTTTTATTATCAAGCGGGACAAAAAGAACGTTTTTAAGTTTGCGGCGCTGCAAAGTGAAATTGGGCAAGAACTGACTTCAAAATTCAATATAGATACCTCCCAAGTAGATTCCATCATTCTTATTGATGGCGATACCCATTACGAAAAATCCTCGGCGGCGCTCCGCATTGCCAAATACTTGTCGGGCGCTTATCCCCTACTTTTTGGGTTTATGATTCTTCCGAAATTTATCCGAGATTCGGTTTACGATTACATTGCGCGCAACCGCTATAGATGGTTTGGGAAGAGGGAAAGCTGTATGATACCGACTGCAAAGCTCAAGAATAAATTCTTATAATTCCGTTTTCTATATCATAATTTTTTCAGCTAAACAAATATCATAACGCATTTAGTCCATTTTTTTTTAATTAATGGTCTGCCCCGCATTAATGCCGCCCGGCGATTCAGCAGCCGGCGCGCTCCAAGAGAAGTCGTGGTATTGACGGCCCGTGCCGGTGAGTTGAAGGGACTGTCCGACAGGAGTATTTGCCGGTTCCGAAACACCAATATCTGTGGAAGTCAAACCTACTGCCGTGCCATTGATAGCTGTAAACGATCCTTCATAACTAATAAAATAAAGTACCGATCCAGAATCAATTAAGGCGATTCCATCAGGAGAACCATTTTGGATTCCATCTGTTGGGTATGTAAAACTAAGCGTTCCAATCCCATTTGATTGGTTTGGAATTATTCCCGCTAGATTGGTTATAGTATAAACTTGACCGTTCGCTCCATTATAAAGTTCAATGGAATAACTGCTCAAATCCAAACCTGCAGGGCCTGCTATTTCAATAAACTCACCAGTGTCGGTTCTACTATTATCGTAATGAAATTCATTAATCCAGGCCACTGGGCTGGCAAGAGTAACGCAATGGATTGACTCCCAACTATCCCCATCCCACATTTGCAAACACCCTTGATTATTAGGGTAATCCAATAAAAAAATGGTTAGCCCAAAATCTGAATAACCTGCATTAATTGCATCCCGCGCAGCTACATTAGGAACACGTGGAGGCATAAACCCTTTATAGGTAGTACCCCCATCTGAAGTGCTACTTACTTCAAGCATGGACGCAGGTGATGGTGTGGTGGTACCAATGCCAACTTGGCAATAAGATACGGTTGCAATAGCTGCAACAACAAAGAATAAAAGTGATTTTCTCATAACTATGTAATTTACATAGCTAAGAAGGCAAGGGTTCAGAAATATAGATTGGGTCTATGCTTCTGGGGAGAAATCTAATTTAATATAAATTAATATTTCTTGCAATATATTTTTAATAGTAAACCTGGGAAAGCAAAATTACGTTTACATTTTATTGAAAAGGTTATTCCATTCTTAAGAAACTATTGAGAAAATGTTACGAATCCAAATCAAAAGTCTCCGAAGGATTATCGTGTGGAACATAATTTAACATGTCCTCCCCTTTTGCAATAATGGTACAAACGGTAGCATCTCCCGTAACGTTTACAACCGTGCGGAACATATCCAAAATTCTATCCACAGGGAAGATGATTGCTATCCAAGCAGGGTTTAGTCCTACAGATTCCAAAACAATAATAAGCATTACCAGTCCGGCACTTGGCACGGCCGCAGAACCAATGGATGCCAAGGTGGCTGTTAGGACTATTGTAAGCTGTTGTCCAAGCGTCAAATCAATCATATGCAACTGGGCAAGAAAAACAACCGCTACGGCTTGGTAAAGGCAGGTTCCGTCCATATTTACCGTAGCACCAATTGGCAACACGAAGCTTGTTATTTTTTTATCCACTCCTAAGTTTTCTTCCACACATTCCATCGTAACTGGCAGGGTTGCTGCGCTACTAGAAGTTGAAAAAGCCAAAGTCTGCGCAGGTGCCATTGCTTTAAAAAAGCCTTTATAGGGTATTTTCTTCACAAATATTTTAACCAACAACGGATATATAAGGAAAATCATCAGCATAAGCCCTAGAAAAACGGTAAGGGAATACCAGCTTAGTCCTTTAAATATTTCATAAACTTTGCTTATATCGTCCCCGGCCATTTTGCTCACAACACCCGCCAAAAGTGCAAATACGAAAAATGGCGCTGCCTGCATAACCAAATCCACCATTTTTAGAAATACTTCCATGGCGCTGTCCATAAAATCTGTAACAGGTTTTGATTTTTCATTCGGAATCAATAACAAACACACCCCGAAAAATATTCCAAAGAAAATAATTTGCAGCATCAATCCATTGTCTGTCAAGGAAAAGAAGAAATTTTCAGGTACAATATCTACCAAAGGCTGCAAAGGTGTTGATTCCTTGGTTTTCTCAGCCGTCTGCATTTTTTCGGTTACCGAAGCATCTTTAAGTTCCCCTTTTGAAAGATCGGTTATTTTTTGCGCGCGCTCAAAGAAAGCGGGATCCTGCAGATAATTTATTCCATCCTTTATTTCGTGGCCTTCGGAAGCGGCCCAAATTTCATAACTAATCCTATTGTCAATTCGGCTTTGCTCGTCAATCAATTTTCCAGGCTGAATTACATTTACCAATAATAGTCCCATGCTCACAGCGAAAAGCGTGGTAATTAAATAAGCCAAAAGTGTCTTACCCCCCATTCTTCCAAGGCTGGATGGGTCGCCAATATTCGCAACTCCACTTATAATTGAAACCAATACCAACGGTACGGCAATCAATTTTAAAAGATTGATGAAAATTTTTCCAAACGGCGCTATCCAGTCTATCGTAAACTCACTCCATCCCAGTTGACTGGAAAGCAATGCCCAAATGATACCTAAAACAAGTCCGATGATTATCTTCCAGTGTAGCGCGAGTTTTTTCATAAAAATAATATGTCTTTAAATTTTTGAAATTTTGTTCAATAAATAGAAATCTGCTAATACCAAAGCTGCCATAGCCTCCACAATGGGGACGGCACGTGGCACAACACAAGGGTCGTGACGGCCTTTTCCTTCAGCTACGGCCTTATCTCCTTTGCTGTCAATGGTCTGCTGTTTTTGCATAATGGTTGCAACGGGTTTAAAAGCTACCTTAAAATAAATATTTTCCCCATTGCTTATTCCGCCCTGGATTCCGCCGCTGTGGTTTGTTTTTGTGCTTCCGTCTTCATTAAATGCATCATTATGCTCGCTGCCTTTCATACTCGTTCCAGCAAATCCGCTTCCATACTCAAAACCTTTTACGGCGTTTATGGAAAGCATTGCCTTGCCAAGCTCTGCGTGCAATTTATCAAAAACGGGCTCGCCCAAACCAACAGGTACATTTTGGATAACGCAAGTAACCGTTCCGCCTACGGTATCGCCCTCTTTTCGGATAGATTTGATAAAGTCTTCCATTTTTGAAGCCATTTCGGCATCGGGACAACGCACAGGATTTTTTTCTATTTCTGAAAAATCTACTTCGGAATACTGTTTTTTTAGCTCCATTTCGCCAACGGAAGAGACATAAGCAGTAATTTTTATATTCTGAAGCAATTGCTTTGCAATGGCCCCAGCCAGCATCCTACAAGCCGTTTCACGTGCCGATGAGCGTCCGCCGCCGCGATAGTCGCGTATTCCGTATTTTTTATCGTAGGTGTAATCTGCGTGCGAAGGGCGGTAAACATCCTTTATATGGCTGTAATCCTTGCTTTTTTGGTCTGTATTTTCAATAATGAATCCAATAGGCGTTCCGGTGGTTTTTCCTTCAAAAATTCCCGAGAGAAACTTTACATTGTCTTCCTCTTTCCGTTGGGTAACAATTGCAGATTGGCCCGGTTTACGGCGTTGCATTTCGGCATATATCGCTTCAAAATCAATGGAAAGACCTGCTGGACAACCATCTATAATTCCGCCAATGGCAGGACCATGCGATTCGCCAAAAGTGGTAAGCTTAAAGATTTTTCCGAAGGAATTGCCCGCCATAGGTTGGTTTTCAACAAATGTAAACTTTCGGGTTTAATAATTCAAGACTCACGGTTTAAAATTCAGGATTGAAGCAGTGCATTTTTAAGAATCGTCACCGGGTGTAGTGCTTTTCTGCCCGTGCCGTCAAAAATTTGATGGCGGCAGCTCGTTCCATTTGCCGCAACAATAGTATCTTTAGAAGATTTCCGCAATGCCGGGAAAAGCTTTAATTCCCCTATTTTCATACTCACATCGTAATGTTCTTTTTCATATCCAAAACTGCCCGCCATCCCGCAACAACCCGACGGTATGATGGTTGGCTTGTAATTTTCGGGAAGGTTCAAAATGTCAAAAGTTACTTTCTGGTTGCTGAGCGATTTTTGGTGGCAATGCGCGTGGATTTTAATATGTTTTTCTTCGGAAGTAAACTGGGCTGCGGAAATGGTTCCATTTTGGATTTCGGCAGCTAAAAATTCCTCAATTAAAAATGTATTCTTTGAAAGTTTTTCTGTGGAACTTTTATCGTCCGCCAAACGAAGGTATTCGTCCCGAAACGAAAGAATTGCAGAGGGTTCGATGCCAACCAAAGGAGTTTCTTTAGATACCCTATCTTTTAAAAACGCAATGTTTTTATTAGCTTGCTCTTTTGCCTCTTCCAAAAATCCTTTTGAAATCAAGGCCCGGCCACTGTCCAAAGTATCAATGATCTCAATTTTATAACCCAAAGATTTTAAAAGTATAAAAGAATCGAGCGCAATTTCTGCATCCAAATAATTACTGAATTCATCTATGAAAATAATTAATTCTTTATTGTTATTTTCTTTATTAAAGTGTTCATTTTTAATTATTTGAAACGTCTTACTAAAACTGTTGTTTGAAACTTTTGGCAACGACCTATTTTGATGGATGCCGCCCATATTCTTTATAATTTTTGAAGTGAAACCATTCGTGAAAACCCAATTGGAAAGCCTCGGAAATCTTGAAGCCATTTTATTCAATTGTGTACTTTTTCCGAAGCGTTTATTCGAAAAACTAACTCCGTTCGCTTTGTTATACTGATATAAAAATTCTGCTTTAGCAGTGCTTATATCCACATTGCTGGGACATTCGCTGGCGCAGGCCTTGCAACTGATGCAGAGATCAAAAACTTCTTTCAATTCCTTTGAATTGAACTTATTTACAGCCTCATTATTAGTAAAAACCTCGCGCAATGCATTGGCACGCGCCCGAGTGGTGTCTTTTTCGTTTTTGGTGGCGTGATAACTGGGGCACATGGCTCCGGCTGCTTCCGCCGTTTTTCTACAGTCGCCGCTGCCGTTGCATTTTTCAGCCAAGCGAAGAATTCCCTCGGAATCACTGAAATCCATTAATGTCTCGATTATCGGCTCTTCCCTACCCACCTCATACCTCAGAGACTCGTCCATTTTAAAAGCATCCACAATTTTTCCAGGATTGAAAATATTTTGCGGATCAAAAGCTGCTTTAATTCTTTTTAAAAGCGCATAGTTTTTTTCACCAATCATCAAGGGAATAAATTCGGCGCGTACAATGCCGTCGCCGTGTTCGCCAGAAAATGAGCCCTTGTATTTTTTACAGAGCAAAGCCACATCGGTCGTTATTTTTCTGAAATATTCCACGCCTTCCTTCTCTTTCAAATTGAGGATGGGCCGCAAATGCAGCTCTCCTGCGCCGGCGTGGGCATAATAAACCGCCTGCTGTCCATACTTTTTCATCAAAGCGGAAAATTCCCCGATGTAGGCCGGTAAATCTTCCAAAGCAACCGCCGTGTCTTCAATACAGGCAACCGCTTTTCGGTCGCCGACCATATTCCCCAAAAGACCCAAGCCTGCCTTGCGCAGTTCCAAAGCCATTTCAATCTCCTCGCCTCTTAAAACGGGACTGTGATAGCTATAGCCAGAAATTTTAAGTGAGTCCAATAATGCAGTTATTTGATTCTGCAAATCTTCTTCCGAATTGCTATTCAATTCCAAAAGCAGAATTGCCTTCGGGTTTCCTTTTACAAAAAAACGGTAGGGCTCGTAAGTTTTGTTTTTTTTGGTACAATCCAAAATCACGTTGTCCATCATTTCACAAGTGAACAGATTGTGATGCATGGCTACTACCACGTCATTCAGACAGGCCTCCAATGTTTCGTAATGCGTAGCTACCATTGCTGTGAATTGTGGCGGTAATGGATCTAGCTGAAGTGTAATTTCGGTTGTAAAGGCAAGGGTTCCCTCACTTCCGCAGAGCAAATTACAGAGATTGATTTCTTCATAAAATTCACCAAAAACGGAAGTATTTAGCAAACTGTCAACTGCGTAGCCTGTGTTTCTTCGGTGTATTTCGGGTTTTGGAAATTCCTTCCAGATTTCCTGCTTTGCTTCTTCGGAGGTCAATTCCTCATTGATTGTTTTATAAATTTTTCCTTCCAGGGAATTGAGTTCGGTTTTCTTCAAAAATGCTTCTTTTGAAAGAGGCTCAAAAACAGCCTCACTTCCATCGGAAAGGATGGTTTTCAGTTTTAAGACTTTATCGCGCGTTACACCGTACTGAATGGAAGTCGTGCCGCTACTGTTATTGCCCACCATGCCGCCAAGCATACAGCGGTTGCTGGTGGAAGTATTTGGGCCGAAGAATAGTCCGAAGGGTTTTAAGTAGCGGTTCAATTCATCGCGGATTACTCCGGGCTGAAGTGTAACGGTTCTCTTTTCAACATTAACAGCTAAAATTTCGGTGAAATGTTTAGAAACATCAACCACTATCCCCTCGCCCACACATTGTCCTGCAAGCGATGTGCCCGCAGTTCTTGGAATGAGAGACACTCCATTTTCTTCCGCAAACGCCACAAGTTGTTTGATGCCCCGTTCGTTAGTAGGATAAGCCACTGCCATCGGTACTTTTCGGTAAACCGAAGCATCTGTAGCATACAATGATGTATGGAGTGAATCCATTAAAAATTCACCATTGAATATCTTTTGAAAATCTTGGAATTGCTTTTTCATTGTCGGTACTGTAAATGTAGAAAATTCCTTAACAAAACTTTGTAATTTTTGCATTTGGGATTAGCATCCCGTTAACGATTGTAGCTTTATAATACTCCTACATTTACAACGTTTATAACTAAAAGAAAAAATTATGAAAAAATCAGCTTTATTAATATTACTAGTTATTGGTGTGGGAATGCAAGCTAATGCACAAGAGATTTCAAAAAACGCTATTGGAATTCGTCTTAGTGAAAGTAATGGCTTTGGCCCAGAGGTTAATTATCAACGTGCATTGGGCGATGCAAACCGCCTGGAATTAGGGCTGGCATGGCATAGCGAACGTTATTGGGAGGATGTAAAATTTACTGCAATTTATCAATGGGTTTGGAACATTGACGGTGGCTTTAATTGGTATGCTGGACCTGGTTTAGGCGCCGGAATTGAAAGTTTTGATCGTTATTATGACGATAACTATCCTTATTATCGAAACAAGGATTCGGAAGCTTTTGCTTTTTTTACAGGTGATGTGGGTATAGAATACAGCTTTGATTTTCCACTGCTGGTTTCCTTCGACTTTAGACCGCAGGTAAATTTAAACTATCGAGATGATGTTAATTTCGACGTAGGAATAAGTGCGAGATATCAATTTTAAAAAACTTTATAAATATATTTTGAACGAAATGCCCCACATTAAAAGGGGCATTTCCCTTTTAAAAAAACAGGAAAAATCCTGTTTCATAAGTTAGCATTTTATTGCAATTTTATAGAATTCAATAAATTGAACCATGGAAAAGCATTATGTAGATTTGCATTGTCACCCTTCTCTAAAACCGTACAGTAAAAGTTTTAAGTACAATCCTACCAAACAAAACGCGCTGGACCCAAATAGAAAAAACTCCATTTGGCATTACAGCCCTCCCAATTTTCTTGAAAAGTTTGTGAATCGAATTGTTACCCTTACCAAATTTACACAAACAGACTTGATGGCTCTTGCAAAGGCTAAAACCAAAGTGGTAGTGGTTTCTCTTTATCCTTTTGAAAAACATTTTTTCGGAAAGGAAATAATAGGAATTAAAGGAGTGACGGACGTTTTGGTGAACCTTGCTGCAAGCATAAGCCAGTCGCGAATGGATTACATACGCAGCAACAATGATTATTTTGCCGATTTGATGGATGAATACCATTATTACCAACAACTTCACAATCAGGTTGTAAATATTGATGGAAAAATCTACACCTACCGATTGGTTCGAAGTTTTCAGGACATTGAAACCAATTTTGCACAGGAAACCGATTCCAAAAAAATTATAAATATTGTTTTGAGTATTGAAGGCGGACATAGTTTCAATACTGGACTGGATATGCAGAAAGATATGGCAAGCCGCAGCGAAGTTATAGGAAACATCAAGACTATTAAAAATTGGGAACATCGCCCTATGTTCATCACACTTGCACACCACTTTTACAATGAACTTTGTGGACATGCACGAAGTATTTCAATAGGAATGCTGAAAAAAAACCAAGACAGGGGCTTGAATACCGGCATCACAGAGTTAGGTGTGGAAGTAATTGACCTACTTTTGGATAATACTGAGGGAAAAAGAATACCAATTGATGTGAAGCATTTAAGCACTGCCTCCCGAAAAGCGTACTATCAATTACTTGACACAAAATACAATGCAGAAAAAATTCCTGTAATTGCTAGCCACGGTGCCTGTAACGGGAAGCACTCCATTGTGCAGTGGAACAAAATTGATATTTCTGAACATGCAGATTGGTTTTGTGACATTGATATAAATTTCTATGATGAAGAATTAATTCGGATTGCACGCAGCAATGGAATTTTCGGGATCCAGTTGGATGAGCGCCGTATAGGCAGTAGCAAAGCTATTTCTGACAGCAAAATGATTTTTCCAAATAAGCGAAAGCAACTTAATAAAAAAGCACTATTGGTGTGGAGGCAAGTTCAGCACATTGCCGAAGTTTTGGACAAGGAAGGCCTTTTTTGTTGGGGAATTCAAAGCATCGGAAGTGATTTTGACGGAATCGTAAACCCCATCAACGGTTTGTGGACTGCGGAAAACATGAAGGATTTAGCCGAAGAAATGCTAAACCACGCTGAAAATTATCTTTCAAAAAATCTAATCATGTTGAATGATTACAACAGAATAGAGGCATTGGCCATTGTTGAGCGCGTAATGCACGTAAATGCGATGGAATTTATTGAAAAAAATTATTAAACCTTCGAAGTATTTTTTTCAGCAATTGCTCCTTCATAAAGTTTTTCATACAATGGAACAATTTTTTTGGTATCATAAACCATAGCAGATTCAATAGCCTGTTTTTTAAATTTGTTTAGCATTTCGTCTGTAGCTAAAATTTTTAAGGCATTTTCGGCCATTTCATCCACATTGCCAACGTCGCTCAAAAAGCCACTTACCCCCTGAATATTTACTTCTGGCAATCCGCCAGTATTGCTCGATATTACCGGAACGCCACAGGCCATTGCTTCCAAGGCAGCAAGACCAAAGCTTTCCTTTTCCGAAGGCAGAATAAAAAGATCGGTAAAACACAGAATTTTGTCCACTTCATTGCTATTGCCCACAAAAAGTACTTTTTCTTCAATTCCTTTCCGCTCGCAAAGCTGTTCACAAGCCTCTCGCTCTGGCCCCTCGCCCACTATAATTAATTTTGATGGAATTTTTTTCTGAATACGATCAAAAACCTCAATAACGTCCTTTACCCGCTTCACTTGGCGTAAATTACTTACATGTGTAATTATGCGTTCGTCTTTGTCTGCCATTAAATCACGCTGACAATCGGTAAAAGTGTTAATTTTCTTCGGAATATCTATGAAGTTTGGAACTACATGTATTTCTTTTTTAATATCGAAAAGATGCAGTGTATCTTCTTTTAAACTTTTAGAAACTGAAGTTACCACATCGCTGTTGTTAATGCTAAAAGTTACCGCTGGCTTATAAAAGGGATGGTTTCCCACAAGAGTAATATCCGTTCCGTGAAGTGTGGTCACCATAGGAATAAAAATATTTTCTTCCTCAAGCATTTTCTTTGCCATATAGCCTGCGTAAGCGTGGGGTATTGCATAGTGTACGTGCAATACTTCAATTTTGTGAAGTTTCACCATATCCACCAATTTGCTGGAAAGGGCAAGCTCATACGGCTGATAATGAAAAAGTGGGTACACAGGCACGGAAACCTCGTGAAAATGTATATGCTTAGAGAGCAATTCAAGCCTAACGGGTTGTTTGTACGTAATAAAATGAATTTCGTGTCCGTGCTCGGCCAATGCCAAACCCAGCTCTGTGGCCACTACCCCGCTTCCGCCAAAGGTTGGATAACATACTATTGCTATTTTCATTTTATAGATTTCAAATTCAAAGTTTTTAGGCCTATAGAAGCATTTCTGATATTAATAATCAATTGCCTCATAAATGGCTTCCTGTATTTTGCTTCGCAAATCGCTCTTTATCAATTTTCGGTTTTCCGCATCGGGAAAAGTTCGGTTTGATAAAAATACGTAAACAATTTCCTGCTCTGGATCTGCCCAAGCAAATGTACCTGTAAATCCGCTGTGTCCAAAACTGGTCATGGAAACACAACCACAGGTTGGCCCCGATGTTCCAAGTTGCGGTTTGTCAAAACCCACGCCTCTTCGCACGTTTTTATCGCAATAATAACAGGTATTGAAAAGGTCTAAAACATCCGGATTAAAATAACGTTCGCCACCGTAAAAACCTTTCCAAAGGTACATTTGCATAAGTTTGGCCACATCATTCGCATTACTGAATAGCCCCGCATGGCCGCTCACGCCCCCAAGCATCGCAGCGCCTTGGTCGTGTACGTAACCCTGAACTTTCTGATTCCTGAAAATATTGTCCTGCTCGGTTGGCGGAATATTTTCCTTTGAAAATTTTTCCAACGGAAGATAGGTCATATAGTTTGCGCCCAGGGATTCGTAAATATTTTCCTGTACAATAAGTTCCATCGGTTTGGCAAATTTACGCTCCAAATATTTTTTCAAAATATAATACGGAAGGTCGCTGTATTTATATTCAAGCCGCGAGTTCAGGTCACTTTCACGGATTGTTTTAAAAATGGTATCCATATAATCACGGCGCATATAAAGCTTATCTGCTACCTGCACATTGAAATCCTTATCTGGAATATCTGAATAGTACTTTGAGGAAATTCCTGTTTTTTCTTCGTTGAAAGTGTGACGATAAAACGGAATCCAAGCCTTTAAACGCGCATAGTGCGAAAGCATTTCCTTTAGAGTAATATTTGCCTTGTTTGAATTTTTGTATTCTGGCAGCATTTCCGAAAGCTTCGTGTTCATGCTCAACTCTTTCTTATCCACAAGCTGCATCACAAGCGGCAAGGAAGCCAAAATCTTCGTAAGCGAAGCCAAATCGTAAACGGTGCTGTCCTTCACTTTATTTTTAGAATTATATTCGTGGTGTCCGAAATTTTTCTGATAAATAACCTTTCCTTTTCGAGCCACCAAAATTTGGGCTCCCGGATACATTCCCTCGCTGATTCCCACATTTGCAAGCGAATCGATTTTTTTCAATTTATAACTGTTAACGCCCACACTTTCCGGTGTTCCGTACTGAAGTCTTCGAATGGATTTGGTCTTTAAAATAGTATTTAAAGGAAAATCCTCACCCAAAGAAACCGGAAGTTTTCCCTTGGCTTCACGTGCGCCGAATATAAGCTGGGCAGAAAGTTTTTGTGATATTTCACTATTCTGATAGGACATTACAACGCCTTCAAAATTGGCGGTGGTTTTTAAATCGAGCATGGCATAGGGTCTTGCAAAGACATCGAGAATCACAGTATTTGTACGAGCGATTTCATAAAGCCAAACGAGTTCATTTTCAGAAAACTCGAACTTTTTCCATGGGTTGTCATTGCTTTTGTGAAAACCGATGATTACGTAATTATACGCCTTAAGTTTTTGGATGTAATCATCAAGATTGTTTGCTTTTACCCAATCTACTCTGCCGTATTTTTTTAATTCATTCAAAAAAGTTTCGCCAGAATCATCGCCAAAATTTATATAGGCAATCTTTTTTTCCTGAAGGTCTTTTATGGGAAGAATTGCACGGTCGTTTTTAATAACCGTTAATGCGTTGTCCATTGCTTCTTCATAGAGCGCATCGTCATTTACGGAATTCAAATCTTCAATTAAATAAGCAGGATTTACAGGTTTGTAATTGTTTAAGCCAACTTTATACTTTGCATAAAGAATTTTCTTTACTGAATAGGCCAAGCGCTTTTCAGTAATAATTTTTTCGTTGTATGAATTTATAAGAAATTCCATAGCTTTTGGCACATCTTCGGAAATCAGCAATATATCATTTCCCGCAAGGAATGCGGCAAGTTCTATTTCGCCAGGTTTTTTAAAATCGGAAGCGCCCTTCATATTCAGGGCGTCGGTAAAAATTAGCCCGTTAAAACCCAATTCATTTTTTAAAAGATCAGTCACCACTTTTGAAGAGAGCGAAGAGGGGTAATTCATTTGGATTTCCAGTGCTGGAACATTCAAATGGGCAACCATTACACTATTCAGTCCTTCGTCTATCAATCTTTTGTAGGGTGCTAATTCCAAAGTATCCAAACGTTCTTTTGAAAAATCTACAGTTGGTAAGGTTTTGTGGCTGTCCATATCGGTATCGCCGTGGCCGGGGAAATGTTTCGCGCTTCCCATAATTCCCGCACTTTGCATTCCTTTCATAAAGGCGAGGGACTTTTCGGTTACATTATCCCTATCCTCCCCAAAAGAGCGGTTCCCAATGATTGGATTTTTAGGATTTGTGTTTATGTCCACAACCGGCGCAAAGTTGATATGTACGCCCAAACGTTTGGACTGTTCGCCAATTCTGCGGCCAATTTTCTCAACGATTTTATTATCCGTAATCGCCCCCAAGGTCATATTCCACGGAAAAGCGTACGTAGAATCCAGTCGCATGGCCAGCCCCCATTCGGCGTCCATACCAATCATTAAGGGAACTTTTGCCAAAGACTGAAACTCGTTGTTAAGTTTAGCTTGGCGCACCGGACCACCTTTTGAAAAAATGATACCCCCCAGATGATAATTGGTAATCAAGTCTTTTATTTTATCGGTCTTGGTCTTTGGGTCGCTCGAAAAAATATCAGCCATAAACAGTTGGCCCAATTTTTCTTCCAATGTCATTGAATCATAGATACTATCGACCCATTTTTTTTGGTTTTGAAAATCGTTCTTTACAATTAATGGATTCTTGTCTTGGGAAAAACCCGATATATATATAAATGCAAAAAGGAAAGTGAGCAGTAAGTTCTTCATAAGTAAAATTTCCTCTTTATGATAAAAATCTATTGTGCCAACTTTCGTGTGCAGGTACTTCCCAATTTTCAAGATATTCGGCTTTGGTATTTACGAGGTTGTTAAAGACGATGGTGTTTTTTGAAACAGATTTGTCCTTCGCCATTTTTCTGAAATCGGCCAAAGGTTTATACGCGATGTATTCACCCGAATAGAAGGTAACGTTCATTTTATCAAGTAAATCTACGTCAAATTTTTCCTGAAGCGACTGAATAAAATGTACCGAAGCATCAATACTGCAGCCTGATGCCGATGCATTTGCCTGATTGAGCCCTAGTACTATAAAACGGTTGTATTTTATTTCTACCCCCGCTTCAAGCTCAGCTCCGTGGGCGGTCCATTTGGTCAAGAAATCTTCTGATAATTTGGTGATTTCGGCAACTTCGTCGTCGCTTAATTTTCTATTTGCCTGATAGATCCATATTCTGGAATCGTCGGGCAGGTTTTTAAAATCTGTCAACATTTTTTAAATGATCTTGTTGATTGTATAAGATGCCCATTCTGGCGCTGCGAAATGGCCTTTGGAGAAAAACAATCAAATAGGTTTTTATAAATCTTCTGCATTTGCAATCATCTCGGCAACGTCCAATACTTGAATGCTGTCTTCGGCACTCTTTGCCTTAACGCCATCGGTCATCATAGTATTGCAGAACGGACAGGCCGCTGCAATAATTTTTGGCTCTGTTTCCAAAGCTTCTTCGGTGCGCTCTACATTAACGTCCTTATTTCCTGGCTCGGGTTCTTTAAACATTTGGGCGCCTCCGGCTCCACAGCACAATCCGCGAGATTTGCAACGTTTCATTTCAACCAGTTCCACTTCAAGTTTTTGAAGCAGGTCGCGTGGTGCTTCGTATTCGCCATTTGCCCTTCCCAAATAGCAGGGATCGTGGAATGTGATTCGCTTTCCTTTAAATTTTCCACCTTCTACCTTTAAGCGTCCTTCTTCCAATAAGGATTTTAAGAACTGGGTGTGGTGCATAATTTCATAATTGCCACCAAGCCCTGGATATTCGTTTTTAATTGTATTGAAACAATGCGGGCAAGCGGTAACTATCTTCTTAATTTCATAACCGTTTAACACTTCAATATTGGTCATTGCCTGCATTTGGAACAAAAATTCGTTTCCTGCCCTTTTTGCAGGATCACCGGTACAGCTTTCCTCAGTTCCCAAAACGGCAAAATCTACATTTGCTTTATTGAGCAATTTCACAAAGGCTTTGGTTATTTTTTTTGCACGGTCGTCAAAACTCCCAGCGCAGCCAACCCAAAACAGTACTTCCGGTTGCTTGCCTTGGACCATATATTCGGCCATTGTTGGAACTTTTAGTTGTTCACTCATGTTTTTGTTGTTAATTGTTTGTTGTTAATTGTTAACGGGGATTTCCTATTAGCTATTAACGTTTTTCTATTAACTGATAATCAGTCTTCAAATACTTCAATGGTTACTTCCTTCTCAACCAAATCAGTAAATCTTCCTTTGTATCGCGTAGCTCTCACCAAATGGTTGTCCACCCAGTGATAATTTCCACCACGTGGTTTTCCCATTAACATGGTGTGGTATTTAAAACCGTGTTTGTTTAGCCAATTTTCAGTTACCTCGCGATGGGCTTCGGTGCGGGAGGTGAAAAAACAGATAATGTGCCCCTCGTCGTACCATTTGTTCAAGGTTTTTAAAGCATCTGGAAAAGGTTCGCAGGTAGCCATCCGCTCAGGTTCCTCATTTGGTATATCGTCTGTAATGGTACCGTCAATATCTATTAAGTAGTTTTTTATCCCTTCGGGAAGAATTGGGCTTACGTGTTCACCTTTTTCTACTTTATCGTGCAGCATTTTTTCTACTTCTTCTTTTTTCATACTAAAATTTTATCAATTCTCATCTTTCCAGTTTAAACGGTCCATTTGGTTATAGGGCCAAGGCGCTCCGTTGTTTTCAATGTTTGTCATCGCAACGTTTAGCTCCGTGGGAGCTGCCGATTGTTCCATCACCAAATATTGGCGCATATCCATAATAATACTCAGCGGGTCGATACTTACGGGACAGGCTTCAACACAGGCATTGCAGGTTGTACACGCCCAAAGCTCTTCACGAGTAATATAATCGTCCAGCAGTTGTTTACCGTCTGGTTTGAATTCTCCGTTTTTGTCAATATTTTTTCCAATTTCCTCCAAACGGTCACGGGTGTCCATCATTATTTTACGCGGCGAAAGTTTTTTCCCCGTAATGTTTGCGGGACATTCGCTGGTACAACGACCGCACTCTGTGCAGGTATATGCGCTCAGTAATTGAATTCTGCTTAAATCCATTACATCACTGGCGCCAAACTTTGCTGGAGCCTCAGATGCTCCTTCGGCGGGTGCCGCAAAAGGATCTACGTTGGGGTCCATCATCATTTTCACCTCATTGGTAACGGAATCCAAATTATTAAACTTTCCTTTTGGAACTACTTTTCCGAAGTAAACATTTGGGAACGCCAAAATGATGTGAAGATGCTTTGAAAAGTATAAATAATTCAGAAAAACAAGTATTCCCAAAATGTGAAGCCACCATGCTCCGCGCTCAATGGCAATTAGCGTTGCTTCAGAAAAACTATCCAAAAATGGAACTATAAATTGGCTTACAGGATAGGAACCCGCCTCTACATAATGGGCCGCGCCCAATGTTTGCAATTGCTGATCTGCCGCGTTCATGGTCAAAAACAGAATCATTAGGACCATTTCAAAATAAAGAATATAATTGGCGTCATTTTTGGGCCAACCCTTCATTTCATTTGCCCAAAACCTTCGTAATTTTTGAAGATTTCTTCGAGTCCAAAAAAGTATGACACCCACCAAAACTAAAAGTGCCAAAATTTCAAAAGAAGCGATTAAAAAGTTATACAGCCCAATGGGCAGGACGGTTGAAAGTACTCTATGGGTTCCGAAAATACCGTCGATAATAATTTCAAGTACTTCGATATTGATTATAATAAAACCTACATAAACAATTATATGAAGAAGCCCTGGGATGGGGCGTACAACCATTTTTGACTGCCCCAGCGCAATGCGCACTACATTGCCCCATCTTTCCGAAGTATGGTCTGAAGCATCTACTTGATGGCCAAGTTTTATGTTACGGATTATCTTGCGAATGTTAAGGGTGAAATACCCGATACCTGCCGCAAGGGCAATAATAAAAAGTATATTCGGAATGTACTGCATGGTTTATTATTCGTCTGGGTTGGCTGGTGGTTCGTATTCTTTATTCTTCTTTCCAAAAACTGAAATGTGCACATAACGTTTCGGGTTTAGTTTAACGTCTTGCAACAGCTGCTCTAGCTGCCTGGAAGCACCTTCTAAATTTTGGTAAAGTTTATCGTCCTTTAAAAGTTTGCCGATGGAACCCTCGCCGTTATCGACGCCTGCAACAATTTTGTCCATTTTATCAACCACATTTTGCAGATCTGAAACCAATTTACCAGTTTCCAATTGTGCCAAGGAATCTGTTAATTTAGAAAGGTTTCCAGCAGTTTTGTCTAGGTTGGTAAATGTATTGTCCAGTTTACCGGTGTTGTTGGAAAGTATGGTATTCAAATTTTCTGAAACCCCGGCGAATGAATTAAGTGTAGTATTTAGATTTTTTATAGCCTCCTTTAAATTTTGACGGGTTTGCTCGTCTATTATGGCATTCACGCTCAACAATAATGTGTCAACGGTGGCTAAGGTGTTGTTCACTTTTTTCTCCAAAGGACCAAGAGCTTTCGTAACGGCCGTAAGCATTCCATCTTCAACATCGCCTCTAAGGGTATCGCCACTTTTTGCGATATTGCCAGCATCATACTGTGGAAAGATTCCCAACGATTTTCCACCAATGAGCCCAGTACTGTAAATTCTGACAATACTGTTTTTTGAAAAATCGAAATCTTTTTCAACAGTGAATTTTACCACGAGTCCTCCCTTGGAATTAGCAAAGGAAATATTCTGCACCTTGCCAACGGTAAGTCCATTTATGGTAACGGGTGCGGCTTGGGCCAAACCTTCCACATTGTCATATTTTACATAGAATTCTCTGTTTTTGTCGAGCAAATTAGTGCCCTTTAAAAAACTGTAACCAAAGATTAACAGCAATATAGCCCCTATGGCGAGGATTCCGGTTTTAACTTCTTTCGATAGTCTCAAGAGTATAGTTTTAGTTTGTGAACAAATTTAAATGATAAATATAAAGAATGCACACTAATTGGCTTTCGATTTTAACACTTCAGGTAGATTAACTTTTTTTCCTTTTTTAAAAGCGACAATATATGCTGAAGGATATCCTTTTTGCTGCACATAGGTTTTCATAACCTGGATTTTGTTATAGTCTGAGGTTTCACCATAGTAATACTTAAAAAGTCCGCTTTCCTTTTCGCGGGCTATATCTTTGAGTCCCTTGAAGTTGTTGGGCTTTGGGTCTATTTTTTTACTGGTTGCGGCTAGTTGAACTTTAAATATTATGCCTTCGTAAATGTCTTCTTTTGTTACCTCTATTGCTTTTTCAACCTCGAGCTCCTTTACTTCGGGATCCTTTATCTTTTCAGTTGAAACCGAAAGACTGTTGATGTAAGATTTTATGGCATTGCTAATTTCCCGGGCCATTTCAGACTGTCCCTTGGCTGAATTTAGATAAGCGCCTTCGCTTTTATTGGTAAGAAACCCCGTTTCAATCAAAACACTGGGCATATACGTATTGTGAAGTACCCAAAAACCAGCTTGTTTCACACTTCTATCCTTTCGTTTTAAATTATTGATAACGTTGTTCTGTACCAAACTTGCCAGCAGTATGCTTTGGTCCAAATATTCCTCTTGCATCAGCACCATACCTATCAATGATTCCGGCGCATTTGGATCAAAGCCGCCGTATTTTTCCTGATAATTTTCCTCCAGATAGATTACCTCGTTTTCCTTTTTTGCAACCTCAAAATTTGCTTGACTTTTATGAAGTCCCAAAACAAAGGTCTCGGCACCATATGCGTCTGAATTATGGGCGTTGCAGTGGACAGACACAAAAAGATCGGCATCTGCTTTGTTTGCTATTGCCGCCCGTTCGCGGAGCTCAATAAACACATCGGTTTTTCGTGTATAAATTACTTTTACATTAGGCAACTTTTCCAGTTCCGCTCCCACTTTTAAGACGATATTTAAAGATATTTCAGATTCCTTGTAGCCATTGCCCTTGTTTCCGTGGTCGTGCCCACCGTGACCAGCATCAAGTACAACAACAAATGGTTTTGTAGGGTTTTCGGCAGCTGAAGCTGCAAAAGGGAAACATGAAATTGCAATAATTAATACGAAAGAAGAAAAAAGTTTCGTTTTCATCTGTACAAGAATAATTGATAAAATGGAAGATGGAATGCCTAGCTTATTCATTTTTATTGTTCTGCAAATAGTTAATGGGCATTTCATATAGCTGTTAACGATTAAGAATATTTGATATTTTAAAAAAATGATTTAAAAAAACGTACCCGAAAAAATATGTTTATTTTTGACCGTTTCAAATACTAAGCCAAATCTACAAAATAATAGCATCTAAGCATTGCAGACAAACAGGCATTACTTAACAATCTTCTTAACATTTCTGCTACTTTGCAGCGCTCTTCTGCATGCACAGGATATTCCGCCAAAGAATGAAACAAATCTGCCAAAAACTACTCAGGATGATACGCTTACGGTAATTTTAAAACCCGTTATTGACGAGGTAAATGAAAAAGCACAGGATACCGTAAAAACTGACACCATTAAACCTGAAAAGGAGACTTTAACGGATGTTGTGGACTATTATGGTGAAGATTATGTGTTGCTAAACCGAAAGGAAAACAAGGTGTATATGTATAACAAAGCCTACATTATCTATGGCGATATGCGGATAGATGCAGGTTTGATAATCCTTGATTACAATAAAAACGAAGTATATGCCAAAGGAATAGACAGCGCGGGGGTTTATAGCCAACGCCCTGTTTTTGTACAGGCGAACAATAAAGTTGAGCCAGATTCCATCCGTTATAATTTTGATACCGAAAAGGCCTTGGTTTACAACAGCCGGACCGAGCAAAACGGATTTAGGGTAATTGCAGATGTTACGAAAAAAGTAAACGACTCAGTGGTATATCTGCGCAACGTAAAGTTCACCACTTCAAAAAATATTGATGACCCCGAATATTATTTCTATACCAGAAAGGCCAAATTTGTTCCTAAAAAGAAAGTGGTTACAGGTTTAACAAATATGTACATTGCCGACGTTCCCACGCCTGTAGGTTTACCGTTTGCATATTTTCCGTTGACTGAAGATCGTACTTCGGGATTTATAATCCCTTCATTTGGGGATAACAACAGTCGGGGTTTCTTTTTTCAAAATGGAGGTTACTATTTCGCTATAAGTGAATATCTGGATTTGAGCCTCTTGGGAGATTATTATACCAACGGTAGCTATGCCTTGCGGGGAGAAACATCATATGCGCTTCGGTATAAATTTAAAGGAAATGTAAGTGCAAGATTTGAAAAACTTGTGGAAGAAGAAAGAGGGTTTCCAAATTTTAGCGAGACTAGCATTTACAATATTCGGTGGTCACATTCCCAAGACACTAAAAGTAGTCCCAGCTCTCGTTTTTCAGCTTCGGTAAATATTGGGAGCAGTAAGTATTTTTCACAATCCATCAATCAAACAAACAATGCTAGCGCTCTTGTAAATACCTTAAGTTCTTCTATTTCCTATTCAAAATCTTTTGAAGGTGAACCACAGGTTAATCTTTCTGTAGCGGCAACCCATTCTCAAAACACAAATACCGAAGCCATATCTATGTCGCTTCCCAATCTGAATACAAGCGTTTCCAGAATTTATCCCTTTGCACCAAAAGATGGCGTTAAAAAAGGTATTATCCAGAATATAAATTTTCAATACGACCTTTCTGCAGAAAATCGAATCCAAACTACCGATTCGCTTTTCTTTAAGTCGGAAATGTTCAACAGCGCACAAATTGGCGCCCAACACAATATTCCCGTTACTACAAATTTCAAAATTTTAAAATACCTGAGCGCTTCCGCAGGAACCAATTTTCGTGAAACCTGGGTGCTCAAAAGTACGCGACAGCGTTATGACCAAGCCATAAACAATGGTTTGGGAGGTATTGTAAAAGATACGGTTTCGGGTTTTGAAAGTTACCGGACGTATAATTTTTCCACAAGTTTGGGAACCACGCTTTACGGACTTTTCAACTTTGGAAAAAATAACAAGATACAAGCGGTACGCCATGTGGTTCGTCCATCGATCAGTTATAATATAAACCCTGCTTTTGATAGGTATTATGATGAATTTATCATTCCTGAAACTGCAAATGAGGCTGCTGGCGAAGTTGTAGAATATTCCCGTTTTGAAAACACTCTCTACGGCCCACCCAATAAAGTGTATTCCAGCAGCATCGGGATGTCGCTCAGTAATACATTTGAGGCAAAGGTGCGCGATCGCGATACAACTGCTGTGGAACCCAAAAAAGTTACGCTGCTTAACAATTTGAATTTTTCAACTGCTTATAATCTTGCAGGCGATTCTTTGAATTGGAGCCCATTGCAATTTACGGGAAGTATTCCTATAGTGCCAAAGCTCGATTTCAATTTTAGCGGAAGCTTGGATCCGTATGCATTGGACAACAACAATCAAAAAATTGATGTTTTCAATATTGATAACGGCGGAAGCCTTTTTAGGCTTACAAATGCCAATGTGAGTATCAATTATTCCTTTTCCAGCAAAGATTTTGATGGTAGCGGCAAAAAGGATTTGGATAGAACAGAAAATGAAACCTTCCGAAATGGAGGTCGCCCAGATGATCTTTTTGGGGATGCTACTGATATTTATGACGGACAAATTTATAAAGAAGACGATGAAGATGTAGATAAAACAAATATAGCTTGGTACAACTACAAAATACCTTGGGATATGCGCTTGGCCTACACTATAACGTATGGCAACAGCCAGCGGCAGAATGAAATTTCCAGCCAATCACTTATGGTTAGCACTAATATGGAGCTTGCACCACGATGGACCGTTGGTGTATCCTCAGGTTATGATTTTAAGAACAAAGGCGTTACCCTTACGCAGTTCCGCTTCCAGCGTGATTTGGAAAGTTGGCAAATGAGTTTTAATTGGACACCCATAGGCAGTATAAATACAGCTTGGTATTTCTTTATCGGAATAAAATCCTCAGTACTTAGTGATATCAAATACGATAAGCGAAGAGAAAGTGACAAACAGTTGTAGCGTGTCGCTGGATAATAAAAAAGAATCATATACATATATTTTATGAAAAAAATTATCACAACCTCCAATGCCCCAGCCCCAATTGGCCCTTATAATCAAGCGGTTTTAAAAGGAAATATGCTTTATACTTCTGGGCAAATAGCCATAGACCCAAAAACGGGTAATTTGGTAATTGACGATATAAAGACCGAAACTAAACTGGTTATGGAAAACCTAAAAGCAATTCTAACCGAAGCGGGAATGACTTTTGAGAATGTACTGAAAACAAGCATTTTTATAAGTGATATGCATAATTTTTCAGCTATTAATGAGGTATATGCTGCTTATTTTAATGAGGCCACTGCCCCTGCCCGCGAAACTGTGGAAGTTGCAAATTTACCTAAGTTTGTAAATGTTGAAATTTCTGTAATTGCTTCACTTTAAAAAGAAATATTTGCAAAAACTTCGCTTAACTTATAGTTCCATATTTTAAAACGCTAGCAAATGAAAACTTCATCTCAACTAGCCGAAAGATTTAGAGAGGTTCTTTTGGACGGAAAATGGATTGCGAATACAAATTTTAAAGAATCTCTTTCAAATATCAATTGGCAACAGGCTACACAAAAAACGGGTTCGTTAAATACAATTGCGGCTTTAACCTTTCACGTTAATTATTATATTGCCGGTTTATGTAATTTCTTCGAAAGTGGTAAACTGGAGATCCACGATAAATATAGCTTCACTTTTGCGCCCATTAACTCAGCTGAGGCTTGGGACGTACTTAGGGAAAGCTTGTTTGAAAATTCAGAAAAATTCGCAAAATTCATTGAATCCTTTTCAGATGAAAAACTAAATGAAATATTTGCAGATGAAAAATACGGCACCTATCAGCGCAATATTGAAGGAATGATAGAACATTGTTACTATCATTTAGGACAAATTTCATTGTTAAAAAAACTTACTGCAGATTATTAATAGCTACTCCCCTTCCTCTTCGGTTTGCGTTCCCTTGGGGTTAAAGTCAACAGGGAAGCTATTATCATCCGGAATTACGGGTAGCTCTGTGTCAATGATCACTTTCTTGTTGAAAAGCTTTCTGTAAAGCTCTTGAAAGGTATTAAAATCTACGGAATATGAAATTCCCGTACCCTGTTCAAAAATCTGATCTTCACCTATGAACTGTAAATCTGCTTGTCGGTTGAAGAATTTCATCCGTAAGCTTCCGTCTTCATTTATTAGCCATTGCACTTCCACATCGCCGGCCACTGCCGTTTCGTTAGCACCGCCTACTGGCACCCCCACCTTTCCATTTATAAGAATACGTTCATTTATTTGTGTAGAAAGCGTAATGCCAAAACGATCAGAGGTTTCTTGATTGGGCGTTCTATTGCCAATTGAATAATCCAGACCTACACGAAATTTGCCATCTTGATCAGCAAAAAGGTTGTTTACTAAACCAGAAACCCTATCGGCCACGGTTCCTGCAAAAGCGTTTGAACCTGCGTAATTATCGTTCACAAAAGAATTGGAAGCCAATAAAAACAGCGCTTGGTTCTGCATTTGTTCCTGATTCTGAAGTTTGTATTGCAACTCACTTTTTAAAGTAGAACTAACCCTCGGAAAATCTATATTGAAGCTAAGTTCAGGTTGGGCCAGTTCGCCATTTAAGTCAACATAAACTTCAACTGGTATTTTTGTATTGATAGAAGGATTATCCAATAAAACCGATGGGTTTGCTTGGGTTTTATAAACAGCGCTCAAATCTAAATTGGCCTTTTCGGGAGCGCCATCCCAAGTGATGTTTCCTCCAGGAACTACACCAATTTTTCGCTGGATGATGCCACCGTACCTAAAATCAAATTCTCCTTCGTAAACTTGAAAATCTCCATACATCTGGAACTTCCCGTTAGTATTTATTTCAATAAGAAGAATCCCCGCACCGCGCCCTTTTAGTGTTGAATTATTTTCTTGATCCACCACAACTTCTACTTCAGCATTTTTGTTAATGTCCAATTCAAAGTTTAACGATAAACCTTTCACGTCTTCATTAACAAGAGTTTCTCCATTAATACGTGCTTCTTTCTCTTTGGGTGAAAGGAAATGCACAAATGAGTCATCACCAATTGATTCTGTATCGCTAATTGGAATTTTAAAGGTGGTTCCTTCTTGTGTTGTAGCTTCCACGTCAATCACAAGTTCATCTATAGGTCCTGTAATATCGGCTCTTCCGCTTATAAATGCAGTGCCGTAATACAGCGCGTCTTCTTCTGGCGGTTTGTCTAGAACTACTAATCTTTCAGGAGCTTCGATATGTAAATCCAATTCCCAGTCACTAAAATTATTGTGGGTGGCATTTCCATACAATACACCTACTGTTTCATACTTGGTATCGGTTATCTGGGTACCGTCAATTTCAAATTTATTTTTTGTTACAATTATTTGCGCACCTGTTTCAATGTCAAAATCGGTGTTTAAATAAGGTATTTTTAATCCGCTGTTTTCCAAAGTAAAACGCCCTAAAATATCTGGTGATTTATAATTGCCCGAAACCTTTGCATTTCCAGTTATCAATCCCCTGATATCGGTAATCACATCGGCCCCAAATGGACTGAACGCCTGCATATTAAACTGATTTAAATCAACGTTGAGCTGTATTTGTGGGTTTTGTGCCGAAACATCTATTTCGCCCACAGCATTTATTGATTTTACATTGTTGTTTGTTAATGAAGTATTGATACGGTATTTGGTAAGGTCTTCGTTACCGTCAATTTTCAAATTCAAATCTCCGAAAGGAATTTCATTGATTTCCACATTGTCTATTGTAACAGAGCTGTTGGGGTAATACGCTCCATTTTTCTGAAGAAAATCAAACTTACCGTTCATATTTCCTTTAAGCCGCAAGCTGTCTATTTCTGGAGTAATGTTACCAATGTTTACGTCTTTAAAACGAACTTTCAAATCTTTATATGTAGAATCCCGAAGAACGCCCGCCATTTGTATCAATTCGTCATTATGGCTAAGCTCTAAGGAATCGATACGAACTTCTCTGAAATTATCATCAAAAACTACTTTATTCAAGCGGTTGTTATCTTCATTCAAGTACCAAACGTTGTCTTTGTAAGTAATATCTGATTTTTTAACGCCAATCACAGACTTGCCGGAGGGATTAATTGTGTGGTAAAGTGAAAGATTAAAAATATCTTCCTTTTTTGGGCCACCTGCAAACTCTGAACGCACGTACATAGTATCATTCAAGGTTTTATTAATTACATTTAAATTTTTAATGTTATAAAACCCAGTGTATACCGAATCTGCTGCTATGTATATGTTATACAATGGGTTATCATTATCTACTTGAACATTTAGTTTTCCTATATAATTGTCGAAAAGAAGAATTTCGGGAGAGCGAAAATCGAGTTCAAACTTTGATTCGTCAGAAGAAACCGAACCTTTCACACGGGTATTGTCTCCTAATTTCAACTGTGGCACAAAAACATCCACTATTTTATTATATACTACAAATTCATAATCTATGTATTGATTAGTCGTGACTTCCTGCGGGATATAATTGGTATAAATACTTGCAATCCCATTTTGAAAGAGATTGGGTATATCTTGAATTAAGAACTCTCCAGAAATCTTTCCGTTTAAAATATCGGGGGAGTTTATTTCTATAGTCCTAACTGGCCCCTCAAAAGAAGAAGTGATTGTGAAATCATCAAAGTAAAAATCATCCCGTTCGTTTTGATAAAAAGTTTGACTGAAATTAATGGTTCCCACAACATCATCAATGGTTTTTCCTTCCATATCAACTACTACTTTTCCTGTAAAAACGGCAATGCTATCACGTGTTATCAAATTTAATTTGTTCAATTCTGCATATTCTACATCTGCTTCAAAATCAAGTTGGTTTGTTTCTGAAGATGCATCTATCAGTCCTTTAAAACCTAACTTAAGGTTTGGATCGTTAATTGAAAGTTCTCCATTAAAAAGTGGGTTTTTAAGATTTCCTGAAACTGTAATGTTTTTATAATTATACCCTTCAAAATTAAAAGAAGAAACCGTGCCCGAAACTTCGGTGTTTACGGTATTTTTATTAAACCCGCGCCCATCAAAATCTAAGTCGGCGGTCATTTTTCCGAGGGAAGTGGTCTTGGCTATTTTTCCAAGGTCAAAGTTATTCAATACCACATTGCCTTTATAATATGCATTATCAATATTGGTAATATTTCCTATTTTTAAGTCAAGGGTCGCTTGACCTATGCCGCTCTGTAAATTACTTTTTGTGTTGAGCTCATCACCTACTATTGAAGTATTTCCGCTAAGATTAAAGCTTTTAAGTTCTTTCAATTCAGCAGGAACAACATCTCCCAAAATTCTGGGCATGAACCTTCTTAAATCGTAGTAATTGGTGGCAATATAATGGTTGGTCGCGATTATGGAATAACCATTTTCAGAATTTAGGATATTCTGAAAAGCGTAGTCCCCCTGTATGTTTGTATCACCCGTCTGAAATTTTAAATTGGTAGCGGTGAAATCATTTAAAGTACCTTTCATTTCGGTATCCAGTAAAATCAACTGGTCGGGGCCAAATTCATTATAAAAATCATTTAAATCGTTTGTTGCGATTTTGGAATCTTTTAAAGTTGCTGTAATAATTACATCATTAACAAAATCTGCAAATCCGTTTTTGGAATAATCCAAATCTACATTTCCCAAAATGTGGGATTCAGTAGTTTTTAAATTGAGATTATTTAAAGTGATATTTGTTTCAGTATAAGAAAAGTCCGTCTGCATATCTTCAATCACAAAACCACGTTCGGCAATCAATGAAAGATTCTCAATATTGACTTTTACCTCAGGACCGTTGATTTTTAAGTTATTTGCAGTAACATTTACATTATCTAAAACAAATATTTCCGGATTTTCTAAATTTTCATCAATAATCTTAACGCGACTATTTGTCAAACTCACATCGTTACTGAAAAGTGAAAAAGGCGAAGTACTCGGTTTGCCGGTATCAAACTTTTTCGCAAAAATGGAAAGGTTGTCGGTTTCTTCATCTTTATAAGTTTTTACGTATAGTTTTGCTTGGTCAAGTGCAATATCTCCAAAGCCAAGATCACCCTTTATTAAGTTTTGAAAACTAATAATATTAGTTTGCACTTCCTTGCTATAAATAAGCGTATCGTTGTGGTGGTCTGCAATATATACTTCCCGAATATCTACTTCCCCTTTCCAGTTAAGGCCTAACCTTTTAATGTTTATATCGGTCCCGTAAGTTTCATTAAGATTGGTGGTTACCTTTTTGGCTACCCAAGTTTGCACCGAAGGAATAGAAAAAATAATCACTATAAGCACGAGCAGCAATACAATGATTACAAAGGTGCGAACTATTATTTTTCGAAATTTTTTGATACGTTTTTAATGTTTAATTTTACAACCCAATAAATATACCCTTTTCACTTTGATACAGAAAAATTGCTATATCCTCGGTATTGAATCTTCGTGCGACGACACTGCTGCTGCCGTAATCAACAACGGAAAAATACTCAGCAATGTTGTTGCCACACAGGCAATTCATGAACAATACGGTGGCGTGGTACCTGAACTTGCCTCACGAGCGCATCAACAAAATATTGTTCCTGTAGTCCATCAGGCTTTACACAAAGCAAATATCGATAAAAATCAGTTATCTGCCATCGCTTTTACACGCGGACCTGGCTTGATGGGTTCCTTGCTCGTAGGCACCTCATTTTCAAAATCATTGGCGCTTGGCTTAGGCATTCCGCTAATAGACGTGAACCATATGCAAGCCCATATTTTGGCACATTTCATCAAGGCCGAAGGGCAAACGGCTCCCAACTTTCCATTTTTGGCTATGACAATTAGCGGCGGCCATACGCAAATTGTAAAAGTGACCGATTATTTTGAAATGGAAATAATTGGGCAAACCATTGATGATGCAGTGGGTGAAGCTTTTGACAAAAGTGCAAAAATACTCGGTCTGCCCTATCCCGGTGGCCCTTTGGTTGACAAATATGCCCAACAGGGAAATCTAAAAGCGTTCCAATTTCCAAAACCTAAAGTTGGCCCGATGGATTTTAGCTTTAGTGGTTTGAAGACCTCTGTGCTGTATTTCGTTGAAAAAGAAGTGAGCCGAAACCCCGATTTTATTTCTGAAAACATAGAAGACATCTGTGCCAGTGTTCAATTTACAATTGTTGATTACTTAATGGATAAGCTGAAAAATGCTGTGAAGAAAACAGGTATTAGGGAAGTTGCAATCGGTGGCGGTGTTTCTGCCAATAGCGGTATTCGCAAGGCTTTGAAGGAAGCAGAAAAAAAATACGGTTGGAAAACCCACATCCCCAAATTTGAGTTTTGTACAGACAATGCTGCGATGATTGCCATTGTGGGCGAGTTGAAATATAAATCCCAGAATTTTGCTGAAAATAATGTTGTAGCTTCGGCACGGATGAAATTTTAAAACTATAAATGAATCCCAATTCCGAAGAAATATTAAAACGAATTAGAGTCGCGCTCCAGCCTTGGGGAAAAGACATTGAAGAAAAACGTATGTTTGGTGGCACCTGTTTTCTTTTTAAAGGAAAAATGTGTGTGGGCGAAACCAAAGAACGGCTTATGGTAAGGATTCCGGCGGTAAGAATGACAGAGACAACACAGAGTCGTTTTGTAAAACCAATGGGTTTTACGGGCAAGCCGATGAAGGAATTTATTTTTGTAACTACCGAAGGTTTCAAAACGGAAGAAAAACTTCAACTATGGGCCGAAATGGGCGTTGCGCACGCAAAAACAAAATTGAAATAAATGCAACTCTTTTACAACCCAAATATTTCTGATGGTGCAAAAGAAATAACTTTTGAAAAAGAGGAAAGCCGTCATATTGTAAAAGTATTGCGAATGAAGGAAGGTGATTCTTTCAAAATTACAAATGGCAAAGGCTCCTTTTTTTCAGCTGAAATTATAAGTGCAAGCCCAAAGAGTTGCGTGGTGAAGATAATTTCTAAAGAAAAACAGCCTCCACTGCCCTATCAACTTCACTTGGCAGTTGCGCCTACAAAATTGAATGATCGTTATGAATGGTTTCTGGAAAAGGCTACAGAGATTGGTATTTCAGAAATAACTCCAATAATCTGTGACCACAGTGAACGAAAAACAATAAAGCCAGAACGTTACGAAAAAATTCTGCAAAGCGCTATGAAACAATCCTTAAAAGCTTACCTGCCAATATTAAACGATACTATTTCATTTAAGGATTTCATGGGTTTTGAAAAGACTTTTGATGGTTCAAAATACATAGCACATTGTGAGGAAGACGATAAAAAATCCTTGAAATCTGTACTGCTTCCGAAGGAAAAGGTATTGATTCTCATAGGTCCAGAAGGCGATTTTTCTACTGAAGAAATTGAACTTGCAAAGGCTAATGGGTTTATTCCTGTCACTTTAGGGGAAAGTCGTTTACGCACTGAAACTGCTGCAATTGTTGCTTGCCATAGCGTTGCTTTTAGCAATGAAATATAATACCTATTAGGTTTATCTCTCCTATTTCGTACTTTTGAAAACTATGCAAATAAAACTTTTCACCTTCTTCTTTTTAGTTTTCCTCGGAAATATTTCTGCACAGGAAATTGCACTATTACAATACGGCGGCGGTGGCGATTGGTATGCCAATCCAACTGCCCTGCCCAATTTGGTAAAATATTGTAATCAAAATATAAACACAGCAATAAAGGAAAAACCCCAGACCGTAACTCCCGGAAGTGTAGATATCTTTGATTTCCCTTTTGTACACATGACTGGTCACGGGAATGTTTTTTTCTCTGCCGAAGAAGCCCAAAACCTCAGAAATTATTTAATGAGCGGCGGTTTTCTATACATTGATGACAATTATGGAATGAATGAATACATCCGAAAAGAAATCATTAAAATATTCCCCAACAAAGAACTGAAAGAACTCCCCGCTAATTTTCCAATGTTTAGCTACGTATATAAATTTCCGCAGGGAATGCCTAAAATTCACGAACACGATGGTGGACGCCCTCAAGCCTTTGGAATTTTTGTGGAAGACAGATTAGTGCTACTTTATACTTTTGAAACAGATTTGGGCGATGGTTGGGAAAATCCCGAAGTGCACAACGACCCGCAGGAAGTAAGGCTAAAAGCTTTGCAAATGGGTGCCAATATTATTAAATATGTTTTTGAAAATTGATTTCATAACGCACTCATCTTTCATGCGTCATCTAGCAACTAGCACCCTTAACAAAACTTTGATTTTTTCTACTTTGGAATATAGTATATTTACGAAGTGAAAAAAACTGCAAAAGCTATAACCCTTGGTATTTTAAGAGCACTGGCGGTATTGGTGGGCATAATAATTTTGCTCTGGATCCTGTACCAAATTCAGGCCCTTATCCTTTATATTGGTCTGGCATTGGTATTATCACTAATTGGCCGACCCGTAGTTCTCTTTTTTAAAAAAAAGCTCAAGTTCGGAAATACCCTTGCATCTGTAATTACCTTATTACTTATTATTGGCTCCATAGGAATGGTGCTCAGTATATTTGTTCCAATAATTATTGAGCAGGGCAAGCATATTTCACAAATAGATTTTGAACAAGTAAAGCGTGATTTAAATGAGCTGAACATTCAAGCCAGCGATTATCTTGGCGTAGATCATTTTCAATTGGTAGAAGCCATAAAACGCACCACTTACGTTCAAAACCTCGATGTTGAAATTATTCCCAGCTTTATAGATATTTTCTTCGGAAATATTGCCGGTACTATTATTGGTATTTTTTCAGTATTATTTATTTCCTTTTTTCTTTTGAAGGATGAAAGCCTCATTGCCCGCTCTGTCTTGGTTTTTGCAAAAAGTGGCGACGAACAAAAGTTTAAAAGAATTCTAATAAAAATCAAGGAACTGCTTTCAAGATATTTCATAGGGCTATTGCTTCAAATTTTTATTCTCGCGCTGTTTTATTCTGTACTACTGCTTTACCTGGATATTCGTGATGCTGTTGCGGTAGCCTTAATTTGTGCTTTTTTAAATATTGTACCCTATTTGGGCCCCATCATTGGCTGGGGTTTAATGTTGCTCGTAATAGTATCTAATAATCTTGGCGCCGATTTTTCATCCGGTCTATTGCCACTGCTCTTTATTGCAACCGGCGGATATGCCGTAGCACAAATTTTCGATAATTTTATATCACAACCTGTTATTTTTGGGCACAGTGTACGCTCCCATCCATTAGAGATTTTTATTGTTATACTTACCGCTGGTTTTGTTTTCGGTATCCCGGGTATGATACTTGCCGTGCCTACCTATACTACCTTAAAAGTGGTTGCAAAGGAATTTCTTTCAGAATATAAAATCGTAAAACGTCTTACACATAACCTATAACCCTTGCTTATACCTCCGCTTTTAAATAAAGAAGTACAGCAATTTATACGAAATTTTGAGGGTGATATATCCAAACTCGCTTTTGCGGGAAGTCCCTTTGAAAGCATTTCCGTCCAAGAGCTTATCCAACAAATTGAAAGCCGAAGAAGAATAGAAAAAAAACTACCCACTTGGTTTGGTACTTCAAATATTATATTCCCACCCAAGTTGAATTTGGAGCAGACCTCTTCGGAAATT
Source organism: Aequorivita aquimaris (assembly GCF_001573155.1). GTDB lineage: Bacteria > Bacteroidota > Bacteroidia > Flavobacteriales > Flavobacteriaceae > Aequorivita > Aequorivita aquimaris. Next base: position 388,244 of record NZ_JRWG01000003.1, on the reverse strand, counting down.
ACCGCAAAATACAAGGCGTCGCTGGTCAAAGGAACAACGATAGCGGATATTACTGGCGGTTTTGGGGTAGATAGTTTTTTCTTCGCTGAAAAATTTGAAACCGTCCACCATTTCGAGACCAATGCAAATCTCGCAGAATTAGCGAAAAACAATTTTAGGGTTTTCGGCAAGGAAAACATCCTTTGCCACGCCGCGGATGGATTGCAAGCTGCTTTGAACAATAAATATGACGTGATATATGCAGACCCCTCCCGCCGCCACGATAGCAAGGGCAAGGTTTTTTTCTTAAATGATTGTGAGCCAAATATACCCGAAAATATTTCAGAGATATTAAACCATTGCAATCAGTTCCTTGTTAAAACTTCACCAATGCTCGATATTACTGTTGGCTTAAATGAATTGCAGCACGTTTCAGAAATTCATATTGTAGCTGTGGATAATGAAGTGAAAGAATTACTATGGTTACTACAAAAAGACGTTTACGACGAACCAAAGATAAAAACCGTAAATTTCACCAAATCTGGCCTTGAATCATTTGATTTTAATTGGGATGAACTTTCATCGGCAAATTACAGTTTGCTTCAAAAATATCTATACGAACCCAATGCTGCAATCCTAAAAAGTGGCGCGTTTGATTTGGTTTCCGAAAAATTAAAAGTGAACAAGCTTCATAAAAATACCCATCTTTACACCAGCAAAAACTTAATTGATTTTCCCGGAAGACGTTTTTCAATTGAGCAAACAGTGCCCTATTCAAAAAAGCAAATGCGTACGGCTTTGAATTTTGGGAAAGCCAATATTGCTACTAGAAACTTTCCGGAAAGTGTGGAAACACTTCGTAAAAAGTGGAAAATTGCAGATGGCGGGGATGTGTATTTGTTTTTTGTGACGAATCTAGAAGAAAAAAAAGAGATGATTCGTTGTTCTAAAATTTAGAGCTCTTTTTTTAAATCAATTTAATCAGCATATACTTGATTTAAACCGCTTTAAAATTTAACTTTAAAAAAGGCTATTTTTTGTTTGCGTTATTACAATTGAAGGCTTACATTTGCAACCGCATTTTAGGATGACACGTTCATAAAAAACTGGAGAGGTGCCGGAGTGGTAACGGAGCAGATTGCTAATCTGTCGACGGGCAACCGTCGCCAGGGTTCGAGTCCCTGTCTCTCCGCATTATAGAGTTTAGACAAAAAAACTCCAAAATTACAGTGAACAATATAATTGCTGTTCACGGGGTGTAGCGTAGCCCGGTTATCGCGCCTGCTTTGGGAGCAGGAGGCCGCAGGTTCGAATCCTGCCACCCCGACAAAAACCGGACACACAGTTCGGTTTTTTTGTTTAACAATGGTCGCGTAGCTCAGCTGGATAGAGCATCTGCCTTCTAAGCAGACGGTCACAGGTTCGAATCCTGTCGCGATCACTGAAACCTCCATTTACTGGAGGTTTTTTGTTTTATAAATATTATTATTCTGGATATTCTACCCGAAGGTGATAAATATTGTTCAGTTTCTTCTTGAGTACCTTTTTTATAGTCTCAATTTCCTTAAAAGTAATGTTTGCGTTTAAAAACTGTCCCTGGGCCATTTGATTGTTGATTATTTTTTCAACAAACTCATCTATAATTGTGGAAGAAGGCTCCTTTAAGCTCTTGCTGGCAGCCTCCACACTGTCGGCCATCATTAAAATAGCCGTTTCCTTTGAAAAAGGAATAGGTCCAGGATAGATGAAATCTTCCTTATTTGCTGAACCTTGCTGCTCCCGCTCCTTTCTGTAAAAAAAGTACACCAAACTCGTTCCGTGGTGGGTCCTGATAAAATCAATCACCCTATCGGGAAGATTATTCTTTCTGGCTATTTCAATGCCCTTAATTACGTGATCTATTATTATTTGCGCACTTTCTTTCGGGTCTAATTCGTTATGCGAATTGATAGAATTTACTTGATTTTCTGTAAACATCGTTGGGTTTAGCATTTTTCCGATATCGTGGTATAGCGCTCCTACCCTAACCAGCATGCTGTTAGCTCCAATTTCGTTGGCCGAGGCTTCAGCCAGATTTGCAACATTCAATGAATGGTGAAATGTTCCCGGAGCCTTATTTGAAAGCTCTTTCAGCAATTTTGAATTGGTATCGCTCAGTTCCAGCAACGACACATCGGAAACCAATCCGAATATCTTTTCGTAAAAATAAATCAGCGGATGGGCAAACAGTGTAGCCAAACCACAAAGAATAAAATACTGGAAATTTTGCCACTGCATCGTTTGAATATTTCCTTCCTGGATTACGAAAAATGCGAAATATCCCAAAATATAAATTAAGGTAATCTGCCCTACGGAAATAAAAAGATTTGCACGTTTATATAGTTCCGAAACGGTAAGAATGGTAACGATTCCCGCTATAAACTGAAGAAACATATATTCAAAACTGTTTGGTACAATAAACCCGAGCAACAGTATGGTTAAAACATGAACAAACAAACCTACGCGTGGGTCAAAGAACGCTTTGAGAATAAGCGGTAAAATACAAATGGGTACCACGTAAACATAATCGGCATGCACCTTTACCACGAGCGTGGTAAGAAAAACCATTAAAAGGACATTGAAAAAGATAAAAGTAACCTTGGTGTTGTTATTATAGATTACGGGCCTGTAATTCTTCAGAAATAGAAAAAGCATTAAAAATACCAAGGAAACCAACATGGAATAACCAACCAACAACCACAGGAAGTTGTTCTTGCTCCAGATCTGGCTATCAAATTCGGCTTTTAGGGAATTTAAAATCTGAAACTTATCGCCTTCAACAACTTCGCCCTTGGCAATGATTCGCCCTCCTTTTTCAATGATTCCACGATTTGGGTTTAACGCCGCAATCTCTGCCTCAATAGCTGCATTTGTCAATCTGGTATTTAGCGATACATTGGGCTCAAGCACTTCATTTAAAAGATTGTAAAGCAGTACTTGTACATCTTCCGTGTTGCTCTTTTCAATCAACTCCCTGACTTTTTTGTTCAAATTTTCTTTCTTGAACAATTGTGAATAGGTTCGTTCCTCTATTTCGTTACCGTTCTTTAAATATATGAGCCTATCGCCTTCATAATTATGTATTTCATCAGTAACACCATTTTTATATACCTCTGAAATTAGGGAACCGCCCAATCTTTCCACGGTTTTATATGGTGTGCTGTAAAGGCTGTCCACATATTTTATTTCGAGATTTTCATTAAAAGTCTCAACAACTCTTAGCTCTGTTTCATCGTTGTATTCAAAATATGGTATTACATTACCTCTAATTTCTTCCCGCTCTTTTTTAAGCGTGTCTTCGTCTTTTTTTATGGTAAAACTAAAGGGTGCGTACAGATTTTCATACTGCCAAGGCTTTCCTTTTTGGAAATTATATTTAAACTGCCCACCTTTCGGAAGAAAATAAATTACTAAAAGCGTTGAGGCTATAAATAGAAAAACCTTATAAATAAGAGACTGGTTTTTCGCAAACAAGGAAAAAAGGTTCTTCATATAATAATAACTTAAAGTAAAGGTATAAATAAGGAATGAGTTATCCCAAAACCAATACTTGCAAAGATTGATATTTAAGTTAGAAATCCGTAATTTCGCAGTCCTTATTTCAAATTAAAAAACAGTAGCATGAACAATAAAGTAGTTATAGTATCTGCAGCCAGAACACCAATAGGAAGTTTTATGGGAAGCCTATCTTCATTAACCGCAACCCAATTGGGTTCAGCGGCCATTAAAGGCGCATTGAATAAAATAAATCTTGATCCTTCTGCCGTTCAGGAAGTATATATGGGCAATGTGGTTCAGGCGGGTGTGGGTCAAGCCCCAGCGCGCCAAGCTGCTTTGGGTGCCGGAATTCCAGATACTGTACCTGCAACCACAGTTAATAAAGTATGTGCATCGGGAATGAAAGCTGTAATGCAAGCCGCACAAGCCATCGCACTTGGTGATGCCGATGTAATAGTGGCCGGCGGAATGGAAAGTATGAGCAATATACCTCATTATGTACATATGCGCAGTGGAACAAAATTTGGCCCCGCTACTTTGATTGACGGAATGCAAAAAGACGGTTTGGTAGATGCTTACGACCACAACGCAATGGGAACCTGTGCAGATCTATGTGCTACCGAATATAATTTCTCTCGGGAAGATCAGGATGCTTTCGCCATCAAATCGTACGAACGCTCCGCAAAAGCTTGGGCCGAAGGAAAATTTAAGAATGAAGTTGTTTCTGTGGAAGTGCCTCAGCGTCGTGGCGAATCGGTAGTTGTTTCCGAGGATGAAGAATTCAAAAACGTAAAGATGGACAAGATTGCTTCTTTACGGCCTGCATTTTCAAAAGACGGAACCGTTACTGCCGCAAACGCATCTACCATTAATGACGGTGCTGGCGCAATGATTTTGATGAGTGAGGTCAAAGCGAAAGAATTAGGTTTAACTCCTCTGGCTTTTATTAAAAGTTACGCAGATGCCGCACAGGAACCAAAATGGTTTACCACCGCTCCCGCAAAAGCACTTCCAAAAGCGATTGCAAAAGCAGGGATTGATATTAAAGATGTAGATTATTTTGAATTTAATGAAGCATTCGCAGTTGTGGGATTAGCGAATATGAAAATTTTAGGATTAAACGATAGCAATGTGAATGTTAACGGTGGCGCCGTATCTCTTGGTCATCCGCTGGGTTGTAGTGGCGTCCGTATCTTGATTACGCTTTTGAATGTGCTTAAGCAAAATGATGCCAAAATTGGTGCAGCAGCTATCTGCAATGGCGGCGGTGGCGCTTCTGCAATGGTAATTGAAAGAATCTAAAAAAAACCGTAACTATCTTCAATAAATTCTGAATGGATTACGGTATCTGTAATTTAAGTGTGGTCCCACTTCGAGCCGAAGCTTCCGATGCGAGTGAAATGGTGACGCAAGTACTTTACGGCGAACATTTCAAAATATTGGAAACCCGTAAAAAGTGGAGTCGAATCCGCTTGGCTTTTGACAAATATGAAGGTTGGATAGACAACAAGCAATTTTTTAATATAGCCGAAGAAGATTATTCCGATTTTGAAAAGAAACCGGTGGGGCTTTCATCAGATTTGGTAGATTTTGTTACCGCGCCGGATAATCAGTTGTTTTCCATTTGTTTGGGAAGTAATATTTCCGCAGCTGCTTATTTAAAACATCATTTCGAAGGAAAATCAGTTTCGGCAAAACATCCGAAGGAACATTTGGTCGAAACTGCTCTACTCTATTTAAATACCCCATATCTATGGGGCGGCAAAACGCCTTTTGGTATTGATTGCAGTGGTTTTACGCAAATGGTCTATAAACTTAATGGCTATAAATTGCTCCGCGATGCAAGCCAGCAGGCAACCCAAGGAGAAGCTTTGAGTTTTATTGAGGAAAGTGAGCCGGGCGATTTGGCATTTTTTGATAATGACGAAGGGAAAATTACCCATGTAGGAATTATTATGAAGGATAACTACATTATCCACGCCCACGGAAAAGTACGCATTGATAGATTGGATCATAGTGGTATTTTCAACTATGAAATGCGCAACCACACCCACAAACTTAGAGTAATAAAAAGAATTATATAAAAAGAAAAACCCCTGATATTTCAGGGGTTTTTGATTATATAGTTATGAAGCTTTTATCCTTGAGCTTCCAATGCTTCAAGTTTGGCCTTAGTTTCTTTGTATTTTGCATCTTCCCCAATCTGACTATAAATATTCATTAAATATTTAAGTACATTTTGGTTGGAAGGATTGATTGCTCTGGCCTTCTCTAAATATGGCAACGCCTCTTTGTATGATTGCTCGCGTTGTTTTTTAAGCTCATCGTATCTTTTATTGTCTGCGGCAGAATTTCCTAAGCTATTCATTTCCTCAACAATTTTATCTTCTCCAGATAGCTTCAAAGCAGCAAGATTAATTAACGCTGCCTCATAATCGGGTCTCAGCTCTAATGCCTTATTGTAATATTCCAAAGCTTTTTCTTGGTTGCCCAATTGGTCGTTGCTAATACCTAGGTTAAAATAAAGCTCAGGATTTTCAGGATCAGAAGCTACAATTTTTTCCATCAATTCGTTATATCTTGCATTATCGCCCATTTTATAACTCATATCAGCATCAGCTCTCATAAGGAAAACATCATCAGGGTTTTCTGCTCTTGCAGTTTTAATTAATGCTTTTGCTTTTTCGGTATCACCTCTTTCAATATAAATAAGTGTCATATTGCGAAGTATTTCTCCTTTTCTGGATTCGGTAACACGAGATTCAGGTTTAATAAATTCACCAGACTTTACTGCAATGTTTCGAATGTTCTCATTTTCAAAAGCTTCTACTTGACCTGTTTCTTTACTTGTAGCTACAAACTCTTTTGTAGCGCCCGTATAGCCAAGATCCAATAGCATTTGGTAGTATTTAATAGCGGTATCATAATCCTGACCATTCACAGCATTTCCGGCTGCAAAATATAAATCAGAAGTATCTTTCTTTGTAACCATATAACTGGTATACAATTTATCAGTTGCCATTTTATATTGTTGCGCATTTTGGTCTTTTATTGCGCTATTGATTAGTGTGGCTCTTAAGTTTTGCAATTGCTCACTTATTTCAGACTCAATTTTTGGGTTTAGGGAAATAGAAGTACTGAACGCTTCAGCAGCACCCTTTAATTTCTTGAAATCACTTCCAGCTGAGCCTAAAAGAGCTTCTCCCTTCACGGCATAAAATTCCGCTTTCATGTCATTATCTGCACTCCCTAGCATAGCTTCTGCTTCTCCCAAATATGTTAATGCTTCACTATACTCATTAGATTTTACGGCTTTCTCGGCTTTTTTGATTTCTTTTTTTTGTCCAAATGAAATAGCAGATACAAAAGCCAGTCCTGTTATTAAAATTCGTGTTTTCATGTGTTAAAGTTTATTCGTTATTTTCGGTTTGAGTTTCGTTATTATCAAGAGTGGTGCCATCATTGGGTTCTTCTAAGATTTCTACATCGTCATCGTCGTCTTTCATAGCTTTTGCTACTGCTGCAATGGCATCATCTTCTCTAACTTTTATCAATCGCACCCCTTGAGTGGCACGACCCATAACTCGAAGATCTGCTACGGCCATTCTAATGGCAATCCCAGATTTGTTGATAATCATTAAGTCATCATCATCGGTTACATTCTTGATAGCTACTAATTTACCGGTTTTTTCGGTAATATTAATAGTTTTTACTCCTTTTCCGCCTCGGTTGGTGATTCGATAATCCTCAATAGAAGATCTTTTTCCGTAACCATTTTCTGAAACAACCAAGATTTCAGAATCGCCATCATCTACTGCAATCATGCCTACAACTTCGTCCTTTTCATTGCCGAGTGTAATTCCACGAACTCCAGAGGCATTTCTACCCATTGGTCTGGTTTTTTCCTCTTCAAAACGAATGGCTTTCCCAGATTTTACAGCTAACATTACTTGGCTGTTTCCAGTGGTCAATTTTGCTTCAAGCAATTCATCGTCTTCTCGAATGGTTATCGCATTGATACCGTTAGTTCTTGGCCTTGAATATTGCTCCAATGGGGTTTTCTTAACCTGTCCTTTTTTGGTGGCCATAATTACATAATGGCTATTTATATACGCTTCATCTTTTAAATCCTGAGTACAGATGAAAGCTTTCACTTTATCATCCGGCTCAATATTTATAAGGTTTTGAATAGCCCTTCCTTTTGAAGTTCGTGTTCCTTCGGGAATTTCAAAAACGCGCATCCAGAAACATTTTCCTTTTTGGGTAAAGAAAAGCATGTATTGGTGGTTAGTTCCTACAAATAAATGCTCCAAGAAATCTTCATTTCGTGTAGCCGAAGCCTTTTGCCCAACCCCTCCTCTATTCTGTGTTTTGTATTCTGAGAGGGAAGTACGCTTAATATAGCCTGCGTGCGAGATAGTTAAAACCACCTGCTCATCTGCAATCAAATCTGTAATACTTACATCCCCTCCTGCATATTCAATTGTAGAGCGGCGCTCATCGCCATATTTATCGCGAATTTCCTCGAGTTCTTCTTTGATAATTTGCATTCTACGCTCTTTACTGGCTAGAATCTCCTTGTAGTCGCCAATGGTTTTCATCAGTTCGTCATACTCACTGCGCAATTTATCCTGTTCCAGACCTGTTAATTGGCGAAGTCGCATTTCAACAATAGCCTTGGCCTGAATTTCTGTAAGTTTGAAGGATTCCATCAACCGCTCCCTTGCTTCATCGGCATTGGAAGAAGCGCGGATCAATCTAATTACTTCATCAATATTATCAGAGGCAATAATTAAACCTTCCAAAATATGCGCCCGTTCTTCGGCTTTGCGAAGCAAATACTCTGTACGACGCACAACAACCTCGTGGCGGTGCTCCACAAAGTAGTGAATCAATTCCTTTAAGTTTAATAATTGCGGCCTTCCGTTCACCAATGCAATATTGTTTACACTGAAACTTGATTGCAATGCAGTATACTTGAAGAGCATATTAAGAACGATATTCGGAATTGCGTCGCGCTTTAATATATAAACAATGCGCATACCCTTTCTATCACTCTCATCGCGGATATTGGAAATACCCTCGATTTTTTTATCATTTACTAGATCGGCAGTTTTTTTAATCATATCTGCCTTGTTCACTTGATATGGAATTTCAGAAACCACAATACACTCCCTTCCGTTTACCTCTTCAAAACTCGCCTTGGCACGCATTACCACGCGACCGCGACCTGTGTGAAAAGCTTCGCGAACCCCTTCATATCCGTAAATTATTCCACCGGTAGGAAAATCAGGAGCTTTAATGTGCTGCATCAGCTCATCAATTTCAATATCGTTATTTTCAATATATGCTATCGTTCCGTTTACAACTTCGGTTAGGTTGTGCGGCGGCATATTTGTAGCCATCCCCACTGCAATACCTGAAGCTCCATTGATCAAAAGCCCCGGAACGCGGGTTGGAAGTACGGTTGGCTCTTTTAAGGTATCATCAAAATTTAATTGATGGTCAACGGTTTCCTTATCAATATCAGCAAGCATTTCTTCAGAAATTTTCTGCATCCTAGCTTCTGTATATCTCATTGCTGCTGGGCTATCGCCATCAACGGAACCAAAGTTTCCTTGGCCATCAACCAACAAATAGCGCAAGCTCCACTCTTGGGCCATACGCACCATGGCATCATAAACCGAGGTATCACCGTGCGGGTGATATTTACCGAGAACTTCTCCCACAATTCTCGCAGATTTTTTATGTGCGCCCGTAGCTCTAATGCCCAGTTCGTGCATTCCGAACAAAACTCTTCGGTGAACGGGTTTCATTCCATCGCGAACATCTGGCAGCGCACGTGACACTATGACCGACATCGAATAATCGATGTAGGCAGATTTCATTTCATCTTCAATGTTAATAGGGATTATTTTATCACCTTCAGCCATAAAAAATAGGTTTAATTATCGTTGTTGAACTAATGGAGCAAGATACACTTTTTCCTAGGTTTAACAGGGGTTTTTGACAGCTGTTATTCACGAATTTATTAACAAATTTAGGGGGTGAAATCGTTAATAAGTATCCTGGAATATCCTTTGAATTCCACTATATATTTTGTCCTTTTACTAAAATGATATCAAAGAGGAACAGTTTTTGTCCTATTTTGGTTAATTTAGTACTTATATTAAGAAGAGAGGATTTTAAATATGGATGATAATTTTTCCCCAAGAGTAAAAGATGTAATTGCCTATAGCAAAGAAGAAGCCCTTCGCCTAGGCCACGATTTTATTGGCACAGAGCACTTAATGCTCGGGCTTTTAAGAGATGGTAACGGTAAGGCTGTAACCATTCTCAACGCATTGGCCATTGACTTGAACCACTTAAGAAGAAAAGTGGAAATTCTAAGTCCTGCCAACCCCGGCATTACTACAAATACAAACGATAAGAAGAACCTACATTTAACCCGTCAAGCGGAAAGGGCGCTGAAGACTACCTTTTTGGAGGCAAAGCTTTTCCAGAGCAATTCCATTAACACGGCGCATTTGCTGTTGTGTATTCTTCGGAACGAAAACGATCCGACGACAAAACTGTTGAACAAAATGAAGGTGGACTATGATGTGGTTAAGGATCAATTTAAACTTATGATTACAAACGACGACGATTATATAGACACCCCGAGTGCAGAATCATTTCCAAATGATGATGATACTTCGGCTGAGGATGCCAACAAGGAAAACTTATTTTCCGGAACTACTGCAAAAACAAACAAAAAGTCCAAAACCCCTGTTTTGGATAATTTCGGAAGAGATTTGACTGCTTTGGCCGAAGAAGGCAAGCTAGACCCCGTTGTGGGTCGAGAAAGTGAAATACAACGTGTTTCCCAAATTTTAAGTAGAAGAAAGAAAAACAATCCGTTGCTAATCGGTGAGCCTGGTGTAGGAAAATCAGCAATTGCAGAAGGTTTGGCATTACGAATAATTCAACGTAAAGTTTCTCGTATTCTTTATGACAAAAGAGTGGTAACGCTAGACTTGGCAAGCCTAGTGGCTGGCACCAAATACCGCGGACAGTTTGAAGAGCGTATGAAAGCCGTAATGAACGAACTTGAAAAGAATGACGACATTATTCTTTTTATCGATGAAATTCACACAATCGTTGGTGCTGGTGGCGCTACGGGTTCTTTGGATGCTTCAAATATGTTCAAACCTGCACTTGCCAGAGGCGAAATTCAATGCATCGGTGCCACTACCCTCGATGAATACCGTCAATATATTGAAAAAGATGGCGCTCTTGAAAGACGTTTTCAAAAAGTATTGGTGGAACCCACAACCGTTGAAGAAACCATCGAGATCCTTAAAAATATAAAAGATAAGTACGAAGCACACCACAATGTAATATATACAGATGAAGCTATTGAGGCTTGCGTGAAACTTACAAATAGATATATGACTGAGCGTTTTCTTCCAGACAAGGCTATTGACGCTATGGATGAAGCTGGTTCTCGTGTGCATATTACAAACATCCATGTTCCAGATAAAATTCTGAAAATTGAAAAACAATTGGAGGAAGTCCGCGAACTGAAAAATACCGTAGTTAAAAAGCAGAAATATGAAGAAGCGGCAAAACTTCGAGATGATGAAAAGAATCTTGAAAAAGAGCTTGCTGTAGAACAAGAAAAATGGGAAGCCGATTCAAAACTTCACAAGGAAACTGTTGATGAGGAAAATGTGGCGGAAGTAGTTTCCATGATGACCGGTGTTCCCGTAAACAGAATTGCACAGACCGAAACCACAAAACTCGCTGCACTCCCCGACCGAATTAAAGGAAAAGTAATTGGTCAGGATGAAGCAGTTGCTAAAGTGGTTAAAGCAATTCAAAGAAACCGTGCCGGATTGAAAGATCCAAATAAACCTATAGGTTCCTTTATTTTCTTAGGACAAACGGGTGTTGGTAAAACACAATTGGCAAAAGTATTGGCCCGTGAATTGTTTGACTCTGAGAATGCGTTGATTCGCATTGATATGAGCGAGTATATGGAAAAATTCGCTATTTCCCGCTTAGTGGGAGCTCCTCCAGGGTATGTGGGTTATGAAGAAGGTGGACAACTTACCGAGAAAATTAGAAGAAAACCTTATGCAGTTGTTCTTTTAGATGAAATTGAAAAAGCGCATCCAGATGTGTTTAATATGTTGCTTCAAGTTTTGGATGATGGTTATTTAACAGACAGCCTTGGAAGAAAAATTGATTTTAGAAATACTATTATCATTATGACTTCCAACATTGGAGCCCGTCAAATAAAAGACTTCGGTCAAGGCGTTGGTTTTGGTACCGCTGCAAAAAAGAGCCAGGAGGAATCGCACACCAAAAGTGTTATTGAAAATGCCCTAAAGAAAACTTTCGCACCAGAGTTTTTGAATCGTATTGATGACGTTATGGTATTCAATGCCTTGGAAAGAGAAGATATCCATAAAATTATTGATATTGAATTGAATAAACTATATGCCCGCATTTCAGATATAGGGTATGAATTAAAGCTAACCGAAAAAGCGAAGGATTTTATTGCCGATAAAGGTTTTGACAAACAATACGGTGCACGACCGCTAAACAGGGCCATTCAGAAATATATTGAAGATGCCCTAGCAGAAGAGATCATAAAAAGCAACCTGCAGGAAGGTGATACAATAACTATGGATCTTGACGAAAAGTCCAATGAACTCACCATAAAAATCAAGAAGCAAAAGAAACCAACGGAATCGTAGGTTCTTTTCCTTTTTAAGGACAACAGATTTTCAAAACAATAATGACTCCCTAAAATTTTGTATTTTAGGGAGTAATATTTTTATTTATGATTAAAGCATTATTTTATGAGTTTGGTGAAATTAATGTCTTCAAAAATTTCGTTATTGCCATAATGAAAGAAGGCACCACAGTTAAACCTGAATACAATGATCATCTTGTTGAAATTGCCCATACTTATTTTCACAATAGACCATTTGCATATATTACTTACCGTAAAAACAGCTATGCGGTAGACCCAATGGTTTATTTGAAAACTTCACAAATTGAAAATCTAGTCGCTTTTGCAATAGTTTCAAATGAGGAACATAAAATAAAGAATGCTGAGATTGAAAGGCTTTTTCTTAAAAAACCATTAGAAGTCTTTTCGAATCTTGATGATGCCAAAAATTGGGTCAATCAACTTATTGAGAATGAGGATTTTTAGTGGTCTAGGCTCTTATTTTATTACCTTAAAAGTTCTTTTTGTATCCGCTATTGAACGTATAACTACAATATACATTCCTGGGCTATAGCCAGATAGATCAATAGCCATCGTCTTATTAAAGCTATTTTGAAGGGTTATCAATTTCTTACCTCTTAAATCATACACATTAGCATCTTTCACGCTCATTGTATTGTTCAACAAATAAACACCGCTATTAGTGGATTTTGAAACAATCACCTCCTCCAGCGGATTCTCCTTCACATTCATATAAACTGGCACACAATCGTCAATAGAATCTAAATTTGCATAAAAAACCTCAGTGTTTTTAAAATAGCAACTCAAAGCACCCACGCCGTTAAGATTAGGATATCCTCCCGGAGCATTAATGAGTGAAAGTGAGCCTGCTCCTTCCACCCAAACTGCATTCTCTGTACTTATAGGGTTTGAAGGTGTTGGTGAAAAGTAGAAATAATCGTAATCTAGGCCATCTACCAATGGTCTTGGCACAATTGAATCTAACCTAAAGTAACCTCCGTCTTGAGGAAATGGCGTTATTGGGTTTTGCATATTTATTGTATCCCCCACTTCAAGAGTAAAATCGTATAACAAATATTCCTCAAGGCCACCACTGGGGCGTATCCTCAAAAAGTATAATTTTCTTTCTGAAACATCTTCCCGTAACAAAAAAGTTCTGGATATAAAATGGTACCCTTCAAGTATTTTATACATCTTTCCATCAACCAAGGTATCTCCATCAGTATAATATTTATCGGTATAACAACCAAAATTACAAGTAGTGAAATGCCATTCGTTTCGGTAATCTAAAATGGGCTTATAGTCTTGTGCAAAAATTGGTTGACAACTTAAAAAAAGTAAAACTATTACTAAGAAAGATTTCATAACATACCATATTTGGTTCAAATGGTTAAGATACCGCTTTTATCCAAAAAGTATTTCCCCATCCACATCCATTGACTGTATATATGCTATACTTGCGTGAATATCATCGGCAAGCAACCTATCGTCTTCAATAAATGGAACAATAGACCTATATGGTTTTAAAAATGATTCTATAAAAGGTGAAGATTTCTTCGGCTCCCTAAATTTTAATGCCTGTGAGGCATTCATTAATTCAATGGAAAGAATAGTTTCTAGGTTTTCAATAATGCGCAAACATTTGGTAGCGCCATTGGCTCCCATACTCACGTGGTCTTCCTGTCCATTTGATGATACTATAGAGTCTACGGAAGCTGGCGTGGCCAATTGTTTGTTCTGACTCACAATACTGGCGGCAGTATATTGCGGAATCATAAAGCCACTGTTTAAACCAGGATTGTTCACTAAAAATGCCGGTAATTCCCGAAGCCCAGAAACCAATTGATAGGTTCTTCTTTCTGAAATATTACCCAATTCTGCCATTGCGATTGCTAAATAATCCAAAGCTAGTGCCAATGGTTGTCCGTGAAAATTTCCACCGGAAATAATAACGTCTTCTTTCACGAAAATATTCGGATTGTCGGTTACCGAATTAATTTCAGTCTTAAAGGTTTTGTGAACAAAATGTATAGTATCTTTTGTTGCTCCATGAACCTGTGGAATGCACCGGAAAGAATAGGGATCCTGCACATTTTTCTTCTCAGAAAGTCCCAGTTCACTACCTTCCAAAAACTCTAATATTTGCTCGGCAGTTTTTACCTGCCCTCGGTGTGGCCGCACCAGATGAACCAAAGCATTAAAAGGACTCATATTACAATCAAAGGCATCAATGGATACGGAGCTTATTAAATCTGCCAAATAGGATAGTTTGTAACTTTTTAAAAGACAATACACGCCATAGGCGCTCATAAATTGAGTTCCATTTAGCAAAGCCAACCCCTCTTTTGCCTGTAGGGTTATGGGTTCCCAATTGAATTTATTCAGCACTTTATCAGCTTGCATACGCTCGCCGCCGTAATATACTTCGCCCTTGCCCAACAGGGGCAATGAAAGGTGGGCCAAGGGCGCCAAATCGCCAGAGGCACCCAAACTTCCCTGCGAGTAAATTACAGGCAATATATCATTATTGAAAAAATCAATCAATCGTTCTACGGTTTCAATCTGAACTCCACTGTAACCATAACTTAATGATTGTATTTTTAGCAAAAGCATCAATTTTATAATTGGTTTTGGAACAAATTCCCCAGTGCCGCAGGCGTGGGACATCACCAAATTTTCCTGCAGTTTTGATAGATTTTCTGAGGAAATCTTCACATTGCACAAAGAGCCGAAACCCGTGTTTATACCATAAACCGGAGTTTGGTTGTCTTTCATTTTATTGATAAGATATTCTCTGGACTTTTTTATATTTAGTTGGGCTTCCTCGGAAAGGGCAAGGTTGGTATGATTTTCAATAATATCCTTGATTGTGGACAAATCGAGGATTTCTGAACTAATATAATGTGTTTTCATTGGGAAGGTATTCTTTCGGCAAAAATAATGTTTTTTAATTGCTATGCCACCTTTCCTCGTTTCAAAAGCTAGGTAGAAGTTCTATATATTAATATGCAGTTACTAAAATTAACTGTCATTGTTAATGGAAATGTAGTTTCTATATGTAATTTTACGGTGAAATTATAAAAAATACAGTAAATGAAAAAAATAGGCTTATTCTTTTTGGTACTTCTAGTAATTGCCTGTGAGCAGGAAGAAAAACCACAATACTCCATACTCAGCGGTACTGTTGAAAATAATACTGCAGAAACCGTATTTGTGCGCGGAAACGATTTTGAACAAAGAACACAAATAGGTGAAAACGGCTCCTTTTTAGATACACTTCATATAAAAACGGACGGTTTTTATGAAATGTATGTAGGCCGTGAACGTACCGGAATTTATTTGGAAAAAGGGAAAACACTTTCAGTAACACTGAACGCTAATGAATTTGATGAAACGCTAAAATATACTGGCGATTTGGGCAACATCAATAACTTTTTAGCTGCAAAATATCTTTGGAACGAGCAAAATCTAGACTATAAAGAAATTTTTTCAATGGATGAAGCTGACTTTTTTAAGCAATTGGACAAGAATCAGAAAAGCTTTGATAGTCTCTACACCGCCAATAGTATAACTAATGAAAATTTCAAAGAAAAACTTTCCGTGGAGGATAAATACGCACGGGCCATAATGTTGGAGAATTACCAAGAGGCACATCGCTATTACAACGGTAATACAGATTTTAAAGTTTCTGATAGTTTTTACGATGAATTGAAAAATGTAAACTATACGGACACCCTTGCGTATCGTAATTCAGTGGCCTACCAGAGCTTACTCGATGCACATTTTAACAGATTGGCAGCTGAGGCAGCCGCTGAAAATGGCAATGTTGATCAAGCCATTCTTTATTTAAAAAAAGTGGATGAAAATCTTCCAGATGGGTATGCCAAAGAACGAATTATGAGTTCTTATCTACAGTTCGGCCTTAAACCCAATGAAAGGTTAGAAGAGGTTTTCAATATTTACAAAAACAGTAATCCAGGTTCTGAAAATTTAGCGGCGCTTACGGAGCGCTACAACAAACTTAAAACTATTACAAAGGGGAACCCTTCGCCTACTTTTAATTTTGAAAATCACAAAGGTGGTTATACCTCGCTTGAGAACCTAAAGGGAAAGTATGTTTATATTGATGTTTGGGCAACTTGGTGTGGCCCCTGCCTCCGCGAAATTCCTTCCTTAAAGGAAGTTGAAAAAGAATACCATAACAATAATATTGAATTTGTGAGTATTTCTATTGACGAACCAAAAGATTACGATAAGTGGAAACAAATGGTTTCTGCTAAGGAATTGGGCGGCATTCAACTTATGGCAGATAATAATTGGAACTCCAAATTTGTAAAGGATTATGCAATATTAGGAATCCCTAGGTTTATTTTAATTGATCCACAGGGAAATATCGTATCAGCCGATGCTCCCCGTCCATCTGACCCAGAACTGAGAAAATTAATTGACGGACTGATGTAAAAATATTTCCCGAAATTTTAGGCCATGAATTCACGGATTACATGTAAAAATTATTCGCGTATTCATGGCTTTCATTTTTCAGCAGATTCTTCTGAAGACAATTCTTCGCGAACAAACAAATCCAGATAGGCTTCCGAAAGATTATCTATAACATCACCAGCCATCACTGCTTCATATCCCAGTTGTCCCGCAGCAATATCACCCGCACGACCGTGAAGATATACCCCAAATACGGAAGCGAGCAAAGCATCATAACCCTGTGAAAGCAAGCCCGTAATCACACCACTCAATGCATCGCCACTGCCAGCGGTTCCCATTCCGGGGTTGCCAGTGGTATTTATATATAGCTTATCTCCATAAACAGTGATTGTATAAGCGCCTTTTATTATTACTACAACTTCATATTTTTCTGAAAATTTCTTTGTTTTTTCAAGTTTCTCATAATCATTTTTCCATTCGCCAATTAGTCGTTTTAATTCCCCAGGGTGTGGTGTTAATATTGAATTCTTCGGAAGAAGTTTTAACATAGCTTTATTTTCCGAAAGAATATTCAATGCATCAGCGTCAATAACAAAAGGAATATCCTTATTCTGCAATATTTTTTTAAAAGCAGCTACAGTAGTATCATTTTTCCCGATGCCCATGCCTATTCCAATTGCTGAAGGTTCAAAATCAAAAGAAATATTACTTAAATAATCATCTTCTTTATCGGTAATTACCATGGCCTCGGGAATCGTGGTCTGAATAATAGCATAACCACATTTAGGTACAAATGCAGTTACCATACCAGCACCAATTCTATAGGCTGAAGTAGTTGAGAGCACCGCCGCTCCCATCTTTCCGTAGCTTCCCGAAACTATTAGGGTGTGGCCATAGGTGCCTTTGTGGTCAAATTTTTCTCGGGGTTTGTAAAAACGCTGTGCTTCCAATTTTGAAATCAGTTGGCCTATGGGTTCGGTTGTTTGTAGAAATTCAATATCCAAGCCTATTTCCAAAACATCAAAATTTGAAACAAAAGAAGCCGTTTCCGGTAAAAAAAAGGAAAGCTTTGGGGTTTGGAAAGTCAAGGTATGGTTGGCTTTCAATACAGCTTCGGTATCTTCCAACGGCAAATTGGAATACAACCCACTGGGTATATCAATAGCAAGTTTAAAAGCCTTGCTTTCATTCAAATACTGGATTAATTTCTTCACCCATCCACCGGGGCAACGATTTAAACCGATTCCAAAAATGGCGTCCACAATAATATCTTCTGGATTTATTTCAGGAAAATCACTTTCGCCCTTCATCAATAGGGGCCATTTTTTTGTTACGTTTTTTATTTTGTCGTAATTGATCAAAAAGTTTTTGGAACGCTTGTCGCTGCAGTTTACTACATATACAATAACATTGTAGCCGTGTTCAATAAGCATCCGCCCTACTACCAGTCCATCTCCACCATTATTGCCAATACCGCAGAATATGCGAATGGGCACGGGCGTTCCATTTAACCGTTGGTGCAACCAATTAAAAATCTGCGTACCGGCGCGCTCCATCAACGCTTCTGAAGTAATCTGTTGTTTTTCAATCGTGATTTTATCTGCTTCGTATAACTGTTCTGCTGAAAATATTTTCATTCGTATAATCGTTTTGTTGATTCAGGAAATTTTTAACCGCCACTTTTATTACGGTCAATTCCAAAGATAACATTCCTTCGCATTGTTGAAAAGAACGTTTATAACTAATTGCACTTCCTTCCAAAAAGCCTTTGATTATTTCTAATTTTAGAAAAAACCATATATGGAAACACGAGATAGTTTACTGCTCCGTATGCGCCCCGAAATTTCCTCTGCTAAAATCAACGCTAACATGTCTGCCGACGAATTTTTTCAAAACAAGACGCTGCGTCCTGTGGCAAAGCTTCAAAATGAACTTTTATTGGCAGTTTTCAGGAATTATGCGGCAAAGCATAAAAACGTTTTTTACGATCTTACTATCGAAAAGAGACTGGACTATATAGAAAACGCCATCCATAAGGATATGAAATTCCGAAATTCATTGAAAGGTATTATCATTGGTCAATTTACACTTGAAGAATTTGAGATTTATATTAAAAATTCCTCAGCACTGAACAAACGGATGATGGATATAGTAAAGGAACGCTTGAAAAGCAACATACAGCTTTTGGAATACGATTTTGCATGATTTAATAAGAATTGGCAAAAACAGACCAGCAAATAGTTGGATTGTTTTGGCAGTCCTAATTCTATAACAAAGATTCCCCGTTTAAATCCGTCGTCAGCACATCGCTCATATAATTGAAGAATGGGCGGAGCAATTGGTAATGGTTAATTAAATTGTCTTTAAAATCTGCTGCAAATACTTCTTCGTCGGAAAAGCTATGGGTTACGAAAAAGCTTTTCAGCCTAATTAAATCAATGTTTTTATCGTCTTTATCAAAACCTTTGGGTGCTGTCTTAACGGCATATTCCTGATTGAAATCTCCGAAGGCATTTTTAAAATCCTTCGTTGCCAAAACCTTCCGTATTTCAGTACTGTCCATTTCAAACTCTTTTCGGATCCGCAACAAATCTGCTGGATTGGGATCAAAAAAACCCCCGGCCATAAAACTGTTTCCGGGTTCCAACCGCAAATAATAACCTCCGCGTCGTTGTGCCCCTGCCCTACTGAAACTAACACTTCGGTGCACATTATAGGGTGTTTTGTCATTACTGAAACGGATGTCGCGATTTATGCGGAATATTTTTGTCTTGGCAATTTCATCGGTGGTATTTAGGCCTCTTTCCACAGCTGCATAAAATTCTTTTAATGCTTTCTCGTTGGCCATATATTCCTTTTTATGTTCCTGCATCCACTCGCGGTTGTTGTTCTTCTTCAGTTGTAACAGGAAATCGAAAGCGGTTTTGGAAATGGTTGGGATCATGTTTTTTGTTTTTGTTTTGGAAAGATAGGGAATATTTGGGTTTGTGGTTTGTTTTGTGTAAAACGTTCAAATCCCCATAACCACTTCACAAAAAATTTTCCTACATTTATACGAACAACCTTAAAACCAATTTATTATGAATGCAACTACAAAACCAAACACGGCCTTTTGGATCATTGCCGTGCTCGCGCTTTTATGGAACTTAATAGGTGTTTATTTTTGGCTTTATGAATATTTCCTGATGACAGAAGAAATAAGAGCCACTCTTCCGCCTGAGCAAGTGGAGATTATGGCAAGTGCTCCCTCATGGAGTATGTATGTTTACGGCTTAGCTGTTTTTAGTGGATTATTGGCCAGCGTATTGTTATTGATGCGCAAAAATATGGCAGTAGGTGTATTTTTACTTTCCCTAATTGCAGTACTTATACTTCAACTGTACTGGATGTTTGGTATGGACATAATAGATAAGATGGGCCCACAATCGTTGATTATGCCACTTATCGTTATAGCTCTAGCAATTTTTGAATATTTTTATAGCAAGGGTGCGGCGCGTAATGGATGGCTTACCTAAGTTTAAAATAAAAGCAAAATATAAAAAAGCTGTAGACTGCCTGATAACCTTATAAGCGAATAAAGTCCAACAATGAATGCTTGTATGATAATTTTTTGAAACGTAGTAAGGGTTTGCTATATACTCAAATTTTGTAAAAGTGACGATCTATGGATTGTAACAGTCATGAAAATAAGGCCGTTTTTTTTCTATTGATCACAATAAATAGTATACTATTCCAAAAATAACAAGTGTGATCAAAATGCTTAGGCAGACAGTTAGTATACGTACCCTTGTTTCTGAACGAACTATACCCTCAACTTTCTTTTTTAGATCTGCCCTTTGTATTTTTGTTAGTTGTTGTTGGTGATTTTCAGGCTTGTTCTTTATAAGTTTGCTATGCTCCTCTCCATTAATAGTTTTAATTCTTTCAAAGGGAGGCCTTGCCTTTCTAGTAATAACGGAAAATTTATTCCCCGCTCCTATATAAGCAGAGGCTGCCATTGGTTTATTTCGTCTTTCTCTAGTCATTTTTCAAGTATGCTAACCAATTTTTTTGTCAATCTGTAAACAGGGAAAATAATGTTAAATTACTATATATAGTGAATTTTGATAAAATGTTTTTTAGTTCAGTTTTTTATTATGCAATGTTTTTTTAAGTTTTCTCTTCATAAATTTTCCCGTTTATACCACATTAATATTCCCGTAACGAGAAGACTTACAGCGAGAAGGCTAACAATAAAAGCTGAGATATTATCGGCTATGCCAACTTATGGGTGCTTGAATTATTTTTTATTTGAAAACTAGATTTGTTTTCAAATTTGATGAATAATAAGATTTATACCATAACTTTTTTAAACCAATCCGTGTTGTGAAGCAAATTTGTAAAGCGCAATGGTATTTCCCTCTATATTAAGCTTCTTAAAAATGTTACGGCGGTGAGTTTGTACTGTAAAACTGGAAAGAAACAATTTATCAGCTATCTCTTGTGAACTGTATCCTTTACAAACCATTTGTATTACCTCTACTTCACGTTTGGTAAGATTATACTTCTTCAAAAAATCATCTAAATAGCTAAAATCATTTACGTATTCTTCTGTCTTTTCACTAAAATTAGGCATCACCGTCTTGCCGTCCAGCACTTCCAAAATGGTGTCCGCAAGCTTATCCAAATTGTCCGACTTCAATATATATCCTTTGGCGCCAGCAGCATGGCATTGCTCTGCCAATTGTTTGGAAAAATAGGAAGTCAACACCAGTATTTGGAGCTTGAGATGCATCGCTTTGATTTTTTCCAATACCTGCAGGCCATCCTTGCCGGGCATATTCAAATCCAGCAAGAGCACATCTGCATCGGGTAAGGATGTGGATTGCATTAGGGTATGGCCGTTATTATAGGTATTAACGATGGTAAACCGTGGGTATTTTTCCAGTATCTCGGTAATTCCTTTTATTATTAATGGATGGTCGTCGGCTATAATTACTTTTATATGCTTTTCTGAAAAGTTGGGGACTTCTTGCATTAGGTCTTTCTTTATAATTAAAGCTCTTAGGGTTTACACACTATTTTGTCTTCTTTGTTATTTCAATGGGCAGTTCAGCCAAGATAAAGGTGCCATTGTTTGAATTGCCGTTAATTTCGATGGTTCCATTTAGGTATGCCACATTGTTTTTTAGCATTTTTAAGCCTATGCCATCTTTTCGTAAGTTGCTGTCTATTCCCTTGCCGTTATCTTCAATATAAACGGTTACGGAATCTTCCAATTCTACCAATTGTAAAAGTACGTGGGTTGCTTGGGCGTGCTTTATTATGTTGTTCATAGCCTCCTGTACTATACGATATACGGTAAGGCAATATTCCTCGCTCCAGCTGCTTGTGTCATCCAGTCCCTCAATTATCTCTTCAACTGTAAGCTTTTGGGATGTGTTTACGGCGTTAACAATATCGTGAATAGCGGCTTTTAAACCATATTTTTCCAAAGCTACCGGCATTAGGGTGTGGCTGATGTTTCTTACGCTTTCGCTTATATCTCCCAACAATTTTTGGGTAGTTTCCAGCTTTTCCTGTGTTTTCCTTTCTCTTTTAAAAACATCAGCTTGTATTTGTTTTAAGTTTAAAATGGCAATGGACAAAATAGAACCCGCTTCATCGTGCAGTTTGTGGGCTATCTTTTTACGCTCTTGCTGTTCTGCGTTTTTTAAAGATTTTGCAAGATATAAGCGGTGTTCCTGTTCAATATTTATTAGCTGTGCTTGATGATGCTCTTTCAGTTGTTTACGGCGAAGCCAAAGAGAAAGCGAGGTTAGAAATAAAATGAGCAATACACTTCCGCCAATCAATAGCAATCGCTGCCTTTCCAGTTCCTGTTTTTGTTTTTGAAGCGACATTTCCATATCGCGTTTTTCCATCTCATACGTGGTCTCGGTCTTTAAGGCATTTATCTTTTCATTTTCAGTGAAAATTGATTTTTCAAGTTCAAGCTCCTGGGTTTGATAATATAGTGCCCTTTCAAAATTTTCCTTTTCGGTATAAAGTGTTTTTAAATAGCCATAAAGTTCTTTTAAATTTCTGTTCTCACGTGCTTTTCCCTTATAAATTGGTTCCGCGGCCAAAAGATATTCTTCGGCTTTTTTCCAATTTTTTTGTTCCATTGCTGATTTCCCCAAAACAGAAAGAGAACTCGCCGCCGCCAGCTCTGCCCCTATTTGTTTACGCAATTTGTAGGCCTTTTCCAGCCGTTTATCTGCTTCGGTATAATTCTTAGAAATTACCAAGAAATTACCATAATTATGGTTGGCAAAAGCAATACCTCCAATGTCTGATGCTTTTTCAAAATACTCAATACCCTGTCGATAAAGGGTGTCCATAGCTTCCAACTGTCCCTTCTCACTGTAAACGGTCGCCAAGTTAACATAATTTAAGCCCAGGGACTTATAATTGGCTGCATCTTTAGCAAGAGCGATGCTTTTTTTGTAATAAGTAATGGCCTTATCAAACTCGCCACCATTTCGGAAAGCAATCCCAAGATTGTTGTAGACGCGCAACAGGCCGGTGGTATCCTTCATTTTTTCACAAAGCCTTATTACCCTAAAATGGGCTTTCACTGCCTCATCAAATTTGGAAAGCCGCGAGAGGGTATTTGCATAATTGGAATATATAAGCGAAACCTGTTTATCGTTCTTGCTGCCTTTGGAAAGTGCTATAGCTTTTTCTATTAGCGACAATCCTTCCAAATAATTTCCTTTAGCGCTTACAATAATGTTATAGCGGTTATATAATTCCGCAAGTCGGTCTTTGTCCAGCGGCTTAAAAGTTTCTTCTATCGCAATGGCTTCCTTAATAAGTGTTTCAGCTTTGTTAAGGTCGCCAAGGTTTATAAACTCCCTGCCCAAGTTACCAATGGCCACAGCCCTGCCTTTTTTATACTGAATGTTTTTGGCCAATTGCATAGCAAGAGAGTCGTAACGTGCAGCCTCATGTGGTTCTCCATAAATAAAATGAAGGTTTCCAAAAGCTATATAGCTATCGGTTTCGCCTTGATCATCACCCTTTTCACTAAAAAAAATAAGTGCCTGTTCAAGATCATCAAAGCCTTTTTGACGTTCGTTCTTACTGAACAAAACCCCACGCTTTAGCAGTAACCCTGCCTTTTGGGATGGATTTGCTTCATCATTGATGAGTTGTGAAAGGCTGTCAATTTCTGATTGGGCGATGCTAGTGGCAAATAGCAATAATGCAGTTGGAAAAAGAAGTGATTTTAAAAGGTTGGCGAAAGGAGTTGAATTTAAAAAGGCAGAATTGGTTTTGGTTAATATCACAATTAGTTGAAGGTTTTTAAATAAATTATTGAGGAATCATAACTATTTTAAGAACATAAATATATACAATTCACTTAAACCCCAAAAGCTTGAAAGCGAATGAAAATCACACTATTTATCTATCAAAACCTATGTGCTTCTTTTTTAAGATGATAGGTTTCAGAAAATAGTTAATTGAATACATCATTCTGTATTTATTTCATTTCATTAAAAACCCGTAAAGACATCCACACCTATATGAGTTATGATTAAATTGATATAAGCTAAGGAAGCTGCAACTTAAAAACTAACTTCACTCAACTAACATTTAAACAACAAAACTATGGGTAACATTTTATGGATTATTGTAGTCCTTCTAGTAATTGGCTGGATATTTGGCTTTTTAGTATTTCCTGCCATAGGCGGAATTATTCACATTTTGCTTGTTATTGCGGTTATAATGATAATTTATCAACTGCTTACGGGAAGGAAAGCGTAATATTTAACAATCAAATTTAAAGAGCGCTTTTTTATATTTTATTCAGAAACGCTCTTTAATATTATATTTCAAAATGCTGCACCCCATGCTCCCAACTTTTTCAAAGTTGCTTCAAAACAATTAAAACTTACCGTTCTTTTTTACTTTACCAGAAAATCTTGGTACCGTAACCGTTGTCTTGGTAGTATTAATGAAGTACACTCCCGTTAAAAGCACGGCGGCGGCGATGATGGATTGGGTGGTGATTTCTTCGTTTAAAATATACCACCCCAAGATTAGGGCGATAATAGGATTTACATAAGTGGAAGTAGCAACTTTATCTGGTGATACAACTTTAAGCAAAAAGTTAAAAGATGTAAAGGCTACAATGCTTCCAAAAACAATCAACAATACCATGCTCCATTGTACGGGGGCTCCCCATTGGCCCGGTGCAATCCATTGTTCCCCAAATAGCAAACTGGCTAATGCTAGCGTAATTCCGGCTGTAAACATTTGGTATCCCGTATTTACAAAAAAGTTTTTAGGAAGGTCTGCTTTACCCACAAAAAGACTGCCGTAGGCCCAACTGAGCATACAGGCAAATATCATCACCATTCCCAATACCGTTCCCTCTTGGGCAATGAGTTGTTTTTGTGCAACGAGCAGAAAAATTCCTACAATTCCCAGGCCCACACCCACCAAGGACATTGGCTTGATGCGCTTGCCCTGCAGTAGCCACATAAGTAGCAAAACCACCAAAGGCTGCGCAGAAATCTCTAAGGCAGCGAAACCACTGTCAACATATTTTAATGCCCACACAATAATACCGTTGCCGAACGATAGAAACAGTACACCCACTATAAAAGCATTCTGAAATTGTTTTCGAGTAATGGCAAGGCTTTTACCCAGTAATTTAGCTATGATAAATATGAGAAGCCCAGCCGATGTAAAACGAATGGACGCCAAAAAGAAAGGTGGCAATTCCGCAACGGCAACCTTATTGAGCATATATGTAGAACCCCAAATAACATAAATGGAGAAAAAGGCAAGGACTATTAAAAGGGTGCTTTGTGCTTTCAGAGTAGTTGGAATGGTTGAAATGTTAGATTTTTCAGATGCTTGGATTAATAAATGGTTACATAAAACTTACTTTCTTTTATTACGCTTGTTGTAATTTTTATCGCCTCTTGTTTTGGGTTTTTTGTATTTCTGTTTTATGATTCGTTTATAGGAACCGCCTTGGTTTTCCTTTCGGTTTTTTTCTTTCTTTTCATGAAAAGCGGGACCTACTTCTTCCACGTTATTAGGGTTGTTGATTTCAACAACTTGTGGTTTTTCCTCATAAGTTAGTTGTTTTGAGATTTCAACTTCTTTTGGAAAATCAAGTTCCTCAATTTGTAAATCCATCAAGCTTTCGATAGCCGCCTTTGCATCCTCTTCCTTTTCGGTGTAGAGCAAAATGGAAGTTCCCTCCTGCTCTGCCCTTCCGGTACGGCCTATGCGGTGCATATAGTTTTCGGGGAAGTTGGGCGCGTCAAAGTTGATAACGTGGCTTATCTGGTCCAAATCCAAACCGCGCGCCATAACATCTGTTGTTACAAGAATACGCGTTTTTTCGGCGTTGAAGTTTTCTATGGAACGGATTCTGTAATTCTGTGTTTTGTTGCTGTGGATTACGGCAACTTCACTTCCGAAGAATTCATCCAAAATATCAAAAAGCAAATCGGCACTTTTTTTATTCGGAACAAAGACGAGTACTTTGGTAAAATCGTTTTCATTCTGAAGCAAATGTTTCAGCAGATTGGCTTTTGTATAAAAATTCTCAACCTTGTAAGCGTATTGCGAAATATTCTCCAATGGCGTTCCGCTAACGGCCACCGATACCGTAGTAGGCACAATAAAGAAATCGTGGATAAACACATTTACATCATCGGTCATCGTTGCCGAGAACATAATGTTTTGGCGCTTGTTGGGAAGCAGCTCCAAAATATTGGTAAGCTGAAACCGGAAGCCCAGATCGAGCATTACATCTACTTCATCAATCACCACTTTCTTTACAGCCTTTAGCTGAAGGGCACGGCTTACCACCAAATCATACAATCGTCCCGGAGTGGCAACGATTATGTCGGCTCCTTCGGCAACGGCTTCCTTTTGACGGTTGATGTTTGTGCCTCCAAAAACGCCAATTACCCGAATGGAAGAATATTTCCCAAACTTTTCAATTTCCTCTACTATTTGCAATACCAGTTCCCTTGTGGGAACCATTACCAAAACCCTCGGATTTATTTCCTTTGAAAACTTTAAGTCCTGCAAAATGGGAAGCATGTAGGCAAAGGTTTTTCCTGTTCCCGTCTGTGCAATTCCAACCATATCGGTCCCCGACATAATTACCGAAAACGATTGCGCCTGTATGGGCGTGGGTTTTTCAAAACCAAGATCAGCAATGGCATACTGCAGTTGCTTGGAAATGTTAAGCTCATTGAATGATTCCATAGAGGATTGTTTGGTGCAAATATAATGCTTTGTAAATTGGGGATTCGTAAAATAGGGCTTCGAGCTTCGTTGATTAAAATTTGTCTATTACATAAATCCTAACAACAAAAACCTAAAACTTGCAACCTGAAACCTGAAACCTGAAATCAACAATCCTATTCCTCCGGTGGATGCCCGTGGATTTCCTCAAAAACAGTATCAAAATTATCCCGAAGATAACTGCGTAATTTTAGACGATAATCGTCTTTTAGCCAACTTATAAAGTTATGTGTACTCTTGCTGATACACTGTGAGTACTTCTCAATACGGTGGTCTATATCATCGCCAAGCATTTTTGCAAGGCCAAGCGCATCATAAACGTCTTCGCTGTTTTCTATGCAAATATAGGCGTGTTGGGCAATAGAGCGCTCCAATACTACTTTTGAGGATTCGCCTTTAAAAGTAGCTTCTTGGTAGGTTTCCTTTATATCGAAATAAACCTCTTTGCTATTGGCAAATTCGTTGCGAAGCTCATCGGGCATTTCGTACCTAAAATGGCTTTCCAGCTCCTCATCGCTGAGCAAACGATCCATATAATAATCTGGCGAACGGAAAATTGCCTGCCAATCCAAAGGTGCTTCCCAAGGACCAAAACGTTGGTAATTGTTTCCCAAATCAATAACGGAAAACTTCGACTTATTGTTCAAAATACGCGAACCGCGGCCAATCATTTGGAAATACAACGTCAACGAACGTGTAGCCCTATTCAAAATAATAGTTTCAATCGTAGGTTCATCAAAACCTGTAGTCAATATACTTACCGAAGTCAAAATAGCATCGGGCGTTTCGTGGAACCACTTTAAAATCTGCTTGCGTTGTTTTTTGGTAGCAGTATTGTCCAAGTGCATAATGGGCAAACCTTCCGCTTTCAAATGGTAATATACCTGTATGGAAGTATTGATTCCGTTGTTAAAGATCAAAGTCTTTTTCCCTTTGGAATGGTTCAAATATGCCTGATAAAGCTGGTCAAGCATTCCAACGGCGGAATAAAGGTCATCCGAGGATTTTACCGTATAATCTCCATTGGAGCCAATCTCCAGTGAAGTAAGCCCCATATTGTATTGAAAGACTTCCACTTCAGCCAAAAACTCATTTTCGATCAAGGATTGAATACTTTCGCCCACAATGAGTTCGTCATAATTATCCTTCATAGGAAGGTTACGATTGGAACTTAAAGGAGTAGCTGTAACGCCAAGTATAAAGGACTTTTCAAAAAATTTGAAAAGTTTTGTAAATGAGTTATAGTGCGCTTCGTCAATGATAACAAGGCCTATATCCGAAATGTCCAATTTATTATCGTTCAAACGGTTGTTCAGCGTTTCCACCATCGCGACAAAACAACTGTATTTTTCTTGATCATCGAGATTTGCAGTGCTGTTCACCACTTTGTTTACCACACCGAAACTGGTAAGCATTTCTGAAGTTTGCTTGCAAAGCTCCACACGGTGGGTCATTACAAGAACTTTTTTGTTGTGGTTTTTTAAATATTGACGGACAATTTCAGAAAATATTACCGTTTTTCCACCACCTGTAGGCAATTGGTATAGCAAATGATAATCATCTGGCGCGGTCTCAAACTTTTCAAAAATCTTGTCTATAGCGCCTTTTTGGTAGCTATACAGTTCTTTATCAGTTTTTTTTTCTTGAATCGCGTCTTTAATCTCAGCCATAAAAATCCTCATTTTGCGGGATTGCAAAACTACATCCTTTTATAGGTTTTGAAAGAAGAAATACCAGATTTATTACGAACGAATTTTCTGATATTCTATTTCTGCTTAGTCTTTAAATAAAGTTGCTCAACTTTTTCCCGTGCCCACGGTGTTTTCCGAAGAAATTTCAAACTCGATTTAATGGACGGATTGTTGTTGAAGGAATTGATCTTTATCTTTTCACCCAAAACCTCCCAGCCATAATATTCCACAAGGTATTCAAGAATATCCGCAAGTTTAATTTTGTGCAAAGGGTTATTGGGTTGTTGGTTATCCATAGTTTATTTTTTACCAGTCAATCGGCCTATAATCTTTTAAAAACTTTCCGCTCCAGTGTTTCCCAGTGTTTATACCATCAATCAGTGGATCCATTACACGGGCGGCGCCATCAACAATATCAAGCGGTGGCTGAAAGTCATGCAGTTCCATTTTTCGTTTTGCCAATTCTACCGGGTCTTCATCTGTAACCCAGCCTGTATCTACGGCATTGATGTAAATTCCTTCTTTGGCAAGACTTCCAGCTGCGGTATGTGTGAGCATATTGAGCGCAGCCTTGGCCATATTGGTATGTGGATGACGATCTTCTTTGAAGAATCTGTGGAATTTCCCCTCCATTGCCGAAACGTTTATAATGTGCTTTTTTCCCGTGTTTTTCTTCTTCATAATTTCGCCCAAACGGTTGCAAAGCACAAAAGGAGCAATAGAGTTTACAAGCTGAACCTCAATCATTTCAGTAGTCTCAATTTCACCAAGCCTTAAACGCCAACTATTTGTTTTCCGAAGATCAACTTGCTGTAAATCTGCATCCAATTTTCCTTCGGGAAAAACTTCTTTTGCGCTTAAAGAATTGTCAAAACTATACGGTATCTGCGAAAGCTTTGCAGAAGCGCGAATACCAATTCCCGGTTCAGCACCGTGCCATGTTACAGGAAGGTTTTTGTTTTTACCAATGTCTGCAGTAAGTGTTTTCAATTCTTGCAAACAATTAATATGATCGTGCAATAAGTTCTTTACGAACTGTGGATGTTCTTCAAAAGGCATTTCCTCCTTCGCCATTAAATGTTGGTAAAAGCCTGCCGGTCTACGTACCGTTTGTGCCGCGTTGTTTATTAGAATATCGAGGTTTTCATATTTCTGCTCAATGTAATTGCAGAAAATTTCAACACTCGGAATATGTCGAAGATCCAAACCGTGAATCTTTAAACGGTCTGCCCATTGATGAAAATCATCT
The DNA here is from genome assembly GCF_001573155.1 of Aequorivita aquimaris. GTDB lineage: Bacteria > Bacteroidota > Bacteroidia > Flavobacteriales > Flavobacteriaceae > Aequorivita > Aequorivita aquimaris. The sequence goes on along the minus strand of NZ_JRWG01000003.1, from coordinate 358,303 downwards.
TCCTGTGCAAAGCGATATGCAGAGTCTGCCGGAAATCTTGTAGTAGCCACAACAGTCGCTCCAGCCCTAAGAAGCATTAATGAAATATGATACCCAATTTTTAAGCGGGAACCGGTCATAACAGCTACCTGTCCAGTTAAATCTGTAGTCTGAAAGCGTTTTGCGTAATTGAAATCGCCACATTCGGTACACATCGTATCGTAAAAGTGATGCAATTTTGTGTAGAGCGTTTTACAGACGTAGCAGTTGCGTGGGGTTTCAAGCTCAAGTTCTTTTTTGGAAGCTAAATCTGCAGCCTGCAATAGTTTTGGAGCTATAAAAACCACGTTTTCGCGAGCGCTTCGTATTCCCGTTTCCCTTCGGGCGGTTCGGTCTTTATTGGCTTGTTTACGTTTTTCTGCCTTCTTTGCGTCTTTCTTTCTTCGGGAAAACTCATCGCGATTGGGTCGTGATAGTTGTCCGGATGCTTTTATTAAAGCGGTGCGTTGCTCTTTTGGAATCTCAAAAATTTGATCTGTATTGCTGTTTAAATATTCAAGAATGGCGATGCATTTCGCTATTTCTTCGGTATTTATTTCTCTCTTTACTGAATTTTCGCCAACGGATTTGTTTAAATGCTCCATTTCTTCCTTTATGGAAGTTTCCGTTTCAAAAACCTGCTCTGGCATATATTAATTTTTCGGCAAATATAGTCACAGTTTGAATGTGCAAAACATTTTATTTCAAATAGTAAAAACAAAATATTAATGGCTTACCAATTCCTTTTGAACATTTGTTGGTACAGGTTGATAGGATGAAAACGAAGATTTAAAAGTTGCTCTGCCCTGCGTGAGTGAACGCAAATCTGTAGAGAAACCATGCATTTCGGCTTCCGGGGTCAAACATTTTAAAACTTGGTAGTTATTGTTGTTTTCAATTCCTTGAATCATGGAGCGCCGCGCTTGCAGATCAGTCATTACATTACCCACCATTTCTTCTGGAACCTTTACAATGAGTTCCAAAACTGGTTCCAAAAGTTTGGGATTGGCATTCATAAAAGCTTCTTTGAAGGCATGCGCTCCAGCAATTTTAAAGGAAATATCATTTGAGTCAACAGAATGCATCTTCCCGTCATAAACCATTACACGCACATCGCGAATATATGAACCCGTTAACGGGCCTTCTTCCATTACCTCCAAAACGCCTTTCATAATTGATGGTAAGTACCGTAGGTCAATAACTCCGCCAACAATGCAGTTATAAAAAACCAATTTTCCGCCCCAAGACAGATCTATTTCTTCTTTGCCACGAATATTAAAACCTTGCGGCTCCTCCATATTTTCATCCCAAGGCTCAATCTTTAAGTGAACTTCCGCAAACTGCCCCGAACCGCCAGATTGTTTTTTGTGTCGATAGTTTGAGGCAGATGAACGTTGAATGGTCTCCCGGAAAGCTATTTTAGGTTTTTCAAACCGCGCCTCTACGCCGTAAATATTTTTAAGCGTCCAATCTATAGTTGCCAAATGCAGTTCGCCTTGGCAAGCCAAAATAAGTTGTTTCGCTTCCGAAGAAAAGGAAATGTTTACGGTAGGATCCTGATTGTGAATTTTCTTTAACGCCTCACTGAGTTTTTCTTCATCCTTCGTATTTACTGCAAACACAGCTTTTTTGATACGGGCTTGTGGAAATTTAATGGGCTTAATGGTAAGAGGAAGTTTTGGCGAAGCTAAAGTATCGTTGGTTTCTGTATATTTTAATTTTAGCGTTGCACCAATATCGCCCACCGTAAGTCTATTTACGGGTTGTCTTTCTTTTCCATCCATGATAAAAAGCTGGTTTATTACTTCAGTTTCATCGTTTCTGGAATTTATAAGTTTATCGTTTAAACGTACTTCGCCGCTCATAACCTTAAAAAAAGTGATTTGCCCCAAATTGGGTTGATAAACTGTTTTAAAGATGAAAAGCGCTGTAGGACTCTCTTTTAAAGCCTTTACTTCTTTGCCGTCCATGCTTTGTTCAGGTTTGAGGTCTGCCGCAGCAGGCGCAACGTTGTCAATAAAGCCCATCAATCTTCCCGTGCCCATATCATTCAAAGCTGAAACACAGAATACCGGAAACAGTTCATGGTTCAACATTCCTGCTTTTATTCCTTGCCGCATTTCATCTTCGTTTAAGGTGCCTTTTTCAAAAAAAAGCTCCAATAATGTTTCATCATTTTCTGCAGCTTTCTCTATTAATTCGTTATTTAATTCCTTGGCCCATTCCTTTTGGTCATCGGGAATTTCTAACTTTTCGGGCTTTCCTCCTTCTGGCGAAAATTTATACATTTTCATCTTAAGCACATCTACAATACACTGTGAACCATCTATAACTACAGGATACTGAATTTGCACGGCATTATTGCCTACCAGATTTTTTATGCTTTTGAAGCTTTCTTCAAATTTAGCATTGATATGGTCTATTTGGTTTATTACAAACAAAGTTGGTTTGTGATATTTATCTATGTAGTTCCAGATAATTTCAGCACCAACTTCCACACCGTGCTGAGCATTTAAGACAGTAACAATAGTATCTGCAACGCGGATAGAGGAAATAATTTCACCGATAAAATCATCCAGTCCGGGTGTGTCTATAATGTTGATCTTGTAATTGCGCCATTCTGTGTGGAGTGGTGTAGCGAAGATAGAGTTGCCCCGTTCGTGCTCAATGTCGTGATAGTCAGATACGGTATTTTTATTTTCAACTGTACCGCGGCGATTGATTAGGCCTGCTTCAAAAAGCATGGTTTCTGCAAGTGTAGTTTTTCCACTATTGTGGGCGCCCACGAAGACTACGTTTTTAATGTGTTTGTCGTCATATATTTTCATCTATATAAATATTTTGGTTAATATGTTTTAAGATGCAATGCGCCAAACACTTATGATTGTGCCTGGTCTTGCTTATTTATTGTAAATCATATATTATGTGTTGATTCTTTTGATTCTTAAATTTAAGAAATTAATTCATTAATACTTTTAGACTGGTGTTTTTGGTTTCAGAATTTAAAGTAATAAAATATAGTCCTGATGTAAATTTTACTCCATTCGTACTTCTGCCGTCCCAAATTATTCTTTTAGTCCCCACCACTTCATCATTTAAAAGTGTGATTAGTTTTCTACCTCTTATATCGAATACTTCTATCAACACTTTTTCTGGCTTTTCTAGTTTAAATTGAAGGGTTGTTTCATCAGTAAAGGGATTTGGGTAAGAAATGAATTGAAAGCTATCTGTAGTAAAATCTTCCACATTCAAAATACCAGCTGGCGATATGCGCGTATAATAAACGTCTTGCCCCCCGTTGATTGTATTTGCCCAGGCTAAGTGGGCATAGTCGTTAGTGCTAACCATATCAAAATAATCTCCCATTTTACCTTGGTTGGGATAACCAACAGATGGGTCAAATGGCTCTGATATGGGGTCATTTACCGACCAAGTTTCACCTTGATCTTCTGAAAATGAATAATAAAGAACAGAGTCAATTCCATTAGTGGCATCTCTAGTGTCCAGCCAAATTATATCAATACGTCCATTGGGAGCCACTGACATTGTTCCGAACCATTGGTAAGAATTAGTTCCTGTATCGGTATTTATTCGTATTGGAGGTTCAAATGTATTTCCACCATCGGTACTTTTTGCAAACATAACGTCCCCCGGATCATTGTTAGAATGACGCAATACTGATGCAGCCACATATACATTATCCTTTCCTGGGCCGTTCGAAATATCCACATCTACCCATGCCTGCCCCATTAAACCGGCTGGATTTACAGCTACTTGTACATCTAAATCACCATCTAGATCGACTTGGGTTAAACTTTCCCAAATAACATCTTCTGCAGGATTCTTTGCCGAGGTAGATTTTATTAAAACAATTCCAGAATTTGATGTTCCCGTGATATATAAAGTGCCTTGAGAATCTACAGCCAAGGTACCCCAAACTGGAGCGCCATCAATCAATATACACTCTTCAAAGGTGTTGCTGCCATCGGTAGATCGGGTAAAAGCACCATTACAATTGGAAAAAGCTGCATTCCAATAAGAATAATTATTTCCCTCTCCTATGCCCGAAGTACGATCTATCCGCATCCATTGTTTATCACCACCCCTAGCCGGAACAGGCAATCCCCAATCATTGCCCCCATCGGTAATTCTGTATACGTCACAATCAAAACCGCTTGCAAGGCTGTTGTAATAAAAATTTCCTTCACTATCAAAATCTAGAACAGGGTCGGAACGAAAAACACCCGGGTCCAAAACTCCGGGGAATGTCCAGGTCAATCCTCCATCAAGAGAAAATCCATTTCCCGCTTGCCTAAAATTACTGTTTACGGTATCAAACTGGCGCCATCCAATTACAATTCTATTTGGGTTTAACGGATCTATTGCTATGGAAGTTTCGTTTGCTGCGTCTCCAATAATGTTATTTCCATTTTCGTCTACATTAACCTGCCGGGTGAAATAATTGGGAGTAGTTATATTATACGCAGGACTCCGTTCCATCATAGAACGGGAAACAGGAATATAGGGGTCATCTGGTATTTCTCTATGGCTTTCGAAAAATTCTTGCCGGGAAATTTGGCAATAAATTGATGAACAGGAAGGAAGAAATAAAATGAAGACAACCAAGTGAACAAAGCTGTATTGTAAAGATAAAATTTTCATTTCTAAAGTGATTTTGTGAAGTGTTATTAAATTTACAACAATTTGATTAGAAATAAGATATGTTATAAATTTTACAATTCAAGAGCAATGAATTAAAATGACTTATGAATATCCTAAGAAGTTAAAGTAGATTGTATTAAATATATATTAAAGTCGGTTTAGAATTATGTTTGGGCGGCTTAAAATCGTACCTTCACCTTAATAAAAAAAAACAAACAACATGAACAATAAAGGAAAAGGAATATTGGCTCTGCTAGGAGTAGCAGCTGGTGCATTTGCATTTTGGAAATACAAAAACATGTCGCCAGAAGAAAAACAAAGACTTAAAGACAAAGCCAACGAAACTGGCAGAAAGATTAGAGAAAAAGTTGAAGATGTTGAGGAAACAATTTCTGAAAAATACGATCAACTTAAGAGCTCTGCAAAAAAAGAAGCAAAAGACCTTACAAATTAGTGTAACAATTTTGATGAATGAAAAAATCCCGCCAAGTGCGGGATTTTTTTAGGTTGTAGGTAATGTTAAATTAGTTTTTTGTGACTTTTACAGCATTCATTCCACGTTGACCTTTTTCTAGTTCAAACGAAACACTGTCATTTTCAGAAATTTCATCAATTATACCACTTACATGTGTAAAATATTTTTCGTTATTTTCATCATCAATGATAAATCCGAAGCCTTTGGAAGAATCGTAAAAGGAAACTGTCCCTTTTCGCACTGGATCAAAAGCCTCTCGCTCTCCTTCTTCTTTAGGTGGAATACCAAGCACAATATCTTCAGCTTCAATCTCGGGTTTTAGGGATGGATCTGGTGGCGTATCGGTCAAGTTACCATTGTGATCCACATACACAAAATCTATCCCAGGTGTTTTTTCAGCCTTACGGGCTTCTTTCTTTTTTTGTTTTTCTTCCCGCTTTTTCAGCTTTGCTTTTTCTTTTTCTTTCTTACTGTATGTTTGTTGTGATTTTGCCATTTATTTTTTTTAATAAAAAAAGCCATCCACGGAAAGTAGATGACTTTTAAATTAGTTGTATGTAATATTATTTTTTATTGTTTTACCTAGATGGGTTTTAATAGTCTATCATCCTAACGTTTCCAAAGATACGGTAAATGAAGGTATAAAAATCATAAAAAGGTTAAAAGAGGAAAGTTCTAAGATTACTTATTCAATGCCTTCCCAAGTTTCTGGATTTTAAATTCCAATAATTAGTTCTCTAAAGTCCAGTATATTATTTTATAGAAAAATTATCATAAGAGTTTTGAGAAGAATAAGTTTTAAAAAAACAATTAAAAAGGTTTCAATTTCTCGGAATGCATTTCTCTAAGCCTTACAAGTTTGGGTGAAATGACTGCCGTACAGTAGCCCTGTGATTGATTTTTAGCATAGTAATCCTGATGATTATCTTCTGCTGGGTGAAATTTATCCAAAGGACTCAACTCTGTAACAATTGGATTTTCGTAATAAGGTGCCATCTCTTTTAAAACTGTTTGAGCAACCTCTTTTTGTTTTTCACTGTGGTAAAAAATAACCGAACGATACTGTGTGCCCCTATCCGCACCTTGTCTATTTAAGGTTGTTGGATCGTGGGTGGTCATAAAGATGATTAGTAAATCTTCATATGAAACAATCTTGGAATCAAAGGTAATCTGGATTACCTCCGCATGGCCCGTGAGCCCACTACATACTTCACGATAGGTCGGTACTCCCGGAACTTTTCCGCCAGAATAGCCGGAAACTACTTTTTCTACTCCCTTTACTTGATTGAAGACGGCTTCTGTACACCAAAAACATCCACCACCAACGGTCATTTGTTCTAAATTTTTATCTACCATACTTTAATTTTTATTGCTTTTCCAAAGATAGATACTGAAGTATGTGTTGTGCCTAAAGTAATGTTAAACCTGTTAATTCATTAATGTGAAATTTATTCTTTCGATTTATAATGTAATTTATATCTTAGAAAAAAATATAAAACAATCCTCAATGTTTAAAAAATTACTTTTCGTACTACTATTCTCAGCGAGTTGCACTCTCCTGTTTTCACAAGAAAGACCTATAGAAATTATCGAAGAAGCAAAGGCAAACCGTTTGTTTCTGTATGCCCTAAACAAAAACGAGAAAGATCTAGACGTTTTAATTACGGTTGAGGGAACCAATTTTCGCCAAAGCAAAAGCGTACCAAGACCCGTGCGCGTACCGGCTGCTTCAAAAGTACTGCTGACCAATTTAATTGTGGAAAGAAATAAAAGAGCTAATTACACCTATAAACTGCAAGTAAGCGATAGCCTTTCAAGGCGTGCTTTGCAAAGAGAATTTGAATCAATAAAGATTGAACCTAAAAAAAAGGTTATTGTTTACATTCCCGAAAACTGCTCAAGCTGCGATACTTTAGTTTCAAATCTAGATAAGAGTAATTATTTATATACTTCACTTCACTTTTCAGAGAAACCCGAATTAAAAGAACAATTGGCTCCAGCCTTTGCTAATTCTACAGTAAAAATAGATTCCATTAGTACCCCAATCATAAGCCTTGGAGGTGTATTACACGTAAAAATTGAGGATTACGAACAGTTATTGGAAGAGCTTAATAAATAATATCTCCTATTTCTTATCATACATCAATGCTGAATTTTATGTGGGCAAATATCTTTGTCTTGTAAAATTTTAATAACTAAATTCAGTAAATCTGAACGATAGGAAAAAACAATTTGGAAGATTGTCACAGCACATTCCGAAATCAATTTTAAGGTAAAACATATGATGATTTCTACAGTGACAGGAAGTTTTGAAAAATTCGATGGCAATCTAAATCGAAAAGATTTTGGGTTAACTTGGAGCGCCGTGACTGAAGCGGGAAATGTAGTAGTAAGCGACAAAGTTAAGCTTAGTGCATCTCTACAGTTTACCAAACAATAATTTATTATAATCTACTGTACCCTTTTTATCAATCGAGAGTTTTATTTCTTATGAATAAAGCTCTCGAATTTCAAATAAAAACGTTAATACCAACCACTTTAGCTTCTTAACATATATCAATAGATTACAGCTTTTTAGAATGTAATTTTACATTATAATCTTAAAGATAAAAAAATGAAAACACGAAAATTAGAACGCGTATTAACACCTCCCCGACCCCATATGGTTGGCGATGGGTTTAGGGTTCACCAATATATACCTTCCGCTTTGGGCGCAGGTTTTGAAAGAATGGATCCTTTTATAATGATGGATTACAACAGCAAGTTCTACTTTCCACCTACGGATAAGCCACGCGGCGTAGACGTGCACCCACACCGTGGATTTGAAACCGTTACCATTGCCTATAAAGGAAGCGTTGCCCATCACGACAGTGCCGGCAATAGTGGTGTAATTGGGGAAGGTGATGTACAGTGGATGACTGCCGCTTCGGGAATACTTCATAAAGAATATCACGAAGAGAATTTCAGCAAAGCGGGCGGCGATTTCCAAATGGTTCAATTGTGGGTGAACCTTCCGGCTAAGGACAAAATGAGCGCTCCAAAATATCAAGGCATTACCAATGGCCAAATGAAAAAAGTAGCGCTTCCCGATGATGCGGGAACAGTGGAAGTAATCGCCGGAGAATATCAGGGTGAAAAGGGACCGGCATTTACATTTACTCCTGTACATATGCTAAATGCAAAGTTGAACAAAGGTGGAAAAGCAACTTTCAGCTTTCCCCAAAACTTCAACACCGCGATTTTAGTAGTGGAAGGAAATATAAAAGTGAACAACCAAGAAGAAATACATACCGATGGATTGGGGCTTTTCGAAAACAATGGCGACACCTTTATCATTAAAGCGCTTGACAATGCAACGGTTTTGGTGTTAAGCGGTGAACCTATAAACGAACCAATTGCAGCCCAAGGCCCATTTGTTATGAACACGCGTAGCGAAATAGTACAGGCTATAAGCGATTTCAATATGGGGAAATTTGGGTATTTGGAATAATTTACAAATAAATAATCCTTTTAAAACTGTTGAATATTGATTTGACAGGCTTTTATATTGAATATTTTAGGTTGATTTAAAATTTTTATGTGCCAATTCCTTACGCACACGACTTAAACTTTCGGGCGTAATGCCCAAATAGGACGCTATCATCCACTGAGGTACACGTAACAATAGGTCGGGATACATTTCAATAAAACTTAAATAGCGTACTTCCGCAGTGGCGCCCAACAATAGGTTAATTCTATTCTGCATATGCCTAATGTGGTTGTGCAACAGTTTATCATTAAATCTTCTGAAAGCGGGGCTGGTTTCATTCGCCTTGCAAATAAAATCCTCGCCTATCAGAACCACTTCTGTGTCTTCAATTGCTTCAATATAACTTTCTGAAGCATCGTTAAAATACACACTGCTCCTATCAACAATAAACCAGTTTTCGGGGGCAAACTGTATTACGTGCTCCTTCCCCGCTTCATCAAGCATATAGGAACGCAACAGCCCCTTTTCAACAAAAAAAGAATAATTGCAAATGGCGCCTTTGGCCAATAAAAGACTGCCTTTTTCAATTTTTGAACGTTTTAAATCTGCTGAAACGCGCAGTATTTCGTCGTCGCTCATACCCGCGGTTTTCTTGAGATAGGTATAAAATGGAGCGGATTCTAATTGGCTTTTCTCTGAAATCATATTGCCCAAAATTTCTTGGATTTTAAAATTACGATATTCTTCGCAAAGGGCTACTTCCTTACCAAAAATACTTGTGGCACTTTTTTTGTTTTCTGAAGTAGGGAACACTAAACCACTTTCAATTATGAGAAATTCCACCACGCCCTCCGTAAATGCAGGCAGCATGGCCGACATTGCCTTTTTACTTTTGATTTTCTTTTTGGTAACCTCTATGATTCCGAATGACAAGGGAATAGCCCGGAATCTCCCACAGGCCTGCCCTCCCGGTGCCGACTGTAACATTCCCATTAAAAAAAATAATCTTTTCACCATACGCGTTAATGAAGCTGGTGCTATTATGGCAAATGAAACTCGAACAACAATTGTACAATTAAAAGAGGAATTAAAAAAATTTATTGATAATAACGCCGATAAAACTTGTATTTACTGTAAGGGTGAACAGTTTGCAGAAGCATCAGACAACCCCCAAAAAGCTTCCATTTCACTATCAATACATCGCGAAGCACCCTACCAAAGTTTTATTACGGTTCAGGACGAAATCGCAAAAGCGTATTTTGAATTAAGGGAAACCTACGTTTCTGAAGTTTTGAAAAAAGATGTTTCTACAATTACCGATGCCGAATTAAAAAAAGTACAGGAGGCCTATCCTTTCCGTATTATTGAGCCATCGCAGCAGCAGTAATAAATTATCCTTTCATTGCATGATAAAATTTTATTCTAAATTTATATCTACAATACGCATTGTGATGAACTGGACCTTTGAAAACTTTAAGCCCAAACTCGAAAACCTGACGCCCGAAGTTCGCGAAAAAGCATTGGATATTGCTCGCGAAATGATGGAAAAAGGTGGAATTTCAGAGGAAAAAGCTATTAAGGAAGCAATCATCCGTGCCGAAGAATGGTTTTATGATTGTGAGGGTTAAACTAAAAAAAATGAAAAAATTACTGCTCTTGATGTTTTTGGCTTCATTAAATTCCATTGGTCAAAATACAATAGAATATTTTACCCTTTCAGATGCTGCTATTAGCCTCACAAAACAAGATGTAATTTATGACCCTAGCTATTTTTCCATAGACTACCCAAATGGTGATGTGCCGAGCGATAAAGGTGTTTGTACAGATGTTATTATTAGGGCTTATAGAAAAATTGGCATTGATCTTCAAAAAGAAGTTCACGAAGATATGAAGGCAAATTTCAGTTTATATCCAAAAAACTGGGGGCTGCGAACTACCGATAAAAACATTGACCACCGTCGTGTTCCAAACCTTATGACTTTTTTTAAAAGAAAGGGTGCCGAAAAGCCGATTACCGCCCAACCAATGAGCTATTTACCGGGCGATGTGGTTTGTTGGAGCTTGAGCAATGGTCTTACCCACACTGGAATAGTTGTCAATAAAAAATCACAAGATGGGAAACGCAACTTAATTGTCCATAACATTGGAGCGGGACAGGTTTTGGAAGATTGTCTTTTTAAATTTGAAATTATTGGGCATTACCGCTACCCTTTATAGGGTTCAAACCATTAATTTTATATCTTTTTGAATTTAAAATAATAATCTACATTAAATTTTCAACTGATGACAAAAAAGAATAAGCAATTAACAGCGCAACAAAGTGAGGAAATTCTCAAAACCTTAAAAACCCGTTTTGAGAAAAACAAGAATCGCCATACAGCTATTGAGTGGACAAACGTGCGGGAAAAATTGGAAGCCAATCCAGAAAAACTTTGGTCGCTTCACCAAATGGAAGAAACGGGCGGCGAGCCGGATGTCGTTGATTTTGATAAAGAAACGGGAGAATATATTTTTTACGATTGCTCCGCTGAAAGCCCGAAAGGCCGCAGAAGCTTTTGTTACGATAATGATGCTCTGGAAGCAAGAAAAGAACACAAGCCAAAAAACAGTGCCGTAGGCTTGGCTTCCCAAATGGGCATCGACCTTTTAACCGAAGCGCAATACCGCGAATTACAACAATTGGGAAAATTTGACACCAAAACTTCAAGTTGGCTAAAAACCCCAGAGAAAATCAGGAAACTTGGCGGCGCAATTTTTGGCGACTTTCGCTTTGACACTGTGTTTGTTTACCACAACGGGGTACAATCATATTACGCGGGCCGTGGCTTTCGGGGAGTCTTGCGGGTGTAGTGTTACTGTTTTTCATGCTCCTCCAAATCTTTCCTTAAATCCAGTTTTCGAAGTTTCGGAAAGAAAAATCCGGTGCCCAACACTGTCAATATTGTCATTCCACCACCAAAAACTACTGCGGTAACCGTTCCCATCAACTTAGCGGTGAGCCCGCTTTCAAAAGCACCCAATTCATTGGACGACCCCACAAACATAGAATTCACCGAAGCCACTCGGCCACGCATGGCATCCGGGGTTCGCAATTGAAGAATTGTTTGTCTAATAATCATAGAAATTCCATCCGTTACACCACTTAGGAAAAGTGCAATTACAGAAACCCAAAACCAAGTGGAAAGCCCAAATACAATTATACAAACCCCAAAGCCGAATATGGCTGCCAGCAATTTCATACCTGCATTTTTATTAAGTGGAAAATGTGCAGATGTAAACATAATCAACAGTGCGCCCACAGCAGGTGCGGCTCGAAGAATTCCGAAACCTTCGGGACCAACTTTCAAAATATCCTGTGCATAAATAGGCAGCAGTGCCACTGCCCCGCCAAAAAGCACGGCAAACATATCTAAAGTAAGAGCGCCCAGGATTACCCGTGTATTTTTTACGAACTTAATCCCTTCTTTAAGGCTTTTCATAATAGGTTCGCCAATGTTTGGGTTTAAAATTGGTTTCTTCGGTATTTGAAGCAATAACATCAATGCCATCAAAGAAAACGCAAAAACAAAACACATAGACCAATGCACGCCAATCCAATGGATAAAAAACCCTCCGGCAGCGGGACCTACCACTGCACCCATTTGCCAAACCGAACTGCTCCACGTGGCTGCATTGGGATATATTTTTTTTGGAACCAATAGAGAAAAAAGGGAAAAGATTGTTGGCCCAAGAAAGGCGCGCACAATACCGCCGAGGAAAACCAAAAAGTAAACCAAATAGAGGACCAAATCGGTAGAAAGGCCAGCAACAATTCGAGGCCAAGTCAATAGGAATAACCCGAGGCTTACGACAGAAAAACCAAAAATACATTTTATAAGGAGTCCCCTTTTTTCGCTTTGGTCAACAATATGGCCGGCAAAAAGCGCCATGGCAACTGCCGGAATCACTTCCATCAAACCTATTATACCAAGAGAAAGCGGATCCTTTGTCAAACTGTAAACCTCCCATTCAATCACGACGAATTGCATAGTCCACGCAAACACCATCGCAAAACGGACCAAAAGAAAAATATTAAACTCCCGAAATCGTAACGCAGCGTAGGGATCGGTTTTCTTCATTTAAAAGAAATGGATTTTTTTAAGAATGAAAAACTTTCACGAAGAAGCTACTCCGCTCTTTCAAAAGTACTACACCAAACTGAATATGGCAATGGCATACAGATAAAACCGCACAAAACGAAGCAAGCCAAACAAAAGATAATTTCTGAACTTGTAGTGAATCATTCCGGCAGCCATACTTGTCATTGAAAAAGGAATAGGCAACAAAGCGCCAACAACAATCAGGAAACCTCCCCATTTGCGGATGTGCTTTAAATGTTTTTTCATCTTTCCCTCCATATAATTATATACGCGGGGAAGTGTAAAAACCCATTTTCCGATAAAGTATGAAATGATACCGCCAATGTAGGAAAGGGTTGCGAGTAATGTTAAGTAAAGTATTGGTTGCGGCATTTTGTCGCTCCAAGCAATAAATATTTCTGGCGGAACAAGCCCCAAAAGCGATTCAGAAGCAAGGAACACAAGCAGTATGTTTATAGGCGCATAGGTTTCCGTAATATAAGTGAAAAGATTGCTGAAGTCAACCACGTAAAGGTCTACAACAATTAATGCAGCAACTACCAAAAGAATCGGTACGATTGCTTTTTTAAGGCTTTGCCCTACAAAGGAATAAAAGCCTGTGTATTTATAGTAAAGATGGGTACGCTTTAATTTATTTGTTTCAGTTTTTTTTATGGTATTCATTTTAATTTGGGATAATTCTTTGGTGTTTTAATAAAATAAACTTCAATATAAACAATTGCAGTTTCCTAAGGTGCAAATATATAGCTAAAGCCCCTACCCCGCAAGCATTTGTCAATTGTTTGGCGGTTAATGGAATGTTAAACATTTAGAATTCAATTCACTATAAAAAACAACGTTAAAAGTTAATATTTCGTTAAATCATTACTTTGTATAACATAGTACTGTAACAATACTTCGATACTTGCGTCTTTTAGATATAACCCAATAAAACTATTTATTATGAGAACTTTAGACAGCAATCAGTTAACAGCAAAAATGAAAACTTCAAAAGCCTATTCCTGGAATTCAAAAAGAAGATTTCACTAAAAATTTAAACAATTAAAATTTTAAAATCATGAGAACATTGGACAGTAACGAAAAACAACACAGACCCATAAATTCCAAATCACATCTTTGGAATTCGAAAAGACGTTTTAAGTAACGCATTTCAAAAAACCAATAAGACAATTAACTATGAAAACCCTACGAAACATTCAAAAGAGAATTAAATGCGGATCGCAAAAACAGCATACGTTGAACTATTTAAACGCCAACAAGCATCTGTTTGAGGATCCCACAATCAGAAAAACATGCAGATACATTTATTGAGACATATAAAATCGAAAACTGACTAAAGCTGGATTGAAGAAATTTAATTCAGCTTTTTTCTTTCCCGCTATTTACATTGGATTTTGGTACAGGCTTTTTCTTTTCGGGCATGGGGCCTCTTAAATGAATAACCAGCCCATTCAAAAAATTCCGAAGAAATTGATCGCCACACTCCATATATTTTGGATGCTTCTCATTTCTGAAAATGGCACCCAATTCACTTTTTGTAACGGCAAAATCTACCAACGAACATATTTTTACTATATCCTCATCACGCAGTTTGTGGGCTACGCGCAGTTTTTTCATGATATCGTTATTTGAAAGCGCCATTATTTTTTAAGTTGAAAGGTTATTTTGCGAAGGTATCAAACTTATGCGGTAAAACTTAAATAGCTGTTATATTTTATTTAATATGTGTTAAATGGATGGCGGGTTTTCTTCATTTAAAATATCTTTAAAAGAAAAACCATGAAAATTACCAAAAAAGAGACAATCAAAAATAAAGATGAAAAACTTCCCTACAATCCAAATGTAACTGAACACGATAGGGATATACTTTCGCAAAAGAACATCCACGGCGATGGTGGCGATGACCAGCAGCTAAAAGACCGAAAGGAAAAAGTAGATTTTGCAGGAAAAGATTTAGACGTGCCAGGCCGTGAGCAAGCTAAGAAAAATAAAGGCAATGGCCTTCGCGATGAAGAGAACAAGCTGTTCAGTCAAGGCAGCGAAGACAATGAAAATTTGGAACAGGACAAACCTCTATAATTTTTTTACTTCCCGGTTGGCACCATATACACCGGGATTTTTGTTTTTTCCAACACGCTGGAAGCTACGGTACCCAGAAATATTTTTTCCAATGTTCCGTGGCTATGGGTTCCCATTACAATTACATCTGCCTTCCACTCTTCGGCATATTCCAAAATACTTTTTGCGGTATCACCTTCTGCTAAATGTGTGGTAATATCTTTCTTCCCTAAATGCGTTGCGGTTTTGTCAAGATAATCCTGCGCCACTTTTACAAATTCTTCCTGTATCCTGAAATCTACTGGAAAAGCATAGCCCTCATAGCCCATAAAGGGTTCGTATTGCATTCCGTAATAGCGTACATCGGCAAGCACGTGCAACAAGCAGATTTCAGCATCCATTAATTGCGCAAGCTCTTTTCCCTTATTTACAACTTTTTCGGAATTGGGATTATAATCCAAGGTTATAAGTACTTTTTTCATAAATTAAATATTTACTATAAAGTTAAAGCACTTTGTGTGAAATTCTAAATCTTTAATAAAATAATTATAAATATAAAATGTGTCAGGATGTTAACTTGCAGCTAAAACATAAGTTTTAACTCTGAATTCCCAAAAAACATTATTGTTTTACCACAATGGCCGTAGCCTTATTGCCGGTCAAAAGGTTCCACTCGTAAGATGCGAGCAGATTGCCGATTTCATCGTAGATATTTAACTGTGCGGTATTGGGCCCGGAAGAACCTTGGTTGAGCGCCTCAAAATCTATTTTATTAAATCCATCCTGCAAGGGTAAGTCAAAACCACGAAAACTACCTTCCAGTCTGGCCTGTGGTATGGCTATTTCGCCGTTCACATAAATACGTATCATATCGCCATCCACAAACTCGTGGTCACGATACATAAAGGTAGCTTTTTTGGCAGTGGTTTTAAAATCGCCCAAATATTGGTCTTTTCCGTACTCGGGCTTTTCCTCTTTATCTTTGGTGAAGTATTTTGGAGCTTTGTTAGTCCCGGAATACTCAATCAAACCATCGCCGTTTTGCATATCTATCTGCTTTTCTTTTTCTTTCCCTATATCAGAATTATCAGGGCTATTCGGACTTTTTGTATTGGAAAGTGAAGGCGCCTTAACTGATGGAATTTCAAAGCCTGTAGGACTGTTTAAATTTGTATCAGTAGCATCAAAACGTGCCGAACTACCAGGAAGATCTATTTGGGCAAAAGAGGCCCAACTCATTAAGATAGATGTGAAAAAAAAGATTTTTTTTACCATAACACTAAGCTTTGAATGTTGTAAACAACAATTGCACCAAAAATAGTATTCCCCTATGCATAATTAGGTCAAAGTTTAAAATTTATTTTTTCTGGTTTTTTAGTTTTCCTCTCCAAATAAAGAATAACACAATGGCACAGAGCGGAAGTACTATATATATAATTACATCTGCCGGATTTGATAAGTCTATTGGTTCTTCACTTGGTTTTGGAACTTCTGTGGGTTTTTGGGCATACAAAATAGTACCCAAAAAAAATAGGCCTGCTAAAAGAGTTTTTTTAAGTGTCATAGAAATTTTCTTTTAAAATAAATAAAAAAATTCATAGAGAAATTTTAACAACTTCTGTTAACTATTTGGAAATTACCCTAAAATGTCTTACTATGCCGTGTTATTATTAAAAACAGAGAGAATATATGAGACAACTTAAAATCACGAAGCAGGTAACCAACCGAGAAACTAAATCTTTAAACAGTTATTTACAAGACGTTAGTAAAATAGATTTAATAACAGCTGAAGAGGAAGTAGAGTTGGCACAGCGCATTCGTGAAGGAGATCAAGCTGCTTTAAACAAATTGAGCAGAGCAAATTTAAGATTTGTGATTTCCGTGGCGAAACAATATCAAAATCAGGGATTGAGCCTTCCCGATCTTATAAATGAAGGGAATGTTGGCTTAGTAAAAGCAGCAAAGCGGTTTGATGAAACCCGTGGTTTTAAATTTATTTCCTATGCCGTGTGGTGGATTCGCCAGGCTATTTTGCAAGCTATTGCAGAACAATCACGTGTTGTTCGTTTACCGTTAAATAAAATTGGCGATATCAATAAAATAAAGAAGGCCTCCATTCACCTTGAACAAAAATTTCAGCGTATTCCCACTGCAGCCGAAATAGCTAAAGAGCTTGATTTCACTGAGTCTAAAGTGAAAAGCTCACTTAAAAACTCAACGAGAAGTTTGTCCATGGACGCACCTTTTCAGGAAGGTGAGAATGATAACAACCTTTACGATGTGCTCAGCTCTGGCGAAAGCCCGAACCCAGACAAAAATTTGTTGCATGAATCGCTTCGCATAGAGATTAACCGTGCACTCGATACTTTAGCGCCCCGGGAGGCTGATGTGGTAAAACTTAATTTTGGACTTTGCGGCCAGCCACCAATGACCTTACAGGAAATTGGCGACACTTTCGATTTAAGCCGTGAGCGCGTACGCCAAATACGTGAAAAAGCAATAAGAAGATTACGACAGACTTCAAAGAGCCATATCTTGAAAAAGTATTTAGGCTAAACATAAATGTTAAAAATATTGGTACTGCCAATATTTTATGAAATTCTTAGGAACGAGTTTTATTTCTGCGGTTATCTTTATAAGACTAACCATCAAAACCAATGACCACAGAAATAATACTCGTTTTTTCTATTCTGTTAGTTACCATTATTCTCTTTGCTTTTGAAGTTTTTTCAGTAGACAAGATTGCAATGTTTGTTATTGCTTCCCTTGCGCTAACAGGTTTGGTAAAACCAGAAGAAGCTATTTCTGGTTTTTCGAATACTGCTACTATTACTGTTCTTTCCTTGATGATTATTGCTCTAGCGCTGGAAGACAATGGCGTTATAGCTTCACTGGCACGTTTTCTAAAAAACCTTCACGTGCTTCCACTCTTTCTTTTGTTGCCCGTTTTTATGTTTATTACGGGTGGAATTTCAGCCTTTATAAACACTACGGCGGTAGTTATTGTTTTCATTAAAATTATTTCAGAATTGGCCAAGCGGTTTAACGTACCGCAATCAAAATTACTCCTTCCTATTTCCTTTGCAGGTATTTTAGGAGGTAGCTGTACGTTAATGGGAACTTCAACCAACCTTATAGTAAATTCCGTTGCACGCGATTTGGGAGCGGAAAGATTTAGCTTTTTTGAATTTTCATTCTTTGGATTAATATTTCTGCTCGTCGGGATAATTGTAGTTACCATAGCGTCACGATGGCTACCGAAAGATTCAAAAGAGAATTTACGCGATATTTATGATCTGGAAAATTATGTGACCACGGTTGTAATCAACAAAAATTCAAATTTAATAGATAAAAAAATCGAGGATACTTTTCTGTTTGCCAATCCTGAAATTTCTATTCTCAAACTTACCCGGCGCAAACAGATAACCAATGCTCCCGGGCGCTACATTACTTTAAAAGCAAATGATAAGCTTTTGCTTATGTGCGACTTGGAAAATTTGGCCAAACTAAACGAAGCAGAAGGCTTAAGTGTTCACAAAACACAGGAAAGGACCAAAAAGAGAGAGACGTTAAAAAATGAGGATGAAGCCGAAAGCATAAAAAAACAAGACGACCTTGGATTTGTGGAACTGTTAATCTTGCCGGGTTCTATTTTGATTGGAAAAACATTAAAACAGCTCAGAAAACAGACTTTTCAAAGTGCGTTGCCTATTGCTATTAAAAAACGTAGAAATATACGTAATACCAAGGAGCGTTTGGTGAGAAAGGATATTGAACAAATAACTTTAAAACCTGGGGATAGATTGTTGGTGGAAATTCCAAAAAACGAAATAAACCAGCTCTATGAAATGGAGAATGTGGCGATTCTTAGAGAACATAAAACCAAACCATCTGTAAATAACAAAAAGCGAATGCTCTCTTTCGCCATTTTGGTTCTTGTTGTGGGTTTGGCAGCAAGTGGTATTTTATCAATTTTAGTAAGTGCGATTACAGGTGTAAGTCTATTACTATTAACCAGGTGTCTTGACCTTAACGACGTGTACCACCGAGTTAACTGGCAAGTAATTTTTTTATTGGCCGGAATGATACCTTTGGGCATTGCCATGAACAACACGGGGGCAGATAAATGGATTTCTGACCATTTATTGGATATTCTTAGCGGCCAGTCCAATATTGTAATTATTGGCCTTATATTTTTAATAACAATGCTAATGAGTAGTGTGGTAAGCAACAATGCAACTGCAATTATTATGACACCAATAGCAATAGCCGTGGCGGTAGGTCTCGATCTAACCATGAAACCATTTATTCTTGCAGTTTTATTTGGCGCCAATTTCAGTTTTTTTACCCCTATGGGCTACCAAACCAATACCCTTATTTATGGAATGGGTATTTATAAATTCAAACATTTTTTTATAATTGGAGGCATACTTTCCCTAATTTTATGGGTTTTAGGTACATTTATGCTTTCAACACTTTTTTAAATATATATTATGTCACAAAAATTTTCAATAAATGATTCAATTTCTAATCTATGGGACAAGCTTGATGGATGGCTTGACGCCATAATCCTTAAACTTCCCAACTTTGCATTAGCCATTTTGGTAATGGTAGCTTTCTACTTTATAGCCAAAGGCATGCGAAAGTTTTCATATAGAGTACTATTCCGTAAGATTACGGAGGAATCCATAAAACAGATGCTTTCGCGCATTATGTACGGAATCGTTTTAATTATTGGTTTCTTTATAGCCCTTGGTGTAATGCAACTGGATAAAGTACTTACCTCAGTCTTAGCTGGGGCGGGTGTAGTTGGTCTTGCAATAGGTTTGGCCCTACAAGGTACTTTGAGCAATACTTTTTCTGGATTGATGCTTTCCTTTTTGCCAAAAGTGCGCATTGGAGATTTTATTGAGGCCCAAGACAAGAGTGGTTATGTAGATGAAATAAATCTTCGGAATATTACGCTTCGGCAAACGGACAATGAGTATGTAATTATACCCAATTCAATTTTTATAGAAAACCCCTTTACCAATTATTCTTTATCAAACCGATCGCGAATAGATGTAAGCTGTGGCGTGGGCTATGAAAGTAACCTTCAAAAAGTTGAAGACTTAGTAAACAAAATTATTACTGAAAATTTTGAGCAAAAGGAAAACGAGGGCGTAGAATTCTTTTTTACCGAATTTGGCGATAGCTCAATCAATTTTGTTACCCGATTTTGGATATCCAGTACAAAGCCCAAGCCAAAACTGGAAGCAAAACATAAAGCAATTAAGCTAATCAAAAAGAATTTTGACGAAGCTGGCATCAACATTCCGTTCCCTATCCGTACCTTGGACTTTGGAAAAAATAAATTGCAAATGGCGCCCAATAAAGATGAATAGTTTCCTTTTATAAACATAATTTGATAAAATGTATCTACTATGAAAAAATTGCTAAGAATATTGCTCGCCGGTTGGGGTGCCAAGAAGATAGGCGGAGGCAAGTGCGGCTGCATAGGCACCATCGTTGTCTTCCTGATCCTTTATTGGTTGTTAGGCTTCGTTTTTGATGTTTTCTGATCATCCCAATCGTCGCCGTACTTAAGTATCGGTAAATTTTCCTATTAAGAAACGCTCCTAGAAATGGGAGCGTTTCTGTTATTTCAACATTTCCTTCGCTAAAAAAGAACGTAACGCAAGTATGGGGAATTTTTGGAGAAAACCAGGGACGTTTTCATTCCCGCCCAAGGTTCTATAAAATATTGCGCTATATTTATTCAATCAATAACTACAAAGCAATATCAATATGGCTATCGGGTACCGCATTGTTCGCAGGAAGAATCCTCAGAATTCCGCAGAAACGCAATATATTATGCAGCATATTTCCAAAGGAATTGTTGACCTAGACCAGATGGCAGCAGAGATAACAAAGGAAACCGCCTTTTCCGAAGCCGATGTAATTGGCGTGGTAACGGCACTATCCAGCAAACTCCAGCAGCATTTGGAACGGGGCAATAGTGTGGATATAGGCCCTCTGGGAAGGTATAAAATTGGGTTCAGCGCCAAACCCCTCCCTAACTCCCAGGCAACTTCCGTCCCCAAAGCAGAGCGCTTCTACATAAACTTCCAGCCCGGCAGCCGAATAAAAAGATGGTTAAAAACTGGGCTGACACTTCAATTGGAGAAATAATCAATACGCTTGGAGGCTAATATTCCAATTTTTTGCGGAGTGTCTTTTAACAAAACAATAGCATGCCTTAACTAATTTTTTGGTGGAAGGTGCATTTATATTTGCATTACAAACCTTTAAAACTTAAGTATTATGAAAAAAGCTATTGCACTAACCATGCTGGCAACAGCAATTTTTGCTACCTCCTGTGTATCAAAAAAGAAGTATGTAGAATTGGAGAACCAGTATAATGATACGCGTTCTACCCTAGCAAAGACCCAGCTTGAAAAAGAAGAAATTGAAGCCAAGTACGCCAAGATTGAAGAGCGCGTGGCTAGTTACAATTCTAAAATCCAGTCGTTGACCGATAGTAACAACAACCGCCTACAGCAGATTGAAGGGGTTGTGGTTTCAGAAAATGACAAGGAAAAAATGAGAAAAGCCCTCGCCAATGTAGATCCCCAAGAATTGGCACAGGCAAAGACCTTAAAGGATTCAATGAACCTTATTGTTTCCTACAATCTTAAAAAGAACCTTGACAACAGTTTAGTTGGCGAAGGTGAAGAAGATGATATCAAGATTGATATTGACGAAACAGTGGTAATGATTACCATTTCAGATAAATTGTTGTTCAATTCGGGAAGTGCCCGTGTAAATTCAAAGGCAAATCCATTATTGGAGCGATTGGCAAATGTTATTAACAGCGAGCCCGCCCTTGAGGTAATGGTAGAAGGCCATACCGATAGCCAAACCGTAAAGCCAGGGGCTTACATAAAGGACAATTGGGAATTGAGCGTGGACCGTTCTACAGCGGTTATCCGCAAGTTGCAGGATGACTACGGTGTAGCTCCCGAAAAATTGATTGCTGCAGGACGTAGCAGCTATCACCCACTTACCGAAAACGAAACCAAGGAAGGCCGCGCCAAGAACAGAAGAACGCGCATTGTAATCCTGCCAAACCTTGATAAATTCTTGGCCCTGCTTTCTGCCAACTAAAAAAGAAAGTAAATAACTATGGTAAAGGCGATCTATTGAAAAGTAGATCGCCTTTTTTATTCCTCCAAATAATCCTTTCTACTTTTTGCTCTGTTGAAAGTGGATTAGTTTAAAGTCTTCGGAAAAAGAACAGTTTTGTTAAAGCAATCACAAAAATATTTATCTTTAATCAATATATCAGATTTTAGAAAAATATGGAAAAGAAACTACTTTCCGACTTCTGTGAACTATATCTATACGATACCTATTCCATACTGCGTGTCTTTGAAAACCAGCATATTGACATAGAAAAAAATGATTGGATCCGGGCCAACTACAAAGCACATTTCGGCAAGAGACCGTTTGTGGTCATTGCCGATAGGAGATATCCACATACACTAGATTTGGACATTTATAAAAATGGAAAGATGCGGAACAAAAAGGGAATGGCCATCGTCTCAACCCGGGAAGCAGAAAAGGAAAGAGCTCTTGTAGAACAAAAACTCTTCCCTCATAGTTTTGCTTTTTTTGAGCATTTGGAAAACGCCCGCGCCTGGGCCCAATCATTTTCTTTCAAATAGACTATTTTGAAGGTGGCATAGAAGGCCGTACCTCAACCTTGCTCGGTAAGGTGCGGGGGTTCATTTTTAAGAGATCCACAACCAGCTGCCCCATATCTTCAATCTGTATTTTCCACGCATCTTCTTCATCGGGTTCATTACCATTAAAATGTGTAGAAACCGACCCGGGCATAATAGTGCTGATCTTCACCCCTTGGTCCCGTAGATCGAGCATCGCGGCTTGGGTAAAACCCGTAACGCCAAATTTACTTGCATTGTAGGCACTTCCGCCCTTAAAAAAATTGGTTCCCGCCAAACTGGAGATACTTATGTAATACCCTTTGTTCTTTTTCAATTGGTCCACGCTTGCCTTTAAAGAGTAGAACGGCCCCGAGAGGTTGGTATCAATGGTTTCCTTCCACTGCTCGATGGTGAGGTCTTCCACAGACCCAAAATGGCCAAGGCCCGCATTGGCAATCACAATATCCAAGCTGCCGAATTGTGCAACTACTTCCTTCACGGCGCGTTCTTGACTCTTATAGTCGCGCACATCGGCTTCCAGCCCTATGGCCTGTGCCCTGTCGTTGCCGTGCGAGTTTAGTTTTTTTGCGGCTTCTTCCGCAGTTTTTTTGGTTCTTCCGGTTATGGCCACGTTTATGCCCTGCTTGAGCAGTGCTTCGGCTATTCCGTAGCCTATTCCTTTTGTACCGCCTGTAATAAGTGCGGATTTGTTTTGTAAATCATTCATAATATTTCGTTTTTTCCAAAGTTACCAATTGTCAAGGCGAATGTTATTAAATTCTGCTTAAATTTGGAATATGAAGTTTCTGTCCCTTGCCCTTATCACCTTTCTATTCTTCAGTTTTTCTTCAGAAGAAAAGTTTCAGGAACCCTTAGTAAACCTGAAGGACCTTTCTACGGAATTTGTTTATGAAATACGCTATGCCACGCCAAACAATTTTATAGGAGAAACCCTTTACGACTGCGCCGAATGTTTGCTACGCCCCGAAGTAGCCGAGGCTCTTTTGCATGCCAACCAATACTTTTGTGAAAAAGGTTACCGCATAAAAATTTACGATTGCTACCGCCCGTTGGACGTACAGAAAAAAATGTGGGCCAAGGTGCCGCGCCCCACTTATGTGGGCAACCCCTATGGCAATGGTTCGGTTCACAATAAGGGCGCAGCGGTGGATATTACTTTGGAAACCTTGGAAGGCTGCTATGTGGAAATGGGCAGCGACTATGATTACTTTGGAAGGGAAGCGCATATTGACCACTATAATTTTTCAAAGGAAATTCTCGCCAATCGGAAACTGCTTATTGACGGTATGCGCATGTTCGGCTTCAATACCATCCGCACGGAATGGTGGCACTTCAGCTATAAAAGAAATTGGAGCTACAAAACCTTAAACATTCCCCTGCCCTGCGATTGATTTAATATTTCATTAGTACACTTTCCCCCGGTGAACCTGTAACTTTATAAAAAACAAAATATTATGAAGAACAAAACAGTAATAGTAACCGGAGCAGGTTCCGGTCTAGGAAGGGCAATCGCCCATAAATTTGCTGAAAATGGAGCAAATGTGGTAGTTTCAGATATTGCCGAAGATGACGCAAAGAAGGTGGTAGAAGAGATTACGGATAAAAAGGGAACGGCTTTTTTTATAAAAGCCGATACTTCCAAAGCCAAGGAATGTGAGCAATTGGTAAAACAAGCCGTAGCAAAATATGGCAAGTTGCACTATGCGGTGAACAATGCCGGTATAGGCGGGGAAATGGCCAAGACCGCGGAATATCCTCTGGACAGTTGGGAAAAGGTAATAGGCGTAAACCTGAATGGCGTTTTCTTTGGCACGAAATATCAGGTACCTGAAATAATTAAAGCCGGCGGTGGCGCCATCGTGAACATGGCTTCTATCTTGGGAAGTGTGGGCTCGCCAAATTCCGTGGCCTATGTTGCCGCAAAACACGGCGTGGTAGGCTTAACGAAAACCGCAGCCCTTGAATATGCTAAAGACAAGGTGCGCATCAATTCCGTTGGGCCGGGATATATTAAAACCCCCTTGCTCGATCAAATTGATGAAGAACAGCAGGAGCAACTGGTACAAATGCACCCTATTGGCCGATTGGGAAAACCCGAAGAGGTCGCCAATCTCGTATATTGGCTCTGCAGTGATGAGGCCAGTTTTGTAACAGGTGCCTATTATCTCGTGGACGGTGGGTACACCGCGCAATAGTTTTTAATCTCTGTGTGCTCCGTGTCTTTGTTGCAATTAAACCTCAGAGACACCGGAGTGAGGAGTTTTATTTCTCTCCCTCTTTAAGAAATTCTGGATTGTTCCTGAACTTAATAGGAATGGCATCCTCGGTTCCATAGATTTTAAGTTCCTTAATATCTGCAGGCAAATTGAAGCCCTTCTTAAACAGTTCCTCTTTCACTTCGCGGATAACCATACCCCGTAGCACTCTTGAAGCCCTTCTATAATCCACGGTATCTACCCAAAAGAAAACCTTTAGGTTTACAGTGCTGGCTGCGAGTTCATCTTCTATAACAAAGTTCTCGTGGGTTTCGTCGCTTATTATTTCAGTGTTTTTATCCAGAATTTCTTGGATAACTTGTTTAGCAGCCACAATATCGTCTTCATACCCAATGCCTACGGTGAAATCGACCCTATAGAAACCATCGGCCGTAAAATTTTCAACAGGTTTGGTGAGTACATCGCTATTCGGTATATAAATATCGCGGCCATCAAAAGTTTTTATGTGTGAATAGCGAAAACTCAGAGCCTTTACTTTTCCGAAAATGTTATCTACTTTTATCGTATCGTTAATATTGAATGGTCTGTTGAAGGCCAATATGACGCCTGCGAGAAAGTTCTTTCCTATATCCTGAAAGGCAAATCCAAGGATTATCGCCCCTCCCCCAACTGCAGTTAACAGTCCGGTTGCAATGCCATCCAGCCCTGCTACCTTCAGTGCAAGCATTATGGCAATTATGATCAGAACAATCTTTACGGCCTGGGCCAGGAATTTGGCCATTAGGGGATCCTCAGATTTTTGCTGAAATCGGCGCTTATAGAAATTTGTGAGCAATTGGGCCAACAACACCCCTAAGATGATTACCAATATGGCCAGCGCAATGCGTGGAAGCACTCTTAGGAATTCTTCGTAATAGTTTTGTAGGGAATTTTGGATCGTTTCGCCGGGCGATTGTAAAAGTGGGAGCATCTATTTTTTCTTTTAAAGATAGTAATTCTCCACAAAACAATTCTTCCCATAAAAAAATCTAAAAGTGTAGCGGAACAGACTGCAACATGTATCTTTGCAAAAAATAAAAACCTGTGGAACTTTCAGTAAAATCTTTCAAATTAATCAGCACCTTGGAAGCCATCTCTTTCCTAGTACTTTTGGGAATCGCAATGCCCTTGAAATATATTTGGCATATGCCTGAAATGGTACAAGTAGTTGGAATGGCACACGGTGTATTGTTCGTGCTCTATGTGGGCGGTGCCCTGTATATGTATAAAAAATTAAAGTGGTCAATTTCAGATTTGTTCATAGTTGTAATGTGCTCGGTACTGCCTTTCGGCCCTTTTTATGTGGAACGTAAATATCTATAATGAACAAGGAAGCAATTCAGGATTATAGTTGTCTATTTCAGAACTATCTTGTAAATCAAGGTATGGCTGTGGAATGGGCTATTTTTTTGAATGTGCTTTTAAACTGTATTATCGTTTTAACAGTAGTATTGATTCTTGATGTTATTTTCAGAAAATTTATTATTGAAACTTTTAAGGCTTTTAGCAACAAGACAAAAACCACCTTTGACGACTATTTGGTAAAAAGTAATTTTCCAAGATTCATTGCACATACTTTACCACTGGCAATAATTTGGTATCTCATCCCTATTATTTTTATTGAATCGCCGTTTATGACCAACCTTTTGCAGATTGCCGCAAAGGTATATCTGGTCATTCTCTGCGTGCTAATTTTTAGAAGTATTCTTCGGACCACGCGAAATTATCTGGAAGAAAATGAGCATTACCGAGACAAGCCCATGGAAAGCTATGTTCAGGTATTGATGATTTTTGCCTGGGGAATTGGGATCTTCTGGATTATCCAGCTTCTTACTGGGTTTTCAGTTGTTAGTCTTACCACTTTGGGTGCGGCTTCAGCTGTAATTCTTTTAATTTTTAAAGATACCATTTTAGGCTTTGTTGCAAGCATTCAGGTTTCGGTAAATGACATTGTGCGCATCGGCGATTGGATTACCTTCAGTAAATTTGGAGCAGACGGCTACGTAACCGAAATTAACCTCGCCACCGTGAGGGTACAGAACTGGGACAATACCTATACCACCATCCCAACCTACAGCCTAATTGCCGACTCCTTTCAAAACTGGCGTGGAATGCAGGAAAGCGATGGTCGAAGAATAAAACGTTCTATCTACATAAAACAATCTTCAATCAAATTCCTGTCTGTAAAAGATGTGGAGCGACTTAAAAAAATTCAGTTGATAAAACCCTATTTGGAGCATCGCCAACGGGATGTGGACAGATATAACGAGCGAAACGAAATCAATAAAGAATTATTGATAAACGGGAGAAACCAAACCAACCTCGGGGTGTTTCGCTATTATGCCGATGCTTTTCTTAATGAAAATTCAGCCATCAATAAAGACCTTTTTTTAATGGTGCGCCATTTGGCACCTACGGATAAAGGAATACCTATTGAAATATTTTGTTTCAGCAAAGACAAGCGCTGGGTAAATTATGAACATATACAGGCCGATATTTTTGACCATCTGCTGGCCGCCATTCCTTATTTCGACCTTGAAATTTTTGAACTGCCAACGGGTAAGGACATTTCTACCGTCAATAAGGCATCTTTTGAAAATTAAAAGTATCTTTAATCCAAAAACCTTTTGGATTTAAATAACTTTAAGACCTACCTGTACATTTTTGGAATGCTGGCTGTTGTCTTAACCATTTTTCCCTTCGTTGCAGTGGATTATTGGTGGATTCGCATATTCGATTTTCCACATATACAGCTTACTATCCTAACATTTGTTGCATTTGTGGTTTTCTTTATGAGGCTTGACTTGAAGCGGCTAAACGCTTATTTATTTGTAACCGTTATGGCTGCCTGCCTCATTATTCAAGTGTGGAAAATAATACCCTACACGCCTTTGGCAGATAAAGACATTAACGACAGCCAAGAAAAAAATTCTGGAACTACTATTTCATTGTACGCTGTCAATGTGCTTCAATCCAACAAAAAACCTGAACTTTTAATCTCGGATTTCAAAAAAATGGATCCAGATATAATGTTACTTGTAGAAACCAATAAAAGATGGAGGGATTATATTTTTGAAAATTTACCCGAAACATATAAATATAAAGTTGAGGTACCTCAAGACAATACCTATGGTATGCTATTGTATTCAAAATATAAATTGATTAATCCACAAGTGAAATTTTTGGTAGATAAAAATATACCTTCAATTCATACAAAACTTGTGCTAACTAGCAATAATACTGTTCAACTTTACAGCATCCATCCTACCCCGCCAATGCCCCAGCACAACTCCCGCTCAACAGACAGGGATTCTGAAATGATGAAAATTGCAAATTTAAGCAGAACATCTACTTACCCCGTAATTGTTTTAGGTGACTTTAATGACGTGGCTTGATCCAATACAACAACGTTGTTCCAGAATGTAGGAGAATTGTTGGATATCCGCAAAGGCAGGGGGATATACAATACATACAACGCCAAAAGTTTTTTAATGCGCTGGCCATTGGACCATATATTTGTATCAGCAGAATTTAGACTTATTGCTATAAAACTTGGGCAAGATATCAATTCAGATCATTTGCCCACTTATGCAAAACTCAGCTTTGAGCCTGAAAAAGCAGCCGAGCAACAACCCGAAAAACCTTCTGAAAAACAATTGAAAAATGCAAAAGAGCAGGCAGAGCGGGTTCAGCTTTAAATTTCAAAATATTAAAATAAAGTATCTGGTTTGTCCATATTGGGTATATTGAGATTAGTTCCAAACCGCTCATTCGCCTTTTTAATAAAATGTGCCGAAAGTAAGGGTGAAGCCTTTTCAATATTTTGGTGCACAAAAAAGTAAATGTTTTGCAAACCTTGCTCAATCCAGGTTTCCAGGCGGTCTATCCAATCATCAAGCCGTGTAGAATCGCTTTCGTGGTTAGCGCCATTATAACGAATAAAGGCTGTGGGCGTGGTAAGCCGCATGTGTAGTAAATCGCGCCTTCCTGCAGTATCAACAATAGCGTTAGTGATGTTGTGTTTTTCTAAAATATTATAGAGTCCTCCGGCTACATCTTCATCGTTAAACCAATCAGTGTGTCTAAACTCTATCGCTGGTTTGATATCTTTTGGCAGCATTTTGAAAAACGGTTCCAATCTATCCATATTTTTTGGCCCGAAATTATCAGGGAGTTGCACAAAAGACATTTCAAGCTTTTCTTTCAAGTTTGATGCATTCAAAATATATTCATTCAAAGTTTCCTCACAATCCTGAAGTCTTTTCCAATGTGAAACTCCCTGGAAAAATTTTGGAAAAAACCTGAAATCATCCGGTGTCTTTTCATACCAACCCGCAAAAGTATCTGCCGGAAAAATTCTGTAAAAGGTAGCATTCAGTTCAATACTGTTAAACTGGGTTGAATAATATGCAAGCTCGTCTTTTGTACCCCGAGGATAAAAACCCTTTAAATCTGCCTTGTTCCATTTTGCACAACCTACATACAAATTTGGAGGGTTGGATTTTTTATGCTTAGTAAGAACTTTTTTAGTTCCCGGATGGTCTTTTGGCAAGGTAAAGTCTATATTTTCAGGGTCGTCAACTTTTCCGAATTTCATGATTTTCAGTTTTTAGTAAAGATACTTTTTAAATCAAATTTCAAAAAAATATTAACCTGTAACTTTTTATAAAGCTGTTAGTCTTATATTTACTGAAACTTAAAAAATCATTTATGAAAATCATTAAAACACTTACCATTGCCTTTTTAATAACCGTCATGGTTCCAGTATCTGCGCAAACTGCCGACGAAATAATCAATAATTATTTCGAAAATACCGGTGGAAAAGCGGCTTGGGAAAATTTAAAAAGCTCAAAAATGACAGCAACCGCCCAAGCACAAGGAATGGAAATTCCAGTAGAGGTTTATCAAACCAAGGATGGTAAACAATTGATAAAAATTAATTTTCAAGGTCAGGATATAACGCAATTAGCCTTTGATGGCGAAACCATGTGGAGCACTAACTTTATGACCATGCAACCTGAAAAAAGTGATGCCGAAGCTACTGCCAACATGAAAAAGCAATCAAAAGATTTCCCCTCACCTTTTTTAAATTATAAAGATAAAGGCTTTACGGCTGAGCTGATGGGTAAAGAAACAAAAGATGGTACCGAAACTTATAAAATAAAACTCACTCAGTCCCCTATTATGGTTGACGGTGTTGAGCAGCAAAATATAAGTTATCACTATTTTGACACTGAAACTTTTGTGCCGATTGTGGTTGAAAATGAAATCTTTCAAGGCCCCATGAAAGGCCAAATGAATATAAGCACCATGAGCGATTATCAAGAAGTTGATGGCTTATATTTTCCATTTTCGCTTAGCATGGGTGGACAGGCAATTCAACTAAAGGAAATTGTTATAAATCCTGAAATTGATGATGCAATGTTTGTATTTCCTGCTACAGCAACAGAAGCTGTTGAAAAGGAATAACAATTCTTTCTTATAAAAAATCCCTGCTAGTCGGGGATTTTTTTTTCCGCATTATTAAAAACTAAAACTCTCCAAAATGAAATATTTCATCTTTACGTTTCTCCTGATACTTTCAGGTTTAATAGCCCCAGCACAAGAAACAGCTTTAAAAGGAAAAGAGCTTTTCGGCAATATGAAAGCTAGGCATATTGGTCCCGCACTTATGAGTGGTCGTATAAACGATCTTGAAAACCATCCTACCAACGCACGAATTATCTATGCAGGCGCAGCCGGTGGCGGAGTCTGGAAATCTGGCGATGGTGGTGCAACCTTCGCCCCTATCTTTGACGAACACGCCCAATCTATTGGGGTTATTACCTTAGATCCCAAAAATCCCGATGAGGTTATTTGGGTGGGCACTGGGGAAACCTGGACCCGAAACTCCGTTTCCGTAGGAAATGGTCTCTTTAAATCTACCGATGGCGGCAATAACTGGAAGGAAATCGCTGGTTTTGAAAATTCCGAACGCATTGCTTCCATCGTTATAAATCCAAACAATACCGATGAGGTTTATGTAGGCGTATTGGGCGCACTTTGGAGCGATAGCGAAGATCGCGGCGTCTATAAAACTACGGACGGCGGAAAAACTTGGGACAAAATATTATACGTTGGTCCATCAACGGGAGTCTCTGATGTTTTGATGGATCCCAACAATCCAAATGTGCTCTTTGCCTCCATGTGGCAATTCCGAAGAACCGCTTGGGGGTTCAATTCTGGTGGCGAAAACAGTGCAATCTACAAATCAATGGATGGTGGAAAAACCTGGAACAAATTAACGAATGACCTTCCATCAGGAAAACTTGGAAGAATAGGCATCGCAATGGCGCCGAGCGATAGCAAAGTTATTTATGCGGTTATTGAAACTGGCGAAAAAGAAACCAACGGGCTGTGGAGATCCAACGACAGCGGCAATTCTTGGGAACATTTAAACAACGATTTCGGCCTTACTGTTCGGCCATTTTACTTTTCGCGTATAACCGTAGATCCCAAAAATCCCGATATTGTGGTGAAAGGTGGTTTAACGGGCTCCATAAGTCGCGATGGCGGAAAGACCTTCAAGAATCTCGGTAATATGCACGCAGACATTCACGACGTAACATTCGATATAAACAATAGCGACATAATCTATTCCGGCACAGATGGCGGAGTGTACCGTTCGTGGAATGGTGGCTCTACTTTTGAGATCGTTGAAAATCTTCCGCTTTCGCAATTCTATCACATAAGTGTTGACGATGCCGAACCGTACAATGTGTACGGCGGTTTGCAGGATAACGGTTCCTGGTATGGCCCCTCCTCTGCTCCCGGCGGTGTTTCTGCACGCCATTGGAACAGCGTGGGTTATGGCGATGGATTTCGGGTTTTGAAACATCCTACAAAAAACATTATTTATTCAGAAATGCAAGGTGCGGCCAATGTGTGGCGCTATGATGTGGACCGAAACAGGACCACCACAGTACAACCGCAACCTAAAAAAGGTGATCCAGAGCTTCGTTTTAATTGGAATGCGCCAATGGCCGTGAGCAATTTCGCTCCGGATAGGTTCTATATGGGGAGCCAATTTTTGCACCGTTCCGAAGATATGGGCGACAGCTGGACAATCATTTCCCCAGATTTAACAACCAACGATAAAACCAAACAAGACCAGGCCAACTCGGGCGGACTGTCCGTTGACAACAGCGGCGCTGAAAAGCACACTACAATTTTCACGATTGCGGAATCGCCACTGGACCAAAATATTATTTGGGTGGGCACAGATGACGGTAATGTGCAGCTCACCACCGACGGCGGAAAAACGTGGACAAACCTTACCGAAAATCTTGTAGGTATTCCCAAAAATACTTGGGTGTACCATATAGAAGCCAGCGTTCACGGTAAAGGAACCGCCTACGCCGTTTTTGAAGGCCACACTACCGGCGATATGAAGCCCTACGCGCTGAAAACGACCGATTACGGCAAAACTTGGAAATCTATCATTTCAGATGATATTGATAAAAAAGCCTTCGTCAGAAATATTCAGGAAGATTATGTGAATGAGGATTTACTTTTTCTAGGAACTGAATTTGGGCTGTACGTAACCATAGACGGCGGCAAAAACTGGTCGCAGTTTACAAATAACATGCCTCCGGTAGCCGTTCATTTTATTGATCTCCAAAAAAGGACGAATGATTTGGTGATGGGCACCCACGGTCGCGGCGTAATAATTATTGACGATATTAGCCCCTTGCGCGAATTAAGTTCCGAAATTCTAAATAAAGAGGTTCATTTCTTTAAAACAGAACCTTTCACAATGACCGAAGATAGTGGCTTTAGCGGCAGTTTTGGCATAGAGACCCAATTTGTGGGCGATAACAAAAATACCAATGCCCGAATTGTTTATTACTTAAAAAAACGCCACACCTTCGGAAAAATGGAAATGGAAATCCAAGATATGGAGGGAAACCGAATAACCACAATCGCTCCCGGCAAATCCAAGGGAATCAACACTGTTTTTTGGAATTTCACTGGAACCAATCCCAAAGTGGCACAGGCCAAAACCCTTGCTTACGGCGGTTTTGCAGCACCAAGGGTACCAGCCGGAAAATACAAGGTGGTATTGACGAAGGGCAATGAAAACTATATCCAGGAAATTGAATTAAAATACGACGACAAGTCCGTAACTACCTTAGAGCAACGCAAAGAGCAGGAAGCGCTAACCCAAACCTTGTACGAAATGGTAGAGGATTTGGCTTTTATGGTGTACGAAATAAACGAAACCCAAGCCAAAGCTTTGGAAGTAATCGCCAACAATCCAAAAGGGAAAAAAGATGCGCAGAAATTATTTGACGCTTTGGAAAACCTACGCAAGGATTTGGTGATTACAACTGGGGATAATTACGTGGCATCCGCAGACCCGGAGCTTCGCGAAAAAATGGCGGATCTTTACAGCAATGTTGCTACAAATTTCAACAAGGTTTCGGGAGCTTCAAAAGCCAATTATGATTTGATTTCCGATGAATTTTCAAAAGCGAAGAAGCGCTATCAGGAAATTATGTCGAAAGAAGGAAAAAGGTTTTATTCCTTTTTGGAAAAGAACAACATACCAAAACCTGAACTTCAAAACAAGGAAGAATTCTTGAAGAAAGGATAATCTCTATTTTTGCCACGGATGCACGAATTTTATAAAAAATCCGTGCATCCGTGGTTTTTTATTCTCTATTTATTGATAAACACCGTTTTTCGGTTCACAAATTCCCGAATGCCGTGCTCGCTGAGCTCGCGGCCATAACCGCTCTGCTTAATTCCCCCGAAAGGCAATCGCGGATCGCTCTTGACCAATTCATTTATAAAGACCGCACCTTCATCAAACTGGAACGCAAGTTTTTCAGCTTCTTCAATATTTTTGGTAAAAATGGAAACGCCCAAACCAAATTTTGAGGAATTTGATAGTGAAATTGCTTCTTCCACAGTTTTGAAAGTTGTCACCGAAAGAGCCGGCCCAAAAGTCTCTTCTTTAAACACAGCCATTTCTTCGGTAACGTTTGTAAGCACCGTGGGTTCAAAATACGCGCCTTGCCGCTTACCTCCTATCACAATTTTAGCCCCCGCTTTTACCGATTCATTTACCTGCTTTTCCAAATCCTTAGCGAGATCTTCCCTTGCCAAAGTTCCAACATAGGATTCCTCGTCCATAGGGTCGCCACTTTTCAGTTCGCGCACTTTTATCAGCATTTTTTCAATAAATTCCTCGGCAATTGATTCATCAATCAACAGTCGTTTTCCGGCAATGCAACTCTGCCCGGTATTTTGGAAGCGGGCCTGCACGCAAGTGTCTATTGTTTTGTCCATGTCGCAATCTTTCATAACAATCAAAGCATTGCTACCGCCCAGCTCCAAAACCGTTTTTTTAATATTTTTCCCCGCAATGGAAGCTACTGAAGAACCCGCGGGACCGCTACCCGTGAGCGTTACGGCCTTTACTTTTTCGTTTTCGATAATCTCTTCCACGGCTTCACTTCCCACTAAAAGAGTAGTAAAACAATTTTCAGGAAAACCGGCTCTTTTAAACACTTTTTCAATGTTCAGTGCACTTCCAAAAACGTTTGAGGCGTGTTTTAAAATTCCAATATTTCCAGCCATCAACGCAGGTGCCGTAAAACGAAAAACCTGCCAAAACGGATAATTCCACGGCATAATTGCAAGCACGACACCAAGTGGTTCATAGCTTACGTAGCTTTTGTGGGCATCTGTCTTTATTACTTCATTTTCAAGTTGCTTTTCGGCATTTTCGGCGTAATATTCACACACCCACGCACACTTTTCAATCTCCGCAATGGCCTGCGAAATAGGTTTCCCCATTTCCAAAGTCATTGTTTCGGCATATTCCCTTTTGTTCCTTTTCAATTCTGCAGCTGCTGCCAACATCAGCTTTTTTCTTTCGGCAAAAGATGTTTCACGCCAACTGTAAAAACGTTTGTCGGCTTTATCGATAATTTCGGAAATTTCATTTTTTGTGTGGTTTTTATACGATTTCAATTCCTTTCCGTTATAAGGATTGATGGAAGTGGTTGTGGCCATGGTTTTTCTTTTAAAAGTATTGAAAACATTGGGAACCCTGCATCCGATTAAGATGATTTTAACGCGTCGATTGTTAAAAATAAACCTGTGAAACCCTCGTTACCTTTTAAGGATTGTGATACATTTGCGTAAATTGAAATTTTAATTAATTACCAAAAACAACCCGCCTTTGCGGGAAAGATTATGAAAAACACAGCACTTTCACACATACACGAGCAATTGGGCGCTAAAATGGTGCCGTTTGCGGGTTACAATATGCCCGTTTCATACGAAGGCGTAAATGCAGAACACGAAACCGTACGCAAAAATGTGGGCGTTTTTGACGTTTCGCATATGGGTGAATTTTTAATTACTGGCCCCAACGCGTTGGATTTACTCCAAAAAGTATGTAGCAACGACATTTCAAAAATTGTGGATGGCCAGGCCCAATACAATTGTATGCCCAACGAAACGGGCGGTATTGTGGACGATTTGATTGTTTACAAATTTGAGGACGGAAAATATTTATTGGTGGTGAACGCTTCAAACATTGACAAGGATTGGGAGTGGATTTCAAAACACAATACCATGGGCGCCGAAATGCGCAACCTTTCCGATGATTATTCGCTGTTGGCCATTCAAGGGCCAAAAGCTGTGGAAGCTATGCAATCACTTACATCTGAAGATTTGAGTGCCATAAAATTTTATCATTTTAAGGTAGCCGATTTTGCAGGCATAGCGCACGTAATTATAAGCGCAACGGGTTATACCGGAAGTGGCGGTTTTGAGATTTATTGCAAGAATTCTGAAGTAGAACAAGTCTGGAACAAAGTGATGGAAGCCGGAAAGAATTTCGGGATAAGGCCGATTGGACTTGCCGCCCGCGACACGCTTAGGCTTGAAATGGGTTTCTGCCTTTACGGAAATGATATTAACGATACCACTTCACCATTGGAAGCAGGGTTGGGTTGGATTACGAAATTCACAAAAGACTTTATCAATTCCGAAAATCTTAAAAAGCAGAAAGAAGAAGGCGTTAAAAGAAAACTTATAGGTTTTGAGCTGAAGGAACGCGGCATCCCCCGCCACGATTATGAAATTGTTGATAAAGACGGAAAAAATATCGGCATAGTTACCAGTGGCACGATGGCACCTTCGTTAAACAAAGGTATCGGACTGGGTTATGTAACTACTGAAAATAGTGCGCCCGGTAGCGAAATATTTATTCAAATTAGAAACAAACCAGTTGCAGCAACAGTTGTAAAAACCCCATTTTATAAAGGTTAATGTTGAATTATCAAGCCATTTTAGAAGAAATACACACCTCCCTCAAAAAAACCAAAAATACGGGTGAAATTGCAAGTTATATTCCTGAATTGGCAAATGTTCCAAAGAATAAACTCGGAATTCATCTGCAATTAATTACCGGTGAAAACTATTCGGTAGGCGATGCCTCTGAGAAATTTTCGATCCAAAGTATTTCAAAAGTGCTTTCGCTTGCCAAAGCATTTCAATTGGTAGGAAATGATCTGTGGAAACGTGTGGATGTGGAACCTTCCGGCAACCCGTTCAACCATCTTTCGCTTTTGGAGCTTGAGGATGGCATTCCAAGAAATCCGTTAATCAATTCGGGAGCTATCGTAATTGCTGACGTGCTGCTTTCGCACTTAAAAAACCCAAAGGAGGATTTTCTGAATTTTGTTCGGGAATTGACCCACGATGAAACCATTTCATATAACGAAGAAATAGCCGAATCGGAACGTGTAACGGGTTTCAACAATTACGCAGCCGCCAATCTTTTGAAAGCCTACGGAAATCTTCATAATAAAGTTGAGGACGTTTTAGATTTTTATTTCCACCAATGTTCCATAATGATGGATTGTAGGCAACTTACCAATGCCTTTTTCGTCTTTGCACATAAAGGCAAATGTTTAAAGGATGTGCAGCATTTAACTTCCAGCCAAGTAAAGCGAATCAATGCCATTATGCTTACCTGCGGTTTTTATGACGAAGCTGGTGAGTTTGCCTTTGAAGTGGGTTTGCCAGGCAAAAGTGGCGTGGGCGGTGGAATCGTTGCACTTTTACCACACTGTTTTACCATTGCAACCTGGGCGCCAGCATTGAACCCGAAAGGGAACTCATATCTGGGAATGCAGGCGTTGGAGCAATTTACAACTAAAACGAAACTGTCTATATTTTAAAGTGAAGAAAGAATTTTAATGAGGAAGAAAGAAGAAAGGCAACGCATTTTAATTTTAGGGGGTAGCGGCTTTATTGGCAACTCGCTTTACAAGGAGCTTCTCTCCTATTTTGAGGTGCATTGCACTTATTGTCAACAACACGGTGCTTTTTCGGAAAATCAGGTATTCCATAATTTTTGTGTGGAGGAGGATTCCATGTTTTTATTGCTGAATAGCATTGAGCCAACCGTTATCATTTCAGCAATTAACGGCGATTTCCAAAATCAGCTGGCGGCCCACAGGGAAATTGCAAACTATGCCTTGCTCAACGCAGATTGTGCCGTTCTGTATGTTTCTTCCGCTGAAGTTTTCGACGGAAAATTTGCACATCCTTCCTATGAAAATGACGTTACCATTTCGCAAACCGAGAAGGGAAAACTGAAAATTTCAATTGAAAAATTGCTTTTGGAAACCATTCCGCTGCAAACAACCATTCTAAGGTTGCCGCTGGTCCTCGGAATCAATTCGCCCGAGGTGTTGCATCTTCGCCAATGCATTCGTCACCAGGCCGCCTTTGAGGTGTATCCAAATTTGGTAATAACCGCAACCACGGTAAACAAAGTTTGCCAACAAGTGCATTATATCATCAACCAATCCCTGCGCGGAGTTTTTCACTTGGCGAGCAACGATATGGTGCACCATGAGGATCTTTTTAGGGAAATCACTTCAAAAATAGGCGATAAAATGCCTATCTTCAAAAGTGTATTCAGCAGTAATGAGGACCAATACAATGCGCTTCTTCCAAAGCACAACAAACTGCCGAAAACACATCAAATTACGGTTGCCGAGGTAATTGAGGAGTGCAGCCTAAACGAAGAAATAATGTCAATTAAGTGAAGCCGCAATTTATCGTGGCTCCTATAAGTAAAGCTATCA
Organism: Aequorivita aquimaris; assembly: GCF_001573155.1. Lineage (GTDB taxonomy): Bacteria > Bacteroidota > Bacteroidia > Flavobacteriales > Flavobacteriaceae > Aequorivita > Aequorivita aquimaris. The sequence continues at coordinate 320,343 of NZ_JRWG01000003.1, read as the reverse complement.
TATATCGTGGCTCAACAACTAAAATAATACCTATGAAAGCACTATCAGAAAAACAGATCAACGAGAAACTAAAGGAATTTGAAGGTTGGGATTACCACGAAGGTGCCCTGCATACCATTTTTGAGTTTGAGGATTTTAAGGAAGCCTTTTCGGCCATGACGCGCATTGCCTTTGAAGCCGAAAAACTACAGCACCACCCCGAATGGAGCAATGTTTACAATTCTTTGGAAATTTATCTTTCCACACACGATGCCGATGGTGTTACCGAAAAGGATTTTGAACTGGCCAAAATTATTGACAATCTAATCGGTTAAAAATTTCAAATTACAGATACCAAATTCCAAAGGTTTTGCAATTTGGTTTTTGGATTTTTTTATATTTGAATCTTTTTTAAGAATAGAGAATAAAAAATAATAATAGATAATAATTTATGGGAAGAGCTTTTGAGTTTAGAAAAGCAAGAAAAATGAAGCGATGGTCTGCAATGTCCAAAGCTTTTACGCGTATCGGAAAAGATATAGTAATGGCTGTGAAGGAAGGCGGTCCAGATCCGGATGCCAACTCCAGGTTACGCGCGGTAATTCAAAACGCAAAGGCGGTGAACATGCCCAAGGAAAACGTGGAGCGCGCCATAAAACGTGCGAGCGATAAAAGTTTGGGCGATTATAAGGAAGTGCTTTTTGAAGGCTACGCCCCTCACGGAATCGCAATTTTGATTGAAACTGCAACCGATAACAATACCCGCACGGTTGCAAACATCCGTAGTTATTTTAATAAATGTGATGGTAGTTTGGGAACTTCAGGCTCTGTGTCGTTTATGTTTGACCATACCTGTAACTTCAGAATTAACCCAGAAGGTCTTGATATTGAGGAATTGGAACTTGAGCTAATAGACCACGGAGTCGAGGAAATTTTTGAGGACGAAGATGGAATTATGATCTATGCGCCCTTCGAAAGTTTTGGCGCAATCCAGTCTTATTTGGAGGAAAACAAAATAGAAATCCTTTCCTCTGGCTTTGAACGTATTCCCCAAGTAACAAAAAAATTATCTGATGAACAGGCTGCGGACGTAGAAAAACTACTTGAAAAAATTGAAGAAGATGATGACGTTCAAAACGTTTATCATACTATGGAAGAATCTTCTGAGGAATAATATTTACTATAGAGCATAAAAAAGCCACCTTTTGGGTGGCTTTTTTTACTAATTGATATATACTATCTATCTATAAAATATAAAGAAGATGCTCCAGGAAATGGAGAACTTAAATTTGGAACTAGGTTTCCTCCTGCTCCAATTTCGTTGAAAAATAATATTTTTCCACCATCATTAGCTCTTTCGGCTATAAAAACAGTTTGGCTCGGACTATCATATTCAACAGCTACTGGGTTTCCTAAACCTGTAAGCGTACCCGAGACCCTAACTTGATTTCCACTAACACTTAGTGTACCGCCATCTGGCGTCGCGTCAAATTTTGAAACAAATCCACTAATAAAGTGGAAGCCTCCATCGTTTTCATTAGCTGCATCACCAATATCTGTTAGTATTACAAAACCTCCATCTTCGGTAATTCCGTGAGTACGTGTAATGCCTTCAATAGTAATCTGCTTATCAGGAGTAGCTGTAACATCAGTAGTATAGGTTGAAATGAAATTTTTCAAAACAGCTATATCTGCTGTTTTATCAACTACAGTATAGAGGTCGTTTCCTATTAATTGAATTCCCCATACCGCATAGTTTACGGTTACGATATTTCGCAAAGTAAATGCCATGGTGTCTTTTGTAAAAACAAAAAATCTCCCTTCTTCAGTGTTTGGATCGCCATCTGTATCGGCATTGTCAGATACGATATAGAAATTATCTTTAACAGCAAGATCTCTTGGACTATCAAGAACCACATCGCTCGATGCCAATAGATTTAATGTTCCGTTGGCAGGTGTTTGGTCAATATTCTGAAATGTGTTAATTACTTTTTGTTCCCTGGAAAGTATCGTTAATTCATTTGCCGCCTCATCGTAAAAAATTCCTTCATTATCATTAGAACTGATATTAAATGGACGAAGCGCTATACCATTTGGCGTAAAGTCATAAGAATAGATAGCGTTACTAGTGTTGCTTGTAGCATAAAGATTAGCTAAAACTGGGGTTGGTGGCGTATCACCTCCTCCACTGGTATCATCATTGCTACAAGAAATGACTGTTAACGCTAATGCTAAAATTGGAAATAGATATTTTATTTTTTTCATATTTTATTTAAAAGTTTAAGATTGAATTGAATAAGATACTGATGCACCTACTCCGCATAAATAATACTTAGAATTTATATATGGAAAGATTTTTAGACTGCTTAACTATTTTTTAACAACAATTTACTGATTATCAATAATTTATATATTTTTTCCAAAGACATTATTTTAACATTTTTGTTTTATGAGTACGCTTTGTTTTTCCCTACTATACCCTTATAAAAAGAACGGAGTTTTAGAGTATCTTCATCTATATTGCCCGTGGGATAAAATGGTTCGTTTATTATAACTTTCTTTGTTAGATAATCAAAGGCTACCGCGATGATTGGTACATTTGCAGCTAAGGCAATATAATAATATCCTGTTCTCCAAACGGCTACTTTTTTACGTGTGCCTTCTGGCGATAAGGCCAAGCGAAATTCATCTTTTGTTTTAATTATTTCAGCAATGGCCTCAACTTGGTTTTGTCCCGGGCTTCTATCTAAAGGCGCGCCACCCATCCATCGGAAGTACCATCCAAAGGGCCATTTGAACAATTCCTTCTTCGCTATATAATTGATTTCGGTTTTGAGAATTTTTCTGGTAAAGGCACCAATGTAGAAATCGTGCCAACTAGTGTGAGGCACAACAATCACGACTGCTTTCTTAATTGAGGGATCAAAGGATCCTTCAATCTTCCAGCCCATTACTTTTTCAAAAATGAATTTTGTTAGCCCCATTGAAATGGTATTCTTATTACATTCTCAGGTATAATTCCTTAAGCTTTTCTGGGGTAATTATTGCTTCCCAATTGCTTCCAAGGGCATTTTCCCACAACGGAACCATTCCCAAGGCCACGGTAATCATCGTTTCCATTTGTTCCCTTGATAGGTTTTTACAAATGCCTTGTGGAATTTCAATGTTGTGTTTCTCAACCATTTTCTTAAACAGCGCTACGTCTTTTGGATAGAATTCCTCCAAATGCTGAAACACGATACAATTTCCCACGCCGTGCTTGGTTCCCAAAACGTAGCCCAGACCGTAACTCATGGCGTGTGCCACCCCAACCTGCGAATAGGCAATGCTCATTCCGCCGTGCCAAGATGCCATCATTAATTTAGCTCGTGATTCTTCTTCGGAAAGCGAATCGCCCAAGAAAATTTCCAAACAAAGATCGTACGCCTTTTCGCCATAGCTCTGGCTAAAGGCATTTAAAAAGGTTCCGTTCAGCGATTCCACGCAATGAATAAAGCAATCCATACCGGTATAAAACCATTGGTTTTTTGGAACGCCGATGGTTAAGTCCGGATCGAGAATAACTTGGTCAAACGGTGTGAAATCACTATTGATGCCCAATTTACGTACGGGGCCAGTAAGCACGGTAGTACGGGAAACTTCTGCACCGGTCCCAGAAATGGTTGGAATGCCAACGTGGTAAACGGCCTTCTGTTTTACCAAATCCCAACCTTGGTAATCGGCAGCGCTTCCCTTGTTTATTAACATAATAGAGACTGCTTTTGCTAGGTCCATTACTGTTCCACCGCCAATGCCAATTATTCCTGAAGGGGCATAGGTAAATTCTGCTTTTATATCTTTCACCAAATCATCAACTTGTGATGTCTTTGGCTCTTCTTCAGCTGAAATGAAAATCAATTTGTCATTAAAACGAAGGTTGATCCTATCCAAAAACTCAGTGTTTTTTTCAAAAACATCATCCACCAAAAATATAAAAGGCGCCTTTTCTTTTTTATGGGAAGATAAAATTGAAGTAAGTTGATCAAAACAGCCTTCTCCAAAAACCACTTTGGGCACCATTGGAAAATTTCGAAACTTATTGTTCACGGCGTCTGGCTTACTTTCTTTCAGAAGTTTGTTCGCCCTTACCAAATCTTCGGGAGTGTCAATTTCAACGCCGGTTGTATTTGAAACTGCCATTTTTATATTTTTTCCGTATTCCAAATAACGAATGCATTCTATCTTCTCCACCGCTTCCAGGGAACGCATTGGCAAGCGATAAAAATCCATGATGGCCTGTTTGCGGAAGGCGTATATGCCCTTGTGCTTGTAATATTGAATTTCTACGTTTTTGTCACGGGGATAGGGAATCGGCGACCGTGAAAAATAAAGCGCAAAGTTGTCTTTATCTACGATCACCTTTACGGTATTGGGATCGTTTATTTCCTTCCAATCATGAATTTCGGTCATTAAAGAAGCCAGGTCAATTTTATCCGCATCGGGTTCATTGAACACTGCCAAAACCTTTTCCAAACCCTCACGGCTCGTAAAGGGTTCGTCGCCCTGCACGTTTACCACTATGTCAATGTCCATATTTTCCACGGCCTCGGCAATACGGTCGCTTCCGCAATCGTGTTCCTTTTGGCTCATAATGGCCTTGCCACCATTGGCCTCAATTTCCTGAAAAATCACCTCACTGTCCGTAACCACGTAAACTTCATCAAAGAGATTGGTTGCTTTTGCAGCCTCATAGGTTCTAACTATTACGGGCTTGCCAGCTAAGTCCTGCATCAGTTTTCCGGGGAATCGCGACGCACCGTATCGTGCGGGGATCATTGCTATTATTTTCAAGTCGAAGTTTTTAAAAATGATTTCAAAAATAAGAAGTTTAAGCGGGTGGCAATCTTTTTTTGCGAAGCTTTTTATAAAATCTGAATATTAGAAAAAACAAAAGCACAACAAGGATAAAGGCCAAAATAGGAATAAATATGGAAGCAAAGGCCAAAACGGTTGCAATGGCCGTTTCTACCGTGGCGAGAATGGGGTTCGCGGTGCCGGCCGTGGTGGCGGTTGACGTCAACCGTGCGGCCGAAGCATTACCTTTAATTGCCGCAGCCGTGCCCCCGCCCGCAATGATAGCCAAAGTCCACGTAACCACGGGACTTAAATCTGTTATGGTTGCCACTAACACTAAGGTTCCTGCCAATGTGGCCAAGGGCAGGGCAATTGTATCCAATAAATTATCTAACCAAGGAATATAGTATCCGAAAATTTCAACAGCGGTAGCAACTCCCATCGTTATAACTGCGGTAAGGCTTCCCAGCCATTGCCAGCTTTCATTTAAAGTAATAACCTCACAATAGCCCGCCAAACTTAACACGAGCAAAGGCAGAAAAACGCGGAAACCTACGGCGGCCGCCAAGCCAATGCCCAAAAATAAGCTGATGAGGATTTCCAGATTTTCCATGAGCCACTAATCTACAAAAAATTCATCTTTGAAACCTATTAAATACAATTTTTCACGCGCACGGGTCACGGCTGTGTAAAGCCAGCGCAGGTATTCCTTATCGATGCCATTTGGAAGATAGGGCTGCTCCACAAAAACCGTATTCCACTGCCCCCCTTGCGATTTATGGCAGGTTATGGCGTAACTGAACTTTACCTGAAGCGCATTGAAATACTTATTATTCTTAACCGCCAAAAACTTTTTGTATTTGGATTTTTCCGTCGCGTAATCCTTCATCACTTCTTGATAGAGTTTGTTTGATTCATCATAGGTGAGCGATGGGCTTTCTGAAGTAAGCGTATCGAGTAATAGCACTGTTTCCAAAGGTTTCATGTGTGGGTAATCCACCATTCGCATTTTCACTTCGGCAAAACGGAAGCCGTACAATTCCTTGAAAGCGAAAATTTCCAAAACCTCCACAATGTCGCCGTTGGCAATAAATCCTGCCTCGCTGGTATTATCCACCCAAAAATAATTGTTTTTCACCACCATTAAATAATCGCCTGCCGAGAGCTCAGATTCCTGAAAGAGAATCCGTTCGCGGATGCTTTGATTGTATAGGTTTGCTCTTTTATTTGAACGTACAATTATTACGGTGTCCTCGTTTCCCAAGGCAGCATAACTATCGTTTATGGCGTCCATAATTTCCTGCCCGTCAACGGGGCGGATTACATCGGCGAAATTTGCTCCCGAAAACTTAAATGCCTCGTAAAGTTCGTCGTCCAAACGCTCACGGATTCGGGTAGCATTTTCCAAAATACCACTATCCTTTTGTTGGCGCACCACTTCATCCAGTTCGAGTTTTATTACTTCGCGGTTGTATTGGTTCTCGAGCAGAAGCGGATCCAGCGCGGGACTGATATCCAAATGCACCGGTGGCAATTGTGCCGAATCGCCAATGAGCAGTAGCTTACAATTATTGCCGCTATATACATATTGCATCAAATCGTCCAGCAGGGAGCCATTTTCAAAAAGTTTTGAATCTTGGTTAATATCGGGAATCATCGAGGCCTCATCTACTATAAAAATAGTATCGCGATGTTTATTCTGCTGTAATGTGAAGGAAACGGAACCTTTTTCGCTTTTCGGAAAATATATTTTTTTGTGGATGGTAAAAGCTTGCTTATTTGAATAATTGCTAATAACCTTTGCCGCCCGTCCCGTTGGTGCCAATAGCACCGAACGCTTTTTTATTTTGGAAAGATTTTTCACCAAGGAACCCACAATCGTAGTCTTTCCGGTTCCCGCATATCCTTTTAACAAAAAGGTTTCATTTTTGTTTGTGCCCAACACAAATTTTGCCAATAATTGAAGTGCAATATCCTGCTTTGCGGTTGTGTTATGTGGAAAATCATTTTGTAAATAACTGTAAAATTCTGATACATTCATCATTCGCTGCTGTCAATGAGGGTTTAAAGATAGGTATGATTTTTTCGGAATATACTTTTGTGAACAAAAAAAAATTGTAGATTTGCGATAGACCTTTTAGTAAAATCAACACTTAAATAATATCAATAATGAAATTAGTAATTCAGATTGTTCTTTGGATTGTCATCATCTTTTTGGGCTGGAAATTATGGAACTCGGTTATGGGCCCGGTGGAATTCAACAAAATTAAGGAAGCACGTTATGTTAAAGTAATTCAGAATTTGAAAGACATTCAGGCCGCAGAACTTGCCCACAAAGAGATCACGGGAAGTTTTACTGGCGATTGGGACAGTTTGATCAATTTTATTGACACCGCAAAGTTTGCCATTACCCAAAGACGTGATACCAGTTATGCCGATGTTGCAAAGAACAAGGCTTTTGGAATTAGCGAAGGTTATTTTATTGAAGAATCTCTTATAGATACTTTAGGATTCACTCCCGTTAAAGATTCCCTTTACGGAAGTACAAACAGATACAAAACAATGATGAATGTGCCCGTGGAAGGTGTTGACGCCAAATTTGACCTAAAAGCCGGGAAAATCACTAAAAACGACGCCACGTATTCCGTTTTTGAGGCAAAGGTTTCAAAAAAGGTAGTATTGGGAGACCTTGACAAAGATCTTTTAGCCCAGGAAATGCAGGTACAATCTGTTGATGGCGTTAATGGACCGGATATTAAAGTAGGTTCGCTGGAAGATGTTAATACTTCTGGAAACTGGCCAAAAATCTATGATGCAGCAAAAGAAAACTAACATACAAAATACAATTAATAATAGACTGTCCGTTCAAATCTCTTTGAACGGGCTTTCTTTTTTGGTGACAAATCCAGCAAGCGAAGAGCCTGTTTTCTTTTTGGAAAACGTGCTGGACCACAGCACTACACCTGAGGAGCTGTTAATGGAAATAGAAACCATTATGTTCAAAAATGAGATTTTGAATACTGCATTCGCTGAAGTTTCCGTCGTTTACTCCACTCCCGTTTATAGTTTGGTTCCCGCACCATTATTTGATGAAACCAAGGCCAGCGAATATTTAAAGTTCAATTCAAAAATATTGGCCAATGATTATATGGCGCACGATTTGGTAGAAAACCAAAACATCGTGGTGGTTTATGTGCCATTTATGAATATCAACAATTTCTTTTTTGAAAAGTACGGCTCTTTCAGCTATTACCATTCCGTTACCGTAATGCTAAAAACAATTTTAGAGAAGGAAAATTACTCACTTCCTAAAATATTCCTCCACTTTCAGAAAAACAGTTTTGATTGTATCGTTTTGAAAAACGGCGAACTTCAGCTTTGCAACAGCTATACCTATAAAACGCCCGAAGATTTTATCTATTATACGCTTTTCTGTATGGAACAGTTGCACTTGGATTCAGATAATATCCCGGTAATTCTTTGTGGCGAAATTGAAAAGGAGGATGACAACTTCAAAATTGCGTATACCTACATCCGCAATCTAGAATTTATGGATTCAAATTATACTGCAACAAGAAGCTTGGATAACGATAGGCCACACAACCATTTCATTCTAAAAAACGTAATTTAATGCGGATCATTTCGGGAACATATAAAGGAAGAAGATTAACGGCCCCTAAGAACTTGCCCGTGCGTCCCACGACCGATTTTGCGAAAGAGGCGCTTTTCAATATTTTGCGTGTTCGGTATTATTTTGATGAAATTGCTGTTTTGGATTTATATGCAGGAACGGGCAACATATGCTTTGAGTTTGCCTCTCGCGGCGTCCCCGCTATTACGGCGGTTGATGGGCATTTAGGATGCATCCAGTATATCAACAAGATTTCAGAAGAATTTGAATTTCCCATAAATACCGTAAAATCTGATGTAAGCAAATATTTGGAGAAAGCTTCGGGCAACTATGATGTTATCTTTGCAGACCCTCCCTATGACTTTACAACCGAAGCATTAAAGAAGCTGGTGGAAGTAATTATGGCCAAATCTTTGTTGAATTCGGAAGGAATGCTTATTATTGAACACGCAAAACAAAATGATCTTTCCTCATTTCCCCATTTTGTAGAAGCTCGAAAATACGGAAGTTCCGTATTCAGTTTTTTTAATTAAAACATACACTTTTGTCGTTCACAAGCAAAACTATTGATTTAGGCTTTATTGTCATGGAACTAACCGAACACTGTGTTACTGCCACTGTGAAGGAAGGTGTTTTAATTGAATTAGAGCATATCGCTGCGCTCCACGAAGTATTTGCCGAATATTACTCCGAAAGAAGTTTTGGTTATATTGACAACCGAATAAACCAATACGCCATAAATCTAAATCCCGAGCTCTACAATATTCGTTATGCCAAAATGGTGGGAATAGCCATTGTATGCTATACCGACAACTGTATCAAAAATGCAAATTTTGAAAAAACTTTCTACAATTGGCCCTTTGGTGTTTTTAAAGATTTGGATGAAGCAAAACTGTGGATTGAGAAATTAATTGCCGAAGAAAAATAAAAAAATGCAGGCCTATAAGCCGGGTTCTGTCCCCGATTTAACATCGGGGCCTTATCATTTATCTAGACGTATGGTTACCCATACGCTCAATCTGCCTACCCTCCTGCATCGGGCGGGTACCCTCTAGCACAGGTTTACGTGGCATTTCACCGCATAGAGTTTACCTGATTTCACTACAGCATTACCTGTACATCCTTTCTGTTGCACTTGTCCTGAAATCCCCGCGAAGGCGGGGATCCCGACGGCCGTTAGCCGCTATGCTTCCCTTTGGTGTCCGGACTTTCCTCTCTCGAATTAACTTCGGCAGCGATAAGGCGGCCTGCTGCGCAAAAATACGCCAATGTTAATAAATATAGGAAAATACAAACAGCTATTTTTTAAAAACCCGTTGTACATCTTTATATTTGTTTCCGCACTATGGAACACTTCATCGTATCAGCCCGAAAGTACCGCCCCGCCGTTTTTAAAGACGTTGTGGGGCAACAGGCCATTACCAATACCTTGGAGAATGCCATAGAGAACAACCACCTCGCGCAGGCATTGCTTTTTACGGGACCACGTGGCGTGGGAAAAACTACCTGTGCCCGAATTCTCGCAAAAAAAATAAATTCTGACGGCACCGAAAAGGAAGGCGAGGATTTCGCTTTCAATATTTTTGAACTGGATGCCGCTTCAAACAATTCAGTGGATGATATTCGGAATTTGATAGACCAGGTTCGAATTCCACCGCAGGTTGGGAAATACAAGGTTTATATTATTGACGAGGTCCATATGCTTTCCTCTGCGGCTTTCAACGCATTTTTAAAAACCTTGGAAGAACCGCCGAAGCACGCCATTTTTATCCTTGCTACTACTGAAAAGCACAAAATAATTCCCACGATTCTATCGCGCTGCCAGATTTTTGATTTTAGACGTATCGGCGTTCGCGATATTAAGGAACATTTGGCGGAAGTAGCAAAGGCAGAAAACATAGAAGCGGAAGACGACGCGCTGCACATCATCGCCCAAAAAGCGGATGGCGCCTTGCGTGACGCACTTTCCATTTTTGATAGGGTTGTTAGTTTCGCAGGAAAAAACCTTACCCGCGAGGCAGTTACCGAAAATCTGAATGTACTTGATTATACGTGGTATTTCCAAATAACCGATTTGCTTTTGGAAAACAACATTCCACAGGTTTTGGTTACATATAACGATATTCTTTCGAAAGGATTTGACGGCCATCATTTCATTATGGGCCTTGCCTCCCACTTCCGTGATTTGTTGGTTTGCAAGAACCAAGAAACCATTGAGCTTTTGGAAGTTGGCGAACAGGTAAAAACAATGTATTTTGAGCAATCGCAAAAAACATCGCCACGGTTTTTAATTGAGGCCATAGACATCGCGAACACCTGCGATCTAAAATATAAAAACAGCCAAAACCAACGATTGCTCGTTGAGCTTTGTTTAATGCAGCTTGCTTCCCTGACCTTTCAGGGCGAAAAAAAAAACTCCAATAGCGGCCAGCGTTTCGTAATACCTCCCTCCTATTTTAAATCTGAAAAATTTACTTCGGAAAAAATAACTTCTGCCGGGAGTGTTGTGCCCAAACCTACGAAGAAAATCGAAACAGATCCCGATAGCTATCGGGACGAAGCCGAAAAAGAAATAGTGCGCGAACCTTTAGAGGAAATTGCTTCAAAGAATAAAATTTCCGAAGAGATTATTTCCGAAGAAAAAGTAACGCAAAAACCAAATGGGGGCCAACCCGAAAAGGTAATCGAACGGCCACAGATCCTCGCGGAGCGCAATGCCAAAAAAGTTTCGGCCCTTTCGCTGAAAAGCATTCAAAAAAAGCAGGAAATAAAGCAGGAACTGGTTGCAAACCAACCCGATGCCGAAAACCTGCCAGTAACTGAATTTTCCGAAGAAGAAATGCAGGCGGCTTGGGACGAATATACCACAAACGTTGAAAGCAACGGCAAATACAACCTGCTTTCGCATTTAACCATGGGCGTGCCAAAACTGGATGGGTCCGTAATCCATCTTGAATTTCCCAACCAAACCATTAAAACTGAAGTGGAGCGTGCCAAGTATGAATTGCTCGGCTTTTTGCGCGAAAAACTTCAGAATTATGAAATAGATCTGGACATAACCGTAAACGAAACTGCCGAAAAACGGTATGCCTACACCACCCGCGAAAAATTTGAAAAAATGAAGGAGAAAAATCCGTTGATAGAAAAATTGCGGAGGGAATTTGATTTGGATATATAAGTCCCTAACCCCCGAAGGTGGAACTAATCACTCGGCAACAAAATCGTAAATCGACAATCGTATATCGTAAATTATAAATCAAAATGCTTGGCTTAAAACTTCCCACAGACCCGCGCTGGGTAAATATTGTTGAAAAAAACATAGAAGACATTCTTACCGACCACGCTTGGTGCGAGCAGAAAGCAGCTTCCACGGCGGTTTCCTTGATTGTGAGCTTTCCGGAATATACTGAACTTATTCAGGAAATGATTGCTTTGGTAAAAGAAGAAATAAGCCACTTCAAAATGGTGCACGACAAAATCCTGGAGCGCGGCTGGGTTTTGGGCCGCGACAGAAAGGACGAATATGTGCTGCAGATTGTCCAATTCTTCCCAAAAGGCGGAAGCAGAACCACACAATTAGTCCACAGATTACTTTATGCAGCCTTGATTGAAGCCCGAAGTTGTGAACGCTTTCGGCTTTTAAGCGAGGAATTGGAAGATAAAGAATTGGCGGAATTTTACCGAAAACTGATGGTAAGTGAAGCAAACCACTACACGATGTTCCTCGGCTTTGCCCGCCAATACGGCGACCGGAAAGAAGTGGACCAAAAATGGAACGACCTGCTTTCCTTTGAAGCCGAAGTTATGAAGGACCTTGGCAAGCATCAATCAATACACGGGTAATTCCTTTTAAAGTTTTCGAAATGAAATTGAAAAGAAGAAGAAAACTGGTGAAATACGCTGATATTCTGGATAGGCCCATTCGGTTCAACCCGTTTGTTTTTAGCCGAATGTTCCTTCTTTGGGCAGTTTTAGGCCTTTTCGGCGGATTGATTTCGGGCACTTATTGGGTAGTTCTAATGTTTCTTACCGATTTTCTGGGAGGCTATCAAGGATGGCTCGTTATTCCCATAATGGCCATTTGCGGACTATTGGCCGGATTGATTATCTACTTCATCGGGGATCCGGGTGAAATGCAGCTTATTGTGAACAATATCCGTTTCAACAAAGGGAAACTGGACCCAAAAAACAATCCTTCCATGATTTTATCTTCCCTGCTCTGTGTAGCTTCGGGCGGAAGTTTGGGGCCTGAAGCGCCCCTGGTACAAGTTACGGGTTCCACCGGCAGCTGGCTGGGAAAAATCTTCAGATTAAAAGGCGAGGAATTGCGCTCGCTTAGCATTGCCGGGATGGCATCGGGCTTTACGGCCTTGTTTGGCGCCCCACTTGGTGGAAGTCTCTTCGCTTTGGAAATACTGCACCATAAACACGCCGTGGAATATTACCAAGCCATCATTCCCGCGCTCGTGGCCAGTGGGTTCAGTTATATCGTATTTGCCCTTATCGTCCATTTGGGGTTGGGGCCTACGTGGCATTTACCGGCTTATGAGATGGCAACGGTTTTCGACTTTGCCTGGGCAATCTTTTTTGCGGTAATCGCAACTTTTGTAGGCTGGGGTTTTATATTCTGTACCAAATTCTTTAAAAATCTCTTTGGAAAACTTAAAACACCCATATACGTAAAAACCCTAATGGGAGGGCTACTGCTGGGAACGATTGCCTTTTATCTACCCATTACCCGATATTTCAGCCATTTCGAAATCGAGACCTTGCTCGTGGGCGATTTTACCATAAAATTTCTCGTGGCAGTGCTAATCTTTAAAATCATTGCCATCGCTATTACCGTAACCTCCGGGTGGCGCGGCGGGTTTATCATTCCGTTATTTTTCTGTGGTACCGCCCTCGGGTTGTTGATTCATACCATTTTTCCGTCCATCAATCTTTCGCTTACCATTGTAAGTTGTATGGCGGCCATAAACGCCTGCGTTACGCGAACGCCTATGAGCACCACCATTCTTTTGGCAACCTTAACCGGGTTTACCTACTTTATACCTATACTATTCGCAAGTTTGACCGGTTATTTCTTGGCGCCCCGCATTCCTTTTATTGGAGCACAGATGGAGGAGAAGGAAAAAAAGGCTTTAAAAAATAGATAATTCAAAAAATATTCGAGATGGACAAAAAGACCCATTGGGAAACCGTCTATAAAACCAAAACCCCCAACCAGATAAGCTGGACACAGGATGTGCCGCAACCTTCCTTGGATTTTATCGAATCTTTAAACCTGGAGAAAAATGCCAAAATAATAGATGTGGGCGGCGGCGATAGCAAGCTTGTGGACCATTTGCTACATTACGGTTTTGAGAACGTGAGCGTACTGGATATTTCTGCCAAGGCGCTGGAACGGGCAAAAGAAAGATTGGGCGAGAAAGCGGAAAAAGTAACTTGGATTGTCGGTGATATTAGCGACTTTAAACCCACCGAAACCTATGACCTATGGCACGACAGGGCCACCTTTCATTTTTTAACCGAAGCGGAAGACATCGAGAAATACAGAAATATGGTACAAAATCACGTGGGTGGTTATTTGATTATTGGCACATTTTCTGAAAACGGACCCCAAAAATGCAGTGGACTTGAGATTTCACAATATACTGAAGAAAAATTGAGCGCAGTGATTGGCGAAGCATTCCAAAAAATCAACTGTTTGACGATAGACCATAAAACCCCGTTTGATACTTTTCAGAACTTTCTGTTTTGTTCATTTCGAAAGAGATAAAAATGCTTTGGTGAAGGCGTATTCCTTGGCTTTGTTCCTTTATCATTCTAATATTTTGTATTCTTGTAAGTTGAAATATAGGCCATGGTTGAACAGAAAGAGAACGGAAATTTTGAAAATGACGATCCTGCTTTAGCTCGGGCAGGTTCCACTTCCCAAGAATCTTCTACTGATAAGGAGCCTTCCCCCAAAGCCAAACCCGAAATAGAAAAAGAGTCATTTTCCGAAAGATGGAGCAACAGTAGATTTTGGTTGGTTCGTGGGTCTTATGTTGTTTTGCGGGCGGTCTGGACGGTGGTAATGGTCATCGGGGGCTTTATTGCCTGGTTAATCTCTCTTCTATTTATATGATTCGGCGGCTTCCGTTAAAATGGTTGCATCTGTATGTGCTGCTGTCGCTGGGTGTATTCTTATATGTGCAAGGATTAAAATATGTTTCGGGCATAGACAACAGTTGGGTTTTTCATCACTTAAATGATTTTTTAACAATCCCCATAGTAGCAACCCTTTGTTTGTGGGGTGTTTGGCTTGTTAAAAAAGACTTCGGCATTTGCCTGAATATTTTTACCATCCTCAGTTTGGTGGCGCTGTTTTCCATTTTTTTTGAATATTACCTGCCGCAGCAATCGCACCGCTATACTAGCGATATTTGGGACGTAGTCTGCTATTTTTTGGGAGGGTTTATTTTTTGGAGTTTGCAGAAATTGGGATAGGCTCTTTGGATTACCGAATGGTTTGGGAACCCTTAGAAATATGAAATTTTATTTAAATAGATTACAGGCTTTGTATATATTTGGTTGACTGTGTTGAAGCCACCGGGTATGAAGGTTGGAAAATTTCGTATATATTTATGGTGTAATTTTTTTAAAAAAAGACGAGTCCATTAAAACAAATATCAGAGAAAGCAATTGAATTAGCTGATATTGAGTTTACTCAAAAGCAGACTAATCTTAAATGTTTAGGAACAAAACGTATGTCCGTAATATGAGAAAATCACTATACATTTTAATAATGTTTTTAAATATTGGAATCGTAAAAGCTGAATTACCAATTACTGCCCAATATCCTGACAAGATTACCTATAACGGTACTGAATACAGTTTAAATTCAAATCCGTTGGAGCCTTATTTTGAGAAAAATCCTGAGAATAGACCAGATATGGTATCGACTGCGCTCTGGCGCGGCTACGTTGGTCACTTCGAGATAATCGATAGCGAATTATACCTTATTGATATGACCAGACCAATTGGTTTCTATAAAGACGAAGAAGGGAATTCAAAGCAACGATGGATTTCAATCTATAAAAGGTACTTTCCAAGACAAGATAAGGTTAAAATAGACTGGTTTACTGGGATTCTAATTCTTCCATACGGCGACTTAGTTGAATACGTTCACCAAGGTTATGCATCACTTTATAGCCATTATTTGTTACTCGAAATTGAAAACGGTAGCTTTAATGAATCACGAGAATACGGTTTCGAAGACTTTATTGAATTCAAACGACGTCAATTTAATGAATATAGAAAGACGAAAGAATACCAAAAATTATACGCTGATTTAAAAAAAAGTGATGAATCCATTGATGAATCATTTATTCAACAATTTATGCTTGACTTTGTGATAAATTATACATCAAAATTTCTGACGGAATAAATCTGTGGACAACAATAGTAACCCTTTCCCCACCGAATAATTCAAAAAAAATTTCGTGCATTCGTTACAAAAAAATTCACCTTCCACTAAAACTTTTAGCAGCCCACTTTAGGAATTAACCTCCACCTCTGCAGCCAGTTTTTCATTATAAAGGCTTTTTACAATGCCATCGCTTAGCCCAATCTTGGGGACATATACGTTTTTTGCCTTGCTCCATTTCATTGCCGAAAGATAGATGCGTGTGGCGGGGATTACCACATCGGCGCGGTCTGGGTTCATATCCAGTTCGGTAATGCGCTCTTCATAGGTAAGCGATTTCATCAGTTCATAATAGGAAGAGAGATATAAATAGCTAAGTGGCTTGCCTATCTTCTTACCGCTCTTTTTGAAAATGGTATTGATATTTCCGCCGCTGCCTATCATGGCAACTTTTTTAAAACCTTTCGTTTCCCTTTTAATCCAAGCTTCCATCTCGTCCCAAATGCGTTCATCTACTTGGCCTTCCAGCATACGCACCGTGCCCAGTTTAAAACTCTTGGACGATACATTGGCGCCATTGGCAAAGACGGTAAGCTCGGTACTGCCACCGCCCACGTCCACATACAGAAAGACCTTATCATCCTGTATCAGGTTCTTTAAATCGGTAGAAGCTATTATAGCGGCCTCGTCCTTTCCATCAATGATGTTTATGGATATACCGCTTTTTTGTTCGATTGTTTGCGCTATTTCACTTCCGTTGGATGCTTCCCGCATTGCCGAGGTGGCACAGGCCCGAAACCGTTTTACGTTATGCGTTTTCATCAGGAGCCGGAACGCTTGCATGGCGTCTATCATTCTGTGGGCGCTGTTTTCAGAAATTTTTCCCTCCAAGAAAACCTCTGCTCCCAACCGTATGGGCACCCGGACCAGAGATGTTTTTTTGAAAATGGTGTCTCTTTCTTTTTGCTCAATCACGGTTACCACCAGCAAACGGATGGCATTACTGCCAATATCTACTGCACCGTATTTTTCTATTTTTAACAAAGCTATTTTACTTCAAGTTTCTTTAAATAATAATCATACATTTTAAACTGCGACCGTACGGGCGGCTTGTTGTTCTTTACGTAAGCATTGTCGTTCTTAATACTTATTACGCGCGCCTTTACGTTATCGCGCCAGCCTATTTCGAAATTTTCGAGAATTTCCTTCTTTATACCTTCATCGTAAATGGGGCAGGAAATTTCCACCCTATTATCTAAGTTTCTTCCCATAAAATCGGCCGAAGAAATATATACTTTCGGATTGCCGCCATTCTCAAAAATAAACAACCGTGGATGCTCCAGAAATTTTCCTACAATACTGATGGCCTCTATATTTTCGCTCATGCCTTCCACACCGGGAATCAAACAACAAATGCCGCGCACTATCATTTTAATCTTTACCCCTGCCCGGCTCGCTTCATAAAGCTTGTCGATCATTTTGTAATCTGATAGACTGTTAAGCTTCAACTTAATTCCGCTGGGGAGTCCTGCTTTTTTGTTCTTTATTTCGGTATCTATCAAATGATAGATGGCCTTGCGGGTATAATGGGGCGAAACAATTAAATGATTGTATTTGCGCACTAGATAATTCACTTCAAAAAACTCAAACACCTTGTTTATTTCCTTGCAAATTCTCTGGTCTGCGGTAAATAGGGTGTAATCGGTATAAATCCGGGCTGTAGATTCATTGAAGTTTCCAGTACTTAAAATTCCGTAGCGAATGGTTTTGTTGTTTTCTACCCTTTCCACCAAACACGCCTTGCAGTGCACCTTCAATCCTTTTACTCCAAAAATAAGACGAATGTCCTCGCTTTGGAGCAGTTCAGCATATTCTATATTTGCTTCTTCGTCAAAACGCGCCTGCAATTCTATTTGAACGGTTACATCTTTCCCGTTTTTCCTCGCATTTATAAGCGAGCTGGCAATGTGCGAAACTTCCGCCAGACGGTAAATGGTAATCTTGATGGATTTCACCTTTGGATCCAGCGCCGCCTCCCGCAAGAACTTAATTACGTACATAAAGGTTTGATAGGGTGCGTGCAAGAGGTAATCTTTTTCGGCAATTTTATCAAACAAGCTTCCTTGCAGGCTTAGTCCCGGAATGGGTAATGGTTCTTTATGTTCGTATTGCAGATCGGGCCTTCCCAAACGGGGAAAATTCATATAGTCACGACGGTTATGGTACCGCCCTCCGGGAATAATACTGTCGGTTTTGTCGATGCCCATCTTATTCAGTAAAAACTGAAGTGTTTTCTTATCGATGCTTTTATCATAGACAAAACGCACGGGATCGCCCACGCTCCTATTTTTTACACTTTTTGAAATCTTATCAATAAAGCTGCGGCTTAGGTCGCTATCAATGTCCAGTTCGGCATCCCGAGTAATCTTAATCATATGTGCCGAAATGGTTTCATATTTAAAAATGCTGAAAATATTGTGAAGGCAATGGCGAATAAGATCGTCAAGAATGATTACATATTGCTTTTCCCCTTGCGGTGGAAGCACTACGAAACGGTCAATGGTGCGGGGGATTTCTATAAGTGCATAATTGTGTTTTGCCTCAAAAGTATCATCCTCCTTGCTCATCACCATTGTTACGGCAAGATAGGCGGCACTATCGCGCAGACTGGGGAATTCATCGAGTTCGCCAATCATAATCGTCATCATTGCTGGACTCACATAGCGCACAAAATATTCAGAAATAAACTTGCTTTGGTCTGGGGTAATTTCTCTTTCGTTTATAATGAAGATATTCTCCTTTCGCAGTTCCTTTTGGATATTGCTAAGAATATTCAAACTGTGTGCCTGCTGGTCTATAACCGTAAGGGTTATTTCCTCCAAAAGATCTTTTGCGGAAATACCACCCAAAAAGCTCCTGCCCGTTTTTCCGGCCTCCACAATTCTTCTGATGGTGGCGTAGCGCACCTTAAAGAACTCATCGAGATTGTTAGAAAAAATACCCAAAAACCGAAGTCTTTCCAATAGTGGCAGTTTCTTATCGTTCGCTTCCTGCAAAACCCGGGCATTAAACTGTAACCAGCTTAACTCCCTGTTGTTGTATTGATTGCCAACTTGGGTATGTGTATCAATTTTTTCGGTCATTATTTGAGATCCCTTGGGAAAATAGTTTTAACGGTTTCACCCGTAGTTATATCGCTCCACTTTTTTTCGTCAAACTGCAACATCACAAAACCACAGGTTGGAACATTGTCAATATAGCGGTTTCCGAGCATATTTGCAACGGATGTAAAAGCGTGATTGTGGCCAACAATCATTATTTTATCGAGACTATCCGGCAGTGATTTTATAATTCTCATTACATTTTGCCCGCTAAAATCATAGAGGTCGTGATTGGTTTCAAAGTTAGTTTCGTCTATTTCCAGTGCGTCCTTAAAAAAATGGGCGGTGGAAAGCGCGCGTGTGGCATCGCTAGTGATAATCCGTTGGGGCGGGTCAATTTCCTTTGCTACTTTTTTGGAAACCAATTTGCCGTCACGTTCACCCCTACCCTTCAACGGGCGCTTGTGGTCTTCCACATCGTGCTTCCAGGATGATTTTGCGTGGCGGACTAAGTATAATGTCTTCATAAAATTGTTTCTATTTTTTGTTTCTGGTTTCAAGTTTCTCGTTTCAGGTGTAGTAGGTGTACTTGGAATTTGATATTTGATATTTGGATTTTGGAATTTGGAATTTTTAAACCTAGGGTGCCAAACGTTCAATCACCCAATCGTCGCCCTTCAAAGTATAACGAATCCTGTCGTGAAGCCGATTGGGTCTGCCCTGCCAAAATTCTATGGAAATAGGTTTCACCAAAAAACCGCCCCAATCCTCAGGTTTTGGAACTTCTTTGTTTATGTGTTTTCTTTCAAGTTCTGCGAGATTTTCTTCCAAAATTTTACGCGATTCCACAACTTCGCTTTGGTGCGAAACCGCTGCGCCCAATTGGCTTCCCTTGGGCCTTGAATGAAAATAATTGGTTGAATCTGCTTCGGAGGTTTTTTCCGCAGTTCCTTTTATGATGACCTGCCGCTCCATATTTGGCCAAAAAAAGGAAAGCGAGACCCTGTTGTTATTGGCTATGGATTTACCTTTTTCGCTGTTGTAATTGGTGTAAAAATAGAAGCCGTATTCGTCATATTTTTTTAACAGCACTACGCGCCCCTTTGGAAAACCATCGGTGCCGATTGTGGAAATTGTCATAGCATTTACTTCATCCACCCCCCCGCTATCTTTCACCTCAAAAAACCAAGTTCGGAACTGTTGCATCGGGTTTTCGTCAACGGTTTCTTCGGAAAGGATTCCTTTTTCGTAGGATTTTCGGTAATCGTGAAGCTTTTCCGCCATTGTTCTAGTTTTAACGCAAGTTAAGAGTTTTAACGAAGCTATAAAACAGTGGCTTATTAAATATGTATTAAAATTTTTGAAGCGGGGTGCTCGATGGGAGGTGCTGTGGATGCGGTGGATGCTATTGTTTCTGTTGTTTCTGTTGTTTCTGTTGTTTCTGTTGTTGTGATAAAAAATCAACTTTGAAGCAACTTCGATTTCGTCCCCATAGCTATTGGGATCGATTTAAAAAGTAAATACCTTTCCGTCCTCTGCCAACTCCACATAATCAAATACCTCCTGCGCCTCTCTTCGGAAAAGCTCCAAATTGCCGTAACGCCCGGAATAGTGCCCAAGGATTAAAGTGCCAACCTTTGCCTTTCGCGCAATTACGCCCGCTTCCTTTGCGGTGCTGTGCTTGGTTTTTTCGCAGAGATGGTGGTGTTCTTCCAAAAAGGTGGATTCGTGGTACAGAACCGTCGCGTTTTCAATTTGTGGCACTATTTCAGGACAATAGGCCGTATCGCTGCAATAGGCGTAACTTTTTGGCGGTGGCGGGTCAAAAGTTATTTCTTTATTGGGAATGAGCTTTCCTTCCCTATTCTCAACATCATAGCCCTGTTTTATTTTATTGTAATAACTTAAATCGATATTGAGTTTTCGGGCTTTTTCTATATCTAATTTTCGGTCATCAGGTTTTTCCTTGAAAAGAAATCCGTTGGTATAAACTCTGTGGTCCAACGGGATGGTTTCCACAGAAACTTTATCATCCTCAAAAATGAGCTGTGGCGTTGTTCCTTCCAATTCGTGAAAATACAGTGGATAGTTGGTATAAGCTTTCCCCAGTTTAAGCAGCAGCAATATTGCCTGTTTTATTCCCTTTGGCCCGTAAATGTGCAACTCTGCTTCCCTTCCCAAAAGCAGAAAAGTGGAAATAAGCCCCACCAAACCATAAAAATGGTCGCCGTGCAAATGTGAAATGAAAATATGCCGAATCCGTGAGAATTTCACCCTGTATTTCCGAAGCTGCATTTGGGTGCCCTCGCCGCAATCAATCAAAAACAAATGCCCCTTTATCTCCAACACCTGCGCCGTTGGGTGCGCGGAGGCTGTGGGCGTGGCAGAATGGCATCCGAGGATTGTTAGTTTCATTTACGATTTGCGATTTACGATTTACGATTTACGATTTTGGAATTTGGAATTTGCATTTTGGAATTTGAAAACAATCTAAAATCAGCTTCCAATAGCTATCGGAACGTAGATCTAAAATCCCAGATCTCTTTCAATTTCTTCCATTTCAATAATATCGCCCGCTTCCTGTAGGGTTGGTACCACTATCATTTCAAAAGGAACGTCGTCAAAATCGATAGCGTCGTTCACAATTACAAAGGATTGCTTGGTTTTGCGATGAAGGTTGGATGTTTTAAGAAACTGCAATAATTGCGGAAGCTCCAAATCTTCGTATTTCAAAAGATTCAAAACTACATTTTGCCCTTTGTATTTGGAAGGCACTTGGCTCTCAATGAACGAGGCAAAGTCAATAATATCGTCCTTTTCATCTTCAAGGACCACGAAATTTGGGTGATTCTCAATCTTCATGATGTTTTATTTTTGAAGCCAATAAATAGATTACCGCCATACGTATGGCAACGCCGTTCTGTACCTGTTCCAAAATAATGGATTGTTTGCTGTCGGCCACATCGCTGGTAATTTCCACGCCGCGGTTTATTGGGCCTGGGTGCATCACAACAATTTCTTTATTTAGTGAATCGAGTAGTTGCTTGTTTAGCCCAAATTGCTGGGTATATTCCCTCGTAGTCGGGAAATAGCTGATGTCCATCCGCTCGTTCTGCACGCGGAGCATATTCGCCACATCGCACCATTCCAACGCGTTGCGAAGGTTCGTTTCAACGCCAACGTCAAGTTTTTCCATATATTTAGGAATAAGCGTTTTAGGGCCACATACCTTAACGGTCGCTCCAAGTTTTTGTAGAGCGAAAATATTCGACAACGCAACCCGTGAATGAAGAATATCTCCTACAATTACAACCTTTTTTCCAGCCACATCGCCCAGCTTTTCACGAATGGAATAGCTGTCCAACAATGCTTGGGTGGGATGTTCGTGGGCACCGTCGCCAGCGTTGATAATACTTGCGTTTACATGCTTTGAAAGAAATACGCCCGCGCCCGGATTGGGGTGGCGCATCACCACCATATCCACTTTCATTGAAAGGATGTTGTTTACGGTATCAATTAGCGTTTCGCCTTTGGTAACGGAGGAACTCGAAGAAGCGAAGTTTATAACGTCTGCGGAAAGCCTTTTCTCTGCAAGTTCAAAGGAAAGTTTGGTTCGCGTACTGTTTTCAAAAAAGAGATTGGCAATGGTAATGTCGCGAAGCGAGGGAACTTTTTTGATGGGCCGATTGATTACTTCCTTAAAATGGTCTGCCGTTTCGAAGATGAGTTGGATATCGGCTTCGGTGATGTATTTTATTCCCAGTAAGTGGTTTACACTTAGTTCCATTTCTTGGTTTCAGGTTTCAGGTTTCAGGTTTCAGGTTTCAGGTTTCTGAAACACTACTATTTTTATTATATTTTCGTTTTCAAATTCTTTTCCGGCGTTGCCCTTCGGGGGTTAGCGGGCTACTAAATATACAGCGTCTTCCCCATCGTTCTCCTTCCAGCACACTTTTACTTTTTCACCGTTGATAGCATCTACCTGTCTTCCACGATAATCGGGTTGTATGGGCAAATGGCGGCTAAAACGGCGGTCTATCAATGTTAACAACTCTATTTCCAAAGGTCTTCCGAAAGATTGTACCGCGGTCAATGCCGAACGGATGCTTCTTCCGGTAAAAAGTACGTCGTCAACAAAGACCACGTTTTTGTCCTCAACTATAAAATCTATTTTGGTTTTGTTGGCTTCCAGCGGTTTTTCCCCTCTTCGGAAATCGTCGCGGAAAAAGGTGATGTCCAAATATCCAAGCTTGATGTTCTTGATTTTGTATTCGGTTTCTAGGAGGGTTTTTAACCTTTCGGCTAAAAAAACGCCCCGTGGCTGTATGCCGATAAGTACTGTTTTGGAAAAATCGTCGTGTTTTTCGATCAATTGGCAAGCCAAACGGTTAAGCGCAATGTTTATCTCGGTTGCGTTCAGTAACAATTTTTGGCTCATAGGAAGTTCTGAATTGTATTCAGGAAGCAAAAATACATTTTTTTTGGCTTTTTAAAGTGAAGTATTTGAAATTGATTAAATCCCGAAAATAAAAAAGCCTTTCGGTAACGAAAGGCTCTTCATTATTTATAAATGCAACGATTATTTTTTACCGTCCATTTTGTCTTTAAGCTCTTGCAATTTTGCATTGGCATCACCAAGGGTTGGTTTTGCTTCCTCAGATTCCTGAGCTTGCTTTTTTGCTGCGGCTTTTACAATCTTCGCTTCTTCCTCTTTGTGGATTACCATATGTGAAGCAACCACTTTCTTGAATTCCTTGTTGAACTCAATAATTTGGAATTCGGCCTCATCACCTTTCTTCAACATAGAACCATCTTCTTTTTCAAGGTGACGGCTGGGTACGAAAGCTACGATATCATCGTTGAATTTTACGGTGGCGCCTTTGTCAACTACCTCGTCAATAGTGGCAGTGTGCTTGGTTCCAACGGCAAATTCGTCTTCGTATTTATCCCAAGGATTCTCTTCAGTCTGTTTGTGACCTAAACTAAGTTTACGGCCTTCAACGTCCAATTCCAATACAACCACTTCTAGTTCATCACCAATGTTAGTGAATTCACTTGGGTGCTTGATTTTCTTGGTCCAAGAAAGATCGCTAATGTAGATAAGACCGTCAATACCTTCTTCAAGTTCAACAAAAACACCGAAATTGGTGAAGTTGCGAACAATACCTTTGTGGCGTGAACCAACTGGGTATTTTTTAGTAATATCGGTCCATGGATCTGGCGTCATTTGCTTGATACCAAGGCTCATTTTGCGCTCTTCCTTATCCATTGTAAGGATTACCGCTTCCACCTCATCACCAACATTTACGAAATCCTGAGCGCTGCGCAAGTGCGTGCTCCAAGACATTTCGCTAACGTGGATAAGACCTTCAACACCTTCAGCAACTTCAATAAATGCACCGTAGTCTGCAATAACAACTACTTTACCTTTTACTTTGTCACCAACCTTCAACTCTTCTCCAAGAGCTTCCCATGGGTGCGGGTTCAATTGCTTAAGACCTAATTGGATACGTGTTTTATCTTCATCGAAATCAAGAATTACAACGTTCAATTTCTGATCAAGTTCAACGATCTCGTTCGGGTGGTTGATACGTGACCAAGAAAGGTCTGTAATGTGAACAAGTCCATCAACACCACCAAGGTCAACAAATACTCCATAAGAAGTGATGTTTTTAACAACACCTTCAAGTACCTGTCCTTTTTCAAGTTGGCCGATGATTTCTTTTTTCTGCTCTTCAATATCCGCTTCAATAAGCGCTTTGTGTGAAACAACAACGTTTTTGAATTCGTGGTTAATTTTTACCACTTTGAATTCCATTGTTTTGCCAACATATACGTCGTAATCACGAATTGGCTTCACATCTATTTGCGAACCTGGCAAGAAAGCCTCGATACCGAAAACATCCACGATCATACCACCTTTTGTGCGGCATTTTACGTAACCGTTTACGATGGTACCTTGGTCGTGGGCAGCATTTACGCGGTCCCAAGCCTTAATGGTTCTTGCTTTACGGTGGCTAAGGATCAATTGACCGGTGCTGTCCTCACGAACGTCGATCAATACTTCTACCTTGTCACCAACTTTTAAATCTGGATTGTAACGGAATTCGTTCAACGAAACAACACCTTCACTCTTCGCGTTAATGTCGATGATTGCGTCACGATCTGTGATGTAAACCACTTTTCCTTCCACAACCTCGTCGTCAAGGGTGTCAACGAAATTCTCTGCTACCAGTTTTTCGAATTCCTCAAGCTTGCCGTCGTCGATTGGGTCAATTCCCTCTTCGTAGTTGTGCCAGTCGAATTCCTTTAGAAATTTTTCAGGATTGCTTTCCTTTAGGGAAACTTCCCTTTGAGGTTTTGTAGTTTCCTCGGTTTGTGCTACGGCAGTATCTTCTACCTGCACTTCTTCTTTGTTTGCTTTATCAGCCATTTGTTTGTAAAATTGATCTTTGAGATTTCCGCCTTCGCGGAAATGAAAAAACCAATGCTTTGTATTCTGCGCTGTTACAAGATTTTACTGCGACTATCCCACAGAAGGGTTTGTTTTGTTTTGTTTCAATTCCTCTTATTCTTGACTCGTCGCTAAGAGGGGCGCAAAAATAAGGTTTTTCTTTTGGAAATCAAAAGGTTTGTAGGCTGAAACTTGATATTATTTGAAGAAATAATTTTAAGAAACAGAAAAATCAAAATTTTTAAAACAACCGCCCCTGCCCATCCTCATCGGTAATGGATTCATCATTTTCGTTCTCCTCTTCGGAAGCATGCGTTTCCTCTTTTAAATCCTCTTCATCCACAACATCCATTTCTTCCGGTTCCACGGGCGCTGGCGGTTCGTACAACAAAGGTTCCATTGTGTTTATTTCCAAAACCTTTTCTTTTGTCAATTGGTTGCCCATTGCAGTTATTCCTTTCACGGCAATAAATTCATCCAAATTCAGCTCCATATTCTCCTCGCGCTCCTGCCCTCTTTTTTTGGCGAAGACCACTTCGGCCATGGGGCGGTAATCGGTAAATATTTTTTCCAAATACGAATTAGGATGATCGGTAATAATGGTTTCTTCCTTGTCCGGATTTTCAATCAAGAAACGCTTCACATAAAACAATTCTTTTTCACCTTCCCAATAAATGGCACTCAACGGTTTTTTGGGGTCCCATTTTTCAAGAATTATCATATCGTCATCAAAACGAAGCTGAATATCGGGGATTACCGTTTTTACAACCCCGCTCTGTTTCACGATCAGCAACCTATCCTCTTTTCTGAATTCGCCCAAAAGTTCCCCGCGCTCATCCACGTTCAATCGCTGTACCGAATCGTCAAACCAGATTTTACGCGGCTTTAGCGTTGAAAGGCCTTTTTCTTTCAACTCAATTTTTTTGATGGAATATTTGGTGACGATATTTCCTTTGGAATTTCTTCCCTTCACCAGCTGATCTGCAAAATCCAAATCGAATTTCAGCTTTTTGATACTTCCACTTTGGCGCAGATAAATGGTTACAACTTCTGCCTCGCCATTCGGATTGGCCGTAAAATAAAGCACTTTGGAACCTTTGGTTCCGTTGGTCATATCGTATTCCTTATCACGGGTGATGGAGGTTACGGCAAAACGTTTTACGTAATTCGCACCGCGGGTGCCATCGCGGTAAATCATATTGTAAATAGTGCGTTTGTCCTTCTTTTTGAAAACCGCAACGTGGATTATATTTTTTCCCACAAAAGTTTTGGCGTCAACCTTTGTGACCATCATTGTTCCGTCCTCAGTGAAAACGATAATGTCGTCAATATCGCTGCAGTCGGTAACGTATTCGTCGCGTTTTAGGCTGGTGCCCACAAAACCTTCCTCGCGGTTTACGTAGAGTTTTGTGTTTCTGATTACCACCTTTGTAGCCTCAATATCATCAAAAGTCCTGATTTCGGTTTTGCGCTCTTTTCCTGCACCGTAATCCTTTTTCAGCCTTTTGAAATAATCTATGGCATAATCAATCAGATGCGCTAAGTGATGCTTTATTTGAGCTATGCTATCTTCCAATGCCTCAATCTTTTGCTGCGCTTTATCAATATCGAATTTTGAAATTCTTTTGATTCGAATTTCAGTCAAACGCACAATATCCTCTTCGGTTACGGCGCGCTTCAAATGCTGAATATGCGGCTGCAAACCTCTATCGATTGCTGAAATTACGCCTTCCCAAGTTTCCTCTTCCTCAATATCGCGATAGATTCTGTTTTCGATGAAAATTCTTTCGAGTGAAGCAAAATGCCACTGCTCCTCCAATTCCTCCAATTGGATTTCGAGTTCCTGTTTCAGCAATTCCACCGTGCGGTCGGTACTGCGGCGAAGCATTTCGGAAACACCAATAAAAAGCGGTTTGTTGTCCTCAATCACACAGCCCAATGGCGAAACGGAAGTCTCGCAGCCCGTGAAAGCATACAGCGCATCAATGGTCTTGTCGGGCGAAATGCCGCTGGGCAAATGGATCTGGATTTCCACTTGGGCAGCGGTGTTATCCTCTATCTTTTTGATTTTTATTTTTCCTTTGTCATTTGCTTTCAGAATAGTGTCAATCAGCGAGGAAGTGTTGGTGCCAAAGGGAATTTCAGTAATTACCAGCGTATTTTTATCGAGTTGGTTTATGCGCGCTCGACTGCGAATTTTTCCGCCGCGCATCCCATCGTTGTAATCGGCCACATCCATCAATCCGCCCGTTGGGAAATCTGGATAGATCGTAAACTTTTTGCCCTGCAAATGCTTGATGGAGGCATCAATAAGTTCAATAAAATTATGAGGGAGGATTTTGGTGGAAAGGCCCACGGCAATTCCCTCTCCGCCTTGGTTCAACAGCAACGGAAATTTAACCGGAAGGTTGATTGGCTCTTTTCTACGTCCGTCGTACGAAGCTTGCCAGCGGGTAACTTTTGGATTGTAAACCACATCCAAGGCAAACTTTGAAAGTCGCGCCTCAATATAACGCGAAGCGGCGGCGCTATCGCCCGTTAAAATATTTCCCCAGTTTCCTTGGGTGTCAATGAGCAAATCTTTTTGGCCTATCTGCACCATTGCATCGGCAATACTCGCGTCCCCGTGCGGGTGGTACTGCATGGTATGCCCAACGATGTTCGCGACCTTGTTGTATCGCCCATCGTCCAAATCTTTCATGGACTGCATAATACGGCGCTGCACGGGCTTAAAACCGTCCTCAATGGCGGGCACGGCACGTTCCAGGATTACGTAGCTGGCGTAATCCAAAAACCAGTCGCGGTACATCCCGGTTACCTTTTTTATGGTGTCGCCAGAGGTATCGTCGTTTACGCCCAAATAGTCGGGGCCTGTTTGTTCTTCTTCGTTATTGTCGAGTTCGTCACTCATATTAATTTCCCGCGAAAGCGGGAATCTTTTTTGTTATTCCTTATTTTTTATTCTTTGCGTCCTCTGCGTCTTCGCGGTAATCTTTCACAGCAGAGACGCAGAGGTTTTTTGTAATGCACGCGATAAATCGCGAGCCTACTGCCGACTGCGACTGAACACTTTTTTACTCCTCCACCCTATCAAGCTCCACCTTCAAATTATCAATAATAAACTCCTGCCGGTCCGGCGTGTTTTTTCCCATATAAAAGGAAAGCAATTCCTCAATACTCATCGATTTATCAAGCATCACAGGATCCAACCGAATGTCGTTGCCAATAAAATGCACAAATTCGTCCGGCGAAATTTCACCCAAACCTTTAAAGCGGGTGATTTCCGGTTTTGGTTTTAGCTTTTCTATGGCGTTTATCCTTTCTTCTTCGGAATAGCAATAAATGGTTTCCTTTTTATTTCTTACTCGGAAAAGCGGCGTTTGCAAAATATATAAATGCCCTTCCTTTATCAATTCAGGGAAAAACTGAAGGAAAAACGTAATGAGCAACAACCGAATGTGCATCCCGTCCACATCGGCATCCGTGGCGATTACGATGTTGTTGTAACGCAAATCCTCCATCGAATCCTCGATATTCAGCGCGGCCTGCAACAGGTTGAATTCCTCGTTTTCGTAAACGATTTTTTTGGTCATTCCGTAGGTGTTCAACGGTTTCCCACGCAGTGAAAAAACGGCCTGCGTATTTACATCGCGGCTTTTTGTGATGCTTCCGCTCGCCGAATCTCCCTCGGTGATAAACAGCGTTGATTCCAAATTGCGTTCGTTTTTCACGTCGCCCAAATGCACGCGGCAATCGCGCAATTTTTTATTGTGAAGACTGGCTTTTTTCGCGCGGTCCTTCGCAAGTTTTCGGATGCCGCTCAACTCCTTTCGTTCGCGTTCGGCCTGTACTATTTTGCGTTGAATGGCGTCAGCCGTCTCAGGATTTTTATGCAGGTAATTGTCGAGCTGGGTTTTTACGAAATCGTTTATAAACGTCCTCACCGTGGGCAAATCCCCACCCATATCGGTTGAGCCGAGCTTGGTTTTTGTCTGGCTTTCAAAAACCGGCTCCATTACTTTGATGCTGATTGCCGAAACGATGGATTTCCGCACATCGCTGGCATCGTAATTTTTATTGTAGAATTCGCGTACAGTTTTAACCAAAGCTTCGCGAAATGCCGCCAAATGCGTTCCGCCCTGGGTTGTGTTCTGTCCGTTTACAAAACTGTGGTATTCCTCGCTATATTGGGTCTTGCTGTGGGTAAGTGCTATTTCAATATCATCGCCGCGCAGGTGGATTATCGGGTACGCGCTGTCTTCTTCGGAAATGGTCTCCATCAAAAGATCTTTCAATCCATTTTCCGAATAAAACTTTTCGCCGTTAAAATCTATCGTCAGTCCCGGGTTGAGATAGACGTAGTTTTTCAGCATTTTTTGAACGTATTCCGTACGGTACTTGAAATTTTTGAAAATACTCTCGTCGGGAATAAAAACCACTTTGGTTCCCTTTCGCTTGGTGGTTTCCTCAACGGCGACATCATTGGTCAATTCGCCCAAGGAAAATTCCGCGGCCTTCATTTGGTTATCACGAACGGATTCCACTTTAAAAAACGCCGAAAGTGCATTCACGGCTTTGGTACCAACCCCGTTCAAACCAACGGATTTCTTAAAGGCGCGGCTGTCGTACTTTCCGCCCGTATTCATTTTTGAAACCACGTCAATCACTTTCCCAAGCGGAATGCCACGACCGTAATCGCGCACTTTTACTTCTTTGTCTTTTATTCGAACCTCGATGGTCTTTCCAGCACCCATGACAAATTCATCGATACAGTTATCGATTACCTCTTTCAAAAGAATATAGATACCGTCATCGGGCGAGGAACCGTCACCCAGCTTCCCGATGTACATCCCCGGGCGCATGCGGATATGTTCCTTCCAGTCGAGCGAGCGTATGTTGTCTTCGGTATATTGTGTTTCGGCCATAAGATTTGGTGTAGGGCTGCTAATATAAATATACGGGAGCACTTGTGAAACCAATACCTCGGAAAGTAATTAACAATAAAACGGGTGATATTGTTAGTAATTATTTTTCGAGTTGAATTACTAAATATTTGCAAAGAAATCCGCTTTCCATTGATTGGTTGTAATTCTTTTTATAATTTCATCACACAAACTAGAGAACTCAATGGAATTTATAGATTATTACAAAATTCTTGGACTGGACAAAAGCGCTACAGCTTCAGAAATAAAGAAAGCATATAGAAAACTTGCACGCAAATACCATCCAGATTTAAACCCAAATGACGCTTCGGCACAGCAAAAATTTCAGCAGATAAACGAAGCGCACGAAGTTTTGATTGACCCTGAAAAGCGTAAAAAATACGACCAATACGGCAAGGATTGGCAGCACGCTGATGCCTTTGAGGAAGCCAAACGGAAACAAGGTTCGCAAGGTTTCGGCGGTGGTTTTGGCGGGCAGCGAACGTATTCGGGCAGCGCACAGGGTTTTGACGAAAGCCAGTTTTCAGACTTTTTTGAATCGATGTTTGGCGGCAGCGGTTTCAACAGTGGTGCTGGACGCAGACAGACTGCACAATTTAAAGGGCAGGACTTGAACGCTACGCTTCGGCTAAATCTGACTGATATTCTGAAAAGCCAGAAACAAACCATCAATCTTGGAGAGAAAAAAATCCGGCTTACCATTCCCGCAGGCGTTGAGGACGGGCAGACCATCAAGATAAAGGGCTACGGCGGCGAAGGGATGAACGGCGGCCCCAAAGGCGATCTGTACATTACTTTTGAAATTTTCAACAATACGGCTTTTAAACGCGTGGGCAACGATCTTTATAAAACCGAAAACATCAGTCTCTACAAGGCTATTTTGGGCGGCGATATTACTATTGATACCTTGGATGGAGCCGTAAAATTGAAAGTAAAGCCCGAAACCCAAAACGACACCAAAGTCAAACTGAAAGGCAAAGGACTTCCCAAATACAAAAAAGAAGACCAGCACGGCGATCTATATATTACTTATAAAATTGATTTGCCCACAAACCTTTCAGAAAAGGAAAAGGAATTATTTAACGAACTTTCAAAATTGAGATAATGGCACGAGAGAAATATATATTGGTAAGTCATTTTTGCAAACAGACGCAAATAGAGATTTCCTTTGTGGAAAATCTGCAGGAATACGGCTTGGTGACTTTTGAGGAAAAGGAAAACCAACTTTTTATGGACGAAAAGGATATTTCTGAAATAGAAAAAATGTTTCGCCTCCATAACGATCTGGGAATTAATTTTGAAGGACTGGACGCTCTTAACCAGCTCCTGAAACGTTTGCGAAAGATGGAAAAGGAAATGGACCTGCTTCAAAAAAGACTGCGATTGTATGAATGAGCATTTCCAAAAAGAACGGTAAATTCTAATTAATGAAATGTTAAATGAAATTTCTGGAAAAACTCAATCCCATATCTTTATCCTCTATGAGAAAAATAACCATCCTATTCGCATTGTTGGTGCAAGTAAGCATCTTCGCACAGCAGACCAATTTCAATTCAACCAATTCTTTCAACAACCAAACAGTATCTTTAAATGATCAGGAAACAGATTCTGATGATTTGAATACTGACGACCAAAATTCGCAAAACACATCTTCAGTACTTAATTTTAACCCAAACGAGAAGACTGTTTTTGAAACCCAAAGGAGTAATTCACCATATGAATGGAAATGGGTTCGCGATGGAATTTGGACGGGTGCTGCACTTGGAGCTAGCGCCTATGGCTTGATACTTATAAAAAACAAAGACGATTTGTCCTTGGCAGAGCGGGAAAAGTTTTTAAATGAAGAAAGCCTTCAAAAAGAAATTGATAAAATAAATTTCCTGGATCAATGGGTTGCCGGAAAACATAACGAAGACGCAAATGCAATTAGCGACATTCCTTTTGCACTTTCCTTTGCAGCACCTTTTGCATTTTTATTTGACGATGAAATTAACGACCACACCGGACAATACGTGGGACTTTATATAGAAAGTTTGGCTACCACCGCAGCTATCTATACTATCACGGCCGGATTGGTAAATAGAAGCCGTCCGTACGTTTATGACAATAGTGGAGATACCTCCGAAGATAGACGTTTTAAGAATAACGGCCAACGTTCCTTTTATTCAGGCCACGTAGCGGCAACCGCGACGGCCACGTTTTTTGCCGCAAAAGCTTATAGCGATTTCAATCCTGATGCAAGCGGAAAAGTATGGATTTGGACGGGTGCCGCCGTTCTGCCAGCATCGGTCGGGGTTTTACGGATGGAAGCCGGACAGCACTTTTTAACCGATGTGCTTTTAGGCTACGTTCTGGGAGCTGGAACCGGTATTTTAGTACCCGAATTGCACAAAAAGAAAATGGAAAATATAGATATATACCCCAGCTCCGGAACCAGTTTTAATGGTGACAGCTATAACGGGATGGCTTTTAGGTATACTTTTTAGATGTGAGATTTGAGATTTGAGACGTGAGACGTGAGATATGAGACCTAAAATCTAAAATCTCACGTCTAATATCTCATATCTATCTACACATTGAATCGGAAGTGCATTACATCGCCATCCTTCACAATGTATTCCTTTCCTTCTACGCCCATTTTACCAGCTTCTTTTACTTTCGCTTCGCTTCCGTAGGTTACGTAGTCGTCATACTTAATCACTTCGGCACGAATGAATCCTTTCTCAAAATCGGTATGGATTACTCCTGCAGCTTGTGGTGCCGTAGCGCCCACGGGAATAGTCCAAGCCCTTACTTCCTTTACACCCGCAGTAAAATAGGTTTGAAGGTTTAATAGTTTATAAGCGCTGCGAATCAATTTTGCGGAACCAGCTTCGTCCAGACCCAAATCTTCCAAAAACATTTGGCGCTCCTCAAAGGTTTCCAATTCTGTAATATCGGCCTCTGTGCCAACCGCCAGTACCAAAACCTCAGCGTTTTCATTCTTTACAGCTTCCTTTACCTTTTCAACATAAGCATTTCCTGTGGCAGCGGAACCTTCGTCCACATTACATACGTACATTACCGGTTTATCGGTGATGAATTGCGCATTTTCAATAAATTCTTCTCTTTCGCTTTCCGTTAAATCGATAGCGCGGACAGAGATTCCAGCCTCCAGCCCTGCCTTTACTTTCAGCAAAGCAGCTTCTTCTTTTTGGGCATCCTTGTTTCCAGTACGGGCTGCGCGCTTTACTTTTTCGAGTTTTTTATCAACTGTTTCCAAATCCTTCAATTGAAGTTCAATATCAATGGTTTCCTTATCGCGGATTGGATTTACGCTTCCGTCCACGTGAACTATGTTGTCATTGTCAAAACAGCGCAAAACGTGCAGAATGGCATCAGTCTCGCGAATGTTGCTCAAAAACTGGTTGCCAAGCCCCTCTCCCTTGCTTGCTCCTTTTACGAGACCTGCAATATCAACAATTTCAACCGTGGCGGGCAATACGCGTTCCGGTTTCACCAATTCTTCCAATTTCAGCAAGCGCTTATCGGGAACGTTTACTACGCCCACATTTGGCTCTATGGTACAGAAAGGAAAATTGGCACTTTGCGCCTTGGCATTTGACAAACAATTAAATAGGGTGGATTTTCCAACGTTTGGCAATCCTACGATACCTGCTTTCATTAAATATAATTTTTTAAGGGCAAACCTTTTCTTAAAATACCTTCGGTTTACGCGGCTGCAAATATACATCTTCAAAATAGACTTTCAGCATTTGGCAATAAATGCTTTTCAGAAAAAGTTTGGGTTTTATTTCACTTTAAATTTGCAAGAAATTAACGTTAATAGGGTTAATTTTACTGAATAAACCATAAATAACCAATTATTATGAAAAAAATAATTTTAAGCTTAGGTATTGCAATTTTTACATTAACGGGAATTAATGCACAAGAAAATAAAGATGTGCAATCTACTACCACCGTTAAAAAAGTTACCCAAAAAGGGACTGACGTAAAAACGAAAATAATTGCGGAGACTGAAACGGACAAGGAAACAATTAAAGTGGAAGGTAACGAAAAGCAAGACCAGGCCGCTGATGTAATCAAAGATAAAAACATTGATTCAAAAGTTGTGGCCGATGACGTTACTGTAGATGTTGCAAACCAACAACAAATGATTTCTATAAAGCAGCAACAGCAAGCAGAGCTTGCCAAAAAAATTGCTGATCAAAAAGCAGAAGCTGCTGCTAAAGCTGAAAAAGAAAGACAAGCAAAGTTATTGCAACAACAAAAAGAGCTAGAAGCCAGAAGAGCTGCGCTTACCAAACGCCCAGAAGGAATGGCTAAGTTGAAAAAGGATTAAACAGTATATTTTTGCTTATTATACGCCCGTTCCAAGTTTTGGAACGGGCTTTTTCAATTGTAAAAACTTTATTTAATAGAATTTAACAAATTACGGTGTACTACCATAAAAATTTTAGAACAGCAAAAATTCGGAATATGCAATTCTCAAACCATTGGGACAAAAAGGATATTACCTTTTTAACAAAGATGGTAAAACTTCAGTTGGCTACTTTAACCAATATGGCAATTTTGTAGTTGAGGGGTTTGATTCCAATACAGACAATGTCTCTACCACTATTTTCATTCTTGATGAAAAAAGTAGGGATATGATGAAAGAGCAAAAAATGTAAATTTCTTTCTGAAATAGATTTAAGAAAATACTGGTTTCCGGTATTTTTATAATGAATTAGCTTTTCATTATCAAACCTTTACGACAATTTAACAAACACAAACCCTACATTTGAAATAACACTTAAAAACTATATCATGAAAAAAGCAATTTTACTTTTAGCGATGGTTTCTTTTTCGGTTACTTTCGCACAAGTTGATAAAAACACCAACACTCAAAAACAAACGGTCGTTACCAAAACCACGGTAACCGATGACAAAGGAACTGATACTGCCACAAAAGCTGTGACACAAACCAAAAAAGAGGTCTTGACCCTAAAAGATAGTGATGCCAACCAGACCAACCAAAGCGTAATTATGAAGCCTATTGTTGTGGATACCGATGTTACTTATAGCTACGACGGTAACCGCTTCAAGTTTTTGAGCCAAAAGGACGAAAATGGCTATCGTTTAATGACCATAAAAGATAACGCAACAAATGAACAATACGCCGTTATCAAGCCTACTTCACAAAATGGATATTATATTATGTCGCAAGATGGAAAATCCTCTTTTGGATATTTTAACGCAGACGGCAATTTTGTAGTAGAACGCTATGATGCAAAAACAGACGCAATTGTCTCGGAAGTTTATAAACTGAATGTGAAAAGTGATATGAAAAAAGATAAAATGTAGAATATTTATTAACTATCCCTACAAAATGAAAAACGCCTCTCGGTTCTCACCGAGAGGCGTTTTTCATTTATAATATTATTTTAGTCTTTATGCATAAAAGCCTGCTTCGCCAAAAGCTCTTCTTCAGACTCTACGAGATCATCATCTGGCACGCAACAATCTACAGGGCATACGGCAGCACATTGAGGTTCATCGTGAAAGCCTTTGCACTCGGTACATTTATCTGGTACAATAAAATATATTTCGTCACTAATAGGCTCCTGCGCCTCGTTTGCATCAACTTCCTTTCCATTGGGCAGCACTACTTTGCCTTCCAAATCGGTTCCGTCGGCATAGCGCCAATCATCAGCTCCTTCATAGATTGCGGTATTGGGGCATTCCGGCTCGCAAGCACCGCAGTTTATACATTCATCGGTTATTATAATGGCCATGGGATATTCTTTTTCTAACTTTGCGCAAATTTAAGCCCTATTGGGGGAACTCCAAAATAAGTATGCAATTAAAACAAAGAATTAACGCTTTTGTTGAATTGGGAGCATTTCTGAAGCAGATTGCATCGGAAAATCCGACTTCCGAAGCCAAAGAAATTTTCCAAAGAGCCGAAGCCGAAAACGGGTGGTTCACGCAGGAAAATATCAAGTTCGCGCTAAAAAGTTGGGGCGACGCGCTTTCCGAAGAAAATTTAGAGCAATGGATTGCTAATTATGAAATTAAGGCTACAAATCCGAGGTGTGTTGCCATAATAATGGCGGGCAACGTTCCCTTAGTTGGATTTCACGATTTTCTCTCCGTTTTGGTTACGGGCAATAAAGTGCAGGCGAAACTTTCTTCAAATGATAAAACCTTGCTTCCATTTTTGGGCAAGCATTTAATTTCCGTGGCACCAGAATTCAAAGAGTATATTGCATTTACGGAAGGCAGGTTACAGAATTTTGATGCGGTCATTGCAACCGGGAGCAATAATACCGCGCGCTATTTTGAATTCTACTTTGGAAAATATCCGCACATAATCCGCAAAAACAGAAATTCGGTTGCAGTGCTAACCGGGGATGAAACTCAAAAAGAACTCAATGCATTGGCAGATGATATTTTTAGATATTTCGGTCTCGGATGCCGCAATGTGTCCAAAATTTATATTCCGGAAAACTATGATTTTGAAGCCTTTTTTAAGGCAATGTTCAGTTGGAAGGAAATTATCCATAACCATAAATACATCAACAATTACGATTATAACAAAGCGGTCTATTTGATGGATAGCTTTCCCTTATTGGACAATGAGTTTATGTTGCTGAAAGAAGATTCGGGCTTCTCCTCTCCTATTTCAGTTGTTTTCTACGAAAAATACGATTCAATGGAACATCTCAAAAAGGAATTGCAAACCCAGTCGGAAAATATACAATGCATAGTTTCAAATTCAGGCCTTCCCAATGAAATCCCTTTCGGAAAGGCGCAGGCCCCTGCGTTGTGGGATTATGCCGATGGCGTAGATACGGTTGATTTTTTGTTGAAACTTCCTTGATAAAAAAATTATAAATCCCACATTTTTAGTAGGGTAATTCACATCTTTGCATTATAAATTTTCATATCATGAAAAAACATAATTTTAGCGCAGGTCCCTGCATTTTACCGCAATCAGTCCTGCAGCAGTCTGCGGAAGCGGTTTTAAATTTCAACAATTCAAACCTTTCCCTGATTGAAATCTCCCATCGTAGCAAGGATTTTGTCGCGGTAATGGAAAACGCCCGCAACCTGGCCCTGGAACATTTGGGGCTTCAAAATAAAGGTTATCAAGCCTTGTTTTTACAAGGTGGAGCAAGTCTTCAGTTTTTAATGGCGGCCTACAATCTTTTGGAAAAAAAAGCTGCTTACCTAAACACGGGCACTTGGAGCGATAAGGCCATAAAAGAGGCAAAGTTGCTGGGCGAGGTTGTGGAAGTAGCAACTTCAAAAAGTGAAAATTTTAACTTTATTCCAAAAAACTATACCATTCCTAAGGATGCAGATTATTTCCACTGCACGAGCAACAATACTATTTTTGGAACGCAGATGCGCACTTTCCCAGAAACTGAAATCCCCATGGTTTGCGATATGAGCAGCGACATCTTTTCGCGCCAGCTCGATTTTTCCAAATTCAGTTTAATCTATGCCGGCGCCCAAAAAAATATGGGTCCCGCAGGCACAACCCTCGTGGTTATAAAGGAAGATATTCTTGGGAAAGTATCGCGCGCCATTCCTTCTATGCTCAGTTATAAAGTACATATAGACAAAGAAAGTATGTTCAATACGCCGGCGGTCTTTTCAGTTTATGTGTCTATGCTTACTTTGGAATGGCTGAAAGAAAAGGGTGGAATTACTGCTATTGAAAAAGTAAACAAGCAAAAAGCGGAACTTCTTTACAGTGAAATTGATAGAAATCCTTTGTTTGAAGGCTTTGTTGCCGAAAAAGAAGACCGTTCAAAAATGAATGCCACCTTTAATTTAAAAAATGATGAATTGAAGGCAACCTTTGACGATTATTTAAAACAAGCTGGAATCAATGGTCTAAATGGCCATCGCAGCGTTGGGGGCTATCGAGCCTCTATGTATAACGCATTGCCTTTGGAAAGCGTACAGATTTTGGTGGATGTAATGCAGGCAATTGAAAAAGGGGCGTGATGCGGTTAAATATAAATAAGAAACAACTTAATAAAACAATAATCTAGGAACCTATTTTCATGAAAGTATTAGCAAACGACGGAATTTCACAAAG
Organism: Aequorivita aquimaris; assembly: GCF_001573155.1. Lineage (GTDB taxonomy): Bacteria > Bacteroidota > Bacteroidia > Flavobacteriales > Flavobacteriaceae > Aequorivita > Aequorivita aquimaris. The sequence continues at coordinate 281,896 of NZ_JRWG01000003.1, read as the reverse complement.
CGGAATCGATATATTAAAAGATGCGGGGTTTGAAGTTTTGACCGTACACGTGGCGCAGGAACAACTTCAAAATTATATCAACGAGCACAAAATTGAAGTGCTTTTGGTACGAAGTGCCACCAAGGTTCGGAAAGATATTATTGACAGCTGCCCATCCCTAAAAATTATAGGCCGCGGCGGCGTGGGTATGGACAATATAGATGTGGAATACGCCCGTGAGAATGGAATTTATGTAATCAATACTCCTGCCGCCTCCTCAGAATCGGTGGGAGAGTTGGTATTTGCTCATTTGTTCGGTGGGGTTCGTTTTTTGCACGATTCAAACCGCAATATGCCATTGGAAGGCGACACGAGATTTAAAGAGCTGAAGAAAAGCTATGGTGCGGGTCGCGAGCTGCGCGGCAAAACTTTGGGAATCATCGGGTTTGGAAGAATTGGCCGGCAAGTAGCGAAAATAGCCTTGGGCTGCGGAATGAAAGTGATTGCCAGCGACCACGAGGTAGGCGAAGCAGATATAACCCTAACCTTTTATGACGGGCAGACCATCACCCTAAAAATTAAAACCGCGCCAATCGACAAATTGATAAAACACAGCGATTTTATAAGTCTCCACGTGCCTTCGCAATCGGGATATTTAATAGGCAAGGAAGAAATTTCAAAAATGAAGGACAACGTAGGTATCGTGAACGCAGCCCGCGGAGGGGTTCTTGACGAAAACGCGTTGCTGGAAGCTATTGAGGATGGAAAGGTTTCTTTTGCTGCACTTGACGTTTTTGAAAACGAACCCACACCTTCCATAAAAGTATTGATGCACGATAAAATTTCGCTTACACCACACATTGGTGCAGCTACAAATGAGGCACAAGATAGAATTGGTGTAGAACTGGCAAATCAGATAATTTCGATTTTAGTAAAATAGAGTGTTTTTATTCACATAAGGCGCAATAATGTTATTATATTCATTTTATAAATAGATAATTATTCATTTTCAGTAACTTGCGGAAATAATTAATTAATGTAAAACAAAATGTCAGGAATTTTAGATTTATTGAACAGTAACCTCGGAAAACAAATTATTGGAGGTATTAGTCAAGAAACCAATCAACCAGCAGACAAAACAGCTTCTGTTGTAACAATGGCTATGCCCATACTGCTAGGAGCTATGAAACGCAATGCGAGTAACGAAAGTGGAGCCGCTAATTTGATGAATGCTTTAAACAGCAAGCATGACGGTAGTATCCTCGATAATTTAGGCGGTCTTTTCGGGGGCGGTGTAAATGAAGAAGTGAAGCAGGACGGGCTTGGTATTTTAGGTCACGTTTTAGGAGGTTCGCAGGATAACGCAGTAAGAGCACTTTCACAAAAATCTGGATTGGACACCAATTCTGTTATGCAAATTTTACAGGTTGCAGCACCTATTTTATTGGGTTATTTGGGAAAACAAAAGCAGCAGAAAAACGTAAACTCAGATTCTGGCATTGGTGATTTACTTGGCGGTCTTATGGGTGGCGGCAATGCGCAGCCAAAACAGCAATCAATGATTGAATCTTTGCTTGACGGAAATAATGACGGAAGTGTAATTGACGACATCGCTGGAATGGTTTTAGGAGGCAGTCAGAAAAAAGGTGGTCTCGGCGGTCTTTTGGGAGGCTTCTTTGGAAAATAAAAACACAAACACAAACCAGTCAAAATACTGTCATTCATAAAATGGCGGTATTTTTTTTAAATGAAAGTTAAATCAGGCTACCTTCATTTTACATTTGTTAACTTTGTAAAAATCATTGATATGAAAAATTTTCTACTAATTGCAGTACTTTCATTTGTGATTCATAGCTGCGGAACAGGAAATACCTCCATAACCAGCTCACCTTCTGATGGAAGCACAAAAAATGATACAGTCAGAATAGCAAATGATAGCCTTGAATATGAAATAATAATTGTAGAACCCGGGTTTCAATCTTGGCTAATTTCCCAGCCACAACGCGGTTTTTATGGTCAAGCAAAATTAGAGGGGAAAAACCGTCAGTTCGTAGCTGAGTACAATAGTCGTGTTTTACAGCCAAATTTATATTCCAGAAATTTGTACGGTGAACAAATAAATTACGACCCAACTATTGATTATGGATATGAGGTGAATTACTTATTGTATAACTATTTTGTCTATTTTCAGGAAAAATACAATCAAAAATTTATAGGCGGAAGAAATTGAAAAAGCTTAAAGAACGTTGGAATATTGAAACCAACAGACAACTATTTATAATTTTACTAGTATTTGCCATTACTGGAAGTTCAGCTGCAAAACTGGCTGCTCCATTAACAGATTTTTTTAATATAACCGAAGAAATGGGTTGGTACATTTACTGGCCGTTCCGAATTTTGATTATCCTACCAATTTATAAAGTACTTTTGGTGTTTTTTGGATGGGTTTTTGGAGAATATCACTTCTTTTGGAATTTTGCGAAAAAAATGCTCCGCAGTATGGGTCTCGGTTTTTTACTTAAACAATGACAAATCTTAAAACAACAGTAACGCAAGTTTTAGTTGCAGCGATATTCTCGTTGGCATTGCTACTTCCTACTGCTGTACAATTTGCGCATACTTTTGAGGGACACGAGCATAAGGCCTGTACCGATATTTCCACACATCTTCACCAAAAGCAGCTAGACTGTTCTATTTGTGATTTTCACTTTTCAATATTTACCTTTATTCCTCTGGAATCTCCCGATTTTACTGTATTTCACAGTTTTCAAAATATTGAATTTTTTTACTCTACATCTCCTTTTAACTTAGACCCTTCCCACTATTTTCTTAGAGGCCCTCCTCAACTTTCTTAATTATTATCATTTTATTTTAATTCAAACATTTTTAAATCAAGAAAGCATGAAAAACATATTATGCTTACTTGTGGTGTTCTTTATATATACCACAGTAAGCTCACAAAATTCCTTAATGGGAAACATAACATCAAAAAATACAAATGAACCAGTGCCCGCAACAATCTATATTCCGCAACTTGAAAAAGGAACCGTTGCAGATTTTGACGGTAACTATACGATAATCAATATTCCTGACGGAAGCTATAACATAGTTTTTTCTTCACTAGGATTCGCGACCATTTCAAAAAAAATTAATTTTTCAAACGGAAAAATCGTTACCGAAAATCTTGAAATGCAGGAAAGTGCAGTTGAAATGGAAGAGGTTATAGTTTCTACGCCCTTCCATAAGTTACAGAGTGATAATGTAATGAAGGTGGAACGCATTTCAACTGAAGATCTAAACGCCTCTGGTGCCGTAACCTTGGCCGATGGCATTAAAAATATTGCAGGAGTAGATATCATTAGTACAGGAACGGGCATTGGAAAACCAGTTATTCGCGGACTAAGCTCAAATAGGGTTTTAACTTATGCACAGGGTGTTCGTTTAGAAAATCAGCAATTTGGAGACGAGCACGGGCTCGGTATTAATGAAGCGGGAGTAGAAAGTGTAGAGGTTATAAAAGGCCCTGCGTCATTGCTATACGGAAGTGATGCTCTGGGCGGAGTACTTTATCTTAATCCTGAAAAATTTGCACTCTCGGGTGAAACTCACGGTGATCTAAACAGCGATTACTTTTCAAATACATTGGGAACCGCTACAAATCTTGGAATTAAAACCTCAGGTGAAAAGCTAAAATTTTTGGCACGGGGCGCGTACGCTATTTTTAGTGATTATGATACGGGAGCAGATTATCGTGTTACCAACACTAGGTTTAATGAAAAAGATTTCAAGACTGGATTGCAATATTCTGGCACAAAATTTAAGTCAACACTTCGCTATAATTACAATCGTTCCAATATTGGTATTCCTGAGGAAGTCAGTGAGCAAACGCGTTCAAAGGATTTAGAACTTCCTTTTCAGGAAATTGATAACCATATTTTAAGTTTTGATAATACGTTATTTTTTACTAACTCCAGTTTAGATATAAAAGCCGGTTATCTGTTCAATGACAGACGTGAATTTGAAGACGAACCACATGTGGCAGCTCTTCAGCTTAAATTAAACACATTTAATTATGATGTGAAATATCACCTACCTCAATTGGGCAATTTTGAAACTATAGTGGGTCTTCAGGGAATGTTTCAAAAAAATAAAAACGAAGGTGAAGAAATTTTAATTCCTGATGCGAAAACTACTGATATCGGAATTTTGGCAACTTCACACTATCATTTGGAAAAGATAGATTTTCAAGCCGGAATCCGTTTCGACTCTCGAAAAATTAAAAGTGAAGCCGCTGGAAATCCTGCTGATTTGGATTTTATTCCAGCACTTAATACCACTTTTAATAGTTTCACTGCTGCTTTAGGAGCTAAACTCGATATTGTTCGAAATTTTTCAACACGAATCAATCTTGCCAGTGGATTTAGAGCACCAAACTTGGCAGAACTAACTTCTAATGGCGTTCACGAAGGTACAAATCGATACGAACGTGGAAATATAAATTTAACGAACGAGCAGAATTTCCAAGCTGATGTTGCCTTGGAGTACAGAAACGAACATATTGAATTTTTTGCAAACGGTTTTTACAATGCCGTTAACGATTACATTTTCTTGTCGCCTACCAATGAAACTATTGACGACGCACAGGTATTTGATTATTTGCAGGGCAATGCGTCGCTTTTTGGGGGCGAATTGGGCTTTCACCTTCACCCCCACCCGTTGGATTGGCTTCATTTGGAAAGTAGCTTCGAAACTGTTACCGGCAAATTGAGCAATGATAAATATTTGCCATTAATTCCGGCAAATTCACTTCGGAATACGTTTCGGGTAGAACTAAATGACGGAAAGACCAGAAAATCAAGTTCAGCTTTTATAACGCTCGAAAATACTTTTGCCCAAAGAAATGTGAGCAATTTTGAAACAAGAACCGGAGGTTATTCATTACTAAGTGCAGGAATTGAAAGCAGCTTTCAACTTCAGAAGGTTTTATTTAAAATTGGCTTGAACGGAACAAATCTTACCGATAAAAAATATATAGCCCATTTGTCGAGATTAAAACCCGACGGTATCTTTAATATGGGAAGAAGTATTAATGTAAACTTAAAATTAGAAATCTAAAGAAAAAGCCCCAAGTCGGGGCTTTTTTTATTCATTTGCTCGAATTTCAATAGTTTGAGGTGTGGGCTGTTTTTTCCACACAAATGTGTATAACCACATTAGTGTAAAGGTAGGTACAACATCCGTAAAGGGTAAAACTTCCTCTACAAATACAAGAACAGAAGCGATTTTACCTTCAGTTCCTTTATACATTTCACTCATACTTTTTGCTGCAATGGGCGCCCAAAGTAAATCTAAAAAGGGTCCAACTACGGGAATGGCCATTGTAACCATACCAATTATATCATAAAAGATACTTTTTCGAAGCAATTTATATTTTTCGTTTTTCATTTTTGTTGTGTTTAATTTTATTACAAAGAGCAAAAAACATTCCAAAAAATTAACCCAAATCGCTACTAATTAACTTTAGAAATTCACTTCTAGTTTCTATAGCCTCAAATTGACCACGAAAGCCAGAAGTTGTGGTTACGCTGTTCTGTTTCTGAACGCCGCGCATCATCATGCACATGTGCGAGGCTTCAATAACTACAGCCACTCCTTTAGGCTTTAGTGTGTTATTTATACATTCCAAAATATCATGGGTAAGCCGTTCCTGCACTTGTAATCTTCGCGCAAAAACATCAACCACACGCGGAATTTTGCTAAGACCCACAATATGACCATCGGGAATATAAGCAATATGTGCTTTCCCAAAGAAGGGAAGCATATGGTGCTCACAAAGCGAATAAAGCTCAATGTCCTTAATAATAACCATATCGTGATAAGCTTCAGCAAACATTGCGCTTTTTAAAATTTCAGCAGGATCTTGACAGTTGCCCGAGGTTAAAAATTGTATCGCCTTTGCGGCGCGTTCGGGTGTTTTTACAATACCATCGCGCGAAATATCTTCGCCTACCGTATGCAAGATTTTACTATAATTTTCAATCAACGTGTCCGTTACAGGTTGGTCGTATTCTTCAAAATATCTATAGGAAGCCATTAAAATTTGTTTAATAATATTGAATTCAAAAATAAACACATAAGTCCGAATAAAAACAATATAATCCATTGGATTGTATTATAGCGCTATAAATAGTACTTTCACGGTTTAAATTTTTGCTATGATTGAAGCCCAAAATATTCATAAATTCTACGACAACCTCCATGTTTTAAAGGGTGTTGACCTATACATAAAAAAGAGTGAAATTGTTTCAATAGTTGGTGCTTCGGGCGCGGGAAAAACAACCTTGCTGCAGATTTTGGGAACCTTGGATGCTTTTGATAAATCAAAAAGTAAATTATCCATAAACGGTGTAAATATTGGTTCCCTTTCGGGAAAGAAATTAGCACAGTTCCGAAATGAAAATTTGGGGTTTATTTTTCAGTTTCACCAACTATTGCCAGAGTTTACAGCACTTGAAAACGTCTGTATTCCAGCATTCATAAAAAACACTCCAAAGAACGAAGCTATAAAAAGAGCGAAAGAACTACTCGCATTTTTAGGACTTTCGCACCGCGAGGGCCACAAACCCAACGAACTTTCGGGCGGGGAACAACAACGAGTTGCCGTTGCAAGAGCTCTGATTAACAATCCGGCAATCATTCTGGCCGATGAACCTAGCGGAAATCTTGATACCGAAAGTGCCGAAAACCTGCACAATCTGTTTTTTAAATTGCGGGATGAATTTGGGCAAACCTTCGTAATTGTTACGCACAACGAAGAGCTTGCAGATATGGCCGATAGAAAATTGGTGATGCAGGACGGAAAAATTGTGAGCCATTAAATGAATAAAACAGAACTTAAAGCATTTCTAGACGAAAAAGTCAATACATACAATAACCCCAACTTTATTGAAACCGATCCCATTCAAATTCCGCATTTATTCACATTAAAGGAAGATATTGAAATTACAGGCTTTTTGGTGGCTACCATTGCTTGGGGAAATAGAAAAAGCATCATAACCAATGGCAACCGTTTAGTGGAATTGATGGGCAACTCCCCTTATGATTTTGTGATGAATTTTTCAGAAGAGCAATCAGAGTCTCTTTCAAATTTTGTGCATAGAACTTTTAATAATGAAGATCTTGCTTATTTTCTGAAATCGCTTCAAAATATATATAAAAACCATGGTGGGCTGGAAACCTTGTTTTCAAAATATGCAGAAATTGACTCGATGCAACCAGCAATACATCACTTCAAAAAAACTTTTTTTGAACTCCCCCACCCTTCTCGAACTCAAAAACACATTAGTGATCCCTTAAAAAATTCGGCTGCAAAAAGAATAAATATGTTTCTTCGGTGGATGGTTCGTAATGACGCTACGGGCGTAGATTTTGGAATTTGGAAAAGCATTGATTCTTCCCAGTTGTCTTGTCCGCTTGATGTTCATAGTGGTAACGTCGCACGGAAACTAAAACTACTGAAACGTAAACAAAACGATGCCAAAGCTTTATTGGAGTTGGATAATTCGCTTCGCAAATTGGACTCACAAGATCCTGTAAAATATGACTTTGCTCTTTTCGGATTAGGCGTTTTTGAACGCTTTTGATTTAAAAGTTGATACATTTCACATTATTTTTATCCGTTTCAAAACTGATTGTAAAATATTGTACATTTACGTTTAATTCTTAAAAACCGATATTTTCGGTTTTAAGATAAAGTAACCTAAACCTTGATAAAACCACAATTTCCAATAGATGAAGAGCAACGCTTGGCCGCTGTACGTTCCTATCATTTGTTGGACACCTTGCCAGAAAAGGATTTCGACAATATAACCGCATTGACAGCAAATATATGTGATGTGCCAATTTCATTGGTAACGCTTCTGGATGCAGATCGTAATTTTCTGAAATCGCATTACGGTATTCCATTTAATGAATCACCACGAGATATTTCTTTTTGCGGACACGCCATATTGGAAGAATCGAACATTTTTATTATTGAAGATGCCCGAAAAGACATCCGTTTTAAAGATAATCCACTGGTTACGGATATGAATGCCATTTTCTATGCCGGTGTGCGCTTGGTAAATAGCGAAGGTTATCCGTTGGGAACTCTTTGCGTTTTTGATACAAAGCCACGGATATTGACAAAATCCCAAAAAAAGGCACTTACTGCAATGGCTTACCAAGTTGTGAATTTATTTGAGGCCCGAAAACGTAATAGAGCATTGCTATCTGTGCAAAAAGAACTTAGGGAACGCAATGAGGAACTTAAAAATTTTGCTGGCGTAGTATCCCACGATATGAAAATGCCGCTGGCAAATATGATTATCACTTCTGATATGCTCCGCACTAAATACGGTCAACACTTGGATGAACAGGGCAAAGAATATTTAGATTACATCAAGCAGTCTTCCTTTACATTAAGTGAATACGTTACTGGCCTACTGGAACATTACGAGACCGATAAAACAGCATCTTTGCGAAATGAACCTTTTGACAGTCAAGACCTTTTAGAGGAAATAATAGAACTGCTGAATATCAACGTTGATTGTGAAATAAATCTACCCGAAGAGAATATTGAAATGCAGGCCAATAAAGTTGCGCTTGAGCAAATACTTTTAAACCTTATTGGCAATAGCTTAAAATATAACGACAAAAAGAAAATAAAAATTGATATTGATTGTGAAGAAAAGGACGGTTACTACCATTTTACAATTACCGACAACGGAATGGGAATACCAAAAGACCGAATAGGTAATATTTTTGATCTTTTCGTCACAACTGGAACCTTAGACCGGAATGGTAAAAAAGGAAATGGTATAGGACTTTCCACAGTAAAAAAGCTAGTAAATAGACTTGATGGTGAAATAGAAGTTTCTTCCACTTTGGGAGAGGGCACAACTTTTATGTTTACTATCAAAAAACTAAATTAGCATCCGCTTTTATAACAGGAAGTTGAAAACATTTTTATCTGGGCCCCATTTCAGATTATATTTACCTGCATAAAACAATACTGGTTTACTTTTTTATGACTTTTCCCGAATTCCCCGAAAATGAAGCAGCACGAATTGCTGAACTGAAAAAATATAAATTACTCGACACCTTTTCTGAAAATGATTTTGACAACATTACAAAGCTAGTCGCGGCTATTTGTGAAGTCCCTATCGCGTTGATTACCTTGCTTGATTTGGAACGAAATTTTTTTAAATCACATGTTGGAGTGGATTTTAACCAATCGCCTAGAAATATTTCCTTTTGCGGGCATGCAATTTTAGAAGACGATGAAATTTTTATAGTCGAAGATGCCACTAAAGACGAGCGTTTTGACGACAATCCATTGGTGACGGAAAACCAAGCTGTTTTTTATGCAGGTGTCCCACTTATAAACCCAAACGGTTTCAAGTTGGGAACACTGTGTGTTTTTGATCATAAACCTAGACAATTAACCGATGTCCAAATCATCAGCCTAAAAGCTTTGGCCAAACAAGTTGTCAATCTTATTGAACTCAGAAAAAAGAACAGCCTTCTCATTGAAATTCAAAAGGAACTGCAAAACAGAAATGAAAGACTTGAAACATTTGCGCACGTGGTATCACATGATTTAAAGTCGCCGTTGGCAAACATAACTTCGCTTACACGATTCTTAAAGGAAGAAAATATTGAAAACCTCTCAACAGATTCAAAGATGTACCTTGATTATATTGAAGATTCATCACTGACTCTGAAAAATTACATTAACGGAATTCTAAAATTTTATAAAGCAGATGAATTGCTTGATTCACAAAAAGAGGACGTTTTACTAAAAGAACTTTTTGATGAAATAAGCGAAGTACTGATCAGTGATGACACACTGTTTGATTTTCCGATGGCGGGAACACTTAAAAATGTTAACAAAGCTGCACTCACACAAATTTTCTTGAACTTGATTGACAATAGCTTGAAGTATAATTTAAATGAAAAGCGTATAGTTTCTGTAAAATATATTGACGAAACCGACTTTCATAAATTTGCTATCACAGACAATGGAATGGGTATAGACCTTGGTGTGCAGGAAGAAATATTCAATCTCTTTAAAACCACGGGCATCAAAGACCGTGACGGAAAAGAAGGTACGGGAATTGGATTGGCAACCGTAAAAAGCTTAGTTTCAAAGCTGGGCGGTACTATTTCTCTGGACTCTGAGCCCGGAAAAGGAAGCACCTTCACGTTTACCGTCCAGAAATAGCTGTAATTACGTTCCATTTTTTATCTTTGGGCAATATTTATAGGAATGCAGTTCAAACACCCAGAAATTTTTTACGCCCTTTTCCTACTGCTCATCCCGATATTTATTCATCTTTTTCAGCTTAGGCGTTTTCAGAAAGTAGATTTTACCAACGTCGCTTTTCTCAAAACAGTAACTATCCAGACCCGAAAGAGTTCGCAGCTTAAAAAGTGGCTTACGTTATTGATGCGTCTGTTCGCTTTGGCGTGTATCATTATTGCATTTGCACAACCTTTCACCGCTTCCAAGATTGCTTTAAACACTAAAAAGGAAACCGTCGTTTATATTGACAATTCCTTCAGTATGCAGGCCAAAGGCGCAAAGGGCCCAATGCTTGAGCGAGCCTTGCAGGATTTGTTTGATAAAACTGGCGGAACCGAAAAACTGAGTTGGTTCACAAATAATTCGGAAAGAAAGAATGCCTCGCCACAGGATTTTAAAAATGAAGTGCTTTCAATCCAATATTCCCAGAATCAGTTGACACCTTCGCAGGTTTTATTGAAGGCCAGACAACTCTTTTCCGATGAAAAAGATGCGGCGAAGCGTTTGGTGTATCTCTCAGATTTTCAAGTGAAGGATAACTTTCCCGAAATTCCGGAAGATATGCTCGTGGATGCCGTGCAATTAAAACCCGTAAACGCCTCAAACATTGCCATTGACAGTGCTTACATCGCTTCAAAAAATGCTGCGGTAACACAATTGAATGTAAAAGTCTCAAATACGGGAGCTGAAATTTCCGAAGTGCCCATTTCCCTCTTCAATAGAGAGAAATTGATAGCCAAAACCGCAGTGGATTTTTCCGAAAATGCCAGTGGAACCGTGACTTTTGATATTGACAATTCAGAAGAATTCATTGGAAAGTTGGAGATTAATGAAGCAAATCTTCCTTTCGACAACACACTTTTTTTCAGCATAAACAAACCCGGAAAAATAAAGGTCCTGGCCATTAACGAAGCCGACGGCAACTATCTGCAACGCCTTTTTGAAAAGGACGAATTTCAGTTTACGCAACAAACCTTTAAAACATTGAACTACAATGAAATTCCCGACCAAAATTTCATCGTGCTCAATGAGTTGAAGGAAATTCCCGCTTCGTTGGCAACCGCTTTAAAATCCTTTACCGATGCCGGTGGAAGCGTTTTGGTCATTCCCGCAGTACAGGCAGATTTAAACGGCTATAACAACTTTTTAATGACGATGGCCTTGGGCACACTTTCCGAAGCGAAAATCCAGGAAAAAATGATTACAAAAATTGTTTTTTCGCACCCGCTCTTTAAAGATGTTTTTGAAAAGGAGGTTGATAATTTTCAGTACCCGAAAGTCAATTCGTATTACAATATATCCTCAAATGCTACCTCCGCGCTTGCTTTTGAGGACAATCAGCCCTTTTTGCTTCAAAAGAATAAAACCTACTTTTTTACATCGGCCATAAATAAAGAAAATTCCAATTTTCAGAATTCACCTTTAGTTGTTCCTACTATTTATAATATGGCCTTGCAGAGTTTGCCCTTACCCCGTCTATACTATACCATTGGGCAGCAAAACGCAATAGCTGTTCCCGTGAAACTAGGCCCAGATGAAATACTTACCGTAAAAGACAGTACGGAGCAGTTTATACCGCTTCAGCAAACAAAGGCCAATTATGTTTTAATGACTACCACTGATGAACCCAAAAAAGCAGGAAATTATCAAATAGTGAAGAAAACTGAGTTTTTGGAAAATATAAGTTTCAATTATTCACGTGGTGAAAGTGAACTGCAATACCTAAACCCCGAAGATTGGGAAGGTGCGAAAGTTTACAGCTCTGTGGAAGACCTTTTTGATTCCTTGGCCGATGCAAACGCGATTAACAGTTTTTGGAAATGGTTTGCTATTTTTGCATTGCTCTTTTTACTTTTTGAAATGCTTATCTTAAAATTCTACAAATGAAGATACTACTGAAATCAGCCACCATTGTCGATGCTTCCAGCAAGCATCATTTAAAGAAACGGGATGTTTTGATAGAAAATAGTAAAATTTCAAAAATTGCCGCAACAATTCCTTCTTCCGAAAAAGTAAAAGAAATTTCACTAAAAAATCTGCACATTTCCCAAGGATGGTTTGATAGCAGTGTTTCCTTTGGCGAACCCGGTTTTGAAGAACGTGAAACTATTGAAAATGGCCTAAAAACAGCAGCGTACAGCGGATTTACAAGTGTTGCCGTAAATGCCAATAGTTTTCCGATTACGGACAGCAAAGGGCATATAAAATTTTTGAAAAGTAAAGCCGAAGGAAATGCTGTGAGCCTCTACCCCATCGGCGCGCTTACCGTGGGCAGCAAAGGAACAGACCTCGCCGAACTTTACGATATGCGGAACGAAGGCGCGGTTTCATTTTACGACTATAAAAACCCAATCGCAAACGCAAACTTGCTAAAAATAGCACTGCAATACACGCAAAACTTTGACGGCTTGGTACAATCGTTCCCTTTTGAAAAATCTGTGGCGCGAAACGGAATGGTAAACGAAGAGGTAAACAGCACCCGATTGGGCTTAAAGGGGATTCCCGCACTTTCGGAAGAACTACAAATAATTCGCGATTTGTATATTCTTGAATATACGGGTGGCAAGCTTCACATCCCGACCATTTCAACAAAAAAATCTGTAGAGTTGATTAGGGACGCTAAGAAAAAGGGACTAAAGGCAACGTGCAGCGTTGCCATTTTCAACCTTATTTTAACGGATGACGTTTTGGAGGAATTTGACACTAACTATAAATTGCTTCCGCCTTTACGCACCAAAGAAGATACAAAAGCATTATTAAAAGGACTGAAAGACGGCACCATTGACGGCATTACCAGCGACCACAACCCAATTGATGTGGAGCATAAAAAAACCGAGTTTGATCACGCGCATTTCGGAAGTATTGGTCTGGAAGGCTGTTTTGGCGCACTCAATATGGTTTTGGGAATTGAGCAATCGGTCAATGCACTTACGAGCTTGAAGAAAACTTTCAAAATTCCTTCGGAAAAAATTGAGGAAGGAAACCGTGCCGAACTTACCCTTTTCAATCCTGATGAAACTTGGAAATTTGCTGAAAAGGATATTCTTTCAACTTCAAAAAATGCAGCACTTCTGGGATCAAAATTAAAAGGAAAGCCCTACGGAATCGTATCCAATAACCAATTGGTACTGAATAAATAATGAAGAATACTCTCGCAGGAAAATCTACCGCCCTCATTGCCTATACCCCATTTGTAGGTTTTATTATTGCCTATTTTTTCAATAGGGAAGAAAACCACCCCTTTGCTACTTGGCATATTAAAAATATGTTTGGTATCACTTTAATGTTTATCGTTTCACTAGTTGTACAAGCACAAATAGATGTGACTATTGGCGATATTATATGGCTTGTTTGTGTTTTGCTTTGGCTATTTTCTTGGTCTATGGCTTTTTTCAACAAAAAGAAGGGTATTCCTTTTTTAAGTGAAAAATTTCAGGATTGGTTTACTTTTTTAAATTAAAGTATTGATTATCTTTAGCTTAAATAAAACACTAACCTAAAATCAAAAAAATGGAAACAACTACAGACAATGGCAAAACCGTGGCAATCATTGCATATATTACCTTAATTGGCTGGATAATAGCTCTAATAATGAACAACGGAAACAAAACTACGCTTGGTTCATTCCACGTACGTCAATCGTTGGGCATTATGTGCGTGGGAGTAGTATTGAGTATCATTATAAGCTTTATCGGCATTTCAATACTTACCTGGATTGTACAACTTGCTATATTCGTGTTTTGGCTCCTTGGCCTTATAAGCGCTGTACAGGGCGAAATGAAACCAGTTCCCGTTTTTGGCGAGCAATTTCAAGAATGGTTTAAAGGCATCTAATTATTATAACAACTTTAACGGGACCTTTTCTGCTGAAACAACTTCAGTTTAAAAGGTCTTGTTTATTTTTGCAGCCTATGGAAAAACACACGTTACTATTAGAACACAATTATAGACCCGCAAAAAATTCTGTGGAAAATCCGCCGGCAATTATTATGCTGCACGGCTTTGGGAGCGATGAAAATGATTTGTTTTCCTTCGCCAGCGAACTTCCGGAGAAATACGCAATCATTTCTTTAAAAGCTCCAATACGTTTGGAACCCTACGGAAATGCTTGGTATAATATCTATTTTGACAATTCACAGGGAAAATTTAGCGACGATGAACAAGCAATTGCCTCTCGCGAATTGGTTTCAAAGTGTATAGACGAAGTGATTGAAAAATATAAAGTTGACAAAAACAATGTTACGCTTCTCGGTTTTAGCCAAGGTACCATTTTAAGTTTTGCGGTTGCATTGAGCTATCCCGAAAAGGTAAAAAACGTAATCGGCCTGAGTGGTTATATTAATGAGGAAATTTTAAAGGATGGGTATGCTAAAAACGATTTCAGCAACCTAAAGGTTTATACTTCACACGGCAGCGTGGACCAAGTGATTCCCGTGCAATGGGCCCGAAAGACAGAGCCTTTTCTCAAAAAATTAAATATAGATTGTAAGTATTCTGAATTTCCCGTGGGTCACGGCGTTGCTCCCCAGAATTTTTATGAACTGAAAAATTGGTTGGATAAAAATTAATCGGTGGCTTTCATTCAAATATTTAATTTTGATATAAAAAGGAAGCGATTGGCGTCAATTCAAGTTCGTTTTTATCGTTGAAATAATATTCCAAAATCATCTCGCCCCAATAGGTGTTATCGGTAAAATCCGCAAGTATCCACTTGTGGTTGAGAAATTTTAATTTGTTGATTTTCATATCGCCAGCCATTCCCTCAAATGGCACCAAGGGATTGTTGCCTTTTTGTAAATTGAAATCATAAATCTGGTCCGAAACCATTGCTTCCACCTCCACTGCCTCAAATCCTCGGTTTTCGAAATAAGTCATCGCGTTGTCATTTCCCATTAAGGTGAAATAGTTCAAGTTCATTATTTGGCCATTCAGCCCCTCGATAGAGTCGTTATATTTTTGAACTTTCGTTTGCAGATTTTCAATTTGGGATTCCTGCGATTCAAAAATACTTTTCTCGTTCATATATTGATAAATTATGAAAAGTACTGCAAAAAGGAACAAATACATGAAAATTTTGTTTCTCATAATCAAATAGTTATAGTGAGTGTATCATAAGCCAAATGGACGTTTTTGGGAAGTTTTTTCTCCACTTCCTCATGAAAGCCCATTAAATGGCTAATATGCGTTAAGTATGTTATTTTTGGTTTCACCCTTTCGATAAAATCCAATGCTTCCGAAAGATTGAAATGTGAATAGTGAGGTTCCTCGCGAAGTGCATTTACTACCAGTACGTTTGTACCTTTTATTTTTTCAATTTCTTCTTCGGCAATAGTTTTAACATCTGTCAAATAGGTAAAGCTTTCCACACGAAAACCTAAAACCGGTAGGGTGTCATGATAGGCTTCTATTGATACAACTTGCTTACCTCCTATGGTAAATATACTGTCTTTATCTATTTCTATTTCTTCCACACTTGGCGCTCCGGGATATTTGTTTTCGGTTTCAAAAATATAGGCAAAGCGCTCGTGCAGTGATTTAAAAACACGCTTATGGGCATAAAAAGGCATATTGCCCTGCATAAAATTAAAGGGACGAATATCGTCAAGCCCCGCGGTATGGTCGCTGTGCTCGTGCGTTAAAAGAATGCCGTCCAGTTTTGAAACATTTTGGCGCAACATTTGCTGTCTAAAGTCTGGACCGCAATCAATAACGTAAGTAAAATCATTCCATTGCAATAAAACCGAAACACGCAAACGTTTATCTTTTGGGTCACTGCTTTTACAAACAGGGTGATTGCTGCCTATTACGGGTATGCCTTGTGAAGTTCCAGTGCCGAGAAATGTAACGCTGAATGTTGATTTCATCTGCGCAAAAATACTGGTATTTTTTTTGTTTACCTATTGTATTTGCTACCTTTGTTATATTAAAAAGAGAACGTTGCTATGCCAGAAACCATAATAGGAGACAAGGAATTTGAAAATATTCCCTCCATAAAAAGTAAGGCTTTACGAATCAATCTGAACGAAAACATTTACGGCACTTTTGCCGAAATTGGAGCCGGGCAAGAAACCGTTCGGAATTTTTTTAGGGCCGGCGGCGCCTCGGGAACCATCGCCAAAACAATGTCTGCCTACGATAAGGATTTTAGCGACGCAATCTATGGTATTGAGGAAGATGGAAGATATGTGACCGAATCAAGACTTCAGAAAATGCTCTCGCACGAGTTCGATCTGATTGAAGAGCGCATTAATCGTGAAAAACACCCCAACAGACTTTTCTTTTCATACGCAAACACCGTTGCCACCATCGACTTTGCCAAAAAATACAAAGGCCATGGCTGGGTGGGGATTCGGTACCAAATTGACCCGAAAGAGCCCTATAACGAAATAACACTTCACATTCGGTTTCACGAGAACGACGCACAGCTACAGCAAATAACCCTGGGAATATTAGGGGTGAATTTAATATATGGCGCATACTACAAATATGACCAGCCCAATAAACTGTTGCGCTATCTGTACGATCATATAGACAAGGACAAAATTGAAATTGACACCATCAATTTTTCGGGACCAAGATTTAAGGACGTTGATAACAGATTGATGAGCCTTCAATTGATCAAAAACGGGATGACGGATGCCGTTATGTTTGACCCCGATGGCCACAACATTCTTCCCGCAAGAATACTTTATAAGAAAAACATATTGGCCCTTCGCGGTAGTTTTAGACCTGTAACGAAGGTGAACATAGATATGTTTGAACGTTCCTACGAAATGTTTCTGAAGGAAAACAGGGTGGAAAAGGATAGAACGGAGGTTATTTTTGAAATAACACTGTCAAACCTACGTGCCGAGGGGGAAATTGATGAAGAGGATTTTATGGATAGAGCCCGGTTGCTCTGTTCTTTGGGGCATACCGTAATGATTTCAAATTTTCAGGAATATTATAAACTTGTTGAATATTTCTCAAGATATACCAAGATGCGCATGGGGCTCGCCATGGGCGTCAACAATCTAGTGGATATTTTTGATGAAAAATATTATCGCCATTTGAGCGGCGGTATCTTGGAAGCCTTTGGAAAGCTGTTCTTTAAGGACTTGAAGGTTTACCTCTACCCCATGAAAGATCCCGAAACGGGAGAATATACCACAAGCGAAAACCTAAAGGTTCATCCGCGAATGAAGGAACTCTACAAATTCTTCAAATATAACGGCAAGGTTGTGGACATCACTGATTACAACCCGGACAATATGGAGATATTCTCCCGCGAAGTGCTTGGAATGATTGAAAAAGGTGAAGATGGCTGGGAGCAGATGCTACCTCCGGGAGTTTCAGAAATTATAAAGGAAAAGCAACTCTTCAATTATAGACCCACTGCGGAAAAGGTTAATAGTTAATCCAATATCTGCGCCGCGTGGTCTTTAGTCTTAACCTTGTCGATAACACGTGTAATGATTCCGTTTTCGTCTATAATAAAGGTTTTTCGGTGAATTCCGTCAAATTCCCTACCCATGAACTTTTTTGGGCCCCAAACCCCGAAAGCATTTATCACCTCTTTATTCTCATCGGCCAATAACGGAAATGGAAAATTGTATTTTTCCCTAAAGTTTTTTTGGCGTTTTTCACTGTCGGCGCTTACTCCCAATAATTCATACCCTTCTTTTTGGAGTTCCTTATAATTATCGCGAAGGTTACAGGCTTCAGCAGTACAGCCGGGTGTGTTTGCTTTTGGATAGAAAAAGACAACCCATTTTTTTCCTTTATAATCTTTTGAGGAAATACTATTTCCGTCTTGATCGTTTACTTTGAAATCTGGAGCCTTATCTCCTACCTTTAATGTTTTCATTATCCTTATTTTTGCATAAAAGTACTTAAAATGACCAAACAGGAAAAGGTAACCTTTGTTATTGATACGTTAAATAAGATTTATCCACAAGTTCCAATTCCCTTGGAACATAAGGATCCCTATACTTTATTGATCGCCGTGCTGCTTTCTGCGCAAAGTACCGACGTTCGCGTCAACCAAATTACGCCCTTGCTGTTTGAAGTAGCTGACAATCCTTATGATATGGTAAAACTAACCGTAGAAGAAATCAGGGAAATAATTAAACCCGTAGGACTTTCACCGATGAAATCAAAAGGCATCCATGGGCTCTCAAAAATATTAATAGAGAAATATGACGGTAAGGTTCCCGCTGATTTTGAAGCCTTGGAATCCCTTCCCGCCGTGGGCCACAAAACGGCAAGTGTGGTTATGAGCCAAGCCTTTAATATTCCTGCCTTTCCCGTTGATACCCACATCCATAGATTGATGTACCGTTGGGGTTTTTCCAATGGAAAAAATGTAGTGCAAACAGAAAAGGATGCAAAGCGTTTGTTTCCAAAGGATTTATGGAATATTCTCCATCTTCAGATTATATGGTACGGAAGGCAATACTCCCCGGCCCGTGGTTGGGATTTGCAAAAGGACATAATCACAAAGACCATTGGCAGAAAATCGGTGATAAAAGAATATTTAAAGAAGGTAGATAAGAGATGAGCGATGAACTATGCACATTATGCCCGTAAATAAATCCCCCTTTGGGGGCTAGGGGCTTTTTATTCAAAAAAAACCCTGAAAAGCTAATTCCAGGGTTTCTCCAAAGTTTAGTTTAGAAGTGCTTCAAACTTCATTTTATGGTAATCTATAACACTTAAAGCCATCGAATAATCCAGAAGAAATTTAATGGTTTCCTCTTTTGGAACGAGTTTTTTATTCACGCCGTCCACACGTGATGTTTCAGAGTAAAATTTTTGCATAGAATGTTATTTTGAGGTTTTATTTTCAAATAACGTAGCAAAAATTACTTTATTGTATCAATTGGTCAATATAATATTATGTTTATCAATTACTTTGCGTAAATTGATAAGGGCATAACGCATCCGTCCCAGTGCTGTGTTGATACTAACGCCTGTTTGCTCACTAATCTCCTTGAAGCTCATATCTTTATAAATTCGCATCATCAACACCTCTTTTTGGTCATCTGGCAATTCAAGAATCAATCTGCGCACATCGCTTTCCACTTGGCCCTTAATGATTTGTTTTTCAACATTTAAGGCATTATCGCTCAAAACGGAAAAAATATTGAAATCATTATTGTTTTCAAATTTAGGCATGCGGTTGTTCTTTCTGAAATGGTCAATCACCAAATTATGGGCAATTCGCATCACCCACGGAAGGAATTTTCCCTCTTCGTTATAGGCTCCTTTTTTTAAGGTCTTGATAACCTTAATAAAAGTGTCCTGGAAAATATCCTCGGCGACATCCCTATCAAAAACTTTCGAATAAATAAAACTGTAGATTCTTTGCTTGTGTCGAGTTATCAGCTCGCTAAGTGCAGCTTCATTACCGTTCATATAAGCGCTCACTAAAAACGCATCAGAGTTTGTGCTTTGCTTCATATCAATACTTCTTTAAAAAATAAACAACTATGGATTTGGTTGCTTAGTTAAAATGTTTATTTGTTAAAAGTAATGATCAGCTATAGGCAATAATTTTTTTATATGACGTTAAGAGCCGTAAATATAACAACAAAGAAATCACAAATGCAAAAAAAAGGTTAAATTTTTCATTAAAAAATAATAGTAACCGCAAATGTGCATTGCTGAAACCGATATAGTATCTTTGCGAAAAGCTATAAAAAAAGGAAAATTACATTGAGTACCGAAACCGTAGATACTAAAAAAAACATCCTTATTCAGGGTGCAAAACTTCACAATCTTAAAGACATTTCCGTCGCTATTCCGCGCAACAAATTGGTAGTTGTAACCGGTCTTTCGGGCAGCGGAAAATCCAGCTTGGCGTTTGACACGCTTTACGCCGAAGGCCAGCGACGCTATGTGGAGAGCCTTTCCAGCTATGCCCGTCAATTTTTGGGAAGATTGGACAAGCCAAAAGTAGATTCCATAAAAGGGATTGCGCCGGCCATTGCAATCGAGCAAAAAGTAAATTCCACAAACCCGCGTTCCACGGTTGGGACTTCCACCGAGATTTATGATTATCTGAAATTGCTCTACACCCGGATTGGGAAAACCATATCGCCAATTTCTGGCAAGGAAGTTAAAAAAGACACCACCACAGATGTTATAAATTTCATAAAAAAATTTCCCGAAGGCGAAAAATTACTGCTCCTCGCCCCTATCTTTTTGGAAGAAGGCCGCACGATGCAAAATAAAATCCAGGCACTGGCGCAACAGGGCTATTCCAGGATTAAAGTGAAGGATGAAGTTGTTAGGATCGATGAATTGGAGGGAAAATCATTTCCGAAGAAGATAGATTTGGTCATTGACCGGATTATCACAAAAGACGAAGAGGATTTCTATAACCGTCTTGCCGATGCTGTTGAAATAGCTTTTTTTGAGGGAAAAGGCGAATTGTATATTGAGGAACTTTCTTCAAATAAAGTTACGGAATTCAACAACCGTTTTGAGGCAGACGGCATGGTTTTTATGGAACCAAACGTGCATCTTTTCAGTTTTAACAATCCTTACGGGGCATGCCCGACTTGTGAAGGTTATGGCGATGTAATTGGTATTGATGAAGATTTGGTTATCCCAAATACTGCCCTCTCCGTGTATGAAAACGCCATATTTCCGTGGCGTGGCGAAAGTATGAGTTGGTATCGGGATCAATTGGTTAACAACGCTTACAAGTTTGACTTTCCAATTCACAAACCGTGGTTCCAGCTTACCGAAGAACAAAAACAGCTTGTTTGGGACGGAAATAAGTATTTTGAGGGATTGAATTCCTTCTTTTCCTTTTTGGAATCAAAAAGCTATAAAATCCAAAACCGGGTTATGCTCTCGCGCTACCGCGGAAAGACGAAATGCGCAACGTGTAAAGGAAAACGTCTTCGTCCAGAAGCTGGATATGTAAAAATAAACGGAACAGCAATTCAAGAATTAGTCGAGCTGCCTTTAGACAAAACGGCGATATTTTTTAAAAATTTAGAGTTGTCCGAGTTTGACGAAAAAGTCGCAAAGCGTTTGCTGCTTGAAATCAACAACCGACTTCGTTTTTTGCAGGATGTTGGCTTGGGCTATTTAACGTTGAACAGAAAATCGAACACACTCTCGGGCGGTGAATCACAGCGAATCAATCTCGCCACCTCTTTGGGAAGCAGCCTTGTGGGCTCTATGTATATTTTGGACGAGCCCAGCATTGGACTCCACCCAAAAGACACGGAACGGCTTATCGTGGTTTTAAAATCCCTTCGCGATTTGGGCAATACGGTAATTGTGGTTGAACACGATGAGGACATAATGAAAGCCGCCGATGAAATTATAGACATCGGTCCCGAAGCCGGAACGTTTGGCGGCGAAGTGGTTGCCCAAGGAACCTATACTGAAATTTTACAATCAAACTCGCTTACCGCGAAGTATTTGAATGGCGAAATGGAAATTGAAGTTCCAAAAAATCGGCGTACTTCAAAAAATAAAATTATAATCAGTGGAGCTCGGCAAAATAACTTGAAAAATATAGACGTAACTTTTCCATTGAATGTTTTCACGGCAGTTACGGGCGTTTCCGGTAGCGGAAAAAGTACGTTAGTAAAGAAAATTCTCTATCCAGCCCTGATGCGTGAAATTGGTGGTTATGGTGAAAAACCCGGACAGTTTTCAGAAATAAAAGGAGATTTCAACACCATCAAAAGTATTGAATTTATAGACCAAAACCCAATTGGTCGCTCCAGCCGAAGCAATCCGGTGACCTACATTAAGGCGTATGATGATATTCGGAATTTATATGCCTCACAAAAGCTTTCGGACATTCGCGGGTATAAAGCAAAACATTTCAGCTTCAACGTAGATGGCGGGCGGTGTGAAACCTGCAAAGGCGAAGGCGAAGTAACCATCGAGATGCAATTTATGGCAGATGTGCATTTGGTATGCGATACCTGCAACGGCAAACGTTTCAAAAAAGAAGTGCTGGAAGTAACGTTTCAAAATAAAAACATAGACGATATCCTTACAATGACTGTGGATGATGCCGTTGCATTCTTTAATGAACATAAGCAGGATAAAATTGCGGCGAAATTGCAACCCCTGCAGGATGTGGGATTGGGTTATGTTCAGTTGGGGCAAAGCTCCTCCACCCTTTCCGGTGGCGAGGCACAGCGTATCAAGCTTGCTTCGTTTTTGGTAAAAGGGACATCAAAAGAGAAAACCGTTTTTATATTTGACGAACCTACAACAGGGCTTCATTTTCACGATATCAAAAAATTATTGGCTTCTTTTTATGCTTTGCTGGAAAGAGGGCATACCGTAATTGTTGTAGAACATAATTTAGATTTGATAAAATGTGCAGACCACATTATCGATTTGGGCCCTGAAGGCGGCGAAAATGGTGGACAAGTAGTTGCAACAGGTACTCCGGAAGAAGTTGCGAAAAATA
Organism: Aequorivita aquimaris; assembly: GCF_001573155.1. Taxonomy (GTDB): domain Bacteria; phylum Bacteroidota; class Bacteroidia; order Flavobacteriales; family Flavobacteriaceae; genus Aequorivita; species Aequorivita aquimaris. The sequence goes on along the minus strand of NZ_JRWG01000003.1, from coordinate 259,139 downwards.
AGGACTCATTTACCGCTTCCTATCTAAAAGAAAAACTTTAAGAGTTACTATGTTTTTTTGGCACACTAATTGAAATCAAAATAACAGAAAATAAGACTTTTAGTTTTTTTGGTTGGTTAGTTTTTAAAATCCGTTGGAGCAGTAAATACCTTCAGCGGATTTTTTATTTGAATGCTCCCAAAATTCCAATTTAATCTTATAATAGCTTAAAGCACTACTGAAAATCAATGCTTTAAAAACTTGGCACGGTCGTTGGTAATTTAAAAGCGTACTCCGCTAACCAAGAAACATCATGCAAGTACAAACCTTTTAAAATTGAAACTTATGAAAAACATAGCATTTATTTTCAGCGTCCTTTTGATGGGATTTTCAGCAAATGCAACTACCCACGAAAGTGAAGACCAGTACAGAAGGGGATACGACGGAAGCGCCTACATTTTTGTGGAAGGCAACGTAGAATTCTCCGTTTTCCCAGACGGCCAATTCGATTTTGTGTACGTTGGGCCCCAAAAAGGTTCAAGCGTTACCATTAACACTCCCAATGTGAACATAAGTTTCAATTCGGGTTATGATTATGATGCTTATGTGCAGTATGACGATTACGGCGCAGTAATACAAGTGGAAAGTGTTCCTATTTATTATGATTACTACGGCCGTATCATTCAAGCCGGTAATGTTGATATTCAATACAACGACCGTCGCGTGGTTCGTGTGGGAGGACTTCATGTTATTTATAACAACCGTGGCCACTTTTCACACGCCACCGGTATCATAAATGTATATAATCCATACTATGTTTATCGTCCTTGGCACGTGTATTATGCGCCACCTATTTTTACACACTGTGTAGTTTATGATCTGCCATATAGGAGATATTACAGCCCAGTGAGATATAGTTATCACGATCACGTAGTTTACTACAAAAAGAGACATCATGTGGCCTACCACAATGGCCGCAGGGATTTTTATCGCCCAGGAAGCCGTGTTTACGACAAAAAAGGTAGAGCATCGGTAAATAAGAACTTCGATCCGAATAGAAAAAATACCATGGTTGCAACCAGCAATCCACGATCCAATAGTTCCATTCGAACCAATAGCTCTGTTCGAAACAATAACGCCCGCGGCAGCAATAACGTTAGAAGTAACAACTCTCGAGTTACAAGTGAAGGAAGAAGTAACAATACCCGTAGGGAAACCGTTTCAAGAAATAGAAGCACAAACAGCAAAGGTGCAGCGGCCATTGACAGAAGCAAGCGAAATGACAGAAATTACTCGAGCAAGTCAACAAGAAATACGGTACATACCCGAAACAGCGACAACGCGAAAGTAAGTAACAATAGAAATAATGTTAAAAACACCCGAAGTGAAAATGTGGTGCGTTCATCTAATAAACGGAGCGTTTCCAACAACAAAACGCAAAGACAAACCCGAACCACACCTAACAACAGAAGCACTTCGATAAGCCGAAATAAAGCACAGGCTCCAAAGCGTGAAACCGCTAGAAGCCGCAACACAGTAAATAAGTCCAGCGCTCCTTCGCGCAATAGTTCAAAAGCGAAAACCTCACGAGGCAGTTCCTCAAGAGAAGCTAGCTCCAGAGGCGGACGCGGATAAAGATAGTTTTTTGGTTGGTTGAAAACCTCCGTGAATCTGTATAATAACAGAGGATCGGAGGTTTTTTTTGAATCGAGATCAAAGGGAAACAGGAAAAAGGACTAAAGGGAAACAGGAAAAAAGAGCTTCGATCAAACTACAGACTACCGACAACCGACTACCCACAACCGACTAAAATCAAAGACGCCATTTGCCTCGTCAGCTCCCTCCTACTATATTTTTCAATTCCTTCGGAAGCAATCTTTAGCTCGCCATTTTTGAAATCTTTGTATAATTGGAGAATCTCAGTTTTCAATTCATCATCGTCCCAATAGCTAAAAAATTTCCCCGATTTAGTCTCATTAATAATTCCCTCAATATCACTTTCCTTCGGCCCCAAAGCGATTATTGGGCGTTTGGCAGCGAGATATTCAAAAAGTTTTCCGGGAATGATGGCACGGGTTTCCGCGCTGTTTATTTCCACCAAAAGTAAAACCTGGCTTTGATGCTGCATTTTCAAGGCTTCGGAATGGGAAATATATCCTAAAAACTCACAGTTTTCCGAAAGCTGAAAACTTTCAAGACTTTGTTTTACTTCTTCGCTTACGGCACCAGCAAATTTCAACTGCAAATCGTTTTTGAAGGAAGTATCTTCCTTGCAGATTTCAGCAAGCACTTTCCACAAAAACTCTGGATTGCGTTCGCTTAAAAGCGAGCCTATGTGTGAAATGGAAAACTTGGAATCCATCTCAAAATCTATTTTTCCTGAAATATCGTACCCGTTTGTTATAACCTCAATCGGGGTTTCGGTAATCATTTCAAATTCTTTTTTGGTTGTTGGACTGGTTACCGTTATTATGTCTGCGGCTTTCAATACGGAAGCTTCCAACGCTTTGTGTTTGCGTTCCGAAGCTTTGTTCAACCGAAGGGATTTGTGGTAATGGATCGTCGTCCACGGATCGCGGAAATCTGCAATCCACTTTACGTTCAGGTCTTTCTGAAGTTGCATCCCAATTAAGTGAAGGCTGTGCGGCGGACCGGTTGTAATCACAACATCCACTGAATTTTCCGCAATATATTTCGAAAGAAATTTTACCGAAGGTTTTACCCAGCCCATCCGCGCATCGGGGATAAAAAAATTCCCGCGAACGTAGAGCATAAGCTTTTCCACTGCGGAAATTTCCTTTTTTGAAATGATGCCGCTACTCATCTGCTTGGTTTTCTTTTTTGAAAAGAGTTTCGCAAAACGATACGGTTCATTAATTGGCTGTTTTAATACTTCAATATCCGAAGGAATTTCCGAAGCAAACTTTTCATCAACCAATGGATAGTTGGGGTTTTCGGGCGCATATACAATCGGTTCCACGCCAAACTCCCGAAAATATTTTACAAATTTCAACCACCGCTGTACGCCCGGGCCGCCCGCGGGAGGCCAATAATATGTGATGATTAGGGCGCGTTTCATTTATTCCTTAAGTTCTTTTTTGCGAAAGGCGAAATACAGCCCGCTCAATAAAATCAAAAGAAATATAATACTGCTCACCAATGAAATGGTGCTTCCCGTTTGTATCACTTTGGGTTCAAACTTGAATTCTATTTTATTATTTCCGGGAGGTATAACCATTGCGCGCAATACGTAATTGGCACGAAAATATTCCGCAGGTTTTCCATTTATGTAAGCATTCCAGCCTTTTGGATAATATATTTCGGAAAAGATTGCCAGTTGAGGCGATTTTGTGGAAGCTTCATAAACCAATTTATTCGGCTGGTGGCTGAAAAGTTCAATGGTCGCAGTGCTATCCCGTTCCATTTTTTGGCTCGGTATTTTTGAAAGAAATTCTTTATTTACAACCGCAGTCTTTTTGGTGTCTAAACTGTCCAAAAGTTGAATTTCCTCATCGGCATTTTTGGCCGGCTGCACGTTTTCCACAAACCACGCATCGCCATTTGCATATGGATTGCGCTGTGCTACTGGCCCACCATTCTTTGTTTGCGTAATTATGTAACGCACGTTCAGCATATTCAGGATGCCAATATTTCCTTGGCTGATATAATATTCAAAAAGGTCCTGCATTCTACCCGGCTTGGCTGCGTGATACCCGCCCAAAGCGTTGTGGAAATAACTGGCCCGACCACTGTTGAATGCGTTTGTTGTGGCATCGTAAACGCGGTAATGCCCATCGTCTTCCAAAATTTGGATGTCAGCACCATTCTTTTGGAAAGGTTCGTCCACCAATCTGGCTTGCACAAAATCTTCTTCATTTACATATCTTCTATCAACCCCTACCAAATCGACCAAAACCAAAACACAAAGCGCAGCCACGGCGAACCCCTTTTTTAGCGTTCCCTTCATAAAAAACCAGAGAACAGCGGCCGTCAATAACACAAATATCAGCGAACGGATTGCATCGGAAGTAAAGAGCGACATTCGGTCTTCGCGGATTGCCTCCACGAAAGGAAGTCCCATTTCTTCCCTAAAATAGCTGTCGTACGGACTTGCAAAATCGAATAATCTTGCTTTAAAAAGAATAAATAGCAACGTAAGTCCGCCCACAATTCCCGTGGACCAGAGCAGGGCTTTCTTCTTTTCCGCTTCCCTTTCAAATTGATTAAAAAACTGGTGAAGTCCCACAATAGCGAGAATTGGAAGAATTAATTCGATAATTACCTGAATAGAGGAAACCGCGCGGAATTTATCGTACATCGGCACATAATCAATAAAGAATTGGGTCAAACCTTTAAAATTGTCTCCCCAAGAGAGCAGCAGGGTTAAAATAAAACCCGAAACCACCCACCATTTTAATCTGCCGCGGACCAAAAAGAGCGCCAGCACGGCAAGAAAAATCACAATCGCGCCGATATACGCCGGAGCCCCCACATAGGTCTGATAGCCCCAATACATCGGGATTTGGCTTAAAACCTGATTGGCTTCCTGCGCAGAAGCACCCATCCGCATCAAGCTCTCTACGGTTTTTGAATCCTTCGGAAATGCTTCGGAAGAGCTTCCGCCCATAAACCGCGGAATGAAAAGATTGAAACTTTCCAGCCTTCCGTAACTGTATTCCGTGATATAATCGTAATCAAGCCCTGTTTTGTTATCCTTTGAGGTACCGTCCGCATTTACGGTCAGTTCAGTTTTTCCGCGGGTTGAAGTATCGGCATATTCCTTGGTTGCCAAAATATTTGTGGCATTCAACCCGATGGAAATAATTACGGCAACTACCATAATTCCGACGGCCTTAAAATAATGCGGAAGTAATTTTTTCCTAAAAGCATCAATCAAATAAACAATCCCGATGATTATCAACAAAAGCATCAAGTAATAGGTCATTTGGAAGTGGTTTGCAACCAGTTCCAATCCCATGGAAACCGTGAGCAGTAAAAATCCCCAGAGATATTTTCCGCGGAAGGTGAGAAATATTCCACTTAAAACAAAGGGCATATAGGCTATGGCGTGGGCTTTTGCGTTGTGCCCAACGCCAAGGATAATGATTAAATACGTTGAAAAGCCAAACGCCAGCGCACCTAAAAAAGCCAGTTTATAATCCACTTTCAGCACCAAGAATAGAATATACATTCCTATGAAATAGAGGAAAAGATAATCTGCCGGACGCGGCAAAAAGCGGATTGCGAGATCGAGCTGTTTTATGTAATTGTTCGGATATTTTGCGCCCAATTGATAGGTAGGCATCCCACCGAAAGCCGCATCGGTCCAATAGGTTTCTTCTCCTGTAGCTTTTCTGAAATCATTCTGTTGCTTCGCCATTCCGGTATATTGCACAATATCGCTTTGGAATATTTTTTTTCCCTGTAAAACGGGGTTGAAATAGGCCAATGAGGCAACGATAAACAAAACAAAAACAACTAAATGCGGAAGAGATTTTTTATAGTTGGACTGCATAATTTGGCTTGTGATTTTGAAGAGGGGAAATTATGAAAAATATATTTAATGTTGGACGCTGGAATTACCTCAAGTTTTTGCAAACCATATCATCCCCTTTCATGCAATCACCGCTACTCTACCTCTTCGTAATCCACATATTCCCCAACTTTTTTACTATTTCGCGAATTTGGTGAAGGATTTTTATCAATAGTGATACTCCCCTCCTTTTCGCGATGGGTGTTGACGTTTGGACTATTTCCGAAGAAATGCTCAAACTGCTGCCCTGCTTTTTTTGAAATATAGCGCATTAAATAAGGGGTTGCCAGCCTAATAAGAAACTTTAGACCAAAATATACCAGAAGAACGATTAATATCGTTTTTAGGAATGTCATCATAACTGTAAAATTCTTTCCAAAAATAAGAATTGGTGTAGAAAAAGACGAATGTTGACTATTAAATAAATGGTAAAATCTTATATCTTTGAACTAAACCCAACTATCCATGAATATCAAACTTCCCTTTCTATTTCTGCTTTGCACTATTTCTTTTTCTCCTGTTTCGGCACAATATACCGAAATGATTAATACCAACCGCCCCGGCGGCTCACAGGGTGCTTTTTCGGTTGGAACTAATGTACTTCAGGTTGAGACTGGATTTAGCTACGGAAAAGAAAAGCACGAACTTTTGAAAACAGAGACAAACGGTTTTAGCATTGATTATTCCGTTCGCTATGGTTTTTGGAAAGAACGTCTGGAAGTGAGCCTAATGGGCGAATTTCAATCAAATTCAGTTACGGATAATCGCTCCGCCGTTGCAAGGGAATACAGCCTTTCAAATTTTAAAAGCAATACGCTTGGTGCAAAATATTTAATATATGATCCCTATCGAAAACGTGAACTTAAAGGTCCAAACCTTTACAGTTGGAAGGCAAATAATAAAACGCAATGGGCAGATTTAATACCTGCAATTTCAATTTATGCAGGCGCCAATTTTGATTTTGCAGACAATCCATTTACTCCCGAAGCCGAAGGCAAAATAAGTCCGAAATTTGTTCTTTCAACTCAAAACAATTTTATTGGCGGATGGGTTTTTGTAACCAACATAATCGTGGACCGCATTACTACAGATTTTCCCACCTATGGCTATATTTTAACCCTAACACACGCTACCAATCGCTATTTTTCAGTTTTTCTCGAAAACCAAGGTTTAAAAAGTGACTTTTATTCAGACCAATTGGTGCGTGGAGGTGCTGCTGCGCTTATTAATCAAAATTTACAAGTTGATCTCTCACTTACTTATAGTTTTAAGGATACTCCGTCTAAATTTTATGGACGTGCGGGCTTAGCCTATCGATTTGATATGCACAATAAAGATGAATATTTGGAAGATGATGCAAAAAAGGAGATGAAAGACAAAAAAGAAAAGGATAAAAAAGAAGAACGCCAAGATGAATTAAACTTTGATGAAGATGGCAAATAATACATTTTTGTATGATTACAATAAAACAACTGACCTCCAAAAGTGATCTTAAAAAATTCGTCACTTTTCCATTTAAGCTATACAAAGACAGCAAATATTGGGTTCCATCGCTTATTAAAGATGAAATGGAAACTTTGGATACTGCGAAAAATCCGGTTTTTAAAAATGCCGAGGCTTGGTATTATTTGGCTTATAAAGATGACGAAATAGTTGGTCGAATTGCCGTTATTTTGAACCATTTGGAAATAAACGAACAGCAAAAGAAGAAAATACGTTTTGGCTGGCTCGATATGGTTGACGATGTAGAAGTCACCAAGGCCCTTTTGGAAAAGGTTTTTGATAAAGGTCGGGAACACAATTTGGAATATGCCGAAGGCCCCGTGGGTTTCAGTAATATGGAAAAGGCCGGAATCCTGACAATGGGTTTTGAGGAAATGAACACGATGATCACGTGGTACCATTTTCCGTATTACGCCGAACATCTTCAAAAGCTGGGCTTTGAAAAGCAGGCGACTTGGGTGGAATATAAAATGAACGTGCCGCAGTCCATTTTTGAAAAGGTGAAAAAATTTTCCGAATTGGTGAAATCGCGCTACGGACTTTCCGTAATCCGTTTTAAAAACAAAAAGGAAATTTTGCCGTATGTGGACAGTATGTTCGACTTGCTGAACAAAACCTACAACACGCTCCAAACATTCGTGCCCATCCAGCAATACCAAATAGATTATTATAAGGAGAAATACTTCAACTTCATCCACCCGGATTATATCACCTGCATTAAAGACAAAGATGGAAAATTGATTGCCTTTTCCATCGTAATGCCCTCTTTTTCCAAAGCATTAAAAAAAGCCAATGGCAAGTTGTTTCCGTTTGGCTGGAACCATATTTTGAAAGCGCAGAAAAAGAACGACACCGCCGCTTTTTATTTAATAGGAATTGACCCCGAATACCAAGGCAAGGGCGTTACTGCAATTATTTTTGAAGAAATGCAACACCTCTTCAATTCCAAAGGAATCCAGACTGTTGAAACAAATCCTGAATTAAAGGAAAACACTGCCGTGCAGTTGCTTTGGAAAGATTATAATCCTGTGCAGCATAAGGAGCGGAGTACGTTTAGGAAGGATATTTAAAATTAATAATTACGTGTAATGGAAATTGAAAACAATAATAAATTTAATGAAACATTAACTTGGGTTTCTGGATATATTGATGCGATAGCAGAAAATGATTTTATTAAGAAAAATCAAATTGAAAAAATGATAAGTAAAATTTCTAATGCATTGGAAGCAGACTATCCTTTTTCCTTAGATGAAAAATATGATGATTTACCATTTTAAAAAATAAATATGGACAAAAGAGATTTGCTTATATATATTCTTGGATATTTAAGAAGCCTACATTCAATGAGTAAAGTTTCAAAAGAAAAGGTTATTTTAATAAAAACATTTATTGATGACTACAACGAAATTGAACAAAGAGAAAAGGATAGATTTCATAGAAACCCCGAAGACTATGATCCAGCTGAACATTATAAGGGTACTATTTATGAATACCCTCATTACGACGAGGATGCGGATTTAGATCAACAAAGTCCAGATTTCGATTTATAAATTTTTATTATAAAAAAATCCACCAAAAAAGGTGGATTTTTTTAATATCATGAGATTCCCGCCTTCGCAGGAATTTGTTTTAAATCTTCTCTCCCATCGCCTCAGCAACAGCAGCGGAAAGTCGTTTGTAAGTTCCGTTCTCCAAGCGCTCACGGATGGATGAAAACGCGTCCAAAGTCTCTTCAATATCCTGCATGGTGTGCGAAGCCGTTGGAATCATTCTTAAAAGGATCAATCCTTTCGGTATTACCGGATAAACTACAATCGAGCAGAAAATACCGTGGTTTTCACGAAGATCTTTTACCAAAGCCATCGCCTCTGGAATACTTCCTTTTAAATAAACGGGAGTTACGCAGCTTTGGGTAGTTCCAAGGTCAAAGCCTCTTTTGCGAAGTCCGCCCTGCAAAGCATTTACGTTTTCCCAAAGCTTTTCTTTCAGTTCGGGCATGGTGCGAAGCATGTCCAAACGCTTCAATGCACCTTCAACCAAAACCATCTGCAATGATTTTGCGAACATTTGCGAACGCAGATTATATTTTAGGTAATTCATTATTTCCTCATCACCCGCAATAAATGCTCCCGTACTCGCCATGGATTTTGCGAAAGTTGCAAAATATACGTCTATTCCATCTTGCACTCCCTGCTCCTCACCTGCTCCGGCACCTGTTTTTCCAAGCGTTCCGAAACCATGGGCATCATCCACGAAAAATCGGAAATTGTATTTTTCCTTAAGTGCAATAATTTCTTTCAATTTTCCTTGCTCGCCGCGCATTCCGAAAACACCTTCAGAAATAAGAAGAATTCCGCCACCCGTTTTTTCGGCAACTTTTGTGGCGCGCTGCAGGTTTTTTTCGATACTTTCCATATCGTTGTGCTTGTAAGTAAAGCGCTGGCCCAAATGAAGACGAACGCCATCAATAATACAAGCATGGGCATCAACATCGTAAACAATCACATCGTCTTTTGAAACAAGCGCGTCTATGGTTGAAACCATTCCCTGGTATCCAAAATTCAGCAAATAAGCTGCTTCTTTATGTACAAATGCTGCGAGTTCTCTTTGAAGTTGTTCGTGAAGATCGGTATGGCCGCTCATCATTCGTGCACCCATTGGGTAGGCAGAACCCCATTTTTTGGCGGCTTCGGCATCTACCTTTCTAACTTCAGGGTGGTTGGCAAGCCCTAAATAATCATTGATGCTCCAAGTGATTACCTCCTTGCCCTTAAATTTCATTCTATTGGAAATGGGGCCTTCCAGTTTTGGGAAAACAAAGTAGCCTTCCGCTTGTTCGGCCCATTTTCCCAATGGACCTTTATCTTTATAGATTTTATCGAATAAATCTTTCATTAAATCTTTAGTTAAAAATTTGGGACAAAATTAATTAAATTATTTGTGAGATATTGGATTTTAGTCGTGAGATTTTAGACAACCCAAATCCAAATAAAAAACCGATTGAAAATAACAATCGGTTTTTAAATCGTATATCTAAAATCGTAAACCTGCCTAGTGGTAGGCGGGTCTAAAATTACTTTACGTACTCAATTTTATGAATTTCTGCAGTTTCAGAATCAAAGAAACCTTGCTGGTTCATCCAATCATCGTTGTAAATCTTACTCATATATCGTGAACCGTGGTCTGGGAATATAACTACAATGTTGCTGTTTTCATCAAATTCGCCTTCTTCTTCCAACTGTTTCAAACCCTGCATCGCCGCGCCGCTGGTGTACCCTACAAACAGCCCTTCGGTTTTTGCAAGCTCACGGGCCGTGTGCGCGCTGCTCTCGTCCGTTACTTTTTCAAACTTATCAATAATATTGAAATCGGTTGCGGTTGGAATTAAATTCTTGCCCAAACCTTCAATTCGGTAGGGATAGATTTCGTTTGCGTCAAACTCCTTGGTTTGGTGATATTTTTGAAGAACCGAGCCGTAAGCGTCGATTCCTATAACTTTTATATTCGGGTTTTGCTCTTTTAAGAAACGAGCCGTTCCAGAGATTGTTCCTCCAGTTCCGCTGCAAGCCACTAAATGTGTGATTTTACCAGCAGTCTGCTCCCAGATTTCTGGGCCGGTAGTTTGGTAATGCGCATCAATATTCAACTCGTTAAAATATTGATTGATATAAACCGAACCTTTTATTTCGTTGTGAAGTCTTTTCGCAACTTCGTAATATGAACGTGGATCGTCCGCGCTCACGTGGGCCGGGCACACATAAACCTTGGCGCCCATGGTTTTCAGCATATCAATCTTATCTGCCGAGGATTTTGAACTTACTGCCAAAATACATTCGTAACCCTTAATGATGCTAACCATCGCAATACTGAAACCTGTATTGCCACTGGTGGTCTCAATAATGGTGTCGCCAGGTTTTAAAATGCCTTTTCTTTCGGCTTCTTCAATAATGTAAAGTGCAATGCGGTCTTTTGTAGAATGCCCCGGGTTGAATGCTTCAACCTTTGCGAAATAATTACCCTTCATCTTTTGGGTAATCTTGTTAAGCTTAATCAACGGTGTGTTGCCTATAAGTTCCAACACGTTATTGTGGGCTTTTATTTCTTCTTTCATAAAGAGGGAGTTCGTTTTAAAATGACTTCAGTTTTAAACTGAAAATTTTAACCGCACAAAGGTAAGGAATTATTTTTATTACTCCTTAATTCCTTCCAAATCCAATAGAAAGGCATAATCCATAGCTACTTCCTTTAAGGCTTCAAAACGCCCGGAAGCCCCGCCATGGCCTGCATCCATATTGGTTTGTAATAACAATGTATTGTTATCAGTTTTCAAATCGCGAAGCTTCGCCACCCATTTAGCAGGTTCCCAATATTGCACTTGACTATCGTGAAGCCCGGTAGTTACGAGCATATTTGGATAGGCTTTTGCTTCAACATTGTCATAAGGCGAATAGCTTTTCATATAATTATAGTATTCCACCTCATTAGGGTTTCCCCATTCGTCATATTCACCCGTAGTTAATGGTATGGAATCATCGAGCATTGTTGTAACCACATCAACAAAAGGCACCGAAGCAATCACACCATTATATAAGTGGGGAGCCATATTTATTACAGCGCCCATCAAAAGGCCGCCCGCGGACCCGCCGGAAGCATAGAGATGTTCCGGGGAAGTGTAGCCCTGCTCAACCAAGTATTTTGAAGCGTCAATAAAATCGGTGAAGGTGTTTTTCTTTTTCAACAATTTTCCGTCTTCGTACCATTGTCTGCCCATATATTCGCCGCCGCGAACGTGGGCAATTGCAAAAATAAACCCACGGTCCAACAGACTTAATCGCACGGACGAAAAGTATGGGTCTATCGTGGCACCATAGGAACCATACCCATAAACCAGCGTTGGGTTTTTACCATCTTTTTTAATTCCTTTTCTATAAATAACAGACATCGGTATTTTGGTGCCATCTGCGGCGGTTGCCCATAAACGCTCGGTTTCATAATTATCTTTATCAAACTTTCCGCCTAAAACTTCCGTTTCTTTTAAAACCGTTTTCTCCTTAGTTTCCATATTGAAATCTATTACCGAAGCGGGCGTATTCAAGGAATTGTAGCCATAGCGAAGAATTTTGGTGTCGAATTCGGGGTTTTGGGTCGTGAAGGCTGTGTAGGTTTCATTATCAAAAGGCAGATAATAATCTTCCTTGCCATTCCATTTTTTTATACGAAGCTTTGTGAGCCCATTATTTCGTTCGCTTACCACCAAATAATCCTTAAAAATATCAATGTCTTCCAAAAGCACATCATCGCGATGCGGTATCATATCTTCCCAATTTTCTTTGGAAGTTTTATCTTCTGAGGTTTTCATGAGTTTGAAATTGAGCGCTTTGTCCTTGTTTGTCAAAACGTACCAATTGTTGCCGTAGTGCGAAATACTGTACTCCAACCCTCTTTCGCGCGGTTGAAAGATTTTGAAATCTCCCGTGGGCCTATCAGCTCTTAGAACCCGAAACTCTGAGGTAAGGGTGCTGTAACTGCCAATGACAATAAATTTTTTCGACTTTGTTTTATAAACGTAAGTGTTGAAGGTATCGTCATTTTCCGTAAAAACAAGTTCGTCCGCAATTGGGTCCGTGCCCAGGGTGTGACGATAAATTCGATCGGCACGTAGGGTTTTTTCATCCTTCCGGGTGTAGAAAAGGGTTTTATTGTCGCTGCCCCAAGTGGCGCTTCCCGTAGTTAGCGGAATGCGCTCTGGGTAAATCTCGCCCGTTTCAAGGTTTTTTATATAGATGTCGTATTTTCTTCTGCTTAAAGTATCTACCCCAAATGAAACCAGTTTGTTATCTTCGGAAACATTTAGACCCGTAAGGTTGTAATAGGAATAATCCTTCGCCATTTCATTCACATCAAAAAGAATTTCTTCGGTGGCCTCCAAGCTTCCTTTTTTTCTAGTGTAAATAGGGTAATCTTTCCCTATTTCATACCTAGTGATGTAGTAATAACCGTTTAATTTATATGGAACTGATTCGTCATCCTCCTTTATGCGCGCCTTCATTTCCTCAAAAAGATCTTCTTTGAACTTTTTGGTGTGCGCCGTCATCGATTCGTAATATTCGTTCTCTTCCTTCAAATAATTAATCACTTTTTCATCCTCGGGATTGTTGAGCCAGTAATAATTATCAATGCGTATATCATCGTGGGCTTTTAATTCCTTGGCTATTTTTTCTGCTTTCGGGGGAGTAATTTCCATAGTTTTTTTTGAAGTTTCCTGCGCGTATATTGAAGCGGCAAAAATAAGGGAAGCAATTGAAAAGAAGGTGGATTTTTGAATCATTATATTATTTTTGAATAGCTAGGCAAATTAGTAAATTTGCATCAAACTTAAATACAAAAAAATATGTTTGGAGATTTAATGGGAATGATGGGCAAACTAAAAGAAACCCAAGAGAAAGTAGAAGCTACAAAAAAACGTTTGGACACCGTAATGATTGATGAAAGCAGCAGCGACGGACTTCTAAAAATAACCCTTACCGCAAACCGACAGATCAAAACGATTGAAATTGACGATGCTTTGCTGGAAGACAAAGAGCAATTGGAAGATTACCTAATCCTTACTTTGAATAAAGCCATCGAAAAAGCTACTAATGTTCACGAAACAGAAGTGGCTGCCGTTGCAAAAGAAGGTATGCCAAATATTCCTGGGATGGATATGTTTAAATAAATAATGCTAAACTTATTATAAATGCGTTCAGCAATTTTTTAAACATCTTATTTTTCACGATATTGAGCATTCAAATATTCAATAAACCTTAAACACCTAATTATGTTTGAACTTAAAAAAAGTGGTGATAAATTTCACTTTGTACTTAAAGCAGCCAATGGTCAAGTTATTTTAACCAGCCAAATGTACGCTACAAAAGCTTCTGCAATGAACGGGATAGAATCTGTTCAAAAAAACTGCGGAAAAGACAGCAGTTTTGAAATGAAAACCGCAAAAAACGGAAAAATCCATTTCAACATTAAAGCAACAAATGGGCAAATTATTGGCAGCAGCCAAATGTATGCCGCTGAGAGTGGAGCTAAAAACGGAATTGAATCCGTCCGAAAGAACGCACCCGGTGCTACGGTGAAAGAAGTTGAGTAAACTTTAGCCACGAATCCAAAAAATCGTTTTAAAATTTTTTGTGGATTTGTGGCTTTTATATTATTTCCAATAATTATTCGCAGCAGCAATAGTTGCAAATTCAGTTGCAACTACCTGCCCTATAGCGATGAGCATTGCAGCGTCCTGGGCATAAATAGGTCTTAGTTTTTCACGAACCGATGCATCCGGTTGTGTTGCCTTAATTACCAATCGCGCCATTTTAACGGCTAGCTGCCTCCCTTCTTCGGGAGTTTTTGTAATTAATGAATTTCCTGGAATCATTTGAACCTGTTCTGACATAATGCTTTAAGTTTTAAATATTTTCTTTAAAATTAACGAAACCTACAATAATCCAAAAAAAGAAATTTTAAGTTGGGTATTCTGTAAGTGTTTCAAGGAATGTTTCGTGCATTTCATTAGTATAATCAAGGTGGGTAACAATACGTAGCTTGCCCTGCCCCATTGCGCTAATTTTAATATTTTTTTGAAGAAGATCATTCATGAATTTCTCTTCAGATATTTCTCCAGCCAAGTAAAATATCACAATATTCGTTTCAGTAGGCTCTACTTTTTTTACAAATTGTTGCTGTGACAGTACCTCTGCAATTTCAAAAGCCTTTTTATGGTCTTCCGCTAAACGCTCAATTTGATTGTCCAGAGCATAGATTCCAGCCGCTGCCATAAAACCAATCTGCCGCATGCCGCCACCCAAAACTTTCCGGATGCGCATTGCTTTCTGCATAATTTCTTTTTTTCCTATTAAAACGCTCCCCATAGGCGTACCCAACCCTTTACTTAAACATACTGAGACGGTATCAAAAATTTTTCCGTAGTCTTTCGGATCTTCTTTTTTGGCAACCAAAGCGTTCCAAACTCGTGCGCCGTCTAAATGCAAACCTAAATTGTGGTCGTTGCAAACTTTGCGGATTTTTTCAATTTCTGAAAAATCATAACAGGCACCCCCACCTTTATTTGTCGTGTTTTCCAAACAGACCAAACTAGTGAGCGGACTGTGGTAAAAATCAGGCGGATTAATGTTTTCGGCCACTTGCTCAGCTGTAATCATCCCTCTGTGTCCGTCAATCAACTTGCACGATACACCACTATTGAAAGAAACCCCACCACCTTCATAATTATAAACGTGCGCCCATTTATCTGCTATCAACTGTTCGCCCGGTTGGGTGTGCATTTTTATGGCAGCCTGGTTCGCCATACTGCCAGTTGGGAAAAATAATGCAGTATCCATCCCAAACATATCTGCCAATTTTTTTTCCAGTCTATTTGTGGTTGGATCTTCTTTATATACGTCATCCCCTACTTCGGCTTCCAAAATTGCCTGCATCATTCCCTTCGTGGGTTTGGTTACCGTATCGCTTCTTAAATCTATTATCATTATCAGCTTTTAGTTTTCTCGGAAGAATTTTCCATTTTCGTCAAAGTTTTTAATCATTTCAGAAATAATATTGTCCATCTTTATAAGTTCCAGTGAATTGTTATGCTCGGCATTAATATTTTTATATTTTGAATCATTTGTCAAGTCAAATTCCTTAAATTTTTTTTCAAAGGGTTTTCCTCCAAAAACAAACTTATACTCCTTATGGCAAGACTGAACTGACATATTTCCGAAAGCATTTTCGTCAATTTTCTCTCCTTCATAGGGTTTTACCTCCCCTTCTCTTAACGCGTTTTTATCTTTAAGTAGTTTTCCTAATGTGCTTTTTTTACTAATGCTTATAGGCATAAAGCTTCCACAATTATCAAACTTTTGAAGCTTCATAACATCTTCATCTTCGCTCCAAAAAACATACACAGAATAATAGGTAGATTTTGAAGTGCAAAGCTTTCCGCCGGGCAAATTAAACATCTGGATATTGCCATCGCAGTAATCCTTTCTAAAGAAGTACTCAGGGTTTTGCTGTAATTCAAGTTCCGCCATTTTTTGGGCAACCTTAGCATCCACATACGCTTCATCATTTTGAGTAAAACCTGCAGCAGTTATAAGCACTGTAAATAAAAATAGTAGTTTTTTCATTTGTAAAAATATTTTGAGAAATACGTTTTTATAAGAAACCATAAAATTAGCCGAAATATTCGTTTAGCTCACGAAGTTAATAGTATTTTTGCTGAAATTCTTATCCAAAAATGACTACAACAGACCAAATCAAAGACCTTAAGGTGCGGTTAGATGCCTTAAGGCGCTATCTTTGACATTGCCGGAAAAAGCATAGAGATTACAAACGACGAAGAAAAAACCTTTGACCCCAACTTTTGGAACAATCCGCAGGAAGCAGAAGCTTTTATGAAAGTGCTACGTACCAAAAAAAAATGGGTTACCGATTACGAAACCGCAAAAACACTTACCGAAGAAGCTGAAATTCTACTTGAATTTTACAAAGACGGCGAAGGAAAACCTGAAAATGTAGATGTGGCCTTTGAAAAGGCTGAATCTGCAATTGAAGATTTGGAGTTCCGCAATATGCTGGGCGAAGAAGGCGACGACATGAGCGCTGTACTACAGATTACCGCGGGCGCCGGCGGAACCGAAAGCTGCGATTGGGCACAAATGCTTATGCGCATGTACCTTATGTGGGCCCAAAAAAACAATTTTAAAGTAAAGGAACTCAACTTTCAGGCCGGCGATGTGGCGGGCGTAAAGACCGTAACGCTGGAAATTGAAGGCGAATATGCTTTTGGCTGGCTAAAAAGCGAAAACGGCGTACACCGCTTGGTGCGTATTTCTCCTTTTGATAGCAACGCAAAGCGACATACAAGTTTTGCTAGTGTGTATGTTTACCCATTGGTTGATGATACCATTGAAATTGAAATAAACCCAGCCGATATTTCCTGGGAATTTGCCCGCAGTAGCGGTGCTGGCGGCCAGAATGTAAACAAGGTAGAAACAAAAGCCATACTTACCCACCACCCTTCCGGTATTGTTATTCACAACAGCGAAACACGAAGCCAGTTGGACAACCGCGAAAAAGCGATGCAGATGCTCAAATCGCAATTGTATGAAATTGAACTTCGTAAGCAAATGGCACAGCGTGCCGAAATTGAGGACAACAAACTTGCCATAGAATGGGGCTCGCAAATACGCAACTATGTGTTACACCCATACAAACTTGTAAAAGATGTACGTACAGGCCACGAAACCGGAAATACAGATGCAATGCTGGACGGTGAGATTGACGAGTTTTTAAAGGCGTATTTGATGATGACTGGGCAGAAGGAGAAAAGTGATGAGCTTTAAAAAACAAAGGGAACAAGATTTGAACAAATCTTCGTTCCCTTTGCAAATCATATTCCTTCTGCTGGCATTATCCGTTTCGAAGTTTTGCGGGTATATTCTCAGCTGTTTTTAAAACTTAAGCACCCCGATATGATAGTCTTGTAAAGTTACAAAAATTATTTACACAAAATGTTCATTTTCAATATTTTAACTTTTACGCCTTCCCAGAAAATCGGTTGCCCAAAAAGCCAAAAGCAAAAGTAGAAAAATTCCAGAAATATATTTTGCAGGTTCAAGCCCGCCATCACCAATCCCGATAAAACCCACAACTGCGAAGACTATTGTTAGTATAATGTATATAGCTTTCCAATGAAGCATAAGGTGGTTGGCTTGAAAGTTGTTTAGTCAAAGTGAATAAAGTTAAAACATTTTTATTCAAATTTTAACAATGAAATCACCTTTTTTAAAACCAAAAGCTATTTGTCTATAATTTTAAAATAATATTTAGCCAAATAATATTTACCATCCTCACTAAAACCTTCTATTGATATTTCATAAGTACCCGACACGTCCGACGTATAAAAAGTTGTTGAATAACTTCCGCCGGAAAATTGAACATTTGGTTCCCAGAAAAGTTGAATGCGATAATCTGGAATTCTAGCCTGTACTTCCTTATTACTATAATCTGGTCTATAATATTTTTTTTGTTTAATAAGGGGCGGAAGCTCAATTTCTTTCAAATAATCGTGAGATAGATTTGGAACAAAATTTCCGTTTTTGGTTTCTACAGCTATAATTCCACTAAAAATTTTAGATCCATATCGATACGGTTCGTTGACCACACGTATACTTTCAATATCGCGGGCATTGTAATTTATGAGTTCTTCATTGTTCTGGATTAAAATTCCATCCACAAGCACCAATGGGTCAATGTCATTAAACTTTGCTATTCTATTAGGATCATACTCGTTGTTTACAATAAATTTAGCATTATCTCCAGTTCCTCTAATTGCTGCCAGAGTAATTACCTCTATAAAAGTTTCTCTTACGGTAGGAAACCTTGTATAATCATCAAGTAAAAAAACGGTTCCTAAATTATCATAAAATATAGAGTTGAATTTATTTTTTAAAATACTGTCCTTCTTTACATCAAAATAGGCATTCTCAACTTGCAATTGTACGCTACGTTCTTCTAGCCAATCTTTTAATTGTTTGTCTAATTTTAAAAAATAGGGCTCGTCTTGGTTTAAATGAAAATTTTTTTCATCCATAACAATTTTAAAATCTCGCCTTGTAGCTTCATCTCCATATAATTGCACGATACTTTTTTCTGAACCATAACCTTCTGCCACCGAAAAGAAAAAACGCCCCTCGCTATTGGTTTTAGCAATTTTATAAACAAAATCCTTTCCTGGTATGGTGAGCGCTACTTCCCTATTTGCCAAAGGAACATCACCAAGCTTGGAGAGAACAACACCTGAAATTAGTTCGCCCCGCAGTTCTGGCAAATAAAAGTTTTCTGATGGAATAGCTGTTTTGGCTTTTATAACTTCACCGGAAACTTCAACCGGGTTTACCTTTCTTACCGACAATCTGTAACTTCCATTTGCAATGCTGGAGTTGCTTTTCAGTTTTAAGTCCACTTTTTCTCGAAAACCAAATGTTTCTTTATTCAAAATAGTTTCAAATACTTCGGAACTGCCATCACTTCCAGAATTTTCAACAGGGTTTTCAGTCAATGCACTTATAAAAATTGTATCCTGTGTTGTATTGACGAGTTCATTTTTTTTGAAAGTATTTATAATATAAATGGACTTCTCTGCAAAAGCATCTTGAATGTTATTCCTTGAAAAGTTAGTATATCCAATCAAATTATAAACACCCGTTTGCAAATTAGATGGCAGAAAAAAATCTCCATTTGCAACCCCGTTTTCAACCTTTATTTTATGATTAAAGACTAGCGAATCTTTTTGATTCCTCAGCGATACATAAACCACTTTACTTAATAGGCCTTTTCTGTTTGAAGTATTGAGTATGTAAACTTTATACTGAAGCAATTCTCCAGCAAGCAACACTTCTGAATTAATGGATAGTGCTACAGTTTCCTTGGGAAAAATACTTACATCAACGGTAACATTATTTTTAGGAATTTGGGCTGTCGCAAAAAATCCTAAAAAAGCGAAAATTATAAAAACTAATTTTTTAACCATAATCAATCTTCCCAAAAACTGGGTTTTACATTTGATGAAAAAGAAGTGCACACGGTGCATTCTGGCTTAGCGATAGTGTATAAAAAATTTTGGGCAAAACTTACTACCTGATAATCATAGTAGGTTAAGTAATTATAGATTATTTCGCGCTCGTCCGGATCGTTATCCAGTGACGTATTGTCGCGGTAATCTAGCAATAGTAAATCACAATCCACAAAATAGGGTGGTTTTTCCAAGTTAAAGTCCTCGTAATTAAAATAAATTCTTTTTGATGTCATTGATGACGCCTCAAAGAAACCCAAAACTTTTTCTTGAGGATTTGCTTCAGAAACCATATTGCCGGCAACGTAACCGGGCTGACCTTGCGATAAAAGGCTTTCAATACTACCAAGCTCATCTATTATTTTATAAAATGTATAGGCCTCTACACTTTGCGCATATTGTTTTACCAGAATACTGTATCGGGTTTGCAGCTTAGCATCAAATTTTGACAAATAACGCACTGGAAAGCGAAAAATCCTATTTTCATTTAACTCTGTTGTAGTAATTTGGCTAATTCCAGATGAAAATTCAGTAGAATAACATATTTCTTCAGGCTCCCGAGGAGTTAAAACTACTTCATAACTTCCAGTGGAAGGATTATAATTAATAATTTCTGAAATATATGGAGAAGGATTGGGAGTGATAATTTTATAGGTCTCTTCGTACTCATATCTATAATATTTTGCTTGCCCTGTTAAATCTTCTGTGTCCACCAAAACTTGAACGCCATCCTTGTTATCAGTGGCATCTACAATTCGTTCCGCATACAGCTCACCTATTTCCACTGAGGGTGGCAATGTAACTGCAGTTGACGAATAACGCTTCCCATCTGAAGTGACAATCTTTAAAATATAAGATGTATTGGGGGCCGCGCTAAACGGCTGTTCAGATAAATAATTATCGGACTCACTATCCCAATAAAAACTATAATTATCGCCATTGCTTGCTGATACAGTAACTGTGGCGTTGTTCACAATTAAAATTTCCGGATCTTCGAGCCTTGAAGTTTTACTTAGTTTTACAACTTGTGGTTTTACTTCATTGGTAATGGTGCTTTCCACTACCAAAACACTTTCAAAATCTACAGTTTCAATTTCATAAGGCTCTGTGCAACTTATTTGCAAAAGCATTAATGAAATGAATGTGGTACATAAGAATCGTAACCTCATAATTCCTAAAACTTAAAGTTATACGTTATAGTTGGCACCGGCACTGAAAAAATTGATGTTTTATAAGCCTTAATCTGCCCTTCCTCATTTACAAAAAATACCGAATATGGATTATTTCTTCCTAAAACATTATATACCGAAATGTTTATAAAACTATGCGCAAGTTTATTCAATTTATGGTTGCCCTCTATGTTCACGCCCAGATCCAGCCTGTAATAATCCGGAATCCGGAACTGGTTGCGGTCGCTGTAAAGCACCTGCTCCTCCCCTGCAAAAACATACCGCCCAATAGGATAGGTAATCGGTCTTCCCGTTTGATAGGTGAAATTTCCAGAAAAACTAAAGCGCTTGGTCAACTTATAATTAGCAACTACCGAAAAGTCGTGAGGCTTGTCATAATTTGCCGGAAAAAACTCGCCATTGTTAACCCGCTCCTGCATAAGCTGACTGTCCAGTTTAACCTCTGACCGGGAATAACTGTACCCCACATATCCATTGAATCTCCCCGAGTTCTTTTTTACCAAAAACTCTACACCGTAAGCCCTTCCCTCGCCTTGTAAAAGGTCTGTTTCGAGGTCATCGTTCAAAATTAATTGGGCGCCTATTTTATAATCCAGCAAATCCTCCATCGTTTTGTAATATCCTTCCAAGCTGAATTCTACATCCTTGCCGGGAAGATTTTTAAAAAACCCGAGACTGTACTGGTTGGCGCGTTGCGGGGCAATGTTCAAATCCGATAGTTTCCAAATATCCGTAGGCGATTGGGTTGTATTTGTAGAAAGAAGATGCAAATATTGGATAGTTCTGTTAAAGCCTCCCTTTACCGAAAAATCATTGCCCAATAAATAGCGCGCGGCAATGCGATATTCCGGGCCGCTGTATGTTTTAATCGATTCGTTTTTACCGAACTCCCGTACTTCAATCACCGAACTTTCACTTTTGGGAACACCTTCCTCATAAACATTTTGGATGGAAGGACCCAGCGCCATATAAAACGAATAGCGCAATCCCAAATCCAGCAAAAACTTGTCACTAACTTCAAACAAGTCTGAAAGATACAGGGCCGATTCCAATCCTTTTTCACGGTCGATGGACTTGGGGTCTACATCAGAGTTGGGGCCAATAGGTACAATATTTCCCGGGTCTATGGAATACAGTTTACTGCTCAACCCATAGCTAAGTTTATGCTTGGGGCTTAATTTGTAATTGAGATTCAACTTTGCCTGATATTCGTTCAACTCATACCCAAAATCGAAATCCTCGTTGGCGTCTGCCTCATAGTTCACTCCATATTTGTATTGGCTGTTTACCAAAATGAGTTCTGCCCTACTCCTTTCGCTGAAGGTATGACCGTACTTCAAGGAAATTAAGCGGTTGCTGTAATCAAAAATAGAATCTGAAGTTATGCTGAAACGATCTTTGCTATAATAAAAAGTACCTTGTAGGGAATTGTTGTTATCAATATTGTGCTTGTACTTCACAATGCCATCATAAAAGGAAGCCTCGCTGTTTTTCAGTTCCTCTTCGTCAAGACTTCTTAAAATCCAATCGGAATAGGTAGCTCTAAAACCGGCTATTACTGAAGCTTTTTCCTTCACAATGGGCACTTCAACGGCAAGATTGGCGGTAATTGGCCCTACGGAACCCTCACCTTTAAATTTTTCCATATCGCCCGATTTGGTTTCAATATCAAAAACCGAGGAGAGCCTTCCCCCGTATTCAGAGGGAATGCTCGCCTTGTAAATTTCAAGGCTTCCGGTGGTAAAGGGATTTACCGCAGAAAAGAAACCCAAAAAGTGCGATGGATTATACAACACGGCATCATCCAGTAAAATTAGGTTTTGGTCTGCCCTGCCGCCGCGCACGTTAAAGCCGCTGGAACCTTCACCAGTGGTTTTTATTCCGGGCATGGTTGTGGCGACTTTTAAAATATCGCGCTCGCCTAAAACAAGGGGAATGGTTTTAATGGATTCAATATCAATATTGGTAACGCCCACCACGGCATCGCGCACGTTGGCGTCTTTGTTTGATTTTACCACAACTTCTTCAAGCGATTCGGTGTTTTCGCGCAAGTCGATATTTAGCGAGCCATCGCCGTACATAATTATATCCTGCCGAATTTTTTCAAATCCCAAAAGATTGGTCTCCAACTTATTCAGACCATACGGAAGCCGAATACTGTAGCGGCCTTCGGCATCGGTTACGGCATATTTTGTCCTGTCAATGGTAGAAATGGAAAGATTTTGAAGCGGTTCCCCGGTCTTTGAATTTCTAAAAACACCCGAGAGCGTATATGTTTTGTTAGCGACGTTGGGGCGTTGTTTGCCAATGGTAACCAATTTTCTGGTCTGAACGGCGCCCTGTGAAATATATTCCTCTTGAAAAATGGGCGCGTTATTATTTTCAACTGCGTTTTTATCGGGTTTTGCTTCGTTAAAATAATCTGGGGGCAGTTCGGTATAAATGTAAGTATTGTTCAGCAAGATGACTTTGCCATCCTTCAAAATATAGTTGATATTTGTATTGCTGAAAAGCTCGTCCAGCACCTCACGAAGGGACTCATTCTGAAAATCCTTCGTCACAAAATGACCCTTCAGCCACGCTTCATCAAAATAGAAGATTTTTTCTGAAAGCGATTCAACCTTCAAAATTGCTTCCTTTAGCGGCGTATTCTTAAAACTTGCGGTTATGTTTTGGTTGTTTTGCCCAAAAAGCCCAGGTGATGACATTAAAACTATGGCGAGGACAAGAATTATATTTTTCATGCAGAACTTTGGCTTCAGGTTACTGTTGGTTTGAGTTGGAATCCCGCCCATCGAGATAGGTAACAAGCTTGGTCATAAATAAGTCTGGGTTCGATTTTCGGATGGTTTTATAACTTTTGTAAAACTCACGAATTTCCCCAGCTTTCTCCGGAAGCAGTTGCCGAATGTCCCGTGGGGAGCCAACGAGGGAATACTTCCCATTATATTTCAACACATAATAATTGGCTTCAGAAAATCTGTATTGAATTCCGTTCCTCAGGGCTCTATCCTTCATTTTTTTTGTGTGCTTGATGTACAGTTCCAAATCATAGCCAAGATAGGCGGCTTCATAAAAACCATTTCCGCCAAAACCCAAATCCACATTGGGAAGTCTCACAAATTTGTGGTTGTGGATTGAAAATGAATCTACAAACCCAGGAATTAATTTCACATTAAAAATGCTCAGATTGTCATCAGACCGCGTGAGCAGATTATCGCGCAACAGATCGTATTTCAGCAGGATATTTACGTAATACTGGCCATTGTAAGTAACCGAACCTTTTGTGTAATCATAATCTTGGTAATATCTAAACGTGCCGTCCGTATTCAAAAACAGATCTGTGAACTCCGTCCCGTTATACAGGCCCGTGTTGTCCAGTCCCACGATTTTATCATAGGTTTCATAAATTTTATCCGGTAAATTTGCTTGTGAAAATGTCGCCAGAGGAAACAACGAACAAAATAGAAAAGGTTGGAAGGTTTTTAGTATTTTCATTTCAGAATTTTACGATTTTAAAAGTACATAAAAATGAGTACCAATCTAAAAATCGTTCCGTTAAATAACGGTCAATCTGAAATTTTTTATTCATAAGAATATATCTTCGTGCAAAACCGAGATTAAATATTTTACTATTATCAACACCTTATATGAAGGCTGCATCGCTCAAAGAAATAAAAACCGAACTAAACCACCGCTCCACCCAGGAATTGCTGGAGCTTTGCCTTCGCCTTGCAAAATTCAAAAAGGAAAATAAGGAGCTACTCACCTATCTTTTGTTTGAATCTGCAGGTGAGGAAACGTTCATCCAAAGCGTAAAAGCCAAGGTTGATACAGATTTTGAAACTATAAATACCAAAACATTTTTCTACATAAAAAAGAGCGTCCGGAAAATTTTGAGGGAGCTTAAAAAATTCATTCGCTATTCGCAAAACAAAGAGACCGAAGTGGAACTTTTGCTCTATTTTTGTGAAAAGTTGAAAAACTTCAAACCATCCATAAATCGAAATACTACCCTTACCAATTTATACAACCGGCAGATAGATTATATTTCAAAAAAAGTAGAAACCCTGCACGAAGATTTGCAATATGACTATAAATTGGAACTGGAAGAATTATCAAAAAAGTAAAATTTTATTATAAAATATGACGACCCTCTACCACAATCCCCGCTGCAGCAAATCGCGCCAAGCTCTTCAACTTTTGGAAGAAGAAGGCGAAACCATTGAAATTGTAAAATATCTTGAAAACCCGCCCACGCACCAAGAGTTGAAGCAAGTTATAGAACTTTTGGGCATAGACCCAATCAAACTTGTAAGGACGCAGGAACCTGATTGGAGGGAAAATTACAAAGGGAAGAATCTCACCAATGAAGAGGTTATAGATGCCATGATTCAACATCCGAAATTGATTGAACGGCCCATAGCCATAAAGGGCACGCACGCCGTTGTGGGCAGACCTCCCGAGAGAGTGCTGGATATTTTATAGTTTGAGCATCTTTATTTAACAAGAATTTAGCAGTTTCCAATTAAACCACGGCTATTTTCGTGGGTCAAAATTGCTAAAAATTACATGAAAATCAACCTCTTAATACTATTCGCTTTTGCCACCTCACTCTTGATGGCACAAAACCCTGAAAAAAAAGAAGTTAACATTAAAGGCCTTATTCTTGAAGAAGGCACTGATTATCCTTTAGAATATTCCACTGTTTCCTTTATAAACAAACAGGGAAAAACCGTTACTGGAGGAATAACAGATACCGAGGGAAAATACAGCATTGATGTACCAGCAGGTGTTTATACCGTGAAATATGAGTTTATTTCCTATAAACCAAAAGAAGTTCCAAACCAAAACCTAAATAAAAATACTACCCTTCCTACAGTAAAACTGGCTTTGGATGTTGCTAGTTTAGATGAAGTTGTGGTACGTGCTGAGACTACTGAAGTTCAAGTAAGGCTCGATAAAAAAATATATAATATAGGTAAGGACCTTACCGCAGGTGGCGCTACCGTTAGTGATGCATTGAACAATGTTCCATCGGTTACGGTAGATGTAGATGGCGCCATTGCGCTCCGCGGAAATGATAACGTACGCATTCTTATAAACGGCAAGCCATCTGCAATAGCGGGGTTCGGCTCTACCGATGCTTTGCGACAGCTGCCCGCAGAGGCCATTGAGCGTGTAGAGGTTATTACTTCACCTTCTGCCCGTTATGATGCCGAGGGAACTGCCGGAATTTTAAACATCATCCTCAAAAAAGAAAAAACACTTGGTTTAAACGGCTCGCTTAGCACAAGTTTGGGAGTACCTTTAAATAGTAACGCCACCGGTAATATTAACCTAAGAACCGACAAGTTTAATATTTTCAACACCACGGGCGTGTATTACAGAAACAGTCCCGGAAACGCCTTTTTTGACAATAGATATTTCTCGCGTACGGTGCTGGATGACGATGGAAATCCCGTGACGACAGATCCTCAATTCGATCAAGTAATAGAGCGCAGAAAATATGAGCGTATGGGAAAAGGATTCAATACCAACTTGGGTATTGAATATTTTTTAACTGATCGCTCTTCCGTTACGGCAAGTGCATTTTACCGCAAAGGAGATGGTAATGATGAAACTACCAACAATACCTTCAACTACAATGACAATACTGTTGAACAACAGATTACGAGAATTGAAAACGAAGGTGAAGATGACGAAACCTATCAATTATCATTGAATTATGTAAATGAATTTAACGATAACGGCCACAAGCTTACAGCCGATTTTCAATATGAGAACGATACGGAAACTGAAACATCCTTTATCACGGAAAGACTTATTTTCCCAACCATTGATCCACTCCCGGCAGAAGATATTATTCAAAAAGAAGACCAGAAAGAATATTTAGCGCAAGTAGATTATGTACTTCCTATAGGTGAAAATGCACAGTTCGAAGCAGGCTATCGCGGTAATTTTGAAGAATCTATTACGGATTACACTTTATTTGAAGAAGATGGTACTACAGGGAATTTTATAAGAAATGATCGCATCTCCAATATTTTCACCTATAACGAAAACGTGCACGCCTTTTATTCGCAATATGGAAATAAATTAGGAAAGTTTTCTTTCCTATTAGGGCTTCGATTGGAAAACACACAATTAAAGGGTAAAGTGGACGCTGAAAATATTACCGGCAACACTGCTTTTGACTTAAATTTTGATAAAAACTATACAGGTCTTTTTCCAACGGTAAACCTTACCTATGAGTTGAAGGAAAACGAAAACATCACACTTGGTTACAACAGACGTATAAATAGACCGCGCAACTGGTTCATTAACCCGTTCCCGTCACGTTCCAGTGAAGCAAATGTATTCCAGGGAAATCCTGATTTGGATCCGGCATACGCAAGCGCTTTTGATTTAGGGTATTTAAAACGCTGGAAGAAACTTACATTAACATCCTCTATCTATTACCAGTACGAAACCGATGCATTTGAAAGAGTGCAAGAGGAAACCGGAGAGGTAACCAGTAACGGAATTCCGGTAATCCGTACTATTCCTATAAACCTTTCCACCAACGAACGTTATGGCTTTGAATTTGGACTGCTTTATAATCCTACAAAATGGCTTAACCTGAACGGAAGTTTTAACTATTTTCTGTTCAAGACTGAAGGGTTTTATAATAATGTAGATTACGGAGCCGAAAACACAAGTTATTTTGGGCGTTTCAGCAGCAAAGTGAAACTTCCGGCAAAGATTGAATGGCAGACCAATGCTTTTTACAGAGGGCCATCCAATAACTCCCAAACAGAATCTGAAGGTATTCTCTCCGTCGATATGGCAATGAGCAAAGACATTATTAATGATAACGCTACATTAGCCTTGAACGTAAGAGACCTTTTCAATTCACGTAAAAGAAACAGTATTACTACAACCGACACATTTACCAGTGAAAGTGAATTTCAGTGGAGACAACGCCAGGTAACACTTACGTTTACCTATAGATTTAATCAGAAAAAGCAACGCCAGCGTCCTGAAAGAAATGGTAATGGTGAAGATGATGGTGGTTTTGAAGGTTAAACACGATTGATTGCCAATTAAAAAAAGGGAACCAAATTGGTTCCCTTTTTTAATATAAAATTTATAAGTATTTACTTCATTTCGTTTCTACGTTTTGCCTCACGCTTCAATTTCCAGTTTTCATAAAGTGCGCCTCCAATCCAATAGGGAAGAATACTCACTAAGAATATCATTAACCAAAAACCCATAGTAAGAATGGTTAAAAAAGCAAGAAAACCTAAATATTGTTCAAATGTAAACATGATGTGGCGTTTTAAATGATGCCCCAAAGATAATAGGTTTTTTTGAAAAACGGCAACAAAACTTTTCGATTTATTCACAACAAATAAACAGCCGTGCGGGTTGAACAACTTTTGCCTTTTCGTTACCTTTGCCTTTGAGCTCTAAAACTTTGTACGAAGAGTTCATTTATAAACTTTCAAAACACATTCACAATGCAATATAGAATAGAAAAAGACACTATGGGCGAGGTAAAAGTACCCGCCGACAAACTTTGGGGCGCGCAAACCGAGCGTTCTTTTGAAAATTTTAAAATCGGCCCGCGTGCTTCCATGCCCATGGAAATTATTTACGGGTTTGCCTATTTGAAGAAAGCAGCCGCCTATACCAATTGCGACCTCGGCGTACTTTCCGAAGAAAAAAGAGATTTGATTGCCAAGGTTTGCGATGAAATTTTGGAAGGAAAGCACGACGATCAGTTTCCGCTAGTAATCTGGCAAACGGGAAGCGGTACCCAAAGCAATATGAACGTTAATGAAGTGATTGCGAACCGTGCCCACCAACTTGCGGGAAAAACCATAGGCGAAGGCGAAAAAATCCTCCAACCCAATGACGATGTGAACAAATCGCAATCATCAAACGATACTTTCCCAACGGGTATGCACATTGCGGCGTACAAAAAATTGATTGAAAATACCATTCCCGGTGTGGAGCAGCTTCAGAAAACCCTTTCCAAAAAAGCATCGGAATTCAAGGATGTGGTAAAAATAGGCCGCACCCATTTTATGGACGCCACTCCCCTCACCCTCGGGCAGGAATTTAGCGGGTATGCAGCACAGCTAGAGCACGGAATTAAAGCCTTAAAAAACACCCTGCCACATTTGGCCGAACTTGCTCTTGGCGGAACCGCCGTCGGTACGGGATTAAATACCCCAAAAGGCTACGATGTGAAAGTTTCCGAATACATTGCAAAATTTACAGGCTTGCCATTCAAAACTGCACAAAACAAATTTGAGGCATTGGCATCGCACGACGCTTTTGTGGAAAGCCACGGCGCTTTAAAACAATTGGCGGTTTCATTGAATAAAATTGCGAACGACGTGCGTATGCTCGCCAGCGGCCCAAGAAGCGGTATTGGCGAAATCATCATTCCAGCAAACGAACCCGGTTCTTCCATTATGCCAGGAAAGGTAAACCCAACGCAGTGCGAAGCGTTAACAATGGTCTGCGCACAGGTTATTGGCAACGATATGGCAATTGCCGTTGGCGGGATGCAGGGACAATTTGAATTGAACGTTTTTAAACCCGTGATGGCGGCAAATTTCCTGCAATCGGCGCAACTTATTGGCGATGCTTGTGTTTCTTTTGACGAGCATTGCGCACAGGGAATTGAACCGAATTACGAAGTAATCAAAAAACAGTTGAACAATAGCTTGATGCTGGTTACTGCCCTCAATCCAAAGATAGGTTATTACAAAGCTGCGGAAATTGCAAACACGGCACATAAAAACGGTACAACGCTAAAGGAAGAAGCTGTAAATCTCGGCTATTTAACTGCCGAAGAGTTTGATGAATGGGTTAAACCGGAAGATATGGTTTAATTGATTGACGATTGTAGATTTCATAAACCACGAATTCACGAATAATTATTTAAAAATATTCGTGAATTCGTGGTCATTTTTTATTCAATAGCTTTCTTTTTAGACTTGCTTTTCTTCCCATAAAACTTTTTATATCTAAAATACGCCACGGCACTCAAAATAACTGCAAACAGCGTTATCCACCAAACGAACGTTGGGGTTGCAGGTGCATCCCCGCTTGCGTAGGAATGTAAGCCGCTCAGGTAAAAATTCACCCCAAAATAGGTCATCATTATTGAGGCGTAGGCAAACATCGCCAAAACGTTAAACGTCCAGCGTCCTCGAAGCCCGGGAACAAGGCGCGCATGGATTACAAACGCGTAAATCATAATACTGATAAGCGCCCAGGTTTCTTTCGGGTCCCAGCCCCAATAGCGCCCCCAGCTTTCGTTGGCCCATTGGCCCCCCAAAAAGTTACCAATGGTGAGCAACACCAAACCAACGGTCAGCGCCATTTCCGTTACAACGGTCAACTCGCTAATGTTGATTTCCATATTTTTGAAATTTCGCTTTGTGGTAAAAATCATTAGGAACAACGATGTTGCGCCCAGAATCATTCCCAAGGTGAAAGGTCCGTAGCTCATTACTATCACCGCCACGTGTATCATCAACCAATAACTGTCCAAAACAGGCTGTAAGGTTGATATGGATGGGTCTAACCAATTTTCGTGGGCTACCCAAAGTATGATGGCACCCGCAAAAGCTGTGGAGGCTACGGTTAAATCGCTTCGTCTTCCAAATGCCAATCCAAAAAATATTGTAGCCCAAGCCACATATACTACGGATTCATAAGCATCACTCCACGGGGCGTGGCCACTCACGTACCAGCGCAAGGCCAGACCCAGCGTCATCAAAACAAAGAATACCCACATTATAATTTTGGAACCTTTGATGAGGGTGCGAAGTATTTTGCGGTCCTTAAACAGTTGTGCTATTATGAAAACCATCATCAAAATTCCGAAAATGGCAAAATATTTATAAAGCCTGTTGAAAATATCGGCCTTATTATAAATGGTCTCTGCGCGAAGTTTATTTTCTGAAGGCATCACTTCTTCTCCATATTTTTTCTGGAAGTTGGTTATGCTTTGCAAAAATTCATTCGCCTGTGTATAATCTCCGGTTTGGCGCGCTTTCTTTAAACTATCAAAATATAGTGGCAGAATATTTTTGGCATATAAGGAATCCATTCCTTTTAAATTAGCCTCTCCCAATTCCGGATACGAAACCCATTTGTTGCCTTCATCGCCGGGAATGGGGAAAATTTTCAGAATGCTTCCGCTAAGGGCAGCATTCAAAAGTGAAAAGTTTTCGTGGGCGCGAATAAAGTCCTTCTGAAATTGGTTGGGCGTATTGGTGCGCGTTGCGGCTTCCAAATAAGGCTCCAACTTATAATTTCCTTTTTCATCAAAAAGATCGAGCAGGGCAATATCCTTTTGGCCCTCGGGCACACCGGCCACATGGCGGATACTGTCGTTGCCGCGTTTTAAGGCAATCAAAGGAACTTCTACCCAAAGACGAGGAAATTCTGTCATCGAAATAAAAACCTGATTCGCATCCAAGCCTTCATAGGTTTCACTTCTGCTTATTTTACGCAAAAGCTCGCTTGCAAAGGTATTTACGGGTTTCATCCGCCCGTTGTCCTGAATTATCAGATGGCCAAATTCAGCCGCGTGCTCCTTGCTTACAGCGTTTGCCTTTATCAATGAGTCAATTTGCGCTTTCGGAGGAGGTGTGTGCGCAGAGGGCGGATGCTGCTGGGAAAATCCAGAGAGGGAAAATAGCAATATCATTACGGTAACCATATTCTTTTTCTTTCGCTTTATTCTGCTTAAAATTTCCTCCAGTTTTCCAAAACGGCTATGCTTGCTAAACAGAATGGCCATTAAACCGAGGTACAAAAAGAAATAGCCAATATAGGTTATCCAAGTGCCCCACCAATCGTGGTTTACGGAGAGGATTGTCCCTCCTTCATCGGGGTCGAAACCGGACTGGAAGAACCGATACCCTTCGTGGTCCAGCACGTTGTTCATAAAGATGTCTGCATCAAAATGGGTTTTGTCCTCATTTATTACGGTGACTTTACTTTTGAAGGAAGAATACCCTTTTTCTGTACCGGGATATTTTTCTGCAATAAAATCGTTTAAAGTTATGCTGAATGGCAGTTCAATTTCCTTAGAACCATAACTGGTATAAACTTTTAAGCCTGCAATTTCCGTTTCCACCGGATTGGGCGCTGTCCCTTTGCCGCCGAGCAAGGAAACCGTTTTTGTTTCGTCGCCCGAAGATATTTCAAGAATCAGAGCATCCTGATTATTCGGCTGGTCGGGAGTGGCCGCCACTATCCCGAACTCACCTTTAGTGACAGGTTCCGGCACTACGAACGAAATACCGCCAATTCGGTACAGGGAGCGCAGATTGAAAGGCTGCACACTGTCTGCAACAACCTCACCCTGCAATTGGTCTGCCATTCGCATATAGTCGCCCTCAAATGGACTGGAGATGGTGTACTCCCCATCTTCGGAATAAGTTATGTTTATAGCGCCTTCCGTAGGTTTGTTAACCGCAAAAAGTATGTTGTGGATATTTGAGACCTCTCCCACTTTCACCCAATGGTCGTGACGCTCGCCATCGCCAGATTCCACGATTTTCATATATTCCTCGCCGTTTTCGTTCGGTGTTAGGCCTTCCACGGCGCCATCAATAAAATCTTTATATTTAATAGTTACCGGTTGATTGTTATAATCGGTTTCTATTTTAAAGTCGTTGTTCAGCTTTTCTGAAAGTCTCAATTTTTTAGGTTTCACCTTTCTCCGTTGCGCCACGCCATCAATCATATAATCGCCATCAATAAATACATCGAGGTAGGTCTGTTCCGAAAGAATGGTATTTTCAGTTTGGCCTTCGCGAATGTGCATAACGCCTTCAAAACCTATGTAACGCGTTACAAAAGCACCAATAATCACCAAAATAAAAGATACGTGAAGCATCAACGAAGCCCACATTTTGCGCTTGTGAAGATTATATCGAAATATATTTCCGACAAAGTTGATTACGAAAAGCAACATAATTGCCTCAAACCACCACGCGTTGTAGATAAGTTCGCGCGTGTAGGGAGTTGGCGGACTTTGGGAATCGGCATCCATAAAGGTTCCGGCAGCCATGGCTGCTGCAAAAACTATAAATAAAACGGCGGTTAATCGAGTGGAGAAAAGAACGGAAGCAATCTTTTTTTGCATTATAGGAAATTTTGGCGCAAAAATAAGGAATTGCGCCCATTTAGACTACTTAAATCTGTTAACTATTCGGGCTTTTTTGAAGTCTCATTTCGGGCATTAAAAATGTTCAGGTGAATGAAGGTCCCCATATTTCTCGCCCGGTTTTTTGCGATATTGGCGGTTTCGCCCTCAAAAAGTTCGTTGATGGTTTGGTGCCATAGGTTAATCCACGTGCCAAAGTGAAGTTCGTTGATGGTTCCCCCCACTTTTTTATCAACCTCAATGTGTGCGTGCATCGGGTTTCCGAAGTATTTTCGCTTAAAGAAAAGATTGGTCTCCCAAAAATCGGTAAGAAGTTCAAGGTGGGTTTCCCAATCTGTTATGATTCCATTGAAAATAGGCCCGAGAAGCGTGTCCTTCCTCACTTTTCCATAGAATGTATTAACGAGCAAAGACACATCTTCGCGGGATTCAATTTTCTTTCTTGCCATTTTTTATAGCAAAGTTATTAAAATCAACAACATGTTTACGACTAAACTTACCACCAATAACCAAAAGGCAAATTTTCTATTTGTTCCTGCAAGCAAAGCCGCATTATAGCCCATACACAGTGCAACGCAAAGAGTAAGCTCAATGCCGGTAATAAGACCCGTTCCCTGCGCCAAAATTGTCATGGCGGCAATAGAGCCTATGCAGCTATTTATGATAATGGACAGCGGAATATACATATAATAATCGTGTACAAATTCGTCCTGCAATTTCTTTATAGATAGGGTTTTCATAATATAAATAGGGTTTTGATTTTTAAGGTGTAAATTTACAATGCAGAACAGGCCTTATTTTATGAGGCAAATCATAAACCCATGATTCCAGAAAATTTACTGTTGAACTACGGCGCAACCCTTGAAAATATTAAGGCTTCGGAAATAATTCTTCACGAAAATAAGCGGGCAGATTTCTATTTTCAGATAAAGACCGGCGAGGTAAAAATGTTCAACATCAACGAACAGGGAAAGGAATTTGTACAGGGCATCTTTTACGACGGGGAAAGTTTTGGCGAGCCGCCATTGCTGGGCGATTTTAAATATCCCGCTTCCGCTTCGGCCGTAAAGCAAACGCAGCTGTACAAATTGAGCAAAACAAAATTGTTTGAATTGCTTACCGAAAACCCTGAAATAAACCTAAAATTTACCAAGGCCCTAGCAAAACGGCTCTATTACAAAGCCACCATTTTAAAGGAAATTTCAGTACATCCGCCCGAACATCGCATCTTGACCTTGATAGATTTTTTAAAACGAAAATACGGTTCCGAAGAACTTTTTCAAGTAGAACTGACCCGTCAGCAAATTGCCGACTTGACCGGGCAGCGCGTGGAAACCGTAATTCGCGCCATCAAGCAACTGGAACAAGACGGCGAGATAAAATTGATAAAGCACAAAGTCTTCCGTTGAAAATTTTTGGCAGCGCAAAGTGGAAAGAGGAAAGACGAGTTTGTATTACAACAAGAATTTTGATTACATCTTTCTTTATTCTTTTTTTCTCTATTCCTTTTTTCTAAAAACCGCTAACTTCGCACTATGATAAAGGTAGTTTTATTAGGCTTCGGAAATGTAAATAGCCATTTACTCAATGCTTTACATAATAATTCGAAAGTTTCTGTAATACAGGTTTTTAACAGAAATATTATCAAAATGATTTCGCCTTTTGAAAAGATTCCCTTTACCGATGATATTTCAAAAATTGCCGATGCAGATATTTACATAATCGGGATTCCCGATGATGCAATTTCAAGCTTTTCCGAGTCGCTTTCATTTCAAAATAAATTGGTAGTGCACACTTCCGGCGGTGCTGCAATGAACGCACTTGCCGCAAAAAACCGACGCGGTGTCTTCTATCCGTTACAGACTTTTTCCAAGCAGCGGAAAGTTGCTTTTAAGGAGATTCCTATTTGCATAGAAGCCGAAAACCCCGCCGATTTGGAGCTGCTGCGAAAATTGGGCGAGACCATTTCAGAAAATGTAGTAGAAATTTCTTCGGAAAAAAGAGCCAAGCTGCATCTTGCCGCGGTGTTCGTGAACAATTTCGTGAATCACTTATACGGCATTGGCAGTGAAATTTTAAAGGACGAAAAGTTGCCGTTCGATTTGCTGAAACCGCTGATTGCTGAAACCGCTTCAAAGATTAAAACCCTTTCCCCCGAAGAAGCGCAGACTGGCCCTGCAAAAAGGAACGACAAAAAAACCATTGAAAAACATTTACATTTGTTGGAAAATAACTCTTACAGAGATTTTTATGAAATGTTTACAAAAGCGCTGAAGAAAGACTAAAAAAACACCAAATATATGAGCTATAAAGAATATTTAAAACACATAACCACCTTCATTTTTGATGTGGACGGCGTTTTGACCGATGGTACAATCCAAGTAAATACCGAGGGTGAGATGTTTCGGACGATGAACATTAAAGATGGTTACGGACTAAAAACAGCGGTTGACCAAGGTTATAATGTTTGCGTTATCTCGGGTGGTTCCAATGAAGGCGTGCGCGTGCGGCTGCAAAATTTGGGCGTGAAGGACATATTTTTGGGCTCCCATCAAAAAACACAAATTCTAGAAGAATATTTAAAAACCAACAATATAAAGCGAGAAAACACTTTATTTATGGGCGATGACCTTCCAGATTATGAAATTATGCAGGAAGTGGGCCTGCCCACGTGTCCGCAAGACGCTGTTCCCGAAATCAAAGCGATTTCAAAATACATATCCCATAAAAAGGGCGGTAAAGGCTGTGTTCGCGATGTGATTGAACAAGTGCTGAAAGTGCAGGGAAAATGGAAAGTTACGGAGGGCGTGAGCGCAAAGTATGATTAAGCTGGGTGCGGGGTGCGGGATGAAATCTGCCAAACTTCATCCGTCATCTGTCATTTGTCATTTGTCATTTGTTATCCGAAAAGCATTCATAGAATATAAAACTTTCAAAATTAAACCTTGAACTACCTAAACCTCATCCGTTACCAAAACCTGGTGTTTATCGCCCTAATGCAGGTTTTCATAAAATACAGCCTGTTTCAGCCTTTTGGGGTAGATACGGCCTTGACCAATTTCAGTTTTACCTTGCTCGTAATAGCCACAATCTGCATAGCCGCTGCGGGAAATATCATCAACGATATTTACGATGTGGAAATTGACAAAGTCAACAAACCGAATAAGGTTTTAATCGGCAAAAGGATTTCGGAACGCAATGCGAACAGGCTTTTTGTACTTTTCAACATTGCAGGTGTCGCGATAGGTTTTTATCTTGCCAACAGCATCGGCAAGCCGAGTTTTGCTGCGCTGTTTATCGTTTTTTCGGCCTTGCTTTATTTGTATGCCTCCTATTTAAAAGGAATATTGCTCATCGGCAATCTCCTGGTTTCAGCCTTGGTCGCGATGAGCCTAATAATTGTAGCGCTTTTTGATTTATTCCCTGCAATTACGCCACAGAACCAAGCTACACAATCGGCCGTTTTTAAAATTGTGCTGCATTATGCGTTGTTTGCGTTTTTCATAAATTTCATACGAGAAATTGTAAAGGATTTACAGGACATCAACGGCGACAAAAAGGGAGGCATAAACACATTACCCATTGCTTTGGGGCGAAAAAGAACCATTTCGATAGTGTTCCTTTTGGGTGTGTTTATGACTTTAGGCGTTGTTTTTTATATGTATGAAAATTTATACAACCAACAAACCTTGCTGCTTTATTTTCTGTTTGCCATTGTTGCGCCGCTGCTCTATTTCTGTATAAAATCTTGGGATGCCGACTCGCCAAAGGAATACGGATTTCTTTCAAAACTGTTGAAAATCATTATGTTTTTGGGAATATGCTCCATTCCGATGTATCAATTTGTAATTTTGAAATAATTTACCCAAAACCTGATCCTGAAACTTGAATCTTGAAACCTGAAACCTCAAAAATGCTTCGCGAAAAATTAAAAAACCACAACATCATCCTCGCTTCCGGCTCGCCGCGCAGACAGGCTTTTTTCAAGGGATTGAATCTGGATTTTACCATTCAGGTAAAGGCTGTTGATGAAACTTATCCGAATAATTTAACACGTTCAGAAATAACCGATTATCTTTCACAACTTAAAGCATCCGTTTTTCTCGATTTAGACGAAAATGACATTCTTATTACCAGCGATACGATTGTTTGGAAGGACGAAAAAGCCCTCGGCAAACCGAAAGATTTTGGCGAGGCCAAAGAGATGCTTCAAAATTTAAGCGGGCAAATGCACGAAGTTATCACTTCGGTGTGTTTTACTTCAAAAGAATTTCAGAAAACAGTGAACGATGTTACAAAAGTTTGGTTTAAAAAACTTTCTGATGAAGAAATTGATTTCTACATAGAAAACTACAAACCTTTTGATAAAGCTGGAAGTTACGGCATTCAGGAGTGGATCGGCTACATAGGCATCGAAAAAATTGAAGGCTGCTATTTTAATGTGATGGGGTTGCCCACGCGACTTGTTTATAAAACGTTAACCGAGATTGCCAACCGTTGAATTTGTGGTATTTTTGGGCAAAATTCTTCGA
Organism: Aequorivita aquimaris; assembly: GCF_001573155.1. Classification (GTDB taxonomy): domain Bacteria; phylum Bacteroidota; class Bacteroidia; order Flavobacteriales; family Flavobacteriaceae; genus Aequorivita; species Aequorivita aquimaris. The sequence goes on along the minus strand of NZ_JRWG01000003.1, from coordinate 221,599 downwards.
ATAATGGACTATTTCAGATTCTTTCCTCTTCTCATTTTTTTAATGTTGCTGAGCGGTTGTAATTCTTCCGAAGAAAAAAGTGATTCACAAAAAATTTCAGCCAAAAAGAAAGCTGCCATAACTGCGACCCCACGGAACATTTCAAAGGAATTTAAAGATTATTGGTACAGCGGAACTGCCGAAATAACCTCGTATAGCCTGATGCAAGAGCGGTATGGTGAGATTCGGGAAGGAACAGCGGTCAACATCTTTGTTACGGAAGATTTTTTACCGGATGCGCAGGTAAAAGCGAACAATGCTTCCGAAGAAAATATTTCGGTGATGAAATTGAACCAAATGAAGAATTTCAATACCGGCATTTATCCGTATTCCATAATGACCAGCACATTCAGTCCGATTGCAACGAAAGAGCATCCGTTAAAAATCACCAACAGCGTGCAGGAATGGTGCGGCCAGGTTTATATGCAACTCAACACCCGCGATGATTTTGAAATTGAATCGCACTCCTATTTTCAGGGCGAGGCAGACCAAAAACTCTCTTTGCCAAAAACCTATTTGGAAAACGAACTTTGGAACCTTATAAGAATCAATCCCGAAGAATTGCCCACGGGCGATGTAATGATTATCCCTTCGTTTGAATATTTACGGCTTCGGCACAAGGAAATAAAGGAACACAATGCTTTTGCCAGTTTGAAACAGGGCGATTCCATAACCATTTATACATTGAATTATCCCGATTTACAGCGGCAGTTAATGCTTTTTTTCAGCAGCACTTTTCCGTACGAAATTGAAAAATGGGAAGAGGTAAACGCCGCAGACCAAAACGACACACTGCGACTGAAAACCACGGCTACCAAACTGAAAAGGATAAAAAGCGATTATTGGACCAAAAACAGAAATGAAAACCTCAACCTGCGCGATTCGCTTCAACTGAAATAGAAAATATGAACATTCAAGAACACACCCTTCAACTTATAGAGTCAGCCGTATTGATTCTGGTATTGCTATTTATCAGGGTCATGCTCAAAAGAACCGTCCGCAATTTCGCCAAAAAAATAGAAAGGCTGGAGCACCGCACAGGGCTTATAATGAAACACGTGGATTTTGGTGTTTTCTTTCTTATGGTTTTAGGACTTATACTTATTTGGGGAGTGGATTTTAGAAATCTGGGGTTGGTAATGTCGTCAGTTTTTGCGGTTATTGGTATCGCCTTTTTTGCGCAATGGTCCATTTTGAGCAACGTAACGAGCGGCGTGATTATGTTTTTCACATTTCCATACAAAATAGGCGACTATATAAAAATACACGATAAGGAAATGCCCTGTGAAGGAATTATTGAGGATATAAAAACCTTTCATATTATTTTGCATACAAAGGATAATGAAATCGTTACCTACCCCAACAGCATGATGCTCCAAAAAGGCGTGAGTATTGTAAAGGCCGAAGATTTTCACGAACAACAGCACGAACATGATAAAAATAAGGAAGGTCTTCCCCACGAATAATTTTCACAAATAAGTATCTTTGAAGGGTTTTCGAATAAATCAGCACTTACAATTTATGCACAAACCGTTTTTTTTCCGACTTCTATTTTTATTTTTTTCGATAGTCGCAGTCGCGCAAGCTCCCAAAAAACCTACCGCTTCCGAAATATATCACGACCTGCAAAAGTTGAATTTTGTAGGTTCCGCATTGTATATTGCCGCACATCCCGATGATGAAAACACGCGGCTCATTTCCTATTTGGTGAACGATGTGCACGCAAATACAGTCTATCTTTCCATAACCCGTGGCGATGGCGGACAAAACCTTGTTGGCCCCGAACTGCGCGAACTTTTGGGCGTAATCCGCACCCAGGAATTGCTGGAAGCACGAAAAATTGACGGCGGGTACCAGTTTTTTACCCGCGCGAACGATTTCGGTTATAGCAAAAACCCGGAGGAAACATTTGAGTTTTGGACAAAAAATGAGGTGCTGGGCGATGTCGTGATGACGATTCGCAAATTCAGGCCAGATATAATCGTAAACCGTTTTGACCATCGCAGTCCCGGCAGCACGCATGGCCATCACACGGCCTCGGCCATGTTGAGCCTGGAGGCTTTTGATATGGCTGACGACGCTTCCAAATTTCCAAAATCGGCTGCCGAATATGGCGTTTGGAAACCGCAGCGTCTGTTCTTCAATACTTCGTGGTGGTTTTACGGCAGCCAGGAAAAATTTGAAAAAGCCGATAAATCGCAAATGGTTTCCGTTGAAACGGGCAACTACTTTCCGACGCTCGGGCTTTCCAATGGAGAAATAGCTTCGTTGAGCAGGAGTATGCACAAATCGCAGGGCTTTGGCAGTACAGGCTCCCGAGGAACCGAAACGGAATATTTGGAACTGCTGAAGGGAAGCAAACCTTCGGACAACAACCTTTTTGAAGGCATCAATACAAACTGGTCCAGACTGGAAGGCGGAAAGGAGATCGGAGCTATTTTGAATCCGTTGGAGGAAAATTTCAACTTTAAAAACCCTTCGGAAATGTTGCCGCAGCTTTTGAAAGCGTATCACTTGGTCTCAAATTTGAAAGATACCCATTGGCGAAAAATAAAGCTCGAACAATTGAAACAACTCATTTTGGATTGCGGCGGTATTTTTATTGAAGCCGTTTCCGAAGCAAATTTAGTTAATCCAAATGAAAACTTTAAGGTTAATGTTGAAGCCGTCAACCGCGGAAAGGCAGAGGTAGTCTTAAAATCGTTGAAAAATTCTGAAGGAAAAGTGCTGTGGAGTGCATCGGAAAAACTTCCTTTTAATGAAAAGAAAAATATCGAAATACCTGTTTCAGCCGGAAATAACAATCCGCCCTACTCGTCGCCCTATTGGCTGAACGAAAAAGGAAGCGTCGGCATGTACACCGCGCCCGAAGCCTTGATTGGGCTGCCCGAAACGCCCACTTTGGAACAACTTACTTTTGAAATGCAATTTGGTAACGCTACCATTCCTTTTACGAAGGATATAATTTACAAATTCAACGACCCCGTAAAAGGCGAAGTCTATCGTCCGTTGGATGTTTTGCCCGAAGTTACCGCTTCCATCCCCGAAAAAGTCTTGATTTTCGCCAACGATGAAGCTGAAACTGTTTCAGTAATTGTACGCGCGGGAAAGGATAGCATTTCCGGAACCATAAGCCTTCAACATCCCGAAGGTTGGCAAGTAGCGCCTTCGCAGCAAACATTTCAGCTTGACAGAAATGGCGAAACTAAAACCTTTAATTTTACAGTAACTCCTCCAAGCGGACAAAGTGAAGGTTTTTTAAAACCAATTGTAAATGCTGAGGGAAGAATTTTCGACAGGGAATTGGTGACCATCGATTATGAGCACATTCCGTATCAAAGTGTGTTATTGCCTTCCGAAGCGAAAGTTGCAAAAATCGACATTCAGAAAAAAGGGCAAAACATTGGCTATATAAACGGCGCGGGCGATGCCATTCCCGAAAGTCTGAAACAGATTGGCTATTCGGTTACAACCATTGACCCTTCAAATATTTCCGCAGAAAACCTTCAAAATTTTGATGCCATTGTTGTCGGTATCCGTGCGTACAACACCGTCCCAGAGCTTACCTTTGCACAGCCTGCCCTAAATAAATATGTTGAAAATGGCGGAACGCTCATCGTGCAGTACAATACCAGTCGCGGTTTGGTTACCGAAAACCTGGCGCCTTACGAACTAAAATTATCTCGCGACCGTGTAACCGATGAATTTTCGGAAGTAAAAATACTTGCCCCCGAAAACCCTGTCTTAAACACCCCAAATAAAATTACCCAAACAGATTTTGAGGGTTGGGTACAGGAACGCGGCCTGTACTTTCCCGATGAATGGGCCAAGGAGTTTACGCCAATCCTCGGAATGCGCGACAAAGGCGAGAAAATGACAAAAGGCTCGCTGCTGGTGGCCAAATACGAAAAAGGGTATTATATTTATACGGGGTTGAGCTTTTTCCGCGAACTGCCCGCCGGCGTTCCCGGGGCTTATCGATTGTTTGCGAATATGCTGTCAATAGGGAAATAATTTAAGAAACGTGACCGAAGAAAAACAAAAATTCAACTGGAAATGGAGCTACACCTTAGTGCTCCTATTCAATGCTGTTTACATCTATCTGTTTTATTTACTAATGCAAAACTTCGCCTAAATGCAGCAGATTGATTGGATTGTTTTAATTGGGACCCTTCTTTTTATCGTGCTTTACGGCACTTGGAAATCGCGGCAGCAGCGCGATGTGGGCGATTATTTAAAAGGTGGAAGCACCGCGCATTGGTGGACTATTGGGCTTAGCGTTATGGCTACCCAGGCCAGTGCCATAACCTTCCTCTCCACTCCCGGGCAGGCCTTTCACGATGGGATGGGCTTTGTGCAGTTCTATTTTGGATTGCCCATTGCGATGGTAATTATCTGTTTGGTTTTTATCCCAATTTATCACAAACTAAACGTTTATACTGCTTATGAATATTTAGAAAGCCGTTTCGATAAAAAAACACGAACACTGACCGCAATATTATTTTTAATACAGCGCGGACTGGCTTGCGGAATTACCATTTTTGCGCCTTCCATCATACTTTCGGCAGTATTGGGTTGGAATTTGATTTATCTGAATATCATCATCGGCGTGCTCGTAATTATTTACACCGTGAGCGGCGGCACAAAGGCCGTGAGCGTTACCCAAAAACAGCAGATGGCGGTTATTTTCTTCGGAATGTTGATTGCCTTTCTTTTGATACTGAATTATCTTCCGCTTGATATTTCTTTTTCCAAAGCACTTGAAATTGCCGGTGCGAACGGTAAAATGGACATCCTCGATTTTTCTTTTGATTTTGATAACCGCTATACTTTTTGGAGCGGAATCATTGGCGGAACTTTTCTGGCTCTCTCCTATTTCGGAACCGACCAAAGCCAAGTGCAACGTTATCTTTCGGGCCGAAGCGTGAAACAAAGCCAGATGGGTCTTATTATGAACGGCTTGCTGAAAGTACCGATGCAATTTTTTATATTGCTCGTGGGGGTTATGGTCTTTGTTTTTTATCAGTTCAATAGTTCCCCATTGCACTTTAACCCTGCTGCGGTAAAAGACGTAAAAAAATCGGAATATGCGGGTGAATACAAGGCTTTGGAAGTTCAAAAGGAAGCAATCGACCAAGAATTGGCGGCCACGCAGATAAGTTATTCCAAAGCGGAAAGCGATGCCGCCAAGCAAATTTTGGCCAACGAAATTGAGCAACTCAACAATACTGAAAAACTGTTGCGTGAACAATCTGTGGCCGTAATCAAAAAGGCAAATCCAAATGCGGAGACCAACGATAAGGATTACGTTTTTATCCACTTTATCCTTAACAATCTTCCACGCGGCTTAATCGGGTTGCTGCTGGCCGTGATTTTAAGCGCGGCTATGTCATCCACCGCTTCTGAACTTAATGCGTTGGGAAGCACGACAACCATCGACCTTTATAAACGCAACGTTCCCGGCAAACGCGAAAGACATTATGTAGCCGCGTCGCGCGGGTTTACGCTTTTATGGGGAATTATAGCGATTTTGGTAGCCTGTACCGCCCATTTATTCGACAACCTGATTCAGCTTGTAAATATCATTGGCTCCATTTTCTACGGAAATGTTCTGGGTATATTTCTTCTCGCGTTTTTTATAAAATACGTGCGCAGCAAAGCGGTTTTTATTGCAGCGCTTATCACCCAAATTATCATTATCTATTTTTGGTACATCGACCTTATGCCCTATCTGTGGCTGAATTTGGTGGGTTGCGCAATTGTTATGGGAATTGCTATTTTATTACAGCTATTTTTCCCGAAGAAAAATGATGCGGAAATAATCCTTTCAGAAGAAACATAAAAATCAGCCACGAATTCACGAATGATAATGTGAAAATATTCGTGTATTCGTGGTAAAAAAGTTGGGCTGGCGAGTCTGCAACTTTGCTGGCGCGAGTTGCAACTCATGCCCACTCCAAAAGAGAATCTTTATATTATTTCCTAAAAATCAATTTTGAAATACGATTATTCCCCGAAGCGAAAGCAAGGCTATCATTTACAAATTCAATTGCGAAAAAGCCTTCTTTTGAAAGAAGTTTCCAGTTTTTGCCGCCGTCGCCGCTAAAGGAAATACCGGGCGAGCCGATGGCCACTATCCCCTGCCCTTCCGTTCCCGGAATATATTTTACTGAAGAACGATACCCGGGTTCTTTGCCGTTGGCAATCAGTTTCCAAGTTTTGCCGCCGTTTTTGGTGATGGCCTTATTACCTTCGTTAAAAGATTTGTTCTCCCAATTGCCACCGAAAATGATTCCATGCTGTTCATCCCTAAAATCAATGCTGTAAATACCCGTCATCGCCTTTCCTTGAACAATTGGCGTATCAAAAACTTCCCAAGTTTTTCCTTTGTCGCCCGTGTGCATTACTCGCGATTTTCTTCCTCCGGTCGCAACCCAAGCATTGTCGCCAAAAATAGCGATGTTGCTATTGCTGGCCGCAAAAGCTGCTTCTCCTCTTTCCACTTTCGGCAAATTGTCGCACGGCAGTTTTTCCCAAGTGTTCCCACCGTCGCGAGTGATGATTATGGACATACAATCTTCCACGGGGTCGCCAATGGCAATGCCTTCGTTTTCGTTCCAAAATTTCATGGAATCGTAGAAAACCTTTTCGCCTTTTTCGTTATAGACTTCTTCAATATTGGTCGCTTCGGTACCGTTAAAGCCAATTTTGTACAGCACTGCGGGATTGGAGATACTCAAAACAAACACCGCTTCCTTAGTGGCGGCGATGGAACGAAAATGCAGCAACGAATCGCCGTATTTTATGATTGCGAGCTTTGGCGTATCGCCGTCAATCAATCCTACCTTTCCTTTATCCGCGGCAAACCAAACCCTATTTTCATCCAACGGTTGGATGGCACGAATGCTCAGGCTATCAATAAATACGGGCGTAATTTCAACGGAATTGATTTCAATTTCAGTTTTCTTTTCACAGGAAAAAAGAAAAAGGACGAGTAACGTGGCAATGGCAAGACGCATAGATTCAATTTTTGGCAAAAGTAGTGATTCTAAAATTTCAAATGGGTTTTTGGGTTGTTGGGTTATTGAGTTACTGAGTTACTGAGTTACTGAGTTACTGAGTTACTTAAAGGCTATTTCCATTTCCATTTCCATTTCCATTTCCATTTCGATTTCGTATTTCGTATTTCGTATTTCAAAAATCTAAGTTTAAAAAGATACCTTTGCAATCGCAAAACGCAGAAAATGAAATTACACAGAAATTTAGTATTCGCCACCATAGATTCCCTTCACTTGATTTTTAACGAAAACAAGCAAGCGGACAAGGTGCTAAAAAATACCTTAAAGCGCGACAAGCGTTGGGGCGCCCGCGATCGTGCCTTTATAGCCGAAACCACCTACGACATTGTACGCTGGAAACGGCTCTATGCCGAGATTGCCGAAGTGCGCGAACCCTTTGACCGTCCCAATCTTTTCAGGTTGTTCACGGTTTGGGCCACACTGAACGGAATTGCCATCCCTGAATGGAAACAGTTTGAGGACACGCCAACCCGCCGCATAAAAGGGAAATTTGACGAGCTCTCAAAAATCAGAAAATACCGCGAATCCATCCCCGATTGGTTGGATGAATTGGGACAGAAGGAACTCGGCAAAAAGTGGGACAAGGAAATTGCCGCGCTAAACCAACAGGCCGACGTGGTGCTACGAGTGAATACCTTAAAAACCACGGTTGAAAACCTGCAAAATGAATTGGCCGACCTTGAAATAGAAACCGAAATTTTGAGCGGTTATCCCGATGCGTTGAAGCTGAAGGAGCGCGCAAACGTGTTCACAACCGATGCCTTTAAGAATGGGCTGTTTGAAGTGCAGGATGCGTCTTCACAGAAAGTTGCGGAAATCCTCGACCCAAAACCCGGAATGCACGTAATAGATGCGTGTGCGGGAGCGGGTGGAAAAAGCCTTCACATTGCCACGATGATGGAGAACAAAGGCCAATTGATTGCCATGGATATTTATGAAAACAAGTTGAACGAGCTGAAACGTCGTGCCCGACGCAACGATATTTTCAATATTGAAACCCGCGTGATCGATTCCACCAAAGTGATAAAAAAGCTGATCGATAAAGCAGATAAGGTGTTGATCGATGCTCCTTGCTCCGGTCTGGGCGTTTTAAGAAGAAATCCGGATGCCAAGTGGAAATTGCGGCCTGAGTTTTTGGATAATATTCGCGCCACACAAAAAGAATTGCTGGACAGCTACTCCCGAATGGTAAAACCGGGCGGGCAGTTGGTTTACGCCACTTGCTCCATTCTTCCTTCGGAAAACGAATTGCAGGTAAAGGATTTCCTGGCCCGTGAAGCCGGAAAAGATTTCACACTGTTAAATGAAGAAAAAATAATGCCCAGCAAAAGCGGATTTGATGGATTTTATATTTCTTTGCTGCAAAAAAAAGATTAATTTCAAAATACTATTAAAAAATGAACAAAATATTTACCCTATTTCTTTTATTAAGCCTACAAACCCTTTTTGCCCAACAGCCTTATTATGATGATGTTAATCTTTCCTTAACTGGGCAAGACTTATATTTTGCCCTGCAACAAAAAATTGAAAATGCAAGCACATCTTTCAATTATGGCGATACACGTGATTCCATGAAAATCACAGATGAAGATCCCGAAAACAATAATAATGTTTTGTTGCTTTACGGTTATGACAATTCGGGAAGTTGCACTACAGACCGAAGCCGCGACAAGGATGATTTTGGAGGTAGCAGTTGTCAATACAACCGCGAACATACTTTTGCCCGGTCAAACGCAAATCCTTCGATGGGAAATGTAGATAATGGCACTACCGGAATTGGTGCAGATCCACACAACATTCGCCCAACTGACCAGCAAATGAACAACAACCGCGGAAGCAAGAAATTTGCAGATGGCTCTGGGAACGCTGGTGATGTAGGAAGTGGATATTGGTATCCCGGTGATGAATGGAAAGGTGATGTTGCTAGAATAATGATGTATATGTACACCCGATATGGCGATCGTTGCAAACCTTCCTTAAACGGCAATGGGGCTTTACAAGGCTCTACAGAAATGCTACAAGTTTACTTGCAATGGAACGCTGAAGACCCTGTTACAGATTTTGAAGACCAACGAAACCCGTATTTGGAAAATTTTTACGGAAACCGAAATCCTTTTATTGACAACCCATATTTGGCAACGCTTATTTGGGGTGGCCCCGCTGCAGAAGATCGCTGGGGTTTAATTGGAACCGAAGAATTTATTGCGGAAAATATTTCAGTGTATCCAAATCCAACTTCTGAAATTATTTGGGTTGAGGACAATACCTCCTTTTCTGTTAATAATTATTCAATATATGATATTTCAGGAAGACGAATATTGTTCAACACTTTCAATTCTTCTGAAAAGAAAGTGGATGTTTCAAATCTCAACAGTGGAGTCTATCTTTTAGAATTGGTCTCTTCTGAAAGAAAAATTATCAAAAAAATTGTGGTTCAATAAAAAAATTGAACAATATAAAGAAAGAGCGGGCAATGCCCGCTCTTTTCATTTTTGGATTATTTCAGCGAATAATTTATTTTACAATAATTCGTGCCGTTTTAAAAGATTTGGTGTATTGGCCACCTACCCTTACAAGATAAACTCCACTTGCCGCTTCCCTCATATCGAGCTTTGCCTTAAAAGAATTACCTATCTTATCTAGCATCTTCACCTTAAGTTGTTGCCCCAGCATATTATAAATTGCTAAATAAGCTGTTCCCTCATATGCTGTTATAAAGTTTATTTCAAAATTTTTGTTGTTTTCTGATGTAATTATCAAATCCCCTTTGCTGATTGAAAAGTCATTTACACCAAGTGTTCCAATATTTGCGGTATAGTCTTCAGTTTCTCCGAAGCTGGTTTCTTCACAGGCGTCTGCCGGCACTTGGCCATTCCAATTGGTCTTTGCACGCATTCGGTGCGGGCCCATTGCTACTCCTGGGGGTACAACCAAATCCATTGTAACTGTATAGGTTCCCTGTCCTTGACCAGAGGCAATCTCTACATTATCAACTACAACCTCATCTGCAGTAAACGTGGAATCATCATTAAAATCAATCCAAACTTTCACAAATTGATCGCCATAGCCAGTGGTTATGGTCAATTCATTTGTGCTATCCGGTGCCAAATTGGCTACAAGGTTGGTAAAATCGCCATAACCTTCACAAGCTGAAGGATTATTTATTTCTGCAACTGAAAATAATTGAAAACCATCACCAAATTCACAGTTCAAAAAGGGCTGGCATAAAATGTTTTCTATTTCGGTTGTAACGGCATCATTCGCAGCATTGGCATCACCTGCCAAAGAAGTTGAGACAGTTACGTTATAAACACCCAGCGCTGTAAAATCTGCTGTTTGTGTAAAACTATAGCTCATCTCCTGTTCGGAATCAATAGGTCCCATAAAGGTTTCAACCACGGGCGTACCACCATTTATAACATACTGTACATTAAAATTTGATTGTGTATTAGCCCCAAAGTTTTTTATCGTTGCAGTGATAGTTTCGTTGCCCAAACCTGAACCAGATATTGGCGCTGTAATCTCTAAAGCTCCAACATCATTCGCCAAAAGATGTGTGATATCTTTTGTGAATGGATCATTAGCAGGAAATTCGTCTCCCGCCAGATTAGATTTAACTTGAATAGAATATGTTTGTCCGGGGTTTGACAAGTCAATTGTTTGAGAAAAGGTATAGTTTGCCGTCGAACCTGCAGCTATACTCCCCGAGAAAGTTTCAGAAGCAATCAGGTTGCCGTCCACACGAAGTTCCAAAGGAATATTTGCTTGAGCCGCAGTTCCGAAATTTCGGATGCTTACCTCAACTGTTTCGGCATTTGTCAAAATTCCATTTTCCGGTTGAATTAATGCGTTAACACCTACATCTTTAGCAAAACCTCCAGACAATGTGAATGCAGCAATTTGGGTTCTCCAGTTGTTATCTGATGAAAAATATTCCGCTGTGTGCCAAAAAGTGAAATTATCCGGATCTAAAGTTAAATGTGAATAGTCACCAAATCTATTGGTAAACGTTTGTACGCCAGCACCAGGAATTATTTCAGTCTCGGCAACTGTCATTTGACCAAGTGGATCTCCGTCAAATCTACCCGTATAGCGTATTCCCGCTTTAAGGGAGCCACTGGCTATGTTAAATGCAAGGCCAATATTTCCTGCGGCATCCATTCCCGCACTTCCCATAAAGCGACTATTTCCATCCGCAGGTGCATAGGTGCCTTCTTGAAATATGGACCAAGGGTTTGAAGCGTCATTTCGAAGTTCAATCCATCGAATGCCGGAAGTGTCATTGCCATCAATATCTGTATTAAAAGTGATTACCCAGCTATTGTGACCGGCGAAGCTTCTATAGTTAGGCGCATAAGATATTATACCCCCAATCATATCAATCTTTTGGTTAGTGCCTGGTTGGGCCACATCACCAGACCCAAAAGGAGCAAACACAGAATTAAAAGGAGCGGTCGGTATTTCAAGAGGTGCCGATATTGTAGAATTACTTGTTGTGTTCCAGTCAAGATCAATTTCCCAAACTTTTAAATGGTCAAAAGTAACCCCCGACCATCCATCATCTTGAAGATATGTTACATATCCAGGAACATCTGCAGGATAAGTGGTCCCTAATAGGTTTGCCGGTTCTGGACTTAAAACCGTATTTGTGTTTTGGGTAGCGCCTGGAAGCGGAAAGCCCACAATCTTTGGATTAGCTCCCCCAGCCAACATTACATCTCTTTCAACCGCATAAACCTTATTTGTTGTTCCAATATTGGCTGTTAGATAATAAGCGTCGTGCCAAACGCTATAATGGGGATAATCAGGAAAGCTTCCAAAGGTATATTGATATACATTGTAAGCACCCGTGGGATCATTTGTTTCAGAAACGCCTATTGCAAGTGAATTGTTTAATGAACCAAATTCACTAACAAACCAACGGTCTGCCAATTGATCGTAAAGCACAATGGGATCTCCGGAATTGGAACCAATTCCTAAAAATGTTCCCAAAGCTACGGGGCCAACTACAAGATTGCCCGTTTTGTCAAAAATCTTTACGATAGAGTTAACCGCATGAACGTAATGGTTGGGTCCCGCTGCTCCAGTAGGATCGGGCGGAACAAAACCTGACTCTGAAGAGGAAGCCCCTATAAAATTTTGTTCAATCGCCCTAGTTTGGATATTTCCAAAGTTCTTTTGAACTGTTTGGTCAATACCCATGGGCAAGGCATTTGCATTTACTTGTTCGTGATAGCGTGAACCGTTTTGTACAATTCTGATTTCCTTAATAGTTTGATCAAGATTTTCTTCTTGAAGGGCAAAATCCCTCAATGGAATTGTTTTTCCTATAAAAGTTCCAACAATAACTTCGTCTGGCGGAAAAGTTTCCTGGGAATATGCTCCCAGTCCAAATAGCATACAGGCTACAAATAGTAGTTTTTTAAGTTTCATGGTTTGATTTTAAAAAATTGAAGAGGAAAGGTAAGGCATATTCCTTAATTATTAATTGTTAATAACCAGAAGTTTATAATAAATTGAGGACTCATAAATCTTACATTTTTATGTGATTAAAAATCCTTCAAAATTGGTTATCTTTGCACCTTCAAAAAACATCAAATATTCAAAAGGATGATTCACTTTTTCGGGAACGTTGAAAACACTGTTTTTGGAGTCCAGACCCAGGGAGAAATTTCAGAAGAAAACATTAAAAAGTTGGAATGGCTTTTCGGCAACCAACCTAAAATAAAGCAATCCGTCCTGTTTACAAACGCGACGGATTTTTTTGTTGGGCCACGTGCCGCAATGATTACGCCTTGGAGTACCAATGCCGTTGAAATTACCCAAAATATGGGCATTGATGGAATTATCCGTATTGAAGAGTTTCACAACCACAAGATTGAAAAAGGAACTTTCGATCCTATGCTTTCGCAGAAATTCAACCAATTGGATCAGGATATTTTTGACATCCACATTCAGCCCGAACCTATTTTGGAAATTGATAATATTTCCGAATACAACCAAAAGGAAGGTTTAGCATTAAATTCCGAAGAAGTTGAATATCTTGAAAATCTTTCCAAAAAACTAGGACGAAAACTTACAGACAGTGAAGTTTTCGGCTTTAGCCAAGTAAATAGCGAGCATTGCCGCCACAAAATTTTCAACGGCACTTTTGAAATAGACGGCAAGGAAATGCCTACTTCCCTATTCAAATTAATAAAAAAGACTTCAGCTGAAAACCCGAATGATATTGTTTCGGCATACAAGGATAACGTGGCATTCGTAAAAGGCCCGAATGTGAAACAATGGGCCCCAAAAAGTGGCGACAAGCCTGATTGGTACGAGGAAAAAGATTTTGAAAGTGTAATTTCGCTTAAAGCGGAAACCCACAACTTCCCAACAACCGTGGAGCCCTTTAACGGCGCGGCAACCGGAAGCGGTGGGGAAATCCGTGACCGCTTGGCTGGCGGTAAAGGTTCCTTACCATTGGCGGGAACTGCGGTTTATATGACTTCATATTCTCGGTTAAATGAAGAGCGTCCCTGGGAAAAAAGTATGAAAGAACGCGATTGGCTCTACCAAACGCCGCTTGATATATTGATTAAAGCCAGCAACGGAGCTTCAGATTTTGGAAATAAATTCGGACAACCCTTGATTGCAGGTTCTGTACTTACGTTTGAACACGAAGAGGATGCTCGCCGATTAGGCTTCGATAAAGTGATTATGCTGGCTGGCGGAATCGGTTACGGAAAGGCAAGCCAGGCCATTAAGGACAAACCGCAGGAAGGCGATAAAATTGTAGTTTTAGGCGGTGACAATTACCGTATCGGGATGGGCGGTGCCGCGGTGTCTTCGGCAGATACGGGGGAATTTAGCAGTGGTATTGAATTGAACGCAATCCAACGGAGCAATCCCGAAATGCAGAAACGCGCCGCAAACGCCATCCGCGCAATGGTTGAAAGTGATGAAAACCCAATTGTTTCCATTCACGATCACGGCGCTGGTGGGCACTTAAATTGCTTAAGCGAATTGGTGGAAGACACGGGCGGAAAAATTGATTTGGACAAACTCCCCATTGGCGACCCTACCCTTTCCGCAAAGGAAATTATGGGCAACGAAAGCCAGGAACGCATGGGCCTTATTATTGGCAAAGAGAATATCCAAAAACTTCAAAAAGTGGCAGACAGAGAGCGCTCACCCATGTATGAAGTAGGCCACGTTACCGGCGATAGACGCTTCTGCTTTGAAAATGAAAAAGGTGAAAAGCCAATGGATTTCGCTTTGGAAGATATGTTCGGCAGCTCGCCAAAAACCATAATGAAGGACAAAACCGTAAACAGGAATTATAAAAATGCTGCTTACGAAGTTTCCAGCATAAAAGAATATTTGGAGCAAGTGCTCCAATTGGAAGCCGTGGCCTGTAAGGACTGGCTTACCAACAAAGTGGACCGTTGTGTTACGGGCCGCGTTGCCAAACAGCAAACCGCAGGACCGTTACAACTTCCATTGAACAACTGCGGCGTAATGGCGCTGGATTTCCACGGAAAGGAAGGGGTTGCAACGAGTATTGGTCATTCGCCATTAACGGCTTTAATTGACCCTGCTGCCGGTTCGCGCAATGCCATTACAGAATCGCTTACCAACATTGTTTGGGCGCCGTTGAAGGATGGTTTAAAAAGTGTTTCCCTTTCCGCAAACTGGATGTGGCCCTGCAATAACGAAGGCGAAGATGCCAGACTTTATGCCGCCGTAAAAGCCGTTTCCGACTTTGCGATTGATTTGGGAATCAATGTCCCCACTGGAAAAGATTCGCTATCGATGAAGCAGAAATACAAGGATGGCGAAGTAATTTCTCCCGGAACCGTGATTATTTCTGCCGCGGGAAATTGCAATGATATTCAAAAGGTTGTGGAGCCTGTTCTGCAGAGAAACGGAGGTTCTCTTTATTACATAAACATTTCGCAGGACGATTTTAAACTGGGCGGTTCCTCTTTTGGACAGATTTTGAATGCCATAGGAAATGACGCACCAACGGTGAAAAGTGCGGAATATGTAAAAACCGTTTTCAACACGCTGCAGGAATTGATTCGAGAGGAAAAAATCCTTGCCGGGCACGATGTGGCCTCGGGTGGATTGATTACCACTTTGCTTGAAATGTGTTTTGCAGATGTGGATTTGGGAGCAGATTTGGACCTTTCAAGTTTAGAGGAAAGTGATTTGGTGAAAGTATTGTTTGCTGAAAACTGTGGCGTTGTCATTCAAGCTTCGGATGATGCTTTGGTTGAAAAAATGCTTTCTGATAATAAAATCGATTTCCAAAAGATTGGAACTGTTTCAGAAAGTGATTCCCTTTCAATAAAAAATAACAATAAAGAATTAGAATTTTCTATTTCTGAAATGCGCGATGCTTGGTACAATACTTCGTATTTATTGGACAAAAACCAAAGTGGCGAAAGACTGGCAAAAGCGCGTTTTGATAATTATAAGAACCAACCGTTAACTTTTGAGTTTCCGAAGGATTTCACTGGAAAGTTCTCCCCCAAACCCTCCAAAGGAGGGGAGCGGCCAAAGGCAGCGGTAATCCGCGAAAAAGGCAGCAACAGTGAGCGCGAAATGGCCTATATGATGCACCTTGCAGGTTTTGATGTAAAGGATGTGCATATGACCGACCTGATTGAAGGCCGGGAGGATTTGGAAGACATAAAACTATTGGTGGCCGTTGGAGGTTTCAGCAATAGCGACGTTTTGGGTAGCGCAAAAGGTTGGGCAGGCTCGTTTTTGTACAACGAAAAAGCGAACACGGCCCTAAAGAATTTCTTTGCAAAAGACGATACACTTTCCCTGGGCGTCTGTAACGGTTGCCAGCTTTTTGTGGAGCTCGGCCTTTTAAATCCCGAAGATGATGAAAAGCCGAAAATGCTCCATAACGATACAGGCAAGTTTGAATGTGTGTTTACTTCGGTGAAAATTCAGGAGAACAATTCCGTGATGCTATCTTCAATGGCGGGAAGTACTTTGGGAATCTGGTCTGCACACGGGGAAGGGAAATTCAGTTTTCCAAAGGCGGAAAGCCATTATAAGATTGTAGCGAAATACGGCTACGATGCGTTACCGGCCAATCCCAACGGCAGCGATTTCAACACGGCGATGATGACCGATAAAACCGGAAGACATTTGGTTATGATGCCGCATTTGGAGCGTTCTACTTTTCCTTGGAACTGGGCGTATTACCCAAAGGATAGAAAAAATGATGAAGTTTCGCCTTGGGTTCAAGCCTTGGTCAATGCCCGGGAGTGGATTGAGCAGAAGTAATATTTTCGTTTAGTTTTTTTAAAGAAATTATTAAGGGCCACCGGAGGATCTTCCAGCTTGGGCACGCGTTGCAAATGCGCGCCAGCTTGGGGCTTTACAATTCAGGTAATTGCTTCCAGTTTTCAGGGTTATAGCTGTTCTCTATTTTTTCAAGGGCTATTATTCTTTTGGCTAGACTGCGCATAAGGCCGGCGTTAGCTTCATTATTTACAATAGACGCAATAACGTACTCCCGAAGGTTTGGGTGGGTTTGGCGCATCTGTTGCACGTGTTTGGTCAACTCCTCTTCGGCCATTATCACCTGCTGTTTGACCAACTTCTCGTCAAGAATGGCGTCCTCATATTTATCAATTACACTGTCATAGGTCTTAAACGCTTCCACGGTATCCAGTATGTTGCCACCGCCCTCTTCTGGAGGAAGCTCGCCCAGTTGTTTAAGTTCGCGCATAATGGCTGGCTGGTCAAGTGCGGGTTGCGAAATGAGCCATTGCTGAAACTCTTGGACCGAGCCTTCGATTATCAGCTTTAGTAGTTTTTCACGGTATTTCATAATAGCTATTTGTCTTGATGGTAGTATGGTTTTTCCCGTACATACTTTTTATGTTTAAAACAGTATTCCATACAGGGAGGAACTTGCTTAATCGTGGATACGGTCGGCCTATTTTCATTATTAAACAAGTGACTACTATTTTTTGGAACGGGATTAGTGCTTTTCATAGGATACATTGTTGCCCACAGTTATTCTCCATTCAGTTTTTCATAAAAGTCTTTAAATTCAATTTCTCCGGTATAATCTGGCAAGTCAGATTTATTCTTTTCTTTTGAGATAATTTTGAGTTTGTCATCTAATAAAATCGCTTTAGTGACTCTATAAATAATTTCTTTTTTGGGTTTCTCAACCAATATAATTCCGATTTGATTTGGAAGGTCACTTTCTTTTTCATTCACAGTTTGATTTTCTGTTATATAACCATATCGCTTTTCACCGTTTGGTAGAAAATATTCATATCTAATTGATGCTAATTTTTTGCGGTTAGGAATGTCACTGAAAAGAATTTTTAAACTAAAGTTATTATCCAATTTCATTTCACGCTTAACATCTTTTAAATCCGCATCATAATCATAAACAAATTGTATTTTAATGTTTTTTTCAGACAATTTTGAGTTTTTATCAGTTCTGAATTCAAGTTGATAGTGTTTGTTCTGATTTTTGTTCGAAAATATAAATCGTGCGTCATTTTCAACAACTTCGTATTGGTCAGAAAAAATTAGAGTATCATTTTTCCTTTCCCAAGTTCCATAATATTCTCTCCAAGTTAAGCAACTTGACCACGACGGAAAACTTCGAAATTCAAATTCCGTTTTTGATGTTAGAGTAATTTCGCTTATTCTTTCATCCCAATCTGATACAAAGTCTCTAATTGTATCCTTTGCTCTTTCATTATTCACAAATGATATTGGTGTTTTCTGTCCAAAAACAGAATATCCAATCAGTAGTGAAATTAATATTGCAAAGTTGTTTTTCATAATTGTGGGCAACGTGTATATATACGCATGTTTTTAAATCGCTATGGCTGTTATCCCCATATGTACATTACCCCACTTTTGTACATTACCCCACTTTATCAATAATCTTCCAAAATTTTTAAGCATACAAAACCCAAACAAGCCCTAACCAGCCTAAAGGTTTTATATAAAAGGGGAGAGCAGTAAATATATTAATAAATACTATTTCGTTTACAATTAAATTTATTTACTCGTTAAAATGTAGGGTTGTAAATTGTTTGGGGTTTGGGGTTTGGTGTTTGGTGTTGGTTAAGAAAAAATCTCACGTCTCACGTCTCACGTCTCACGTCTCACGTCTCACGTCTCAAATCTCATCATCAGGAAGCCTGCCCCCACGCATATAGAGCATTTTTAAAATTACATCTTCAAGGTAGAAATGGGTGCTTCCAATTTTCATAAAAGGAATTTCACCTTTTTTTCGCCATCGATAAAGGCAGGATTTGCTAATTCCAAATAACTCAATAATCTGTTCATCCTTCAACAGGCGAATTCTCGACAGGTCCTTAGACCCATTTTTGATAGGTTCTTTATCCATAGTTTAAAGATTTAGGGCTGGGGAGATACTGCTAATATAAAATTTATTTTTAAAAATTCAGTTGTTTCTGAATAAGACGTGAGGCTTTAGAATTGAGCCTTGATTCGTGGCGCTCCATGCTTTTGGCGGTTGGCAGTTATGAAGCGTGAAGCATGAGTTGTTAATTTGTTAGTATGTGCTTAGAGAGTATGTCTTGTCTTACTTCTTATGTCTTTCAGCGCAGCAGTCATACGTCGGTTGTCGGTTGGATGGGATGATGAATAGGTGAATCCGTGAATATGTGTATGCGTAAACAGTTGAGCGATACTCTTGCGACTTACCTTCCTACGTCTTTTGGCTATTAGCTGTAAGCTGAAGGCTTTAGGCTTTAGCATTGTGATTTGGAATTCGGGATTTGTGCAATCTATCAATTCAAACGTAACGTTTATCAATTAACAACATTTCAAAATAGTGCTCACATATACATTTGCCCCATCATATAAAACTATAAACTATTAAACCATGAAATCAGTACACATTATCTCAATGCTATTATTCACTTTCGTGTTTAGCCAAAAATTGGAAGCGTCTAGCAATCCTATTATGATCGCTCCGCCCTCCAACGATCTAATTGAAAACGCCATCAATCTTAACTTTGGTCCAGCTTCTCCATATAATGGAATGAATGTAAATTTTCCCGAAGCCACAAACACAAACGACCATACGCCCGTTGTGGGATGCGGTGTTTCACAACCGGGAGTTTGGTATAAATTTACAGCCACAAAAAATGGAAGTGTTGCGGCAGGAATTGTTAATCCGGATGAAGCTGTGGTCGTTTTTTTTGAAGGGCCCGCAAACGCCTCCACAGGTATGCAGTTAACTTATATAGATGAAACTGACAACCCCTGTGCTTCAAACCCCTTGGCCAGTATTCATGTTACCACTGGAAAAACCTATTACATTTATATGCGAAATTTAGTTATATCAAATGTATTGGTAAATACCATCGGTGCTTTCCAGATTCCCGCAAACGATTTGATAGAAAACGCAACTGACATTGCCCAAAGTTCTCAACCATTAATAGACAACAACATACATTTTTTAGTTACAACTGACACAAATGATGGCGGACAGCCTTTCTGCTCAACTAGTGGATATGCAGGAGTTTGGTACAAAATTACACCAGAAGTTAACGGCACTATTGAAGCCCTTATGGAGGGGAGCCCCGCAAGCGAAAGTGCCATGCTCTTCTATTCCGCCACCCACCCAAATGTTTCTTCCGGGGCCGAACTAAATTTGGTGGACCAACCAACCAACCCCTGTACCTTCAACAATACTTCAAGTATTTTGGCCGAGGTTGGTATTACATACTATCTGTTTGCATTTTCCGCAAGCCAGCCTTATGCCAATGTAATCATTAATGCAAGTCAAGTTCTGGGAACTTCAGAAAATGTGTTGGAAGATTTTAAGTTTTATCCAAACCCTGTGAAGGATGAATTAAATCTAAGTGCAAAAACAATAATAGAAGAAGTGAATATATACAATTTATTGGGGCAAGTGGTTTTCGCAGCAAAAATGAATTCTTCAAACAAAGCGATAAACATTTCGAGTCTGAGTAAAGGGGTTTACGTGATGTGTGTAACATCAGAAGGAAATACTGCAAACTATAGAATTTTAAAAGAATAGGCTTTTTGGCACCATATAGATACTCTATTTCGCGAAGCCGTTCTCTTTTTAAGAACGGCTTTTTATTGCAATATGCAATAATTATAAACGTGAAATATATCAATTGAAAACTACCATTTGTCAATTGGTCAGGATTAGTAACGGAAAGCCGAAGTAGTTTTGAACTATTGAAATCCTAAAAACTTAATTATGAAAACAACAATCACACAAATCATTTTATTATTCACATTACTGCTCCTTATGAATGAGAACGTATTTGCCGGCAATCCAGCAACTTTTGCGCCACCGACAAATGATCGAATAGAAAACGCCATCGACCTAAATTATGGACCGCTTTATTATAACGACGCCAATGTAAACTTTCCCGATGCAACTTTCACTGGGGACGGATCATCCTCTGGTTGCAACCAAGTGGTTGGCGGAATTTGGTATAAATTCCATGCTACTAAAAATGGAAACGTAAGCGCATTTATCCAAACAAATAATGGTGCAATCGTGACATTTTATTCAGCAGATAACGGAAATGTCACAAATGCAAGCCAACTTACCTATGTAGATCAGCCCTCCAATCTGTGTGCGTTTGGGAATCTTTCACAAATCGATACCATAACAGATACCTACTATTACATCTTTATGAGAAATATTGATGTATCTACTATTGCTATCAATGTTTCCAATACATTCGCTTCTCCTGAAAATGATTTTATCTCTATGGCAACTGAAGTATCTGTTAATACCCCTAACAATACTTATGAAGACATTCATTTTCTTCTAGCGACACATGAAATGGATGGTGGTCAGAATGGCTGTAATACCGAAGATGTTCCTGGTATTTGGTATAAATTTTATTCGGAAGTCAGCATGGATGTTTCAGCACTAATGAGTAGTGATAATATTATAAGTTCAATTATTTTTTATAAATCATTGAACGAAGGTGATGCGCAAAGTGGTTCAGATCTGGAACACGTGGTGCAAACTGAAAATCCATGTGGTATTCAAAACACTGCCAGCATCACAACTGAAGCAGGTAATTGGTATTACATTTTTGCATCAACATTGGAGCCCTATGCAGATGTTACTATTGAATCCATGGTATTGGGTGTTTCAGAAAATGAATTGGAAGGTTTTGTTTATTACCCAAATCCCTTTACAAATGAAATTAATTTTAATGCAGAAACCAATATCTGTGAAGTAAATATATTCAATGTTATGGGTCAAAAAGTGTATAACCAAAAAATCAATGCAACAAAGAAAAACATCGATCTTTCACATTTACAATCTGGAATATATATTATGAAAGTTACAGCTGAAGGTAGTTCGGCAACCTATAAAATTTTAAAACGGTAATTCCCTAATTTTATATTGCAATTTGCATAAAATAGGTAGATTTTTTAAAATCTCACCTTAACGTTCCACGGAACTATAGCATGGGTAAATATTTTTTAACACCTAAATAACTCAAAATCTAAAAAATACGGATAAAACTTTTTTAACATGTATGAAGCTAGAGATAATTGAAAGAAACCCATTAAAATTGAAGCAAAATTGTAATTCAGAAAATTATCGAGAACTACTAAACCTATATGAAGATTTTTATAAAAAAATAGGGTTTACACTTCCGTGGGTGGGTTACTTTATTATTAATGAGAATAAAATTGTTGGTTCCTGCGGGTTTGTGGGACCACCGGAAAAGGGAAGGGTTGAAATTTCCTATTGGACCTTCAAAGAATATGAAGGGCAAGGCATTGCAGGTTTTGCCTGCAGTCAGTTAATCAAAATCGCCCATAGTAAAGATGAGAACTTGAATATAACGGCGAAGACCGCTCCACAGAATAATGCATCGACCACTATTTTGCAAAAAAACGGTTTTGAATTTTCAGGAATTGTCCAAGATGAAGGAATTGGAGATGCGTGGCTCTGGATAAACCGTCATTTTAAAAAAGATAAATGAGTTGCCAATGAAAAAATTAAAAATAAATACCCCCAGGCTTATAATACGAAGCTTAAAAATGTCAGACCTGCTCGAATTCCATTTTTACCGCTCAAATCCACAAGTAACAAAATACCAAGGTTCTGGCGTACTAACAATGGCACAGGCAAAAATGTTTATTGATGAACAAGTTGGAAAAAAATTCGGGCAGCCTGGACAATGGGTTCAATACGGAATCGAAAACAAACAAACTGAAAAAATTATTGGAGATTGTGCAATCAAACTTGAGCAAAACGATATTCGCATAGCGGAAATAGGCATTACAATTTCACATCCTGAACAACAAAAAGGGTATGCAAAAGAAACAATGCTTGGTATACTGAATTTCCTTTTCACAATTAATGATTTTCACAGAGTGAAGGAAACGGTTGATGTGGAAAACATTGCTTCCATAAAACTTTTAGAAAGCATTGGCTTTAAAAAAGAAGGCCATTTTGTAGAAAATATATTTTTTAATGGAAAATGGGGAAGTGAATATCAGTACGCTATGCTTAGAAATGAATGGGAAAGTCTATATTCCAAAAAATTATATCTTTAAAATATATATATGTTTAACGAACCATTAAATTCCCGTTTGTTTGAAAACCTTAAACCCTAACAAGCAAAAGTTGTTAACCTTCGACCAATTTGAGGAGATACTTGTCTATTTTTCAAATTCCATACATCACCAAACCACAATAGATGATGTACTTTGGGACCTTGCCAAAAACTGTATCTCTAAATTAGGCTTCACAGATTGTGTGGTATATTTAATAGACCATCAAAAAAATGAACTGCTGCAAAAAGCTGCGTTTGGTCCCAAAAATCCAAAGGACAGAGAAATATATTGTCCCGCAGTTATAAAATTAGGGGAAGGCATTTCGGGGAGTGTTGCGGTTTCGGGAGTTGCCGAGATTATTCCAGATACTTCCAAGGATTTTAGATATATTGTTGATGACGAAAGAAGATTTTCAGAAATTACCATTCCTATAAAAATTAACGATGAGGTTATCGGGATAATAGACTGCGAGCATCCACGGAAAAATTTCTTTAGCCCACAACATGAGCGTATATTGACCGCCATTGCAGCAATGTGCGCTATAAAAATTGAAAACATTCGGAATGATGCAAAAATAAAAAACGAGCAGGAAAAGCTTTTGCAAGTAAGGGAAGAAATGCTGCAGCTCAAGTTAAAGGCCTTCCGCTCGCAAATGAATCCGCATTTTATTTTTAATGCGCTAAACGCAATCCAGTATTTTATTACTTCAGAAGAAAAAAAACTGGCACTAAATTATCTCTCCGTTTTCAGTAAGCTCATCCGTTTTTACATAAAACATATGGAAAGTGAAACGGTAAACCTGGCCGAGGAAGTTGCGATGCTAAAAGGATACCTCACACTTCAAAAATTACGCTATGGCAACCTGATAGAATATGAGATACAAGTGGAGGAAGAAACAGATTTGGACGCTGTGGCCATACCCTCATTTGTTCTGCAAACCTTGTTAGAAAACAGTATAGAATACGCTATTTACAAGCAGTTCAGAAATTATAAAATAAAGGCACACTTTCGGGCAAACACACAACGGGTATTTATTACTATATCGTTTACATACGATGCAACAACAGCAGATACCAACTATACCCCGGAATACAGGGAACAGCTTGTAAAGTGGCAGGATCAAATACGAATGTTGCGAAAATTGAAAAGTTATGTAATTGAAAAAAAAATTCACTTCACCAAACGTGAAAATTCAGACAGTGGGTATATGATATTGGTATTGCCAAATTTGATTTAGCCTATGCGCATTTGTTATAATTATTTTTACATTTTTCTCTGCTTTCTTTTATTGGGAAATTCGGTTAGTTTGGCCCAAAATGGGATGCAGTTTTCTGTACCGGTTACTTATTATAAAGCCATAAACGATACGGTTTCCGTAGGTTATTTGGTAAGCCGCCCGCTTTTGTTTACTGACAATGACATTTTCCCAAAACAATCAAACGGGAAAGATGCCTATTGGCTAAAGTTAGATTTTTCGGGATATTCGGATATGTTGGAGGAAGGTATCTCATATTTTTTACACGCCGGAAGATTTTTGGAGGTGCAATCCTTTTCAAAAGCAAAAGACGGGATTACTTCACGCGATTTTGGATATTTTAACAGACGCGATATAGCTGCACCCAATCTTCCCACACGAGGCATACTTTTCAAAAAAAGTGAACTTTTTCAAAACTCTTTTTTGCTTTTAAAAGTAAAAAGGTACACTTCCAATAAAAAACCGACAGCGTTAACCTTCACTTTTGAAACGGAACAATCGCACCAATTTCGCAATACATATTTAACGAAACGCGAAATGATATCACAAATTCCTTTATATCTATTTATTGGGGCATTTTTGTTTATCTTAATTTTTATAGTCATAACATATGGGACCGTGCAACGTGCGGACTTTTTATTTTATGCCCTGTACATATTCTGTCTTTTGCTCTATTTGGGCAAGAGCGCATTCGATTTTGAAACTTTTTTAAATGATAACTACCCATATATTGGGTATTTGACCCACTCGCAATTACAAATTTGGATAAACCTTTTTTATGTAAGTTTTGCCAAGTACTATTTGGAAACAGATAGAAATTATCCGAAACTCGACAAAGCCATTTACGCAGTGGCAATTCTCCTTTTCTCCTTTTTGGTAATAGAAACTTTTCTTTTGTTTACCCAAAGTTTTGAGGCCCATTTCACATTAATGAACATCCATCGCTCCATAATGTCCCTCTTTGCAGCTGTTTCCTTAATATATCTGCTGGTTTTTGCTAAGAACAGGTTGGCCTATTTTATTGTCATCGGTTCCTTGGCATTTACCGCCGGGGCATTGGGAATGCTTTTTACACTAAACAAAAATTATATGATAATGGGTTCCTCGTTGGAAGTTTTACTCTTCGGTTTGGGCTTAAACTATAAAATAAAACTTCATTATAGGCAACAGCAAAAATTGAAACAGGAGGCGTTTGAAAATAAAGTTACTGCATTGCGTGCGCAGATGAATCCCCATTTTGTGTTCAATTCGCTCAGTTCAATCCAACATTTAATTACGGAAAACAATAAAGAGGCCGCAATAAAATACCTAAATAAATTCAGCATTATTATGCGAAACCTTTTGGAAAGCTCCATTCAGGGAAATATTGTCTTGAGTGAGGAAATTTCGCTATTAAAAAAATATCTAGCTCTTGAGGCACTACGTTTTGATGATTCCTTCACTTATAACGTTTCAGTGGCTGAAAATCTAGATGTGCACTCGGTAGAAATTCCTGCCCTTCTCGTGCAGCCTTTTGTGGAAAATGCCATTCTGCATGGCCTTCGTAATAAATCTGGAAATGATAAATGCCTGAAAATAAGCTTTAAAAAGGAAAAACGTTTTATTGTTTGTGAAGTTGAGGACAACGGAATTGGCCGAAAGGCTTCTGCCGAAAGGAAGTCAGTTTTAAAAATACCCAAAAAATCGAGGGGCATTAAAGTGACTGAAAAACGTTTGGAACTGCTGAACAATTCTGAAGAAAACAGTATTGAAATCATCGATAAAATCAATGCCGCAGGCGAGTCCGAAGGCACATTGGTTATCATAAAAATATCTATTGAGTAATACCAAAAGACATGAATTTAAAAACTATAATTGTTGACGACGAAAAACACAGCCGCGAAACCCTAAAAAATCTTGTAACGGAATTTTGCAACGATGTGGAAGTTACGATGACAGCCAGTAATATAATGGAAGCCATTTCGGCAATAAGGGCTCACCGACCTGACCTCGTATTTTTGGACATAGAACTACAGAGCGGTACCGGTTTCGACATTTTAGACCAGTTGGAAGATGTCCATTTTGAAGTTATTTTCACCACTGCTTTCGAACAGTATGCCCTAAAGGCCGTAAAATTCAGCTCGTTGGATTATCTGCTGAAGCCCATCGATTTAGACGAACTCCAAAAAGCTTTGGAAAAAGCTAAAAAAGCAAAAGATAAAAAATCATACAGCAAACAGCTGGAAACGCTCATATATAATTTGAAACAGCCTCAACCGAGCAACCATAGGATTTGTTTGGCCACAGTAGATGGATATGAATTTATAAATGTTGAAGAAATAATATACTGTAAGGCAGAGGGTAGTTATACAACATTTAAACTTACCAATGGCCCAAGTTTGTTGGTGAGCAAGCATTTAAAAGAATACGAAAATTTACTTAATGAACAGCATTTTATGCGCGTGCACAACAGCTATTTAATCAATCTAAATGAAGTAAGAAAATATGTGAAGGCAGATGGAGGCTACATCCTTATGAACAATGGTGAGACGGTAAGCATTTCGCGGAGCAAAAAGGAAGATTTCTTTAAAATTATGAAATTTACTTAAATATAGGTTTCAAGCAGATTTGTAAGGTTTATACAACCCTCACTACTAAATTTATTTAGGGAGAGCCTATTCTCAATATAACTAAGCATCACTTAAAGCTGTAAATTAGCCACTAAAAAAATGTCTTTCCTAAAACACAACTATTTTTTAAGGAACACACGATTTGGTGTTCCTTTTTTATTTCAGCAAAACTTAAAAAAAATCGTTATTTTCACTTCCTTAATAATTCTATCATGAAAGACCCAAAAAGACTCTTCGACTTTCCATATTATCAACTTGAAAAATATCCTCAGGAAAAAGCCCTTGTCACAAAATATAACGGTGAATGGAAAGCCACATCCACTCAGGAATATATAGATAAGGCCAATGCGTTAAGCCGTGGTTTAATGCGACTGGGCGTAAACCCCAACGATAAAGTGGCAATAATATCTATGACCAATCGCACCGAATGGAATATCTGCGATATTGGCATTATGCAAACAGGCGCACAGGATGTGCCAATTTACCCTACCATTTCTGAGGATGAATATGAATACGTTTTAAACCATAGTGAGTCTGTTTACTGTTTTGTCTCCTGTAAGGAGGTTTACGATAAAGTCCAGAAAATTAGAAACAATGTGCCATCCTTGAAGGAAGTTTACACTTTTGATGAAATTGAAGGCGCCAAAAACTGGCAAGAAGTTTTGGATGAAGGAAAGGACGAAAGCAACCAAGACGAATTAGACAAAAGAAAGGAAGCCATTAGTGAAGATGATTTGGCAACCTTAATTTATACTTCCGGTACTACCGGAAAACCAAAAGGCGTAATGCTTTCGCATAAAAATATAGCTTCAAATTCAAAATATAGTGTGGAACGTTTGCCCTTAGATTTCGGAAAATCAAAGTCATTAAGTTTCTTGCCCGTTTGCCATATCTATGAGCGAATGATTCTCTATATGTACCAATACTGTGGGGTGAGCATCCATTTCGCAGAAAGTCTGGAAACTATTAGCGATAATTTAAAGGAAGTTAAACCTGAAGTGATGACTGCCGTTCCGCGTTTGCTGGAGAAGGTGTATGATAAAATCTATGCCAAGGGCGCCGAACTTACGGGAATAAAGAAAAAGCTTTTCTTTTGGGCAATAGAATTAGGGCTAAAATACGAACCCTATGGCCAAAATGGTTGGTGGTATGAAACCCAATTGAAACTCGCCAATAAATTGATTTTCAGCAAATGGCGCGAAGCCTTGGGTGGAAACCTAAAAGCCATCGCTTCCGGCAGTGCTGCACTGCAGCCGCGTTTGGCAAGGGTTTTCAATGCTGCACAAATACCGGTAATGGAGGGTTATGGTCTTACGGAAACTTCGCCCGTAGTTTCGGTGAACGATATGCGTAACCACGGTTTTAAAATTGGTACAGTAGGCAAACCGCTAAGGGATACCGAAGTAAAAATTGCCGAGGATGGCGAAATTTTAGTAAAAGGTCCGCAGGTAATGTGTGGTTATTACAAAAATCAGGAACAGACTGAGGAGGTACTGAAAAATGGTTATTTCCACACAGGCGATATTGGGGAGGTTGATAGTGAAGGTTTTTTAAAAATTACGGACCGCAAGAAAGAAATGTTCAAGACTAGCGGCGGAAAATATGTGGCGCCACAACTTATTGAGAATGCTATGAAACAGTCCCGTTTTATAGACCAGATAATGGTTGTGGGCGAAGGTGAAAAAATGCCGGCTGCACTAATCCAGCCCGATTTTGAATTCATCAAGGAATGGGGAAGCAAAAAAGGAAGAAATATTCCTTCAGATCCAAAAGAAATGGTAAAAAACCAAGCCGTTATAGACCGTATTCAAAAAGAAGTTGATTTTTACAACGAGCGTTTTGGAAAGTGGGAAAAGGTTAAAAGATTTGAACTTACCCCTGAGCAATGGAGTATTGAAGGTGGCCACCTAACCCCTACCATGAAAATGAAACGGAAAATAATCAAAGAAAAGTATTTAGACTTGTACAATAAGATTTATGAGCATAATTCCTAAATATTCATGAATTGGCTCCTACTAATTATAGCTGGCCTATTTGAAGTGTCTTTCGCAGCCTGTTTGGGAAAAGTAAAGGAAACCTCTGGCCTCGATTCAAAATTGTGGTTCGGAGGTTTTTTAATTTGCCTTTCCATTAGTATGTTTCTGCTTATAAAAGCTACAAAAACGCTTCCCATCGGCACTGCCTACGCGGTTTGGACGGGTATTGGCGCCGTGGGCACGGTCTTGGTGGGTATATTCTATTTTAACGAACCGGCAACTTTTTGGCGTGTTTTCTTTCTTTCTACCCTCATTGCCTCCATAGTGGGGTTGAAATTTGTTGCGAATTAAAATTCCGTTAAACTACCCTTCCCCTCCTAACCTATTTCATATCTTTAAAAGAAAACTTTTTCTTTTGAAATGAAAACCATTTGGACCATAGGCCATTCCACACGTTCCATCGAAGAATTTATAAAGTTGCTGAATTCCTTTAAGATTGAAACACTTGTGGACGTTCGCCATTTTCCCGGCTCCCGAAAATTTCCGCAGTATAACAAAGAAAGCCTAACAGTATCGCTTCCCGAGAACAAAATTGATTACAAACATCTTGTTGACTTGGGCGGTCGGAGAAAACCAGAGCCAAATTCAAAAAATGATGCCTGGCGGCTCGATTCCTTTAAAGGGTATGCAGATTATATGCAAACGGAGCAATTTCAGCATTCTTTAAGTATTCTAAAGGAAATCGCTTCAGAAAAACGAACTGCAATAATGTGTGCAGAAGCCGTGTGGTGGAGCTGTCACCGCTCTTTAATCGCAGATATTTTAAAAGTTGAAGGCTGGAAAGTGATGCACATTATGTCAGAAAACTCAGCTACGGAACATCCCTATACCCAACCAGCACAAATCGTGGACGGAAAACTTGATTATTCAAAAGTGAAAAACAAATAATTTGTTCTTAATTTACTATGCGTGCATAATAAATTTTTTGTATATTTGATATTCCATTTTTTCAAGGACTTTTAATGAAGGAAAAAACAATAGATTATATTCTGCGCTCAACGTGGATGAGCGTAACAAAAATGTACAATGAAGAAGCGGGAAAAAAAGGTAGTACCATGGCCACGGGCTTTGCCCTAATAAGCATTGATCCCGAAGACGGTACGCCATCAACGGCACTTGGGCCCAAAATGGGAATGGAGGCCACCAGCCTTTCACGCACCTTGAAATCTATGGAACAAAAAGGATTGATTGAGCGAAAGCCGAACCCTGAGGATGGCCGTGGAGTGTTGATACACTTAACGCCCTTCGGAAAGGAAATGCGCGAATTTTCAAAAGGGGTGGTTTTAGGTTTTGATGAGGCTGTCCAAAAAAATGTACCCGCAGAGGAATTGCAAATTTTTAGAAAGGTAGCAAATACTATTAATGAGTTGATCAACTCAAAAAAAATATACGAGTCTGAATAGAGAATTAGGAATTAGGAATTAGGAATTAGGAAAATAGTTAAAACCCAATTAACGAATAACTATTAACCAATAACTTTAAAAAATATGTCAAAAAGAAGAATTAACAAAGTAGCGGTAATCGGTTCCGGAATTATGGGAAGCGGTATAGCCTGCCATTGCGCCAATATTGGCGTGGAAGTGCTATTGCTCGATATTGTTCCGCGTGAGCTTAATGATGCCGAAAAGAAAAAAGGGCTTACCCTTGAAGACAAAGTGGTGCGAAACCGAATTGTAAACGACGATTTGCAAAAAGCCATAAAAAGCAACCCTGCCCCACTCTATCACAAGGATTTTGCAAAACGAATCTCCACCGGAAATTTGGAAGATGATATTTCAAAAGTGAAAACTGCTGATTGGATTATTGAAGTTGTGGTAGAACGTTTGGATATTAAAAAACAAGTCTTTGAAAACCTTGCAAAACACAGAAAAGAAGGCACGCTCATTACCACAAACACCTCCGGAATTCCAATCCATTTAATGAGTGAAGGCCATAGCGAGGATTTTCAGAAACACTTCTGCGGCACGCACTTTTTCAATCCGCCCCGCTATCTAAAACTTTTTGAAATCATTCCCGGTCCAAAAACCTCTCCCGAAGTTTTGGAGTTTTTAAATGAATACGGCGAAAAATTCCTCGGAAAAACCTCCGTGGTCGCAAAAGATACTCCTGCATTTATAGGAAATAGAATCGGAATCTTCGGTATACAAAGCCTTTTTCACCAAGTGAAGGAAATGGGACTGACTATTGAGGAAGTGGATAAATTGACCGGCCCCGTAATCGGCCGCCCAAAATCAGCAACCTTCCGTACTGTTGATGTTGTAGGGTTGGATACTTTGGTGCACGTTTCAAAAGGAATTTACGATAACGTTCCCGATGACGAGGAACACGGTATCTTCCAAATTCCCGGCTTCATCGATACGATGATGGAAAACAAATGGTTGGGAAGCAAAAGCGGACAAGGTTTTTACAAAAAAGTGAAAAATGATGACGGCAGCAGTGAAATCCTATCGCTCGACCTCGATTCAATGGAATACCGAAAAAGTAAAAAAGCATCTTTCGGCACTTTGGAAAAAACAAAATCGGTTGACAAAGTTTCCGACCGTTTCCCAATTCTTATAAAAGGTGAAGACAAGGCTGGCGAATTCTATCGAAAAAACTTCGGGGCGATGTTCGCTTACGTTTCAAAACGAATTCCCGAAATAACCGACGAGCTTTATAAGATTGATGACGCAATGAAAGCAGGTTTTGGCTGGGAAAATGGCCCCTTCGAAATTTGGGATGCCATTGGCGTAAAAAAGGGAATTGAACTAATTAAGGATTTAGGGAAGGAACCGGCAGCTTGGGTAACTGAAATGCTTGAGAGTGGCGTGGATAGTTTTTACGATGTTCGAGATGGAAACACCTATTATTATAGCATTCCAGACAAAACACATAAAAAAATACCCGGACAGGATTCCTTTATCATTTTGGACAACATCCGAAAATCCAAGGAAGTATGGAGCAATAAAGATGTAGTGGTTGAAGATTTGGGCGATGGTATTCTAAATGTGGAATTCCGAAGCAAAATGAACAGTATTGGTGGTGATGTTTTGGCTGGTGTAAATAAAGCGATTGATTTGGCAGAAGCTAGTTTTGACGGTTTGGTAATTGCCAATCAAGGAAAAAACTTCTCTGTTGGCGCCAATATTGGGATGATTTTTATGATGGCGGTAGAACAGGAATATGAAGAATTGAACGCTGCGGTAAAATATTTTCAAGATACCAGTATGCGTCTTCGCTACTCCTCTATCCCAGTTGTGGTAGCCCCTCGCGGAATGACTTTGGGCGGTGGTTGTGAATTTACACTTCACGCAGACCGCGTTGTGGCTGCAGCCGAAAGCTACATTGGGTTGGTTGAATTTGGTGTTGGGGTAATTCCCGGCGGTGGAGGCTCCAAGGAAATGGCAATGCGCGCCAGCGATACTTTCAAAAAAGATGATGTGGAATTGAACAGGCTACAGGACTATTTCTTGACCATCGGAATGGCGAAGGTCTCCACTTCTGCTTATGAGGCTTATGATACCGGAATTCTTCAAAAAGGAAAGGATATTGTAATTGTAAACGAAGCAAGACAGATAGCTGCGGCAAAAGCCGTTGCGCGTTTTATGGCTGATCAAAGTTATACGAAACCAATTCCTCGAACCGATGTAAAAGTACTTGGAAAACAAGCTTTGGGAATGTTTTTAGTGGGAACCGACCAAATGGTGGCCGGAAACTACATTAGCGAACACGATAAAAAAATTGCGAATAAACTCGCTTATGTAATGGCGGGAGGCGATTTAAGTGAAGCAAGCTACGTAAGCGAACAATATTTGCTTGATCTTGAAAGAGAAGCATTCCTAAGTTTGACGGGGGAACGAAAAACTTTGGAAAGACTTCAACATATGATACAGAAAGGGAAACCTTTGAGAAATTAGAAAAAAGAATAAAGAACAGAGATAAAAGAACAGAGAAGCTACAGATCTATTTTCTTTATTCTCTACTCTCTTCTCTAAAAAAACAAATTATGAAACAAAGAACCGCATATATAGTAAAAGCATACAGAACCGCAGTGGGCAAAGCGCCTCGCGGAGTTTTCCGTTTTAAAAGACCGGATGAACTGGCCGCGGAAACCATTAAATATCTAATGAACGAATTGCCGCAACTCGACAAAAAACGAATTGATGACGTAATCGTGGGTAATGCCATGCCCGAAGCCGAGCAAGGCCTCAATATGGGTAGATTGATCTCGTTAATGGGGTTGGATATAGTGGACATTCCCGGAATGACGGTTAACCGTTATTGCGCTTCTGGCCTGGAAACCATTTCAATTGCTGCGGCCAAAATCCAAACAGGAATGGCAGATTGCATCATTGCAGGAGGTGCTGAAAGTATGAGTTACATTCCAATGGGTGGTTACAAACCTGTTCCAGATTATAAATTGGCAAAAGAAGGCCACGAAGATTATTACTGGAATATGGGATTGACTGCGGAAGCAGTTGCCAAAAAATACAACGTTTCCCGTGAGGACCAAGATGAGTTTGCTTACACAAGTCAAATGCGTGCATTAAAAGCGCAGGATGAAAATCGTTTTCAGGATCAAATTGTGCCTATTGAAGTAGAGCACACTTTCGTAAACGATTCAGGCAAAAAAGTAACTGAAAAATACACAGTTAATAAAGACGAAGGCCCACGAAAAGGAACAAACATTGAAGCGCTTTCTAAACTTCGCCCCGTTTTTGCACAAGGCGGAAGTGTTACCGCAGGTAATTCCTCACAAATGAGCGACGGTGCTGCCTTTGCCGTTATTATGAGCGAGGAAATGGTAAAGGAACTAAATCTTGAGCCGATTGCCAGATTGGTAAGCTTTGCAGCTGTTGGCGTAGAGCCCAGCATTATGGGAATTGGTCCGGTTTACGCAATTCCAAAGGCTTTAAAACAAGCTGGATTGAAGCAGGACCAAATGGAACTCATAGAATTAAACGAAGCCTTTGCCTCACAATCTTTGGCCGTAATCCGTGAACTTGGTTTGGATAAAGAAAAAGTAAATGTAAATGGAGGCGCAATCGCATTGGGACACCCATTGGGCTGTACTGGCGCAAAACTTTCCGTGCAACTTTTTGATGAAATGCGCAAGCGAAACCTACAAGGAAAATACGGAATGGTGACAATGTGTGTTGGTACCGGACAAGGTGCTGCGGGGGTTTATGAATTTTTGAAATAACAACTTAACAAAATTATAGAGTAATGGAAACTGAAACAAAAAATAACGAATTGCTTCGCGGCGGACAATTTCTTGTAAAGGAAACTAAAGCTGAAGACGTCTTCACCCCAGAAGATTTTTCCGAAGAACAAAAAATGATGCGCGATTCCGTGAAAGAATTTGTAGATCGCGAAATTTGGCCAAAGAAAGAAGAGTTTGAGCATAAAAACTATGCGCTAACCGAAGAAGTTATGCGTAAAGCCGGCGAAATGGGCTTACTTGGCGTAGCTGTTCCCGAAGAATATGGCGGGCTCGGAATGGGTTTTGTGACCACAATGCTGGTTTGCGATTACATTTCAGGCGCAACGGGCTCTGTGGCTACGGCATTTGGCGCACATACGGGTATCGGTACGCTTCCTATTACACTTTATGGAACGGAGGAACAAAAGAAAAAATACGTTCCAAAACTCGCCACGGGCGAATGGTTTGGCGCATATGCGCTGACTGAACCAAGTGCGGGAAGCGACGCCAACAGCGGAAAGACAAAAGCAGTACTTTCCGAAGACGGAAAATATTACAAAATCAGTGGGCAGAAAATGTGGATTTCAAATTCAGGTTTCTGTCATACCATGATTGTTTTTGCACGAATTGAAGATGATAAATACATAACAGGCTTTATTGTTGAAAATGATCCCGAAAACGGAATCTCAATGGGCGAGGAAGAAAAGAAACTCGGAATCCACTCCTCCTCTACCCGTCAGGTTTTCTTCAGTGATACAAAAGTTCCTGTTGAAAATATGTTGGGCGAACGCGGTGAAGGGTTTAAAATTGCAATGAACGCCCTGAACGTAGGGAGAATAAAACTTGCTGCGGCTAGTCTTGACGCACAACGCCGTGTAATAGCAAATGCTGTTCAGTACGCAAATGAGCGAATTCAATTCAATGTGCCCATTTCATCTTTTGGGGCAATAAAACTGAAATTGGCCGAAATGGCAACCAGTGCGTATGTGGGTGAAAGTGCCAGTTACCGAGCCGGAAAGAATATTGAGGACCGAATCGCACTTCGCGTGAAAGCTGGAAACAGCCACCAAGAAGCTGAATTAAAAGGTGTAGAGGAATACGCCATTGAATGTTCCATTTTGAAAGTAGCCGTTTCCGAAGATATTCAAAACTGTAGTGACGAGGGAATCCAAATCTACGGCGGAATGGGCTACAGCGCAGATACCCCAATGGAATCTGCCTGGCGCGATGCCCGTATTGCCCGTATTTACGAAGGAACAAATGAAATCAACCGTATGCTGGCAGTGGGAATGTTGGTGAAAAAAGCAATGAAAGGTCACGTAGATCTTCTGAACCCCGCACAGGCAGTAGCCGCAGAATTAATGGGAATCCCTTCTTTTGAAACGCCCGATTTTTCGGAATTGCTTTCAGAGGAAAAAGCGATGATCGCCAAACTGAAAAAAGTATTCTTAATGGTTGCCGGAAGCGCCGTTCAAAAATACGGCACTGAACTGGAGGAACATCAGCAAACGCTAATGGCAGCGGCAGATATTTTGATTGAAATTTATATGGCTGAAAGCGCAATCCTTCGTACTGAAAAGAACGCGGAACGCTTCGGTGAGGATTCGCAAAAGGAACAAATTGCGATGTCGCAATTATACCTTTACCACGCCGTTGATATAATTACCGTGAAAGCTAAGGAAGCCATTCTTTCTTTTGCTGAAGGGGACGAACAACGGGCGATGCTGATGGGTCTTAAACGTTTTACGAAATATCAAAATATGCCAAACATTGGCGAATTGCGTAGAACAATTGCACATAAGGTTATTTCGGAAAACAATTATCCGTTTTAAATCAATTGATAAATTATTCTTAAAACCGC
Source organism: Aequorivita aquimaris (assembly GCF_001573155.1). Lineage (GTDB taxonomy): Bacteria > Bacteroidota > Bacteroidia > Flavobacteriales > Flavobacteriaceae > Aequorivita > Aequorivita aquimaris. The sequence continues at coordinate 185,953 of NZ_JRWG01000003.1, read as the reverse complement.
TTCAGAAATGAGGCGGTTTTATTTTTAGCAGTATTTTGGTTCGAAGTTTGCTATTTTTAAAAAAACAATTTATAATGAAGAAGCTCCTTTTCCTATCAATCATATTCACTACTTATCTCACTTTCGCACAAACCAATACTGAAGTGTATGTTTTTGATATTCGCCCAGCTTATGAAGGGCTGGAATTGTTAAATATCCAAAACATTTCAAACAACAAAGGTTACAACAACCAACCTTCTTTCATCGCTAATGAAACCCTTGTTTTTGCAGGAAACAATGAAGGTCAAACCGATATTGTAGAATATAGCCTGAATACCAAATCAAAAAAATGGTTCAATCAAAAAACCGAGGGCGGCGAATATTCGCCACAAAAATTTCCATCAAATGAAGACGTGGCAGCCGTGAGATTGGACAAAGACGGCTTGCAGCGGTTGTATCGTTACAGTCCGGCTACGGGCAAGTCTTCAGAAATTATAAAAGATTTGCAAGTTGCATATTTTGCCTTTTACAACGACAAAAAAATACTCGCCACAGTTTTGGATGGCGATAAAATGGATTTGGTGTTAATAGATTTGCAATCAAAAAAAACAGACACATTGTTTTATAATGCAGGACGTTCCCTTCAAAAAGTCCCAAAAACCAATTCAATGAGTTATTCCTTGGTAAACGAGGAAGGAAATCTGGACCTTTACCTCTTGGATATGAATTCCTATGAAAACTTTTTCGTAACCCAATTGCCCATTGGCATTCAGGATTATGTTTGGATAAACGATACTCAAATTTTAGTTGGAAGCGGAAACAAACTCTATATGTACGATACGTTAGGTGAGTCGGAATGGACACGAGTTGCCTCCCTTGAGGATTATGGCTTAAAGAATATTACACGTATGGCCATCAGCCCAAATGGCAAGAAGCTCGCTATAGTGACTGAATCTAAATAGTTTCATTTTTACATTCTCAAAAAGTTTTAGTAGGTTCTTCGTTCTTTTTGGTATTTTTAAACAAAATTACTTTCCCAATGAAAAGTGTTGTTTCCTTCATTATAGTTTGTTTTACCTTTTCCTGTTTTTCACAGACCGATCAAAGAATTTACGACATAATAAACGCTGTTTCTTCTGAAAGGATTAAGGCAGATATCACCACGCTTGCAAATTTCGGCACTCGAAATACTTTTAGTGATACAATTAGCAACACTCGCGGAATTGGTGCAGCAAGACGATGGATTAAAGGTGAATTTGAAGCTATTTCAAAAGATTGCAACAATTGCCTAAATGTTTTCTACCAAAAGGATTTCGTAAAAGCTGAAGGCAATGACCGCATTCCGAAGGATACTTGGATTGTAAACGTGGCCGCGGTTCAAAAAGGCACAAAATATCCCAACCGCTACATCATTATGAGTGGCGATATTGACTCCCGAAATAGTGACGGCAGCGATTTCACAAAAGATGCGCCCGGCGCCAACGACAACGCCAGCGGTATGGCAGGGGCTATTGAAGCCGCCCGTGTTCTTTCAAAACACAAGTTTGAAAGCAGTATTGTTTATTTAGGATTGAGCGGCGAAGAACAGGGGCTTTTCGGCGGAAAAGGCTTTGCAGACTATGCAAAAGCACAAGGTTGGGAAATAATCGGCGTTTTAAATAACGATATGATCGGCAATATTGAAGGTGTAAATGGTGTAATCAGCAATCGCGATTTTAGGATTTTCAGCGAGCCCGTTCCTCCCACCGAAACAGAACGCGAGCGACAAATGCGGCGCTTTTACGGTGGTGAGGTTGACGGCATTTCGCGCCAGCTTGCCCGTTACGTTCTTAAGACTACGCAGACATATATGCCAGAAATGAACCCAATGATGATTTATAGATTGGACCGTTTTGGTCGCGGCGGCCACCATCGTCCCTTTAACGATTTAGGCTGGGCCGGAATCCGTATTATGGAAGCCCACGAAAATTACAATCAGCAGCACCAAGACATCCGCACTGAAAACGGAATAGAATACGGCGATAAACTGAAATTTGTAAACTTCGATTACGCCGCCAAGCTCACAGCCGTGAACGCCATAAATCTGGCCAGTCTTGCGTGGGCGCCGCCTGCGCCAACAAACGTTGCCATTGGCGGCATTGTAGAGCCTTCCGCTAAGCTGAAATGGGAAAAAGTTGATGGCGCAGCTGGCTATAAAATTTATTGGCGCGATACCACAAGTCCAACTTGGGACCACAGCCGATACGTAGGCGATGTTTCAGAATTTACCTTGGAAGGTATTGTGATTGACAATTACTTTTTCGGTGTAGCTTCCGTAGGAAAGGATGGGTTTGAAAGTATTGTTATGTTTCCAAATTCGGTATTTAGATAATAAATTAATAAAATGACTTCACTAAAAAATCAAAACATTATTTCCCCTTTGAAGGGAGTTAGGGGGATGTTTTTCGTCGCAATTTTATTTTTATTTCAATCCGCCTTGGCGCAAAAATTTACACGCGCAGATACGCTTATAGGAAGCATAACGCCGGAACGAGCGTGGTGGGATGTAACGCACTATGATTTAAAAGTAACAGTGAATCCTTCGCAAAAAACCATCAAAGGAAGCAACACCATTTCCTATAAAGTCTTGGAGCCTAACAATATTATGCAAATAGACCTGCAAGCGCCGATGAAGATTGATAAAATACTCCAAGACGGAAAAGAGATTCTTTATTCTTCTGAAGGAAATGCACATTTTCTAAAACTTCAGAAAAAACAAAAACAGGGAGACAAAAACAAGATTACAATCTTTTTTTCCGGCCAACCTAGAGAGGCAATCCGCCCGCCTTGGGACGGCGGTTTTACTTGGGGCAAGGACAGCAATGGCAAGCATTTTATTGCAACGAGCAACCAAGGAATCGGCTCCAGCGTTTGGTGGCCCTTGAAGGACCATCCTTCCGAAGAGCCCGATAATGGGGTTACCATTTCGGTAACAACTCCAAAGGATTTGATGGACGTTAGCAACGGAAGATTGATTAAGGTAATTGAAACCGATACCACAAAAACCTGGGTATGGCAAGTGGTAAACCCCATAAACGCTTATGGCGTGGACATAAACATTGGCGATTATGTACATTGGGGCGAAAATTACAAAGGCGAAAAAGGAATGCTCGATATGGATTATTATGTGCTTCGCGAAAATGAAGCGAAGGCGAAAGAGCAATTTAAACAGGCGCCGATGATGATGGAAGCTTTTGAGCACTGGTTTGGCCCCTATCCTTTTTACGAAGACGGCTACAAGCTGGTGGAAGCCCCATATTTGGGAATGGAGCACCAAAGCAGCGTAACATACGGCAACAAATATGAAAATGGCTATCTGGGCCGCGACCTCTCCGGCACGGGTTGGGGATTGAAGTTCGATTTTATAATCATCCACGAAAGCGGGCACGAATGGTTTGCGAACAACATCACCAATAAAGATGTGGCCGATATGTGGATCCACGAAGGATTTACGGCCTATTCAGAAAATTTGTACCTGGATTATTTCTTCGGAAAAAAAGCTTCCTCGGAGTATGTACTTGGTACCCGAAATAATATTTCAAACGATCGCCCAATCATCGGGGTTTACTATGTTGACAATTCCGGCAGCGGCGATATGTACTACAAAGGCGCAAACATTCTGCATACCGTAAGGCAACTTATTGAAAATGACGAAAAATGGCGAAGTATCTTACGTGGTTTGAATAAACAGTTCTACCACCAAACCGTTACTACCAGGCAAATCGAGGAATATATTTCAAAAGAAAGCGGTATTGATCTCACGGCATTTTGGAACCAATATTTACGGACAACCAAAATTCCAAAAGTGGAATACAGTATTGAAAGAAACGATTTAAAATTTCGGTACGTCAACACAGTTGAAAATTTCGACATGCCCGTAATAGCGATAGTCAACGGCAAAGAGGAATGGATTTTTCCAACTTCGGAATGGAAAACGAAAACATTTGCGCAACCCATTGAAACCTTTCAAATCAAAAAAGATTTTTATGTAAATTCTGAAAATCTTGAATAACAATTTTTACACCCTTTAATTCAAAAAAATGAAAATATTCTCCACGCTCCTGTTATGTGCTCTTAGCTTATCACTTACCGCACAAAAGAAAAATAAAAAAGAAAAGGAAAAAGAAGACCCAAAATGGGAAGTTGCCAATCCCGGAAAGGATTTCAATTATAAAACCCATTCCTTTACTACAGATGAAGGCACTTGGATGAACCTTGACGTAAGTCCCGATGGCAAAACCATTGTTTTTGATATGCTTGGCGATATTTATACCCTGCCCATTTCGGGAGGGACTGCCAAAGCAATCAGAACGGGCATTCCTTTTGAAATCCAACCCAGATTCAGCCCCGACGGCACAAAAATTTCGTTCACCAGCGATGCTGGCGGCGGCGATAATATTTGGGTCATGAATGCCGATGGAAGCGATGCAAAACAAGTTACCAAGGAAGATTTTCGCTTGTTGAACAATGCCGTGTGGAGTGCGGACGGCAATTATTTAATTGCGCGCAAACATTTCACCTCGGGCAGAAGTCTGGGCGCAGGCGAAATGTGGCAATACCACAAATCGGGCGGGACGGGTTTACAGCTCACAAAACGAAAAAACGACCAGCAGGACGTAAACGAACCCTTTGTTTCCCCTGATGGAAAATATCTTTATTACAGTGAGGATATGTATCCCGGCGGCTATTTTCAATACAACAAAGACCCAAACGACCAAATTTATGTGATAAAACGTTATGAATTTGAAACCGGAAAAACCGAAACAATAACAGGCGGACCGGGCGGTGCCGCTAGACCGACAATTTCACGCGATGGAAAGAAATTAGCATTCGTTAAAAGGGTGCGCACCAAAAGCGTGCTTTATATCCACGATTTGGAAACTGGCCAAGAATGGCCCATTTACGACAAACTGAACAAAGACCAACAGGAAGCTTGGGCGCTTTTTGGCGTTTATCCAAATTTTAGTTGGATGCCAAACAACAACGAAATCGTTTTTTGGAGTGGTGGAAAAATCAACAGGATTGATGTGAATTCCCTGGCAGTGAACAATATTCCCTTTACGGCAAACGTAAAGATTGATTTGGCTGAAACGGTACATTTCAACAATAAAATTGAAACCGAAACTTTCACGCCGAAAATGATTCGCCACGCCGTTACCTCGCCAAATGGGGAATATATGGTCTTCAGTGCCTTGGGACATTTATATAAAAAATCCTTGCCAAATGGCGAACCGCAACGATTAACGAACAGTACTGATTTTGAATTTGAGCCTGCCTTCTCCCCCAATGGTTCCGAAATAGTATATGTTACTTGGAACGATCTGGAAAAAGGCGCTATCCATAAAATTGCAGCAAATGGTGGAACGCCGGTAAAACTTACTTCAGAAAAAGGAATTTACAGAACCCCTTCCTACTCGCAAAATGGAGCATTTATTACCTTCAGAAAAGAAAAAGGAAACACCGATCAAGGTTTTACTTATACGAAAAATGATGGTATTTATATAATGAACACCGATGGAAGCAATGAAAAATTTGTAGTCGATAAAGGCGAATACCCTATGTTCAGCAAAGACGGAAAACGGATTTTTCTGCAGACCGGCGGAACCTATTTTGGAGATATTGAGAAAAAACTAATCAGCGTTAACCTTTCGGGAAATGATGAGAAAACACATGTTACTTCAAAATATGCAAACAGATTGATTCCCAGTCCCGATAACGAATGGATCGCTTTTACAAATCTTCATAAATTGTTTGTGGCCCCCTTGGTACTGAACGGCCAGACTGTTGACTTGGACGACAAAACCAAGGCCCTGCCCGTTTCGCAACTTGCGAAGGATGCTGGTATAAACATTCATTGGTCGCCGAACAGCCAAAAAGTGATGTGGACTTTGGGCGATGAATATTTCAATAACGAATTGAAGAACAGGTTTACGTTTTTAAAAGACTCTCCGGAAGAAGTGCCGGAAATAACTTTAACAGGAACAAAAATCGGTCTGCAAGCCCCGGTGGATAAACCCAGCGGAAGGATTGCCTTCACCAATGCCCGAATCATTACCATGGAAAACGATGAAGTAATTGAAAATGGAACCATCGTAATCAACGGAAATAAAATAGAGGCCATTGGCGCAGCCGATAAAGTTTCTGTTCCCTCTGGCACAAAAGTTTATTCCGCGGAAGGAAAAACCATTATGCCCGGCATGGTTGATGCGCATGCCCACGTGGGCGCTTTCCGCTATGGCTTGCCCACACAGCAATTTTGGCCTTTTATGGCAAATTTGGCTTTCGGGGTAACCACTTCGCACGATCCTTCGGCAAATACTGAAACGGTATTTACCCTTTCTGAACTTCAAAAAAGCGGACAATTGGTGGGGCCTCGGTTGTTTTCCACAGGATTCATTCTCTATGGCGCCGATGGCGATTTTAAGGCAGTTATCAATAATTTGGAAGATGCGCGTAGCAGCATTCGCCGTACCAAAGCCTTTGGGGCAAAAAGCGTAAAAAGCTATAACCAGCCACGCCGAGACCAACGACAGCAAGTATTGCAGGCAGCTCGCGAGCTGGGCATTAATGTGGTTCCAGAAGGTGGTTCTACTTTTTATCACAATATAACTCAGGTTATTGATGGCCACACAGGGATTGAGCATAACATTCCGGTGGCGCCCGTTTATAAGGATATTCTCGAAATTTGGGGCAAGAGCGGTTCCGGCTACACGCCAACCTTGATTGTAAATTACGGCGGAATGAACGGTGAGTTCTACTATTACGAGCGCGACAATGTTTGGGAAAATAAAAAATTGTTGACCTTCACGCCCCGTAGCATAGTGGACAGCCGATCGCGCCACAGAATTAAATCACCCCAAGACGAATATGAAAATGGACACATTTTGGTTTCCGAAACCGCAAAAAATTTGAGTGATGCAGGTGTAAAAGTGAATATGGGAGCGCACGGTCAATTGCAAGGTCTCGGCGCACATTGGGAAACCTGGATGCTGCAACAGGGCGGTATGAGTAATTTGGAAGCCTTGAAAGCGGCTACGATAAACTCTGCTGAATATATAGGGGCTGGGGAAGATATTGGTTCGCTCAAAGTAGGAAAGCTTGCCGATTTAATCGTGCTGGATAAAAACCCATTGGAAGATATTGAAAACACCGAATCCATAAAAATGGTGATGATTAACGGTAGATTATACGATGCGGAAACCATGAACGAAATTGGTAACAATCCTAAAAAACGCCTTCCCTTTTTCTGGGAGATGGACAAATACAACCAAGCTTTCCCTTGGCATCAGGAAACCCACGGGTTTATGGATGGTGGATGCAGTTGTCATTAATAAAAAAGCCCCAAAACTGGGGCTTTTCAAAATTATTCAAAATACTGAATTACATTTTTGGCATCAATACTTTATCCACAACGTGAACAACACCGTTTGATGCATCCATATCAGCACTTGTTACAGTGGCCATATTTCCTTTTGCATCCTTAATTATTACTTTTCCACCTTTTTCAGACAAAGTCAAAACTTCACCGTTAAGTGTAGTAACATCAAGTTTGTTATTGGCCTCCTTAATTTTAGCCAAAACGTCAGCGGCATTCATTTTTCCTTGTAATACGTGATACTTCAATAAACCTTGAAGTTGCTCCTTATTTTCAGGCTTCATTAGGTTATCCAAAGTTGCTTTTGGAACTTTGTTAAAAGCTTCATTGGTAGGAGCAAATACAGTATATTCACCTTCAGATTTTAAAGTCTGTGCCAAATCTGCTGCTTGAAGTGCGCTAACCAAAGTTGACAAATCTGAATTGCCCATTGCTTTTGCAGCAATTGAATTAGCTTCCATCTCGGCCATTCTCGCTTGGTTATCTGCCTCAACTTTCATCAAGGAATCTTTTTCACGCTCCATGTGCATTTGTTCTGCTTGGGCTTGAGCCTCAGCTTCTTTCTTTTTAGAGTCTTCACAGCTTGCAAAAAGCATTGTAACCACTGCAAGAGACATAACGATTGTTCTTAGTTTCATAATAGTTTTTGTTGATTTAAAGTTTGCACCAAAGTTATTTCAAGCGCAGGGAATTATTTCACCATTCACATTAATCTTTAGTTAAATTTTTTGTGATTTTTTTAAAATAATCTCAACAGACCGTCCTTATTACTAAAGTTTTGCTAATAAGGAAATTTAAAGCCATAAAATAGTATCTTTAGGGAAATTAACTTTAAAATTCTTAGTAATGATTAAATCGAAGTATCAAAGCGTTTTGGATTTAGGTGAAAAACTAAACATCCAAAACGGAGATGTAAAAGAGGAAAATGGCCAACTCAAAGTATGGGGTACGGCTAAAAACCAATATGAAAAAAATCTTCTTTGGGACGAAATTAAACGCGTTGGCGGTGAAAACCCAACCGATATTATGGCGGATATAAAAGTTGCCGACACTTCGGCCTTTGCGCACCACACTGTAAAGAGTGGAGAATCATTAAGCAAAATTGCAAAACACTACTATGGCGATGCCAATAAGTACAACGCTATTTACGAAGCAAACAAAGGCAAGTTGAAATCTGCAGACCTGATCCATCCGGGCGATGAATTGGTGATTCCAAATATTTAATACTCGCTGAAAAACATAAAAACCGCCACTCCTTTAAAGAATGGCGGTTTTTTTATGATGAAACTTTCCCGTTTTAAAGTCCGCTGATATAACTTCCGTACAAATCCTTGAAGTGCAAACCATTGCCTAAACTGAATCTGCTCAGTTTTTTATTTTCGGCCAACGCCCACAGAATTACTTCCTTTAAAAAGTAGCTGGCCTGTTTTGGGGTTTCGGGCTGGTATTTTTCTATCAATTGTTGCAACGGAATGATTCGGTCCAGTTCATTCTTATATTCCTCATCGGAATAGGAATCGAGCAATTCAAAATCATTCTCCTCAAAAAACCAGGCAACTATTTCGGCGTACGGATCTGGGTCACTTTCTTTCGTTAGCTTTTCTATTTTCGGAAATTTCTCTTTGAAAATAGTGTTTACGGCATCGGCAATCAATTGTTGTGCGACCTGCGAAACGCCTTCCTGTTCCCCTTCGTACACCAGTTCAATCTTGCCGGTTATGGAAGGAATGATGCCGACAAAATCGCCCAAGCGCACACTTGTTTTTTCCTCGCCATTTCGCAAGGCCCTTCTTTCCGCCGTGCTCAACAGATTTTCAAAAGCAGTAATACTCAAACGGGCGCTCACCCCACTTTTGGCATCGATAAAATGATTCTCTCGCGCCTCAAAACTTATCTGTTCCAAAATGTCCTTTGCCAAATCGGGCACATAAATACTTTCCTTTGCCTTGATGGTCTCTGCCGTTTCCTGTTCCGTTATGGTTCGGGCCGTTCCGATATCCTCGGGATAGTGGGTCAAAATTTGGGAGCCAATTCTATCCTTCAATGGAGTAACAATGCTCCCACGGTTTGTATAATCCTCGGGGTTTGCTGTGAAAACAAACTGAATATCCAACGGCAATCGCACAGCAAAGCCACGAATCTGAACATCGCCTTCCTGCAAAATATTAAAAAGTGCCACCTGAATTCGCGGCTGCAAGTCGGGCAATTCGTTGATTACAAAAATACAACGGTTGCTTCGCGGAATCATTCCAAAATGAATCACGCGGTCGTCAGCATAGGTCAACTTTAGGTTTGCAGCTTTTATAGGATCTACATCGCCTATGATATCTGCCACGGTAACATCGGGCGTTGCAAGTTTTTCTGAAAAGCGGTCGTTCCGGTGCAACCAACCGATTGGCGTGTCATCACCATTTTTGTGCATCAGGTTCTTCGCGTAACGCGAAATTGGGTTGTAAGGGTCGTCATTTATTTCGCTGCCTTCCACAATGGGAATGTATTCATCCAAAAGTCCGACCATTTGCCGTGCCAATCGGGTTTTTGCCTGCCCGCGAAGCCCCAGCAGGTTTATGTTGTGTTTGGAAAGAATGGCGCGTTCCAGTTCTGGGATTACGGTTAGTTCATACCCGTGAATGCCAACAAATGGAGTTTCCTTCTTCATTATTTTTTGAAGCAAATTCCTTCGCAATTCTTCTTTGATTGATTTTGGTTCGTAACCTGCTTTTTTAAGCTGTCCGAAGGTTTTTATTTTTTCTGTTTCCATAATTTTTCAATTGTATTTTTTAACCACAGAGGGCTCAATGTTTTTCACAAAGGTCACAAAGGATATTTCCATTAAAACTCGATTGCTCGCGATAAATCGCGAGCCTACTATTTTATCCGTTTTCTGCGATTCGTTTCATAATCACTAAAAATCATTTCTCCCAAACCTTTCAATCCGGTATAGAATGCCTTGCCCTTATTGGCTGCCGTAAATTCCTCCACAAACTGCATTAAATAAGGATCCTCAGCAATCATAAAAGTGGTAATCGGGATATGGAGTTTCCGCGCCTGTGAGGCCATTGCGTAGCATTTGTTCACAATATAACTGTCCAGGCCGTTGCTGTTTTTATAATACCGGCCATCAGGAAGCCTTACGCAGCTTGGTTTGCCGTCGGTTATCATAAAAATCTGTTTGTTTGTGTTCCGTTTTCTTCGCAATAAATCCATCGCCAACTCCAGCCCAGCCACGGTGTTGGTATGATAAGGCCCAACATTCAAATACGGCAAATCCTTGATTTTAATGGGCCAGGCGTCATTTCCGAAGACCAAAATATCCAAGGTATCTTTTGGGTAGCGCGTAGTTATAAATTCGGAAAGCGCCATCGCCACTTTTTTTGCCGGCGTAATTCTATCTTCGCCATAAAGAATCATACTGTGGCTGATATCAATCATCAAAACCGTGCTCATTTGGGTTTTGTACATGGTTTCCTCAACCACCAAATCGTTTTCAGAAAGGGTAAAATCGCCCAACCCGCGATTTATCTGGGCATTTTTGAAACTTTCAGTCATCGAGATTTGTTCCAGGGAATCGCCAAAACGATAATCCCGAAACTCGCCAGCCTGCTCATCCCCCCTGCCCGTTTGCTTGGTTCGGTGGTTTCCTGCGCCGCTTTTTCGGAGCTTTCCAAAGATTTGTTCCAAAGCTCTTTTCCGAAGTGCCCTCTCGGTTTTTTCGGTGATTGCCAAACCGTTTGAACCGTCAACCTTTATTTCTTCTCGCAGATATCCCTTCTTTTTAAGGTCTTCCACGAAATCATCCAAGGTATAATCGTCGGTAGTAAGATTGTATTCCTCATCCAATTGTTCTAACCAGTCCATAGCCTCGTCGAAATCGCCCGAAGTGTGGGTTATCAATTCCTGAAAAACATCGAAAAGTTTTTCAAATGGAGATTGGTCTTTGGGAGTGTGTTTCGTGAAGATAAATCCGCTCTTGGCTTCTCTTTTATTCATAATCTAAAAGTATAACAATCCTTGTTTATAAAAAAAGTCGAAACGTTAAACTACTACCAAAAAATTAGACTTTTCAAAGCAGACAAATAGTGCTTACAGAGCAAAAATGATTAGTTTTGTTTTGAAAATCAACAGTATAACCTGCAAATCACATCTTTATGAAAAATTTCAGTTTAATTTTTTCGGCGATTCTTCTCTTTGTTGCTTGCAAAAACAACAAAAATGAGGAAACTAAAGAAATTGCCGAGGTAAAAACTTATTCCATAGAGCAATTTATGGGTAATGAAAACGCTTTTGCAAATGGTTTTTCGCCAGATAAATCCAAAGTCTTGATAACCAGCAATCGTTCCGGGGTATTCAATATGTATTCCGTACCTACGGAAGGCGGCGATTTTATGCCGATTACCCTATCGGATAGCGCTTCGGTGTATGGTATTTCCTATTTTCCGAATGACGATAGGATTCTCTTCCGAATGGACGGCAACGGCGATGAAATTTTTAAAATTTTCGTGAAGGATAGCAGCGGCATCCAAAGACTCACGCCCGAGCAAAATGTGAGGGCGCTCTTCCAGGGCTGGGCCAAGGATGGCAAAAGCTTTTACTACAATAGCAACGAGCGCAATCCACAAATGATGGACGTTTATGAAATGGACATTGCCACCTTTAAACCCAAACTTCTTCTTAAAAATGATGACGCCATGGATTTCGGCGGAATTTCAGCGGATAAAAATTACATGTTGCTCTCCAAAGCCGTAAATACCAACGATAGTGATTTATTTCTGCTGAATCTTAAAACAAATCAAAAGACCAAGATTAACGAAACATTGAGCAAAAATTCACCCCAGGATTTTTCCCCCGACGGGAAATCGTTCTACTACACCACCGACGCCGACGGAGAATTCAGTTATCTGATGAAATACAACATTGAAGACGGCAGCAAGGAAAAGGTTTTGGAAAAGGATTGGGATATTATCGCCTTCTACTTTACTCATAAAGGAAAGTATCAGGTTATGTTTACCAACGAAGACGCCAAAACAGAGATGTATGTTACCGAAGTGGCGACGGGCAAAGAATTAAATTTCCCCGAAATTGACGGGCAGGAAATAAGCGCCGCCAGTTTTTCAAGAGATGAAACTATGGCATTGTTAACGGTTGGCAGCTCGCAACTTCCCACCAATACGTATTCCTATACTATAGCAACTGGAGAATATCACAAGCTTACCGATGTTTTGAACGAAGAGATAAATCCCGACGACTTGGTTAAGGCTGAAGTAGTTCGCTTCAAATCTTTTGACGGTTTGGAAATCCCGGCAGTTTATTATCAACCCAAACAAGCGAGTTCCAACAATAAAATGCCGGCATTGGTTTGGGTGCACGGCGGACCGGGAGGACAATCCAGGCAAAGTTTTAGCTCCCTAATCCAATATTTGGTAAACCACGGGTATGCAATCTTGGCGGTAAACAACCGCGGAAGCAGTGGTTATGGGAAATCTTTTTTCCAAATGGACGATCAAAACCACGGCGATAAGGATTTAAAGGATTGCATTGCCGGGAAAGATTGGTTGGCGAGCCAAGATGTTATCGACAAAGATAAAATTGGAATTATTGGAGGTTCCTACGGCGGTTATATGACGATGGCGGCCCTCACCTATGCGCCGGATGAATTTCAGGTGGGCGTTAATATTTTTGGTGTAACAAACTGGATACGAACCCTAAAAAGCATTCCGCCCTGGTGGGCATCGTTCAAGGATGCGCTCTATACCGAAATGGGCGACCCGAATACGGCAGATTCCGTGCGGTTGAAGCAAATTTCGCCCTTGTTCCATACCGAAAACGTGACCAAACCTTTAATGGTATTGCAAGGCGCACAGGATCCGCGGGTGCTGAAAATTGAATCGGATGAAATTGTGGAAGGGGTTAAAAAGAACGGCGTGCCCGTGGAATACGTGGTTTTTGAAGATGAAGGCCACGGCTTTGTAAAAAAGGAAAACGAAATAGAAGCCTACGGAAGGATTCTTAAATTTTTGGACCATTATTTAAAAGGCGAAACGCAAACTGCCATGGATAGCGGCAAAACGGAAGCAACCGAAGTTAAATAACAAAACTTAAATAATACCGATGTTTTCGGAATGTGCAATAGCCTTTTCGCTGTTGGCAAAATAGCAAGTGGAGACGCCCATGGATTCAATATTTTTTAGAATCTCTTGGGTGTTCTCTTTTTTTCGTTTTGAAGTCTGCCGAATGTAAATTGCCTTTATATTCTGCGGAAATATTTTTACAATCCGTTCATAAAGATCAGGGTCTTTTTGCGAATCATCGCCCAAAAGCACATATTCAAGTTTTGGGTAAAACATGATTATATCCTTTATTTTTTCAAACTTGTGGTCGTGACTGCCCCTTCCGGTGAAAAGAAAATCAGAGATTCCCGTTTTTATCTTTTTAAGTTTTATCACGGCTTTTGGCAATTTATGGAGGCGTGCAAAGGAGTCGATAAATTCATAAAGGTTCCACTCGCTGCTGGAGACATAGAAGAAGGAATTGGAAGCCGTTTCGTTCTCCTGCCCCGCCTTACTCAAGGCTTGGTAGTGCGGTACTACATCCTCAAAAACCTTTCGTTTGTTGATATTCTTCAGAAGTAGGACATATAATTTCTTTAAAAAATTTCCGCTGTGCGAAACCAAAAAAGTATCGTCAATGTCTGAAATTACGCCCACCTTGCTTTCAAAAGGCTTCAACAATTCAGAATTTTCTACGATGCCGTAGTCATAAAGTTCACAACTAACCTGAAACGGGTGCCAGCCGCTCTCAAGTTTTTCGGAATACGGAATGGTAAACCGAAAGTATCCATCGGCCAATGTTTTGGTAGAGACCTCAATATTCTTAAATTTCAATTTCACTGGAACGTTTTCCAAAGGTTTTATGCGGAACATATGGATTACGGACATCGCATGCCGGATTCCCTTTCGGTCCAATCTGTATTTATCGGGCGCCCAGGATTTAAAGACGTGGCCAAAGACAACCAATTCCTCATCGTTTACATAGCCGCGGTACAGTTTTAAATCAAGTTTCACTAATTGAGATTTCGTTAACGGTTTAGCATTTCCAAAATAGGTATTTTTAAATTCAATTTTTACTAATGAAATCAGAAAATTATATTTTATTGGTCGTAAATCCCATAGCCGGGAGCTCCGAAAAGAAAACCATTATAGACGCTGTAAAGATTGAAGCCGTTAAACAAGGCTATCAATTCAAACTATACCAAACCACGGGGAAAGAGGACGAAAAGGCAATAAAGCCAATTATCGAAGAATTAAAACCTGCGCGGGTTATAGTCGCTGGTGGTGATGGCACGATTTCATTAGTTGCGCAGTGTGTTTTTGAAACGGAAATAATTCTCGGAATAATTCCCGCGGGCTCAGCAAATGGAATGGCCGTAAACTTTGGCCTTCCGGAGACTCTCGAAGAGCAGATAACCATCGCTTTTTCGGACTGTAAATTAAAAATAGATGCGCTTTTCATCAATGGCCAAATGTGCCTTCACATAGCCGATTTGGGCATTAATGCCGAACTGGTTAAAAATTACGAAGCCTCTGGCGTGCGGGGCAAACTCGGTTATTTCCTGCAATCTATCCCTACGCTTATAAATTCTGATTCCCCATTTCACTTTACCATTAAAACTGGAGACGAAATAGTCGAAGTTTCGGGTATTTTGCTGGCTATTGCCAATGCCAATAAATTTGGAACTGGCGCCACCATCAACCCGCATGGCAAGGTAAACGATGGCAAGTTTGAGGTCTTGGTTTTTAAGAATTTGGATTTTATTGAAATTTTTAAAACGATGCACGACCAACCCGATATGTCTTCAGACTTTGTGCAAATAATTTCGACCGAAAAGGCAAGCATCAAGTCCCGCAAAAAAATTCCCTTCCAGATTGACGGCGAATATATGGGCGAAGTAAACGAAGTAAACGTGTCTGTGGCACAAGAAAAGTTATTGATGGCTTTGCCTGAAAAATTCTGTAAATTACACTCCACCTAAAACCAAACCATGAACATCCACAAAGTTTCCTTTACCAACAAAGACGAAGAACAACTGGCAGGCCGCCTGGAGCTTCCCATAAACCAACAGCCCCACAATTTTGTGATTTTTGCACATTGCTTTACGTGCACAAAAAATCTGACTGCCGTTAAAAACGTGGGGCGAGCCCTTACCGATTCGGGTTTTGGGGTATTAAGGTTTGATTTTACAGGTTTGGGCGAAAGTGAGGGCGATTTTGAAAACACCAATTTCTCCGGGAATGTGGAAGATTTAATTGAAGCAGCAAATTTCCTAAAGAAAAATTACGAAGCCCCCACGCTTATTATCGGCCATTCCCTTGGGGGCGCAGCCGCAATCTTTGCCGCAGCCAGAATTCCGTCGATAAAGGCGGTGGCTGTTATCAATTCGCCCAGCCATCCATCGCATGTTATGCGCCTGTTAAAGGATAGTGCGCACGAAATTACCAAAAGCGGAAAGGCAAAAGTAAATTTGGGCGGCATGGATTTTACCATTAAAAAACAGTTTTTGGACGACCTCGAAAATAAGCCCCTGCGTGAAGTTGTAGGCAATTTCAAAAAAGCACTGTTGATTTTGCATTCCCCCCAAGACCGAGTGGTTGGAATAAAAAATGCCGAAGAAATCTATATCGCCGCGCATCATCCCAAGAGTTTTGTGTCGTTGGACGGCGCCGACCATTTATTGAGCAAAAAAGAGGACTCACATTATGTGGGGGAAGTGATTGCCGGTTGGGCTTCGCGATATGTAGAAATTCCACCGGTTGAAAAAATTCAAAGCAAAAGTAAGGTTGCCGCAAGTTTAGATGGAGATAAAATGTTTACCACACACTTAAAATTGGGCGACCATTATTTTATTGCGGATGAGCCAACCACTTTTGGCGGAAACAATTTTGGGCCTTCCCCCTATGAATTTCTTTCCGCCGGCCTCGCCGCCTGTACCGTGATGACCATACAAATGTATGCGCGAAGAAAGAAATGGGAAGTTGAAAATGTAACTTGCCACATCAACTATTCGAAAGACCACGCGGTGGATTGTGAGCATTGCGAGGAAGATTCGGCTAAAATAGACACCTTTACCCGTGAAATAAAGTTGGAAGGAAATCTTTCCGAAGAACAAAGAGCAAAGTTGCTCGAAATTGCCGATAAATGCCCCGTGCATAGAACATTGCATTCCAAAACACAGATAGTCACGAAGCTAATCCA
This sequence comes from Aequorivita aquimaris, assembly GCF_001573155.1. GTDB lineage: Bacteria > Bacteroidota > Bacteroidia > Flavobacteriales > Flavobacteriaceae > Aequorivita > Aequorivita aquimaris. The sequence goes on along the minus strand of NZ_JRWG01000003.1, from coordinate 169,311 downwards.
GTAAAATTATCATGCTGTCAAATGCTAAGATTATTTTAAAATTTTGTATGCCCACGATTGAAATCATACCTTTAAACTAACATTAACTATAAACTATTACCAATGAAAAAACTAGGAACACTAATTGCTGCCGCTGCGATCCTCGCCTTTGTAGGCTGCAAGAATGAGAAAAAAGATATGGATTCCATGGATGATATGAATGATTCCATACAGATGAATTCTGAAAATCAAGAAGATATGAAAATGGAAGAGGCTAAAACCCTTTCCGTTATGATGGAATCAAAAAGTAAAAGTACGGCCCAAGGTGAAGCTTATTTCACTGAAGAAAATGGGGTGGTAAAATTGGAAGCCAAATTTACCGGGCTAACGCCAGGTACCCACGCCATTCACCTTCACGAAAAAGCAGATTGCAGCGCAGATGACGCGACCTCTGCTGGCGGACACTGGAATCCAACACATTCCAAACACGGTAAGTGGGGCGATGCTGAAGGATATCATAAAGGTGATATAGGCAACTTTGAAGCGGATGCCGACGGTGTTGGAAAAGTATCCATGCAAACCGACGAATGGTGTATAGGCTGTGGTGATGAAACCAAGGATATTCTTGGAAAGGCAGTTATTGTACACGAAGGAAAAGACGATTTTACCACACAGCCTACTGGTGATGCCGGTGGAAGAGTAAGTTGTGGGGGCATAATAAAATAATACACCGCAAATCTTAAAAAACGCCACCCACAAATGTTGGGTGGTTTTTTTTATAATCTTTCAAGAAATATAATTTTAAAAATGGCTATAAATCATTATCATTGAAATTTATTTTATCAACGATTTGCATAGCCCCTTATGAGTTCAACTTTCCGCACCCTGTTTATTTCTTTAATTCTTTTATTTACCCTAAATCCAATCTTCTCCCAAGACCGAAAAAATTATGAACTTCTTTGGGAAATTAAACACAAGACTGGAAACAAAAAATCTTATTTATTCGGAACACTCCACCTAAAAGATGCTCGAGCTTTTAAGTTTAGTGATTCAGTTATTCCAGCGATAAAAAAATCTGAAATGTTTGCCTTGGAGATTCATCCAGATTCGGCAGTTAGTGGTTTTAGTGAAAGTTATTTCGATACAAAAAGGGAAAATGTGTATAAAAAAATTCTTTCAAAAGAAGAATATCAAAAACTAAAGAACCGCTTTTATGAAATCAATAAAATAGATTTGGATAGTTTTCCTATGAAACACCCAAGTATAATAGAATCCATGCTAACGTTTCAGAAGGAAAAAGTAGATGACCGACGTACATTTTTAGATGCGTATTTATATGGTATTGCATTCAATAATAAAAAAATAATAACGGGCCTCGAGAAAGTTGAAGACCAGATACCTCTACTTGAAAATATCAGTGAAATGAAACTGAGGGAAAGTATTCTGTCTATTCTTGACAATGCGGGAGATAAAAAAAATAATGAATTTGATAAAATAACAGAGCTTTATTACGAAGGAGATTTAGAAAAAATTTGGAACTACATTAGTGATAGCCAGGCTAACGATTCTATCATGACAAAAAGGAACAACGTCATGTTTAACAGTTTGGATGAAATTATGAAAACCCATAGCATATTTGCGGCTGTGGGTGCAGCACATTTGCCAGGTGAAAATGGTTTGATTACCCTACTTCGCGAAAATGGATACCAGGTAAATAAAGTAGATGCAACTTTTAATGATTACGAACAACAGTACGAAATTGCTCCAGACCTAGATAGATGGGTTATGGATAGGAATGATTTTTTAGGGTACAGTGTTTTAACGCCCAGTAAAGCGGTACCTGTTGAAATTACCGAAACCATAAACGCCATGACCAGTACCGACCTCATTTATGGCGGCACTTTTGTGTACATGGTCGCAGACTTAAGAAATCAAATTTTAAAAGAGGGTTATGATTTTGTTGAAAATATTATAAATACCCAAACCCAAAAGGATACAGACTCCATTATTAGTAGGAATACCTTTGTGAAAGATGGAGTTGACTTTACAGAAGTTTTGATCAAAAAAGCAGAAATCTACACACGTTTGCAGGTTGTTTTTAAAGATAAAATAATCTATACTTTTATGACCGAAAATACTTTAGAGGAAATCACTTCAGTATATGCAAACGCTTTTTTTGATTCCGTGGAACTATTTGCTCCCAAAATAGAAGCATCGGTGTGGCAAAACCATACAGACCGTATGGGCGCTTACAGTGTAGAGGTTCCTGGTAAAATTCATGATCGCAGCCAGACAAGTGATAATCCTAACGGTGATAAAGATTCGCCTTATATTATTAATATTTTTTCTGCAGAGGATAAAGCTAATAAAGCTGTTTATTTGCTTCGTTATAACGATCAGCCAGTAGGGTATTATTTGGACGAAAAAGAAAGCTACTTTGATTATTTTGATAACTATTTCAAAGAGAATGGAACTTTTCTGAAAGAACCCCAAGACATAATGATAGATGGTAATGAGGGAAAAAAATACGAGCTTTTATTTTCTGATAAATTCCATACCGTAGCAAAACTTATTTTGAGAGGTAACAGGACCTATTTGTTAATGGCCCAAAAATATAATGAAGATGATAAAATTTCGGAAGACGATTTGTTTTTCAATTCCTTTAAATTTTTACCATACGCAGAGGCTTCTTTCGACACCATTATAAATATCCAAGATAAGTATTCATTTAAAGCTCCCAGTAAAACAGTAATTGTCAAGGAAGAAATTCAGGATGAATATTCAGAATATAGCTATGTGAAAAACTATAGCTCTTTAGATCCCACCACCTCTGGAACCTATCTGGTCCAGCACATAAAATTAAAACCATATTATCGCAAAAAATCCCTTCAACAATTTTATGACGATTATGCCGAACTACTTACTGAATATGACGATACCATTGTAAGTAATGTAAACATCACAATGGGTGGAAAACCAGCACGTGCAATCAGAATGAACAACCAAAATACCCACGTAAAACAAAGAATGAAGTTATTGCTGGATGACGATTCAATTCTTCTTTTTTTAACTTATTTGGGCGATGAAGAAATAGATAAACCACGGGTAGATAGATTTTTCAACTCACTGGGAATAAAGAAAAGTTCCAATAATTTTGATCTTACAGCCTCCAAAGCCGATTTAATCTTTAAAAACCTAAAATCCAAAGACTCCATAAAATTTGCAGAAGGGAAAGGCGCCCTGAATTATTATGAATTTGATGCTTCTGAATATAAACTTCTTGAGAAGAACTTAAAACGCGAATTCAAAGATGACTCTATTTATTATGGTACAAAATATTATATAATCGGTGCCTTGACCGATCTAGAGAAACCAGAAACCCTCAAAACTTTCACGGACTTTTATAAAAATAAAAAAAGCAGCCACCACGCACGCATGGAAATTCTTGAGCAAATGTTGAGGCTTAAAAACAAAAATGCAGAAACAACCTATTTTGACCTTTTAGAAAATCATAAACTTGAACGTAAAGATGTTAATGGTTATGATATAATGACCACGCTCTCAGATACCTTATCACTTTTTGTCAATCACGATGCCCAATTGGCCAAACTTACAGACATTAATGATTACAGGGATGGTATAGCTTCTATTTATGCCTATAATATTTCAAACGACAGCGTGTATGGAAACAAAATGCCTTTGCTAAAGAACAAGTTGCTCTCATATATGTATCAGGACGTGACAACCTATTTAGATACAATAGCTCGAAAGAACAACCACCATATAAATGAAGGCCTAATGTATAGCTACATTGAATTTTCAAAGGAATTTGAAAATAAGCCCGAAGAAGTAGTAAAAACATTGAAGCTTATGTCTGAACAATTCAAGGACAGTAAATGGCTTCAAGCACAAGCACTCATGGCAGCAACAAAGTTGAATGTAGAAATTGAACCACAAACACTGAACGAAGCTTTTGAAGATATGTATGTTCGGTTTGAGTTGATGGAAAGTTTGGTTAAAACTGATAATAGTAAATCAATCCCCAAAGTATATCTAGAGCCACAGGAATTTGCAAAACTTTCACTTTATAATTATGTTGGAGATGATTACGACGGCTATCCAAATATTTTTGACTATTTAGGTGAAGTAACTGTTGGCGAAAAAAATTATTTTGTATTTACTTTTTCCTATGGGGAAATAAGCGAAGAAGATACAGAGGAAGCTGACGGAACAGAAAAATATGTAGGTATAGTTGAGAAAACCCCTATCAATTTTTCAGAATTTGAAATGGCAAAATCCTTTACCGATTGGGAAACCGTTGAAGAAGACTGGAAAGCGCAGGCCACAAAAACTATAAATGATAAGGTTAAGTCTGAAAATTCTGAAACTGAATAATAACTTTTCAAAAAACAAAAAATCCCGCTTCGGCGGGACTTTTTTTTGACTAAACTTTAAAGATTTAAATGTGTAACGCTCTATCATCCGTAGCGGCAAGGGCGGCTTCCTTCACAGCCTCTGCATACGTAGGGTGTGCGTGGCTCATTCTGGAAATATCCTCGGCGCTTGCACGGAATTCCATTGCGGTAACGGCTTCAGCGATTAAATCGGCGACACGCGCGCCCACCATATGTACTCCAAGCACCTCATCGGTTTTTTTATCGGAAAGAATTTTTACAAAACCATCGGTATCGCCACTTGCACGGCTTCTTCCCAAAGCGCGCATCGGGAACTGCCCGCTTTTGTATTCTACTTTCGCATCCTTAAGTTGCTCTTCGGTTTTCCCTACGGAAGCAACTTCCGGCCATGTGTAAACCACTCCCGGAATTAAATTGTAATCAATATGTGGCTTTTGTCCAGCTATAATTTCAGCAACCATAACACCTTCTTCCGAAGCCTTGTGCGCAAGCATTGCCCCACGAACCACATCGCCAATGGCGTAAATATTTTTAATGTTGGTTTGCAGTTGGTCGTTAACATCAATCATTCCGCGCTCGGTGATTTTAACGCCTGCGTTTTCAGCTTTAAGACCTTCCGTATAAGGCTTTCTTCCTACGGAAACCAAGCAGTAATCGCCTTTGAAAGTTACTTCTTTATCATTTTTATCGGTAGCAGTAACGGTAACTTCCTTTCCTTTTTTGGAAACTGCGGAAACTTTATGCGAAACGTAAAATTTCACACCCTGTTTCTTCATCACCTTCATCAATTCCTTGCTTTGTGCAGAATCCATCGTTGGGATAATTCGGTCCATATATTCCACTACGGAAACCTCAGCACCCAAACGGTTATAAACCTGACCAAGTTCCAAACCAATCACACCACCGCCAATAACGATAAGGTGTTTTGGAACCTCTTTCATATTTAAAGCTTCGGTTGAAGTGATAATTCGGTCTTTATCCAGTTTTATAAAAGGAAGTGTCGCGGGTTTACTTCCCGTTGCAATAATGGTATTTTTCGCTTCAATGGTTTCCTTTTTCTTTCCGTTGGTGATTTCAATATGGGTGGCATCCTTAAAAGCGCCCATTCCGGTGAAAACGTCAATTTTGTTTTTATCCATCAAAAACGCAATCCCTTTGGTGGTTTGATCCACAACCGAAGCTTTGCGCTCTATCATTTTTTTCAAATTCAACTTTATATCGCCCGTAATTTCAATGCCGTGCTCCTCAAAATGCTTCATGGCATCTTCGTAATGATGTGAAGAATCTAGTAATGCCTTGCTTGGAATACAACCTACGTTTAGACAAGTTCCGCCCAAAACGTCATATTTTTCAATGATTGCGGTTTTCATTCCCAATTGTGCGCAACGGATTGCGGCAACATAGCCACCGGGACCCGAACCAATTACTGCTACATCATAAGTGCTCATAAAGTATTTCTTTTAAATTGAAGTGCAAATTTAACAGTTAAAGCTTAGATAGTAAAAGTTATAATCAATAAAGTTTTGGCAATTCTGAAAACTAAATTTAGAAAAGGAAATGGCTTATAATTTTACCACTCCTTTAATTTTTCGCAAATTTGCCAAACAACCTAAAATAACTATCATGGCTTTTAAACCAGCAGACAAAATTCAGGATTTACAATACTTTGGCGAATTTGGAGGTGTTAATCCTTCCATTTCAGATTCTTCCACCTATACGTTTCTTTCCGCAAAAACGATGTTCGATACTTTTGAAGGCAATGCGGACGGCTGTTATTTATATTCCCGCCACTCTACTCCTTCCAATCTCTATTTAGGCCAAGCTTTGGCGGCAATGGAAGGAACGGAAACGGCAAATGTTGCCGCAAGCGGAATGGGTGCAATTACCCCTGCAATTCTTCAGCTTTGTAAAGCGGGCGACCATATTGTTTCCAGTAGAACTATTTATGGAGGAACATACGCTTTTCTGAAAAACTTTGCGCCACGGTTGAATATTGAAACTTCGTTTGTGGATATTACAAAATTGGATGAAGTTGAAAATTCAATCACTGAAAACACAAAAATTATATACTGTGAAACCGTAAGTAATCCACTTTTGGAAATTGCGGATATTGAAGCCCTTTCAAAAATTGCGAAAAAGCACGGCCTGCAATTGTTGGTTGACAATACCTTTTCGCCTTTGAGTATTTCTCCTGCAAAATTGGGAGCCGATGTTGTTTTACATAGTTTGACCAAATTCATCAACGGAAGCAGTGATACTATGGGAGGCGTGACTTGTGGAACTCAGGAATTTATAGATAGTTTGCGCAATGTGAACGATGGCGCAAACATGTTGCTTGGCCCCGCAATGGATAGCCTTCGTGCAGCTTCTATTCTGAAAAATTTGCGAACGCTTCACATTCGAATAAAACAGCACAGTGAAAACGCCTTGTATTTAGCTGAAAAATTTGAGGCCGATGGTTTAAAAACGGTGTATCCGGGATTGAAATCGCATAACGGCCACGAGCTTTTCAAAAAAATGATGAACGAGGAATACGGTTTTGGAGGAATGTTGACCATTGACGTAGGCGGAATTGATAAAGCTAACGAATTGATGGAATTGATGCAGGAACGCAATTTAGGATACTTGGCCGTGAGTCTTGGTTTTTACAAAACGCTTTTTAGCGCGCCGGGTTCTTCAACTTCCTCTGAAATTCCCGAAGAGGAACAAAAGGAAATGGGACTTAGCGATGGGTTGATACGTTTCAGTATAGGTCTGGACAACGATATTGAGCGCACCTATAAGATGATGCGGGAATGTATGGTGCAAGTTGGAATCAACATGTAGGCGCGCGATTAATCGCGCGCCTACGATATTTGTTTAATAATATACAAAATCGTAACATTACATTCCATTTTAAAATTTCCCTATGCAAAGTCAAGACATTAAGCCCACCGACCCAAAAGACGATCAGATAGTTGAAAACGTTGAACTGAATATTTGGGAGGCGCTCATTCCTGTTTTTGCACTTATTGGGATGCTATTTTATAATGTGTTTTATGCCTATGGCGATAGCGCTTTGGACGGAAGTAACCAATTCATTCTCTTAATGGGCGGTGCCGTGGCGGCCATTGTGGGTTTTTTCAACAAGGTGAAATTTGACCAAATGCTGGAGGAAGTGGCGATCAACATAAAATCGACCGCAGGGGCTATTTTAATTTTATTATTGGTAGGGGCATTAGCCGGAACTTGGCTTATTAGCGGCATTATTCCCACAATGATTTATTACGGTCTTCAAATTTTAAATCCAACAATATTCCTGGCCTCTTGTGTAATTATTTGCGCCATTATCTCCGTGGCTACCGGAAGTAGTTGGACTACTTCAGCTACTGTGGGTATTGCACTTGTAGGTATTGCAAATGCATTGGACATTTCTATAGGAATGACCGCAGGCGCCATTCTTTCGGGAGCCTATTTTGGCGATAAGATTTCACCTTTAAGTGATACCACAAACCTTGCCCCTGCAATGGCAGGCACAGATTTGTTCACACATATTAGATACATGCTTTATACCACAGTTCCAACGTTGATTGTTACTTTGATAGTTTTCATAATTATCGGTCTAAACTTGGATACGTCAGGAACAGCAGATACCCATCTAATTCTCGCCGCTGTAAAGGATTCCATAAATGTGAGCCCTTGGTTATTTATAGTACCTATTGTTGTTATATTTTTAATTGTGAAAAAAACCGCTCCACTAATAGCCCTGCTTATAGGAACTCTTTTAGGCGCAGTTGCGGCATTAATATTTCAACCGGATATTGTGGCTTCAATTGGGGGCGGGTCTTCCCTTACTTTTGAAAATGGCTATAAAGGAATAATGAACGCAATAACTGTAGATAGCGCCATCCCTACAGAAAATGAAGCTTTAAAGGATCTCTTCTCCGCAGGGGGTATGTCTGGAATGTTAAACACTATTTGGCTTATATTATGCGCAATGGTTTTTGGTGGAATTATGGATGCCATTGGTGCATTAGCGGCAATCAGCAAGGCATTACTGAAATTGTTTCACACAACCTTCGGGCTTTTTGCTAGTACTGTAGCCAGTTGTCTCGCGCTAAACCTTACCGCCAGCGACCAATATCTGGCAATCGTTGTTCCCGGTAAAATGTATGCAAAAGCCTTTAGGGACAAAGGTTTAGCGCCTGAAAACCTCTCCCGAACTTTGGAAGATTCGGGAACGGTAACTTCTGTATTGGTACCTTGGAATACTTGTGGCGCATACCACAGTGGTGTATTGGGGGTTGATACGCTTCACTATGCTGGCTATGCCATCTTTAATTGGTTAAGTCCGTTTATGACCTTGCTTTTTGCAGCTTTTAGAATTAAGATCAGGGAGTTAGCTACTCCGGCAAAAGCATAACTATTTTTTTGATAGTAATTTTCTATTGTTAAAAAATCAACCTATTGCCAAAATCTATGGTTTTATAGATTAATACATTTGCTTCCTCCCCTTTATCCATAAGGACTTTTTATCTTTGCAATAGAAAATTATTAACCTTTAAAATATTTAAAACTATGTCATTAGTAGGAAAAACTTTCCCCAACATTTCAGTTGATGCAATGAACGAAATGGGCGATACATTCAAGCTTAATGTGCTTGAGGAAGCCAAAAAGAATAAGAAAAAAGTATTGCTTTTTTGGTATCCTAAAGATTTCACCTTTGTTTGCCCAACCGAAATCCATTCTTTTCAAGAAGCACTTTCAAAATTTGAAGACCGAAACACAATGGTAATTGGTGCATCCTGCGATACTCCTGAGGTACATTTCGCTTGGTTGAACACCCCAAAAGACAATGGCGGAATTGAAGGTGTAACTTACCCATTGCTTGCAGATACAAACCGTAACCTTTCAAATGCCCTTGGAATTCTTGATATTACCAATGAGCGTTATGATGAGGAAACTGGTTTATTGATGGTTGACGGTGACAACGTAACCTATCGCGCAACTTATTTGATTGACGAAGAAGGAAAAATTTTCCACGAAAGTGTGAACGATATGCCTTTGGGAAGAAATGTAAACGAGTTCATTAGATTGGTAGATGCTTACACCCACGTACAGGAAAAAGGTGAAGTATGCCCAGCAAACTGGGAAGAAGGAAAAGAAGCAATGATTGCCAACCGTGAAGGTGTTGCAACTTACTTAAGAAACTAAATTATGGTACTTGAATTAAAAGACGATAGCCTACAACAACTGGTAGCTGAGGAAAAGGACGTAATTGTTCAGTTTTCGGCAGGTTGGTGCGGCAATTGCAGATTGATGAAGCCAAAATTTAAGAAGTTGGCTTCAGAAACTGAAGATTACAAATTTGTTTTGGTTGATGCCGAAAAATTCCCTGAAAGTAGAAAAATGGCGAATGTGGACAATTTACCAACCTTCGCAAGTTTTAAAAACGGCGAATTGGTAAACCAGGTCCAGACCAACAAGTTTGAACTTTTAAAAGATCTTGTAGATGAAGTTGCCCGTAATTAGACATATTCAGCGAAACAATTCCACGGCACAGATAGAAAACTGTATCGAAGTTTTGGAATCGTATAGCGAATACAGCCGAATAACCGAAGAAGAGATGGATATCATTGGCGAACTTATCACCAATCTTTGCGGAGCGGTGGAAGTCCACAAAATGATTGAGGATGGCATGCCCGAGCGTGATGCGGCAAATGCTTTTGCCCAAAAAGTCTTGGGTTCGATAGACCGATAGATTTATGATTAATATTTGATTGGAATCCCTTTTGTAAAATTGTTGCAAAAGGGATTTCTTTTTTTGGGGAATCAATTCTTTAAGAACTTGTTTGCATTTTAAGCAAAACCGAATACGTATCTTTAGGCTTCACTTTAAAAACTATAATATGGCAACCATAAAATTAGGCGGAAACAATATTGAAACAGCCGGCACTCTCCCAAAAGTGGGCGATACGGCTCCAGATTTCAATTTGACGGCACAGGACTTGAGTTCAAAAAAATTATCAGATTTCAAAGGCTCCCGTGTTATCATGAATATTTTTCCGAGTATTGATACAAATGTTTGTGCAACCTCAGTGCGCAAATTCAATGAAAAGGCAACGGGATTGAAAAACACCAAAGTGCTCTGTATTTCAAAAGATCTTCCCTTCGCCCAAAAACGATTTGTGAGCGACGAAGAAATTAACAACGTTACCAATTTATCAGATTTCCGCGATGGTAACTTCGGGAAAAACTATGGAGTAGAAATGACAAGTGGCGCCCTGCGCGGCCTACATTCAAGGGCGGTATTGGTATTGGACGAAAACGGAAAAGTAATCCACAGTCAGCAAGTACCGGAAATTGGTGAAGAGCCTGATTATCTTTCGGCCTTAAAACCACTGCTATAATGTGGAATTCATATTTAGGAAAGCGCCTAAAAGGATGCGGTTACGCATTCAAGGGCGCTTTGCTATTATTACGCCACGAGGCAAGCATCCAAGTTCAGGCGGTAATCGGCATCATTATGACCGTTGCAGGATTTTATTTTGAAATTTCCACTACGGAATGGATACTTCAAATTTTCGCAATCGGTTTGGTAATGAGCATTGAAGGCCTAAATACCGCAGCCGAGGAAATTGCCGATTTTGTGCACCCAGACTTTCATAACAAAATAGGTTTTATAAAAGATGTGGCCGCTGGAGCCGTATTCTTCGCCGCATTTACCGCCGTTATCATTGGTTGCATCATTTATATTCCGAAATTTTAAATCTACAATGAAATTTACAAAAGGTTGATAGACAAATAATTATATATTTTTTATATCTTTAAGGTCAACCAACCAATTTCATTATGAAGCAATTAGCCACAATTTTGTGTCTACTGCTGTTTTCAATTCAGCTTTCTGCACAATCCGAAGCCCCTTCTCCCATTATTTTTATTTATGACGCCAGTGGCTCCATGTGGGGCCAAATGCAAGGCAAGACCAAGATGGAAATAGCCACTGAGGTTCTTTCAACTACGGTGAATAAGCTTCCCCCAAACCAAAACGTGGGCCTTGTTGCCTACGGCCATCGGAAAAAGGGAGATTGCAAAGACGTGGAAACTCTGGTTTCCATGGAAAATAGTTCAAAAGGTGAAATAAACTCTTCCTTAAAAAAGATAAAGCCCTTGGGAATGACTCCCTTGGCATACGCAGCTTCACAAGTAATTGACGGACTTCGAAAATCAAAGAAAAAGGCAACCATTATTTTAATAACGGATGGTATTGAATCCTGTGATGGCAACATTTGTAATGTTGTGACAGCTGCCAAAAAAGAGGGAATTGATTTTAGATTGCACATTGTAGGTTTCGGCTTAAAAGCAAACGAAACGGAACAACTTAAGTGCGCCGCAAATGCGGGAGAGGGTAAATATTACGATGCTGCCGATGCCAGTGGACTAAGTGATGTAATGAATGAGGCCACTGCGGAAACCGTTGATAAGCCAAAAGGAAATGTTTCGGTGTATGCCGTTAAAAACGGCGTAGCAATAGATGCTTGGGTGAAAGCGTACGATGTAGTTGCAAAACGAGCTCCCATAAGCGTTCGAACTTATAAGGATACTGCCTATTTCTACTTACCTCCCAGCAAATACAATTTTGAGGTTACTCCACTTGAAGGTAGCGATGTAAAAATGGTTTCCGTGGAAGGGATACAGAGTTTTGAAGATAAAATAACACATAAAACCATAAGCTTTGACGGTGGAAAAATAGGTGTAACCACCACAAATAACGGGAAAAACTGGGACTGTATGGTCAAGGTTTTGGACGCAAACGGAAAAACCGTAGCCTCTCTCCGAACTTATAACGAACCTAAGGAAGTAGAAATAAATCCAGGAGTTTATAAAGTTTCCATACAAGCATTGAGTGATATGAAAGGGCTGGAAACGTATACAGAAATTGAAAACGTAACAGTTGAAGCAAGTGGAATTAGACCAGTATCACACAATTTTACCACAGGCACCGCTTTTATTGATGCGAAAGCGGATGGAAACTCCATAGACAGTGTAGTTACAATTGATGAAAGCCCTTCGGGCAAAAATGTTGCAGGAGGCAGGACCTATAGCCGTGGCAAAGAATTTTTATTGAATCCCGGAACTTATAAAGTAAAAGTGACGCCTCTTGGAAATTATAAAGATCGGAAAACACAAATTGTAACCGTTGAGGTGAAAAAAGGGGAAGCAATTACCAAAACCTTAAACTTTTAAGGATGAAAAAACTTCTGAAATCTTCCAGTATTGGCTTTTACATCCTGATGCTTTTAGTATGTTTTATAATTGGGCTTTATTTTGCTGTCGCTATCGATGCCGGTAAAAATCAAGGACTCGCGGGGGGTGCAATAGTTGTGGGCTATGGAGTACTTTTTGCGGGAGTGGGGTTTATTGCCTCCTTTTTTATAGCCTATTATGTTGCTACGAAATTGCTTGTTAAAATAAACGTTTTTTTATTAATCCTTTTGCTGGCCGCGATAGGCTATAAATATTTTGAGTTTCAGCAGCGAGATAAACTTCAAAAGGAAGAAAGCGAAAAATTTGACCCTCCATCCACTACTCCAACTTCGCAAACAGAACCATTGGGAATGGCAAAGCTATATTCCCCTCAAGTTAATGACGGGATTCCCCAAAAAATCTTGAATGAAGAAAACAGCGAAATGGGAATGGGATTTTTTTCACCCAATTATTACGAAAGTCCTACACTGTATTTCTACGGAAATCTCAATCTCGAAAAATCCTTGATGGACCACGCTCCCTATGACAGTATCACATTTAAACGAAATAAATTTAACCAATTTGAAATTGCCACCGCTGCCCCATTTTTGGTGCCAGAATATTTAAAATTGGATTATGATAGGCTATATTTTAAAGTGATAAGTGTAAGCGAAAATTTTATTGAAATAGTAGTAAATAAAACCAACGGTCAAACTTCTTATGTAGATAGACGTGCCGGACGATTAATATACTGGCCCGAATTTCTTTTAAGTATGCACTCGATTGAATTTTTACCCTATTCAAAAGAAAAAGTGCGTGAGCGCTCTTTTGAAAATTCCGGCGAGGTAAACACGCCTCACCAATTTATGAGAGCCGTTCAAATTAAAGGTGATTGGATGAAAGTTTTACTCTTAAATGGCAATTTTAAAACCGTTGCAAATGGTTGGATTCAATGGAAACGTGAGGGTAAACTTTTAATAATGTATAATTTGCTGAGCTAGGTTTTTATTGCGCTTACTTACTTTCTCTCACAAATTTTTTAAAAGAAGTAATTTAATTCTCTTTATATACTTTTAAGCGTTCTCCACGTTAAGAGTATTGAACCTTTTCGCTTGAAATTTAAATTTTGAATTTGTTTTTTGTAATTTCAAATTTTCCTCATTGATATTTGTATTTTTGCTGAAAAGACAACCGTTCCATTAATGGCCAAAAAGAAAAAATCAACAACTAAAACACCCCGTAAAAAAATAAGCTTTTCGCTGTCCAAACAACAGAAAATACTTTTAGGTAGCTTTTTGTTTTTGTTGGGATTGGCACTGTTGTTTTCTTTTGTTTCCTATTTTTTTACTTGGCAGGCAGACCAAAGCGAACTTGGTGTTTTGGCAGAGCGCGAATTGCAAACCAAAAATTGGCTCAACAAGTTTGGTGCCAACGTGGCGCACTTCTTCATTTATGACGGTTTCGGGATTTCAGCCTTTATTTTTGCCTTTTTGGTAACCTTAACGGGAATTTATTATTTTTTCGACTATGCCAAAAAACAATTGGCTAAGTTTTGGTTCTGGGGCTTGCTTTTAATGCTTTGGATTTCTGTTTTCTTTGGTTTTTTTGGAGAAAAAACAACACTTTTCAGCGGTATCATCGGTTTTGAAACCAACGACCTCATGCAGGATTATTTAGGTTTGGTTGGCGCTATGCTGGTAATGATTTTTATATTGATTGTCTATTTGGTAGTTCGATTAAAGCTTACGCCCGAAATGGCAATCGATGCTTTTAAAAGCTCCAAAAAACAAATTGCCTCAGAGTTTGTTTCCGATGAAAATAAAACCGACCACAAAACTTCAACAGCAAACAGTGAAATTGAAGATGAAGACGAAGAGAATATTCCCGAACCTTTTATTGAAGAAAAAGTAAGCCCTCCACCTCCCCCGCCGGTTGAAAAAATTATCCTCAAATCTGATGTGGAAGGCGATGTGGAAATGGAAGTGGAACAGGCGGCCGACGAAGAGGAAATAGAAAACCTAAGCGATAAACTTGTAAAAGATTTTGGGGAATTTGACCCAAAACTGGAACTGAGCAATTACAAATTTCCAAGTATCGAGCTCCTGCGCGACCATACCGTGGGCGCTGCCATAACCATCGATCAAGAGGAGCTTGAGGAAAACAAAAACCGAATTGTTGAAACCCTCAGCAATTATAAAATAGGCATCGCAAACATAAAGGCAACCGTTGGGCCCACCGTCACACTTTACGAAATTGTGCCCGATGCAGGTATCCGTATTTCAAAAATCAAAAACCTTGAGGACGATATTGCACTTTCGCTTTCGGCTTTGGGTATCCGTATTATAGCGCCGATTCCCGGTCGCGGTACTATTGGGATTGAGGTGCCGAATAAAAATGCAAAAATTGTTTCCATGCGTTCGGTGATTGCTTCGGCTAAATTTCAAAATGCCGAAATGGAACTTCCCATCGCTTTTGGAAAAACAATAAGCAATGAAACCTTTGTGGTAGATTTGGCGAAAATGCCGCACATGCTTATGGCAGGAGCCACGGGACAGGGAAAATCGGTCGGGCTGAATGCTGTATTGACTTCGCTTTTATACAAAAAACACCCTGCGGAAGTGAAATTCGTTTTGGTAGATCCAAAGAAAGTGGAACTGACGCTTTTCAACAAAATTGAACGTCATTATTTGGCAAAATTGCCCGACACCGAAGAAGCTATTATTACAGATACCGCAAAGGTTATCAATACATTGAACTCCCTTTGTATCGAAATGGACGCCCGTTACGATTTGCTGAAGGATGCCATGGTGCGCAACATTAAGGAATACAATACAAAATTCAAAAACCGAAAATTGAACCCCAACGAAGGGCATCGGTTTTTGCCGTACATCGTTTTGGTGATAGATGAATTTGCCGATTTAATTATGACCGCGGGAAAAGAAGTGGAAACGCCCATTGCACGTTTGGCGCAGCTTGCGCGGGCGATCGGAATCCATTTGATTATTGCTACCCAAAGACCTTCGGTAAACGTAATTACAGGTATTATAAAAGCCAACTTCCCTGCGCGTATTGCTTTTAGGGTAACCAGTAAAATAGATTCCAGAACCATTTTGGACAATTCGGGTGCAGATCAGCTTATTGGCCGTGGTGACATGCTTTACACCCAGGGCAACGAGTTAACACGTATTCAGTGCGCATTTGTTGATACGCCCGAAGTAGCAGATATTACGGAATTTATCGGTTCACAAAAAGCATATCCCGATGCACATTTGCTGCCAGAATATGAGGGCGAGGAAGGTGGCACAACTCTTGATATTGACATAGAGGAACGCGACAAACTCTTCCGTGAAGCCGCAGAAGTATTGGTGATTGCACAGCAAGGTTCCGCATCTCTGTTACAGCGAAAGTTGAAACTGGGATACAATCGGGCTGGAAGAATTATCGATCAAATGGAAGCGGCAGGCATTGTGGGCCCCTTTGAGGGCAGTAAGGCACGGCAAGTCTTGGTTCCAACAATAGATGCGTTAAACCAACTTTTAGATAACGAACAAAATGACAATTAAAATGCAAAAATTAGGTATTCTTTTAATCGCTCTTTTTATCACTACTTTTTCTCAGGCACAGGATGCGAAGACACTTTTGAAAGAGGTTTCAGCAAAAGCAAAGAGCTACGATAACATTTCAATCGATTTTAAGTATAATTTGAATAATTCAAAAGAAAACGTAAACCAAGAAACCCGTGGCGATGTTACGCTACAGGGCGATAAATATGTTTTGAACATGCTTGGAACCACCCGTATTTTTGACGGAAAAAATATTTACACCATTGTTCCCGAAGATGAAGAAGTAACCATTTCGGCTTATAATCCAAAGGATGACAAGGAAATTACCCCTTCAAAAATGTTGACATTTTACGAAAAGGGCTACACCTATAAAATGGACATTGAGCAAAATGTGAAGGGCAGAAAAATTCAGTATATAAAGCTTATACCAATTGATTCAAAAGCTGAAATAAAAGACATACTATTGGGTATTGATGTACAAACGAAGCATATTTACAAGCTGATACAAACTGATGACAAAGGCACAAAATATACCCTTACCGTAAATTCATTCAAAACAAACCAACCCGTTTCCAAAACCTTGTTTACTTTTGACGAGACCAAATATAAGAAAGACGGCTACTACATAAATAAGCTATAGCAGCATAAGTGAAAATACTGGACAGGTACATATTGGTTACATATTTGAAGACGTTCTTGAGCGTCTTCATTATTTTAATGTTCATATTTGTGCTGCAGACCATTTGGCTCTACATTTCCGAACTTGCCGGGAAAGATTTGGATGTTTGGATTGTATTGAAATTTCTCTGGTATGTTTCGCCGCGATTGATTCCGCTGGTATTGCCGCTCACCATTTTGGTGACTTCGTTAATGGTGTTTGGAAGTTTTGCGGAAAAATATGAATTTGCCGCCATGAAATCCACGGGAATTTCCTTGCAACGCGCTATGGGTAGCGTTATCGGTTTTATCATCGTACTTTCCATAACCGCTTTCTTTTTCGCAAACAATGTTATCCCCTATTCCGAATATAAATGGCAGAACCTGCGGCGGAATATTTCGCAGTTTCAGCCTTCCATGGTTATTTCTGAGGGGCAGTTCAGCCAAATTGGCGATATGTTCAATATCAAAGTTGAGAAGAAATCTGGCGACCGCGACCAGTTTTTAAAAGATGTGGTAATTCATAAAAAGAATGAAACAAAACCCAATGGAAATTTTACGGTAATCATTGCGAACAACGGGGAGCTCGCCAGTGAAGAAGGCAGCAATACGCTTTCGCTAATTTTAAAGGAGGGAAATTATTACGAGGAAATCCAGACCAAAAATCCAGGGAAACAAAAAGGCGAACCCTTTGCAAAGAGTTATTTTGACGAATATTCCATCAATATTGACCTTACTGAACTGAACAATAAGGACATTGATAAGGAGAACAATCTCAATAATCAAAACATGTATAACATCAGCGAATTACGTGTGGAGATTGATTCGCTTTCAGAGAGTTATTCCACCGATATCCAGTCTTACACCAAGAATATGTACTATCGCAGCGGTGTAGAAAAATTTAAGGAAAATAAAATTAGTGATTCTGCAAAACCTCCCGCAATAAGCTCCATTCTTGAAATTTATAATCCAGCCCATCAATTGCAAATTGTAAAACTTGCACTAAACAATGCCAAAGGAACCCTACAAACCGTGGATGCAAAAAAGGTAGAATTTAAAAATAAAACCAAAAGACTGAACAAAACCGAAATAGCATTGCACGAAAAATATGCTTTGGGCATTGCTTGTATTATTTTGTTTTTTGTGGGGGCACCGCTTGGTGCCATCATTAGAAAAGGTGGAATGGGCTTGCCTATGGTTGTAGCAATTCTACTATTTTTAACCTACCACTTTATCGGTATTTTTGCCAAAAACAGTGCAGAGGATGGCACAATGCACCCTTTTATCGCTACTTGGCTAAGTACTGCGATTATGCTTCCTTTGAGTATTTGGCTCACCTACCGCGCAACCACAGACCAAGGTATTTTTGATTTTGATTCATTTATGCAGCGTATTGGGCGACTGTTTGGTAAAAAGAATTCAGAGGAAGCTACCGAGAAAGCCAAAATTACCATCTTGCTCACACAGCAAGAAAAAGCATTAATTTTATCGAGGACCGAAACCCAACTTAAAGATATTGTAAAAAACTACAGGCAGTACGGCTATTCTGAAGAAGTTAGAAATGCAGCCCTACAACAGCTAAGTTTAAAGGGTTATACTGAAATGGAACTTAAAATGAGTGGCGATTTTGAGAATAGAGAATATTCCTCGGCACTTCAAAATTTTAAAGAATCTTCAAGTTTTTCAAAAAAAGCATTGGTTGCCTATTTTGCTTCCATCGTCTGTGTTTTAGGAATGATTTTATTTAATAATATAGATTTAGTAGCATCTGAAACACTAAAACTAATCTCTCAACTCGGGCAGATTATTTCGTTAATTGCGTTGTACATTTTTGCAATTAAATCGCTTTTAAATAGTTCAAAATTTTATAAAGTTTTAGGAAAAGATCAAGATACCGGCGCCTGGATAATTTTTATGTTGTTAGGCCCCGTTATTTATGTGTTTCTTCACTTTAACCATATAAAGAAAATGAAGGAGGAACTACAAATGATAAATTAGGTTTCTTTAGCATTATATCCATCCTAAAACTGAAATTGCTCTCACTGACTTGCAACCTTCTCTTTTTCTGAAATTTGTGTTTTATCTATTACTACTTCAAAACAACAAATCGAGCGGAGCATTATAATAAGACGGTTACTTTTAAAATAGCCAAAGTAAACTGGTTTGCAATGGCTAATTATAGAGGTTTCTATTATCTTTGCACCACATATTTAAAGCTATGATTTCCACAGAAAAAGAAAATTCCATTAAACTCAACACTATTGAAGAAGCCATTGAAGATATTCGCAATGGAAAGATAATTATTGTAGTTGATGATGAAAATCGGGAAAATGAAGGAGATTTTATTGCCGCCGCCGAAATGGTGACGCCAGAAATGATCAATTTTATGGCAACCCACGGAAGGGGGCTTATTTGTGCGCCTTTAACCGAGGATAGATGCAATGCCCTCGATTTGAATATGATGGTGGAAAACAACACCGTATTGCACCACACCCAATTTACCGTTTCGGTAGATTTGATTGGTCACGGTTGTACCACGGGCATTTCGGTCCACGACCGCGCAAAAACCATAAAAGCCTTGGTTGATGAAAATACAAAAGCCAGTGATCTGGGCAGACCGGGACATATTTTTCCGCTTCGCGCTAAGCAGGGTGGCGTTTTGAGAAGAACCGGACATACCGAGGCCGCAATCGATCTTGCACGTTTGGCAGGATTAAAACCTGCGGGTATTTTGGTTGAAATTTTAAATGAGGATGGCACGATGGCGCGGCTACCAGAATTGATGAAGGTTGCCAAGAAGTTTGATTTGAAACTCATTTCCATCGAAGATTTGGTAAAATACCGCATGGAAAACGATTCCTTAATTGAAAAAAAGGAAGATTTCAAAATAAATACAAAATTTGGGGATTTTAGGCTTCGCGCATACAAACAGACCACAAACGACCAAATTCACATCGCGCTTACAAAAGGTTCGTGGAAAGAAAATGAACCCGTACTGGTTCGCGTAAACGCAACTTTGGTAAATGGCGACATTTTGGGAACGCTCACCAACAACGCCGAACAGAAGTTGGATGACATGTTCAACGTAATCAACGGGGAAGGGAAAGGCGCTATTGTTTTCATAAACCAGCAGAGCCAATCGCTAAATCTCTTAAACCGTTTAAAAGAGCTGAAAGAAGCCCAAAAACCAAACGAAATTGCCAAAGCTCCGCGTATTGAAATGGACAGCAAGGATTTTGGAATTGGAGCCCAAATTCTTCACGATTTGGGAATCCATAAAATCCGCCTTATTTCAAACAGCGAGCAGACCAAACGTGTTGGGATGATTGGGTATGGTTTGGAAATTACAGAGTATGTAAACTACTAAAGGACTGAGGCAATCGCGTTTTTCATAGCTTCTGCCCTATCCCTTACCTGCTTTTCGGACCAACCAATCTTTATAAGTGAGGAAATAGTCCTGCCCATAACGGCATCACTTTTTGAAAAATCGGTATTGTTCAGATCCTGCATTTGGTTTTTCACTTCAGAAGGAAGATTTCCTAAAGATTTCAGATTTCGCAAATGTTCCCAACCGTTTATATAATGCCAGTTGTTGGTGTACCAATAAAAACAGGCATCTACGCCATTCTCTGATAAAGCTTTATGGGCCTTTTTAGCTAATTCTTCCGTAGGAAGGAAAAAATTCAAAAACGAATAGTTTTCCTCACCGCCTTCGGGAACCGTTCGGAAAGTTACCCCATCTACGGTTTCCAATGCTTCGCGAAGAATTGTATAATTTTCCTTTTGAGTCCTTAAAATTCCATCTAGTTTGCCCAATTGCGCCAAACCGACAGCGGCATTCAATTCGGAAATTCTATAATTATATCCCATAAAAGGGTGGCTTTCCGCGCCGCGGTCCTTCCCAACATGGTCGTGTCCGTGGTCTTGGTAATGGTCTGCGTGTTTTGCGAATTCTGCATTGTTGGTAATTATCGCACCGCCTTCGCCACAGGTAATGGTCTTTACATAATCAAATGAAAAACAGCCCAAGTGGCCGTAGCTGCCCAATGGTTTCCCTTTATATGTACCGCCGGGAGCTTGACAGGCATCCTCCAAAAGAATTAAGTTATACTTTTCGCAAATTGCCTTTAAGGCATCCAAATCTGCCATCGAGCCGCACATGTGAACGGGCATTACACATTTGGTTTTTGAAGTGATTGCAGCTTCCACGGCTTTGGGGTCAAGAGTAAGGGTGTCGTCAATATCCACCAAAATAGGAACCGCTCCTAAGGCCAAAATAGATTCAAAACTCGCCACGAAGGTGAAGGTGGGCATAATAACCTCATCGCCCGCACCGATGCCTGCCGAGGCCAGGGCAACGGTTAAGGCCGCCGTTCCGCTGGAAACCAGTTGGCTATATTCAGTGCCCATTCTTTTGGCGAAGGCGGTCTCAAACTCTTTGGCCTTCCAATGGTTGTTGCGCATACCGTCAAAGCCGTAGCGCATCAATACGCCTGTTTCCAACACTTCGTTTACCTGCTTGCGCTCCTCGGCGCCAAAAATTTCAAATCCGGGCATAATTTTTTTTTTTCTGTTTTATTTATATAAGCTCTAATATCAAAGGTAAGAGTTGCACGTTCAGCCTAAAATTTTGTAGCTAAAATTTTCAAAATTAATTTATTTCGATAATTAGCTCATCCACGCCGCGGCGCACTTTTTTGAGGTTGATGAAAAAGTCAGATTCATCGCGGTAGCCCACAGGAAGTACAATTACAGATTCCAGCCCCTTTTTGTCCAAACCCAATAGTTCATCGTATTTCTTCGGCTGAAAACCTTCCATGGGGCAGGCATCTATTTTTTCAACAGCACAAACTGTTAGCAATGCCCCCAGGGTTAAGTAGAGTTGGTTTATCATCCAATCCTTTATTTCCTCACTATTCTTTTCAGAAAAGGAAGCTATCAGATTTTTCTCAAATGGCTCTAAAATGGTGCGTGGCGTATTTCGCTGTCCTTCTACCCTTTTGAAATGGTCTATTATAAAATTTTCATTAATTTTTTTTTCAACGCACAATATTAAAACGTGCGAGGCATCGCGAACCTGTGGCTGGTTGTAGGTAAGCGGCATCAATTGGGCTTTCAATTCGGCGTTGCTGATAACCACCAATTTTAAGGGCTGAAGACCGTAGGAGGTTGCGGTAAGGTTAAAGGTTTCCTTTAATATATCCAACTTTTCTTCTGAAAGGATTCTCGACGAATCGAACCTTTTGGTGGCGTAGCGCCATTGCAGTCTCTCAATTGTTTTTGAAGGCATTTGAAAAAAATGAATTAGTATGAATCACAAAAATAGCGATAAAAATATTGAACTTTTACCGCTATCCTTTTGCTACTAATTAAACAATTAAAAATTAACCTCCACTTCCATATACTTCTTCGCAGCGGTTCCAGGTGCTTTCCATGTCTTCTTCTAATTCTTGTACTCGTTTATTAATACGAGAATTGAGCGTATTTTTTTCCTCAGCAGTGCAGCCTCCGTTTGAGTTCATCCAGCTCTGTCTATTTTTTAACGACTGTATATATTCTTCGGTCAATCCCTTTCTAATTAAGCACGCCTCCAATGATTGTGTATTTCCGTCATCATCCTTTGCATTGGTCATTTGATAATTGTAGGTTGTTTGCCAAGAATCCAAAGTATCTTCTACATCAATAAAACAATCGCTTTTACCCGCATCCTCCAATCCACAAGAGATAAAGAACGTTAGGACTCCAGCTAATAACAATAATTTAGAATTCATATTTCTTAGGTTTTAAGTTTTTACTTTTTTAAAATTTTTATGGTCTTCATCACTTTATTTTTTAAAAGAATTTTCAATTCATAGTTGCCTTGTTTAAGATGGTCGATGCTCATATAAATAACATCGTCTTTTTTATTGGTATCAGTTGAATTTTTCATCTATGAAGCCATTTGTTAAAACCAAAATTAGCAGGAATGATAAGCTGTGGGTAGCAGAAATGTTCCAAAACATACAAGATATGTTTCAGCCTTTAAAAAGCTTACTGTTTTTAGTAATTATGCTTTGTTTGAAAGATATTCGTTGGGCGTGCAGTTATACTCTTCCTTAAAACATTTGCTGAAATAGGAAGGTGTATTGAATCCTACTTGATAGGCTATTTCTGAAATTGAGGCATCAGATTCCTCGAGCAAACGGATGGCAAGCTTTAATCGTTGCGAGCGGATAAATTCACTTGCAGACATTCCGGATATTGCTTTCAATTTACGGTGAAGTTGGGTACGGCTCATGTGCATAAGCTTTCCAAAACGTTCACTTGTGAAATCTGGTTCAGTAATGTGTTCATCCAAAACAGTTTGCAACCGCTTTAAAAAATCACTTTCGGTAGAAGTTATTGATAATTCAGGTTTGATGCTTAAAGTTTTACTAAAGTGCTTTTGAAGTTGCCTTCTATTTTCGATGAGTTTTTCAACCCTAATTTTCAACTTTTCACTCTTAAATGGTTTGGTTACATAAGCATCGGCGCCGGTTTTTACTCCTTCAATCTCATTCTCTTCGCCCACTTTTGCGGTCAGGAGGATTATAGGAATGTGACTAGTAAGTTCATTAGTTTTAAGGGTGTTGCACAATTGGATACCGTCTATCTCGGGCATCATAATATCGCTAATTATCAAGTCTGGCATTTTTTTTAATGCTTTTGAAATGCCTATTTTCCCATTCTCCGCTTCTATTACTTGATAATTATTCTTAAATATTGAAATTATAAAAGCACGTATATCCGCTTCGTCCTCGACTACCAATAACAGTGGATTTTCCCTTTCAACACTTTCAACTTGTGGACTGATTTGGGGTTCTTTGTTTTCTATTTGGTCATCAAAAACCAAAACCTCATCTTCAAAAGCTGAACTATCTATAGGAATAGAAACAGTAAATTGAATTTTATTGTCATCGATATTGTTTGCGATTATGGTACCGTTTGAAAGTGTAACCAATTCTCTCACTAGAGCGAGACCCACTCCCACTCCTTCGGAAAGTTTATTGTCTTGATAAAATCGTTGAAATAATTTGCTTAAATCTTTCTTACCAACAAAATCACTTTGATTGATTACTGAAAGCACCAATACCCCCTCTTGATTACTCGCTTCAAAAACAATAGTGCTGCTTTCCGGAGAATATTTTATTGCGTTAGACAATAGATTTGATACAACTTTTTCAATTATATCGGTATCAAACCACACATTTTTCAAATCTTTAATACTGCTGGATATCGCAATGTTTTTTTCAGCTGCTTTGTATTGAAAGGCACTTATAAGCTGCTTGAGCAAAATAGCCAGATTTCCTTGTTTAATGGTTAATTTACGTTGCCCGGAATCTATCATAGACAAATCGAGCATTTGATCCACCAAACCCACCAACCGGTCTGCATTCTGCTTAACCAATGACAATTCCCTCTTATCTTCTTTGGAAAGTTTTGTTTTCGCCAATTGATTTTCAATCGGCCCAGAGATTAGTGTAAGTGGTGTCCGGAACTCATGCGAAATATTTGTATATAATTTGGTTTTAAATTCATCCAGTTTTTTCAAGCGTTCGGTTTCTTCATGTTCCAATCGCAGTTGAGCTTTTATTTCCCAGCGCCATTTTAAATACCTATAAAGATAAAACCCAAAAAGAACTGCCAAAAGCGCATATGCGCCTTTCGCCAAGTTGGTTCCATACCAAGGCTTTAAAATTGTAAATGAATACGTTGCGGGGTCAGTATTCCAAACGCCATCATAATTGCTTGAGATAACCTGAAATTCATAATCATTGGGCGGTAAATTTGTATAATGGGCAAGATTACTGTTACCCGCGGCAATCCAATCGGCATCGTTATTTAAGAGTTTGTATTTGTACTGGTTGCGCTCAGGCTGCGAAAAATGGAGGGATGAAAAAGTAAACGTTACTGTATTTTCAGTATGCTGAAGCTTTTGACTGGGCACAAGTCTTCTATCTCTGTTGAAGACTTCAAAGCCTGAAATAACTGTTTTTGGCTTTATAGGATTAAACGACAACTGGTTGGGGTTAAACCAATTGATGCCTTCCAATCCCCCAAAATACAGTATGCCGTTTTCATCTTTAAAATAAGCGCCCGTATTGAATTCAAACGCTTGCAGCCCGTCATAATTACTATAATTTTCAATTACGGAAATAGTGTTATTATGAAACTTTAATTTTGAAATACCTTTATTGCTGCTCATCCATAAATAGCCTTCTTTGTCTGGCAAAATTCCGTAAACAACATTGTTGGGCAACCCTTCATTGGTTGTGAAATCTTGAACGCTTTTTTCTTGGGGATTTAAAACTTGGAGGCCATCGCCATTGGTTCCAATAAAGAGCGATGTGCCATTGAAATATAATGATTTTATGCTGCTATTTATATCTTTTACTTTTTCAATCTTGTTGCTTTTTATATCTAATTTGAATAATCCATCGGTTTCGGTACCTATCCAAAGTTCATTGCCTTTACCCTTTTCAATCGTTCTAATATTGTTTGTGGTTAGTTTTGAATTTTTGCTGTTGTATTGTTGAATAATTCCTTCGCCTTTATCAAATAGAATAAGTCCATGATCTCTAGTGCCCAACCAGATTCTATCATTTTCATAATTATAAATTTTCCATATCGTGAAGTTTTCAGTTTGCTTAAATGAAGTGATTTTTCCCTTTGCATCCATTAATTGTAAACCAAAGGTTTGGTGACCTATCCAAAGTTTTTCATCGCCAAACAATAAACTCATTACCCTATCTCCCAACAGCTTGGAATTTTGAGCCGTGTAGGTATAAAAATCTTGCTTATCAATATTTAATCGGGTCAATCCCTTTCCGGAAGTACCTACCCAAATATTGTTTTCGGAATCTTTAGCAATTGCCCTAATTACATCAACATTCACATTTTGTGGAACTTGATCGTTTGTAAGTACGTTGAATTTAACTAAATACTCATCATAATAGCTGAGGCCAGTACCGTCAGTACCTAACCAAATGGTGCCGGTATTGTCTTCAAATAAACTTAGAACGTCATTATAATGCAGTGCATAGGGATTATTTTTATCCTCGGTAAAATTCTGGATGGTTTTCTTTTCAAAATTCACCAAATAGACCCCCTTGCCATAGGTTGCAATCCACAATTGGTTGCGTTTATCAACAAGAAGATCTTGAATTATTAAATTTTCAGGAAGTATCGCATTTCCAAATCCTTTGAATTGTTGAAAATGTGATTGGTTTTCTTTTTTAATAAAAAGTCCCTTTCCTGAGCTCCCTAGATAAAGACTATTATCAATAGCTTGCGAAACTGCACTAAAATTTGTTCCCGATATAATTTCCCTAAAAATATAATGACCATTCTTTATTTCGAAAAAACCATTGTTTGTAACAGCTAATATGGTTTTATCTTTCGTTTCGAAAAAATTATAAACGGTGCGTTGGGAATCTTTTGGTTTTAAAAATTGAATGGTGTCCTTGGTTTGATGGTTTATCCTGTAAATCCCGTTTCCATACGTTCCCAAAAAATAATCTAAACTTTCACTTTGAATAAGTGTACTTATCTTATTGACAGTACTTATAACATTAAAAGTATCGTTCTCTGTATCGTATTTTTGAAGTATCCCCGAATTGGAAACAATCCACAATTCTCCGTTTTTTGCTACATAAATTTTACCGAGTTTACTAAATGTGGGCCGGGTTACGTCTTCAAATTGTATGTCAAAATGTGTAAAATTTCTTCCATCATATTTGTTGAGTCCATCTTGGGTTGCAAACCACATAAACCCTGTACTGTCCTGCGCGATACTAACCACACTATTTTGAGATAATCCTTGCTCCACGGTAAGTTCACGAAACGCCACTTGCTTCTTGCTTTGGGAAAAACCGAAACATGAGATAAGGAAGATTAAAAGCAAACTGAAGAGTTTCATTTATAGCTGGTTTGTGAATTAAAGTTACTAAAAATATTGGGTTAAGCAGAAAGCAGTGGTGGCTGCTTTAATATTTGAATAAAAAGTTTTAAAAAAAGCTTTAAAAAATCAAAAAAAGCTTTCTATATTTGCACCCGCTAATGGAGAAATGGCAGAGTGGTCGATTGCGGCAGTCTTGAAAACTGTTGAGGGTAACACCTCCGGGGGTTCGAATCCCTCTTTCTCCGCCAAAAGCCCGTGAACAAGTTGTTCACGGGCTTTTTTATTTTTCAACTACCCTTTCCATTTCAAACAGTCCATTAAAATTAACTAAACTTTTTGTTTAACATTTTTATCAATCCATTAAACGTTTTGTATCTTCACACAATATAAAATGATTACGACCCTACTAAAAACGATACTATGTTTGGAATGTTTAAAAAGAAATCAGAAAAGGAAAAATTGCAGGAAGAATATCAAAAACTCCAAAGTGAATCCTTTAAGCTCTCAACAACCAATAGAAAATTGAGTGATCAAAAAGCATTTGAGGCCGAAGAAGTGATGAAGAAATTGGAAAAACTCAAATAATTCAATAATGACCGAAGAGAAAAAACCCGATAACGTAGTTTTCAATACAGATACAAATCGTTACGATGCTGCACTAAAACCTTATGCAACTTCCGTGGGTGCGCCGGTGATTACAAGTACCGATACCACCGCTTGGAAAAATAGGAGCATTAACAAAACCAATCATAAATTAAACGCCAAATACTTGGAACTGAAAGCGGAATATGAAAAAATGACGAGGGAGTTTGAGTATAACAGTCTTATTTTCAATTCGCATTTTAGTTTTGAACCTGTTATTGGCGAAGTTTATCATCTTTATAAAAGGGAAAATGGAAAAAATTTTCTTTCACTCATTGCTCCCGATCAGTGTAATTTTAATCACCTTGGCAGCTTTTATCTGAGCGTCGATCAAACCTGGGAAAAAGTGGATAAACTATGATTGGCGAAGATTTAACAGATAGACAATTGGATCGAATCATCGAAATGGCCTGGGAGGACCGCACGCCTTTTGAAGCCATAGAATTTCAGTTTGGATTCCCCGAGAAGGAAGTTATAAAAATAATGCGTGGCCATTTAAAAGAAAGTAGTTTCAGGCTTTGGCGCAAACGCGTTAATAGTGGCGTAAGCCAGAAGCACCTCAAAAAAAGAAGTTCTGAAATAAGCCGTTTTAAATGCTCACGGCAAAAAGCCATTTCCGGAAACAAGATAAGTAAAAGATAGCACAGCTATTTTTCTAAAATAAATTACCTCTTTCATTTTTAAGGCTCGCCAAAATTAAATATATTTCTGAATCCTTTTCAATTATTTCAGAGTTACTGCGCAAAATCTTAAAACAATGAGCAACTACCACATCAAAAATTTAGAAGAATATTTTCAGGTTTATAGAAAATCGGTCCGTGATCCGGAAAACTTTTGGGAGGAAATTGCAGAGGAAAACTTTCTTTGGCGCCATCGATGGAATAAAGTGTTGGAGTATGATCTAGCTAAACCTGAGGTTTCTTGGTACAAAGGTGCTAAACTGAACATTACCGAAAACTGCATAGACCGACATATCTACACCCGAGGCGACAAAACAGCAATAATTTTTGAACCGAACAATCCCGCTGAAGAAGCGCAAAATATAACTTACAAAGATTTACATGAACGTGTCTGCAGGTTTTCAAATGTACTGTTGGAACAGGGTATAAAAAAAGGAGATAGAGTTTGTATTTATCTCCCTATGATTCCTGAACTAGCGATATCATTATTGGCCTGCGCCCGGATTGGCGCTATACATTCAGTAGTTTTTGCTGGTTTTTCCTCCACCGCACTTTCTACACGAATTAACGATTCAGAATGCAAAATGGTTATTACCAGTGATGGCTCCTATCGCGGTAATAAAACTATTGATTTAAAGGGAATTGTGGACGAGGCATTGGAATCCTGCCCAAGTATAAAAACCGTGTTGGTAGCCAAGCGTACTCATACTGAAATAACAATGAAAAAAAATCGCGACAAATGGTTACAACCGCTACTGGACGAGGCCTATCACGATTGCGTGCCTGAAATTATGGACGCTGAAGACCCATTATTTATTCTATATACTTCTGGCAGTACGGGAAGCCCCAAGGGAATGGTACATACCACAGCTGGCTATATGGTCTATACCGCATATACTTTTAAAAACGTATTTCAATATAGGGAAGATGATGTGTATTGGTGTACAGCAGATATTGGCTGGATTACGGGCCACAGTTATATAGTTTACGGACCGTTGGCAAATGGCGCCACCACTCTAATGTTTGAGGGTGTTCCCTCCTACCCTGATTTTGGCAGGTTTTGGCAGGTTGTGGAAAAACATAAGGTTAGTCAGTTTTATACTGCTCCCACTGCAATTAGGGCGTTAGCAAAGGAACGGTTGGATTTTTCTGAAAACTATGATCTTTCTTCCTTAAAAATCTTAGGCAGTGTGGGTGAACCCATAAACGAGGAAGCTTGGCATTGGTATGATGAAAACATCGGGAAACGAAAATGCCCCATTGTAGATACTTGGTGGCAAACCGAAACTGGCGGGATAATGATTTCGCCAATTCCTTACTCTACACCCACCATTCCCACTTATGCCACACTACCATTGCCCGGTATACAACCCGCGCTGATGGATGAGAATGGTGATGAACTTAAAGGCAACCTCGTTAGTGGGCGTTTGTGCATAAAATATCCTTGGCCTGGAATGGCCCGAACCATTTGGGGCAATCACGAACGCTATCATGAAACATATTTTTCGACTTTTAAAAACAAATATTTCACCGGTGACGGAGCATTGCGCGACAGTACAGGCTATTATCGTATCACAGGCCGTGTAGATGATGTTATAATTGTTTCTGGTCATAACCTGGGCACTGCGCCTATTGAAGACGCAGTAAACGAACATCCGGCCGTGGCGGAAAGTGCAATTGTAGGCTTTCCACACGACGTGAAAGGTAATGCGCTGTATGGATTTGTTATTTTAAAAGAAATCGGTGAAAGCCGTCTGCACGAAAATTTACGCAAAGAAATAAACCAGATTATTACCGAACATATAGGTCCGATTGCAAAACTTGATAAAATACAGTTTACTACAGGATTGCCCAAAACCCGAAGTGGCAAAATCATGCGCCGAATTCTCAGAAAGATTGCAGAAAAGGACACATCCAATCTAGACGATATTTCTACCTTGCTGAACCCAGAGGTGGTACAAGAGGTTATGGACGGGGCCGTTTAAATAATAATTCATTCTTTTATATCAAAAATTTTCAAAAAGGAGTTTTAGCAATAATTTGAAAACACATTTAAACTAATATGGCTGCAATTATTTAAATGAGTTAAAAATAAGTGGAAATAAATTAGTTGAAAAATCAATAATTGAATACCTTTATAACACTGACAATTAATAATTTATAACCCACTAAACTCCTCGTCATGCTTTGGACCATCCTTTTTCTATTTTTAACCGTGGTGGCCGCTGTCCTTGGTTTTTTAGGATTGGGATTTGGCCCAATTGAACCCGCCAAAACTTTTTTCTATGTTTTAGGAGCTTGTTTGCTTATTTCCGTATTCATGCAGAAGCGAAAAAAACGCAAAAGATATTATGAATAGTTTTAGAAAAATTTTTTAAAAAGACCGCTCACTTACTATAGCGGTTTTTTTATTAAAATATTTTTTATAACCCTTTATTAAACAGAATATTATATTTTATAATTGCATTTAAGTTAAACTATGTACGGATATAGAACATTGCATTTCAAATGTAAGTTGTATTTTGGCTTAACAAAACAACCTCCAGATGAATTCCATTCAAGTTAACTCACTTCCCCTAAAGGATGTTATAAGGGATATAGCAAAAGTTTTCAACATTTCCTATTCTGAAAATTGCGGCGAATATTTATTGCAATTGCCCGAATCTGTTGGCGAGGGTACTATTCGCGGGATTAATTTTGAAGGCGGGCTAGGCCTTATCCAATACAATTGTCTTTTCAAGGAAGATATGGAAATACATTTTGTAGTAAACCAAATACATCCGCTAAAATTTCTTTATACAGTAAGCGGCACATTACAGCACCGTTTTGAGAATGAAGAAAACTTGCACGAGATTAAGCAATACCAAAACGCCATTGTAGCCAGCAGTAAGCACAACGGCCATGTATTACTGTTTGAAGCCAACCAACGTATAACAGTGAACAGCTTGGAAATAGAACGTGAAAAATTTCAGGCCAAAATGGAATGCGACATAAAAAGTCTTGATGACGAACTAGAGCAATTATTTAAGGATATTAAAGCCAACGGAGCATTCTATCACAGTGGAAATTACAGTCTTAACATTGCCGATATCTTGACACAAATGGTTGATTTTACTGATGAAAATTTTACTCGTAAACTGTTTTTGGAAGGCATGGCCTATCAAATTTTAACGCATCAGATTCTTCAATATCAAGATGATAAAAAAGACGAAGGGAGCCGCACGCTCATTCGCTCTACGGAATTGAAACAGATAAACCATATTTCCAGTCTTATAGAAAGCAATATTTCAGATGTACCCACAGTGGAGAACTTAGCACGTGAAGCGGGACTGAATATAAACAAGCTGCAAGAAGGTTTCAAAAAACTATATGGCACCACTGTAAATAATTATGTACAGAAAACAAGGCTTGATGCAGCTTACAATCTTTTGACCAAAACGGATCTTAATATTTCTGAAATTGTAAATGCAATTGGGTTAAGCAGTAAAAGCTATTTTTCGAAAATATTTAAGGAAAAGTATAATATATCACCTTCCGAATTTCGCAAAAAGCACCAAGGATAAATAAAAAACCCCAGTCAAAATAAATTCCGACTGGAGTTTCCTCCTTCATAGCAATTCTTTAATGTTGCTAAAATAGCTTAGTTAGCGATATTTTTTTAACTCAAAAAGACAAATCATTAACCCAAAATCTTTTTTTTAAATTATTATTTTTATTTAAAAAAGAAAACCCTTCCGTGCAGCGACGTTGGAAGGGTTTTACAGTTGCGTTATGTAGGTACAACTGCTATTTCCAGTTTTTTATTTCTTTTTCCAGTTGGGCTCTAGATTTTCCGGTTTTATTTTCAAGCTTTTTTAAAGTTTCTGAAAAGGATTCATCTTTAAATTCAGAGACGTTTATATTTAAATTGTAGTTTTTATTAAAGTCTGAAGCTATCTTTTTCCACTTTTGTTCTAAATAATCATTGCCATCCTTTTCATTTTCAGTATTGTCGGACTCGGTATTATCTTTAACGTAGCTTTTTTCATCTGGCTCGTTATGATGTTCACTTTGGGCACCTTTACCTACACTAAGTTTTGGATTTCCTTTATTGCTCATGGTCTAAATTATTTGTCGCAATCTTGCTAAATTATTAATTAATATTCTTTTAAATTAACATATATCATCTGTAAACTACCACAAAACGATTATTTTTCAATATATTTACCAATCCACTCTTTCCTTTTTATCCCCACAATAGAAACCCCTTTCTCATTGTGCTGATTAAGGGGTTTCGCCGTATCCTTAAAACGGATACTCAATTTCAAAAAAACCATTATTCTTCCTCTTCTTCTGGATGACGCTGGTTTTGTGGTCTGTTTTGAGGATTCCTCTGTTGATTTTGTTGTTCATTTTGAGGATTCCATTGCTCATTCTGATTTTGTGTACTCATAGCAATTTGTTTAAATTAATAAATCATTTTTCTTTTCACTCTTAAAGTTAACTTCATATCAAACTTTTGAAAGCCAACAAAATCATAAAATTGCAAAGCGATTTATTTTTTTAACTAACCATTATCTTAAAAAAGTCTTTTGTTGACATTTTGTTAAGTCTGAAGATCAAAATGAAATGGAAAATTTTAAACCAACACCCCTTCTTTATAACTCGTTGGCGTTTCGTATCTTTGCGCTTTTAAATTTTGAACCATGTATACCAACGCATTACAAGCCATTTCGCCAATAGACGGCAGATACGCATCAAAAACTTCCAGCCTTATTCCTTATTTTTCTGAAGAAGCGCTTATCCGTTATCGCGTGCAAGTGGAAATTGAATATTTTATTGCCTTGGTAGAACTGGAACTTCCCCAATTAAATGATTTTGAGCAAAAAAACTTTTCAAAGTTAAGAGACTTGTACCTTGAATTTACTGTGCAGGACGCCATAAAAATCAAGGAAACCGAAAAAGTGACCAATCACGATGTAAAAGCTGTTGAATACTTCATAAAAGAAAAGTTTGACGCTTTAAATCTTCAGAAATACAAAGAATTCATCCACTTTGGACTGACCTCACAAGACATCAACAATACTGCAATTCCGCTTTCGCTGAAAGATGCCATCAACAACGTTTACGTACCGCTCTTGATGGAAGTGAAAAATAAACTGAAGGCACTTTCTGAAGATTGGGCCGAAGTTTCCATGCTTGCACGTACGCACGGGCAACCTGCTTCTCCAACCCGTTTGGGAAAGGAAATAGAGGTTTTTATTGTGAGAATTGAGGAACAGTTTGATTTGATGAACGATATAAAAAGTGCTGCAAAATTTGGCGGTGCAACAGGTAACTTTAACGCACACAAAGTAGCTTATCCAGATATTGATTGGAGAGCGTTTGGAAAAAAATTCGTACAAAATAAGTTAGGGCTGCACCACTCCTTCCCTACCACACAGATTGAGCATTATGACCATATGGCTGCTCTTTTTGATTGTTTGAAACGAATCAACAATATTTTGATTGATTTGGACAGGGATATTTGGACCTACGTTTCCATGGATTATTTCAAACAAAAAATTAAAAAAGGGGAAGTTGGTTCCAGCGCCATGCCACATAAGGTAAACCCTATAGACTTTGAAAACAGTGAAGGTAATTTGGGAATTGCAAATGCGCTTTTTGAGCATCTTGCCGCAAAACTTCCTATAAGTAGATTACAACGTGATCTTACTGATAGTACCGTTTTAAGAAATATTGGTGTTCCCATTGGGCATACACTTATTGCTTTTCAATCTACTTTAAAAGGCTTGAACAAATTATTGTTGAACGAATCGAGGTTTGCAGAGGACCTTGAGAATAACTGGGCTGTAGTAGCCGAAGCTATCCAAACCATTTTAAGAAGAGAAGGCTATCCAAACCCTTACGAAGCTTTAAAAGGATTGACCCGTACTAATGAACGCATTAACCAAACTTCAATTGCAAATTTCATCGAAACGCTGGAAGTACCTGAAAGCGTTAAACAGGAAATGAGAAACATAACGCCCGGAAACTACACTGGAATTTAAAAAATAGACCAATAAAAAAGGCTTCAATCCAAATTTGGAAGAAGCCTTTTTCGACTATTAATCAACTAATTTAATCTTTAAATATTTTTCCAAAACCTTCGAGTTTAGAGACGTCCAAATCGCCTCGTTCAGCAGATTTCATTAGTTTCAACATTTGGTCAGGGCGCATATTTTCACCCAACAACCTGAAAACCGCAAAACCACGATTATCATCACTCGCAAAAACAATCACCTCATCAATAGCATCTTCTTCACCTGTATACTTTAGGGTTGCATTCCAGTCATTGCTTTTAATACGGGTAAGCTCTTTGTATTGCTCCTGGTCTAAGATGTTTTTTAACTTTTGACGTTCCATTTCATAATCGGCTGTATCACCTTCCACAATAGGATAAGCAACAACATTCACTTTTTTAATAGTATTCAGAATGTCTTTCTCTTCTTGTGTAAAATTGCTGGTGTTTCCTTGAAGCAAACTTGCTGCTATGTCCATTTTTACAAATTTGTCATCGTCTTGCTTTTCAACCAAATACTTTTGCAAAGATTTGTCACTACAGGAGACCAATGCTAGTGCACCCAATATTAAAGCCATAAAATATTTCAGTAATGATGCCATCGTTATTGTTTTTTCTTGGTGTCAATATTCTTAAGTTCTTCGCTACCGGGAACTTTTAGATCTTCTGTCAATTTTGAGATTTGCTTTAAGTCTATATTTCCGGTGATGCTCATAATAACGGTTGTGGGTTTTCCGTCCACAATTCCATCCATATGCATCAACAGTTCACTTACAAAGTTTTCATTTTTGCCTTCTTTGCTGTAGAATTTTATATTTCTGCCATCTTCTTTTACGCGCATCAATTCACCTAAATTTTTAGAAGTAGAAACATATTTTGACACAGCGGCATCCATTTTTTGTGAAACGGCTGGATTATCGGTGGTAAAAATTTTAATGTTGTCTAGATCGTTTACCATTTTCAAATATGCCTGCGCTTCTGGATCGGTGGAATTAAGATCCATTTTGCTCAAAAGTTTGAACATATTTTTGGTAACTACTACAGAGGTTACATCTTTTTCGTTTTCAAAGGAATCAAAAGCGTTCTGAGTCCACGAAATCATAGGCGCTATTGCCAGTGCTATTACTATTGCTATTTTTTTCATCGTTTATAAGTGTTATTAAGTTATTGTTTATTTTTAAAGCTTATTATTCAAAAATTTTATCTTTTGTTTTTCCAAATTGGCCCACAACGGTAAGCTGTTCTGTACCTTTATTTAGGTTTTCAGAAAGCAGCACCATTGCTTGTTTGCTTTTTTCAAACGCCTCCAAAGCCTCTTTTTCCTCTTGGGAGTAATTGGGTTGAGAAAGGTAAAAACCACCCACCCCAAACGCTACAACAAGCATTGCGGCTATGGAATACCACCAGGCTTTATTGCTTTGTGGTTTTGATTCAGGCAAGGCAAATGTTCTGGTAGAGCGTTCTGATTTTGCAGCCTTTAGACCTGCAAAAATTGGCTGATACTGAACTAAATCATCCGCAACCCTTTCATTATTAAAATAGTCTTGTAACAATTTTTCTTCTGCAAGGGTGGTTGTGCCTTCAAAATAGGCCTCAAGCAATTGTTTTATTTTAACTGATTCCATAATTATAATTTTTTATCATTGCATCCCTAACTGTTTTGCGGGCCCGGGAAAGTGCCACTCGTATTGCGGTTTCGTTACTATCAAGCATCTGCGCTATTTCTGAAAACTCAAATTGTTCTACATCGCGCAATTGGAGAACGATTCGTTGTTGCTCCGGTAAAGTTTCCATTATTTTGAAAACAATTTCAACCCCGTCATTTGCTTCAATTTTCTTTTCAATATTTTCTGAAGTTTGATAGTTGTTATGCACAATTTTCAAATTTGATGCCTGTTTCGATTTCAAACGGTCCAAGCAAT
This sequence comes from Aequorivita aquimaris, assembly GCF_001573155.1. Classification (GTDB taxonomy): domain Bacteria; phylum Bacteroidota; class Bacteroidia; order Flavobacteriales; family Flavobacteriaceae; genus Aequorivita; species Aequorivita aquimaris. Next base: position 133,268 of record NZ_JRWG01000003.1, on the reverse strand, counting down.
AATTCTTAGTCATTGTGATTGCAAATGCTTCAGGATTTTTATAATTTTCAATGTTTTTTTTTCCGTTCCACAATTTCAAAAACACTTCTTGTACCGCATCCTCAGCTTCATCTTTTGAGACCAAGATTCGTTTCGCCAAACGGTACAGCTTATCCTTAAAGGGCATTATTAAAGTAATAAACTCGCTTTTTTCCATTTTGGTTGGTTGTTGGTTGTTGTGCCGTCTATTTTAAATGACGAATGTGTTCTATTTTTGTTACATTGAAATTTTATCCTTGAATTTTCGACAAAATTTTAGACTATATAAAGTCTCAAAATAATTTCGACTAAAAAAGCATATTTTTACCATTGCAATATAATCCCTAGTTTACCTGTTTAAAAAGAATACCTTAATAAACCTATTTATGAAGAAAAGAATTTTCATTTCCCTTTTAATCGTTTCCGTACTTTATGTTTCGTGTTTTGAAGATGCTGATGATAACCTTCAACCTGCATCTACCATAGACATTCAGAATTTTATTTACCGAGGCCTTAATTATTTTTATCTATATAAAGCGGACACTCCAGAACTGGCGAATGATGCTTTTGCCAACCAGGATGAGCTAAACAGCTTTTTAAATAATTATGAAACTCCCGAGACTCTTTTTGACTATTTGTTGTCATCCCAGGATCGTTTCAGTAATCTTTATAGCGACTACACACTTATTGAGAATGCACTTAGCGGGATAACCTTAAGCAACGGCATGGAGTTTGGTTTGGTTTATTATCCAGACAACAGCGGAAATGTTTTTGGGTACGTGCGCTACGTGCTTCCCAATACCGATGCCCAATCACAAGGTTTGGTACGGGGTGATATTTTTACAACAATAGATGGTCAACAATTGAATGAAAACAATTACAACGACTTGCTTGCGCCAAACACTTATACCATTGGGCTCGCTACTTACGATGGGGCTGATTTTACCCTTACGGGAGAAACTGCTCTTTTGAACAAAACACAATACAATGAAAACCCTGTATATAAAGCTGAAACACTTACCGTCAACGGAAACAAAATAGGCTATTTAATGTATAACGGTTTCATAAAAGATTATGATACCGAACTTAACAATGCCTTTTCTCAGTTTAAAGCTGATGGAGTGAGCAGCTTGGTGCTCGACCTTAGATACAATGGCGGCGGTTCTGTTGAAACTGCGACAGATCTAGCCAGTATGATAACTGGACAATTTAACGGGCAGGTTTTTTATCAAGAATTCTGGAATGAAGATAGACAAGCTGACTATGCTGAAAATGGTCTTTTTGACAGTACCATTAGTAATGGAAGTTCCATTAGCAGTCTAAACCTTTCACAAGTTTATATTATTACCACCAGAAGAAGTGCTTCGGCCAGCGAATTGGTTTTGAACGGACTAAAGCCCTATATAGATGCTGTTCAGGTGGGTGATACAACCACAGGAAAATTTCAAGCTTCGTTTTTGTTATACGATGCGCCCGCACCACAGTTTAGCAGAAGTGAGGCAAATCCGAACCATACTTATGCCATGCTTCCTTTGGTGTTTAAAACAGCCAATGCTGCTGGAAACACAGATTTTACAGAAGGTTTGTTTCCGCAGATTCCATTGCAGGAAAATTATTTCAATCTAGGGCAATTGGGTGACGAAAATGAACCACTGCTGGCTGCGGCTTTATTCGAAATTGCAGGAAGACCTATGACTTCCCAAAAAGAAGGTCCGCATTTAAAGGAAATTTCAGACAGTAAGGCCTCTTCTCCTCTTTTCGGAAAAATGATTGGAAACTAGTTATTATTAAAATGAAGCTCCGTTAAATTTATATAGTTTAACGGAGCTTCATTTTATATATGAAAAATTATTACTCGTTAAAATAGACGCCGCCGGGTACTATGCCTACCTGAAAATCCTGGATTTGTTGATTGGTTGATAAATCATAAATTTTTAATGAACCTCTGCTCGCAAAGTCATCAGCGTCCGTTGCGTATAGGAGGCCATCCTTCGCAACCATAGTGTAGAAAAAACCGGCTATGATATCATTTCCGGGTAAGGAAATGGAACTGCTGTTTAACTTATAAACGTTTCCATCCAAAGAATAGAAAAAGCTATTACCGTCCATCGTTAGGTTGGTTGGGTGCTCCGTCGTGCCAAAAGTGTATGTATTTAAAACCTGTCCGTTTGCAAGGTCAATTTCAACGAGCGAACCTGCGGTTTCGTTGCCGGTATAACTTGGGTTTCCGCCACAAAGTACAAACAGTGAACTACCTTTAACAACCATTGAGTTCGGAACATCACCCACGGTAATGGTATTTTCCAGGTTGGTACCCGAAATTACAGAAATTAAATTATTTTGACCGTAACCGCCCTGGTGCGCCACGTAAATTTTATTATTGTAAGTTACCATACGTTCTGGTCCAAAGGCAACAGGAATGGTAGCAGCAATGGTATTGTTGCGCAAATCCACTACCGCCACAAAATCGTCGCCGTTATCATTGGGGTCGCCCCAATTGGTTACATATCCCCTGTTACCATCTGTTCCCATAAAGTAACGTGGATTGTTAATACCGGTCTTAATTGAATCGACCGCTTCAAAGGAATATCTATTGGCAATCATTATTTTGTTTGAATTGTTCACCACTATATATGCATTATCATCTTGAAAACCCATGGATTGAACAATGTTCCCAAGCTCCGTTCCGTTCACGGTCCTGTAAATATTTTGCGTAACCGTACTGTAATCTTCAGAAATAAAGGTAATGTTGCCACTTCCATTGCCAAAAGGACCTTCGTTGGTTACTAAAATTCCCTTTTCAAACGCCGCCGGCACGTATTCTGGCTGGCTATCGTCATCATTGCTACAAGACACAAAAAATAGCGCTGTAATTGCTAAAAAAAATACTTTATTCATCATTTTCATTTTAATTATATTTTAAGGTTTAAGAATATTTGAATATTTCGTGAAGGCATAGGCCGGTACGCCACATTTTCATAATAGGTGTTGAAGGCATTTTTGAGTCTGCCGCCAACGGTAAGGTTCGGTTCAAATGGCAGTGCGACCGAAGCGCCAAAATTAAAAACCGTATAGCCTGCAACACTGCTGCTGTTGTCCGTAGTTGTGTAGGCTTCGCCATTGAACAATCCTTGGGCGTATATTGAAAGTTTTCTAAAATCGTAAGCCACGGTACCCCCAGCCTTTTGGAACGGCACGTAAATTAGCTGCTTTTTCTTTTCCAAATCCTCTGCCTTGGTATAGGAATAATTCGCGCTAAAATCCAACGAGTGTTGCGGACCCAATTTTATAAAATAGCCCAGGGTCGCCTCAATTCCATAATTTCGGGTTTCTTGAATATTTATTGGCTCCCATACACTTCCGCTTATGGGCACCCATTTTATTAAATCTTCGGAAGAAATATAGTAAGCCGCTATGTCAGTCTTCAAATTGCCGAAGGTTATTTCCTGCCCAAGTTCCACTTGATAGGAAGTTTCAGGTTGCAGATTACTATTTCCGCCGCCATACCAGTACAAATCGTTAAAGGTGGGAATGCGATAATTCTTTGAGCCATTCACGCGCAGGGAATAACTTTTTGAAACATCCCATTTCGCATCTGCGGAAAAGAGCCAAGGGTTGTCAAAACCGTTCAGGAATTCTTTCCGAAGATTCAAGCCATAACTAAAATCCCTTGAAATTTTATGGTTGAACAACAAAACGGCGGCCAGTGTTTTGCGGTGGTTTTCTCCCACATTACTGCCTTGTGCTGTAACATAAGTATATTCAATCTTGCTATTTATTCGAAATTTTTTAGAGAGCAAAACTTCCGTTTGAAGGCCGCTGATAAAGGTATTTGCACGCCCCTTGTCATAGAGTGGTTTATCACTATCGGGAAAATATTTAAACTGTTCAAAAAGATGCGCAGCACTTATTTTCATCTTGAAAACTCCCATTTCCTGCTGGATTTGCCAAAGGTTCCGCGTAGCAATATCATTGTAGCCATCCTTTCCCACAGTGTTTAAGCTGCCCGAAAAATTCCGATTGTTGTAACTGTACTCAGAATTCCAGGTGGCCACCCCGCGTTTTAGTTTACGGGCCTCATTAATTTTTGCCGAAAAGCGCAAAAACTCACCGTGTGTATTTTTTTGATTCTTCCCCACATACTCATAATCATTATCGGAACTGATAAAATCCACGCCCACGTTCAAATAATGGTCACCCCAAGTTTGAGTTGTACTGGCCGTTCCACCAAGGGTCGCAAAACTCCCGTAAAGCAGGCCAACTTTAGTACTATGTATTTTTTTGAATGAATACGTATTGTTCAGGTGAATACTTCCGCCCACGGCACCGCTGCCGTATTGCACCCCGCCGCCGCCACTTCTAATTGCGATTTCTTCATAATTTAAAGGTGAAATTACATTGAAATCGGTCTGTCCGGTAAATACCGAATTTATATTGATACCATTCCAGATTACGGCAGTCTGAGCGGCATTGGTTCCGCGGAAAGACGGGGAGGAAACCATTCCAAAACTGTTTTCCTTAAAATATATGTTTGAATTGTAACGTAGCGTCTCGGTAAGTGAAGTTGCATTTCGCTCAATTAGGGAATCACCCAATTTTTCAAGTTTGAAACCTTTAGAAAAATGCACGAGTTTGGAATCGGTCAACATCACCTCGGGCAACTGCTGAATACTGTCAAGCTGCGCAAACGCCGAGGCCGTGCACAGAAAAATAGTGAAAAAAATATGGTAACCCTTTAGTTTCATACTGCAACCTTTATCCCGAAAGTTTGACGTTTTATATTATGAATCTGGCAGGTCTCCTGGCTTGTCTTTTTGTGCAACCTTCCCATCCGCTATATGCGAACAGTGGTTTTTGAAGCATGCACGCCCGAAAATACTTCGGGACGACTTACAGTTGCGGGAACAGCTTCGGATTTTAACCGAATTCCCTTTTAAGAGCTTTTTCCGTGGTGGAAAATTGCTCACCAAAATTCATCGCGAAGATAGTGGTAATTTTTGAAGGATTGAAAAGTTATTTCACGAAGTTTGTCCTTTAGTTTTTTAACTTCATAATAGCAAAGGAAATCAATTAACACTTTCTGAAACTTTGTGATACCTTTGTGCAACTTTGTGTAAAAAACACCCAACAATGCTTTATTTCAAAAAGAACTTATTCAAACTACTTTTTTTCGTAGCCTTTGTTTCCTGTAAAACTGAAACTGAAAAAACTCCTGAAATTGCTGATATTCCCACGAAAGAGAAGGAAATTAATTACGCCCAAGGTTTTGAAATAAGCACTTTTGAAGGCTATAAAACCATAACATTGAAAAACCCTTGGCCGGGAACGGACAGGACATTTAAATATGCTTTAATTGAAAAGAACACTACCCTTCAAAACCCTGAGGATTACGATGCTGTGGTGGAAGTTCCGGTAAAGCAAATTGTAGTCACCTCCACTACCCATATTCCTTCTTTGGAAATGTTAAACGAACTGGACGCCTTAATCGGTTTTCCGAATCTGAATTATATTTCTTCGGAAAAAACGCGCCAAAAAATCGCCGAGGGAAAAATTGCCGAACTGGGAAAAAACGAAGATTTGAACACCGAAATTTTGATAGACCTAAATCCCGATGCGGTGATTGGGTTTGCAGTTGACGGAAACAATTCTACCTTTTCAACGCTTCAGAAATCGGGCATTCCCGTACTTTACAATTCAGATTGGACAGAGACTTCCCCCTTGGGAAAAGCCGAATGGATTAAATTTTTCGGAGCGCTTTTCAACAAAGAAAAAGAAGCAGATAGCGTTTTCAGAAATATTGAGACCGAATATCTCTCCGCAAAAAAAATAGCTTACGAAGCCAAGACAACACCCTCCGTAATCAGTGGTGCAATGTATAAGGATGTGTGGTATATGCCACAGGGCAATAGCTGGGGCGCACAGTTTATAACCGACGCCAATGGCAATTATCTCTGGAGCGACACATCAGGTACGGGCAGTCTTTCCTTAAATTTGGAATCGGTTTTGGAAAAGGGCCACGACGCCGATTTTTGGATTGGGCCCGGCCAGTTCACTTCACTGGACGAAATGGAAAACGCCAGTCAGGTTTATACGCAATTTAAAGCTTATAAAACGGGAAATGTATATTCGTATAGCATGAAAAAAGGCCAGACTGGCGGCGTTATTTATTATGAATTGGCACCCAACAGACCTGATTTGGTTTTAAAGGATTTAATAAAAATCTTACATCCAGAACTTTTCCAGGAGCACCAACTTTATTTTTTCAACAAACTCGATTAATGCAGGTTAGCCAAACATACAGATTGCAATTTGCGGTGCTCTTTGTCGCTCTCCTCGCGGCATTCTTGATGAATTTGGGAATGGGGTCGGTTTCAATTCCGCTTGACGAAATAATTTCATTATTTATAGGAAATGGCGCCTCAAAAGAAACCTGGCGTTTTATAATTTTTGACTATCGCCTCCCAAAGGCATTGACGGCGATGCTCGCTGGGGGCGGACTGGCCGTGTCGGGATTGCTCATGCAGACGCTATTCCGCAATCCACTGGCTGGACCTTTTGTGTTAGGGCTGAGCAGTGGAGCAAGTTTGGGAGTTGCTATTTTAATTTTGGGCGCTAGCGCCTTCGGAGGATTTTTTGGGACCCTATTGTTAAGCCAATGGAGCCTTGTAATAGCTTCGGCATTGGGAAGCTTTTTGGTGTTGCTGGCCGTGTTGGCGGTTACCTTCAGAATAAAGGATACTATGGCAATTTTGATTATTGGATTGATGTTCGGGAGCGTGACAACAGCGGTGGTTTCGGTTCTTTCCTATTTCAGCAATGCGGAACAATTGCAGCAGTACATTTTTTGGTCTTTCGGAAGTCTGGGAAACCAATCGTGGCAGGGCGTTTTGATTCTGACGATTTGTTTTTTGGCTGGTTTGGCACTTAGTTTTTTCAGCAGTAAATCTTTAAACGCTTTACTTTTAGGTGAAAATTATGCCAAAAGTATGGGGCTACACATTAAAAGAACCACTTTTATAATCATTCTCGCAACCAGTATTCTTGCGGGAAGCATTACTGCATTTGTGGGCCCAATTGCATTTGTGGGATTGGCCGTTCCACATTTGGTGCGCCAATTTTTTAAAACATCAAATCATTTTGTGCTTTTGCCTGCGGTGCTTCTGTGCGGAAGTTTATTATTGTTAATTTGCGATACGGTAGCACAATTGCCCTTCAGCGAATTTACGTTACCCATAAACGCCATCACCTCACTGGTAGGCGCGCCGGTGGTAATTTGGCTGTTGGTACGCAAACGAAAACTTTTCTTTTAATGGCTTTGGAAGAAAAACATAGTATTTTACAAACGCGAAACCTTGCGGTGGGTTATTCGAAAAAAGGCGACAATCTTATAATTGCCGATAGAATCAATTTTTCCATTAAAAAAGGGGAATTGGTAGGACTCGTGGGTGCTAATGGAATTGGTAAATCCACCTTGCTGCGCACATTAACGGGTATGCAGGCTGCTTTAAAAGGTGACGTTTTTTTAAATGGGAAGAATATCTCGGATTATTCCGCTTTCCAACTCGCAACCCGTTTAAGCGTTGTTTTGACCGAAGCCCCTGCCTCAAAAAACCTGTCGGTGCTGGAGCTGGTTTCCTTGGGCAGACAGCCTTACACAAATTGGATGGGTTCACTTTCCGAAGCAGATAAAAAAGAAATTCAAGCTGCGCTGGAAGCAACCGAAACTGCAACCCTTGCAAATAGAAAATGTTTTGAACTGAGCGATGGCCAAATGCAGCGGGTGGCGATAGCGAGAGCATTGGCGCAGGACACGCCGTTAATTATTCTAGACGAACCAACAACGCATTTGGATATTTACCACCGTGCCTATATTCTGAAATTATTGAAAAAGTTAGCCTCGGAAACGCAAAAGACGATTCTTTTTTCGACCCACGAAATAGATTTGGCTATCCAACTTACCGACAAGATGCTGGTGATGGCAAAGAATGAAACCTATTTCGATGATCCGTGCAAGCTGATTGAGGCCGGACGGTTTGATACATTATTTCCAAAAGAAACTATTGATTTCGATGGAAAAACGGGGCGGTTTAAGATAAAAAGTTAATTAGTTATACAGGTACTGAGCTAATTGATTCAGTATAACTTCTTATCTTTATCATCAAACCAAAACTTTGAAAAATAGTCTTTTTTCAAATTACTCATTAACCTAATAACTTAAAAAATTGAACGAAACTTTTCTATTCCTCTTACTTGCTGCCATTTGCTTATTAATCGGAGCTTTTTTGGGTAATTATTTTGCCCGTTTAAAGGGTAAAACCGAAACCAGCAAACTGGAAGAACGCCTGGAAAACGCGCAACTGCAATCAGAAAAACTGAACGAGCGTTTTGAGACCGCCTTGCGCGAAAAAGAACAAATCAGGCAGGAAAAGGAGCAGATTAATATGTTGCTCACGCGGCGCAATTCAGAATTTGAAAATCTTGAAAACCGCAACCGCGAACAGAAAGCAGAGGTTGAAAAACTTCAGGAGAAATTTACCAAGGAATTTGAAAATCTTGCCAATAAAATCCTGGATGAAAAATCCACTAAATTTTCAAAACAGAATAAGGAAAGTCTGGAAATAATTCTGAATCCACTTCAGGAGAAAATAAAAAATTTCGAAAAACGCGTGGAAGACACCCATAAGGAAAGTATTGACCGCCACGCAATGTTGCGACAGCAAATTATTGGTTTGAAAGAGCTGAACGAGCAAATGAGCAAGGAGGCTACAAACTTGACCAAAGCCTTGAAAGGGGATAGCAAAATACAGGGAAATTGGGGCGAATTGGTTTTGGAACGTGTACTCGAAAAGAGTGGTTTGGAAAAAGACCGTGAATATTTTGTTCAAAACAGTTTCACTACTGATGAGGGGAGGCGTGTATTGCCCGACGTCGTGCTGCACCTTCCGGATAACAAGAAAATGATTATAGATTCAAAGGTTTCCCTGGTGGCGTATGAGCGTTTTGTAAACGAGGAAGATGAAGACCAAAGGGCCCGTTTCTTAAAAGAGCACGTAACCTCCCTGAAAAAGCATATTGAGCAACTAAGCGGCAAAAATTACCACACGCTCTACGAAATTGAAAGTCCGGATTTTGTTTTGCTATTTGTTCCTATTGAGCCTGCATTTGCAGTTGCCATTAATCAGGACAACAATATTTACAACTGGGCTTTTGAGAAAAACATAGTGATTGTTACTCCTTCTACCCTACTGGCAACCTTGCGAACAGTGGACAGTATGTGGACCAACGAGAAACAACAACAGAATGCTATTGAAATTGCCACACAGGCAGGCAGGCTTTATGACCAATTTGTAAACCTAACCGAAGACTTGATAAAAGTAGGCAACCAGTTAAATACCGTAAAAGGCAGTTACGACAGCACAATGGTGAAACTTACCGGAAAAGGAAATTTGATATCCAAGGTAGAGCGTCTAAAAAAATTAGGTTCCAAGGCGAGTAAGCAAGTAAACGAAAAATTGCTGAAAAAAGCGGAGGAAAACTTTGACAACCAATAAGAAAGTTATGAAAAAAGTCCTCATTATCATCCTTGGCAGCCTTTTGGCATTATACCTGTTATATTTCGCCTTCGTGTATTTTGTACCGTATAGTGAGGGAACAAGAGCCGGCGAGCTTATAAAATTTAGTCATAAAGGAGTCCTTGTAAAAACTTGGGAAGGAGAGATTAGCCAGGGCATTAGCGGCGCACAGATTTTTTCCTTTTCGGTTTTGGACCAAGAAAAGGATGTTATTGAAAAATTAAAGGAGTATCAAGGCAGCTATGTAAAGGTAAGCTATGTAGAACGTTTTACGACCTTCTTCTTTTGGGGTGATACCAAGTATTTTATAAACGATGTGGTAAAAGAACAGTCACCGCATTTTAACCGCGAATAGATCTGAGGGTTATTTTTTTGCTATTTTCAGCGTAGTCTGTAAATTATTGGATGTCACTTTCACAAAATACAGCCCACTATTCAATCGGCTCATGTCAACTTGGGTCAAAGTGCCTGTACCCTTTCCTTCAGAAACCAAGGTGCCAAGAACGTTATAGATTTGATAATTATCTATTTTAAAAATAGATGATATAATTAAATCATTTTTAACCGGATTGGGATAGAAATTTAGGTTTTTCACAAATTTCTCTTCTACGGAAAGTTTCCCGACCACGGTTACTTTTCCTCGCATTAGAGGATTTGATTCATTTTCATATTCCGTAACTCCTCTTTTTTGAAAAGTGTATGAGAATTCAGTGTTCAAACCATCAAGAGTACCGCTGCCGAAATTTTCACTGCCGTTCGGGAGACTCGTAACGCTTTTTTGGGAACTGTCTTTCCAGACCCAAATCACAGTATCTCCCACTTCTATGGTGGGGCTTGCAACAGATTCATTTACACCTTGCCCCCAAGCAATTTCAACAACATTCTGACCCGTCAGAATGTTCATTGTAATAAAACATAAGAACAAAGTAATTTTTTTCATAAAAGAATATTTCAGTAGGTTAGTAATCTAATTTAAGAAAAAAAAATAACACAAAATTTATTATTTGCTCAGGTACATCTTTCTTCTCGCGTAGAGGTCGTAAAATGCATCGTCCTTTAAACTATCAATAAAAAGAATACTTTCGCCCGTGCTCTTCATTTCGGGACCTAGCTGTTTGTTTACATTTGGAAATTTATTGAAACTAAACACTGGCTGTTTTATCGCAAATCCTTCCAACTTAGGATTGAAGTCGAAATCGGTAACCTTATTGTGGCCCAGCATTACTTTTGTGGCGTAATTTACATAAGGTTCTCCGTAGGCTTTCGCAATAAAGGGAACTGTTCGCGAGGCGCGCGGATTGGCCTCAATAATGTAAACTATATCGTCTTTTATGGCGAACTGGACATTTATGAGTCCAACTGTGTTGAGTGATTTGGCAATTTTCGTGGTATGGTCCTTTATTTGTTGCATTACAAATTCCCCGATGTTGAAAGGTGGCAAGGTTGCGTTTGAGTCTCCGGAATGGATTCCGCAGGGCTCAATATGTTCCATTATGCCAATAATATATACATTTTCACCATCGCAGATTGCATCTGCTTCGGCTTCAATGGCGCCGTCCAAATAATGGTCCAGCAATAATTTGTTATTCGGAATTTTTCGAAGTAAATCAACCACGTGCTCTTCCAATTCCTTTTTGTTGATCACGATTTTCATCCCTTGTCCACCCAAAACATAGGAAGGACGAATCAATAACGGAAAGTCAAGCTGGTCTGCAAGTGCAAGTGCTTCTTCTGTGGTTTCTGCCGTTCCAAATTCTGGGTAAGGAATGTTGTTTTCTTTTAAAAGTGTTGAGAAACTTCCTCGGTCTTCTGCTAAGTCCAGCGATTTATATGTGGTGCCGATAATATTAATACCGTAACGATCTAGTTTTTCGGCAAGCTTCAAGGCCGTTTGTCCACCGAGCTGAACGATAACGCCCTCAGGCTTTTCGTGGCGTATAATGTCGTATATGTGTTCCCAAAAAACTGGTTCAAAATATAATTTGTCCGCCACGTCAAAATCTGTTGAAACCGTTTCAGGATTACAGTTTATCATTATGGTTTCATAACCACATTCCGCCGCTGCAAGCACTCCGTGGACACAGCAATAATCAAACTCGATGCCCTGTCCTATCCTGTTGGGACCGGAACCGAGAACGATAATTTTTTTCTTTTCAGTTACAATGCTATCGTTTTCAGAATATGGCTTTTCGCCCGCAAGCTGCATTTCGTTCTCAAAGGTTGAATAGTAGTAGGGTGTTTCCGCCTTAAATTCGGCAGCACAGGTGTCCACCAATTTATAAACGCGCTGGATGTTCATCTCTTCACGTTTTTTGTAAACTTGGCTCTCAAGACATTTCAGCATATGCGCTATCTGACGATCGCCGTAGCCTTTTTGTTTTGCTTCCAACAATAATTCCCTCGGAAGGGTTTCCAAGGTATATTTTGAAATTTCCTTTTCCAATAGAAACAATTCTTCATATTGACGAAGGAACCACATATCAATCTTTGTGATTTCGTGAATCCTGCTGAGCGGAATGCCAATCTGGATTGCATCATAAATCACAAAAACACGGTCCCAGCTTGCGTTTTTCAGTTTGTCGAGAATTTGCTCGTAGTTGGTGTAACTTTTCCCGTCGGCACCAATTCCATTTCTTTTGATTTCCAAGGATTGGGTGGCCTTGTGAAGCGCTTCCTGAAAGGAACGGCCAATGCCCATCACTTCGCCAACAGATTTCATTTGAAGCCCCAAAGTACGGTCTGATCCTTCAAATTTATCAAAATTCCAACGTGGGATTTTTACGATTACGTAATCCAAAGTAGGTTCAAACAACGCGGAAGTTGACTTTGTAATTTGGTTTTTCAATTCATCCAAAGTATAACCAATGGCCAACTTGGTAGCGATTTTGGCAATTGGATATCCCGTTGCTTTTGAAGCCAAAGCTGAAGATCGGGAAACCCGTGGATTGATTTCAATGGCAATTATTTCTTCCTCCTCATCGGGGCTTACCGCAAACTGAACGTTACAGCCTCCGGCAAAATCGCCAATACTGCGCATCATATGTATGGCCATATCGCGCATTCGCTGGAAAGTGCGGTCGTTGAGTGTCATTGCCGGGGCCACGGTAATGGAATCGCCCGTGTGGATGCCCATTGGGTCCATATTTTCAATGGTACAGATAATAACAACATTGTCATTTTTATCGCGGAGCAGCTCGAGTTCATATTCCTTCCACCCCATCATTGCCTTATCGATCATTACTTCGTGTATGGGTGAAATTTCCAAACCGTGCGATAGCAGCTCGTCAAAATCTTCTTCTCTATAAACAATGGAAGCACCTGCGCCCCCTAAGGTAAAGGATGCTCGGATAACCAATGGAAAGCCAAATTCCTGTGCGATTTCCTTTCCTTGTAGATAGGAGTTTGCCGTGGCCTGGGGTGCCATTTTTACCCCAATTTTTTCCATCAATTCCCTAAATTCCTCCCTGTCTTCTGTAATATTTATTGCGTTTATATCAACACCTATCAACTTTACCCCAAAGTCTTTCCAAATTCCCTTTTCGTCCGCCTCAATACACAAGTTGAGCGCTGTTTGTCCGCCCATGGTGGGAAGCACCGCGTCAATCTGCGGATGTTCTTTCAAGATTTTAACAATTGATTTTGTGGTAAGCGGAAGCAGGTAAATATGATCGGCCATTGACGGATCCGTCATAATGGTTGCCGGGTTGCTGTTTATCAAAACGGTTTCTATTCCATCTTCGCGCAATGACCGCAGCGATTGTGAACCGGAATAGTCAAACTCACAAGCTTGACCAATAACAATAGGCCCGGAGCCAATGATAAGAACAGATTTAATGGAGGGATTTTTAGGCATTTTCGTTTCTTTTTCGGTGCCGCAAATTTACGGCGCATTAGGGTATAAAAAAAAGGTGTTGCTTAGTTAAACAACACCTTTTATATATAATTTATCAACATTACTTTTTGTGACGGGCTTCAGAAGATACAGATAGTCTCTTTCTGCCTTTCGCTCTGCGGGCAGCCAAAACCTTTCTTCCGTTTACAGAAGCCATACGCTCTCTAAAACCGTGTTTGTTTCTTCTTTTTCTTTTCGATGGCTGAAATGTTCTTTTGCTCATTATAGTATTCTTTAACTTCTGTAATTTCTTTGTTCGGTTGACCTTTACTCAAAGTCGGGTGCAAAAATACAACAAGTTTTCACTTAGACAAACCTTTTTTGAAAAATATATAGAATTTTTTTCGATTCAAAATCTCATCCAGTTTGAGGCCACTTTGTGCAAAATAATTTAACCCGCAAGTTACAAAATCTTCATAAAAGTGTTTAGATTTTATACCTTTGCAGCCCATTGATAAAGACGATACATGTATAATAAAAATATAAAACTAGTTTTAGCTGCCTTGGTACTCGGGGCTGCGGTGTGGCAATTTACCGAAACTAATATCGGCAACGGTATTATGCTAATTTTGCTTTCTCTGATTTTCGTTTTTTTGTATTTTAAGAATGAAATCATCCTGCTCGCCTTTCTCCGCCTGCGCAAACAAGATTTTCCCGGCGCCAAAAAATGGTTGGATAAAATTAAGGACCCCGGTGCAGCACTCGTTCCAAAACAAGAAGGTTATTACAATTATCTGAACGGCCTGATGGTTTCGCAGACCAATATGGTGGAAGCCGAAAAATATTTCAAGAAAGCCGAAAAATTGGGCTTAAATATGTCTGCGGATATGGCAATGACAAAGTTGAACCTTGCTGGAATTGCAATGACCAAAAACCGCAAACGCGAGGCAGAACAACTCATGGCAGAGGCTAAAAGTTTAGATAAACACAAGATGCTGGACGAACAGATAAAGATGATGAAGCAGCAGATGAAAAAGATGGGACAGCCCAGACAGCAGTTCGGTCGCGGTGGCCGCGGCGGGAGAAGATTCTAATTTTTTCCAAACAAAAATTATCTTTTGAATTCTGTCTTTAAACGAGATTAAAGACCCAGTTGTCGAATAACATCCTGTTAACCAAGTAAATGACCTATCTTTGCCCAAAGCTTTCGCTTATGGGTAGAAAACTACTTTATCTCTTCTTATTGCTTTCGTTTACAACGCAATCACAGATTGGGCAGGGAGATTATTTTTCTGAAGCCATTGGAAAAAACATAAGAAAATACACGAAAAATTCACAAAAGGCCTATGCCGAACACGATTTTGAACGTGCGGAGTTTTTATTCGATTCGCTTATAAACAACGTCATTAACGGAAGCTATCTGGACAATTTTAAGGTACGCAAGCTTTCCGGCAGAAAAATCGAGCTGTATAAGTTTGAAAAGCCCATTTTTCTGATGACCTATGCCTCCTGGTGCACGCCGGGCGTTGGGGAGATTCCCGCCCTTAACGAGGTAGCCGAAAAATATTATAAGGATATTGATTTTGTAATTCTTTTTTGGGACACAAAACAGAGCGTTCGAAAATCCTCACGTGAATATTCAAACAAAATAAATATTGTTTATGTGGACGAAAAGGAAAACAAGAACGACCACATTGTTCAAATAATGAAGCACAGCCTCGGTTTCCCCACTTCTTTCTTTATTGATGAAAACAAACGCATTGTAGATGTAAGGCGCGGTGTATTGCATCCGTACAATGAAAAATATGAAATTTCATTTGAGCTCAACCACAACTCTTTCCTAAACGGAATTTCACTTCTAAAAAATTTAGGAGAAGACGACAAAGAACATTTGGCATCAAAACAAAACCCGTGAGAAATGCTTCTCACGGGTCGTAATTTTCACTTAGACATCAATTTATTGATAGTATCCCTTCTCGGGAATTTCAATAAAGTACTCCTTGCCAGAAGCATTTTTCAAATATGTATCCCGCAACCAAGGATTGTGAAGTTTTAAGATTTTGTAATTTATTCCGTAAGGTTTTACCCATTCCGACCAATCGTCCACCGGCGTATCCACTTTTACCGTGTAGGTTGGGATATTTGTGTACAAATCTTTTTCCCTAAAGTTGAAACCGTATTTTTGGGGATTGTTCATTATCTCCTTTAAGGCCAGAATCCTAAAGACATATCTGCTGGTTTCTGTGTTTAGCAGTAAATCGTAATAGCTGGTTTCCTTTTGTCGGTTTATCTGTTTGTTCATTCCGCCAACACCCGCATTATATGATGCTGCCGCCATTGTCCAACTTCCAAATTTCTCTTTGGATTTTTTCAAATATTCCGCAGCTACCATTGTTGCTTTTTCCAAATTGTAACGTTCATCTACATAATCGTTAATTTCAAGGCCATATTCAAGGCCTGTTCCCTTCATAAAATGCCAAATCCCTGAAGCTCCGGCAGGTGAACTTTGGTACTCCAAGCCACTTTCGGCAACGGCTAAGTATTTGAAATCGTCTGGCAAGCCATATTTTTTCAGCAAAGGTTCAATCTGTGGAAAGTACTTGTTCGCCCTTTTAAAGAGCAGCAGTCCGTTGGATTGCCAGTAGGTGTTCACCAACAATTCCCTATCCATCCGCTCGCGAATATCCGGATTGTGGAGCGGTACGGGCTCTCCTGCAAAATCCATTTTTTCTGGCAATGGCAAAGCATAAACATTGTAGTCATTGACCAATTTTTTTTCAAAATTCTCATCTGTGGGCGCATCCTGAACCGCGTGGATGCTAAGGGCACTAACTGCAATTATCAATATGCCCAACCCTATTTTACCTATCATTTTCATATCGTCTTATTTTTAATAAAGATACTTATTTCATCAATTCTTAAGTGGTAAAGAATACATTATTCTTCAAAAATCTCCAAAAGCTTTTGTGAAATTTCTCTCCCTCTATTTAGAATCATAATATGAGTTCCGCCTTTAATAACTTCACATTGGTCAATATATTTTATAGGAAAAACAACGTCTTTCTCACCATGAATGTGGATTACGTCCTGAAGTTTCTCTTTCTTACCCCAAGTTATCATCTTTTCGAGCGCCCAATCCAAATATTGCTTATCCCGAACGTGCAAGTATTCCTGATAAAGCGACAGGCGCTTTTTTGTTTTGGGACCGATGGAATATTTCGTCAAATCGTCGGCACTTAAAACCAGACCGGTGGGTATCAATTTGTAGGCCTTTGTTAAGCTGGCCAATTTCATCCTTCGCGGTAGCTCATTCTTGCTTTTTACACTTGAAATAATAATTAATTTTTTCACTTTCAGAAAATCGCTCATTTCCTGTGCCACTACCCCACCGAACGAAACCCCAATAAGAATTGGATTCTTTTCTTGTATGCGCCTTGCCATTCTTTCTGCATAGGCTTTTAAGCTTTCATTTTTTTCGGGAATCAACCATTCCAAAATATGCACTTCATAGGTTTCGGGAAATTTGATATTTCGAAATATTTCGCTTCCCGCAGCCATCCCCGGAACGAAGTAAATATGTGTTTTTTCAGAATTCATAAGTCTTTTGTGAAGAAAATGGCAAAGCCCAAAGATTATTCGTAAATTTACGGGTACAAAGATAGAATTATATAACCGTTTCTTAACAACTGGAAAATTTCAGTAATAATTTGCTTTGAATACAAACCGAACACCGAAAAGTAGCGTATATAATAATAACTTTTTAAGGTACCGTATTCCGTATCTTGAAAGTGACCGTTCCATATCACTGCATTCTGAACACCCTTTTTTCAAAATAAAAATGACTCCCAATGATTGAAGATGTAGAAATTACCGACAACGAGTTTTTGAGACAGTTCGAACTCGAAATTGGCGACAACATGGCCCGCATAGAATATGCTTTGCAGGACCGAAAAATTTTTCTCACCAAATATGAAATGCCCGAAGATCTCGAAGAGCAGGGTTTTCGTGAAATTTTTATCAAAGCCGTTTTTGAGGAAGTAAAAAACCGTGGCATAAGCTTGGTGCCAACAAGCCCAGAAATTGCAGGTTTTATGCGAAAAAACCGTCGGAAATATAAAGATTTGCTTCCTGTGGGCATCAATATTTAGAATAATGGTCCCTACAAGGTTTCCGAAATTTTGCAGGAATAAATCCTTAATTGCCTTTTCTCCACCAAATGCCCCTTTAAATGAAATATCTATATTGGTTACTCATACTCGCCTTCCTTTTTTCCCAACAAAGCTATGGGCAATTCTGGGAGAATAACTATTTGTATGGAAATATTGGGATTACGGGAGGAAATTACTTTGGTGCAAATGTAGGAGCAAACTTGATTTTCAACGAAAAATATTTTATAAACGTAGGGATACTTTCGCTACAAACAGAATCCAATGAAAAACCAAATGACTATTCCGCAGGGAGCGGAATACTTGGAAGTGGCGATTCAGATATCATGGACAGGTACAATACGCCTTTTGTTACGGCAGGGTATGTTTTAAAGTTAAGTTCCAAATTTAGGGTAATATTCGATGGAGGATTGGGACTTCAGTTCCGTCATTACGCCACTGATTTTAAGGTTCACGAGTCCAATGGAACCTTTGGCGGTTTTAATTATGGCAGCAGCCCTTCACACGATTTTGAATGGAAAAACGATGTTTCGGCGGCATTTATCATTCATCCACGCTTGGAATTTCTCCTCTCCCACATTTATGGCGTAGGGATTTCACCATTGTTTATTTTGAACAAGAATGAAACCTTTATCGGAATAGGCATCCATAATATAATTGGAAATATAAGAAAGCGGGCAATTATTACTGACGAATAATGTGTTAATCCACCGTTGCTATAGAAAGCTCCTCAAACCGCACCAACCCATCCTCGTCAATTTTAGTAAGCGTAATTTCCTTTAAGGTGTTCACCAATTCCGGATTCCACGGCGCTTTCACTTTTACGTAATTTTCCGTGAAACCGTGGATATAGCCCTCTTTGTTTTCGCCTTCAAAAAGAACGGTTCGGGTCGTGCCCAATTGACTTTCATAGAATGCCCTTCGCTTTTTTACCGAAAGACCGCGCAACATTTTGCTGCGCTTGTTTCGCACCTTCATCGGCACTACCCCCTCCATTTCAGCAGCGGGCGTGTTGTCCCTTTCGGAATAGGTGAAAACGTGCAAATAGGAAATATCCAACTCGTTTAAAAAATGATAGGTTTCCAAAAACCGCTCATCAGTCTCGCCCGGAAACCCAACGATAACGTCAACGCCAATGCAGGCATGCGGCATTACTTCCCGAATTTTTGCAACCCGTTCCACATAAAGTTCGCGCATATAGCGGCGACGCATCAATTTTAAAATTTCATTGCTCCCACTTTGCAATGGAATGTGAAAATGCGGTACAAACGTTCGCGACTTTGCCACAAAATCAATGGTTTCGTTTTTCAGCAAATTCGGTTCTATGGAAGAAATGCGAAGCCGCTCAATACCTTCCACTTCATCCAAGGCTTTTACCAATTCCAGAAACGTGTGCTCGTGTTTTTTGTTTCCGAACTCTCCTTTTCCGTAATCGCCAATGTTTACGCCGGTCAAAACAATTTCCTTTATCCCCTGTGCCGAAATATCGGCGGCATTCTGCAGCACATTTTCCAACGTATCGCTTCGGGAAATGCCCCGCGCCAAAGGAATGGTGCAATAGGTACATTTGTAATCGCAGCCGTCCTGCACTTTCAGAAAAGCCCGCGTTCTGTCGCCAATGGAATAGGAACCCACGTAAAAATCTGCATCCTCTATTTCACAAGAATGCACTTCCCCGAAATCATTTTTGGAAAGGTCATTTAGATAATCGGTTATTTTAAATTTTTCTGTCGCGCCCAAAACCAGGTCAACCCCATCCACATCCGCCAGTTCGTGCGGCTTTAATTGTGCATAGCAACCAACGGCAGCAACAAAGGCCTTTGGATTTGCTTTTTGCGCCTGCTTTACAATGGTCTTAAAACGCTTGTCGGCATTTTCGGTTACGCTGCACGTGTTAATTACGTAGATATCAGCTTTTTCGGAAAAATCCACACGTTGAAAACCTTCTCCCTCAAAACTTCTTGCAATGGTTGAAGTTTCGCTGAAGTTGAGTTTGCAGCCGAGGGTGTAAAAGGCGACTTTTTTTGAAGAATGCATTGTTGTATTTTTGGCAATTGCGATTGCAAAAGTACAAACTAAAAACCACGAATACACGAATTATTTGTTTTGAGATTTTACTATTCTAAACCTTAAAGAGCCAATAAACCTATATATTCGTGCATTCATGGTAAATTTTTTAAATGATTAAAATTCTATCAATTTTCACCGTATTCCTCACGCTCCTATCCTGTACCAAAAAGGCAGAATCAGACCGCGACCACCTCGTCTTCCGCTATAATGAACACGGAAACATACCAACTTTAGACCCCGCATTTGCCCGAAATCCACAGGCCATTTGGCCGGATAACCAATTGTACAATGGTTTGGTACAGCTGGATGATTCCTTAAATATTAAACCTGATATTGCGAAAAGTTGGGTTATAAACGATTCCTCTTTCACCTATACATTTACCCTGCGTAATGATGTTTATTTTCATCAAAATATAGCTTTTGCAAAAATGGATTCCGCGGGGCCAAATCGATATACCAGAAAAGTTGTGGCACAAGATTTTGTGTACAGTTTTGACCGTCTGACCGATGAAAAAGTGGCATCTCCGGGAAGTTGGGTAATGAATTATGTTGAAAAATATTGGGCTGAAAACGACCATACTTTTGTAATCAGATTGAAGCAGCCCTTTCCCGCTTTTCTGGGCTTGCTCTCGATGCGCTATTGTTCGGTGGTGCCGAGGGAAGCAGTCGAGTATTATGGCAATGAATTCCGAAGTAATCCTGTGGGCACGGGACCTTTTCAGTTTAAAATGTGGGAGGAAAACGTAAAGCTGGTTTTCAGAAAAAATCCGCTGTATTTCGAAAGGGATGAAAACGGAGAAAGGCTCCCCTACTTAGAGGCCGTGGCAATAACATTTTTGCCCGATAAGCAAAGTGAATTTTTACAATTCGCACAAGGCAAGCTCGATTTCATCTCGGGTTTGGACGGCAGCTACAAAGATGAGCTTTTAACCACGCGCGGAAAGCTGCAACCCAAGTACGACGATTTGGCCTATATGATTACTGGACCGTATTTGAATACGGAATACCTCGGTTTTTTCCTCGGAACAGATACGCCCGAAATAAAAAGCAAGACCTTGCGACAGGCCATCAATTACGGCTTCGACCGCCAAAAGATGGTAACCTATCTTCGCAACGGCATGGGCATTCCGGCCATTCACGGTTTTATTCCGAAAGGCTTGCCCGGCTATGCTGAAATTGACGGTTACACCTATCAGCCTGAAAAAGCCAAAGAATTGATTGCACAATACAAAACCGAAACAGGCGACACAAAACCCGAAATTACCATCGGTACCAACAGCCAGTATTTGGATCTGTGCGAATACGTGCAGCGCGAACTCGAAAAACTCGGGATTGCCGTGACCATAGACGTAATGCCGCCTTCCACGCTTCGGCAGATGAAAAGTAGCGGAGAACTTGATATTTTTCGCGCCAGCTGGATTGCCGATTATCCCGATGCAGAGAATTATCTCTCACTGTTCTACAGCCCAAACTTTACCCCAAACGGCCCTAATTATATGCACTTCCACAATGCTACTTTTGACAGTATTTATGAAAAGGCGCTTACAATTTCAGAAATTGAGGAACGAAAACTTCTTTATACTAAAATGGATTCCATTATTGTTGAAGAAGCGCCGGTAGTGCCTTTGTTTTATGACATGGCGGTTCGGTTTGTGAATAAAAAGGTTTCGGGTCTCGGAATCAACCCGCAGAATTTTTTGGTTTTGAAACACGTAAAAAAGTCGAAATAATTTGTAAATTACAGTTTAAACTTCAAAAAGGTAAAGAATGGGATTTGGAGGTTCTGCTCTGGCAATGGCACAAACGCTTCGCAATAATGCAAAGCAACTTGCTAAACGAAATAATTATTTTGAAAAAGATGTTCCTTCAAAATTTGGAACCTCAACAAAAATTGTTGATTACAAAAAAATGTCCCCTGCACAATTT
This sequence comes from Aequorivita aquimaris, assembly GCF_001573155.1. Lineage (GTDB taxonomy): Bacteria > Bacteroidota > Bacteroidia > Flavobacteriales > Flavobacteriaceae > Aequorivita > Aequorivita aquimaris. The sequence continues at coordinate 111,684 of NZ_JRWG01000003.1, read as the reverse complement.
GAGGCATTCAAACAAAAACTGCGTCAAAAAGAAATAGAGCGACAAAAACGGCTAACCATTGTCTTTGGAAGCGTTATGGTAGTGATTATTGCAGCCCTGGTTTATCTTTTATTTTTTTATTAAGCCTTTCGCCACTTAGCGGTTTGCTCAAAAACATGTTCCAAAATCTTGGCGTCCATTTCTGAAAATTCAATATTTCTTCGGCCCATCACTACTTTTGCCACTTCAAAAGCCTTGTCGGTTTTATAGGTTGTAAAACCACCGCTTCCGCCCCAACTGAAACTGGGAACAAAATTCCGCGGGAAACCACTTCCGAAGATATTGGCGCTCACGCCCACAACCGTTCCGGTATTGAACATGGTGTTGATGCCGCATTTGCTGTGGTCGCCCATCATTAACCCGCAGAATTGAAGCCCCGTTCTGGCAAAACCTTCGGTTTCGTAATCCCAGAGCCGCACTTCGGCGTAGTTGTTTTTTAGGTTGGAATTGTTGGTATCTGCCCCCAAATTGCACCATTCGCCCAAAACTGAATTTCCCAAAAACCCGTCGTGGCCTTTGTTTGAATATCCAAATATCACGGAGTTGTTAACCTCTCCCCCAACCTTGCTGTGCGGGCCAACGGTGGTGTTTGTGTAAATCTTGGTACCCATTTTTAAGGTGGAATGTTCGCAAAGCGCAAACGGCCCGCGCACCAATGCGCCTTCCATAATTTCGGCATCTTTACCTATATATATGGGTCCTTCGGAAGCGTTTAAAGTGCAAAATTCAATTTTCGCGCCTTCTTCTATAAAAATATTTTGAGGGTTTTTTGTCCAAACTCCTTCGGGAATAGGCTGCGATTTTCTACCCTGGGTGAGCATTTCAAAATCGCGTTTTATTGCCTCGCCATTTTTTGAAAAAATATCCCAGGTGTACTCTATTCTCAACACATCGTTGTGAGCATATTGGATTATATTAAAAGTTTCAAAATCTACTTCCTGTCCTTCGGTCGTAAAAAAAGCTATTGGTTCCTCCTCAAAAAAGACCGCCTGGTTTTCCTCCAATCCTTTAATAATATTCGCTAAATTTTCCGATGGAAGGAAAGAAGCATTTATCAAAATATTCTTCTCAAGCTCCAAAAAAGGATATTTTTCTGAAAGATAGTCTTCGGTAACGGTAGTTGTGGTAAAGCCCAACAAGTGTTCCCACTTTTCGCGGATAGTTAAAATACCCACACGAATATCGGCGACGGGGCGTGTAAAAGTGAATGGTAAAAGCTGGTTGCGGACGTTGCCGTCGAAGAGGATGTAATTCATTTTGATTTACGATTTTAGATATTTGATTTACGATTTCCTAAAAATCGTAGCTATAAAAATACAAATTCAATATTACTCAAAAATCTACAATCAACAATCGTCTCCCGATAACTATCGGGACTAAAATCAAAAAGCCCCCGATTTCTCGAAGGCTTTTCTATGTTTTACTAAAAAAGTGAAGACTATTCTTCAGTTTTAGCTTCTTTAGCTGCAGGTTTTTTAAACTTGTCGTATTTGTTTTTGAATTTGTCAATACGTCCCGCAGTATCGATAAGTTTTGCTTTTCCGGTATAGAAAGGATGTGAAGAACGTGAAATTTCCATCTTCACCAAAGGATATTCAACACCATCAACCTCGATAGTTTCCTTTGTATCTGCAGTTGATTTAGTAAGGAAAACGTCTTCATTACTCATATCCTTAAAAGCAACTATTCTATAATTTTCTGGGTGGATACCTTTTTTCATCTCTGTAATATTATAATTTAAAATACGCTCTTCCGACCTTTCGGAATTGAGTTTGCAAATGTAAGTATTAATTGGAAATTAGCAACAAAATTCTCCACTTTTTTAATTCGTTACTAAATCGCCCGCAAATGTAACGTTTTGCTATCTTTGTTTACTAACCAACCGAACTTAAAAAACAACGTTAAAATGGAAAACCAACCTATTTCAATTAAAAAATCGGCGGTCAACTACGGCCTTATTTTAGGTGCAGTTCTTGCGCTTATGACTACCCTGATGTATGTTTTAAATCCAGACCTTTTCACAAAATGGTGGGTGGGAATTATTAGTTTCATTATAATTATCGCCTTGGGGATTGTATCCGTGGCAAAAGCAAAGGGCTTGCTCGGAGGAATAATGAATTTTAAACAATCCTTTACAGTGTATTTTATTACTGTTGCAATCGGGCTTTTGATAAGTACTGTCGTTGGAATTTTAATATTCAACATCATCGATCCGGAATTAGCCGCTTTTTTACAGGAAAAGACTTTGGAAATGACCGCTGAATTCTTACAAAAACTAGGCACTCCACAAGCTGAAATAGATAAGCAAATGGCAAAAATGGCCGAACAGGATAACTTTGCAATTGGCACACAACTGAAAAATTACGTATTCAGTCTTGCTTTTATGAGTGTTATTGGGTTGCTGGTTGCACTTATTTTCAAGACAAAAAATCCAAATCCGTTAAACTAATTGATGAATATTTCCATCGTCATACCCCTTCTGAACGAAGAAGAATCGCTAAATGAATTGTACCGTTGGATTGCAGATGTTATGCAATCCAATGGTTTTTTGTACGAGCTCATCTTTATTGACGATGGAAGTACAGACGGTTCCTGGAAAATTATTGAAAAATTATCCCGTGAAAATTCTGAGGTAAAAGGAATCCGTTTTCAGAAGAATTACGGTAAATCGCAAGCCCTGCACGCGGGTTTTGCAATGGCCAAAGGCGATGTGATTATTACGATGGATGCCGATCTACAGGACAATCCAGAAGAAATTCCCGAACTCTATAAAATGATTACCGAGGAAGGTTTTGACCTTGTTTCGGGCTGGAAAAAGAAACGATACGATTCTGTTTTGAGCAAAAACCTGCCTTCAAAACTGTTCAATTATGCTGCACGGAAAACTTCTGGCGTAAAATTGCACGACTTTAATTGTGGGTTGAAAGCTTATAAAAAAGATGTTGTGAAAACCATAGAAGTTACTGGCGAAATGCACCGCTATATTCCTGTTTTGGCCAAAAATGCTGGCTTCAGTAGAATTTCAGAAAAACCTGTTTTGCACCAGGCCCGAAAATACGGAACGACCAAATTTGGCGCCGAACGTTTTATCCGCGGATTTTTGGATTTGATCACCATTTGGTTTTTGTCACGTTTCGGAAAAAGACCGATGCACCTATTTGGCGCGTGGGGCGCATTTATGCTTTTTGTGGGCTTTTCCTTCGCACTGTATTTGGGAATCGACAAGCTATTTATCAATCCTTCGGCAAGACTTATTACTGACAGACCTGAATTTTTTATTGCCCTAATAGCAATGGTTCTGGGATCGCAACTTTTTCTTGCTGGGTTTTTGGGTGAATTGATCCTTCGAAGCAAAAAAGATTCAAGAAACTATATCATTAAAGAAACTGTCAATCAGTAATTGGGGCTTCGGAATCCAAAACATTAGCACTCTTAACGACTCAAACATTAAATCTGGAATCTTATATTCTCCTTTATTTTATTGCTATTTTTGCACTTTAATTGAAACGAATGATTTACGTAGATCCGAAAATTTTAGACCGCGTTAACCAGTGGCTCACCCCTTTTTTTGACGAAAAAACCCAGCACGAAATCAAGGAAATGATCGCTTACGATCCTGAGGGATTGGAAGACAGCTTTTATAAAAATCTGGAATTCGGTACCGGTGGAATGCGAGGCATCATGGGGCTTGGCGACAACCGAATCAATAAATATACTTTAGGAAAAAACACCCAAGGGCTTTCAAATTATTTAAAGAAGCAATTTCCAAACCAAGAAATAAAGGTAGCCATAGCTTACGATTGCCGCCACAACAGCAAGGAATTTGCGAAAGTGGTAGCCGATGTTTTTTCGGCAAACAGTATTAAGGTCTTTCTTTTTTCAGAATTGCGGCCCACGCCCGAGCTTTCCTTCGCAGTAAAATTGCTGGATTGCAAGGCAGGAATTGTTTTAACAGCTTCCCACAATCCGCCGGAATACAATGGTTATAAAGTATATTGGGAAGATGGCGGACAACTGGTGCCGCCTCAGGATGGTGAAATTATTGCTGAAATAAATTCGCTGAATTACGAAGACATAAAGTTTGAAGCGAACGAAAATTTAATCCAATTAATAGATTCCGAAGTTGACGAAGCATTCGCAAAAGCTTCAGTTGAAAACGGTACTTTTAATACTTCCCAGGAAGCTAAAGACAATTTGAAAATTGTTTTCACTTCCCTCCACGGCACTTCAATTACCATGATTCCGAAGGTTTTGGAACAGGCTGGCTATAAAAATGTTTCCATTGTTGAAGAACAGGCAGAGCCAAACGGCGATTTCCCAACGGTAAAATCTCCCAATCCCGAAGAACCAGCAGCCTTAAAAATGGCTTTGGAACTCGCCGAAAAAGAAAATGCTGACATTGTAATTGGCACCGATCCAGACTGCGACCGATTGGGAGTTGCCGTTAGAAATGACAACAATGAAATGGTTTTGCTCAACGGAAACCAAACCATGGTTTTAATGACGCATTTTCTTTTGGAACAATGGCAAAAGGCTGGAAAGTTGAACGGCAACCAGTTTGTGGCCTCCACAATTGTTTCCACGCCAATGGTGGAGAAGGTTGCGGAGCATTTCAACGTAAAATATCTGGAAGGGCTTACGGGTTTTAAGTGGATTGCCAAAATGATAAAAGACTATCCCGAACTTGAGTTTATTGGCGGCGGCGAAGAAAGTTTCGGGTATTTGGTGGGAGATTTTGTTCGGGATAAGGATGCCGTAACCGCTACCCTACTGGCCTGCGAGATTGCGGCGCAGAAAAAACACGCCGGCAGCAGTATGTTCCAATATTTAAACGAAGTTTACAATGAATACGGAAACTACCGAGAGCATTTGATTTCAATAACGAAGAAAGGAAAACAGGGCGCTGCCGAAATCTCGGCGATGATGAAAAAGCTGCGCGAAAATCCGTTTAAGGAAATTGCGGGCAGTAAAGTAATCCGGATGGACGATGTTTTAAAAGGTGAAACCACAGATTTCACAAATCAAAAAACCTTGGCATTAAACCTGCCAAAAAGCAACGTGTTAATCTATTATACCGAAGACGGTAGCAAAATTGCAGCGCGACCCAGCGGCACCGAACCGAAAATAAAGTTCTACATTAGCGTGAACACTTCCGAAAAGGATAATTTTGAAGCGGTACTTCAGAAAAAAATTGACGCTATCGCCGCACAACTAAACGTGAGTTAATGAATTATTTCAGAAAAATACTGCGCTATGTTATTCCGTATAAAAAGTATGCGTATTTAAATATCTTTTTTAATGTGCTCTACGCACTATTCAGCACCCTATCTTTTTTGGCGCTAATACCGGTGTTGCAGGTTATTTTTAGCGATCAGCGTGAAGTTGGTCAAGAGCCAGTTTACGAAAGCATCACCAAATTAACCACTTACATTCAAGATTCGCTTAACTATCATTTGGTAAAGTACATCAATGAATACGGTGATTTTAAAGTGTTGCTTTTTATGATAGGATTGATCGTTACGATCTTTCTACTTAAAAACTTGAGCAATTATCTCGCAATGTATTATTCTACTTTTTTGCGGAATGGCGTGTTAAGAGACCTTCGAAACGATCTGTACAGCAAAGTAATTCAATTTCCATTGGCCTTTTATTCTGAAAAAAGAAAGGGAGACACTATTTCTCGCTTAAGTGGCGATGTGGACGAGGTGAAAAACTCGGTGCTTTCCGTTTTGGAAATGATTGTTCGCGAGCCATTGACAATCCTTTTTTCATTGGCAACTATGCTATTTATTAGTCCCAAATTAACGCTTTTCGTGTTTCTATTTTTGCCGATTTCAGGTTTTTTGATATCGAAAGTTGGAAAGTCGTTGAAAAGAGGTTCGTTAAAAGTACAGCAAGAGCAGGGCGTTTTCCTTTCAATTCTAGAAGAAACTATGGGAGGACTGCGCATTATAAAAGCTTTTCACGCTGAAAACTTATTTCAGAAAAAATTTGAAGATAGCAACCAAAGGTTTTACAGACATTCAAATAAGGTAATGAACCGGCAGAACCTCGCTTCGCCATTAAGCGAGTTATTGGGAATTATAACCATTGGAATCCTCTTAATTTATGGTGGCTATTTGGTGTTTGTTGACAGAACGTTGGACGCTAGTTTCTTTCTTGGCTACATAATGTTGGCGTACAATATTTTAACACCCGCCAAGGCCATTGCTAAAGCAAGTTATTCTGTTAAACGCGCCGACGGTTCTGCCCAGCGTATTTTAGAATTGCTGGAAGCCGAAAACACAATTACCGATATTGAAAACCCAATACAAAAGGAAGGTTTTGACGGACTCATTTCAATCAAAAACATTTCGTTTAAATACGAGGATCAGTACGTTTTAAAGGACTTTTCACTTGAAATTCCAAAAGGGAAAACCGTTGCCCTCGTGGGCCAATCCGGTAGCGGAAAAAGTACGATTGCAAACCTATTGACACGTTTTTACGACGTAAACCAAGGCACTATCGAGATTGACGGGGTGGATATAAAAAATATTTCAAAGCAATCGCTGCGGGGCCTAATGGGGATTGTTTCGCAGGATTCCATTCTTTTTAACGATACGGTGGCGAATAATTTAAAGCTTGGAAAACCACTCGCAACCGATGAAGAATTAAAAGAAGCCGCGGAAATTAGCAATTCATACGAATTTATAAAAGACCTTCCCGAAGGTTTTGAGACCAACATTGGCGACAGCGGTAACAAACTGAGCGGCGGCCAAAAGCAGCGGTTGAGCATTGCCCGAGCGGTTCTGAAAAACCCGCCGATTATGATTTTGGACGAGGCAACTTCGGCATTGGACACCGAGAGCGAGCGTTTGGTACAGGATGCCTTGGAAAAAATGATGAGAAACCGAACTTCCATCGTTATTGCCCACAGGCTCTCTACCATTCAAAATGCCGATAATATCGTGGTACTCTCCAAAGGAAAAATCGTTGAACAGGGCAAACATCAAGAACTTTTGGAAAAAAAAGGCGTGTATTACAGTTTGGTGGAAATGCAGTCGTTGGCGTAACGGATATTAAAAAATTCCGTACCAAATTAAACCTTTCCGAAATATTTCCGTCATATAACCGATTGCGCAAACAATGGTTGAAGAACAAGAACTGGTAACCGCATTACAGACCGAAGGAGCCAAAGAAGCCGCCTTTCGGGAATTGGTGGCGCAGTACAAGGAACGGCTCTATTGGCAAATCAGGAATATGGTTTTGGACCACGATGATGCCGATGATGTGCTTCAAAACACCTTTATAAAAATTTTTAGAAATATCAATTCGTTCAAAGGGGAAAGCAAGTTGCACACGTGGATGTATCGCATCGCCGCCAATGAGTCCATCACATTTCTCAATAAAAAAGCGAAGCGAAACAATGTGTCGATTGACAATGTAAAGAGCAATGCGGTGCGCAAATTGGAAACCGACGTATATTTTGAAGGCGACCAACTGCAACTGCAATTTCAAAAGGCCATCGCAACGCTGCCCGAGAGACAACGATTGATTTTTACAATGAAATATTTTGAGGACCACACCTTTGAGGAACTTTCAGAAATACTCGAAACCTCGGTGGGCGGATTGAAAAGCAGCTATCACATAGCCGTGAAAAAAATCACGGAATTTATAAAAACAGATGAAACCTTATAATGTAACGGTATTCAAGATTTAAAGTGAAAAGAGAAGAAAATATACCCAATTTTAGCATACCCGAAGGTTATTTCGAAACTTTTGAGGAGCGCCTTTTCAGCAAAATGGCGGAAGAGAATTTTCCGAAAACCGCTGGCTTTAAAACGCCGGAAGATTATTTTGAAAAATTGGAAACACGAGTTTTAAAAGAAGTTTCAGCTTTAGAAAAACCCAATAAAGTTATCCCGCTCTTTCCGCGGAAATATTTTGGCTATGCCGCTGCCATTGCCGCTTCATTGGTAATTGGCTTTTCACTTTTCAATACCACGAGCAATACTTCGAGTCTTGATTCGCTTCAACTGGCTGCTATTGATACCTATATTGAAGAGGGCAATTTAAATATGGACCTTTACGATCTTACTTCCTATATAGAAGATGAAGACGTTCCCGATATAGATTTGGATGCGAAGTATTTTAGTGACAGTTCGCTAAAAGAATATCTTTTGGAAAATATAGATACCGAAACCTTAATTAATGAGCAATGAATAAATTAGTTATCATACTTTTCCTTTTGGCCGCAACCGTGCAGGCGCAGGACGGAAAACACGAAAAAATAAAGGCTTGGAAAACAGCCTACATTACCGAAAAACTCTCGCTCACATCTTCAGAGGCGGAAAAATTCTGGCCCATATACAACAACTTCGATGAAAAATTTCACGAGTTGCGAAAAAAGGAGCGCACCGAGATTTTCCACAAGCTCCGCAATGGTCTTGAAAATCTTTCCGATGCCGAGGCCAATGAATTGATTGACAAAAACCTATCCATTGAAACTAGTGAATTGGAACTGCGCAAACAGTTGACGGCCGAATTGCGAAAGGTGCTTTCGCCAAAAAAGATAATCACCCTTAAAAAAGCGGAAAATGATTTTAAAAGAGAGCTATTAGACCGCTACAGGCACGGCAAAGGCGAAAAAGGTGAAAAGGGTCCGAAAGGTCCTAAATAAAAAAAGCCCCAAAAATTGGGGCTTTCGTAATTTATTGAAGCAGGTTTATTATTTGGCGCCCCATTCCTTCAAGGACTTTTCGTTCAGTGCAACATAATCATCGTTTCCGGCCGCTTTGGCTAGTTCCAAAGATTTTTTAGCTGCTTCTATTGCTCCTTTTTTATCACCCGCTTTCGCATAAATAAGCGATTTTTGACGCAGTTGCCAGAATTTTGGATCTTTGTTCATTTCAATTGATTTATCGATCCAAGTTTTAGCCTGGTTGATATCCTTGCCAGCTTCCAAATAATAAACAGCAGCGGCGTAATAATCGTTTGCCGAAGGGCCGTTCATTACCCTTTGAATGCTTGCCGTAACAGTTTTATCCGTATTGAATTTAATCGGCACGCCAACATAAGTTTTTTCCCAAAGCATTCCCAATAAAGCTGAATCGTTTTTCAACTCGTCAAAACTCATCGTGAAAGTTTCAATATTCATAGGCATTGGATAGGCCTGAACAGATACCTGGGCAGCAACTTTGCTATCGTCCCATTTTTCAGGATTCCCCCAATTGTCGGTTTCATCATAAAAATAAACGTCCCAGCTTGAGGCTCCTGGTTTAGTATAAATTGCGTACGATCCTGCCTTAAGGGTTTTGCCTCCTATTTCAACATCGTTACTAAAAGTAATTTTTGTGTTGGCATTTGCACCGGTACGCCACATAGCATTATAAGGAACCAAACCTCCAAAAATAGTTCTCCCTTTCATAGAAGGTCTTGAATATTCCAAAGTAACATCTGTAAGTCCTACTTTTTGTTCAATTTTTTGAAATGGGCTGGGCTGCGGTGTCTGTATTTGCGCTTGAATGCCAACGGTTAACATCAAAGCGGAAAAAAGTAAAATAATTTTTTTCATTGTAATGGTTTTAAGGTGATTATAATTTTCACGAAGTTACTGTTTGGAAATTTTTTAATCGTTAAGGAAAACCTAAAATCTAAAGAATTTACAACAAAAGAAAATGGCGCAATCCACGATTATAGTTTAAATGCGGTAGAATAGTTAATATTTTGTTTAAACTTTTTTTGATATAATAAAACAAAGTATTTTTAAGCAAAAATTAAAAAATCATGTTGAAGTTAGTGAAAAGAATATTTAGGATACGCTTCCGCAACAGTGCGATAGAGAACAATACCTACAGGCTCTTGCGCATGAATCGGAAACTTTCGTTCAAACAAGGCAAATAATAGGCGGTAGATGAAGATTTATACGCTACATGCCAAACAGAACCTGCCCATATCCCGGGAACAGGCATGGCAGTTTTTATCTGATCCTAAAAATTTGAAAGTTATAACGCCAGATTATATGGGTTTCAACATTCAAGCCGGTGCTGATAGGACCATGTACGCTGGGCAAATAATAGAATATATAGTCACTCCCATTTTAGGAATAAAAAACCGCTGGGTAACAGAGATAACCCACGTGGTAGATCAAGAATACTTCGTAGATGAACAACGCTTTGGGCCGTACGCCCTGTGGCACCACAAGCATTTTATAAGAGAAATTGAAGGCGGTGTGGAAATGGAAGACTTGCTTCATTATAAATTACCCTACGGGTTTTTAGGCCAATTAGCGCACCCTTTTTTGGTAAAACCGAAACTGGACGAAATTTTTGAATATCGAAAAAACAAATTGGTGGAGCTTTTCGGCTCTATGTAATTCCATAAAAATAATTTTATGCAAAAAAATATACTTCTCATTGGCGGTTCCTACGGTATTGGTGCGGCAATTGCAAAAAAACTAAAGGTTAACCACAATGTTATTATCGCTTCCCGCACCAAGGAGGATATTTCCGAAGACATTTTACATCACACCTTTGATGTTTTAAAGGATGACATTTCAGAACTTGACCTGCCTGAAGAAATCCACGGCCTTGTGTATCTTCCCGGAAGCATTAATCTGAAACCTTTTAAAATGATGAGTCCCGAAACCTTTTGCGAGGATATGGAGCTCAACTTCCACGCCCTGGTTCGCGTAGTGCACGGCCTATTGCACAAGTTAAAGAATGCGGAAGCTACAAGTCTAGTATTTTTCAGTACCGTGGCGGTGAAAGTGGGAATGCCTTTCCACACCAGTGTGGCTGCTGCAAAAGGAGCTATTGAAGGTTTCGCCAAGGCATTGGCAGCTGAGTACGCTCCCAATTTTAGAGTAAATGTAATCGCTCCTTCACTAACGGATACTTCCTTAGCCTCAAAATTATTGAATAGTGATTCCAAAAAAGAAAAAATGGCAGAACGGCATCCGCTGAAGAAAGTCGGAACGGCAGATGATATCGCAGCTATGGCTACATTTCTGCTGAGCGATGAATCGCAATGGATTTCCGGTCAGGTTTTTGGCGTGGACGGAGGTCTTTCAACTTTAAACATAAATTAAGTTTTGGCGGAAAAAGTAAATATATTTTGGTTCCGAAGAGATCTGCGCTTGGACGATAATGTAGGGTTTTACAAAGCCCTTCACGGAAAATATCCGGTATTGCCACTTTTTATATTCGATTCCGAAATATTGAACGAACTGCCCGAAGACGATGCGCGGATAACCTTTATATTTGAAACCCTGCAAAAAATGCGAAACCAACTGCAGGAACATGGCAGCAGTCTCGCAATCTACCACGGTAAACCGGAGGAAGTTTTCAAAAAAGTTATCTCTGATTTTGAAGTCCAAAATGTAATCACCAACCGTGATTATGAACCGTATGCCAAAAAGCGTGATGAATACATTCAGGAACTTCTTGAAGGAAAAGACATCGGTTTTTACACTTATAAAGATCAGGTGATTTTTGAGAAAGATGAAGTAGTAAAGGATGACGGCGACCCTTATGTGGTTTACACCCCTTTTATGAAGACCTGGAAGGCAAAATTCAAAAAAGAGTATGATGAAAAAATTTATTATACCAACGAATTTTTAAAAAATCTATATCAAAATTCGCGGCTTCCAAATCTCACTTTGAGCGATATTGGATTCAAAAAATCCAACATAGAAATTCCCGATTATGATGTTACCCCCACAACAATCCAAGAGTACGAAAAACGAAGAAACTTCCCGGCGGAAGACGCAACGTCGCATTTGGGCCCACACCTTCGTTTTGGCACCGTAAGCATTCGGAAAATAATGAAAAAGGCTACTGCTGAAAAGAATGAAGTGTTTTGGCAGGAACTTATTTGGCGTGAATTCTTTATGCAGATTCTGTGGCATTTCCCGGAAACGGTAGAAAATGCCTTTAAAAAGAAATACGATCGCATTGAATGGCGAAATAATGAAACCGAATTTAAAAAGTGGAAAGATGGTAAAACCGGCTATCCGCTGGTTGACGCAGGAATGCGACAATTGAACAAAACCGGCTATATGCACAACCGGGTACGCATGGTGGTCGCAAGCTTTTTGTGCAAACACCTGCTAATAGATTGGCGTTGGGGCGAGGCTTATTTTGCAGAAAAACTCCTCGATTACGAAATGGCTAGCAACGTGGGCAATTGGCAATGGGCCGCCGGCAGTGGCGTAGATGCGGCTCCGTATTTTAGAATTTTCAATCCCACCACACAAATTGAAAAATTTGACAAAAACCACAAATACATCAAAAAATACGTTCCCGAATTTGGGACTGAAAACTATCCCGAAAAAATAGTAGATCACAAAGAAGCGAGAGAAAGATGTTTACAGGTTTATAAAAAAACGGTTTCCTAAAATATGTTAATTTCTGTACGATTATTCCTATTTTGTGTATTATATCGATAAAATATGTAGTTTTATCGATATTTTCACGTTTAATTTTACAAACCCCCAAATTGTAAAGTATGGAAACCTACAAAAATGTTTACAGTAATGGTGAAGTGATTGTAACTTATGAACCCAGTCGATGCATTCACGCCGAGGCTTGCGCAAAAGGACTTTCCGAAGTTTTTAAAACCTCGGTGATACCTTGGATAGATTTAGACGGTGCCAGTACAAAAAAAATCATTTCTCAAGTAAAGAAATGCCCCTCCGGAGCATTAACCTGTACCAAAATAAGATCTAGGGAATTTGTTAAAGATTTTGTAATTTGAAACAAAATTTGAGTGGTTGTGGACAATTTTTTCTACTCTTGCACTGTTAAATAAAGCATTGCAAACAAACCTGAAGACATGAAGAAGATTTTAGTACTAACCCTCCCCCTATTTCTATTTACGCTGCATGCGGCAGCACAAGACTCAATCCAAGTTCGAAAAAACACTTTGAACGAACAGATGACGGATGCTTTCGATAAAAGCAACAGCTATCAAGAATACAAAGTAATTAAGAAGACCCAGCTTGCTACTTTAAAGCGAAATATTTTAGATTCCGTTTCTTCATTAGAGAAGAAAATAAATACTCAAGAAAGTGAATTAAGTCTTCAGAAAAACGAAATTGATTCGCTTCGTCAAAATCTTCAAAACACCAAACAAAGCTTGGCTATTGCTAAAGAAAAGGAAGACGGGATTGAAATTTTTGGCATTCTTACTTCAAAAGCCACTTATAATGCTATTATGTGGAGCATTATCCTTATTTTATTATTGATTAGCGGCTTCTTATTCTACAGATTTTTGAACAGCCATAAAATTACCAACGCTGCCCAACTGAAAATGGCAGAAATGGAAATTGAACTGGAAGATTACCGAAGAAACAGTCTTGAACGCGAGCAAAAGCTTCGCAGAAAACTTCAGGACGAGATTAACAAAAACCGGAAAGCTTAAAATAAACAGTCGATAAAATAGATGAAGTTTTAAAATGGTATTAATGAAGCCATAGCTTGTAAAATATTTATTCCTACATTTTTATTCCGCTCAATACCAGTCCATAAATTACGAATATCAATATTGATATCATAAAAGATTTAGTGGCTTTGTAAATTTTTGAAATATAGACCCAATTATATGCAAAAATAAAAATTGGTATCATAAAGAGTAAAATTCCAACTTCTTCTTTTATTTCAAAATCAACATAATGAAATCCAATATAAAATTGCAGAAGGCGAGATACAGATAAAAATATCAGAGCGAAAATGAATAAAGAGTTCGTTTGTGCAATTCGGTTTAGTCTTGTTTCACGTCTTGTATTCAAAATAGGTTTACATGTCCATAAGTAGACTGTAAAACTAAAGGCAAGACTTATTGAGAACAAACTCCAGAAAAACGAATAATAAAAAGTTGGTTTTGAATCAATAGGAATTTTCGAATAACTATCCGTTGCTAAAACTAAAGAATCGCTTATTCGAATAATACTCAAAAAGAATTGGTTTAAAACCAGACTAAAAATGAATCCGATTATTAGTCCGCTATAAAATCGGAAACACCCAATTTGCTCAATATTAAAATCCGATTTGTGCTTTATCAATTCAGCAAAATTTATATTTTAAATGTGAGATAAATTATTTTATAGATCAGTCCTCGTAATTTTCGCCCCAATGGCCCGAAGTCTTTCATCAATATTTTCGTAACCCCTATCTATCTGTTCAATATTGTGGATGGTGCTTGTACCTTGTGCCGAGAGCGCTGCAATCAATAGTGAAATTCCCGCCCGAATATCTGGTGATACCATAGTAGTAGCTTTCAGGTTTGATTGGAAGTTATGGCCAATTACAGTTGCCCGGTGCGGATCGCAAAGAATGATTTTGGCACCCATATCAATCAGTTTGTCTACAAAAAACAAACGGCTTTCAAACATTTTTTGGTGAATAAGCACGCTACCCTTTGCTTGGGTACAAACCACGAGTACAATACTCAACAAATCTGGTGTAAAACCAGGCCAAGGCGCATCGGCAACCGTTAGTATAGACCCGTCAATATAGCCTTGTATTTCGTATTCCTTTTGCGATGGAATGTGAATATCATCTCCTTTTTTGTTCAGTTTAATTCCAAGTTTTCTAAAGGTTTCAGGAATCAATCCCAAATTTTCCCAACTCACGTTTTTAATGGTGATTTCACTTTTCGTCATAGCCGCAAGGCCAATCCAACTACCAATTTCTATCATATCTGGCAGAATACGATGTGTGCAGCCACCTAGATTTTTTACACCTTCAATAACCAATAAATTTGAGCCAACTCCTGAAATATTGGCACCCATGGCATTCAGCATTTTGCAAAGTTGTTGGATATAAGGTTCGCAAGCAGCGTTGTAAATGGTTGTGGTTCCCTTAGCTAAAACGGCAGCCATAATAATATTGGCCGTCCCGGTAACGGAAGCTTGGTCTAAAAGCATATACGTACCCTTTAACCCTTTGGGCGCCTCCACTCCATAAAAACGCTCTTCTTTATTATAGCGGAACTTCGCCCCAAGATTTATAAAACCTTCAAAGTGGGTGTCGAGCCTTCTTCTCCCAATTTTGTCACCTCCCGGACGCGGTATATATCCTTTTCCAAATCTAGCCAATAATGGACCTACAATCATAATGGATCCACGAAGGGAGCTTCCCTCCTGCTTGAAAAGCTCTGACTCTAGATATTCCAGATTAATTTCATCAGCGATAAAGGCGTATTTACCTTTTGCCAATTTTTGGATTTTCACCCCAAGGTTCTCTAATATTTTTATGAGTTTATTTACGTCCAGAATATCCGGAATATTCTCAATTATTACCTTTTCTGGGGTTAACAATACTGCGCAAAGAATTTGTAAGGCTTCGTTTTTGGCACCCTGAGGCGTTATTTCGCCCTTTAGTTTATGCCCGCCCTCTATTTGGAAAGTTCCCATAAATAATGGTTGATATTTTAATAACGCTTGCGGTTGCGGTTATTTGATTTGTAATTTTTCTTGTTGGAAGAGTTGGTGTTGAAACGCTTTTTGTTTTTCATCAAATCGGAAGCGTTGCTCAGATCCTCATCGCTATTTTTAAGGTTTATCTTGCCACCGGAAAGTTCAAAAAGATGTTCAAAGATAACTTCGTCCTCCACAGTGTCCTTGTTCCAGTTTAGAAAACATTTTTTCATGTGATTGGCAATAGTAAGGATAAGCCCCTCTTTTTTGTCTCCTTCCTCCCAACTGTTTGCCACATCAATCATTCGTTTTATGTTGTTTCCATAAAAACGATATTTGGGATGGTTTTGGGGATAACTCAAAGGTTCGGGTCTTTCCATCAATTCTTCACGTGAAGGAATTGGGAAGGGAGAATCTACATCCAGTTTAAAGTCTGAGATTATAAAAAGTTGGTCCCAAAGCATGGGTTGAAAGTCCGGCACATCGCGAAGATGCGGGTTAAGGTTACCCATAACCGCTATTATGCTTTTGGCAATTTTATTGCGCTCTTCCTTATCTTCGGTGGCGATGGCCTGATCTACCATCTTTTGTATATGGCGGCCGTATTCGGGAATAATCAATTTTGGACGCTCTGTATTATATTCTATTTGTGCTACTTCTTGTATCAAAATGTTTTAATTAAGGGAAGAATATTTGTGTATTCGGAAAGATTGAAAATCATTTCTCTCGCAAAATACTAAAAATTAAAGTGAAATAACACCTTCAACGTTGGAAACTTCAAGATATTTTTTTACAACATCATCGGGAGATTCCATCGTAACTTTTATTGAAATGCTGGAATAGGTTCCTTTTGATGAATCACGGGTTGCAATTTCGGCATCGGTACCGTCAAAAATAGCTTCTATTTCTGCTATTTTCTCTAAGCTGGCGGGTACTATAAACTTAAATAGATAAGGTGAAGGCCACGTGGTATCCTCCTCAAGTTGTTTTTTTAATCGGTCGTAAAATTCTGTGGTGTTTTTTCCTTGATCCATCAAATAATTTTGCTCTGTGATCAACAAAGATACACTTTCACCACAAATATTTATTTACTTACTTTGTAGAAAATTGTAACTTTTGGACACGAGAAGAATTGTAATTACCGGAGGGCCCGGCTCAGGAAAAACGGCACTTATTAATTATCTGGAAAAAGAAGGCTATCCCGTGATGCACGAAATTTCAAGAGATGTAATTCTTGAAGCACAAAAGGAAGGGATTGAACAATTGTTTTTGGAGAACCCTATTTTATTCAGTGAAAAATTATTGGAAGGCAGATTGAAGCAGTTTCACGAAGGAAAAAATTGCGCAGCCCCTGTACTTTTTTATGACCGCGGGATGCCAGACGTTACTGCCTATATGGACTTTGTTGCTACCCATTATCCTGAAAATTTTTGTGAAACGTGCAATGAATACCGATATGATGAAATATTTGTGCTCCCCCCTTGGGAAGAAATCTATGAACAGGACAACGAGCGTTACGAATCTTTTGAGCAGGCCGAAAAGATATTTCATTTCCTAAAAAGCGGTTATGAAAACTTTGGCTATAAAATTCACGAAGTACCCGTGGGCACTATTAAAGATAGAGTTGAATATATTCTGAATCACCTTAAAAACACACCTTGACAAATGTCCGCGACATCCTGACCAAATACTGGGGCTATACTTCCTTCAAACCAATGCAGGAAGAAATAATCACGTCAGTAATGGATGGGAAGGATACTGTGGCGCTTCTGCCCACTGGAGGCGGAAAATCGTTGTGTTTTCAAATTCCGGCAATGGCAATGGACGGCATTTGTATTGTGGTTTCACCATTGGTGGCACTGATGGGCGATCAAGTAAATGCCTTAAAAGAGCGTGGGATAAAAGCCCTAAAATTAACTGGCGGTATTTCCTTTGATGAACTGAATACTCTTTTGGACAACACCCTTTACGGCAATTATAAATTTCTTTACCTATCGCCCGAACGGCTTCAGCAGGAAATAGTCCAAAACTACATCAAGCAGATGAACGTGAATTTAATCGCGGTTGATGAGGCGCACTGTATTTCGCAATGGGGAAACGATTTTCGCCCTGCATACAAAAACATTACACTGCTTCGGGAAATACACCCGTTAATTCCAATTATAGCACTCACTGCCACGGCAACACCCGAAGTTTTGGAAGATACCATTTCAGAACTAAAGATGGAACTGCCGGCGGTTTTCAGAAATTCCTTCGTTCGCGAAAATCTGTCGTATCAAGTTTTTAAGGAAGAAGACAAACTCTACAAAACCGAACAATTCCTTAAAACAAACAACGGCTCCGCAATTGTATATGTAAGAAATAGAAAGGGCACAATTGAAATCAGTGAACAACTCAATAGCCTGGGCATTTCTGCCACTTTTTATCACGGGGGAATTTCAGCAAAGGAAAAAGCGCAAAAACTGCAAGCGTGGCGCAACGGGGTTGTCTCTACTATGGTTGCAACCAACGCGTTTGGGATGGGCATTGACCACGCCAATGTGCGTTTCGTGATACACCTACAGATTCCCGAAAGTCTGGAAAGCTATTTTCAGGAAGCAGGACGTGCGGGCCGCGATGGCCAATATGCCGCAGCGGTATTACTTTATAATGAATACGACAAAATATATGTAAAGCAGCAGTTTGTGGAATCGTTGCCAACAACTTCAGATCTGAAAAATATTTACCGAACGCTGAGCAATTATTTTCAGATTCCCTATGGCGAAGGGGAATTCACAAAGCACAATTTTGGTTTTTCAGAATTTTGCAAAACTTACAGCCTGAACACCCTTTTAGCGTACAATGCGCTCAACAGTTTGGACCGTTTGGGTATTATTCAACTTTCGCAGGAATTTGGACGAAAATCAATCGTCCAATTTTTAATATCTTCGGAAAAAGTGCTGCAATATTTTGAAAAAGATATAACCACATCGGTAATCGGAAAAACCATTCTCCGTATCTACGGTGGCATTTTTGAGATGCCCACCGCCATCAATCTGGATTTGATTGTGAATAAAACTGGTCAGCCCATTGAAACCGTAATTTCAATATTAAAAAAAATGGAGCGCGACCAGGTTGTGGAAATGACGCTGCAGATAACTGACGCCACTCTCACCTTTTTGGTTCCAAGGGAAGATGATAAAACCATAAACGTAATTTCACGCGAGGTGGAAGCACTGAACCGCAAAAAGAAGGCGCAGGTAAATTCCGTTCTCAATTATATTGCGAATACCAAAACCTGCCGAAGCGTACAGCTTGTTATGTATTTTGGCGAAACTACTGCTTCAAAATGTGGTATTTGTTCCGTATGCAAAACGCAAACAAAGAAACTTTCAAAAACTGAAATGCAACAATTGGCAGAGCAGATTTTAGCTTTGCTTGAAGAAGCGGAATTAACTTCGCGAGAGATTTCAGAAAAACTTACTTTTGCCGAAACAGATATTTTGAAAGTACTCCGTTTACTAATGGATGCCGAGAAAATTAATGCCAATCCGAAAAACCAATATTATCTAAACTGAAAAGATGCAAAACGATTTGAGAATAGTATTTATGGGCACCCCAGATTTTGCAGTCGGGGTTTTAAAAAAAATGGTGGAAGCGGGCAAAAATATCGTGGGCGTAATCACAGCGCCGGATAGGCCAGCTGGCCGTGGCAGAAAGCTGATGGCCTCTGCGGTGAAGGATTATGCAGTTTCGCAAGATTTGAAAGTATTACAGCCCACAAATTTAAAGGACGAGTCATTTTTAAAGGAATTAAAAAAGTTGGACGCCAATCTTCAAGTAGTGGTTGCTTTTAGAATGCTTCCCAAGGTGGTCTGGCAGATGCCGGAATTTGGTACTTTTAATCTTCACGCATCGCTACTTCCACAATACAGAGGTGCGGCGCCTATAAATTGGGCCATTATTAATAATGAAAAGAAGACGGGCGTTACCACTTTCTTTATTGATGAAAAGATTGACACGGGTTCCATCATCGCCAATAAAGAAGTTTATATTGAAAAAGACGAAACCGCGGAAACACTTCACGATAAATTGATGGATGAAGGAAGCAAGCTGGTTTTGGAAACACTTGACTTGATTGAGAAGGGAAAAGCAAACCCAAAACCGCAGCCCAAGACAAGCAATTTAAAAGAAGCTCCAAAACTCACTTCAGAAAACACGCGTATAAATTGGTCAAAATCAGGAAAAGAGATAGAAGCTTTTATAAGAGGGCTTTCCCCGTATCCAGTGGCATGGACTATTCTTCATAATAATAATGAAGAATCGAAGACAAAGATTTATAGTGCAAATTTTGAGAGAAGTGAGCAAAATTTAAAACCTGGCAGTATTCTAATTTCCAAAAAAGAACTAAAAGTAGCCTGTGCAGATGGATTCATTATTATTAATGAAATACAACTTCCCGGTAAACGCAAGATGGACGTTTCTTCGCTTTTAAATGGTTATTCATTTGATGAAGATTCTAAACTATCGTGAACCCTTGTCACTACTGATACTTTTAAAAACATATAAAAAAACACCAAGTTTATTAACAAACACCCTAAGTTATCAACAAAAATAACGATTTCCTGCGTGGTTACTTGCCTGAACGGATATTCCTGTTAAATTTGTAGGGCAATTAATCGAAGTTTAACCAACAATTTAATTTAAAAAAATTATGAACAAATCAGATTTAATCGATGCAATGGCAGCTGATGCCGGAATTACAAAAGCTGCTGCTAAGAAATCTTTAGAGTCTTTCTTGGGCAACGTTCAAAAGTCCCTTAAAAAAGGTAACAGAGTATCACTTGTAGGATTCGGATCTTGGTCAGTATCAAAAAGAGCTGCTAGAGAAGGAAGAAACCCTCAAACTGGTAAAACCATTAAAATTGCTGCTAAAAAAGTAGTTAAATTCAAAGCTGGTTCAGATTTACAAAACAGTGTAAACTAAATTGTAAAATATTTTACAACATTGTTAGCCCTTCTTTTCATTTAAATGAAAGGAAGGGCTTTTTTATTAATCTGATCCATAGTTAATTACGAATTTTCAATAAAAATTTATATTTAACTAATAATATATCAATCAAACAACCATCACGGTAATTTTTTGGTATTTCTAAAATTATTACTTAGATTTAAATTACCAAAAAAACTATATGACCACTTTAAAACCAGCCAAGGGACTCTTATTGGTCGCGGAACCCTCTATTATTGGGGATGTATCCTTCAACCGATCTGTGGTGCTTTTGGCCGAGTATAATGAAAGTGGATCTGTGGGGTTTATTCTCAACAAACCCCTTCAATATAAGCTTCGTGACTTCGTTCCTGAAATAAATTCAAAACTTCCCGTTTTTAACGGAGGTCCGGTTGAACAGGACAATCTTTATTTTATTCATTGCATCCCAGAAATTATTCCAGATAGTATTGAAATCTCCAATGGTATTTATTGGGGCGGGGATTTTAGTGCCATAATCGATTTACTCAAGGAAGACAAATTAAATAAAAACCAAATACGTTTTTTTCTCGGTTATTCAGGCTGGGAAAGTGAGCAATTGGAGCAGGAACTTGAAGTAAACAGTTGGGTGGTAGTGCCAAATAATTACAATAATGCAATTATTGGCAAAACCAATATCAACTTTTGGAAGGAAAAAATGATTGAATTTGGAGGGGACTATATTCTATGGTCCAATGCACCAGAAAATCCAAGTTTCAATTAATCCATTCTAGCTTTTAGGTTCAACTTTGGCAGCAATATCTTAGCTGTAGAATTCACAAATTTCTTTTTTCTGTATTTTGTTACTGAAACAATTCCTTGAATGGTATTTGTTATGAAAATTTCGTCCGCTTTTTGAAGTTCAAAAGGCGAAATCGAAGTTTCTTCAAGACTAAAATCTGGAAGTAATTTAATGATAGCGATGAGCTGCTTGCGCATAATCCCGTTTAAGCAACCCTCTGAAAGCGGCGGGGTTTTAATAGTATTGCCAGAAACCATAAATATATTTCCGTTCAGCGCCTCTACAATTTGCTTGTTTTCGTTCAATAATAAACAGTTTTCATACTCGTTTTCCTTCGCATAAATACTTCCCAAAATATTTATGAGCCTATTGTTCGTTTTCAATGTTGACAGCAAACCTGAGGTAATAAAATGATCTTTGAAGAGCTCGACCTCATAATTTGTTTCGCTTAATACATAAAATGGAGTGGCGAGTTTTTCAAACGAAATAACATATTCAATATCATTTGTCTCTGGTGTATATTTTCCTCCTGTTTTACGCCAAACCAAGAACTTTATTCGAAGCGCAGCATTATTATTTTCAAATGAATTGACGGTTCGCAATATCTCTTCCTCCAGAAATTCCAAAGTAAAATTCATTGGTATTTCCATACGAAGAATTCGCATGGATGCCATTAATCTAAAGTAATGGTCTTCCCAGAAGTATATTTTTCTGGCAGAAAAACGCATCGTTTCAAAAACGGCATCGCCATAATTTAAGCCCCTATTATCTATAGCAACTGCTGCTTCAGCATCCTTTAGTACCGTACCGTTTAAATTTACCATAAAAAAACCGTCCTTTTGGAGGGACGGTGCAAAGGTATTAATATTTTAAAGGGATTTTAAGTAGAACCCAAAATAGACTTTAGATTCGAAATCATATTTTCCCAAAGCATTTTTCCTTCTTCTACTTCGTCCTCTTCGGCAAAATCAGTTACCATTAGCGAAACATCTTTTGTAATTTCATCAACCTGAATGCGAAGTTCAAAGTAAAAATCTTCACCCTCATCTTCTACCCACCTAAATTTGATGCGTTCAGGGCTTTTTTTACTGAGCAGTTTTGCGCGCTCTTCACTTTCAGACCAAATAAATGTATAAAACTCACCACGTGAATTTACGTTATCTGCATACCATTCGGAAAGCCCCGAAGGCGTTGAAATATATTGATATAAAAGTGAAGGGGAAACCTGGATGGGGAATTCCATTTCATATTTTATTTTATCTTCCATAGCTCTTTGTTAGTTGATGCCCAATATATATATATTAATTTTAACCTCAAATGAAAGATTGAAAATTTTTCATTCAAATGAATTTGCTAAAAAGAGGAAATAATTTCAATAAAAAACAGAACCTAATATTTGCGACAGATTATTTTGTTTCTATCTTTGCAGCCGCTTAGACATAAAGTTTGCAGCAAAAAAATATGGCGAGGTAGCTCAGCTGGTTAGAGCGTCGGATTCATAACCCGGAGGTCGCGAGTTCAAGTCTCGCTCTCGCTACTAAAATCCCCAAGGATAATTCCAAGGGGATTTTTTTGTTTGATACCTTTATACTGGAAAAATAATCAATGCTACTTCTGTAAGAAATGTCTTTCGAAAACGAAAAAATCTTCCGTTGGTCGAAAATTTCTTGGGTATATGCCCATTATTCTTACATTTGTTAAAATCTAGTTAATAAATAATTGAGCAACAGCTTTATATAGGTAGATTAAACGTTTAATTTTACTCTTGAACTTTTAAAACCTATTATTATGAAAAATTATTTATTTGCATTAGTAATGCTAGCAGGTCTAGCTTTTAGCTGTACCCCAGAAAACCAAATTAGCGATGAGCAACAAATCGACAAAGTCAAAATATGTCCGCCAGGAGACCGAAACTGTAACGGGATTCCTGATAATCAAGAAGACTAAAATAAGTTTTTACTTAATTTTTCTTGCAATTGTAGCGGTGCTATCACCGTTCTTACACATCTTTTATATTTTTAATGATAGAGAGGGCATATTTGGATTTTCATACATGTCCTCTTTTATGTATTCTTTGAGCCTTCCACTTATGGCAATCTGTTCTGGATTACTTTTAAAATTTGTTGCTCAACAAGTTTTGGAATTTAGAATGTTTTTAATTTTTATAAGCCATTCATTTCTTTTCGTTGGAATATTTTTTATAATTTACACCTTGGTTCCATTAACAGATTTTTCCACCTCTATATATTTTATCTCTCTATTTATACTTTCAGTTGCCCTTACTTTTGCCGCTCATTTTTTACACCGGGCTATATTTACTACAGAACAACGCCTCAAAAAAATAATATCAAAACTTTTCGACTTTATAATTCTTGAAACTCCCCGCAAACACGTTTCAGAGGAAAAACAGATTGACTATGTTATTTCCTATGAAAAGATTATTAACGAAATTGGGGATGAATGAAACAAACAATGACCAACCTTACTAAACTGCGTATTTCCGGTATGCTTTCGGAAGCGGCCCAACGGGAAGCTGAGCAAAAAATAATGGAAAAACGCAAACAGGAGTATTCAGAAGATGAAGCTCGAATAAATTTTGTTTGAAAATAATTGAAACTTTATTGGGCCAGCATTTTTTCCAATTCTGAATAGCTCACGGATGATTGCGCACCACTTTTCATGTCCTTAAGTGTGTATTGTTGTGCTTCCATTTCCTTTTCGCCTGCCAATACCGTAAAAGGAATATTCCGTTTGTCCGCATAGCCCATTTGCTTGCCCATCTTAGTATCATCAGGATACAATTCAGCCTTTATCCCTGCGTTGCGCAAATTTGTTATCGCTTCCATTGCATACAGCGCTTCCTTATTACCAAAATTTATAAAAAGCGCCTTACTGTTTTCTGAAACCGTTTTGGGGAAAAGATTCAGTTCCTCAAGAACCAAATAAATACGGTCCAATCCGAAAGAAATACCAACACCGCTAATATTCGGCATTCCAAAAATTCCCGTTAGGTCATCGTACCTTCCGCCACCGCCAATGCTTCCCATATTTACTTCGGCCGGGGCAGAAACCTCAAAAATGGCACCTGTGTAATAATTCAATCCGCGGGCAAGGGTAACATCAATTTGCAACGAAGCGGTTTGCAATCCGAGCTTTTCAATAGTCTTGGCTATAAATTCCAGTTCTTCCACACCTTTCATTCCCAATTCGGAAGTCTTTAGCATTTCACTTAAAGCGTTTAACTTTTCGTCATTACTTCCCTTAAAGGAGAACAGGGGCTGTAGTTTTTGCAAAGCATCTTCCGAAATGCTTTTTTCACGCATTTCCTTTTTCACACCATCCTCCCCTATTTTATCGAGCTTATCCAGAGCAACCGTAAAATCTATCAATTTATCTTCGGCGCCGATGGTTTCGGCGATGCCGCTCAAAATTTTTCGGTTGTTGATTTTTATGGTTACGTCCTTTAAGCCGAGTTTGGTAAAAACGGCATCGTACAATTGCACAAATTCAACTTCCTGCCAAAGCGAAGTGGAGCCCACAACATCGGCATCGCACTGGAAAAACTCACGAAAACGGCCTTTTTGTGGTCTGTCTGCCCTCCAAACGGGTTGTATTTGGTAGCGTTTAAAAGGAAAGGTAATTTGGTTTTGGTGCTGCACCACGTAACGTGCAAAAGGCACTGTGAGGTCGTAACGAAGCGCTTTTTCGGAGATTTTTGTAGTTATTTTATTGCTGTCCTTTTCAGAATATAGTTTATCGTCTACTTTGGAAAGAAAGTCCCCACTGTTCAAAATCTTAAAAATCAATCTATCGCCCTCTTCGCCATATTTGCCCATCAAAGTCTCGCTGTTTTCAAAAGACGGCGTTTCAATAGGTTGAAAACCATAGAGCGCAAAGGTTTCTTTGATTACATTGAAAATATAATTGCGGCGCGTAACTTCCTCAGGGTTGAAATCGCGCGTTCCTTTTGGAATGGATGGTTTTTTGGACAAGACTTTCAGGTTTTTATTTGATTAGGCAAATATCCTAAATATTAATGAAGTTTGCCACAATAAGATTGCTTGAAAAAATTATAAGCTTCACCGTTATTCTGTAACTTTATGGCCCGTTTGCAGTCTAACGGTAAACAGAACCAAAAAATATGTTTTCACTTTTCCGGGAAAATGTTCGAATTGCGTTGGATTCCATTAAAAGCCAACTCTTAAGGACCATACTTACTATTGTTATTATTGGAATTGGGATATGGGCGCTTGTTGGCATTTTGAGTGCTGTGACGGCACTTGAAAATACTATTTCGGGCAACTTTGCCTCCATGGGCGCCAATACTTTTAATATACAGCAATACGAATTTTCCGTTCAGTCAAATAGAAGTGGGGAAAGAGAGAAAATCAACCCCATAATTAGCTACAATAATGTTCGTGAATTTATTGACAAATATGAATTTCCGTACACACAAACGTCCCTTTCATTCCAAGGCACATCAACGGCCGAAGTAAAATATGGCTCCGAAAAAACCGATCCAGAAGTACAGGTTTATGGTGTGAATGAAAACTATTTGGAAAACACCGGGACCGAAATTGACAAAGGGCGAAATTTTACCATTTTTGATGTTCAGAATAACAATAAAGTGTGCTTAATAGGTGCAGATTTTGTAAAAAATCTTTTTGAGGATGAAGACCCCATCAACAAGACCATTAGCATTCGCGGGGTGAAATTTAAGGTAATCGGTTTATTGGAATCAAAAGGATCTACTTTTGGAAACAATCAGGATTTAAAGATTTTGATTCCCGTGCAGGTTGCTCGCGGCATTTTTACACAACCCAATATTAATTACAACTTAAGCGTAAAGGTTGACGACAAGCAAATGATGGAAGCCGCGCAGGACGAAGCCATTATTACTTTCAGAAATATTAGAGGTTTAAACCCTGTGGAAGAAAACAATTTCGGTATTGAGCGCAGTGACGATTTAATAAACCGTATCGCAATGATTACGGGCTACTTGGAAGCAGCGGCTTGGATAATTAGCATTATTACCATTCTGGGATCTTCCATAGCATTAATGAACATTATGCTGGTTTCGGTAACTGAGCGCACCCGTGAAATTGGCGTTCGGAAAGCCATGGGGGCAAAACGCTCCACGATTTCTACCCAATTTTTTATGGAGACCATTGTTATTGGGCAATTCGGAAGTATTCTGGGAATTATACTTGGAATTTTAACCGGCTTCGCCTTTGCTAAAATTTTTGAGTTTGACTTTACACTTCCCTGGGCTGCAATAATTTGGGCAACCATCATCACTTTTATAGTTGCTATAATTGCAGGTTCCTATCCTGCTTCAAAAGCCGCGCGGTTGGACCCTATTGAAAGTTTGCGTTATGAATAATAGAGAAAATTACAAATAACAAATTCCAAATCCCAATCATATTCAATTTTGGATTTGAGGAATTTTAACCGGTGCTTTTAATTATTCGCTCAACAAGTCGCTGAAATACGTATAAAGCTCTCCTTTGGTTATTACCGAACCTTGCTGTATCAAAACGAAAATATCTTTGTTGCGGTCATCGGTAATTGCTTTTGTGGATGTATATAAGTTTACCGAATCGTCGTGGAGATTTTGCTGAAGCCATTTGTAACCGTATTCTGTGGTAATGTCTATATTTTCATCATCAATCTTTATGGCTATCAATTCCATAAATGCTTCAGAAATATGAAAAAGCATTAATTGTTTTGGTGAAATGTGTTCCAAATACTTCACCTTATTTAATACTCCCTCCCAAATTAGATCGCTGAAAATATCGAGTTCCTGTTCGGCAACTTCGGGTTTTTCAATTTTAAGTTTTTTCCATTCATCAGCGGTAATGGACTGTGTGGCAAGAAAATTAATGAATTCCTGTTGCAGTTCCTCAAATTGTTCTTTTGTTAATCTGGCGTACTTCATAAGTTTATAAAAAAATAAAACCTCTCCCGAAAACGGGAAAGGTCTTAAAACAATTAATCGTGTTATTTAGTTTACTTCTTCCGAATTTGCTTCTTCAGAGGCAGTCTCTTCAGTTTTAGCTTCTGCCTTAGGCTTAGCCTCAGCCTTTGATTTAGTAGCTGGCTTAGCTTCAGCAATCACTTCAAAAGGGAAATTGCTCACTACGTCTCTGTGAAAACGAATTGTAGCCTCATAAGGTCCGGTGCGCTTAACGGCGCTACCAGCTATAATGATATACTTTTTCTCAATAGAAACGCCTTCTTTTTCAAGGGCATCAGCAAGGTCTGCATTTGTCACAGAACCAAACAGTTTATCGCCTTCGCCAGTTTTGGCAGTGATTTTAATTTCAAGTCCGTTTAGTTTCTCGGCCTGTGTTTTAGCTTCGTCAACCACTTTCTTTTCTTTAAAGGCACGTTGCTTCAAAGTTTCAGCCAATACTTTTTTAGCCGAAGGGGTTGCAAGTACTGCGTGCCCTTGTGGAATCAAAAAGTTTCTTCCGTAACCGTTCTTTACGGTTACCACATCATCTGTAAATCCCAGATTTTCTACGTCTTTTTTTAATATAAGTTCCATAATGTTCTCTGGTTTTTTATTTTAATAAATCGGCTACGTACGGCATAAGTGCCAAATGGCGTGCTCTTTTAACGGCAACGGCCACTTTGCGCTGATACTTCAATGAAGTTCCGGTAAGTCTTCTTGGAAGGATCTTACCTTGTTCGTTTACAAATTTCAATAAGAAATCTGGATCTTTATAATCAACATATTTAATACCAGACCTTTTGAACATGCAATATTTCTTGGTCTTGTTGGTCTCTATGTTAAGCGGAGTAAGATATCTAATCTCTCCGTCTTTTTTACCTTTTGCTTGTTGTTGTAATGTAGCCATAATTTAAGCTGATTTTTTATTGCGATTTCTTCTTTTTTCTGCCCAAGCAATTGCGTGCTTGTCAAGGCTCACTGTAAGGTAACGCATAAAACGCTCGTCCCTTTTAAATTCAGTTTCAAGTTCGTGAACTACTTCACCGTCAACGGTGAATTCAAAAAGGTGATAAAACCCACTTTTTTTGTTCTGGATTGGGTAAGCAAGTTTTTTCAAGCCCCAATTTTCTTTGGATATCATCTCAGCACCTTTAGAAACAAGAAGATCTTCGTATTTCTTTACTGTTTCCTTTATCTGGTCTTCAGATAAAACGGGATTTAAGATGAAAACAGTTTCGTAATGATTCATAAAAAATCTATTAAAATTAATGTTTAAATCCTTGGCTTTCTGCCAAAGAGGGTGCAAAAATAATACTTTATTTGGTATTATCAAACCTTATTTTGAATTGTCTTCAGAAAAAGCGATTTTAGACGAAGTGCGCAATTTTTTCGATTAAAATCAAAAAAAGTTGCATTTCATCGATTATTTGCATATTATTGCCTTAAGCAAAACCTACTATTGTGGAGAAAACAATACTTAAATGCGCAATTGTAGATGATTCTACACTGCAGCGGCTTTCCATTGTAAAGCTTATCCAAATGCACCCCTCACTTGAACTTGTTGGGGAGTATAAAAACGCAATTGAGGCCAAAATGGGCCTCGCTTCCAATGAAATTGACCTCATCTTTCTAGATATAGAAATGCCCATTCTTTCTGGATTTGATCTTTTGGATGATATTCAAAGAAAACCCCAAGTCATTTTTGTTACAGGAAAAACCAAGTATGCTTTCAAGGCATTTGACTATGATGCTGTTGATTATCTTCGGAAACCTATAGCCAAAGACAGATTTTTAAACGCTGTTCACAAAGCAATTACCAATTATAAACTTAAGCATGAAGAAGGTTTTGATGATGAAGATTTCATCTTTGTAAAAAGCAACCTTAAAAAGCGAAAAGTTTTCCTCAATGAATTACGTTATATTGAGGCTTTGGGTGATTATGTAAAGCTTGTAACAGAGCACGAATCACTTGTTGTGCTTTCAACAATGAAGGCTTTTCAAGCGCTTCTTCCTAAGGAACGGTTTTTAAGAATCCACAAGTCTTATATTGTGAATTTAGACAAGGTGCAACGTTACAACAGCAAAACAATTGAACTCGAGAAAGACCAATTGCCGTTGAGCAGAAATAGAAAATCTGATCTTGTAGAGGCACTGGCAGCAACCCAGAACGCTTAATAATTATCCACATCTATATTTACGCGAACGCTTGAAAATTCTTTAATAGAATTAAAGCTTCGCTGTACGTTGTCAATATATTTTTTCGTCTTTTCCAAAGATTGGTTTTTAGGAATTTTCACAAGTATATTCATAATATACTTATTCTTTATTCTTCCCACTGGTGGTGGCTCTGGCCCCAATATATTTTCTTTGAACTGCAATTCCAAAGCTTGGCCAAACCATACCGATGCTTTCTGCACACGCGTTAAATTTTTATCCTTAAAAACAATTTTAATGGTTCGGTAAAATGGCGGGTATTTATAATTGTAACGCTCTTCCAATTGTTCTTTATACATCGCTTCATAGTCGTTCACGCTTACTTGCTTCAATATTTGATGGTACGGATTATATGTTTGTATCAAAACCTTGCCACGCTTTTGGGTGCGTCCTGCCCTACCCGAAACTTGTTGTAGCAACTGAAAACTGCGTTCGTGCGCACGAAAATCGGGAAAGTTCAAAAGGTTGTCGGCATTCATTACACCCACCAAACTTATGTTTCTGAAATCTAAGCCTTTCGCGAGCATCTGTGTACCTACTAGAATATCAATCTCCTCATTTTCCAAAGCTTCAATCAATTTTGAATAAGCGTGCTTGCCCTTGGTGGTGTCCTGGTCCATGCGCGCCACTTTACTGTTTGGGAACAAGGTTTTCAACTCTGTTTCAATCTGTTCAGTGCCGAAACCTTTGGTATCCAATGTCTCGCTTCCGCAGGCAATGCAGCTTTTCATCATCGCCATATGATAGCCGCAGTAATGGCAACGCAACTGGTTTTTATACTGGTGAAATGTTAGGCTCACATCACAATTGGGACATTGTGGTGAGATGCCGCAGGTGGTACATTCCACCACGGGCGAAAAACCTCTTCTATTTTGAAAAAGAATGACCTGCTCGTCATTTTTTAAAACTTCTTGCATTTCTTCCAAAAGTCTATCACTGAAATGGCCCGTCATTTGTTTCTTACGGGTTTTTTCTTTTATATCTACCAATTCAATATCCGGCATTAACACATTTCCGAAGCGCTTCTTTAAGGTTACCAATCCAAACTTCCCGGTTTTTGCATTGTGGTAACTTTCCAGGGAAGGCGTTGCGGAGCCCATCAAAAGTTTAGCCTTGTGAAGATTTGCCAGCACAATGGCACTGTCGCGGGCATTATAGCGCGGCGCGGGACTGTATTGTTTAAAGGATGGCTCGTGTTCCTCATCCACAATAATAAGCCCTAAATTCTTAAAAGGAAGAAATAACGAAGAGCGGGCACCGATAATTATTTGTGATTTTGGTTTTTCGGAAAGTACGTTCTTCCAAACCTCAACCCTCTCATTTACCGAAAATTTAGAATGATATACCGAAATCCTTTCCCCAAAATATTTTTGAAGTCGCGTGATAAGTTGTGTTGTTAAAGCAATTTCAGGAAGCATATAGAGCACTTGCTTTCCCGTGGCAATCACTTCTTCAATCAAACGAACATAGATTTCGGTTTTTCCGCTGGAAGTTACGCCGTGCAGCAAAACCACATCGTTTGTTTCAAAAGAAGATTTTATTTCGCCGTACGCTTTTATTTGCGCTTCGTTCAGCGTTTTGATTTCTGAGGAAGCTTCGTCGGAAAACTCCACGCGATCCTGCTGAACGTAATACTCCTCCAAAATACCTTTATCAATCAACGCTTTCAGGGTTGCGGCAGATGCCTCACTTTTCTTTTGAAGCGCCGTACTGCTGATTGGCTTTTTGGTTTTGGTATTCAGCATAAAAAAATGCATCAAGACTTCGCGCTGTTTGTGGGCGCGGGTGAGTGAATCCAGAAGTTCGCGCAGCTTTTCTTCGGAAGTGTATTTAGGGGCCAGCTTTATGTAGCGCTTCATCTTGGGCACATACTGCTCATACACCGTCTCCTCCACTTCGATAATATTTTTATCCAACAATTTTTGGATAATGGAAACGATGTTTTTTCTGTCCAAAATAGCTCGCGCATCGTTTATGTGAAGCGAAGACTGGTGTTGCAAGGCTTCGTATAAAACAAACTCATCATCGCTTAGCGATTCCTCATCCTGAAAATTTCGGGATGAAAGTTTGATAATGGTTTCGCTTTCCAAAAGAAATGCGCTGGGCAGCGCTGCTTTAATCACTTCGCCTAAAGAACACATATAATAGGCGGCAAGCCATTCCCAATGTTTCAATTGTAGCGGTGTGATAATGGGGTTTTCGTCCAAGATATGGTCAATGGACTTGGTTTCATAGCCCACGGGCGGCTGGTCGTGTACTTGGTAAACAATTCCGGTGTAAACCTTCGACTTTCCAAAAGGAATGGCAACGCGCATTCCCTGCTTTAAAAAAGCAGCTTCATCTTTGTTCACGCTATAGGTGAATGCTTGCTTTAATGGAATGGGAAGGATTACATCTATGAAATACAAGGAGAGTATTTATTGTTAAAGGTTATTGAAAATACTATAAAAAAGCCACCAAAAATGGTGGCCTAAAGATAATGCTTTTATAATTTTTTAATCGACGCGCGTCCAGGTTTGTGTTCTCCCCAAAAGAGAAAAACCTATGTAACCGCGAACATCCAATTTGTTTGGGCCATCAAGTTCTATGTAGCACTTATATACTTTTCCATTGTTGGGATCCATGATGGTACCGTCATTGTATTCATCGCCGTCTTTTTCAAGTCCTTTAATGATTACCAGGCCAAGCACCGGTTTGTTTTTGTCCTCTCCCGGGCATTTGTCGCATTTTACATTTCTTTTTGCGGGGTTGAGGATTTCTACGATTTTTCCGTAAACCTTTCCATTTTGCTTATAGATTTCTACAATGGATTTTGCCTCGCCCGTCTCGTCGTCAATGGTTTTCCACTTTCCGGTTACATCCTGCGCCGTGGCAGTTAAAAGTGTTAAGACAATTAGGGAGCATGTTAAAAGTATTTTTTTCATCTGTTTAAAAATTTAGGTTTATAGTTAAAGTTTATCTTTTAGCCGCCTTATAGAAACATTCAATTCAAACCCTAGCAGCAATAGGTTTGCGTTTATCCAAATATAGAACATCAAAATTAAAAGTGCACCAATGGAACCGTATAACTCGTTATAATTTGAAAAGTTATTGATGTAAACTCCAAAAAGGTACGTTGTGACAATGAATAGGACCGTTGTAGTAATGGCTCCCACTGAAAAAAAGCGGGACTCCTTCCCTTCTTTGGTTCCAAAATAATACAAGGTGGCAATAACCCCGTAGATCATTATTACAAACACAATAAACTGAAAGAACGAAATCCAGAAAACATCATTGTCTATATACGCTCTGGACTGAAGGTCGTGTATAATATATTCACCATATAATATGACCCCTACCGAAGTTAACAACAACAATGCCAAGAAAATAGAAACAATAATCGCAACAAAATATTGCTTGAAAAAACTACGGTTTATTGTTACGTGAAACGAATGCTCAAAAGCACTAAAGATGGTATTAACACCATTGGCAGATAAAAAAATAGATAAAAAGAATACAAACGATATTAATCCTGCGCGAGGATTTACCGCAATATCTGCAATTATGGGATAAAAGAATTCTGTGGTTTGGGCTGGTAACAAGGCTTCCATAAATATTAAGAAGCGGGTTTGGAAACCATCTATGGGAATATAGGGAATTAGGTTTAAGAGAAATAATAGAAAAGGGAATAACGCAAGAAAAAAACTGTAAGCTATGGAGCTGGCCCTAAAGGAAAAGGTACCATTCAGGATGCCGGTGCCGTAAACATCCAGTAAGTTATATAGGGAAAAACCACCCATACCGGGAAGTTTTATCTGTTTACTGAAGCGTACCAAATCCCGAATTACCGGAATGTTTATTTCCTTTTCCTTCTCTTCGCTCATTTAATGGCTTTTAAACTCAAATCCATATTATAAACGGAATGCGTCAAGGCCCCACTGGAAATATAATCTACCCCACATTCGGCATATTTTCTTGCGGTTTCCAAAGTAATGCCGCCACTGGATTCGGTTAGACATTTTCCGTTTATTAAGCGTACTGCCTTGCGGGTATCTTCGTAATTGAAATTGTCTATCAAGATTCTATATACACCTTCGGATTTTAATATTTCCTCAATCTCGTCCAGGTTTCGGGCTTCAACAATAATTTTAAGCCCCAACTGATTCTCCCTTAAATAATTCTTTGTCTTTTCAATTGCCTTTGTTATTCCACCGCAGAAGTCTATGTGGTTGTCCTTTAACATTACCATATCATAAAGTGCAAAGCGGTGGTTCTCGCCGCCGCCAATCTTTACGGCCCACTTTTCCAAAGCGCGTATTCCCGGGGTGGTTTTACGGGTGTCGAGGATTTTGGTATTTGTGCCTTCCAGTAGTTTCACATATTCGTTGGTTTTGGTAGCAATGGCGCTCATACGCTGCATTGCGTTCAAAACCAATCTTTCCGATTTTAGGATGGATTGTGAAAGTCCCGAAACGTAAAAGGCCACATCTCCATACTTTACTGGGCTGCCGTCCTTTATCTTTATATCCAGCTCTAGGCCAGGATCAACAAACTCAAAAACCTGGCGGGCAAAGTCTATTCCTGCTATAATACCTTCATCTTTTACCAAAAGTTTTGCAGAGCCTCGCGCATCTTCTGAAATACAGGCCAGCGAGCTATGGTCGCCATCGCCTACATCCTCTCTGATCGCATTGGCTATAATGATATCTATTTCCTTATTGAATTGTTTTTCTGAAATCATTGCAAGATAATTTTAGCTAAAATACTTTAAAAAGTTAGAAGGACGAAGTGGGAAGTGGGAAGTAGCAACTTTTATCTTTGTATTTTTGGCATCTGAAAAGTTTTTAATGAAAATTACACTTCTCGCCATTGGCAAAACTGACAACAAGCAGCTGCAATCCTTGATGGATGATTACACCAAAAGGTTGGGGTTTTACATTTCGTTTGAAATGGAGGTGATACCCGATGTGAAAAATGCCAAGAATCTTTCGGAAGCGCTTCAAAAGCAAGCTGAAGGGGAAGAAATATTGAAGCGAACCACTACTGCCGATGTTTTGATTCTGCTAGACGAAAAAGGAAAAACCTATACTTCGGAAGGGTTTGCTCAGTTTCTTCAGAAGAAAATGAACAGCGGACTGAAGAACCTCATCTTCGTTATTGGTGGACCGTATGGTTTTAGCGAAGCGGTTTACGCACGGGCCAATGGAAAGGTTTCACTTTCGTCCATGACGTTTTCGCACCAAATGGTTCGTTTGTTCTTTATTGAGCAACTTTATCGGGGGTTTACTATTTTGAGGAATGAACCGTATCATCATAGGTAGTGAGTAGTGAGTGGTGAGTGGTGAGTGGTGAGTGGTGAACATCCCCCTAGCCCCCTTCAAAGGGGGGACTTTTTCCATTAACAAGCTATGGTTTACGCTAGTATCTGAAAACCACTTCAAAGGGGGGCTTTTTTTGGACTACCATTGGCAATCTATAAAGTCCGTTAGCATATGGAATAATAGACCAACGGCTATAATTCTTGTCTTTTTAAAAAATAACAATACCACATACACCGCCATTGCCCAATAGGTGTGCAGTGGGTGGAATTTTATGCTGCAACGACCGGGATCGAAGATTGGGGTGGCGAAAAGATGGTCCAAATCGACCAGCATTGTGGCGAGCATAATGAGCCAAGCCTTTTTCCACTCCTTTCTGAAAAAAATATATGCTATGAGTCCCGGGACTAATAGGTGCAGCGTGTAATGTACTAGGGTTTGGAGCATCGATGGGTTTTGGGTTATACCATTTTTGCCAAAAGCACTATCTGCCCCAAGTGATAGGCATCGTGCTGAATAATGCCGTGAATGTGCTTGTAGTAGCTGTGTTTGTTTGTGGGATATTCCTTTTCAAAATCTGCCTTTGGTAATGGTTGATTGTTGATTGTTGATTGTTGATTGTTGATGGAGGTTATCATTCAAATATAGAAAAAATTCTTCTGGGTTTGGGCTATATGCTTTAAGCTGTGAGCTGTGAGCTGTGAGCTGTGAGCCGTGAGCCGTGAGCTGTAAGCGGTAAGCGGTGAGCTGTGAGCCGAAAAGTCTTTATTTCAAAAAAAAAATTATTCACCCTATGCGTGCAGACGCCAATTCTATGCGTGCAGACGCAAACTCTATGCGTGCAGACGCCAACTCTATGCGTGCAGACGCCAATTCTATGTGTGCAGACGCTAACTCTATGCGTGCAGACGGCAATTCTATGCGTGCAGACGCTAATTCTATGCGTGCAGATGCTAATTCTATGCGTACAG
The DNA here is from genome assembly GCF_001573155.1 of Aequorivita aquimaris. Taxonomy (GTDB): domain Bacteria; phylum Bacteroidota; class Bacteroidia; order Flavobacteriales; family Flavobacteriaceae; genus Aequorivita; species Aequorivita aquimaris. Next base: position 76,060 of record NZ_JRWG01000003.1, on the reverse strand, counting down.
ACGTCAACTCTATGCGTGCAGACGCTAATTCTATGGGTTTTTGAGAAGGTATTATGGAAAAAGTAAAACCTTCCGTGATAGAAGGGTTGCTTTGGAAGGAAAAAATTGGGAGTTCAAAAATTGGGGAGTATTATAATACGAAATAACTGGGGAGTTATGCCGTGGGCTTACCTTCTTTTAAAGGTGCGGAATTTAATTCGGTTTACATCCTTAAACTGTGGGCTTCGGGCGCCGAATAATCCTTTTATGTATTGCTTTACCAGGGCCGCAACGGCTACCAAGCCTGTGTCTGGGGCGTACATAATTTCGTCCCGCTCGTTCATCTTTTCTGCCACGGAGGGGTGTGCCGCTGCCACGGCCTCGTTTGCGCTTACCATTGCCTCGTGCATTTCGGATAGGGTATCGGTTTGCAAAGCAACATCGGTTGGTGCGTAGAGTGGCTCACTTTCTAAGAGCGAGATGAGCTCTGCCCAGTGCGAGATGGTCTGCGCGAAGGACATCTGGCTGGCGCTAATGTCTCTGGGCGCGGAAGTATCTGGTTCTAGGGGAGTTTTTGGCGTGGCGCGCTGCCCTTGTATCTTGCGGTTAATGGTTTTTGCATCTTCCACGATTTCCTTAGAGGCGCCGGAGGTTGCCAGAATGTTGATGATGCGGGTGGCGAGCGGCCTGCGGTCTGCAAATACCTGCTGTCGGGCGTTTACGAAGTTGTTGTACACGGTAAGTTCATCTAACAGCGACTGCATAATGTTTTGCGATGCGGTGTACTTTACATTTAGCTGTGGAATTTGTAATGCAGCCATGGGCGGGTCGTACTGTGCGCCGTAGGAGATGGGAAACTGCATGAGTTCGTAAAAGTTGTCCACGTTTATTACATGGCCGGTTTCATTTTGTTTAGCCATGATTTCTATGGTTTTAGATTAATATTAAACTAAAAGTATGAAATCGGACTTTTATGGAAATACGAGTTTGCACGTATTTTTGGGGGAGTTTGGGAATAGGTGAGTTTGGGAATAGGTGAGTTTGGGAATAGGTGAGTTTGTGAATGTGGTGGGTTTGTGGGGATGGGTATGATTTTTAAATGAGCACGCTTTACAAAAGCGCGCTAGGGGGAGTTTTATTTATTAAACAAAGCCTCTATAATAAAACCAATGAAAATTAATAAAATGATGCTTATTGCAACCCAAACATACACTTTATAAAGCTTCTTTATATCGCGGAAATCATGATTTGAAATAGTTTCAGTGCTTGCGATTATATCGTTTTCAACAAGTAATTTATCTACTCTTTTGCGGTCTGTGTCTAATATAAAATACCTTATTCCTTCTGCTGTATTGGGCTGTTCGTTGATGTCTGAATAGAAAGGTATCTGTTTACGGTTCATTAAATCTTCAAACTTAATTGTATCCTTTACCAAAACATAGAGCTTTAGATGGTCTTGATGTTTTATGAGGAAGGGTTTGTTCATTTAAAGAGATTGAGGCACGAGCGGGACGTTCGCGTTAGCGGGGCTAGTCTTAATTTAGGATTTTATAAATATATTATAATCCAAGTATTCGTCTAACCATTCACCATCTTCTTTCTCTTTTAAGCCACTATCATAAATTTGATCAAATAACTTATCAGGATGGATTGAATACTTAGATTCAATGGGAATAAGGTGTGAGTCATTGTATTTTTGAAAACCCGCATAGTTTTCATTTGTCATTGTTTCACTATAAAAAGTGTAAATTCGAAACCATTGTAAATTGTAAAATTGATACACAAGATTGATATTAATTTGGTCCTCAGATAGGAAATATCTTAAAGGCGACAAATAAATATTTCCTTCATATTCATCAACTCCATCTCTATTAAGAAAAGAATAAATATCAGGTCTTAATTCAAATTTAAAATACAAAAAATTTAGTGGTTCCTCGTTATTTAAGAATCCGAGGAGTTTCTTATCAATAGAAATATTATTAGAAGCTAATCTGCAGCAAATAAATTTTGTAAAGTATCTGAATATATTATGTTTAAAATTTATAACATTTGTTTTTACAATATTATTTAAGTCAATAATACCTTTATCTAATATACTCTCATAATTTTTTAGAACGTAATTAACAAAAAGCACATAAGCTTTGTCAAAAGGTTGGCTTCTTTTATTGTTGCAAACTTGACATAGAACGTTATCAAATTTTAATAGCTTAGAATTAGGCCCCTGTATTTCCTTTTGGTAATTATCTCCAATTATTATTGGATTACCTTCAAACTTATTTCCAAAAATATGTTTAATATCAGATTTTTTATGTCGATGTTCCTGTGAGTCGGCTAGTTTACCACACCACCAACATATTCCTTCCTTATAAGATTGTATTTTAATCACAATATTTTTATCACTCCACCCCCTCAATCAAAACCCCCAACATTTCAATAGCAGCATCGCTAATACGAGTTCCTGGGCCATAAACAGCAACCGCGCCGGCATCAAAAAGGTATTGGTAGTCCTGCGCGGGTATTACGCCGCCCACGATAACCATAATATCTTCACGGCCATACTTTTTTAGGGCTTCAATCACCTGTGGCACTAAGGTTTTGTGCCCAGCGGCAAGGGAGGAAACGCCGAGAATGTGCACATCGTTTTCCACCGCCTGTTTGGCGGCTTCGGCAGGGGTTTGGAAGAGTGGGCCTATGTCCACGTCAAAACCTACATCGGCATAGCCTGTGGCTACTACCTTGGCGCCGCGGTCGTGACCGTCCTGCCCCATTTTGGCAATCATAATACGGGGGCGGCGGCCTTCAAGTTCGGCGAACTTGTCTGCCATTTGCCTTGCCTTATCAAAACTTGGGTCCTTTTTCATCTCTTTGCTATATACACCGCTAAAGGAGCGTATCTGTGCCTTATACCTGCCGAATTCCTTTTCCATTGCGGTGGAGATTTCGCCAAGCGTTGCCCTGTGGCGGGCGGCTTCTACGGCTAAAGCTAATAAATTTCCTTCACCTGTCTTTGCACATTCGGTAATATCTGCCAGGGCATTTTCTACCTTTTTGGTGTCGCGGGTGGCTTTTATGCGGTTTAGGCGTTCAATCTGCGAGGTGCGGACTTTTTGGTTGTCCACATCGAGGATTTGCAACGGGTCTTCCTTTTCAAGACGGAATTTGTTTACGCCTACTATTATGTCCTGTCCGCTATCAATACGCGCCTGCTTACGGGCAGAGGCTTCCTCTATGCGCAGTTTGGGGATGCCGGCCTCTATGGCTTTGGTCATGCCACCGAGTTCTTCTACTTCCTCTATTAGCGCCCAGGCTTTGTTGGCAATTTCGTCGGTAAGGTTTTCCACATAATAACTGCCCGCCCAAGGGTCAACCGTTTTGGTGATCTGGGTTTCGGTTTGCAGGAAAATCTGGGTGTTTCTGGCGATACGGGCAGAGAAATCGGTTGGTAATGCAATGGCCTCATCCAAAGCGTTTGTGTGCAACGATTGCGTGCCGCCGAAAACCGCTGCGGCGGCTTCAATGGCGGTTCGGGCTACATTGTTGAATGGGTCCTGCTCGGTAAGGCTCCAACCGCTGGTTTGGCAGTGGGTGCGCAGGGCGAGTGATTTTTCGTCCTTTGGATTGAACTGTTTTACAATCTTTGCCCATAGCATACGGGCAGCGCGCATTTTTGCGATTTCCATAAAATGGTTCATCCCGATTGCCCAGAAAAAGGAAAGTCTTGGTGCAAAAGTGTCAATATCCATTCCCGCTTTTATTCCGGTGCGGATGTATTCCAGACCGTCTGCAAGAGTGTATGCAAGTTCAATATCAGCCGTGGCGCCCGCTTCCTGCATATGGTAACCAGAGATTGAAATGCTGTTGAACTTAGGCATATTTTTCGAAGTGAATTCAAAAATATCGCTGATGATTTTCATGGAAGGCGTGGGCGGATAGATGTAGGTATTGCGCACCATGAATTCCTTTAGAATATCATTTTGGATAGTTCCTGCCAAATCTTTTGGCAAAACGCCCTGCTCTTCCGCAGCCACAATGTAGAACGCCATAATGGGAAGCACGGCGCCGTTCATCGTCATGGAGACGCTCATCTTGTCCAACGGAATTTGGTCGAAGAGGATTTTCATATCCTCCACGCTGTCAATTGCTACGCCTGCTTTGCCCACATCGCCCTCCACGCGGGGATGGTCGCTATCGTAACCTCGATGGGTGGCAAGATCGAAAGCTACCGAAAGTCCTTTTTGGCCAGCTGCTAAGTTTCTTCTGTAAAAAGCGTTGCTATCCTCCGCCGTTGAAAAACCGGCGTATTGGCGGATGGTCCACGGGCGGCGGACGTACATGGTTGAATATGGCCCGCGCAGGTGTGGCGCGATTCCAGCTACGAAGTTTAGGTGTTTAAGATTGGCAATGTCTTCAGCTGTGTATTGCTTTTTTATTTCTATTTCTTCGGCTGTGGTAAAAGTTTCGGGTTTCAGGTTACTGGTTTCAGGTTGCAAGTTATTATTTGCTTCCGGTTCCCGGCTTCCAGCTTCTGTCTTCAAATCGATATGTTGTATATTTTTTCTGGCCATTATATTTCCAATTTTTCAATAAAAGGGTCAAAATAAACCCCTACTGGCGTAATAAGCTGATAGGCTATTGTCTTCCCGTTACGGGTAATAAAGTACAGAGCGTTGTAATACTCAAAGTTCTTCGCTTCGGAAGAAATTTTATAGACGCTTTTAAAGATACAGTTCTTTGGGTAGCCCACATATTTAGCGGTAATTTTTTCGTAGGAAGAGCTGGCGTCCAATAGATTTTCAGTTTGGGTACGCATCATTCCCAAAAACAATTGGGCATCTTTTTTTGAAATTTCCATATAGGGAATTCCAAAAACCAAACAGGTGGAACCCGATTCCTTATCAAAATATATATACAGCTCTCCGTCCAGACTTGCTTTTTGGTTGATGTTCACAATCTGTGCATTGGCTTCCTCTTCGGAAAGTTTCTCCTTTAAGGTCTGCTGGTATTCTGCCATCGAGTAGCGTTCAAAGCTAAGCGGCAGAAAAACCCGTGCGCCATCTTCTTCCAAAAAATGATATTCGCCTTTTAGTTCCAGCTCTGGATTGCCTTCCTTTAATTCCATCCAATCCACTACCTGTTTGCCAACTTCCAGACAGGAAAAAAGTGTGGTTGCCAATATGGCGGCAAGTAGGAAGAAAGCCGATTTTTTAAACATAATGCTATAAACTGTTTGTTGCCAAATAAATTCCGAAGCCAATCAAAAGGATTGCCGTTACCAAAAACAGATAGCGGTAGTATTTTGATTTGCTAAGTTTTTTGAGCCGGATAAGAATTGCAAGACCCAAAATGGCGAAAATAATACCTACGATAACTTTTAGTGCTTCTATACTCATGATTCAGTTTTTAAGCGTTCCTGTTCCGTGTTTTCTGATAATCTTTTTTCTACAATCGGGGCGATTAAGGTTTTGGTGGGGTTGTGTTTTACGAAAGGGAAAAGTTCCAAATCGCCTTTCATTCGGTCGTTTTTGTTGGGGTGATAGTTTGTGCCCAATAATTTCAGTTCGCCACTGTCAAAAAGTTGTTGTTCCTTTTCGGCGCTTTCCTTTATTTTCTTTTGAATGGTTCCATCCTTTAACTGCTGTAGAAAACCGCCGCCCTTTTCTATTTCCTTAAACAATTGAAGCGCTTTTTCGGCCAATTCATCTGTGAGGCTTTCAATATAATAGGTTCCGTCTACAGGATTGCTGACCGTGTCGAAATAACTTTCGTGCTTTAAGATAAGCAGTTGGTTGCGGGCAATGCGCTCGCCAAACTCGTTGCTCTTGTGGTAGAGCGCATCATACGGCAAATTGCAAACAGTATCGCCCCCGCCCAAAATTGCGCTCATACATTCGGTGGTGCTGCGGAGTAGGTTTACATTGTAATCGTAAAGGGTTTTGTTTCGTTTTGAAGGGGTGGATATAATGTGGCAGGTTTCGGATGTTCCGTATTCCTTTGCCAGGGCTGCGTAAAGTTTACGCAGAGCCCGGATTTTTGCTATTTCGAAGAAGTAGTTTGGGCCTATGGCGAGCTTGAAGGTTAAACTTAAAGGTTGCTTCGTTTCAGTCGCGATGTGGTTTAAATATTCATTGGCATGCGCCAACGCATACGCCAACTGTTGTACTGAATTTGCCCCTGCATTTTGATATAAAGTTGCATCAACGGAAAGCAGGTTTTGCGAAAGGTTCTTTTCAAAAATACTGTCCAGAATTTCGTGGTCCTTTTTCAAATTATGAAACCAGTTGCCCGTGCGGGCGAGATTTCCTATTAAATCTATATTGTAATAAACTATTGCTTTTCTCTCCGAATTGGCAGGTAGGTCTGAAAAGAATTTGATGAGCTTATTATAAAATGCTTCGGAAAGGAATGTTAGGTTGAAGTAGATTGAAACCGTTTCAAAAGGAAAATCTTTAAACACGGTTTTTGGGTCAAATTCTTCCGCGGCACTAAAAATAATTGCCTCCGCCCCTCTTTCCGCGGCATCCAAGGCGATGTTATTCGCTATTTTTTCATTATCGATAAAGATTTTTTGGGCTATTCTCCACGACTTCGGCTGCCCGGGAATGGGTTGGAATTCTTCCTCGAAATCGTCTTGATGGTAAAACGGTTTCACGTGAACCCCTTCGGGACTTTGCCAGACCAAGGTTTCGTTATAGTCGGCGCCCTTTAAATCGTACTGAATTTTTTGTTTCCATTGTTTTGCGGAAACTTCATCAAAATCCTCGAACAAAAAATCACTCATCGCTTTTCTTCTTTTTTGATACTGTCTTCGTGCTCAATTATATAAATATCTTCGTTTTCCTTTTTCAAATAATACTTTTCGCGGGCAAATTTCTCCATCTCATTGCTGTCCTCCATTTTCTGGATGAAGCTTTTATCGCGGTCTATTTCCTGTTGGTAGAATTCAGCGTTGTCTTCCAAAGCATTGATATCACTATCCAATTCGTGATGAATAAGGTATGAATTGGCGTCGAAAAAAATCATCCAAACAATAAAAAGGATAAGGATAAGCACATATTTATTGCTTATAAACCGTACCCACTTTTTATTTTTAAACTCCTTTAAATTCACGATTCGGTATAACTTATTTTTTGGTGGATAATGCTTCTTATAACGTTTACCGCTACTGTATTGTATTTATTTGTTGGAATGATAATATCCGCAAATTCCTTGGTCGGTTCTATAAATTGCTGGTGCATCGGTTTTAGCGTGGTTTGGTAACGGTTCAGCACTTCCTCCAAATCGCGGCCGCGGGTGGCTATGTCGCGTTTCAACCTTCGTATCAAGCGTTCGTCACTATCTGCGTGCACGAAAATTTTTATATCAAACATTTCGCGAATGTCGGGATGCGCCAAGATTAAAATTCCCTCAACAATAATAACTTTTTTTGGAAAGGTAGTGATTGTTTCTCCAGTTCTATTGTGCTCCACAAAGGAATAGACGGGCTGCTCAAAGGAATTCCCTTCGCGAAGCTCCTTTAAATGCCCTACCAACAAATCGAAATCGATAGCTTTGGGATGGTCAAAGTTTATTTTTGTACGTTCCTCAAACGAAAGATGACTGGTGTCGTGATAATAGGAATCTTGTGAAATAACGCATACTTCATCTGCGGGAAGCTCTGCGACTATTTGGTCCACCACTGTTGTTTTTCCGCTGCCGGTGCCGCCGGCGATGCCAATTATGAGCATATTTTAAAGGTTTATACAAAGGTAGGGAAAAGGGTTGCAGGTTTCAAGTTTCAGGTTCTGAAAAGAGTCGATGAGTTTATGAGTTTAGAAAAACGTAAGTAATGCTAAACTCATCGACTTCTAAACTCATCGACTTTAATTTCGTATCTCGTATTTCGTATTTTGTATTTCACACTTCTTTCCTATTTTTGAAATGATGAAAACAATCCTCCTCCATCCCTCCTATTTTCCGTCCATTGAGCAGATGGCTGCGGTGGCGCAGGCCGATAAAGTGGTTTTTGAGGTGGAGGACAACTACCAAAAGCAAACCTACCGCAACCGTGCCTACATTGCGCACAGCAACGGTCGGCTTTTGCTGAACATTCCCATAAAACACACGGGGAAACGCAGAAAAACGAAGGATGTAGTGGTTGAAAATGATTTTCCGTGGCAGGAACAGCACTGGAAGAGTTTGCAGAGCGCCTATCGAACCTCTCCTTTTTTTGAATATTACGAAGATGATTTGGAGCCATTGTTCACCGAAACCGTCGGCAACTTGATGGAACACAATCTAAAAATATTCAACCTGCTGTGTGAACTGATTGGGATTGATGTTGAAATTTCAAAAACTATTTCCTTCGAAAAAAATCCTGATTTAACCGATTTGCGCATTTTGGTAGATGCAAAAAGAAAAACAGATTTTAAAGCCGAAGAATACACGCAGGTGCATCAGGCAAACCACCCATTTCTGCCCAATCTTTCGGTTTTGGACTTACTTTTCAATGAAGGGGCGAATACTTTAAATTATTTGGAAAGAAACGCGATTAGGTACCAATAGCTATCGTGGTTGTGATTCGATATTAGTAAATCGAAAATCGTAAATCAAAAATCGAAATTACCAGCCCACGGTGGCCCGCACGGCATAATGGTCGGAAAAAGTTTTCTTCATAGTATCGAATGACAGTATATCGAGCCCATTTGAAGCAAAGATATAATCGATCCGCATCGGGAAACCCTCAAATTTGAAGGTGGTCCCCAACCCATTGCCCCGCTCGCGGAAGGCGTCCTGCATCCCATCTTTCAATTTTCGATAACTGTACGAAAAAGGCGTATTGTTGAAATCGCCGGAAAGGATCACCGGATGCTTGGTTTTCGCTTTGTGTTCCAAGATGGCCGCTACCTGTTGCTGTTGCATTTCAAAGGCTCGCGACACCCGTTTGCGGAGTTTTTCGTTATCGCTTTCCTGTAAAAAACTTACCCGCGGAATAATGCCGAGCGACTGCAAATGTAAGCTGTAAATACGAAGGGTATCGGTGCCCTTTACCACATCGGCGTAAAGCGTATTGTTATAGGTATCCTCAAAATCGAAGGCCCCGGTATTTACCAACGGATATTTTGAAAAGATGGCGTGGCCCAGTTTTGCCTTTTCAGATTTAAAGTGAATGTATTGATAGGGATAGCCGGAAAAGTCGATGGTATTGGGATTGTAGTATTCCTGCACGCAGACCACGTCGGGATTTTCCTCAAAAAGCATTTCAGCAATTATTTGAGGTGCATCGGTGTCTGGATTTTTTTCGTAGGCATTAAAAAGCCGCACATTGTAAGATAAAACACTGAGGGTATTTTTATATTGGGAAGCGTCGCCTTCCGAGGAAACTTCGTAAAATACGTTGAAGTAAAAATAGGAAATCAAAAGTACGGTGAACGACACTAAGAATCTGCGCCTAAACTGCACGGCCCAATAGATAGCGAAGATTATATTCACAATTATTAGCAATGAGACCACCAAACTCAGCAAGGACAATGTCGGGAAACTTTTGGGTGGCAAATACGGCAGAACGAAGGAAATCAACAATAAAAATGCCGCGAGCAGATTGCCCCAGTAAATGAATTTGTTGAGAGATTTCCGCATGGGTTAGTCGTCTTTTCCGGCCTTGAACAGAAAGTCCTTTTCTTCCTTTGTAAGACTTTCGTAGCCACTTTTGCCTATTTTGTCCAAAATACTGTCCACCTTTTTTTGGTTTTCAGATTTTTCAGCTCTTGGTTTAGAACGTTGCGAAGCGGGTTGTGTTGTGCGGTGTACTTTTTTAAAAGGCTTTTTTGTTCGTGGCTTGAAAAGGTTGGCAATCCAATCCATAAAATTCTCGAACCACTTGCCAATGTCGTTCCCCTTAGCGAGTTGAACTGCATAGATATAACCGAAAATTGCACCACCCACGTGGGCCATCAATCCGCCGGCATTTCCCGATGAAGGTATGCGTACCAAATCAAAAAGAAAAAGGAAAAGCGCAATGTGCCACAGTTTTATAGTGAAGGTAAAGATTCGGACTTCGGTATTCGGGGTGTAGGTGGCGATAAAAACCATCAGGGCCATAACTGCTCCCGAGGCGCCAATTAAAAACCCGCGTTGCATTTCAAAAACCGGAAAAAAGTTATAGGACAAAATAAATAACAGCCCGCCAAATGCAGCCCCCAACAGATAGATGGTCAACAGTCGTTTTCCTGTAAAAAGGTTGAGCACAAACTGCCCAAACCAGTACAGCCAAAGCATATTAAAGAGAATATGGAAAAAACCGAAATGCAAAAACCCATAGGTAATAAGCGTCCACGGCCGAAACAAAAGAGTGTCGAAATCATCGCCTAAAACAAACCATCGAGAGAAGTATTGCGGACTCACACTCAAAAAGAAGGACCCCAACCTTACCACCAAAAATGCCGCTACATTGATGACAATGAGCTTTACCAAAATATTGGCGGTTTTATACTTATATGAAAGACTGGTAGCTGCCATAGTTAATTCCAACGATGGTTATCAAAACTATTCTTTTTCCAGTACCAAGCCATTATAAAACCGAAGAGCGCGCCACCAATGTGGGCCCAATGCGCAATACCCGTGGCGGTTCCGGTAATGCCAAAAATTAAATCCAATAAGATTATTCCGGGGATAAAATATTTCGCCTTAATTGGAATTGGGAGAAAGATTAACATCAGTTCAATATTCGGGAACATAATTCCGAAGGCAACCAAAATTCCATAAACCGCCCCGGAAGCTCCCAAAGCCACGCCGTTATAAGATTGAGCCATGGCCCGAATATTTTCCATGGAAACGGTGTCCAAAACCGCCCTGCTACCGCCGTTGCCGCCTGATAAATAACTCATTACTTCAGCTTCACTCCAGCCGCCAGCAATTAGCGCGTCCATAACACTGTGAATCTGGAAATAATTTACCAAAGTATGGATAATGGCTGCGCCCAAACCCGCTGAAAAGTAGAAGAAAAGAAACTTTTTTTGTCCCCAGCGCATTTCCAACGGCGAACCAAAAGCCCAGAGCGCATACATATTAAAAAGTATGTGGAATATAGACGACGGGTCGTGCATAAACATATGCGTGATAGGCTGCCAATATTGAAAATTGGGGTTTTCAAAATAGTAAAGCGCAAACAACTTAATCGATAAGTCACCAATAATAAATGATCCTATATAAAAGATCACATTCAGTATTAACAGAAATTTTACGGTATCGGTTATTCTTCCCATTTACATAAATTTTTTATCGAGGTCACTTACGTCCATCGTTGTAAAAACCAGCTTGTTATTTGGCGAAACGGAAGGTTCTTTGCACGCAAATAATTGATTGATTAAATGCTCCCGTTCTTCCCTGTTCAGCGAAACCCCTGTTTTTATGGCCATACTCGCGGCCATAGATTTTGCAAGCATATCGTTCTGGCTAAAACCACTTTCGGGCACTTCTTCCTTTATATCGTGCACCAACTGGCTGAGCAAATTTACAACATGGCTTTCCAAAATCATCACGGGAATACCGCTAATCTCAATCGTTTCCTCTTTTATTTCTGAAAAAATAAAGCCCGTGTGCTCCAATTGCTCGCGTACTTTTTCAATAATTTCCAAATCGGGCTTTGAAAAATGCAGTTGCAGCGGAAACAACAATTGCTGGCTAACCGCTTCCTTTACAGTAATATTTTTTAACAGCTCTTCGTAAAGAATCCGTTGGTGAGCAAGGTTTTGATGGATAACCATCATTCCGTTTTTCAGCGGGCTAACGATGTATTTATTTTGAAGCTGAAAAGTTGTTTGTCCTGTTTCGGTTTCGGTATTTTCAAAAAGGCTTCCGGTTACTTCCTCGCTTTCAAACTCAATATCTCCCAAATTGGAAACGGCAGCATTTTCATCATTTAAACCTACATATAATGATTCCCACGAGGCAGATTGCTCTCTTTTAAAAGGAAAATTGATATTGCCCTGCTTTGGCTTTTCCTTAAAGGGATTAAAGTCGCGATCTACTTCAATGGAAGGCGCGGTGGGTGATTTTTTACTGTATTCGTAAGGCGTATCAAAACCCTTATCCCTTTCAAAATCGAGCACGGGCGCAATATTGAACTGCCCCAAACTGTGCTTTACCGTGGCGCGGAGCATGGCATAGATGGAATGCTCATCGTCAAACTTTATCTCGGTTTTTGTGGGATGTATGTTGATGTCAATGGAATGCGGATCAACTTCCAAAAAAAGAAAGTAGCCCGGATGCACGTCATTTTTCATCAAACCTTCAAAGGCCGATGAAACCGCGTGGTGCAGATACGGACTTTTTATAAAGCGGTCGTTTACAAAAAAGAACTGCTCGCCCCTACTCTTTTTTCCGAATTCCGGTTTTAAAACAAAACCTTCAATTTTTAGGATTTCGGTTTCTTCGTGAACGGGAACCAGTTTTTCATTGGTTTTGCTTCCAAAGATATTTACGATACGTTGCCGCGAATTTGTCGATGGAAGATTGAAAACATCGCTCCCGTTGTGAAGCATTTGAAACGCGACGTTTGGATGCGCCAAGGCCACGCGATGGAATTCATCAATTATATGACGGGTTTCCACAGGATTGCTTTTTAGAAAATTTCTTCGGGCGGGAATGTTGTAGAAAAGATTTTTTACTGAAATGGTCGTGCCCTTTGGAACCACCGCCGGGTCCTGCGAAATTACTTTGCTGCCTTCAATGGTGAGATGCGTTCCTATTTCGGAATTTTCAGTTTTGGTTTTAAGCTCAACGTGCGCAATTGCGGCGATAGATGCCAAAGCCTCACCCCGGAAACCTTTTGTATGAAGATTAAAAAGATCTTCGGCCGATTTGATTTTTGAAGTGGCGTGGCGCTCAAAACTGAGCCGGGCGTCGGTAACGCTCATCCCGATGCCGTTGTCGGTAACTTGGACGAGGGTTTTTCCCGCATCTTTAATTACCAGGGTGATTGAAGTTGCCTTTGCGTCAATGGCGTTTTCCAACAATTCCTTCACTACCGAGGCGGGGCGTTGCACAACTTCGCCGGCTGCAATCTGGTTTGCAACGTGGTCCGGTAATAACTGAATAATGTCTGCCATTAAAATTTATGCGTAGAAAATAGATAAATCGAATTCAATAATAAATAGGAAAAGTAGGACGAGAATGGCAATGATTACAATCAGCCTTCGGTTTGCGTTTCTGTCGGAAGATTGCCGCAAATCGGCCCACGCGGTTTTAAATTTTCCCTTTAAGCCTTTGTTATCGCCAACCGTAGTCCGAAATTCATCAAACTTATGCCCCATGGTAAACGGGCTGCCCTCTCCGTCAAATTCATAATGACGCGGTTTGTAGCTGTACTTTTTATTTTTTCTCTTGCCTATTAGTCCCATAATTGTCGTGCTTCAAAGTTACTTAATTCAATTAGGAATTCAGAATTATGAATTCAGAATTTAATTGTTTTTTGAACAATTACCGTACCAATAGATAGTAGGGGGTGCTCAGTGACAATTGACAGTGAGTGGTGGTTTGAAACTAAAATTTAGATTCCTTCCGAAGCTGCGCCATTTTAATTGCAGCAATTGCGGCTTCAGTGCCTTTGTTGCCGTGTTTGCCACCGCTTCGGTCGATAGCCTGTTGCATGGTGTTATCGGTAAGCACGCAGAAAATTACGGGAATATTGCCACGAACGTTTAAGTCCTTTATGCCCTGGGCTACGGCCTCGCATACATAATCGAAGTGTTTTGTTTCGCCTTGTATCACGCTTCCAATGGCAATTACGGCATCTAGCATATCATAACTCTCGGCCATTCGCTTGCAGCCATAGATAAGTTCAAAACTGCCGGGAACATTCCAACGGACAATATTTTCATTGATAGCACCACAATCTTTTAGTGCATCAAATGCACCTTGGAACATGCCTTCGGTAATATCGTGGTTCCATTCTGAAACAACAATCCCAAACCGAAAGTCCTTCGCGTTTGGGATTGTTGTTTTATCGTAAGCCGATAAATTTGTATTTGCTGTAGCCATTTATTTGTTCATTGCTTCCGCGCGGCCGGTGTAGATTTCAGCCTTAGTAGCTTCGGTTGATTTTGGATACTCGTCTGCTATTTTTTTGAAATGAGCCAGGGCTTTATCATTTTGGTTCAAAGCCATTGCTGCGATACCTGCTTTCAAAAGAAAACGTGGGGTTGTAAAGTCGTTCGTACGCATTTTGGCAGCTTCCTCATAATATTTCAAGGCATCCTCATTTTGACCCAATTGTACGAAAGCATCGCCAATAGCGCCCTTTGCCAATGGTGCCAAAATATCATCATCGCTGCTGAATTTATCCAAATGTTCGATGGCTTGCTGGTATTTGTTGGTATTCAAATATGCCATCCCTGCGTAGTAATGTGCAAGATTGGCAGCGTTTGTTCCACTGTAATTTTCGATGATTTCCAAGAAACCATACTTGCCCTCTCCACCTTGAAGGGAAAGATTGTATAACGAATCCTTTGCAGGCGCCGTCAATGCTTGTTCCCAGTAGCTCTGCGCTTGGAACATCTCGTTCATCGCCTCAGCTTCCTTTGGAGTTTTAATATATTGGTCGTAAGCAAAATATCCCAAAACCAAAACTGCCACAACAATGATAAAGCCCAAAATTCCTTTTTGGTTCTTTTCAACCCAAGCTTCCGTTTTTGATGCGCCTTCGTCAAGCGTGTTAAATACTTCTGCCGTTGTGCTGTTTTCTTCAAGCTGCGTTTCTTTTTCAGCTTTTGTAGTTGGTTTGCCTCCGCGTTTCTTGTACGTTGCCATAGTGTTACTTCTATTTATTAAGATTCCCGCCTTCGCGGGAATGGCGCAAAAATAAAATTTTTAATGGAATTTGAAAGGATAAATATTTCTTATTTTTTAATAATTTGCAGAACGGTTATTCTTCCATTCGCTAAATAATCCAGAAGCACAACCCGCTCATTTTTATGATTTTACAAAAACTCTCTTTACTCAACTATAAAAATTTTGAAGCTGAAAACTTCGAATTTGATCCAAAAATAAATTGTTTTGTGGGAAATAACGGCGTGGGAAAGACCAATGTGCTGGATGCAATCTACCATCTTTCCTTCGGAAAAAGTTATTTTAACCCCATAACTACCCAAAACATAAAACACGGCGAGGATTTTTTTGTGGTGGAAGGGTTTTACGAAAGAAAGGAAGCACCCGAAAAAATTGTGGTAAGTGCAAAAAAAGGGCAAAAAAAAATTATAAAACGAAACGGAAAAACCTACGATAAATTCAGTGAGCACATAGGATTTCTGCCGTTGGTCATCATTTCACCGGCTGACAGGGATTTGATAATTGAAGGAAGCGACACGCGCCGAAAGTTTGTTGACGGCGTGATTTCCCAACGCGATTCGGATTATTTGAATACCTTAATAAAATACAACAAAGTTTTGGCGCAGCGCAATTCGCTTTTGAAATATTTTGCGGCAAACAATACGTTCAGTCAGGACACGATTGATATTTACAACGAACAGCTTCACAATTACGGAACTTCTATTTTTGGGAAACGCACTGCTTTTTTGGAAGAATTTTTGCCCATATTTTTAAAAAGATACAAATCCATCAGCAGTGGTGAGGAAAGTATCAACTTAATTTACGAAAGCCAATTGCAGGAAAATGATTTGTTGACGCTACTTCAAAAAAATATTACAAAAGACAAAATAACGCAATACACCAACTTCGGGATACACAAAGACGATCTCGTTTTTGAGATTGATGGGCACCCAATAAAGAAATTTGGCTCGCAAGGGCAACAAAAATCGTATCTTATCGCTTTAAAATTGGCGCAGTTCGATTTCATAAAAAACCATTCAAAAACAAACCCAATTTTGCTGTTGGATGATATTTTTGACAAATTGGACGAAACCCGCGTGGAGCATTTGATTACGCTGGTTGACAATGAAAATTTTGGGCAACTTTTCATTAGCGATACCCACGCTGACCGGACGGAAGAAGTGATTAAGAAGGTGCATCAGACATATAAAATGTTTCCGCTTTAGGAGTTAAGTGTTACGTATTAAATATTAATTGTCTTAAAAAAAACTCTGTGTGCTCTGCGCCTCTGCGGTAAACTTTCCACCGCAAAGGCGCAGAGGTCGCAAAGAATCTAACAAAATGAATTATAAACTTGCATTCTTAATAGTTATCTTATCTATAGCTTCCTGCGAAAAGCCCGATCCCGAGGCGCAAAAACAAAACCTCAGCGGTTATTGGGAAATAAAGACCGTAAAAATGCCCGATGGCGAAAAGAGGGAGTTTAATATAAATACGGTTATTGATCATATTGAAGTGAAAGGCGACAGTGGCGCACGCACAAAGGTTTCGCCTAGGTTTGACGGTACATTTCGAACCAATGGAGTTTCAGAAAATTTCACTTTAAAAATTGAGGAAGACAGTCTGCGGATGTATTACAAAACCCCTTTTAACGAATGGAAAGAAACCGTTGTTTTGGCAAAAGACAGCACATTAACTGTTATTAACCGGGACAATAAAATTTACACCTATTCAAAATTCAAAAAGTTTGAATTTGAAAAACCATCAACCAACAATTAGTAACCGACAACTGAAATGGCAAAAAGACACGCAGAAAATATATCAATTGGCGATGCTTTAAAAGAGTTTATCGGTGCTAATCGATTGGAGAAAGGTTTGGACAAAGTGAACGCCAAGGAAGCGTGGAATTCGGTTATGGGCACTGCCATTTCAAAATACACTACTGATATAAAATTGGATCACGATACACTTTATGTGCAACTATCGTCTTCGGTTTTGCGGGAAGAATTGAGTTACGGAAAGGAAAAAATCATTAAACTTTTGAATGAAGAAATGGGGAAGAAAGTGATTAAGAAATTGATTCTTCGCTAATAAATTCATAAAAAAAACGCCTTCCAAACTGGAAGGCGTTTTCAGTTAAAATATGTTGTAAATGCTTAGAACATTTCGCGACCCGCAAAATGGAAAGCACCTTCAATAGCTGCGTTTTCATCGCTATCACTTCCGTGAACTGCGTTTTCACCAATAGAAGCTGCATATAATTTACGGATGGTACCCTCGGCAGCATCGGCTGGGTTGGTAGCACCAATCAAGGTACGGAAATCCTCAACAGCGTTTTCCTTTTCAAGAATTGCCGCAACGATTGGTCCGCGAGTCATATATTCTACCAATTCGCCATAAAATGGACGCTCACTGTGCACTGCGTAAAATGCTTGCGCATCTTGTGTAGTCATGTGGGTAAGTTTCATCGCTACGATTCTAAAACCGGAAGCATTGATTTTTTCAAGTATGGCGCCTATGTGTCCTTTTTCAACCGCATCTGGCTTTAACATTGTAAATGTTCTGTCTGTTCTCATTGTGTTTTTAAAATTTCGGCAAAAATAACTATTTGAAAATGAAAAGCAACTATTTACTGAATGTTTAATGATTTCTTAAGGTTTCGATAGAAATATCTTGCCCGAAGCATTTCACTCATAAATTGTATTTATTGTATCTTCGCCAACTATGAATAAAGACACTACTGAAGCAGTTCAAAAACTCTTGGCTTCCCCGCAAAAAGTTGTAATTGTGGGACACAAAAACCCAGATGGCGACGCGGTGGGCTCGTGTTTGGGACTTTCTTTTTTTCTGAAAATCTTGGGGCACACTACCACGGTAATTATGCCAAACGACTTCCCCGATTTTTTAAAATGGCTGCCAGGTTGTGATGAAATCATTATTTATGAGAAAGAAGTTCAGAAAACTAGCGAAATATTTGACAATGCCGATTTAATTTTCACTTTGGACTTTAATAGTTTAGACAGAGTGGGTGGCGAATTACAAGCTGTTTTGGAAAACGCAACAGCAAAATTTGTGATGATAGACCATCATCAACAGCCTGCTGATTATGCTGTTGCAACTTATAGTGATGTTAAAATGAGTTCCACTTCCGAAATGGTTTATCATTTTATGGATGCATTGGGCCAAACAGAAAAGCTTTCAAAAGAAATTGCCGTAAATCTGTACACGGGAATTATGACCGATACTGGTTCCTTCCGCTTCTCCTCCACCAGCCCAACCACGCACAGGGTAGCTGCAAGATTGATTGAAGCAGGAGCAGAAAGTGCTATTATAAACCAAAATGTTTATGACACTAACAGCCCCGAACGGATGAAACTTTTGGGCGTGGCTTTAAATAATCTGGTGATTTTACCAGAAATGCACACAGCCTATATTACCCTCACTCAAAATGAACTGGATGACCACAACTTTAAAAAAGGCGATACAGAAGGTTTCGTAAACTATGCACTTTCCGTAAAAGGAGTTGTTTTCGCTGTAATTTTTATTGAAAACAAGCAGGAAAACCTTGTAAAGATTTCCTTTAGAAGCAAGGGAGATTTCTCTGTGAATGATTTTGCCCGCAACCATTACAACGGCGGTGGTCATATTAATGCTGCGGGCGGAAAAAGTTCACAGGACCTTAACAAAACAATATCTGAATTTATTAGTATCTTGCCCCGTTATAAAAATAAACTTACAGATGCTTTATAAGCTGTTTTATAGTATACTCTTTTTTGCATTTCTTATTGGCTGTAAAAGTCCTGAGGCCAGACGACCAGAGCAAAGCCACTCGGGTACTTTCATTAAAGAATCTGCTGAGCGCAATAAAAAAATCTACGACGAGGAGAAAAGTTTTATTGAAAAACTAATGGCCAAAGACTCCACCAATAACTATATTTCTTCCGAGAATGGTTTTTGGTACTACTACAATAGACGCGATACCACAAGTACCGAAATGCCAGATATGGGTGATATTGTAAAATTCACTTATGATATTAAAGACCTTAACGGCAACCTTATTCTTTCAGAAAAAGAAAACGGCCTGCAACAATACAAAGTTGACCAAAGCAACCAAGATTTAATTTCTGGGGTTCGTGAAGGCATAAAACTCATGAAGGAAGGCGAGACGGTAACCTTTCTTTTTCCTTCCTATAAGGCTTTCGGCTATTATGGAATCGAAGAAAAACTCGGCACCAATATTCCAGTGCAGAGCACAATTACCCTACATTCAATTGAACAATCAAACTAAAATTAATTTTTAAAAGATGAAAAAACTAACATTTTTATTTTTATTTCTAACCCTTGCATTTGCTTCCTGTCAGGAAAAATATCCAGAGCTAAAAGATGGAGTTTATGCTGAATTTATTACAAACAAAGGAACTTTTGTCGCCAAACTTAAAAATGAAACAGCACCCCTTACCGTTTCTAACTTTGTGGCTTTGGCAGAAGGTACCAATGGAATGGTCGACTCACTTTACAAAGGAAAGCGTTTTTACGACGGTCTTACCTTTCACCGAGTTATTAAGGATTTTATGATACAGGGTGGCGACCCCAAAGGCGACGGTACGGGCAATCCTGGTTATGCATTTCCAGATGAGCCTACTGATTCTATTCAGTTTTCCAAAAAAGGCCTTTTGGCAATGGCAAACTCAGGACCAGACACTAACGGAAGCCAGTTTTTCGTTACTTTAAAAGAAACACCTTGGCTTAATGGACGTCACACAATTTTTGGTGAAATAGTAATCGGTCAGGAAGTAGTTGATTCCATTGGAAACATGGAAACAGAAAAGCCCGGTGATAAACCAAAGGAGCCGGTAATTATAGAAACAGTGAACATTCTCAATAAGGGCAATGTAAAAGTTCCTTATTTCACTGAAGAAATGGCAAAGCTTGAAAAAGAGAAAAAAGAAAAAGAAGAGCGCATCAATAAAGTAGCTGAAAAACAAGCTGAAGAACTTAATGCTATAAGAGCTAAAGCAGACTCGCTTCCTTCAGGGCTTAAAATTTATTTCAACGAAAAAGGTGAAGGGCCACAGCCAAAGGAAGGAGATAAAATATTGATGAACTATGCAGGATATCTTGCCGACGGACATATGTTTGACTCAAACATTCTTGAGAACGCCGAAAAATTTGAAATGGTTGACGAAATGCGCAAAGCTGCACAACAGTACGTACCAGTGCCCACGGATTATAGCACAGAGGCGAAGTTGATTCCAGGCTTCCGCGAAGGTCTTTTGAATATGAAAGTTGGTGACAAAGTGACCATTTTTATCCCTGCCCATTTGGCTTACGGAAAAAGAGGAATTCCAGGCGTAATTCCTCCCGACTCTGAATTAATTTTCGAGCTTCAAATTGTTGAAATAATGGAATAAGAGCCGTCAGGTTTTAAACAAAAAAAAGGAACCGAAATTCGGTTCCTTTTTTTTATTCAATAAAATGCGTTTATACTATTTCTTCGGAATATTTTTCAAGATTTCAAGTACAAACTCCCAGTACTTTTGAGCTGAAGAAATACTCGCGCGCTCATCGGGAGAGTGTGCCCCTTTAATTGTTGGCCCAAATGAAATCATATCCATCTCCGGATAATTCTGGCCTAATATTCCGCACTCCAATCCAGCGTGGCAGGCGGCTACATTCGCCTTTTCACCATTCATTTTTTGATATAGGCTGTCCAAGACCTTTAAAATCGGGCTGTCCATATTGGGTGCCCACCCGGGGTAATCGCCAGCAAGTTTTACTTTATACCCAGCAAGTTCAAAAGTTGAAGTCAGAGCGTTTGCCAAAACATCTTTTGAAGATTCCACAGAGCTGCGTGTTAAACATTCTATTTTAATGTTTCCATCAGCAACCATAACTTTTGCTATATTGTTTGAGGTTTCCACCAAATCCTCAATATCCGGACTCATTCGGTACACGCCATTATGTGCGGCGTTCATGGCATTGAAGAAGTTTCGCTGCGCTTCATCGGTCATTACCTTTGCAAAATTTTCCTCGTTCAATTCGGCTATGATGGAAAGATTGGGCTCCAACGATTTGTATTCTGAATTTATTTCGGAACGAATTTCATCAAAAGCCAAAAGAAATTTTTCTTCCGATGAAACCACTACTGTAGCCACGCTCTCCCGCGGAATGGCATTTCGCAGACTTCCTCCTTCAAGTTTTGCCAATTGCATAAATTCTTTTGTGGCAAATAGCAAACGGTTCATCAGTTTGTTGGCGTTGCCCAACCCTTTGATGATGTCCATCCCGCTGTGGCCGCCTTGTAATCCCTTAACCTTAATGTGATACGTGGCTCCGTTTTTGGGAGCTTCGGTCTGGCTGTAAGTGCCCGTGGCGGTTACATCCACCCCACCGGCACAGCCTACGCCTATTTCGTCATCTTCTTCGGTATCGAGATTTAGGAGAATATCGCCTTTCAGCAACCCACCTTTTAAACCTTTTGCTCCGGTCATCCCGGTTTCTTCATCAATAGTAAAAAGAGCCTCAATTGCCGGATGTTCAATTTCGTTGCTTTCCAAAATCGCCATTATCGTTGCAACGCCCAAACCGTTGTCTGCTCCAAGGGTTGTGCCTTTTGCGCGAACCCAATCACCATCCACATACATCTCGATTCCCTGAGTGTCAAAATTGAAATCGGTATCGTTGTTTTTTTGGTGAACCATATCCAAGTGGCTTTGCAGGACCACGGTTTTGCGGTCTTCCATTCCCTTGGTCGCCGGTTTGCGGATTATCACGTTGCCCACTTCATCTTCAAGAGTTTCCAAACCGAGGCTTTTTCCGAAATCTTTCATAAACGCAATAACACGTTCCTCTTTTTTTGAAGGGCGAGGTACGGCGTTCAAATCGGCAAATTTGTTCCAAAGGGCTTTGGGGTTTAAGTTTCTTATCTCTTCATTCATTGTTTATATTTTTTGTTATGAAAAAAAAATCCGCCACGAATGCACGAATAATTATGTTTCTTAGTGAAGAATTATTTAAAAGAATTTTAAAATATAATTACCATAAAAACATTAGTGAATTAGTGGCTACCGTTTCTACCACAAAATTACCTTTTTTCATTCGCTATAAAAATTATGTGGTAAAAGATTTCCTTCGTATGTTTGGATTATGGTAAAACGGACTTCAGCTTTCCTCACCATTTTCCTGTTTGTGCAGATAATAGCACTTCAGGTTTTAAAGTTTTTCCCAGAATTTGTTGAGAAATATTACAGTCTCGGGATATATCCATGGATTTCAAAAATTTCGCGTTACATTTTTGGATGGATTCCTTTTTCAGTGGGCGATTTGTTTTATCTGCTAATTGCCATTGTAGCCATTCGGTGGCTTTATAGAAATGTGAAACGTCTTAAAAACGACCAAGTAGGTTTCGCTGTAGAAATACTGGGAGCAGTTTCAGTGGTTTATTTTATGTTCCACGTGCTATGGGGATTTAACTACTATAGACTTCCACTGCACAAATCCCTGCAGCTTGAAAGCGATTATACCACAGAACAATTATTGGAAACCACCAATCGTTTTATAGAAAAAAGCAACGCCATGCATCGCGAACTAGGTTTTGCTGATAGCGTGAAAGTTGAATTACCCTTCACCCAAAAGGAAATGTTCAAGAAAACCTTGAACGGTTATAAAAATTTAGAAGAAGAGTTTCCGCAGTTGGCTTTTTCGCCACGAAGTATCAAAAAAAGTGGTTGGAGTTTGGGGCTTACCTATATGGGCTATAGTGGTTACCTAAATCCATTTTCGGGTGAAGCGCAGGTTAACAACCTGATGAAAACCTATAAATTTCCGGTAGTGGCCTGTCACGAAGAAGCCCACCAAATAGGCTATGCTGCAGAAAATGAAGCCAATTTTATAGCCACGCTTTCCACTCTGCATAATGATGACCCATATATGCAATATGCGGGCTATATTTTTACACTTCGGTATTTGATAAATGAAGTGGCACGACGCGATGAAGCTAAGTATGAAGAGCTTTTAACGCAAATAAATCCAGGTATCTTGAAAAGTTATAAAGAAATGCGTGATTTTTGGGAAAGCTATCAAAATCCGTTTGAAACATTCTCAAAGCTTTTTTGGGACAACTTCCTAAAAGCAAACAACCAAAGCCGCGGCATTATGAGCTACGACTATATGGTTGCGCTTGTGGTAAATTATTATGAAGGTAAAAAACTTTAGCTCCCAACTTTAACTGGTTATTGAACATATTCCGCCTCTGCAGGTTTTGCAAAAACTTCAGTGTCAAGCATGGTTTCAGTTGCAGTAACTTTATCAAATTTTATATCCATCTTTTCCCCTTTGGGTTTCCCGTTTTCCACGTTCCACCACGTAAGCTTTTCAGGTAATAGCAAACCATTTACATCTTGCCATTTGTCGTATTTTATATAATGCCAATCATCGCTTTTCTTTTGGTCTTTAAAGGTTACAGTATACGCCAACCAAACCATTTTATTGGTATCTGGCTCAAAATATAGGATGTACTCATCCTCAGGCGAATCGCCCACGCCCTTGTCATAGGAAACTTTTAAACCGTTATACAATTTGCCATCAAGTTCGGTGGGGGCTACAGCTTCATAATTTATTCCCGGGTCTGAAATAATAAAAGGCATTGCATAGAAATAGAACATTAAATTGTGGTAAAATACCGGATTGCCTTCATAACCCAAATCGTGTTTTAACAACCAAACGCCCTTTCCGTCTTTCCCAATAGACCAATCTTTAGTTTCTATTTTGGTTTTACGGTCTGGTAATGAAACGGTATGTGTTTCCAAACCGTTTTTTCCCTTCATTTCAAAACACAGGTTATTCATCTTTTTCCAATGATCCAACCCACCGTGGGCGGTAAATACAGTTTGCAATGTTGCAGGATATGTTTTTTCGATGTTTGTTTGTGCGTTCTTTGGATCACCATCTGGGGCTTCAACTCCCGTTGAATCAAATTCGGTGCCCTCAACCCGTGGATCTTCTTCGGTAGTTTTTTTATCGTCCCTACAGGCAGAAAGAGACATTATAAGTGCAGCAAAAAAAATCAGCTTTTTCATATTGATTGGTTTTTAGTTGTTTAAAAATAAAAAAGCTTCCCGTGTTGGGGAAAGCTTTTTAGAAAGGTTTATGATTTTTATGAATTTAGCATTTCATACTTGACCACATTATCTTTTTTCAGTAATCTTGCTTTATTAATACCTTAAAAAAAAATGAAATCCTATTTATACAAAATAATTCTCTTTACTGTCATACTATCATTTTCAAGCTGTGAAAAACTTGAAATTACCAATAACGAAAGACTCTTGGTTAAAGGAAAAATAGTTGATCAAAACGGAAATGCATTATCCAATATTTCCATAAAAACCGAAGCCGTAAACCGCATTCTTGCTAAAACCAGCACAGATGCAAATGGAAACTTTGAGCTTACATCGCTTAACGCAAGTATTGATCCACTGTATGTTTTGGTAAATATTGAGTCCAATTTCTATTTCGAAAACGAAAACCCCGATTATGCAAGTAAAGTATATTCTTCTGAAGACGCCAACAAGCAGTTGTTGTTAGATTTGGGAACCGTAACTCTTAGTGGTTTAGGCTCTTTTTCACTATTATTAAAAAACCTTCCAGGTGATAATAATACTGTGGAGTACACACTTTCATACACTTCAAAAGTTTGTCATCTTCCCTTAGAATTTAACAACGACATTTGTGAATTTGACCAGTCCACTCAAGACTTTTTGGAAGTTAATTCACAAAACCGAACAATAGGTGGTGAAAGTATTTTAGGCTCCGTTGCTATTTTTGAGTACAAAGTAAATGGCGGAAGCACACAAACTATCGAAATTCCAGTAACAAATCCCCCTACTACGTATGTTTTTGAATATTAGAATACTTTTCATTTCCCTGCTTTTTACGGCAGCTACTTTTGCACAACAAACGGAAACGGAAATAGAAAATGAAACAGCCCAAAAACAAACTAATCTTGGAACCAAAGTAGGTAGCATTACTGTAGGCGCCTATCTGCCCATTGCTTTTGGAGAAAACTTTGTAAACGATGGAATGGATTTAAAAATGGGCGCACAAGCACAACTTAAACTAAATGTTTTGGGAGATTTTTATGTTGGCCCAGCCATGAGTTTCTTTTTTGCTGATGTTACCAATCGAAACCTTGTAGGCAATTACGATGAAATGTCCAATTTAGTATTGGGAGGTGTAATTGGCTATGAAAAACAATTGGAACGGTTTGACCTCTCCATTGGTTTAGGGGTTGGCTATTCGGGCTATTTCAACAAAGGCTTGGGCGATAGTTTTGAAGACAATGCCACCGCGCTATGGCTAAGACCGGAGGTAAGCTATAAATTGGCAAACTATGTTTCAATTTATGTAGCCTCAGAATTGCGCCATGATTTTATGAATATTGAAGTTCCATCAGAGCTAGAAGACACTTTTGGAGGTGTAAACTATTTTAATATTGGTTTTGGTCTTCGCATCAATTTGGGTACTGGATATAAATTTCAGTAGCGTATCTTTGGAAAAAGTTTTAAGTAGCAGTTAGCAGTAAAAATAAATTGCGACTACTACCTTCGCGAGACATTTTTCAAACATAATATGTACAAAAACATCACAAGTTTTCAAAATCCGTTGATAAAACAGATTGTTTTATTGCAAGAGAAGTCGCGCGAACGCCGCAAAACACAACTTTTTGTAATTGAAGGACTGCGCGAAATTTCATTGGCAATAAAAGGCGGCTATCTTTTGAAAACGGTGCTTTTTTGTTCCGAAATAGTTTCCGAAGAAGAAATTTATATTCTGAAAGAAACTGGCGATAACGAAACTGAGTTTATTGAGATTTCTTCTGAAGTATATGAAAAGCTAGCCTACAGAAGTTCCACCGAGGGCGTTTTGGCTATAGCATATTCCAAAACCTTAGAACTTGCCGATCTTCAACTTGCAACCAAAAACCCTTTAATTTTAGTAGCCGAAGCCCCCGAAAAACCCGGAAATATTGGTGCTCTCCTTCGAACGGCAGATGCGGCAAAAGTTGATGCCGTAATCATCGCCAACCCGAAAACCGATATGTTCAACCCCAACATCATCCGCAACAGCGTGGGTTGTTTGTTTACAAACAGGATTGCCACTGGAAGCACTTCAGAAATCATATCGTTTTTAAAGGAATCCAAAATTAACATTTATTGTGCTGCTTTGCAGGCGTCTGTAAATTACGACACTCTAGATTTTAAAAAACCAACCGCAATAGTTGTAGGCACTGAAGCCACAGGTCTTTCCGAGGAATGGTTACAAAACAGCACCCAAAACATCATTATCCCGATGCAGGGCGAAATAGACAGCATGAACGTTTCCGTAGCCGCGGGAATCCTTATATTTGAGGCAAAGCGCCAGCGTGGATTTTAGTATTCAGTCGCAGTCGCAGTTTGCAGTAGTAATTTGAAACCTGAAACTTGAAACCAGAAACTCTTTTTTACATAATAATAGCAATCCTAGTTATCAGCTTTGTTATTGACCAAATATTAGATTTCCTCAATGCAAAACACTTCAACGACCCACTTCCCGCAGAACTGCAGGATGTTTTTGATGAGGAAGAATACAAGAAATCGCAACGCTACAAAAAGGAACGTTACAAATTTGGAATACTTACTTCAGCAATTTCGCTCATCGCTACCCTCCTATTCTTCTTTTTTGATGGCTTTGCCTTTGTAGATAGTTTTGCGCGTTCCGTATCAAGCAATGAAATTATAATCGCCTTAGTTTTCTTCGGAACCATAATGATTGCAAGCGACATCCTGAGCACGCCCTTCAGCTATTACAGCACTTTTGTAATTGAAGAGAAGTACGATTTTAATAAAACTACACGTAAAACTTTTTTTCTTGACAAACTGAAAGGATGGGCTATGGGCGCCGTTATTGGAGGAATTCTTTTAAGCGCAATTATATGGTTTTACCAAAGCACGGGTAAAAACTTTTGGCTCTACGCTTGGGGAATAATCACTGTTTTCACCATATTAATGAACCTGTTTTACGCGAGATTGATTGTTCCGCTTTTCAACAAACAAACCCCGTTGGAAGAAGGTTCGCTTCGTTCCCAAATAGAAACCTATGCATTAAAAGTAGGGTTCACCCTAGATAAAATCTTCGTGATAGACGGCAGCAAGCGCAGTACAAAGGCAAACGCGTATTTCTCTGGTTTTGGCAGTGAAAAGCGCGTCACGTTGTATGATACCCTTATAAAAGATTTAAACGAAGAAGAAATAGTGGCCGTCCTTGCCCACGAGGTAGGCCATTACAAACGGAACCATATTATCATCAACCTTTTCGCAGCTGTCGTTACCACAGGTTTTACGCTTTGGCTGTTATCGCTTTTTATTGGAAATCCGCTGCTTTCCGAAGCATTAAATGTTTCGCAACCTTCCTTCCACATAGGCTTGGTAGCGTTCGGGGTGCTTTATAGCCCAATTTCGGGCATTACAGGCTTATTGATGAATTATTTAAGCCGAAGGTTTGAATACCAAGCAGATAATTACGCAAAGAATACTTTCGCAGCACTACCGCTGATTTCAGGTTTAAAAAAGCTTTCTAAAAACAGCCTGAGCAACCTCACTCCGCACCCGCTATATGTGTTTGCGCATTATTCACACCCTACACTTTTACAGCGCTTTCGGAATTTGAAGAAATGATTTTTATCATTTGAATATATTGTAGGAAAAAGCTACTTTGCGCACTGTTAAAAAATTCAAATGAAAACAAAATTACTATTCCTTTCAACACTATTCTTATCTTTTTCAATTAACGCCCAAATAGATTTTGAAGCGCATATTACTGTGGACGATACAGGCGGAACAAACAATCCGACATCAGTCTGTGCCGCCGACCTTGATGGTGATGGCGATATGGATATGATATCTTCTTCCATAAACGACTCTAAATTAGCTTGGTATAAAAATACAAATGGAAGTTTCGGAGCACAACAAATAATTACAGAAAACGCAATTAGAACCAACCAAGTAATTGCTATAGATATTGATAATGATGGTGATATAGATTTAGTTAATGCTACCTATTATGGTATCTTTTGGTATGAAAACGTAGACGGTCAAGGAAATTTTGGAACTCCGCAAACTGTTAGCGCTCCAGATACACAAGCCAGAGAAATTCAAGCAGCAGATATGGACGGCGACGGCGATTTGGATATAACTGCAAATTCTAGCTCAACCAATTCAATTGCATGGTTTGAAAATATGGATGGGCAAGGTACTTTTTCTGTTGAGCACATTATCGCAAACAATTCAGCTAGCTATAATAATATTTATGTGGAAGATCTTGATAGCGATGGCGATATGGATATTTTGGTCTCAGACTATACAAATGATAATGTTTCTTGGTTCAAGAATATCAATGGTCAAGGAGATTTTGGCTCAATACAAGTTATCTCAACAAATGTGCAACGTCCAAGAGGGGTTTCGGCGGCAGATATTGATGGCGATGGAGATAAAGACGTTCTTGCCACTTCCCTATTATTCGACCAAAAATTAGTTTGGTATGAAAATTTAAACGGACAGGGCAATTTTGGTCCACAGCGTTTTGTAAGTGCTGATGTACAAGGTCAATTTTTGGTCACTTCTGCAGATGTTGATAATGATGGCTATTTAGACGTAATATCAGGATCCGATGCCCAAGGAATAATTTATTGGTACAAAAATCTGGATGGCCTTGGTAATTTCGGACCAAAACAACAAATAACAAACCAAACAGAATATCTTAGGGAAATCAACTTGGCAGATTTGGATAGCGATGGCGATTTAGATTTAATTTCCGCCTCTGCTACAGATGACAAAATAGCATATTACATAAATACTGATGGACAAGGAAATTTTGGTACTCAAAATGTTGTGGTGGAAATTAACGGTACCAACAGACCATATACAGTTATGTCTATTGATATGGATGGTGATGGCGATAAGGATGTAATTTGTGCATCCAATGGTGATGACAAAATATCTTGGCTAGAAAATATGGATGGTATAGGAAACTTTTCTTCACCAAAAACCATTTCTTTACAATTGAATTATCCAATCTCTATTGACGCTGCAGACATTGATGGTGATGGAGACATGGATGTAGTTTCTCAATCATATTATAATAACACAGTAGCGTGGTTTGAAAATATGGATGGGCAGGGCACCTCTTTCACAGCTCATATTTTTAGTCCGCTTATTTCATCTCCTTACGTAACCTATCCTATGGATGTAGATAATGATGGTGATATTGATATTGTTTCAGGTGGTGATTTTGGGCTCTTATGGTATGAAAACGTTGATAGCCAAGGAAATTTTAGCCCAACCCAAGTTATTAATACCACAGGCATGTGTATAGAATCTGTTAGAGCTGCAGATATTGACAGTGATGGACTTTTAGATTTAGTTGCAGCAGACTGGTGTAATGATGTCCTATTTTGGCATAAAAATAACGGGGGAGGTAACTTTGGAGCACAACAAACAATTTCAACAGAAATAAGTGGTTCATTATCCGTGGATATAAAAGATATGGATAATGACGGCGATCAGGACGTCCTTGCTTCCTCATTCGGCGACCATTCCGTAATTTGGTTTGAAAATTTAGATAACCAAGGTACTTTTGGCCCATTGAGAGTTATAAATAATAATACAGAGGGCGCCTATGAAGTCTATGCTAAAGATTTAGATGCAGATGGAGATATGGATGTACTTACAGCTTCTTTTTCTAGCAATACGGTCTTTTGGCATGAAAATCTTGGTAGTGGGAATTTTGGTTCAGAACAAATAGTCTCCTCCCACGTTGACAATACAACTTGTGTATTTGCAGATGATTTTAACGGCGACGGAAAAATGGACGTACTAGCATCGTCATATTCCTTAGACGAAATAATCTGGTTCGAAAACCGCGGCCCGCTCGGCATCGAAGAAAACACAAAAAACCATTTAAGCATCTATCCAAACCCAACAAACGGTTTTTTAAACATTAAATCCGCTACACCGCTTTCCGAAATAACCGTTTATAACAATCTTGGCCAATTGCTCTTTGTTTCAGAAAAGAACAATCAGGTAGATATTTCAGCTTTAAGCCAAGGAATTTATTTCGTGAAAATTAAAGATGAAGTCGGACAAACAGAAACTAAAAAAGTGGTAAAAAAATAAATTGAAGTATCTTTCAAGGTATTTTATCCAAGCCCTTGAAACCAATCACCCACACTGTCTGGATCCTCTCGCTAGTCAGCCTGTTTACAGACATGGCCAGCGAAATGCTTTACCCAATAATGCCTATCTATTTAAAAAGTATCGGCTTTTCAATTTTATTGATTGGTGTTTTGGAAGGTTTGGTAGAAGCCGTGGCGGGACTCAGCAAAGGCTATTTTGGGCAATTAAGCGACAGCAAAGCGAAACGAGCCCCTTTCGTGCAACTCGGTTATTCTTTAAGCGCCATTTCAAAACCGATGATGGCTTTCTTCGTCTATCCGCTGTGGATATTTTTTGTTAGAACTACAGACCGATTGGGAAAGGGAATCCGTACCGGCGCCCGAGACGCCATGCTTTCAGCGGAGACAACAAAGGCAAACAAAGGGAAGGTTTTCGGCTTTCACCGCTCTATGGATACTTTCGGAGCCGTACTCGGTCCTGCCCTTGCCTTGGGCTATTTATACTTTTATCCCGAAGATTACATAAACCTTTTTTACATCGCCTTTATTCCGGGTGTGCTGGCTGTAATTGCTTCCTTTCTTTTGAAAGATAAAAAAGTAGAAATTTCTTCTGAAAAGAAAAAAATAAGTTTCTTCTCCTTCATCAACTATTGGAAACAAAGCCCTGCGGAATACCGAAAAGTAGTGATTGGCTTACTTTTTTTCGCCCTTTTCAACAGCAGTGATGTTTTTTTGTTATTAAAAGCGAAAGAAGCAGGACTGGACGACACCTGGGTGATCGGAATTTATATTTTTTACAATTTAATTTATGCTCTCACCGCATACCCCTTGGGAAGTTTTGCAGATAAAATTGGTTTGAAAAAAATGTTCATTTTTGGATTAATCATATTCAGCTTAGTTTACTTCGGAATGGGTTTAACTACAAATTTATACGCAATAATCGCTCTCTTCTTCGGCTACGGAATTTATGCCGCAGCAACCGAAGGTATTTCCAAGGCGTGGATCACGAACATTTCCAAAGACGAAAACACTGCCACCGCCGTGGGCACTTACACCGCCTTTCAAAGCATCATCGCGATGGCAGCAAGCGTAATGGCTGGACTACTATGGTTTTATTTTGGGGCGAGCGTAGCCTTCATCGTTACAGCTATCGCTACGGTTTTGGTTATCCTGTATTTTGTCGGAAATTTTTCTGCAACAACTAACTAAAAATTTCCTACACTCCCGAAAAACCGCTAATTAAATTTTCAAAGCCATCCCTCATACAACACTCCGCACCCAGCACCCAGCATCCGTCACCCGTCACCCAGCACCCAGCACCCAGCATCCATCATCCATCAAAAATTCTCAAATCCAAAATCGTAAATCTAAAATCGTAAATACTATCTTTGCCCTCTGTTAAGAACTTACACCTATGACAATTTCATACAACTGGCTAAAACAATTCATCAACCTCCCTTGGGACGCCGAAAAAACTGGCGAATTATTGACCGATCTCGGACTTGAAGTAGAAGGAATAGAAGATTTCTCTTCCGTAAAAGGCGGCTTGGAAGGCGTTGTGGTTGGACACGTTTTAGAATGCACCCAACACACAAACGCTGACCGACTAAAAGTAACCAAAGTTGACGTTGGCACGGGCGAACCCATACAAATAGTTTGTGGCGCACCCAATGTTGCAGCAGGTCAAAAAGTACCCGTTGCTACCGTTGGCACCACACTTTACGATGCTGAGGAAAAGCCTTGGCAGATAAAAAAAGGCAAAATACGCGGCGAAGTTAGCGAAGGAATGATCTGCGCCGAAGATGAACTCGGCCTCGGAAAATCGCACGACGGAATCATGGTTTTGGATGCTAAATTAAAGCCCGGAACCCCTTTAGCTAAAGTTTTGGAGGTTGAAAACGACAAAGTTTTTGAAATTGGCCTGACCCCAAACCGTGCCGATGCCATGAGCCATTGGGGCGTTGCGCGCGATTTAAAAGCTGGACTGCTCCATCAAGGTATTTCTACAAAACTAAATACACCATCAACCAGCAGTTTCAGAATTGATAATCGCACCCTAAAGATTGACGTAAATGTAAAAGACACTGCTCTGGCACCACGTTATTGCGGAATCACCATAAGCAACCTAAAAGTTGGGCCTTCCCCTGCCTGGGTTCAAAATAGATTGAAAGCTATCGGGCTTACCCCAATAAATAATATTGTGGATGTTACCAACTATGTGCTTCACGAACTTGGACAACCTTTGCATGCTTTTGACGCGTCAAAAATTGCTGGAAATATTGTGAATGTGAAAACATTGCCTGCAGGAACAAAATTCATTACGCTTGACGGCATTGAGCGTGAACTGCACAAAGAAGACTTAATGATTTGTGATGCTGAAAAACCTTTGTGCATCGCAGGAGTCTTTGGAGGAATTAATAGTGGCGTCACAGAAAGCACAACAAGTATTTTCTTGGAAAGTGCCTACTTTAATCCTGTAAGCATCCGTAAAACTGCAAAACGCCACAGTTTGAGCACAGATGCTTCCTTCCGTTTTGAAAGAGGCATTGATCCAAACATTACAGATTATGCGCTTCGCTATGCCGCCATTTTAATCATTAAAGTTGCAGGAGGCCAGATTACTAGTGATTTGGTTGATATTTATCCAAAGAAAATTGAGGACCACCAAGTTTTTCTGAATTTTGAAAAGGCGAACAAATTGATCGGCGAGGAAATTCCGAAGGAAACCATAAAGGAAATTCTTACTTCGCTTGAAATGAAGGTGAACAACGTTACCGAAACCGGCATCGGGATGACCATTCCCGCATACCGAAACGACGTTACCCGTGATGTTGATGTTATTGAGGAAATACTTCGTGTTTATGGTTACAACAACATAGAGTTTACTCAAAAACTGAACGCTTCAATTTCCACGATTTTGCCGGGCGAAGATTATGACGTTCAGAATAAAATTGCGTTACAGTTGACGGGGCTTGGCTTTAACGAAATGTTAAACAACTCCCTAACCACGCCAAAATACAACGAACTGAGTGAAACCATCAAAGAAAACTATAACATAACTATGCTCAATCCCTTGAGCCAAGATCTTTCTGTGATGCGCCAGTCCATGTTGTTTTCGGGTTTGGAAGCTATAGAATATAACAGCAACCGAAAAAACAGCGATTTAAAATTGTTTGAGTTCGGAAAGACCTATCACAATTTTCCGGGTGGAAGAACAGAAACCAAACATCTTTCTCTTTTCATCACAGGATTGAAAACGGAAGGAAATTGGGCATCCCCAGATATAAAAAGTAACTTCTTCTTCGGAAAAGGAACTGTTGCAGCTTTAATGGAACGCTTAGGGCTTGAAGGTTATACTGAAGATTCAACTGAAAACGATATTTTCTCTGAAGGAATTTCCCTAAAAAGGAACAAAGAAACAATTGTTGAATTTGGTATTGTAAAACAAAAAGTCACCAAAGAATTTGATGTTGATGCCGAAATATTTTTCGCAGATTTCAACTGGGATGCGGTTCTGAAACAAATTTCAACTAAAAATTTTAAGTTGAAACCCATTGCAAAATTCCAAGCAGCGCAACGTGATTTTGCTTTGTTGCTTGATAATTCAGTGCGTTTTGGCGAACTGCAAAATGCGGCTTTTAGCACCGAAAAGAAATTTCTAAAAGCTGTTACACTTTTTGATGTTTATAAAGGCAAAAATCTTCCCGAAGGCAAAAAAAGCTATGCGCTTAGTTTTACTATTCAAGACGAAGAAAGAACTTTGACCGATAAACAGATAGACAGAATAATGGGTAAACTCCAACAAAAATTTGAAAACGAATTTGGAGCAACACTTCGATAAAAAAAAACAGCGACTTTAAAAGGTCGCTGTTTTCATATTAATTGATTGGGAATTGGGACAAAATTACTTTGGTAAAACAACACTATCAACTACGTGAATCACTCCATTTGATTGATTTACATCTGCAATTGTCACAGAGGCCATCTCTCCTTTTTCGTCCATTAGCATCACTTTTTTACCTTTCATCATCGCGGTCAAAGTTCCACCGCTCACGGTTTTGTAAGTTGCTTTTCCGTTACCTTTTTTTATGTCATCCATAATATCAGTTGCACTATGTCTGCCTGCAAGAACGTGATAGGTTAGGACGGTTTGCAATGTTTTTTTGTTTTCAGTTTTCAGTAAAGTTTCCACTGTTCCTTTTGGTAGTTTTTCAAAAGCCTCGTTTGTTGGTGCAAAAACCGTAAATGGGCCATCACCTTGAAGTGTTTCCACCAAATCTGCAGCTTTTACTGCTGCTACAAGTGTTGTGTGGTCTTTTGAATTTACTGCGTTTTCAATAATGTTTTTGCCGGGATACATTGCTGCTCCGCCAACCATAACTGTTTTTTCGTCTTTCATCATTTTGTCTTGAGCAAAACTTGATGAAGTTCCAGCCACAAGGGCCATTGAAAATAATGCTGCTGTGATAAATCTTGATTTCATAATAATGTTTTTTAGTTTTAAGTTTATGTGTATATAAACGAAAGTCCGGAAACTGCGGTTTTGCAGTTTCCGGACTTTAGGGTTTATTTAACTTTTATAAAACTATTCTTCCGAAGGTGGAAAAATTAATCCATCAATAATATGAAAAAAGCCATTTTTATGATAATAGTCTGGAGCTATAACTCTGGCAATATTTTTATGCTCATCAATTAGCATTAATTGTCCCGCATTTTCCATAATTTCTAATCTGTGCCCCTCAATGGTCGTCAAGTATGCCTTACCGCCATTTTTTTCCACTGCAGTTTTAAGGCTATTGCTATCAAGTCTTCCGGGCACGGTTAGGTACTTTATCATTGAGTTTACTAAAGTGGTATTCCCTAAAATTGAGTCCCTGCTTTTCTTCGGTAAGTTTAAAAACGCCTCATCCGCTACCGCAAAAATGGTAACCATCTCTTGATTTTCCAGTTTTTTACGCAGGGGTTCATTTTTTAAGATTTTAGCTAAAATCATAAAATCCGGAGCTTCTTCAATATTTTCATAAAAAGTTTTACTTGAAGTAAACTCGCTATCTCCCAACATTTTGGTAACCTCTGCATTTTTAGTTGACTTGTATTTCTGTGCGGAAACAGTGGCCGTAAAACAAATTGCAAAAATTAAGAGGAAGGTATGTTTGATTTTCATCTGTGTAAGAAATTTAATAAAGTGAAAAACGAAATGCCCGAAAGGTTATTTCTGAAAATTTTCAAATCAGTTCGGAACATTTCCTAAAAAATTAGATTGTAAATATAACAAATACGAAGCCAAATTATCTATGAATGAAAAAGCGTTTGCAATATTTAAAATTTCACTCAAACTTTGTTAAATTCTTGTTTTGCACAAATGTACTGTGTACATTTATTTTTCTAAAAATTGCAACTTATGTTTTCTCGGACCAATATTGAAAAGCAGCTGTTGAAATATCGTTCAAAACGAATTGATGAGCAGTCTGTTATGGATGAAGTAAACCGAATTTTTTCTGAAAATGAAAAACAGCGCGAAGCAATACTAGCAACACTAGAGAAAGAATCTGTAGAAATTGGAAATCATTTTAATTTTGATTTGCTGGAAAGTTCACACATTTTTCACATAGATGACATTAAGAATCTTTGCATAAATTATCGTTTACGCTTTTTGGGATCACACTTTTTTAAGGGCGATTTTCCCGAAGAGGCAATTTCAGAAATTAGAAATCTTGAAAACAAACACGGCATTGCCTTGAAAAATTTTAAGATTGTTGCTCCCGCAAAACTTCTTAAACTTGAGAATGCTGATGATCCGTTGCTATTTGCACCTATGGGGAACGATTATTTTTACTTAATCCACAAATGGGGAAACGATCTGCACCCATTTAGAAAATTATTGATGTGGCCCTATAAAAATTTTGAAAATCTGGTGTTTACCGTAGCTTTACTGAGTCTTTTCATAACTCTTTTAATGCCGATGCAATGGTTCACCCCGAACGCAACTTTTGCGGAATATCTCTTTTTATTTCTTTTCATTTTCAAGGGTGTGGGCGGAATGGTAATTTTTTATGGCTTTTCAAAAGGAAAAAATTTCAACGGCGCCATTTGGAAAAGTAAATATTACAATGCTTGATTTCAGAATTGAGTAAAAAAATTAACTTATTATTTAATAACAAATAATTTAAAATCATGTCAGAAAACAAAGAAGAAACCGTTCGCATATATACAGGCTCCGATATAATAGCAACAGGATTAGTAGGAAGATTGGAGGACGTAAACATCACCCCAATACTTCGGGACGATGAACAAAGTGGAGTCATGTTTGGTTCGGGAAGTAAATATGACGATCAAGTTCGTGTATTTGTTCGCAAAGATGAACTTGCCATTGCCCAACCAATTGTGGATGCCTATTTGAAGGAAATTGAGGAATAGTAAACCCTTAAAAATACAATGTAACAATGAGCACTAAAAGCAATAGAATACTCGCTTTATTGCTGGACTTGACGATAATCGGTGTTATCGCAAGTGTAGCATCAAACTTTTTTAAATTTGATTGGGAGCTGGGTGAATATATACTATTTAACCACCACATAACTTGGGGGTTAAGTCTATTCTTTTTGTTCTATTTGATGTATTTTATTTTATGCGAAGTTTTTGGAAATTCAGTTACTATTGGTAAAGAAGTATTGAAAATCAGAACGATTTCTGTTAGTGGTAAACAATTAAAATTAAAAAATCGAATTTATCTAACCCTATTAAAAATTCTCAGCATTATATTTTGGCCAATCAGTGCAACTGTATTTTTGATAAATGGCTTTACTATTGAAGACGGTCTTTGTTACACGAAAACTGTTGAAAAACAGTATCATTTATTAAATTAAATAGACTGGATCTATTTGATTTTTTCAGTCAAAACCTGACTTTTTTATGAAATTTCGATTACAATCTTAAGCCTCTACGGAATACATTTTCTCACGTAACTCCTTTATTTTTTTATCGCCCATATATTCATCAAAAGTCATATAGCGATCAATAGCACCGTTTGGTGTAAGTTCTATAATGCGGTTACCCACCGTTTGTGCAAATTCATGGTCGTGGGTGGTTAACAAAATGGTTCCTTTAAAATTTTTCAAGGAATTGTTGAAAGCGGTAATTGATTCCAAATCCAAATGATTTGTAGGTTCGTCGAGCATCAGAACGTTGGCACGCTGCATCATCATTCGGCTTAGCATACAGCGTACTTTTTCCCCACCCGAAAGCACATTGCTTTTCTTCAAGGCCTCTTCACCACTGAAAAGCATTTTGCCCAAAAATCCACGTAAGAAAACTTCTTCACGCTCCTCCTCTGTTTTAGCATATTGGCGTAACCAATCTACCAATGAAAGGTTGTTTTTGAAAAATTCTTCATTATCCAATGGAAGGTAACTTTGATTAGTGGTAATTCCCCATTGAAAAGAACCATTATCTGCCTTTGCGTGGCTGTTTAATATTTCATAAAAGGCAGTTGCAGCGCGAGAGTCGCGCGAATAAATAATAACCTTATCACCTTTTGCCAAATTGATATCTACATTCTTGAAAAGCACTTCTCCATCGATAGAAGCAGATAGGTTTTCAACATTCAAAATCTGGTCCCCCGCTTCACGCTCGCGTTCAAAAATGATTGCCGGATAGCGGCGGCTTGAAGGTTTTATTTCTTCTACGTTAAGTTTTTCGAGCATCTTTTTACGTGAAGTTGCCTGTTTACTTTTTGCTACGTTTGCACTGAAACGCATGATGAACTCCTGCAGCTCTTTACGTTTTTCCTCTGCCTTTTTGTTTTGCTGTGCACGTTGGCGTGCTGCAAGCTGGCTACTTTCGTACCAGAAAGTATAGTTACCACTATAGTGGTTTATTTTGCCAAAATCAATATCGCTGATGTGGGTGCATACAGCATCGAGAAAGTGACGGTCGTGGGAAACAACAATCACGCAGTTATCATAATTCGCGAGAAAATTTTCAAGCCAATTGATGGTTTCATAATCCAAATCGTTGGTGGGCTCATCCATAATTAGCACATCTGGATTTCCAAAAAGCGCTTGGGCCAAAAGCACGCGTACTTTTTGTTTTCCATCCAAATCCTTCATCATTGTATAATGCAGGCTTTCGTCTATACCCAGATTTGAAAGCATGGCTGCGGCATCACTGTCGGCGTTCCAACCGTTCATTTCTTCAAAAGCCACCTGTAGTTCACCAATTTTTTCGGCATTTTCATCCGTATAATCCTCGTAAAGTTTATCTATTTGGGTTTTTATGGAAAACAACTCCTTATTACCACGCACAACGGTTTCAAGCACCATAAAATCATCGTAGGCATTGTGGTTTTGTTCAAGTACAGACATACGTTTGCCCTTCTCTAAATGAACATGGCCCGAAGTAGGATCCTGCTTGCCTGAAATAATTTTTAGAAAAGTGGATTTTCCGGCTCCATTGGCGCCTATAATTCCGTAAATATTGCCACTTGTGAACTGCGTGCTCACCTCGTCAAACAACACTCTTTTACCAAATTGCACCGAAAGATTTGAAACTGAAAGCATAAATTTTTAAATTTTGCGCAAAAGTAGCCAATTAAGTGTAACGCTGAAAACATTAACGTTTTAAAAAACCTTTTAACTACCATTTAACAAATTGCATTATAGGGGTCGGCTACATTTGTTTTTTAATCCTTAAGTGCGTGCGATTGTTTAAAAAAATACTCCCTCTTCTATTACTTACTTTATTGCTATCCTGTAAAGACACGGAAGAAAATGCCGTACAAACTACCTGGATAAGCGGACAAATAGTAAACCCTACATTGGATTTTATTATTTTTTCTAGTGGAAACGAAATTCTGGATACAGTAAAGCTTGATTCAAACAACTTCTTTTTATACAAAACAGACAAAATAAAAGCTGGGCTCTATAACTTTATGCATAGTGAAACCCAGGTTTTCTATATTGAACCTGGCGATAGTTTATTAATGCACATTAACACCATGGATTTT
Source organism: Aequorivita aquimaris (assembly GCF_001573155.1). Taxonomy (GTDB): domain Bacteria; phylum Bacteroidota; class Bacteroidia; order Flavobacteriales; family Flavobacteriaceae; genus Aequorivita; species Aequorivita aquimaris. The sequence goes on along the minus strand of NZ_JRWG01000003.1, from coordinate 37,070 downwards.
GACGAATCTCTGGCCTATTCAGGAAGAGGTGGTGAGCAGAACAATCTGCTAATGTATCTCTATTTAAAAAATGAGACTGAAAATAATAATTTACCAAATTGGTATACGCTTTCTTCAGAAGAATTTACCCATAAAATAGATTCATTGAAGCAACTTAAGCTTCAGGAATATCAAGATTTTATAAATAGATATGAGGTTGCCGAAGGTTTCAAAAACGCAGCTTTGGCAAACATTAACTATGATTATTTTATAAAAAAGGAAAAATACACTGCCGCCAACCGAAACAATCCAGAAAAATTTGACCAGCACTTTTTTGATTACAGAAATGATGTAGATTTTGAACGTGATGAACTCAGGTTTTATTACCCCTATTATCGCTTTATGAATCGGTATTTTGAGAATGTTATTTACTCAGAATATGATAACGTAGCAATGGTAGATCGCAGTTCATACGACTTTAATCATCGGAAAATCCAATTGATTGATAGTTTAGTGACTTCAGATACGCTTAAAAATAGCTTATTGCGAAATAACGCCCTTTGGTATTTATTAAATGCAAATGATGCCAAGGAAGAAAGAAAGTTTTTTGAGGAATTCTCAAAAATGAACACTAATAACAAACATATTGCAGAAGTTTCCAAAATGCTTGAGATTACTGTAAAACTTACTCCCGGAAACACAGTACCCAATGTGGCTTTGGTCAATACCGAAAATGTTGTAAAAGACTTGTTAAGCATTATTAAAGCACCTACCGTCATATATTTCTGGTCTGGGCAATCAACCGCCCACTACAAAAACATTCACAGCCGCGCTGCCGAACTGAAATCAAAGTACCCCGAGTATGACTTTTTGGGAATTAACACTGATACCCACTTCAAAAAATGGCGACAAACTATTTCAAAATCGGGTTACAATCCCTTGCAGGAATTTCAGATAGAGAATTTGAGCGATGCTGAAAAGAAACTTCTTCTAAGGTATAAAAACAGTGCAATAGTCCTTGATAAGGATGGGATAATCCTTGAAGGAAAAACCAACCTATTCAATACAAATTTTGAAGAGTTGCTTTTAGGTTTTTTGAATAGATAATATTTTCACCTTCAATCAATGATCAAAACTTGTCGTGCGACGGAGCGCCGAAACAAAAATTAATTCCCCTTTTTGTAATCTTCCAAAAATTGTTTTAAACCACTATCTGTCAACGGATGTTTAAGCAGACCTTCAATGGATGAAAGCGGCCCTGTCATAACATCGGCACCAATTTTTGCACAATTGATAACGTGCATGGTGTGGCGCACGGAGGCTGCAAGAATTTGCGTCTCGAAACCGTAGTTGTCATAAATCAAACGGATGTCCGCAATAAGTTCCAAGCCATCGGTTGAAATATCGTCCAATCTCCCGATAAAAGGGGAAACGTATGTTGCTCCGGCTTTGGCAGCCAACAAAGCTTGCCCTGCGGAAAAAACGAGGGTACAATTGGTACGGATACCGTGGTCGGTAAAATATTTAATTGCTTTTACCCCCTCCTTTATCATTGGCACTTTTACCACGATCTGCGGGTGAAGTTCAGCAAGCTCCTCGCCTTCTTTTACCATCCCTTCAAAGTCTGTAGCAATAACTTCTGCCGAAACGTCGCCGTCCACAATATTACAGATGTCCACATAATGTTTTAAGATGTTGTTGCGGCCAGTGATGCCTTCCTTTGCCATCAACGATGGATTGGTGGTAACGCCATCAAGCACGCCCAGGTCTTGGGCTTCGCGTATTTGGTCTAGGTTTGCGGTATCGATAAAGAATTTCATAGAAATGGTTTCAAATTAATTATTGTAAAAATAGTGAAGAAAATTTCGAATTGGTTGAATATGCGGACAAAATTGAAAAGCTATATCAAATTCAATTTTAGCTGAATGAAGGTAAGTAAAATAACTATTGAAATGAAAATATTCGTAGCAAAATCTTTTTCTGACTGCTCTTCATTCAATTCGGATTTGCAAAAACGAAAAATTATCCAAAATAAAAAAACGCCAAAATCTGTAAAAAGTCTCCACGTAATTATCACTTCAATCCATAATGCTTTAGCAGCATTCGTTCATAAACTCTGTCGGGCAATACACGTTTCAGTACAATTGAAAATTTTTGCAAGGAAGAGCCCACTTTATAATGAACTCGAGGATTTTCAGTCTCAATAATTTTGTGCACCACTTTTGCCATTTCCAACGGGTCGTTGCCATTATCTACGTGTTCATTCATCAATTTTAACGTATTCCCGTAGTCTTTTTTATAAGGAGAATCTTTTAATTCGGGAGCGTGATAACGCCCAGCGGCAATATTGGTAGCAAAATCGCCAGGAGCAATATTGGTCATTTTAATGCCAAACTGCAATGTTTCCATACGCAGGGCTTCAATGGTAATTTCAAGTGCTGCTTTACTTGCAGAGTAAATACCGCGGTACGGAAGTCCCATGTACGCAGCGATGGAAGTCACATTCAATATATGTCCAAAACCCTGTTTGCGCATTTGTGGCAACACGGCTTTTATAACATTTATAGGGCCGTGAAAATTGGTGTCGAAAGCCTTTTTTATTTCGCTTTCGGGCGTTTCTTCAATTGGGCCTGTTATGCCTACCCCAGCATTGTTTATAACAACGTCTATTTTTTCGGTTTTATTGATTATTTCAGAAATAACGCTTTCAACAGAAATTGTGTCATTCACATCCATTTTTAGGAGCGGGAAGCTTGAATTTGTAATTTTTTCGGGATTTCGGCTGGTTCCAAAAACCTGGTAGCCACGTTCAGAAAGATATTCGCCTATGGCTTTACCGATTCCCGACGAACCGCCTGTAATGAGTACTATTTTTGGCATAAAAGGTTGTTAAAAAGCAAAGGACGAGAAAAAAGAAAAGAGAAAAAAGAAAAGAGAGAAAATTTTGAAGCTTCAACGAAAGTTTAGCGCATAAAAAATGGCAAGCTACCTACATCACACCGCTACGACCGTATACCCTTGCTGCGTTCCCGCCCTGGGGGATTCAACAGGAGCTGGTTGTGTAGGACTTGCCGCTACAAAGATAAGGCTTTTTGAGGTTTTGGCAAGTATTTTTACATTTCAATTTTAATAAATACCTTGCGGAAAAATTATAGTTCACGATGAAAACCCATAACATTTTAGTTCCTACCCTTTTAGTGCTTTTGATGGGCAGCTGCGGAGGCAATTCTGAAGATAAAAAAGATGCTTTTTCTCTGGAAATTAAGAACCAAAAGAAAACTTATACCACAGAAGATGTGCTTACTATTTCTCTCAACAACAAAAAGAATATTGAAACTGATTCGGTTGTCTATTTTTTGAACAAGGATCGTGTATCGATAACAGATAACACGTTATCCCTTTCGGGGAAAAAGCTTGGCGAGAAAACCCTAAGGGCTCAAATATACAGTGATGATGAAACATATGAAGCTTCTACGAAAGTCACCATACTTTCTTCCATAAAACCAAAACTTTATACTTATAAAGTACTGGAAACGTATCCACACGATATTAATGCCTATACCCAAGGACTTGAGTTTGAAAATGATACCTTATACGAAAGCACAGGCCAGTATAAGGAATCATCTTTGCGAAAAACTGATTACAGAACCGGAGAAGTTCTTCAAAAAGTAAGTCTTCCCGATCAATATTTTGGCGAAGGGCTCACCATACTAAACAATAAGATATATCAACTTACCTGGCGCGAAAACACTGGTTTTATTTATAATCTGAAATCAATGGAGCAAACCGGAACCTTTGTGTACGGGGAAAGTAAGGAAGGCTGGGGGCTTTGTCACGATGCCGAAAAAAATATCTATAAAAGCGACGGTACCGATAGAATCTGGACCCTCAACTCAAATACACTTGCAGAAATGGATTATATTGAAATTTTTACAAACACAAGCAAAATAAACAGTGTGAACGAACTGGAATGGGTGGAAGGAAAAATATATGCAAATGTGTATCAACAAGGTTCAATCGCCATAATAGATCCTTCAAACGGCGCGGTGGAAGGCGTGATTGACCTAACCGATTTAAAGGATAAAGTTACGCAACACCCTAAACTGGACGTGCTAAACGGCATAGCATACAAGGGAGAACCCAACATACTTTACATTACTGGGAAAAATTGGGATAAACTTTTTAAGATTGAAATAATTCAAAAATAAGCTCATTGAATTATTTCCCTCATTGAAATGACCGCTTTACTCAAAAGCGGTTTTTTTATGGTTTTATGTGTGGTTCCTTTGAATCATTAAACCATCAACTATGAAAAAATCCGTCACCATCCGAATTCCAGAGCCTTGCCACGAAGATTGGGCTAAAATGACCGCAACTGAAAAAGGAAAATTTTGCAGTGTTTGCACCAAAGAAGTTATCGATCTTACTTCAAAAACAGATGAAGAATTGGTTAAAATCCTTACTAAAGGTAAAAATGCCTGTGGCAGGGTAAAAAAATCACAACTAAACCGTGAAGTAAAAAAGGAGCGTAAAAGCGGACAAAGTTTTGCTCCGCTAGCAGCTTCGATGTTACTTCCGTTGACGCTCTTTTCAAACAACCCAAGGTCTGAAAATAATTCACTTTCAGAAAAACCAATGGTTTCTTTAGGAATTGGTCGTTTCAGCAATAGTTTAGACAGAATACAAATTGTTACCACTGGAACTATCAGGGACGAAAATGGGAATCCATTAAAAAACGTTGCAATTTTATCCAACGAAACCGGAGCCCGGGAATGGACCAATAAAAATGGAGAGTACAGCATTGTAACTTTAGATCGGGAAAAATTAACTTTTCAAAAAGAGAATTTTATAGAACAGCATATTCAAATATCAAATAAATCAGTGCGACACGATATTTATTTAATTTCAGAAGCTTCTGTTACCATTTCGGTATTAGGGAGAATTGCCGTGCAGCCAAAAGAGGAAAAAACACAATCAGTTTCATTCGTTACAAACGGAGTGGTGTCTGACGATACAGCCTTGCCGCTTCCGGGAGCAAATGTAATTATTAAGGGGACTTCCAAAGGAACACAGACAGATTTTGACGGCAATTATAGTATTGAAACCAAACCGGGCGATGTATTGGTGTTTAGTTATGTAGGTTTTGAAACTAAGGAAATTACGGTATTAAATGTCTCAAATAATATTGATGTATCTCTGAAAGCGGGGGATTTTTTTCTGGGTGAAGTAGTTGTGGGTGGTATTTCTTGGGAAAGTTCTGAAGATTACGTGCCGTACAAAGATCCGGATTGGTATGAAAAAGCAAAACAAGCCTATAAAAATACCGTGAAGTTCCGCAAAATAAAGATTTTACAAAAAAGGGTATTGCGAAAAGCAAAACGCAATAATAAGTAGTGGTTAGCAATTGCATTTGGCCGAATTGCTCAGATTACCCAATATAATTGGCTTTTGAAAAGTTCTTTGTATTACAATAATTAGCTTCATAAAAAGTTATATTTTTACCAAAATTATATTTGAATGAGGTATTTATACGGTTTGGCAATTTTGTGTTGCCTAGTATTATGGAGTTCTTGCCGCAACGATTTTGAAACCGTTGCCAGCACTGGAAACTTAGAATTTTCCAAAGACACGGTTTATCTTGATACTATTTTCACCAATATTGGGAGCAGCACCTATAATTTAAAGGTTTATAATCGAAGCGACGAGGATATTAATATTCCTACCCTACGGTTGGCTCAGGGAGAAGCTTCCAACTATCGGTTGAACGTTGATGGAATGCCCGGAAAAGTTTTTGAGAACATACAGGTTTTGGCTAAGGACAGTATCTTTATTTTTATTGAAACCACATTCGACATCAATAATCTGCCAACGGATCCAAAGAATTTTCTTTATACAGACCAACTTCTTTTTGATAGTGGCGGTAACGAACAAAAAGTAGAATTGGTAACGCTCATAAAGGATGCTGTTTTTCTTTTCCCTGAAAAATATGCTGACGGAACCACTGAAACATTAAACTTAGGACAAGACGAAAACGGAGAGGATATACTTGTAAAAGGATTCTTTCTCGAAGATGATGAACTTACTTTTACAAATGAAAAGCCGTATGTAATATACGGTTATGCTGCCGTTCCAGGAAATAAAACACTTACGGTAGAAGCTGGTGCCCGTGTTCATTTTCACGATGGAAGTGGAATAATCGTAGCACAAAACGCATCGATGAAATCACTAGGTTTACCAAGTTTAGATCGTGAGGAAATGGAAAACGAGGTGATTTTTGAGGGTGATAGGCTGGAACCTGCATTTGCCGATGTTCCGGGACAATGGCTTACTATTTGGCTAACCTCTGGAAGTGTGGACAATGAATTTAATTATACAACAATTAAAAACAGTACCGTTGGAATTTTAATGGAAGACTGCCCGGTTACGTTAAAAAATGTTCAGATTTACAACAGCACCAACGTTGGTTTGCTTTCCAGAACGGGAAGTATTGACGGTGAAAATATGGTAATAAACAATAGTGGCCAATCCTCTTTGGCTATACAATTGGGCGGTAGCTATGAATTTAGACACTGCACTTTTGCCAATTATTGGACCAACGGTTTCCGTTCCTTCCCTGCCGTTTCATTGGACAACAGCTTGGAAACTTCCACCGAAATTCTTGTTTTCGATTTGATAAAAGCAGACTTTAAAAACTGTATTATTTACGGTAACGAACGTCGTGAGCTTTCGCTTTTCCAAGTTACAGGGGGCGCTTTCAATTTCAATTTTGAAAATTGTTTGCTGCGTTTTGAAGACCCTACTGGGGAATTTGATAATGATCCGTTATATGATTTTAACAACAGTGCCTTATATACTGCAACAAAATTTAATTTAGATCCTGTTTTCCAAAATACTGAAATGAACAATTTCAATATTGAAACTGGAACCTCGGGAGCAGAAAATATCGGGAAACCAGGCGTACTTCCATTAACAGATTTAAATGGAACTTCCAGAAGCAATCCGCCTGATGCCGGTGCATATGAGACCACGGTCTTCCCCGAAGATTAATATAAAAAACCCGTCCAAATAAGACGGGTTTTTTATATCAATCTTTGAAAACAATCATTTTACTTGTAACCATTTCAATTTAAGTTTAGAGTTTTTGCGTTCCACGGGTTGCATTACCAACGTATCACCGCTGAAATAAAACCTTCGTTCGGCAGTCAATCCAAATTCAGAAGGGTTGGAGTGTGAAAGTTTGAAGTGCGAAACAATACTATCCGCTTCAGAAACTTTGTAATTACCCATATAGTAGTAGGATTTGGTGATATGTTTCAAGGCTTCCAAAGAAATGGAATCGTTGAAATTAGGGAATTCAATTCCTGCTTTTTCGTAACCTTTTTCATATAGATGAAGTGCTACATGTTTATTTTTATCATACAACAAATAACCGTCCATTCCGCCTTTGTAATCGCTCCAGGTATTGGTTGTGGTGTCGCGCACCTTCATACTTTCCAGTTTCCAAAGCCCTGTAATTGTAGCCTTGGACGGTTCATCCTTGCCACAGGCAAAAGCTATCGCTGCAATTCCAAGGAAGATGATTCGTTTCAAATTCTTCATTTTGAGAAAAAGTAAATTAGTAATCAATTCTTCCCTCCTTGGCTTCCCACTTTTTAAAAACTTTTCGGCCCTCTTCCCTTTCCAGATTGATGAATTGTATGTTTCGGTTTTCAATATTTTTATCAATTTCATCATAAATAAAATCATCGTCAAAGCCTATTTCCGCTGCATCCTCTTTAGTACAGGCGTAGTAAACCGCTTTTGGTCGCGCCCAATAAATGGCACCCAAGCACATTGGGCAAGGCTCGCAGGAAGTATAAATAATACAATCCTCGAGTTGGAAAGAGTCTAATTTTTCACATGCTTTCCGGATAGCCACAACCTCAGCATGAGCCGTAGGATCGTTGCTTGAAGTAACCTGGTTAAAACCTTCAGCTATAATTTCTCCATTTTTTACAATCACTGCTCCAAAAGGGCCTCCGGCATTACTATCCAATCCTTTTTCAGAAAGTTCGATGGCACGTTTTATAAATTGTTTGTCTTTTTCTGTAATCATTTTTTTAATTTGAAAATAATAAAAGTTCCTCTCCATCTTCGTAGGTATAGTTTCCCACTTCCGAAAGACCGAGCTTTTTTAATAGTTTTATTGAAGAAATATTTTCCGGAATAGTTATACCAACTATCGTTTTCAGTTTTAATGTTTCTGAAGCAAACTGCATAACGGCTTGCGCAGCTTCAAAAGCATAACCTTTCCTGCCGTGTTCAGGTAAAAAAGCGAAACCTATATCTGGGTGCTCAAGAGTATCACGCTTATATAGTCCAGCGGAGCCAATTGGTGTACCGTTTTCTATCAATGAAACCAAATAAGGACCAAAGCCATGCTCTTCATAACTGCTCAAATAATTCTTCTGCATATAAGTTTCGGCGTCTTCAAGAGATTTGATGTTTCTGTCGCCAATGTTTTTAAGCCAGCCTTCGCTGTTCATCAGTTTAAAAATAAAGGGAGCATCTTTTAAAGTGTACTCCCTTAATTTAAGTCGTTCGGTATAAATCATTTTTAGTTTTTAAAAAGTGGCAACCCAGCCATCATTTCATTTACTTTTTCAGCAATACCTTCTAATCTGGCTTCATCTGAATGATTCATAATTACTTCATCAATTAAATCGACAATTTTTTCCATATCCTTTTCAACCAAACCGCGGGTGGTTACCGCTGCTGTCCCAATACGAATTCCGCTGGTTACAAAAGGAGACTTATCATCAAATGGAACCATGTTTTTATTAACCGTAATATCTGCTTTGCCCAAGGCCTCTTCGGCTTCCTTTCCTGAAATATTTTTATTGCGAAGATCAATAAGCATCATATGATTATCGGTTCCGCCAGAAATAATATCATACCCTTTTTCTACAAATTTTTGCGCCATTACCGCAGCGTTCTTCTTCACCTGCACCATATAATGAAGGAAATCGTCCGTTAAAGCCTCGCCAAAGGCAATCGCTTTTGCGGCAATTATATGTTCCAACGGCCCGCCCTGGTTTCCGGGGAAGATAGCGCTGTCCAGCAGACTGCTCATTTTTTTTAGGTTGCCATTTTTCAGCTTTTGACCAAAGGGATTGTCAAAATCCTTGCCCATCAAAATCATTCCGCCACGCGGGCCTCGAAGGGTTTTGTGGGTGGTAGTTGTTACTACGTGGCAGTGCGGAAGCGGGTCGCCAATAATTCCCTTTGCAATCAATCCTGCAGGGTGTGCAATATCTGCAAACAAAATAGCGCCAACTTTATCGGCAATTTCACGGAAACGCTTGTAATCTATTTCCCTTGAATAGGCCGAGGCACCAGCAATGATCATTTTCGGTTTTTCGGCAACGGCTATTTTCTCAACCTTATCATAATCAATTCTTCCCGTTTCCTTATCAACCCCATAAAAAACAGGATTGTAAAGTCTTCCCGAAAAATTTACGGGAGAACCGTGCGTTAAGTGCCCGCCGTGGGAAAGGTCAAAACCTAAATATTTATCACCAGGATTTAAACACGCAGCGAAAACAGCGGTGTTTGCCTGCGATCCACTATGGGGTTGTACGTTTGCATATTCGGCTCCAAACAAAGCTTTGGCGCGATCAATAGCTATTTGTTCAACCTCGTCCACCACTTCGCAACCACCGTAATAGCGTTTGCTGGGATAGCCTTCGGCATATTTATTAGTTAAAACGGAACCTGCGGCTTCCATAACTTGGTCGCTCACAAAGTTCTCTGAAGCAATTAGCTCCAGACCGTTCAATTGGCGTTGCTTTTCGGCTTCTATCAATTCAAAAATCTGTTCGTCACGTTGCATAGTAAAATTTTATTGTTTTGAAGATTGTATTTAGAGTTCAATTTTTTCGATTATAGCTTTGGAGCGCTAGTCCTAAGGCATAAATCCACACAAAAGTTAATTAAAATCAAAAATAGCAAATCCATTCGGTAACTATAATGAAATATATATATTTGATGAAGAATTTTACTAACAAAACATAGGTTGTAACGAAAAAGGAAAAGTGAATTAATTTATTGATTTTTAATAAATTGATTTTTTTTAACTAGTTTTATTTACAACTACAAAAGAATATAAAAAATGCCAATAACCGCAAACGACCCCACACGCAAAACCTGGCTGGACACCGCGCCAGACACTGATTTTCCCATACAAAACATACCATTCGGCGTATTTTTAACGCGCGACGATATTATCACCATAGGAACCCGTATAGGCGATTATGCCATAGACCTTGGCGCCCTGCACCAGCTTGGATATTTTAAAGGAATTGACCTTACCGATGATATCTTTCTGCAAGACACCTTAAATGATTTTATTAGCGATGGAAGAAAAACGTGGCGCTTGGTTCGAAATAGAATCGCTGATATTTTTGATGCGGAAAATCCTAAACTTCGCGATAACAAAGATCATAGACAGCACATCCTTTTCACGATGGATGAAGTAGAAATGCAACTACCCGTGCAAGTGGGTGACTATACTGATTTTTATTCCAGCAAGGAACACGCCACGAATGTAGGAACTATGTTCCGCGGAAAAGAGAACGCGTTGATGCCAAACTGGCTTCACATACCCGTGGGTTACCACGGAAGAAGCTCTTCCATAATACCAAGCGGCATCAACGCCCGCAGACCTTGGGGACAAACTATGCCAGAAGGTGCAACGGAGCCTGTGTTTGGCCCTTCCAAATTGGTAGACTTTGAATTGGAAATGGCATTCATAACTACCGATGCAAATGCATTGGGAGAGCCAATTCCTGTTGATGAGGCAGAAGAATATATCTTCGGATTAGTACTTTTCAACGATTGGAGTGCACGAGATATTCAAAAGTGGGAATATGTGCCGCTCGGACCATTCCTAGCGAAGAATTTTGCTTCGTCCATTTCGCCTTGGATTGTAACCTTGGACGCACTGCAACCTTTCAAAGTTGAAGGCCCGAAACCCGAAATGGAGCAACTACCCTATCTTCAGTATAAAGGAAAGAAAAGCTACGACATAAACCTTGAAGTATATATTGCTCCTGAAAAAGGAACTGAAACAAAAGTTTCTACATCAAACTTTAAATATATGTATTGGAATATGAGCCAGCAGTTGGCACATCACACCATTAACGGTTGTAACGTGAACAGTGGCGATATGATGGGAAGCGGAACAATTTCGGGGCCCACTCCGGATAGTTATGGCTCTATGCTAGAACTTACTTGGCGCGGGGAAAAGCCTATTAAACTTTCCGATGGGTCAGAACGTAAATTTATAAACGATAATGATACCGTTATCTTAAAAGGTTTCTGTAAAAATGAAAAAGTGCGGATTGGTTTTGGGGAATGTAGAACAAAGCTTTTACCTGCCATCAAACAATAATATTTGGCACTACTATTGTAATTTAGCCTTCATAACCAAATCAATTTCGGTATGAAGGCTTTTTACATTATTCTATTTACGGCTCTTTTCAGCGCTTCTTGCAATAGCGTGAAGCGTACCCAAAAATTCGTTGCTCAAGGAAATTATAATCAAGCCATTGAACTTGCCGTAAAAAAACTTCAAAAAGATAAAGACGCGAAAGAATACGATGCCCACATTCGTCTTTTGGAAGAAGCCTATTTAAAGGCAAAGGAAGATGACACTCGACATATTAATTTTCTGAAAAAGGAAAATAGTTTTGCTGGCGCCAAAGAAATTTACTATACTTATCTCGATCTGCAGGCCCGCCAAGATTTAATTCGTCCCCTCCTTCCACTCTACAGTAATGAGATGGGCAGAAAGGCAAACTTTGTATTTTCAGATTATACCAATGATTTACTAGGTGCCAAAGATGCATATATAAAGTCTTTATATCAAGAAGCTATTGCTTACATGCAGCGCAACACAAAAAAAGATTACCGAAGTGCTTTTAATGTTTTATGCGAACTGGAGGAAGTGCAACCCAATTACCGAGACGTGCACCAACTTAAGGAAGATGCACATTTCCGGGGAACCGATTTCGTATTCGTTACTTTAAACAATCATACGGGCCAGTTTATTCCTTTTCGGTTGGAGCGGGATTTGCTTGATTTCAACACCTATGGATTGGATGATTTTTGGACTGAATATCACGGCCAACGAGAAAACGGAATTAATTATGATTTGGGAATTGATTTAAATTTTCAAACCATTCAAATTTCACCTGAACGAATTTCAGATAGGCAATATACCCGAACACAGCGCATTAAGGATGGGTATGAATATGGTCGTGACCGCAAGGGGAATATTGTGCGCGACAGTCTGGGCAACCCAATCAAAATTGATAAGTATATTAATGTTTCAGCCCAGATTACCATCACCACCCAGCAAAAAAGTGTATTTGTGGGCGGCACCGTGGTTTACATGGATTTGAACAGAAGGCGGCAATTAAACAGTTTTCCAATTTCCTCGGAATTTGTTTTTGAAAATGTCTTTGCAAAATATCGAGGCGATGAACGCGCCCTGACCCCCGAGGACCGAAGACTGCTGAACAATTACTTTATACCTTTTCCGAACAACGAACAAATGGTCTTTGATGCCGGAACAAATATAAAAGAACGGTTTAAAGAAATTTTAAGGGACAATACCTTTTAAATCTTAAATATATCGCTCCAAGTGCGAAGCCTCAATAGAATGATGCGAATCATGGTGTACCACTGCCCCATTTTTAATAACAATAATTTGCGGACTTTCATGCTGCACTTTAAAACGAGCCGCTATTTCGTTTGATATATCACGGTTTTGCAATAAATCCAAGAAATAAAGTTTTAGCTGATTGTCAGTAAGATTGTAGTTTTTCTCAAACAATTTTAAAACCCCTCGGCTAATTCCGCAACGAGTAGAATGCTTAAAAATAGCAACAGGCTTGCTTTTGGATTCCTCAACTATTTCATCCAATTGGTCCATTTTGGCCAAAACATGCCAAGGCACTTCTACTATCTCTTCTTTTGCAATGTCTCTCGGTGTTTTAAATATATCTAATAATCCCATGGTTTTCTTTTTTTACAAAACTACAAGTTATAGCCATGATATTATCTAAAAGAAATTATAAAAAGCACAACTTTAAATCAGTCAGAATGTCTGTTAAACTAGTTGTTTTTACGGACATTATGTCTTAATTTTAGTGTGGCTTTGTATTTGAAAACACTAAACCACAAACAATAAATAACAAACTTTTTTATATATGAACTTTAACAACTTTACAATAAAAAGCCAGGAGGCCATACAGCAAGCGCAACAGATTGCGCAGGGTTTTGGCAACCAACAGATTGAAAACGAACACATCCTCAAAGCAATTTTTGAGGTAGATGAAAACGTCTTGCCTTTCATCTTAAAGAAGCTTAACGTAAACCTCGTTACCCTAAAACAAATCTTGGACAAGCAACTTGAAAGCTTCCCGAAAGTTTCTGGAGGCGATATTATGCTTTCGCGTGAAGCAAACAAAACGGTTCTTGAAGCCAGCAACATTGCCAAGAAAATGGGCGATGAATATGTTTCCATAGAACATCTTTTATTGGCGATTCTAAACTCAAAAAGCAGCATTGCACAGAGCCTGAAAGACCAAGGCGTAACCGAAAAAGGAATGAAAACCGCGATTGATGAATTACGCGGAGGTGAAAAAGTAACCTCACAAAGTGCCGAGGAAACTTACAACTCTTTGAATAAGTACGCCAAAAACCTTAACCAACTTGCCCGCGACGGCAAGCTGGACCCTGTAATTGGCCGTGATGAGGAGATACGAAGAATTCTTCAAATACTCTCAAGAAGGACCAAAAACAACCCCATGCTTGTTGGGGAACCCGGTACTGGTAAAACCGCAATCGCAGAAGGGCTTGCCCACCGAATTGTGGACGGAGATGTTCCTGAAAACCTCAAGTCGAAGGAAATCTATTCTCTGGATATGGGTGCGCTTATTGCAGGAGCCAAATACAAAGGGGAATTTGAAGAGCGTTTAAAAGCCGTAATCAAAGAAGTAACTTCCAGTGAGGGAGACATCGTTCTTTTTATTGATGAAATCCACACCCTAGTGGGTGCTGGTGGCGGTCAAGGCGCAATGGACGCAGCAAACATTTTGAAACCCGCTCTTGCGCGTGGTGAGCTGCGAGCCATTGGAGCTACTACTTTGGATGAATACCAAAAATATTTCGAAAAGGACAAAGCACTGGAACGTCGTTTCCAAAAGGTGATGGTTGATGAACCTGATACCGAGAGCGCTATTTCAATTCTTCGTGGAATTAAGGAAAAATATGAAACCCACCACAAAGTGCGCATTAAGGACGAAGCAATTATTGCGGCTGTAGAACTTTCAGAACGATACATCACAAACCGTTTTCTTCCCGATAAGGCCATTGACCTTATGGACGAAGCAGCCAGTAAACTTAGGATGGAAATTAATTCCAAACCAGAGGAACTGGACGTTTTGGACAGAAAGATTATGCAGCTTGAAATTGAAATTGAAGCCATAAAGCGTGAAAAAGATGAAACCAAACTGAAATCGCTTCACTCAGAATTGGCAAATTTAAAAGAAGAACGCAACGAACTCAACGCAAAATGGCAAAGTGAAAAAGAGGTGGTGGACAATGTACAAAACCTTAAAACCCAAATTGAGGAATACAAACTGGAGGCTGAACGTGCTGAACGTGAGGGCGATTTTGGAAAGGTAGCCGAATTGCGTTACGGTAAAATCAAGGAAGCACAGGAAGAGCTTAACAAACTTGAAACCCAGCTTGCCGAAAATCAAGATGGTTCTTCTATGATTAAAGAAGAAGTAACCCGTGAGGATATTGCCGAAGTAGTTGCAAAATGGACCGGTATCCCGGTAACCAAAATGTTGCAGAGCGACCGTGAAAAACTTTTAACGTTGGAAGACCACTTGCACAAACGCGTAGTGGGCCAGGACGAAGCCATTCAGGCAGTGAGTGATGCCATACGCCGTAGCCGAGCAGGATTACAGGATGAAAAGAAACCAATAGGTAGTTTCCTTTTCCTAGGAACTACGGGTGTAGGTAAAACTGAGCTTGCAAAAGCCCTAGCGGAATATCTGTTTGACGATGAAAACGCAATGACCCGTATCGATATGAGCGAATACCAAGAGCGCCACAGTGTGAGCCGTTTGGTGGGTGCCCCTCCCGGATATGTGGGTTATGATGAAGGCGGGCAGCTAACAGAAGCCGTACGCCGCAAACCGTATAGCGTGGTATTGCTGGACGAGATTGAAAAAGCCCATCCGGATACTTTCAATATTCTATTGCAGGTTTTGGATGAAGGGCGTTTGACCGACAACAAAGGGCGCTTGGCAGATTTCAAGAACACGATTATCATTATGACCAGCAATATGGGAAGCCAGATAATCCAAGAGCGTTTTGAGAGCGTGAAAGATCCTGAGACTGCAATGGAAGGTGCCAAGGTAGAAGTACTTGCCTTACTGAAACAAACCGTGCGCCCAGAGTTCTTAAACCGTATTGACGACATTATTATGTTTACGCCACTTTCAAAAACGGACATCCAGAAAATTGTTGGCCTGCAATTGAAAGGCGTTTCCAAAATGTTATTAAAACAAAACATTGTGCTGGATGCAACTCCTGAGGCCATTGCCTATTTATCACAAAAAGGTTTTGATCCGCAGTTTGGCGCAAGGCCGGTAAAAAGGGTGATACAGCGCGAAGTGCTTAACCAGCTTAGTAAAGAAATACTTGCCGGAAAAATTACTACCGAGAGTGTTATCTTGCTGGATAGCTTTGATGACGGACTGGTTTTTAGAAACCAGGATGCCGTTATTGATGAAAAGTAAGCAATAAATAGATTAAAACTATAAACCCCTGGGCGTTTGCCTAGGGGTTTTGTTTTTTTGGAAGACCACACGTTGCAAACGTGCGGTATCGGGGGGCTTAAAACGGCTTATATTGGTTCGGACTTAAAAAATTAAGGGGTTGTGCAACGGTTACTATTTTTGTATGCCGTTTTTTATTTTTCATTTATCAGTTCTGTTGTCTTGAATGAGAACATAGTCAAATCGTGCATTTTCTTTTCTACATTCTTGTATTTCCCTACATAAAATGTGATAATTGGACAGGTTTGATATGTTCCTGTACTGTCCGTTTTGCTTCCAGTTCCAGAGTGTTGTTCTCCAAAAACATAAACCGAATCTTTATCAAATTTCACGTCTTTATCATAGAAATTTAAAAATCGGATTTCTTGTCTGTTATTGTCTTTAACGTAATAATATTTGTTAAACTGCCAACCGAACTCCGCCTTAAACTTTGTAATCAAAAGTCCGTTAGTGTCAATTTCATAAATCCGTTTTCCATTTTCCAATTTTTCTTCTTTTCCTTTTCCGTCACAAAGGCTAATTTTTACCGGTCCAGTATAACCATCAGGAATTAGCGTAATCGTATCAGTCGCACTATTTGAGCAACTAAAGAGTAAAATTGAAGTCAGTATTATTAAGTATTTCACGGTTCTCTCTAATGGCATACAACTATTATATATCAACATGAAGTAAATTTTCCATGTTTCTGCTAATATATTAATTTATCCCTTCCCCACCACCGCCAGTAGCGTATCTACCTTTGTTTTTAGTATCTTATTTTCCTCCTCCAGTTGTGCAATGCGTTGTGCCTGGGTGGTGTCTTCGGGCACGTTTGTGGTGTAGGTTTGCGGCAATTGCGCGGCCAGGTCTGCAAAAAAATTGTGCTCTACTGCCACACATATATCCCAAAGCACATTGCACTGCAAACTCTTGCGCTCCTCATAATCTTGAACGGTCGCCCTGCTCCGGTTCATGGCCCGCGCAAGTCCAGATTTGTTAATGCGGTTTTTTTTATAATAGATCTTCAGTAAATTCCCTAAATGTGGAGGTATTAATTTCTTCTGTGTTTTCATTTTTAGTAGTCTTTATAGTTAATTAGTGCTTTTTGTAAAATAAAATCCAACAGCTGTATGTTTTAGCCTAACACGTGTAAGGTGTTTTCTAACAGAAGTATGTTTTAACCTTACATATGTTAGGTGTTTTCTAACAAGTGTATGTTTTATACTTACTTGTTTTAGGTTGTTTCTAACAGCTGTATGTTTTAACCTTACGGGTGTTAGGCAATTTGTAACAGCTGTATGTTTTAGGCTAACAAAATTCATTATTCTTTTGGCCCACCCTTCTTTTTCTCCCTTTTTCCCTGCTTCTCAAACCGCCACGCCAACTCATCCATCGCGCTTTGTGCGTTGGCAACGCCCGCCTTTGCAGTAACCTTGTACATTCCATAGTGCGCTAGCCCCGTGCCGTAGGCCTCGTGCCCTACGATGCGCTCCACATCTTTCAGCAGATAGTTTAGCCCATCTATGTGGCTGCGCAGGGTTTGCAGTTGTTTAAATAGTTTTAGGTCTGTATCTGTGTTATCGTTGAGCAGTACTGGGGGCAAGATGCCCGCGCCAATGCCGTTCTTGAGCCGCACCACATCTTCCACAAAGGCCAGGTTGCGCACGTCTAGCGCGCGGTAGCGTTTGCGTTCCGCATCAATGAGAGTGCCTTTGGGCAGCAGCTCTCTTATTTCCTGAATTTTTTGAAGTATAAGCGCCAAGGTGGCCTCGTCCAGCGTTTCGTGGATCTGGTTGTAGCTTATGTTTGCCATAAGTAATCAATAAAAAAGTTATACAATATACTATAAGCGGCAGGAGCCGCAACCGGGGAGAGTCCTAAATGTAATAAAAAAAGAGAAAGACTGAAACGGAATTTTTTTCAAAAATTGGAAACCAAAAAAAGACCCCTTAAAATCTCAATAACTTGAAATTTTAAGGGGGTCCGGCTTCAAATAAAGCGGTAATAGTGTTTAGGTGAAAATTACCACTTGTCAATCTTCTCTTTCAATTTTTCTTTAGATTCACCTGTCTTTTCTTGAAGGCGACCAAGCAATTCGTCCGATTTTCCTTCGGCATACATTAAATCATCATCGGTAAGGTCTGCATATTCTTGTTTGAATTTACCTTTTACTTGGTTCCATTTTCCTTTAAACTGATCTTCGTTCATAGCTTTTTTGTTTTAAGTTAAATTAATTTTTCTTTTTCGTTTTATAAAATTACAACAGACGCCCCCCTATTTATAATAATGAAATATTAAAGATTCACCCGTTTTAGTTATAACTTTGCCAATGAGTCTTAAAAAATGTTATTTAAAAAAATTTTTATGAAACATTTCGTCATCCTATTAACACTATTGCCACTTTTCACCTTTTGCGGTCAACAAAAGGAAAAAGAATCTGAGAGCGGCAATGAATCTGCTGCCCCCGAGTATAGCGCAACTTATTATTTAATCCGCCACGCCGAAAAAGTACGTACCGACCCAAAAGACCCCGACCCTGCCCTGAATATTGACGGGATGATGCGCGCCAAGCGTTGGGCCACCTATTTTGAACCCATCAAGCTCGATGAAATCTACATTACCAAATATATCCGTACCAAGCAGACCATTTCGTTCATAGCACAGCAGAAGCAGATTTCGCCAAAGCGCTATGACCCGAACACAATCTATTCCGAGGAATTTTTAAAGGAAACCAACGGAAAGACCGTGCTCATCGCCGGCCATAGCAACACCACCCCGCAGTTGGTGAACCAGCTTCTCGGCGAAGAAAAATTTAAGGAAATGGACGATAGTGATAATTCCACGCTTTTTAAGGTAACGATAGATGGTCCCGATAAAAAGGTTGAAACGATTATCGTTGAGTAGTGAGCGACACTATTCTTTATTCTTTATTCTTTATTCTTTATTCTTTACACAATATTGTTTATTCATTATTAATTCTGCATTATTCAATCTATTTTTGCAGCTATGGCAATTCAGAAAAATGTAAAAATAAAAAACCGAAAGGCTAGGTTTGAGTATGAAATTCTCGATACCTACACCGCCGGCATCGTCTTGCGGGGCACTGAAATTAAGGCCATTCGTGAAGGCAAGGCGTCCATAGCTGAAAGTTTTTGTGAATTTAGCAATGGAGAGCTCTTCGTGATTAATATGACCGTGCAGGAATACAGCCACGCCACGCACTACAATCATTCCCCAAAAAGCGAGCGCAAACTTCTTTTAAACCGCAGCGAGCTAAAAAAACTTGAAAAGGAAGTAAGAAACAGCGGACTTACCATAATCCCGCTTGTACTTTTTACCAATAGCAAAGGCTTGGCAAAAATGGACATAGCGCTTGCAAAAGGTAAAAAGGAGTACGACAAACGCGAAACCATCAAGGAACGCGACACTAAAAAGCAGCTTAGCCGTATCAAAAAGGCTTTTAATAATTAATTCATAAAAATTTTACTGGCAGATAAGGTTTTGGTATTTTGGTTGGTAAATAACCAAAAGCAGTCCTTCTTTCCTTTATGAAAAAATTACTTTTTGCCCTCTTACTTTTTTCCACTTATCTACTCCAGGCCCAAATTGTTGGAAAAGTAACCGATACCAAAGGCGAGCCCCTGCCCTACGTAAATATTTACCTTCAAAATAGCTATATAGGCACCACCACAAATGACGACGGCAACTACTCGCTCAACGTTTCCCGACCGGGCGAATACAAGGTTATTTTTCAGTTCTTGGGCTATAAAACCTTAACCAAAACGATTGCTCCCAGTACTTTTCCTTTTATCCTGAATATTTCCCTGGAAGAAGAAACCACCAGCCTTGATGAAGTGGTGGTCAACACTTCCGAAGACCCAGCGTACCGCATTATCCGAAAAACCATTGCCCAACGGAAGGAAAATCTGGAGAAGTTGAGCGAATACACAGCCGATTTTTATTCGCGCGGACTGTGGAAAGTAAAAAACGTGCCCGAAAAAATCATGGGCCAGGAAGTCGGCGATTTTGACGGAATGTTGGATTCTACCCGCACGGGCATCATTTACCTTTCGGAAACCATTTCAGAAATAGCGTACCAAAAACCGGATAAATTCACCGAAAAGATTATCGCCAGCAAAGTGAGCGGCAACGATAACGGTTTCAGCTTTAACAGCGCACAGAGCGCCAACATCTCCTTTTACGAAAATACGATTGAATTGAACGCGGCACTGGTTTCGCCCATTGCAAATAATGCGTTGAATTATTACAACTATAAATTGGATGGCGTTTTTTACGAAGGCCCAAAACTCATCAACAAAATAAAGGCAATCCCCAAACGCCCCAATGACAGGGTTTGGCAGGGTTATGTATATATTGTGGAAGACGACTGGCAGCTTTACGGAGTTGAACTTTCTACCACGGGAGCGGCGATACAAGTGCCTTTTGTGAGCAATTTAATGGTGAAACAGAACTATAAATACGATAGCGATTATGATTTTTGGGTGAAAATTTCACAGTCCGTCGATTTCGGTTTTGGCTTTTTGGGAATGGAAGGCGACGGTCGGTTTATAGCCGTTTATAGCAATTATGACTTTAAGCCCCAATTCACCAAAAAATCCTTTACCAACGAAGTGCTTTCCTTTAAACCCGAGGCCAACAAAAAGGACAGTCTGTTTTGGCGAGGCAGCCGCCCCGTGCCGTTGACCGATGAGGAGTTGAGAGATTACATCAAAAAAGACAGCATACAGGTTTTAAGGCGCTCAAAGCCCTATTTGGATTCGCTGGACGCAAAGTCTAACAAGCCTGGTTTTTTGAGTCCGTTGACCGGTTATACTTATAAAAACTCCTTTGAAAAATGGTCGGTCGGTTATGAAGGGCCGTTGCGAAGTATAAACTTCAACACCGTGCAGGGCTGGAACAGCAAGGCTGGATTGACATTCAACAAATGGTACGACGACAACCAGACCAACACCCTTTCGGCGGCCGTTCGGGCAGATTACGGGATTGCAGAAGACAGGCTTCGGTTTACGGCGAATATTCTTCGGAATTTTAATTGGACGGACAAATTGCGCTTCTCCCTTTCGGGCGGAAGCACAGTGGCCCAGTTTAATGATACGGAGCCCATTTCGCCATTGATAAATACGTTTGCCACACTTTTCTTTGAAAGAAACTATATGAAGCTGTACGAGCTTAATTTCGGGCGAATCGCTTACAGTCAGGAAATTTTTAACGGACTGCACCTGTACTCCGCCGTGGCTTATGAAAATAGAAAGCCGCTTTTCAACAATACCGAATACGTTACCATTCCATTTGACGATGTGAGCTATACCAGCAACAATCCTTTGATGCCAAATGATTTTAACAATGCCGCAATTGCGGAACACAACATCGTAAAAAGTAAGGTTCGGGCGCGCATCAACTTCGCCCAAAAGTATTTTTCAAACCCTGATATGAAATTCAACATTGGCGACAACAAATATCCGGAGTTAAATATTTCCGTGGAAAATGGGGCCGCAATTACGGAGACCCGGTACGATTATACCCAATTTGAAGCCAGTTTGAACCAATCCATTACGTTGGGAAACAAGGGACAGTTTTATTACAATTTAAAAGGGGGAACCTTTGCCAATGGCGACGGGATTTCCTTTGTGGATTACAAACATTTCAACGGAAACCAAACACGGGTGGGCACTTCGCCTAATTATACAAATGTTTTTAACCTGATGCCCTATTACGATTTCAGCACCAACAAAAGTTATTTTGAAGGCCATGTGGAGCACGATTTCCGTGGATGGATTTTGGGGAAAATTCCGGGAATCAATCAATTGAATCTCAATTTAGTAGCTGGCGCGCACTTTTTGAGCACCGAAGAACGGAAACCTTATTCCGAAATTTCCGTAGGTATTGACAACCTCGGTTTTGGAAAATTCAGGCTGTTGCGAGTGGATTATGTGCGCTCCTATTACAACGGCGGCAGCGACGGCGCCTTTATTTTTGGGCTGAAATTTCTGGATCTTTTGGGGCTTTAATAGAAAAAACTATGAAAAATATTTTAAAACTACTAGTTATCTTTTCACTTTTCACTAGTTGTATTCCGATGCAAAAAGTGCCGAAAGATGCAGTAATGACGGACTTTTTCCACTTTCAGAAAGCGAAGGATTACGACGCTTCCAAATGGGTGGTATTTCTACCGGGGACTGGCGGCCTGCGGATTTTTAAGGACACAACCCATTATTACAAGGTAGCTGAAAAGCTAAACGCGGAAGGCATTTCGGTTCTATTGGTCGATAATGTTGCTGCCTATAAAGCTTCCAAAAGAGACGTTGACGAAGAAGAACCCGCGCAAATTCTCTGGACGCTGGAAGAGGCTCTAAAGTGGGCAAAACAGAATGGAGATATCGCCCCAAGTTCAGAGGGAAGCATCGTGGGCTGGTCGCGGGCTGGCCTCGGTTTAATTCCGCTTGCAAATGATGAAGATGAATTGAAAAAACTCAATATAAAATCAATTGCAATGTTTTATCCTGCAAATGGTTATGAAATTCAACTTAAACCAAAAGTTCCAGTACTGGTAATGACTGGCGGAAAGGATAAAATCGTTAAAGTTGACGATATTTTGAAGCATATGGTTGCCGAAAATGTGACCATTCAAGTTTATGATGATGCGTATCACGGCTATGATGTGGAAAGCCTGAAAAAGGGAAAATATTACCGCTACATTCCCTTCATCAGCAAAAAGCATTATCTCCTAAAGTACGATGAAGAAGCCGCGCAGGAATCTTTTGAGGAATTGATTAAATTTTTAAGGAAAAACTAAATCTTCGTGCCCTTTACGGCTCTGCAGTGTTAATTTTACCGCAAAGACGCGGAGAGCGCAAAACATAAAACCATGGCAATACCTTTTCCAATCATAATAACAGAACGCTTAAACCTTCGGAAAATAGTTCCCGCAGACCTGGACAGGGTCTATTTTTTACGCTCAAACACAGATATCAACAAATACATAAAGCGGCCACCGCAGACGCGGGAAACGGCAATTGCGCATATCCAACTGCTGGACGGCAATTTAAAATCCGACAAAGCGATTGCCTGGGGAATTACGACCAAAGGATCAAACGTTTTGATTGGCTCCATTTGCCTTTGGAATTTTTCAGAAGACAAAAAAACCGCAGAGGTGGGTTACGACCTCGACCCCGAATATCAAGGCAAGGGAATTATGGGCGAAGCACTAAAAGCTGTTTTGGATTACGGCTTCAATCAAAGAGGTTTTGAAACTATCGAAGCCTATACGGATTATAGGAATATTCCTTCAAAAAAGCTGCTGAAACTACATGGATTTATTCCAAGAGAAGATAAAAAAGATGCTGATAACCAAGATAATATAATATATTACCTAAACCGTTAGTTTTTGTCTTCCAAAAGTGGTACAAATCGAAATTCTCCGTACTCTTCTTTCTGAAATTCGGTGTCGGATTTACGCAAAAATACGGTCATAATCTGTACATTTTCCCCAACCGGAATTACCAATCTTCCGCCAATTTTCAACTGTGCCAACAACGGATTTGGAACATAAGGCGCTCCCGCAGTTACAATAATTCCGTCAAAAGGAGCTTCCTCTTCCAGCCCGATATAACCATCGCCAAAAATCATGCGTTTGGGTTTGTAGCCAAGTTTTGGAAGAAAGAGTTTCGTTTTCTTGAAAAGTTCGTTTTGTCTTTCAATGGTGTATAGAATCGCTCCCATTTCCAAAAGTACTGCAGCTTGATAGCCGCTCCCAGTTCCGATTTCCAAAATTTTGTCGCCCTTCTTCACTAGCAAGAGTTCCGTTTGGCGAGCCACGGTATATGGCTGCGAAATGGTCTGGTCTGCCGCAATCGGGAAAGCCTTGTCAACATACGCGTGGTCCACAAAGCCCGAGTCCATAAAAAGATGCCGTGGAATCTTGCCGATGGCCTGTAAAACATTTTTGTCGGCTATCCCTTTTCTTTTAAGGGTTTCAACCAGTTTTTTACGCATTCCTTGGTGGGTAAATGTATCTTTCACTGCTATTGGATTTGAGATTTTGGACGTGAGATATTAGACTTTACAAAGTAACCAAATTAGCCTATTAAGCACCAAATTTCAAGTACCAATTTCCAAATATATTTCAGAAAGCAAATAGCAAAGCCAATACCCCAGCCTTAAAGGGAGTTAATCATATAATTATGAGAAATGGCTTGTTTCCCAAAAACAAAAATTCTGACGTCAACCACCACAAAGAAAGCCAAAACACTCCCTTTAACGCTCTGGGGTCAAACTCGAACTTTTAAACTCATAAACTCCTAAACTTATAAACCCATCAACTCCTCAACTTTTAAACCCCTCAACTTTTCAACTTTCCCCCGAAACCCGTACATTTGTGAAAAACACACGCCAATGCTAAAAGCGGGAGTTCTGGGTGCGGGTCACCTGGGAAAAATACACTTGAAATTGCTGCAACAATCCACAAAATATGACCTTGTGGGATTCTTCGATGCCAGCAAGGAAGCCTCGAAACAAATAGAAACTGAATTCGGCTACAAAAGCTTTCCCTCGATGGAAAGCCTTATAGATGCTTGCGATATGGTGGTTGTGGTGACCCCGACAAGCACACATTTTGAATGTGCCGAAAAGGTAATACGGGCCGGAAAACATCTTTTTATTGAGAAACCCATTACAGAAACAGTCGCACAGGCTGAGCAGATTCGTGATTTGGCGAAAGAGATGAAAGTACGCGGACAAGTAGGGCAAGTGGAACGTTTTAACCCTGCCTTTCAAGCCATTAAGGATAAAATCCACAACCCGATGTTTATTGAAACCCACCGTTTGGCGGAGTTCAACCCTCGCGGGACCGATGTTTCGGTGGTATTGGATTTGATGATACACGACATCGATGCTATCTTGAGCGTTGTAAAAAGTTCGGTGAAGTCGGTAAGCTCCAGTGGCGTTTCGGTTATCAGCGAAACGCCCGATATTGCAAATGCCCGCATTGAGTTTGAAAATGGTTGCGTGGCAAATTTGACCGCAAGCCGCATTTCGCTTAAAAAAATGCGTAAGGCCCGTTTCTTTCAGCGCGACGCCTATATTTCGGTAGATTTTCTGGAGAAGAAATGCGAAGTGGTAAAAATGAAGGACGCCCCAAAGAAAATAGACGATTTTGCGATGGTGTTGACCAATGCGGAAGGAATAAAAAAACAAATCTATTTCGAAAACCCAAAAATTGAGGCAAACAACGCAATCCTGGACGAGCTGGAAAGTTTTTACGAAGCCATAAAAGCCGATAGAACACCGGAGGTTTCACTTAAACAGGGTACTGAGGCGCTTCGGGTTGCCATGTTGATAATTGAAAATTTTAAGAAAATATAAAAAATGACTGATGCTGGATGACGGATGACGGAAGCAAAAAACAATACCGACCAAAGTATCAATAGCGGCAATAGCATCAATAGCATCAATAGTAAAATTAAGTTTAACCTCAAAAGATACCCGCCTACGCGGGCATTATTATGAAAAACATAGCAGTAATAGGCGCAGGCACAATGGGCAACGGAATAGCCCACACCTTCGCGCAATTTGATTATAAAGTACAGTTGATCGATATTCACCAAACGTCGCTAGACAAAGGTATTGCTACCATAACCAAAAATTTGGACAGAATGGTCGCTAAAGAAACCATTTCTGAAGAAGACAAGCAACGAACGCTGAAAAATATAACCACCTATACCAGCCTTGAGGAAGGCGTGGAATATGCGGGACTTGTTGTGGAAGCAGCCACTGAAAATGTGGATTTGAAACTGAAAATCTTCCGCGATTTGGATAAATTTTGTCCGGAAGATACGATACTTGCGAGCAATACTTCTTCCATTTCAATTACGCAGATTGCCTCGGTAACCTCGCGTCCCGGAATGGTTATCGGGATGCACTTTATGAATCCGGTGCCGATTATGAAACTGGTTGAAATAATAAAAGGTTACAGCACGAGCGAGGAAACTTTCAAAACGGTGGAAGAACTTTCAAAAAAGCTAAACAAAGTCCCCGTAGAAGTAAATGATTACCCAGGTTTCGTGGCCAACCGCATTTTGATGCCGATGATAAACGAAGCCATTGAAACGCTCTACAACGGCGTGGCTGGAGTAAAGGAAATAGATACCGTAATGAAACTTGGGATGGCCCACCCGATGGGCCCCTTGGCATTGGCAGATTTTATTGGTTTGGACGTTTGTCTTTCTATTTTGAAGGTGATGTACGAAGGCTTTAAAAATCCAAAATACGCGCCTTGCCCATTATTGGTAAATATGGTCATGGCAGGAAAACTAGGAGCCAAAAGCGGCGAAGGTTTTTATGATTACAGCCAAAACAGAAAGGCGGAGGATGTTTCCTCGCAATTTTCGAAATAAATTTTAACCACGGAGCGCACAAAGATTTGCACAAAGTCCACAAAGAAAACCCCTAAACTTTTGAACTTTTAAACTCATCGACTCATCGACTTTCAAACACTTAAACTGTTAAACTCATAAACCAAAACATTGGCCAAAATTATCCCCTTTAAAGCCGTCCGTCCTACACGAGACAAAGTGAGCCTGCTCGCGGCGCGCTCCTATGACAGTTATACGGCCATGCAGGTAGAGTCGCGATTGCGGGACAACCCGTTTTCTTTTCTGCATATCGTGAACCCGGGGTATAAGTACCAAAAGGAAATTTCGGGCGAAGAGCGCTACGGCCTGGTGCGCAACCGCTACCAGGAATTTAAGGAAGATGAAATTTTTATTCAGGACGAAAAACCGTCATTCTACATTTATAAAATCGTAAACCGCGACAGGCTTGAGTTCAACGGCATTGTGGCCGCGGCGAGCGTTCAGGATTACG
The DNA here is from genome assembly GCF_001573155.1 of Aequorivita aquimaris. Taxonomy (GTDB): domain Bacteria; phylum Bacteroidota; class Bacteroidia; order Flavobacteriales; family Flavobacteriaceae; genus Aequorivita; species Aequorivita aquimaris. The sequence continues at coordinate 10,332 of NZ_JRWG01000003.1, read as the reverse complement.
CCGAAGATGTCATCAAAAAACACGAGGATACGCTGGAATTTCGAGAGGTTATTTTTAAGGAATACCTAAAAACCGTGGGCTTCAACGCAGAAGCGGTGCTCCTTACCTATCCGGATAATGACGAATTGGAAGCCATAATTGAAGAGGTAATGCAAAGCCGCGCCGAGTATGAATTTACCACCACCTATCGCGACACGCACTATTTGTGGAATGTAGATGACGAAGTTTTGCTGAAAAAAATCCAGCAGATTTATAGTGAAATGCCGGCGCTGTATATTGCCGATGGCCACCACCGCTCTGCTTCTTCGTACCTATTGGCGAAAGATTTGAAGGAAGAAAATCCCAACCACACCGGCGATGAACCTTATAACTATTTTATGAGCTACCTCATTCCGGAAAGCGATTTAAAAATATATGAGTTCAACCGCTTGGTGAAGGATCTGAACGGGATGACAAAGGAAGAGTTTTTAATAAAGCTCGACGAACATTTCAGAATAGAAAACCGCGGGATGGAATATTACAAGCCTTCGAAACTGCACCATTTCAGCATGTACCTTGATGGCGAGTTTTATTCCTTGTACCTTCGCAAGACAAAATATGAAATAAAAAATGCGCTCGATGCGTTGGACACCCATATTTTATACGTTACGGTCTTAAAACCCCTGCTCGGCATCGAGGATTTACGGAACGACCAGCGCATAGAATATTCCCACGGAAAAAAGGATTTGGCATACGTAAAAACCGTGGTTGATTCGGGGACGTTTGCTGTGGGTTTTGGGCTGGTCGCCGTTACCTCGGACGAACTAAAGCAGATAGCCGACGAAGGGTTGAAGATGCCTCCCAAAAGCACCTATATTGAACCGAAACTGAGAAGTGGCGTAACGGTTTACGAATTCTGAAAAAAGAAAAAAGAGAAAAGAGAAAAGAGAAAGGAATAAGAGAAGTGATTATGACGATTTCAGAAAATTTAAAAAATTTCAAAAAAGCATTACCGAAGGATGTTACACTGGTAGCGGTTTCAAAAACCAAACCCGTGAGCGATTTGATGGAGGCTTACCACGCAGGTCAGCGTGTTTTTGGCGAAAATAAAATTCAGGAAATGGAAGCCAAATGGCAGAAAATGCCAGAGGACGTGGAGTGGCACATGATTGGCCACGTGCAGCGCAACAAGGTAAAATATATGGCTCCTTTCGTGAGTTTGATACATGCTGTGGACAGTCTGAAGCTTTTAAAGGAAATCAACAAAGAAGCCCTCAAGAATAACCGGACCATCAATTGCTTGCTTCAAATAAAAATTGCCGAAGAGGAAAGTAAATTTGGAATGGATGAAGCTGATGCCGCTTCCCTCCTCGCTTCCGAGGCATTTAAAAAACTTCAGAATATTAAGATTGTTGGTCTTATGGGAATGGCAACCTTTACCGATGATGAAAGGCAGATTTCAGAAGAATTTCAGAAATTGAAGGATGTTTTTGAAAAATTCAAAATTCAAGATCCAAGATTTAAAATTCTCAGTATGGGAATGAGCGGCGATTACAAAATCGCAATCGAACACGGCAGCAATATGGTGCGCGTTGGCAGCGCGATTTTTGGGGAACGGAATTACGAGTAAACAGTTTTCTGTAGCGGTAAGCAGTCTTTACAATAAAAAATAAAAATAGAGAATAGTCAATAAACGGATGTACGCAATTTTAGACATAGAGACGACGGGTGGAAAATACAATGAGGAAGGGATTACCGAAATTGCAATTTACAAATTTGACGGTCACACAATTGTAGATCAATTTTCAAGTTTGGTGAATCCTGAAAAACCTATTCAACCCTTTGTAATTAACCTTACGGGGATAAACAATGAAATGCTTCGGCAGGCTCCAAAATTTTATGAGATTGCAAAGCGAATCATCGAGATTACCGATGGTTGCATTATGGTTGCCCACAATGCACTTTTCGACAATAGAATCCTTACTACTGAATTTGAGCGTTTGGGTTATAAATTTGAAAGAGAAACCCTTTGCACTGTTGAGCTAGCAAAAAAATTAATCCCAGATATGCCATCGTACAGTCTGGGAAAATTGGTGCGCTCTTTGGGAATTCCACTTAGTGACCGCCACCGTGCGCAAGGTGATGCAAAAGCTACCGTAGCACTTTTTAAGATGTTGCTGGCTAAAGACACTTCAAAAGAAATAATAACGGAAACTCTTCGTAAGGAGCCAAAACAACAATTGGCGCCAAAACTGCTGGATATTATAGAAAATATTCCTGCGGAAACGGGAGTGTATTATATGCACAACGAGGCAGGAAAAATAATTTATATAGGGAAAAGCAAAAATATAAAAAAAAGATTGACGCAGCATTTTACAAATGATAATCGAAAATCTAAAAAAATTCAACTAGAAGTAAAATCCGTTACTTTTGAAAAAACGGGAAATGAACTGATAGCGCTACTGAAAGAGTTTGAAGAAATAAAACAAAACAAACCTTTATTTAATCGCTCACTCCGGCGACCTCTCTTCACACATCAGCTTACCTCTTTTGAGGACGAAAATGGGTATATAAACCTAAAAATTGAAAATGCTGACGGCAGGAAAAAAGCGATTACCACCTTTAGCAATTATCAACAGGCAAAATCTACACTTTTTAAAATAACTGAAGAAAACCAACTGTGCCAAAAGCTTACAGGGCTATACGATACAAAAAAACAATGTTTCAATCATTCCATAAAAGAATGTTACGGGGCGTGCATAAGAAAGGAACCTGTGAAGGAGTACAATAATCGAGTGCAAGCCTTTTTGGAAAAAAATAGTTATGAAAATCAAAATATGATTATTATAGACCGCGGAAGAGAAATTGAAGAACGCTCAGTTATCTTAATTGAAAACGGAATCTATAAAGGCTACGGTTTTTACAATTTAAATTTTCAAATAAACAATCCTGAAATTTTAAAATCTATTATCAATCCTACTCAAGGCAGTCGCGATGTGCAACACATTATCCAAAATTATTTACGTAGGAATAAAGTACTTAAAATCGTAAACCTTTAACCTAATACAGTTAATTAACCTAAAGTTGCTTATTTTAGTCCTTCAAAAATTTCATATTGAAACCAACCAATAAAAGATCCTGGCGTTACCGACTTCACGAAATCATTTATGAGGCCGATACACCCATGGGTAAGCTCTTTGATGTAATACTACTTATACTTATTTTACTGAGCATCGTGCTGGTTATGCTTGAAAGTGTGCAGGGTATTGACACTAAATACCACGAGATACTTTACATTGGAGAGTGGATCATCACTATATTTTTCACTTTTGAATACATTGCACGCATTATAACAGTAAAAAAACCGAAAGCTTACATTTTCAGTTTTTACGGGATCATCGACTTTTTATCAACCATTCCTCTTTATATATCCTTTCTTTTTGCGGGCAGTAGCTTTTTATTGTCCGTACGGGCGTTAAGACTGTTAAGGGTTTTCAGAATTTTGAAATTAGCCCGTTATGTTGGCGAAGCAACAAAATTGCGCAGGGCATTAATAAGCAGTAGGGCAAAGATTCTGGTGTTTCTATTTGCAGTGCTTGTAATTGCAGTAATTGCGGGTACACTGATGTACATCATAGAAGGACCCGAAAACGGTTTTAAAAGCATTCCCACAAGTGTGTATTGGTGTATCGTAACTCTTACTACGGTGGGTTTTGGGGATATTGCCCCTGTAACTCCTTTAGGCCAATTGCTGGCAACGGTCATTATGATTTTGGGATATGGAATTATTGCCGTTCCCACAGGAATTGTAAGCGCTGAATACACAAGGAGTAAAGATAATGACTATGTACACGTAAACACACAGTCCTGTAGAAATTGTGGGGCGCAAAGACATCGGGATGATGCAAAATATTGCCATAAATGTGGGGAAGAATTAAACCCTAAAAGTCACATAGAAACATAATGTCTTCAAAAAAACCATTGCTAATATGTGTAGTGGGTGCTACGGCTATTGGCAAAACTTCTTTAGCTATAAAACTTGCAAGAGCTTTTAATACTGAAATAATTTCGGCAGATTCACGTCAGTTTTTTAAAGAAATGAGTATAGGCACTGCAGTTCCTTCAAAAGAAGAGCTGGATGCCGTTCCGCATCATTTCATCCAGAACAAAAGTATTTTTGAGGATTACTCCGTTGGCGATTTTGAAAGGGATTCACTTGCTTTATTAAAAATTCTTTTTGAAAAAAACACAGTGGTTGTAATGGTTGGAGGTTCGGGATTGTATGTAGATGCCGTGATAAAAGGTCTGGATAATTTTCCTGAGGTGCCTTCGAAAATTAGAGACCAGTTAAATTTTGAATTGGCTGAAAAAGGCATTGAAACACTTCAAAGGGAATTAAAAAATATAGATCCCGAATATTTTAAAAAGGTTGATATTCAGAATCCACACCGATTGGTTCGCGCTTTGGAAATTCATAGAGCTACCGGCAGGCCGTATTCATCTTTTCTTAGAAAGGAAAATCCAGAAAGAGATTTCAATACCATTTTTATTGGCTTAACTGCAGAACGGGAGCTAATTTACAATCGTATAAATCTTAGGGTAGATATTATGATGGCAGACGGACTACTAGATGAAGCTAAATCCCTACTCTCTTTTAGAGACAAAAATGCTCTGCAAACAGTGGGCTATCGAGAGCTTTTTGAATATTTTGACGGTAAAATTTCTTTGGAAGAAGCCATTTCAGAAATTAAAAAAAATACCCGAAGGTTTGCAAAACGCCAGAATACATGGTTTAAAAAAAACGAAGCTATCAACTGGTTTGATTATGATACCCAACCAAACGAAATTATAGACTATATAAAAGAAAAAAACGCCCTATAAAGGCGTTTTTTTTACACTTATTCTTAATATTTACAATTAATTGTCCACTTCGCTCTTCACCACCAAACGGAACCCTTCACCATGAATATTGATTATTTCCACACCATCATCCTTACTTAGATATTTCCGAAGTTTGGCTATGTAAACGTCCATACTTCGTGATGTGAAATAATTGTCATCTCTCCAAATTTTTGTCAATGCCAGTTCACGTGGCATCAAATCATTTTTATGAAGTGCCAAAAGGCGCAGCAATTCATTTTCCTTTGGGGAAAGTTTTATTGGGGTTTCTTTGTTATAGGTCAAGAAACGCAGTTTGGAATTTAAGTGGAAATTGCCCACCTGAAATTCAAATTGCTTACTGTCTGCAATAGAATCAGTAGCTTTTCTTTGAATAATTGCTTTGATTTTCATCAAAAGCACTTCGCTATCAAAGGGCTTATTTAAATAATCATCTGCTCCTACTTTATAGCCTTTAAGCACGTCCTCTTTCATGGCTTTTGCAGTAAGAAATATAATCGGCACATCTTCGTTTTTCTCACGAATCTCCTTTGCTAGTGTAAAGCCGTCTTTGTAAGGCATCATTACATCTAGTATGCAAAGATCGAAATCGTCTTTTTTAAATTTCTCAAAACCTTCCATCCCGTTTTTAGCGTGGGTAACGTTATAATCGTTCATGGCTAGGTAATCTTTCAATACAGTCCCAAAGTTGGGGTCGTCTTCAACAAGAAGGATTTTTTTGTTTTCTGTTTCCATAATTTTAAGATATTAAGTGTAGTTTTATGATAAAAGTGCTGCCTTTTCCTTTTTCGCTTTCTACGTAAATTTCGGCATCGTGGTCGTCCAAGATGCGTTTTACATAGGCCAGTCCAAGACCGTGCCCTTTAACGTTGTGTATATCACCTGTGTGTTCTCGGTAAAATTTTTCAAATATTTTTTTCTGGACAGGCTTGCTCATTCCCATGCCTTGGTCGCGAATTTTGAGAATAATGCTATTTTTTACATTTTCTGAATAGATGTCAATTTTGGGCTCTTCTTCAGAATATTTAATTGCATTGTCCAAAATATTTACTATTACATTGCTTAAATGTGATTCATTGGCCAAGACAGTTGATTTTAAAGCTCCGTAATGGGTATTAATATATCCTCCCCTATCTTCTACAATAAGGCTTACGTGAGATATGGCTTCTTCAACTATATCCTTTAAATCCAAGCGTTCCTTAGGAAGATCTAACTCGTTCTTTTCAAGTTTAGAGATTCTAAGAACATTCTCAACTTGGGCATTCATTCTTCTGTTTTCGTCCCTTATCATCCCCAAGTAACGATCTAAAAACTCCTTATTATCCTTAACTTTAGGATTTTTAAGTGAATCCAGCGCCAGATTAATGGTTGCTATGGGAGTTTTGAACTCGTGGGTCATGTTATTTATAAAATCACTCTTTATTTGTGAAATTTGCCTTTGTTTGTAAATCTGTGATATTGCACTGGAATATGCCAAAATTATCACTGCCGTAAACACCAACGAAAGTATGGCCATCCCCAAAATACTATTTAGAACTAATTTTTCCTTTTCTGAAAAGTTTACATATAGTTCATAGTTGTTTTTGTTTTCATTTACAAAAAGCGGTACTGTATAGGTACTTTCGTCGTCAAATTTAAAACCCTTGGAGCGTACTTTAGTTTCTAGATTGTTGCTGTAAATAGCAAATTCAAATTTAGATTTTAACCCTCTTTCTTTAAGCTCTTTAGCAATAAGGTTCCTTACCTCTTCTTCATTTACCCTTTTATAAATTGGCACCATTGCCGTTACGTTACTAACAAAATCCTCAAACTGCTTTCGTTCATAATCTTTCATTCTAGAAAAAGACTCCACGCGTGTATCTGTCATGGTTATTCCATCCAATCCTTCAGAAATTTTAGTTTTTGTCTTTCTGCTGGTGAGTTTGCGGAACTGAACGCTATCCACATCAGAATCAAAAAGCCCCGAAGAAAGTTTATAATCCTGTTCTAAAATTCCGTCGGTATATATATAAGTTTCGTTTGTGGCTTTGTTTTGAATCCTATAGGCCAGTTCTGTAAAACTCTGATTATCTGGAATTTGAATGCTGTCTACGTACGCACTATAAACCTGATAGTAAGCTTCGTTTTCTCTTAGTTGGATTTCTTTTGCAACAGATATCAACACTTGCTTTGCGTTGATTGTAAACTGTTCTGCTTTTGTACTATAAGCATTTGATATCCAATATCCTTGAACGAAAACTATTCCCAACAATGAGAGGCTCATGAGCGCTATAAGCAATACGAATAGCTTTTTGTTCATACCTCAAAAGTAAGATTTTAACATTTAGTGACTTGTCCATTTAACCAAATGTTAACAAAAGATGAGAATGGATTTAAGAAGCTTTAAAAAGTAGTGTTTTATGTACTTCTTCAACTCGCTTTTTTGTGGCCTCAAGGTCTATATTATTTATTACAATATCAGCTAATTGTATTTTATCTTCATCGCTCCATTGATTGTCCATTCGCTGTTCTATTTCGGCTTTTGAAATTTTATCACGTGCCAAAATGCGCTCTATTCTTATAGGTTTTGGAGCAGTTACAAGGATGACCGTATCGCATTCTTTATAACTGCCATTTTCAAAAAGTATAGCAGCTTCTTTTATTACATATGAAGTATGTTGTTTTGAAGCCCATTTTTTAAAATGTGCCGCAACTTTGGGATGGATTATTTTATTTACGGAATCTAACAAGCCTCTGTCATTAAAAATTTTTTCGGCAACAAAAGCGCGATTTAGACTTTCTCCAGAATATGCTTCCTCACCAAGTAATTTTATCAATTTACGATGAATGACCTTGGACGAATTGGTCAATTTTTTAGCCTCTACATCGGCTATATATACGGGTACACCAAGCTTCGAAAACATTTTTGCTACTGTAGTTTTTCCACTCCCTATTCCACCTGTAAGACCCACAATTTTCATTTCTTATTATTTTGAACAGCCAAAAGCTAAATTATTTAAAAATCAGAAAATCAATCTTTTTTGGTTCAAAAACTACATTCTGGATATTTGGAGGCATTTTTTCCAGTATGGGAAGCATAAAGTTTTCCTCTTTATTTCTTTTGGAATAATCACATATTACCCTAAAGCTATCTTTCGAAATCTCGGAAAAATCGTTCACAGATACATCGTATGAAACCGTAACATTGGGAGAAACCAATTTTATATCTAAATCTGGAGGCAAATTAATTACCTCAATAGGAAGTGTAAATTTTCCTTGTGAAAATTCGGCGACTTTTAGGCTCACCGATACTTTATTGGGTTTTATAGTAACAATTTCTTTGTTGTTGTTAATGATTTTTACAGTTGTGGAAATATCTTTTTCAATGTTTTCAATTGAAATTACTTCTGTTTCTATTGTGCTAATATTTTTTAAACTGCCGGAAGGACCCGATATAACAACAGAATCTGGAGATACATTAATACTGTCAATAGGTTTAAAACCATCTTTGAAGGTAAAACTATGTTTCGGAATTACTTTAACCTTTTTCAAAACAATTGGATCCAAAAAAACTTTTAATTCTTCAACAGAAAGGTTTTTTATAGCCAAGTTTCTATTGAAGTTTGAAGAGACCATACGGTTTAATTCACTCTTTGTGATAATAAAGTGATCTTTTTCCTTATCATAATATTTATTTATCTGTAGGTCGATAGTTGGCTTTTTAAATTTGTAAAATAATATTTCAAATCCATTTGCTGTAAGGTCAAAAGTGATGCTCTTTAAATTCCCTTCAGATAATGCGGCATTTTCAGGAACATTTTCATATTGAATTTTAGCGACCATAGTAGCGGTAAATTCTCGGCTAAACTTGGTTAATACCCAAAAAATAGCTGCAAGCAATAAAAAGAAAAGAAAACGCTTTACTTTAAGATTTTTGTGTTTTTTTAAAAATCCTTTCGACATGTTTTTATTATTGGGCATCAATAAATTTACTTAAAAAATAAAAAGGGAAATTGTTTCTCCGGATCTTTCTTTAGAAAATTTATAAAGAAGGTTGATTTAGCAAACGCTATCCCGTAACCAAAAAACTGAACAAATACGGCTTTTATTGAAAGTATGCCTATATATATACTTTTATTTTTTAAAGAAGAATCTACAAAAAGGAGGATAAGATATAAAAAAATAGGGATTAAAAATAAGGGGGTTACAAAAAATGAAAGCAATAACGTTAAGAATACAAATATCACAAAAAACGTGGGAAACCAATAGGATATTTTAGCAGCCGAAGAGTGCCAACTATTTAATATAGGACGTACCAATCCAAATTTTTTTACTTGTAAATAAAATTTTTCCCAAGAAATTCTACGTTTGTGATAAACAAAGGCATCAGGTATAAATGTAGTGCTATAGCCTGCCTTTAAGATACGCTGTGATAAATCAGGATCCTCTCCCGGATGGATTTTTGAATAACCACCTGTTCTTTCAAAAGCTTCTTTTGAAATACCCATATTGAAACTTCGGGGCTCAAAATTATTGACACTTTTTACGCTACCTCTAATTCCTCCTGTTGTAAAAAAAGAAGTCATTGCATAGTTAATAGCCTTTTGTAAAGGGGTAAAACTTTCATGGGCAGCATCTGCACCACCAAAACAATGATAATAACTTTGGTTTAAAAATGTGTCCACAACAGTCAAATAATGTGGAGGCAACAGGCAATCGGAATCAAGAATTATAAAATAATTTCCTTTTGCGCGCTTCATTCCATAGTTTCGAGAATCTCCCGGACCAGAATTATTCTTATAATAGTATGAAATAGAAAGTTTATTTGAAAAATCCACTATAATACTTTCTGAAGTTTCGGTTGAGCCATCTTCTACTAAAACTATTTCAAATTCATTTCCAAAATCCAAATTAATAAAACTTTCCAAAAGCTCTCTTACTTCTTGAGGACGGTTAAACACAGGAATTATAAAGGAGTAATATATTTGCATCGCACAAAGTTAATCAAATAAAAAAAGCCACCCACTTTCGTGGATGGCTTTTCATATCAATTATGAAAATCTAGTTTTTCAACACTTTGTAAGTTCCGGTTTGTCCATCAACAGTCACTTTCATAATGTAAGTTCCCGCTGTAAGACTAGAAAGGTTGATGTCAGATGTAGTAGCACCAATCTCTGTGCTGATAACCTGCTGACCCAATAGGTTGAACAGAGATACAGATTCTATTGTGTTGGCAGATTTCAAAGATAGAACCTCAGTGGCTGGGTTTGGATAGTAAGAGAATCCAGCAAGTGCATTATCGCTAACACCCAACGAGTCGCAAGTACCGCTCCAAATATAAACACCATCCATCAATGGATCTGGAATACCCCAACCTGCATTAAACTGAGCTGTAGGGTTACCCACCGCAGTAGAAGAGGTAACTACCCAGAATACACTTCCAGTAGCACCACCATCAGTAACCGATAGCTCGAT
>NZ_JRWG01000002.1 GCF_001573155.1 Aequorivita aquimaris | reverse complement strand
GTAGCCATAGATGTAGAGCTTGAGCAGGTCTGCCGGGTCGTACGGCGGACGGCCCTGTGCGGGCAGGGCGGCAAACCCCAGCTCTTCCAGATCGAGTGCCCCGACGAATCGATCGATAAAGCGGACGCTGTTCTCCTCCGGCACCATCTCGTCGAGGCAGGTGGTGTAGAGGGCCAGTTGCTGGCGGTCTTGTCCCTGTAGATATTCCATGGCATGAAGATACGGAAATACGGGGGTTTTGAAGGAAAAAAAAACTCCTACTTATCCACAGAGTTATTAAGTTTTGAGACAGTCTGACGTGTTGGTATATGAGCTGTGGCGTGTGTCGGCACAGACCTCTCTAAATAAAAACTGGCTTTGGAAAATCCTGCGGATTTTCCAAGTGAGGACTGACCAAGCCATAGATTATATACCGTGTTAGCGGTTCGGGCTTTATTTTACTGAAACTATGGTTGTTATGTAGATGTAGTAATTTATACAATGTAATAATGCTAATATTAAAATGTCTTTATTCCTGAAACTTTCAAATTCATCAGTTGTTCTAATTGAGTACTTATAGTTAAGATTATCCAATTTGGTGTCCATTTCGGCAACTAATAATTCTTTCTTTTCTGAGTTAGTCAGTATAAATTTGTTGCTTGAAAATCCCTCTGTGCGAAGTGAATAGCTCTTTTCTGAATCCTGAAAAAATGTTTTTATTAGTATTCCATTCCAACCAAGTTTAAATTCTAATATAGTTTTTTCTCCGTCCTTTAATTCAATTTTAGAATTCCATATTCCTTTTGGCTTAAGATGAAAATTAGCACCATTAGAGGATTTTAATTCTGCATTGGAGGCATACCACTTTTCATAGATTAGTTCTCCAATTTTTTCATCGTCAGAAGTCAGGTAAAAGGATAGTGAGTTTGTCGATTTTGCAATGTAATTAGCCATATTATAAATATTTTAAAATTTAATTATAAAAGTGCGGTCTTTGCCTGACCGCTACACATGTTTATATACGCATGTTTTTAAAATCTTATTGCTGCTATCCCGCACATGTGCGCCACAGCATGCCCCCCAAATATAAAGTTTATTTCCCAATCACCTGCATCAAGGTTTCCACCTTGGTTTTCAATAATTTGTTCTCCTCCTCCAGCGCGGCAATGCGCTCCTGTAAGGGCAGCGCGGGGTCTGGCGCGTTGGTGGTAAAGTGTGCCGGGAGCTGGGCGGCCAGGTCCATAAAAAAGTTGTGGTTTAACCCTAACGAGAGGTGCCATAGGGTTTTACATAAAAAATTGTCCTGTTTTTGGTACCTCATGATGCTGTTGGGGCTTTTGCCCATAATCTTACTGAGCGTAGCCTTGCGGGTACGATGCGCTTTAAAGTACGCTTTTAGCGCGATACCTAATGGGGGCATTGGGCAGTCTTGTAAGGTGTATTTTTTGTAGGCCATAAATGATGGTTTTTAATAATTAAATGATGGTTTATAGGTATTAAATGATGGTTTATAGATATTAAATGATGCTTTGTAGCAGTTTAATGATGATTGATAGGTGTTTAACTTTGACAAATAGTAGTTAAATGACGATTTGTAGCAGTTAAACATTTGACTTTATTAATTTAAGTATGGTATATGGTAGATAAACTATGGTAGTTGCTATTTTAAGTACGGAAAACCATCATTAAACTTGCAAAAAGCATCTCTTTTTTGTTTGCACTATGCACAAAAAATACGGGCAAAGCCCGTACCTTTTCAGGGGTTCAAAAACTACGGGGTTTCCCCATCATCACTGGGCCTGCCTCCCTGCCCTTCAAAACGCACCTTGAGCCTGTTATAGCTGTTCTGCGCGCCGGGCACGCCGGTGCGCGCCAAAACTTCTATCATGCCATAGGCTCCCGTGGCCATGCCATAGGTTTCATGTCCCGCCATGCGCTTTAAGTCCCGAACCCGCTGTAGAAGATCCATCAACCTGGTTTCAATGGTTTCTCCCTGTCCAAAAAGTTGCAGGTCGTTGGCCAGATAGTCTCTGTTGTAAGTCGCATTTACGGCGGCAATGGGGTTGGTGTCCATCTCGTTGAGCACCTCTTCGGCAAACACCTTGTTGTTCACGCTTATGGCGTTTAGGCTGCTGCGTTGTTCTGGCGTTAGGGTACTATCCGGCAGGGCGGCCTGTACCGTTGCAAGACTTTCCAGGATCGTTGTCATAACGTTTGCGTCAATTACCTGGTTCAGTAGGTTTTGGTTTACATTACTCATAGCTTAAAAATTTTAAAAGATTAATACTTTCAATTTTCGGAAAAAAACAAAAACCAGTCAACGGGGGAAATCCCCCTTTTTTTACAGGGTTTTTCCTGTTTGAAAAAAATCAACTAATTGATTTTCAATACTTTTATCCAAGGCGAAATTTTGGCAAAAAAATAGCCCGACAAAAAGTTGCTGGAAAGGGGTATTGGGGGTGAAAAAATGAATACGCAGCACCATATTTTTTCATTTTACTAAAAAATTCAAAAAATCGGGGGCTTTCTTTCTAGGTTTTAGTATTTTCATAAAAGGTTAAAAAAAATAGCTGTTATGCAAACTTCAAAAAGACTGGACCAGGCCCTGCAAAAACTCTATACCGCCTTTCACAACAACACCCTAAACCCCGAGTGCTGCAAGCAATGCGCCGTGGGCAATATATGTGATAATACCGATAGCTGGAAGCACCTGAGCGATGGCCACGGCTCGTTGCAATTGAACTACGTGGGCCGCGTGCACGAAACCTTGGGCCGGCGGTTTAACGGCTACACCCCACTGGAACTTTTACAGATAGAGGCCGAATTTTTAAAGGGCTGCGGCTACACCCTGCCCCTGCACCATAAAAACGCAAGACCGAAACACCCTACCTCCAAAACTACCCTCTTTAAAGGGCTAAGTGCCGCCATTGTATTTCTTTGCACGCTGGATGGAATACACAACGTAATGGACCCTACACAATTACTTGACTTTACGCCAGAAAGAAAGCCGCAAGCAGAAGCTGCAAGCTAAAAAGTAAAAAACCTGCGCTTTATGCAAAAAAAGGATCTAGGCGAAATCTCCGTTAGAAAAAGTAAAGCGCCCCTTTACAGTTCTATTACCTTAATCACGGTCTTGGTAATCTGCTACTTTGCCATCCCGCAGGTCAATCAATTTTTAAATGAAGCCTGGGATGTGCTCACCAGTAATGATGAGGCACGCATCAAGAACTGGGTAAGCGATTTTGGGTGGATGGGCCCCGTGGTCATTGTGCTGGCAATGATCGTGCAGATGTTCCTCTTGGTTATTCCTTCGGTATTGTTGATGATTGTGGCAATACTGGCGTATGGCCCTATTTGGGGAAGTGTGATTATTTTGATTGCCATATTTTGCGCCTCTTCCATCGGGTATTTTATAGGGAAGTATTTAAGCATTGAGCTTACCGCCAGATTGCTTGGCAAAAAAACCACCCAGAAGATGACCGATTTCTTGAACGATTACGGGTTTTGGGCGGTGATGATTACGCGTATTAACCCCTTTCTCTCCAACGATGCCATTAGCTTTGTGGCAGGACTACTGCGGATGAATTATTTTAAATTCATTACCGCTACCCTTATAGGCATAACCCCCCTAATATTACTGATAGCCTGGACGGGGCGCGATATAGACTCGCTTAAAACCAGCTTGCTCTGGGGCTCGCTGGTGAGCTTGGCACTGTTTGGCCTCTATATATGGTGGGACAAAAAACGAAAACATAAAAAATAAAAATAATCCTTCCAAAAACAACTGCTGTCTCTGGAAGGATGTCATTAGGAAGGGGAGTAAATTATACCTTTAAATCGCCCTGTACGCCCAGATCGGGTTCGTTGCCCGTTATGGCGCCTTGGGCCATTTTTAAAAGTGAAAGTACCTTGCCGTTTTTGGTGTCCCAGTAATGGGCATCTTCCGGTACCACTTTAATGGCGGTTATGTTGGGGTCGTCTTCGCCATCAAACCAGGCGTCGTCGCCACTGCCGTACAGCTCCTTAATTCGGTTTCGGTCTGTACTTATATGGGCACGGCCATAAATACTCAAAAACTCAAAGTTGCCTTTGTCGGCGTAAATAAGTTGGGTCTTGTTTTCTTTTTCAATGTGCTGGTTGTGGGTACTGTTTTTATTGCTGAGAAACCAAATGTTGCCATCGTCATCCACTTCCTTCGTGCTCATGGGTACCGCATGAAAAGGCTGGTTATTTAAATCGGTAGCCATCATGGCATAATCAATGGACTCAGCCATTTTTTTTATTTTCTCTTTTGCTTCTTTACTGTAAAGGTTTTTTGTGCTCATAGTTTTTTTATTTTGAAGATACTAAACAATGTTGCCACCCACTTTTAAGGAAATCATAAAGTTTAGTTTATTTCAGAAAACATTGAACAAAATGCCTATTCACCCGTATAGACAATCCTCCAAATATGGTTTGTGGTATCATCGGTCATTAACATAGACCCATCGGGCAAAAGGGTAAGGCCTACGGGTCTTCCACGAACCTCATCTTTAGAGGGATTTACGATAAAACCCGTAAGGAAATCTTCTGGCTTGCCAGTGGGCTTTCCATTTTTAAAAGGAACATACACCACCTTATAGCCCGATAATATATCACGGTTCCACGAACCATGCTGTGCTATAAAGGCTCCGTTTCTATATTTCTCCGGAAATGCATCTGCAGTATAAAACATCAGGCCCAAGGAAGCCGTGTGCGGGCCCAAATCTACATCGGGCATAATGGACTCTTTTAGCTTTACATTGGGCGGAATGGGCACACGTGGATCATAATAACTGCCCCAATACATATAGGGCCAGCCATAAAAACCACCTTCCTTCACCGAAGTTAAATAATCGGGAACCAAATTATCACCCAGACCATCCCGCTCATTTACGGTGGTCCACAGCGTTTGTGTTGTAGGCTCCCAATCCATCCCAACAGGATTACGTAATCCCGAAGCATATACTTGCAGCTCACTGCCGTCAGGATTCATCATGAGTATGTTTGCTTTCATTACTTCCTGCTCCATTCCTTTCTCACCAATATTATCACCACTACCCACGGCTATATATATTTTGGAGTTATCGGCATTGGCAATAATATTGCGCGTCCAGTGCTGATTGACTTTTCCTGCGGGGAGGTCGGTAATTTTCTCACCCTTGACGGTAATTTTGGTTTGCCCCGCTTTATAGGGGTAACGCAGTACTGCATCGGTATTTGCCACGTACAGCCAATCGCCAATTACGAGCATACCAAAGGGCTGGTTGAGGCCTTCTTTTTTTGTAAGCAGGGTTTCCCGTACATCGGGATATCCGTTGTTATCTGTATCCCGCAGCAGGGTAATAACATCGGCACTATTGGCTAGATTGTTGGACCCACCGGCACCTATAATGGTGGCGCCAATTTGTTTGAGGATGCTGTAGTTACTGTTACTTTCTGCTACCAAAACATCGCCATTGGGGGTCACGTACATCCATCGGGGGTTTTGAAACCCATCTGCATATTTGTGAACCGTAAAACCCTTAGGCGCTTTGGGCGTTTCCCCTTCTTCCCATCCTACTACATTGGAGTAATTTGAAACTGGTTTTGTGGCATAAGGCTCGGGTAACTGTTTTTCCTTTTCAATTTGGCAGAAAAGTGAAAGTGGAAAAAAGAACAATAAGAGAAGATACCTTTTCATGATTGAAATATTTATAATTTATTAATTTTTAAGTCGCATAATAGCTTTTTCATTCACAAATTCCTTCATCCCAAAACCGCCGTGCTCGCGGCCATATCCGGAATCTTTTACACCGCCAAAGGGCATATTGGGCTGTGCAAGGCCAAAACCATTGATAAACACCATACCCGTATCAAAATGCTTGCTGGCCAGTTCCATGGCCTTCTTTTCATTTTTGGAAAAAATACCGCCCCCCAAACCGTACTTACTATCGTTGGCAATGCGCATGGCATCTTCTTCATCCTTGGCGCGAATAAGTGAGGCTACGGGGCCAAAAAGCTCATCGTCGTAAGCGGGTTGTCCAGGCTTTACATTATCGAGTACCGTAGCAGGATAGAAGAACCCTTTGCCTTTTGGCATTTCGCCACCACACAGAATTTTAGCGCCTTTCTTCACACTTTTTTCTACTTGTTCGTGAAGGGTTTCGCGAAGATCCTCGCGTGCCATAGGCCCTATTTTTGAATCCTTATCGGTCGGGTCTCCGTGTTTTATTTTCTTCATCTGTTCCACGTATGCATCACGGAATTCATCATAAACTTTATCTACAACCACAAAGCGCTTAGCTGCCACGCAGGTTTCGCCATTATTGTAAATTCTTCCCTGCACGCACATTTTTACTGCCAGGTTTAAGTCTGCGTCTTCCAGAACAATATAGGCGTCGTTACTGCCCAGCTCCATTACCGTTTTCTTTAGGGCAGCGCCTGCCTTTTTGGCGATGGCACGTCCCGCATCGGGGCTTCCGGTAAGGGTAACGCCTCTTACAAGTTTGTGCTTTATTATTTTATCGCTCTGCTCGTGGGTTATTTTTAAAACGGTAAAAAGGTTTTTGGGCAGTCCTGCTTTTTCATAGATTTTTTGAAGCATCAATCCTGTGCCCGTCACATTTTCAGCATGCTTTAAAAGAATACCGTTACCTGCCATAAGGTTTGCAATAGAGTAACGGATTACCTGATACACAGGGAAATTCCAGGGCTGTATCCCGTAAATCACACCTATGGGCGAGTTTGTTATAATACCCTTTCCGCCATCGGGAAGCTCGCGCTCTTCGTCCTTTAAATTTTCCGGGCCATTGGCAGCGGTCCAATCACAGATTCCGGCACAGAGTTCTATCTCCTGCTTGCTCTGTTTTAGCAGTTTCCCCATTTCGTTGGTCATCAATTTGGAAAGCTCTTCGGCGTTTTCTTTTAGTTCTTTGCCGATAGCCTTTATAATTTTTCCTCTTTCCTTATGCGAAACCATACGCCATTCCAAAAAAGCTTTGTGGCATTTTTCCACGGCCTCGTCAGCTTGCTTGTCGGTCATTAAGGGATATTTCTTTATAACTTTTCCTGTGGTGGGGTTTATCGTCACCAGTTCTTTTTGTGCTTCTTTGCTCATAGTTTTTTTCTTTTTGTTGAATATATTATTTTGAGGAAGAAGTGTGTCTTAAGAAACTGTTATACTTTTAGACTGCAGAAGAAAGAGTAGCTGAAATTTCTTCCAAATAATGATTTAAAAACCATGAAAACATTGCAAATAGCAAACATCCGTCCCGCCCGTCCCGAAGATTTTAGGCAAGTTGCCCCGTTAATTGTTCAGGCAATGGAAGATTTGGCATGTACGTTTACAAATACGCACACGCCTGAAAAAGCTTATCCGTTGTTTGAATATTTCTTTCAGAAAAAAGCCAATCAATACAGTTTTGAACATACGCTGGTGTTTGCGGAACAAAACGAAATTATGGGCTCCATCACTTTTTACGATGGAAAGTTATTGCCGCAATACCGCGCGCCTTTCCTTCAGCATATTGCGGAAACATATAAAGTAACTGATTTAGTGATTGACGACGAAACCAATGCGGGGGAGGTTTATATAGACACGCTGAGTGTTGCCCCACAGCACCAAGGAAAAGGAATAGGCAAAAAATTACTGGCGGCAGCGATAAAACAGGCAAGTGCAGAAGGTCATGAAAAAATTGGCCTTTTGGTGGATTTTAAAAATCCGAATGCCAAAAAATTATATTTGGGCTTGGGTTTTAAGAGTATCGGCACAAAGAAATTGGGCAACAGCATTTATGAACATTTGCAGCGAAACTTGTAGGTTGGTTTTATAAAAACAACTGGTTGAGCACTGCGAGCGATTTCGGTTTTTGGTATCCTTGCACGTGAAAGCTGTAGTAGGAAAGCATCAGTTCCAACAAGTTTTTACGCTGGGTTTTGGTGAGCTTTATTTCCTGCAATGTTTCTAATTTTGTTTCAAAGAACCGTTTAAAGTTTTCTATTTCTTCACCTTCAATACAATAATTTGAAGTATTTGTAGCCTGAAAGTTGCCTTCAACTATATTGAAATAGTTTTTTTGAATTTCCGTAGCATCAGGAAAAAAGCCCAAATACATGCTCAGTTGCAGCAAAAAGAAAATATGGAAATTGGCCACCTCATCATTCTTATCAAGCCACAGGAAGGATTGTTCCAAAAATACAAAAAGGTCTTCATTGGCTTCTTCCTCGCGGATGCAGTTCTTTAGCATTTCGGCCAAAAACATAACCAAGCCGGTTTTTATAACATCGGTATGCAGGGTTTGGTAATGATAGTACACTTTGGCCTCCCTGATATATTCCAACTTTCCCTTGTTTTTATGGTCGGCTACAATTTCAAGTTGTGTGAGCGGCTGAAAAAAAGAGGCTTTTAGCTTCCCTTTCTTCGATTTCAGAATATTGCGAAGTAAATAACTTTTAATGCCCGAAGCTTCAGTAAAGCAACTTACAATAAGATCTGCCTCTGAATATTTTATGGCTGAAAAGACAATGGCTTTGGTGGCAACAACCATTAGCGGATGATCATAATTTTTGCGACCTTGGTCTCCACATTATCCTCTGTGGTTACAAGCACAAGATATACTCCCGAGCGAACTTTATACTTTCCAAAGGCCGTAGTGTCCCAAAGTACGCTTCCTCCTTCTGAAGTTTCCTCAAAAACAAGGCTTCCGGTAATGTCTGTAATTTTTACATTGGCTTGGGCCGTAAGTCCATCAATAGTAACGTTTCCGCTAAAACCTGGACGAACGGGGTTGGGAAAAGCATGCACATTTTCCAAATTGTCACTTGGCGCGGTTGAGGTGCCCCTATAGGCTACAAGCCCTTGTGTGGTTGCAAAATAAACCACGCCCGTAAATGGATCTATTGCTATATCCTGCACATTGTTTGTAGGCAATGGGGAGTTATCTTTGGTGAAGCGAAGCAGCGTTTCCTGTCCATTGGGAGATAAATAGAAAACCCCAGACGAGGTTGTGGCAATCCATTTATTGTTGGAACCATCCACTTCAATATCGGCTATTGTCTGTTCGTATAAAAGTTCCTGCGGCACCCCATCTTCCACTATAATAATGGATTGTGATTCTGGTGTTGTTCCCTCTTCAAAAAAACTTCCGGGACTATAGATTATTCGCAAACCTTTTACGGTTCCTATCCACAACCTGTTTTGGCTATCGAATGCAACAGCGCGGACCGTAGTGGAGGGTAAGTTGCCCAACCCGGCACCTTTATCAATTCTATTCAATCTGTTCGTTGTTGGGTTGTATCCTATTAAGCCGCTTCCATATGTTCCAAAGAAGGCATAGTTTTCTCGGCTTAAAGCTAGTTCTGTTAACGCTACCTCTCCAGGGGCATTAATTATTCCTGAAATATCAGTTTTTTGAAATTGGCCTCCGGGAGTTAATTTTATAAGGCCTTCGTCAGTTTTGCTTTGTACAAACCAGAGATTCCCTTGACTATCAAACTGGGAACCATAAATTCGTATCCCCGCATCAGCGCCCCCAATGTTTATTCTTTCCAACGGGCTATTGGTTTCATCATATAGAATTGTGGGAACACCATCTACTATTTTTAAAAGCCCTTTTTGGTTCGCGCTCATATACACCTCATTGGGCGCATCTGGATTGATGGTTACGTTTACCAAGTCTGTAGGTTCCGCATTTACAGCTAAACTGAGCTCTTCATAAGAGATATTCGTCCAGATAGTATCCTTTAACTGACTTATTCCGAAACGTGATAACGGATATGGATTATAATCTCTATCAACCTCTCCAAAACTTACCCATAATTGTCCGGGTGAAGCATCGATGGAATATGGGCTATTTCTTATTGGACCATTGGGAAGCACTTGGGTAGCTTGCATGCTGCCAAAAGGAACTATTAGCATGCCGTCCTCATTAGTTCCCAAATAAAAATTATTGCCAAAACCATAACCCGAAAGCAAATCGAGATCAAACCCGAGCACTGTGCTTACAGAAGCTTCCTGTACAAATCCTTCGGAATATGCCTGACTGGAAGTTTTGGTAATAATAGTTAACAGATTATCTGCGAGCCTGAATTTTTGTACTTCAGAATTGAAATTTTCTACAGCTATGGTATTCCCATCAGGCGTGAAACGCAAAATAGTGTTGGAACGATTTGAAGCATACAACTCATTTCCTAATTTTTCCGCAGCTCTAAAACCACCACCCATTATTGTGGTCCAGTTTTGATAATCAATCAAGTTATCATCTGCTACAAAAGCCCTGCGCATCCCACTCGTTGAACTTGCTGCAAAAATGTAAGGTTCCTGTACTATCGTCTGTACAATATCTATCTGTGCACCCCCATCGCCTATAAAATAGGTGTCGCCAAATTCAAGCCTAGATAAGTTATAAACCGATATTCCGTATTGGGTTGCTATATAAAGGTTTTCGTTAAATTCCGTAAAATTGTTGATGCGTTTTCTATCGGGTGGAATGGTTTGCTTTTCTAAAATATCTACCACTTTTAAAACGTTTTCCTCGCCTTCTTTTACAATCTCTATCAATCCGTTTGCATATCCAATAACCAATAAATCAAATGCCTCACTGTAGTGTAGGGTGGTTATAGCGTTTCCAGAAAGGCCATTAACAGTTGAAAGGGTTTTTATTTCTTGTGTGGAAAAATCATAGGTAAAAACGGCATTTTCAGCGCCTACATAAATCTTGTTGTCGCCTTGGGAAATATCTTTTACCGAAACATAGGAAAAGTATCCCGTCCAGCGGTCCTCAAAGTTCTGTGCACTTGCCAGAAAGGGAAATATAAATAGCAAAGCAATAACCCACTGCTTCATAGAAATATGGTTTTGAATATTAACACGCTAAAATACTATTTATTGCGGGATGGGAATGAAAAAAGCCTTTCCAAATCTTTTTTTGAAAAAAGACTTTTGGGAAAGGCTATTCCTTTATTTTAAGATATGAAGTATTAAACCACTCCTTGGGCCAGCATGGCATCGGCAACTTTTACAAAGCCGGCAACGTTTGCACCCTTCACATAATCTACATACCCATCGCCATCTTTTCCGTACTCAACGCAAGCTGCGTGGATATCGTTCATGATGCCGTGCAGTTTTTCGTCCACCTCAGCGGCTGTCCAGCTTAAACGCAATGAGTTTTGCGACATTTCCAAGCCTGAAGTTGCAACACCACCTGCATTTGACGCCTTTCCTGGTGAAAACAGGATCTTCGCTTTTTGGAAAGCTTCAATGGCTTCTGGGGTACAAGGCATATTGGCACCTTCACCCACACAGATACAACCGTTGTCCAAAAGCATTTTAGCCTCTTCGCCATTTAATTCGTTTTGGGTTGCGCAAGGCAATGCTATATCGCATTTCACTTCCCAAGGGCGTTTGCCTTCAACATATTTTGCGCCGGTATATTTTTTTGTGTATTCTGAAATTCGGCCGCGCTTTTCGTTTTTCAGTTCCATTACGAAAGCAAGTTTTTCTTCATCAATACCTTCGGCGTCATAGATATATCCAGCAGAATCTGAGAATGTAACTACTTTTCCACCAAACTGGATTGCCTTTTCGGCAGCATACTGCGCAACGTTTCCAGAACCGGAAACAACTACCGTCTTTCCTTTAAAGCTTTCACCTTTGGTTGCAAGCATGTTTTTTGCAAAATATACATTCCCGTAACCGGTTGCTTCAGGGCGTATAAGCGATCCGCCATAAGAGCGTCCCTTACCTGTAAGTACTCCGGTAAATTCATTTCTAATACGTTTATACTGACCATACATATAGCCAATTTCACGCCCCCCCACACCTATGTCTCCCGCGGGAACATCAGTGTCTGGGCCAATATGACGGAAAAGCTCTGTCATAAAACTTTGGCAAAAACGCATGATTTCAGCATCGCTTTTACCTTTTGGGTCAAAGTTGGAACCTCCTTTTCCACCGCCCATTGGCAAGGTGGTCAAGCTGTTTTTAAAGGTTTGCTCAAATCCTAAAAATTTAAGAATACTTAGATTTACTGAAGGGTGAAAACGCAGTCCTCCTTTGTATGGGCCAATGGCTGAATTGAATTCAATTCTATAGCCTTTGTTTACGTGAATTTCACCTTTGTCATCCGTCCAAGGCACTCTAAATAGAATGGTGCGCTCTGGCTCGACCATACGTTCCAACAATTTCTTGTTGGCATATTTTTCGTTTTCTTCAATAAAAGGGATGACGGTTTCAGCAACCTCGGTTACTGCCTGAAGAAATTCAGGTTCATTGGGATTGAGTTTTTCAACTTCAGAAATGAAATCTTTTATACTTTGCTTCATTGGTTAAAATTTTATTTTACTTTTAGCGAATTCCGTTGGTATCTGTTTGTTAGAATGGATTTTATCAAACTATTTTATATCTCAATTTGATGAAAATTTACATTAAATAAACCATTTACATAAGGAAGGAGCAAATATAAGCGTTATGATAAAAACTGTGCGCCAATTTTTTACAAATTAGCTAAATAGCTTTATTAAATTTCACTGTTAAATATGTTTTTATATATTTGTTGTGTCTCAATCTAAACCCATATTTATAATGAATACCAGATTTTTGTTATTGGTATTTTTCTTGTTGGCTTTTGCAAAGCAAGAAGTTTACAGTCAGTTTGGCTTTTCTCACGAGGTGGGTTTAATTACAGGGCCGGTCGTTTTTTATTCAGATTTTGGACAGCGAAACGATTTTGAAACAAATGCTGGAAATGTGGGTGTTGGGGTTGGATTGATACACTATATCAATTTTTCTTACCGTGCAGATTGTAACTGCTATACACGCGATAAGTATTTTAACGACCACTTTAAGATACGTACAGAGATTGATTACCACAAAACTAACTTGGAGCACTTTGGCCGTTGGGTAGAACCAGACCAGACTTCGCTTTTTGCAGATCAATTAAGGGCAATGAGTGGTTCTGTTTCTGTTTTTGAAGTAGGCTCTCAGCTTGAATACTTCCCGTTAAGCATCCGAGATTTTGCGGCAGGCGGCTATAAAATTGCACCTTTTATCAGTTTTGGTGTTCATTGGGTGAATTTTGATCCAGAAGTTTCTTCTACTTTTGGACCGCTAAACAGTCCTATATCAACCCCCGATAAATACTTTAATGCCTTCCAGCAGGATCCTGCTTCAACTTGGGCAGTAGTAGGGAGTGTGGGAATCAGATATAAACTTACGGATTTGAGCGACCTAATGCTTGACGGCCGTTGGCATTATTACTTCTCTGATTGGGTAGACGGTCTTAACCCGACTTTTGAAAATAACGGAACTACGCCAGTTCCCGAAAACAAAGCCAATGAATGGATCTATTGGTTAAATGTGGGCTATATCTATTACATAAATTAAATTATTTCAAATTATATTAAAAAGGCTCGGATTAATAACTCCGAGCCTTTTTCTTTATTTAATATTTAAGGGAATCGCTACCCGATTGCCTGCTTTAAATCTGCAATCAAATCTTCAACGTCCTCAATGCCTACGGAAAGACGTATCAACGAATCAACTACACCTATTTTTTCGCGCTCTTCCTTCGGGATGCTGGCGTGCGTCATACTTGCGGGATGTCCCGCAAGGCTTTCCACGCCGCCGAGGCTTTCCGCCAAGGTGAAAATCTTCAACTTTTCAACTATTTTGATGGCTTCTTCGTAATTATTCCCTTTAGTAACGAAGGAAATCATTCCGCCGAAATCCTTCATTTGTGCCTTTGCGATGGCGTGGTTTGGATGGTTTTCAAAACCGGGCCAATATACTTTTTCGATTTTAGGGTGGTTCGCCAAAAATTCAGCCACTGCTTTTCCATTCTCGCAATGGCGCTGCATTCGGATGTGAAGCGTTTTCAACCCTCGCAAAACCAAAAAACAATCCTGTGGCCCGCAAATGGCGCCACTGGCGTTTTGGATAAAGTATAACCTTTCCGCAAGTGTTTTGTCCTTGACGACCAGAGCGCCCATAACCACATCGCTGTGGCCGCCGAGGTATTTTGTGGCGCTGTGCATCACAATATCGGCACCCATATCCAATGGCTGTTGTAAATAGGGCGTAGCAAAAGTGTTGTCCACGGCAAGCAAAACATTGTGCTTTTTTGCAATGGAAGCCGCTTTTTTAATATCGATTATGTTCATCATCGGGTTGGTTGGTGTTTCTACCCAAATGAGTTTTGTTTTATCATTTACATATTCCTCAATTTTATCGGCGTTTTCCATTCCTACAAAGTGAAACTTTATGCCAAAGCCTTCAAAAATCTTGGTAAACAACCGATAGCTTCCGCCATAAAGATCATTCGTAGAGATTACCTCATCGCCGGGTTTTAATAGTTTCATCACCGCATCAATTGCTGCAAGACCGCTTCCGAAGGCCAGTCCAAATTCACCATTTTCTAAACTTGCAACAGCACGTTCCAAAGCCGCACGCGTGGGGTTTCCGCTGCGCGAATACTGAAAACCTTTGTGCCCACCAGGCGTAGTCTGTGAATAAGTGGAAGTTTGATAAATGGGCGGCATAACCGAACCATACCCTGGATCTACATTGTGCTGCCCGCCGTGTATTGTTTTTGTGTTGAATTTCATAAGAAAATGGTCTTTTTTAAAGTAAGAATCCCAAACGCCAAAACTATATTTCAGGTTTTAATATAACTTTTGCAATCGCTGATTTTAAAGTTATTACTTTTGAATAGCAAATGTAAGGGTTTCGTTTGCTAAAGCTAACCATCTATTCCTTTTAACGTATGAACAGCAAAATTACGGTTGTGGCATTGATTGCACTAATTGTCGTGGGATGCGACCGAGAGAAAAATATTGAGATTTCTTCGCAAAGTTTTACTGAGAGGGAACTTGCAATATGCAAAAACAGCAAATGTCCCGAAGTTACTATCAATTATGTGGAAGTTTTCGGCGATGAGGAGGTTTCCGAAAAAATAAACCAGAAAATCAAACTTTTTATCTTCAATTCCCTATTATTAGGCGAAGACACCCTCCCCACCGCTAAGACCATACAGGAAGCAGCAACTGGTTTTATTGAATCTTACAATGCCGACAAAGCCCAATTTCCAGATATGGCCGGGGAATATTTTGCGGAAATCTCGGTGAACGAAATTTATTCCTCAAAAGAACATATCTGTTTCGAAATGCGCCAATACCTTTTCACCGGTGGGGCCCACGGCTATGGCACCACTTCTTTTTTAAACATTGACCCAAAAACCGGGGAGGAGCTAACTTCAGAAGAGCTTTTTAAAAACAACAAGGAATTTACGGCTTTCGCAGAAAAGAAGTTTCGCGCGGAACAAAAAATTGCAAAAGACCAATCCATTAATGAAAACGGCTTCTGGTTTGAAAATGATGAATTTTATCTACCGGAAAGTGTCGGTTTTACGCAGGATAGCTTAATATTCGTTTACAATCAATACGACATTGCAAGTTATGCAGACGGCCCCATTGAATTGAAAATTGCGATGAAAGAAGCCGAGCCTTTCCTCAGTATTGATTAATTTTGAACTATGCAAAAAGTATATTATTTATCAAGTTGTGATACCTGCAAAAGGGTAATGGACGAAATAAAAATTCCCTCGTCATTCATAAAACAGGACATCAAAGTGCAGGGCATCACCGAGGAGGAATTGGACGAACTTTTTAATCTTACCGATAGTTATGAGGAGCTATTCAGCCGAAGGGCGAAATTGTACCAAGAGCGCAATTTAAAAGAAGAGAAATTGCTCGAGGAAGATTACAAAGGGCTTATTTTGGAACATTACACTTTTCTGAAACGCCCGGTAATCGTAAACAATGATGAAATCTTCATAGGCAGCAGCCCAAAAACTGTTGCAGCCGCAAAAAAATCCATTCATAACAATTGACCAAACCACGCATTTTTGCACTTTTGGCCGCAACCACGGCGAGTACCATCTATGGTATAAACCACACCATCGCCAAAGGATTGATGCCAGATGTAATCCAGCCCTTTGGATTTATTTTGTTGCGGGTTTCGGGAGCAGCATTGGTATTTTGGGGCATTAGCCTTTTCTTCCCTTCGGAAAAAATTGAGCGCCGCGATTGGTTTCGTTTTGTAATCTGCGCTTTTTTCGGAATGGTTTTGAATATGCTCGCCTTTTTTAAAGGATTGAGTCTTTCCACGCCCATCAACAGTTCGGTAATAATTACGCTTTCACCAGTTTTGCTTTTGGTGCTATCAGCATTTATTTTGCGGGAGCGGATAACTTGGATAAAAAGTCTCGGTATATTTTTGGGTCTAGGCGGGGCTTTGGTTTTAATTCTTTTTGGAATTAAGGAACAACCCAATGCACCAAATATTCCACTGGGAAATCTGCTATTTATTGTAAACGCTACTTCCTATTCCGTTTATTTGATTTTGGTGAAACCATTGGTTCCAAAATACAGTTCCATTACTTTTATGAAATTTCTATTTCTCTTTGCGTTTTTAATAAACCTGCCAATCGGCATTTCAGAATTCTCGGAAGTAAATTGGACCAACCTGCCTTTTGAAGCTATTTGGAAACTTGCTTTTGTGGTTATCTGCACCACGGTTATGACCTATCTTTTAAATATTTACGCCCTAAAACAATTGAGCCCTTCAACCATTGGCGCGTTTATTTATTTGCAACCGGTGATAGCAGTTCTCTTTGCTGTATTAGTGGGTGCCGATAGTCTAACCGCTTTGCGAATAGGCGCCTCAGCATTAATCTTTTTGGGCGTTTATCTTTCCACTATAAAGCGCGCCCGTAAAATTACGGACTAAAGATCCTTTGGCCGCTGGCTGTACTTTCGGGTGTTTTCTTTGGTAAGAATTCTGAAATCGTCTGTCTTTTCCAACGCATTGAATATTTCGTAAAATTTCTTCGGAAGACCTACCAGTTTTCTTTCCGTAAGATCAATCCAAGCTCCCATCATTTCGCAACGGGCATAGTTTTTACCGTTTTCATCATAAAAATTGTGCAGGAATTCAAAATACATTCCATCTTCCGAAAGACCTTTCAACTGCAATGAAACCGTTACGGGCTTCCCGGGAAAAAACTCTCGGAAATAATACATATGCTCATAAAATGCCACGGGGCCCAAGTTGTATTCGGCCAAATGCCGCTGGTCCATGCCTCTCTCCAGCATAAAGCTCATCCGGGTGTGGCTCATGTAGTCTATATAGGCACTGTTGCGCAGGTGGCGGTTGGCATCCACATCGCTCCAGCGTATTTCAAATTGTTTTGTGTACATCTTCAAACTTTTATGCAAATTTAAAGTACTTTTGTTATGCAAGCATAGTAAATATGTTTAGTTTCTGTTAAATGTTTTAAAGCGACACTTTGGATTCTGTGGTTGCTATCGATGCTATTATTTTTGGTATTTTGCTTGTAATTTTTAAATAAATATGCCTTTAGTTTCCAGTAAGTTTGAGCCTTCCATTATTTTTAGAAACGCACACTTCGCTACAATTTATTCCGCGAAACTCCGTCCGTCGCCAAAATTGATGCAACAGCGCGAACGTCTGCAATTGCCCGATGGCGATTTTATGGATATCGATTGGTCCTTTTCCGAAAAGAATTCACGGAAAGTTGCAATCATGCTTCACGGTCTGGAAGGCAACGCCCAGCGAACCTATATGAAAGGGCAAGCAAAGATTTTAAACCAAAACGGTTGGGATGTTGCTGCGGTGAATTTTCGCGGTTGCAGTGGGGAGACCAATCTTTCGTATCAATCATACAACGCAGGGAAAACGGACGATTTGGAAGCCGTCATCAATTCTATTTTGATAAAAGATAAATACGGTGAAATAGCGCTCGTAGGTTTCAGTTTGGGCGGAAATTTACTCTTGAAATATTTGGGCGAGCGCGAATCCTTTCCGAAGGAAATAAAAAAAGCCGTCGCCATTTCCACGCCCTTGAGTTTAAAAGGTTCTTTGGAATCTTTGAATGAATTTTCAAACTGGGTTTACCGCAACTCCTTTTTGATAAACCTTCGGAAAAAGTACAAAACTAAGATGAAGGATTTCCCCGAAAAAATGACGGCTTCAGATTACAAAAAAATCACTTCCCTTTTGGAATTTGACAACGTTTATACCGCGCCGGCACACGGGTTTAAGGATGCGTTTGATTATTACGAAAAAAACAGCAGCTTGCAATTTCTTCCGAAAATTAAAATTCCGGTCCTTGTTTTAAATGCCGAAAACGATAGCTTCCTTTCTTCGGAATGTTATCCAACGGATTTGGCTTCAAAAATGAAAAACCTTTTCCTCGAAACGCCAAAATACGGCGGACACGTGGGTTTTCATCAAACCAATAAATTGTATTATAGTGAAAAACGCACCATGCAATTCTTGAATGAATAATTGGGTTTGAAAACCCTCACACCTCAGACCCACAACCTACCACCTAATTTTATTACCTTTGCCCTTCATTAAAACAGGAATATGATCCAATCCATGACGGGCTACGGCAAAGAAGTTGTTCAGTTGCCTTCCAAAACCATTACCATCGAAATCAAATCTTTAAACAGCAAAGGGCTCGACCTCAACACGCGCGTGCCCTCGGCTTACCGTGAAAAGGAGCTTGAAATCCGCGATTTGCTCGCAAAATCATTGCAACGGGGAAAAGTGGATTTTTCACTTTATATTGAAGTGACGGGTGAGGAGGTAACCACGCAGCTGAATGAAGGCGTTGTAAAGCAATATATAAAGCAATTGGCAAACGTGGTAAATGGCGACCCCGTGGAACTTTTAAAAATGGCAGTGCGCATGCCCGATGCCTTGAAAACCGAACGCGAGGAAATTGACGAGAAGGAATATAAAGCTATTTTGAAAGGAATTGACAAAGCGCTGGAAGCCATAAACGAATACAGGACCGATGAAGGTTTGGTTTTGGAAAACGACTTTTTGGAGCGTTCCAAAACTATTTCAAAATTGTTGGAAGAAGTGATTGCCTTGGACCCTGAAAGAATTGACGGCGTAAAGGAAAGATTGCGCAAGGCGGTTGCAGATTTAAAGGAAAAAGTGGATGAAAACCGCTTTGAGCAGGAATTGATCTATTACCTTGAAAAATACGACATCACCGAAGAAAAAGTTCGCCTTAAAAACCATTTGGAGTATTTTGAGGAATCCTTGAAATCGCACGATTCCAACGGAAAAAAATTGGGTTTCATTACACAGGAAATTGGCCGTGAAATCAACACCATTGGCAGCAAGGCAAATTATGCGCCTATGCAACAAGTGGTGGTGCAAATGAAGGACGAGCTTGAAAAAATTAAGGAACAAGCGTTAAACGTTTTATAGATGGAAGGAGGGAAATTGATTGTTTTTTCGGCCCCTTCCGGCAGTGGGAAAACCACTATCGTACAACATTTGCTGAAACAGGACGACCTCAACTTGGAATTTTCGGTTTCGTGTACAAGTCGCGAGCCACGGGGTGATGAAAAACATGGCGAAAATTATTATTTCATCTCGTTGAAGGAATTTAAGCAGCACATTAAAAATGGCGATTTTTTGGAGTGGGAAGAGGTGTATCGCGATAATTTTTACGGCACTTTAAAAAGTGAAGTGGAACGCATTTGGAGCCACGGAAAAAACGTGATTTTTGATATTGACGTTGCTGGCGGACTTCGGATTAAAAAGAAATATCCGGAAAAAACGCTAGCAGTTTTTGTAAAACCGCCCAGTATCGACGAGTTGAAAATTCGACTTAAAAAACGCAAAACCGAGAGCGATGAACGCATCAATATGCGCATTGCAAAGGCCTCGGTGGAATTGGCGACTGCGCCGCAGTTCGACAAAATTATTAAAAACCACGATTTGGAAACGGCCTTGAAGGAAGCGCATGATTTGGTGGAAGATTTTATAAAATCATAAAAATAATCCCGTACAGACGCACGGCCGTGCGTCTCAGATGCGGGAACGTATCCCAAATATAAACGTGCAGACGCACGACCGTGCGTCTCTACAGATAAAAATGGCAAAAAAAATCGGACTCTACTTCGGCACTTTCAACCCCATTCACGTGGGGCACTTGATCATTGCCAACCACATGGTGGAGTTCAGCGATTTGGATGAGGTCTGGTTTGTGGTTACGCCACACAATCCGCATAAAAAGAAAAAAACGCTTTTGGAAGACCATCATCGGTTAGCGATGGTGCGGATTGCCGTGGAGGAGTATCCGAAGCTACAGGCCAGCAATGTGGAGTTTGACCTGCCACAGCCCAATTATACAGTGAATACTTTGGTGCATTTGGAAGAAAAATATCCCGAAAAAAATTTCAGTTTGATTATGGGCGAGGACAACCTGAAAAGTCTTCACAGGTGGAAAAATTATGAGGTTATTTTAGAACGCTATTCAATCTATGTTTATCCAAGAATTTCCGAAGGAACTGTGGAAACACAATTTGACAATCACAAAAAGATAAAGAAAGTTGATGCGCCTATTATTGAGCTTTCTTCAACATTTATTCGCAAGGGCATAAAAGCTGGAAAAAATATTCGGCCTATGCTTTCGGCTGAGGTTTGGACGTATTTGGATGAGATGAATTTTTATAAATAAATTCTCTTCAGAATAGACTCCTCATCTTTACAGATATAAAAAAAAACCGCCCCACCAAACTAACACTTGTGGGGCGGCTTCAACTAAATAACCAACCAAAATCATTGAAACTACTTTCGAAATGATTTGAAGTTTCATCTCAATAATCAAAAGCCATAACGCCGACTACCTTGAAAACATTGTGCCGCCAATCTTAAGCTACTGTTAAATGTTTTGGAAGTATTTGTGTACTTTTGAAATAAGAAAGTAAATCAATGTCAGAAAAACTAAAATTTGCAGTCTTTGGCGGTGGAAGTTGGGCCACAGCCATCGTAAAGATGCTTTGTGAAAACCTTGAGGAGGTTTGTTGGTATATGCGGAGTAAGGAAGCTGTAGATTTCATAAAGAAGCATCGCCATAACCCCAATTATTTAAGCTCTGTTGAATTCAATCTAAGTCAACTTAAGTTGAGCAATGATATTAATGAAACCGTGCGGTGTGCCGATTGCCTGATCTTTGTTATTCCATCTGCTTTCCTTCATAAGGAATTGGAAAAGCTAACCGTTTCCTTGGAAGACAAAATAGTTTTTTCGGCCATTAAAGGAATTGTTCCAGAAACCAGCCTTATTGTGGGCGATCATTTCAATACGCATTATAAAGTTCCGTTCAATAATATTGGGGTCATCTCCGGGCCCTGCCATGCCGAGGAAGTAGCATTGGAAAGATTGTCCTATTTAACCATTGCCAGTGCGGATGATGAAAAGGCTAAGCTGGTGGCCAATGTACTGGGTAGCGATTACATAAAATGCACTACCAGTGACGATGTATTGGGGATAGAATATGCCGCAATGCTCAAAAATATTTACGCGGTGGCAGCTGGAATTGCACACGGGCTCGGGTATGGTGACAACTTTCAAAGTGTATTGATGAGCAATGCCATCCGCGAGATGAAAAAATACGTGAAAAAGGTTCACAAAATGAAGCGTGACATCAACGATTCTGCTTATTTAGGCGATTTATTGGTTACCGGATATTCTGTTTTTAGCCGAAACCGTTTATTCGGAACAATGATTGGGAAAGGCTATACCGTTAAAAGCGCACAATTGGAGATGAGTATGATTGCCGAAGGGTATTATGCTACCAAGAGCGCCTATAAACTGAACCAACAAAAAGGCAAGAAAAAAGCCAAGACCCCCATAATAAATGCAGTATACGAAGTGCTCTACGAAAATAAAGACCCCAGAAAAACATTTAATAAACTAACTGAAAAGCTAGATTAAAAAAAGAGCTCCTCAAATTGAGGAGCTTTTCTTTTATTGCTTTATTTCTTTATTGATATTTTCAGGCAATTCTTCATAACCCATATTAAACAGGGTAAACCCAAAAATATCTGCATACTGCTCGATAGTCTTGCTCACGGGTGTTCCCGCTCCGTGACCGGCATCGGTTTCAATTCTAATTAAAACGGGGTTATTGCCCGTTTGTTTAGACTGAAGTTCTGCAGCAAATTTAAAACTGTGCGCTGGCACTACCCTATCATCGTGATCGCCAGTAGTAATTAAAGTTGCGGGGTATTCCACACCTTCCTTTACATTATGCAATGGCGAATAGCCTTTTAAATATTCAAACATTTCTTTGCTGTCTTCCGCTGTTCCGTAGTCGTACGCCCAACCTGCACCTGCGGTGAAGGTGTGGTAACGAAGCATATCCAATACACCCACTGCCGGAAGAGCCACTTTCATCAATTCGGGGCGTTGCGTCATGGTAGCGCCCACGAGCAAGCCTCCATTTGAGCCGCCACGAACCGCGAGATAATCACTGGAAGTATAATTGTTTTCTATTAAATATTCAGCGGCAGCTATAAAATCGTCAAACACGTTTTGCTTTTTCATCTTAGTGCCGGCGTCGTGCCATTTTTTTCCATATTCCCCGCCTCCGCGAAGGTTGGGTACGGCATAAATACCGCCCTGCTCCATCCAAACCGCGTTTGCTATGCTGAAACTTGGCGTCAAACTTATGTTGAAACCACCGTAGCCATATAGAATAGTTGGATTTTTGCCGTCCATTTTCAATCCTTTTTTGTGAGTAATGATCATCGGGATTTTGGTACCATCTTTTGAATTATAAAAAACTTGGTGGCTTTCAAAATTTTCAGGGTTGAAGTCAATTTCAGGTTTTATGAACAACTCAGAATTTCCGCTTGCAATATCATATTTATAGATGCTGCCGGGAGTAACATAATTTGTGAAGGAATAGTACAGTTCCTTTTCTTCCTTCTTTGTACCAAAACCACCTGCCGAACCAACGCCAGGAAGTTTTACTTCTCGGATCAATTTTCCATCATAGTCATATTGTAATACTTTTGAAACGGCATCTACCATGTAATTTGCAAAGATGTTTCCACCTCCGGTACTAGGCGAAAGTACATTTTCTGTTTCAGGAATAAAATCTACCCAATTATCTGGAGTAGGATTATTGGCATCTACGGTAACTATCTTCCTATTTGGTGCATTTCTATTGGTAACTATATATAATTTTGAACCTACGTTTTCCAAAATAGAGGTATCAGAGTCGGTATCATCCAAAATAGTTACGAACGCAGCGCCGGGCTTTGTTAGATCCTTTATAAATAGTTTATTCCCCGAAGTTGAAGTACTTGCTCTAATTATAAGATAATTGTTGTCCTCGGTAACACTCGCATTTATGTACCGGTGCTTTTCCTCTGGGGTGGCACCAAAGATTACCTTATCCTCGCTTTGAGGTGTTCCCATTTTATGATAATACACTTTATGCTGATCTGTTTTTGCGGAAAGCTCACTACCTTTTGGCTTGTCATAACTGGAATAGTAGAATCCATCCTCACCCTTCCACGAAAGGCTACTGAACTTGATATCCTTTAGCGTATCGCCTACCAATTCCTTGGTTTCGGTGTTCATTACAAGTACTTTTCGCCAATCGCTTCCACCTTCGGAAATGCTATAAGCCAGTTTGCTTCCGTCTTTGGAAAAACTTGTTTCGCCCAATGAAATGGTGCCATCTTCCTTAAAAGTATTGGGATCTAAAAATACTTCGGCAGTACTTGGGTCTTCCCCAGTTTTGTAGCGATATAGCACATATTGGTTCTGAAGACCGTCATTTTTGTAGAAATAAGTATAGTCGCCTTCTTTAAACGGAGGCCCTACTTTTTCATAGTTCCATAAATCGGAAAGCCGTCCCTTTAATTCTTCCCGAAACGGAATTTTATTCAAATAATCAAAAGTCACCTCGTTTTCGGCCTTTACCCATTCAGCGGTCTCGGCACTTCGGTCGTCTTCCAACCAACGATAGGGATCCTTTACTTCTTCACCGAAGTAGGTATCAACGGTATCAACTTTTTTTGTTTGAGGATAGGTCACGGAAATAACTTCTTTTTTTGGTTCTTCCTTACAGCCCACAAAGGCAAGTACAAGGATTGCTGGAACAATTGTAAATTTCATATTATTGATTTTTTCGAAATGTAAATGTAATGTTTTTACTTAAAAGGAAATATTGCAATATGTAAAAGGCTTCCGCAAAGAAGCCCTTAAATACTGCGTACAGTTGAATTTAATGAAATAAGGGTTTATAAACTTTCCAATGCTTATAAATCAAAATAACATTCAATATAGTTATTACCAAGGCCACAAGAAGACCTGGTGTATCCAAAAATAAATGAAATAATAAGATATTAACCGTAATGGGGGCCAACAAAAGCAATGCAAACGAAACCCACTTATTAATAAGCAAAAGCAAACCGATAAAGATTTCCAAAATTCCAATGACTTTTAGAATGTAGCCTGTGCTGCTAAGCGAATCGATAAAAATTGCCGCATCTCCCGTATAAATATGTGTAGGCATAATGTGAAGATTAATCAATTTGCTTAGTCCAAAAAAAAGTAATCCCAAGCCTAAAACGATTCTCAGGATTTTAGTAAATGTTGAATTCATAGGCTTTACGTTTAAGGGTTAATCCTTTAAAGGTACTGAAAAATAAAAAACGCACCTTTAAATAAAGTGCGTTTTTTTAACAAATTTTTAGTTTTTCTCTTAAATGCTTAAACTAGCTTATTGTTTACCAAGTATTCTGCAATTTGAACGGCATTGGTAGCAGCGCCTTTCCGAAGATTATCGCTCACAATCCACATATTCAACGTATTGGGTTGTGACTCGTCCCGACGAATTCTTCCCACAAACACTTCGTCTTTGTCGTGCGCGTACATAGGCATCGGGTAAGTGTTGGTATCTGGATTGTCCTGAACGGTTATACCTGGTGTTTCGTGAAGTACTTTTCGTATATCACTCAATTCAAAATCGTTTTCAAACTGCACGTTTACCGCTTCGCTGTGGCCACCGGCCGTAGGAATTCTCACCGCCGTGGCAGTAACTGAAAATGTACGGTCATCCAATATTTTTTGGGGTTCGCGGGCCAGCTTCATCTCTTCCTTTGTGTAACCATTCGCTTCAAAAACATCACAATGTGGAAGCGCGTTTTTATGGATAGGATACGGGTAAGCCATTTCTCCCTTTACTCCCGCCATTTCGTTCTCCATTTGCCGTACTGCCTTTAGGCCCGTTCCCGAAACAGATTGGTAGGTAGAAACCACTACCCTTTTCATTTTATACTTTTTATGAAGTGGCGCCAAAGCCATCACCAGTTGGATAGTGGAACAGTTGGGGTTCGCGATTATTTTATCTTCTTTTGTAAGTAAGTGGGCATTGATTTCCGGAACGATAAGCTTTTTATCGGCTTCCATGCGCCACGCTGAAGAGTTATCTATTACGGTAGTACCCACCTCTGCAAATTTTGGCGCCCATTCCAAAGAAGTGCTTCCGCCAGCCGAAAATAGGGCGATATTGGGTCTTGCCGCAACAGCCTCCTCTAAACCGATAACTTTATGGTTTTTTCCTTTAAAGGAAATTTCCTTTCCTACAGATTTTTCCGAAGCTACCAAAAGCAGTTCGTCAATCGGGAAATTGCGTTCCTGCAACACTTTCAACATTACCTCGCCAACCATCCCGGTGGCACCAACCAAAGCTAATTTCATTGTTTTATAATTTTAGGCAAAAGTAATTTATAGTAAGCTATTATTTCTGAATAAAAAGCAAAAAAAACCCTCTCCATTTTGGAGAGGGGTTAGGTTAGAATATGTAATGCAGCGGTGGCTGTAAATTATTTTTTTCTGAGTTCGTCGCGAATCTGCATCAGCAAATCCTTTTCAGAGGGCCCTGGATCTGGCGCAGGAGCTTCTTCTTTTTTCTTGCGTACTTTTCCGTAGGCTTTCACTATCAAGAATAATACAAAACCAACGATAATTAAATTGATGATAGAGTTTATCCATTTTCCGTACATAATGGCGTTCTCGGGCTTGGTAATCTCTCCATCGGGAGTAACCACGGCCTCTGAAAGCACTACTTTTAAATCGGCGAAGTCAACACCTCCGGTAAAATTACCTACTATGGGCATCATCACATCATTGGTGAAACTTGAAACAACAGTGCCTACTGCAGCGGCAAGTAGAACAGCTACGGCAAGGTCTACCACATTGCCGGTCATAATAAAATCCCTAAATTCTTTTAACATGTTGATTGGTTTTAGAAGTTAATAGCCACTAATTTACTCAAAAAGAATTCATTTTCTCAAATAATTTCCCAAAAGGAATTAATTCCTACAAACAACCCGTTTCACTCTTTGGGAAACTGCAGTAATCAATTCATAGGAAATAGAATTTATCGTGGCCGATAATTCCTCAGCAGTGGAAGAAGGTCCAAATACAATGGCCTCATCACCTTCCTGACATTCAATACCGGTAACATCAACCATAATCATATCCATGCACACATTGCCAAGAATGGGCGCTTTTTTTCCGTGTATGGTCACCCAGCCTTTTCCTTTTCCGTAGGAACGTGGAATTCCGTCAGCGTGGCCAATAGGAAGCGTTGCTGACATTGTAGTTTTTTCGGCTATAAAACCTCGGTTGTAGCCCACGCTTTCATTTTTTTGTACCGTATGGATTTGTGAAATGACCGTTTTTAAAGTGCCAACAGGCTTTAAATGTTTGTTCTCCTCTTTATCATTTCCAAAACCGTAAAGACCTATACCCGTGCGCACCATGTCAAAATGTGCTTCGGGATAGTTGATAATTCCAGAGGTGTTGGCGCAATGCAGCAAGGGTTTGTAGCCAAGTTTTTCTGAAAGTTCTTCAGAAATTTTTCGAAAATCTTCAATCTGTCTTTTTGTAAAATCCTTCAGCTTTAAATCTTCACTCGCGGCAAGATGTGAAAAAGCAGATTTTACCTTTACAGTTGTGGTTTTTGAAAGTGTTTCCACAATAAAATCCACATCACTTTCAACAAAACCCAAGCGGTTCAAACCCGTGTTGAATTTTAAGTGAATTGGGTAATCTTTCTGTTTTTTCTCTTCAGCGAAAGCAACGAATTCCTTTAGTGTTTTTCGGGAATAAATACTGGGTTCCAAACAGCGATCCACGATTACTTCAAAATTAATGGGTAGCGGATGCAGCACCAAAATGGGGGTTTCAATCTTTGCATTTCTAAGGGTTTCGCCTTCATTTGCATACGCAACTGCAAAATAATCAACGCCTAATACCACAAGTTCTTTTGCAATAACTACAGAATCGCTTCCATAGGCAAAAGCTTTTACTACTGCAAGTACTTTAGTGTTGGGCTTTAATTTTGAGGTAAGGTATTTATAATTATTGTCGAGTGCATTTAAATCAATCTCCAATAATGTTTCGGTGGCTTTGGGCATATTACGCTTGTTTTCCAGGTTTTTCAGGAGCATTCTGCTTACTCAGGTCTTCAGCATCTTTTACTTCCAGTTTTACCACTTTGTCCCGAAGTTGTGCCTTAAAAAATGCAGCGCGGCTCAAAGGTTCGTATTCTTCAGTTTCACCAAGCAATACAAGGTCTTGGCTTTTCGCTTTGCGGTAACTGTAATTGGCAAGGTTTCCCGTGCGGGTACATACGGCATGAACCTTGGTAACATATTCGGCTGTAGCCATTAATGCGGGCATTGGCCCAAACGGATTTCCTTTGTAGTCCATATCCAATCCTGCAACTATCACACGAACGCCGCGATTGGCGAGATCGTTACATACTTTTACTATTTCGTCATCAAAAAATTGGGCCTCATCTATTCCCACCACATCACAGTTATCTGCAAGTATAGGGATGTTTGCAGCAGCGGGAACGGGCGTGGAACGAATTTGGTTGCTATCGTGGCTGGTCACGGCATCCTCGGCATAACGTGTGTCTATGGATGGTGTAAAAATTTCGACTTTTTGACGGGCAAACTGGGCGCGTTTCAACCTTCGGATTAGCTCTTCGGTCTTTCCTGAAAACATAGATCCGCAGATTACCTCAATCCAGCCAAATTGTTCTTTCTGATTTACGGTATTTTCAAGAAACATAGTTTAATTTTACGCGAAACATTTAGTAATAATGCTATTCCCTAAACGTATTCAACTTGAAGATTGTTTGTGGTTTTGAACAAGAAAACAAAAATAGTTGACGTTTACATAAAGGATGCGTAAATTTATAAAAACAAAATAGAAAATCCGGTTAATTTAAAAAGATATGAAGAAGAAACTCCGTGAGCAGGTAACAGCGCTAGCACAGCAATTAATTGAAGAAGAAAAAACGTTTAAAGCCGCCTCCATAAAGGGATTGGTGGGTGAGCTTCATGAAAAATTGGCCGTGCTCGAATATCTTGAAAATCAATTGGAAGAGCCTACCGAACAACCAACCGCTGAATCGCTAGATTCAAAAAGCTTCCGGGAGGAAAATTGGTTTACCGAGCCAGAACCCGTGCCACAACCCGAACACAAGGAAGACCTGATTGAACCTTTGATGGAAAAAATAAAGGATATTGTGGCGCAAATGCCGGAAGAAAGCGAGCGCATAGACGAACTTTTGGATGAAATGCTTCCAAAAAACCACGAAAGCGAAACTGCCAAAATTCAGGAAAAGCCAACGCCAAAATATGCTAAAAACGATTTGGAGGAGTTTGCGTCAAACTACCAGCAAATGCCAGAATTTGAAAGAAAAACCACTGCGCTTTTTCCCAAATCCGTAGAAGGAAAAGAAGCCAGTAAAACATTGACCGAATCGCGCGCAAGATCTATCAATGATACCATAAATAAAGGCTTGAACATAGGCCTTAACGACCGTTTGGCATTTATTAAACATCTTTTTGAAGGACAGACTGAGGATTATACCCGCGTGCTTTCACAGATAAATACGATGGAGAGTTTTGAGGAAGCACAAAGTTTCATCAAAGGCAAAGTAAAGCCAGATTACAACTATTGGCTCAACAAAGAAGAGTATTCCGAAAGGTTTATGAACATTATCGAAAAGCGCTTCAACTAAATTTCACATTTATGACAGCCCAAAAATCAATCTATTGGATAGCCACAGGGCTGCTAAGTGCTCTCTTTCTGTATTCCGCAGTTATGTACTTAACCGATACTGCGGTAATTGAAGGATATTACCAGGATTATCAATACCCCACCTATTTGGTAATTCCAATGGCGCTTGCAAAAATCTTTGCAATTGTTTTTATCCTTTTACGAAAACCAAAATGGGTCATGGAATGGGCATATGCCGGACTCTTTTTTGATATGGTTTTGGCCTGCTTTGCGCATTATCGGCTTAACGACCCAGGGATAACGCTTCCTTTGTTGGGAATTCTTTTTTTGTTGGTTTCCTATTTCTTCGGAAAAACTGTACGCCCATAAATTATGACGGGAAAACTCTATTTGGTGCCTACACCCATTGGCAATTTAAAAGACATGACCTTTCGCGCTGTTGAAGTGCTGAAGGACGTAGATTTAATTTTAGCCGAAGATACACGCAACAGTGGAAAACTGTTGAAACATTTTGAAATAGGCACCCAAATGCACTCGCACCACATGCACAATGAGCACAAAACGGTGGAAGGTATTGTAAAGCGGATTCAAAACGGTGAAAACATTGCGCTCATTAGCGATGCCGGAACTCCCGCCATTAGTGACCCCGGATTTTTATTGACTCGAGCCTGCATAGAAGCTGGTATTGAAGTAGATTGCCTGCCTGGCGCCACAGCCTTTGTTCCAGCACTTGTAAACAGTGGTTTCCCGAATGATAAATTTGTTTTTGAAGGTTTTCTTCCTGTGAAAAAAGGCAGACAAACCCGACTCGAACTTTTAGCCGAAGAAACCAGAACCATTATTTTTTATGAATCGCCGCACAAACTGCTAAAAACCCTTGCGCAATTTGTGGAATATTTTGGTGCCGAAAGACCAGTTTCCGTTTCGCGGGAATTGACAAAACTACACGAAGAAACTGTCCGTGGAACTGCCGAAGAAGTTTTAAAGCATTTTGAAAATAAGCCCCCGAAAGGAGAGATTGTGGTTGTTGTAAAAGGAAATAGTTGATTAAATGTGCTTACCCTTATTCCAACCGTGTTTACCAAGATACTGCTCCCCACTTTCCACAGCGCCCTCTTCAATGGAAGTTCCCATAGAGTCGTTCCAGCGGTTTAAATAACCAAAAAGCGAAATAACGCCAAGCATTTCCACAATTTCGCCTTCGTTCCAATATTTGTAAAGTCTTTCTTTAATTTCCCCGTCAACCGCATTTGGCACTTGGCTGGCAGCCAAAGAAAAGTCCAAAGCGGCTCGTTCCGCTTCCGAAAAGGCGGGATGGGTTCTGTATTCCCAAATGTTGTCAAGCTGTTCCTGCTCCGCTCCGTAGCGTTCCGCAGCGCGGATGGCGTGGGCTTGGCAATAGCGGCAACCTGTGGCATTGCTGCTTACCCAAGCAATCATTCTTTTAAAGGAAGAAGTAACGCGTCCCTCATTAGCCATTACGGCTTTGTTGAGATTGATAAACGCTTTGCTTATTGCCGGGCGGTGTTGCATCGTTAGTACGCTATTGGGACAGAAGCCGAGGGTTTCGTTGAAAAATTCAGCCAATTGTTTGGTTTCGGTGTCGTGGTCTGGGGAAAGCGGTGTTACTAATGGCATCGGTAATTTTTAGAATATTTTATCCGAAGATAGGAATTGCCGATGGCAAATTCCAAATCACAAACTCCAAATTTCAAAGAAATCGCAAACCTCAAATTCCAAAGAAAATATTTTCACCTTAGTTTTTCAACAAACGAAAAATACTGTTTGAGGTTTTTAAAAAATAAACCCCGCTTTGGGCAGCAGTGAGATTTAGCTGCGATTGCTTTTCGGTCAATTCGCCCGAGGCAATAGTTTTCCCGGCAATGTCAGTTATTTCATATTGTTCATTTTCAGAAAACAGTTCACGTTCAATAGTGAAAATTCCATTTGAGGGGTTTGGGTAAATGGTTGTTTTTTGATTTTTGAAGTTAGGAACACTTAGTTGTGAATTATTAAAACGAGCTACTAAAATATTTTGAGGACCACTTAACGGAGCTGTAATACCAGCACCTACAATCTTTCCATCAGTTTGAACAATGGTTTTACTATCTACAAATTCCAAACCTAAAATGAAAGAATAATCTCTATATCCTCCTGAAAAGTACCGCTTAACATTATATACGCCAAGTTCAAAACAATCAGTAGTGCTACCAATGGCAAGCATTCTTTGATTTTCTTGAATTATTAATTGGGAAATAGAGAATCCTGTCTCGGATAATAATCTCGTTCCATTATTTCCAAAATTTAAATCTGGTTGGCCATCACTTAAGAAACGAATAAAATATTGCTTAAAGAATGGTTCTAATTGCAG
Source organism: Aequorivita aquimaris (assembly GCF_001573155.1). Taxonomy (GTDB): domain Bacteria; phylum Bacteroidota; class Bacteroidia; order Flavobacteriales; family Flavobacteriaceae; genus Aequorivita; species Aequorivita aquimaris. The sequence goes on along the minus strand of NZ_JRWG01000002.1, from coordinate 509,874 downwards.
AGTACAATAACCGTAACTTCCAGCAATCACTATATTTTGATTATTGGTAAAATCAAAACTTGGATTCCGAAAGTTTACTGCATCAATTGATTCAAGTGACTTGGTGGTTAATCCATTATCTCCAAAATTTATATCTAAATATCCGGTTGGTAAAAATTTCAATAATATTATGTCTGCTGTATAAGAATTAGCTCGAATTCCTGAAACGAAGAAATTATTCTCGGAATCTATTTTTAATTCGCTGATAGTAAAAGATCCTCCTGAAAAGTTAGAAATCGCAATGCCATCTATTCCAAAATTAGGGTCTAAAGTCCCATCCTCAAAATAATGAAAAAAGCCAATTTTATCATTGGCAGTAAGTTTTAAAAATAATAATGAGTTATCTGCTAAGACTAGCATTTTGGCAAAATTTCCATTCGGAATTGTTAGAACCCCATTGGTTCCAAAAGAATTTATCAATTCACCATTTGCGTTATATTTTGCAATTTTATAAGTTTGGCTTTGACTGTTGGAGAATTTGCCTCCGGTTAGAATATTCTGTTCTTCATCAAGAAATAAATTAACGTGTTCACAATAACCTTCAGCATAATCAGCAACTAATATCCCATTGTTTCCAAAAGAACTGTCTAAGCTGCCATCTGGCATATATCTTACCAAATATGGTTTACTAAGATTGTTATTTATTGACGTTATTCCCGAAACAATTAGTTTCTGATCATTTTGTTGAACTACAGATGATAAGAGTTCCTCACTATTCTCAATATCGGTTGTAACCACACCTTCTGTTCCAAATGACAAATCTGGACTACCATCCTGTCCGTAAGTAACAACAGAAATTATTCCCACAATAAAAAGTAAAAGTTTTTTCATAATTTTTAAGTTTTGATGCGTCATTGAAATTATAAGGTAACTCAATTCTTCAGCAATCTGAACACCCCATCAGCGGTTTTCAAAAAATAAACCCCAGCTTGTGCCACAGAAAAATCTATTTGGGTTTGGGTATCATTCAATTCGCCTTTAGCAATAATTTTTCCTGTAATATCTGTTATTTGGAAAGATGTGTTTTCAGAAAACAAATCGCGTTCAATAGTGAAAACTCCATTTGAGGGGTTTGGGTAAATGGTTGTTATTTGATTTTTGAATTCGGGAGTGGACAAAGGAGTATTAATATGGCGTTCCATAATAATATCTTCTTGCCCATTGTACCACGGTGTGCTGGCTAGACATACTATTTTACCGTCTTGTTGGATTAACATATTCGAAACAAAATACTCAGAAGGATTAATTGTAAAATTAAAACCAGTATCTAAATGTCCTCCAAGGTGATACCTGTTAATAAAAAAAGGTCCTCCACCCTCAAAAAAATCTGTAAGCTCCCCAAAAACTAACAATCTTTGGTTCTCTTGAACTTCAATCCTGCTTATTATAAAATTATTCCTGTTCGGATTTATATACCCATTATTGCCAAAAGATGTATCAAAGCTTCCATCAGAAAGGTATCTAGAAATTAAATTGGTGATTATATTAAATTGATAATCAAAAAACGAACTGAGCACTGCAATTTTACCATCATTGTACAAAGCAATATTGCTTGAAGAAAAATCAAGATCATTTACAATAGTTACCATTCCATTGTTGCCAAAAGCAGTGTCCAACACGCCATTGGGCATGTAGCGCAATAATACTTGAGAAGACACTCCATTGTCTTGACTGTTTGCAAGCACCACAATTGTATCGTCTTGAGCCAAAGCTACTTTTAAAGCAGAATTCGATTCATTTCCAACTTCTGTTATAACAACGCCGTTATTCCCAAAGGAAGTATCTAACATTCCATTGGACGTATATTTTTTTAAAGCAACTTTAGAGATTCCGTTATCATAAATTTTACCCACTGCTAAAAGTGAATCATCATCCAGTAATGCTAAGTCTCCTTTATAGATGTTCTCCGGAAATACTATTATTTCACCATTATTGCCAAAACTCGTGTCGATTGAACCGTCGGGTAAAAAACGGTTTACTGCATATTGATAACTAGAATTTAGATTAAATGGTCCCCCAGCAATAATCTTCCCATCATTTTGACTTAATACAATTTCATAATAATCATCCTCATAACCTGACCCACCAAAAATTGCCACGCCATTATTCCCAAAAGAAGTATCTAAATTACCATTAATGCTATATCTAGCAATGGAAGGAAAGGCCTGTCCTTGTATAGTGAATCTACCCGCCACTAAAAGTTTTTCATCCGCTTGCTGCGCTATTGATATTGCATAGTCTGAATCGCCATCAATATCTGTTTGTACAGTCCCGTTATTGCCAAACGAAGTATCTAAACCCCCATCCTGCCCAAAAGACGCAAGCGAAACTATTCCTACAATAAAAAGTAAAAGTGTTTTCATAATCCTAAAATTTTAAGGTTAGCGGGGAGAATATTCCCACAAGATAATAAATTATCAAACACAAAAGGCTCTTAAACTATTGTCATAATTTTGTAATTTTACAGCTCTCCCCTTTATTTAATAATCACAACCAATCCAAATTTTGGAATTTGTAATTTTAATCTTTGGAATTTATGAAGTATATGCGCTGGACCCTAAAACCAAAACCCGACGAAGAAAAATTAAAGTCTCTTTCAAAAGCATTAAAGGTGGAGCCCATAATCGCTTCGCTTTTGGTACAGCGCGGCGTGGAAACTTTTGAGGAAGCCGAGAAATTCTTCCGCCCCAGTTTGGAAAATCTGCACAATCCTTTTTTGATGAAGGATATGGACCAAGCCGTTGCCCGCATTGAAAAAGCAATCGAAAACGAGGAAAACATTTTAATCTACGGCGATTACGATGTAGACGGCACCACGAGTGTGGCATTGCTTTCTTCCTATTTAAAAAGTTATTATCCAAATGTTTCCACATACATTCCAGACCGGTATGACGAAGGTTATGGTATTTCATACAAAGGAATTGATTATGCTCACGACAATGATTTTTCGCTGATTATCGCTTTGGATTGTGGCATAAAAGCCATCGATAAAGTTGCGTATGCTTCCGAAAAAAATATTGATTTTATCATCTGCGACCACCACCGGCCAGGGAAGGAAATTCCAAAAGCAGTTGCGGTGCTGGACCCAAAAAGGGAAGATTGCGAATATCCGTACAAGGAACTCTGCGGGTGCGGCGTTGGTTTTAAATTGATTCAAGGTTTGGCAGAAAAAAGAGGTTTGCAAATTGAAGATTTGCTGCTTTATTTAGATCTCGTAGCCACCGCAATTGCGGCAGATATTGTTCCAATTACGGGCGAAAACAGAATTCTTGCCCATTACGGCCTTAAAGTGATAAACAGCAATCCGCGCACGGGAATTCAAGCCATATTAAAGCAAGTGAAAAAAGAAACCCTCACCATTACCGATGTGGTCTTCATCATCGCTCCACGCATCAACGCGGCTGGACGCATGAAACACGGCAACCACGCTGTTACTTTGCTTACGGAAACCGATTTTGAAAAAGCAGAAAATTATGCTGCCGAAATTGAACAATTCAATAAAGATCGAAGAGATGCCGATAAATTGATTACCGAGGAAGCGCTTCAGCAAATAATTCAAAATAAGGAGGAAGAGCGAAAAACCACAGTTGTTTATCAAGAAAATTGGCACAAAGGCGTTATTGGCATCGTGGCTTCCCGCTTGACGGAAACCTATTATCGACCAACTTTGGTGTTTACAAAAAGTGGTGAAAAGCTTGCCGCTTCTGCCCGTTCGGTTAGTGGATTTGACGTTTACAATGCCTTGGAAAGTTGTTCGCAACACATTGAGCAATTCGGAGGACATATGTATGCCGCGGGATTGACCTTGTTTGAAAAAGATTTTGAAAATTTCAAAAATGCATTTGAACGTGTGGTTTCCGAAACCATCGATCCGCATTTACTCACGCCTGAAATTAAAATAGATGCTGAAATAGATTTGGAAGACATCACTCCGAAATTCTTCCGAATATTAAAACAATTTGCACCCTTCGGCCCAGGAAATATGACTCCAACATTTATGACCCAAAACCTAAAAGACACTGGCTGGGGAAAATGTGTTGGTGAAGACAAAAAGCATCTCCGCGTTGTTGTGAAACAGGGAAATTCAAATCAATTTACTGGAATCGGTTTCGGGCTGGCAGATAAACAGGATATTGCCTGTAACGGAAAACCCTTTAAGGCAGCCTATTGCATTGATGAAAATGAATGGCAGGGAAATGTTAGTCTGCAATTACGGTTAAAGGATATTCGGGAATAATATTTATTTCATTATAGTTGTAGGGACAGAGCATGCCCTGTCCCTACAACCTAAACAATTTAATTATTTTGATTTGAATTGTTTTAATTCAAAATCTTCCCCATCAAAAACGCCGTAGGTATAATGGTTTATCCAATCGCCAAGGTTATAATAGGTTGAATTTTCGCCTACCTTAATTTCCATCGGCAAATGGCGGTGGCCAAAAACAAAGTAATCAAAATGTTTGTTTTCCAGTTTTCGTTTTGAGTATTGCGCAAGCCATTCTTTTTCCTCACCCAAAAATTCTTTGTCCTCATCTCCTGAAATCAATTTGTTTTTTACCGAAAGATGTTGCGCCAAACGCACACCAATATCTGGGTGCAACCATCGAAATAGCCATTTTGAAAACGGATTAATAAAAACCTTTTTCATCCGTTTGTACCCTTTGTCTCCCGGACCTTTCCCGTCGCCGTGGCCGATAAAGAAATGCTTGTTATTAAAAACAAATTCCTTTGGGTCGTGATACACGGGAATGTTCAATTCCTTCTCAAAATAATCGTGCATCCATAAATCATGGTTGCCCACAAAAAAGTGGATTTGAATGCCACTGTCGCGAAGCTCGGCCAGTTTTCCCAAAACGCGCACAAATCCTTTCGGTACCACAGTTCTGTATTCAAACCAAAAGTCGAAAAGGTCGCCAAGTAGGAAAATCACTTCAGCATCGTGCTTAATGCTGTCCAGCCATTTCACAAAAATCTTTTCGCGCGGCAAGCTTTCGGCCTGTGTGGGCGCGCCAAGGTGGTTATCGCTGGAAAAGTATATTTTTTTGCCCTGTGGGATCTGCATATTCAAAGATAGGAAACTGTTTCGGTTTAATTATCCCCCGCAAACCACTCCGCATAACTGCTATCGGTTTCCTGTAGTCGTAAGGAGTGAAGCATTATATTTTTAGGAAGACGTTTTTTTATTTTTTCAGAAAAATCGATCACCATCATCTCGCTGGTGGGTTGATAATCTACCAATAGCACGCTGTGCCCACGATCGCTCAATTCCTTTGCCAATTCAACGTGGGGCGTGTTTTTATTGAAAACGGTAGCGTGGTCAAAAACATCTACAATTTCTTCTTTCACAATTTTTTTTAGGTCGCCAAAATCGATTACCATCCCGAATTTTACGTTATCGTTATCAGAAATCGGGGTGCCGATAACGGTTACCGAAAGCTTATAACTGTGGCCGTGTACATTTCTGCATTTGCCGTCGTAGCCGTAAAGCGCGTGGCCGGTTTCAAAAGAAAAAATCTTGGTAATGCGTATCTGTCTCATTGTATAAAGTTGGGCAACAAAGATACAATTTTATACGCCCACGTTTTAAAATGTGGCTTTTGAAAAAAGTAAGCGTTGTTTTCTCTAAAACCACACGTAGTTTCTTCCTAAAGAAGCTTATCTTTTTAACTGATGAAAAAACCAATCGATTTCTGCACTATATTTGCCCACTTTTTTAAAGAATCCAAAAATGACCGAAGAACTTTTTGAGCAACTGGAATTTTTTGAAAATCCGTTGTTTGAAACTATTATTGACGACTTGCTGCAGCAGCAATACAGTATTGTAAACGACTTTTTTTCTTCGGAAGAAGTGGAAGTTTTACGCAATTCGCTGCTTGCAAAATACGAAGCAGACCGCTTTAAGAAATCTGCTATTGGCAATCGCACCAATGAAGAGATAGATAAAACCGTTCGTGGCGATTTTATTCTTTGGATGGATGAGAAGAATGCAAATGAAGCCGAGCAGATTTTCTTCAAAAAGATAAATGATTTGGTAAATTATCTGAATAAAACCTGTTTTTTGGGGATTCTTCACAAAGAGTTCCATTACGCTGTGTACCCAACCGGAACTTTTTACAAGCGGCATTTGGACACGTTTCAAAATGACGACCGTAGAAAACTTTCCATAGTTTGCTATCTGAACGAAGACAATTGGCTGCGCGAAAATGGCGGTGAGCTTACCATTTATACCGAAAAAGAGGAACTGGATATTTTACCACTTCCCGGGCGCGTAGTAATTTTTGAAAGCCAAGTCTTGGAACACGAAGTGAAAGTAGTAAAGGCCTCTGAGCGTATGAGTATTACCGGTTGGCTTAAAACGCGTTGATTACTTCTTTTTAATTTTATTGTAAGCAACCACTACAATTACTAAAATAGCCAATATTAAAAACAGGCCGGGACCGCCAATAAATTTTAACCAATCCATGCTTTGTGATTTGTTGATTCGTATTTCGTAAAAGTATTAATTTTCAATTAGCGGAATGTATTTTCTTCGGAATTTAATCATCAAGGCAACCGCCCGATACGCCACCCAAACAATAAGCGCCGCCCAAATGCCAATCAAACCCCAATCCATATATTTTGAAAAATAAAGTACGGGGATAAAACCGAAAAGGGTTGCGCCCAACAAAACATTACGCAGATAGCGCATTTCACCCAATCCCTTAAAAATAGAATCGAGCGTAAAGGCAAGTGCATTAAAGGGCAAGCAAAGCAGCACCATAAAGAACATGCCGTAGAAGGTAGTTAGCACAATTTCATCTTTATTAAAAATAAGTCCCAACGGTTTGTAAAATACTATCCCTATCAAAACCAATAGCGCAGCCACGCCCACGTTGTAAAGGTTTACTTTTTTGGTAAGCTTCCAAAGGGAATTAAAATTCCGTTCACCCAAGAGTTTCCCGCCGAGGATATTCCCAGCAGCGCCATACCCATCCAGAAAGAAAGCCGTAAAAATCCAAATATTGAACGCTATGGTATGTGCGGCAATGTACTCTTTTCCCAAATCGGCAGCTTCACGCGTAGCCAATATTAAAGCCGTGTTGAGTGCCACGGAACGCAGAAAGAGATTGAAGCTCATGCTTACCAACCGTTTTATTTCGGGGTGCAACGGAAATTTAAGACGAAGCGTGATTTCAGTCTTCTTCATTAAGAAGATAAAAGCTATTATTGCCATCACCGCTTGCGAAATAAGGCTTGCCCACGCCGCGCCTTTTATTCCCATTGGAGAAATAAAGCCTTCAATACCGTAAACCAAGGCAAAATCCAATGCAATGTTCAGTGCCGCGCCAATGGCGGCAATTATCATAGGCCAAAAGGTATTTTGGAGGCCGCGGAAGAGGCCAAACACCGCAAAGGTGAAGAGCGTAAGCGGAAAACCCCACACCCGGATATTGTAATAATCGATGCTAAATGATAGAATAAGGCCCTCGGCATTTAGGATGCGAAAGATTTCTTCCACAAAAAAATAGGTGGAGAACAATACAATGATGCTCAGTGCAATATTGAAATAAATAGCCTGCGCCGGAAAATTGTGTAAGTCTTTCAGCTTGCCCGCTCCTAAGTTTTGCGAAACAATTGCTGAAATAGCGCTCCGGGTTTGGCCAAGAATCCAGATAAGCGCCGACAGAAATGAGCCTACAATACCTACCGCTGCTAATGATTCAATCCCAAATTCCTTTATATTTCCCACAACAGCAGCATCTGTGGCAGAAAGTACGGGCTCTGCAATCCCTGAAATTATTGCAGGAATGGCGAGTTGTTGAATTCTTTTAAAGGAAATATCGGTTTGTCGCATTTTGGAAAAAGCAAAACTACGGAAAATGCAAAAAGCGAATGAGTTTGTTTCTGCCTAATTGTTTAAATTTGGTTGAAATGTTAAAGCATTATGGATTGAACGATATTTAAAGTTAATTTTGTTTTCAAAATAAGTAGAAGTTACTACCTATGAAAAATATATTAGTACCCGTTGGGTCTTCAGCAAATGCAATCGGTAATTTACAGTATGCCATAGATTTGGCCCAATCAATAAATGCCAACGTATATGTTGCTTCGGTATTTCAAGAACTTTCTAAGGTAGGTGGTCTTTCAAAGGTGAATACCATTTTAAAGGAAGAATCAGAAAACCGTTTAGATGAAGTGCTTTCACAAGTAGATCGAAAAGGAGTGCAAGTTATCGCGCACCCAATAAAAGGAGAGGTTTTGGAAGGAATTTCACGCATTAGCAAACAAGTGCCAATAGATTTGATGGTCCTGGCACCACGTAGTAATTCTATTAAAGAAGAAGTATATCTTGGGAAAACCTCTGGAAAGCTTTTAAAACAGACCAACATTCCTATTTTGGTAGTTCCCGAAGGAGCGAAATTTCAACCGCCAAAAACTATGTTGATGGCTTTTAAAAATGGAAGTTTTGAGCGCGATGAACTTTTGGAACCGGTAAGACAGTTCAAAGAAAGTTTTGGAACCGAAATTAACGTACTTCACGTAGAAACTCCCGAAACTAGTGAGGATATGAAAAATGTAACCGATAATTTAAAAGTTTTACAAGATTCATATACTCAAGTAGAGACAGCAACAACTTTTCAAGCGGTAATTGAATATTTTCAGCAGTTTAATCCTGATGTGCTTTGTGTGATTAGAAGAAAGCGTGGTTTTTTCAAAAAGCTTTGGGAAAAGAATGAAATATATAAAAGAGAATTTCATACCAGCAAACCGCTTTTGGTCTTGCCTGTTCAAGAATAAAACAAAAAACCACCGCGAAAACGGTGGTTTTTTTGTGGAGAATACCGGAGTCGAACCGGTGACCTCTTGCCTGCCAGGCAAGCGCTCTAGCCAGCTGAGCTAATCCCCCAATTGCTGATTAGGATGCCAAAAATAGTAAATTTTTTAATACAAGTTCTATTTTAGAAACTCAATTGTCTTTTCAACAGCTTTTTTTAAATGGTTTGGCAGATTACTTCCTTCAAAGGGATGGCTCGCTCCAAAAACATGGTCGGCTCCATCTATTATTACCAATCCACTTTTTGGATTCCAAGAATGGATTGCTTTTGCTTCTTTTTCGGAAACCGTTGGATCTTCGCTTCCGTGAACAATGAGCTGAGGAATTTTTAAGTTTTTGACAGCACGTTTGATAGAAAAACGCTCCTCGTTCTCCTTAAAATCTTTATAGAACTGAAAGTTGTGAGGCAGCATCTGTTTTGTACGGCTGTTTTCAACGTGAGTCACGCCTGTTTCTTTCCAAGTTTCGAACTCTGCAGTGTTCTCTTGGAATCTTGCTTTAAAATCGCTGACGCTGGCCCAGGTAGTTACTTTATGGATGCGAGTATTTTCTTCAGCTTTTATTAAAACAATTCCGCCCCCTCGGCTGTGGCCAATCAACGAAATGGTTGAAATTTTCCTCGGTAGATTTTCGTTGCCAGCTTCAATTTCATTTAAAATTCTATCCAAGTCTTCCAACTCTAAACTGAAATTATTTTCCGCAAAAGCTTCCAAATCGGGAAAATCTATAGGATTCTCCATGGTACCACCATTATGGGAAAAGTTGAATTTCACAATACAAAAACCCGCTTCTGCAAAGGCTTCGGCTACCAAATGCCACGCTCCCCAGTCTTTAAAACCTTTGTAACCGTGGCAGAAAATAACCATTGGCTGCGGCTTTTCCGTTTCATTGTAGTATACATCATAAAGAATCGGTTTTTTCTTTTCTGAGGAAAGTATTCTGTTTTTATTTTTAATCATTAATCTATTTCTTTTTCGGTGAAAGGAATATTGGGATCGCAAATTTCCAAAATTAATTTCTTCAATTCAACGGTAAAATTTTCCAAGGTATCTTCTGTAATTATTTGGGATTTGTTGCGGCTTCCAGACTTTTCCTTTACTCCAAATTTCAAGAATCCAGCTCCTAAGTTTTTAAACGAAATGATTCCAGCCTCGGCATTGTTTATTGGAATTTCTTTATTCATCATCAATGCATAGGCCAAGACTTGAAAAGCTTTACTAAACTTATAGTCTTTGTTGAGTTCTTCCCAATCAATTATTTCTACATCGCCTTGATTTACCAATCCAGTTTTATAATCAATTATTCTGAGCTGTCCATTGTATTCATCAACCCGATCTACCTTTCCGTGTATTTTTACAGGGAAATCAAGTTCTGGAATGGGAATTTCCAAAGTAAGATTGCTCTCAATATTGATGATCTTTATAGTATTTCCAGATTGGATATCGGCAATTTCCCGATCTATAAAATTTGAAATGTAGCGCTTTGCAACTTCAAAAATGATGAGATTTTTTCCTTTGGAAAATGTTCCGCCTTTAAAAGTTTTTTTGAATTGTGAAGTTACTTCTTCGTGAATTTGCCCCTTCATATTCTGGAGGTCTTGGATCCTAAGTACGCAATCTTCAAAGGGTTGATAAAATTTTTCCAAAGTATCGTGAACTATCGTTCCCAACGTATTTGCGGCTACAGTTTCCTCCACTTCCTCCAGTTCATTTAGCTTTAAAATTTTCTGAAAATAAAAATCCAACGGATTGCGGATATAGCTGGTCAAGGCAGAGGGCGAAAACCCTTTTTTTGCAATGTCACGTAAAAGCTGCATCACTGCATCAGTCTTTTCTATCTGCTTTAAAGGTTTTTTTTCAATTTGAACTTTTGGAGCGAGCACTTTCTTTTCGATTGTATGGTTTGGATGTTTTTCAATTTCCAGTTGCCGAATAAAACGGCTCTTTTCACCTGTATTTATCCCTTCGGAATGGTTGTTATAGAGCAATGTCACACTTTTTGCCCGGTGCAACAATCTATAAAAGTGATAGGTATAAATCGCATCCTTTTCGGTAAAAAGTGGCAAGCTGAATTGTTGTTTCAAATCGTAGGTAATAAAAGATGCATTCGACTTTCCGGAAGGGAAAATACCCTCGTTTACTGAGGTTATAATCACGTTTTCAAAATCGAGTACCCGCGTTTCCAAAACCCCCATTATCTGCAACCCATAATACGCATCGCCCTCAAAATCCAAAGATGTTGTAGCTGTAAGTTCTGAAAAAAGTGTGTTTACGCTTTTGATGGATTTTAAATGTGGGTATTTTTGGTTAAGGGCGTCGATTTCACTAAAAACAGTATGTAGTTGTTGTAGGACTACGCTTTCAATGGTTGTGGATGAATGTTTTTTTCGAAGTTCCTCAATAATTTCTAAAGACGATTTTATGGCTGTATGGCTAGTGTTTTTCCAATTCTTAAAAAGAAGCTCGAGCATATCATTTTTCGAAGAATCTGAAAGCGCCATCAAATCTAAAAAGGATATATGCGTAATGTTTTCATTCGTTATATTTTGAGCAATAGTATCAAACTCAGTAACTAAGTTTTTTCCCACAGGATGATTTAAAAGTGATAAAACATCTTTGTAATAAAGCATTTCCGTATCACGGGTGTGAATAGCAAAAAGCTTTTCAAAAAAAACAACCGCTGGAAATTGTTTTAAAGGCACCCCCATGGTGAGGTTCAGGTTTTTCACGTTTTCCGGTAACGAATACAGCAAAGGGACCAATAGATTTTCATCGCCTAGCACCACTGCTGTTTTATTTATTTCATCATCAGAAAGTGTTGAGAGCAATTCACCAACATACTTTGCTTGTCCAATGTTTTTTTGGACCTCTATAAATTGAAATTTTTTTGGTTTTTCATAATTTTGAGCGATGAACTTTGGTGTTTTCTGCTGAAAATATTTCCATTCTTTTATATATTTTCTTATGAAATGAGACGCGCTGTGTTTTGAATCTTCATAAAATGTGCGATCAGCATCCCAATAAACCATTGTAGTTTCGGTTTCCAACAATTCTTGTATAATATGCTGCTCGGCTGTGTTTAAAGCATTAAAACCGATGAAGACGTGTGTCTTATTTTTGTTGGCAGTAATATAATGTTCAATATTTGCCGAGGCCTCACGGTAAACCATTCCTTGATACCCAATTTGCTCTTTTAGCAGAAGCGATTGAATATTTTCATAAAAGGCTGGAAGGCTTTCCCAAAATTGCAAATAGTTGTTTATCAATTCTGTCTTTTCTTCCTTTACGCCCCATCTTTCAAGAGTTTTTATACTAGCCAGATAACTGAAAAATTGTGTCGGTTCAACGAGGTATCGATCTATTTCATTAAAATCATTTAAAAGTGTGGTTGCCCAGGTTGAATAGGTTTCAAAATCTTCCTTTTCCGTTATTGAATCAGTCTTTAGATATGCTTCATAGCTTTTAAAGAGAAGTTCAGCATTGTTTATGATTTTTAAGTTGGAAAGCTCTTCAATAAATTCTTCAATACTGCAAATTAGCGGAGCAAAAAAAGTGGCAGCAGTATTCTTTTTCAATTCGTTCAAAAGAAAGCCACCAGCCCGTTTGCTTGGCAATATAAAAGTAATATCCGAAATATCAGGAAGGCTATTCTTAACATCGGTTAAGGCGTCTTGAAGAAATGTTACCATAGCCTAAAAATAAGAAACGCCTCCGAAAATCGGAGGCGTTTCAAAATTATTTATTAAAACTTATCTGTTGAAATTATTTTTTTAAAGAAATCTCAACACGACGGTTTTGTTGTCTACCAGCTGCAGTATTGTTAGTTGCAATTGGTCTTTCTTCACCGTAACCTTCAGAAGTTAATCTGTTACCGTCCATACCAATAGTAGTTAAGTAATCCTTAACAGAAGCAGCTCTTTCTTTAGAAAGCTTCATATTGTATGCATCACTACCACGGCTGTCAGTGTGACCTTCTACGTGGAAAGTAGTGTTTGGATATTCTTTCATAATATCAGCAATGCTCTGAAGTGCTGCATAAGACTCTTTTCTTATAGAAGACTTATCGTAGTCAAACAAAATAGTTTTAGAGTACTCGTTCAATTGCTTGATAACTTCTACAGAAACTTCTGGACAACCTTTGTTTGCTACAGTACCAGCAACATCTGGACACTGATCGTCTTTGTCAAGAACACCGTCGCCATCTCTGTCTTGGTAAGGGCAACCGTTGTTAGCCTTTGGACCAGCTTCGTTAGGACAAGCATCATCTTTATCAGCGATACCGTCACCGTCTGCATCTGGGCAACCGTTAAGAGCAGCTAGACCAGCTACTGTAGGACACTCATCCTGTGGATCAGCGATTCCATCACCGTCAGTATCAGGACATCCGTTGAATTCAGCTAGACCTGGAGTGTTAGGGCAAGCATCATTTCTATCTTCGATTCCGTCACCGTCTGTATCAGGACATCCGTTGAATTCAGGAAGACCCGGAGTTTCTGGACACTCATCATCTTTATCATAGATTCCGTCACCGTCTGTATCTTTTCCACCAAACTGGAATACGATTCCAGCAGAATGTTGGAAGTGAGTAATTCCATAAGAATCCTCAAATGCATGCTTATAAGTAGATTGAAGGTTAAGAGCTAAGTAATCGTTGAACCAAAACTTAACACCAGCAAGCGCGTTAGCAGTACCAAAGCCGATATTATCAACCCAAGTATAACCACCACCAATACCAATAGATGGGTCAAACCATCCACCGCCTAGTGCATTTTTGAAGCTGTACTTAACCTCTCCATCTGCACTGTAGTAGCTAAGGTCATCAGCAGGAAGATCGCCTAATTTGTCGATTCTGTTAATAGAACCTGCTGCAGTGAATACAAAACCACTACCAATGTATCTGCTAATAGCTAGCCTAGAAACTGATGGAAGAATGTTCCAGTGGTCATTTGCATTAAAATACTCGTCAAAGATATCCCCTCTAGCAGCAGCTGGGATACGTACTTGATCCTCATTAAGTCCGGCTGAATAAACGTCAACAGCGTTTACACCAACCTCAACAGCCCAAGGATTGTTTTCGTCTTGCGCGTTCGCCACCCCGATTCCCATAAATAGGATAGCAGCAACTAATAATCTGTTAAGATGTTTCATATTCGATTGTTTAATTTTTAAGTGTTAATTAAGAGCAAAAGTAAGTTGTTAAATTTTATAAACAAAAGCAAATCTAATAAAATTTTCCTAAAGTCGTTGCTATTGATACGTAAATAAAGGATTTACTAGTCAATAACCCCCAATTTTTGTCCAATCTTAATAAACGCATTTATGGCTTTGTCCAAATGCGCTTTACTGTGGGCTGCTGAAAGCTGCACACGGATTCGTGCCTTGCCTTTCGGCACAACGGGAAAAAAGAATCCTATAACATATATTCCCTCTTCCAAAAGCATATCTGCCATTTGCTGAGATAGTTTGGCATCATACAACATTACTGGTACTATAGCAGAATCACCATCAATAATATCAAATCCTGCTTCTTTCATTCCTTTTTTGAAATAAGCCGTATTTTCTGCCAGCTTATCTCTTAGGGAAGTATTACTTGAAAGCATATCAAACACCTTAATAGATGCTCCAACAATTGCAGGCGCCAATGAGTTTGAAAACAAATAAGGACGGGAACGCTGGCGAAGCATTTCAATAATTTCTTTTTTGCCAGTTGTATAACCGCCCATGGCACCACCCAAAGCTTTTCCAAGTGTTCCGGTAATAATATCTATTCTGCCCATTACACCTTTCTCTTCCAAGGTCCCTCTTCCGGTATCACCTATAAATCCAGCGGCATGACATTCATCAATCATTACCATGGCATCATATTTATCAGCCAAATCACAAATTTTATCAAGCGGGGCTACCAAACCGTCCATCGAAAATACACCGTCCGTAACTATAATTTTAAATCTGGCACCTTTTTCATTAGCGGCAATTAGTTGCTTTTCCAAATCTTCCATATTGCTATTCTCATAACGGTAGCGGGCTGCTTTGCACAACCGAACCCCATCTATTATAGAAGCGTGGTTCAACGAATCTGAGATAATTGCGTCTTCAGCGCCCAAAAGGGGTTCAAAAACACCTCCGTTGGCATCAAAAGCAGCTGCATATAATATAGTATCTTCAGTTTCGTAAAAATCGGCTATTTTCTTCTCCAGCTCTTTATGGATGTCCTGTGTTCCGCAAATAAAACGAACTGACGACATTCCAAAACCGTGAGTGTCCATCGCATCTTTTGCTGCTTGGATCACCTCTTTATTTGAAGAAAGGCCTAAATAATTATTCGCACAAAAATTGATAACCTTCTCACCCGTTGATATAGTGATTTCAGCATCTTGTGGCGAAGTAATGATACGCTCTTTTTTATAAAGTCCGTTGTCCTTTATTTCTTCAAGTTCTTTCTCTAGATGTTCCTTTATTTTTCCGTACATAATTAAACTTTGTTTAAAGTTTCAAAATTAAACTTTATTTATTACTATTTCATCCTTGTTGCTGTAGATAAGCATTTTTTCTGAAACCACAAACCCCATATCCTGCAACGCATTCGCATAATCAATCAATTGGTCATTATGGTAAATTTTAGGGCTTCCGGATTTATAATCCACAATTACCGAAGTGTTTGCAGTACTTATATTTATTCTATCTGGTCGCAAAACCAAGCCGTCTTTTGTGATTATACTCCGTTCGTTATAAACTTTATAAGTGCCGTCAAATAGTTTCCTCAAATCTGTATGTTGAATAATTTGATAAACTGTTTTCCGTAAACTATCAAACTCATCTTTTGGGATTATGGCGCGCTCTTCCAATTCCATTAAAACCCTTTCGGCATCAATTTCCGTATAAATCTGGGCCATGGTGTCGTGAAGCAAATTCCCCGCAGTAATGGCAGCAACTGTTTCTGTCTCCAAATAAGTTTCTTGGGATGGAACAATTTTAAGTCCGTGCTTTTGGGGGTTACTGGAAAGGTATTTTGGCCTTATTTGGGGAACAACTTCTTTTTCTTTTGAAGTTTTTTCTAAATTTTTCCCAAATTCATAAACTCTTTGATCGCTATTCCACATTCCCCCTTGTTTCAGAAATTTCATAAAAAGATGGTTGTAGGAGGAAGGAATTCCATCTTTGGGTTCCGTTGGCATTTCAGCAAAAACATAGAGTTTCTCAACAGCGCGCGTTAGGGTAACGTAGAGCAGATTAATATTGTCCAGTTCCAACTGGCTTCGATGCTCGTGGTACATTTGTTCTCCAATTTCACCGTAATTTGCTATTTCAGACTTAAAGTTTATTTGCGCTTTCTTAAAGCTGAAGTTTTCATTCGCCAAAGGATACCAAAGCTTATCATGCTTACCGTCAAATAATTGAATATCAGCAAAGGGAAAAATCACTATTGGAAACTCCAGCCCCTTTGCTTTGTGAATGGTCATCAATTGCACGGCATTTGTGCCTTCACTGGCAGGAATGGAGGCGCTATCTTTTTTTGTTTCCCAATAATCCATAAACGAAAATTTATCTGCCTGGGGTTGTTGCTCAAATTCATAGACCAAATCCATAAACCCGCAAAGATATGCGTCGGCAACATCGGCTATTTTGAATTTTTCCATGCAATATTCAAAGGCCTCATAAAGTGAAACGGAGCCCATTTCCGCAAAAGAGAAATCAACATCATATTTCTTTAAATTTTCAGTAAATTTTTGGTCTGAAATATTTAGAAATTTAGTGAAAAAAGTGTGCTTCGCCTCTGAAATATTCAAGTGGTCATGCAGCAAATCCAACAACTGTATTTTGGCTTCGTCATTGTTTGGTTGTAGACAAAACTGAAGCGAAAAAACAAGCATTTCTACAAATGGCGATGATTGCAACAACAAGGTTTCCGAAGAAATTACAGACACGCCCTGCTCCATCAAAAATGAGCCAAGTGCTATCCCATCTGCCTTTTTTCTTGTTAAAATACAAATATCGCTTTCGGAAAAACCTTTGTTTTTAACTTCGTGAATTGTTTCTAAAACCAGCGTTGAATAAGCTTCTGTTTTTTCTGTTTTATTCTGCTTTTCAACAAATTCAAATTTTATATAACCGTTCTTTTTATCATTGCAGTTTTGTTTATTTCCTTCTAAGTACAAATTTTCGTGGCCGGAATCTGCAAAATAAGAAGAAATGAAAGTGAAAAATTCATTGTTGAAATCCACTATTTCCTTGCAACTGCGATAATTGGTGCCAAGCGCCAATATCTTCTTTTCCCGCTGAAACGGATTTTCATTTCTGCATAAACCCATAAATTGTTCGGGCAATCCCCCGCGCCAGCGATAGATGGATTGCTTAGCATCGCCTACCAACAAAAGACTTCCAGAGCTTGGCTCCAATTCCTGCGACAGGGCATTATCGATTAGCGGAATTAAATTTTCCCACTGAAGTTTTGAGGTATCCTGAAATTCATCGATAAAAAAGTGTCGGTATTTTTCTCCCAAACGCTCATAAATAAAAGGGGCCGGCTGGTTTTTAATTTCCTTATTTATAAGCGAATTGAATTCTGAAATAGGCAACACATTTTTTTCTTCCTTAATGGTTTCAATTTCGTGGTTCACCAGATTTATTACGGAAAGCGGGGTAATGTTTTTCAGCATATTTTCAAACAATAGTACCTTGAAAACCAACTCTTTTGTTTGCTGAAAGTTTACAATAAAATGGGGCGTTAATTCATCAATTATACCTCCAATTGCTGCAGAAACCCGTTTTGGATAAAGTGGCTTTTCACCCATGGTCTCCTGCCATTTTGCACTAAAATTTACATCATATCTCCCCACTGAAAGATTTTGGAAATGCTTCGGAAGATAACCTCCACTGAAATCGTCGTCCTGCAAACCGCTCTCTTCAATAAGTTGAAGCGTCTGCGAAGCGATGCTCTCAATTTTCTGCGAGAGTAATTTCTTTTTAAGAACCAATTGCTTTTTAAATTCCAGAAAATCCTCCAAAGATTTCTCTTTTAAAACCGAAACGTGTCCTGAATTGTTTTCATCGTAAAGCAATTTTGCAGCTTCTGCAATATCCCGGGAAATGTCCCATGATTTGTCGTCGTCTGTTTTTTCTAATGCAAAATCGAGCAAAACCTTTGTAATTTCCTTGTTTTCTCCAGCTTTGCTCAGTAAAAGATCCACGGCCTCTGCCAAAAGTTCATTGGTTTCAAGCGTAACTTCAAAATTGGTTGCCAGTTTTAAATCGCGTGCAAAAGTTCGTATTAATCGATGGTTGAATCTATCAATGGTCTCTACGCTGAAAGCTGCGTAATTATGAAGCAGGTTTTTTATAATTTTTCGGGACTGCATTTGGATTTCAACCAAACTTTTATCCGTTTCTTCAGCAATTTTCAGCATCATCGGTAAGGGTTCCGCAACGCTTTTTTCTTCGCTGAAATTCACCAAAGTTTCCACAATGCGCTGCTTCATTTCGGTCACTGCTTTGTTGGTAAAAGTGATTGCCAAAAGATGCTTAAAGTAATCTTCACTTTTTGAAGAAAGGATCTGCTTTAGATATTCTTTTACAAGTGTGAAGGTCTTTCCACTTCCTGCCGCGGCATCATAAATTGAAAAGGAGGATTGTTTTTCCACGGAATTTTCATTTTGCACTAAAATACTGCTTTTAGGGCTTTGGAATCAAATTAATCTATGGTTGAATAGAAATCTTATAAAAGCTATAACACTTTCGGCCCACTATTATGTTTAAATTTGAGGGAATTTAGTAATAACCAATAAAAAACAATATAATTATGTCATTCGAACTACCGAAATTACCGTATGCATTTGATGCCTTGGAACCGCACATAGACGCAAAAACCATGGAGATACACCACGACAAGCACCACCAAGGTTATACCGATAAATTGAACGATGCCATTAAGGGCACCGATAAGGAAGGAAAAACAATTGAAAATATTTTGACCAATCTGGATATGGATAATAAAGCCGTGCGTAATAACGGCGGTGGATTTTACAACCACAGCCTTTTTTGGAAGGTAATGTCGCCAAACGGGGGCGGAAAGCCATCGGGCGATCTGGCCAAAGCCATTGATAGCGCCTTTGGAAGTTTTAATGCCTTTAAGGAGAAATTTTCCGAGGCCGCAAAAACACAATTTGGTTCCGGTTGGGCCTGGCTTTGCGTACACAAAGGAGGTAAACTGGAAATCTGCTCTACCCCAAACCAGGACAACCCATTAATGCCCGGCGTAGGCTGCGGCGGAACGCCCATCTTAGGATTGGATGTTTGGGAACACGCCTATTACCTAAAGTATCAAAATAAGCGCCCCGATTATGTTGGTGCGTTTTGGAATGTAATTAACTGGGAAGAAGTTTCTTCTAATTATGCGAAGAATAAATAAATTCAAGTAATAAATTATACCGAATCCGCAGTTTCATTTTTGAACTGCGGATTTTTTTATGCGAAATAATTGACCTTGGGTAAAAAAGGAAACGAAGACCGCTCGACACAAGTTGAGATTTGGGTATAGAAAAAGGCAAACGAGTGTCTCGGGGGGAAGGGGAAACGGCTCGCTTTGAATTTCCGAAACATAGAATGAAAATACGGAACTGCTCGCCACCCCGAAGATTTGGGACATAAAAAAAGGTAAACTAGCGTCCGGAAAAAGAAAAACGGCTCGCAATAAAATTCTGAACTTAAGAAACAGCAAGCTGATGGCTCGCCACCCCGTTGAGATTTGGGCATAAAAAAAGGTAAACTATCGTTTACCTTTTTTTGCCCCAAATCTACCATGAACTTAACCTACTTATGCTAATGGTATGTTCAAATATAGGTCAATAATACATTCAGAATTATGCTTTTAGATGAATTGCCAATATTTTCGTTAAAAAACATATTTTGACATATTCCAGCTAAAATTACCTCATTAAAACTAAGATTTTAACAACCCCATCGCTTCGGCTAAGCGAGAAATTTTCGATGTACAGATTTCCTTGGTTAAGAAATTGAATTATTTTTCCAAAAGTAGTGGGAAGAAATTATTCGTTGGAATTGGTATAGAGAAAATTATGAAGACTTGTAAAGGGCTTATATGAAAATAGGCAGACCTAAGCCTGCCTATTTTGCCCCAAATCTTACCATAGACCTAACCTACTTACGCCTTATGGTAAGTTCAAATATAATTCAAGTTTAAGCAGTAAAACAGTGTTAATCAACAATTTCGATTAAGTGAATTAGCTTTCCGATAAACGGCAATGGCCCTGTTAAATTTTGGGAAATTTTAATATGCCCGTTCGGGATTGCCCTCGTAAAAGTTAATGTATGCCCTATTCACAACCCTATTCCCACCTGCTGTTGGGTAATTTCCGGTAAAATACCAATCGCCCAGATTTTTTGGACATGCCTTATGAAGATCATCAACAGACTGAAAAATCAGTTTTACTTTAGCCTTAATATCCACATCGCTTATTATTTCGGCAATTTTATCAGAAATCTCCTCGTCGGAGAAAGGAGCATATAATTTCTTGACATGATTGATAACTGAAACGTCCTCCATTTCAACTTGCTCTTTACATTTATGGTAAATCTCCTCCACAATTGCGTAAGTGCCGCGATCTTTATGAAGTTCCAAAGCCGCTTGGAAAGCAACCAAATGTTCCAGCCGTGCCATATCGATTCCATAACAGTCCGGATAACGAATTTGGGGCGCCGAAGAAACCACGACAATCTGCTTCGGGTGTAGCCTGTCCAGCATTTTTAAGATACTCTTTTTTAGCGTTGTTCCGCGAACGATGCTATCGTCTATAATTACCAAGTTATCATCTGGTTTTACTACGCCGTAGGTAACGTCATAAACGTGGGCCACCAAATCGTCGCGGCTGCTATCGTCCGTAATAAAGGTTCTTAATTTTACGTCCTTTATCGCAATTTTCTCGGTGCGTATTTTGTGCGCCTGTATCTGTTGAAGGCGTTCGGGAGTCAAACTTTCCTTTTCTTTCAGGATAGCCTCGTTCTTCTGTTTGTTAAGTTCGTCCTGTGCGGCTTCCAGCATTCCGTAGAAGGAAGTTTCTGCCGTATTCGGTATAAAGGAAAATACTGAGTTTTCGGTATCGTATTTTATGGCTTCCAAAATTTTCGGCATTATCAGTTTTCCGAGCATTTTACGTTCCTGATAGATTTCTGCATCGCTTCCGCGGGAAAAATAAATGCGTTCAAAAGAACAGGATCTACGTTCCAATGGTGCAAGTATTTCAGAAAGTTTCATGCTTCCATCCTTTTCAATGATGATGGCATTGCCAGGTTCCAGTTCTTTCACTTCTTCAAAGGGAACATTAAAGACAGTCTGGATTGCCGGCCGTTCGGAAGCTACCACGATAACCTCTTCATCTTGATAATAATACGCAGGACGGATTCCCGCAGGGTCGCGAAGCACAAAGGCGTCTCCATGCCCCAAAAGACCTGCCATGGCGTATCCCCCATCCCAATTGGAAGCCGACTTTCGAAGAATTTTGGCGACGTTCAAGTTTTCGGCAATGTAGGGCGAAGCCTCCTGCTTGTTCATTCCCTTCGCTTTCGCCTTTTTATATAATTTTCTTACGGCATCATCCAGAAAATGGCCTATACGTTCCATTACCGTAACGGTATCGGCCTTTTCCTTTGGGTGCATCCCGAGCTTTATGAGGTTGTCAAAAAGCTCGTTGGTATTAGTCATGTTGAAATTTCCCGCAATAATTAAATTTCGGTGCATCCAATTGTTCTGGCGTAAAAAGGGATGGACATTTTCCACACTATTTATTCCGAAGGTACCGTACCGCACGTGGCCGAGGAACAATTCACCTATATATGGAATATTTTTTTTCTGCGCGGCAACATCATCTTTATATTCGGGATGGTTCTTAAATTCAAGATTTATACGCTCGTTAATCTGTGCAAAAATATCCTGAATGGGCTGCGCGGCATTGGACCGAACACGACTTATGTAGCGCTCTCCGGGGTTTACGTCCAGTTTAATGCTGGCAAAACCTGCACCGTCCTGTCCGCGATTGTGCTGTTTCTCCATCATCAAATACATTTTGTTTACACCGTAAAATGCCGTCCCGTATTTTTCCTTGTAGTACTCCAAGGGTTTCAACAGTCTTACCAGTGCAATTCCACATTCGTGTTTTAACGCGTCGCTCATTTGTGAAGTTAATAGTTAATGGTTAAAAGTTATTAAGTCTGTGTTTATTTGGATGCTAACTTTTTCTCAAAATAAAATTACAAAAAACGCCCTGAAATTTCAGGGCGCGTATTTAGGTTAATTTGATGTCAAACTGTGTTAAGCTCTTAAATTGCTGTATGCGTTGATGCACTTCGGAATTTGTTAGATTCAGTAACCTTTCGGGGCCAAATTTTTCAACACAAAACGAAGCCAAGGCCGAGCCGTTGATAACCGCATTTTTCATATTATCGTAACTATAATCGCCTGTTCTTGCCAAATAACCGGTAAACCCGCCTGCAAAGGTATCGCCGGCGCCCGTTGGGTCAAAAACTTCCCGCAATGGCATGGCAGGAGCGAAGAATACATCGTCATCATCAAAAAGTAACGCCCCGTGTTCGCCCTTTTTTATCACTACATAATTGGGGCCCATTTCCCTAATTTTCTGAGCTGCCTTTACCAATGAATATTCTCCCGATAGTTGTCTCGCTTCTTCGTCGTTGATAGTAATTACATCTACTTTGGCGATAACCTGCATTAATTCATTTAAGGCACTGTCCATCCAAAAATTCATCGTGTCCAGCACAATTAATTTCGGTGCATCCATCTGCTCAATAACTCCCAATTGGACGAGCGGATGTAGGTTTCCTAACATAACCACCTCTGCGTCGCGATATTTCTGGGGAACTTGTGGGTTGAAATCGGCAAGCACGTTCAAATCGGTTATCAAGGTGTCGCGGGTATTCATATCGTTGTGATATTTTCCGCTCCAGAAGAAGGTTTTTCCATCTTCCACGACCTCAAGGCCTGTAATATCCATCCCGTTTTCTTCGAGCATTTTTAGGTCTTTCTTCGGAAAGTCGCCACCAACGATTGAAACTATTGCACCATCAACTTTAAATTGGGAAGCTGCCAAACCTATATAGGTAGCGGCGCCGCCAAGGATTTTATCGGTTTTCCCGAAAGGAGTTTCAATAGCATCAAAAGCTACGGTACCAACGATTACGAGTTTGCTCATAAAGGGATTTTTAAAGAGGGTGCAAATTTAATCAATTATTTACAATTTTAAGTACTTATAAAGTTGAAGAAATAATAAGATGATTTTTAAAGTAAAAAATAGTAATATGTAAAAAAATTGTAAATTCCGAAACTTTTAATTTCCTATGAATGAAAAACTTATGCTTTTTAATTTCGTTCTTTCTGTTTTTTCAATTTATATATCCCCAAGATGGCGTTCCGTTTAAAGAAAACAAACAATTTTATCTTCAGGGGAATTCCATACTTATTGGAAACAACATTTTGGGCGATGACCCCACAGAACCATTAATGGATATTGGCATTCCCAACGATGTTGTAAAAATGAAATATATAGATATTGACAATGATGAAACAACATTTAGCTCCAGTGAAGCTATTATAAAAAGCACTCCTGTAAAGCCCAAGATTTCATACGCCGCCCTTTATTGGTGTGGATTGTACCCTGATGAAAAAAGTGCACTGCGGAAATCTGGCAATAGAATGGTACACGTGGGTCGTGGCGAAAGGGATGCAGCGGTAAATTCAATATTGTTTAAAACACCTAGTGGAATCTATGAAACCTTAATCGGTAAAATAATTTTTGATAGTTACAATACGGAAGTTTTCAAAACCAATTCCCCCTATGTTTGCTATGCCGATGTTACCACAAAACTTCAGAATCTTGCAACTATTAACGGCACTTATACCGTTGCCAACGTTAAAGCCACCGAAGGTGAAATTTCAGGCGGCGGCTCTGCCGGTTGGCTTTTATATGTTATTTATGAGGACCCTTCGGAAAGCCCAAAATACTTCACAACCTATAATGGCCTGGTTGAAGTGAATAAAGAAGTCATCGATATAGATTTCAAGGGTTTTAAAAGCAAAGAAGAAGGCATTGTTAATACTACCATCGCTCTCGGAGCCATGGAGGGTGACCGGAAAATAAAGACAGATGAGCTTTTGATATTCGATAAAAAATCTGGAGATTATAAACCTTTAAGCAATAAAGTAAGGGAAGAAAAAAATTTTTTCAACAGTTCTATTACAATGGGTGATGAATTTTTTACAGATAGAAACCCACACAGCGCCAACACATTGGGTTTTGATTTATTGAAAATGGAAATCCCAAACCCAAACAATGACCTTTTGGACAATGCAAGCACGCAGGCAAACCTTAGGTTTCAAGCAAAAGCAGATCGTTTTTACTTGTTTTTTGTAGCATTTGAAACTGAAATTAACAAGGATTTTTTAGAAGAAAAAATAAATGTGGCTTCAGACTCTCTTGTTAGTGGCCCTGCAATTACAGAAATTTCAGAACCTATTGTGGAGGAAAAGAAAATAACTATTATTTCAACTGAAAAAAAGGAAATTAAACCCCTTGAAAAAGAAAAAGTAGTCCCCAAAAAACCCATTGCTCTTTCAGAAGAGGATAAAATAAAAAAGGAGGTCAGAATCCAATCGATGTCGGTACCCGGTTTGGCTTCGGGCTATTACCTGGTTACAAATGTATTTTCCGTAAAAGAAAATGCCGCAAAATGGTCACAATTTTTAACTGGAAAAAACTATCGGCCCCAAATTTTTATCAATTCCAGAAACAACTGGAATTATGTCTATGTGGCAAACAATAAAGCGTTACTACCGGTTTACGAAAAGTGGAAAGAATATAAGGGCTTTGAATATTTTAAGGATATCTGGATTATGAAAATTAATCTTTAGAATTTATTTCCTTCCAAAATCCGCAGGAATCTCGCCCCAAACTTTCGTTTCCCATTTCACGATTTTTGTTTCGTATTTATTAGTCTTTAGCCAGTTCTCGGCGCGAGCGACCAATTCAAAAAGCGTTTTATTCTTTGCAGATTGTTTCAACTTTGTATTGCACTTTTTCTTTTTCACCCAACCCATTGCAATTCGTGAATCACTGTAAATAATACGGTCGCTGTTATTCTTTTTCAGAAACGCCAAACCGTGAACCAATGCTAAAAACTCGCCTATATTATTGGTTCCCTGCTGAAATGGCCCTTGGTGGAAAAGTTGTTTTCGGGTTTGCGTATCCACGCCGCGGTATTCCATTTTTCCGGGGTTGCCGCTAGATGCTGCATCAACGGCGATGGAATACAGGTTGGGTTCGCCTATTTTTTCAAGCTGTTCCTTTGAGAGTGTTTTCTTTACCGTCTTTCCTTTATAGTCGGCGTATTCTTTATTGTAGGCTTTTTTGGCTTCCTCAAAGGTTTCAAAACTTTTGTACTGCGCGCCTTTTACGCCTTGAATGCTGCGTTTGCACTCCTCCCAACTGCCAAAAATACCAGCGGGATTCCCGAACCAGACTACGTAAAATTTCTGCTTTTTAGCCATTGCGAAGTACTTCTTCAATTATTTTCGGAAACCATTCGTATTCCAAGATATGCACCTTTTCAGCAACCGTTTCGGGGGTTTCGTTTTTTGAAAGGGTCACTTTTTTCTGTGAAATAATTGCGCCTTCATCATAATTTTCATTCACATAATGAATGGTTATTCCCGTTTCGGCTTCATTATTTTTCACCACTGCTTCGTGCACAGAATTGCCGTACATTCCCTTTCCGCCGTATTTGGGAAGCAGCGCAGGATGTATGTTTATTACCTTGTTTGGAAATTCTTTCAGAATATTCTCAGGAAATTTCAGCAGAAAACCCGCTAATACTATAATGTCCGGCTTACTTTCCTTTAAAATTTTCAAAACACCTTCTTCTGAAAACAATTCATCCTTTGTAAAGAAAACCGTATTTACGCCAAGCTTTTCGCCACGATCCAAAACTTTGGCATCCTTCTTGTTTGAAAGCACGCGAACGACCTCGGCAAACTGGGTTCGTTGAAAGTATTTAATAATGTTCTCGGCATTGGTACCACTACCCGACGCAAAAATTACAATCCGCTTCTTCATTCCCGTTTCCAAAAGTTTTTCTCGAAGTAAATATTAACAAATAAAACACAAAAGTAAGGCAATAGGGTTTTACTTCGCCCAAAATTGTTTAAATTGGTTTTTCCAATTTTGTTGAAATGTGAAAATTCAAAATTATCAAAGGCACATTTTTAACATTAAATGGTG
The DNA here is from genome assembly GCF_001573155.1 of Aequorivita aquimaris. Classification (GTDB taxonomy): domain Bacteria; phylum Bacteroidota; class Bacteroidia; order Flavobacteriales; family Flavobacteriaceae; genus Aequorivita; species Aequorivita aquimaris. The sequence continues at coordinate 483,721 of NZ_JRWG01000002.1, read as the reverse complement.
ATTTCAATTAAAATATTTTATTTTTGCCACTTATAATTAAATTTAAAAATCAAGAATTATGTCAGACATTGCATCACGAGTAAAAGCGATTATCGTAGACAAATTAGGTGTAGACGAAAACGAAGTTGTAAACGAAGCGAGCTTCACTAACGACTTAGGAGCAGACTCCCTAGATACGGTAGAGCTTATCATGGAATTTGAAAAAGAATTTGATATCCAGATTCCAGACGACCAAGCTGAAAACATTGCCACTGTTGGTCAAGCAATTTCCTATATAGAAGCAGCAAAATAACCATTCTTCTATGGAATTAAAGCGAGTTGTAGTTACAGGCCTTGGTGCCCTTACCCCTATTGGCAACAATATTCAAGAATATTGGGATGCCCTTGTTAGTGGGAAAAGTGGCTGTGCGCCCATAACCTATTTTGATACTGAAAAGTTCAAAACAAAATTCGCTTGCGAATTGAAGAATTTCAACGCAGAAGATCATTTTGACAGAAAAGAAGCCCGAAAACTGGACCGTTTTGCCCAATATGCCCTTGTATCTTCAGATGAAGCCATACAAGACGCCGGAATAAACCTCGACGAGGTTGATAAATTTCGTGTTGGTGTAATCTGGGGAGCCGGAATAGGTGGGCTGGAAACTTTTCAAGATGAAGTAATAAACTTTGCAGAAGGGGATGGAACACCACGTTTCAACCCCTTCTTTATTCCAAAAATGATTGCGGACATTGCGCCTGGAAACATTTCCATAAAGCACGGTTTTATGGGGCCCAACTATACCACAGTCTCTGCCTGTGCCTCCTCTGCCAATGCAATGATAGATGCGCTAAACTACATACGTTTGGGGCATTGCGATGTCATTGTAACAGGCGGAAGCGAAGCAGCAGTAACCATAGCAGGTATGGGCGGTTTTAACGCTATGCACGCCCTATCAACCCGCAACGATAGTCCAGAAACGGCTTCGCGTCCTTTTGACGCTACCCGCGATGGTTTTGTTTTGGGCGAGGGAGCAGGAGCACTTATCCTTGAGGAATACGAACATGCAAAAAAGCGTGGTGCAAAAATTTATGCCGAAGTTGTGGGCGGTGGCATGAGCAGCGATGCTTACCATATGACGGCGCCGCATCCTGACGGAATAGGCGTAGAGCGTGTAATGTTGAACACCCTGCGCGATGCCAATATGAGCCCGAACGAAGTGGATGCCATAAACACCCACGGAACCTCAACCCCACTTGGCGATGTTGCCGAACTGAAAGCGATTGTAAATGTTTTTGGCGAACACGCCAAGGATATAAATATCAATTCAACAAAATCCATGACCGGCCACCTTTTGGGCGCTGCCGGTGCTATTGAAGCCATTGCCTCTATTTTGGCAATGAAACACGGGATTGTTCCACCTACCATTAACCATACTACGGTAGATGAAAACATAGATCCTTCCTTAAACCTTACCCTTAACAAAGCTCAAAAACGCGACATTAAAGTAGCCATGAGCAATACCTTTGGGTTTGGCGGGCACAATGCTTGTGTGCTCTTTAAAAAACTTGATGCCTAAAACAATTAATGGCCTCCATTAAAAACATATTTTCTTCCCGTGCAGATAAAAACGGGGAATTTTTCAATTCCCTAAAAAAAATATTGGGGTTTAGCCCTAAAGACCTTTCCATATACGAAACCGCTTTCACCCACCGTTCTACCAACGAAAAAAATACCAGCGGCCAACCACAAAATTATGAACGGCTTGAATTTTTGGGAGATGCCATGCTAGGTGCCGTAATTGCTGCACATTTGTTCAAAAAAGTACCTGGAGGCAACGAAGGCTATCTTACCAAAATGCGAAGTAAGGTTGTGAGCCGTGAGCATTTGAATGAATTAGGCCGCGACCTACAATTGGTAAAATTTTTAAAAACCACCATTCCCACCCAGCAATTCAGCGGCAATATCTATGGAAACGTTTTTGAAGCCTTAGTGGGCGCCATTTATTTGGATCGCGGATTTAAATACTGCGAAAAATTTATCCAAAAAAGAGTCATTAAACCCTATGTGGACATCAAAAAACTGGAGGGAAAGGTAATCAGTTATAAAAGTCTTTTCATTGAATGGTGCCAAAAACATAAAAAACAGTTCACTTTTGAAGTTTATGAAGACAACGGCAAAGATGAACTGAAACATTTCGCCGTTCGATTAAAACTTGAAGATGAAATAGTGGCAAAAGCAAGGGCCACCTCAAAGAAGAAAGCCGAGGAACGTGCAGCCAAAAGAGCCTTTTACAAACTTCAAATTAAGGTTGATTCAGAAAAACCTTAGCTGCCAAAAGTTATTTTACCATCAAATTTAGCGATAGCATCCAAGTTCTTTCGTTAATCCCTTTAAAGTTGCCTATTTTTGTAAGTAGATATCTTGAAAATAGCAATGGCAAATCACAAATTGATTTTTGATGAAGATTTTGAAGAGCCCTACACGCTCATCGCCATTCATTGTAGTGAAGAGGCCTATAAAATGGCATATCTACTGAACCGCCACTTAAATTTGAAGCTGAAAAGAAAACAAACCGATCTCGATTTTTCAACAGAAGGTTTGCTAATAACATTTCCGCTCTATGATTTTGAAGATGTTCACAAATACACCCATTTTTACCTCATAGCCAACAAATGCAAATCGGTTGAGGCAGGTTTGCAAAGTTCCGGCGGTTTGTTTGCGGAAATGGTTTCCGAAAAATCCACGGTTCACTATCTGCTCCCCGAATTAAAAAAAGTAGATTATTTTCTGAAAATATACTCAGATTTTGATACTGTGCCCTTGCGAAAATTTCTTTCAGAAATAAACGAAATAAAACAGATCATTTCTGCCTATATCGTAGAAACAGAACATATAAAAGCTAAGAACAATTTAATTTTCGACTAAATGTCAAATCAAAAAAGAACCAAAATAGTAGCCACACTTGGGCCTGCATGTTCAAGCACCGAAACCTTAAAACATATGATTTTGGAAGGTGTAGATGTATTTAGGATAAATTTTTCCCACGCCGATTATTCAACCGTTAAAGAGAACATTCAAAACATCCGAAAGCTTTCTGAAGAGTTGGGCACCCACGTTGCTATTTTGGGCGATCTGCAGGGGCCAAAACTTCGTGTGGGAATGATGAAGGAAGAAGTGATCGTGCAACCCGGCGATGAGCTTTTATTCTGTACTGGCGATGAATTTGAGGGCAACCGCGAACGCGTTTATATGAACTATGACAATTTTCCGCGCGATGTAAATCCCGGTGAACGTGTGCTCCTGGACGACGGCAAACTTATTTTTGAAGTGCTGGAAACCAACAATACCAACGAAGTAAAAGTAATGGTAATCCAAGGCGGCCCACTTCGTTCCAAAAAAGGGGTTAACCTTCCCAATACAAATATTTCCCTTCCCGCGCTTACCGCCAAAGACAAAGAAGACGCCATCTTTGCTATCGAGCAAAAAGTAGACTGGCTCGCACTTTCCTTCGTGCGCCATGCCGAAGATTTAAAGGAGCTGCAAGCGTTGATCGAGGCGCATTCTGAATATAAAATTCCTATAATTGCCAAAATTGAAAAACCCGAGGCGGTCGAAAATATTGACAGAATCATCGCCTACTGTGACGGCTTAATGGTAGCTCGTGGCGATTTAGGTGTGGAAGTTCCCGCAGAGGAAGTTCCACTTATTCAAAAAGAGCTGGTTCTTACTGCAAAACGCGCCCGTATTCCCGTAATCATTGCTACCCAAATGATGGAAACCATGATTACTTCCCTTACCCCAACCCGGGCGGAAGTGAACGATGTAGCAAATTCCGTAATGGACGGCGCCGATGCCGTAATGCTTTCCGGCGAAACTTCAGTTGGGAATTATCCCGTTGCCGTAATTAAAACAATGGCAAAAATCCTAAAAAGCGTTGAAAATTCTGAATTGATACACGTACCGCAGGAGCCGCCGCAAATTAAAACCAATCGTTACGTTACAAAATCCATCTGCTACCACGCGGCCCACATGGCCAACGAAATTGAGGCGCAGGCAATTTGTACCTTGACCAATAGCGGCTATACTGCTTTTCAGATTTCGGCTTGGCGCCCTTCGGCTTTTATCCTTGCCTTTACCAGCAACAAACGCATTCTTGCCCGCTTGAATTTACTCTGGGGCGTAAAGGCTTTTTATTATGATAAATACGTAAGCACAGATGAAACTGTAGATGATGTAAACCGTATTGCTTTCGAAAAAGGCTATGTGCACAAAGGTGATTATTTAATCAATCTTGCAGCTATGCCTATTGTAGATAAGGGAATGGTGAATACGTTGCGGGTTTCGCAGGTGAAATAATTAGTCTGCTACTTCCGTCTTTTCCAGTTTCATCCCCTCCGCTTCTTTGGTAATAGTAACCGTATAGCCAAAACCTGTGGTTTTGTAATTATACACTATTTTCTGAAGCTGATTGTCGTTTCGGGCAATCTGTAGCTCGCTTACAAAATCCCCCTTCTTTTTATCGTTGTTCTGTTGCGTTTCGCTATTGGAACCTTTTGGGTTGGGAAAAGCAAACCCCTTTGGTATTGCAAAAAGCTGTTGCGCCGTAAAAAAAGCTTCGTGCCATGTATCGGTTGGTAAAATAAGCGTTTCCGTTTTGGTGGGTTGGCTTGCAGTACCGCCCGTAGCTTCGGTATAACTCACTTTTGGAAAATCCTTTTTCAATTCCTCAGCATAATTCTTTGCGGAAGCATCTTGTCCTGGAGGGGAAAATTTCGACAGAAAACCGTTAAATGCATACCCTTTTTGATTGTTGAACTCCACCTCATCCATCGCTCCGTCTATTCCGCCCACGTTCATCGTGGTTTTTCCTTCGGTATTTACAATTTTCACTTTCGTGCCCAAAGGCATCACGGCAAGTTTCGCACTTTGAAGATTGGGAAACTCGCGTAAGGTCAGCCCGCTTACAGCGGTAACATACATAGCATCGGGCGCAGTTTCCGCAGGAATGGAATCAGTTACAACAGTCTGCGTTTCTTCGTTGGTTTTGGCGTCATTTTTACAGGAAAATAAAAGTGTAAAACCTGCAAGGGCAAGAAGGGAAAAAGCTACGGTTTTCATAAGCTGGAGTTTTAAATTAGTTTAAAGATACGTAGTCTTCTGTCATATTTAAAATTCAAGTTTTAATTGCACGTCTATGGATTCCTTTGGAACCTCCTTTTTCTTCGGGGTTTCGTTGTTAAGGTGTGAAATGGAAATTCCCAACAACCGTACCGATTCTTTCATTTTTTCCTGAAATAACAATTCTTTAACCACTTCCAATATCAATTCCTTTGAAGCTATAAACAGCGGAAGCGTTTTGCTGCGCGTTTGCAGCGTAAAATCGCGATATTTAATTTTCAGCGTAACAGTTTTTCCCGCCAGTTTTTTGCTCTTTAACCTGTTTTCAACTTCTGCTGCGATTTCCTCAAGCCTTTCGAGCATAAAAATTTCAGAAGAAATATTTTCAGAAAAAGTATGTTCTGCCGCCAACGATTTCTGCGTTCGCGAAGGCTTTACTTTGCTGTTGTGGATGCCACGGACCACCTTGTAATAAAACCCGCCGCTCTTTCCGAAGTGTTCCTCTAAAAATTCAAGCGATTTACTTTTCAAATCCTTTCCCGTAAAAATGCCCAAACGGTACATTTTCTCTTTGGTTACTTTCCCGACACCGTAGAATTTCTTTACATCCAGCGTTTCCAAAAAAGGAACCACTTCCTCGGGACCAATGGTTTTTTGTCCGTTGGGCTTGTTAATATCACTAGCAATTTTTGCCACAAATTTATTCACCGAAATTCCTGCGGAAGCGTTCAACCCTGTCTTTTCTTTTATCTTTTTCCGAATCTCGGTTGCAATCATCGTGGCGCTGGGATTGCCCTTTTTGTTTTCGGTTACGTCCAAATAAGCTTCGTCCAAAGACAGCGGTTCCACCAAATCGGTATATTCAAAAAATATTTTCCTGATTTGTTTTGAAACTTCTTTGTAGCGGTCAAAATTGGTTCGTACAAAAATCAAGTCTGGACAAAGCTTTCGTGCTACCGTCCCACTCATCGCACTGCGTACACCAAATTTTCGGGCTTCATAACTTGCCGCGCTTACAACGCCACGTACCGAACTTCCGCCCACGGCTATCGCCTTTCCGCGAAGCTCGGGATTGTCCAACTGCTCCACGGACGCATAAAAAGCGTCCATATCTACGTGTATAATTTTGCGGATGGGCATTTCGTCCTGCATCTTACAAATTTAATATCTTTAATGTCTGGTTGAGCGCAGTCGAAACCTATTTTTAATGGAAACATATTCAATGAAAAAAACAGCAATCATTTTAGGCGCCACGGGCTTAACGGGAAGTATCCTGCTCAAAAAACTTTTGAAAGACCCTGTTTATGAAAAGATAAAACTCTTTTCGCGCAGCACTGCCGATATGAATTCCCCGAAAATTGAGGAGCATTTGATAGATATGTTTCAACTGGAAAATCATTCCGAAGCCTTTAAAGCCGATGTGGTTTTCTGCTGTATTGGCACCACAAAATCCAAAACGCCCGATAAGGAAACCTATAAAAAGATTGATTACGGCATTCCTGTGACTGCCGCCAAGCTTGCAAAACAGAACGGAATTGAAACGTTTATCGTAATTTCGGCAATGGGCGCAGATGCCAATAGCAGTATTTTTTACAACAAAACCAAAGGCGAAATGCAGCGCGATGTATTAAGTCAGCGTATCAAAAATACATACATTTTGCAACCTTCACTAATTGTGGGCGATAGGGATGAAAACCGTTTTGGTGAAAAAGTGGCAACTTTTTTTATGAAAACCTTCGGATTTTTGATTCCAAAGAAATACAAAATGATTAAAGCCGAAACCATTGCCGAGGCGATGCTGGCTTTGGCGAAAAAAGAATTTCCAAAACAACAAATCACTTCCGATGAAATCAAACAAATAGCCCAAAATGCAGGAAATAGAACGTAAATTTTTAGTCACCTCCGAAGCTTTTAAAAATGAGGCGCACAAACGCACGCGAATCGTTCAAGGGTTTTTGAACACTCATCCCGAACGCACCGTGCGCATCCGCATACAAGGGAATGATGGGTTTATTACTATAAAGGGGAAGTCAAATAAATCCGGCCTTTCCCGCTTTGAATGGGAAAAACAAATTTCACAGGCAGAAGCAGAAGAATTGCTCCACCTTTGCGAGCCGGGAATTATTGAAAAAACACGCTATGAAATTTTCTTTGACGACCATACTTTTGAAGTGGATGATTTTATGGGCGATAACGAAGGTTTAATCATTGCCGAAATAGAACTCGATTCCGAAACCGAACCCTTTTCAAAACCCGAATGGCTGGGAAAGGAAGTTACGGGCGATGTGAAATATTACAATTCAAATTTGAGTAAAAACCCATATAAAAACTGGACAAATGAAAACTAAACTACTATTGATAATTTTAGGAATCACATTTTTTAGTTGTGAAACCAAAATTGAGAAAGAATACATCACCGAACCTTGCCCAGAGGAAGAGAAAATTCCAATGGCGCAACTAAAAGAGGAACTTACTCAAAAAGGCTTTCAAACCTTCGATTATGTTGATGAAAAATCGGGCGACACTATTTTGATGCAGCAATATTTCATCGCATTCTTGAAAAAAGGATCAACGCGTTCGCAAACCAAAAAAGAAGCAGATAGCCTTCAAAAGTTACATTTAGCACACTTGGGCCGGATGTATGAAGAAGGTTTTGCGGATATTTCGGGCCCGTTTGGCGATGATGGCGATATTCGCGGTATCACCATTTATAACGTCCCTACCCAAAAAATGGCGGACAGTTTGGCCAATATGGACCCGATGGTAAAAGCGGGCAGATTGGAAATTGAAATCCACCCGTGGTGGGCGGCCAAAGGATTTCCGTTACGCTAAAAGTGCTTTTATTTTTTGAATGGTTTCGGCATTTGAGGTCGCAATAATTCCTTCTTCAAAAAAAGAATCACTGTGCATTGAAACGATGGGCTTTTTTGAAAGAACTTGTTTTTTCGTTGTTGCCGAAAAGTGAATGCTTTTAAATCCAGCTTTCTTAAATTTCAAGACATTTTCAATGTTAATTCCGCCTCCAGGCATAAGCTCAATTTTACCCTTTGAAATATTTTGAAGTTCTTTTAAAAGTGAAATTCCTTCGATTGCAGTTGGTTTTTGACCCGAAGAAAGCAACCTGTTTACTTCTAAATCAATCAATTTTTGAAGTTCTTCCAAAGGATTTTCAACCCAATCAAATGCTCTATGAAAAGTAAACTCCATTCCTTCGGAAGCGGCAATTAATCGTTTTGTTTTTCCTGAATCAATTTTGCTTTCCGAGGTTAAAAATCCGCTTACAATTCCTGCGCATCCCATCTTTTTGCAGAACGAAATATCGCGCAACATCACATCCATTTCTTCATCGGAATAGGTGAAATTTCCACTTCGCGGGCGGATTAAAACGTGAGTGGGAATATTCAATTCCGAAACCACTTTTTCAATCAAGCCGTGACTTGGCGTGAGTCCGCCAACCGAAAGTTCGGTGCAAAGTTCAATTCGGTGTGCACCGGCAAGTTGTGCGGCTTGGGCACTTCCAAAACTGTTTGCGCAGATTTCTATAATCATTCTATAATAATTTCGTCAATAAATGTCCAAGCTTTGTTTCCTGCTCCTTGCTGGCCTTCGGGGATGGTTCCATAATTGGGGACTTTAATATGCAGACCTTTTGTCTTAAAAGGTTTATTTTTAATCGATAAATCAATTTTTACATTTTTAATATTTGGCTGTAGATTTTGAAAATACTTTGTTGATGAAGTATTCTTTTTTCCTTCCAAATCATAGCAAAAACCAATAACTTCTTTCGGCGCATGAATCCACTGTCCAGGCGCATCATAAAATCGAAGATTTACGGAATTAATTTCAATTTCCTTTCCGAAATCAATCGTAATTTCCAAATCATCTCCCCAAAACCCCAGCCATTCCTTATCGCCGTAACGTTTATCACTTCCTGAAATTCCATTAATCAAAGCTTCTTTTCCGCCAGCGGCATACGCAGGATTTGGAGAAACGTTCAATGAAATTTTAGCTGTAATTCCTTTGTGATACATAATTTCTTCTGAAAATTCACGCCCCACTTTTTCGCCATTTTTAAAAACATTGGCTGAAATCTTCGAACTTTCTTCAATCAAAATCGGTTTTAAATAGACTTTAGTTTCAGAATTATTTATAGAGTAGCAGATTTCCTTTCCCTTTGTTGGCGTTGTCAGCTCGTAAAAAACCTTGCCGTCCTCTTTCAAAATCTTGCCTTCAAGTTCGTATAAATGATTGGCATAATTAATATTCAAAGAATCCAAACGCGGCATAAACGCTTCAACGCGAGTAACGAAATCTGGGTAATCCTTTTCCAAATTTTCTGAAGGACCGCTCCACGTAACTTCACTCATAGCAAGGATTCTTGGAAAAACCATATATTCAACTTGCTTTTCATTTTGAATATATTCCGTCCACAAATTTGCTTGTGCCCCGAGTATATATTTTGACTCTTCCGCATTCAGTTCCTTTGGAATTGGATTAAACGAATACACTTTTTTTAAGGGAACAAAACCTCCAATTGCCAAAGGCTCATCTGGGTTATCACTTTGATAATAATCAAAATAAGAATGTGAGGTTGGCGTCATGATCACGTCGTGTTTTTCTTTTGCAGCATCAATACCGCCCTGCATCCCGCGCCATGACATTACGGTTGCGTTTGGCGCTAGGCCACCTTCCAAAATCTCATCCCAGCCTATTATTTTTTTCCCTTTGCTGTTTACAAACTTTTCTATTCGCTGAATAAAATAACTCTGCAAACCGTGCTCATCTTTTAAATTTTTATCCTTTATCAATTTTTGGCAATGAGCACAATTCTTCCATTGTAATTTTGGGGCTTCATCGCCGCCGATGTGAATATATTCACTTGGAAATAAAGGAATAACGTCACTTAACACATTTTCCAAAAAGGTAAAAGTTTCTTCTTTCGGACAAAAAATATCTTCAAAAACACCCCATGTTGTAGCAACGGGAATTTGTGTGCCTGTGCAGCCCAACTCAGGATAGGCACTGATTGCAGCCTGGGCGTGGCCAGGCATTTCAATTTCGGGAATTATGGTAACGTTGTGTTTTGCAGCAAAAGCTACTACTTCTTTTATGTCTTCTTGGGTGTAAAAACCGCCGTAACGCTTGCCGTCAAATTTTTGTGGGGTATCGTTATAATGGCCAATTAACGTTTCTTCCCGAAATGCGCCTTTTGATGTGAGTTCCGGATACTTTTTTATTTCAATCCGCCAACCTTGGTCATCCGTGAGATGCCAATGAAAATAATTCATTTTCAACAAAGCGAGATTAGCGATGTATTTTTTCACGAACTCTTTATCGAAAAAATGCCGAGCACAATCCAAATGCATTCCTCGGTATTGAAATTTTGGGTAATCTGTAATCGTTAATTGTGGTATTGAAAATGATTGTTTTTTAGTTGGATTTTTTGCCTCAGCCTGGGGCGGAAGTAATTGCCGCAAGGTTTGAACCGCATAAAAAGCACCGCTCGCATCAGAAGCTTTTATTGTAATTTTTGAATTTGATATTACTAAAATATAGCCTTCGGAAGGTTGGGACACATCTTTTTTGAAAATTAAATCTGCTTCTTTTTCCGAAGTTTTTTTAAGCTGAAATCCCGCTCCATTTTGAAGAAAATCATTTAAAAAATTTCCTGCAATTTCAAATTCTGGTTCAAAATAAAGGGTTATGTTTTCATCAATTTTGAAAGTTCCTTTTTTTAATTCCAAAGACTGCGGTTTGGGAATCAGTGCAATTTGATCGCTCTGCGAAAACATTCCAGCGGACATTACAAATATGAATAAGAAAAGGATTTTTCGCATCGTTATTTTATGAATTGATTTAAGGCTTTATATTCCAGTTCTGGCGGTGATTTGCTTTCGGTTGAAAAAAGAATTGTTTTAGGCTCATTCGGCAAAAGATCAAAATAATTATCTTCAAAAGTTCCTTTTTCATTGGCAATTAAAAATACATTTTTCTGAAGTGTTTTTGAGAAAAGCGTAATCATAAATCCATCTTTCGCCTTTTCAGTTTTGATTTCGATTTCACTTTTGCTCAAATTCAAATCCTTTGGTTTTACGAAATAATGGAAGTATTCATTTTTTCCAAAATTCACTTTTAATACACAAACCGTCCTTTTAAATTTCAAGGTTTGCAGTTGAAGCGAAAAAAGCTCTTCACTACTATTTTCAAGGCTTTCAGCCAAAAGTTTGTTCTCATAAATAACTTTTCCATCGAAATCCATCAATTTCACAGAAAGGGAATCCTTAATGTTTTTAAAACTATCATTAACAACAAAAATATTTAGCGTGTCGTTTTTTTCTTCCGCGGAAATCAAAATGTTATCAAAAGCTTTTTTTGCGCTATAATGCAATGCTTTCCAATTGCCAAAATAATCAATACTCGACCACGAAACCGCTGGCCAGCAATCGTTCAACTGCCAATAAAGTGTGCCCATATTGTAAGGTTTTGCGCGGCGCTGGGCATGGATTCCTTTGGAAATTCCATAGGCTTGCAGAAGTTGGCTCATATAAACGTAATCGTCAGCGTTTTGAGGAACGGAAAAATCTCGCGCCATATAATCTTCAATAATCTGAAAACCCCGCGAATGCTTTTGATGGTTTGTAAAAAGTGTATCATTCATTACCACCGAATCTCTTTCAGTGGTGTATTTTATGGTTTCAACAGTTGGGAAAGATTGAAATCCAAACTCGCTCATAAATCGGGGCACGTTTTCCTCAAAATGTTCAAACGGCCAGCCGTCGTGCCACACCCACCAATCGTGCGCATCGCCCTCAAATTGGTAGCGTTTGTCGCCACGACCGTATTTTGGCGAGCTTTCCCAATAACTGATTGTCGGGCTTAAACTATCCACAACTTTCGGTAAAATATTGTTGAAAACCGCATCGTAATTTGCCCAAATTTCCTGCTTTTGTTCCTCGGTTTTACCGTCCTGCCAGCCCCAGCGATGCCAACCCTCGCCGCTCTCGTTATTGCCGCAAAATAGCGCAATACTTGGATGCCCGCGCAACCGTTTCACATTGTCAATGGCTTCCTGTTTTACATTTTCCAAAAAAGCCGCATCGCCGGGATACATCGCGCAGGCAAACATAAAATCCTGCCAAACAAGGATTCCTTTGGCATCACAAAGCTGGTAAAAAAAGTTGTCCTCATAAATTCCACCGCCCCAAACGCGCAGCATATTCATATTTGCCAAAACCGCGCCATCAATAAGTTTTGTGTATTTTTCTTGGTCTAATTTTGTTTCAAATATTTGTTGGGGAACATAGTTGGCTCCCTTCATATAAACAGGTTTCCCGTTTAACTTGAAATAAAAACTTTCGCCGATGGAATCTTTTTCTGTAATCAATTTTATCGAACGAACTCCGAGTTTTTTGGAATGTGTTTCCAAAACATTTTTATTGTGAATCAATTCAACTTGAATGTTATACATAAATGGTTCGCCCAAATTATGCGTCCACCAAAGTTTTGGGTTTTTGATGTTGAAAGGTATTTGATATTCACTTTCACCCGCTTTGGTTTTAAAGGTTGAAGTGAAGGTTTCAGACGTATTTTTATTTGTGATTTGAAGGGTGATTTCTTCTTCTTTTACCGTTTCAATTTCAAATTTTGCAACAATTTCGGCCACCGAGTCTGAGATAGATTTTGTTTCAAGAAAAACGTCTTTTAACCGTGCAAAATCATAACTCATCAACGAAACATTTCGCCAAATGCCCATCGTTTTTATAGTTGGCGCCCAATCCCAACCGTATTGATATTGCGGCTTTCGGGTGAAAACACGACTTCCGCCGGGTAGTTCATAATTTAAATTTTCAGCTTCACTTTTTTCGATGGAATCTGGGCTTTTGAAAATTATCAAAAGTTCGTTTTCGGGTTTTAATGCATCGCTAATATCGACTTCCCAGCTTCGGAAAGCATTGTTTGCGGAGAGAATTAAACTGTCATTGAGTAAAACTTTGGCATATGTATCCAAACCTTCAAAATTCAAAAAATGTTTCGTTCTTTTTAAGATTTCTTCGGAAACCGAAAATTGCTTTTTATACTGCCAATTTCTTTCCGAAATCCACTGAATGGAGTCTTCGTTATTTTTTAAAAAGGGGTCTGGAATTTCTCCCAATCGCAGCAAATCTGCTTGCACGGTTCCGGGAACTTCCGCAGTTTTCCAATCATTTTTTCCAGCTTCGGAAAATTGCCAATCGCCATTCAACGAAATAGTTTCATTAGGCGCTTCTTCACAGGAAATAAAGGCGAAAACAAGTAAAAAAATGATGAAGTGAAATTTTCCCATTGCACTAAAATAGCTGTTTTCGAAATAGGATATAAAAAAATCTGCCTTGAAAAAAAGATTCAAGACAGATTTACAATCAACAATAAAAAATATGAAAAAACTATCGCCAACCGCCGCCCAAGGCTTCGTATAAATCCACGATGGCCTGAAGCTGGTTATTTTTTGTGTTTATAAGGTTTAAGCTTGAATTAAGCGCGTTTTCCTGCGCGTTCAAAACTTCCAAATAGTTTGCATAACCGTTGTCCAAAAGTTCTTCGGAATAGCCTGTTGCCAAATTATAAGCCTCAAATTCCTTTTGGTTTACTTCAATTTTTTCGGTTGCAGACTGATAATTATAAAGCGCATCCGAAACTTCTTTACTGGCAGTGATAACGGCCAATCTAAAATCCAAATAAGCCTGTTCCTGCTGTGCCTGAGAGACTTCATACTGCGTACGGATTTGACGTTTGTTGAAAATAGGCTGCGTCAACCCTCCAATAATAGTTGCAAATAGCGAATTGGCATTGAAAAGTTTATCAATCTCAATATTCTGAAAACCTCCCGTTGCCGAAAGCGTCAATGACGGATAGAAGCTGGCTCGGGCTGCATTCGTAAGTTCAAAAGCATTCATCAAACTGTATTCCGCGGCCATAACATCGGGTCTATTTCTGAGCAATTGTGACGGAATTCCTGTTTTCAACGGTATTTCGATATCTTGATTTTCCAAGCTTCCACGGGTTATTTCGTGCGGAGCGCTTCCCAATAAAATAGACATTGTATTTTCCAACAGGCGGGCTTGGTTTTTTAAATCGATTAAAATTCCTTGAGCGGTATAAAGCTGCGCTTCCGTTTGCTTTACGCCTACTTCGGTAACGTTTCCGGCCTCCTTTAAAGCTTGGGTTGTTTCCAAACCTTTTGAACGCGTCTCGATGGTTTCCTCGGTAACACGAATTTGTTCATCCAACGCCAACAATTGGTAATAAACCGAAGCAATATTGGCAATCAACCTACTTTTTACGGCTTGGTGTGCCGCAACAGTTTGAAGGTATGAAGCTTGAAAAGCCCTTTCATTGCTACGAATTTTTCCCCAAATATCTGCTTCCCACGAAAGACTCGCGCTCAACTCGTATTGACTGATGGAAGAAATATTGCCAAACTGGTTTTGGGCCGGCAATTCCTGATGTGTGTATTTTGCATTTCCACTCAACGAAGGAAAATACCCCGCCTTGCCCTGTTTTACATACGCTTCGGCTATACGTATTTGCTGAAGCGCCACCCGAATGTCCATATTGTTTTTCAGGCCTTCTTCAATGTAACCTTGCAACAAAGGATCCGTAAACAAGTCCTTCCACGAAAGGGTCGCGATGCTTAAGGTATCCTGCGGAAGATTTTCAGTTCTGTAATTTGCTTCATTTACCACTTGGGGCCGTTCATAATCTTTCGCGGCAAAGCAAGAAACCAGCAGAAACGGCAAACTTGCCAATATCAAAATTTTATATATGCTATTATTTTTCATGAGAAGTGTTTTCTTCAATAGTTTCTAATTTTTCAGTCGGTGCGCCCGTAATTTTTTCCTGTAACCACTGGAAAAGGATGAACAAAATTGGAATTACAAAAACCCCTAAAATTGTTCCTATCAATAAACCACCAACGGCTCCGGTACCAATGGAACGGTTACCTGCGGCACCAACCCCGTTTGAAAGTACCAACGGCATCAATCCAAATATAAAGGCGAAGGAAGTCATCAAAATGGGTCGCAATCGCGCTTCGGCACCGTCAATGGCAGCATCCAAAATAGATTCGCCGTGCTTTCTTCGCTGTAAGGCAAATTCAACTATAAGAATTGCGTTTTTCGCGAGCAACCCTATAAGCATTATGAGCGCAATCTGAAAGTAGATATTGTTTTGCAATCCCATAAACTGTGTTGAAATATAGGCTCCAAAAACCCCAACTGGCAATGAAAACAGAACTGAAAAGGGCAATAAATAGCTTTCATATTGAGCTGCTAGCAAAAAGTAAACGAATACCAATGACAAAATGAAAATCATCGTTGTTTGGTTGCCTGCGCTTTTTTCTTCCAAGGTTAAACCTGAGTAAGCGATATCAAAATTGCTGGGCAAAGTTTGGCTAACGTCTTCAACAGCGGCAATAACATCACCCGAGCTATAGCCCGGCGCCGGCGCAGCTGTAACTTTTGTGGAATTGAACAAATTGAAACGCGTAACCGATTGTGGCCCATAAACCCGTTTCAGCGTAACGAATTGGGTAATTGGCGTCATTTCACCGCTGGCAGTGCGCACATAAATATTGTTCAAATCGCTTTCACTTGCCCTGTCTTCCGGCAATGCTTGAACATACACGCGATATTGTTTTCCGAAGCGGGAAAAATCTGCTGCGAAAATACTTCCTATATATCCCTGCAAAGTGTTGAAAATAGTTTGAACCGAAACCCCAACTTCTTTTGCCAATGGCACGTTCAGCGTCATTTCATATTGCGGATAACGCGTGTTGAAAGAGGATTGTGCATATTGAATTTCAGGCCGCTGGCTCAATTTTGCAATAAACTCCTGATTGGTTTGGTCCAAATCTGTAAAGCTTCCACCGGAGCGATCCAAAAGATTCACTTCGGCTCCAGCGGAGTTTCCAAAACCGGGAATACTTGGTGGCGAGAAAAATATAATTTGCGCCTCTGGAATTTGCGCAGCAATTCCGAAAAGTTGGCCAGTTATTGCCTGCACCGAAAGCGATTCGTCTTCTCTGTCTTTCCAATCGTCAAGCCTAATAAAGCCAAGTCCGTAATTGCTTCCCGCACCGCTGATCAAACTTCGACCGTCAATAACCGACGCACCTTGTACGCCAGGAAGGTCTTTTATTTTATTGTATAGTTTTAGGTTTACCTCACGCGTACGATCAATTGAAGAACCCGCGGGAAGTTCTACGTTCATAAAGATAATTCCACGATCTTCATCGGGCACAAAGCCTGTTTTCAAAGTTGCAGATGACCACCAAATTCCCAAAACTGCCAAAAGCAAAATAACTCCAGTAATCCATTTATGCCTGTATAGGAAATGGACAGATCTTCCATAACGGTTTACAGTAGCTTTAAAACCTCTGTTGAAACCGTTAAAGAATTTCTGAATAAAACCTGGTTTATTGCTGTTTTGTTTTTCATCGTGACCTTTTAAGAAAAGTGCACTCAGCGCGGGTGTTAAAGTCAAAGCGTTTATTGCAGAAATAATAATTGCAACAATAAGCGTTACTCCAAACTGCTCATAAAATACTCCCGTAGGGCCTTTTATAAAAGTTACGGGGATAAACACTGCAGACATCACCAAGGTAATGGAAACAATAGCTCCGGAAATTTCGTGCATGGCTTTAAGCGATGCCTTTTTCGGGCTTTTCTCTCCTTCGTCAATCTTTGAATGGACTGCCTCGACGACTACAATAGCGTCATCTACCACAATACCAATTGCCAATACCAAAGCGAAAAGCGTCAGAAGGTTGATGGAATATCCAAATAAATTTAGGAAGAAAAATGTTCCAATAATCGAAACTGGTACCGCAATTGCCGGTATTAAAGTGGAACGAAAATCCTGCAAGAATATAAATACCACAAGAAAAACTAGCAGGAACGCTTCTACCAAAGTCATTACCACCTTTTCAATTGAGGCATTCAAAAAGTTGTTAGTATCATACGGAATATAATACGTGATGCCTTCGGGAAGATTGGCTTCCACTTGAGCCAATTCTACTTTTATAGCATCAATAATTTCCTGTGCATTTGAACCTTTCGTTTGAAAAATACCCATATTTACCGCAGGATTTCCATTGGTAACAGATCCACCTGCATAAGATTGTGCGCCAAGTTCTATTTGTGCAACATCGCTCAATCTCAAAAATTCGCCATTGCCCAAAGCTTTAATCACAATGTCGCTGTATTGCTGCTCAGTTTTGTAACGTCCCGGATATTTAATGGTATATGAAAAGGCTTCGCCATTATTTTCACCCAAAGCACCCGCCGCGGCTTCCAAACTCTGTTCTTTTAAAGCCGCTACAACGTCTGAAGGCATCAAACTATAGGCTGCAAGTTTTTGAGGATTTAGCCAAATGCGCATGGAGTAATCTTTTCCTCCGAATACACTCACGTCACCAACACCGTTTACCCTTTGTAATTCGGGAATGACGTTTATCTTTAAATAATTCTGAAGAAACGTATCGTCATAATCTGGGTTTGTGCTGTAAAAGGAAAGAAACATCAACGCACTGGTTTGTTGTTTTGAAGTTGTAACCCCAGTTTGAATTACGGCTTGCGGCAACAATGAATTAGCCCGTGCCACACGGTTTTGAACGTTTACAGCGGCAATATCCGGATCTACATCCTGATCAAAAAACACGCTGATGGAAGCCGTTCCATTGTTGGTGGCGGTGGAAGTTAAATAGGTCATTCCTTCCACTCCGTTTATCTGCTCTTCAAGCGGAATAATAACGCTTTCAAGAATGGTTTCGGCGTTCGCTCCTGGATAGGTTGCATTCACCTGAATGGTCGGCGGGGCAATATCGGGGTATTGGGTAATGGGCAGATTCGAAAGTCCCAAAATTCCCAAAATCACAATAATTATCGAGATAACCGTAGAGAGTACGGGTCTGTCTATAAATGTTTTTAACATGATTGGTTTTTCTTAAACGGTTATCTGAAAACTTTTTCAATAGGTTTGGCAATGCTGTCAAAAGGCATTTCCTGTGGATTTATTTTGGAATTTCCACGTAGTTTGTTTGCACCTTTTGCAACAATTTTATCGCCTTTCTGCAAGCCGGAAGCTACCACGTAAAGGTTTCCAACTTCTGCCGTTGTTTCAATTTTGGTTGAAGTGGCCATGCCATCTTCGCCCACTTTATACACATAAATACCGCCTTGTTGTTCGTAAGTGGCTTCCTGCGGAACAACTACAGCATCGGTATAAACTTTTGGAATTTTAATTTTTCCGCTGTTACCGTTTGTTAAAATTCTTGAGGGATTATCAAAAACAGCCCTGAAAGAAATAGAACCCGTATTCGCATTTACTTGTGAGTTAATGGTTTCAATGGTTCCTTCTTCTTCGTAAAGGCTTCCGTTCGCCAATAACAATTGCACTTTCGGAAGTTTTTTTATTTTTTCTTCGATATCCTTTCCTTCTGCATTTTGAATAAAATCCAAATATTCCTTTTCATTCATTGAGAAATATGCATACACTTTGCTGATGTCTGAGACAGTCGTCATAGGGACTTGTGACGATGGACTCACCAACGCACCTTTCCGAAGATTTATGGAACCCACATAACCATCAACTGGGCTTTTTATGTTTCCGTAATCTATATTTGCCGCAATGCTATTATAACCACTTTTTGCTTGTTGGAGTTTTGCTTTGGCAGTTTCAAGTTGCACATTGCTGATAATGTTTTTTTCAACCAAAGGCTTCAGTTTATCAACCTCAACCTGTGCAGCATTCACATTGGCGCGAGCGGCAGCGGCATCTTGGCTCAAAGTTTGGGTCTCCAGTCTAAATAACGTTTGTCCCTTTCTTACTTTTTGACCTTCATCAACCAAAACATCAGTAATATATCCTGAAATTTTTGCATTTACCTGACTGTTCACAATCCCTTCAATACTTGCAGGATAGGTTGTAAATGCTGTAACAGTTTTCGTTGGAATTGATACAACCGGTAAAGTTGGGGCTTGTTGTGCCATTTGGGCCTGTTGTGCACTTTTGTCGTCACCACAAGAAGAAAACAATAGCAAAATGCCTAAAGCTATGGGAAGTGAATGAATAAAATTTTTCTTTTTCATTGTTGATTTAATTAGTCGTTTTTATGTTTTTCAGTAAGCTTTTTTTGAATTTTTTCCATGGAAGCACTTGCTTGTGCAAGGAATTCCAAATAATCTTTATGTAATTCCAAGTCGAAGATTTCTGAACAATCCTCAGGAAGTTCTGCATTTATTTCCTTTTTATATTCCATTATTTCAAGATGCAGATCGCGTTCATTTTTCCAGTTTTTGAGCATTTCATTCATGGAATTTATCATCACATCTGGAACAAGTGTGAAATACTTTTTTCTATCGCCACATTTTGTGTGATAGGTAATTCGGTTTGCGGCCTGCAAAGTGGTTAAATGTGTTGAAATTGTACTTTTACTGGCATTAAGCTCACAAACCAAAGATTCAAATGTGGCTCCTTTTTTGCCCGTTAAAATCAAGGTAGAAAGAATTCGCGCAGCCAATGGAGCAAGCTGCTCCTTGTTTTCAATGTGAACTCCCAATTTCTCAATTAAGTTTTCTTTTTTAGTCAAAATATGTGTATGATTTAAAATGAAGATGCAAAAGTACGTTTGGTTCGTAATATTCCGAACCAATCAGTATTAATGTTTTGTTAAATAATTTTTAAGGGTTTTCTGAAGCAGATTTTATTTCAATCTGCTCACGAAGTTCATTGCCGTCCTGATCTACCGTAGTCAATAAATATGCTCCTGGTTTTGGCGAAATGGCCAGTTCGTGAAAGGTCTCGGTCTTGCCGATATATTTTGAATCCAAATACCAAAAAACGGTAGTTTCGGGCGAACGATGTGCCAGCTTAAAAATTACTTCGTTTACATTTTCATCAAAGTTCTTCGGAAGAAGAACGGTTTCATTTTTCTTCGGATAAATAAACGCCATCAACTTTTCGCCTTCCTGCAAACAATTCGGCGCAAAGGGCGGCAAGATTTGGTATTCGGGGTGAAGTTGTGCGTAATAATATTCCATTACCGGCGGCAGCACGAACCAGTTCTTTTGAACCATTGCTGAAAGTGGATAACACGAAGAATTCACCCGAAAATTTTCCGAATCCTTTAGAAATACAGTTTGATGATACGGGCAAGCTTCGGTTCGCGTTCCGTTTTTTGGAATCCATTCCATTTTTGTTTCATCACAGAAAAGTCCCGCTAAATGGCCACTTTTTGCGCAGATTTCTACCTCAACCAATTCATCATAGGGAATTTTAAACCATCCCGATTGCGGCAAAACATTTAAAACATCAAACAGAACTGGCGCCGCAGCTTGAATTCCCGTCAAGCCTGGCCGCCCCTCGCCATCTGCATTTCCCACCCAAATTCCGATGGCGTATTTTGGCGTAACGCCAACGGCCCACGCATCCTTAAACCCGTAACTCGTTCCGGTTTTCCAAGCAAGCGGTTGGCTGCTTGTGAAAAATTCCCAGTTTTCCTCACCGCTTGGGCGATTCACTTTTTCCATTGCTTCGAAAGCTTCGTAAATCGCACCGGCATTCCAAACAGAGGGTTTTTGTTGAATTTCCCCGAAGGATACTTCTTCGTAATCTTTCACATAAACAGGTTCCACAAACTCATTTTTTCGGTATTCGCTGGAAGAATTGTTGAAAAAATTTAAGGTGGAAGCCATTCCCGCATACGCATTTGTAATATCCCACAAACTGCTCTCCGCGCCACCTAAAATCAACGAGAGACCGTAATAATCTGCGGGTTTATCAATTGCTTTTTGATTGGTTTTTTTCAAAACATTATAAAACCGTTGAAACCCAAAATCCCGCAACATCCGCACTGCCGGAATATTTAACGAACGCGAAAGTGCCACACTCGCTGGCACCGCGCCATTAAATTTTTTATCGAAATTTTCAGGCGTGTAACCATTTACGGTCGTTGGAATATCCGCCACCAACGTATTCGGAAGAATTTCGCCAGCATCCAATAATGAAGTGAATAAAAATGGTTTCAAAATACTGCCCGTGCTTCGTGGTTTTTCAATGATATCCACAAAATTATTGTGTTGGCGAGTCGTCGGGGAATTACCTACATACGCCAAAACTTCGCGGGTATTTACGTCCAAAACCAAAACTGCAAGATTGTGTATTTGGTTTTGCGCAAGCATATAATTTTGTTCTTTTACAATATTATTTACCTTTTGTTGAAGCGAAAAATCAATCGTGGTTTCAATACTTTTTCCGAGATGTTCCCTTCTTATTTTTTCGGTTAAATGCGGCGCAAATTCTGGCAATGGCAAAGGTTTTCCGGGAAGAATTTCGTCCAAAGCCAATTGATAGGTGGTTTCATCAATTACTTTATTTTGAAAAAGTTTCAATAATAAAGCATCTCTTTTTTGTTTTAAAATTTCTTCGTTTTTCCCGGGAAAAATAAGCGCCGGCGCATTCGGAAGAACCGCTAACGCCGCCGATTGCCCCCAACTCAATTCGCTGGCAGGAATGCCAAAATACCGCCACGAAGCGGTTTCCAACCCAACCACATTTCCACCGAAAGGCGCATAAGATGCATATAAATTCAGAATAGATTTCTTTTTGTAACCTGCTTCCAAACGCGTGGCTTGAAATATTTCAATCACTTTTTCAAAATAAGTTCTGCCTTTATTTTGTCTGGAAAGCCGAATAACTTGTTGCGTAATCGTACTTCCGCCTCGGCGAGAATTTGTAGTAAGATTATTCCAAAGTGCTTTTGAAATAGAAACTGGATTAAAACCGGGATGCCAATAAAAATGTTCGTCTTCAAAATAGAGAATGCATTTTTCAAACCGCTCTGGCACAGAATCCATTTGTGGAAAACGCCATTGACCGTCATCGGCAATTCGTGCGCCCAGCATTTGTCCGCTGCTGCTTTCGGCAACGGTTGCGGTGGGAACGTTGAATAATGGCGAGGGGAGGCAAAAGAGCCAAATTAAAAACAGAACCAACAGGACACTAAGTTTTATTTTGTGCCTGCTGATCTTTTTTTTTATTTCTGTTTTGTCAAATTTCAATGAATTTTTACTGCTCAATCGTTACCCACATTCCCTTATTTCGCGCATAATATGAGTTGTCATACATAGCTTCAACCTGCGTTCCCGGCAAATAATACGTTCCCAAATAGGAAGCGTTCAATTTTACGCTGAACGTTTTGGTTTCCCCTGCTTTTAAATCGAAGAAGAAATTCACCCTGTCGTCGCGAATGTCCGTATATCGTGCATTTCCACTTGCGCCACCGCCCAATTCGGAGAAAATGGTGTTTACTATTTCCCAACCGCTTGGAAAGATTTTTGCCAAAGCCACGTTGTTTATCCAATTGTTGGAAGTATTGGTAACACTCACTTTCGCGATGATTTCCGTGCCCTGTCGCAATTTTGTAACGTCAATTGATTTTCCATCGCCTCCCAAATATTCAGATTTTATGGAGAGATTGCGTCTTTCGGCAAGTTCTTCCCCTAAAGGCAATTTCCCACGTTGCGAAAGTGTAACGTAAACCACATTCCCTTTTTTGTTTGTTACGGAAACGGAATTGCTTCCCATTACAAAAGAAAGATCGCGCTGCGCAATTGCTCGGTCGGTTTTCACTTCAACCGATTTTCCGCCATTTGTAAAGGTAAGCTCCATAGCCTTTCCACCGTTTTTGGCAACCATTTTTGCCATTGCCATCAATGCATACGAAGTTTCCTGAGTGCTGTACCAATTTCCGGAAGACAAATCTTTCGCCACGGAAATCGCCAAATCACGTTGTTTCGAATCTCCCAAATGCACCAACGTTTCCAAAGCCATCGCCCTATTTCTGAAAGGCGAGCCGTACGTATAATAATCGTATTTCTGCGGAACGAAATTGATATTGGCCGTTTGTGCAATCTGCTGTGCAACTTCCTTTTTGCCAGCCAAAGCGTATGCCGCGGCCAATCGCCATTTGGCATCGTTGCTCAATTCTTTGCTTTCGCGAAGGCGGTTCATTGCAGCGAGCTCCGGTTTTCCCGCCAACGCCAAGGTATAAAGTCTGTAAGCCTGCGTCAAACTTGAATTATAAACCTTATAACTGTTTCGCCATTGGCGCGCCGTGTTTTGCTGGTATAGCAACCAATTGCTCATAAAACTGATGGGCAACGCATATCCTTTTTGTTTCGCTTCCAGCATAAAATGCCCGGCATAATTGGTTGCCCATTCGTCGGCTTCACGTTCGCCGGGCCAATATGCAAGTCCGCCGTTTGCAGTTTGGAATCTTCCAAGTCGCTCAATCGCTGCTTTTACATTTTTTTCAATTTTCTGTTTTTTATCAAAAGTAATGTCGAAAACATCCGCCAAATACAACTGCGGAAACGCCGAAGAAGTAGTCTGTTCAATGCATCCGTACGGATAATGGATCAAATATTCCATTCGTTTTCCAAAATCCATCGGCGGCAAGGTTGAAAATTCAAGCATCGCGGCATTGCTTCCGGGTACGCCAAAAGTTTCAAAATTGATGGTCTGCGAAGCATTTCCATCCACAGTGTAATTTGTGGATTTCTGAGAAACCGGATTCGGATTTTCCACGTCAATTTCAACTTTGTAGCTCGCTTTTTCGCCGTTTCCGGAAGCGGTTACTTCAATGGTTTGAAATTCCTTCGTCGGCAAAACTTCGAATTCGAAATTCACAATCTGCTCGCCCGGTCCGCTGAACGAAACAGTTTCGGAAGCACCGTTTTTCGGTTTCAGCGCATCGCCTGTTTTTACGGTAATCGTGGCGGTTTTCACTTTATTCTCCATCGCAAAAACGGTAACAGGAAGTGTAACCGTTTCGCCCGGCGATAATTTCCGCGGAAGCGAGGCCAGCACCATCAGCGGAGTACGGACGGGCGTAGTTTTTTCGACACTGCCGTATGCACTTTTGGTTTTATCGCCCGCAATTACCATCGTCCGCACCGAACCGATGTAATTTGGCATCATAATATTATGACTTGCAATTTTTCCGGCGGCGAGTTCGAATGGTCCCAGATATTTCACAACTGGTTTAAATCTGTCGGCTTTTCGGTTTTTTGCACCCAAAGCCGCATCGCCACCACCGATTGCGTAAATATTATCCACACTGCCGGAATAGGCGCCAATCACATAATCAAACATATCAAAAGTCTTAACCCCCAAAGCTTCCCGGTTGTAAAAAGCTTCGTGGATATCTGGCGTGGCAAAGCGCGTTAAATCCAGCAAGCCTTCATCAACAACCGCCAAAGTATAGGTCATCGGCTTCCCTTTTTCTTCGGAAACTTTTACGGTGAATTGTTTCTCCGGTTTTAAAACTTCGGGCATCGAAATTTTCGGATGAAGCACTGTTGAAGGATCTTCCACCGAAAGCGGAATAACGCCATAAAGCCGAATCGGCAAATCATTTTTGGTCTGGCTATGGGGTTGAAGTAACGAAATATTCACATAAATATTCGGCGCCATTTCCTTGGTGATTTTTATCGCAGCTTTGGTTTCGCCTTTTTTGGTTTCAATCCAGTGCGTTGCCAAAACTTCGGTGCCGTTTTCAACGCTAATCAACGCGTGGCCGTCGCTTCCCGAAGGAAAGGTTATAAACGCTTCTTCGCCAACATTGTATTTTTCCTTATCTGCTGAAAAGAGCAACATGCGCGCACTTTCCGCATCGCCGTCACTTGGGCGCTGCCACCAATTTCTGTAGAAATATGTTATGCGCCCGGTTGCGTGGCCAGATTGTTTATCGATGACCCGAATTAAATAGCGTCCGCCTTCCTCTTCGGGAATATTTACGGTGAATTTTCCCTTTCCGTTGCCATCGGTTTTTACGGTGAATTCTTTCACAGGATGGTGCACGGTTGAATTTTCATAGGTTGAAAGATTGTCCTCTCCGCGGTTCCACCACCAACGCCATTCAATTTGAAAAACTTTCACTTCCAGCTCGCGGTTGGCGGCAGCTTTGCCCTGCGCATTCACGGAAACTACATCAAAAGTTGTGTTTTCATCCGTAAAATAGGAACCGTAACGACCCGCTTCGGGAGATTTCAAACCGACAAAATGTGAGAATGGGGCTAAATCTTTCGAAAAAATATCCATTGAAAAATCGCCGCCGCCTTCGTACACTTTCGTTAAAAAAGTAGCTTTTAACATTCCGGGCGCGTTCTTTCCCACTTCAAGATTTTGGCTAAAAGCAGTACTGCCTTCCGAAGAAAGTTGCACATCCAAAACAGGGATTTCCACCTCATCAAATTTTCGGATTGGGTCGATGAAATTGTATTTTGAAAACTTCGGAAAAGCTGAATTGCTGGCTCGAAGCGTGGCTGTCATATCAATTTTCAAATTGCGCGCAGGCGAGCCGTGAAGCCACATGGCGCTTGCCGTTCCTTTTACGGGTTTTGTGGCATCGAGAATTTCATCCTCAAAATCGAGTTTTATTTTTAACCGGTTTGGTTTAATGGTCGCCACTTTCAACGTGTGCGAAAATTGTGCGCCACCAACGGTTACGGTTGCATTCCAGTTTCCGGTTGGGGCGGAGGGGTCTGTGGCGATTGGGAAATAATAAAATCCCTGCCCCCCTCTGCCTGCGGCATCTCCCCCAAAGGGAGAGAAGTTCGAACTACTGTTCAGAACCGTTCTTTGTATGAGTTTTCCGCGCGCATCAGTAACAGAAAGCGTAACTGGATGATTTTTTGGAAGGGGATTTGCATTGTCGTTCAAGACGAAAGTCAAGTGAATGCTGTCGCCCGGACGGTAAACGCCACGTTCGGTATAAGTATAACCTTTTAATCCTTTTTGAAGCTCTTTCCCCGAAATGTCGAAATTGCTCATGGAAAGGGCATTTCCGTCCTCCAGTTTTACGTAGGCAAAATTATTTCCTTTCTGTGCCACTGCGAAAGCTGCATTTTTTGAACCATCGTAAAGTGTCATTCCATCGCCTTCGGTCGTAACAGTTTCAATAAGTTGCTGCTGATAGTTGAAAAGTTTCACTTTTACGCCACCTTCCGGCTTTGCGGTAATCAAATTTGTGGCAATAAAATGATATGAACGGTTGTTGCCCTTTTTCACAATCAATCCCAAATCTGAACCGAGAATATTTGCGGTAACCACACGCTCTTCATTGTAATACGCGGGATGGCACGGGTTATCGCGCTGTTCCCAGTTGTAATTGTAACTTCGCCAACGGTAGATTTCGTT
Source organism: Aequorivita aquimaris (assembly GCF_001573155.1). Lineage (GTDB taxonomy): Bacteria > Bacteroidota > Bacteroidia > Flavobacteriales > Flavobacteriaceae > Aequorivita > Aequorivita aquimaris. The sequence continues at coordinate 457,386 of NZ_JRWG01000002.1, read as the reverse complement.
ATCCCAATAACGCTCCTCGCGGATTTCCTCGTCTTCGGAAGAATCGCTGGCGTAATAGGGATCTTCTTCGTAATAATCATTGTAGTATTCATCTTCGTTTTCCTCAGTATTTTCTTCTTCCGAAGTAGTTTCGGCACAATCATAAATGATATAATCCTTTTTGAAACTGAGTTCCAATTGGTAAATGGCGCCCGGATCTGCCGTAAAATATTCCGAAAGATTAATGGCGTAGGCTTTCCAACTGCCGTTATCGCCCAAATCGGCATTTTTTAGTTCGATGGTTTTTTTGGCGATTCGTCTGCCAACACGCTTAATATCGTAGGTATTTGTATTGTCCAAATTATAGCTTTGAAGAAATTGAAGCACGTTGTTTTCGTAAATTTTAATGACGCGCACATCCACTTTTGAAAGGTTTACCGCTTCAAAATAAACGGGCGTTGAAGCGGAATTCGGGAGAATTACACCTTTTGAAATCATCCGCACGGCTGGTTTCAGTTGCTCAAAGGAAACCAATTCTGAAAATTCCTTTTTCAGACCGATGCCTTCCGAATTTTTGATTCCCGTGAAAACCGTAACCTTTACGTGGCCCACCACGCGGTTTGGCGGATATACGTTGAGCACATTTCCGTTGACTTCGTATCGTAAATCCTGCGTATTTTCAATAGTAACCAAACCTGCAAAATCCTGATTTTCCAGCAACGGGTCGGAAAAGTTGATGCTCAAAAGTGCAGCCGGAGCCAACGTGCTGCTGATGTCAACAATTGTAAAATTGTTTTGGCCTGGAATTGCAAATGTATTTTCCCCTCTGTTTTCGGCTCCGATTGGTTTTCCATCCCATTTTATGAGAATTTCGGAATCGTCAATTTTCCTTGAAATACTGTCGATAGTAAAGTTGAAATAGCGCGCCTCTTTTTCTTCTGACGGCCATTTCAGTTTTAACTTTTTACCTTCCTGCGACGCAGAAACCAATTGTTTAGCCTTTTCAAAAGAAATAACATCCGACGCCTCAACTGATGCCTCAACATATTGCCATTGCTTGCTATAGCTTTGCAGTTTTCCAATATCTACTTTAAAATTGGGCGTAATTGTATGAAAGCTGAAAGTGTAGGTTTTAAATTCTTTGGAAATATCTTCGTAAAATTTATCCAGTTTTACCGTTACAGTATATTCTGTGTCGGGCTTTAAATATTCCGAAGGTTGGAAAATTAGGGTTTTGCCGTTTTCAACAACCAATTTACCTTTCGTAGCGGGAGAAATTTTTAAATATTCATCGGCAGCAAGTTCTTGAGTGATCTCAAATTGTTCCAACGGTTTTGCAAGTTCAACACGAATATCTGTAGTGATGGATTGGTTTCCGTAGGTGTTATAGGAAATATATTCCTTGAATTTAAAGAGATTGTCGGTTTCGGAATGTTTGTCTTTGTCTTTACAGGAAAAAACGAAAAGCAATAAAAGGACAGTTAGGAACTTGAGAAGATTTTTCATACTCGATGGTTAAAGGCATTTAAAAATAAGGCAAAATGATTGGGCAGCAAAGCAAAAACCAAATCGTTTTGTTTGAAATAATTACTTAAATACGTTTTATGGGTGGGAGGTTAAATTTGTAACGTTCAACTATTTTATAATCGTATTTTAAAATTTAACATTTGGGATGGAATTAACAGATTGTCAAAAAATTATGCCCCTTCAAGCGTTAAATTCATAATCCCGTTCCACTTTGCAAACCCTCACTTTATAATAGGAATACCATTGTTCTCTACCTTTTTTCTGCGCAGTTAAATGATCCAAATTTTCTTTCCATTTTTTAATGCTTTCAAGGCTTTGCCAATAGCTTACGGTAATGCCGATTTCATTTCGGGCACTTTCAATTTCCAAAAAACCAGGTTGCTGTTTTGCCAGATTTTCCATTAATGTTGCCATTTCAGAATAGCCTTCAATATTTTCAGTTTGGACGGAAGTGAAAATTACAGCGTAATACGGTTCCATTTATTCCTCTTTATAAATTTTAAAAACCAACTCGCCTTCGGAATTCATCGTGGCGCGATACATGCCCGCAGTGTTGAATTCCATCGCCACATTTCCATCCTTATCAATTGCAACAATGCCACCATCTCCGCCAAGGGCAGGTACTTTTTTCTGGATAACTTCATAAGCGGCTTCCTGTAACGTCATTCCTTTATATTCCATCAAGGCAGAAATATCATAGGCAACAACAGAGCGGATAAAATACTCGCCCCAACCCGTTGAAGAAACGGCGCAAGTTGCATTATTTGCATAGGTTCCAGCGCCAATAATTGGGGCATCGCCAATGCGGTTCCAGCGTTTATTGGTCATTCCGCCCGTTGAGGTTCCGGCGGCGAGGTTGCCGTGTTTGTCCAAGGCCGCACAACCCACGGTCCCGAATTTTGAATTTTTTATATAAGAATCTTCAAAGGAAATCTTCTTCTCGTTTTGGGCTTTTTCCCTTTCCAAAACCCGTTGTAAAGACTTATATCTGTTTTGGGTGTAGAAATAGGAGGTATCCATCATTTTATAGCCCAAACCTTTTGCAAATTCTTCCGCGCCAGCGCCATAAAGCATTACATGTTCACTGTTTTGCATTACATCTCGTGCCAAATCGATTGGGTTTTTAATGTGCTTCACCCCAGCTACCGCTCCAGCATTCAAAGTAGCCCCGTCCATTATTGACGCGTCGAGTTCGTTGGAACCTTCGTGCGTAAAAACCGCTCCTTTTCCCGCGTTGAAAAGTGGTGAATCTTCCATAACATTGATAGTCTGTGTAACAGCATCTAAAGAAGTGCCGCCGTTTTTTAAAATTTCATACCCTACGGAAATTGCTTCTTTCAGCTTAGCCTTATAGGCTGCTTTCAGGGAATCGCTCATATTTTCCTTCAAAATAGTTCCGGCGCCTCCGTGGATGACAATTCCAAAATTTTCTTCCTTTTGAGTTGCATTTTCTGAAATCTTTTTCCTCTCAGAAGTAGATTTTTCTTCGTTTTTACATCCGAAAAGAAGAAAAATAGCAATAAAATATGTTAAAATTTTAACCATACCGATAATTTTAAATTTATCCCTAATATACGTGAAATATACTGTTTACGGTGCATCACGTAATTGCAATTGTTTTTGAGATGCTAAAAATCTGTCGATAATCCGATAAAGTGCGCAATTTATTCGTTAAAGTGCATTTTTTAAATATTTTTTTATATATTTGAATCGACATCAAGCCCCAAATCTGGTGTCCCCCCAAATTATGCACCTACTAAAAAGCAACCTACTTGCAATGGCATTGCTATGCCTAGTGATTACCTCCTGTTCAAAAGAGGATTCTGTTGAAGTTGAAGCCGCCAAGTACGACATCGATTTGGCTTTGGCCCAAAGAAACGACAGCCAAATGTCTTCTGAAATTTTAAGCCTGGTGAATGACCATCGCGCGTCATTGGGTCTTTCCTTACTCAAAATTGATACCCAATACGCTTCCGCCTTTGCTGTGGACCACACTGAATATATGATTGAAAAGGAGCAGATAAACCACGATAATTTTGGCTATCGTTCCGAAGGAATAAAATATCACGACAACGCCGTAGTAGTAGGCGAAAACGTTGCCTATGGCTATGAAACCGCCGAGGCCGTTGTAAATGCTTGGCTGAACAGCCCCGGACACAAGGCCATTATTGAAGGAAATTACACACACACCGGATTTGGTGTGATGAAATGTGCCAAAGGCCGTAGCTACTTCACACAACTTTTTTATAGAAAGTAACCTCACATCCCTTTTTTAATTAGTCTAAATTGCCGTATTTTTACGTAACAGTTAAAAATACGGCAATGGCTATTAAAAAACCTTTCAATTTAAATAAGTGGGTTGAGGAAAATCGAGATCTTCTGAAACCACCGGTGGGCAATAAAAATTTATATATTGAATCTGACGATTATATCGTAATGATCGTCGCCGGTCCCAATGCCCGAAAGGATTATCACTACAACGAAACCGAGGAGCTTTTCTATCAACTTGAAGGAAATATTCAGGTTGCAATCCAAGAAAATGGCGAGAAAAAAGTGATGGAACTAGGCCCTGGCGATATGTATCTTCATCCCGCAAAGGTGCCGCATTCTCCCGGCAGGAGTGCTGGTTCAATAGGTTTGGTTATTGAAAGAAAACGAACCGACCTTGAGGGAAAAGACGGCCTACTCTGGTTTTGCGACAATTGCAACAACAAACTATATGAAGTTTACTTCCCGCTAAGCGATATTGAAACTGATTTTCTAAAACACTTCAAACATTTCTACGGAAGCAAAGAGTTGCGAACTTGTAACAAATGCGGAACGGTGATGGAAGCCGACCCACGTTTCACACAAGATTAACAGCGTATTTCCAAACAGATACCGTTTCGTTTTACTTTCTTCAGCGCATTGTGTACCTTTGCAACATTCCCGCGGAGGCGGGAATCTTTATAAAATTAATAAAAAAATCCGTCTAAGTCTATCCCAAGTGGAAACCGAAAGACGGAGATAAAACAATCATGTGATTCCCCCTTTCGGGGGAATAAAAAACAACTATATATGCAAGCAACAACCACTAGCTTCGGTATCGAGGAAGCATTGGAACAATTAGGAATTAAGGACGTAAACCAAGGAACTTCCACTGGAAATGAATGGTTTTCAAACGGGGAGGAAATTTCATCTTTTTCGCCCGTTGACGGCCAACTCATCGCAAAAGTGAGCACCACTTCCAAAGAAGATTACGAAAAAGTAATGCAAAGCGCCACTTCAGCATTTAAAGACTGGCGATTGAAACCAGCTCCACAACGTGGGGAAATCGTGCGCCAATTTGGGGAAGAGTTGCGAAGACTGAAAGAGCCGCTCGGAAAATTGGTTTCCTATGAAATGGGAAAAAGTTATCAGGAAGGGCTTGGCGAAGTACAGGAAATGATTGACATCTGCGATTTTGCAGTCGGTCTTTCCCGCCAGCTTCACGGCTTGACGATGCACAGCGAACGCCCCGGCCACAGAATGTACGAGCAATATCATCCGCTTGGCGTTGTCGGGATTATTTCAGCATTTAACTTTCCCGTAGCCGTTTGGGCTTGGAACACAGCATTGGCCTGGATTTGCGGCGATGTTTGCGTTTGGAAGCCTTCGGAAAAAACACCGCTTTGTGGAATAGCTTGCCAGAAAATTGCTGCAAAAGTTTTTGCGGACAACAATTTGCCGGAAGGCATCTCTTGCCTAATCAACGGCGATTATAAAGTTGGTGAAATGATGACCAACGATAAGCGCGTACCTTTGGTGTCGGCTACTGGCTCCATTAGAATGGGGAAAATTGTTGCACAGGCCGTTGCTGCACGTCTTGGTAAATCCCTGCTGGAACTTGGCGGAAACAACGCAATTATTGTAACTCCGGATGCAGATATAAAAATGACCGTTATCGGTGCCGTTTTTGGCGCTGTGGGAACTGCCGGGCAACGCTGCACCTCAACCCGAAGATTGATCATTCACGAAAGCATTTATGACAAAGTGAAGGATGCGGTGGTTGATGCTTACAAGCAACTTCGCATTGGGAATCCTTTGGATGAAAAAAACCACGTTGGGCCTCTTATCGACAAGGATGCCGTAAGAATGTACAACCAAGCCCTTGAAAAAGTGGTTGCGGAAGGCGGAAACATTATTGTTGAAGGCGGCGTTTTGGAGGGTGAAGGCTACGAAAGCGGATGCTACGTAAAACCAGCCATTGCCGAAGCCAAAAATAGTTTCGAAATCGTGCAGCACGAAACCTTTGCCCCCGTATTGTATTTAATGAAATACAGCGGCGATGTTGAAAACGCCATCGAACTTCAAAATGGCGTTGTGCAGGGACTTTCATCAGCAATCATGACAAACAATCTTCGCGAGGCGGAACGTTTTCTTTCGCACGCTGGAAGCGATTGCGGGATAGCAAACGTAAACATCGGTACCAGCGGTGCCGAGATTGGCGGTGCATTTGGTGGTGAAAAGGAAACCGGCGGCGGCCGCGAAAGCGGAAGCGATGCCTGGAAAATCTATATGCGCAGACAGACAAATACAATCAACTATACCACTGAGCTTCCTTTAGCGCAGGGAATTAAGTTTGACTTGTAGTAATATATTTTAAAAGAAAAAAAAAGCCGCTTCAATTGAAGCGGCTTTTAGATTTTATATTATTCCGTTCGGCTCAACCCATTTAAAACGGTTGGCATCCTGTGGAATTTTTATCCTTTCAGCAATACGAAGCATTCGCGAAGGTAATTTCAAAAGATAATCCCGTGCCTTTTCAGCTTCATCGGTCAAGCCGCTGATTTTTGAAATTTCCCAATGGGCATTGAGTTTTTCAAGAATATCAATGTAATCAAATGTGGTATAGACGCCCAAACGCTGTGCCGCGTTGCTGAAATCGTCAAACGCCGAAGCCATTTTTCCACCGCTTTGGCGAAGGTTTTGGGCCGGCATAATGATTTTTTTCTGCATCATATCTTGAAAGGCAATCATCATTTCGCTGGCGTCGTATTCAAAAATAGTTTTAACAAATTCGCGATAGGCCAAGTGGTGGCGCATTTCATCACCTGCAATAATATTGCACATTTTCGCAAGCATTTTATTGCCCTTTTTCTTTGCAATTTTTCCAACGCGGTTGTGGGAAACATTCGTTGCCAATTCCTGAAAACTGGTATAAATAAAGTTTCGGTACGGATCGCGGCCGGTTCCAACCTCAAAACCATCATTAATTAAATGTTGGGTGGTTTTTTCAACTTCTTTCATATTTACCCTTCCGGATAAATAGAGGTATTTGTTGAGCGCATCTCCGTGGCGATTTTCCTCTCCCGTCCAATGGCGTATCCATTTGCTCCAGCCGTTTCGGCCGTGCTGGTCCACGCCTTCCATATCCATCAACCAACTTTCGTAGGTTGGCAACGCTTCTTCCGTAACCATATCGCCCACCAAAACAATCCAGAAATCATAGCCCAATTCTTTGGCCTCTTCACGGATTTGGATAACCTCATCCATATAATTTTCCTTTTGAAAATTGGGCAATAGATCGGTGGGTTGCCAAATTTCATCAACAGGGATCAAATATTGGTCAATATAACTGTCGATTTTCTTTTCAACAGTCTGCATTACTTCCAAACGGATATTTTTAAGCGCCATGGTGTTATTTTAGAGGAATTACAAAGATAGCAAGTGAAAGATGGAATTTGTAATAAAGAAGTCTTAATTCCTGCCTTTTTCTTCGGGATATAATTTATAAACAGGCTCGCTCTGCCAAATTTCCTTTGAATCTACATCGAGCATCGAGATTTTTCCTTTGAAAGCCGCACCCGTATCCACGTTCCAAACATTGGCGAAATTTGCGGGTTTGTCAAACCCAACACGCGTTACGGGCGTGTGGCCGATATAAATTTCATTAAAAAGTTTCAGCCGTTTTGGGTATTTATCGTCCTCTTCGGAAATGGAGGAATCCATCGCGCAGACCATTTCCCAAAGGGTTCGGTCCCAATAGACCATGTTTGGATAATACTCACTTTGCGGCCCATGCTGATTGGTAAAACCCGCATGAACGAAAAGTCTGTTTTCGGAATCTTCGTGAAAATTCACCAAATTTTCAAAAAATTGAAGATGCTTTTCCTTTTCTTCTTCGGAAATTTTCGAATAGCTTTCCACGCTGCTCTCCCCACCCTGACTGAGCCACATTGGGTTTCTTTCACCGAATTTTAAATACTTATAAAGCAATTCATCGTGATTTCCGCGGATAAAAATGCAATCATTTTTTTTTGAAAAATCTATCAAATACGAAACCACTTCGGCCGATTCGCTCCAGCCGTCCACGTAATCGCCCACAAAAATATATTGTGTGCCTTTCGGAAGATTTACCCCTTCCAATAATTGTTTTAACGCCCTAAACCCTCCGTGAATATCGCCGATTACAACTGTTTTCATCATTTAGAAAATAAATAAATGAGTCCAATTACGCAAAGAATCGCGAGGACAAAAAAGAATATTTTCCAAAACGAATACGGTCGCTCGCCCGAAATAACACCACTTTGGCCATTTACGAAGAAATTATAGCGCTTGCCCTTAAATCTATAGGTGCTGACATAGACCGGAAGCAGGACATGCTTAAATGTTTCTTCGGAAAGCGTCATATCCGTGGATGTTACTTGTTGGGTATCGCCGCCAATATCGCGCCGAATCCAACTGTCTGCAATCTGTTCGGCGATTTTATTGCTTTCCAGATGTCCTTCCAAAAGCGGAATAGTATATTTTTCAGTAACAAAACCCGCGAGATAGGAACTGTCAAAAGGTTTCAGCATTTTTAAATTCCACCGAGCTATTTTCTGTGGAATAACCCCCGTTTTTTGGTTGGAAGCTTTAATTAAAGTGTCGTCAACAAATCCCGAAACACTTCCCGAAGCAGGATACCAGCGCGTTCTTCTTTCTTGTACGGTTCTTTTATTTTTTCCGCTGCCCACTGTTTTGGTCACGTAATAATATTCGCCACGCTGGCCTGTATAATCTGCATAAAGTTGGGCGTCAAACGTCCAATATGGGGCGTAAAGCCCTCGCGTTTTTTCGGGATCGAGGGCGGCTTTTTTTAGATTGTTTGGCGCAAACCAAAGTCCATCGACCCATTTTTTAAAAATTTGAAATGCTTTTTTTTGATCAATTTGAAAGGGCAAAACCGCACCCGGAAGTATCCATTCCTCTTTATAGGCATCTTCAATAATCAAGGGCGAGCCGCAATAAATACAGGAAAGCGATTTGTAATTTTCTTCAATGTGTTGGTTGGCACCACAATTTTTACAGTGGAGCATCGTGATTTCCTCGCTGTGTTTTTGCGAGCCCATCTTTTCGAGATAAGGTTTCAATTCCAATTCCTCAAAACCATTTTCGGAAGGGGCAATCGTTTCGGTATGGCCGCAATAATCACATTTTAGCTCAGTTGTCCCAGGCGCATAGGTAAGCTCTGCGCCACAGTTGACACAAGATTTTTTGAGTTCAGATTTTTTTGGTGAAATTTCTTCCATTGAAAATATAAACCTCCCGGTTTAGAATTTGGGATTGTTTCGTGCCTCGCAATTATTGCTGTGGAAGCGGCGGTGGGGTATTTCCACCCAAAAACGATTTCAATTCCTCAATCTGCTGAAGCGGTGTCCATTCTGCCAAACCGGCTTTCCAAACTAAAGTGTCTTTGTTTACCGTTCTGCTCGCAAACAAAGATTGCAACTGCTCAAAACTCACCGGACCGGCCTGTGTGCCATTGGCGGCGTAAAAATATTGGACTGCGGCAGGCATTGGCGGCGGCATCATTCCGCCCTGTGGCTGCTGTTGTTGCATTTGCTGTTGGCCCATTTGTGGATTCATCATCCCGCCCATTTGTTGCGCGAGTACGAAGCCCATTCCCATTCCCATTCCGGCTCCAGCTGTTCCACCCTCATTGGCCGCGGCAGCTTCAATAGCTTTTGCAGTTTTGAATTTGGTGAGCTTGTCAAGATCCAACTTGTCAATTCGGCTGTATTCGAAGATTTCCTTTTTAAGGTCTTCGGGCATGGAAACGTTTTCAATAAAGAATTTTTCCAAGGAAATTCCCACACTGTTAAACTCCGGTTGCATCACTTCCTTACAGGTTTCGGAAAGCTCGGTAGTGTTTGCCGCGTACAGTTCTATGGGAAGTTTTGCTTCGCCAACAGTATCCGTAAATCGTGTGGCGATAAGGCTCTTTAAATGTTCGTTTATTTCGAAATTGGTGAAATTATTGTCGGTTCCAACTATGTCAACAATAAATTTTCCGGCATCGTTAATCCGGTATGCATAGGTTCCGAAAGCACGGATTTCAACCAAGCCGAAACGGTCATCGCTTAGCGTAATCGGGTTTTTGGTGCCCCATTTTTCATCGGTAAAAAGATGGGTGTTCACAAAATAAACTTCAGCTTTGAAAGGACTATCAAACCCGTATTTCCAACCTTTCAACGTGGTTAAAATAGGAAGGTTTTGGGTGTTCAACGTATAGGTTCCGGGCTTAAAAACGTCTGCCAATTGGCCTTCGTTTATAAAAACTGCTGTTTGCCCTTCGCGCACGATGAGTTTTGCGTTATTTTTTATTTCGTTTTGGTAACGTTCAAAACGATGACAAATAGTATCTGGCGTATAATCCAGCCACTCGATGATGTCGATGAATTCATTGCTTAGTTTTTCTTTTATTGTGTCGAAAATGCCCATAGTTCCAAAATTTTAAAAATTGAAGTTTAAAGATATAAAAATAGGTTTAACATTGGATTAATTATAACTCACCTTCCTCAAAATACGCAGCGATTCTTTTGAAAGTTGGTAGGCTTCAGCGTCATAATCCCTCAAAAATTCCTTCGCTTCCTGTAATTTTTCCTTTGCTTCTTCAAAATCATTCAAATAGCAAATAAGATATGTGGAAGGAAGACTGTGCAAATCCTTTTCTTCGGAAGCGTTCAGTGGAATGCTCTTTTTTAACTTTTCCAAGACGGCATTGTTTGAATTATAAATATGAAAAAGCGTTTTTTTGTTGAATTTGGGTGCTTCAAAAATAAGTTTTGAATCCATACTGTAAGAGCCATTTTCTTTGAAATGAATCGTCACTTCCTCCAACGGATAATATTTAAATTGTTCATTCAATCCCAAGTGAACATACTCTACGGTTTTAAAATAATCATCATTATAAGTAATGCTTATTTCGTCCAAAGCCGAATAAAATAGCCGAACCTGTTCGTTTATCAATTCAATATCAACGCGAGAATAATAAAGATTTTCCTTTACTCTTTTTGGGTTTCCAGCCCAACAAACCACAAATTGTTCCTTAAAAACTTTGTAGTGGCTTTCCAAATCTTTGTGGCGATTGTTGGTAAAATCCATTACACCGTCAAGCGTGAGTTCAATATTATTTTTGGCGGCGTTTTCTATGGATTTTACTATTTCGGAATTCACGTCTTTTATCTCAATATCAAAATCCTTCGGCATCGAAATACTGCCATCTCGAAGAAAAATAGAACCGCCCCAATATTTCCAAATGTTTTTGCGTAGCGAAGTTATCTTACCGTTTGGGCGAATCGTTACCAAGCCCACCACTTTATCTGAAGGCAGATTGGGAAATGCGACGTTTTCATAAATAATCAGCGGCGCATTGGTGAGATAGGCGTTTACGAGGTTTTGGATTTTGCTGTCGTCAAAAAAATCGACTCCCCGAATCTCGTTGGTTTCATCCTCAACGCCAATTACGATAAAGGAATTATTTGCCGGATTGCTGTTACTGAGCGCGCAAATGTGTTTCAGAAATTTCGCCTTTCCTTCTTTGGTGCCGAGGTCTATTTTTCGCTTTTTATCATAGAAACTGCTCTCGTCGTTATGGGCGAGCAGATTTTTGATAAGAAGGCGTTTGTTGATCATGATTATGGTTGCAGGTTGCAGGTTGCAGGTTGCAGGTTAAAAGTTATTTTTTTCTAATCATATTTTGAACCTTTTATGCCTGAGTTTTTCAGATATATCATAAATGATTTTATTTTTCTACTATTTAAAATGGCTTTTTCAGAAATTTTTTTAAAAGTCTCTTCATCAATATGATTTCTATCCAAACAACGATATAATTGAGATCTTGTTTCACCACACGAAGCTTTGGCAATACTTAAAAAATTAATAAACTCTCGATTTCCATCTCTTTCAAATCCTTCGGAAATATTATCCATTATAGAACCCGAAGCCCCATTTATTTGCTTTCGAAGTTTATAATCCTTTTGTAAAGTTGTATTTTGAATTATGGCTCAAACATCTTTACAAATTTCTCTGGCTAACTGCCAAATTTCCAAATCCTCAAATCTTTCAATTTTAGCCATAATATTCAAATTTAGAAAACCTGCAACCTGCAACTTTCAACTTGAAGCCTTATTAACAATTGTGCTACTCGCCTGATCCAAGCACATAACGGTCAAATCTGCAATATTCACGTGCGGTGGACGGGTAACGGCAAACCAAATAATATCTGCAATATCTTCGGGTTTTAAAGGTGTGTAACCTTGGTAGACTTTTTCGGCTTTTTCAGAATCACCTTTAAATCGCACTTCGCTAAATTCTGTTTCAACCAATCCAGGGTTTATGGCTCCCACTTTTATTCCCTTTCCGTTCAAATCCAATCGCATTCCTTGATTTATGGCGTCCACAGCATGTTTGCTAGCGCAATAAACGTTTCCTTTTGGATAGACTTCTTTTCCGGCAGTGCTTCCAATATTTATAATATGCCCGCTTTTACGCTCCATCATTTTCGGAAGAATTGCTTTGCTCACATAAAGTAAACCCTTCACATTTATATCCAGCATCGCGTCCCAATCGTCAATATTTCCTTCATCAATGGTATCCATTCCGTGTGCGTTGCCAGCATTGTTTATTAAAATATCTATTTCTGAAAATTGCTTCGGAAGTGAATTCACAGCTGAAAAAACTGCTTCTTTATTGCGAACATCAAAACTTAACGTATGAACTTCAGTGAAAGTTGAAAGTTCTTTCGAAAGCTTTTTCAACCTGTCTTCCCTTCTTCCGCAGAGAATTAATTTTAGTCCGTTTTTGGCGAAAAGTTTTGCCGTTGCCATTCCAATGCCAGAGGTTGCTCCGGTTATAAATGCAGTCTTGTTTTTCATATTCAATCTTTTTCTAAAAATAACATTTCTATAATATCTGCAATGGTTAAAATTAGTTAACTCAAAAGTTAATAGTTCTTAACATTCATAAAACTCTAAATTTCGAATAATATGTTTGTAAAACTAATTCTAAAAATATAACCATGAAATCCCTTTTAAAAATTAGCTTAATTGCTTTGTTGATTGTAGGTTTTACCGCTTGTAGTAGTGATGATGATGCTACCAACAATGATGGTAATGCAAAATTGTCCCTTAGATTAACTGATGCTCCTGGCGATTATGACGCTGTGTTTATTGATGTTCAAGAAGTAGTAATAAAATATAATGGCGGCCAAGATGATATTACTTTAGGCATTAACGCCGGTATTTATGATCTATTGGAATTAACCGCTGGCGTCAATGTTCTATTGTTCAACGATGAAGTCCCCGCTGGAAATATTAGCCAGATACGCCTAGTTCTTGGGGATCAAAACACAATAGTTGTAGATGGTCAACCTTTGCCACTAGACACTCCAAGTTCACAACAATCTGGTTTAAAAATTCAAGTAAACGAAAACCTAGAGCCTGGAATTTTATATGAATTTATGCTCGATTTTGATGTTGATAAATCTATTGTCGCGCAAGGAAATGGCGGCTATAGCCTTAAGCCAGTGATAAGGGCTACTACTGCTGCAGAAAGTGGCGCAATTTCAGGAACCATTATTCCAGTTGGTGGATTGGTAATGGTGACTGCCACAAATGGACCTATTGAAATTTCTTCCTATACAAATATAGCGGGCGAATTTCTTTTAAGCGGTGTTCCCGATGGAACCTATACCGTCGCATTTCAAGCCGATCTAGGCTTGGGAATTCCTCCACTTGTTGTTGAAAATGTAACTGTCGTTCAAGGTGAAGTTACAGCTATGGGAGAAATAGATTTGGAACCATAAAACACAATTAAAATAAATTTATAAAAGAGGAAAATTGAAAAATTTCCTCTTTTTTATTTTAACCAATCATTAACAGGATTTTCTACAATAAATTTTCAATTTGCACCGTCTTTTTATAAAGGCTTTAAATTGAATCTAAATACAGTATGGAAAATACAAATTCGACCTTTGACATTGGGGCATTAAACGAAAAAATTGAAAGGGAAAGTGCATTTGTGGATGTACTTTCTATGGAAATGAACAAAGTAATCGTAGGCCAAAAACATATGGTGGAACGACTTATGATAGGGCTTTTGGGCCAAGGCCACATCCTTTTGGAAGGTGTGCCCGGACTTGCGAAAACCCTTGCAATCAACACACTTGCAAAAGCGGTGCACGGTACTTTCAGCCGAATACAGTTTACCCCAGATTTGCTTCCCGCCGATGTTGTGGGAACGCTCATTTACAATATGAAAGTAAATGACTTCAGCATAAAAAAAGGTCCCATCTTTGCCAATTTCGTACTTGCGGATGAAATTAACCGGGCTCCCGCAAAAGTACAATCAGCGCTTTTGGAGGCGATGCAGGAAAAGCAGGTAACCATTGGCGAAACCACTTTTACCCTCGACAAGCCATTTTTGGTAATGGCAACCCAAAACCCAATTGAGCAGGAAGGAACCTATCCGCTGCCCGAAGCACAGGTGGACCGTTTTATGTTGAAAACGGTAATAAAATATCCACAGATTGCCGAGGAGCAACTCATCATCCGTCAAAACTTAAAAGGCGCTTACGAGCAAATCAATCCAGTGGCGACCATCGATCAAATTCTTCGGGCACAGGCTGCCGTTCGGGAAGTTTATATGGATGAAAAGATTGAGAAATACATTCTCGATATCATTTTCGCAACACGAACTCCCGAGAATTTTGGGCTTGCAGATTTAAAACCACTTATCAATTTTGGCGCATCACCACGTGGAAGTATCAACCTTGCCATTGCCGCTAAATGTTATGCCTTCATCCGCCGTCGCGGGTATGTAGTGCCAGAAGATGTTCGCGCGGTAGTGCACGATGTGCTTCGCCACCGTATCGGCATAACTTACGAAGCGGAGGCCGAAAACATTACTTCCGAAGACATCATCAACAAGATTGTTAATGTAATTGAAGTACCTTAAAAAAGTATGCAGTGTTCAGTGGCAGTAGGCAGTAGAGTGAAGACAACCTGTTTATACTGCTAACTGCAACTGCCAACTGGCTACTACAAAAAAAATGGACACCAAAGAACTTCTTAAAAAAGTACGTAAAATCGAAATCAAAACGCGGCGGTTGAGCGATCACGTGTTTGGTGGCGAGTATCACAGTACGTTTAAGGGTCGGGGGATGACGTTCAGCGAAGTGCGCCAGTATCAATTTGGCGACGACGTCCGAAATATCGATTGGAACGTTACCGCACGCTACAATGAGCCTTTCGTAAAAGTTTTTGAAGAAGAGCGGGAGCTTACGTTAATGCTGATGGTTGATATCAGCGGTTCCGAATTTTTTGGAACGCAGGAACAATTCAAAAATGAAATCATTACCGAAATTGCCGCAACGCTCGCTTTTTCAGCAATGCAGAACAACGACAAAACGGGACTGATCCTTTTTTCAGATGAAATTGAACTTTACATTCCCCCGAAAAAAGGCAAGTCGCACGTACTTCGGATTATTCGTGAATTGATTGAGTTCAAGCCAAAAAGTAACAAGACCGATATTGCCAACGCCTTGAAATTTTTAAGCAGCGTAATGAAGAAGAAAGCCATTGTTTTTGTGCTTTCAGACTTTATTGCGGACGGTTACCGCGACACTTTAAAAATCGCAGCCAAAAAGCACGATGTTACGGGAATCAGAATTTACGATAAAGCCGAGGAAAACATACCAAATCTGGGAATGGTGCAGATGGAAGACCAGGAAACAGGGGAACTTTTATTGGTAAACACAGGGTCTAAAAATGTGCGCAACCAATATTACAGTTATCATCGCGAAAGGGTGGATTATTTCAATGAATCGTTTACAAAAAGTGGCGCAGGCGCATTGAGCACAAGGGTTGACGAAAGTTATGTGAAAAAATTACTGGGGTATTTCAAACGCAGGTAGGCGCGCGATTCATCGCGAGCATTTAAAAGAAATCAAAATTTGAATTGAAAAAAAATAAAATCCATATTACAAAATTTGAAAGATTGAAGCCATTTGGTTTTCAAAAGAACCGCTCGTTTCTTTTTTCTCTGTTCTTTTTTCTTTGCTCTCTCAGCTCCTTTTCACAAGTAACTTCTTCTATTGATTCCACAAAAATCAAGATTGGCGAGGAAATACTTTACACCATCAATGTACAAGCAGACTCAACGGATGTTGTGGTCTTTCCCGAGGAGCAGACATTTGCGCCTTTGGAAATGATTGAATCTTATAAGACCGATACAACTTTTGAAGCTTCAAAACTGCGCCTAATCAAAAAATACGGGTTAACGCAATTTGACAGCGGCCATTACACCATTCCGCCGCAGCGCGTTCTCATTAACAACAAACCTTTTTTAACCGATTCCATAAAAGTTGAAGTAGCCGACGTTCCCGTTGACACGACCAAACAAAAAATGTTCGACATAAAGCCGGCGGTGGAAGTGAAAAGTGCGCCGTTTGATTGGTTGTCGCTTCTGTATTGGTTGGTCCCAATTCTTTTAATTATTGCAATCGCCATTTATCTCTTCCGAAGAAAAAAACGAAAAGAAGCCGCCGAAAAACAATTGCCGCCCTACGAAGAAGCAATCGTCGCATTAAAAACTTTGGACAACAGCCAACTTTTAAAGGAAAACAAAAGCAAGGAATATTACAGCAGCCTCACCGAAATCGTAAAAAGATATTTGGACCGCGAAGTAGACGAAGCCGCTTTGGAGAGCACGAGCGACGAACTAATCACGCGATTGATGATGCACAAGGACGCGGGGCATTTCGACTTCGATTTGGAAACCATCCGCAAGCTGGACGCCATCTTCAAACGTGCCGATTTGGTGAAATTTGCAAAAATGAACCAAGAATCGGGGCAAGCCGAAGTGGATAGAAAAACCATTGAGGAAATCATCAACGAAACCCACGAAGCCGTTCCCGAGCCTACCGAGGAAGAGCTTTTGGCCAATCAGGAATACCTTGAAAAACTTCAGAAAAAACGCCAACGCAGAAAATGGATTTTGGGAATTTCGGGCGTATTTGCTGCGATTGTTTTGGCAGGAATTATCTACGGTGCCGCTACCGGGTTCGACAATTTAAAGGATAAGGTTTTGGGCAATGACCTCCGCGAGCTCGCCGAAGGCCGATGGATAAAGAGCGAATACGGCAATCCGGCGGTAATTTTGGAAACCCCCGAAGTGCTCGTCCGAGCGGAAGCTCCGGTTACAAATGCCGATAAAAGTGCGGTGATGGGAAGGGATTTCTTCTCCTATGGCGAAATGAATTCCCCACTTTACATTATGGTTTCAACTACTCAGTTCAGCCAAAAACAGGACATTGCCCTGGAAACGGCACTCGATGCGGTTTTGGACGATTTGGAACAAAGTGGCGCGAAAAATCTAATAGTGAAACGCGATGATTTTGAAACAGATAAAGGCATTAAAGGATTGAAAGCCTACGGCGAATTCAACGTACAAGTTTCAGACACTAAAGTGTTGAAACAAAAAAGCACCTATGAATTATTGCTTTTCGCACAGCAGAACGGCTTGCAGGAAGTTTTGATTGTGTATCAGGACGACGGAAAATATGCAGAAGAAATATTAAAAAGAATTGAAGCTTCCATAGAGCTTGAAATTTCAGAGAAAGATGGGCAGTAATTTCGAATTTGTAAATCCACAGTTTTTCTGGTTGTTCCTCCTACTTCCGGTGCTCGTGCTATGGTATTTATGGAAACGGAAACAGCAAACGGCTTCCCTGAAAATATCAAGTGTCAGCGGTTTCAAATCTGGCAAAAACTGGTTGGCACGATTAAAACCGTTGCTTTTCGTGCTTCGTCTTTTGGCACTTTCAGCTTTGATTATTGCAATGGCGCGACCCCGCACCGTTGACGAATCCACAAAAACAAAAACCACCCGCGGAATCGACATTGTCATGGCAATAGACGTTTCAGCAAGTATGCTGGCTCGCGATTTAAAACCGAACCGTTTGGAAGCATTGAAAACAGTAGCTGCGCGTTTCATAAATGGTCGCCCAAATGATAGAATCGGCTTGGTAGAATACGCAGGCGAAAGTTACACCCGCACGCCGTTGACGAGCGATAAAACCATTGTGCTTTCGTCCCTAAAAAACATCACCTACAACACGACCATTGAAGGTGGAACCGCAATTGGTTCTGGTCTGGCAACGGCTGTGAACCGTTTAAAGGAAAGCCGCGCCAAAAGCAAAGTGATTATTTTGTTGACCGACGGGGTGAACAACACGGGATTCATCGACCCAAAAATTGCGAGCGAACTCGCGGTGGAATTTGGGATAAAAGTTTACACAATCGGTTTGGGAAGCAACGGCATGGCGATGTCGCCCATTGGCATTCGTCCCGACGGTGGTTTTCAATACGGAAATGTGCAAGTGGAAATTGACGAGGCGTTGCTGAAAGAAATTGCCGAAAAAACCGGCGGACAATATTTCCGGGCAACGAGCACCACCAAACTGGAGCAGATTTACGAAGAAATAAACAAACTGGAAAAAACCGATATCGAAGAGTTCAAATACACCCATTATGATGAAATGTTCCGCCCGTGGGCCATTTTCGCCTTAATATTGATTGGGTTTGAGTTTTTGTTGCGAACTACAATATTTAAAGGATTTTTATAGAAATGGATCAAATAGTTTTAGATCAACCCATATACTTCTACATTCTCTTCGCCATTCCGGTGATAGTGGTGGTTTTTCTATTGCTTTTGGTTTGGAAAAGAACGGTTCAGAAAAGATTTGTTGATAAAGAACTTCTGAAAAAATTGAGCCCAAACCGTTCGCTCTTTAAATCTGTCTTAAAAGTTTTGGTGCTTTGTTTGGCCATTGCCTGTTTAAGTTTTGCATTGGTAAATCCTAAAATAGGCACCAAGCTCGAAACGGTAAAGCGTGAAGGCGTTGACATTGTTTTTGCGTTGGACGTTTCAAAAAGTATGTTGGCGGAAGACATTGCGCCAAACCGTTTGGAAAAGTCAAAACAGCTCATTACCCAAATAATCAATGGGCTTGCAGGAGATAGAATTGGAATCATTGGTTACGCTGGGAGCGCATTTCCGCAAGTTCCAATTACTTCAGATTTTTCATCCGCAAAGCTATTTTTGAGTGGCATGAATACCGATATGGTTTCTTCACAAGGAACCGCCATTACCCAAGCCATTGAACTGGCGCAAACTTTTTATGACGACGAAGACCAGACCAATCGCGTGCTTTTCATCATTTCAGACGGGGAAGACCACGAGGGCAATGTTTCGGCAATTGCCGAGGAAGCTGCGGAAAAAGGCATCCGCATTTTTACCATTGGCGTGGGAACTTTGGAAGGCGGGCCAATTCCTATTAAAGAAAACGGAGTGCTTCAATATTATAAACGCGACCAAAATAACGAGCAGGTTATCACCCGTTTAAGTGAAGAAACTCTTAAAGAGATTGCCAAAACCGCCAATGGTGAGTATATTGACGGCTCAAATACCAAAGTAGTTGTTGATCAAGTTAAAGCCATTTTAAACGGAATGGACAAAAAGGAATTTGAGGCCAAGCAATTTACCGATTTTAAGGACCAATTCCAGTGGTTTTTGGCTGGGGCATTATTTTTGCTGGTTTTGGATGTGTTCCTTTTGGAACGTCAAACAGCTTGGCTCAAAAAGTTGAATTTGTTTAATGAAAAGGAAAAACAATAAAATGATGTTTGTGGATAGAATGTTTTTTCAAAATAAAAGTACGCGAAGAATTGGAATGGTTCTTTGTGCTGCCATTTTTTCAATTAATTCATTTGCACAGCCTCAAAATAAGGAACAAGAAAAAGAACTGAAGGCTGCTCAGAATTATTTAAGTGAAGCCCAGCAAGCGCTTCAAAAGGATAAATTTTCCGTTGCCGAAGCAGATTACCGAAAAGCGATTTCCCTCAACCCAAAAAGCGAAACTGCAAAGTACAATTTGGGCACCGCTTACTACGGAAAAGAGAAAAATGCCGAGGCCATGTTACGCTTTAAACAGGCCGCACAAACCGCAGACACCAAGGCCGAAAAACACAAAGCCTTTCACAATCTCGGGAATACGTATATGAACGAAAAAAAATATACCGAAGCTGTGGAAGCGTATAAAAATGCACTTCGCAACAATCCAAATGATGATGAAACGCGGTATAATTTAGCATTGGCGAAGGATATGTTAGAAAAAAATCCGCCACCGCCCCAAGACGATAATAAGGACGACAAAGACCAAAACAAGGAGAACCAAGACCAGGATAAAAAAGACCAACAGGACCAGGACAATAAAAATAACGAGGGCGACAAAGGCGACGAGAAAGACGAAAAGGACAAAGGCGACCAAAACGAGGATAAGAAAGAAGGCGATAAAGACAAAGACCAAGGCAAGCCCGACAAGCCAAAAGATGAGGAGGGCGACAAGCCACAACAGCAGCAACCCGTGCCCGGACAACTTTCACCGCAACAAGTAAAAAGTCTGTTGGAAGCAATGAACAACGAAGAGAAAAAAACGCAGGAAAAGATAAATGCCGAAAAACAAAAAGGCGCAAAAGTAAGAACGGATAAAGATTGGTAGATTATGAAGACGAAGAGTTTTTTATTCCTTTTAGGGTTTGTACTGTGCAGCATTGCTGCAACGGCGCAGGTTCAGTTTGATGCCAAGGTTAGCAAAAAAAGACTTGGAATAAACGAGCGTTTGCGGATAGATTTTGAAATGAACCAGGATGGCGACAATTTTAGACCACCGAGTTTTGATGGTTTCCGCGTTGTGGGCGGTCCCAACCAATCCATCAGTAATTCGTGGATAAACGGCAAACGAAGTTTTTCAAAAACGTATTCCTATTTTTTAGCGCCACAGACCCGTGGAAAAATCACCATTGCCCAAGCCACGATTGAAATAGAAGGCGAAACCTATAAAACCCTTCCCGTTGAGGTGGAAGTAACCGCCGCAGTCGATGTGCCAAAAGACGGCAACAATGCCGATTACGTAGCCAGTGAAAATGTTCATTTGGTTGCTGAAGTTTCAAAAGCCAATCCATACCTAAACGAAGCAATTACGGTTACCTACAAACTTTATGTTTCGCACGACGTAAGCATTACCAGCCAATGGCGTGAGATTGACACTCCAAAATACGCCGATTTTTGGAGCCAGAATATTGACAATCAAAACAATTTTAAGGTTTACGAAGGCAAATACAATGGCCAGGATTATCGATACGTGGTGTTAAGAACCACCGTACTTTATCCGCAAAAAACTGGCGAACTGGAAATAGAACCGCTCACGCTGGATATTCCCATTGACGTGCAGGGCAACCGCCGCGATATATTTGGCAGAAGAGTGATGGAACGTGTGAACAAAACCATTTCGGCAGGAAAGCGTACCATTAATGTGAAACCGCTTCCTTTGGAAGGCAAGCCGGATGGTTTCAACGGCGCCGTGGGCGATTTCACTTTTGATGTAAACACCAATAAAACCCAACTAAACGCCAACGAATCACTTCAATTGGACGTGAAAGTTTCTGGGAAAGGGAATTTAAAATTGTTCACCCTTCCCACGGTAAAACTTCCAAATACTTTAGAAGTTTATGAGCCCGAACACAGCGAAAGCGTAAACACCACCATCGGCGGAATGTCAGGCAGCATAACGGATTCCTATACTGTTGTTCCGCAGTTCAAGGGAACCTATCCGGTGAACCCGATTACCTTTTCGTTCTTCGACCCGAAAACCGAAAAATATAGAACCATTACTTCAAAAGAATTTACCATTGAAGTTGAAAATGGGCCCATAAGTTCGGCTACTGCCAATACCAATTCCAACGATGCGAAAAAGCAAGTTGTACTTTCCAAAGACAATTTTAAATACATAAAATTGGACGCCAACCTAGAGCCGATTGCACAGGAAAGTTTCTTTAAATCGCCATTGTTTTGGTCGCTTTTGGGCGGGCCATTCTTGTTGATTCCCCTATTCATCCTTGCAGGGAAAAAACGCAAAGAGCGCTTGAACGATGTGGAAGGAAACAAGTTGCGCCGCGCAAACAAACTCGCCAAAAAATACCTTTCGGAAGCCAAGCGGAACATTCAAAACCCAACTGCTTTTTATGAGTCGTTAGAGCGAGCACTTCACAATTATTTAAAAGCGAAACTCAATATTGAAACTTCGGAAATGGAAAAGGGTCTTATTTCCAAAATGCTGCTCGAACGAAATGTGGAAGCCCCAACAGTAGAAAGCTTTATCAGCCTGTTGAAAAGCTGCGAATTTGCGCGATATGCTTCATCTTCAACAGCATCGGTACAGCAGGATTACAGCAAGGCGGTGGAAGTAATTTCAAATATTGATAAACAAATACAGTAAAAATTGATGACGATGAAAAAGCTACTGTACATACTTATTTTATTGGTTTCTTTCTCCGGAATTGCACAAAATGAAACGCTTTTTGAGCAAGGAAAGGAATTATACAAAAACGGAAAATACCAACAGGCCATCAATTCCTGGATGAAAATTTTGGACAACGGCGAACATTCTGCCGAGCTGTATTTCAATTTGGGAAATGCGCAGTATAAGCTGAACCACATAGGCCCGAGTATTTATTATTACGAAAAAGCGCTGCAGCTTTCCCCGAACGACCAGGACATTAAAAACAACCTTGCCTTTGCCGAAAACGCACGCATTGATTCGATAGAGCCCTTGCCGCAGACGGTCTTTTCAAAATGGTATAATAGTATTTCCAGCATTTTTACTTTTGAAGGATGGGCGGTTTTAGCAGTTGCTTTTTCATTATTTTTTGTAGCGTTGTTTCTTTTTTACTATTTCGCTTTTTCTGAAAAAAGAAAACGCTTGCTTTTTGTGAGCTCCATGTTTGCAGGGTTTTCATTGGTTGCGTCGTTGACAATGGCATTTTTGACTTACGGCGATTACTCAAGAAACCAACCCGCGGTCATCTTTGCAAGTGAAATAGAGGTAAAGACCGAGCCTTCCATGGGCAGCAACATAGCTTTCACGCTCCACGAAGGAACAAAAGTCCAGATTTTGGCACAGGACGGCAACTGGTTTCGAATCAGTTTGGCCGATGGAAAAGACGGCTGGATTCCTGCTTCAGATTTAAAACAACTTTAGAATTAATATTTAGTTAACAGGATTTAAGCCAAATTCTGCTATTTTTGCTTTTCTTAAAAAAACACGCTTGCGGTTAACCAGTATTTTATTGTTGCTCGTCTTTACAAGTTTTCTTGTAACGCCTGCTATTATAAGCCTTTCTGGTAATCAAGCCGATGTTTCTACCTTTTTTTCAATGAATGAGGAAGAAAATTCGAACAAAATGCCCAAACCCAATTTTGTCTTCGATATTGAAAAAATACAATCAAACTGCAATAGTTTAGAATTTCTGAAAAAACAGCAAAACCGAGATGGTTTTCAAATTGACAGCTATTCCAACGTATTTTTAGATGTAGTGTCACCTCCTCCCCGAAAAGCTTAATCTTTTCTAAAAACAAATTTTTAATTTATTTCCCAAAAAAATTCCATTGCATTTGCAATCTGGAAATTTTTGTCAATTTTATTGACTTTGGGGACAATTCATATAATTTCAAAAAAACAAATAATCATATTATGAAAGCACATACTAGAGAAACTCAAGCAACGATGACGCCTCAAAAGGCGCTGCAATTCTTAAAAGAAGGAAATCTAAGATTCCAAAATAATTTAAAGGCAAATAGAAACCTATTGGAGCAGGTAAACGATACCAGCGAAGGGCAATTTCCTTTTGCCACAATTCTAAGCTGTATAGACTCTCGGGTTTCGGCAGAACTAGTTTTTGACCAAGGCTTGGGCGATATTTTTAGCGTACGTATTGCCGGTAACTTTGTTAATGAAGATATCTTGGGAAGCATGGAATTTGCCTCAAAACTTGCCGGAACAAAACTAATCGTGGTTTTGGGCCACACCAGTTGTGGTGCGGTAAAAGGGGCTTGCGATGATGCAAAAATGGGTAATCTAACAGGGATGCTTGCAAAGATAAAACCAGCAGTTGAAAGCGTTTCAGAACCTAAAGATGAAGGCCAGCGCAATTCAAAAAATCTAGATTTCGTAGATGCGGTAGCAGAAAAGAATGTGACGCTAACCATTGATAATATTAGGAATATGAGCCCAATTCTAAAAGAAATGGAAGACAATAACGAAATAGATATTGTGGGTGCTATGTATGACATTAACACAGGCGCCGTCTCATTTTTTGAATAAATAATTGGACTGGATTCAGTATGCTTTTGAAAAAAGATTTTTAACAGTGTGACAAATCACATTCGTAAAATCGATTAGCATATTATATCCAAAACCTAAAAAATTAATTATGACAAACATATTTACAAATTTAAGAGGAAATCTATTTGGCGGAATTACAGCCGGAATCGTTGCCTTGCCCCTTGCGTTGGCTTTCGGGGTTCAGTCGGGCCTTGGTCCCGATGCCGGATTGTACGGTGCTATTTTCATAGGTTTCTTTGCTTCGCTTTTCGGCGGAACAAATACACAGATTTCTGGGCCAACAGCACCTATGACAGCAGTTTCCATGGTTGTTATCACTGGAATCATAGCTTCGCACAATGGTAGCGTAGAACAAGCCTTACCGTATATTTTATTGGTTTTTTTACTGGCCGGACTAATGCAAATTTTGTTGGGTGTTACTGGTGTGGGGAAATATATAAAATACATTCCCTACCCCGTGGTGTCAGGTTTTATGACTGCAATTGGGGTTATCATTTTAATTACCCAACTGTTGCCGGTTTTGGGTTATTATACCGAAGATGATACAACTTTCATTGAAACATTTAAACCCCAGGCTGAAGAAGTAATAATGACCAATATTTTGCGTGATGAAGCGGGTGAAGGAATTTTAGTGCTCGAAGATTTTGAGGAAACAATTAACCGTTCCGAACAGATTACAGAAGAAGAAATTCTCCAGGAAGCAAAAGTATTGGCAAAGTCTGAAACATCAGGAGTTGTAGGAGCAATTAAAGCCTTGCCCAGAGCTATCGCCAATATTAATTGGTTAGAATTTATTTTGGCTTCATTGACCATTTTAATCATTTACGGCTTTAAGCGCATTACAACTGTGGTTCCGAGCACGTTGGTAGCATTGCTTGTAGTTTCTGTGGGTGCCTATGTGCTAAAATTGAATTATCAGCCCATTGATCAGATTCCGGGAGGTTTTCCAATTCCGAATTTGAACATATTCACTGAATTTGAATTTGGACAGATTTCACCTTACATATTTACTGCATTAACGCTAGCGTTTTTAGGAGCAATTGACTCCTTGCTTACCTCCGTTGTAGCAGATAATATGACCAAAACCAAACACAACCCCAACAAAGAATTGATGGGCCAAGGTATTGGTAACAGTATAGCCGCAATTTTTGGTGGTATCCCCGGAGCTGGTGCAACTATCCGTACGGTGGTAAACATAAAATCAGGGGGAACAACAAGACTTTCGGGTATGATTGCCGCAGTCTTATTGCTCGTAATATTATTGGCCTTAGGGCCCGTTGCATCACAAATTCCTGCAGCCGTTCTTGCAGGAATTTTGATAACCGTGGGTATTGGAGTAATGGATTACAAAGGCTTGAAGGCAATCCCAAAAATGCAAAAGGCCGAAATTACTATTATGATTGTGGTTTTATTACTTTCCGTTTTTTGGAATTTGGTTTATGCAGTAGGTATAGGACTGGTTTTGGCCTCCATCATTTTTATGAAGAAAATTGGAGACCTTACCGCCGACCAATCAAAAGTAGTTCCGCTTAAAAATGCCGATGAGCTTGCGTTAGCTTGGAGTGACGAAGTTAATTTTCCCGAAAGGTTAAAAGAAGAAGTATTTATAAAACGTTTGGAAGGACCCCTGTTTTTTGGTTATACTTCAGATTTTCAACAGTTGGCAAACCAAATTCCTGATACCGCTACTCACGTAATTATACGAATGGGAAAGACGCCGTATATAGACCAATCGGGACTTTATGCAATGGAAGAAGTATTAATGAACATCACCAAAAAAGGCGTTACGCCTATTTTTGAAGATCTTCAGGCACAACCACGTGTAATGATGGAAAAGATTGATATTATTCCAGATTTAGTGCCGAAGGAGCTTATTTTCAACGACTTTAAGGAAGCCGTGAAATACGCACGTAGCAATATAAAAGATGTAGTGTAAATTATTTTATTACTCCTCAGGAAGCCCCGTTTCATCGGGGCTTTCTTTTGGAGTAATTTCAGGATCGTCAATATTTAAATTATCAACCTCCTCCATTATTGTGGGCAATACTGCCGGTGCAATTGCCGCAACGGGTGTGTATAAAAGCGACGATTCGCGTTTTTCCTCAGTAAGAATTCTATAATTATCTGAAGCGTTTACAAACATAAAAATCACACTTATTAAAAACGCCAATTTCAACAGGTTGAAAATACCTCCCAAAAGTTTGTTGAAAATTCCCAACATCGCAAAATCCGCAACTTTGGTCAAAAGTCTTCCCAACAAACTAAAAAGGAACATTACGAGAAAAAAAGTAATTAAAAATGAGGCAATTCTATTTAAATCTGCACTCCAATCAAACCATCTTTCAATATAAACCCTCACGTAATCAGAAAAAAACATAGCGCAGTAAACGCCAACTACGAGCCCGATTAAAGAAGCGAGCGAACGGAGCAATCCTTTTTTAAAACCCACAAAAAAAGCGATTATGAAAATAATTCCAAGTACAATATCGATAGTGTTCATACTTTTTAATTTTTCATAAATATAGCAATTTAAAAATTCCAAGTTCCAAATCGCAAATCCCAAATTTGGAGTGCCTAGTATTTAAAAATTTTATGAAAATTTGAAATTTATCATTTTGGATTTTGGCGCTTGACATTTGGAATTTTAAACTTGTATCTTTGCAGACTAATTTATTTAGAAATGGCACGCGACGAACAATTAAAGGAACGATGGGAAGCAGTAGTAAAAATGCTTGGCGACCGTTTTGCCGATGGGCAGGTTTTAGATTTGGATGCCATTATTTATTTAATAGGAATCCAAGAGCTAGGCCAACTGCACCGCAAATTTAAAAAAGACGAAAAGCTAAACCTAATGCACATTGCCATCTGCCGTCTTTTGGAGCCTTACGGGTATTACCAATTTGATTATTACGACGAGGAAGGCTGGCCGCATTATACTGTTTTAGAACAATTGCCGCCCTTAAAGGCAGGCGAGCAGAGCGTTTTGATGAAAGAAGCTATCGTGCAGTATTTTTGGGAAAAGGAAGTGATAAGTTAGAATATATTTTATAAAATTTAGTGATGATAGAAACCATAAAAAAACACATAGCCGAAGTACAAGCCTTTTCTTCCACCAACAAAGAAGAAATTGAAAACTTCCGCATAAAATACCTGGGTAAAAAAGGATTGCTGAACGACTTTTTCGCCGAATTCAAAAATGTGCCGAACGAGCAGAAAAAGGAGTATGGCCAGGTTATAAACACCCTTAAAAACGCTGCGCAGGAAAAAGTGGATTCGCTTAAAGAAGCACTTGAAAACAGCGCGGAATCCAAAGGCGTTTACGGCGACCTTTCCCGTCCGGGCGAGGTGATTCCCCTGGGCTCACGCCACCCTATTTCCATCGTAAAAAATAAAATTATCGATATCTTTTTGCGTATCGGTTTCAATGTTTCCGAAGGGCCCGAAATTGAGGACGACTGGCACAACTTTACTGCCTTGAACCTTCCCGAGTATCACCCGGCGCGCGACATGCAGGATACGTTTTTTATCCAAACCAATCCTGATGTTTTGTTGCGTACGCACACCTCGTCCGTACAGGTGCGTTATATGGAAAATAACAAACCGCCCATCCGTACCATTTCGCCCGGCCGTGTGTATCGAAATGAAGCCATTTCAGCGCGCTCACACTGCTTTTTCCACCAAGTGGAGGGTTTGTATGTAGACAAAGGTGTAAGCTTTGCAGATTTAAAGCAAACGCTACAATATTTCACCACGGAAATGTTCGGAAAATCTAAAATCCGTTTGCGCCCCTCGTATTTCCCGTTCACGGAACCGAGCGCCGAAGTGGATGTATATTGGGGGCTGGAAACCGAAGCAGACCACCGAATTACCAAAGGAACCGGCTGGCTCGAAATTGGCGGCTGCGGAATGGTTGACCCGAACGTACTTAAAAACTGTGGCATCGACGCCGAGGAATATTCTGGCTTCGCCTTTGGCGTAGGTATCGATAGAATTGCCATGCTTCTGCACCAAATTCCTGATATCAGAATGTTCAGCGAAAACGATGTGCGCTTTTTGGAACAGTTTAAAAGCGTGTTGTAAAAATCTAAGACCGCTGCGCTGAAAGACATAAGATTTAAGACAAAAATGCTATGAAAAAATATCTTGTTATCGCCCTTTTGGTAATCGTTGCCATTGCAATAGCCTACCTTACTTTCGTAATTGCGGCCATTAAAATTGTAATTGGCGCCATATTGCTGGGCGTATCTGCCATTGCGCTTTTGGCAGTTTGGATTATGTGGAAAATTGACGATTGATTATGCGAAAGGATATAGAAATCCCAAAAGCCGAAAACGTGCATATTGTGGCCGTAAAGGAATGGGACAAGGATTTTACCGAACAACAATGGTACATTTATCTGGTGAATAACCGAGAAGATGAAATTGAAACGGTTTTGGTACTATCCCGCGGAAAAAGTGAAGATAAAAAAACCTCAACCCTGCGTCATGGTCTGGGAAAAATAAAACCAAAAACTTCGGTTAAAGTTGAATTTATCCCAACAGAGGTTTTGGGTTTTACCAATGAATATTTGGTAACCTTTTTCGCCGAAAACAAACTCTTTGAGCGAAAGTTCACTTTTGAGCCCAATAGTATTTCAGAAGAAAAAGTGACCGCGCTTCCCGTTTTGGAAAGCGAAGGAATTTTGGCGAAATAACCATCTGCGATGCTAAAAGTTGAAATCGATTCCTTCGCCTATTCCGAAAAAACCATTTTAAAAAACGTTTCCTTTTCGCTGAAACCTGGAGAACACCTCAGTATTTTAGGTGAAAGTGGCTGCGGAAAATCTACACTTTTACATCTTGTTTACGGGTTGCTCCATTTGGAAAACGGTTCAATTTTCTACAACGAAAAAAAACTGCTCGGCCCAACCAAAGCGCTCATTCCCGGCGAACCATTTATGAAACTCGTAGCGCAGGAATTTAATATAATGCCGTTCACGACGGTTGCTGAAAACCTTGGTTCACATCTTTCCGGTTTGGATGAGGAAAAAGATAAAAAAAGAATTGAGCAGCTGCTGGAAGTTGTTGAAATGGAAAGTTTCAAAAACACATTGGTAAAAAACCTAAGCGGTGGCCAAAAACAGCGCGTGGCTTTGGCAAAGGCATTGGCAAACGAACCCGAAATCCTTTTGCTGGACGAACCTTTTAGCAATATTGATGTTTTTAGAAAAAATAAATTACGACGAAAAATTTTCAATTATCTAAAAGAGAAAAATATCAGTTGCATCACCGCAACCCACGACAACGATGAGGCATTGTCATTTTCCGACCAGATTTTAATGCTGAAAAACGGTTCTAAAGAAATGTTAGGAACGCCGCAGTTTATTTACGAAAACGTTTCCACTGAATATCAGGCAGGATTTTTTGGCGAAGCGAATCTACTTTCAAAAAGTCTTATTTCTTCGGAAGTTTCTTCAGAAGAAATCATCATTTTCCCACACCAACTAAAAATTTCCGAAGAAAAAACAAAGCTTGAAGTAACCGTAAAAAAATGCTATTTCAAAGGAAGCCATTATTTGATTGAAGCGGATTTTAAAGGAAAAATCCTATTTTTCAACAACGCCTTTCCATTAAAGAAAGACGAGCCGTGCTATTTGAAAATTTCAGAAACGCCTTAAACCACAACAATCATTTTCCCTTTATTTTTCCCATCAAACAAGTCGATAAACGCCTGCGGAATATTTTCAAAACCTTCCACTACCGTTTCCAAATAGCTCAATTTATCCTGCTCCATCCACTTGGCCAATTGGTTTTGCGCAGGGCCAAAATCCTTTACAAAGTCGCGGACCGTGAAGCCCTGCATTAAAATACTATTTTTTATGAGCGTTGTTTCAACCCGCGGCCCCGTTGGGGTTTCGGTTTTGTTGTAAAGTGAAATGGCGCCGCAGTTTACCACCCGGCCGTATTTATTCATATTTGCCAAAGCGGCATCCAGTATCTCGCCGCCCACATTGTCAAAATACACATCAACCCCGTCGGGACAGGCTTCTGCGATAGCTTTTTTCATATTGTTGGTGGTTTTGTAATTGATTGCTGCATCAAAGCCGAACTTTTCTTGAATACGGTCAATTTTTTCCTCCGTTCCCGCAATTCCCACCACGCGGCATCCCTTTATTTTTCCTATTTGCCCGGCAACGCTCCCCACGGCGCCGGCGGCTCCGGAAACCAAAAGCGTTTCGCCTTTTTGGGGTTTTCCTATTTTGTCGAGACCTAAATATGCGGTAATTCCGGTAAGTCCCAAAACGCCCAAATAGGCTTTTAAGGGCGCCCTTTCGGCATCTACCTTATTCAATCCATTCCCGTTGGAGGTTTGAAATTGCTTCCATTGAAGCATTCCGTTTACAAAATCGCCCTTCTCAAAATTCTTGTTTTTCGATTCAATTACCTCAGCAATAATACCCGATTCCAAAGGCTTTCCAACTTCAAAAGGCGGAATGTATGATTTTTCATTGCGCATCCGTCCGCGGAGGTACGGGTCAACGGAAACATATTTCGTTTTCAATAAAATTTCGCCATCCTTTGGTTGTGGTTTTTCTTCTTCGGTAAATTCAAAATCCTTTAATGAGGGCTTCCCTTTTGGACGGTCTTTCAGTAAAATTACTTGGTTCATTGCTGCAAATTTTTTAAGAATATGTATAAATTTAAGATTTTAAAGAGCGTTCGCCATACGGCCGCCGTACATTTAATAAAAGTATAACACACTTACATTTCTGAAAAGATTAACGAACTTCGCTTTTGGGCGCAATATCTTTGCAGCTTTTGAAACCAACTGCTTTTGAAATTTCCAAAAAACATAGTAGCCACCTCACTAAAAGACCTTTCAGAGTTTGTAAACAGTACAGATTTCTCCAAGGCCATTCTTTTGGGAATTGCACTTACCCTTCCCATTGTGGCCGGTGTAAAACTGGATGCGCTGGATATGGGAATAGCCGTAACCGCGGGAGCCATGCTTGCATCGCCAAGCGATGTCAGCGGTAGTATTCGGCATAAAATTACTGGAATCTTGCTGGCTACGCTGCTGGCCATGATTGTAAGCTTAATCGGCGGCTATCTACATCTATCGCTGTGGTTGGTCTTTCCAATTTTGGGCATTTTGATGTTCGGCATTTCCTATCTTTCCATTTATGGATTTCGGGCCTCGCTTATAAGTTTTTCGGGCCTTTTTGCTCTGGTTCTGAGTTTTTCAAATTTTTCAGACGTTATACAACCCTACGAGCGGATGCTGTTAATCGGTATCGGCGGGCTTTGGTATGCGGCTCTTGCGTTGCTTCGGCATTTTATTTTTCCGAAGGCACCCACGGAATATTATCTCTCAAAAACTATAAAGCTAACGGCAGACTATTTAAGGACACGTGGGGAATTGGTTGCCGAAACCGCTGACAGGACACCGCTTTTAAAGAAATTATTAAGCACGAAAACCGAGCTAACCAACACCCACGAAACCCTCCGCGATATTTTAATTTCGAGCAGAACCGGCTCGGGAAAATCTGATTACGAGGGAAAGCGCCTGCTCATTTTTGTACAGTTGGTAGATATGCTGGAGCTGGCGATGGCAAACCCGGTGAATTATGCAAAAACGGATGAATTTTTTAGGAAGAAACCCGCGCAATTGGCCAATTTCCATGAGTTGCTTTTTGCCATGAGCCAGAGGTTGAACATTATTGCCGACAATATTGCTACGCCGCAAAAACTTCGGAAAAGTTCCAAAATAGAAATGTTCGCAAAAAGAATCAAGGACGATATTTCTGAATATGCAGCGGCTTCCAATGAAATTTACGATGAAAATCTATTGCTGCTCAGAAATCTTTTCAAATATCAAAAAGAGCAAATAAAGAAAATTGAAAAAATAGAATGGTTGCTTTTAAACCCCGCAAAACGCGAAATTTCAACCCTCAAAAAAGAAGATTCCCGCAGGTTTTTGACCAAAGAGAATTATGACCTTGAGGTACTGATAGAAAATTTCAATCTGCGCTCCCCTATTTTCAAGCATTCGCTTAGGTTGGCGGTGATGACAATGATTGGCTATGGGGTGGGAATTCTGTTTTCCCTCCAAAATCCGTATTGGATTTTACTCACCTTGATTGTAATTATGCGCCCCACTTTTGGCCTGACAAAAACACGTTCCAAAGAACGGACCATCGGAACCTTGATTGGCGGCGCGCTGGCCGT
Source organism: Aequorivita aquimaris (assembly GCF_001573155.1). Classification (GTDB taxonomy): domain Bacteria; phylum Bacteroidota; class Bacteroidia; order Flavobacteriales; family Flavobacteriaceae; genus Aequorivita; species Aequorivita aquimaris. The sequence continues at coordinate 425,148 of NZ_JRWG01000002.1, read as the reverse complement.
GGGCATCGTTTTGATTACGCAAAATACGACAGTTTACGGTATTTTGGCAATCGCTTCGCTTGTTATTGCCTTTTCCATGGTGCAGCGTAACTATAAAGCTGGGGCAACTTTTATTACGCTGAGTGTGGTTTTTATTTATGCGTTGATGCGGCCCGATATTTTTAACGTTATCCAGTATCGGGTAACAGATACCATTATTGGCGCAGGGTTGGCCACCTTGGGAAATCTGCTGCTCTGGCCCGCGTGGGAAATACAAAGCATGCAAAAAACCTTGCTGGAAACGGTTAAGGCCTACCGGGTCTATTTGGAAGAAATTATCGGCTATTACAACACCAAAGGCACCGTTCCCGACCAATACAAAGTGGCCCGCAAGAAGTCCTTTTTGGAAATGTCAGACCTCAGCGCGGCCTTTCAGAGAATGACCCAGGAGCCCAAATCGAGACAGAAAAGCCTGGACAAGGTTTATGAAATCGTGGTTTTAAACCACACTTTCCTTTCGTCCTTGGCATCGTTGAGCACCTATATTCTCAACAATCCCACCACGCCTGCCTCAAAAAATTTCAATTTGGTTTCCGAGAGAATTGTTCAAAATCTTAAGAGGGCCGAGTCTATTTTAAGGGAAGAAATTCCTTCCCAACAGATACCCGAAACGGAGAGTGCGGAAGATATTTTTGAAGCCACTTTTGGGAAAAGCATTCCGTTTTCCGAAGATGAAAAAAACTCAAAATCTGAGAGCTTTCATTCAAAAATGGAAGAAGCCCATTTGGTGCGGGAACAGTTGAAATGGCTTTTGGCAATGAGCGAAAAAATGCCGAAACTTTTGAGGGAGATTGAGTTTTAATAATTTATATTTAAAATTTCAAAATTGCCTATGCATAAAAATATCCGTCATCTTCAGCCAGTTGCTAACATAAAAATAATTTTTGCCATAATTCTCTCATTGTTCTCTGTTTACCTATTTTTTGCAGGAACCTTATTTGGCCTTATTCTGCTAGGCTCAGCATTAAAACTATCTTTAAGAGAGGGTTTTGAACTGAATTTAGAGGAAAGAAAATATCGAAACGTTTATTCCATTTTCGCAATTAACTTTGGGTTTTGGAAAAAATTGCCGGAAATAGAATACATTTCCGTTTTCAAAACAATTAAAAATAGTAGAAGTCGAGTAATCACTGCAGAAGCGACGTTAGGTTTTGAGGTTTTTAAAGTGAATATGTTTTACAACAGGAATCAACATATTGAAGCGTATATTAGTGATGAAGTGGAAGATGCTTTTTCTGTGGCCAAACATATAGCAACTGTCTTGGAGCTGGATATTCTGGACGCAACGAAGCCAGAAAAAGAATGGATAACTGTTACTTCACGCTCATAATTTTATAACCATTTCCATTGAAGCTGAATTCATCACCTTTCTTCTTGCCCGAAAGAAGCAACCCCACGGGAGAATTTAGCGCAACACAAAGGTAGTCCGACCTTCCAATGGTAACATTGCCTATGGAGATACTGATGAAATAGGTAAATTTATCCGTATAGATCAAGCTTCCCAAGCGGGCATAGTCTGACGTTGCGTTCACATCAATTTTCTTTAGAAGCTGCACGATTTTTTCAATTTCCTGTAACTGTTTTCCGGCATTTTCACGGTCAATCTGGAGCATCGCCCGGCCGGTTTCGTGTTTGTCGCCACTGCTGCTTTTGGATTCCTCAAGCAAGGATTCCTCGATATCGGCAATGGTTTGTTTTATTTTGGAATAACGGTTGTCAACCTGTTTTTGGCAGTGTTGCAGCAATTCGATCTTAATTTCTACTGCGGTCATTTTTTCTTTTTGGAATTTGGTATTTGGGATTTGTTGCTTTTCCCCTTGGGTTCCTGTTTTTCCAACACAAAAGGGCCGAAATACCGCATTTGGCGAACTATCCACTGTGTGCGCCGTGCCACGTATGGTCCCGGCGGATTGGCTTTATAGCGCTGCGGGCTCGGTAAAATTGCGGCAATCGCGGCGGCATTTTCTGTCCGAAGATTTTTTGCCGACTTTTTAAACCAATATTGCGAAGCAGCCTCGGCCCCAAAAACTCCAGGCCCCATTTCGATGCTGTTGAGATATACTTCCAAAATACGCTCCTTGCTCCAAAGCGTTTCAATCAAAAGGGTGAAATAAGCCTCCATTCCCTTTCGGAACCACGTCCGTCCCGGCCATAAAAACGCATTTTTTGCGGTTTGCTGCGAGATGGTGCTGCCACCGCGGAGCTTCTTTCCTTTTTCGTTGTTTTCCAATGCTTTTTCAATCGCTTCCCGGTCAAAACCGCTGTGACTTAAAAATGTCTGGTCCTCGGCACAAATTACCGCCAGTTGCAGATACGGGGAAATTTCTTCAATCGGCACCCAATCGTGGCGGGTTTCGTAATTCTTATCGCCTTCCATCGAGCGGATTGCCATCAAAGGCGTGTAAGGTACCGGGACGAACTTGTAAATAAGTACCCACAAAACCGTAAGTCCAATAAACCAAAGGATGAGTTTAAAAATAAATTTGAATAGTTTTTTTATCATAAGCCCTCTCCCCAACCCTCCACCGAAAGAGGGGGAGGGAGCGGGAAATGTATTTAATTAATTAATTCTGCCAATTGTTTCCCGATTGAACTGCCAATGGCGACGCCCATTCCGCCGAGACGCACGCCGCAGAATACGTTTTCAGAAACTGCCTTAACAATCGGTTTTTTCTGTTTTCCCATTCCCATAATGCCGCTCCACCGTCTTTCAATTTCGAAGGTTTGCCGTGGTAAAATTACGGTTTTAAGCAATTCCTCCAACTTGTTTTGCACCAATTCCGTCAATTGCATTTCGGTGGTTTCCTCGGTTTTAAAATCGAGGTTTCTGCCGCCGCCGAAAAGGATTCGGTTGTCAATATTTCTGAAATAATAATACCCTTTATCCAAATGGAATGTGCCTTTAATTTGAAGATTTTCAATCGGTTTAGTAACCAAAACTTGTGCTCTCGCTGGCTTTACATCTTCATCTAAAAATTGCCTTGCGAAACCGTTTGTGGCGATAAAGACTTCTTTCACTGAGATGTCGATGGAAGAATTTAGTTGAAGTGAAACAGCTTCACCGTTATCTGAAATGTCTGTGATTTCCGAAGAATTCAGTATCAAAATGTTTTCTTCCGAGGCTTTTTTTATGAGCCCGAGCATCATTTTTCCGGTGTCTATTTGGCCTTCAAAATTGCTATAAATCAATTTCGGCTGAATGTTTTTAAACCCGAAATGGTTTTCCTTTTCCGAAAAAACCTCGGCCTTGAAAATTGGTTTCAGCAATTGGTTTACGTAGCCAATCTTTGATTTGCAAGTTTCGAAAAGCTCGGCGTCTTCCTTTGTAAAAAGTTCATAGCCGCCGTATTCTTGGTAATCCAACTGTCGGTCACCCAAAGTATTCCGAAGCAATTTTAACCCTTCTACCCTGTTTTTAACAAGTTGTACAACCTCTTCCTCGGAATGGTTTTTTAAATCCTCCAATATTTCAGAAATACTTCCGAAGCAGGCAAAACCAGCATTTTTGGTACTTGCACCGCTCGGTAAAGTTCCTCTTTCAAAAACTACAACTTTACTTTTGGGAAATCTCCTCCGAAGCGAAAGCGCGCAGCTTAAGCCCACAATTCCGCTTCCGATTATGGCGTAATCAATGTTTGAAAGCCAGGTTTTATTTTCCCAGAAAGACAGATTCATTTTATAATAAACTCCAAATTAAAAAGCACCAAATTCCAAAGGTACGTTTTTTGGAATTTGATGCTTTATTTTTGGAATTTGAAATTTATTCTTCTTCGGGCTCGTTCATTTTAAACGTATTCATAAACGCCGTGGTGTAATTTCCAGCCACATAATCGGGTTCATCCATCAATTGGCGGTGGAATGGGATTGTGGTCTTTATGCCTTCAATTACAAACTCATCCAAAGCGCGTTTCATTTTATTTATGGCCTCCTCACGGGTTTGTGCGGTGGTGATAAGCTTTGCGATCATGGAATCGTAATTGGGCACAATGGTATAACCTGCATACACGTGGGTGTCCAAGCGCACGCCGTGCCCGCCTGGTGCGTGTAGCACGGTAATCTTACCCGGCGAGGGTCGGAAGTCGTTGTACGGATCCTCAGCGTTGATTCTACATTCTATGGAATGCAGCTGCGGAGTATAGTTTTTTCCCGAAATCGGTACTCCAGCTGCAACCAATATCTGCTCGCGGATTAAGTCGTAATCGATTACCTGTTCGGTTATTGGGTGCTCTACTTGAATACGGGTGTTCATTTCCATAAAGTAGAAATTTCGGTGTTTATCTACCAAAAACTCTATGGTTCCAGCTCCTTCATATTTAATATATTCAGCTGCTTTTACTGCGGCATTACCCATATCTGTACGCAACTTCTTAGTCATAAACGGACTTGGGGTTTCCTCGGTAAGCTTTTGGTGACGACGCTGAACGGAGCAATCGCGCTCACTTAAATGACACGCTCTCCCGGTGCTATCGCCCACAATTTGAATTTCAATATGGCGTGGCTCTTCAATGAGTTTTTCCATATACATTCCATCATTACCAAAGGCTGCTGAAGCTTCCTGGCGGGCACTCTCCCAAGCTTTTTTAAGGTCTTCTTTTTTCCAAACGGCACGCATTCCTTTTCCTCCACCACCTGCAGTGGCTTTCAACATTACTGGGTAGCCAACTTCTTCAGCAAGTTTTTCGCATTTCTCGAAAGATTCTATAATGCCATCACTTCCAGGAACGGTTGGTACTCCCGCCGCTTTCATTGTAGCCTTTGCTGAGGCTTTATCTCCCATGCGCTCAATCATTTCTGGAGAAGCACCTATGAATTTTATGCCGTGCTCTTGGCAGATTTTTGAAAACTTGGCATTTTCGGAAAGAAATCCGTAGCCAGGATGAATGGCATCTGCATTGGTTATTTCTGCGGCAGCGATAATATTGGACATTTTGAGATAGCTCAAATTGCTCGGCGGTGGGCCAATGCAAACTGCTTCATCAGCAAAGCGAACGTGTAGGCTCTCCGCATCTGCGGTTGAATAAACGGCAACCGTTTTTATACCCATCTCCTTACAGGTACGAATAATTCGCAATGCGATTTCGCCTCTATTTGCAATTAATATCTTTTTAAACATACTGTTTTGAAATTACAAATTACAAGCACCAAATTCCAAAGTTGAAATTTGGAATTTGGGATTTGGAATTTGAGATTTATATTTACGACGGATCTACTAAAAACAATGGTTGGTCAAATTCTACCGGAGAGGAATCGTCCACCAAGACTTTTACGATTTTACCGGAAACCTCACTTTCAATTTCGTTGAAAAGCTTCATTGCCTCTATCACGCAAAGTACATCGCCTGCGCTGATGGTGCTTCCAACTTCCACAAAAACGGGCTTATCTGGGGCGGGTTTTCTGTAGAAAGTACCTATTATGGGTGACTTTATAGTGATGAATTTAGAATCTTCCGCGGCAGCCGGAGCATCTGTAGCCGGAGCCGATTGCGGAGCTACAGGAGTTTGAGGCTGCATTTGCATCTGCGGCTGCGACATTGCAGGTATTTGCTGAATATAGGTGGTTTCTCCTCTATCATTTTCAGATCCTGTTTTAATCGTGATCTTTATGTCTTCCGTTTCAAGTTTTACTTCGCTGGCACCGCTCTTTGCCACAAACTTGATCAAGTTTTGTATGTCCTTTAAATCCATATTTAGAAATTTTAGTCTTTTGGGTTGTTAAAATTATTTTGAATCGTAGGCCCATTTCACATAAACGGCGCCCCAAGTAAAGCCTCCACCGAAGGAAGCGAATATCAAATTATCTCCTTTTTTTAATTGTTTTTCATAATCAGCCAAACAGAGCGGCAAGGTTGCAGAAGTGGTATTGCCGTATTTGTGGATGTTCATCATTACCTTCTCATCAGGCAATTTCATTCGTGAAGCTGCAGCATCGATGATTCGTTTATTGGCTTGGTGCGGCACTAGCCAGTCCACATCTTCACCGGTAAGGTTATTGTTTTTCATCACTTTCTCGCAAACATCGGCCATATTTGATACGGCAAATTTGAAAACCGTCTTACCTTCCTGAAAAACGTAATGTTGTTTATTATTTACCGTTTCAATTGAAGCAGGCAGCAGAGAACCTCCGGCATCAATCTTTAAGTAGGGTCTTCCTACGCCATCGGTTCGAAGGTATTCGTCTTTCACGCCGAGGCCTTCTGTATTTGGTTCAAATAGAACGGCCCCGCCTCCATCACCAAAAATGATACAGGTGGTTCTATCTGTATAATCAATGATAGACGACATTTTATCGGCACCAATTAGGAGTACTTTTTTATATTTTCCGGACTCGATATATCGTGCCGCTGTTGACATTCCGAAGAGAAAGCTGGAACAGGCCGCAACCAAATCATAGGAAAAGGCGTTTACGGCACCAATTTGTGTTGCGACGTAAACCCCGGTAGCCGCGACGGGCATATCTGGCGTTGCGGTTGCCATGATAACCATATCAATATCGGCAGGATCTGTATTGCTTTTTTGAAGAAGGTCTTTTGCGGCTTGGATAGCAAGATAGGAGGTGCCTTTGTCTTTATCCTTTAATATTCTCCGCTCTTTGATTCCGGTTCTGGTAGTAATCCACTCATCGTTGGTATCTACCATTGTTTCCAAAACTTTGTTTGAGAGAACGTAATCTGGCACGTAACTCCCTACAGCGGTGATAGCTGCCGTGATAGTATTCATAAAGCTGAATTAAAATTCACAAAAAAGACCAAAAATCTTTTAAAAAGAGTGAAAATTACTAAATTTTACTTGAAATTCGGCACTAATTAAGTTGTTTTTGACTTTTTGCGAAGTAAAAAAACAAAAAAAACCCTCACGTTGCTGTGAGAGTTTTAAAATAAAGTATATAAAATTATGCCTCTACTTGCTCAGTTGCATCAATTACAACTTGACCACGGTAGTACATTTTTCCTTCGTGCCAGTGGGCTCTGTGGAAAAGGTGCGACTCACCAGTTGTTGGGTCTGTTGCAAGTGTAGGGGCAGTAGCTTTGTAATGCGTTCTTCTCTTATCTCTTCTTGTTTTCGAGATTTTTCTCTTAGGATGTGCCATTGCTATTTATTATTTATCCGTTAATAGTTTTTTTAATGAATCCCATCGGGGATCGGTATTTTCATCCTCGGGCGCAGTTTCTTCATCTATCGCTTTCGGACTTAATTCTTCAAGTTTGTCGAGTATGTCACTTTTTAATGTGCCGTCTTTTACCCCGGGATGAATTCTTCGTGAAGGCATAGCCAGCACAATGGATTCATAGATGTATTGCTGGATGTTCACTTCGTAACTTCCGTGCGGCAGAATGAGCAAATCTTCATTTTCATCATTATACTCCTCCCCGAACTTAACTACAAATTTATAGGACCCTGAAATCTCTTGATCAAAGAGCTCGTTTGTCATATCGCAAGCAACGTTTACGGTTCCATTAAATGTTAATGTGAACTCTAGCAACGTGCTCATTTTTTCCAGCAGTACGTCGAGATTAATGGCAGCGTCATTAAATTCATCATACTCAAAATGCTCAAAGAACGCTTTTTTTAATTCAAAGTTAAACTGGTGTTTTCCTAATTTCAGCCCTACGAAAGGGATGGTAAACTCTTTCAAATCCTTCATTTTCACACCTATTTAAGACCTTAACCTTACGGATAAGGCGGGTGCAAAGATAAAAAATTATTTGAATAGCAATTAGTTTTTTTATTTCTTTTTTGAATACCCTCTTTTCCGGTTAATTTGAAGTGGATTTTTGGAGATTTCGAGATATTCCTCCCGTGTCTCAAAAATGGAAACCGCGCTGAATACCGCTTCGCGAAAAGATTCAAAATTCGCCTCATTTTTTCCCGCCAAATCAAAAGCTGTTCCGTGGTCTGGCGAGGTGCGGATGCGATTAAGACCTGCAGTGAAGTTTACACCCTTTCCAAATGCCAAGGTTTTAAAGGGTATCAAACCTTGATCGTGATAGGAAGCTATTATTGCATCAAAATTTTTGTAATTGCCAGATCCGAAAAAGCTGTCGGCGGCGTAAGGGCCGAAAACCATTTTTCCATTTTTGCGGATATTGTCGAGCGCAGGACGTAAAATAGTATCATCTTCGTCACCAATCACGCCATTGTCGCCCGTATGTGGATTGATTCCCAAGACGGCGATTTTCGGTTTTTCAATTCCAAAGTCTTCAATTAGGGTATGGTGGATTGTGTTAATTTTTTTATCAATACGTTCTCGGGTAATGTTTTTCACTACGTCTTTTACCGCAACATGATCTGTTAAAAGTCCAACGCGTAAATTTTCAGAAATCAAAAGCATTAAGCTTTCACCCTCAAGTTCCTGTGCCAAATAATCGGTATGTCCGGGAAAATTGAAACTTTCAGATTGAATGTTGCTCTTGTTTATAGGTGCTGTAACCAGTGCATCAATTTTTTTATCCTTTAATGCCGATACTGCAGCTTTTAAAGATTTTATGGCATATTCGCCTCCTGTTGGATTTTCTTCGCCAAAGGTAACATCCACGTGTTCCTTCCAAACATTCAGTACGTTTATTTTCTTTGGAACAAGGTCTTCTATTTCATCAATTCCGTGGAAGTTGATATCTGTATCAAAATGTTTTTTGAAGAAAGACATCAGTTTTACTGAAGCAAAAATAACGGGTGTACAAAACTCTAGCATACGTGAATCCTCAAACGTTTTTAGAATTATTTCGCTTCCAATCCCGTTAATATCGCCGATGGAAACACCGACAACAATTTTATCCTCTCTGCTCATTATTATTGGCTTTTATAATTGTTACTTTTGCAGTACAAATGTAACCAAATACAACGATGTTTACAGGAATTATTGAAACCATTGGCGAAATAGTCCAACTTACCAAGGAAGGTGAAAATCTTCATATAGAAATTAAGAGCCCATTGGCTCAGGAATTGAAAATAGATCAAAGCGTATCGCACAATGGGGTTTGTTTAACTGTAGTTGAAGTAAAGGAAGCATCCTATGTGGTTACCGCTATTCAAGAAACTTTAGACAAAACAAATCTAAAAACACTCACAAAAGGTTCTTTGGTGAATTTGGAAAGGGCGATGAAATTGGGTGATAGGCTGGACGGCCATTTAGTCCAGGGTCATGTGGACGGGACTGCTATTTGTAAAAAAGTGGAAAATTCAAATGGCAGTTGGGTTTTTACATTTGAATATGATAATTCAGAATTCAGCACTGTGGAAAAAGGCTCTATTACGGTAAATGGTGTAAGTCTTACGGTAGTTGAGTCTAAAAACGGGGCATTTAGTGTTGCAATTATCCCCTACACTTTTGAGAACACAAATTTTAATAAAATAGAACAAGGAACCGAAGTAAATCTTGAATTTGACATTATTGGGAAATATGTCAAAAGTATTATGAAGCCTTATTTATAGAACGGTTTCTTTTAAAAAGTATATAAGCTCCAAATAATACACCTGCAACAAGCAAAATCCATATATTATCGTCTATTGGTAACTGAGCGCCACGATTTTGAGAAGGCGGAGGCGGTCCCTGCCCAGCAGAAGCCGACTGAATAGCAAGCATTATAAAACTATAAATAAATGTTACCATGGTTGTTCATTAACGATTTGGGGATCGTGTTTATGCGCCTAAAGTAATAATTTTTTTTTATCCTCAAATAAAAAAATGAGTTATCGGATGATTAATAACTCATTTTTAATGTGAAAATTGCCTTTTATTTAGGTTTTAATGTGGCTCGTTATAAGCCTTTTGAAAAAAAGTGGTCCCACATGGGCTCGAACCATGGACCCCCTGATTATGAGTCAGGTGCTCTAACCAGCTGAGCTATGGGACCCGATAATAGTTTGCAAATGTAAAACACTTTGCAAATACAGCAAAACTATTTTTACTTATTCTCAATTTCTTGGCAAAGCTCAACCAATACTCCATTTGCAGATTTAGGGTGAAGAAATGCCACCATCTTATTGTCTGCCCCTTTTTTTGGAGCTTCATTTAACAATATAAAACCCTCATTTTTAAGTCGTTCCATTTCAGAGAAAATATCAGAAACAGCAAAAGCAATGTGATGAATACCTTCCCCTCTTTTTTCTATAAACTTCGCAATTGGGCTTTCAGGGTTTGAAGCTTCCAAAAGCTCTATTTTGCTTTCACCACAGCGAAAAAAGGAAGTTTCCACTCCTTCACTTTCCACTTTTTCACTTTTGTAGGGTGCACTTCCCAATAAAGCTTCATAAATTTTATTGGCTTCAACAATACTTTTTACAGCAATACCTATGTGTTCTATTTTTTCCATATTAATAAGTTGATTGCTCAAAAATACAAACTTAATAGCATTGAATTTCAACAAGCTTGTGGCTTCATTAACATTCGGTACGGTTTTATGTTCTATTTTTGTAGTATGGAAGAAAGTAACAGACAAAAAAAAATAGCGAGTGTGCTGCAGAGCGACCTCGCAAACGTGCTCCAAAATATGCTTCGCGAAGCTGGGCAGTTGGGCATTATTATTTCAGTAAGCAAAGTGGGCGTAACTACAGACCTTTCCATTGCGAAGGTTTATGTAAGCGTTTTTCCGGCAGATAAAGCTGAAGTGATTGTGGCTGAACTCAATAAATTAAAGCCAAACATTAAACATCAAATTGCCCAATTAACCAAGCACCAATTACGTAAAATGCCCAATCTTTCATTTTATAATGATGATTCATTGGAATACATTGAAAATATTGACAAGGCCGTAAAAGGCGAAGAAAATCCTTTGAAAAACCCAGATTTACTTCCGAAACGAAAAAAATCATAGCTTGAATTTTTCGCTCTACATCGCCAAGCGCTATTTATTTTCAAAAAGCAGCAACAACGCCATAAATATTATCACGGGCATTGCCGCGGTGGGCGTAGTGGTTGGCGCAATGTCACTATTTATAGTGCTTTCGGGCTTTTCTGGATTGAAGGATTTTAGCCTTCAGTTTACCAATGTTTTTGACAGCGATCTTAAAATTCTTCCTTCAAGTGGAAAAACAATAACATTTTCCGAAGCGCAAAAAAATCAGTTGAAAAATATAGAAGGCATTGAATCTATTTCAGAAATTATTGAGGAACGCGTTTTTCTCCATTACAAAGGTAAAAACCACATTGCCTACATAAAAGGGGTTGATTCGCTATATGGCAGCGTGACACAGCTGGATAGCATAATGTATTACGGCGATTGGTTGGTACCGCAGCAAAACGAAGTGGTGGTAGGCCTTTCCACAATTGCAAAACTATCGATGGGCGTTCGTGATTATGGCGCACCCTTGGAAATTTATGTTCCAAAACCGGGAACGGGACAACTCAATGCGCTGGACCCATCTGACGCATTCAGCAAGGAAAATGTAGTGGTTTCCGGAGTGTATCAAGTAAACGAGGACTTGGATGCAAAATATGTTTTTACAGATTTGGACTTTGCCCGAAACCTTCTTTCTTTGGACACTACAAAAATTTCTTCCATTGAAATGAAATTGTTGCCCACCGCTTCCGAAGAATTGGTTCGAGAAGAAATTAAAAAAAATTTTCCCGAAGGGATTATCATTAAAAACAGAATCCAGCAAAACGATGCGCTTTATAAAATGTTGAATACCGAAAACATCGCGGTTTATTTAATTTTTACATTGGTGTTGATAATCGCACTTTTCAACGTAATTGGTTCTATTATTATGATGGTTTTGGACAAGCGGAAAAATATAAAAACACTCTACAATCTGGGCGCTTCCTTGCCCGAGATACGCCGCATCTTTTTCCTGCAGGGCACGCTAATGACCGTGCTTGGTGGTTTGTTGGGGATTATTTTGGGAATTCTTGCCGTAATGGCTCAACTGAAATTTGAGTTTGTAGCTATAACCAGCACCTTGCCCTATCCTGTGAAATTGGAGTTGCTGAATGTGGTAATTGTATTTGCAACGATAAGCGTTCTTGGAATTATCGCTTCAAAAATTGCTTCGAGCAGGGTTCGGGAAAAGCTTTTGGTGTAACCCCAAAAAATTAAATTTCTATAATTTTTTTTATAAGAAATTAAACAATCAAATATTCCGGATCGGCCCCCAGGCTTATAAGCGCACTACATATCTCCTTTGTGAAAATCTCCGGACCGCAAACATAAAATCGGGAGCTAAAATCGCCGATGGTCTCAATAAGAAATTTACGGTCAATCCTGCGTTCGCGAAAACCGATTACCCCTTCTTGGGTAAATACATTTCTATAGGCCGGACCCAACAATTTTGTCAACTCATCGTGCAAGATAATGTCCTCCTTGGTTTTATTTGAATACAAAAGCGCAAGATTTCGCAGATTTCCACTTTCGAAAAGCGCTCTGAAAATTGCGATAAAAGGAGTAATTCCAGTACCGCCCGCTATAAATATTCCCGGACCTTTATATTGAATTGTTCCATAGACAGAATGAAGTAACAATTCATCGCCAGTATTCAGCTTGCCCATTTGGGAGGTTACACCTTTGTGGTCATCATATATCTTAATGATAAATTCTAAATGATCCCAATGTTGTAATGAAGTAAAGGAAAACGGCCGAACTTGATCCTCCCATCCAGGCTGATTGACGGATATAAGTGCGGATTGCCCCGGAGTATAGGTAACGTCATTGGGCTTTTCCAACACAAAACGCTTAACGTTATGGGTAATATAATGGCTATGGAGGATTTTGAGCTTACGCATTGTGAAAGTTGAGATTCAAAGATAAGAAGGATTTACTTATCTAAAGTACATAATCTCCTTAAGCAAACTCATAATCCCCAAACGTTTCCAGCACCTCATCAAAGGCTTCAAAAACCGTGGCAGCATCATCACTGGTTACCATTTTCATTCGGTATTCCTTAAAATTTGGAATTCCTTTAAAATAGTTTGTGTAATGGCGGCGGGTTTCAAAAACGCCGAGGGTTTCGCCTTTCCAGTCTATCGCCATTTGCAGATGACGTTTGGCGGCTTCCACACGCTCTGCCATTGAGGGTGGAGATAAGTGCTCTCCAGTTTTAAAATAGTGTTTTACTTCCTTAAAAAACCACGGATAACCAATACTGGCACGACCTATCATTGCACCGTCCAGCCCGTATTTGTCGCGCATTTCCATTGCCTTTTCGGGCGTGTCAACATCACCATTTCCAAAGATGGGGATGTGCATCCGCGGATTGTTTTTTACTTCGGCAATGGGGTTCCAGTCTGCATCGCCCTTATACATTTGCGCTCGGGTGCGACCGTGGATGGAAAGGGCTTGACAACCCACATCCTGTAAACGTTCGGCCACCTCAACAATTTTTATGGAATCGTGATCCCAGCCTAGGCGGGTTTTTACGGTAACGGGAAGTTTGGTATGCTTTACCATGGCTTCGGTAAGGCTTACCATTAAATCAATATCTTTCAAGATACCCGCGCCGGCACCTTTTGAAACTACTTTTTTTACGGGACAGCCAAAATTGATGTCAATCATATCTGGGCCACTGGCTTCAACAATTTCAACACTGCGAAGCATAGATTCCAAAACGGCACCAAAAATTTGGATACCCACGGGACGTTCCTTTTCATAAATATCGAGCTTCATTACGCTTTTGGCGGCATCGCGTATAAGCCCTTCAGAAGAGATGAATTCGGTAAAGACCACGTCAGCGCCCTGTTCTTTACAAAGTGCGCGAAACGGAGGGTCGCTTACGTCTTCCATAGGCGCGAGCAACAAGGGGAAGTCTGGCAATTGTATGTTTCCTATTTTTGGCAATTCTTTTGTTTTAGAAATGCAAAAGTAGTAAATATCAGCAAAATGAGGTTTGAAAAGATGTGGCCCAAATTAAAAGAGGTTACTTACCTTCCAATCTATCACCTTCGTCCGTTTCTATATTTTTGTTATTATCCCGAAGCCTTGCATTTCCGAAGTTGTATTTGAAACCTACTCGTAACAATCTACTTTCAGTATTTGCATAATAGTAATTGTCCTGATTATAATACTTTGAAACTGAAGCGGTGTTATTAAGGGTATTAAAAACATCATCAACGCCCACGGTCAAACTTGCACGCTTATCCCAAAAATCTTTTCTAACCGATACGTTCACGTAGTTTTGGTTTTCAAAAAAACGATTTCCAAAAACGAAATTTGAAATATAAACCCCTGTTAAATCAGCCGTAAGAGCGCGATCCTTTGATAACGTAAAGTGATTGGTGAGAAAAATGTATTGTCCAAAAGTATCATTAGTATAGGTTTCCGGTGCGCTTTGCAGTGCATAAAATTCATTGGCCAAATAAAAGGAAGAGGTATTTAAATGAAGCCACCACCAAGAGTTGAACGAACTAAAATATGTTATATCAAAAGCATATTGGTAGCTTTTTATCATATTGGCATCTATGCCGCTGAGCGTACTGTTTGTGTTGTTCTGAAGTATTAGTATGTCGAGGCTATTCTCAATATTTTGGTAATAAATCTCAAAAAATAGTTTGCTTTTGTGATCAAATGTTAATGTAATTTTATCTTCAATTGCAGGAACCAGTTTTGGGTTTCCCCCATTAAAATTCCGTTCGGTTATATAATATTTAAATGGGTTGAGACTTTGATAGCGCGGACGTTGAACGCTGCGGCTGTAACTTAGTCCAATCCCGTTGTTTTCATTTATTGTATAATGAAAAGATGCTGAAGGGAAAAAATCAAAATATTGCTGATTGTTCACTTCGCCCAATGAAAGGGAAATGGCATCTAAATCTGTATATTCTCCTCGAAGACCCGCAGTAATACTCCATTTTTCCCACTCTTTTTCGAAATTAATATATTCTGCATATATATTTTCCTTGTAATTAAAATCATCAGAAAGGGAATTATTAAAAGTAGTTGTGCTTTTCATAACATCAAAAAAGTCCAACTTGCTTTCAGTATCGATACTACTGAATTTGAACCCTGCTTCAAATGTGCCGCCCCACAATTCCGATGAAATGTCGGCCTGTCCCGTAAAAATGTCACTGTTCTGATTAGAGTCCGTATAAAAACTATTATTTCTTAAAAAATCACCATTTGGCAATAGATAATCGGAATTCACGCTTTGGTTTTGAGTATTGTCATAATAAATATAATTAGCAGATACAGCCAAGGTTGCGCCATTATCATTCAAAGCACGAATATAATCCAAAGCAAATGACAAATTTTGTTTGTCATAATCTACATAACTTAAGGTTGTAATTGTGGAATCTAACTGACGCTGCGGGTTAAAAATTAAAGAGTTGCCATTGTTATGGTAATTAACATTAGGGGTAAGAGATACGTTTGAAGTAAGGCTGATTGTGTTTTTGTCATTTAGTGTAAAGTCCAATACCACATTTCCGTTGTGATTGCTACGCTCCGTTGTTCGGTTAAAGTCGGTTTCCCAAATAGATTTTGTTGAAACTTCATCTGGCTGAAAGAAGCGAATGTAGTTTTCATCATTCTTATATTCCTTTTTCTTAGAAAAAGAATAGCCTGCGTAAATATTCAACCAATTATTTTTATAAAAATGAGAGGTGCCCAATGTATATTTTGGGTATATTCCCTGCTCATATGTAGCGTTTACCGAACCCTTGTAACCAACGGATATTGTTTTTGACATAATAATATTCAACACAGTTCCAGCTTCCGCATCATATTTTGAAGAAGGATTGGTAATTACCTCCACAGATTTAATAGCCGCTGCATCGGTATTCTGCAATAGTGAATAAATTTCTTCTGAAGAAAGATATACTCTCTTGCCATTTATATAGATGACAGGTGTTGACATTTTTACCTGAATATTTTCACCAGTAACAATAATTCCCGGGGTCTTTTTCAATAGATCCATCGTACTACCGACCGCGAACGATGTGTTTTCAACTTCAAAAACAAGTTTGCCGGGACTCTTGCGGATAGTAGGTAATTTTGCAACAACCACTGTTTCGTCGAGCATTTGTTGATCTTCTTTTAAAACTAAATTGCCTAAATTCTTGTTTGAAAAAAGTTGGATGGTTTGTTGAAGGTCTTCAAAACCAATATAGCTGAAGTTTAATGCATAGGTTCCACCGGGTAAATTATTTAAAACAAATGAACCGTCCTCATCTGTGGTAGTGCCTTGAAGAGGTGTTTCTTCTTTATTGCCATAAACTAAAACGTTTACAAAAGATAGGGGAACGTTGTTGGAATCGGTTAATTTCCCCGAAACAGAAAAGTCCTGTGCCATCAAAACTCCTGCTTGAAGGCAGAAAAAAAACATAAAAAGTCTTGTCATAACATAAGTAGATATCTGGTGCGACACCCGTTACTATGATTCTTTATCTGGGGAGAAAACTAAGTTTGTATAGCTGAAATACAGCTTTACACTACAAATATGTTAAAAATTTATTAAACAAAAACAATCGCAACATAATTATTTTAAGTGTTTTAATGATAGCACAGATAATCACTCTTTTAATCTATATTTGCAACTTGTAGCACGAGAAGGAATTTTTATGAAGAACATTCGCAATTTTTGCATCATCGCTCACATTGACCACGGAAAAAGTACCTTGGCAGACCGTCTATTGGACGCCACTGGCTCCGTGACCGATCGCGAAAAACAAGCACAGTTGCTTGACAACATGGACTTGGAGCGCGAGCGCGGCATCACCATTAAAAGTCACGCCATACAAATGGATTATGTATATAATGGTGAAAAATATACCCTAAATTTAATCGATACTCCCGGTCACGTGGATTTTTCATATGAAGTTTCCCGGTCCATCGCCGCTTGTGAAGGTGCTTTGTTGATTGTAGATGCCGCACAAAGTATACAGGCGCAGACCATTTCTAACTTATATTTAGCTTTGGAAAACGATTTGGAAATAATTCCAGTTTTGAACAAGGTAGATCTCCCTTCCGCAAATGTAGAAGAAGTAACCGATGATATCGTGGACCTTTTAGGCTGTAAAGCCGAAGAAGTAATTCCGGCAAGTGCCAAAACCGGATTGGGAATAGATGAAATTTTGAGTGCCATTATTGAGCGCATTCCTCCGCCAAAAGGTAACCCAGACGAATCTTTGCAAGCCCTTATTTTTGACTCAGTGTACAATCCTTTTCGGGGTGTGGAAACGTACTTTAGGGTTCTCAATGGTGAAATACGAAAAGGGCAGCACATCAAGTTTATGGCTACCGGAAAAAGTTATTTTGCCGATGAAGTAGGTACGTTAAAACTAAAACAACAGCCAAAAGACGTAGTAAAAACAGGCGATGTTGGCTATCTTATTACAGGAATAAAAGAAGCGAAAGAAGTAAAAGTGGGCGATACGATCACTGATTCCAAAAACCCAACCGTCAACATGATCGAAGGTTTTGAGGATGTAAAACCCATGGTTTTTGCAGGAATATATCCCGTAGATACCGAAGATTACGAAGAGTTGCGAAACTCCATGGAAAAACTGCAATTGAACGATGCTTCACTGGTCTTTATACCTGAAAGTTCTGCTGCACTTGGTTTCGGTTTCCGCTGCGGCTTTTTGGGAATGCTTCACCTTGAAATTATCCAGGAAAGACTTGAAAGAGAGTTTGACATGACGGTAATTACCACCGTTCCAAATGTTTCCTATCACGCTTATACAAACAAAGAACCGGATACACCAATCTTGGTTAATAATCCTTCAGACCTTCCCGATCCTTCAAAGCTAAACCGTGTTGAGGAGCCATATATTAAAGCTACAATCATTACAAAATCAGACTTTGTGGGTTCTGTAATGTCACTTTGTATTGAAAAAAGAGGTGAAATTACCAACCAAACCTATTTAACCACCGAACGTGTAGAACTTACTTTTGACATGCCTTTGGCCGAAATTGTTTTTGACTTTTACGATAGATTGAAAACCGTTTCAAAGGGTTATGCTTCCTTTGACTATTCTCCTATCGGGATGCGCCAGTCGCACCTAGTTAAGGTAGATGTTCTGTTAAATGGAAACATTGTGGATGCGCTTTCTGCATTGCTCCATCGCGATAATGCGTATGATATTGGGAAGAAAATCTGCGAAAAATTACGCCAACTCATCCCACGCCAACAATTTGATATTCCAATCCAGGCGGCCATTGGTGCAAAAATAATTGCCCGTGAAACGGTTAAAGCCTTGAGAAAGGACGTTACCGCAAAATGTTATGGTGGAGATATTTCCCGAAAGCGAAAACTGTTGGAAAAGCAGAAGAAAGGAAAGAAACGCATGCGCCAAGTAGGAAATGTAGAAATCCCGCAGGAAGCGTTTATGGCGGTCTTAAAATTAAACGATTAAAAAAAAGCCCTGAATCTTCAGGGCTTTTTTAATACTATAGAATTAATTATGGATTAGAACAATCCCCTAGTCCATCAATAAGGGCTTGATACGTACTTTGACCCGGACAATCTGAATCTACATAAGCCTGCAGTGCAGCTTTATAATTACGGCAATTTTCGGTTGTTGCCTCATCCAAATAAACTAGTAATTCCGCTTGAATCCTTTCCACTCTCTGTTCACATGTTTGTGCATCCCCATCATCATCTTTATTACAAGAGGTAGTGAAAACCAATGCCATAAAAAGGACACTAAATAATAGTTTTTTCATATTTAAAATTTTTACGTTAATTAACAAATATGGAAAAATCAAAAAATACCCACAAACATTTTTTAAGAAAATTTTAAGAAAATTTTAAGTTATCCGCCACAGTTTGCGCCAGCAGACTCTAAACCAGAAACATAGGTGTCATAAGGCGTTCCCGTGTTTTGGCCATTTACGGAGGCGTTGCCATCCTTTTCCTCGCAGACCTGAAAATCTGAAGTTTCGGCAGAGGAACAGGTAGTACAGCTAACACCATCATCGTTTTTACATGAAATGACCGCTAGACTCAGGAACAAGGCTATTATAAGAACAGATTTCTTCATTTAAATCGAATTTATTAAAAAACGTTTCTTTTTCAGGATTATTTCTTCTCTTTCGCTTCATTTTCAGAGCGGGTAGCATTCACTACATCCTCAAAATCCATTGGTTTCCCGAGATAGACCAAACTACATCCTTCTTCCACTTCCAGTTCCGTGGGTGCGGTAATGAGTTCAAGAAAACCATTGGGACGTTTTAAAAATAAAGGTATGGCGTTTTCATTCTCGCTTATTATATTCAGCACGCGCAAAAACTGATTGTGGCTTTCCACAGGAATTTCCTGAATAGAGGGGAAATCCTGCGCAACTTCAGTGAAACGACTGTAGTCGTGAGTGTATGAAAATAATTCTTTTGCAGATAGACTCTGCCGTTTCCGCATTTCTTCAGAGGTCATCAATCTAAACGTTCCATTTTCACCAAAATAGCGTCCAAAACGGCTAATGGCCTGCTTGTTGATTTCGTCACTACCGGTCATTGCCAATAAGTAGCCCACATCGTTCAATTCTATATTATCCGTAAGATCATCGGCATAAATGTTTGCGGTAAAAGCCTCCAAGCCCAACTCTTTTGCCCTGTTGATATTTAATTGGTTGGAATCTATTAAAACTACATGGCGGTTATTTTTATGCAAGTACGTGGCGATCAAGCGGGAAACCTTGGACGCTCCCACCATAAGTATTCCTTCAGATTTTTTCAGAAATACACCCATCCAGCCTGCCATAACCCGCGCGGTTGTAGCGTTTATAATTACAGTTATCAAAACAACGGCAAAAACCAAGGGCGTAATATACTCGGCTCCCACTACGCCTTTTGAAACCAATTGCGTTCCAAAAAGGGAAGAAATACCCGCAGCAACAATACCCCGCGGGCCTACCCAACTTATAAAAAGTTTTTCGTTGGTTTTGAGCGAAGAGCCCACTGTACTTGCAAACACCGTTAAAGGCCGCAGTATGAATATTATGATAGCCAAAAGAATAGCCGTTTTCCAATTATAGACAAGCAACAGATCTTCGATACTTATATTTGCGGCAAGCAGAATAAAAAGTATGGAAACCAGTAACACACTGAGCGATTCCTTAAAGTAAAGAAGTTCCTTAAGGCTTGGCAAATCACTGTTACCAAGAAACATACCCATTACCACCACTGCCAAAAGTCCCGATTCGTGCGCGAAAAGATCACTGATCACAAAAACGGCCATAACTAGGGATAGTGATACCACGTTTGATAGATAGTGCGGCACAAATTTCTTTTTAATGGAAAAATAGAGCGCATAACCCGCTGAAATTCCAAAAGCCATTCCAATCAAAACAATTTTTCCAAAATCCAGCAACGCCTGCTTTGTATAGCCTGAATCACCTTCAACGCTAATAAATTCATAAACCAATACGGCTACCAAAGCGCCAATGGGGTCAATCAAAATTCCTTCCCATCTGAGAACAGCGGCTACATCCTTTTTCAGCGGAATGTTTCGCAAAATGGGGGTAATTACCGTAGGCCCAGTGACGATTATCAAGGCAGAAAAAAGAAATGATATGCGCCAGTTAAGTCCAAATACATAATGTGCCGCAATACCGGCCCCAATAAATGTAATGGCGGCCCCAATGCTTATGAGCTTTCCAATGGCGGGACCTACTTTTGAAATTTCGTCCCTTTTTAGCGTCAATCCGCCTTCGAACAGAATTATTCCCACGGCCAGCGAGACAAAATAAAAAAGATTCTCTCCGGGAAAGAGTCCTTTCTCGCCGTTCCATATTGGTTGGAGCCATTGTGTGCCATCGGCAGACATTAATGTGGACAGCGGACCCACCAATAGTCCTATTAAAATTAAGGGTAAGATAGCAGGAATTTTAAACTTCCATGCGACCCATTGGGCCAAGATTCCGAGAATTATAATTCCAGCAAGTTCTACCATTCAATTGGGTTTTCGGTAAATTAAAGATTTTTCGTTTCCACGAAATATTAATGAATTGTTAAAAATAGTATAATTAATTTACACTACGCCCGTGCGAGTGTAACGCTTTTATTAATTTGCGACTCATTTCTCCTGACTATGAATTTATTCCCTATTGAAGCTGGAAATTTTAAACTCGATGGCGGCGCCATGTTCGGGGTCGTTCCAAAAACCCTTTGGAACAGAACCAATCCCGCCGATGCCAACAATATGATAGATATTGCCGCGCGCTGTCTTCTCATTGAAAACGGCAATCGGCTTACTTTGATCGACACGGGAATGGGCAACAAGCAAAGCGAAAAATTCTTTGGATATTATTACCGATGGGGAGATTTCAATATAGACGACTCACTTAAAAAACATGGTTTCCATCGCGATGATATTACCGATGTTTTTATGACCCACCTCCACTTTGACCATTGCGGCGGCAGCGTGCAGTGGAACAAAGACCGTACAGGCTATGAGCCAGCTTTTAAAAATGCTACATTCTGGAGCAACAAAGACCATTGGCAATGGGCCACGGAACCAAACCGAAGAGAGCAAGCTTCTTTTTTAAAGGAAAACATTTTGCCTATGCAGGAAAGCGGACAATTGAAATTTGTATCGCAGCCCAAATCAGAATTTGCAGAGCCCGATGAAATGGACTTTGGAATTCTTTTTGTGGATGGACATACCGACAAACAAATGATTCCACACATCAACTATAAAGGAAAGACCCTGGTTTTTATGGCAGATTTACTTCCCACGGCGGGCCATTTGCCGCTTCCCTTTGTAATGGGATATGATACACGGCCTTTACTGACACTTCCCGAAAAGGAAAAATTTCTGAACAAAGCTGCCGAGAATAACTTCTATCTTTTTTTGGAGCACGATGCCCACAACCCGATAATAACGGTTAAAAATACCGATAAAGGCGTTCGATTAGACGAAACCTTATCACTTAACGAATTTTTTAATTAACACTTATTTCAAAAGAAAATGAACATTTTTAAGACTACACTATTCGCAGTTGCCATCTCAACTGTTTTGGCAGGCTGCGGAAGCGGAGCAGCCATCGTCGCCACTCCCATTCAGAATATTGATTCCAATCCTTTAAAAATTACGCCGCTAACCGAGGAACAGCTAAAGCACTGGCCAGCAATGGATTTAGTAAAAGATACCGTGCCCGGGATGAGTGTGGACAAAGCCTACAGCGAAATCATAAAAAAACGCAAAGGCGAAACAGTTATCGTGGGCGTTATTGATAGCGGGGTAGATATTGAACACGAAGATCTTAAAAATGTGATTTGGACCAATCCAGGCGAAATAGCTGGAAACGGAATAGATGACGACAACAACGGTTTTATTGACGATATTCACGGTTGGAATTTTCTAGGAGATATTGTT
The DNA here is from genome assembly GCF_001573155.1 of Aequorivita aquimaris. Classification (GTDB taxonomy): domain Bacteria; phylum Bacteroidota; class Bacteroidia; order Flavobacteriales; family Flavobacteriaceae; genus Aequorivita; species Aequorivita aquimaris. Next base: position 402,871 of record NZ_JRWG01000002.1, on the reverse strand, counting down.
GGTGAAAACATGGAGTACGTTCGCATCATCAGAAAATTTAAACCGAAGTTTGAAGGAAAGAGTGAAGCTTCAATCAGCGCTGCAGAGCGAGATAATTATGCAACTTATCAAAAAGCCAAAGCTGAATATGAGAAGGAATTTTCAGAAATAACGGCAAACAAGGCACGTTACGAGCAGATTCTTTCGCAATTAAAGCCAACACATGAGACAATGGTCAAAAAGCTTGGAAAAGAAAATTATACCAAGGAAGATCTTTCTGCGGTACAAAACCCATCACCACAGGAACAACAGCAAATAGCGATGCTTAGCCAAATGCTGAATTTTGCCGATTCGGTTCCGGAAGTTTTGGAAGAACTGGAGGGAGGCATTGAGTATTTTACCGATAGATTGGATAACAATTTCAATATGACTAAAGATTTCCGTGGCGTTTTGGGTGATAATCCTGAAGATATTGCAGATAATATTTACGGCGACAATAACGTATCCGGGCCAGACCCCACAAGAGAAAATGTAAAGCACGGAACCCACGTGGCAGGAATTATTGCAGCAGAGCGCAACAATAACATCGGAATGGACGGAGTTGCAAACAACGTAAAGATTATGGCAATCCGTGCAGTGCCGGATGGTGATGAATATGATAAAGACATTGCATTGGCCATTCGTTATGCGGTTGACAATGGTGCAAAAGTACTTAACACTAGCTTCGGAAAATATTATTCCCCACAAGCAGATTGGGTTTATGACGCCATTAAATATGCAGCCTCAAAAGATGTTTTAATTGTGAATGCAGCCGGAAATGACGGCTTTGATTTGGATACCGTAAACGTTTATCCAAACGATCAATTTGATAACGGTTCCGAAATGGCAGATTCATTTTTGACTGTTGGAGCACTTAATTATAAATATGGAAGCGAAATGGTTGCAAACTTTTCAAACTACGGAAAAACCAACGTGGATGTTTTTGCGCCAGGCGTTAAAATTTGGGCAACTACACCTTTAAATACCTACGAATTTTTACAAGGAACCTCAATGGCTGCACCTGAAGTTGCAGGTGTTGCAGCAATGATCCGTTCCTATTACCCAAGCCTTTCCGCAGCACAAGTAAAACAAATTTTGATGGATAGCGGCCTTTCAATCAACACTCAGGTTGTTTTGGGCGGGGAATCTTCGAACACTGAATCTTTCTCAAATATTTCAAAATCGGGAAAAATGGTGAATATGTACAACGCCCTAATTATGGCAGATAAAATGGCTAACTTATGAAGCATGTTTTAACCAGCTTATTCTTTATTGCTGTATTTTTTTCCGCCTTTGCACAGAATAGCAGCTATTGGCAACAGGAAGCTGATTATAAAATGAACGTCGATGTGGACGTAAAAAACTTTCAATATAAAGGAACACAGGAGTTGAAGTACACAAACAATTCTCCCGATACTCTAAACAAGGTTTTCTATCATCTTTACTTCAACGCATTCCAGCCGGGCAGTGAAATGGACGTGCGCTCGCGTACCATTGCCGATCCGGATAGCCGTGTAATGGATAGGATTTCCAAATTATCACCTTCGGAAATTGGATATATTAAACCAACGCTTTTCACACAAAATGGCGTTGCTGCAAATTATACCATAAAAGGCACGGTGATGCAGGTATTGCTGAACAAACCTATTCTGCCGGGCGAAAGCACCGTTTTCAATATGAACTGGGACGCGCAAGTGCCGTTGCAGATCCGACGTTCGGGGCGTGACAGTTCTGAGGGCGTTGCTTTAACGATGACCCAATGGTACCCAAAAATAGCCGAATACGATTTTGAAGGCTGGCACGCCGACCCATACATAGCCCGCGAATTTTACAGCGTTTGGGGCGATTATGACGTTACCATAACCATAGACGCCGATTATACCATTGGCGGAACCGGTTATCTTCAAAATCCCGCCGAAGTAGGTCACGGTTATACTTTACCCGGCCAAAAGTGGATGAAACCCAAAAAAGGAAAATATACTTGGCGTTTTTTAGCGCCTGACGTGCACGATTTTGCTTGGGCTGCAGATGATGAATATATACACGATACCTATCCCGGTCCCAATGGTGTCACGCTTCATTTTTTCTATAAAAATGATCCTGAAATTGCCGAAAATTGGAAAAACCTGCAACCGAAAACGGCGGCATTGATGGAATTTTTCAACGAGCAGATTGGGGAATATCCCTATGAGCAATATTCCGTAATTCAAGGTGGTGACGGCGGAATGGAATATGCCATGAGCACAATGATTACAGGAAAACGTGAGTTTGGAAGTTTAGTTGGCGTAACTGCCCACGAGCTTGCACATTCCTGGTTTCAGTTTGTTTTGGCTACCAACGAAAGCAAACACGAATGGATGGATGAAGGCTTTACTTCTTACATTTCAGATGAAGCCATGAATTATGTAATGGAGGAAAACAAACCAAATCCGCACGCCGGTTCCTACAGAAGTTATTTCTATATGGCCACAAGCGGCGCGGAACAGCCCCTCAGTACCCACGCAGACAGATATGCAAGCAATCGCTCGTACGGTATCAATGCTTACAGCAAAGGCTCGGTTTTCATTACCCAGCTTGGTTATGTGATTGGTCCCGAAAATCTTGCAAAAACACTGAAACGTTACTATTCAGATTTTAAATTTAAGCACCCAACACCAAACGATTTTATCCGCACTGCGGAAAAAGTTTCGGGCTTTGAGTTGGATTGGTACCTAACAGATTGGACGCAAACCACAAACACCATCGATTACGGAATAAAAGCTGTGGAAAGCGAAGGTGAAAGCACGAAGATAACTCTGGAAAGAATTGGCTTGATGCCAATGCCCATAGATCTTTACGTAACCTATGAAGACGGTTCGCAGGAATTGTTCTACATTCCATTGCGGATGATGTGGGGCGAAAAACCAAACCCTTTTACCGATTTAAATCGCACTGTTTTGGCAGATTGGGCTTGGGCATATCCAACGTATACCTTTGAAATAAAAAACGGTAAAAAAGTAAAAAATATGATGATTGACGCCACCCGAAGGATGGCAGATATTAATCCTGAAAACAATCTTTGGGAAGTAAAATAATTTAAACCAATAATCTTGCAGGCGCGCGATTAATCGCGCGCCTGCATTTTTAAACCTGCTTCATTATTCCGGTCTCTATACCACATTTTCGGGTTGTTTTGAATATAATCCTGAATTTTTAAAAATGATGTTTGGTTTCGGATGATATGATCGTAAAATCTTGGCTGCCAACCAAATTTTGTATTTATTTTTCTACAGTCAAACGTTGTTTTTCCTTTAAACCAACGAACCGCAGTTGAAATATTCTGATGCAACATGGGGTTTTTATTTCCTGTAATTCCTCCTGTTTTTTCATCAATGGCGAAATCATTGGTTTTTAAATGTTTTAAACCATCTATTATCAAAATACCATGCAAATGATTCGGCATAATCACAAAATCGGCAATTTCAATATTTGAATATTGTGTTTCAATATTACGCCAATTTGATTCCACAATTAAGCCCACTTCATTTAAAACCATTATATCATTTTCAATATTTCCAAAAAAATGTTCTTTCTTCTTGGTACAAATTGTCAAAAAATATAATCCAATATTGGAATAATCCCAATTTTTTAATCTGAATGAACCATCTTTGTGTTTCACAATAAATGTTTTATTTAACTAAATGTAACCCATTTTCTTAAATTTATCACTACAATTGAGGATTGACGATGCGCAGAAATGGCGTGCGATTATACGGAAAGGCGCGCGATAAATCGCTCGCCTACAAATAATTATGGCCCAAAAATTTCACAAAAACGAAAAATTAAAAAGCGCCAAGACAATTGAAAATTTGTTTTTGGAAGGGATAACACATTCCAAATTTCCCATAAAAATATTTTTTCTTCCGAAGGAAAACTTGAAAAACCATCTCGCTGCTTTCGCCGTTCCGAAACGGAATTTTAAATCGGCAGTGGAGCGAAACCGAGTGAAAAGACAGCTTCGCGAAGTCTATCGTCTTAATAAACACATGCTTGACGAAATTCACGGCAAGAAATTTGTGATGCTCTTTCTTTTTTTGGGAAAAGTCAAACCGCAGTACACCGAACTTGAAAAAGCGATGATAAAGCTGCTTAAAAAATTAGGATATGAAAATAGTTAGTCTTTTATTGTTCGTTTTTATGATGGCCTGTTCGCAGGGTAGTTCCAACAAAAGTTATGAGGGAGGTTCGTCGATGTCGGATTTGGAAATAGCTGAAGAAATTCCGACAGCGCAGCAACTTACACCACCGCCCCCTCCATTGAATAAAGAACAAAAAATAATCAAAACTGCCCGTCTCGCTTTTGAAACCAAAGATGTGGAAGCAACGCACAAAAAAATCCTGCAATTAGCCTCGCAGTACAAGGGATTGGTTCAGAATGACAATAGTGGCAAAGACTACAACCGTATTTATAAAAATATGACCGTCCGCATCCCCACGGAAAATTTTCAGCAATTTATCGACGGCATTTCAGAAGGTGTAGCCTATTTTGACCAAAAAGACATTTCAAGGCAGGACGTTTCCGAAGAATTTGTGGATTTGGAAGCGCGTTTAAAAGCAAAGCGTGTGCTTGAGGAACGCTATCTTGAACTGCTTAAAAAAGCGAATAAAGTTGAGGAAATGTTGCAAATAGAACGCGAACTTTCAACCATTCGTGAGGAAATTGAAGCTAAACAAGGACGATTGCAATATCTGCAGAGCCAGGTTTCAATGAGCACCGTAAACATTGAATTTTATAAAACCACTGCGGAAACTGGTATTACACAATCCTACGGCCAAAAAATGAAAAACGCGCTGCAAGGCGGTTGGAACGGCATTTCGGTATTTTTCTTGGGCATTTTATACCTTTGGCCTTTATTCCTCGTTGCAATAATAGTTGTTATCATTCTTCGTATATTTCTGAAGAAGAGAAAACCAAAAAATCCCAAAAACTAAAACTCCAAATTCCAAGTTTTGGAGATTCCTTTTAAATTAAATTTTCAGAAAATGAAAAAAAGAATAATAGTTCCCATCATCGCTGTCGGTATATTTTTTACCACGGTAAGTTTCAAAAGTGACTTTTTTGAAATAGCCAAGCAGATTGAAATCTTCACCACGCTTTTCAAGGAATTGAACATGAACTACGTGGACGAAGTAACGCCCGCAACGCTTATGGACAAAGCCATTAAAGGTATGTTGGAAGATTTGGATCCATACACCGTTTATTGGAACGAACAGCAAGTAGAGGATGCCAAAATCAACAATTCCGGTATTTATACGGGCATTGGCGCAACCGCGCAGAGCAGAAAGGATAAAATTATAATCGTGGAGCCCTACAAGGATTATCCTGCCGATAAAGCGGGATTGAAGGCTGGGGACGAAATCGTAAAAATAGGCAACGTTAATATTGCCGATTTGGAAGACGATGCCGGCGAATTATTAAAAGGCGCACCCGGTTCAACCGTTGATGTAACCTACAAAAGACAAGGAAAAACCGCCACTGCAACCATTACAAGAGGGGCGGTAGATTTAAAAGCGGTTCCCTTTTACAAATTGATAAATAACGACATTGGATATATTGTGCTTTCACAATTCAACCGAAAAACTACTATTGAAACCAAAGCTGCGCTGATTGATTTAAAATCGCAGGGCGCAAAAAAAATCATTTTGGATTTACGCGGAAACCCAGGCGGCTTGCTAAATGAAGCCATAAACGTAGTAAACCTATTTGTGGATAAAGGCGAAGTGATTACCACGACCAAATCGGTTATTGAAAAATACAACCAAACCTATAAAACCAAAAGCGACCCCGTAGATACTGAAATTCCACTTGTAGTTTTGGTAAACGGAAGAAGCGCTTCGGCCAGTGAAATTGTTTCGGGCGGATTGCAGGATTTGGATCGTGCGGTAATTGTGGGCGCCCGAAGTTTCGGAAAGGGACTCGTGCAGCGTCCAAAAAAATTGACTTACGGAACACAGCTGAAAGTTACCATTTCGCGTTATTATACCCCCAGCGGCCGCTGCATACAGGCCCTTGACTACTGGCACCGTGACGAAAACGGCGACCCCATCCGGAAAGATGCCAAGGAATACAACGCCTTTAAGACCAAAGGTGGCAGAACGGTTTATGACGGCGGCGGAATCTTGCCCGATGTGGAATTGAAATCGGCGGTATTTAGCCCTATAACCACGGCTTTGCTGAAGGACAACGCCATTTTTGATTATGCCACAAAATACTATTACAGCCATCAAATGACCGATTGGAAAAACTTCAAATTTACCGAAGCCGATTTTCAGGATTTTCTGAAATTTTTAAAAGACAACAATTTTGAATACGAAACCGAGACCGAAAAGAAGTTTGCCGAAGGTTTAAAAATCTCGGAAGATGACGATATGAGTAAGGATATTTCAGCAAGTTATAACCAACTTATGGCCGCAATTGACAAAGCCAAGGACAAAGCGATTGTGGACAAAAAAGTGGAAATAGAATCGTTGTTGACCGATGAAATTTTAAAGCGCTATTTCTACCGCGAAGGTTTGTACAATTACCAAATAGAGCACAATCCTGAGATTTTGGAGGCCGTTGCTGTTTTGAATGATGCTGGGCGGTATGCTAAGATTTTGAAGTAGATTTTTTTAAAAAAATTTACTATTCAAATTTGATATAGATCAAAGAAAATATGAAAAGAACTCTATTTACAATTTCAATAATTCTATCTATTTCAGCTTTTGGTCAAGAAGAAATTGAAGCTGTTGATTCTAACAATTTTGAAAATAGTTATGCTTCAAAAGTTATAAGCGCAGACAATATTTCTGATGCAGAAGTATTTGCTAAGGAAGACATTAAAAATAATTCTCTATTTCTAATTGTTCCTGGAGGAATTGCTCCAGTGATTTATAAATCTGACTTTGATTTTAAATCTAAATATGGTGTTTCAATGATAAATTTTGGTTGTGAGCCATTAAATAAAGAAATTTCGATAAGTTATAATATGAAAGTTTTAGATTTTCTAACAGAAAATTACGGAAAAGAATGGCTAAAAGAAATTAGAGATGACGTGATTGGTTTGGCAGAATATAAAATGAAAATAGAGTGAACTCCTTCCTAACCTTCTTCGAAACCATGCCCGTTTGGATGAAAGCCGGTTGGGTGTTTTTTGTACTTACCATTTTCTGGATTCTTGAAGGGTATTACAAACTCGTTTTTACCAAATACAACAAATGGCGGCACGCAAAAACCAATTTAATTTTGCTGGCCTTTGTGATGCTGATAAACGTGGTTTTCGGGATTGCGACCGTTGGTATTTTTCTGTGGTTAAACGATTCCAACTTTGGGTTGCTACAACTTTTTGATGGGCCTGTTTGGTTGGAATTACTGCTTTCCATCCTGGTTTTGGATTTGATTGCACAGTATTTTGTGCATTATCTGCTTCACAAAGTAAAGTGGATGTGGCGGCTGCACACCGTGCACCACAGTGATAAAAATGTGGATGTTACAACAGGCACGCGCCACCATCCTTTCGATTTTATTATTCGGGAAACTTTCGCCTTGATTGCCGTTGTAATTATGGGAATGCCAATTGCTTTCTATCTTTTTTACAGAATTTTGAGCGTGCTTTTTACCTATTTCACCCACGCCAATATTTCACTTCCGAAGCAATTGGACAAAGCGCTCAGCTACATAATTGTAACCCCGAATATGCACAAATTTCATCATCATTACGAAATGCCGTGGACGGATAGCAACTTTGGAAATATGTTTTCAATTTGGGACCGCTTGTTTGGCACGTTTGTCTACGGAAAAACTTCGGATATTAAATACGGGTTGGACATTGCCGACCATCGCGATGATGAAAATATTTTGCAACAATTGAAACTTCCATTTGACAAATCCATTCGCTATAAAAATTAATTTAACAGCTAATTTTTTTCGCTTAACATAACCTTAACTGACTGTTTATCAATGATATTGTATCTTAGCAGTTATGGTACAATCAGAAAGAGACGAAAACAAGGAGATTCTAAAGGAATCTGTGGCCTATTTAGAGAACCGGGGTTTTGAACACATCCAGGCCGATGTGGACGGTTATGAAACTCCAAAATCCTATCACAAAAAAGATAGCGATGTGGTAATTACTCCAGACATAGTAGCAGATCGCGCGGGAATTAAGCATTATTTTGAAATCAGTCTAAAATCTGAAAAACCGCGATTGCTAAAATCCAAATGGCAGTTTTTGGATACATTGACGCGTATGCGGAACCAGCGTTTTAAAATCATTACCCGCCGAGGGCATTACAAGTTTACGGACGAAATGCTGAAAGACCTTAATTTGGAAAAAAATCTTATTAAACTGTAATCAGTTTATACTTGAAAATTTCCTCCTTTTTTACCCTAACCCTAAAGGGAAAAGAAGAGGAAATTTTTTTAAACTCTAAGCATGGCAATGTGCGGAATACCATCTTCCATATAACGATCGCCGATGGTTTTAAACCCGTGGCTTTCGTAAAAAATAACCAAATACACCTGGGCCGATATCTTTATTTTATCGGCTTTATAGTTTGTTTTAATGGCTTCTATTGATGCTTTGGTAATCGCGTGGCCATAGCCCATTTTTCGGTAGTTTTCGCGTACCAAAACCCTTCCTATGGACGCTTCGTCAAAATAATCGCCCGCTTGGAAACAGCGCGCATAGGCTACTAAATTACCGTCTTCCCAACCCATAATGTGCAAGGCGCGTTCGTCCTTTCCATCAATATCTTGATAAACACAATCTTGCTCCACCACAAAAACCTCGCTTCGCAATTGTAAAACGTCATACAATTCCTTTGTGCTCAATTCACCGAAATTCTTTACTTCAATTTTCATAGCATTTTAAATAAATCAATCCTGAACAATAATATCCTTTGGATCATCCTTTTGGTGTTCGGGCTGGATGGTTACGTGGTTTATTCCGAAATCGTGATACAGCATTTCCTCTACCTTGGTCAAAGCGGCATCAAATTGGGTTAGCGTTATGTCCTCGTGAAATTCCACATGCGCCTCCAAATGGGTTTCCTGCTCATTCAATTGCCAAATATGGATATGGTGCATATTCTTTATCTCAGGAATTTTGCACACCGCCTTGTTAATTACTTCCAAATTTAAGTCATCCGGCGTGAAAAGCATCAAAACCTTGAAAGAGCTTTTCAACAAATCGTAACCCATTATCAATAAATAAAGTGCAATCAAAACGGTCAAAAGGCTATCGACCCAAAACCATTCGTAATATTTCATGAGCAGACCGCCAATCAAAACGGCAACGGAAGCTGCCATATCAGTCAACAAATGTAAATAGGCAGAGCGCATATTCATATTGCTTTTTGAATCTTTAAAAAGAAGCAAAACACTGAACCCGTTGAAAATAATTCCTAAAATAGCCAGCCAAATAACCAATCCGCTTTCAATGGTATGCGGATCCATAAAGCGAAGGATTGCTTCATAAATAAGATAAACTGCAACGATAATTAAGGTAGCGGAATTCACGAAAGCAGCAATAATTTCTGCACGTTTGTAACCGAAAGTTTTGGTTACCGAAGCATCTTTTTTTGAATACCTATCGGCAATGTAACTCACAACCAGTGAAAGCACATCGCTAAAATTGTGAAGCGCGTCCGAAAGCAGCGACAAACTCCCGGAAATTACCCCACCGATTGCTTGTGCCACGGTAATTCCTATGTTCAAAAGAATGGAAAGCAACAGCTTCCTTCCCTTTAAATCGGGATGCGGATGCCCATGCGAATCGTTAGGGGAATGTGCGTGGTTATGCGCCATTTTATTGGGTTATGAGCAGGCTATTTTTTCAACCCGGTTTTGGTGGCGGCCGCCTTCAAATTCGGTTTTTAGAAAAGTTTTTACCATCTCAACTGCTTGTGGTTTGCTGGTAAAACGTGCTGGAATACTCAAAATATTGGCATCGTTGTGCTGACGGGCAAGCTCGGTAATTTCTTTGGTCCAACAAAGTGCGGAACGCACTTTTTGGTATTTGTTGGCGGTCATATTTGCACCGTTTCCGCTACCGCAGATTATGATTCCCATATCTACATTTCCGTTTTCAACATCGTTTGCAACGGGATGTACAAAATCTGGATAATCCACACTTGCTTCGCTGTCGGTTCCGTGGTTAATAACTGTATGGCCTTCTTTTTCAAGAAAGGAAACGATTTCAAATTTATACTCTGTACCTGCGTGGTCGTTACCGATGGAGATTTTCATGATGCTAATTTTTTTTCAAAGATAAAACATCACGTATTTATTTAAGCAGAAATACATTTATAATTATCCCAACAATCATGTTCGATACCTATTGATTTTCAATTGATAACGATTTCTTAACGCTACCGTCATTATTTGGTTAACAACATTGTTGATATTTGTTTGCGGAATTACGACAATTAAAATTGCACGTTCGGGGATTATTTACAATAGGTTTAAAATTTGCAGAACACCAAAAATTTAAGTCATTTTTTACGTGTAATTTATTAGCAGCATTTCTTTCTTTTCAAACAACATTTCCATAAAAACTTATAAGATTTTAATTGTCAAAATACGTTATACACCGTTGTTAACTACTTTTGTTATTCCATTATTTCCAAGGCTTTTAAATCTTAAATATATGTTAACAACATTTTATTAAATGGCAATAAATTCATTTCAAAACAAAACCTCAAAAAGTTATTGTACATATTAACACCCTATCATCATCACTTTTTTTTATTTTAAAATTTTCAAAAAAAGAAATGATATATAATTATATGTTGATAACAATAAAAATTACTGAAATGGATTTTAGAAAAGTACTATACTATTTTTAAATTGGAAGGATGGTCTAGATTTTTTATAATTTCCTCTGCCTTGGCAATATCTTCTATATGAACTTGGAGGCGAATCCCGCCAATAGCGTTGGAATAGAAAGGAAAAACACTGATCATGGTTTCATTTTGAAAAATGTACCGAATCTCTGCCTGGTCAAACAAAAGCTGAAGCACCGCATATTCTGCAGGATACTGAAATATAGCTATGGTTTTAAAATGCTTCATTGTAAACTTTTAATTAATATTCCATATGCTTTCCTAAGGTACTAAATCTTTCCTAATGTAAACACGTCATTCTTTGAGAAGTAGTACTTTTACGATAATTACAAAACAACTATGCCAAAACACAAACGAAAAAAGAAAAACAATAAAATTGAAAATCTTTCCCAAACCATACTGAACATACTTCGGAAAGATCATTCACAAGCTTTCAACTATAAACAAATTGCCGCAAAACTACAATTGGACGACCCCAGCAGTAGAAACCAAATAGTAAAAAAACTAAAGGATCTGCAGGGCAAGGGAAGCATACAGGAAATTGAGCGCGGCAAATACATACTTACCCCTTCCCAAAATTATTACACCGGAAAAGTAGATATAGCAGGCCGTGGCCAAGGTTATATTATCGTTGAGGATTTAGAGGACGATATTTATGTGAAAAGCAAAAATTTAAACAAAGCTTTAAACGGCGATATTGTTGAAGTTTATGTTTTTAAGCGTAAAAAAGGCGGAAAGACTGAAGGCGAAGTAACCAAAATTTTAGAGAGAAAACGAACCGAATTTGTAGGTACCATCCAAGTGCAGGAAAACTTTGCCTTTGTGGACGTTACCGATTATAAAATGTACACCGATATTTTTGTTCCGAAGAATAAAATAAACGGGGCAAAAAATGGTGAAAAAGTATTGGTTGCAATGGAGGAATGGCCCGAAAAAGCCGATTCTCCTTATGGAAAGGTAATCAAAGTACTCGGAATGCCGGGCGAACACAATACCGAGATCCATTCCATTTTGGCGCAGTACGGTCTTCCGTATGAATTTCCAAAAGAAGTGGAGGATTTTGCCAATAAAATTGACACTTCCATAAAAGCTTCAGAAATAAAAAAACGCCGCGATATGCGCGATGTTCTCACGTTTACCATAGATCCAAAGGACGCTAAGGATTTTGACGATGCTCTTTCATTTGAAAAATTGGAAAATGGAAATTACGAAATAGGAATTCACATCGCGGACGTTTCACATTACGTAAAACCCGGAACGGAGTTGGATGACGAAGCGTATGAACGTGCAACTTCGGTCTATTTGGTAGATAGGGTTGTACCCATGCTTCCGGAAATTCTTTCAAACAACGCATGTTCACTTCGGCCCAATGAGGAAAAATATACGTTCTCTGCAGTTTTTGAAATAACGCCCAAAGCGGAAGTAAAAAAGCAGTGGTTTGGAAGAACAGTAACGTACAGTGACGCCCGATTTGCGTATGAAGAGGCGCAGCATATTATTGAAAATCCGAAGGATGAAACACATACAATTCCCTCAAAAATTTCAATCACCGATAAGGAATATACGGTTAAACCGGAAATTGTCGAGGCCATTCTGGAAATGGACCGTCTTGCAAAAACGTTGCGAACCAAACGTATGCGTGCCGGTGCCATTTCTTTTGATAAAGTTGAAGTGAAATTCATACTCGATGAAAATAACAATCCCGAAGGAGTTTATTTCAAGGAAAGCAAAGATGCTAACAAACTAATTGAGGAATTTATGCTTTTGGCAAACAGAAGCGTTGCCGAATTCATAGGAAAACAGGAACCTAAAAAGACGTTTGTTTACAGAATTCACGACGAACCGGACGATGAAAAAATTGCCGCTTTGGAAAATATTATCAAACGTTTCGGCTATAAACTGAATACCAAAGACCGCCATTCCACCGCCCAATCCATGAACAAACTTTTAAAGGATGTACAGGGCAAAAAAGAGCAGAATTTGATTGATACACTCGCCATCCGAAGTATGAGCAAGGCAATGTACACCACGCACAACATCGGCCATTACGGTCTCGCTTTTGATTATTACACACACTTTACGTCACCTATTCGTCGTTACCCGGATGTGATGGTGCATCGATTGCTGCAGCATTATTTGGACGGCGGAAAATCTGCCAAGGAAGAGGAATACGAAGAAAAATGCGGGCACAGCAGCGATATGGAAAATCTAGCCACCAACGCAGAGCGCGATAGCATCAAGTATATGCAGGTGAAGTATATGCAGGATCATCAGGATCAAGAATTTTTGGGAGTAATTTCAGGAGTTACTGAATGGGGAATCTATGTTGAAATTATATCGAACAAATGCGAGGGTATGGTCCGTTTGCAGGATTTAAACGATGATCGCTACGAATTTGACAGGGAAGAATACGCAGTAATCGGCCAACGCACGAAAAATGTGTACCAACTTGGCGATGAAGTTTATGTGAAAGTGAAGAATGCTGATTTAGTGAAAAAGCATTTGGATTTTACGATGTTGGGCCACCGAAAGGATTATAAAAATTAAAATTTTACCATTATTGGGTAAAAGTAATTTGTATTTTTACCCTACTATGTTTGACGGTTTACCCTACGCTGCATTTTACGGATTTCTACTGGCATTTGCCGTCGGTCCTGTTTTTTTCACATTGATTGAAACTGCAATTACCAAAGGTATTAAAGCGGCAATTTTTTTTGATCTCGGGGCAATTTTTGCCGATATTATTTTTATTGTAATTGCCTTTTTCAGTACCAGTAGAATACTTGAAAAGGTAAAGCACGATCCGGGTCTGCTGATTTTTGGAGGTGCCATTCTCATTGCTTACGGAATCATTTCGTACATCCGCACCAACAAATCAATTTTTAAAATTGTAAGGGAGCATTACGCGGTAAAAGTGAAAAAGAACCTCGGCGGATTATTCCTGAAAGGTTTCCTTTTAAATTTCGTAAACTTCGGCGTTTTGGCGGGTTGGATTGGCACATTGATTATGGCAAACGCGCTCACTACTTCAGATAATGGCGTGTTTCTTTTTATTTCCACGGTATTGGCCACTTTTTTCCTCACAGATCTGTTAAAAATGCTCTTGGCGAAGAAACTTAAAAACAAAATGACCCCACGATTTATTTTCAGGACCAAGAAGTGGGTAAGCATTTTAATATTGGCCTTTGGTGTTTTATTGCTGATCCAAGGTATTTTCCCGAAAGGCGTGGAAGCGGGGCTGGAGAAAATTCCCGGGCAAAAACATCCGGTAGAAAGGCCGATTCCGCCGGTTGAGGAACCTTTATAAAAGTACTGTAAAATTTGGAAGCCTTTGAATCACTATTTAATATGAAAGCTTCGGAAGAACCGTTTTGAATTTTTTTAAAAATAAAAAACCCTCAACATAAAGTTGAAGGTTTTAAGAGGCATCGAGCGGATTCGAACCGCTGTAGCAGCTTTTGCAGAGCTGAGCCTAGCCACTCGGCCACGATGCCCTATTAGGCTTGCAAATGTAAAAAAATTAAACTTAAAAATCCTATTTAAAAAGCAAATTACCTTTTCCTTTTCATCGTCACGCTCACTTCTGCCACATCGCCCCCAATGGGTGGATTCCTTTTGGCTACGGTAACTTTCACTTCGTTCACCATTTCAACTTTTAATAAAATGGAGTCGATAATGCGCTTTGCCACGTGTTCCAAAAGCTTGGCTCGCACCGCCATTTCTTCCCTCACAATTTTTTGAAGCATCACGTAATCCACGGTATCGGCAAGTTCGTCGGTTTCGGAGGCGTTCTTTAAATCTGCCTTTATCGAAAGGTTTACCAAATAATCGGAGCCTATCTGTCCTTCTTCAATTAAACAGCCGTGATAGGCGTAAATCTTTATATTTTTTAAGCGGATGGTTCCCATAAGAATAATTTTGACAAAGATAATAAGAGAATGTTGGGTTGGGCTCAGTGGAAACCTGTTTCTTTTTCAGTTAATTGGTTACCTTTGCACTTCATAAAAAATATGTATATGGGTAACGAAGCCGCGCCGCTGAATTTTATAGAACACATTATTGAAGAAGACCTTACCAAGGGCTATACAAAGGAACAATTGTGTTTCCGTTTTCCGCCTGAGCCGAACGGCTATCTTCACATTGGCCACGCCTCTTCAATCTGTTTGAATTTCGGTTTGGGTGAGCGTTACAACGCCCCGGTAAATCTTCGTTTTGATGATACCAACCCCGCAAAGGAAGAACAGGAATTTGTGGACGCCATAAAGCGCGACATTTCTTGGTTGGGCTATGAATGGGCTACGGAATGCTATGCTTCTGATTATTTTCAGCAATTGTACGATTGGGCGGTTCAACTGGTAAAGGATGGAAAAGCGTATGTAGATTCCCAAACTTCGGAAGCCATTGCGGAACAAAAAGGAACGCCGAACACGCCCGGAAAGCCAAGCCCTTTCAGAAACCGTTCCGTTGAAGAAAATCTCGATTTGTTCGAAAAAATGAAAAACGGCGAGACCAAAGAAGGCGAGCACGTGCTTCGCGCCAAAATAAATATGGAATCGCCGAACATGTTGATGCGCGACCCGGTTATGTACCGAACCATCAACAAACACCACCACCGCACGGGAACGGATTGGAAAATCTTCCCCATGTACGATTGGACCCACGGCGAAAGCGATTATATTGAGCAAGTATCTCATTCTTTCTGTACGCTTGAATTTCTGCCGCACAGAGAGCTTTACGATTGGTTTTTGGACCAAGTAGTCGATCCCAAGAAATTGCGCCCAAAACAGCGCGAATTTGCCCGTAGAAATTTAAGTCACACGGTTGTCAGCAAACGAAAACTTGCACAGCTGGTAAGCAGTGGTGTTGTTACGGGCTGGGACGATCCGCGAATGCCCACCATTTCTGGGCTGCGCCGAAGAGGTTATACGCCAGAATCGATTAAGAATTTTGCCGACAGTATTGGCGTTGGAAAACGTGAAAATTTGATAGATGTGTCGCATTTAGAATTCAACGTTCGTGAAGATCTCAACAAAAAAGCGCCGCGCATCATGGTGGTTTTGGATCCCGTGAAGTTGATAATAGACAATTATCCCGAAGGAAAAACAGAATGGCTTGAAGCCGAAAACAATCCAGAGGATGAAACTGCCGGAAGTCGCCAAGTACCCTTTTCAAAAGAACTTTTAATTGAAAGGGATGATTTTCTTGAGGAAGCAAACCGTAAGTTTTTTAGATTGACCCTTGGAAAGGAAGTGCGTTTAAAAAATGCCTATATCATAAAAGGCGAAAGTGTAGTAAAGGATTCCGAAGGAAACATTACCGAAATACATTGCACCTATGATCCGGATAGTAAAAGTGGAAGCGGTTCCGAAGCATCCTTACGAAAAGTAAAGGGTACGCTCCATTGGGTTTCTGCTGAACACGCCTTGCCAGTTGAAGTGCGTTTGTACGATCGCCTCTTCACCGAAGCTTCACCAGATACCAATAAGGAAAAGGATTTTATGGAGTTCATAAATCCAGACTCTTTGCAAGTTATTACTGGGTATGCAGAGCCAAGTGTAAAAGATTCCAAACCTGAGGATAAGTTCCAGTTTCAACGTTTGGGATATTTTGTGGTTGACAGGGATTCGACTGAGGAAAAAATTGTCTTTAACCGAACGGTTCCCTTGCGTGATTCTTGGGCCAAATTGGCTGAATAATTAACATTTCCATTAAAAAATATTTTCATTTTTAAGAGAAATTGGCTAAAATTTTCACTTTTTAAGACAATTTTATAGATTGAAAAATAACTATTAACCGGTTGTTAACAGCAATGCGGGAAGTCTCTATGTACCTTTGGAATTATTAACCAATAAAACATAGAATAATGGCATCAAATACAGGTCAAACACTACTTGCATTATTAACTGGAGCAGCGATAGGAGCTGGAATAGGAATTCTCTATGCGCCGGACAAAGGCTCAAAAACAAGAGATAAACTTAACAAAGAAGCTAGAAAAGCTCAAAAAAAACTTAACAAACAAATTCAAGAAACAAGTAGTACGCTTAGCGACAAGGCACAGCGTGCAAGAATTAGTTTTGAGCACAAGCTTAATGAAACTTTATCCTCTGCAAGCTATAAGGCTGACGATATTCTTTTGGCAATGGAAGACAAACTTGAAGCCTTAAGAAAACAGAATGCTAAATTACAGATAGACGCTCAGACAAATAAAGCGAAAGCCACAGCAAAAAAAGTAACTTCGTAATATGGCATTTAGTAGCCTAAAAGAAAGCCTCCATCAAGTAACCGACAGACTAGAAGATTATAGTGTAAGCATGGCGGAGTATTACAAACTCCGCCTCTTTAAATCTACTATGAAGGGTGCGGTGTCTTTGGTAAACCTATTAGTTTACGGCAGTCTTTTTTTGTTTGTATTTTTATTTCTTTCAATAGGAGCAGCCTTCTGGTTAGCAACTTTTTTTGAGCACGTATATGTTGGATTTCTATTGATAGGTGCATTTTACGGTATCATTCTTATATTTATGTTCATCTTCGGAAGAAAAATAATAGAGCGCAATATGCTGCACAAATTTTCAGGTTTGTTGTATGATGAAGATGATTTGGATCCTAAAGTTGCTACCGAAAATGAATTAAACGAATATCAACATACGCTTTCTGAAGAGAGAATTCAAAATGAAAAAATTTCAAATTAATATTTATGAAGCGATATACTACTTTTGAAGAAATAGATAGAGATTTGAAATATCTTAGGCTTAAGTCACAGATTGATCTTGAAGAAGTAAAACTGGGATTAAATCAAAGTAAGGAAACTATAAATGAAACCTTTTCCCCTATTAATCTAATTGCAGGTACTCTGGGTTCAATAATAAAAAAAGCATTTGTGCTAAAAGTTGTAGACAAGCTTATTGGGATTAAGCCTGTAAAGAAAAAGGAATATGATGATGATTAAAATCATTAAGCATTAAATTATACAAAAACAAAACCGCCCCTGAATATATTCAGAGGGCGGTTTTGTTTTAAGTTATCATGAATTAATAATTCAAATCTTCACCCTCTTCTGGGCGTGGCGGTGCTTGTCGCTTCGGCCTCTTTTTTGACACAATCCCTTTTTCTTCATTTTGTTTTTTCATCTGTTCGCCAATTTGGTTGCTAGCTACAAAAGAAGCAATCATATTATTGAGCATATCGCTACCGGCCTGGGGCGAATTGGGCAGTAGAATAAGGTTGGTATTGGTTTCTTCACCTATGGACTGTAAGGTATCATAATGTTGGGTAACCACTATCAAAGCAGAAGCTTCCTGACTATTTATGCCCACATTGTTCAAAACATCTACACTTTCTTCCAGGCCACGCGCAATTTCCCTACGCTGGTCTGCTATACCTTGACCTTGCAACCGTTTGCTTTCGGCTTCCGCACGAGCCTTTGCCACAATTTTAATACGCTCTGCCTCGGCTTCATATTCTGCTGCCACCTTCTCTCTTTCGGCAGCGTTTATACGGTTCATGGCAGCTTTCACTTGAATATCGGGATCAATATCGGTTACCAGCGTTTTGATAATATCGTATCCATAATCGCTCATGGCCTCATTCAGTTCTGCTTTTACAGCTATGGCAATATCGTCTTTTCTTTCAAAAACATCGTCCAGTTTCATCTTTGGAACTTCGGCTCTCACCACGTCAAAAACATATGAAGTTATCTGGTCGTGCGGATTCTCCAATTTGTAAAAAGCATCGTAAACTTTCAATTTCAATACTTGGAATTGTACCGAAATTTTCAATCTAACAAAAACATCATCCTTGGTTTTGGTTTCAACAATTACATCTAATTGCTGAATTTTCAAGTTGATACGTCCTGCAATACGGTCTATCAAAGGAATTTTTAGCTGTAATCCTGAATGTCTCATACTTTGAAACTTTCCAAAACGTTCTACTATTGCAGCGGTTTGCTGTTTTACTGTAAAAAAACTTGCTAGTAGGATGAACAATCCTACAATTAGTACCGGAACTAGAATAAATCCGCCCATAATTTTTAAAATATTAATGAATATATGTTGTGGAAGATACAAAATTAAAGCTATTTTCACGCCCCTAAAATATATCCCCTGTTATGAGTCTTAAAAAATTAATTTTTGCTACACTTTTTCTTTTCGCACTTCAACAAAGCTATAGCCAGCGCAATTATGACGGTTACAATTTTCTTGGAATACAGGGCGGAATTACCTTTTTCGATATTCAAACAGACGATTTGGTAACCCAACAACAGCAAGGTTTTACAGCTGGTTTTACAACACGGGGTGCCTTCAGAAACAATTTCGACTTAATTTATGGACTTAGTTTTCAAAGCGCTTCCGTGGGCGTGGAGGGGCGAAATCTTTTGGGTAACACCCAAAATATAGGCTATACTATTCAAGGGGTACAGCTTAATTTCTTGGGAAGTTATAATATTGTCGTTAAGCATTTGAGTCTTGAATTTGGCCCTATTTTCGATATAAATGGAAAGATGAAGCTGAAAGATGATAAGTATGAGGATTATATATTAACTGGATATAATACACTTACCGCAGCAGATATTCAGGATATTTCAAAATTTAATGTGCGCCTAGCTGCGGGGCTTACCGCTGGTTTGGAGCACTTCCGCATCAGCGCACAGTATCAATATGGTGTGACCAATATGCTTGGCGGTCTAAACGATAAAGGTTTGGAGAATGAAGATTTTAAAGGCAATAGTTCCACCATCGTTTTAATGGGGGTAATTTACTTTTAGCCCATATAATCAATTGCCTTTTTAATTCGGGCAACGCTTTCCTCTTTTCCTAAAATTGAAAGAATATCAAACACCTCGGGACCTTTCATTTCTCCTACGAGCGCCAATCGGAGCGGCATCATCACTTTTCCGAAGCCTATGTTTTCTGAAGTAATCCAACCTTTCACTTGTTCCGAAAGGTTTTCTGCGGAAAAGTCTTCCGTAGCATTTAAAATCGAAATTACCTTTTTAAGCAATACTGCTGTTTCAGCCTTAAAAGCTTTATCCGCGGCTTTCGCATCGTAAGTAGCTGGAGCCTCAAAAAAGAAACTTCCCTGTTCCCAAAGGTCGCTTACGAAGGTGGCGCGCTCTTTTAAAAGGGTAACGATTTTTCTTATTGTTTCTATTGGTTGTTGAGACAGGGCAATGCCCTGTCTCTCCACCGATAATCTGTTTAAATATCTTTCAAATTCGCTTGCCAATACTGCGTCATCAATCTTTTGCAAATACTGATGCTGAAACCATTTGGTCTTGTCAGGGTCGAATTTCGCTCCGGCCTTGTTGACTCTTTCCAGCTCAAAAGCATCAATCAATTCTTCTAAGCTGAAAATTTCCTGCTCCGTTCCGGGATTCCAGCCTAAAAAGGCAAGCATATTTACAACGGCTTCCGGCAGATAACCATCTTCGCGATAGCCTGAGAAAAGATCTCCTTCCGAAGTTTTCCATTCCAAAGGAAAAACAGGGAAACCCATTTTATCGC
Organism: Aequorivita aquimaris; assembly: GCF_001573155.1. Taxonomy (GTDB): domain Bacteria; phylum Bacteroidota; class Bacteroidia; order Flavobacteriales; family Flavobacteriaceae; genus Aequorivita; species Aequorivita aquimaris. The sequence goes on along the minus strand of NZ_JRWG01000002.1, from coordinate 382,490 downwards.
CATCGCGTTTGCTGAGTTTTCCGTTGCCTGTTGGTTTCAAAATCAACGGTAAATGCGCAAATTGTGGCGCCCTCCAGCCAAAAGCACGATACAACAAAACGTGTAGCGCCAAAGATGGCAACCATTCTTCACCACGAATAACGTGCGTAATTTTCATTAAATGGTCGTCCACAATATTTGCCAAATGGTAGGTTGGCATCCCATCACTTTTAAAGAGAACCTTATCGTCGAGAATGCTTGTTTCCACTTGCATTTCACCGCGGATAATATCGTTTAAATGAAGCGTTTCATCTTCGGGCGATTTAAAACGGATAACGTATTCTTCGTCATTTGCTATTTTCTGCTGGGTTTCTTCCGAAGAAAAAACCAACGAATTTTTCAGCTTTAAACGGTTGTGCCAATTGTAAATAAAGGTTTTTCCCTTTGCCTCGTGGTCCTTTCGGTGTGCGTCAAGTTCTTCGGAAGTATCGAAGGCATAGTAGGCATTTCCTGATTCAATTAAGGCATCTGCGTATTGTTTGTAAAGTACTTTACGCTCGCTTTGGCGGTATGGGCCGCAATCTTTTTCTTTGCCTGGGCCTTCATCGTAGGGAATATTCAGCCAATTCAACGCTTCAATAATATATGCCTCGGCACCTTCCACATAACGGTTTTGGTCGGTATCCTCTATTCGCAGTAGAAAATCGCCGCCGTGTTTTTTTGCGAATAAATAATTGAACAAAGCGGTGCGAACACCACCAATATGTAAAGGCCCTGTTGGGCTAGGGGCAAAACGAACCCGAACTTTTTGAGACATAATCTGCATTCTTTTTGTGAAATGGCAAAGGTACAATTCTGAAAGCGCATTTTAAAGTTATTGGAGAGCGCGGTTTTTTCTTTTTTTTGGAGCAATATTTGCGGCGTGGTTAGCACAAAATATTATTGTATTTTAGAAGTTTTGAATACACGGGAAAAAAATTATGAGCACTTTTAACATCATCCAGCAAAAACTGGAGGAATTTATCAAGAAATACTATACTAATGAGCTTATAAAAGGAGCCATCCTTTTCTTCGCCATTGGGCTGCTGTATTTGTTGATAACGCTGCTCGTTGAATATTTCCTTTGGCTGAATCCGTTGGGAAGGCGAATTCTGTTTTGGGCATTCATAGTTGTGGAATTGGCATTGTTTGTTCGGTTTATCGCTTTTCCGCTTGCGAAACTTTTCAAACTTCAAAAGGGAATTGATTACGAAGAGGCCTCAAAAATAATCGGAAACCATTTTCCGCAGGTAAACGATAAATTGCTGAATGTAATCCAGCTTAACCAAAACCGTCGCGAAAGTGAATTGCTTGCAGCAAGCATTGACCAAAAAGCTACCGAGCTGCAACCCGTTCCCTTCAAAAGTGCCGTAAATTTTAAAAAGAACGCCAAATATTTAAAATACGCGGCCATTCCGGTTTTGGTGTTTTTACTTTTCAGCGTTTTGGGCGGAATGGATATTTTTTCCAGCAGTTACAAACGTGTGGTACATTACGACACTGCCTTTGAACCACCCGCGCCATTCACTTTTATTGTGATGAACGACGATTTGAATGCAGTTGAAAACAAACCTTTCAACTTAAAAATTAGAACCGAAGGCACTGCGATTCCCGAAAATGCGAGTATAAATTACAACGGTGAAACCTATTATCTGCAGCAGACCTCACCAGGTTTGTTTGAATATACGTTTCAACAACCCGTGGAATCTATCGATTTCAGCTTAAAGGCGAATAAGGTCACTTCCCGGGAATATACCTTGGATGTTATAAAAACCCCTTCATTGCTCAATTTTGAAATGTTTTTGGATTATCCTTCCTATACGGGAAAAAGGGACGAAACCCTGAAAAGCACTGGAAACGCTACCATTCCCGAAGGGACACGTGTAAAATGGAATGTTGCTACGAAAAACACAAAAGCCGTTACTCTAAAAACTGCGGATACTTCTTTTTCATTTGCTTCGAAGGACGAAAATTTCAATTTTGAAAAGGGAATTTATAACAAGCTGGATTATGCAATTACCACTTCAAACGAAAAACTGAAGGATTATGAAAACCTTGCCTTCACACTGAATGTGGTAAAGGATCAATTCCCCGAGATTGAGGTGCAATCAAAACAGGACAGTACGAATACGCAACGGGTTTTCTTTTTGGGCCAAATATCGGACGATTACGGGCTCACCAAACTGAGATTGGTCTATTTCCCCGAAGGCGATGAAAAGCAGGCTAAAACACAGGCCTTGCCATTGAATAAAACCAATTTTGATCAATTCACTTATACATTTCCCGGCAACCTTTCTTTGACTGAGGGAGTTTCCTATGAATATTATTTTGAGGTTTTTGATAATGATGCTATCCATAATTTCAAATCCTCGAAATCGGGAATTTATTCCTTCAGAAAACTTACAAAGGATGAATTGGAAGATGAACAGCTTCAAAATCAGCAAAACGCCATAAAAGGGTTGGACAAATCTTTGGAAGAATTCAAAGATCAAAAACAAACGCTCGAAGAACTATCGCGAACCCAGAAAGAGAAAAATGAGCTTAACTACAATGATAAAAAGAAGTTGGAGAGCTTTCTACAGCGCCAAAAGCAACAAGAGGAAATGATGAAGAACTTTTCAAAAGAAATGAAAGAAGAACTTCAGAAGTTTCAGCCTGAAAACGAAGAAAAGGATTCTTTTAAAGAACAACTTGAAAAGCGTTTGGATGAAAATGAAGAGCGTTTAAAAGAAAATGAAAAGTTATTGGAAGAACTTGAAAAACTACAGGATAAAATAGCAAAAGAGGAGTTGACCGAGAAACTTGAAAAGCTTTCAAAACAAAACAAAAATCAAGAAAAAAACCTTGAGCAATTACTTGAGTTAACGAAAAGATATTACGTTGAAAAGAAAGCGGAGAAGTTAGCCGAGGAACTTTTTGAAATGGGAAAAGAGCAGGAGAAATTAGCAGACAAGCCCGTTGATGAAAATACCAAAGAGGCCCAAGAGGAACTCAATAAAAAATTTGAAGATTATAAAAAAGAGATGGACGAACTTCAGAAAGAAAATGAAGATCTGAAAAAACCTATAGATATTCCTGAGGATAAACCGACAGAACAACAAATTGATGAAGAACAAGAAAAAGCAACCGATAAGTTAAAGCAACAAAAACCTAACGATGCTGGAAAAAACCAGAAAAAGGCTGGCCAAAAAATGAAACAGATGAGTAAGGCTATGCAAATGCAGATGAAATCTGGACAAATGGAATCTATCGAGGAAGATGCCAAAATGCTTCGGCAGATCGTTGACAATCTTGTGGTTTTTTCATTTCAACAAGAAGATTTGATGGAAACCTTTAAAAAAATAGAATATGGAAATCCTATTTTTGGTAAAAAATTGAATGTTCAAAACGATCTTAAAACCAATTTTGAACACATAGATGACAGCATATTTGCACTTTCTCTCAGACAGCCTATGATTGGCACACAAATAAACACTTCCTTAACTGAAATTCAATACAATATTGACAAATCTTTAGAGCGATTGGCTCAAAATCAATCAAGACAAGGTATTGGTAATCAACAGTATACGGTTACAGGCGCCAATGATTTGGCGGTAATGCTGAGTGAAATTCTGAGCAATATGCAAATGCAGATGTCTATGTCTATGGGGTCTGGTTCTGGAAAGGGAACTCCCAAACCTGGTTCTGGAAGTAGTGGCGGATTTCAGCTTCCTGATATTATAAAAAAACAGGAAAGCTTAAGTGAAAAGATGAAAGAAGGAATGAATAAAGGAAAAAAGGGTTCTAAAGGCGAAGGTGAAGGAGAGGGCGACGGTGATGGCAGTGGCGACGGCAATGGTGAGAATGGAGAGAACGGAAGAGATGGAAAAAACGGAAATGAAAAGGGTGATAACAAAGAAGGTAATGGGAACAGTGAAGATTTGAATGGAGAGCTTTTCGAAATTTTTAAGCAACAACAAGATCTCCGAAATCAACTTCAAGACAGATTAAGTAAAGAGGGCCTAAATGGAAAAGGAGGAGATTTGCTAAAGAAAATGGAAGGTATTGAACAACAATTGCTGGATAAAGGTTTTAACCAGAATACCCTTCAGCAAATGCTCAATCTAAAATATGAATTACTAAAACTCGACAAAGCAGATTTGGAACAGGGACAGGAAAATAGAAGAGAATCACAAACTAATAGAAAAGATTTTCGAAATAACGTTCAGCTCGCCCCTGATGATATAAAAAAATACTTTAACACTACTGAAATCTTGAATCGCGAGGCTCTACCTTTGCAACAGGATTATAAGACTAAAGTTCAGGAATATTTTAAGAAAAAAGATGATTGAGTTTAATTATTTAACCGATTTCAGATGTGAGAATGAATCTAATCTTAAAGACTGGATTCTGAATATTATAAATTCTGAAGGACGTGAAGAAGGGGACATTATATATATTTTTTGCGATGATAAATATTTGCATAAATTAAATATTGAATTTTTAAATCATGACACGCTTACCGATATCATAAGTTTTGATTATGGAATGGACAAACAAATAAATGGCGAGATTTATATTTCTATAGAACGTGTTTTAGAAAATTCAGTGGATTTCAAAACCAAATTTGAAGACGAATTACACAGAGTCATGATCCATGGGATACTTCATTTTTGTGGTTATAAAGACAAAAGTGATAATGAGGAAAAACTGATGCGCAAGAAAGAAGACGAATCACTTCAAAAGCTCTCGGAAATCGATTAAATAGTTTCACATTTTATTTACTTTATAATTAGATAATTATTGTAATTTTGCACCCCTTTTAAAAAATTGATTTAATGAAAATGTTCCACGTGGAACAATAGTGATATGTTTCCAAAAGAGTATGATGTAATTGTTGTTGGTGCTGGCCACGCAGGATCTGAGGCTGCTGCCGCTGCCGCCAATATGGGTTCCAAAACCCTATTGGTTACAATGAACTTACAAACAATAGCGCAAATGAGTTGCAACCCGGCAATGGGGGGCATAGCAAAGGGACAGATTGTTCGAGAAATTGATGCTCTTGGCGGCTATAGCGGAATTGTGTCTGATAAAACTGCAATTCAATTCAAGATGCTCAACAAATCAAAAGGACCCGCTATGTGGAGTCCTCGGGTTCAGAGTGACCGCATGCGTTTTGCCGAAACTTGGCGGATTATGCTTGAGCAAACTCCAAATCTAGATTTTTATCAGGAAATGATCTCAGGAATTATTGTTCAAAATGGAAGAATTAAAGGGGTTAGAACTTCACTGGGTTTAGAAATTAAAGCTAAAAGTGTTGTCCTAACAAACGGAACTTTTTTAAATGGATTAATTCATATAGGGGATAAGCAATTTGGGGGCGGACGAGCGGGAGAAAAAGCCTCCACTGGAATAACCCAGGATTTAATAAATTTGGGTTTCGAGGCAGGAAGAATGAAAACGGGAACGCCTCCGAGAGTAGATGGTCGCTCATTGGATTTTTCCAAAATGATAGAACAGCCTGGTGATGATGTTCCCGAAAAGTTTTCTTTTTCTGATGAAACTGCACCTTTAAAGAACCAGCGCTCATGCCATATGAGTTATACTAGTTTAGATGTACACGATATTTTACGTGAAGGGTTTGATAGATCGCCAATGTTCAACGGTGCAATCAAAAGTATTGGCCCACGATATTGCCCCTCCATTGAAGATAAAATAAATCGTTTTGCGGATAAGGACAGGCACCAACTTTTTGTAGAGCCAGAAGGATGGGACACGGTAGAATATTATATTAATGGATTTTCAACCTCCTTGCCGGAGGATATTCAGTTTAAAGCCTTGCGTCAAGTTGCTGGTTTTGAAAACGTGAAGTTTTTTCGCCCCGGTTATGCTATTGAGTACGATTATTTTCCGCCAACGCAACTGAAACACACTTTGGAAACAAAATTAGTTCCAGGCTTGTATTTTGCCGGACAAATCAATGGCACCACGGGCTATGAAGAAGCGGCTTCCCAAGGTTTGATGGCAGGAATAAATGCACATTTAAAAGTTCACGAAAAGGAACCTTTTATACTTCAAAGGAATGAGGCTTATATAGGCGTGTTGATTGATGACCTTATTACCAAGGGAACGGAAGAACCCTACCGAATGTTTACTTCGCGTGCGGAATACAGAACTTTGTTGCGACAAGATAATGCCGATTTTAGGTTAACGCCAAAAGCATTTGAAATTGGATTGGCAAGCGAACAGCGTATGCGTAAAATGGAAAAGAAGAAAGAAAAGGCAAGTGCTTTTGTTCAATTTTTTAAAGAAACCAGTGCAGCTCCGGAAGAAATCAACCCGATATTTCTTGCGCGGGAATCTGCCTTGGTAGATCAAAGTGACAAGATGTTCAAATTCTTTTCACGGCCTGAAGTAACGATGGAGGACATGAAGAAGATTCCTTCGGTAAAAAAGTATATTGAGGAAAATGGTTTGGACACTGAAATGATTGAACAAGCCGAAATCCAGGTTAAGTATTCAGGGTATATTGATAAGGAAAAGAACAATGCAGACAAATTAAATAGGCTGGAAGGTTTAAAAATTCCCGCTTCCTTTGATTATTCAAAATTAAAGTCGCTTTCCTTTGAGGCCCGTGAAAAACTCACAAAAATTAAACCCGCAACCGTTTCGCAGGCATCAAGAATAAGTGGTGTCTCGCCAAATGATGTTTCGGTTCTTTTGGTGTATATGGGGCGTTAGGGCCATTGTTTCACGTGGAACACTTTCCTTCTGATCCCTGAGCTTCATTAAAATCTATTTAATAAATTAAACCTTTCTGCTTGCAAAATCACGAAAAGAAATATTTATCGGTTAAGGATTACTTGGTTTCAGGAGAAACGTTTGAGTTGGTACACGATACCGATTCGGATTTTCTGAAAACCTTTCCGCAGCCAAAAATTGAGGAACTTCCTAAATATTATGAAAGCCAGGAATACATTTCGCATACCGATGAAAAGCGCGGTTTGATTTCGAGCCTCTACCAATTGGTTAAAAAATGGTCCCTTCAAAAAAAGGCTAAATTGATTTTACAACAACATGGGGAGGTTGGTTCTTTGTTGGATGTCGGGGCGGGTACCGGAGATTTTTTAAAAGTTGCAAAAGTAAAAGGTTGGCAGGTTCACGGAATGGAGCCAAACAAAAATGCCGCAAAATTGGCTTTGGAAAAAGGCATTGACTTGAAAGCTTCCTTAAATGATTTTGAAGGCAAGCAATTTGACGTGGTTACACTTTGGCATGTTTTGGAACATATTCCAGATTTGGAAGAGACGATTTTAAAATTAGCAGCATTGGTGAAACCACAGGGCACCTTAATTATAGCAGTTCCAAATTTCAAAAGTTTTGACGCAAGGTATTACGGGAAATTTTGGGCGGCTTATGATGTTCCTAGGCACCTTTGGCACTTTTCAAAAGAATCCATGAAAAATCTTTTTGCGGAAAATTTTCATCTAAAAAAAATAGAACCTATGATTTTTGATTCGTTCTATGTAAGCCTTCTTTCCGAAAAGTATAAAACAGGTAGAAAATTTTCTTTGAAGGCTTTTTGGATTGGTTTATTATCAAATATAAAAGCAAAACACTCAAAGGAGTATTCTTCGCAAGTCTATTGCTTCAAAAAATCCATTTAAACGATTTTGCGCTCTTTTAAGGCGCAAAAGTAAGGAAATGGACTCTCATATAGGATTATCGAGAGTTCTTTTCTTAAAACAAAGGATAAGCAGCGGTTAATAATAAATGAAATTTATAATAATTAAATTGATATAAGATTCACTTATGCAAATTCAGGCTGATGGATCAGCCGGGTCAATTTAATGGAAAGATCAGTAAAAATTATTTTCGCATTTCCATTTCGCTCAATGTGGTACGAGGCATCTTCCAAAGCCGAAATAATTCCGAAAATATTATTCTGATGTACAAAAGGGGCAAATTTCGGAAGTGAAAAAGTGGCATCCTTCGCTTCAAAAAACAAAAGTGGATCCGCACTGTAATTTTTCAAAAGCGCTTGGCGAAATACTTCAATACAATAATTGAAAAATTTCTTTTGCGTTTCCCGACCCTGCGAAGCAAGTTCATCGCTCCAGTCCAGTAGATTATTTATGGCACCTTTGTTTCCTTTGGCCCTAAATGCGGTGCGTACCCAACTGATAAACCATTTCTCAAAAATTTCATCCTCTCCAGTTTCTTCCTGTAATTGTAGCGCTTTGTTATAATCGCCTCGTGCTCTACGGGCAAGCTGAGCTGCCAACTGTTCCTTTATTTTTAAATTCGTTGTGAGAGCTGCGGCAATATCTGTTTCGGATAACAACGGAAATGTTAACTTTTGGCAACGGGAACGAATGGTGGATATAATCTGCTCTTCCCGTTCCGTCAATAGCAGCAGTAAAGTTTTTTCCGAGGGTTCTTCCACGAGCTTTAGGATTTTGTTGGCGCATTCACTGTTCATATTATCCGCCATCCAGATAATCATCACTTTATAACCTCCCTCAAAAGCTTTTAATGATAGTTTTTTTGAAATGTTTTCAGCCTCATATTTGCTGATATTGCCTTGTTTTTTCTCGAGTCCCAGACTCTGTAGCCATTCAAAAAGAGAGGCGTACGGGTTATTTAAAACAAAATTGCGCCAACCTTCAGCATAATTGTCTGAAATAGCATTTTTTTTCGCGATATCACTCGTGTTTACAGGATACACAAAATGAAGATCCGGATGCATCAATTTTGAAACCTTGTTTCTGCAGGAAATATATTCGGCACTGCCCTTTTCGTATTGGCTACTGAGTACCTCTGACGCATAAGCTATTGCCATTGGTAATAAACCGCTGCCATTAACGCCCGAAAACAGCTGTGCGTGCGGGATTCGGCCGTTTTCAACAGTTTTTACAAGGTGAGATTTTATATGCTTGTGACCAATTACTTCTGAAAAATCCATTCGCAAATCTAAGCAATTTTACAGTTCCTTGAAGCGCAAATTTTATATTCCATATTTACTTGTCAAACCTTTGAAAATTATATTTAACCCCGAGATTCCGCCGTGCGGGGAACATCAAAAAAACTATATTTGCAGATAAAATTTTGAAGAATGAAAACAGTTAACGATATTAATTTTAAAAGCAAAAGGGCTTTGATTCGTGTGGATTTTAACGTGCCGCTCGATGAAGACTTTAACGTAACCGATGACACCCGAATGGTCGCCGCAAAACCTACTATCCTCAAAATTCTTGAGGATGGCGGTAGTTGTATACTAATGTCCCATCTTGGTAGGCCAAAAAATAGGGAATCGGAATTCTCCCTGCAACATATTGTGAAACCACTGTCAAACATTCTCGGAGTACAGGTAAAATTTGTAGATGATTGTATAGGGGAAAAGGTAGAAAACGCCGTAGCCGATTTAAAATCTGGCGAAATTTTATTACTGGAAAATCTGCGCTATTATGAAGAAGAAACCAAAGGAGACTCTGCGTTTGCTGAAAAACTCTCAAAACTTGGAGATATATATGTAAATGACGCTTTTGGAACTGCACATCGTGCCCACGCTTCAACAGCGATTATTGCTGAATTTTTCCCTGAAAACAAATGCTTCGGCCTTTTGCTTGCTTCGGAAATTGAAAACGTGAATAAAGTGCTGGAAACCAATGAAAAACCGGTTACCGCTATTATTGGAGGCGCGAAGGTTTCCTCGAAAATCACGATTATAGAAAACATACTCGATAAAATTGACCACTTGATTATCGGTGGTGGAATGGCTTTTACATTTATAAAGGCCCAAGGTGGTAAAATAGGCAGTTCTCTGGTTGAAGATGATAAACAGGAACTTGCCTTGGAAATTTTGGAAGAAGCAAAGAAGAAGCAAGTTTCGGTACATTTGCCCGTTGACGCTGTAATTGCCGACAGTTTTTCCGAGACCGCCGATACAAAAATTTCAGCTATAGATGAAATTCCGGAAGGCTGGATGGGGCTGGATGTGGGGCCCATGACGAATGAAAATTTTGCAGAGGTACTTATCAATTCCAAAACTATTCTGTGGAATGGTCCTGTGGGCGTCTTTGAAATGGAGAAGTTTGCCGAAGGCACCAAAATCTTGGGCAATACTATAGCCAAGGCAACTCAAAATGGAGCTTTTTCACTAGTCGGGGGCGGTGATTCTGTGGCGGCAGTCCAAAAATTTAACCTCGCAGATAAGGTGAGTTACGTATCTACAGGAGGGGGCGCAATGCTGGAAATGCTTGAAGGAAAAACCTTGCCTGGTATCAAGGCGCTATTGCAATAAAAGTTAAATATCACGAAATAAGCATTTTGAGCGTGAAATTTGTGTAATTTCGCGAAATCATTATTTTTGATAAAATTTTTTATTTAAAAAGGCGTTACATTTTTTTAGGAATTCAAATAAATTAACCCTTGAAAAGGTATTAATCAAGCGAGTTTGTTATAATCCCCCAAACGCAATTAAAAGCTGATGAAACTAAACAAAATCTTTCCCCTTGTGCTGTTGCTGGCCTGCAGTATAAGTTTTGCCCAACAGGGTAAAAAGAACAGCAAAAAGTTGAACACGAAAAAAGTTCAGGTAATCGATTCTATTAAAGTCTCAAAAATTGCTGAAGAATTGCCTTCCACAGTAGTGGCTACTTCCCTTAAAGACAGTACTATATTCGATTTAAAGGATATGGCGCTAGCCCGTAAAAAGGACAGTCTATGGCTAAAGGAGTTGTATAAATCAGATCTTTTTGAAGATATCTATAACAGTGTCGTGAATCAGGAGTACGATATGGTGGATTATGACGAATTACCCACCGAGGTTCTGAAACAACGCTTAAAAGACCTAGATGCACGCACCCCATTTAAAGTAGAGTACAATCCTTCCCTGGAAAGTGTTATCAAGCATTATCTAAAGAATCGTCGCGGAAGTTTGGAGCGGCTTATGGGGCTAAGTGAATATTACTTTCCTATGTTTGAACAGGAGCTGGATCGACATAATTTACCTTTGGAATTAAAATATCTGGCTATTGTGGAATCTGCCTTGAATCCACGGGCACAGTCAAGGGTTGGCGCAACGGGACTTTGGCAATTTATGTACCCAACCGGTAAAATGTTTGGACTTGATGTAAGCTCTTATGTTGATGAAAGATCTGACCCTATTATGGCCACTGAAGCCGCCTGCAAATATTTAAAGAGCCTAAACGCAAGCTTCAACGATTGGGATTTGGCACTCGCCGCCTATAATTCCGGTCCAGGAAATGTTTCAAAGGCTATTCGCCGTTCAGGTGGAAAGACAAACTACTGGAATCTTCGCAACTATCTTCCACGTGAAACCGCTGGATATGTTCCCGCATTTTTGGCCACTATGTACATTTTTGAATATGCACAGGAGCACGGTTTTCAAAAACGTCCACCGAGAATCCCTTATATTGCAACCGATACCATTAGGGTGAAACAGCAAATTACGTTAGATCAAGTAGCTAAACTTACCAATCTTGACAAAGAAGAATTGGAATTTTTGAATCCTTCCTATAAGTTGGGAATTATCCCTGTGGTAAAAGATGAAAATTACATGCTTCGTCTTCCATTGACTGCCGTAGGTACTTTCGTGACCAACGAAGATGCCATCTACGCCTTTGCACAGAATGAACAGGAAGATGCCGAAAAGCCAATGCCCGAACTCTATGAGCAACCAGAAAAAATACGCTACCGTGTAAAAAGGGGTGATTATTTGGGTAGAATTGCTGAGAGATATGGAGTGGGCGTTAGCCAGATTAAAAGCTGGAATGGAATGCGCGGTAATACACTAAAGGCGGGACAGAATTTGATAATTTATCCTAAAAAGAGCGCTCAGGATATTGCCAGCAATGCACCGGCACAATCTCAGAGTGTCTCTTCGGAAAAAACATACACCGTGCGCAATGGAGACTCATTATGGAGCATTTCGCAAAAATTTCCCGGAGTTTCGGTTCAAAATATCAAAAAATGGAACGATATTAGTGGCAATAACATAAAGCCCGGAACTAAACTTAAAATATATAAAGGATAGTTCCTAAAACATCCTTTACATGAAAATAATTAATATCGCATTGTTAGCGCTAATTGTTGCTTTCTCTTCTTGCAACAGTGGCGGTAAAAAGGACAAATCACTAGTTCCCAACTCGGTTGGCAACATAAATGCCCTTCAGATTATCACGCCAAACGATCTTTGGAATGGCATTGTAGGTGAAGCTATCCGCAATAACTTTGCAGCTCCTACCGATGGTCTTCCCCAAGACGAACCGCTTTTTTCCATGAATCAAATGTCGCCTGAATCTTTTACGGGGTTTGCCCGTAGTAACAGGCTTTTTTTATATGTGGTTTTGAGTGATGAAGACAAAGTATCCATCACGACAGATGAATATGCAAAACCTCAGGCGGGAGCTATCATAAAAGCAACTTCCGAAGAGAAATTAGTAGAACTGATCAATAAAAATGCCCCCCAGATAATAGAAAAGTTCCAAGCTTCCGAAATAAAGGAAAGACAGCGCAGAACCGCTATTTCGTTAATGAAGACCGATTCGCTTAAAAAAGCTATGGGCGTAACTATGCAAATTCCAAGCGCTTATAGAATTGCAAAGGCAACCGACAGTTTTTTCTGGATGCGGAAAGATTTAAAGGATGGAACAACAAACATTTTGGTATATCAAGTCCCTCTTTCAATGATTGATAACGACAGCACTGCCGTGGGCGACATCATTAAAATCCGTGATTCAGTGGGCAGCAAGCTGCTACCCGTGGAGGACGATGGCCAATTTGTTACCGAAGATGCCTATGCTCCGTACCTTTTCACTACAAAAATAGACGGAAAATTTGCGTATGAAACCAAAGGCACTTGGGAAGTAAAGGACGATTGGATGGGTGGACCCTTTGTAAATTATGCTGTACGTGATGAAAAAAATAACCGTTATTTAATACTTGAAGGCTTCACTTACGCCCCTGCAGTTTCTAAAAGAGATCTTCAGTTTGAGCTAGAATCAATATTGAAGTCGGCCAAAATTGAGTAAATTTCGAATAAAGCAATAAAAAAGAGCCTTTCAATTTTAAACTGAAAGGCTCTTTTTTTATGGGTGTAAAAAAATATTATTTGTTATCGTCTATCTTCTTGTCTGCAGGTTCTTCTTTGGAAGCATCCTTAAATTCCTTAAGTCCGCTACCCAGACCGCGCATAAGTTCTGGAATCTTCTTTCCCCCGAAAAGTAATAACACGATCACAACAATCAATACAATCTGCCAAGGACCAATAACACCTAAAGGAATAAACAATGCACTCATGATTTTAAAAATTTAATTACGCAAAGGTAACAAGAAATGTTTAGATACAACGTTTTGACACTAACTTTAGCGTGTAGGGCTTCAGTTTATTTTATATTTGTAAAAAGCAATTGCAGTTTATGACCCAAAAAGAAAAAAGAGCCAAAAAGTTCAGAAGGAAGCTTTTGCACAAATATCGACTGGTAATCCTGAACGAGGAAACCTTTGAGGAGCGCTTTTCCTTTAAACTGAATAGGCTGAACGTATTCGTTTTTAGCACGCTTTTCGCATTGTTTCTTATTTTGGCAACCACGGTAATCATTGCTTTTACGCCCCTTCGTGAATATATTCCGGGCTATTCTTCCACCGCGCTTAAAAAACGCGCTACGCAATTGACTTACAAAACAGACTCGCTGCAGCAGATTCTCGATGTAAATGAGCAATACCTCGCGTCTATCAAAAAAGTGCTCACAGGCGACGTAAAAACGGTTAATTTCAACAAGGATTCCCTCATTGAAGTGGCAAAAACGGATCCTTCGGTTTTAATACGCACTTCCCGCAAAGATTCACTCCTGCGCGAGACCGTTGCAAAGGAAGACAAGTATAACCCCCTTACTGCCCGTCAAGTGCCACAATATACACTTTTTGCACCTGTAAAGGGAACCATTACCGAAGGCTATGATTCAAAGGCCAAACACTATGCGGTAGATGTGGTAACGGCAAAAAATTCACCCGTTAAGGCCGTTGCGGATGGTACTGTCATTTTCGCCGAATGGACGGTCGCTACGGGATATGTAATTATTTTGAAGCACGACAATAATCTCATTTCGGTATATAAACACAACGCAATGCTTACCAAGGAACAGGGCGAAATTGTGAAAGCCGGCGAAGTAATTGGTACCGTTGGCAATACGGGCGAGCTCACCACGGGCCCGCATTTACATTTTGAACTTTGGCGCGATGGCTTTCCAATAAACCCAACAAGTTTCATCGATTTTGATTGATAGCCTATGTCCCTAAAATCCGTTTCAGCTAAAATATTCTCAAAAATTGTCGCGCTCCGAATTCAAAAATGGGCCAAAAATCCCGTTGAAACACAACAAAAGGTTTTTGAAAAATTAATTTTAGAAGCAAAGAATACTGCTTTCGGAAAAGACCACGATTTTAAAAACATATCTTCATTTGAAGATTTTGCGGCGAAAGTCCCCATTCGCGATTACGAAGCATTGAAACCTTATGTAGAACGTGTGGTTTCAGGGGAAGAAAACATATTGTGGCCCGGCAAGCCGCTCTATTTTGCCAAAACTTCCGGAACTACTTCGGGCGCCAAATACATTCCGCTTACCAAGGAATCCATGCCCCACCATATTGAGGCTGCGCGCAACGCAATTCTTTGCTACATTAACGAAACCGGAAACGCAGATTTTGTGGACGGCAAAATGATTTTTCTGCAGGGAAGCCCCGAAATGCAGGAAAAGAACGGCATTAAATTGGGTCGGCTGTCGGGTATCGTAGCACATTACGTGCCCGCCTATCTTCAAAAAAACCGTTTACCGAGCTGGGAAACCAACTGCATCGAGAATTGGGAGACCAAAGTGGACGCTATTGTCGAGGAAACCAAAAGTGAGGATATGACCGTCATCAGCGGCATTCCGTCGTGGGTGCAGATGTATTTTGAAAGACTTCAACAAAATACCGGGAAGAAGGTTGGCGACCTTTTCAAAAACTTCAACCTGTTTATTTACGGTGGCGTAAACTATGAGCCCTATCGCGCCAAATTTGAAAATTTAATAGGAAGAAAAGTGGACAGCATCGAGCTGTTTCCGGCCAGCGAGGGCTTTTTCGCCTTTCAGGACAGCCAAAAGGAAAAAGGAATGTTGCTGCTTTTGAATTCGGGAATTTTTTATGAATTTGTGGAAGCAAGTAGTTTTTTTGACGAAAATCCAAAACGATTGACCATTGGCGAAGTGGAAATAGGCATTAATTACGTGATGATAATTTCAACAAACGCGGGGCTTTGGGCCTATAATTTGGGCGATACTGTCCAATTCACTTCAACAAAACCGTATCGCGTAATTGTTTCGGGAAGGATAAAGCATTTCATTTCGGCCTTTGGCGAGCACGTGATTGGAAAAGAGGTGGAAGAGGCGATGAACAAAGCCATTTCAAAATTTAATTTTTCCATTACCGAATTCACCGTGGCGCCCCAGATAACGCCTTCCGAAGAAAAACTGCCGTACCACGAATGGCTTGTAGAATTTGAAAATGCTCCCGATGACCTTCAAAAGGTCGCTGAGTTTTTGGATGCCGAAATGCAACGGCAAAATTCCTATTATTTCGATTTAATTGAAGGGAAAGTGCTTCAACCCTTAAAAATTTCTTCACTTAAAAAGGACAGTTTCCAAGAATTTATGAAATCTGAAGGCAAGCTCGGCGGCCAAAACAAGGTACCACGCCTTTCCAACGACCGTAAAATTGCAGATGCATTACTTCAAATACAGCCTCAAAATTAGTGTTATCTTTGCACCCAATGAATAAATTGAAATCACATACCAGAACACGTGCCCAGGAGAGCACGCAGGCCATTGAACGACTTTACATCACTATGCGCCATCTCTTTAACCGTGGGTTTTACAAACCTATGGGCGTTTCGGGAGAAACACTGCGGGAATCCCTTTTAACCCTTCGCCCCGAGATTTATGGCTCCATAAAGGAAGACAAGATTGAATTGCAAGGCCTATTATATGTTATGGACCGCTTGCCTTACGGAATAGAGGAATGCAGGTTCATCAATTTAACGAGTGATGAAGGCTATAAAAATTCGCATTTCGAGCCCATAATTCCGCTGAAACGCCGCCGAAATTGTTACCGGATAGATTCGGAACAGATGAATATTGAAATTACCCGCGGCCGTTCGGAAATCTATGATATACTTACGCACTTAACGTTTCTTTTTATTGAGTCGCACAAGATTATGAAGCAAGTGCTCATAAACGAAAAGGGCGATGTAATCCGCGATTGGAAAAAACTAGAACAGGCAGTTCTAAAAAAAGGCAAACTTTCACAGGAAGAAAAAGAAGTGGCGCTTACGCACACTGCAAATTTCCTGGGAAGAACCTTTGAGGAAGTAAAAAGCGTATATCCCTTTTTTGCAAGTGAAAAGAACGAAAACCGTTTCTTTAACATCATTTACTATTTGGGCAAACTTGCCATAGACGAGGTTATTGCGGATAACAAACGCATAATTACTTTCAGCCCCGTGCTGCGGGAGCGTTTGGGCCATCACATCCACGGTGAATTGTGGGCGTTTCACATTAAACAGACCCTTCAAAACAATGGTTTGTTGGAGCGACCGCTGCACATCATCAGTGCCAATATGCACAGTGTGATGAACAGTCTATACGGTCCGAAGGCACTTGCGGCAGAATTTTCAAAAAAGAAATCCTTGGAAGTTTTTGAGGCCTTGAGTAGCCCTGCGAACATAAAACTGCGTGAAAAAGTTACGAAAACGGCTTTGGCAGAAGGGATGATTTTTCTTGAAGACCAAAGTGGGACAAATATCGATATTCAGATTATAGATACCGCCCAAATAAAGGAAAGCCCTTACACAGAAGGCTTGACGGAACTTGACGATTCAAAAAAACCTGTGATTATCGTGATGGATTACGCCTTTGGCGAGCAGGCCTACGAAACGATGGATGAGCTGCTAAAACCGTTTGTGGACAGCAATAAAAACCGCCATTTTTTAAACGTCGTGTCTGTTTCCATCATGGGAAAGGCAGGAATTTTGGAAGGTGGAAAGGGCGATATCATGATTCCGTCCGCCCACGTTTTTGAGGGCACTGCCGACAATTATCCGTTCAAGAACCAAATAGACAAATCGCTCTTTAAGGATGATGATGTAAAGGTTTATACGGGAACCATGATTTCGGTTTTGGGAACTTCGCTCCAAAATAGGGATGTGCTTAAGTTTTTTCACAATTCCACGTGGAATGTGATTGGGCTGGAAATGGAAGGCGCGCATTATCAAAAAGCGATTCAGGCGGCTTCCAAAATTAGGCGCAGCATTAGCCCAAAAGTGAAGGTGCGCTACGCTTATTACGCTTCGGATAATCCATTGGAAACCGGAAGCACTTTGGCTTCGGGCGGCTTGGGCACCACAGGGGTAAAACCGACCTATTTGATTACCGAAAAGATGTTAAAACAGATTTTAGACACTTCTAAAAATTAATTTTGAAAAACGATAAAGTACTGATTACCGGAGGCGCAGGGTTTATAGGTTCCAATTATGTGGAATACGCCCTTAAAAATTCAGAAAACGAAATTTTCGTGCTGGACAAGCTAACCTATGCCGGAAATTTGAAGAATTTGGAAGCAGTTTCAGATAAAATCACCTTCGTAAAAGGAGATATTTGCGATGCTGAATTGGTTCAAAATTTATTTGCCGAACATCAGTTTCAAAAAGTAGTCCACTTTGCTGCGGAAAGCCACGTGGACAATTCCATTTCGGGACCTTCGGAATTTATTCAGACAAATATTGTAGGTACTTTTAATTTACTTCAAAGCGCCTACAAAACATGGATGAACGGTCCGAATGATTTTAAAGATGAATTCAAAAATGCCCGATTTCTGCATATTTCCACAGATGAGGTTTACGGTACTCTAGGTGAAACGGGACTTTTTACGGAAGAAACACCTTATGCGCCGAATAGTCCGTACAGTGCTTCAAAGGCTTCATCAGATTTTATTGTGCGCAGTTTTTTTCACACCTACGGTTTACCGGTTGTAACCACAAATTGTTCCAATAATTATGGGCCGAACCAACACAAGGAAAAACTGATTCCAACCATTATTCGCAAGGCAATTTCCGGGGAACCAATCCCCATTTACGGCGACGGAAAAAACGTGCGCGATTGGCTTTATGTGATGGACCATTGCAGCGGCATTTATTTGGCTTTGGAAAACGGAAAGCTTGGCGAAACCTACAACATTGGCGGCCGCAACGAACGCGAAAACCTATATATTGCGAATGTTATCTGTGAATTGCTGGATGAAATGCAGCCGAAGAATACTTCGTATAAAAAACAAATAACGTTTGTAAAAGACCGTCCCGGCCACGATTTTAGATACGCCATTGACGCTTCAAAAATAGAAAACGAGCTGGGCTGGAAGGCGAAGGAAAATTTTGAAACGGGAATTCAGAAAACGATTGCTTGGTATTTAAAGAACCGAGATAGATTGTAATTTAAACCACGGATACACGAATATTTTTTGCGATTATTCGTAAAATCGGGGCAAAATAAACACAGAATGAAAGGAATAATTTTAGCAGGAGGTTCGGGCACACGTTTGCACCCAATTACTTTGGCCGTGAGCAAGCAATTAATGCCGGTTTATGATAAGCCGATGATTTATTATCCGCTGTCAACACTTATGTATGCGGGCATTCGCGATATTTTGATTATTTCCACCCCGCAGGATTTGCCGCTTTTCAAACAACTTTTGGGCGATGGCAAAAAGCTGGGCTGCAATTTTCAATATGCAGAACAAGCAAACCCTAATGGCCTTGCAGAGGCGTTCATTATTGGAAAGGATTTCATAGGAAATGATAAAGTGGCATTGATACTTGGCGACAATATTTTTTACGGTTCTGGCTTAAAGGAATTGTTGCAATCAAACAACAATCCCGACGGCGGCGTGATTTATGCGTACCACGTTTTAGACCCCGAAAGATATGGCGTTGTGGAGTTTGATAAAAGCGGAAAAGCGCTTTCCATTGAGGAAAAACCCAAAAATCCAAAATCAAATTATGCAGTTCCCGGAATCTATTTTTACGACAATAGCGTTGTGGAAATTGCGGCAAACATAAAACCCAGCGCCCGTGGCGAACTGGAAATAACCGATGTAAACAACGAATATTTAAAAAAGGGAAAACTGAGTGTCAGCATACTGGACAAAGGTACCGCTTGGCTGGATACAGGAACTTTCGCTTCTTTGATGCAGGCTGCCCAATTTGTTGAGGTTATTGAGGAAAGACAGGGCCTAAAAATTGGCGCCATCGAGGAAGCTGCGTATGAAATGGGTTATATTTCAAAAGAACAATTAGTGGCGTTAGCCGAACCTTTACTGAAAAGCGGCTACGGAAAACATTTACTTCAACTGGATTAGATTTGGAACTACAGAAAACACCATTAAATGATTGCTTTATTCTGAAACCGAACGTTTTTCGGGACGAGCGCGGGCTTTTCTATGAAACTTATAACCAAAAGGTTTTTGAAAAAACTACTGGACTCAATGTTGATTTTGTGCAGGATAATCAATCGGTTTCGTCAAAAGGCGTTTTGCGAGGGCTCCATTTTCAAAGGGGTGAAATGGCCCAGGCCAAGTTGGTTCGCGTTGTAAAAGGAAAGGTTTTGGACATTGTTGTGGATATTCGGAAAGATTCAGCGACTTTCGGAAAATCATTTTCCGTTGTTTTGGACGATGTGGAGCACCTGCAACTCTTCGTTCCCCGTGGGTTTGCGCACGGTTTTATTACGCTTTCGGAACAATCCATTTTTTCATATAAATGTGATAATTATTACGATAAAGCCTCAGAAAGCGGAATCATCTATAATGACGCAACCTTAGCCTTGGATTGGTATCTTCCAAAGGAAGAATTTATTATTTCAGCAAAAGATTTGGAACTTCCCGGTTTTGAGGAAGCGGTTTCATGAAAAAAATACTGGTAACAGGCGCAAACGGACAATTGGGGAAGTGCATAAAAGATGCAGCAGCCGGTTATCCCGACCTTGAGTTTGTCTTTGTTTCAAAAGAAGAACTGGATATTGAAAAGGCTGGTTCGGTAGCAGAATATTTCAGAAAGAATAATTTCTCACATTGTATAAATACCGCTGCCTACACAAAGGTTGAGCAAGCCGAAAGTGAAGAGGAAAAAGCATTTGCAATAAATGCGGAAGCCGTGAAAAATTTGGCTTCAACTTGTAATGAGAATGATGTTGTTTTGCTGCACGTTTCTACAGATTATGTTTTTGATGGTAAAAAGAAAACCCCATATTTGGAAACCGACCCTACAAACCCCATCAATGTTTACGGGGCTTCCAAGCTAAAGGGAGAGCATTACATCCAGAAAATTACTGAAAAACACTTTATTTTAAGGACTTCGTGGCTTTATTCGCAATACGGGCATAATTTCTTAAAAACTATCTTAAAACATGCCGAAGCGGGAAAACCGCTCACTATTACCACCGAACAAACGGGAACGCCCACAAATGCGAATGATTTGGCGAAAGCTCTGTTGCAAATAATTGCACAAGATTCCAAAGAATATGGCGTTTACCATTACAGCAATGGCGGTGAAACCACTTGGTTCGGCTTTGCCGAGGAGATACTTAAGCAAAGCGAAAAATTAAAAGATGCAAATCTTGCAAAAACAAACCATTACCGTACTTTTGCCGCACGGCCCGAGTATAGCGTTCTGGATAACGCAAAGGCATTGAACAATTTAAATATTAAGCAGATAGATTGGCAGGAAAGCCTGGAATCTGTAATAAAAAAGACAGTCATTAATTTATAATATTAGTTTATATGGCACAGCAAAATTCATCGGAAGAGGTTGATTTGGGGTATCTTTTTAATTCCATTGGGAGTATTTTCAAAAGTTTAGTGAAGTTACTCTTTCAAGTTTTAATTTTTATTAGAAAATATCTTTTCCTGATCATTGGATTAATTGTCATTGGAGTTATTTTAGGATATTTTCTTGATAGAAATTCCGTGAAGGTTTATGAGAACAGATTGATTGTAATTCCAAATTTTGAAAGTGTAGAATATCTATATGACAAATCAGAAGAGCTAAACTTTAAAATCCAATCGGGAGACTCTCTGTATTTGAAGGCAATATTTGGAGACCATTATCAAGCCATAAGGAAAATAGAAATTGAACCTATTGTTGATATTTATAATTTTACCACGAAATCAAGAGAAAATATCGATGTTTTCAGAATACTTTTTGAAAATCAAGATATGAAGGAGTTTGTGGAAGATATGACAACAAGCAAGCAATACAAATATCAAAAACTGAGGGTGTACATTAAGGGGAAAGATTCAAAGCTTTTGATTGAAAAATTGTTAGGATTTTTTAATGAGAATGAACATCTTAATGAATATCAAGAAATCTATATTCAGAATACTTCTCAAAGATTATCAGAAACCGATAAGATGCTAGATCAAGCTGACTCTGTAATAAAAGCAATAACTTCAACATCATCATCAATAAATCCTAATCCCCCAGTCTATGCAAGTTTCAATAACGATTTTTATAGTATTTTCCGTTACAAGGATGTATTGTTAAAAGACAAATTAGAATTGCTTAAAAAAAGCAAAGATGAGGTTGCCATTATTAAACCGGTGAGCATAAATTATAATATTTTAGAAAGCGGATTTGCAAATCTTAAGAATATTATCAAGATCCCAATTCTTTTATTCTTTTTATTTTCATTAATCTTTTTCTTACGATTTATTTATTTGGGTTTAAAGCGCGTTGCCAAAGAGTAGTTGCAGATCAATGACAAAATCAGGAATAATAATTCAAGCGAGAACAGGGTCCACCAGGCTACCTAACAAAATGCTTTTGCCTTTTTATGAGAATAAAGGAATATTTGAAATTATTTTGCAACGGCTTAAAGAAAGTCCCATAAATATTCCGGTGATTATTGCCACGACTCCTAATGAGTCTGACAAAAGGTTAATTGAGATTGGGAATAAGTATGGATATAATTATTATATCGGAAGTGAAGAAAATGTGTTGAGACGCTTTATTGATGCCGCAACATATTACAGGCTAGATAACATTGTTAGAATATGCGCAGACAATCCTTTTCTTGACTTAAATGCCTTGGACAATAAGATAGCCCAAATTAATGATAGCTTTGACTATTGGTGTTATGCGAAACATAATTATACCCCTACTATAAAAACCGGTTTTGGGTTTTGGACAGAGGTAGTGACGCTTAAAGCACTTAAAAAGGTGGCCATATCTACAAGTGAAGCCATTTTCAATGAACATGTTACCAATTATATTTACTCACACCCGAAGGACTTTAATATTCATTTTGAGAGGATTAATAAAGAAATTGAAGAGAATGCTGATCTAAGACTTACTGTTGATACGAAAGCGGATTTTGACCTTTTGAAAGAAATTTATGCCACAATAGTTTCCAACAAGATTAATTTTTCTGCGCTTGAAATTTCAAATTTGGTGAAAGAGAATCCACAATGGTTAAATATAATGAGGCACGAAACTTTAAAAAACGTTAAATGAAAAAAGAAACATATATTATTGGTGAAATAGGGCAAAATCATAACGGCTCTGTGGATATTGCGAAACTCATTACAGAATTAGTTACCAAGCCCATAAAAGAAGACCTTTTTGGTTTGAACCTGAAGCCAATGAACGCCGTAAAACTCACAAAACGCGACCTGAATGAAGAACTTTCTGCGAGTCAAATGGCTAGCCCTTATAATACTCCAAATTCCTTTGGCAAAACCTATGGCGAGCATAGAGCTGCCCTTGAACTTTCGGATGAAGAGCATTTTGAAGTCTTTAAGCATGCCAAATCTTTAGGGTTAGACTTTGTGGAGACCTTGTGTTCTCCCGGCTGTACATCACTGCTAAAATTCTTTGAACCTGATTTTTTAAAAGTGGCAAGTAGAGATCTTACAAATATACCTCTACTTGAGACGATTTCTGAAACAAAAATACCTATCATCCTCTCCACGGGAATGGCCAGTAAAAAAGAGTTAGACGAGGCTCTGGATGTTATTGTAAAAAAGCATAACCATATTTCCATACTCCATTGTGTTTCCGAATACCCCACTCATCCAGACCATTTAAATCTTAACACTATAAAATATTTAAAGAAGCACTATCCAAACTATAGAATAGGCTTTTCTGACCATACAATTGGGATATCTGCTCCCGTGGTTGCCGTAGGAATGGGGGCAGAGATAATTGAAAAGCACGTGACCATTGACCGCAGCATGAAAGGTACCGACCAAGCGGGGTCTCTTGGTCCAGAAGGTGTTATGAGAATGGTTAGAGACATTCGCATTGCCGAACGCTGGATGGGTGAGGAAACCTTTTTTATAGAACCAAGTGTTCAAGCTGCACGCGTAAAACTCGAAAGATCCATAGCCTCAAAGAGAGATTTGAGTGTTGGGGAAATAATAAAACCAGAGGATATTCATCTCCTAAGCCCCGGAGATGGTATAAAATGGATTGACAAAGAAGTGATTATAGGAGCAAAAGTAATTAACGCTATTCCTAAAAACGAGATAATATATCCCGAAAATGTCAAAAAAAATAAATAAACTCCCCAAGCTTATACTTACGGATATTGATGGCGTATGGACTGATGGCGGTATGTATTATGACCAAACTGGTAACGAATTGAAAAAATTTCACACCTACGATAGTGCGGGAGTTTTATTCTGTAAATTAAATAATATCCCAGTTGGGATTATCACCGGAGAGACTACTAAAATTGTTGAAAATAGAGCTAAAAAACTTAAGATAGATTTTCTATATCAAGGCGCTCAAAAAAAATTGGAGATTGTTTCATCGCTTTGCGAACAACTAAATATTTCTATGGCCGATGTGGCTTATTTAGGCGATGACCTAAATGATATTGAACTTTTGAAAAATGTCGGTTTTTCGGGAGCACCGGTATCAGCTCCCGAATATATTAAAGAAATTGTTGACCTAGTACTTCAGAAGAAAGGCGGCGAAGGGGTATTTAGAGAATTTGTTGAATTTATTTTGATAGAAAATAATAGGATGGACCAAACGATTCTGCTTTATCAGGACTTAAAAAAAATTCAACAATAATTCTTGGAAGGTACATTTATCCAAAGATTATAGAAGGCGGTTATAAAACTCAAAAAAGCAGTATTTAATGCAGGTTACTTTGTCAAAATTGCCATTAAATAAGGCTGGGTCTCTTTTCCTTAGGATGTCCGCAATGGGATCCAAATTTTTGATATTCACTTACTTGTCAAAATATTTTGATGAATCTGTCTATGGCGTCTACTCACTATTATCAACTACCGTAACCATCGCCATATTTGTACTAGGATTTGATTTTTACAATTATGCTATTCGCGATATATTACTCAAACCCAATGATAGAGCCTCAAAGGTTGCGACCTCATTTATATTTTATGGGATTATTTATGTTGCTTTTATCATTGTAGGATATTTGATTTTTGATCAAGTAGATTATCTTGCCCAATACACAACACTCATAATTTTTATTGGTATTTCAGAACATTTAAATCAAGAAATATATCGCTTACTATTGGCCTTTAAGAAAGTTTTGGTGGCTAACTGGTTTTTGTTCCTGAGAGTGGCTGGCTGGACAATCTGGGTATTATTTCAAATTGTAATCTTGAAAAAAACAATCTCTCTAGAATATATACTCTTTACCTGGCTTTTGTTTAACGGCGCAATTCTTTTGGTAACCCTACTTTGGTTCAATCAATCTATAAGGAACCATATTGCCAAGATTAGATTTAAAAAACACTGGTTAACAACCGGATTAAAGGTGAGCTTAATTTTTTATACCGCAACCCTTGCACTAAAAGTTATAGAGTATTCTAACCGATACATCGTGGAAGGAGTCTTGGACGAAGCTTCAGCGGGTATTTTTTCATTTTATTCAAATATTTCCATGGTCATAGGAATTTATATAAGCACGGTTGTGGTTTCTTATGAGTTACCCGATTTAATAGAAAGCTCAACTAATCATACTTTTGAGTCAAAGCTATTGCGGTTTAAGAATTTGCTTATTCGCCATTCGGCAGTAGCATTTTTGGCTGTAATTATTTTAATATATCCTATACTGTTGTGGCAAGGAAAAGATTCCTTTGCACAATATTGGCCGTTGATAATATTGCTGAACGCAGCAACATTTTTAATGAATGTTTCTCTTATATATCATTCCTATTTATATATTAAGCACCAAGAGAAAAAATTATTGCAAATTGTATTAATTTCCAGTGTTATTAATGTGATATCCACCTTTCTATTCAGTTATTTGTTTGGGATTATAGGTGCTGGAATAGCATTTTTAATCACAGGAATTACAATCTTTGTACTAAGGAAACGCGCTGTTAAAAAGAAAATATAGAAAATGAAGAATTTATTCGTGGCCCTTGGTCAACACCATGTTCAAAATTTTGAAAACCTTATTGATAACGGTATGGTAGGAGAGGGCGAGCGAATACTTTTGGCTGGATCTGGCTTAATTTATGATTCCTTCAAATGGGATAGGGTTATAATGGCCGAACAATCCTTCAATAATAATGCAGATTCTGCTTTTAATCAAGTTGCTGCAATTAACTCTAAAATACGTTCCTATAAGAAGATGATCGGACATATATCTTCTTTGAAAAACGAACCTATTATTTTATATGTTTCCTATATAGAGGACGTTTTAACGAATTATCTGTTTTTGAGCTTTGGAAAGAATACAAAAGCTGTTGTAGTGGAGGATGGCACATTAAATTATTATGATCATTCTTTAAATAATATTTCAAAATTAAAATTTCTTTTAAAACAAAACATTTCTCAACTCCACGGCATTCCATTTAAAAAATATAGGGGCCATTCCTCTGGAGCTGAATATGAACATGTAATTTCTCAGTTTTTAACGCTGCCAAAACACGCTTTTATAAATAAAAATGCAAAGCAGCTTCCTGTGGACAAGATATCTTTATCCGGGTTTAAAAATTCACTTTATATTATCGGGCAAGAATCTTACGGGACGCTGCTTGGACAGAGTTTTTTTGAAAATGCCCTTAAACAATTTTTAGAGCAATTGAAAAGACAGCCTTTTTATAAAGAGATAGAGACTGTATATTATAAGCCTCATAGAAATGGCAGGCAATTATCTGAAGCGTTCTTTGAGACTGTTTTTTCAGAAAAGAAATTCGTTTTTTTAAAGTCTGAAAAGACATCCGAAACTTTATACTTTGAAGAGTTGCATTCGCGATACGTTGCAGGATTTGATTCTAGTACACTTATTAACATATATTCAAAAATTGAAGACCCAAAAAAAAATAAAGTATTGTTTCTGGTAAACCCGTTAAAAAATGACGAATTGGTTCCACTTTTTAAGAGTTTGGGGTTTCAGTTTTTAAATAAAGACAAGTTATAACCATGGGACTTTTTATCAACCTCCTGTTTGCCTTGCTATTTGTGCTTTTCACATATTATTATGTCAAGAAGAGCTTTCTGCTATCTTTTTTATATGGGCTTGTGTTTTTTCAGGCTTTTAGTGTTATCCCGTCACTTATTTATATTGAGCAGGGAATTTACATTAATGAGCAAGGAAGGTTTAGTTTCTTCACAGGAGCTACCATTCTGTGTGTGCTCTATTTTATATTGACTTTCGTCATTATAGCGATGGCCTTTAAGTCCTTTAATGAAAAAAGGCTGCCTGTATTCCAATTTAGTTATAAAGGTAGAAATGTTGAACTTATTGTAGTACTAGCAATGATAGTTCTACCGCTAACTTTACTTCTGATAAATGCAGTCTTATCGCCCTTGCCGATCTTGGACTCTTCGGTTACTCGATTTACTTTTTGGTCCACATCCCGGTTTCCATTTTTAAATAGTCTTTTTGGAAATACAGCTATGTTTGTTCCCTTTGCCATTGGTTTGCTATTCCCTAAATTCAAGAAGTTTTCTGTATTTATGCTCTTTGTTTTTTTTGGATATAACTTTATGATTGGCCAAAAGTTTTCGCCTATACTGCAGGGTTCCTATTCATTCTTATTGCCATTGGTTTTCTATTATAGGAATAACCTAAAAGTTTATATAAAACGTGCTCTAGTGCCATTGTTTATCGTAGGGGGTATTCTAGTATCAATTATGTACACGATTACATATAATAAATATGAAGAGACCAATCCATTTGCCAACATAAAAATATATGATCCCAATGAAGCAATGTTGTATAGAATATTCGGCCTCCAAGGACACTTGTTTTGGGGAGCTACAGACAGATATGTGGTAAAAAATGAAGCGCCCAAATCCTTCAATCCTGCTGATCTTTTGTACGGTATGCGGGTTATGATGGATGATTTTGCAAAAGACCGAAAAATGGTTATTAGCGCCAATGAAGAAGGCGGCTATAATTTTACCAATGCCTATCCGGGAATTCTATTTAAAATCTTTCCATTATCTATTGGATTAGTATTTCATACGTTCCTAACGATAGTATTTCTTGCACTTTTGGGTTGGATGTTAAAAGAACTAATGGTTAAGGGAGCAATGGTTCTTTCCATTATCGCTTATCAATTATTTAACTGGACAATTTATGCGTTTGTAATGGGTTATTTTTATAAATTATATTTTACCATCTTCTTTCTCTTTTTATATGGTATGTATGTTTATCTAAGAAAAAAGAAATATGATGAACAGCTTCAGAATATCTAAAGACAATATTGCTGGATATAGCTTCCTTGGATTTATTGCCGTTCTTCCCTTTGAGGATATTTTTGGGTCAATCATGTTGGTCATTACTATATTTTTAGCACTTCTTTTTAATTCCCAAAAAGAGTTTTTTAAAATATTTAAAGAGAAAAAAGGATTATGGCTTTTAATGGCCTATTATATTATTGCTGTAATAAGTCTTTTATATAGTCAGGATTTTCCAGAGAGTTTAAAAAAGCTCTCAAAGCTTTTAGCTTTTGTATTAATTCCCATAATGTTTCTACTTCTTAATCCTACTGAAAAATTGCTGAAACTTGGAAAAAAGATTTTTGTTTTTGCAATGATCGCTTTTTCTGTTTTTTCTCTCTTGAATTTAGGCTATAATTACATAGTAAATTATGACATAAGCCACTGGTATAATTTTGTTCAAGACTCCATGTATCATAAGTACATGCCCGAGGATGCAATGTATTTGAATACGGCACTAATTCTTCTTTTATTTGGGGATTTTAAGAAGAATTTAAAACTTCTTACGGCAATCCTTTTTTTAGTAATCATTGTTCTTTTCAGTGTTCGTCTCGGACTCTTCATTTACCTGTTGATAGTTACAATCTATTTCTTTTTCAACATTAAATCATTATTGAACTGGAAAACGCTTGTAATTGTTGCTTCAACGGTTTTTACATCTTTGCTATTAGTGAGTCAGAGCCGGTATGCCAACGATAAGTTTTATGATACACTCGACAAAATAGGTTTTAATACGGAAAATCAGGTATCGGAAATCGGTGCGAAATACCATAAAATGGGATTACGTGAAAAGATTTGGTCTTCCAGCATAGAATTGATTGCAGAACGACCAATTTTAGGACAGGGTGCCGGAGTTGAAAAAAGACCTCTAGCTGCTGTCAATCAAACAAAGGGTTATGATATTCCACCCAATTATCACTCGCACAATCAGTTTCTGTCTAGCATATTGCAATATGGTATCATAGGAGGCTTATGGTTATTTTTTGTGTTCCTATATCTATTCCTGAAATCAGTAAAGGCAAAAAACCTGTCAGCATTTCTAATAACTGTAGTGATGCTAATTTCGATGATTACAGAAAGCTATTTAGAATTACAACAAGGGGTGTTTTATTTTTGTTTTTTTATTTCTTTGGAAGCCTATGATTCTACAATACGTCAGATAAAAAATAAAACCAATTCCTAAATGCTATTTAATTCATTAATATTTCTTTTTGCCTTTCTTCCTTTGGTTTTAGGCATTTATTTTTTGTTGCAAAATAAATTACGCAATATCTTCCTTCTTGTCGCCAGTCTCGTTTTTTATGCTTGGGGAGAGGGGGACATGGTTGTAATAATGATTTTTTCGATTTGTTTAAATTATGTTTTTGGACTTTTAATAAATACAGAATTTCCCTTAAATAATCATTTTAGAAAAAAATGGGGGGGGGGGGGTAATGCTTTTAATTGGTATTGCAATCAATCTGAGCATTTTAATTTACTATAAGTATTTTACATTCATTTTAAATAATTTACATTCTCTAGACTTTGAATTTTCTATTTCTGAAGATACAATTTTACTTCCCATAGGAATATCTTTTTTTACATTTCAAAGCATTTCATATTTAGTGGATGTTTACCGTAAGACGGTGCCAGCTCAGAAAAACCTTTTGGATCTAGGGCTTTACATTTCACTTTTTCCACAATTGATAGCAGGCCCAATTGTTCGCTATGAAGATATTTATAAAGAAATAAAGAGTAGGACAGTTGATCGTGAAGACTTTTCAGAAGGTATTTTAAAATTTATCCGTGGCCTTGCCAAAAAGGTAATTATTGCAAACAACGTGGGATTGATTGCTGATAAAGCTTTTGCAATTCCAGCTGCAGACTTAGGGACATCAGTATCGTGGGTAGCGATAATATGTTATTCTCTTCAAATTTATTTTGACTTTTCAGGTTATTCTGATATGGCCATTGGGTTGGGCAGAATGTTTGGATTCAATATAAAAGAAAATTTCATGCATCCCTATAAATCAACATCTGTAAAGGAATTTTGGAGACGTTGGCATATATCTTTATCCACTTGGTTCCGTGATTATTTGTATATTCCACTAGGAGGAAGTAGAGGTTCTAAATTGAGAACTTACATAAATTTAATAATTGTATTTTTTATAACTGGTTTATGGCATGGGGCTAGTTGGAGTTTTGTTGTTTGGGGCTTATTTCATGGGAGTTTTTTATTAATAGAAAGAAGTTTTAAAATACAGTTGCCCGTATATTTAAGGTTTTTAAATCACCTATACTTATTGCTTGTAGTATTAATTGGATGGGTTTTATTCAGATCTGATACTTTAGAATATGCTATTCAATTTATTGGACATCTGTTTGATTTTTCTTCAGGTGTTGATAATTATGTCTTAGTATATCTTAACTACTACACATTACTTATAATCTTTTTAGGAATTCTTTTTTCTATGCCAGTTCGTGAACGAATAAAAAAATGGGTTTTAAATGGAATTTTTTAAATAGCCATATTTTGACATATTTAATACATATAGGCTTGTTTGTTTATACCATCTTTGAATTGCTTCAGTCCAATTATAATCCTTTTATATATTTTAGATTTTAGAATTGACGATGAAAAAATTAATAAAAATAGTATTCTTCCTTATATTTTTATATATAGGAGCCTATACCATTTGGACTATATTGGAAAAAAAGGCTACCCCTCTTAGCATTTTAATAAAAGCTCAATATTCTTTCTCTGATAGAGTTCAGTTGTTTTATACTTTTGGTAAAGACTCCACCTTCACAGAAAATAGATCTATTAATTATAAGATAATTGGCAATACGAACGAACAAGAGATTAAATTTACACTTCCTTTATCAGATGAGAAACTTAGTGGATTGCGCCTAGACATAAGTAGTAATCACAATCAAAAACCTATTTATATCTCCTCTATTACTTTTCAGGCCTCAAATAATAAAGTTGATATTTATAAGAATATACAATCCTTATTCACCACTAATGAAAACGTTAAATTTGAAAATCAAAAATTTTTAACGAGCCCTATAAATGGAAAATATGATCCATTTTTAATTTATACTGGTAGCTTTGAAGAAATTGATAAACTTCTTTCAGTTAATAGAAATTTTCTGTCTAATATATTTGCTATAGCAATTGTTTTTATCTTTTGCGTATTTCTCTATTATCTAATATTCAATTTTACTTTTAATTATTCTAAAAGAACGATTGCCAGGATATCTTTAATAGGTGTTTTTGTCTTTATACTTTTTACCCCACTTGTTTTAAACCCTTTTAAAAAAAAAGAATCCATTTCAAAAATTGAAAATAGAAAATTGAAGGAAAAACCAGAATATCGATTTTCAAAAGAATTTTTTTCTGAATATGAGGAATACTATAATGATAATTTTATTTTTAGGGATGCTTTAATCAGCATGCATACATCGCTAAAAACCAATATATTTCGCGCATCACCATTTCCTGATAAAGTTCTTTTTGGAAAAAATAAATTTCTTTTCAATAATACACAGGAGAGTTATGTGAGTTATTCAAAGAGAAATCTTCTCCCACCCGATCGTTTGGGGATGGTAGTAAAAACTTTTACCGAGCGGAAAGAGGCATTGTTTAACAAAGGCATAAAATATTATTTTGGTTTTTTCCCCAATAAGGAAACGATATATTACGAATATCTGCCTAAGGCCATGAAAATACAGATTAAGGATACCATCTCATTGGCAACACAACTAAAAGTCGCTCTTGCCAAAAAGAATTTTGATTTTTTTGATCCTACAGAACAACTTTTAAATGCCAAGAAAAACTCCTTGCTCTATTTGAAACTTGACACTCACTGGAATAACGAAGGTGCTTATGAAACCTATAAATCATTTTTTGAGTACTATCAAGATTTAGGAATACAGCCATTATCCAAAAATGACTTTTCTATAAGATACACTAATCAAACATTCGGTGACCTAACCAAACTAATGGGAACTGAAAAAATATACGGTTATGATGAAAGCAGACCATTATTCGAGGTATTGAATAAAGAAGATACTTTTAAAAGACTTGAAGTTGAAGACCTTCCTCGCTTAGCAATACATACTCTAAACGAGAATATCGATAATAAACAAAGAGTCTTATTTTTTGGAGATTCTTTTAGTGATAACATTGTAGGTTTCTTCTCGCTTCATTTTAATGAAGTTATATATCTGCGTGATTCCTATAACCAAGCTATGGTAGATAAGATAAATCCCGACATTATTATTGAAATTCCCGTGGAACGATTTATATACAAACATTTCCCGAAATTTAATTGAATGAATTGGGAGATTAATTATGGTTAATTTTCGCTTCACATTTATCAAGAATTTAAAAAATCACCATCTCAATATTTTAAGTTTGTTTTTTTACTTTTGCGGCATTATTCTAAATTTTAAACATCTATACATTTTGAAAACTAAAATAATTCATATTCTCCATGCA
The DNA here is from genome assembly GCF_001573155.1 of Aequorivita aquimaris. GTDB lineage: Bacteria > Bacteroidota > Bacteroidia > Flavobacteriales > Flavobacteriaceae > Aequorivita > Aequorivita aquimaris. The sequence continues at coordinate 350,187 of NZ_JRWG01000002.1, read as the reverse complement.
GTAGGTGGTGTAGATGTTTCGTTACGATTGATATTGGCCAACATAGATTCAGAAAAGTTTGATTCCATCGTTATCCATGGTGATTCCGATAACAATGAACCATTTCTTAACGATAAAAGCATTCCTGTAAAGAATTACCCCATTTCCATAATTCGGGATATAAAACCGGTTAAGGATTATAAGGCAATAGCAACGGCAAATAAAATTATAAAAAGCGAAGCTCCAGCTTTAATCCATGCACACAGTGCAAAAGGTGGCGTTATTGGCAAAATTGTGGGAAAGATGAACAATATACCCGTATTACACACTCCACAAGCATATTCTTTTCTAAGTGCTGAAAGTAAACTCAAAAAAAATGTTTTTTTGGGTCTGGAAAAGTTTCTTTCAAGATGGAATAATAAAATTCTGGCGTCTTCCAATTCTGAAAAAAACAGAGCTTTAAATGAAGTGGGCTATAATAAAGAAAGAGTATTGCTCTTCAATAATTGCATAAATGCAATAACTGAAATTCCAAATTTAAGCATTGAAAAAACGTGGCCAGATGAATATATCTGTTCGGTAGGAAGGCCGTCCTTTCAAAAAAACATTGAATTGATGATCGAGGTTTTACGAGAGCTTAAAGAAAAAAAACCAAATATACACTTGGTGTTAATGGGCGTGGGTTATCATGCTCCAAATTTAGAACAAGTAAAATCACTCATTTCAAAATATAATTTAGATTCAAACATTACATTATTGGAGTGGACCAAGCGTGAAGATATTTTCAACATAATCAAGAATTCAAAAATATATATATCCACAGCGAGATATGAAGGTTTGCCATATTCTGTTATTGAAGCACTAGCCCTTGGAAAGGCTTGTGTGGTTTCTGACGCAGATGGGAATCGTGATTTAATTGTTGAAAACAAAAATGGATTTGTTATTAAAGAAGAAAACAGCAGCCAGTTTTCAAAGGCAATTTTAGAATTGCTGGAGGACGACAATAAACGTGAGCTATTTGAAGAAAACTCACTAAAACTTTTTAATGAGTACTTCAACATTAGAAATACAATTCACACCCTGGAAAGCATATATAAAACAGAGACGGAGAAAAAGTCTTGAGCTATCGATTTTTTAAAAACTAAATAGCTAAGGGGCAAGTTTATTAATGGATAGTTTTTTATCTTCCCCTAATATTTAGAAATCAGAACTTAAAATAATGAGGATACTGCTGTCCGCCATATACCCTTACGCATTTTTGCTGCTTTACCTCATTATTCCTTTTGATAATTATATTCGAGCATTGCCCAACATTCTCGTGGCAATTCTGGTACTTGCCTTTCCGTTTGTTGTAAAAAAAGAAGATTTCAAGAAACTGAAATCACTTCCCTTAATACTTTTTGTGGGCCTATTAGCCTATCTCTGTATCGATTCATTTATTAGCGGAAGATTGCCAGAGGATTTCAACATCATCAAAAAAGTGATGATAGCCGCAGGGCTTGCCATTCTTTATATTCCAGTGGCAGACGTAAAAAAGATTAACAGAGCTATAATATTTACCTCGCTCGCCGCCATTGTTTTTTCGGTATATAATTTTGTTTTAATTACTGATGCTACCGGAAATTTTGCTTTGGGTGATTCTCCGCAAGTAGTAGAGTCGCTGTTGATAGATAGGCTGTACTTAGGTCTACTTAGCACTTTCAGCATTTTAATTTCCTTTCAGGAAATTAAAAAAAAATATCACCCCAACAACAATTATTACTTGGTCAATATTTTTGTGAACTTGCTCTTCATAGTGTTGATAAACTCAAAGATAGCCATTATATGTCTTTTGGTGTTGTTGGCACTAAAGCAATTTTATGGGCAACGGAAAATTTGGAAGATTGCTATTGTACTTACCACAGCTGCAGCAATTATAGGATTATTCCTTCTTCTTAAATCTGAAAAGGGCTTTCAGCATAACCCAAGAGAAAAACACAAAAATGCGCCGGCCTTTATTGAAAACTCATTGACCTATGAATTGCGATCGATAGTATGGCAATGCGCACAAAATATTATTGAACAAAAAGGTTTTATACTTACAGGGCTAGGATTCGACAAAACAAAAGATGAACTTGTAACCTGTTATAGTAACCAACTGTCAGACCCAACAAAAAGAAATAGATTTGTTGCAGAAAGGTACAATACACATAACCAATTTTTGGATTTTTATTTAGGCGCAGGTTTTATAGCGCTATTGATTTTTCTAACATTTATTTTCGCAAGTTTTTTTATTAACAGAAAACAATTTCTGCCCACGGCATTGCTGGCAATCCTTATAATGTACTCTATGGTAGAAAATGTATTTCATAGGCAAATAGGGGCTTATTATGTTGGCTTTATATTAATTGTATTGATTACAAGTGGCAAATCGTCAGAAAACAACACTATAAAAAAGGTATAAAAAGGTTTGCAAATTGTACTTTTGCGAATTATTAATAAAAACACCTGTATGGGTAGTTAAAAGAGAGTAAAGGATAAATGAAAATTTCAGTAATAGGAACGGGTTATGTAGGCCTTGTAACAGGAACTTGTTTGGCGGAAACAGGCAATGAAGTAATTTGTGTAGATATAGACAAAGCGAAAGTTGAAAAAATGCGCAATGGCATCGTGCCCATTTATGAGCCCCATCTCGACGTACTTTTTGAACGAAACATTAAAGCAAACCGCCTAAAATTTACAACTTCGCTGGAAGAAGGATTGGACCATGGCGATATTATATTTCTGGCATTGCCAACGCCGGAAGATGAAGACGGTTCGGCAGATCTTTCCTATGTTTTGAACGTTTCCGAAGAAATTGGAAAAAAAATAAAGGAATATAAAGTAATCGTAGATAAAAGCACGGTCCCTGTGGGCACTGCCGAAAAAGTTCACAGTGTAATTGCTAAAAATGCTTCCTGTGAATTTGACGTTGTTTCCAACCCAGAATTCCTGCGCGAGGGTTTTGCTGTGGATGATTTTTTAAAGCCCGAACGCATTGTTGTGGGCTCCAGTAGTGAAAGAGCGACCGCACTAATGAAAAAGCTTTACAGTCCCTTTGTACGTTCTGGAAACCCTATAATTATAATGGACGAAAAATCTGCAGAGCTTACAAAATATGCGGCAAATTCATTTTTGGCCACCAAAATTACCTTTATGAACGAAATCGCCAATTATTGCGAAAAAGTGGGTGCCGATGTCGATATGGTTCGCGCCGGTATGGGAACCGACAGCCGTATTGGCAAGCGTTTCCTCTTCCCCGGAATCGGCTATGGGGGCTCTTGCTTCCCTAAAGATGTTAAGGCACTTCAAAAAGCTGGAAAAGACGTAGACTATGATTTCAAGATTTTAAATTCAGTAATAGAAATTAATTCGGCCCAAAAAACCATCTTGCTTCCAAAAATTGAGAGTTATTTCAAAAATGACTTGAAAGGAAAAAACATTGCCATTTGGGGATTGGCATTTAAACCTGAAACAGATGATATTCGCGAAGCGCCTTCCATTGATATGATGGAAGCCTTACTTGCAAAGGGGGCAAAACTTCAGGTTTTTGATCCCGAAGCCATGCCAAATATTGAAAAGCGCTTTGGAAATAAGTTGAATTATTCCGAATCTATGTATGCTGCATTGGAAAATGCTGACGCACTTTTAATCTGTACCGAATGGAGCATTTTTAGAACCCCAAACTTTTCAAAACTGAATCAGCTTTTAAAACAGCCTATAATTTTCGATGGAAGAAACTTATACAATGTAAATGAGATTGAAGCAGAAGGGTTCACCTATATTTCTATCGGAAGAAAAGCAACTAATTTATGAAATGCCTTTTAGACAATTATAAATTTAACGAAGATGAAAGTTTAGGCATTACATCTTCCTATTTTTCAAATATTTTTTAAGGATGAAAAAACGTGTATTAATCACAGGCGGGGCTGGCTTTTTGGGCTCTCACCTTTGCGATAAATTTATTTCTGAGGATTATGAGGTTATCGCAATGGATAACCTAATTACCGGAGATTTAAAAAATATACAGCATCTTTTTAAATTACCGGAGTTTGAATTCTACCACCATGATGTTACAAAATTTGTACACATCCCAGGCAAGGTTGATTACATTCTTCATTTTGCTTCCCCAGCAAGTCCAATAGATTATTTAAAAATACCCATCCAAACTTTAAAGGTAGGTTCGTTGGGAACACACAACCTTCTTGGATTGGCAAGGGAAAAAAATGCAAGAATACTTATTGCCTCCACCTCTGAAGTCTACGGAGACCCACTTATACATCCACAAACAGAAGAGTATTATGGAAACGTAAATACTATTGGTCCTCGTGGGGTTTATGACGAAGCAAAACGTTTTCAGGAATCTATTACCATGGCGTATCATAGATTTCATGGAGTAGAAACCCGGATAGCCCGAATTTTTAATACATATGGGCCACGCATGCGCCTTAATGACGGGCGTGTTATACCGGCATTTATTGGACAAGCTTTACGTGGAGAGGATCTCACAGTTTTTGGAGATGGTATGCAAACACGTTCCTTCTGTTATGTAGATGATGAAGTGGAAGGATTATACCGCTTGTTATTAAGCGATTATACGCTTCCAGTAAATATAGGCAACCCAGAGGAAATTACCATTCTTGATTTTGCAAAAGAAATTGTAAAATTAACTGGAACCGAACAAAAGATTGTTTTTAAGCCCCTGCCGCAGGACGATCCCATGCAACGAGAACCAGATATTACAAAAGCCAAAGAAATATTGGGATGGGAACCTAAAATTTCCAGGGAAGAAGGAATGAAGAAAACATTTGAGTATTTTAAAAATCTTTCAAAAGAAGAACTTTTTAAAAGTGAACACAAAGACTTTTCAAAGCATAATAGGTGATAATTAAATGTTTAGAAGTGGAAGATATTCAGGATTTCTTAGGCCTATTTCATACGGAATAGATCTCTTCTTTATCCATTTTTTTGCTTTTGAATTTTTCAACCAACCCTTTCCCTATTTTAATTATGTTGTTTTTTTAACCATTGCTTGGCTGATACTCTCTTTACGTTCAGGATTTTATGAGATTTATCGTTTTACGCACTTATCAAAAATAATATCACTAATAGGCAAGCAGAGCATTGTTTTTCTTTTGATTGTTTTTTCATTTTTCGGTTTTTATAATGAATTGACAACAGCTGCATCCACAATTTTTAAATACATACTTCTAGTAATATTATGCATTACTATTGTAAAACTGGGGATTTATTTTCTTCTTAAAAGATACCGCTTACATTTAGGGGGCAATGTGCGCAGAGTAGTAATTTTAGGTCTAAACCAAAAAACAGATCAGCTACGAAAATTTTTTACTACTAATCCGGTTTATGGCTATAAACTTTATAAAACCTTTGATTTAAAAGGCCCTAATAAAGTTACCATAGAAGAATGTATGGACTATATTCTGAAAGAAGAAATAGATGAGGTATACTCTTCCGTGGCCGAAATCAATAACAAAGATTTATTAAAGCTTATTGATTTTGTTGACAACAACCTCAAGGTCTTAAAATTTCTTCCAGATAATAAGGAAATATATAGTAAAAAACTGGACTTTACATACTACGGAGTACTTCCCATACTTTCAATGCGAAAAATTCCTATGGATGAGCCTTTTAATAAGTTCTTAAAACGAAGTTTTGATATAATGCTTTCGCTCTTTGTTATTGTAGGTCTTTTATCTTGGCTTACGCCAATTCTTGGATTGTTAATTAAATTAGAATCAAAAGGGCCTGTATTCTTCAAACAAAAAAGAAACGGGCTAGATTATAAGGAGTTTTATTGCTATAAATTCCGCTCCATGAGACCAAATCCAATGGCGCATCTGGAACAAATAAGAAAAGGGGATGAACGCGTAACACGGGTAGGAAAAATCATTAGAAAAACGAGTATTGATGAACTGCCACAGTTTATTAACGTGCTAAAAGGCGAAATGTCTGTTGTAGGCCCAAGGCCGCATATGGTGAGCCATACACATATGTACGCTGAGCGCATCGATAAATTTATGGTTCGCCATTTTATCAAACCAGGGATTACGGGATTGGCGCAAGTCAGCGGTTTTAGAGGCGAGGTTGAAGATGACAACCATATTATTAACAGGGTTAAATATGATATTTTTTATCTCGAAAACTGGAGCCTCTTCCTTGATATTAAAATTGTATTCCAAACCATCTACAACGCACTTCGTGGAGAGGAAAAAGCCTATTAAATATTTTCAATTGAAGTAGTAAAGCGCTCAAACTGTTTGTGGAAATCAAAAGCAGAAACCGAATTCCGTTGGACATCCTCTTTCGGAAAAAGTTTTAAGTCCGTTACGGAAACGGTATTTATAAAATCCTGCAACGCCTTCAAATTATTTACTGGAACAACCCAGCCCAAAGATTCCTTTTTTACGATTTCCCCGCCTTCTCCACCCGCTGCATAAAGAACAGGTAACCCCAAGCGTGTATATTCAAATATTTTTGAGGGCACGGAACCGTAAATTCGTTTTATTAAAGGAATAAATGCAATGTCATAATTTTGCAATTCCCTGTGCAGTTCATCTCTGCCCAATTCACCGTAAAAGTGAATATTCTCTTTCTTTAACTTTAGAATTTTTTCCGTTTCGGGCCCTGCACCATAAATATGCAGGCTCACATTTTCGGAAAAAGAGATTCGTTGGCATATTTCAAAAATTCCCTGCGCAACTCCCAATAAACCTGCATAAACGATTTTAATTTCATTGGAAGACTCTATTTTTTTGATTAGCGGAGGATCGAATTTTGGAACATTTCGATATATAAAAGTAGGCTTACCTACATAACTTGAAATATGCTGAAGAATCTCTTCTGATTGACCAACAATTATATTGGCATTTTTGTAACAGAACTTTTCCATCTTTTGCAAAAGGGAATAATAAGCTCCTTTTTCTAAAAGCCCCATTTCCAAACCAGCCAAAGGCCAAAGGTCTGAAACATTCAGGATTATTTTTTTGGAAAACAATTTCCCCAAACAAACCGCGGTAAATCCCACAAATACCGGGGAATATTGGATAAATATTTTTTTAGGGGTTTTTGAAAAAATAAAGAATAAAATCAAGCTGAGCGAAAAAGAAATCATAGAGAGCAACCTCACAAATTTGTTGGCAGAATTGCTGGGCCAAATCCACAATCGTTTTATTTTTCCGAAGGAGGTGTTTTCCGTTGTAAAGATTTTACCTCTGTATTCCTGAAAAACGTTACCAGTTGGATAATTTGGCAAGGGACACACAACTGTAACCTCGAAACCATCGTTTCCCAATGCCTCTGCAAGGCTGGACATCCTATTGGACGCTGCACCCTTTTCAGGAGGAAAATAGTTGGTTATGAGTAAAATTTCATTACGCATAATGAATTTTTAATAAGATGGAAATAATCCTATCTGATGCCATTCCATCCCATAATGGAATAGTTTTGCTGTTTGGCCACTTCAAATTTTTGAGTTTTTGAAATGCTTCGGAAATTTTAATCTTATCATTTCCTACCAGCATATTAGTCCCCAAACTGCAGGTTTCTGGTCGCTCTGTTGAATTTCTAAAAGTTATGCACGGAATATTCAAAATAGAGGCCTCTTCGGTTATACCTCCAGAATCGGTTAAAATAGCGTTGGAATTTTTCAATAAGTAGATGAAATTTAAATACCCTTGCGGTTTAACGAAATGGTAATTTGGAAATTCATTTCTCGTTTCCTGCAAAATTTGTTGTGTTCGCGGATGTACTGGAAAAACAATAGGCACATCACCGGCATGTGCCGATATATCGTTCAATAATTCAATAAATGAACCGGCTTCATCCACATTTGAGGGTCGGTGGAGTGTTAGCAAATAATATTTTTTTGGCGCTAAATTTAAATCGTCCCAAAAAGCTGGTTTTTTAATTCGATTTATATTTTGCAACAGGGTGTCGATCATTACATTTCCCACGAAAAAAATATTCTCTTTTAAATGGCCGGATCTTATTAAATTTTGATTTGCAATTTCCGATGTAGTGAAAAAATAATCCGTAATACTATCGGTTACCATTCTATTTATTTCTTCGGGCATTGTTATATCGCCACTTCGAATTCCAGCTTCAATATGAATTAAAGAAATATTCGCTTTTTTAGCGGCAATTGCACAAGACATTGTAGAGGTTACATCTCCTACAACCATTACAAAGTCAGGTCTATTTTCTACCAACTCTTTTTCAAAAGCTATCATAATACCCGCAGTTTGTTCGGCTTGTGAACCACTTTTTATATTGAAATTTTTATGAGGATGCGGTATTTGTAATTCCTCAAAAAAGGTGTCGCTTAAATTAGGATCATAATGTTGCCCAGTATGTATTAATCTGTAGCTTATAGGTTTATTCGAAGTACTTAGATTTTCTATTGCGCGGATAATTGGAGAGATTTTCATAAAATTGGGTCTTGCGCCTGCAACAATAGTAATTTTCATATTTAATATTTTAACGTTCAACCAACGAAACAAACTGTTTCAATTTACCACTTGCAGTTCTGTCCAACTGTTCTTTTCTTTGGAAGCTAAAAGTTAATCCCGGTTCTAAAAACTGCGTAACTGTTTGTGCTATGGATTGCTTCTTTTCTTCGGTTAACTTTTCTTTGCTCACATAGTTTATTTCAAAAGTATCAATCTTTGTTTGAATTACTTTAAACTCCTGAATATTCCCGCTTTCCTCCATTATTTTTTTGGTAATCACATAAAAAGTCATTCCAGCAGCTTTTTTTCCGCTTGGCAGGATTGCGAAATCATTTGTTCTTCCGGTCAGTTTTTTAAGAATTGGCTTTTTAAAAGTGCTTTTTTCGCTCAGTGAACCGTAATCGCCAATTTCATAACGGATAAACGGATGCGCTTTGTTGTGCAGCGAAGTTATCACAATGCGTCCTTCTTCGCCCAATGGCAACGGCTTATCGGCTTCGTCCAATATCTCCACAAAAAGTGTTTTGGAATCCACTTCCCATTCGCCGTAAGGGTTGGTAAAGGCAATTACTCCGGCTTCCGAGCAGCCGTACTCATTCACAATTGGAACGCCCAACTGGTTTTCAAGCAAAATTTTATCAACCTCAAAAAGCATTTCGGATGTAACGATACACACCTTCAGCGTTGGACAGACATTTTTTAAGATTGTGTTCTTTTCCTTCAAATATTTCGCAAAGAGCACAATGCTACTGGTATAGCCGTTAATGTACTCAAAAGGTTTTTGTTTATAGACTTTCAACATTTCATCGAGAGCCTTTTCCGAAAGGTCATTTATTGAAAACCGATGCCGTTTGGCCAAAAAGTCCTTCATCCGCACCGTTTTATTTTCAACGGTATCCAAAGGAATTCCGTAATAACGCGCCTGCAACGAACTGTTGAAATCTATGCCGTACCACCCAAACCGCTCCATGTGGTAAGCCCACGTAATGGCGTGGCTGTACTTGTCCTTCGCAAAACGGATGGGATTGCCACTGGAGCCCGAGGTTTTGTTTGTGTAAACATTTTTTTCCGAAAAACCCTTTGAAAGTCGCTCCTTCAGCGGAATTTGATAATCTGCTTTTTTCAAAATAGGCAGCGATTCCCAAGTTGAAAAATCGCCCTTCACTTTCTGGCGATAAAAAGAGTTATTTTTTAAATGATAGGTTGCAATTTCAGCCCTTTTCGCTTTCAAAAATGCTTCGTAGTCTGTTTCATTTATTTTGGAAATTTGAAGCAATTCTTCCTTGGCCCTTTTAATAGGGAAACGTTTCAGAAAAAGGGAAATATCGAATAGTCTCAAAAGATGTTTTTCAATTTAAGTTGAAACCTAAAAATTCGCAAAGTCAAATTCGCTTCAAATAAATTAGCGGTTCAAGGTACAAACAATTATTTTTGACACCGAAACAAAACATCTCAATTATGAATATTCTCATCCTTGGTTCCGGTGGCCGCGAACATACTTTTGCATATAAAATTTCAGAAAGCAACCGCTGCGAAAAACTTTTTGTAGCGCCCGGAAATGCCGGAACTGCTTCCATTGCAACAAATGTGGATTTAAAGGTAACCGATTTTGGGGCGGTGAAAAAATGCGTTGTTGAAAATAATATTGAAATGGTTATTGTTGGTCCCGAAGACCCCTTGGTACACGGCATTGCTGATTATTTTACTGAAACTTCGGAATTGCAAAATGTAATGCTTATAGGTCCTTCTAAACGCGGCGCTTTGCTGGAAGGCAGTAAACAGCGCGCTAAGGAATTTATGATGCAGCACAACATCCCCACGGCAGCCTATGAGAGTTTTACTGTGGAATCACTGGAAGCTGGAAAAGCATTTTTGGAAAATTTGAATCCACCCTATGTTTTAAAAGCAGACGGATTGGCCGCTGGAAAAGGAGTTTTGATTTTAAAGGATTTAAGCGAAGCCAAACAGGAGCTCGAAAACATGCTTACGCACAGCAAGTTCGGCGAAGCGAGTTCCAAAGTGGTAATCGAGGAATTTTTGGACGGAATTGAGTTGAGCGTTTTTGTACTTACCGATGGAAAAAATTACAAAATCCTTCCCACGGCAAAAGACTATAAACGCATCGGCGAAGGTGATACGGGCTTGAATACTGGTGGAATGGGCGCCATTTCCCCAGTACCATTTGCAGATGGAGTTTTGATGAAAAAAATTGAGGACCGAATCGTGAAACCAACCGTGGACGGTCTTTCCGAAGAAAAAATAGATTATAAAGGCTTTGTTTTTATAGGTTTAATAAAAGTGGATAACGAACCCTACGTGATAGAATACAACGTGCGGATGGGAGACCCCGAGACGGAGGTTGTTTTACCGCGCATTAAAACCGATTTGGTTGATTTGTTGGAAGCTACCTACTGTCAAAACTTGGGCAATTTCAATATTGAAATTGACGCTCGGGCCGCAACTACCGTCATGCTGGTTTCCGGAGGCTATCCCGAAGCTTACGAAAAAGGAAAGGAAATTTCAGGTTTGGAAAATGTGGAAGGCTCCATTGTATTTCACGCGGGCACAAAGCTTGAAAAAAACGATAAAATTCTTACCAATGGCGGCCGTGTTTTGGCTATAACTTCCTTGGATGATGATTTCAGAAAGGCGCTAAAAAAATCCTATCAAAATATAGAAAAACTATCTTTTGACAGGATGCAATATCGTAGTGATATAGGTTTTGACCTATAATTAAATTACGGATTTTCGTCGTACGTGTAGGTAACCTCAGTATTTTCGTTATAGTCTCGAAGTTTACCTAGCCAATATATGAAGGCTGCCGCACCAATCAACAAAAATATCCACGAAAAAATATTGGCAAGCCACCAGCTGTCAAGCTCAAGCTTCATCAAGGCATCGTAGGGAATAAAAAGAAAATCTTCAAAAAGGGAAGCTATTCCTTCCCAAAAACCTTTCCAAGTCATATCTTTAATCTTTAGAAGGCAAAAATATAAAAATACCCCGTATGCTGACAAGCTTTTTTGGAAAATCTAACCCCATTAACTATTTAATTCTCGGTGTTTTTATAATTGCAGGTTATTTATTGGGTGCAATATCGCACAGCGAAATATTTATCACGCCTTCCCTCTTGCTTACCCATTCTGCTTTCGTCATTTTCAGCGTGCTGATTATGTTGCTGTTGGATTTTATAATCAGAAAAAACCATCTCACCCAAAACAATACCTACGCCATATTTTTCTTCACCTGTTTTCTTACCATGTTGCCGGTAATATTTCTTCAGCATAAAATAATATTGGCAAACGCCTTCCTTTTGTTGGCTTTGCGCCGCTTGATGAGTTTGCGAAGCGATAAGAATTCAGAAAAAAAAATTCTCGACGCCAGCATTTGGATTACCCTGGCTTCCCTGTTTTATTTTTGGAGTCTATTACTCTTCGTTCCACTGTGGATTGCCATCGTGCAGAAGCCCAATTCTACCTATAAACAAATGCTGGTTCCCATCACGGGATTTTTGGCGGTTTTTGTCATAAATACAGCGTACCAAATGCTTGCAACCGATACGTTTTCCTGGTTTTTGAACTGGAAGGATGAGGTTGGTTTTGACTTTTCAGCCTATAATTCGGCTGCCATTTTGGTTCCCGTCACCATTATACTCGCATTTTATATTTGGACCGCTGTATATCGAATTTTAAGAATCTCGAAGTTGTCGTTAAAGGAAAGACCCAACCACCTTTTGCTGCTGTATGTAAGTTTTACCACTCTGTTCATAGCACTGGGAGCTCCTGAAAAGACTGGGGCTGAGCTGTTTTTTATTATGGCGCCCGTTGCGATAGTAAGTGCCAATTATATTGAAAGCCCCGAAAAGGAACAATATCGGGAAAAGGATATGGCCGAATTTTGGTTTAAGGAAATCATGCTGTGGTTGGTTGTGATTTTGCCGTTTGTATTTCTGTTTTTATGATTGCGGTGAATCTCGAAAATATTGAAAAAGAACTAATGCGCAGGCTTCCGTACCATTACAGTTGGGGCCAAAAGCAAAATGATAAATGGGACCGCTATACCAACTTTATTTACAGCACACAGGAGTGGGCGGAGTTAATTTTGAGAATGAAGCAGGCAATTGCAGAACATAAACTCGATAAACGAAGTTTGTTCAATTACGCCGCCAATCGCTGGTACAATTTCTGGAGCGCCGTGGCGGTGGAACATATTTTTTCTGAAACTGAAAATATAAAAATGGTAGCCCAAACCAAAGATTCCGAAAAGGATTTTTATCTCTTCGGAATTCCCTTTGACCATAAAACCTCCGTCTTTCCAAAACACTTCAACAAAACCTTTGAATACGCCCAAAATCATAAAAATGAATTGATAGAATGGCTCTACAAAAATCAAAGCGCCCAAAAGCGGCACCATTTCAAAAACCGTCTATTCATTGTGGTTTATACTGAAAATGGCGAACATTGGAAATTGAAGGCTGAAATCGGTTTGCTAAAAAATGCTATTCAAAAATATATTGCTACTTTCCGGCCGGAACAGTTGCAATCATTTACTTTTGTTGACGGACAGCAAACTTTAAGCGATATTATCTGGGTTTCCAAATGAATTACATAGGCTCCAAACACAAACTCTCCTCCTTCATTTTTGAAACGGTAACCGAAACCTGCGGAAATGACCTTTCGCAAAAAACATTTTGCGACCTTTTTGCAGGAACTGGAATCGTAGGCAGAAACTTTAAACCACACGTAAAACAAGTGATAGCCAATGATGTGGAATATTACAGCTATGTGCTGAACCGAAACTACATCGGTAATCATATTGCTTTTGATTACGAAGAATTCATAAATGAATTGAATTCGCTGAGCGGAAAAAAAGGCTTCATTTTTGAAAATTATTCCGAAGGAGGAAAAGCTGGAAGAAACTATTTTACTTTAGATAACGGACAGAAAATTGATGCGATTCGGATTCAAATTGAAGCTTGGAAAAAAACCTCAAAGATCACGGAAGACCAGTATTTCTTTTTGCTCGCTTCACTTTTGGAAAGTGCCGATAAGGTTGCGAACACGGCTTCGGTTTATGGCGCTTATTTAAAACACATAAAGGCTTCCGCAGCAAAAAAACTTGTCGTAAAACCCGCTGTTTTTCAGCAAACGGAAAATTCGCATCAAGTATTTCAACAGGACAGCAATGTGCTTATAAAGAAAATTAAAGGCGATATTCTCTATCTGGACCCGCCCTACAACGCAAGGCAATATGGCGCCAATTATCATTTACTGAATACTATCGCAAAATATGATACCTTTGTACCTAAGGGCAAAACCGGCCTGCGCGATTATTATAAAAGTGATTGGTGCAGGACCGGGGAAGTCCTTAAAAGTTTTGAGGAATTGATTGAAAATGCACAGTTTCCATACATTTTTCTGAGTTACAACAACGAAGGATTGATGGGCCAAAAGGAAGTGCAAAGGGTAATGGAGCGTTTCGGGAAATACACGTTGAAAACCAAAAAATACCAACGTTTTAAAGCAGATAAAACCGAAAACCGAAACCACAAAGCCACCGAAACTTTTGAGTATTTGCACATTTTAGAAAAGCATTTCGGCTCCGCTCAATGATCGGTGTCTGAGCGGAGCCAAAGACACAAATAAAAAATAACAATAAACAATAGATAATGTTCTCAGACAAAGCCAACAAAATCTTCGCAGAAGTTATAAATAAGTACCACGAGATAAACACTGTGGACCAAGCCTTCAGCAATCCGTACGACAAGGATTCAGAACTTTTAGAACATTTGCTGTATCGCAAATGCTGGATAGACACGGTGCAATGGCATTATGAAGACATCATCCGCGACCCGAATATTGACCCCGTTGCAGCACTGAAACTCAAGCGACAAATAGACGCTTCCAATCAGGACCGCACCGATATGGTGGAATACATTGACAGCTATTTCCTTGAAAAATTCAAGGACGTAAAAGTGAAGGACGATGCGACCATCAACACCGAAAGTCCCGCGTGGGGCATTGACAGGCTTTCAATTTTGGCACTGAAAATCTATCATATGAACGAAGAGGCTACCCGAACCGATGCTTCCCAAGAGCACCAAATGGCTTGTAAAGCAAAATTGAACGTGCTTTTGGAGCAACGCGTGGATTTAAGCACCGCCATCAATCAATTGTTGGATGATATTGCCCACGGCAGAAAGTATATGAAAGTCTATAAGCAGATGAAAATGTACAACGACGACGAGCTAAACCCGGTGCTTCGCGGAAAGAAATAATATTATTTTAAACCTAACAGGTTTTGAAAACCTGTTAGGTTTTTAGAAATAAAATGCCAAAACCCACCCACATACTGGTAATCCGCCTCTCCGCCATGGGAGATGTGGCAATGACCGTTCCCGTACTTCGCGTTTTGGCGCAAACCTATCCCGAACTAAAAATTACGGTGCTTTCCCGCCCATTTTTCAAACCTTTTTTTGAAGAAATTCCCAACCTCGATTTTTTGGAAGCTGATGTATATGGCGAACACAAACGCTTCGGATTGATTAAATTGGCAAACCAAGCAAAGGATTTGGGAATTGACGCCGTAGCAGACCTTCACAACGTAATTCGTTCCAAAATAATAACGAAATATTTAAAGTTTAAGGGAATTGAAACCGCAACTATTGATAAAGGCAGAGCGGAAAAGAAAGCCTTGATTGCTGCCAAAGGCGAAAATATTTCACAATTAAAAACTACACATCAACGCTATGCAGATGTTTTTGAAAAGCTCGGTTTTCCTTTAGATTTAAACACATTTACCGTCCCGCCCCAAAAACGGTTGACGCCAAAACTCAATGGCCTGATTGGCGTAGAACCAAAAAAACTCATCGGCATTGCTCCCTTTGCCGCCCATCAAAGCAAAATGTATCCTTTAAGCTTAATGGCTGAAGTAATCCGCGAATTGGATAAAACCGACAAATACCGTATATTTCTTTTTGGTGGCGGAAAGAAGGAAATAAAGCAACTTCAACAACTTGAAAAGCCTTTCGCCAACGTTACCAATGTGGCCGGAAAACTCACTTTTGAGGAAGAACTCGCGCTGATTTCAAATCTGGATCTAATGCTTTCCATGGATAGCGGCAACGGCCATTTGGCGGCTATGTATGGGGTGCCGGTTGTTACGCTTTGGGGCGTCACGCACCCTTATGCGGGATTTGTCCCTTTTAATCAGCCGGAAAGCAATCAATTAATGGCTGACAGAAAAAAATATCCATTAATTCCAACATCCATTTACGGCATTAAATATCCTCCCAATTATGAGTTAGTGATGAATACGATACCACCTGAAACAGTGGTATCGAAAGTGGAAGAGGTTATATAGTTACCACACTAACTAAACTAATTTGGTCTTCAACTTGACAACGGCTCCTAAATCATTTATATTTACAAGTCTTTAACCCTACCAACTTCTTCTTTTACCTTACTGCTGTGGCTACCCGCCAAAAAAAGAACAAGAAGATATTTTGGAATATTAGCCACACCATTATAACTATATGCCGACTGTATGCTGACTGTATGTCGACTCTATGCCGACCCAACCCCATAGATAACTTATATATACTCCCAAGATTCTTCGTAAAATGCCTTTTCTCAGGTGCCATTATATGTTCGCCTCTCCCTTGAGTTCTTTTCAAAATCAAAATATAGGGATTAACCATTTGAAAAACCTATTTTAGAACCTATAGAAGAAGAAGGTTTGAATGAAATATCAGCTTAGCTATTAAACGACACAGGAACCCTGCCCAAATTTTTTTGGAATTTGGAATTTCAAAAATTTGGAATTTCAACCTTTACACATCATCATAATCCACAACAACTTTCGCAGTTGTAGGATGCGCTTGGCAAGTAAGTATCAAACCATCCGCAATCTCGGCTTCGGTGAGGATTTGGTTTTTGCGCATTTCGGCCTTTCCTTCTTTTAGGCGGGCGATGCAGGTACTGCAAATTCCGCCTTGACAGGAATACGGAGGGTCTAAACCTTCATCCAAAGCAGCTTCGAGAATGGATTTTGTTTGCGGCATTTCAAAAACTTCCTCTTCGTCATCTAGAATTACCGTAATGCTGGTATTGCCGTCGTGTTTTTCAACCAAAAGCCCTTTTTCGGCAGTAGAGAAAAGCTCGTGATGTATTTGTTTTGAATTGATTCCGTTGTGCTTCAAAGTTGCGGAAACTTCGTCAATCATCTGTTCGGGACCGCACAAATAAAAGGCTTCAAAAGTTATCTGCCCGTACTTATTTTTCAGGTAAAAATTAACCAGGGAGCGACCTATTCTTCCAAATTGCGCATCGTCCCACTTTTCTCGACTATAGACAAATTCAACATCAAACCGCTCCGGAAATTTATCCTGCAACTGAACAATTTCGTCATAAAACATGGTTTCCTTTTTATTCTGATTGCCGTAAATAAGTAAAAAAGAACTTTGTGGCATTTCTTCCAAAGTGCTTTTTATCAACGAAATCACGGGGGTTATCCCGCTTCCTGCGGCAAAGGCCACGTAATTTTTAAGGTTTGGCTCCAAAATAAATTTTCCCGTGGGCGGCATCACTTGCAGCGTATCGCCCGCTTTCAGGTCTTTGTTTGCATATTCTGAGAAGGCGCCTTTTTCCACTTTTTTCACGGCAACCTTCAACAGGCCGCTTTTGGGTGAGCTACAAATGGAATACGCCCGGCGCAGCTCCTTGCCGTCTTTTTGATGTTTTATGGTAATATATTGCCCAGCCTTAAATGCAAAGGTATTTTTTAGATTATCGGGAACTTGAAAGCTGATAGAAACTGAATTTGGAGTCTCTTTTTTTACTTCGGAAACGGTAAGCGCATGAAATTCGCCCATAATTGTGAAATTTTTCTGCAAAAGTACAAAGGAAATCAAGGAAACAAAGCTTCAGCGCCCTTAATATGAAGCATTTTTTCGGCGTTTGGGTAAGCAGATATTAAAAAGAAATGTATTTTTACCGCTCTTTAGTGATTCTACATACTAAAATAGAACCTTTTAAGTTTGAATATTATATAAATCGAAACCGTTTTGAAGGGCACATATAAAATTACGCTATTTTTTCTCGCTGTTTTATTTTTCGCAGCGTGTTCACGCAAAAAAAATACATTCCTAAACCGCAACGTTCACGCGGTTACTACTGAATACAATACGCTATACAATGGCGAAATGGCTTTTACGGATGCCAAAGAACAACTTGCCTATGGATTTCGCGATAATTTTTGGGAAATATTACCCGTAGAACGTATTGAAATCAAAGAGGCTGAAACCAAAGCTCCTGGAGCAGCCAAAGGTGAAGGCGCAGGAGGCTTTAACCGCGCCGAGGAAAAGGCGGCAAAGGCCATCCAAAAACACTCCATGTACATTGATGGCAAGGAATACAATCCACAGATAGACGAGGCCTACATGTTGTTGGGGAAAGCACGTTACTACGACGGCCGTTTTATTCCGGCACTGGATGCCTTCAATTTTATTTTGGATCGCTACCCCACC
This sequence comes from Aequorivita aquimaris, assembly GCF_001573155.1. Taxonomy (GTDB): domain Bacteria; phylum Bacteroidota; class Bacteroidia; order Flavobacteriales; family Flavobacteriaceae; genus Aequorivita; species Aequorivita aquimaris. The sequence goes on along the minus strand of NZ_JRWG01000002.1, from coordinate 332,193 downwards.
AGTAACAATATAAATGTTGCAAAGGTCTGGAAAGCTAAAACCAACATTCGCCTAAAAAATGAGGAATTTGCTATAGAGAATCTCCAAAAAATGTTTGACCAAGCAGAATTGGAAGAAGAGGAAATCGCAGATGGCGCCGCCATGATGGCGCAGGCTTTTATCAATCTTGATTCGTTGCAGCCAGCGTTGGAATACATTAAAATTGCTACTGAAAATGTAAAGGATAAAGAACTAAAAGGAAGATATACTTTTATAAAGGGTCAAATTTACAACCGCTTAGGAGAAAAGGACAGCGCAAACATTGCTTTTGATGAGGTAATTGATATGAACCGCAAAACTTCGAGGGCTTATTTGATCAATGCCTATTTAGAAAAAGGAAAGAACTTTGACTATGAAAAAGGAGACCGATTAGCATTTTTAGAACTGTTGCAAGACCTTGAAAAAAATCGTGAAAACCGCCCGTTTTTAGATAAAATCTACAACCAGTTTGGCGATTATTACCGCAACAGCGACAGTATAGAAACTGCAGTAAAATATTATAACAAATCTATCAAAGCTTTTAAACAGGATAGAATTCTTCAGTCAGTAAATTATCAAACCCTTGCAGAAATAAACTTTGACAATGCAAAATATAAAACTGCAGGAGCCTATTATGATAGTACGCTTACTTTTCTTGAGGCTAAAAGTCGCCAGTGGAGACGCATTACCAAAAAACGCGAAAACCTGGACGATGTTATCAAATATGAAGACATAGCAACAACAAACGACAGTATCCTGAAATTAACTAAAATGAGCGAGGCAGAACAGCTTGCTTATTTTACAGATTATACAACAAAACTAAAAGAGCAGGCCGTAAAAGATTCTTTGGAAGCGGTTAAAGTTGAACAAAAAATAGCAAATAAGGAGTTTTACGAAAAAGGAAAAACTGCCGCGGGTCCTAACAAAGGAAGCACCTTCTACTTTTATAACACCTCAACCGTTGCTTATGGTAAAGGAGAATTCAGAAAAGTATGGGGAGACAGAAAGCTAGAGGACAATTGGAGACTTTCAAGTAAAAGAACCTCTTTGATTGACAAGGATGATGAGATAGCCAACATTACGCCAATTGCAGAAAACGAACTGTACAAACCACAGACCTATATTGCGAAAATCCCTACTGAACAAAAGGTAATTGACAGTTTGGCAAAGGATAGAAACTTTGCGTATTATCAATTAGGATTGATTTATAAGGAAAAGTTCAAAGAATACAATCTTGCGGCCAATAGACTCGAAAAACTGCTTACCTACAATCCCGAAGAGCGATTGGTAGTGCCCGCAAAATACAATTTGGTAAAGATTTACGAAATTTTGGAGAACCCTTCATCAGCAGACAAATACCGAAATGACGTGTTGACAAACCATGCCGACACGCGTTATGCCGAAATTCTCCGCAACCCAAATTCACAATTGCCCACAGACGAATCCAGCCCTGAGTACAAGTACAAGCAATTGTATAAGGAGTTTGAAGCAGCAAAATATGCCGAAGTTATCCAAAAAGCAGATGAATATATGATGATATATAACGGCAATGAAATTGTTCCAAAATTTGAATTACTAAAAGCAACCGCCATCGGTCGTCAACAAGGTTTTGAAGCCTATAAAAAGGCATTGAATTTTGTTTCCCTTAACTATCCAAGTACCGAAGAAGGAAAACAAGCACAACAAATTTACAGCAACACCTTGCCTCTCCTGGCCGTTAAGGATTTTGTACCGGAAGAAGAAACCGATAACTGGAAATTAGTTTACAAGTTCAATAAAGATGATGCCGAAGGAGCACAACAGTTAAAGGGAAAACTTGATAAAGCAATAGAAGATCTCCGTTATACAAACATGACAACTTCTATGGATTACTACGACCCCCAAACCAGATTTGTGATTGTTCACGGGCTAAACACAAAAATGGGCGCTCGTGGTTTTGGTGATGTGCTAAAAGAAAAGAAAGAATATAAAATCAAACATCCATTCTTTGAAATTTCATCTCCAAATTATAAAATCATTCAAATCCATAAAAACCTGGACGATTATTTACAGCAGGATGTAACCGAATAAACGCTACTAACAAACCGAACGACAGAATAGTAACCTTTTAAACCCACTGCTATGTTTTCAGACAAAAAAGAAAAGCGCATTGCTGCCGAACCCGGCTCTGCCCAGAATAGAATTAATGAAGGTACAAAACTTAAAGGCGATGTATCTTCCACTGGATTTTTCAGAATTGACGGCACGGTGGAAGGTACCGTAAAAACCCCATCAAAAGTAGTTTTGGGCAAATCAGGCGTCATTATAGGTAACCTTACCTGTGAAAATGCCGATATCGAAGGCAGGTTTGAGGGCAATCTTCAAGTTTCGGGAACGCTCTCTTTGAGGTCCACTGCGGTAATTGAGGGCGATGTAACCGTTGGCAAACTGGCCGTGGAACCTGGAGCTACCATGAATGCTTCTTGTGTAATGCAGGATGGCCTTCCGAAGAATACGAAAACGGAACTCAATTCCAGCGTTGATGCTTCCAAAACTCCTTCCTATGACCGAAAGTCGAAGGTCGGGAATGCAGTAGAATCTTAAAACCCGGTCTAAATATTTATTGTAAATGTCGGATAACAAGAACAACCTTCGTAAATGGGCCGTCTTTTCCGGCATTGCAATACAGATGGGCGTAACCATTGGTATTGGGGTATATGCTGGCCGAAAATTGGACGAAAGTTTTCCAAATAAATACTCCGCCTATACTATCATATTTTCGCTTCTCGGTGTTTTTATTGCGCTTTACGCCGTTATCAAACAACTTCAGAATATGAACAAAAATGATTGAAAGTTTTGAAATTGGATAGATTTTATAAAATTCCCGCGCGATTAATTCTTATTACCCTTCCGCTTTTTTTTGTGCATAAACTGGCGGTTGAGAGCCTTTCGGAAAATTTTGTTTTTTATTATGCCGTCTGGAAAATATACCTCTTCCATTTTATAGTGGCGCTTAGTATTCTTTCCGTACTCTTTCTAATAAGCAAAAAAGCTCCAAATTATGTGGGCTACGCTTTTCTCGGGTTTGTTTTGCTGAAGATGGTTGCCGCTGTGGTGTTTTTAATTCCACTCATCAAAATGGAAAATGTTTCAAAAATACCCGATTTCATTTCTTTTTTCATTCCATATTTTATCTACCTCTTTTTGGAGATCGTGCTCACCTTAAGGCTTTTGAAGCAATCTGCAGCTTAAAGACACACAATAATTTTCAGAAAAATAAAACATTTACATCTCCCCTTTTTTTTATGGTTAAAAGTTGTACTTTTGCACAAATTTTAACGAGCACAATATTTTATAGTTATTAACATATGAGGCTTACTCAAACACTTATCGGTAGCTTAGCATTAATGTTCTTTTTATTGATGCCCCTAAAAGGTACCGCCTCGGACCCAAACCAAAATGATGGCGACGGAAAATTTGACCCGAAGGAATTAATTAATAGTCACGTATGGGATTCGCACGAATTTCATATTGCAGACTGGTCCGGACACCCCATAACCTTGGCACTCCCAGTAATCCTTTGGACAGAAAATGGCCTTACTATTTTTCCCTCCTCAGAATTTCATCACGACAATAGCGGAACTACCGTGGTAGAGGCCAACGGACAAGAGTTTGTTAAGTATAGAGAGCATATTTTTTATGCCGATCGTTTTGATAAGGAGAAATTTGAGTCGGCCAGTACTATGGGGCGACCTTTTCTGTATGAGGACAGACCTTTGGATTTCTCCATTACAAAAACGGTGTTTTCTATGATCTTGGTGTCCCTTCTTTTGATTCTTATATTCGGTTTTGCCGCACGGTCTTATAAGAAAAACAAAAAAGCGCCCAAAGGTATTTCTGGACTTTTGGAACCCGTTATTCTTTTTGTTCGTGACGAGATTGCAGTGCCTAATATCGGTACTCACAAATATCAAAAATACATGCCGCTGTTATTGACCATCTTTTTCTTTATTTGGTTGAATAACCTTATCGGCCTTATTCCATTTTTCCCGTTTAGCGGAAACGTGACAGGAAATATTATTTTCACATTGGTGATGGCGGTTATTGTTTTCATAGTTACCATTTTCAGTGGAAACAAATACTACTGGAAACACATTCTTGCGCCAAATGTGCCAAAAGCATTATACCCTATTATGATCCCGATTGAAATTATTGGGATGTTTACAAAACCCTTTGCACTTATGGTTCGTTTATTTGCGAACATTACCGCTGGGCATATTATAATTTTGAGCCTTGTGGGCTTGATTTTTATTTTCGAAACTGCCGCCATTTCGCCGGTGTCAATAGCATTCGTACTTTTCATGAGCGTGCTGGAACTTTTGGTTGCCGCACTACAAGCCTATGTATTTACCTTGCTTGCGGCCCTGTTTATTGGTCAGGCAGTAGAGGAGCATCATTAATTATTGTTTAATTATTTTAAAACGTTTCAATTATGACAGGAACATTAGCAGCAGTAGGAGCAGGACTGGCCGTAATCGGTGCCGGAATTGGTATTGGTAAAATCGGTGGTTCAGCAATGGACGCTATCGCAAGACAGCCAGAAGCTACAGCAAAGATTCAAACCGCAATGATTATTGCAGCGGCCCTTGTAGAGGGTGTTGCACTTTTCGCAGTGGTTGTGGCATTGATTGCCTAATTTTTAAAATACAACATTTCGTGGCGGTTGGCCACGAAATGTTGTTTTAAACAAAGAAGTTTTTAAAAAAAATATCATCAAATGAATATAGTAGCACCAGAGAGTTTAATATTTTGGACCACCATCATATTTTTATTGCTTTTGTTTCTTTTGCGAAAATTTGCGTGGAAACCAATTTTGGGCGCCGTAAGATCTCGTGAAACATCTATAAACGATGCATTGGAAGCCGCCGAAAAGGCCAAGCTTGAAATGCAGAACATGCACGCAGACAATGAAAAACTGCTTCAGGAGGCCCGCGCAGAACGCGAGGCAATGATGAAGGAAGCCCGCGAGCTGAAAGCAAAGATGATTGCTGATGCCAAAGAAGATGCCAAGCTGGAAGCAGACAAAATGGTAGCCCAGGCACAAGCCGCTATCGAAAGCGAAAAGAAAGCCGCCATTGCCGAGTTGAAACAACAGGTAGCGAGCCTTTCTTTGGAAATAGCAGAAAAAGTTGTGAAGCACGAACTTTCTGACAGCGATAAGCAAATGAAGCTTGTAAATGAAATGTTGGGTGAAGCCAAATTAAACTAATTATTCAATGAGCAGAGCAGCGATACGATACGCGAAAGCAATTTTGCAGAAAGCAAACGAAAACAACACAGAAGCCGTTGTTTTTGGCGATATGCAATCTGTTTATAAAACCATTGAAGACAGCCGCGAATTGCAGGCCGTTCTTCAAAGCCCCGTAATTAAAGCCAACGATAAAAAAGATGCGCTTTTGAAAATCTTCAACGGGCAGTCAGAGGCTACGCATTCGCTAATCAATATTTTAATAGCAAACAAGCGCGCTTCCCTGTTGGGCAGTGTGGCAAAAAGCTATGTGGATATTTATAATGACCAGCAAGGAGTAAAAGCCGCAACAGTAATTACGGCCGTACCGCTTACTCCAGAAATAGAAACAAAAGTATTGGCAAAGGTGAAGGAATTAACCGGCAGTGATAAGGTAACACTCAAAAGTGAAATCGATTCTGATATCATCGGAGGTTTTATTCTCCGTATGGGCGATATTCAGTATAACGCGAGTATCGCAAACCAATTAGGAAATTTAAAAAGAGAATTCAGTAAATCAATATAATAAGGAAATTAGGTTTAGTCTAACGTCTAAAATCTAACATCTAATATCTAAAAAAATGGCAGAAGTAAAACCAGCTGAAGTATCAGCAATATTAAAGCAACAACTTACAGGTTTTGAAGCAAACGCTTCCCTAGATGAAGTAGGAACTGTTTTGACCGTGGGTGACGGGATTGTTCGTGCATACGGACTCTCAAACGCCCAGTACGGCGAATTGGTTGCCTTTGAAAGTGGTCTTGAAGGTATTGTATTGAACCTTGAGGAAGACAACGTAGGTATCGTACTTTTAGGACCTTCAAAAGAAATTAAGGAAGGTTCAACCGTAAAGCGTACCCAGCGTATTGCTTCACTTAAGGTAGGTGAAGGTATTGTAGGTCGAGTGGTAAACACCTTGGGCCAGCCTATCGACGGTAAAGGTCCTATCACTGGTGAAACTTACGAAATGCCTTTGGAGCGTAAAGCGCCGGGGGTTATTTATCGTCAGCCGGTAACCGAGCCACTTCAAACTGGTATTAAGTCTATCGATGCAATGATTCCCGTGGGCCGTGGCCAGCGTGAGCTTGTAATTGGTGACCGTCAAACTGGTAAATCTACAGTTTGTATCGATACCATTATAAACCAAAAAGAATTTTACGATGCAGGAAAGCCTGTATATTGTATCTATGTAGCCATTGGGCAAAAAGCTTCAACCGTTGCGAATATCGCGCAGGTTTTGGAAGAAAAGGGAGCTTTGGCCTACACGACCATCGTTGCCGCAAACGCATCAGATCCTGCGCCAATGCAGGTGTATGCTCCTTTCGCAGGTGCTGCAATTGGTGAATATTTCCGCGACACTGGTCGCCCAGCGTTGATTATTTATGATGACCTTTCAAAACAAGCAGTTGCTTACCGTGAAGTGTCGCTTTTGCTTCGTCGTCCACCGGGACGTGAGGCATACCCTGGAGACGTTTTCTTCCTTCACTCAAGATTGTTGGAGCGTGCCGCTAAGGTAATTGCCGATGATGATATTGCAAAGGAAATGAACGACCTTCCAGATTCATTGAAAGGCCTGGTAAAAGGTGGTGGATCATTGACCGCTCTTCCTATTATTGAAACACAGGCGGGTGACGTTTCGGCATACATCCCAACAAACGTAATTTCGATTACCGACGGGCAGATTTTCCTTGATGGAGATTTGTTCAACGCTGGGGTTCGTCCAGCTATTAACGTAGGTATTTCGGTATCGCGTGTGGGTGGTAACGCACAGATTAAATCGATGAAAAAGGTAGCAGGTACCTTGAAACTGGATCAGGCGGCTTTCCGTGAGTTGGAAGCCTTCGCAAAATTCGGTTCCGATCTTGATGCTGCAACCTTGAACGTAATCGAAAAAGGAAAGCGTAACGTAGAAATTTTGAAACAATCTGAAAACGATCCGTACACGGTAGAAGATCAAATTGCAGTTATTTATGCAGGTTCCAAAAACCTGATGCGTAACGTGCCTGTTGAAAAAGTAAAGGAATTTGAAAGAGATTACCTAGAAATGTTGAACGTAAAGCACAGAGATACGCTAAACGATCTTAAAGCGGGTAAACTTACAGATGAAGCAATAGATGTAATGACATCTGTTGCAGCAGATCTTTCAGCAAAGTATAAGAAGTAAAAATCTCCGTGCCCTCTGTGCCTCTGTGGTTTTTTTTACCACAAAGACACAGAGAACACAGAGTAGCTTAATATAAAAACATGGCTAACTTAAAGGAAATTAGAAACAGAATATCAACCGTAAGCTCAACGATGCAGATTACCAGTGCCATGAAAATGGTTTCTGCCGCAAAGTTGAAAAAGGCCCAGGATGCTATTACGGCAATGCGCCCCTATTCTGAAAAACTTACCGAACTTTTGCAAAACCTAAGTGCCACGCTTGATGCCGATACCGGCAGCAAATATTCAGAACAGCGCGAAGTGAACAAAGTCTTGGTGGTTGCCATTACCAGTAACCGTGGTTTGGCAGGAGCTTTCAACTCAAATATAATTAAAGAAGCACGTAACTTAGCTGCCAATACATACGCAGGAAAGCAAGTGGATTTTATGACGCTTGGGAAAAAAGGAAATGATATTCTGAAAAAATCCGGGACCGTTATTGAAAACAACAACGCTATTTTTGACGAACTTTCTTTTGAGAATACTTCAGAAATCGCCGAAAAATTGATGCTTCTTTTTTCCGAAGGGAAATACGACCGTATTATTGTTGTATATAACCATTTCAAAAATGCTGCAACGCAACTTGTAATGACAGAACAGTTTTTGCCAATTTTGCCTCCAAAGCCAATTGAAGGTCAGGAAGCAAAAACAAGTGAAACTTTCTACATTTTTGAACCTTCAAAAGAAGAAATTGTTGAGGCGTTGATTCCAAAGAGTTTGAAAACCCAGTTGTTCAAAGCCCTTCGCGACAGTGTTGCGAGTGAGCACGGCGCACGTATGACGGCTATGCACAAAGCAACAGACAATGCGACTGAACTTCGCGATGCGTTGAAACTACAATACAACAAAGCACGTCAGGCTGCAATTACCAATGAAATCCTTGAGATTGTTGGTGGTGCTGAAGCTTTGGCTGGATAGCATATAAAAATTTCAATTAAAAAAAGCCTTTCGTTTTGCGGAAGGCTTTTTTGTTGTGGAATATTTGTAATTTTAATGAATGATGAAAAATTTAAAAAAAATAGTAGCACTTTTAACTGTGTCTTTGTTTTTACTCAGCTTTTCCAATTGTGGCGGGGCAAAAACAGACGATTCAAAAATGTCTTTTGAACAAAATCCTCCTTTTAAAATTTCCGAAGCATACTACCAAAATTGGGTTGCAGGCGTAAAGGACGGCGGCTCAGGCACCAATATACATATTAACTTCAGCAATATTCAGCAAGATGTTGTGGTGCAAAATATCTACTTTAGAAACCATAAACTAGAGGCAAAAGGCAATGTAAACGAACCAAATCAATTTGTAGGCTATCTTAAAAATGAGGCTCAACGCGATGTTGTGATGGATTCTGACCCGATGAAGGAAGCGCAAAATACACTGTCCAAAAAAAATCCTTTTCAATTGGAGGATAGTGAAGCTGTGGTGGAATATTGGTTCGGCGGAAAAAAGAATTATTACAAAATTTCCGATCTTACACAAAAGGAGATGATTCCCTATCCGCAGGCGAATCCAAACCAACATGAATAGTTATGCAGACTATCAATCTGGAAGAAAAGTTTTCAACCTTTAAAAAACATTGGCACCCGCACCAAATAGCCGTTGTGGACAATATGCAAGTGCTTTTGGCGAAGTTGAAGGACGAATTTGTATGGCACAAGCACGAAGAAGAAGATGAGTTGTTTTTTGTGCAAAAGGGCACTTTGGAAATGCACTTCCGCGATAAAGTTGAAATCGTTTCCGAAGGTGAACTGATCGTGGTTCCAAAAGGTGTGGAACATTGCCCAAAAACGCAGAATGGCGAAGAGGTACACGTGCTTCTTTTTGAAAAACTTTCCACAAAACACACTGGGAATGTAACTTCGGAAAAAACCTTTTCCGAATATCCTAAAATCTAAAAACCACAAATACACGAATTATTAGCCCTAATAATTCGTGTATTCGTGGTAGAAAAATATGAAAATACTTCACTTAGACAAAAACCATCCGCTTCTGCTGGAAAAACTTTCCGAAGCAGGATTTATAAATGATGAAAACTACAAAACTTCAAAACCTGAAGTAGAGGAAATTATTTCCAATTACGAAGGAATCGTGATACGAAGCCGTTTCAACATTGACAAACAATTTCTCGATGCAGCCAAAAACCTGAAATTTATTGCCCGAGTGGGCGCCGGTCTGGAAAGCATCGATACCGAATATGCCGAAAAACTGGGGATTAAATTAATCGCCGCGCCCGAAGGCAATAGAAACGCCGTGGGCGAACATGCGCTCGGGATGCTTCTTTCGCTATTCAACAACCTAAATAAAGCCGACAGCGAAGTTAAAAATGGCCTTTGGAACCGTGAAGCCAACCGCGGGATAGAACTGGACGGAAAAACCGTTGGAATCATCGGTTACGGCAATATGGGCAAAGCGTTCGCAAAAAAACTTCGCGGCTTTGATTGCGAAGTGCTCTGTTTCGACATAAAAGAAAATGTGGGCGATGAAAACGCAAAACAGGTTTCATTGCAGAAACTTCAACAGAACGCAGATGTTTTGAGCCTCCACACCCCGTGGACGCCGTTGACGGACAAAATGATAAATTCAGGTTTTATCAATTCGTTTTCAAAACCGTTTTGGCTCATAAATACCGCTCGCGGTAAAAGTGTGGTCACGGCCGATTTGGTTTCGGCATTAAAAGCTGGAAAAATCCTCGGCGCGGGATTGGATGTTTTGGAATTTGAAAAACTATCTTTTGAAACGCTTTTCGATTCTGATAATCTTCCTAATTCCTTAAAAGAATTGTTCGCGATGGACAATGTAATTTTAAGTCCGCACATTGCCGGCTGGACGGTGGAAAGCAAAGAAAAGTTGGCAACGGTTATTGCGGAAAAAATAATTGATAATTTCAAAAAATAATATAAATGAGAAAAAGAGTCACGGGCATTGGCGGCATATTTTTTAAGACCAAAAATCCCGATAAAACTAAGGAATGGTATAAAAACCATTTGGGACTGAACACCGATAATTACGGCTGTACTTTTTGGTGGCAGGACGAAAACGGCAACAAATGCTCAACGCAATGGAGCCCATTTAATGCAGACACCAACTACTTTTCGCCAAGCGAAAAAGAATTTATGGTTAACTACCGGGTGGAAAACTTGGAAGAATTACTGAAAGTTTTAAAAGAAGAAGGTGTAACAATTGTGGGCGAAATGCAGACCTATGATTACGGAAAATTCGGCTGGATACTTGATCCCGATGGAAATAAAATTGAACTTTGGGAACCTGTTGATAGTGCATTTCTATAATTTTTTATACATTTAAAACACGTTAAAAATCAACTAATTAATATTATGGAAGAACAACAAAACCAAGGGTATGACAGTACCCAACAGCAATCACGAAATACCGCTAACGAAAGCTGGAATCAACCTTCACCTCAATACAATCAAGAAAACAAGAAAGTTTTGGCGGGGATACTTGGTATCGTTTTAGGGGGATTTGGAATTCATAAATTTATTTTGGGATACACTCAGGAAGGCATTATTCAAATAATAATTACGGTTGTTACTTGTGGAATAGGCAGTATCATCGGTTTAATAGAAGGAATTATTTACCTCACAAAAAGTGATGAGGAATTTCACCAAACCTATCAGGTAGGTAAAAAAGGATGGTTTTAAAAAAAATAGGCCTTTGGAATTTTTTTCAAAGGCCTTTTAGTCGTATCACATTAAAGGAAAGATAAATGAGCAACTACGGCGCAATCCCCAATTTAATTTATAGCGATGCCGATGCTGCGGTTTCTTTTTTGAAAAAAGCGTTTGGATTTAAGGAGCATGGGGTTTATAAAGACGATAAAGGCAAAATATTTCACGCACAGCTAATATTGGGCAAGGCTTTGGTAATGATAAATCCATTCAATCCCGACACCGCATTTGGTAAAATGCTGAACCTTCCCAAAAATCTTAAAGGCTACAATACCCAAACGCCTTATTTTATAATCGAGAATGTTGATGAACATTATCAAAAAGCAAAAGCGAATGGTGCCCAAATAGTGATGGACATTAAGGATGAAGACTATGGCGGCCGCGGTTACAGCTGCAAAGATCCCGAAGGAAATATTTGGGGCTTTGGAAGCTATAACGCTTTTTCAGAAAAGTAAAATTTTAAAAAATAAAGCTATGAGAATCACCCTTTCCGTAATTGCCGCAATGTTGCTTTGTATAGGTTGCAAAAATCCAAAAAATGAAGAAATTTCTTCAGAAAATGTGGAAGTTACGACCAAGGAGTTATGCTTCAGAAATGAATATTCTTTCCCAGACAGCGCCGAAAATATCGACGTGCTAAACCTTGACCTGCAAATAAAGGGCGATTCGGTAACGGGCAATTACAATTGGCTGCCTGCATTAAAAGACCAGCGTAATGGAACATTGGAGGGGACAATTCAAAATAAAACCATTAACGCAACGTACCGATACCTGCAAGAAGGTATGGAAGATACAGCCCAAATAACAATCGTGCTTAAAGACGATAAGGCAATTGTAACGGGAGACAATCCCGAATCAGGATTAGATACGGAGGTTGCAAAAATTGATTGTAACTCTAATTAAGGGTTCATGTGATTGTAGAAGATTTTGAATTTTCCTTGGAGCCCGGCCAGCTAATTCTCCTGCTTAAGTACTGCTACAATTTGGGGCACATCTTTCTTTTCAAAGAAATAAATGGTTTTTACCAAATATTTTAAAACCCAGCTTTTTTGATGGATTAATTTGTCGGCAAGCGTTGCAATTATAGTATCACGGGTTTTTAGTTCTTCGTTTTTGTTGTGCGAAAAATGATACTGGTTGGCGAAAAGCCATGCGCCGTCCCGTGCTACATTTATACTGAAACTAACCAGCTTGTCCTCACGACCTTTTCCAAACCTATCCAACAAACCGAACAAGGGCGATACCGAAATAATCTTGGCTTCCACATCTGCGATCATTGAACCGAGAATAGCATTTATTTTATTGAAATCGTTCTCAAAATCCATCAACTCGCCATCATCGCCCACGGTTTCTGCAACGGCAATTCCCAAATCCAGATTGATATGCGCATTGATGCCCAACAGCAGATGCTGCATAATCAACAAATTTCCCTTTTTTGCAGCTTCAAAGGCTTTTTTCCAACTTTTAGTAAAAGGTTTATTATTGCCTAAACATTCGTAAGCCTCAATATATCTGTTCGCGAAGAGCACGTCCAGCTTTTCCATGCGCGGGTTGTTTTCGAATTCATTGTTGAGAATCCCCTCTTTGATGCGAACGGTAACTTTTCTGTAAAGTATGGGGAAATAGGCCATACAGGAACTATTGGCACATTCCAATTCGATAATGTTGTCCAATCGCGCTATAACCTCATCAATAGTTTTTGCAGCCATATCGAACAAATTTTATAATGGATTAATCAGGATTTACTTTTTCGTTTGAAGTTTCCGTATCGGCACCATCGCCATTTTTATCTGAATATTTCTTTTCAAGCTCTGCCTGAAATTCCTCCATCACAGGCTTTACCGTACTTTCGGGCAAGTCTGCTATTCGGATGTACATCAAACCGTCCACCGCATTGTTGAAAAGGGGATCTACGTTAAAGGCCACAACCTTTGCATTCTGTTTGATATATTTTTTGATAAGTACCGGCAACCTGAGGCTTCCCGGCTCCACTTCGTCAATTATTTTATCGAATTTATTGAGGTCGGCCTCGCTTTCGTCAAATATGAAATCCTTGTCAGCATCTTTCAGTTTTACCTTGTATTCCTTCTTTGGGTTGATGTATTGCGCCACATACGGATCGTAATAATTCGATTTCATAAACTCTATCATCAAACTTTTTGAGAATTCCGAAAACTTGTTGCTGATGCTCACACCGCCAATTAAATAACGGTGTTCGGGATAGCGCAGGGTAGTGTGGACAATTCCTTTCCAAAGAAGAAAAAGCGGCATGGGTCGCTGTTGGTATTCCTTTATGATGAAAGCACGGCCCATCTCGATGGATTTGCTCATCATTTCATACAGTTCGGGCTCGAAACGAAACAGATCCTGCAGATAAAAACCATTGATCCCAAAGCGCGGAAAAATCTCCGAACCGAGCCCCATCCGGTAAGCTCCGGCCATTTTCTGGGCATCGTTGTCCCACAAAAACATATGGTGGTAGTAGCTGTCAAACTTATCGAGATCGGTGCTGTTATTAGTACCCTCGCCAACTTCGCGGAAGGTGATTTCACGTAGCCTTCCTATTTCTTGAAGTATATAGGGAATGGTATTGGCACGCGCCAAAAAAACCTCATAATTTTTGCTGATAAGGAGACGTTTGTCGTCCTGCCGAAGCTTTTCTATTTCTGCTTCCATCGCTTTTAGCGGAATGGGTCCGGCAATTTTCTTCGGCGGTTTCGGGAATTTCAAGGTCTTCGGAATGTTGTCCAATAACTTTTTCTTTTGAAATGCATTGGAAAGCATATATGTCTTCTTCCGAAGAAATTCGGTAAACACAGGCAGTGCCTCGTGTTCTTTTTGGTCTTCCATAGAAATAGCGTTCCCAATCCTAACTTTTATCAGGCGCTCTTTCTGCGTGAGCAGTTCCGAAGGCAATTTGGCAGTGCGCAGGGTGTCGCTCATTTTGGCCAAATGATAGAAAAGCTTGCTGTTCTTAGCGTGAAAATAGATAGGCACCACGGGTATTTCGGCTTTTTTTACCAATTTCATCGCGGCTTCTTCCCAAGGCTTGTCAACCAATAATTTTCCGTCTCTGTACGTTGAAACTTCCCCTGCGGGGAAAATTCCCAAGGGGTGGCCTTCCTGCAAATGTTTCAGCGCAGATTTAAAACCGATAATACTCGATTTTACATCCTTTCTCTCCTCAAAAGGATTTACGGGCATTACATAGGGTTTCAGTGGTTCAATACGATGCAAGAGAAAATTGGCAACAATTTTGAAATCGGGACGATGCTCCAGCAGTAATTTTAAAAGAAGAATTCCGTCAATTCCGCCCAATGGGTGGTTTGAAATAGTTATAAAAGCTCCTGTTTTTGGTATTCTTCGCAGGTCTTCCTCCGGAATTTCAAACTTGATTTCAAACTCCTCAATAAGTGCATTGATAAAATCGAGATCTTTTAAATGCTTTTTTTTGTCGTAAATTTTGTTGAGGGTGGTAATGTTTAAAACCTTCATCAATGACCAGCCCATAAAAGTGCCCAGAAAGCCAAATTTATCGACGTTTATTGCTTTTGCAACTTCCTTAGCATTGACTAATCCCATGAAATATTTTGGTTGTTTGTGTTCAACAAATATAACGAATGCAAACGATACTATTCCTTAATAACCAACTGCACCGTCTCCTTACTTTCCTGCTTTAAAAGCACGTTTTTATTTTCTGCAAGTGTCTTTACCTCAGCAGGGTTAAAATGGCGGATGGTGTAAAGCGTCACGTTTTCGTTCCATTTTACGCTGAACTTTTCGCGAAGCTTTGCTAGCAATTCCTCCAAATTGTTGAATTTGTCGTTCACACACACCGAAAAACTGATGGCTGAGTTTTGGATCATTTCAACTTTCATTTTATACTTATGAAGCCATTTAAAAACGTCGCCAATATTGTCTTCCATCATAAATGAAAAGTCCAATGACGACAGTGAAATGAGCACCAAACCCTTTTTCAAAATAAAACACGAAGTCTGCGGATCGAGCGTAACGCCCTTGCCCACGCAGGTTCCGGGAGCGGTTGGGTTTAAAAATGATTTCACAAAAAGTGGAATTTCCTTGCGCTGCAATGGCTGCAGCGTTTTTGGGTGTATTACCGAAGCACCGTAAAATGCAAGTTCAATCGCCTCGCGGTAGCTTATGTGGTTCAACAATTGGGTTTGGGTAAAATAGCGCGGATCGGCATTCAATACCCCGGGAACGTCTTTCCAAATGGTAACATTTTCGGCATTTAGGCAGTATGCAAAAATTGCCGCCGTGTAATCACTGCCTTCGCGACCGAGCGTGGTGGTAAAATTATTGCTGTCCTCGGCGCCCAAAAAACCTTGGGTTACGGTTATTCCTTTGGGGCTGACTTTATCTGAAATTTTCTTTTGCGTCTTTTCCCAAGCCACGTTTGCATCGCGATAGTTGGCATCGGTCTTTATGCACTGTCGCACATCCAGCCAGGTATTTTTGATTCCGTTTTCGGAAAAATATGCTGAAACTATTTTTGAAGAAATAATTTCGCCGAAGGAAACAACTTGGTCATAAACAAAAGCATGGTTTTTGGATTTATTGGTTTCCAAAAAACGCTTCAGTTCTTTAAAGGTCTTGTCCAATTCAGCAAAGGCAGGATGCGAGGTAGCCGAAAATAGACCCGTGAGAATTTTATAGTGAAAATCATATACGGAATGCAAGGCGTTTTTTACGTCGCCCGTTTCAGAAAAGTATGCCTGGACCACCTCTTCCAAGGCATTGGTGGTTTTTCCCATCGCGGAAATAATTATTACCAGATCTTTTTCCCCCGTTTGCGCAATAACGGAAACTACATTTTTAACGCTTTCGGCATCTTTTGTGGACGCTCCGCCAAATTTGAATATTTTCATAGGCATTTCATAAATAAAAAGCTTACCACGAATACACGAATGTTATTATAAAAATTTATTCGTGTATTCGTGGTCAAATTTATTTTACATTTGATTTTTCAATATAATTTTTTAGTCCCTTTTCGTCCATATGTACTACGCGCCAAGTCTTTAAAATATCGGCACCGCTGCGCTCATAAAAACGAATTGCGCCCTTGTTCCAATCCAAAACATCCCAAGCCACGCGCTTTAGACCGCGGTCATAGGCAAACTGCATGACTTCTTTGTAAAGCGCTTCGCCAATGCCTTTGCCCCGTTCGGATTCCTGTACGATTAAATCTTCCAAATGGAGGGTGCGCCCTTTCCAGGTTGAAAAACGAAAATATATCAAAGCTGCGCCAACAATTCCATTTTCCGATTCTGCAACAAAGCACGTAAACAGTGGATTTTTACCAAAACCTTCGCGCTCCAAATCTGCCACTGAAATTTCAACCGCATCGGGTTCTTTTTCAAAAACGGCAAGCTCTTTTATGAGTTCCAAAACTTGCGGCATATCTTCTTTAACGGCTTCTCTAATTTTCATAATCGTTTCAATTTCAACTTCACCTTCGATTTCGATTTCGATTTCGATTTCAGTTTGGTTTTCCCTGCGCAAATATCGGTTCAATTTCTTAAAAATCCCGATATTTGCGTGAAATTCAGGAACCCCTACAATCCCATGGCAAAAATAAATCAATCCCTCGGCGAGTTTATAATTGAAAACCAAAGCGAGTTCAAATACTCTTCAGGCGAACTTTCGCGATTAATCAATTCCATCCGTCTGGCGGCAAAAGTGGTAAACCACAAAGTTAACAAAGCCGGATTGGTCGATATTTTGGGAACCGCGGGAAACAGCAATATACAGGGCGAGGATCAACAAAAGTTGGATGTTTTTGCAAATGAAGTTTTTATAAATACGCTCACTAATCGTGAAATTGTTTGCGGAATTGCCAGCGAGGAAGAGGACGATTTTATCACCATAAAAGGCCGAAACGAAAAGAACGACAATAAATATGTGGTGTTGATGGATCCGTTAGATGGTTCTTCAAACATAGACGTGAATGTTTCCGTAGGAACTATTTTTTCTATTTTCAGAAGAATTACACCTTCGGGAACTCCCGTAACCATTGAGGATTTTCTTCAACCCGGCATAAATCAAGTAGCTGCTGGGTATATAGTTTACGGCACTTCCACAATGATTGTTTACACCACGGGCCACGGCGTTAATGGTTTTACTTTGAATCCTGCTATTGGCACCTACTATCTTTCGCACCCTAATATGAAATTTCCAGAAAATGGAAAAATTTATTCGGTAAACGAAGGCAATTACGTACACTTTCCGCAGGGCGTGAAAGATTACATTAAATACTGCCAGAAAGAGGAGGATGACCGTCCGTACACCTCGCGATATATAGGTTCTTTGGTTTCCGATTTTCACCGGAATATGATAAAGGGAGGAATCTATATTTATCCTAACACTTCAAAAGACCCGAACGGAAAACTTAGGCTGCTGTATGAGTGCAACCCTATGGCAATGATTGCAGA
This sequence comes from Aequorivita aquimaris, assembly GCF_001573155.1. Lineage (GTDB taxonomy): Bacteria > Bacteroidota > Bacteroidia > Flavobacteriales > Flavobacteriaceae > Aequorivita > Aequorivita aquimaris. The sequence goes on along the minus strand of NZ_JRWG01000002.1, from coordinate 314,576 downwards.
ACAGGCCGGTGGAAAGGCCAGTAACGGTTTTGAGAGAATACTCGAAATTAAACCCACCACCTTGCACCAGCGAGTTCCTTTTTTCTGCGGAAGTACAAAAATGGTCGAAAAGGCGGAGGAATTTATGAAAGCCACTTAACTTCAGAGGAGAATTTCCAAAAATGTAAATAACAAAAAAGCTCCATTTGTGGAGCTTTTTTTTGTGTTTGAGAAATAGTTCCCTTTCGGGAGTTAGGACTCTTATTTTCTATTCAGCAGATATCGATAATCTTCAAAGCTTAATCCTCCACTATAGATTGCAATCGATCTTTTTATTAAATCCTGTGCAATCTCTGCGGTAAAGCCAAGCCCGATGGCGTATTTCTCAATCAAGAAACGCTCGTGGTCATCAATCTCGTGATCGGCAAAAATAATTTGAAACAAATCGTGCATACGTTCCAATCGTCTTTCGGAAGAGTTTGGCGGATTTATCGGATATTTCCCCGGATTCTTTAAAACGGCAGTATATTCATCTTCATCAATATCCAATTTGCGCGCAAAACGCTTCAACATTTTTTCCTCTTCTGGGTTCAATTCCCCATCTATGGACGCCATATTTGCTATAGAAGCAAAGTGCCCCAAATTTCGGGTATGTTCCCCGCTTTCGAATAAATCTGTAAATGACATAATTTGGTTTGTTTAAGCTACAAATATAAAACTTGTTAACGACAATTGCGAGCAATGGGAAGCAATCTGCCCAAGTTTTTTCAATAATTTTTAAAGGCCATTCACCCTAAACTTTTCTTAATTGGAAAGAAAAATCAGCCCAAAACCTTATTTTTAAACTGCTATTGAAAAGAAATAAATGAAGCAACCACTACTGGTCTTTAACGAGAAGGGCATTTACTGCCAAAAAGCCGATGTTTATATCGATGCTTGGCGGCCCGTAGATAAGTGCATCGTTACCCACGGCCACGCCGATCACAGCCGGTGGGGACATAAACAATACATTACACACACCAATAATGTTCCCATAATTAAACATCGTTTGGGCGAAATTTCAGTAACAGGCAAAGCTTGGAACGAGACATTTACTATAAATGGAGTGAAATTTTCACTGCATCCCGCGGGTCATATTATTGCTTCTTCTCAAGTTCGCGTGGAATATAAAGGGGAAGTCTGGGTTTTTACGGGTGATTTCAAAACCGAAGATGATGGCTTAGCTGAGGTTTACGAACCCGTAAAATGCCACACGTTTATTACGGAGTGTACTTTCGGTTTACCAGCATTTAAATGGGAGCCGCAAACGGAAGTTTTTAAGGATATAAACGAATGGTGGGCAACCAACAAGAGTGAAGGCAGAACCTCAATTCTTTTCGGTTACAGCTTGGGGAAAGCACAGCGTTTGCTGAAACATTTGGACACTTCCATCGGAAAAATATACACCCACGGCGCCGTTGAAAATATGACGGAAGTAGTTAGGGAAAATTATAAACTACCCAAAACTACTTTAATAACGCGCGATACTTCCAAAGAAGAAATAAAGGGAAATATAATCGTCGCCCCACCGAGCGCCCACGGCAGTACGTGGATTAGACGTTTTGTGCCGTACGTTACCGCTTCCGCCAGCGGCTGGATGACCTTTCGTGGCGCGCGAAGAAGACGCGCAATTGACCGCGGCTTCGTTTTGAGCGACCACGCCGATTGGGAAGGTTTGCTTTCGGCAATTGATGCCACGGGCTGCGAAAAGGTAATCGCAACGCACGGTTATACGGATATTTTTGCGAAATATTTAAGGGAAGAATTAGGCTACGACGCAAGAACAGAAAAAACGCAATACGAAGAAGAAAGCGCTGAAGTTGATAAAAAAATTGAAAACGAGGATTAAGCTGTGAAAGATTTTGCCCAACTCATAAAAAAGCTCGATAGCACCAACAAAACCAATGAAAAGGTTGCTGCGCTTACTCAGTATTTTCAAAATGCGAATGATGCGGATAAACTTTGGACCATCGCAATTCTTTCACATCGAAGACCAAAACGTCCCGTAAATACTACACTTCTTCGGCTTTGGGCAACTGAAATCAGCGGGATTCCGCTGTGGCTTTTTGAGGAAAGTTATCACATTGTTGGCGATTTGGCGGAAACTATTGCTTTGATTTTGCCAACTTCCGAAGAGCATTCCGAAAAATCACTTTCAGAATTTGTTTCAGAAATTATTGAACTCCGAACCCTTCCCGAAGAGGAAAAAAAGAAATATTTGCACGACAATTGGTTGGCGCTTAATTATTTTGAACGCTTCGTTTTCAATAAAATATTGACCGGGAGTTTTAGGATTGGCGTAAGCCAAAAACTGATGACCCGTGCACTTTCAAAAGCTACGGGAATAGATGAAGATATTTTGGCGTACAAATTAATGGGCGATTGGACGCCCGAAAAAACAACCTATAAAAAGCTAATTCTCGAGCAAAACGATGAAGATTATCTCAGCAAACCGTATCCGTTTTATTTGGCGTATGCGGTGGAGGATAATTTTCAGGAGGATTTGGGGCCCATTTCAGATTGGAGCTTTGAGCATAAATGGGACGGCATCCGCAGTCAAGTAATTATCAGAAACGATGAGGTTTTTGTGTGGTCGCGCGGTGAAGAATTGGTAACCGATAAATATCCGGAATTTCAAAATTTTCTAAAGGAAATTCCCAACGGAACTGTGATTGATGGGGAAATTTTGCCTTTCGGCGAGGGCGAAATTCAAAATTTTAATACGCTTCAAACCCGCATTGGACGAAAGAATATTTCAAAAGCACTGCTAAAGAAAACGCCCGTGATTTTGAATGCCTATGATTTGTTGGAATGGCAGGGCGAGGATATTCGGCAAGAACCATTTTCGGAACGGAGAAAAATTTTGGACGGATTGATTCAAAAGATAAATTCCGAAGAAATAGGAATCTATCTGAGCGAAACAATGAATTTTGAAACTTGGGAAGCCGCCGCCGCAGAGCGCGATCTTTCCCGGGAAAAACGCAGCGAAGGCTTGATGTTAAAGAGAAAGGATTCGCCTTATTTAGTGGGCAGAAAAAAAGGCGATTGGTGGAAATGGAAGATAGATCCCTTCACAATCGACGCAGTATTAACTTACGCCATGCGCGGCCACGGAAGACGCGCCAATCTCTATACGGATTACACGTTTGCGCTTTGGGACGAGGGCGAATTGGTAACTTTTGCCAAAGCCTATTCCGGACTGACGGATGCAGAATTTCGGCAGGTTGACGCATGGATAAAACGGAATACTTTGGAGCGTTTCGGTCCCGTACGCAGTGTAACGCCTCAGCACGTTTTTGAAATTGCCTTTGAGGGAATTGCCGAGAGCAGCCGACACAAAAGTGGGATTGCCACACGTTTTCCACGGATTCTTCGTTGGAGAAAAGATAAGCCGATTGCCGAAGCAAATACACTTGATGATTTAAAAGCGCTAATCCCAAAATGAAACAATCCGAACTCATTTCCATCGCCGAGGATTGGTTTCAATCAAAAAATTGGAAGTCATTTCCCTTCCAACAAAAAACGTGGAAAGCCTTCCTCAACGGTAAGCACGGTCTGTTGAATGCCCCAACCGGAAGCGGAAAAACCTATGCCCTTTGGGTACCGATTGTGCTTCAATATTTAAAGGAAAACCCCGATTATAAAACGAAACATAAAAAAGGATTAAAGGCAATTTGGATTACACCTTTGCGAGCACTTTCCGTAGAAATTCAGCAAGCGGCACAACGTTTTGCGGACGATTTGGGAACGGGTTTGACCGTTGGGATCCGTACGGGCGATACTTCGCAGAGCGAGCGCGCAAAACAGAAACGCCAAATGCCCGATTTGTTGATTACAACGCCCGAAAGTCTAATGCTTTTATTGGCTTCAAAGGGTTACGATAAAACGTTCAAAACGTTGACCGCAATTGTGGTTGACGAATGGCACGAACTTTTGGGAAGTAAACGCGGCGTGCAAATGGAACTTGCCCTTTCACGTTTAAAAACAGTTTCAAAAGAGTTGCGGATTTGGGGAATTTCCGCAACAATTGGCAATTTGGAGGAAGCGCAGGATGTACTTTTGGGAATGGATTCTGAATTCAGAAAAAATGCAGTCTTAATTAAATCCAATCAAAAGTCAAAAGTCGAAGTCCGTTCCATCATTCCGAAGAAAATGGAAACCTTCCCGTGGCGTGGGCATTTGGGGCTGCATCTTTTGGAAGAAATCGTTCCCATCATAAAAGCCAGCAAAACCACGCTTATTTTCACAAATACCCGCGGGCAGTGCGAAATCTGGTTTCAGAAAATATTGGAAAAACATCCCGAATTCGCGGGCGAGATTGCGATGCACCACGGCAGCATTGGAAAAGAAACACGGCTTTGGGTGGAACAGGCCATCCGCAACGAATCTCTGACGGCGGTAGTTGCAACTTCAAGTCTGGATTTGGGAGTAGATTTTGCGCCTGTGGAAACCATAATCCAAATCGGCGGACCGAAAGGTATTGCGAAATTTCTGCAACGCGCTGGCCGAAGCAATCACCGTCCGGGGGAGCCTTCGGTGATTTATTTTTTGCCCACGCACGCGTTGGAATTGTTGGAAGCTTCAGCTTTAAAACGGGCCGCTTCCGAAGAAGTTGTTGAGGACCGCATTCCGTATTTGCTCAGTTTTGACGTGCTTATTCAATATTTGGTTACGCTTGCGGTTGGCAACGGATTTTTTCCAAAGGAAATTTTCCCCGAAATAAAAAGCACCTTTTGTTTTCAGGGAATTACGGAAGAACAGTGGCAGTGGTGCCTCAATTTTATTACGTTGGGAAGCCAAAGTTTGCAGGCCTACGACGAATACAAAAAAGTGGAAGTCACGCCCGAAGGCCTTTTTAAGGTGGAAAGTAGGCAAATCGCGATGATGCACCGGCTGAGCATCGGCACCATTGTGAGCGACAGTATGATGCTCGTGAAATACGTTTCGGGCGGATTTATTGGTACGATTGAGGAATGGTTTATCAGCAAAATGAAACCCGGCGACACCTTTGTTTTCGCGGGTCGAACTTTGGAATTGGTCCGCATTCGGCAAATGATGGCGCAGGTTCGGAAGTCCTCTAAAAAGACTGCAAAGGTTGTCAGTTTTATGGGCGGGCGGTTGCCGCTTTCTTCACAAATGAGTAAAATTCTGCGGGAAGAATTGCAAAGTGAAGCCGACCACAAACGAAACACTCCGGAATTAAAGGCGCTGAGCCATATTTTTGACAGGCAGGAACGCGAAAGTATCGTCCCGGGCGAAAATGAATTTTTGATTGAAACCTTTAAAACCCGCGAGGGCTATCACGCACTTTTTTATCCGTTTGAGGGGCGATTTGTACACGAGGCAATGAGCAGTTTGCTGGCGTACCGCATCAGTTTATTGTCGCCGATAACCTTTTCTTTGGCGTACAACGATTACGGTTTTGAACTGTTGAGCGACCAATATTTGGACATCCAAACCGTGATTGACAACAATCTTTTTTCTTCGGAATATATTTTTGACGACCTTCAAAAAAGTTTGAATGCTACGGAATTGGCACGTCGAAAATTTCGTGATATTGCAGTTATCAGCGGCATGGTTTTTCAGGGCTACCCGAATAAAGTGATTAAAACGAAACATTTGCAGAGCAATAGCCAATTGCTTTTCGATGTATTTCGCGATTATGAGCCCGACAATCTTTTGTATCTTCAAGCCTATCGGGAAACCTTTGAGCATCAATTGGAGGAAGGCCGGTTGCGGTTGGCTTTGGAGCGCATTAATTCACAAAAAATAATCTGGAAACAATGCGAAAAACCCACGCCTTTCAGTTTCCCAATCATCACGGACAGGCTTCGCGAAAAGCTTTCTTCGGAAAAATTGGCGGATCGGATTAAAAAAATGACTTTGCAATTGGAAAAATGATTCAAAATATTTCAATTAAAAATAACGACTTCAAATTACACCCCAGCGGCGCAATCTATTGGGAGGACAAGAAAATGCTGTTAATCGCCGATGTACATTTGGGAAAAGTGGCACATTTCAGAAAACACGGCGCGCCCGTTCCGGCAAATGCAGCGTACAAAAATCTTGAAAAACTTACAGAGATAAGCAACCATTTTCAACCTGAAACTATCTGCTTTTTGGGCGATCTTTTCCACAGTAAATTGAACGAGGAATGGCAGGATTTTGAAAAGTGGACGGAATACACAAAGGCGGAAATAATCCTGATTTCGGGCAACCACGATATTATTCCACAATATTTATACGAAGAATTGGGAATTAAGGTTTTTGACGAATTGTTGCTCGACGATTTTTTGTTGACCCACCATCCCACCGAGATTAAAGGTGCCTTCAACCTTTGCGGCCACGTGCATCCGGGGATAAAAATGAAGGGCGTGGGCAGGCAGTATTTGCGGTTTGCTTGTTTTTATAAAACCCTTAACAGCCTTATTTTGCCCGCTTTTGGTAACTTTACGGGAAAGCACATTTTAAAACCTTCGGAAATGGATACCGTTTTCGCAATTGTGGATGGGGAGGTGATTTGTGTTTCGAAGAAATAAATGTCAGGTCGAGCGCAGTTGAGACCTATGCTTACAACTAAAGCTATGGGTTTTCGACTGCGCTCGAACGGCTTCTGCAATAAGATATTATGAAAAAAACACTACAAATAGCAAACATCATCGTTTTCGTGACAATGGTTTTCGTCAATTATTTGTCAAACACGGGTGCGATAAATAATACCACCATCGGCGATGTTTCCGATGCTTCCAAAAATCTTTTTACGCCTGCTGGATACGCCTTCTCCATTTGGGGTTTGATTTATCTGCTACTGTTGGGTTTCATAATCTACCAAAGCCGAAGCCTCTTCACCAAAGTGCGCGATGATGACTTCATTTTAAAAACAGGATGGTGGTTTGTGCTCTCCTGCTTCGCCAATATAATGTGGATAACGTTTTGGCTTTACGGATTTATGGAATATTCCATCCTCGCCATTTTCGTGCTGCTCTTTTCCCTATTAAAAATCGTGATGAATAACCGGATGGAGCTTTGGGATGCGCCAATCTCTGTCATTGCCTTCCTTTGGTGGCCCTTCGTGTTTTACAGCGGGTGGGTTACTGTGGCAAGCATCGCCAATGTTGCGGCCTATTTAACGAGTATTGAGTGGGATGCTTGGGGTTACAGTGAAGTTTCGTGGGCGGTAACGATGATTATCATTGCAGGAATAATAAATTTGGTAGTAACGTGGCGACGAAATATGCGCGAATTTGCATTGGTGGGAGCATGGGCTTTGGCAGCGATTGCTGTTGCTAATTGGGAAGTAAGCCAAACAGTTGCATATGCCGCCATTGCTGTTGCAGCAATTTTATTTGTCAGCAGTGGCTATCATGCATTTAAAAATCGCGATACAAGTCCAGTAAATAAATGCAAGGAATATTTAAACAGATAATTTCGTTTTTCGTAATTCCGAAATCGTATTTCGTTATACCATTCCTTTTATGTCATTCCCCCAAGTAGGGTACGCAAAAATCATTGCCTTAATATTCTCAGTAGTTAGTTTTCCACACATGGCGAGTACGAATAGATTGATCATTTCTCCAGCTTCGGAAGCGATTATATGCGCGCCCAAAACAATATTTCGTTTTTTGTCCACGATCGTTTTATAGGCGTAAACGTCGTCATTAATACGTTTAGCATTGAACCACTTCGGGACGCTTTTATATTCTACTACAAAATCATAACCTTTTTCCTTTGCCTCTTCCTCAGTTAAACCGATGGAAGCAAGCTGCGGAATGGTAAAGACCACAGAAGGTACTGGCGGAAAATCCATTTTTGTGTGGTTTCCATTTCTGATATTCAACGAAACTATCCGCGCTTCCTGAGATGAAGTTGGCGTTAATGGTAAAGCCCCACTTGCCGAAACATCGCCACAGGCATAGACAGATTTATTAGTTGTATTCTGAAGAAATTCGTTCACAGAAATCCCCCTTTTTTCAAACGCGACATTTCCCTTTTCCAAATCCAGGTCGTCGATGGATGGCACGCGGCCGGCGGTATTGAAAACCATTCGGGCGACAACGGATTCGGTTTTACCATTCTTTTCATAAGAAACGCGAAAGTTTTTCTGAAGTTTTTCCACTTCGGAAACCTTTGCGTTGAAAATAAATTTAATCCCGATTTCTTCCGAAGCTTTTGTGAGGTGCGAAACAATATCGGACTCAAAAGGCCCGAGCGGACGATCCCCAAACTCAATTACCGTAACTTTTGCGCCGCAGCGGGCGGCAATGTGGGCAAACTCCATCCCAATATAACCCGCGCCAACAAACACGATGCTTTCGGGCAGTTCTTCCAATTCCAAAAAATCGTCGCTCACTTTTAAATGTTCCCTTCCGGGAATTTTCAGTTCCATCGGTTTTTGCCCGGTAGCGATTACAATTTTCTTCGCTTTCACCGTTTTTCCCTCTACCGAAAGTGTGTTTTCATCCAAAAATTTCGGCGATTGGTGAAACATTTCAATTCCGGCTTCCTTCAATTTTTTTTCGGTGGAGGCGGGCACAGCATCGGTAAAAGTTGATTTAAATTTTTGAAGATGTTTCCAACTTATTTTTGGAACGGAAATAATTCCATTCCCTTTTAAATTTTCTGAAAGCTGCACCGCTTCGGTAACACCCACCAAAACTTTTTTCGGGTCGCAGCCTCTATTTGGGCAGGTTCCGCCAAATTCTCGGTTATCCGCAATCGCCACTTTCATTCCTTTTTCAGCACACTCAAACGCCACAGTTTTTCCGGCGGTTCCGGTTCCTATTACAAAAACATCGTATTCTTTTATTGCCATAAACCGAAAATAGAGAAACGCCCAAGTTATTTGTGTTAGCAAAATGATAAAGTTGAATTTTGCAGTTTGAAAAATAATAAAGCGTACTATCTTTGCCGTCCCGATGAGCAAAACACTCGTTACTTCGCTATATTCACGGTCTTCGCAAACACGAAAACTGCGGGATTCTATTGCTTCATCCGAAAATAAAATTCAAGTTTCTGGCCTCGTTGGCTCATCGCTTTCACTTGTAATTGCTGAAACTTTTTCTACTTCGGAATTGCCTTTTCTTTTAATTTTTAATGATAAAGAAGAAGCTGCCTATCATTTAAACGATCTCGAAAATCTTTTGGGCGACCAAAATGTGCTTTTCTATCCTGGAAGTTATCGGCGTCCCTATCAAATTGAAGAGACTGATAACGCCAATGTTTTGTTGCGAAGCGAGGTTTTAAACCGAATAAATTCCAGAAAAAAACCGGCGTTGATTGTTACCTATCCCGAAGCACTTTTTGAGAAAGTGGTTACTCGAAAGGAATTAGAGCGAAACACCCTGAAAATTGCAGTAAACGACCAACTTTCCATCGATTTTGTAAACGAGGTTTTATTTGAGTACCGCTTCAAACGCACCGATTTTGTTACCGAACCGGGCGAATTTTCAGTACGTGGGGGGATTTTGGACGTGTTCAGTTTCAGCAATGATGAGCCTTACCGGATTGAATTTTTTGGCGATGAAGTGGACAGCATCCGAACTTTTGATGTGGAAACGCAACTTTCGTTGGAACAGGTGAAAAAAGTTTCCATTATCCCGAATGTTGATGCTTCGACTGCGCTCAGCATGAAAATGAGTTTTCTGAAATATATTGCTTCAAAAACAGTGGTTTTTCTTAAAAACGAAGAACTTTTCAGCAGCGCAATTGACAATCTTTTTAAAAAAGCTACGGAAGCTTTTGACGCAATCAACTCAGAAATAAAACGTGCAGAACCTTCAGAATTGTTCTGTACTTCGGAATTATTGAAAGCACAACTATCCGAATTTACAACGGTCCATTTAAAAAATAACAAAACTCCCCTCCCCTCGGGAGGGGCAGGGGGTGGGCTTTCGATTTCATTCAATACCAAACCCCAGCCGTCATTCAACAAACAATTCAATTTACTGATTGAAAACTTGAATGACAATTCCGAAAAAGGCTATAAAAACTATATTTTCTGCAGCAGCGAGCAGCAGGCAAAACGATTCCACGATATTTTTGAAGATGCCCAGCAAAATGTTGAGCAGTTTGAAACCGTTGTATTTCCACTCTTTCAGGGGTTTATTGATGACGATTTAAAAATTGTTTGCTACACCGATCATCAAATTTTTGAACGATACCACAAATTTCAACTGAAAAACGGTTACGCCAAAAAGCAGGCAATTACATTAAAGGAAATCACCAATCTGGAAGTGGGCGATTACGTAACGCATATTGACCACGGCATTGGGAAATTCGGCGGCTTGCAGAAAATTGAAGTGGAAGGGAAAATGCAGGAAGCCATCAAACTTTTTTACGGCGAACGCGATATTTTGTACCTCAGCATCCATTCGCTGCACAAGATTTCAAAATATAACGGCAAGGATGGAAAAGAGCCCAAAATCTACAAATTGGGCAGCGATGCGTGGAAAAAACTGAAGCAAAAAACCAAAACCCGCGTAAAGGAAATTGCCTTTAATTTAATTGAATTATACGCCAAACGCCGCACGCTGAAAGGTTTCGCCTTCGACCCGGACAGTTATTTGCAGGCTGAATTGGAGTCTTCCTTTATTTACGAAGATACGCCGGACCAAAGTACGGCCACGGAAGAGGTAAAAAAAGATATGGAAAACGAGCGCCCGATGGACCGTTTGGTTTGTGGCGACGTAGGCTTCGGAAAAACGGAAGTCGCAATCCGTGCGGCTTTCAAAGCGGTTGACAATGGCAAACAAGTGGCAGTTTTGGTGCCGACGACTATTTTGGCATTTCAGCATTTTAAAACATTTTCCGAACGACTTTCGGAAATGCCCGTAAAAGTTGATTATCTCAACCGATTCCGAACCGCAAAAGAGCGAAAAACGGTTTTGGAGGAATTGAAAAATGGCAAGCTCGATATCGTTATTGGTACACACCAATTGGTTAACAAGTCCGTAGAATTTAAGGATTTGGGTCTTTTGATTATTGATGAGGAACAGAAATTTGGCGTAGCGGTAAAGGACAAGCTCAAAACTATCAAAGAAAATGTGGACACGCTCACATTAACCGCGACGCCCATTCCGCGTACGTTGCAGTTCAGTTTGATGGCCGCGCGCGACCTTTCAGTAATAACCACTCCGCCGCCCAACCGTTATCCTGTGGAAACACACGTGATTCGTTTTGGGGAGGAAAGCATTCGCGATGCGGTGCGTTATGAAATTTCGCGCGGCGGACAAGTTTTCTTTGTTCACAATAGAATAGAAAATATAAAAGAAGTCGCCGGAATGCTCCAACGTTTGGTGCCCGATGCGAAAATAGGTATTGGTCACGGGCAAATGGACGGAAAGAAATTGGAGGATTTAATGCTTCGATTTATGAACAATGAATTCGACGTTCTCGTTTCCACAACCATCATTGAAAGTGGACTGGACGTTCCAAATGCAAATACAATATTTATTAATAATGCCAATAATTTCGGGCTTTCAGACCTCCACCAAATGCGCGGTCGCGTGGGCCGGAGCAACAAAAAAGCGTTCTGTTATTTCATCACGCCGGAATATTCTGCGATGACGGATGAAGCCCGAAAAAGGATCACTGCTTTGGAACAATTTTCAGAATTGGGAAGCGGGATTAATATTGCGATGAAAGATTTGGAAATTCGTGGTGCCGGCGATTTGCTGGGCGGCGAACAGAGTGGATTTATAAATGAAATTGGGTTTGAGACCTATCAAAAAATTCTTGCGGAAGCGATTGAAGAATTGAAAGAAAAGGAATTCAAAAATCTTTACGAAGAAACCGAGGGCCCAAAGAAAAATTTCGTAAAAGAAATGACCATCGACACCGATTTTGAATTGCTGTTTCCTGACGATTACGTAAACAATATTACCGAAAGGCTCAATCTGTACACCAAACTGAACGAGCTGAAAAATGAAGCCGAACTTCAGAAATTTGAAAAGGAATTGCTGGATCGTTTTGGGGAAATGCCAAAAGAAGCGGAAGATTTGCTGAACAGCGTTCGCATAAAATGGATTGCCATTTCCATGGGTCTTGAACGCCTTGTGATGAAACAGAAAAAAATGGTGGGTTATTTTGTGGCAGACCAGCAAAGTGCTTTTTACCAAAGTGCCGCTTTTACCAAAGTGCTGCAATACGTACAAACCCATCCCCAAAAAGTAACGATGAAGGAAAAACAAACCCGTAACGGCTTGCGGTTGTTGCTTACTTTTGAAGGTATTTCTTCCGTAGATAAAGCACTTAGAGCTTTGGAGCCCTTTAGCGAATAACCCCTTTAAAATCAACGAATGTCGGGTAAATGTCGGGTGAAATTCACTTGAAAATATTGCACTATCTTTACTGTCATCGTACTATTGCTTCATCAATTCAGAAAAAATGAAACAACCAGAACTCGGTCGGAAAATTTTAGAACTCCGAAAGCAAAAAGGCTTAACACAGGAAGAACTTGTGGAGCAGTGCAACATTAACGTGCGGACCATTCAACGTATTGAAGCTGGCGAAGTAACGCCCCGAAGTTTTACGTTGAAAACAATTTTGAATGCCTTGGGCGAAGATTTGGAAAACTTGCAAGAATCCGAAACTTCCCCTTTTGAAAATTTCAATTTAAAAGAGATTGGCTTTTCTGTTTTTTACATAAAACTGGCTTGGATTTGCGGTATCATTTATTTCCTTTCCGGTTTCGTGGAATTTGCCGTGGACTATGCCCGATTTCAGGAAGATGAATTGATAATTCCAAAAGCCGCATATATCAGTATGAAATTTATTGTAATGCTTGCCTATATTTATTTCCTATGGGGTTTTGTTTTGAGCGGCAAAATTTTCAATAATTATTTGTTGAAAATAGGTGCTTTCTTTTTAATTGGTACAACCATTTTATTTTACGGGTACGATATGGCTTCACTCTACTTTGAACCATTTTACACTGAATATGTTATAACAATACAATCCATTTTCTGTGGGATTGGCGGTATTATTTTTGGTTTGGCAGTGATGCGATTGGAAAATCCCTTTGGTAAGATCCCAGGAATAGCCGGTGGTTTTGAAGTTGTGAGCGGAATCCTATTTGTTATAGTTTTTATGGGATGGCTGGGGCTTGCCTTTTTGATTCCCGCTATGATTTTGCAGATAATTTTGCTCTATAAAATTGAGGAGTTTTTGAAAAGTGAAGGCACGAAAGAAATAACATGATTTAGACTTTTGAAGGGATTTCTTCGGCGGATAAAGCGCATTAACTTTAACAAAGTTTAAAACTTTGTCAAAGTTGGGTTTGAATCAGGATTAAAAATGATAAAAGGCATTTTCAAAATGCTCCAGCTTTTCTACTTTTTGGTTTTTTAGAATAGCAATTATATCAAACCGTACTTCCGCATTCAGCTCGTTTGAAATGATATATTCATTGGCGGCCTTTACCAAAAGCTTGATTTTTGAAGGGGTTACAAAACTCTGCGGATCGCCGAAAAAATCGCTATTACGGGTTTTCACCTCAACGATGACAACCGTGCCTTCTTCCTTTTGGGCGATGATGTCTATTTCGGCTTTATCAAAATAAAAGTTTCGGCGCAGGATTTTATAACCGTTGCGAAGCAAATATTGCGCGGCTATTTCTTCACCTATTTTTCCGAGTTCGTTGTGCGTTGCCATTAGATTAAAGTACCAAATTTCAAGCACCAAATTCCAAAAGCCTTTTGGAATTTGGGATTTATTTTTTTTGGAATTTCTTAAAATTTCAAGACCACTTTATTTGTTTCAATTTCTAATTCCACCTTTCTGCCAAAAATTAAAGCCCGATTATCTTTAATATGCCCAGCGGGAAAATTTGCAATTACAGGATAATTGTATTCTTTTACCAAATCAACTATTATTTCCTCTGCTGTTTTTCCAAAGTACACTTTATTGTCTTTCATCTCCGTCATTCCGCCAATGATAAGAGCTTTCAGGTTTTTCAAATAACCGTTTCGCTTTAAATTCATCATCATTCTATCAACGTGATAAAGCATTTCGTCCAAATCTTCAATAAAAAGAATTTTGCCATCGGTTTTCATTTCCGAAGTACTTCCACAAAGCGAATACAAAACCGAGAGGTTGCCGCCAATTAATTCTCCTTTCAAAATTCCGAGCGGAGCGACGGAATCTGTCCGTTTCATTTCAATACTATATGCTTCCCCGAACAAAACTGTCCGAATGGATTCCCTGGCTTCCTCTGTTTTATTTTCAATCTCCAAACACATCTGCGCGTGCAATGTTTCAATCCCAAAATTATGAATGTGCGAATGCAAAACCGTAACATCACTATACCCAACAATCCATTTCGGACTTTTTTTGAATGCTGAAAAATCCAGTTTATCAATAATCCGTACCGTTCCATAACCGCCGCGAGCGCACCAAATTGCTTTTATTTTTGGATTGTCCAGCATTTCTTGAAAATCTGCTGCACGCAAAGTATCGCTTCCCGCAAATTGGTTTTCCTCGGCGCCGATGGTTTTCCCCAAAACGGCTTTTAAACCCCACCTTTCCAGTAATTGGATTGCAGGTTTCAATTCTTCTTTTGAAATTTTCCGAGCCGTGGAAACAATGCCAACCGTATCGCCCTTTTGTAGTCTTTTTGGTGTAATCATGAATCTATTTAAAACCACAAATTACTACATTTATGTGTACTTTTGTGCCTGCCTGCCCATTTTGGCAGGTTTTCAAAAAAAATTATGGATCAGAACCCGAATAGATATACAATTACGGCCGCTTTACCCTACACAAACGGCCCTGTTCACATTGGCCATTTGGCGGGCGTTTATGTGCCGGCAGATATTTATGCACGTTACCAACGACTTCAAAACAAAGACGTTGCATTTATCTGCGGAAGCGATGAACACGGCGTTGCCATTACGTTGAAAGCGAAAAAAGAAGGAATAACACCGCAAGAAGTGGTTGATAAATATCACACAATCATCAAAAAAAGTTTTGAAGATTTTGGGATTTCATTTGATAATTATTCGCGCACTTCGGCTGAAATCCACCATAAAACCGCTTCGGAATTTTTCAAGAAAATGTATGATGCCGGTCAATTTATTGAAGAAATTACCGAGCAATTGTTTGACGAAGAGGCTAATCAATTTTTGGCGGACAGATTTGTAATAGGAACCTGCCCAAAATGTGGTCATGAAGAAGCATACGGCGACCAATGTGAAAACTGCGGAACAAGTTTAAACGCGACCGATTTGATAAATCCGCGAAGCGTAATTTCTGGAAATAAACCCGTTTTAAAAAAAACAAAACATTGGTTTTTACCTTTGGATCGCTACGAAGATTTTTTAAGGGAATGGATTCTCGTTGACCATAAAAAAGATTGGAAAACTAACGTGCTTGGCCAGTGTAAAAGCTGGATTGACGACGGTTTGCGCCCGCGTGCAGTAACCCGCGATCTCGATTGGGGCATTCCCGTTCCGGTGGAAGGAGCAGACGGAAAAGTGCTTTACGTTTGGTTTGATGCTCCCATTGGCTATATTTCATCAACCAAGGAATGGGCGGCGCGCGAAGATAAAAATTGGGAAGATTATTGGAAGGACGACAATACCAAACTCCTTCATTTTATAGGGAAAGACAACATCGTTTTCCATTGCATTATTTTCCCTGCAATGCTGAAAGCGGAAGGCAGTTATATTCTACCGGAAAACGTTCCCGCAAACGAATTTTTGAATCTTGAAGGCAACAAAATTTCAACCAGTAAAAACTGGGCGGTTTGGCTGCACGAATATTTGGAGGATTTTCCGAACCAACAGGATGTGTTGCGATACACTTTAACCGCAAATGCCCCGGAAACAAAGGATAACGATTTTACTTGGGCAGATTTTCAAGCGCGAAATAATAATGAATTGGTTGCCATCTTCGGAAATTTTATAAACCGTGTAATGGTTTTGACCGATAAATATTACGACGGAATCGTACCCGAACCCGCTGCGTTTTCAGAAATTGACGAACAGACTTTAAACGAATTGAAAGCCTATCCCGCAGTGATTGCGAGTTCAATTGAGCGCTACCGTTTCCGCGAAGCGCAGGCAGAATTGATTAACGTGGCCCGCCTCGGAAACAAATATCTAGCAGACGAAGAGCCTTGGAAAACCATAAAAACCGACGAGGAGCGCACCAAAACAGTAATGTATGTTGCACTGCAAATTGCATCGGCTTTGGCTATATTAAGCGAACCGTTTTTACCATTTACTTCAGAAAAACTTAAAAATATGCTCAATGTCAGGTCGAGCCCTTCGACTGCTCTCAGGACAGGCTCTGTCGAGATCTCGTTAGGGTGGAATGATGTTTCTTCAAAATCAGAATTGCTGAAACCAGGCCATAAAATAAATAAAGCCGAATTGCTTTTCAGCAAAATTGAGGACGAACAAATTCAACAACAATTAGATAAACTACAAGCGAGTAAGAAAATGAACGAAGCAGCAAACAAAAAGGTTACGCCACAAAAAGAAACGATTCAATACGACGATTTTGCAAAACTAGATATGCGCGTTGGAACCATAATTGAAGCCGAAAAAATGCCAAAAGCAGATAAACTTTTGGTGTTGAAAGTTGATACAGGAATTGATGTGCGGACCATAGTGTCCGGAATTGCCGAAAGTTTTAAACCCGAAGAAATTATCGGTAAAAAAGTAACCGTTTTGGCAAACCTGGCACCCCGAAAACTGCGCGGAGTGGAAAGCCAAGGGATGATTTTAATGACTGAAAATACTGATGGGAAACTTGTTTTTGTTAACCCTGGGGAAGATGGGGTTGAGAATGGGGCGACGATAAATTAACATTGTAATAAATTTTAATAAATGACTTTTAGAATCTCAATTTTACTTTTCTTATTGTTAAGTTATTTTAATTGTCTTTCACAAAAGGAAGTTTTGTCTGTGAAAATTGACGATAATACCTCAATGTTGCCTAGAAAAAAGAAAGGTTTTAATTTTTTAAATACGACAAACGGAGATTTGGTAATTGTAATGATTGATAATAAAATGGGGTTCGCCAATCTATTCGATAATGATTTTAATGAAAAAGGGGCCATAACATTTGATCCTTCAAAACATGAGAATATACTAGGTTATAAAATCATTGGGAACACTTATGAAATTTTATTTTCCAATAATTCCAAGAAAAAATTCCTTGTATTAAGCATCAATTTCGATTCTAAAAAGGTTTCAGAAAAGGAATTCAAATTTGATTTTGATGATGAAAAATACCTTGAAACAGTACATTACAATAATCAGTTGTTTTTGTTTACTTCAACTAAAGAGAATGTTTTTATTATAAGAGAATTAGGCGAGAATGGATTTGAAACATTAAAGTCTTTTCAGATTGAAAATCGTATTGAATCTTTTTTTGATAATGTATTAGTTAGTTTAGACCCAACTAACTCCGACGGATTTTACGATGAAAATAGAAAGCAAAAACTTTTAAAGCGAGAGCAATTATTTGGAAGTTTAAAATCAAATGTCACCAAAATTGATAATCGTGTTCCAAATGTAATTGAGCAAACAGCTCAAAATAACAAGCTTTATCAAAAAGATAATTTGATCTACCTAACTATTGAAGATGATGAAAACCTTCAAACAATATTCTATAAAATAG
This sequence comes from Aequorivita aquimaris, assembly GCF_001573155.1. Taxonomy (GTDB): domain Bacteria; phylum Bacteroidota; class Bacteroidia; order Flavobacteriales; family Flavobacteriaceae; genus Aequorivita; species Aequorivita aquimaris. The sequence continues at coordinate 296,933 of NZ_JRWG01000002.1, read as the reverse complement.
ATTTAGATGTCCTGAGTATGGAACAGGCAATTTATGAATATCCTAAAGGTAGAATCTGGGATTTCAAAAAATATAATTCTTTTATTCTGGATGATAAAATATTTCAATTGGGAATTAATAAGGATGAAATGAAAATCTATGTTAAAAATTTTGAAGGCGAAATTTTAAAAGAATTTTATATTGAGAAAAACCAACCAATAAAATTTAAAAATTCCCCAATCATTCAGGACGGAGAAACTTTTCTTCCTTTTGTAAACCATCGTGAATTGGAAGAAACTTCTCAGTATTTACGTAAGGTGTCATCAGGCAATATTGGGATTACTGGTTATAGGGATAACAATCTATATCATTTAACCATTGGTGGTTATATAGAATTAAATGGAGGCGGTATGGGCATGATGGGTGGTAGTTATAATACCACAATATCTGCATCCGGAGGAGTTCCAAGTGTTTCAACCACATATATTAATCCTACTTTTTATTCCTATTCGACCTATTCATCTACAAAATCCACATTTTTTAACACGCATCTTGATGCTGATTTTAATTACGTGTCTAAAGAAACAAGCGAGAATATTTTTGATAGAATTAAGGAATTCAAAAAGGGACTTCAATACGAATCTGCTGAAGATGTTTTCATTCACGATGATAAAGTATACTTTTCATATTATAATTTGAAAGAAAAATTATTAAAGATTATTGAAATGTAATGATGTTAATTTCTTACATAACCTCCCAAACCCAGCTTCCCCAAAATAGTGTTGAGAACACCGTAAAACTTTTAAACGAAGATTGTACCATTCCCTTCATTTCCCGATACCGAAAGGAACTGACAGGAAATTTGGATGAGGTTCAAATTGGCGAAATCGTAAAATTCAAGGAACAATTTGAAGCACTGGAAAAACGAAGAATTGCCATTCTAAAATCCTTGGAGGAGCAGGAAGTTTTATTTGAGGAACTTCGGCAGAAAATTGAAGAAGCAAGGGATTTGATTGCTTTGGAAGATTTGTATTTGCCTTATAAAAAGAAGCGCAAAACAAAGGCTGATACTGCCCGCGAAAACGGTTTGGAGCCCTTGGCGAAAATTATAATGAGCCAAAACGCTACTGATGTTTCTTCAATTGCATTGAAATATGTAAAAGGCGAAATAACTTCCGAAGAAGAAGCTTTAGAAGGCGCCCGCCATATTATTGCCGAATGGATTAATGAGCGAACCGATATCCGGAATATGCTTCGAAACCAATTGGAACGTTTCGCAACCATTTCCACCAAAGTGGTAAAGAAGTTTGAAGATGACGAAAAAGCCCAAAAATTCCGAGATTATTTTGACTGGAATGAACCTTTAAACCGAATTCCTTCCCATAGATTATTGGCGATTCTTCGAGCGACTTCCGAAGGATTTATTCGCCAAAAAATAGAAATTGATGACGAAAAAGCTCTGTATAAAATTGAAGAACGCATCATAAAATCAAATGATGCGGCTTCAAAACAAATAAAACTAGCTATTGAGGATAGTTATAAACGTCTATTGTTTCCGGCACTTTCAAACGAAGCACTTTCCGCTGCTAAAGAAAAAGCAGATGAAAGTGCAATCAATGTTTTTGCAAAAAATCTAAAACAACTCTTGCTTGGTTCGCCGTTGGGAGAAAAGCGCGTTTTGGCAATCGACCCAGGTTTTAGAAGTGGCTGTAAGATTGTATGTCTTGACGCACAAGGAAATTTGCATCACAACGAAACCATCTTTCCGCACGCGCCAAAAAACGATACTTCCACCGCAATGAAAAAGATAAGTTCGCTGGCCGATGCACATAAAATTGAGGCAATCGCCATTGGCAACGGAACCGCTTCGCGCGAAACAGAACAATTCGTAAAACGAATCCAATTCAAAAATGCAATGCAGGTTTTTGTGGTGAGCGAGGCTGGCGCCTCCATTTATTCGGCTTCAAAAATTGCGAGAGATGAATTCCCGAATTACGATGTTACGGTTCGCGGTGCAGTTTCCATCGGTCGCCGTTTGCAGGACCCGTTGGCGGAATTGGTGAAAATTGACGCTAAATCCATCGGCGTTGGGCAATATCAACACGATGTGGACCAGTCAAAACTTAAAAGTTCGCTGGATACAACGGTGGAATTATGTGTAAATGCAGTAGGCGTAAACATAAATACCGCCAGTGTTCCGCTGTTGAGTTATGTTTCGGGCATCGGTCCAAAACTGGCGGAAAATATTGTGAATTATCGCGAGGAAAACGGCGCATTCAATTCTCGGGAAGAAATAAAAAATGTACCGCGTTTGGGCGGTAAAGCCTTTGAGCAGGCGGCTGGATTTCTTCGTATAAAAAATGGAGAAAACCCGTTGGATGATTCTTCCGTTCATCCCGAAAGTTATGCGGTTGTTTCAAAAATGGCGAAGGACGAAGGGGTGAAAATTTCAGAATTAATAGGAAACAAGGCACTGCTTCAAAAAATAAATCTCGAAAAATACATTTCAGATAAAATCGGGCTTCCCACTTTAAAAGATATTATAAAGGAACTTGAAAAACCCGGACTTGATATTCGTGAGGAAGCCAAAGTTTTCACTTTCAACCAAAACATAAAAACCATCAACGATTTACGCGAAGGCCAATTGCTGCCCGGAATTGTGAATAACATCACCAATTTTGGCGCCTTTGTGGACATTGGAATTAAGGAAAGCGGCCTAATTCACGTTTCCAACCTATCAGATTCATTTGTAAAAGATGTGAACAAGCACGTGCACCTTCACCAGCAAATAGTCGTAAAAGTGCTCGATGTGGATGTGGAGCGGAAGCGCATTCAACTAAAACTTCACCAACTGGATACGCGTTAATTAATCTTTAATGTCTGCCTAAATCATCAAACAATGGTTTTTAAAGACTAATTTTGCGGCTTTAATTTTACCTCTCCAATTTCACAGTTATGACAAAGCCCAGAATTGCCCTTGTCATTGGAATAATTTGTATTTCCATTTTCCCCATTTTGGTGAAACTCAAGTTGTCGCCCGCCATCGTTTCGGCATTTTACAGGATGGCAATTGCCGCGGCAGTGCTGGTTCCGTTTACTTTTTTGTCGGGAAAGTTCAAAATTCCTTCGGTAAAATTGCTTTTCCTCACGATGCTGTGCGGCGCTATATTCGCCCTTGACGTAGCGGTCTGGAACATTTCCATCCAGGAATCCACCGCTACACAGGCTACATTGCTAACCAATCTTTCCCCGGTTTGGGTGGGTATTGGCGCGTTTTTCTTTTTAAAGAATAAACCTACGCGAAACTTTTGGATTGGAACGGTCATCGCGATTTTTGGGATGATAACCTTAGTGGGTTTCCACTTTTTTGTGAATTTAGACTTCAATCTCGCCTTTGTTTTCGCAATTCTTTCCGGTGTGTTTTATGCCATTTATATGCTGGTAAGTAAGTTTGTGCTTTACGACATTGAGGTGCTGCCTTTTATCACCTTAAGTACTTTGACCTCTGCAGTTTTTCTGGGAATACTTAGTTATTTTATGAACGAACCGTTTACGGGTTTTGGGGAAATGGGCTGGATTTCGTTGATAATTCAAGGGTTGGTTTGCCAGTTGGCGGCTTGGTTGCTCTTGGGGTATGCAACCAAACATATGCGTGCAACGCGGGTTTCGGTAAGTTTGCTGGGGCAAGCGGTCTTGACCACAATCTTCGCGTGGATGTTTATAAATGAAGAAGTAACTCTGCAAATGATTGTTGGGGGAATTATTCTTTTGTTCGGAATACGGGTAACTTTCTATTCTAAAAAAATCCCGATTATTGGCAAAGAGGGAGAAACGGCTGAAATTATTTCAAATGACTAGATCAATTTGGTTGAAATAATTTTCACGGGACACGCTTTTGCGGCGAGTTCGCAAGTTTCAAATTCGGCGTTGTCCGCAATTTTTAAGGTGAAAAATCCTCGTTTTTCCTCGGAATGCAGTAGAACTGATTTACCGTCCTTTTTAGACATTCTGAAATAGGCCGGAGCCAGCTCCACGCAGTAATTGCATCCGATGCACTTGATCCGTTGCAGGGTTACCACGACCATTTACGAAGCGACTATTTTATACAGTTTGTCCGATGGGCGTATTCTAAACGGCGTTGGGATGGTGCAGGAATCGCCTTTTTTTGCCGTGGAAAGCGACTCATCATTTACAAGCATTTCCGAAAGCTCAAACTCTTTGGCGCCGGTAGTTGGGCCGGTAACTAAAACTTTGTCGCCCAAGTTTAAATCGTAGGCTTCAATTTTGAATTCGGCGATTTTGGTTTTCGGGAAATAATGCACGCCCCGGCCAATATATACCTTTTTCTGCGTGGCCTGCGAGCCGTCGGTATTGCTCCACTCGCCCAGCTTTTGGCCCAAATAATACCCGCCCCAAAATCCGCGGTTATACACTTTGGCCAATTCGGCCATCCACTGTTCCACTTTTTCTTCGGAATAGCTTCCGTCGTAATACGAATCAATGGCTTCGCGATAGGTTTTGGTTACGGTCGCCACATATTCCGGAGCGCGGCCACGGCCTTCTATTTTTAGAACCTTTATGCCAGTTTCGATTACTTGGTCCAAAAAATTGACGGTGCAAAGGTCCTTGGGCGACATCATATATTCGTTGTCCAATTCAATCTCAAAGCCCGTTTCCTGGTCGATTACGGTGTATTTTTTTCGGCAATTCTGCTTGCATGCCCCGCGGTTTGCAGAGGAGTTGTAGGAGTGAAGGCTTAAATAACACTTCCCCGAAACGGCCATACAAAGCGCGCCGTGGCCGAAAATTTCCACTTCCACCAAATTGCCGGAAGGTCCTTTTACCTGTTCTTTTTCAATCTGTTCGGTAATTTTCTTTATTTGCCGCAGGCTCAACTCGCGACTCATCACCATAGTATCGGCAAAGAGGGCATAGAATTTTACGGTTTCAATGTTGGTGATATTTATTTGGGTTGAAATGTGAATTTCCATCTCAATTTGCCGGGCATAGGCAATCACGGCTTGGTCCATCGCGATAACGGCAGTCAAATCCGCGGCTTTGGCGGCATCCAAAAGGGTTTTTATCAGCGACAGATCGTGGTCGTATATGATGGTGTTCAGCGTAAGATAGGTGCGCACGCCTTTCTTTTTGCAACGTTTGCCAATCTCGGGCAGGTCGGCAATGGAGAAGTTAATACTGGCACGTGCCCTCATATTGAGTTGTTCAACACCAAAATAGACGGAGTCTGCGCCATTGTCCAACGCGGCCTGTAACGATTCAAAATTGCCCGCTGGGGCCATCAGTTCTATTTTTCCGGAAGAGGTCATCTGCTTTAAAAATTGAAAATTGCCACAAAAGTCGGGCATCGCTTCTTTATAAAATATGATATTTGTTAGGTTTTTTTAAGGCTTTAATTGCAACTTAGCAGTTATTAAGGAAAAATGGGAAAGAAGAAAAAGGAAAAGAAGCGGACTCTCAAAGAAGAGTGCTGCGAAAAGTACTTAAAAAAAGGCGAGCATAAACGCTGCCGGCGCTGCCCTTGTTTTGATTTTCCGGAAGAGAAGCGCCAACAGCGGTTCAATATTTTAAGATTGCATTTCTAAATATAGGGCCATCTTTATTTTCCAATAAGGCAAACGCTCTTCAAAATATTCGAAATACGGTTTTAGAGCATCGGGGTTTTCCAGTTTAATTTTGGCATCTTTTATTTGCTGAATCTCTTCGGAAGAAATAAGTTGATACAGGTCGATTGTCGCTCCGGCTTCGTGCATTTTCAGCAAATGGCCATATACCGAATCTTCTAAAATTCCCCGTCTTTCAGCTATTTCCGAAGGTAAAAGATTTTCCTCCGTAAACATTTTAAAGCTCTTTTCATGCGTAGGCAACTCATTTTCAAGTCCGTCCAAATGCCGATTGATCACTTTTAGGAAATCGTCGGCATATTTTTCGAGTTTCGCCGTACCCACACCGGATACTTCGGCAAAATCCTCTCGGGTGCGCGGCTTTTTGTGTTCCATATCTTCCAAAGTGGCGTCGCTGAAAACTACAAAAGCAGGTTTGTTTATTTCCTGTGCCAATTTTAACCGGAGTGCTCTAAGTTTATCAAAAAGTTCGGCACGTTTCCGTGGCGCCCGTTCGATCTTTACTGTTTCAATTTCCTGAACGAAGTTTGCCAAACGGACTTTTTTCCCTTCAAACAAAACCCTTTTGGCCTGCGGCGTGAGCACCAACCGGCCGTTTTCGTGGAAGTAAACTTCGAGGACTCCTTGGTTCAGCAGTTGGATTACGTAGTGCTGCAGGTCGCGCCAGGGAACGTCTTTTGCGGCGCCGTAGGTCTTTATTTTTTGATATCCTTTGTCGAACACTTGGGCATTTTGGGATCCGCGCAGCACGTCCAAAACCATTCCGAGGGCTTCCTCTTCCTGCAAACGGGCCACTGCTGAACAAACTTTTTGGGCGATCAGCGTTCCGTCAAAATAGTTGGGCGGTGCCTTGCAGATATCGCAATTGCCGCAATCCTCTGAAATGTGTTCGCCAAAATAGCCGAGCAGGACTTTTCTTCGACAACTAAGGGCTTCGGCGTATTGCTGCATGCGTTCCAGTTTTGCCAATTGGTATGCTTCGTTATCGGCGCCTTCGGCAAATTTCCGCAACATTACAATATCGCCAAAACTGTGGAAGAGGATGGTATGGGCAGGCATCCCGTCGCGGCCGCTACGGCCAATTTCCTGATAATAGCCGTCTATATTTTTCGGCATGTTATAATGTATTACCCAGCGTACGTTGCTCTTGTCGATGCCCATTCCGAAAGCGATGGTGGCGACAATGATGGGCGAAACATCGTTGGTGAAATTTTCTTGGATCTGCGTCCGTTCTTCGGAAGTCAAACCAGCGTGGTAAGCCTCTGCTTTGTAGCCTTTGGCCGTAAGGGTGGCGGCCAGCTTTTCGGTTCCCTTTCGGCTTAGGCAATAAATGATGCCGCTTTCGTCCCGATGGTTTTTAAGGAAATCGAAAATCTGTTTGTTTCGGTTTTGGCCGGGGCGGACGTCTAAATAAAGGTTGGGCCTATCAAAGGAAGCTATAAATATTTTGGCATTGGGAATAGCGAGCTGCAGGGCAATATCTTCCCGCGTTGCGCGGTCTGCCGTGGCTGTTAGGGCTATCAAGGGAACGTTTGGAAATTGTTCTTTTAACCTTTTAAGTTGTGTATAGGCGGGCCGGAAATCGTGGCCCCAACTGGAAATACAGTGTGCTTCATCAACCGCAAAAAGACCGATTTTTATTATCTTCAGAATAAAATTCAATTGCGGAAGACTCTCGGGCGCTACATATATCAATTTTAAATTTCCGCTTTGTAATTCCCTTAAAACTTGCTGTTGTTCCCCGTACGGTTGCGAACTGTTGAAAAACTGCGCCGGAATGCCGTTTGCTTTTAGAGCATCCACTTGGTCTTTCATCAGAGCGATCAATGGCGAAATTACGATGGTCGTACCTTCCAAAGCCAAGGCCGGCAATTGAAAACACAACGACTTTCCGCCGCCGGTGGGCATTATGGCGATGGTATCGTTTTGGTCCAATACATTGTTGATTATTTCTTCTTGGTTCGGAAGAAAGCTGTCGTATCCGAACTGCTTCTTTAGCAGTTCGAAAATGGTGGGCTGGGCAATAGTTTCCATTTTGTAAAAATAGGGATTGATACTTAAAAAATAAGCCCCCACCAAATGGCAGGGGCTTGGTTAGCCAGTCATTTATTTACTCCCCAGCATGACCAGCTCGTTGCAAAATACTTCGGTGATATAATGTTTGTTGCCTTCCTTATCCTCCCAGGAACGATTGGTAAGTTTTCCTTCAATTACAATTTCCTGGCCTTTGGTTATGTAATTTTCGACTACTTTAACGAGGCCACCTTTCACCACCACATTGTGCCAATAGGTACGTTCCACTTTTTGGCCGTTTTTGTCTTTGTAACTGTCGTCCGTGGCCATGGAGAATTTTGCCATTTTGTTGCCATCGGCGAAGGTTACGATTTCTGGGTCTTGGCCCAATCTTCCAATCAACTGTACTTTGTTTCTAAGTGCGTTCATGATTTCTAAAATTTAATATTAAACAATTGATACTATCGAATTTCATTTTATTCGACAGGACAAACGTACGATGGCTTCCAAATTTTAGTTGGTTGTTACTTATTTACTTTCGTTTATAGTTGTTTGTAAGCGTTTGAAAACGAATATATTGTTGAAAATCAGAAATATAAATAATTAGATAATTATAAAAATTTCTGTACTTTAAAATGTTCAAAAATCACTTCTTTTATAATTCACATAAAAAATCCGTTATGAACAGCAGCAGATTGGAAGCTTTTAGCGATGGAGTACTCGCCATAATAATTACAATTATGGTCTTGGAGTTAAAGGTGCCGCACGGAACCGAGCTTAGTGATTTGGCGCCCGTGTTGCCCGTATTCCTCAGTTACGTTTTAAGTTTCATCTATGTGGGAATTTATTGGAACAACCACCACCACATGATGCACGCCGTAGAAAAGGTGAGCGGGGAAATACTTTGGGCAAATCTGCACTTATTGTTTTGGCTCTCGTTGATTCCTTTTGTTACGGGCTGGGTGGGCGAGAACCATTTTGCCGAACTGCCCATGGCGATGTACGGTGGCGTGTTGTTAATGGCAGCGATTGCTTATTTTATTCTTCAGAATAGAATTTTGGCCGTTCAGGGAAAGGATTCCCTGAACGGCCAAGGCTTTAGGAAAGGACTTAAAGGGAAAAGCGTCGCCCATAATTTATAGCGTCGCAATTATTTCTTCATTTTACAATCCATTGATTGCGGGAACGCTGTATGTTTTGGTAGCGTTGATGTGGTTGATACCCGATAAAAGGATAGAAATTATTTTTAAAGAAAAGGAATAGTTACCAAGTTTGGCCTTTCAATTTCATTGCAGCTGTTAGTACATCGCGTTGGCTAATCTGTCCCACCAATTTTCCGTTTTCAATAATCGGGAAGCGTCGGTGTTTTGATTCCAAAAACTTATTGGCAGCATCCAGCACGTTCATTTCGCCATCAATAGTATCTACATTTTTAATCATGTGTTGTTCCACTTTCACATCTTCCATGGGGTGGTTGTGGTAGCGGCAGTCACTAAGCTGTTTCATACAGTCACCTTCGGAAATAATGCCCACCAATTCATTTTTATCATTTATAACGGGGCCTCCGGAAATTTTTTTCTTCAGAAGAATTTCAATTACCTCAAGCACCGATTGCTCAGGTTTAAAAGTAATGAGGTTGCGCGTCATATAGTCTGAAACTTTTATTTTTTCCGAAGAACCTTTTTGGGGCTTGGCCCGTCTGCCCATAAAACTTTTAATTCCCATAGTATCAAATTTTTGCGAACTTCTAATATAAGCAATTTTATTAAATTAGGTCATGGGGTCGCCAAGTTAATGCCAAATAGCGCTAAAACTCGACTTGCTGAATAATTAAAAACCATTAACTTAAAACAATTTAAGTTGTATTTTTAACTCCCGAAACTTCCCAACCATGAAAAAACTTGGCGCTGTTCTATCTCTCCTGCTAATAATTGCCGCGATATATTATAGTTTTTATGGATTGACCCCGCATTATAAAGGTGATGAAACTGCTCCTGCGTCTGAATTTTCTGTGGACCGAGCGTTGCGGCCTTTAAGTGAAATTTCAAAAAAACCACATTATTTAGGTTCCGAAGGACACGAAGAAGTACGGCGGATTTTAATTTCAGAATTGCGGAAATTGGGGCTCGAGCCTCACATCCAAAAAGGCTTCAGTTTAAATCCCGAATCAAAAACGCTGGACAAACCTATAAATATTGTCGCTCGTTTAAAAGGTTCGGAAGACGGAAAGGCGCTTTTACTGCTTTCGCATTACGACAGTGCGCTTGTTCCTTCCTTTGGCGCGAGCGATGCGGGAAGCGGGGTGGTTACCATCTTGGAAAGTGTGCGGGCGTATTTGGCGTCCAGGCAACTGCCCAAAAACGATATCATTATTCTCTTTAGCGATGCCGAGGAAATTGGCCTGGACGGCGCAAAACTCTTTGTGAACGAACACCCGTGGGCAAAAAATGTGGGCTTGGTGCTCAACTTTGAAGCGCGCGGCAGCAGCGGCCCCAGCAATATGATTTTGGAAACCAATGGCGGCAACGCCAAACTGGTAAAGGAATTTATAGCGGCCAACCCAGATTTTCCCGTGGCTTCCTCGTTGATGTACAGCGTTTACAAAATGCTGCCCAACGATACCGATTCCACGATTTTTAGGGAAGATGGTGACATTCCCAGTTTTTTCTTCGCCTTTATTGACAGTCATTTTAACTACCACACCGCCAACGATACCTTTTACAATTTAAGCCGAAACAGTCTCGCCCACCAAGGCAGTTATCTGCTTCCCCTGCTGCATTACTTCGCCGATGCCGATTTGTCAAACTTGAAGGCCGAAACGGATGATGTGTACGTAAACCTTCCTTTGGTAAAAATGGTGAGCTACCCGTTTTCGTGGATTTTGCCAATGCTCATCTTGGCGGCGTTGTTATTCCTGTTTCTAATTTTTTACGGATTCCACAAACGAAAACTGAACGGAAAGATGATAGCCCTCGGCTTCGTTCCATTACTGCTTTCTCTTATAATCTGTGGCATTGTGGGTGTTTTTGGGTGGAAGCTGATTCTTGCGCTCTATCCGCAGTATTTCGAAATACAACAGGGCTTTACCTACAACGGGCATTGGTATATTACTTTTTTCGTTTTTCTCTCTTTGGCAATTACGTTTGCGATTTATAAAAAATTCACCAATAAATTCAATGAACCTTCATATTACGTAGCGCCATTACTTTTTTGGTTATTGATTAATGTTGCGGTATTTATTTTTCTGAAAGGAGCCGCCTTTTTTATCATTCCCGTGTTTTTTGCGTTGCTTTCGTTTTTCGTCATGCTACGGCAGGAACGGCCCAATCTTTTGGCGATGGCATTATTGGCGGCGCCCTCACTGTTTCTTTTCGCCCCGCTTATTCAGTTTTTCCCCGTGGGGCTGGGCTTGAAAATGTTGGTGATAAGTTGTGTTTTCACCGTTCTGCTTTTTGGGTTGCTTTGGCCGGTTTTTGGATATTATAAAATGAAAGGGCTGCTTTCAACTGTATGTTTGCTGCTCGCGATATTATTCTTCGGAATTGCGCATTCAAAAAGTGATTTTTCCGAAGAGGGAAGAAAGCCAAACAGCCTGGTCTATTACAAAGACGCCGATGCCGATAAAACCTATTGGCTCACCTATGATAAGGAAATTGACGAATGGACACGGCAATATTTGGGCGAAAATCCCGAAGATGCGTCCAAAATTTTAGGCGATGTAGCCTACAATAAATACGGCACCAAGTTTAGCTTTGCGAATGCGGCGCCGCAAAAAACCATCCCCGATTTTGAGGTGATTTTGAAAGCGGACACCTTGGTTGAAAATCTTCGGAAGGTGAAGTTTATCATCGTTCCAAAACGGAAGGTGAACAAGATTGATCTGTATGCTGAAAATACAGAATTTCAATCCTTAATTTTCAACGGAAAGGAAATGCCCGCTTCCCGTATTTCCGAAGATTACCGCGGCACAAGGAACAGTGCGCTCATCAACTATTACGTTTCCGAAAATGATTCCTTAAAAGTGCAATTTTCCGTAGCCGGGGAAGCTCCAGTTACCTTTAAAGTCATGGAATATTCCTTTGATTTGATGGACGATGCACAATTCAACATAACAAAACGGCCTGATTATACTATGCCGAAACCTTTTGTAATCACCGATGCCGTGGCTGTAAAGCGTACTTTTTCAGTAGATTCCTTAAGAGTGAAAGTTATTGATACATTTCAGACTAATCTATAAAATAGTTTGATGTATGAATAAAACAATTGCAATTGCGGGCTTGGGATGGCTTGGGCAACCTTTGGCCTATCGCTTGACAACCTTGGGCTACGCCGTAAAGGGCTCGGTCACTTCTATTGAAAAAGCCACTTTACTGCAGCAAAACGGCTTTGATGCCTATCCCGTGGAAATTTCGGAAAATGGAATCGAGGGTGAGGTGCTGGCCCTGCTCAAAAATGTGGACTATTTACTCATTATGATCCCGCTCGGGCTACGCAAAAATACCGGCGCAGATTACGTTTTGAAGATGGTCCATTTGCTTTCGGCCATAAATGAGTCTGCAGTAAAGAAAATTGTTTTGGTAAGCAGTACTTCGGTCTATGATGATTCTCAGGGAAGGGTGACGGAGCGCGACGAGCCCAAACCCGAAACCATCGCCGGCAAGCAATTGCGGCAAGTTGAGGAATTATTTATGAATGCCGAAGGGTTGCAGACTACCGTAGTACGTTTTGGCGGCTTGATTGGGGGCAGCAGAAATCCCGTAAAATATTTGGCGGGACGCAAGGATTTGGCAGATGGCAATGCGCCGGTAAATCTCATCCACCGGGACGATTGTATTAATATTTTGGTTGAAATTTTAAAGAAAGATGCTTTCGGAACAGTATTTAATGCAGTAAACCCGAACCATCCACAAAAAGCGGAATATTACATCCAAAAGGCAAAGGAGCTTGGGCTGGAAGCTCCCACTTTTGCGGAAGCGGTTTCAAACGAAACTTTTAAGCAAGTGGATTCTGTCAATCTGAAATCTGTTTTGGATTATTCGTTTAGAACTTCTATTTAATAAAAAAAGGAGCTTTTTACAGCTCCTTTTATTTCAATTACATATTTTGAAAATTACCAAATACGAACTCTGTCTTCTGGTGCAAGATACATTGGGTCGCCTTCCTTTATGTCAAAAGCTTCATAGAAAGCATCCACATTCAGCAAAGGTTGCGTAGCGCGAACCATTCCCGGTGAGTGCGGATCGGTTTTCACTTGGTTGCGTAAAGCCTCATCTCGAGACTTGGTGCGCCACACCGTGGCCCAGCTCATAAAGAAGCGCTGTTCTGGGGTAAAGCCGTCAATATTATCTGGACGGCCGTTTTCCTTGTAAAAACGTTGCAAACCGTCGTAGGCACCCAATACCCCGCCAAGGTCGCCGATGTTTTCACCCAAAGTGAATTTACCGTTGATGTAAACGCTGTCCAAAACCTCTACATTGCTGTACTGTTCTGCGAGCTTATCACCGCGCTCGGTAAAGTTTTTAAGATCGGTCTCCGTCCACCAGTTTATCAAGTTTCCATTGGCGTCAAAGCGCGAACCGCTGTCATCAAAGGCGTGCGAAATCTCGTGACCGATAACTGCGCCAATTCCACCGTAATTTACGGCTTCGTCTGCTTTGTAATCGTAAAAGGGAGGTTGAAGGATGGCCGCCGGGAAAACGATTTCATTGTTAAAAGGGTTGAAATAAGCGTTCACGGTTTGTGGGCTCATGCCCCATTCGGTACGGTCCACGGGCTCGTCTATTTTTTCAAGGTTGTCCTTCAGGTTCCAAGTTTGCACGGCTACCATATTGTCATAATAGGTGTTGCCTGGTTTCACCTCCATAGAAGAGTAATCTTTCCACTTGTCTGGATAACCCACTTTTACGGTGAATTTATCCAGCTTTTCAATAGCCTTAACCTTTGTGCTGTCGCTCATCCATTCCAAGGCGTTGATACGGTCCTTGTAGGCTGCAATCACATTTTCAATCATGGATTCTGCCTTTGCTTTTGCCTCTGGCGGGAACATTTCATCTACATATAATTTACCCAAAGCTTCGCCTACGCTACCATTAACCGTGGCTAGCGCACGTTCGTCGGCGGGCTTTTGTTTTTTGGTTCCTTTCAAGGTTGTTTCGTAAAAATCGAAATTGGCCTTTTCAATTTCAGTAGTCAACATTCCTGCAGAACTGTTTAAAGTGGACCAACGCATCACGGTTCGCCAAGTATCAAAATCTGGTTTTGAGAACATCTGCTTCAGGGTTTCCATATACTTTGGCTGCATCACGATAACTGTGTCCAGTTTTTTGTCGATGCCCATTTGCTCAAATGCCTTTTCCCATTGAATCTGAGGAAGCATTTGTTGCAATTCTGCAATGCTTCGTGGGTTGTTGAAGTTTCTGAAATCGCGGCTGGCCACTTTATCCAATCTTGGGGTGGCAAGCTTAGTTTCAAATGCTAAAATAGTTTCAGCCTGCTTACGGGCAGATTCTTCGCTATCGCCTAAAAACTGTAGCATTCTGGTTATATGGTCCACATACTGCTCGCGGATTTTTACCGAAGCGGGGTCTGTACTGGTGTAAAAATCACGATCTGGCAATCCCAAGCCGCCAGGGGTAATGTATGCGGAATTGATTGCACTATTGTTCGGATTAGAAAAGGCAGCAAGACCCAGGAAAGGTTGTGACACAGCAACGGCATCTTCAGCCATTAATTTTTGAAAATCTTCCATGCTATTCATTTCAGCAATCTTTTCAAGTGTAGGTTTTAAAGGTTCAATACCAGCTTTGTCCCTTGCGATCGAGTCCAATTTAGATTCATAAATCATCAAGGCTTTGGCTTGGTCGGTATCGGGAGCGTATTTTCCGCTTTCCTTGGCCTTTGCCAAAATGTTCAGCATGTCCTTGCTGGTTTTTTTGCGCAAAATGGTGAAGCCGGCCCAACTGGTTTCATCGTCTGGAATCTCATTGTTCTTCATCCAGTTGCCGTTCACATAGTTGTAGAAATCGTCTTTCGGACTTACGGTAGTGTCCATGTTTGCAAGGATAATTCCGTGGGGCTCGGTGTCTGCCACGGCCACTTCGGTTTTGTCCTTACAGGCGGTTGCGGCAACTGCAATAACGGTAAAGGCCACAACGGGTTTTAAAAAATTAGTCTTCATTTTATGGTTTTTAATTAAGGTATTTGTTGATTTTAAAATTATACTGAAAGCATAAGTTGCGCTTTTAGTGAGTTTGTTACATATTCTTATTCTTTTTATCCTGAAGCTCTAAGTTTATGATGGAATCCTTATAGCGTTGCTGTTGCTTCAGTTCCTTATCCTCATCTTCCTTTCTTGAGAAATCTATTTTGTCTTTCTGGAATTTTTCGTTTAACTGGACAATCAGATTATTTACCGCTCCATTCATTTCTTCCAAAGATTGCTGCACCTTTAACGAATCAATAGTAGCTTGGTGCGACGCCTGAAAAAGTAGGGCAGATCGGGTTTTGAGCACCATCAATCGGCTGTGGATAGGTTTGGTGTTTAGCGTATCGGGGACGTTGCTGAAAAGTGAATCTGCATATTCCTTTAAACGTTCGGAACGGTTGCGCAAGTCTTGGTAATTGCTGCCGTTTGCATTTTGCGCTTCGGCTAAAAAATCTTCCAAAACTCCCCAACGTACGGCCTGTTCTTTTGCTGGAGGCGAAAGTGTGGGAAAATTGTAGTTTTTGTCTCCAAAAATTATGGAGGCATCATTGGTTGGCGTTTGTTTTTGGTTTTCTTCGGAAGCATTTCCGCAGGAAAAAACAAAACCGACAAACATTAAAAGGGGAATAAAAAACTTCATAAAGAATAAAAGAGGCACAAAGATACTGGTTATTAACCAAATGGCACATAAAATTTTTAGGTGTTGAAAGCATTGATAATATGTATATTTACACTTCATTTTTTGAACCAGCAAACATATGAAAAAGCGAATTTTGATAATAGGCGCCTGCGGCCAAATAGGGACGGAATTAACGCTATACCTTCGTAATAAATTTGGAAACCATAAAGTAATAGCCAGTGACATTCGGGAGGGCGAAGAGGAGTTGATGAAGAGCGGCCCGTTTGAGATTTTGGACGCAATGGATTACAACGCTGTGGAAGAGGTGGTAATACGCCACGAGATAACAGACGTTTATTTAATGGCGGCGATGCTTTCCGCTACGGCGGAAAAATTTCCTATGAAAGGTTGGAACCTGAATATGAATTCACTTTTTCACGTATTGAATTTAGCCAAAGACAAGAAAATTGAAAAGATATTTTGGCCTTCCAGCATTGCTGTTTTTGGACCCTCCACTCCAAAAACGGACACGCCACAGCGCACGGTGATGGAGCCCACTACTGTGTACGGAATTAGCAAGCAAACGGGAGAACGCTGGTGCGAATATTATTACAATCGTTACGGAGTGGATGTTCGCAGCATTCGTTATCCAGGGCTTATCAGTTATAAAACCCTGCCTGGCGGCGGCACTACAGATTATGCGGTAGATATTTACCACAAAGCATTAAAGCACAAAAAGTATATCTGTTTCCTAAATGATGAAACAACTTTGCCCATGATGTTTATGGGTGATGCCATAAAAGCAACCGTTAATATTATGGAGACTGAAAAAGAAAAGATAAAAATTAGAAGCTCGTACAATCTCTCTGCCATGAGTTTTAATCCTGAGGAAATTACCGAAAGCATCCAAAAGCATATCCCCGAATTTAAAATAAGTTATGATCCCGATTTTAGACAAGCTATTGCAGATAGTTGGCCACAAAGTATCGATGATAGCGAAGCACGGGAAGATTGGGGTTGGAAAAGCGAAATTTCCTTGGATGAAATGACCGAAATAATGCTCACCAATTTAAAGGATAGGTATTAGGATTATTTATCCTCGTCAAATATTACTTCCAAAATATTAGCGGTTCCACTTTTTCCTTCGTTTGAAATGTATAGGGTGCCATCTGAGGCGAAAGTAATTCCCTCAGGCTGGGGAAATGACTCCTCATACAACTTATGCAATTTTAGAAGTTTCCCGTTGCTGTCCATTATCAATACTTGCGGATTCTTTCCTTCCAAAATATAGAAATGCCCTGTTTTTGGGTGAATAGCAATGTCTGAAGGGAAAAAATTTGAAAAGAGGTCTATATCGTCATCTGCATCTTTTGATTTAAAAATTGGGGCATCCAAAGGAATTTTCAATACTGGCAAGGAATTGGATTTTTTGGTTTCGAGGTCAAAAGCATAAATTCCCTTATAATCTTTACTATTGGGATCAATGTCCTTTACCGCGAAAAGTAAGCGATTGTTGGACGTATCGGCCACTACCGATTCCATATTGTTTCTTCCAGAGAAGGGGAGTTGATATTCGGTTGTTTCAAAATTGTTACTGAGGTAATTTTCAACTTCAAAGAGAAGGCCGCTGCTTTCCATAACGTATGCAATGCTGTCTGCGGTGGTTATTGCTTCGTAGTCGCCAGATTTCCCAAAGGATATTTTTTTTTCAACAAGGTTCGTTTTTAAATTATATATAAAAATTATTCCTTCTTCGTCCTGCACGGCAGCAATTTTATCTTCGGAAATCCACCTTATACCAGAAATTTCATTTAATTCTATGGGCATATCCCACTTTCGTACAATAGTATAGCTTTCGTTTTCCAAACGGGGATTAAGCGCAGGATTTTCAAAAGCGTACCATAGAATTCCTACAAAAGCGAGAACCCCAACAATTATTATAAAAGCAAGTCTGTTTTCGTTCATGATTTTTCAGTATAAACACATAAATTAAATGAAATAATAATTGGTGTTCCTTAAAATTTTTATAAAAAATTGATTCGCTGTTTTGAGTTGGAGCAAACAAATAATGTTGTAGCCTCACCAAGAATCGAACTTGGATCTAAAGTTTAGGAAACTTCTATTCTATCCATTGAACTATGAGGCCATAGTGTAACACCCCAAATTTAACTATTTTAAGATGATTGCTGAAAGTAATTTAATCAATAGCAATTTAGTATTACTACTTTAGGCGATTGCGAAGCATGCATAGTACTCCAATTTCTTCTTTTGACAAATTTTCTGCTTTTTTAAGCAATTGGGTTATTTCCTTTTTGAAATACTTTAAAGTGCGGCCTTCGGTATAATCTTCAATTACGCGAGGGTCAATATAGCTGCTTCGCGCCACGGCGGGAGTGTTGCCCAAGGTTTCAGAGACCCTGTTTACGGCTTCTTTAATATTCTTGTCCAATAATTTTTGATCTTCCTCTTCAACTACCCCGAGCTCATCCAGGGCAATGGCCGCAATCATTGTACCTGCCCAGGTTCTAAAATCTTTTGCGGAAAATTCTTCGCCCATCACTTCGTGAATGTAGCAATTTAGATCATCGCTCTTCACATCTATAATATTGTTGTCCTCATCCAGATATTTGAAAATCTCATAGCCCGGCATATCATCTATTTCTTGGACAATCTTGGCAAGTTTTTTATCAACCACGTGCTTTTCCTGTTCTTGTCCAGATTTTCCATTGTAGGAAAATATGAGCTCATCGCCGTTTATAGTGAGATGCTTACTGCGCATGGTGGTTAAGCCGTAGGTTGCGTTTTCTTTGGAATAGGCCTCACTGCCCGGCCGAAAAAAGGCCGATTCTAAGAGACGGACCATAGTGGCCAGGACTTTTTCACGATTTAGCTTTCGTTTGCGCAAATGCTGGCCGGTAACACGCCGCATATGCTCCAATTGGTTGGCAAAATCTATAATCCGATCGAACTTTTTGGCATTTTGTCTCTCGGTGTATTTAGGGTGATAAATATATTGTTTGCGGTCCTTGTCATCTCGGCCTGTTACCAAAAGGTCGGCATTTTGGTCTTCACTTATTTCTACATTGGTCCAAGCCGGCGGGATGACGAGGGACTTTATCCAATTGCGAGTTTCTTTATCTCTGATGGTTTTGCCCTTTTCATCTTTATAGGTAAAGCCTCTACCGTGTTTTTTTCTTTTGTACATGACAATTTTTTGGTATTAAAATTAAGAGAAATCCATTTCAGTATTTAACTCTTTAGGAATCTATTAAGAAAGGATTTCCTGAGATATGAATCTAATAGCGTGGGAGTATCTATGGAGTATCCATAACTTATAGTCGCCTTAGGGTCGGCATACAATCGGCATAGAGTCGGCATAGAGTCGGCATACGGTCGGCATAGAAAGGTTGGGTTGGATTAAGAAAAGGAATTGCCAACACCAGTGCAGTGGCGCTAATATACGCAACTACGGCTGCCAAAGTCAAGGGAAAACCATAATTTACTATGTTTTTTTTTTGATATGCATCTCGAATGCCAATAGGGGGTGAAGAATTGTGGCCGATATATAACCGGAAGAGTTTTTCTGAAAGCAATATGTATATACAATATTCCATATAAAAAACGAAAAAAGCCCAACATAACAGCTGGGCTTTTTGCTCCTCTTGGGTTTTTTTCGATGCGCTCCTAGGGTTGCTTACTTGGGACAAACTTATCGCCCAATACACTTAACCTAAAACAAAAAAACCAGCCTAATTAAAGACTGGCTTGTTTTGCTCCTCCTCTTGGGCTCGAACCAAGGACCCTCTGATTAACAGTCAGATGCTCTAACCAACTGAGCTAAGGAGGAATTTCGCTTTAGCGGTTGCAAATATACCTATTTTTTAATTCCGTCAAAATAAAAAATGAAACTTTATCAAATTTGTGGCAGATTTGTGGAGAACAATATTTTGGTTCAAAAATCTATAAACCTTCTATTTCTTTGAGGAGCAATTTGTTTGCAGCAGTTTCGCTGTTTTCTAAAACTGTCTTTGCTTCCTCTATTTTATTTCCCTTTAAAAGGGCAAGGGCCAAGTAGAATCTTATTTCTTCAGAAAAAACACTCTTGGATTCTTTTTTGGCCAATTGCAGATATTTTTCGGCTTGGCGCGCGTTGCCATTTGCCAAATTTGCAACCCCGAGAAAATATACCACCGTATCGTTGTCGGGATGGGCGGCGTAAAGAGATTCCCAACGGTGAATGGCTTCAGCATATTCCTTGCGTTTGTAGTTTACCATTCCATGGTAAAAGTCGTAATCTGAGGAAGTCCCCATAGTTGTGGGCAATCCGGGATCGGGTTTAAAATTGGAAGAAAATACTTTTTCGGGAGAGTTGCTATTGTTTAAAATTGCCCAAGTGCTTACGCCAATCAATATTACAAGCGAGGCGGCAAGTGCAAGCCACTCACGCGATAGCCATTTTTTCTGGGGGTCCTCTTTTATTTCGGCGTGATAAGCATCCAGCGTATTTTGGAGGTTCTGTTCCTCAATACCTTGCATCACGGCTCGCTGTTCTTCCACCATAAGACGAAAAGCGGCGGAGCTATCCATGCGGCTATTGAACTCGGCAAGCTCATCTGTGTCCAGTTTGCCCAGCAAGTATGCGTCTATCAGCTCTTGGTTTGCTTGAGTGTTCTCTATTTGGTTATTTGAGTCCATTGGGGATTGTTTGGGTCATTTTTTTTAATTGTTCCTGACAGCGATATTTTGCGTTGCGGGCTGAAGCCTCATCCATTTCCAATATTTGGGCTATTTCTTTGTACGGTTTCCGTTCAAAATAAAACAGCCTTAGCAAGGTCTGGCAACGTTCGCTTAGATTGCCTATGCAATCCATGATTATTTTCACTTTTTTGTTGTTTGATTCTTCAATGTCTATTTCCGGCTCTTCAAATTCTATATCACGATTTATAAAGGTTGTGTTCTTATATTTCACGCTGCGCACCTGGTCCAGCCATTTGTATTTCGCAATTTGAAACAGATAGCCGTTAATGGCGGTCTCGCTCTCTGCGGAAAACCGGTCGTTTTTAATATTTCGCCACATGGCTACGAACGCCTCCTGGTACACATCCTTGGCCTGCTGCTCGTTCCCGCTGTTTTTAAGTACGTAGCGCTTCACCTTTGCAAAGTTGGTTATGTATAAATCCTTTAAGGTGGCAGCATCATTTTGTTTGATGAGTGCTACCGTTCGGTTAAATGGCAAATCGTCTAATTTTTGGATATTTTGCTTCTGCATGGGTTGTAAAACAATACAGAAAGATACAATTTATCTGCAATCGTTTTGTGATTTTTGAACAACTTAGGGTAAATAGCTCTTTTTTTTCGTTTAAATGAACACTTCCTTCTACCTAATATCGTGCAAAAAGTCCAAAAATTGCCTTTGCCATTTTCGAATACATCGGAAGGGACACCGAAATGTCATCGCAAAAGTCCAAAAAAATACTTCGGTTAAATTGCCGAAGTATTTTTAAAAAAGTTTTATAATAGTAGGTTATTATTCAAACAACCAACGGTAAATATCGTTTCCGTTGGCAAAGAGTACCAAGGCTATCAAAATGAAGAACCCAACCATTTGGGCATACTCCATAAATTTGTCGTTTGGTTTACGCCCAGTAACCATTTCATATAAAAGGAACATTACGTGCCCCCCGTCCAAGGCCGGAATGGGCAGAATATTCATAAAAGCAAGTATAATGGATATTAAAGCCGTGGTCGCCCAAAAGCTTTGCCAGTCCCAAGCATCGGGGAACAGGTTGCCAATGGCACCAAAGCCTCCTACTTGCGTGGCTCCCTTGGCGGTAAATACGTACTTAAATTGTTTTACGTAATCTTTTAAGGTATTGTAGCCGAAACTGATTCCGCCCACAACGCTTTCACCCAATGAATACTTGATTTCGGTTTTACCCACTTGGGAAACAATATCCCTGCCAAATGAATTAACCCCAATAATCCCTTTTTCATTGGGGGTTACACGCAAGGTGTCTATTTGGTTTTCCCGGGAGACAACGATGGTGTTTTCTTTATCTTTTAAAGTAAGATTTTGAAATTCATCATAATACTGAACGGATGTTCCATTTACAGCAATAATTTTATCATCTTTTTGCAAACCGGCCTTGCCAGCGGGATGATCTGCAAGAACGGTATCTATAATTGCCGAACGACGCGGTGTAAATGGAAAATGTGTGTCATTCTGAAACATTTTTGTGCCTGCATCCTCGGGAACCGAAATGGTTTCAACAGTGCCATCGCTGTGTTTCACTTCCACTTTTGAAACATCGCGCAGAAATATATATCTGTTAATGTCCATTACATCCTCTAGCGGTTCGCCATTAACACTTAGCACGTGGTCGCCGTCGCGGAAACCGTATTCCTTAAATTGCTCGGTAACCGCAAAACCCTGTGGGATATCTTCATTGGTAGTAATATTTCTTCCGTAGAAATAGAGAATTCCCATATAAATTACAAACCCCACGATAATATTTACCGTTACACCCCCAAGCATGATAATCAATCGTTGCCAGGCCGGTTTGCTTCGGAATTCCCACGGTTGCGGCGGCTGTGCCATCTGCTCCTTGTCCATGCTTTCGTCTATCATTCCAGAAATCTTCACATAGCCGCCCAATGGCAACCAGCCGATTCCATAAACGGTTTCGCCGATTTTCTTTTTAAAGAGTGAAAATTTTACATCAAAGAAAAGATAGAATTTCTCTACACGGGTCTTAAAAAGTTTTGCGGGAATAAAGTGTCCCAATTCGTGCAGCACGATCAATAATGATAAACTTAAAAGAAGTTGTATAGCTTTAACAGCAAATGGACTCATAGTTTTTTAAATAAATATTTTATAAAAAGCTCAATTTTAAAATCACTCATTACCAAAATCAAGCCTAAATTTTTTTGCTTGCCAGTGACAGGTTCAGCAAAAAATCGCACAAAAGTAACCTTTTAGAACGTGCAAAAAAAATAAGCGGGTAGGTTCCCGCTTATTTATTATTTTTTTAAAAGAACGTTTGTATGGAAAAACGTTTTATTCCTTTACGATTCTTTTGTTGAGAACGCCTTCCGAAGTTTCAACTTGAAATATTAAAATTCCTTTTGAGAATTTCGAAATATCAACCGTTTCTGAATATTTTTCAGAATATAACAATTGCCCCAAAGTATTGTAAATATTGATGTTTTGAACATTTATAGAAGCTGGTTTTTCAAAATTGACTATTCCCGAAGTTGGATTTGGATAAATATCAAATTGTTGGTCCAGTGTAAAATCTTCGGTTCCCAAAACCACATTGTTGCTGCGGGAAATTAAATGATAGTCGGGATCAAACTGAATATTTTGTACCGTAAAGCCCACGGCTGGCTGAAATGCTTGGTTGTTTGTAGTGTTGTCCAGTACAATATCCAAGGTTTCTCCCTGCGTTCCGTTTATCCGCAATGGAACGGGAGCCTCAAAAAATGAAACCGATGGATGACTCTGAGTTTGGGAAATCTCCACATTTATATTCGACTGCCCGCCAGCTTGATTCCATCTAATAGTATATCGCGGATAGCCTTCGCCGTATATCCAATCATTAAAAAATTCCGAAAGATCCTCACCTCCCGCAGCGGCTTCCATATTTCTGATGAGGTCTGGGGTTTTTGCGTATCCGTAAGATAAAGCCGGATCTGCCAAATAATCCTTCAAACCTTGAAAGAATATGGCATCGCCCAGTTTTTTGCGAAGCATGTGCAGTACCATAGAGCCTTTGTTATAGCTTAACCTGCTGCTGAAAATTCGATTGACCGAAGTTGTGTCTTGCGCTGGCACATAGACTGAGCCATCCGGGGAGTCAGTAATGGAGCCAATCTTATCCTGTCTCCACGTTCTAAAATCTGATTCGCCATCAAAATCCTCAATTACAAGTCCCGAAAGATAGGTAGCAAAACCTTCATTTAGCCAAATATCCTGCCAACTGCCGCAGGTAACCTTATCGCCGAACCATTGGTGACCAAGTTCGTGTGCAATCAACCCACGACTAAAGCTGCCCATAAACGAAACCGTTGTGTGCTCCATGCCGCCACCCCAGCCAAACTGTGCGTGGCCGTACTTTTCGTTGGCGTAGGGATAGGGTTCAAAAAGATCCGCAAATAAATTCATAATATCCACTGTTATTGGAGTACGCGATTGTGCGTATGAAATATCTTCTGGATAAATATAATTTACTATTTCAAAAGGATTTCCGTTGTTGGCAACCGTATGTGAATATACCGTGTAATTGGTTACGGCTATGGCAATTAAATAAGCGGGAATAGGGTATTGGTGTCTATAATGGGTGGTTTTATTGCTTCCGTTTATGGTTTGGCTTATTTCCAGCCCATTTGCTACGGCTATATATTCTTCATTTGAAGGATTAAAACGGGGAGTAGTAATATATACATCTATCATATCAATCTTATCGTTCAAATCCTGTTTGCACGGCCACCAAGCCTTTGCGCCAAAAGGCTCCGAAAGCGTCCACATTACGGGGTCGCCATTGTGGGTGTCTGTTTCAAAGGAACCAAAACCTGAACTTACGGGGTTGCCGGAATAACTTACCGACAGCGAATCCAGAACGCCCTGTGCCTGCATTTGTGGGAGGGTAATTACAACCTCATCATCGTTGTTTTGGGTAAAACTAAGTGGCGTACCGCGTTGCATAACTTGTGATACGATCATATTGTCCACAAGTTCAAAAGTCACGGTATTTAAATTTTCCTTTGCCACAAAATGCGAAGTGACGGTTCCTGTAATAAATGCCTGGGCAGGATTCACGGTAAATTCCAACCGGTGGTATTTTAGGTCATAATTTCCCGTGTTCAGGTTTACGGGTTTGCCAAACCAACCTGTTGCGGCTTTTGCTTCGGCCTCGCTAATATCTTCTTGAAAATTCTGTGAAAAAGAAAAAAAAGAGATTAAAATTAAAAGAGGGAGTATTAGTGTTTTCATTGTAGAAAATCATTTTGATTACAATTCGGTTAAAAAAGAATATCATTCTAAAATTCGGATGTTAAATGTATTCATTTTGAAAGTTTTGCAACTTATTTTTGCAGCCAATTATATGCCTTCAGTCTAAAATTTAACGCAATGCTTACTTTCTTCAAAAAATATAAATTCTTAGCAGTTGTTTTATTGGTGCTTTCCATCATTATCATTTCTGTAATATATCAAATATTGAAGCCGAAAGAAGTGCTAAAAATCTATCAGCCGGCAGATGTTTCAACAGAACTTGTGGACAGCACGCTTCAATACGTGAAGAAATATCATACTATTGCAGATTTTAGCCTTACCAACCAAAACGGCAAAATGATTACCCAAAAAGATTACAGCGATAAAATTTACGTGGCAGATTTTTTCTTCACTACTTGCCAGACCATTTGCCCTATCATGACAGACCATATGGTGAAAATTCAAGAAGAATTGAAAAACGATAATGAGGTCTTGCTTCTTTCACATACCGTAACCCCAGAGATAGACAGTGTTGCACAACTTAAAAAATACGCAATGGAAAAAGGTGTGGATGATGCCAAATGGAATTTAGTAACTGGCGATAAAAAGGAAATCTACGATCTCGCAAGAAAATCGTATCTCGCGGCAAAGGATGTTCCCTATTCCGAAAACGCTCTGGTACATACCGAAAATTTTGTACTTGTGGACAAAAAGAAGCGAATCCGTGGTTTTTACGACGGTACAGATCCCGAGGCCATTGAAAAATTATTGGCAGATATCCAAATTTTGAAACAGGAAGATTAATTTCTTGCAGGTTGAAAAACGGCAGTGCCTAAAAAATCTCAAAAGGTCTTTTCCCACGTCCTTTTTTTCCTTTACTTTTGCCTTGTTTAAAATCAATCTAAATAAAAAGATGGTTATTACTATTGCTTCACTTAAAAAAGGGCAACGCGGCATTATCAAGGAATTTTCAATAGATGTTGTTCCCTTAAAGCTATTGGAGATGGGCTGTTTGCCCGGTAATGAGGTCTCTTTGGTACAAATGGCTCCTTTCAATGATCCGCTATATTTGAACATCAACGGAAGCCATCTTGCCATTCGTAAGGAAACGGCCAGCAAGATTGAAATTGAATTGATATAAATAATAATGGCAAAGCACATAAACGTTGCACTTATTGGAAACCCAAATACCGGAAAAACCTCTGTGTTTAATCGGCTCACGGGGCTGAACCAAAAAGTGGGGAACTATCCCGGAATTACTGTTGAAAAAAAACAGGGTACCTGCAAATTTGGCCGAGCCTGTAAAGTCCACATTCTCGATTTACCGGGAACCTATAGCCTTAACGCTTCATCACTAGACGAAAATGTGGTAATAGAACTGCTACTTAACAAAAACGATAAAGACTTTCCAGATGTTGCGGTAGTAGTTGCCGACGTAGAAAACCTTAAGAGAAATCTACTACTTTTCACACAAATAAAAGATTTGGGCATCCCTGCCATTCTTGCCATAAATATGTCTGACCGTATGAAACGGAAAGCCATAACATTAGATATACCCTTGCTTGAAGAAAAGTTGCAAACCAAAATTGCACTTATCAGCTCACGCAAAAATCTTGGTTTTGATTATTTAAAGGAATTGATAGAAAACTACAATCAGCTTTCCACAAAACCCTGCTTGAACGCTTCGAGGATTTCTCCAGAATATTTTGATCGTCTGCGAAAAGCATTTCCCAATCAGGATCTTTATAAATTATGGTTGGTAATAACCCAAGACGTCAATTTTGGTAAATTGGACCGAAATGAATTAAAGGGGGTAGCTTCCTTTCAAACCGAGTCGGTGAGCAATCTGAAAAGACTTCAGCAAAAGGAAACGGTAGCGAGGTATCAGTTTATAAATGAGACCTTAAAGCAGACCCTTCATATAGATACTGCAAACGCAAAGGATTTAAGAAGCCGCTTGGATCGTATCTTGACCCACAAGGTTTGGGGATATGTTATTTTCTTCGGAATTCTACTCCTTATTTTTCAAGCTATTTTTGATTGGAGTGCGTACCCCATGGATTTTATAGACAGCACCTTTGCATCTTTAAGCGAATGGACCAAAAACACATTACCGGCAGGGGATTTTACAAATTTGATAGCTGAAGGAATTATTCCGGGACTTGGCGGAATCGTTATTTTTATTCCGCAGATTGCGTTTCTTTTTCTCTTCATTTCAATTTTGGAAGAAACAGGCTATATGAGCCGTGTGGTCTTTTTAATGGATCGCGTCATGCGCCGTTTTGGGCTCAGCGGAAAAAGTGTGGTG
The DNA here is from genome assembly GCF_001573155.1 of Aequorivita aquimaris. Classification (GTDB taxonomy): domain Bacteria; phylum Bacteroidota; class Bacteroidia; order Flavobacteriales; family Flavobacteriaceae; genus Aequorivita; species Aequorivita aquimaris. The sequence continues at coordinate 270,176 of NZ_JRWG01000002.1, read as the reverse complement.
CCGCTTGTTGCGGGAACTGCCTGCGCTATTCCAGCAATTATGGCTACCCGTAATATTGAAAATTGGAAGGAACGATTGATAACCATTTTGGTTACACCTTTCACAACCTGTTCAGCGCGTCTGCCCGTTTATTTAATAATCATTGCTTTGGTAATTCCCGATACACGTGTTTTGGGAATTTTCAGCCTGCAAGGGCTTACCCTAATGTTTATGTATATTTTAGGATTTGGAGCGGCTATATTTTCTGCCTATTTGCTCGACAAAATTTTGAAAATACGGAGCAAAAGTTTTTTTGTAGTTGAAATGCCCAATTATAAACTTCCCTTGCCTAAAAACGTAATTATTACCGTAGTTGAAAAAACCAAAGCCTTTGTTTTTGGAGCAGGAAAAATAATTCTTGCTATTTCGATAATTCTATGGGTAATGGCGTCTTATGGTCCGGGAAATTTTAACGACGCTGAAGAAATTATCACTAACGAATACGCTTCTCAAAATCTTTCAGAAGAAGAAATTGAGATGCATATAGATTCCTATAAACTGGAACATTCCTATATAGGAAGAATAGGCCACGCTATTGAACCTGCCGTTAGGCCATTAGGGTACGATTGGAAAATAGGAATTGCCATTGTAAGTTCTTTTGCCGCACGGGAAGTTTTTGTGGGTACCCTTGCAACCATTTACAGTGTAGGAAGTGAGGAAGAAGAGACAATTAAAAATAGAATGGCTGCGGAAATAAACCCAGTTTTGGGCGGTCCACTCTTCAATTTTGCAAGTGGAGTTTCGTTACTGCTGTTCTATGCTTTTGCAATGCAGTGTATGAGCACCTTGGCAATTGTAAAAAAAGAAACTAACAGTTGGAAATGGCCTATGTGGCAGCTGTTCGTTATGAGTGCCATTGCCTATGTGGTAGCATTGGCAGCCTATCAATTTTTGAAATAGAATAAATTATTTTGTTATGCAAACATTACTCGTCTTGGCAGCCTTTATTGTAGCAGTGTGCTTTCTTGTAACGCGCTTTGTTTGGAGTCCATTTGAAACCGCAAATAAAAAGAATAAACCGGGAGACCATTCTGACTGTGGCAAATGCAGTTTTCGTTAACTTCGAAGGAACAGTTTGGTATAGTGCTCTTTCTAGATAGCTATAGTTGTGGCTTGAAATTCTTTAGACTATCTTTGCACTATGCAAACAATATTGGTATTAATAACGTTTTCCATTGCAGCAGGCTTTTTGCTTAAAAAGTTTGTTTGGAACCCAATTTTTGAATCGCGCCAAAACTCAAATGGCACGCTTGATGGCGGTAAAACCAAATGTGGCAAAAAAGATTGCGGCTGTCATTAATTACTTATTCTTCTCTTCGCAAACCAACAATACATAATTATTGATATTGCCTGCGCTCTCCGCAGTAGGATAGGGCTTAAGTGTCAATCCATTGATGGCAAAGTTGGCCGAGCTATAAAGATTAGTGTTTTTTTCTTCTCCAGATCTTACCTCCCCAAAGGTTAAAAGCTTTTCTTCGGTTTTTCCATTTGCGGTAACCTTCGCCTTAACAATGGCACGTCCGGCCCAGATACAGTCCACGCCTTCGGGACAACGGGAGTCTTCCATTACTTCCATAAATTTTATGGAAACACCTTTTAAAACTACGGTTTCCCCTTTGGGAACTTTTACGGCTATTTTAGGGGTCTCTGCGGAATCTTCCTGTCCAAAAGCAAAAGTTGAAAATAGAATTATGATTGCTAAGAGTGATTTTTTCATTAGGTATAAGTTTTTTCAATTTTAAAGATACTATAAAAAATAGTGCCAGAAAACTGGAGAAGCAAAATCGCTTTGAGAAATTTCTGTATTGTAAAAAATTCCAAAATATATATTTTATCCTCGGAAAAGAAAGAAATCTTCTTTCATCGGCTCAATTTTTTCATCTTTATTGTTGATTATGTATTCCAGCGATTTTTCGGTGAAAGCCAATCCCTTTTCTGTTAAGGAAACCACCTGGTTTTCTATTTCCACGAGATTGTTTTTTTCGGCTAAATCCAATACAGATCTAGCGCGAACTGCCCGCCAATTAATATGCTCTTGCAGGTGGTTTATATGCCTCTCACTTTCTTCCTCATGTCGGTTTAAGTGTAACAGAAAAGTTATGAGCGAAACCTCGATGCGTTGTTGTTTTTGACGATACAGAACAGATATTAGGCCTTTTTTGGGAGCAAATAAATAAACCAAAAGAAAAACCACTCCCAAAGTTGTAGCTATAGATCCAGAAATGGAGGCGTCAAGAATATTGGCGACCCAATATCCCGAAATTGCCGAAAACACTCCAAATAATATTGAAAGCCAAATCATTTTTTTCAAGTCTTCAGTAAGCAAATAGGCCGTAGCTGCGGGAGCTATCATTAAAGCCACAACCAGAATTGCTCCCACGGCATCAAAGGCTCCCACCACGGTCACAGAAGAAACCGACATCAGCCCATAATGCATAACCACAGGGGAAATACCCAATACTGAAGAAAGCCCAGCATCAAAAGTGGTTACTTTTAATTCTTTAAAAAATAATATTAGCAAGCTTATTGTAATAAATAAAATGCTTCCCATTACCCAAAGTGATTTTGGTCCCCAATCTGCGCCTCCCACCATCAATCTATCAAAAGGGGCAAAAGCAAGTTCACCCAATAAAACAGCGTCAACGTCCAAGTGCACATCGTTTGCATTTTTTGCAATTAGTATAACGCCTATGCTAAACAAAACCGGAAAAACAAGACCGATTGCCGTATCTTCCTTAACCAGTCCCGTTTTTTGGATAAACTCTACCATTACAACAGTAATAACACCTGTTAATGCTGCCAAAAGAATTAATAATGGGGAATTTAAATCCTGTGTAATGAAGAAACCAATAACGATACCCGGAAGAATGGAATGGCTAATGGCATCACTAATTAGAGCCATTTTCCGAAGCACCAAAAATACACCGGGAATTGCACAGGCTATAGCCACAATGGCTGCAATTAGCTGTATCTCTATCTGTGGATTACTCATTTATGGGTTTTTGATTATACATTTCCTGCGCTTGTTTATAACCTTTTGGGGTCATTGCCCATTGTTGTCCATCAATGGCTATCCATCCTTCATTTTCTAACTTTTTAAGTGAACCTTTTGTAAAACCGTAGAAATTATTCAAAATACGAATAGCGTGCGGATGCGAAATATTTTCATGCTCTTGCGCAATGCCGTACATAAACTGAAGGGTTTTCATCAGTTTTAGATCTGTACGATTTTTTCTAAAACGAATCTCCCGAAACAAAAGCCCTCTCTTGTGCGAAAATATAAAGGAGAACAAAACGAACACTCCTGCAACCAATACAATTACGGGTCCGGTAGAAAGATTGTTTTGACTGGCGCTTATGGCTGTTCCGAAGACGCCTGAAAGAGCCCCAAATACAGCTGCCAATAATACCATAGTGCCCAGGTTATTTGTCCATTGACGGGCTGCGGCTGCAGGTGCAAGTAGTATTGCACTCATTAAAACTACCCCCACGGTTTGCAGCCCCAGGACGATAGCCAAGACAATTAAAAAGGTAATCAAAACATCAATAAATTTTGTGTTGAAGCCAAGGGTTTTTGTATAATCTGCATCAAAAAGGAGTATTTTGAATTCCTTCCAAAACAGAACCATTACAAAAAGTGAAATTCCGGTTACGATAATCATCAACCGTACATCACTTTCCATAAGGGTTGCGGCTTGGCCAAAGAGGTATTTATCCAGCCCAGCCTGGTTGGCGTTGGGTTGTTTTTGAATAAAAGTGAGCAGCAGCATTCCAAAACCGAAAAATATTGAAAGGATTAATCCGAGTGCCGTATCACTTTTTAAATGTGTTTTTGTAGTAATTCCCCGAATCCAAAATGTTCCTATTACACCACTAACCAATGCACCCAATAATAATGTTCCTGAATCTTTAGCGCCGGTAATTAAAAATGCCAATGCAATGCCGGGAAGGGCCGCGTGCGAGATGGCATCACCCAGCAAGCTTTGTTTCCGAAGTACCGCAAAACTGCCCAACATACCACAAATTGCGCCCAATACCGCCGTTCCCAGCGTGATGGTGCGTAGGGTGTAATCTGTCCAAACCAGTTCGAAGTATTCTTGGATATTCATCTTTTATTTTGAAAAAATCTACTAAAATTTTAAAGTATCGTCTACAGACTATTTATTAACCGCTACTTTGTAATTAATCCCATAAGTCTTGGTAAGATTGTCATCATTAAAAATATCTTTTACAGGCCCCGTGGCTATTTTCTTCACATTTAAAAAAGTTACCCAATCAAAGTATTCTGGGACGGTTTGTAAATCGTGATGAACCACGACTACCGTTTTACCGGCTTTTCGCAGTTCCTTTAAAATATTGATTATGGCAATTTCGGTTGTTGCATCAACCCCCTGAAAGGGTTCGTCCATAAAATAAATGGAAGCGTCCTGTGCCAACGCTCGGGCCAAAAACACCCGTTGTTGTTGCCCGCCGCTCAATTGGCTTATTTGTCTGTTTTTATAAGCAAGCATATCCACTTTTTCCATGGATTCCAAGGCAATTTTTTTCTCCTTCTGTCCGGGCCGTTTTATCCAACCTAAATTTCCATAAGTTCCCATCATAACCACATCAAGCGCGGTGGTGGGAAAATCCCAATCCACACTGCCTTTTTGCGGTACATAGGCGACCAGTTTCCTTTGTTTGGAGTAGGGTTTTCCATAAATGGAAACAGTTCCGGCAATGGGTTTAATAATACCCAAAATAGTTTTGATAAGTGTAGATTTTCCCGCGCCGTTTGGCCCAACGATTGCCATTAAAACCCCTTCCGGCACAGACAGGTCAATGTCCCACAATACTGGCTTATAATTGTAGGCCACGGTAAGATCATCTATCTGTACTGCAAGTGTTTGATTGTCCATTTTTATACTGTTTGTTTCCTTATTTTAGAGCGTTTACAATTGTATTTACATTGTATTTGAACATCCCAATATAGGTGCCTTCCTCGGTTCCGGAATCGCCCAGTGCATCACTGTAAAGTGAACCGCCGATTTCAACATTATGGTTTTTTGAGAGAACCGCTTGCTGAAGCGCCTCAATGGTACGTCTGGGAACCGAACTTTCTACGAAAATGGCTTTTATGCTATTTTGAATTATAAATTCTGAAAGATTTTGCACGTCTTTTACGCCTGCCTCGGTTGCCGTGGAAATTCCCTGCAATCCCACTACTTGAAAGCCATACGCTTTTCCGAAATAATTGAAGGCATCGTGCGCAGTCACCAAAATGCGCTTTTCTTCAGGCAATGTTGCAATAGTGGATTTGATTTCAGTTTCTAGGGCATCTAGTTTTTGTTGATATTCTTTGTTGTTTTTGGAATAGTTTTCTGCGTTTTCAGGATCTGCTTTTGAAAGCTCATCAGTTACAAGGTGCGCAAATTGCTTAAAAAACTGAATATTGAACCAAACGTGGGGATCGTAGTTTGAAGCGAAATATTCCGAAGGGATCAATTCATTTTTCGGCAATTTATCTCCCAAAGAAACAGTATTTTTTTTACCCTCCATTTTTTCAAAAATATCCACAAGTTTTCCTTCCAAATGTAAGCCGCTGTAAAAAATAATATCAGCCTCATAAAGTTTTGTAACATCACCCTCACTAGCTTTATAAAGATGCGGATCTACGCCTGCACCCATCAAACCTTGCAGTGAAATGTTTTCGCCGCCAATTTCAGAAACCAAGTCGGTCAGCATAGTTGTGGTTGTAACAACTTTTAGTTTACCATTGTCCTCGGACACAGTTTTACAACTGAAAAAGAGACCCAGTATGCTTAAAATTATAAATTTATTTATTTTCATTTTTAGTTGAATAAGGATTAAATCAAGACCCTCTAAAGCAAGGGCTGTACAATTGAATAAAGCATTAAAGTGTTTGCACAAAGAGATTTTCGGCTACTGTTTTTGAAATAAAAAACTGTTCGTTGCCTACTTGGATTATCATGGAGCCGTCAAAAAATTCCTTGCCCAGCACAGTGATTTTTGTACCAATGCTGATTTTTTTCTTATCTAAATACTGAAGAAAGTCAGCGCTGCTTTCCTTTACACCTACACAAACGCCCTTTTGGGTTTTTTCTATTTCTGAAAGTAATTTTTTCTCCGTGCGTTTTAAAACTCCGTGCTTATCGGGAATAGGGTCGCCGTGAGGGTCAAAATCGGGGCTGCCCAAAAATTTATCGAGGCGGGTGATTAATTCTTCCGATTGAATGTGCTCCAACTGTTCCGCTATTTCGTGGACTTCATCCCAGTGGAAGTTTAATTTTTCCACTAAAAAAACTTCCCATAAACGGTGTTTTCTAATAACATTTGCCGCAATTTTTTTGCCTTTTTCGGTTAATTGGGCACCTTTGTAGCGTTTGTAAACTACCAGTTTTTTCTCTGCCAGTTTTTGAATCATATCGGTCACGGAAGAGGGTTTGGTCTCCATACTTTCCGCAATCGCGTTGGTACTTACTTCACCTGAACTTTCATGCTCTAAATGAAATATTGCCTTTAAATAGTTTTCTTCGGCTAATGTAAACATAGGCACAAAGGTAAAAATATTTTTACATTAAGCTATGTTTTATTTTTAGTTAAGCCTAAAAATAAAGAAACAAATAGCTTTTTATTTAAGTGATATTTTTTAAAAAGGAATAATCTAATTTGTGAAAACGCCTAAAATCCGCGCTCTTTCTGAAGTTGTTCGTAGGCTTCCTGCACTTTTTTAAACTTTTCCTCACCTCCTTTTTGGTGTGCTTCGTCCATATGCTGCAGTTTATCGGGATGGTATTTTTTTACCATTGTTCTGTACGCGGTCTTAATTTCAGCTACGGTTGCTGTTCTGTCAATTTCCAAGATTTTGTAAGCACTGTCGGGATTTTTGAAAAACATCGCCTTAATACTTTCAAAATCCCGTCCGTAAACTCCCAAAAAGCCTGCAATTCGGTTTATCTCGTTTACCTCGGCCGTTGAAACACTTCCGTCCGCATTCGCAATGCTGAAGAGGAAATGAAGAATCTGCAATCGGCTTTCGTAACGGGTTCGTTGTTGTAATAGTGCACAAATGTTTTGGGCAGATATTTCGCGTTTTTTTATTACCTCATTAAAAATTCGAAAGGTAGCATTAGCGCGATCGCGCCCATATGCCTGCACAAAATACTGGCGAACGTAATCCAGTTCGGTCTGGCTTACATTTCCATCGGCTTTTATAACCAAGGAGGCTAAGGAAAGTAGGTTTAACTCAAAATCTGCTGGAGTAACATGTTGTTGCGATGTGCCAAAGGAAGTTTGAAACCTTCTACCCTTAACGCTCAGGTTATCCAATAAGCTTCCCAAAATAAACCCAACAATAGCACCCGGAAATCGATACACAAAATAACCTAGAACGGCCAATAACCAACGAAGCATGAAATTGTAATTTTTCTTTTTATAAGCCGACAAAGGTAACTATTTAAAATTCCAAATCTCAAATTCCATCCCGATAGCTTTTGGGACCAAAAGAGGGCTGTTTAATTAGTTTAAGATTTTTTGAAATTTGAGGTTAAACACTTATTTGGAATTTGGAGCTTGTAATTTGGAATTTCCTATCTAGTTATTTGGAATTTTTCCCTTTCAAAATTAGTATCTTTGCATTCACAATTTAATACACTTTAAAATACAAATATTATGTACCCACCCGAACTAGTAAAACCAATGCGCGAAGACCTAACAAGAGTAGGTTTCTCTGAACTACATACAGCAAATGAAGTGGAAGAGGCATTGAAGAAAGAAGGAACCACCCTAGTAGTAGTAAACTCCGTTTGTGGTTGTGCGGCTGCAAATGCGCGTCCCGGTGCTGCAATGTCTTTAGACAATTCAAAAAAGCCCGATAATCTGGTAACCGTTTTTGCGGGCGTTGATCGCGAAGCGGTAGATGCGGCAAGAGCCAACATGGTTCCGTTTCCACCAAGCTCACCTTCTATGGCATTATTCAAAAATGGTGAATTGGTGCATATGCTCGAGCGTCACCACATTGAAGGCCGCCCTGCACAAATGATTGCCGAAAACCTAAAAGGCGCGTATAACGAATATTGTTAAGTAACCAAACAGGTTATGATACAACTCAACAAACCCTTGACCGTTGTTATTGGCATACTCGCTTTTGGCGCACTTGCCTTTAATATTTATGAAGACCCCAAGGTTTCCCATTTATTTGGAAAGGAAATAAACGATTGGCTTTATAGGGCATTTTGGCTCTTAATTGTCGGATTGTGTGTTTACAATTATATTTACATAGACCGAAATACGTTGAAGAACAAATCGAAATCTAAGTTGAAATCGAAAAATTAATTTTTCGATTTTGAAAACAGAAATAGTCGAACACGAAAAACCGTCTTTTTAAGGGCGGTTTTCTTACTTTTGAATGGAAATGATGGCATTCTCTAAAATAATAAGTTATCCCTTTACGATATTGTTTTACTTACTCTTTGGTATTACAATCGTTATTTTCCATCCCATACAATGGATTTGCTTTAACTGGTTTGGGTACACAGCACATAAAAAAAGTGTTGACTATTTAAACTGGACACTGCTTCGCTGTTTAAATGTGCTGGGGACCACATTCCATATCGATATCAATACCAGCATCCCGAATAATGTTCCCATAATCATTGTCTCAAACCACCAAAGTATGTGGGATATTTCGCCCATTACTTGGTATTTGCGGAAATACCATCCCAAGTTTATTTCTAAAGTGGAATTAGGGAAGGGAATTCCTTCCGTTTCCTATAATTTGAGGCACGGCGGCTCTATTTTGATCGACAGAAAAAACCCGAGGCAAGCTATTGTTGAAATGGTGAAGTTTTCAAAATACCTTCAGAAATTTAAGCGAAGCGGCGTTATTTTCCCCGAGGGAACGCGCAGCAAAACAGGTGTGCCCAAGCCTTTTCGAAGAACCGGATTGCAAACGCTCTTTAAAAAAGTGCCCGATGGTTATGTTATTCCCGTTACCTTCAATAATTCCTGGAAGTTACAACGCTGGGGGATGTTCCCGATGCAAATGGGCGTCCGTTTGGAAATGACCGCGCATCCCGCAATAAAAATAGCAGATTATGAAGTGGAAACGCTGATTGACAAAGTGGAAGAAATCATCACTTCAAAAATCCATAAATAATGGCTTCATTTTCTTCGGAAGAAATTATTCAGAAAACTATCAACTTTGTTAAAAACGAATTGCAAAACGCCGAAGGTGGCCACGATTGGTTCCATATTGAACGGGTTTATAAAAACGCTTTGCTCATTTCCGAAAGTGAAAAAGTTGACAGAACCATCGTTTCGCTCAGCGCATTGCTCCACGATATAGCCGATTCCAAATTTCACAATGGCGATGAAACCGTTGGCCCAAAAAAAGCGAGCCAGTTTCTAAAATCAGAAAACATTTCCGAAGAAACAATCGATCATATCGTGAAAATTATTGAAAACGTTTCTTTTAAAGGCGGAAATAAAAACCAGGAATTTCATTCAAAAGAATTAGATGTTGTGCAAGATGCCGATAGGCTGGACGCGCTGGGGGCGATTGGAATTGCACGTACTTTCAATTACGGAGGTTTTAAAAACCGAAAGCTTTACGATCCGGAAATTAAGCCGAACATGAATATGACGCCTTCGGAATACAAAGCATCCGATGCGCCGACAATCAATCATTTTTACGAAAAACTGCTACTTTTAAAAAACCGGATGAATACCGAAACCGGACGAAAAATTGCAGAAGAAAGACATGCTTTTATGGAAACTTTTCTGAAACAATTTTATGCTGAATGGGAAGGTGAAAAATAAATTTTTAAAACAACTTCATCTGCGGATTTTTAAGTTGTAAAAAATGAGAAGCATCAAGCGGTTCTATTTTTCGGTCCTTTAAATACTTCTTTTTTGCAATCGCCATCGTGTCTTTCACTTGTTCGCTGATGGTCCCCTCGCCTTTCATGCGTCTTCCCCATTGGCTGTCGTTGAGGTTTCCGCCGTGGCATTCCGCAATTTGGTTTAAAATACGTTCCGCTTTATCTGGAATAGTTTTGGATGCCCAATCTTTAAAAATTTCAGCAATTTGTCCATTTAGTCGCACAATGGTATATCCCACGTCCACTGCGCCGAGCTCCGCTACTTTTTTAACTAAAGGAAGAATTTCATGACTATTTAATGAAGGAATTATCGGCGCCATCATCACCCGTACAGGAATTCCATTTTCCGAAAGTGTTTCCACAGTTTTCAGTCGTTGTTTGATACTCGCCGTGCGCGGTTCCAGCAATCTACGTGTGTCTTCGGAAAGGGATGTGATGGAAATGTTTGCTGAAATAATATTCAATTTTGTCATCTCCTTTAAAATATCCAAATCGCGGAGAATGAGAGAATTTTTGGTAATAATGCCCGTTGGGTGTTTCCATTTCAGCATTACTTCCAAACATTTTCGAGTGATTTGCAGTTTGCGTTCCAGCGGTTGGTAGCAGTCCGTATTTCCCGAAAAAATGATGGTGTTTCCCTGCCAATTTTTCGAAGTTATCTTTTCTTCCAAAAGTTGTGGGGCATTTTTTTTAAAAAGAATATTTCGCTCAAAATCAAGGCCGGCGCCATAACCCCAATATTCGTGACTGTTTCGTGCATAACAATACACACAACCGTGCTCGCAACCTTGATACGGATTTGCCGAAAAACCCATTCCAACGTCTGGACTATCCACTTTATTTACAAATGTTTTCGGAAAAACTTCAATATAATTTGTTTTGTTTTTATCTGTCTCTTCGCCTTCCGCTTCACAGAAATTAAGATATTCATCCAATACTTCGTGGCTGTTCTCGAAGAAGCGGTTATGTATATTTTTCTGGGCGCCACGGCCTTTTAAAAAATCTGCGGACATAAAAAAAATTTGAAGATTGGATTTCTTCAAAGTTAATTATTATTTGGAGTAAATCCTTTTTTCATTGGAATAAATCCATAAAATTTATTTTATGCTTTATAAATTCCTCCTGTTTCGCGCAGTTTTAAAAGTCGGTTTTGGTGGATGGAACGTGTAAAGCGTTCGCCACTTTTATAATAGACACATTCCACAACACTGTCATTATTAGTTATTCCGGTAATGGGGTCTTCTTTTGAAATATATTTCAGTATTTCCATTTTAGGCGAATCGTTTTTGCCTTTAATTTTTACCCAATCTCCGGGCTTAAATTTTCTAGTTATCATAATCTTCATTATTAATGGTTCCACATCAAAAAAATGATATTAGCAACTTCTATTTTAAAATATTAATAGCTTGCTATGTTGGAAAGAAAAGGGCTCCAAATGAGCCCTAAGATGTTTAGCCAAGAAATAATGCTTAGGAAATTTTGATATTTCTTGGGGGTTTTTGTTTTGCCTCTTCTTTCTTTGGAAGATGGATACTTAAAATACCCTCATTGTAATTTGCTTTAATCTTTCCGTCATCAACCGTTTCGGGAAGCGTGAAGCTTCGTTTGAAGGAAGAATAACCAAATTCCCTACGGGTGTAGTTTTGCTCTTTTGTTTCGTTTTCTTCTTCCACTTCGGTAGCGATGGAAAGTATTTGATTGTCCAAATCTATCTGGAAATCTGATTTTTTTAGTCCAGGGACAGCCATTTCCACAAAATAAGCATCTGCGGTTTCTTTAATGTTTACTTTTGGTAGGCTCATTCCGGTATTGAAATTCTGAGAAAATACGGAAGGTAAATCCCTGTTAAAAATGTCTTCAATCCAAGAGGACAAAGTGGGGAGGGTTGAAGAACGGTCAGTATTTGTTCGTGTCAAACCTCCATTTTTAGGAACATTTACTAAGGTGCTCATAATAATTAAGATTTAAGTTAAACAATTAATTTATTTGAAATTGGACAAAAGAAATGCCAAAATCGCTCTGCTAATTTTCATTGAAAAAAATTTAAAAATTTTTAACAAAAAGAATGCTTTAAACGGTTTTTGCAATAGAATTTCACCGCCATTTTGACATTGAAAAATGACTTTTTTTCAGAAATTATATGTATTGATTAAAGCTTTTTTAAATCAGGAGGACAATAGTTAATTGGACATTGCTTTAATAAGTACATTCTTCCCGCCAACAACTGGAATTTCAATTGTAGTTTTGTCCAAATCAACGGTCAAAATAGTTCCCGGTTCTGGCAAAAGGGTGAATTGGTTATCACTCGAAAAAATCATCAAACCAATCTGCTGCCCTGCTGGAATTACTTGATCATCCGGAATTAAATCGAAGGACATTTCATAAAACTTTCCAGGCTCCAACGGCTCACTTTCAGTAATGGATTTATAATTCTGTGGATCTGCCCAACCGCGTGTGATAATATTATCAGTAATTTTTGCATTTTTATCTTTGTTCCAAGGCAAGGAAACCATCCAAACGGAAAGATTTGCCGCGGGCTTGCTGCTGGCCAATTTAATATTCAGTTTAGAAAGTCCCGAAAGATGTAAATCTTCCTTTAAAATAGGAGTTGTGAATAATAATCTATGAATGGAACCTGAAAGTTGTGCAAGTGAATCACCAGAAAAATTATAGTCATCTCTCAACATAGCATGTAATTGCACAGTACTCTTTTTTTCGAGCGACAAAATTCCATCATTTGGTGAGGTGGAAATGGGATAAAGTTTAACTAATTCCGCATTTGGATTCGGGTAGTTTGGGTATGGTGTAGGATTATCGCTTTTATCATTTTCCCTAACAATCCAAGCTTTTGGGCCTTTTTCAATATCATTTTCAATTCCGAAGAGATATTTCGTAAACCATTTATTCATCATGGAAAGTGGCGGCGGCCCCCCGTGACCGTATTGGTGATAATAGATTTTTACTGGAAGCCCCATTTCTTCTGCAGCCTTATAAATTCTATAACTGTGCTCAGGCATTACATTCCAATCATTAAAACCGTGCGCCATAAACAGCGCGGCTTTCATTGGTTTCATATCGTTTAAATAATCACGGCTTGCCCAGAATTCATTGTAATCACCCGTTTTTCTGTCTATGCCATTTTTAATTTCGGTATCGCGATACACTTTATTGTTATGTGCCCTTTTTGATTCGTCGCCACTGTGGATGAAATCGTAAAGTACGTCAACATCTTCTCCTAAATACCCACCAGGCGAGCGTACCAAACCGTTGCTTCTGTAATAGTGATAATATGAAGTGTTTGGGGCAATGGGAATGATAGCCTCTAAACCTTCAACGCCCGTAGTTGCAGCTGCCAGTGGAATGGTTCCGTTATACGAAGTTCCCGTCATCCCAACTTTTCCGGTGGTCCAATATGCTTTTACCTCTTCCGTCCCGTCGGGAGTTGTATATCCTTTTGCGCGGCCGTTCAACCAATCGATAACTGCTTTTGGAGCCAACGATTCATTGTCACCGCCAACGGTCGGCGAGCCTTGTGAAAGCCCTGTTCCCGGCGAAGAAGAGTGAACTACGATATATCCACGGGTAACCCAGGTTTTAATCTGTGAATTGGAAATAATAGGGCGTTTTCCTGTTCTCGTTACCGAAGGATGCACAATGTCTTTTCCCACCGCACCCAATTCGTGATGGACATCATAAAAAGCGCCTTCCACATTTGGTGCAACGCCTGCAAAATAAGGGCTTGATTCATAAATTACAGGAAGTTTTAAACCATCTTCTGTTTGTTTGGGTCTTGTAACGTCAACGTGCATGCGGTCTGGCCTGCCATCTCCATCGGTGTCAAAAGTAGTTTCAACCCATAAATCTGTTCGTATCCAATCTTGTTGATTTTCAAAAGCTGGAACTATTTGGGCTTCGCCGTCCTTAAACCACGGTTCGGCTTTATCTTGGGCCAGTAAAGAAAAATTTAATAAAAAAACGGCAAGTAATAGGAAGTAATATTTCATAACTAAAGAATTAGATATTTGGAAAAAGCAACTTAAATTATTCAACCTTGGTTAGAACTATGGAATTTCTATCTGTAAAATCTTCCGGTCTTAAATCCACAAAGTTAATTGCAAACTGAATCGAGTTTGGCTCTAAGTATTTAGCAATACAGTACAATGTGCGTTCTTCATTGGTCACTAAATTTTTGAGTACAAAATCGACCGTTATTGGTTCTACTTCGGTATTTATCTGATAGCTTAGTGATGCTTTTTCGCCTTTTATTGTGAATTGTTCTCCGCCCATAAGCTGCCCACCTATTTCTATAAATGCAAAACCATCTTCTGCAAAAGTTATAAAGCCAATTTCTCCATTATCTTCACCGCTCCATTTGCCAATAAAATCTGTATGTTCCATTTTTTGGGCAATTGAAAACAAGGGAATGAGCAATAGTATGACAAAAATATATTTCATTTTCATAAGCAATCTTTTTAATTATTTTCCAGGAAATTCAGCCTTTCTTTTTTGAAGAAACGCCTGCGTTCCTTCCTTAAAATCTTCGGTGCCGAAGCAATTGCCAAACTCTTCTATTTCCACTTCAAATCCGTTTTCACCATCTTCAAAGTTTGCATTGATTGCCCGAATTGCGGAAGCGATAGCTACGGAAGAATTCTTCATAATTTTTCCTGCAATTTTGTTGGCGAATTCCATCAATTCCTCAAGAGTAGTTACGTGGTTTACAAGGCCGTATTGCAGGGCTTGGTTGGCATCAATCATTCCGGCGGTCATGATCATTTCCATTGCGCGACCTTTGCCTACCAATTGTGGTAAACGTTGCGTGCCGCCGTAGCCTGGAATTACGCCCAGTGAAACTTCGGGAAGCCCCATTTTTGCGTTGTCGGAAGCAATGCGGAAATGTGCCGCCATAGCCAGTTCAAGCCCGCCGCCCAAGGCAAAACCGTTTACTGCCGCAATCACGGGTTTTGAAAAATTTGCCACAAAATCGAACAGCAATTCCTGCCCCTTAGCGGCAAGTTTGCCACCTTCTTCCACAGAAAAATCTGCAAATTCGCTGATGTCAGCGCCGGCAACAAAAGCTTTTTCACCGCTTCCGGTAATAATGACCACTTTTGTTTTTGCTGCATTTTCAGCTTCTTCAAGCGCATTGTGCAATTCTTGAATTGTTTCGCGGTTCAGTGCATTAAGTTTTGAGGGACGGTTGATGGTAATGGTTGTAATGCCGTTTTCGGTTTCGGAAAGTATGTTTTGAAATTTCATGTTTAATTCTTTTTTTATTTGTGGAAATTTTTCTGCCACGAATGCACGAATATTATTCTAAAATATTTTTATTAATGGTTATTTCACAACCAAAATTATTTAAAATTCGTGTATTGGTGGTTACATTCACAAAGCTACTAAAAACCTTAAAGCATTGCCGGAAACGAAACTTTAAAAATGGTTTTTTCCTCGGAAGATGCCAGCGTTATCGTTCCGCCATATGTTTCCACAATATTTTTTACCATTCCCAGTCCCAGCCCCATGCCGCTAGTTTTTGTAGTAAACTGGGGTTCAAAAATAAAGATTTTGTTTTCTTCGGGCACACCTATTCCATTGTCTGTGACAAGTATATTCACAAGGGTTCCTTCCGTTTTGACTATTACATCAATTCGTGGCTCTGCAGGATTTTTTTGCTCAATGGATTGAATGCTGTTTTTTACTAAATTAGTGACCACGCGAATGAGTTGTGTTCTGTCAAAACGTGCGCGCACTTCCTCTTCCTCAGAAAAGAAATAGATATAATCTTCATTAAAAATATCCAACGCCAGCTTGCTTATTTTCACAACATTCAGTGTTTCGTCCTGTTGGGCGGGCATTTTTGCATAGGTTGAAAACGCAGAGGAAATTGAGCTTAAGGTGTCAATTTGCTGAAGTAGGGTGTTTGTATATTCCGCCATTTTTTTATCAATCTCGGGGTCGTTGCAATCAAATTTGCGTTGAAAACTTTGCACGGTAAGTCGCATGGGCGTTAGCGGATTTTTAATTTCATGCGCTACCTGTTTTGCCATTTCGCGCCAAGCGGTTTCCCGCTCACTGGCTGCCAGTTGCGCGGCACTGTTCTCCAACTCATCTATCATTCCGTTATACGAATTTATAAGTAGGGAAATTTCCTGTGGCGTGTCACTGATATGGATTTTTTTGTTGCGGGTATCAAATCGGGTTTCGGAAAGCTTTTCACTAATTTCCTTTAAGGAGCGGGTAATGTATTTTGAAAGAAAATACGAAATTGCAATTGCGGCCATGAGCATAAAAAAATAGGCTATGCCCAATCTGTAAAGGTATTCGGTAAGTTCTTTGGTGATAAAACCGTCATCTTCAATATAAGGCAAATTAAGAATCGCCAAAGGCTTAAAATAGCTATCGGTTATGTAGGTGTATGAAGATTGATATTTCTGTCCGCCTTCTTCAAACTCCTTTATGTAACTTTTTGTGGGAGAATTTTGAAGCATTTCCAAAGCAAAATCGGGCATTTTTGGCGAAACCGTATCCTTAAAAAAAGAAGGTTTTGAAGATTTTAGCAGATTTCCGTCAAGGTCATACAGAAAGATTTCAAGGCTGTGGATGTCTTTTATTTCGTAAATTTTATCTTTAAAGATCAGCGGAATTTGAGCAGTTTCCACTGGATAGGTTGTGGTTTTTAATATGTAGTTGATATTTTCGCGAATGGCGGCTTCCTTCCGCAATAAGCGGTCGCGATGGTAATCCTGCGCTTCTTCCTTATACTGAAAAACCGTAACGATGGCGATAAGTACCGAAGCTCCCAAAACCAAAAGGAACATAGAAAGGAAGATGCGGGTGCGAAGCGATTTTTTGTAAAAATACATTTACATTGTTTTGAAGAAAGAAAGATAGCAATAATCGAACCTAAACGGAAAATTCCAAATAACAAATACCAAATTCCAAAAAAATGTCATCCCGAGCGCTCCCGAATGTTATTTGGACGAAGGAAAAAATTCCAAAAGACGAAGCTATTTCTCCCGAATGCGTTTATAAATTTTATAACCCATCATTAATAAAATTGCAAAAACAATAATGCCTATAGTACCATAAATCCAATTGGTTCCATCTTTTAAAATCACCAAAAACACTACGGCAAAGAGAATGATTGTGGGTGCTTCATTAAAAAGGCGCATATAGTTTGACGAATGTTTCACCACCCCTTTTTGCAGCTGTTTATATATCTCGTGACATTTAAAGTGATAAATAAGCAATAATATTACAAAGCCGAGTTTTACTTGCATCCAAGCGTCTGCCAAGAAAAATGTGCGCATTAACAGCAACCAGATTCCAAAAAAAACAGCCAATATCATACTTGGCCAAGTAATAATGTTCCAAAGTCGGGAAGCCATTATTTTCAGTTGATTTCCCAGAATTTCCCTTTCAGGGGAAGGTTTTTCGGAAGCCTCAATTTGGTAAACAAATAGGCGAACAATATAAAAAAGCCCTGCGAACCAAGTAATAATAAATATTAGGTGAAGGGATTTTATGTACGGATAGTATTGTTCCATTAACAGCTCAGTTTTTTTAAAACTTGGGCGTAAAGATACCTAATAAATAAAATAATGGTTGTTGGCAATTGTTTTTGAAACTCAATTTTTTATAAATTTCTTCGTAATGTTTCCTTCGGAAGAAGAGATGGTTATAAAATACATGCCCGATTTTAAATTTGAGACATCAATTTCATTTGAATTATTGTTTACCGAATTCATTACTATTCTCCCATTAATATCTGAAATGGAAACAGAATCGAAATTATTGGTAGTGGATTGAAGGATCAATTTGTTTTGGGCGGGATTTGGATAAATCCTTAAATCGGCCAAGCTGTTTTCGGGAGTTGATAACAGCACGTTTGTGAAGTGGGAGAGAAAGCCGGGGGCGTATTCCCACTGAAGATAATCATTTCCGTCATTTCCCTCATAAACACTGGTATCCAGAAGCATGCCGCCTTGAAGTTCATACAAGGCGTATTCCGCTTGGCCTGGCGCGCAATTGCTTTCGTCATTCATAAAATTATGGGGCTGCAAGAGAAACGCATAAATGTCTCCATTTCCCAAAATAAATCCGCCGCTGATGGTTGCACAACTTTCAATGCCGGTAAACGTAAAATCTGGGTTTATGGTTATTTGGGGTGGATTGGGGCCGCTATAAAAAATAGGATCACCCATATCTCCTTCCTGCATAAAGAGATACCAGGTTTGAAACAGCATTGGGTTGGCTATAGGCGCAGGTTCGGTGCTATAATAGGCTGTATTATAATTTGCGTCCCGTAGCCTTAAAAACTTAAACCCATTGTTTTCCGAATAATAATAAGTGAGCGTTTTGGGATCGAGATTTGAATTTGTCAAGACATCATAAAAGTATAAATCTTCGTAATAGCAATTAGGGTCTGTGCAATCATTTAGTGTAACGCCCGGATTGGAAAAGGCAATGGAATTTCCACTGAAAATTGCTTCAGCAGAAAATATATTTGAAATTCCATTGGCTTCAACAGCATAGTTTCCGGAGTTATCAGTAATGGTAATGTTTGGATTTTCCCCATTGGGGGTCAGATATTCATTTCCGTTATATAAGGATTTCAAGCGGAAGGTTTCGTTCAATAATCCAGCGGGTTGGGAAATTGCAGTGTGAAAGCAAATGAAAGCTACGAGAAGGAGTACTATTTTTTTCATCTGTATATAATATTTGATAAAGCGGAAGATGGAATGCCCACATTATTCATCTTCGGGGGTTTGAAATATTTTAATGGGCATTTCATAATTAAAAAGATTTGGTATTTGAAAGATACCAAAAAATCCTTTTTAATCGCGAAGTGTCTTCCGAATTTCCCGATTCAAAAAATAACCTGTTACAATGGTTGAAAGCACATCGGCTGCCGGAAAGGAAATCCAAACGCCAAGTTCGCCAAAGTAATGTGGCAGTATAAAAATAAGCGGAATAAAGAAAAACCCCTGCCGTGTCAGCGTAAGCAAAAGCGCCGGCACTGCCTTCCCGATGGCCTGAAAATAGGCCGAGCCAATTAACTGGATGGCTATAATGGGCGTTGCGGCAAATACCCAGCGCATATAGTGCGGGGTATCTGAAAGTATATCGGGATCGTTCGTAAATACGGAAACGATCGCTTCGGGAAAAACCATTATTACCATAAAAATAACAAGGCCCAAACCGGCTGCATACATAATGGCTTTGTTGATACTTTCCCGTACCCGCGGAAATTTATGGGCGCCGTAATTATAGCCCGCAATGGGCAAAAACCCTTGGGTAACCCCCAAAACCGGGAAGAGCGCAAACATCAACATCCGGGCAATAATGCCGTAAGATGCCACGGAAGCTTCGCCGCCAATATCGAACAGGATATTGTTCATCAAAAGGTAGGTAATGCTAACAACAGCCTGTCGCGCAAGGGTTACGAAACCCAGTGCGGACATCTCCTTCAAAATGGGGAAATCGAGTCCAAAATGCGGTAGGCTTATTTTTAGTTCCGATTTATCGCTTAAAAAAAACCACAGCACATACAGAAAACACAAGCCGTACGAAATAGTGGTAGCCCATGCGGCACCCGCCATTCCCATATCCAAATGATAGATAAGAATATAGTCTAAAACAAGATTACCTACGGAAGGGATAATCATCGCAATCATTGCGAACTTAGGCTTTCCTTCGGCACGGATTACGTTGTTTCCCATCATACACAACGCCAAAAGGGGTACGCCGTAAAGAACGATGCGATAATAGATTTTTGCAGGTTCAAAAATGTCGCCTTTCCCTCCAAAAGCCGGAATGAGTTCATTTATGAAAATCAACCCAAAAACCACCATTGCAGTAGTAAGCAAAAGCGTTAAAGTAATTTGATTTCCGAAGGTTTTAAGGGCGCGCTCCTTGTTGCCAGCTCCTAAAGCACGAGAGATTATTGAAGAACCACCAATACCAATAGCCATTCCCAATGCAGCTATAAAAAACGAAACAGGTAAAACTACATTTATGGCGGCAATGGCAATGGAACCAATCCAGTTGCCCACAAAAATGGTATCCACCAGAATATTCAGCGACATTACCAAAATTCCAATAGATGCGGGAACGGCCTGTTTTATCAATAAGCTTCCAATGGAATCTGTGCCCAATGTGGCGCTTTGGTTGGGCTTCATTAGGCAATTGCGGTTTTTACATCTGCAATGCGCCATTGGTCAATCCAGCTGGTCAAGACTTCGGACCAATCATCACGGTCGTTTAAACAGGGAACAACAGTAAAATCCTTTCCGCCCGCTTCGTGAAAAATTTCTTGACCCTCCATTGCTATTTCCTCTAAGGTTTCAAGGCAATCACTTACAAAAGCTGGAGTTACAATCGCCATTTTTTTGGTTCCTTCAAGTGCCAAACGCTCTATGGTTCTATCGGTCGGCGGTTTCAGCCATGGATCAAAACCCAATCGAGATTGGAAGGCGTTGGAATATGTGCCTGGCTTTAAGTTCAGTTTTTCGGCAACCAAAGCAGTGGTCTTTAAACACTGGTGGCGGTAGCAAAACTCGTGCGCCGGCGAGGGCGTTATGCAGCAACTGCCATCAATCTTGCAATGGTTTTTGGTAATGTCGCGCTTATAAATATGTCTTTCCGGCACACCGTGATAGCTAAAAATTAGATGTTCGTAATCTACATTTTCAAGTTTCTCCGAAATACTTTTTGAAAGCACTTCAATATATTCTGGCTTGTTGTAAAATGCGGGGAGTGATGTAATTTCCAAATGCGGAAAAAATTCATTTTTAAGCTCTTCCACTTTCACGTCAATGGTTTCTGTGGTTGCCATTGCAAATTGTGGATAAAGGGGAATGGTTAAAATTTCATCCACGCCTTGATCTACCAATTCCTGTAGTCCTTTTTTTAAAGTCATACTTCCGTAGCGCATTGCCAAAGCAACGGGAACGGTTGTTTTTTCCTGAATTTTTTTCTGAAGTCTTTCTGAAATAACAATCAAGGGTGAACCCTCGTCCCACCATATTTTTTGATAAGCTTCGGCAGATTTCTTTGGGCGGGTATTCAAAATAATTCCTCTTACTATAAAGGAACGCAGCCAAAATGGAACGTCGATGACCCGAGGATCCATCAAAAACTCATCGAGATATTTTTTAACGTCTTTTGGATTGGTACTGTCCGGCGAACCGAGATTTACGAGGAGGACTCCTTTCATAACTTTGGAAAATTTTAGGCAAAATTACTCTTTTATAATACAATCCTCAATACAGACTATATTTAAAAACAATGACACAATTTTTATTGCTTAAGCATTTAGCCCCATCAAAAACTTTTTTGGCGTTGTGCCAAATCTTTTCTTAAAAGCGGCAATAAAATGGCTGGAGGTGCTGTAACCCACTTTTAATCCTACCTCGTTCACGTTGTGAGAACCCGTGGCTAAAAGTTGGCGTGCAACTTCCATTTTATAATCAAATAGAAAACTAAAAACAGAATCGCCATAAACTTGTTTAAACCCCTCTTTCAATTTGTTTAGTGGTAGGTTTATCTCGTCTGCCAATTGTTGCAGGGTTGGGGGTTCGGCCATTCGGGCGACCATAATCTGCTTGGCTTTTTTTATTTTGGAAACATTGTCTTCATCTGCCAAAAATGGGCATTGCTCTACATCGGCATCTGCTGGGCGGTTGAAGTATAAGCTTAGCAATTCGTAAGCCTTGGCCTTAAAATACAATGGTTTTATGGTTGGGTGTAGGTTGTAATTCATCAATTGGTTCAGCACTACGGCCATAGATGGCGAAATATGGCCATCCTTATAATACTTTCGGTCTTTGTTTTCTTCACTCAAAAAAGTGATGTAATTGGCT
This sequence comes from Aequorivita aquimaris, assembly GCF_001573155.1. Classification (GTDB taxonomy): domain Bacteria; phylum Bacteroidota; class Bacteroidia; order Flavobacteriales; family Flavobacteriaceae; genus Aequorivita; species Aequorivita aquimaris. Next base: position 248,392 of record NZ_JRWG01000002.1, on the reverse strand, counting down.
TCCGTAGAAAAAAGACTGTGGAATTTATTGATGGGAAGCAATACCGAGAGCACCCACGAATGCGGGTTAAGCGACAGATCCAGCGGCAAATCGCGTTGCGGATTATAGAGCAACAACGAATTCCCTTCCTGTATGGACAGTTTGTAATTTCCTTTGTTAAAAACAAAGGAAGCCGAGCCCTTTATACAGAAATGAAACTGGATGAAATTGGAACTCACTTCCCGCTTAAAATTTTGGTTCTCATCGGTTTCACTGTTGAATTTTAAGATGAAAAACCCGGGTGAAATCGTTGTTTCTTCATAAAAACCTATCTCCTTGGCGGGTAAACTTTGAGCGACATTTTTTGATGCTTCCATATCAATTCTGAATGCTTTCTATTTAGAATAGTTCTAAATTAAATAGTGTTAACTTTGTCCTGAAACCGCGAATTTAGGGGTTAAAATATGATAATTGTCATATTTTGCCCTTTTTTAACAGCCAACGACATAAAAGATACCGCTGGCGTTATTTTTTAAAAAACAATGCGCTTACATTTGCTCCTGTTTTATATGGAAAACTTGAAAACATATTCTGGCCAATCCCTCGAAGGCAATTTTTACGCCATCGGCCTAAACTACAAAAAAGCAGATGCCGAAATCCGTGGCCACTTCAGCATTAGTGATATTGCGAAGGAAAAAATACTCCTTCAGGCCAAAGCAGACGGCATTCCTTCCCTTACCGTAATTTCCACTTGCAACCGCACCGAGCTTTACGGCTTTGCACAGCATCCATACCAAATTATAAAATTGCTCTGCGAGCACACCAACGGCACGGTGGAGGAGTTTGAAAAAGTAGCCTATATTTATAAAAACCGCGATGCCGTATCGCATCTATTTACGGTTGGTACGGGGCTGGATAGCCAGATTTTAGGCGATTTTGAAATTATAAGCCAACTGCGAAATGCTTTCCGCGAGTCCAAAAAACACGACATCATCAATCCGTTTATGGAGCGTCTTGCCAATGCGGTCATCCAGGCCAGCAAGCGTATAAAGAACGAAACGGAGATTTCCTCCGGCGCTACCTCGGTGAGCTTTGCGGCCGTGCAATACATAATGTCGCGCGTGCCCCATATTTCCGAAAAGAACATATTGCTCTTCGGCACCGGGAAAATAGGAAGAAATACCTGCGAAAACCTGATCAAGCATACCAAAAACGACCATATCACTCTTATAAACCGCACCAAGGAAAAGGCCGAGAAAGTGGCCGGCAAATTCAATTTGGTGGTAAAGGACTATGCCGATATACAAAGCGAAATAGCCCAGGCCGATGTGCTTATCGTCGCTACCGGCGCGCAACAGCCTACTATTTCCAAAGAGCTTCTGTACTTGAAGAGACCATTGCTTATCCTGGACCTCTCCATTCCGAAAAACGTTTCCGAGGACGTCTTGGAGAACGAGTTCGTTACCCTTGTGCATATGGACCATCTATCTGCGGTAACGGACAATACCCTTGAAAAACGGGCGGCCCAACTTCCGCAGGCGAAGAAAATAATAGCCGAAATAGAAAAGGAATTCAATCAGTGGGCAGACAACCGAAAGTTTGCGCCTACCATTAAGGCCCTAAAAAGTAAGCTGCTGGAAATCAAGGAAGGTGAAATTGACTATCAACGCAAAAAGATTGATGGTTTCAACGAGGCCCAGGCCGAAATAATCAGCGACCGTCTTATCCAAAAAATAACTACACATTTCGCCAATCACCTAAAAGGCGAGGAAGGCGCTGCCGAAAGTATAGAACTCATCCGAAGGGTTTTCCAACTTGAAACTGCCTAATCTTGAAAAAAACAATCCGAATTGGCACCCGCGACAGTGAACTTGCACTTTGGCAAGCCAACACCGTAAAATCCAAACTTGAGGCTTTGGGCTATACCACCCAGCTGGTTCCCGTAAAGTCCGAAGGCGATTTGGTATTGGACAAGCCTCTTTACGAAATGGGCATCACTGGCATTTTCACCAAAACGCTGGACGTCGCAATGATAAAGGGCACGGTGGACATTGCCGTGCACAGTATGAAGGACGTGCCCACGCAATTGCCCAATGGCATCGTGCAGACCGCTGTTTTGGCGCGCGCCTCTTCCGAAGATATTTTGGTGACAAAGAATGTAATAGATTTCGAAAAACCATGCACGATTGCCACCGGAAGTTTACGCCGTCAGGCACAATGGTTAAATCGATATCCGCATCATAAAGTTGTGGATTTACGAGGAAACGTAAATACCCGACTTCAAAAATTAAGTGATAATGACTGGCAAGGTGCAATTTTCGCAAAAGCTGGTTTACAGAGATTAGGATATGTGAGCGAAGCGCACATAATAAGCCCCTCCTTTGGAGGAGTTGGGGAGGCTTTAGACTGGATGCTTCCCGCCCCGGCACAGGGCGCAATGGTTATTGTAGCTTTGGAAAATGATGATTTTTCCAAGGATGCCACTTCAAAATTAAATGATCCCGCTTCCGAAATCTGCACCCATATAGAACGTGAATTCTTAAGAACCCTCGAAGGTGGCTGTACCGCGCCAATAGGTTCGTTTGCTGAAATAATTGAGGATAAGGTCCTCCTTAAGGGCTGCCTGTTTTCTTTGGACGGAAAGGAAAAATTGGAGATTGAAAAGGCTGTGGACAAAACCGATTACCTACATTTTGGAAAGGAATGCGCCTTGCAGATTTTGAAAAATGGCGGCAGCGAATTGATGGCGCAAATCAAGAGCCAGATCAATAAGTAAGTATTTTAAATTTCATTGAAATGAAAAGCGTTCTCTCAACAAAAAAATTGAGTCCTTCTCAAAGGGAACTGCTCGTGAACGCCGGAATTTCTCTCGTAGATTACAATGCCATAAACATTGAATTTGTTCCTTTTAAAGCCCCGAATACTGTGGAAAATGCTATTTTCACAAGTCAAAATGCTGTGAAGGCCTATTTAAATGAAAAAGACCAACTCCCCTCTACTTTGGAAGGAGAGGGGTCGGAGGTGAGGATGTTTTGCGTTGGTGAAAAGACGAAATCACTTTTGGAAGAAAACGGTTTCAAAGTGGTCAAAATGACCGAATATGCTTCCGAATTGGCTTCGTATTTAGTTGAAAGCCATAAAAATGATTCCTTTCACTTTTTCTGCGGAAACATCCGAAGCGATGAAATTCCCTCAAAATTGAAGGAAAACCATATCGCTTTTGAAGAAATTGAAGTATATAAAACAACGTTGAATCCGAAAAAATTTGCAAGGCAGTTTGATGCAATCTTGTTTTTCAGTCCAAGCGGCGTGCGAAGTTATTGCGAGGAACGAAGCAATCTCATTAATGATGAACCAACATTCGTTTGTATTGGCACAACGACTGCTTCCGAAGCAAAAAAATATACCGAAAACGTAGTAATTGCAAATGCCACAACCGTGGAAAGCGTAATTGCCAAAGCTGTGAAAATATTAAAATAACCAGACCCCAAAGGTTTATAAACCTTTGGGGTCTTGAATCAAAACTTATGAAACCTATTAAAAACGATTTATTCCTAAAAGCCCTCCGCGGCGAAACCGTGGAGCGACCGCCTGTTTGGATGATGCGCCAGGCCGGAAGATACTTGCCCGAATTTCAGGAGATAAAAGCGAAATACGACTTTTTCACCCGCTGCCAAACCCCGGAACTTGCAAGTGAAATTACCGTGCAGCCCATCCGCAGATACGGCATGGACGCTGCTATTTTGTTTAGCGATATTTTGGTAATCCCGCAGGCGATGAACATCCACGTAGAGATGAAACCCGGCGTTGGCCCATGGTTGCCGGATCCAATCCGCTCGAAAAAGGATTTGGAACGCGTAATTATGCCGGACATCAACCAAACCCTCGGCTATGTAATGGAAGCCATAAAGATGACGAAAGAAAAACTGAACGACGAAGTTCCGTTGATCGGTTTTGCAGGGAGTCCGTGGACCATTCTTTGTTATTGCGTGCAGGGGCAAGGTTCCAAAAACTTTGATAAGGCGAAGGAGTTCTGCTTTACCCAACCCGTATTGGCCCACGAACTGCTTCAAAAAATTACCGATACCACCATTTTATATTTAAAGGAAAAGGTAAAAGCCGGCGTAAATGCCGTGCAGGTTTTTGACAGTTGGGGCGGCATGCTTTCGCCCACCGATTATCAGGAATTCAGCTGGCAATATATGCAGCAAATAATCGATGCGCTAAAAGATGAAACGCCCGTTATCGCCTTTGGGAAAGGTTGCTGGTTTGCATTGGATACGATGGCGAAAAGCGGTGCATCGGCTTTGGGTGTGGATTGGACTTGTTCGCCTAAAAACGCACGTTATTTAACAGGTGGAAAAATTACTTTGCAAGGAAATTTTGACCCAACGCGGCTTTTCAGTCCGCCTTCAGAAATTAAAAAGATGGTAAAACAGATGATTGATGAATTCGGGAAAGACCGTTATATCGTGAATTTGGGCCACGGAATCCTGCCAAATATTCCACTGGAAAATGCAGGTGCTTTTATTGAAGCGGTGAAGGAATACAAACAAGAATAGATGCTATATCGGATTGTAAGAAATCTGGATTTTGGGCAACTCTTTGGGTTGCTTGGTCTTTTTCTTAGGAATCCGATGTACACCTTTCCGACCATTTTTGCCACGAAGAAATGTATGGCAATTGCAGAAAGAGAGTACGGCAGCAAGCATCATTTGGGAAATCCGGCAAATGCATTCCGGCATGCACTTTGGGTAATTTTGATAACCAAAAAGTGCCTGAACTGGCAAAACAACGAACAAAAGGCAAAAGCTTGGGCAAAGCAGTTTACCGATTGGCACGAGGATTTTTCGCCCAACAAAGCGTTGGAATGCGCCATGGATTTGCACAATAATGCAATGGGTTTATTTTATTTCGAGCAGATAAAAGACAGAAACGAAGCAGAAACGGTTTCATTTTTAAAACAAAAAGCTTCGGAGGCGGTAAAGATTTTAACGGTTGAAGAAGTTAAAAGTATTAAGGATAAATTAGTTTATATCGATTGAAAAAAACCTCACAGGTTTCAAAAACTGTAAGGTTTGGATTCAGAATTATGGTCAAAAACATTCTAAAAGGCATAAAAGCATACGCAGGAACTTTCAAGCTTATTGGGCAACTTGGACTTTGGAAGTACTTCGGCATTCCGATGGCCATTAGTTTTTTGACCGCTGTTTTAATTGGGTTTTCCGCTTGGGGCTTGAGCGATAATCTGGGAGCCTTTATTTCAAAAATCTGGTTTTGGGAATGGGGCGCCGAAACGTTCCGGACTATTAGCGATTTTATTGGCGCATTAATTATCATTGCTTTTGGAATTATTCTGTACCGACATATTGTAATGGCCTTGAGTGCGCCCTTTATGAGTCCCGTTTCGGAAAAAATTGAAAAGCACCTTTTTGGCGAAAATCATTCCCACAGAAATACGTCAAACGCGGAACAGCTTTGGCGGGGCATCCGGATAAACGTTCGAAATTTGTTGATGGAGCTATTGCTCACACTCCCAATAATCTTGATAGGGTTTATACCCGTTGTGGGAATAATTTCTTCGGTACTTTTGTTTTTGGTGCAAAGCTATTACGCCGGGTTCGGGAATATGGATTATACGTTGGAACGGCATTATAAATATGCCGAAAGTATCGAGTTTGTTAAAAGAAACCGCGGCTTGGCCATCGGCAACGGCATGGTTTTTATGCTGATGCTGTTGATTCCGGTGATTGGAATTATTTTGGTGTTGCCCCTTTCGGTGACTGCGGCGAGTACGGAGACTTTAAAGGTTTTGGAAACGACCAAGCAAATTGGTTTTAATAGAGATTTGGATAAAAATTAAAAGATACCCGCCCGAGCGGGCATTTGTGATGAAAAAAAAATTTGTAGCATATATAAAGAATTTGCAGAATGAAATCACTTCCGCTTTGGAAAAAATTGACGGAAAAGCAAAATTCAAAGAAGACAAATGGACACGTGCCGAAGGCGGCGGCGGCCAAACCCGAGTGATTGAAAATGGCGCCGTTTTTGAAAAAGGCGGGGTAAATATAAGCGAAGTCCACGGGAAATTGCCCGAAAGTATGCAGCAATATTTCGGCGTAAAGGATGCCGATTTCTTTGCTTGCGGCCTCAGTTTGGTGCTTCACCCAAAAAGTCCGATGGTGCCAACGGTTCACGCAAATTGGCGTTATTTTGAAATGTACGATTCCGAAGGAACAATCGTGGATAGTTGGTTTGGCGGCGGACAGGATTTAACGCCCTATTATTTGTTTGAAGAAGATGCCAAACATTTTCATCAAGTCTGCAAAACTGCTTGCGATAGGCATAATCCGGATTTTTATGAAACTTATAAAAAGCGCTGCGACGAGTATTTTTGGAACGCGCATCGCGAAGAAGCGAGAGGAATTGGTGGTCTTTTCTTTGATTATTTAAAAGAAACGGACACGATGAAAATGCAGGATTGGTACAATTTCGTAACCGAAGTTGGCAACAGTTTCTTGGAATGTTATCTTCCCATTGTTGAAAAAAGAAAAAACCTTCCCTATTCCGAAGCAAACAGGACCTGGCAGGAAATACGGCGTGGGCGATATGTTGAATTTAACCTCGTGCACGATAAAGGAACGCTTTTCGGCTTAAAGACCAATGGCCGTATCGAAAGTATTTTGATGAGCTTGCCGCCCCACGTTCAGTGGCGCTATGATTTTCATCCCGAGAAGGGAAGCGAGGAAGAAAAGCTTGTTGAAGTTTTAAGAAAGCCGAAAGATTGGGTTTGAATTGGAGTTAATTCTAACAATTTAATGTCACGAAAAAAGGCAAATAAAAGAATTTTCGAAATACTCCATGCTTTTGGAGATGATGGGCAAGAGAAACGCCCTGTCACCCATTGGTTTTATTTTGAAAAAAGAAAGGATTTGAAGCTTTTTGAAAGCTATGCTTGGGATATTGGATTTCAAACTTCGGTTAAACACCTTCGAAAAAGAAAGAATTATGATAAGCTTTTACTAATTATCTATAGGGTTGAAAGTGTAAACAAAAGTTTTATTGATTTTGACACTATGGAATTTTTTGAAATTGCAAAAAAGTATAACGGTATATATGATGGATGGGAAACGCCCATCGAAATGGATTAAGCAATTATTTCCAAATCAAAGCCTTTTTAGAGCCCACATTGTTTGTGTTTTGGTAATAATGAAAACGCGCTTTCAACAATAATTTTCTTCCTTCGGGATTTCGGGTGAAAGTGAGGATAGCCTTGCCATTGAATTTTTTCCAATACTTGAAAAACAGCTCTGCGTCACTTTTCCGTTCAGCAAATATTTTCGGCACATTGTAATAATCTGAAATTTTTAGCAGTTTCCGGAACCATCCGGCTTGGGTAATAATATAACGCGGATTTTCAACCGGCGCGATTATTTCCTCCAAATAATTTATAAAGAGAAGACTTTCCTTAACCGTTGCGCCCTGTAAATAACAGGAAATAGCCCCTTGGTCAAATTCTTCAATGACAACTTTAAGTTTGGGTGCTGGAGTTTTAATTAATTCTTTTTCAACCATCGCTGCTTTTAGCGCTCCGGCAAATTTAAAAAGCTGTTTGTCCCTTCGTCCGAATTGAATATATAATTTCAAAGCTTTTATGGTTTTAGGAAGAAATAAGACTGCGAGTCCGCCAAAAACTGCGTAAAAAAAGTAAAGAATTCCTTTGGAAAGAAGATTCGGAAGATTGTTTATAAAAAGTTCGGGCAATGTAATTAACACCAAAGCGGAAAGTTCCACGAAAGCATATTTCACCAAATCGTGATAATACAGTTTTTTCGATTTTTCCGAAATTGATTTTTCATCAAAATTCACTTTTAGCTCGCGAATTAAAACATTTCCTTCTTTCAAAGCTGTTTCCCAGCGCTGTTTTACGTTTTTTCGGTTTTGGGAAAGTGACTCCATTTTTTTATTTAAAGCCGCTATTTCAGAAAATCCGTTCGCTATTCCCAATCGATCTATTCCGTTTTCTATGAAGGTTTTTCCTTGTAGCGAAACGCCGCAGAAGGCATCAAATCTGCGGCTTAAGGTTTCTATGTCTGCTCCTCCCGATTCATTTGTAGGGTCCACACAGGCAATATGCCAAATATTTGCAACTTTCCCGGGCTGCAACTGGTTTACACGAATGGCCCGCCCCCGCATTTGGTTGGAAGTAACAAATGAACCAACAAACGAGGCAAGGACCAAAGTGTTGATTGCCGGCGCATCCCAACCTTCGCCCAAAAGCGATTTGGTGCCAATAAGCACTTCAATAAACCCTTCCTCAAAAAGTTGGGTCATGGCGCTTACCATTTCCTTTTTGCCGCTCACTGTTGGGTTTATGACTATGTATTCCGTATCCCAAAGAATGGATTGCGTAAAAGCTTCCGCAGAAATTTTGGCAGTCAATTCGTCCACCAGCGAATTGTGGATTAAAATCAAAGAGCCCGTTAAAACAGCTAATTTATCTTTCTGAAGTTTTAAAGATACATCCCTTTTTATCGCATTCCGAAGATGTTGAAATATAGGAACCACACCCAACTTATTTATTTCCGAAAGAGAATCGCCGTATTTAAAATCGAGAAATTCCTTTCGAATGTAATCTGAAAGAATAACCATCCGCAATGAGCTACCGAGACTTTCAGCTTCAATTTTGGTAATTTTCACAATGCTTTTAAGCTTAGATGGACTCTGCGAAAGCGAACGGTATAGGTTGTTTTCGCCTACAAGATTGACGCGTTTTTTATCAAAAGCCCCAATTTTTCGAAGCTCTTTTTCAATTGAATATAATATTGCTTCGTTTTCAAGATGATTTTTCCTTTCGTCAACCAAAAGGGGCTGCAATAGCGCTTCCACCCATTCGTAATTAAACGAGGGAAAACTCACATTTTTAGGTTTTACGCCCAACAATTCAATCTTTTCATGAGGAATTTTAAAAGCAATTGAATTCAAATAAATAAGTATCGCCGAATAGAAATCTGGATGCTCGTAAATAGCTTCCAAATTCGTTTCCGTATTCGCAAAAAAAGGATGTTTCAGTATAAAATTCTGGAAATGTTCATTCGCTTTTAAATCTGAAACAAACTGAATCAATTGCTCGCGATATTTTATGATGTAGCGAATCTGTTCCTGTTCGGGTTTGGAAAAATAAATGTAATCCTGATGCGGACAGAGATTGCCTTCCTTTACGAGTTCTGGCAGGCCGATTTCCATATCAATCGGGCCGCAAAGTTCAAAATACTTGGCTATTTCACTTGGTTCACTATCGTAGGGAGGCGTTGCGGTAAGCGAAATTAAAGTGTGTTTGGGCAATTGTTTTAAGCTGAAAAGCGGCTTCCACCATTCGTTTTTTAAGTGATGGGCTTCGTCCAAAATAATGTTTTCAATTCCAGCATTTTCAAAAAAATGGAGTAGTTTTTCTTCGGAATTTTCCAATTCATTTTTAAAAAAAGAATGCAGGGATTGATAGGTTGAAAAAGTAATCGTTTCCGGATTTTTAATGTTGAAGGAAACCGAAATTGAGTTTTTATCTTTCACAAAACACTCCAGCATACGCTCGTTCCATTGGTTTCGGATGGTTAGGGTAGGCGATAGAACCAGCGTTTTTTTATTGATTCTCCGCATCATTTCCAACCCCAGAACCGTTTTGCCCGAACCCGGCGGAGCCACGACGTGAAGATGATTATCCTCTAAATAAACTTGAAAATCCTCCAAAAACCGCGCTTGGTAGCTGCGCCAATTAAATTTAAAAAGAAGTGAGGATAGCAGGTTCAATTTATGGAAGGCTCAGATTATAATAGTAAATTTGCAACGCCAAAAATAAGGCATTTCAACGAGTTGAAAATCCTGTTATTGGTTTAATAATATTACTGAATTGATTTTTGAATATAGGGTTTCAGATTTATCAAAAAATCTAAAATCTAAAATCTCAAGTCTAAAATTTTAAGAGCTATGTACCCACTAAGAAGAAACCGAAGACTGCGAACCAACGAAAGTATGCGAAACCTCGTCCGCGAAACCATTATAAGCCCCAATGATTTTATTGTGCCACTTTTTGTGGTGGAAGGAAAGGGCGTAAAGGAGGAAATTGCCTCGATGCCGAACTATTACAGGTTGAGTTTGGATAATCTTCAAAAAGAAGTAAAAGAACTTTGGAAACTCGGTTTGAAGTCGGTTTTGCTTTTTGTGAAAGTTGATGATAAACTGAAGGACAATAGCGGAAAGGAAGCCTTAAATGCTGATGGATTGATGCAACGCGCCATAAAAACGGTAAAGGATGCAGTTCCCGAAATGATTGTGATGACCGATGTGGCCCTGGATCCGTTTTCAGTATATGGGCACGACGGAATTATTTCCGAAGGGAAAGTTTTAAATGACGATACCAATGCGGTCTTAGCTGAAATGTCCCTAAGCCACGCCATTGCGGGTGCGGATGTAGTTGCGCCCAGCGATATGATGGACGGACGCATTTTTGAAATCAGAACTTTACTGGAAGACGAAGGTTTCTGCGATACTGCGATCATGGCGTACAGCGCCAAATATGCTTCGGCATTTTACGGACCATTTCGGGATGCGTTGGATTCTGCTCCAGTGGATGTGAAGGATATTCCGAAGGATAAAAAAACCTACCAAATGGACTACGGAAACCGTGAGGAAGCCATCCGCGAAACCTTGATGGACATTGACGAGGGCGCAGATATTGTGATGGTAAAACCCGGACTTTGTTATTTGGACATCGTCCGTGAGATTAAGGATGCCGTAAATGTTCCCGTGGCGGTTTATCAAGTAAGCGGCGAATACGCGATGCTAAAAGCAGCGGCCGAAAAGGGTTGGATAGACCACGATGCCGTGATGCTGGAACAAATCACCGCCATTAAACGCGCCGGTGCCTCAATGATTGCGAGCTATTTCGCCAAAGATGCTGTAAAACTGATTAATTAGCAAAATTTTATCTTTCCGAATTCATTTTTCGCATACATTTGCGGCGTGAAACATGTTGAAAAACATATAAGTAGGTTACTGGTCTCGATTGCCGTTTTCCTGGTTTTCGGGAATGTGGCTTTTGCCGCCGAAACCTTTTCCGAAAAGAGCAAGAACACCGTTGTTTCTGAACTTCAGAAGGATGACCACAAGCCTTTTGTTTTTAATGAAATTTCTATTGGGGAGGTTTCGCAAACGGTTTCGCAGAATGAATATTTGGGGCTCGGATTGTTTGGAACATTTTATTCCAATCAGGATTTTTCCTTTGTCCGCGAATCTTCTTTAATCAATTCGTCCTTTACCCTAAAGGACAAACGGGAGCTAATCTTCCGGCATCTGTTTCCTTTCCATTTTTTTTGGTGATTTTTTGAGCATGCTTCGGCTTGTTTGGATTGTTTTCCAAGCATTTTCTTATTCAAATTTATTCACCTAAAATTTATTCATCATGGAAATGAACACCACCCTAATTGGGATAATTATATTGTTATTGATTTTTGTGCCCGTGGGTTATTTAATCCTTAATACCACCGGGCAGGACAAAAGAGCAAAGAAAACCGTATCGCAACTGTCGCAGACCAAGGGCATACAGGTAAAAAATATTGAAGTGATAGGCAACTGCGTAATTGCTGTTGACGAGGCTTCAAAGAAACTAGTTTACACCTCAAAGACCAATCCCAGCGCAGACTTTAAGGTAGTGGATATGGCCGAGGTGCGCGACTGCCGGGCCAAAAGTATCAAGCAAAGTGAAAAGACACTGGATTGGGTAGGGCTGGAACTGCTTGAGAAAACGGGCAGGGTAGAAATACCTTTCTACATAGAGAACGACGAAGAGGGCTATACCAAAGACCCTTTTGTTTGTCTGCAGGACGCAAAGCGGTGGGAGGGAACGCTGAGGCCCTTGCTGAAGGCTTCGTAAAACCACTTTTTAAGAAAACCGTCCATTGTGGCGGTTTTTTTATGCAATTAACAAAGTGTTACGCATAAATCAGTTTATAAATCTTTATTTTAGATGAAAATTTTTAAAACCAACTATGACCTTACTGATTGTTTATGCGGTGCTTTCCATTTTCTTCTCCTTTTTGTGTTCTATCCTTGAGGCAGCGCTACTTAGCTTTACGCCCACTTATTTACGAATGAAGGCACAGGCGGGAAAGGGCTATGCCACAACCCTTACCAATTTTAAAAAAGATATAGACAAGCCGCTGATTGCAATCCTCACCCTAAATACCATTGCGCACACCGTAGGTGCCATTTTGGTTGGGGTACAAGCTGAAAAATTGCCTTATAAGGTAGAGCTATGGGGTATGAATCTGGTAGGAATTGTCTCTGCAATAATGACGATGCTTATATTGGTGGTTTCTGAAATTATACCCAAAACCATTGGCGCTACCTACTGGAAGAAACTTGGTCCGTTTACGGCTATTTTCCTAAAACTAATAATTATCCCGTTAAAATATACGGGAATTCTGTGGCTGCTGATGCTCATTACGCGCTTGGTGGGCAAATCGGCTCATGTGAGTACGATGAGCCGTGAGGAATTTATGGCCATAACCGATGCCGCCGAGGAAGAAGGGGTTTTTGAGGAAAGTGAGACTACCGTTATAAAAAACCTACTTGTTTTTAAGAGCGTGCACGCCAAAGATGTAATGACGCCTTTTACCGTTGTTACTTTGGAAGATGAAACCAAGAGCCTTGATGAATTTCACCAAAACCATAAGAGCCTGCGTTTTTCCCGAATACCGGTCTATAAAAATAAACCCCACAACATTACGGGGTTTGTACTTCGTGACGATGTGCTTGAGGAAATTGTGGAAGATCGCGGCGATAAGCTCTTAAGCGATTTAAAACGGGAGATTTTTGTGGTTTCGGCAGAAAAACCCATTCCAGAGCTATTTGAAACCTTTATTAAGCAACGCGTTCACATTGCATCGGTGGTTGATGATTTTGGAAATACCATTGGCGTTGTTACGATGGAAGATATTATTGAGACGCTCCTGGGCCTTGAGATTATGGACGAAAGCGATAGCATTGAGGACATGCAGTTACAGGCTCGTAAAAATTGGGAACGTCGTGCAAAGCGGATGGGAATTGAGATTAACAGAGATATAGAACTAGAACGGGGCGATGATGAACAGGAGCCATGATGATTATGTTGATACTCCCATAGGGATATTAATGCTTTCCTTTAATGAAAAGTTTGAATTGGTTTCGGCTATTTTTCCTAAGGATGAAATAACGCTTCCCGTAGCCAATGGTTTGGGAAGTGTGAAAATTCAGCGTGTGAAGAAACAATTCGAGGAATACTTTAACGGCACCCGAAAAACTTTTGATATACCGCTTTCGCCGGAAGGAACCGAATTTCAAAAAAAGGTTTGGACGGAATTGTTGAACATACCCTACGGAGAAACTACCACCTATCAACAAATGGCGAACAAGTTGGGCGACCCAAAAGTAATCCGTGCGGCTGCCTCGGCCAACGGCAAAAACCCGATTTCCATAGTTATTCCCTGCCATCGGGTTATTGGCAGTGATGGTTCGCTCACAGGCTATGCCGGCGGTCTGCACCGAAAAAAATGGTTACTTGAACACGAAAGTCCTTCGCCCCAACAATCCCTGTTTTAGATGAAACGTTTTTTAAAGTTTTTAAAGTGGATTCTAATACTGCTTATTGTAGCGGTATTAGGACTTTATATCACTGGATACGGATATATTTTAAAGGGAATTTGGGTAGTCTATCTGCACGGCCACACCACTGCCTATATTGACGATTTTGAATTTTTTGAAACAGAAGAAATTCCTGCTAGTACCATTCCACAACCTTGGCCTATCCATAAAAAGTACAATACTGTTGAACCTACCCAAGCTCTTTCAAAAATGAACGATACCTTGGGAACCGTTGCATTTTTAATTATAAAAAACGACAGTATCTGGTTTGAAAAGTATTTTGACGGCTTCACGAAAAACTCGCAGACCAATTCCTTTTCCGTGGCGAAGAGTGTTACTTCTGCTTTGCTGGGAAAGGCAATAAATGATGGATATATAAAAAGCTTAGACCAGCCCGTCGGCGATTTTTATCCGCAGTATGCCGGAACCGGAATGACAGTGGGCGATCTTTCTTCCATGGCTTCGGGGCTAAATTGGGACGAATCGTATTTCAATCCGTTTGGGATGACGGCGCGGGCATACTACGATGCCGATTTGGCCAAAACTATCTTGAAATTGAAAGTGGTAGATACGCCCGGCGTTCGCTTTAAGTATTTAAGCGGAAATACGGAGCTTTTGGCAATGGTAATCCAAAAAGCAACAAATAAAAAGTTGGCGGATTATTTACACGAAAGTTTTTGGCAACCCATGGGTTTTGAAAATCCAGCACTTTGGCAGGTTGATGATGGTGAAAACAGATTGGTAAAAGCCTATTGCTGTATCGGTAGCAACGCTCGCGATTTTGCGCGATTTGGAAAACTGTATAAGGATTACGGCAAGTGGAACGGCCAGCAAATTTTGGATTCAACTTTTGTGGCAAAATCCATAACCTCGCGATTTGCGGAAAGTCCCGAATACGGTTATGGGTTTTGGCTGAGCGATTATTTGGAAAAGAAAATTTTTGTGATGCGCGGTATTCTTGGACAATACGTAATCGTAATTCCCGAAGATGATTTAATTATCGTACGCTTGGGGCACAAACGCGGCAATAAAACCGATTTGCCTTTTAGCAGTGATTTTTATGTTTATGTTGGGGAGGTATACAAAATGCTTGCTCAAAATCAATAATTTTTTCGTAGCTTTAAACTTCTCCCCGATTGCAATTTTCAAATTATGATTAAGCGTATAAACTTGGAACATATTCTGTTTCTAGATATTGAAACCGTACCACAGCACAAAAATTTTGATGAACTGGACGATACCTCAAAAACACTTTGGGAGCTGAAAAGCCAATACCAACGCAAGGATGAAATTTCTGCGGAAGACTTTTACGAACGCGCCGGCATTTGGGCAGAATTTGGGAAAATTGTCTGTATTTCTGTAGGCTATTTTGTGATAAAGGGAAATGTCCGAAATTTCCGTGTTACCAGTTTTCACGGCGATGAGATGAAAATTTTAAAGGATTTTAAAACATTACTGGAAACACACTTCAATAAACCACAGCATTTGCTCTGTGCGCACAACGGGAAGGAATTTGACTTTCCCTACATTGCCAGACGGATGATTATTAATGGTATCGATATTCCTTTCAAATTAGATCTCTTCGGAAAAAAACCTTGGGAAGTTCCGCATTTGGATACGCTGGAGCTTTGGAAGTTTGGAGATTATAAAACATTTACATCCCTTAAATTGATGGCGCACGTTCTGGGCATCCCTTCGCCAAAAGATGATATTGACGGCAGCCAGGTTCGTAGTGTTTTTTATGAAGAAAAAGATATTGACAGAATCATCATTTATTGCGAAAAAGACACTGTTACCGTTGCTCAGATTTTCTTAAGACTTCGCAATGATGAAATTCTAAATGAGGATGAAATACTATCCGTTTAAACTGCTGGTTGCGTATACCTCCACTCTTTAAGGATTTCAGCATAAAATTTAGTAGCTTTACCAGCTATACTCAAATATAATATTATGACAATTTCAAAATTCATCCCAAAATCATTTTTGATTCCTATGTTTATTGCACTTCCTTTTTTTATTTCGTGTAAAGACAAAGAGGTTTCTGAAGAAAAAGCAACTGAAACTGTTCAGGAAGCAACGCTTGAACAAAAGAAACAAGCCCTAGAGAATGTTGCCCCTACTTCCTCTTCATCAAATAGTACAGCAAATACCGGCGGCGGTGCTGTAAATCCCCCTCACGGACAACCGGGTCACGATTGTGCCATTCCAGTGGGTGCGCCTTTGAACGGAGCCTCGGGAAGTACCAATGCCAACCCCACGACCAATAAAGCGAATGCCGTGCCGGCATCTATTTCTGGTAAAGGTGTAAACCCGCCCCACGGGCAGCCAGGCCATAGATGTGATATAAAAGTGGGCGATCCTCTATAAAAAGAATACTTATAAAAAAAACGGCCCGTTTCATTTTTGAAACGGGCCATTCTATTATCAATATTAATTAATTATTCTTTTATGAAACGTTTCATAAGCTTGTTGTTGTCGGTATTTACTTCAAGCATATAAACACCACTTTGCAATGATGAAACATCTAAGCTTTCAGTATAATTTCCTTTGCCAACAACCTGTCCCATTATGTTATAGATTACATAATCCTTTCCATTTGCCTCAACTAACGAAATATTTAACGTATGTTTTGCAGGGTTTGGATAGATAGACATTTCTGAACTGTTGAAACCTGTACCTCTAGAAATACCTTGGTTCACTGAATTACTGATGATCACGGTATAATCTTCCACTTCACCATACGTAAAAGTTTCACAAGAAGTTGGATTTGCGTTATACTTCATAGAAACGCGCATTCTGGTTGCACCCGAAAGTGCTGAAGTAGGTACGGTAAAACTTCCAGAAACTGAAGACGCAGTAGTTCTGGAGCGTGAGTAAACCTGCTCGCCAGAATCATTGAAATCGCCATCCTGGTTATAATCAATCCATACGCGGTATGCTTCACGATATACAGTACCCGTCCATCGTGGTGTAATGGTGATTGTATTGCTGCTTCCTTTGGTTAATGAAGTAGAAATACTTGTGAAATCTGCATACCCACCATTGTTACCGGAAAGATTGTTGATGCTTCCTAGTTGGACTCTATCTATGTATTCATCATTTGTATTGTTTCCTTGTGAAGTACAATAAGTAACCGTATTTGAAAGTGTGGTAACATTCACAGTATTGCTGAAGCCGGAATTGTTGCCAGCCGCATCGTGTGCACGTACTCTAAAGGAATAAGCGGTAGCAGGGGACAATCCAGTAATGTTTGCTGAGGTGCTTGTAACGCTTCCTAAGTTTGTACTGCCTTGGAAAACATCATAACCCGTTACGCCCACATTGTCTGTGGAAGCATTCCACGAAAGTGTAAGCGTGGTCTGTGTTACGTTTGAAGCTGACAGACTTCCCGGCGCAGTTGGAGCCTGCGTATCTGGTGCAGCGCCTCCCAAGTTGATTGTATAGTCTTCTACTTCACCATAGCTGAAAGTTTCACAGGAAGTTGGAATTCCATTGTATTTCATGGAAACCCTCATTCTTGTTTCGCCGCCAACAGTCCCAGATGGCACAGTAAACGTTCCACTGTTTGGAGTGTTTGTGGAAGCAGCTTTGGACCAAACCAATTCACCTGCATCACCAAAATCATCATCACCGTTATAATCAATCCACACGGCATAGCCTTCGCTGTAAACAGTTCCGGTCCAAGTAGGAGTTACAGTAATGGTATAAGCTGAGCCTTCATTTAAGGTAGTAGAAATACTTGTAAAATCTGAATAAAGTTGTGCGCCCGAAGCATTATTGATGGTGTTCAACTGTACGCGACTTATGTATTCATCATTTACATTGTTACCCTGTGAAGCACAATAGCTGCTTCCGCCACCACCACCGTATGGAGCGCCAACACCTACAGCATACCAAGCGTTTGTGGTTGCAATTTCCTCTGGGCTATCTGCACCATAAAGATCTCTTGCGGCTTGAATAGCACCATTTCTTGCATCGCTGTACTGTGAGTTTGAATTTAAATAAACAGTTAGGTTTCTGTAAGCAATGGCAGCTGCTTTGTCCATCCCGATTCCGGTAACGTTATAGCTGTTTCCTAAATCGTTGGTACCGCTTTTACCTACGGTTAAAATATAAAACCAGAAGTTTTGTACCCCAGAGTTTATGTGTACCCCGCCATTATCGCCTGAGCCGGAATACCAATTGGTTCCCAAATAAGTGTCTGGATCGCCGTAGGCATTTGGGTTGCTCATGGAGCGAAGTGCACCACCGCTTCCGCCAGCACCAATGTCATCACCCATTAGCCAATCGTTTGTGCCAGAGGCAAACTTTTCAATGGATTCCCCAAAAATATCTGAGAACGATTCATTCAAAGCTCCCGATTGGTAGCTATAAACAAGGTTTGCGGAATATTCGGTAACGCCGTGCGCAATCTCGTGGCCACAAATATCCAAGGATACCAATGGGCCGTAGTTTACGCCATCACCGTCGCCGTAAGTCATTCTGCTACCGTCCCAAAATGCATTCACATAATTTGAGGAATAGCTAACGTAGGATTTTATAATGGCTCCCGCATTGTTATAGGAATTTCTTCCGTGTTTTTGGCTGAAGTATTTGTGAGTACGCTCCGCACCAAAGTGCGCTTGAACACCTGTAGGATTGGAAGTAAAGCTAGTTGAACTGCTTGTAACGTCCACCGCATTGTTATAGTTGGTGCCGTTATTCATGTCAAAGGTCTGAATTCCGTTACCATCAGCTGTTTGACGCAAACGGTATGGGCCAGAGGCATTATCGGCCGTAAAGGACACCGTGCCGTTATAAAGGCTGGTTCCCGTTGCGGGCACATTGGCATGGTGAATACGCTTGTTTTCAAAAATGAATTGTCCCGTTTTCGCATCAATATATACATCGGCTCTGTAAAGGGGTGCCGTTGCGTAAATATCAAACTTATAGGCAAGTCGGTTGGTTTCAGAAATATTCTTCATTGCAGGGAAAATCACCAATTCACCCGTGGGCTTTTGATAATCTGCCAAAGCTGCTTCCGAAGCATTTTGCCACATATATTTTGTAGCACCCACGTGAGCCATAGCACTGTTCAAAGCTTGCGGGCCAGTAATAGAAGCTGTAACACTAAAATCATCTGCAATGGGGGAATAAAATGAATTCAGTGTCTGTACCATTCCATTTTTACTGCTCAATGTTACGGTTGCAAATTCCACTTTTACACCATTAAAATACTGCTGCATTTTTTGGTGGGTAAAGCCTAAAGGATCTTGTTCTTGTTTTAGCGTAGTGAAGGAAGTTTGTGGGGATGGATTTAAAACTTCCTTGAAAATTTGGGAGGAGTTTTGAAGCGAATAGGATTGCGAGGCATCAAAAACTACTAGACTTGGTGGTTCTTTTACGTTTCTCTTTTCATCTTTTTTGTCTTGGGCAGAAACCACCCCGGAAAACGCAAAGATGATCAACGAAAATAGAAAAACGATTTTGTTAATTTTTTTCATAATAAATAAGATTTAGTGAATAAATAGGTTTGATGTTTTGTTAAACAACTATTAAAAGAACGATAATTTTAGATAAGATGAAATTTTATTCGATGAAATGCGCTTAAAGGGTTCGTATTTGCTTTTATCCTATCTTTGGATTTATGAAAATTGTACCCCTATTATCCGTTAATGAGCTCAGCGTTTCCTTTGGAAATAAGAAAGATGTAATTGAGGTTTTGCGTAAAATTTCATTTGAAGTTTTTGAAAACGAAATCTTGGGAATCGTGGGGGAATCTGGATCGGGTAAATCGGTCACCTCTCTTTCGATTATAGGACTGTTACCAAAAAAACAGGCGAATCTTTCTGGAGAAATAATTTTTGGGAAACGCAATCTTCTGAAAGTTACGGAAAAGCAATTCCGCCAAATTAGAGGCAAGGAAATAGCAATGATTTTTCAGGAACCAATGAGTGCCTTAAACCCTTCATTAAAATGTGGTTTTCAGGTTGCTGAAATTCTTCGGCTTCATTTAAAAGTGAATGCTTCCGAAGCAAAAAAGGAAACCATATCACTATTTGAAAAGGTAAAGCTGCCAAGACCTAACGATATTTACAACAGTTATCCGCACCAAATAAGCGGCGGGCAAATGCAGCGGGTGATGATTGCCATGGCCATTGCCTGCAAACCAAAACTGCTGATTGCCGACGAACCCACCACGGCGTTGGACGTAACCGTGCAAAAGGAAATCCTCTCACTTTTGAAATCCATTCAGCAGGAAACAAAAATGGCGATGATTTTTATCTCGCACGATTTAAGCTTGGTTTCTGAAATTGCCGACAGGGTGGTGGTAATGTATAGAGGCGATATTGTTGAAACCGCAACTACCGAAGAAATTTTCAAACACCCAAAAGCGGAATATACCAAAGCGCTTTTGGCGTCACGACCGTCGCTAAGTGTTCGTTTGGCAAAACTGCCCACCATTGCCTCCATTGCCGATAAGAGCTTTGTCCCGCGGGAAGTGAAGGCTACCGAACGCGCAAAGAGACACAAACAGATTTATACCAAAGTGCCTATTTTGGAAATTTCCAATTTGGAAAAATACTATTTCAGCAATGTTGGAATCTTTGCAAAGCCCGAAATAGTAAAAGCCGTGGACAGCGTTAGTTTTTCGGTTTTTGAAGGAGAAACATTGGGGCTCGTGGGCGAATCGGGCTGCGGAAAATCTACTTTGGGAAAAACCATTCTTCAACTTGAAAAAGCAACTTCGGGAAGCATAAAATATAGGGGAAAGGAACTTACAAGGCTTTCAAAAGGTGAAATCAGAAATCTTCGGAAGGAAATACAGATAATCTTTCAGGACCCCTATTCATCGCTAAACCCGCGTTTAATGATAGGCCAGGCACTGATGGAGCCGATGGAGGTCCACGGTTTGGGAAAGACTAAAAAGGAAAGAAAGGATCGGGTGCTAGCCTTGCTTGAAAGAGTGGGATTGGATGAGAGTTATTTTTACCGCTATCCGCACGAACTTTCGGGCGGGCAACGGCAGCGGGTAGGCATTGCGCGCACGATTGTGGTGGAGCCCAAACTGGTAATTTGTGATGAATCGGTTTCCGCTTTGGACATTTCGGTGCAGGCGCAGGTGTTGAACCTGTTGAATGAATTGAAAAACGATTTCGGTTTCACCTATATATTTATTTCGCACGATTTGGCGGTGGTAAAATATATGTCGGACCAGCTTTTGGTTATGAACAAAGGAAAGATAGAGGAATTGGGCGATGCTGATGAAATTTACGAAAATCCGCAGACAGCATATTCAAAAAAACTTATTGAGGCAATCCCGAAGGGAATTTAAAGCGTCTAAAAATTAAGCAATAAAAAACCCGTTCTAACCTCACGAAGAACGGGTTTAATAATTTATCTGTGTTTATGACAGATTTGGGGCATAAACAACCATAAAAAAAGATTAGACCAATAAAAACACTTTCTTAAAAATGAAAAGCACATTTTGTACTAATTCCTTTGTGCCTTTAAAGGATCTAATTACTTTTTCCATATGAGGTTAAGTTGGTAAGATTTGGGACTGCTAATATGTGAAGGAATTTTCAATAAAGCGATAAAAAGCATTAATATTCGATGAAATGCACTAAAATTTAACATATCGAGAGTTTTACACCTTTTTTTATCATAAAAAAACCATGACAGTGCATGGTTTGATATTTTAAAATTTGAAAATGATGTTAAAATTTCATCTCTGCAATTTCTCCGTTTATTATCAAATCGCCCTCGGTGGCTTGCTGGATTTCTTCTATGGAAACTTCCGGAGCGCGTTCAAGTAAATGGAATTTTCCATCCTTGATTTCAAGTACAGCAAGATTTGTAACTATTTTTTTTACACAATTTACACCGGTAAGCGGCAAACTACACTCTTTTAGTAATTTTGATTCGCCCTCGCGGTTGGTGTGCATCATTGCTACGATAATATTCTCAGCCGAAGCTACGAGGTCCATGGCGCCGCCCATTCCCTTTACCATTTTACCGGGAATTTTCCAATTGGCAATATCACCATTTTGTGAAACTTCCATAGCCCCGAGAATGGTAAGATCTACGTGCTGTCCGCGGATCATCCCAAAACTCATAGCCGAATCGAAGAAAGATGCGCCGGGCAAGGCGGTAATGGTCTGTTTGCCGGCATTGATCAAATCTGGGTCTTCTTCGCCTTCATACGGAAAAGGGCCCATGCCGAGGATTCCGTTCTCGCTTTGGAATTCCACGCTTATGTCGTCGCGCACAAAGTTTGCAACCAGCGTAGGGATGCCGATTCCCAGATTAACGTAGTAACCGTCCTTTACTTCTTTCGCTATTCTTTGCGCTATTTGTTCTTTAGTTAAGGCCATTAGTTTCTTTTTCTAACTGTTAGTTGCTCAATTCGCTTTTCGTATTTTTCCCCTTGAAATATCCGTTGGACAAAAATTCCCGGGATATGGATTTGGTTGGGGTCCAATTCCCCAGCGGGAACCAATTCTTCCACCTCGGCAACGGTTATTTTTCCAGCACCGCACATGGCTGGGTTGAAATTTCTTGCGGTTCCCTTAAAGATGAGGTTGCCGGCTTCATCGCCCTTCCAAGCTTTTACAAAGGAAAAATCTGCCTCAAAGGCCTTTTCCATCACATACATTTTTCCGTGGAATTCACGGGTTTCCTTTCCTTCGGCCACTTCGGTTCCATAACCTGCGGGCGTGAAAAAGGCAGGAATACCACTTCGGGCGGCTTCACAGCGTTGTGCCAAAGTGCCCTGTGGAATGAGTTCAACTTCCATTTCGCCACTGAGCATTTGGCGCTCAAACTCGGCATTTTCTCCTACATACGAAGAAATCATTTTTTTTATTTGATGTTTTTTCAACAGAAGGCCAAGCCCAAAATCGTCAACCCCTGCATTGTTAGAAATACAGGTTACGTTCTGAACATTTCGCCTTACCAATTCTGAAATAATATTTTCTGGGATGCCACAGAGACCAAAGCCGCCGAGCATAAAAGTCATTCCGTCTTCAATGCCTTCACAGGCTTCGCGAACGTTTGCAACTGTCTTTTTTATCATTTTTTAAATTTTCTGAAAATTACGAAATTTCGACCTATAAAAAAACCCCACGGCGCTTCAAAACGCGTGAGGTTTTTTATAATTGAAAAAGGAACATTCTTTAAAAATCGAATTCATCCGGAATTTCCTCTACATCAGGATTTCCTTCACGCCATTTGGAACAATCAGTTTCAATGGAAAGATTTGCTGGGCGTTTAAAACTTCCTGTTGAAACATCCAAATCCTCATCGGCATAACAACTTTTCATATACATTGCCCAAATGGGTAATGCCATTGTAGCCCCTTGTCCGTAGGCAGTAGAACCAAAATGGGTTGCGCGGTCATCGCCGCC
Organism: Aequorivita aquimaris; assembly: GCF_001573155.1. Classification (GTDB taxonomy): domain Bacteria; phylum Bacteroidota; class Bacteroidia; order Flavobacteriales; family Flavobacteriaceae; genus Aequorivita; species Aequorivita aquimaris. The sequence goes on along the minus strand of NZ_JRWG01000002.1, from coordinate 225,347 downwards.
AACCCAAACGCCAGTAACCAAGTTTGGAACCATGCCCATAAACCAACCATCGCTGTTATTCTGCGTAGTTCCGGTTTTACCGGCAATAGGATTTTTGAAATCGTACGGATATCCCGTAACAGCTTTTTTATAGATTGGCGAATTAACTGCCCACGTGCCCCTTAGGCGCGCCCCAGAACCGGATTGTGTTACCCCTTCCATCAAACTTACGGTAACGTAGGCCGTTTCATTGCTGATTACGTCTTTGGTTTTGGGAACATTTTGGTAAAGCACGGTTCCATTTTTATCTTCTATTCGCTGAATTAAAATAGGTTCTACATAAACCCCTTCATTTGCGAAAGTGCTGTACGCCCCAACCATTTCATAAACCGAAACATCAGGTGTTCCCAAAGCTATGGAAGGCACTGCGGGCATATTTTCGGTATCTACGCCCATTTTTGCAACTAAGTCAATAACAGGCTCTGGTCCTACGCGATCAATTAATCGTGCCGTAATTGTATTTATTGAATTTGCCAATGCGTATTTTAGGGTTACCATTCCACCATATCCACCTCCAGCATTTTTAGGTGCCCAAGGTTTCAATAAATTATGTTTGCCAGCAGGAATGGTGTACATTGTATTTGGTAAGGTATCGCAAGGCGACATATGCATTTGGTCAATTGCGGTGGCATAGACAAATGGTTTAAAGGTAGAACCAATTTGACGCCTTCCTTTCTTTACCATATCATATTTAAAGCGTTTGTAATCAATACCTCCTACCCAGGCTTTCACTTCTCCGGTTTGGGGAGTCATTGACATCATTGCTGCCTGTAAAAAAGATTTGTGGTAACGGATGGAATCCATAGGGGTCATTACTGTATCAATCTCACCTTTCCATGAAAAAATACGCATAGGTACTTTCTTTTTAAAGCTACTAATGATTTCTTCCTCGCTTTTTCCCTGTTTTGTCATTTCGCGCCAACGGTCACTTTTGCGCATGGCTGAGTTTAATATTCCTTCCGTCTCTTTTTCCGTGATATCACGAAATGGTGCTGTTTTATTGTTTTTGTTCTGTTCGTCAAATGCTTCTTGCAGATGTGCTATATGTTTTCTTACGGCTTCTTCGGCATATTCCTGCATTTTACTATCTATGGTTACATACACCTTTAAACCATCTTGATAAATATTGTATTTGCTGCCATCGGGCTTGGGGTGTTCCTTAATCCAATCTTCCATAAAATGACGGGCATATTCACGGAAATAGGTCGCGCTTCCTTCGTCATGGCCCTGTGGTGTGAATTTTAAGCCCAAAGGAAGCGCCTGTAATGAATCCATCACTTTTTCTGAAATGAAATCATACTTTTCCATTTGGGCCAAGACCACATTTCTCCTATTCAAAACCAATTCCGGTCTTCGGTTAGGATTGTAAAGAGATGAATTTTTGAACATGCCCACCAACATTGCAGCTTCTACAGTTGTTAATTGTGAAGGTGGTTTGTCAAAATATATGTTTGCGGCGCTCTCGATACCTACGGCTTGATTTAGAAAGTCGTACTCGTTAAAGTACATTGTGATTATTTCCTCTTTTGTGTAACGGCGCTCTAGACGTGTAGCGATAATCCACTCTTTTACTTTTTGAATAACTCGCTCTAATTTGTTTGATGCCCTTTGGTCTGTAAAGAATAATTTTGCCAACTGTTGGCTTATGGTACTTGCACCCCCACGGCTGCCCAAAAATGCGACAGCGCGAATGGTTCCTCTTCCGTCAATACCCGAGTGGTCATAAAAGCGCACATCTTCTGTCGCTATCAAAGCATTCACTAAATGATCGGGCAGGGTGTCAAACGGAACGGGCGTTCTGTTTTCTTTATAAAACTTTCCAATGGTTTTTCCATCGGAAGAAATAATCTCAGTAGCAAGATTTTTTTCAGGATTTTCAAGACTGGTCTCATCGGGAAGACTTCCGAATACACCCCAGGAAGCCAAAAGGAAAAATAAAATTATAAATAGAACGAAGCCTGCAAATAGCTTCCAAAATGTTCTGATGTGGTGGCTCACATCAGCTTTGTTTTTCTTTTTCGGAGATGTCTTTTTCTTAGTTGCCATATTGTTTTTACTGTTTGGAGGCTTCTTCAATACTGAAACCTACATCTGTAATGCCTTCGAGTTTTGTAACGCCCTCCACATCGCCATTATTGCGCATAGCTTGGGCTATATCAACGGTATAAATGCCGTCCTCAAAAAACTGGACATTTTCCTTATACCAAAGTTTGTTTTCCTTTATATTGCCTATGCCCTGGCCCATCCACGAACCATCGGGTTGAGCCATTCTGTATTCCAAAGTGTCCGTGACAGTTTTTCCGTGGGGAAAGGTCATATTTACAATTAAGAAAAGGTTGTTGTATCTATACTCGTTTGTGTTGCGAATGTTCAAAAATAGATTGTATTTTTTGAGCGAATCGAGTTGGGGAAGCTTAAACTGCACAACTTCATCTGCACCCCAATGGCCATCCATAGCCTGTGATTCACTAAATACGGTGTTTGACTCGCAGGAAACGAGCATGACCACCGTCAAAAAAAGTGCCATTAATCTATTCATTTCTCTTCGGCTTCGGATTTCTGGGCTTGTTGCTGGGTTTGTTACCGGTTCTTTTGGGTGCCTTGTTTCGAGGCTTATTTTTTTGGGCGGTTCCGGCAGTGGCTTCGGCTTTTCCACGATTTTTATTGCGGCTCTTCTTTCGTCGTTTTTTACCTTTTTGCTTTGGTTGGTCAAAACGGGTCAAACTATCCTGGCCCACCACATTGCTGAAAGGTTCTTTCTCTGCCTTGGGGCTTTCAATAATAAATTCCTCCAGCGCCAAGGGCTTCTTGCCTTTTTTATTGAGTTCTATTATTTCATTGGCCTTTTCAGCCGTAAGCTCATGCCAATTTGCAAATTCATTTTCATAGGCATACCAGAGCAGTCCCTTAAAAATATCTATCTTTTGACAAGTGGCATTTCCTTTTTCGGTTTGAAGTTTGGTTTCGGTATTTGGAAATGATTCCAAGGCTTCCAAATAGGTATCCAGCTCATAATTCAAGCAGCATTTCAACTTTCCGCATTGCCCGGCAAGTTTTTGTGGATTCAACGAAAGTTGTTGATAGCGCGCCGCGGAAGTATTCACCGACCGGAAATCCGTCAACCAAGTAGAACAGCAAAGTTCGCGGCCGCAACTGCCAATACCGCCCAAACGTGCGGCTTCCTGGCGGAAACCCACTTGTTTCATTTCAATACGGGTATTGAAGGTGCGGGCAAATTCCTTTATCAATTCGCGGAAATCGACCCGTTCTTCGGCGGTATAATAAAAAATGACCTTAGAAGCATCGCCTTGAAATTCCACATCGCTGATTTTCATCTGCAGTCCGTGGCGGATGGCAATTTCGCGCGAACGCTTTTGTACATCGGCCTCTTTATTGCGAACGCCTTGCCAAATGTCTATGTCTTTTTGTGAAGCCTTGCGGTAAATTTTCGGCAGGGCTTCCACCTTTACTGGAACTTTCTTCTTTTTCATTTGTACGCGCACCAGTTCACCGGTAAGCGTAATAATGCCAATGTCGTGGCCCGGCGAAGCTTCGGTGGCAACCACATCGCCAATACTTAATGTAAGGTTTTCTGGATTTTGGAAGAATTCCTTTCTTCCGTTTTTAAAGCGCACTTCCACCGCATTGAAGGGTTCCATGTCGGCGGGAAGTTGCATATTTGAAAGCCAGTCAAACACCGTAAGTTTATTGCAGCCATCGGTTCCGCAAGTACCATTGTTCTTGCATCCCTTTGGCTGTCCGTTGGCGCCCGTGGCACAGCTGGTACAGCCCATATTTTTTATATATAAAGCCCTTTTCCAAATGAAGAGGGACGAAAATTAAACAAATAAATGAATCAGTAAAGATACCAATAATATTTTCGATTTAGGATTGACGATTTTAGATTTTTGAAGCCCCTAACCCAATCCTGCCAAAAGTCCCCACCCTAACCCTCTCCAAAGGGGATGGAATAATAACCCTGTTTCTCCCCTCCTTTGGAGGGGCGGGGGGAGGACTACTTTTTAAACTTCAACTTCTCCGAACGCCCTTTTTTAAAAATCTTATTACTGTTCGGGATGCCCTGGCGCAGGCGTTTCTGCTCTTCGTAGGGCAAGTGGATTATCTCGATACATTCTTCGGAACAACAGTTTTCCATTGCCACGGCACATTTCTCACATTGAATAAAAAGCAAGTGGCAGGCCTCGTTGGCGCAATTGGTATGCGTGTCGCAGGGTTCACCGCATTGGTGGCAGTTTGAAATTACATCATCTGTAATGCGTTCGCCACGGCGATGGTCAAAAACGAAATTTTTTCCGATGAATTTATTTTCCAAACCTAAATTTTCCACTTGGCGTGCGTATTCAATAATGCCGCCCTCAAGCTGAAATACATTTTTAAAACCCTTGTGTTTATAGTAAGCGCTGGCTTTTTCGCAACGGATGCCGCCCGTGCAGTACATTACCAGTTTTTTGTCTTCTTTGTGGTCTTTTAAATCTGCCTCGATTATATCCAATGAATCGCGAAACGTATCCACATCTGGCGTGACGGCGTTTTTGAAATGACCAATTTCGCTTTCGTAATGGTTTCGCATATCTACCAAAACCACATCGGGATCTTCAATAAGTTCGTTGAATTTTTGCGCATCCACGTGGATTCCCTTATTGGTAACGTCGAAGGTTTCGTCATTCAAGCCATCGGCAACAATCTTGTCGCGCACTTTTACTTTCAGTTTTAGAAATGACTTCAAATCTTGCTCAATGGCAATGTTCAAACGTACGTCTTTCAGAAAATAAATACCGTCAAGAAACTCCTTAAATTCCTTAAAACGCTTCGCCGGAACGGAAAGCTGGGCGTTTATGCCTTCGTGGGCTACGTAAATTCGGCCCAAAACGTCCTGCTCGTGCCAGGCAACAAAAAGATGGTTACGGAAAAGATGCGGATTGCCAATTTTGGCATATTGATAAAAAGAAAGGGTTAGCCGTTCCTCGCCGGCCTGTTCCAACAATGCTTCCCTCTCTTTTGCACTTAATTTGTTGTACAGTTGCATGCTATACTTTTTTTTAGGTGAAAAGAATTGATTTTTTAAGTTGCAAAAATACAGGTTTTAAGGAAATAGGGGAGATTAAAATCTTTTTAATAGCTAATTAGCGCCAGCCAGCAATCCTACGATCAGCTCATCCAGCACTTTGAAGGCCTAATAGCTGTCCTGGCATCAGAACCAAGCTACGCCCCAAACGAAACAGAACTGCAAATTACCAGCCTACAGGCAAAGGCACAAGACCTAAAGGACAAAAACAACCAAGTGGCCACCGCTTACACCGCCGTAAGCAACGCCCGTCTGGAAAGAAATAGAATTCTCTATCAAGAAAATACAGGCCTGGTAGATACCGCCCTAGGTGTAAAAAAATACATCAAGTCCGTGTACGGAGCCGCCAGCCCAGAGTACAATCAAATAAAAGGCATAAAATTTAAAAACTACAAAGATTGAAAACCTAACACCTCGTGCCACATAAAGCACAACGCGTTCAGCAATAGGTAGTATGCTTAATCAGCAAGGTTCCGCTTTTTAGCTACACGCTACCACTTTTATACATATGGCTTCCGCTTTAACAAGTATAGCTATCACTTTAACAAATATGCTCTCCGCTTTTTATATAATGGCGTTCGCAACAACAAATTTTGCGTTCGCCATTTATATTCTTGCGTCCGCATTAACAAATAACTGCTTGGCTTTAACACTTCTCGCGTTGGCTTTAACAAATATTGCACCCGCTTTCATATTAGTACCTTCCGCTCTCAAGAAAGTCTTGGTTCTTTCAGCAAACTTTGCTGCGCTTGTCGTAATAAGCGGTGTTGATTCTTTTTTGTTAACAAAAATCGTTTCTCCCTAGATTTTACTTTTGCCCCAAGCACAAAGAAATAGTATCTTAGCTACTTAAAAATTCCATCATAAAACATACTGAAAATGAGCACCGAAAAAGACGCAAAACTAAAAGCACTAAAGCTTACTCTCGATAAACTAGACAAAACCTACGGCAAGGGCACCGTAATGAAAATGGGCGATAGCGCCGTAGAAGATGTAGACGTAATCCCAACCGGTTCCTTAGGTCTCGATGTTGCTCTGGGCGTAGGCGGTTATCCACGAGGCAGGGTCATTGAAATTTATGGCCCAGAATCTTCCGGTAAAACCACATTAACCCTCCACGCAATGGCAGAAGCCCAAAAAAAAGGCGGCATTGCAGCCTTCATTGATGCAGAGCACGCTTTTGACAGAATCTATGCTGAAAAACTAGGGGTAGACATTGAAAACCTTATCATTTCACAACCAGACAATGGCGAGCAGGCTTTGGAAATCGCGGACAACTTAATACGAAGTGGCGCCATAGACATTGTGGTTATTGACTCCGTAGCCGCACTTACCCCAAAAAGCGAAATAGAAGGCGAAATGGGCGACAGCAAAATGGGCCTTCATGCACGTTTGATGAGCCAAGCTTTAAGAAAACTTACCGGTTCCATCAGCAAAACAAAATGTACGGTAATCTTCATCAACCAGTTGCGGGAAAAGATAGGCGTAATGTTCGGCAACCCAGAAACTACAACAGGTGGTAACGCTTTAAAATTTTACGCTTCCGTGCGTTTAGACATACGTCGTTCCACACAGATTAAAGATACCGAAAGTAACGCCACCGGTAACAAGACCCGCGTAAAAGTGGTTAAAAACAAAGTGGCGCCTCCCTTCAAACAAGCAGAATTCGACATCATGTACGGTGAAGGAATTTCAAAGGTGGGCGAAATTATCGACCTCGGCGTAGATTTCGAAATTATCAAAAAAGCAGGCTCTTGGTTCAGTTATGACGATACCAAATTGGGGCAAGGTCGCGACGCGGTTAAAAACCTACTGCTGGACAATCCAGAATTAATGGACGAGCTAGAAAAGAAAATCAAAGATGCCATTGCCGCGATAAACCAATAAAATTTTTATGTTACCTACGCAACCCTTTTGATAATGTGGTATCTACAAAATGTAGGAGCCTTGATTATTACGGTTGCCCTCTGAAATAAGAGGTATTTACAACGGAACAATAACTCACGGTACCGCATTTGACGTTAGACGAGCTCATAGAATTATGCAAAAAGCAAAATGCCACGGCGCAGGGCGAATTGTACAAACAGTACAACAGAATCCTTTTCGCCATTTGTCTTCGATATTCGCCTAACTATACTGAGGCTGAGGATAATTTGCAGGATGCTTTTATTACTATTTTTAAGAAAGTAGGGCAGTATAATGGCAAGGGTTCCTTTGAAGGCTGGATGAAACGGGTAACCGTAAACACAGTACTTCAAAAATACCGTAAACAACGAACCTTTGAAATTGTTGATGAAGGACAGATTGAAGACGAAGCTGAGGTAGAAATTGAAAGCGAGGATATTCCGTTGGATTTTTTGCTGAAAATTGTGCAGGAGCTTCCCGATAGATACCGATTGGTGTTCAGTATGTATGTAATGGACGGCTATCAGCACAAAGAAATTGCAGAAATGTTAGGAATCAGCGATGGAACGTCTAAATCAAACCTAGCACGCGCCAGAATAATCTTAAAAAATAAAATTGAAGAGTATAATGCTAAAAACGATAACACTTAAAAGCATTATTTTGAATTGTTTAGATTAAATAAGCCCCTGCGTTTGGGTAGGGGTTTTTGAAAAATTTCCCTTTAAAAAGGGTGAGAATGAAAGAAAAGAAAAACATAGACAACATTTTTAACGAAGGCTTCAAAGATTTTGAGGCCACTCCTTCGCCGCGCGTTTGGGAAAATATCCAGGCCGAGCTTAAAAAGGATAAAAAAGAACGAAAAGTTATACCCCTGTGGATAAAACTTAGCGGTGTTGCTGCGTTGCTTGCCCTTTTGTTGACCGTGGGAGATTCTCTTTATAATTCCACAGATGCAGAAATTCCTTCGATTACTGATGAAAACGTGATTAAAACCGAAAAGGAATTACAGCAGAACTCTTCTGAAATAGAAAATGATGCAAATGCAACTCAGGTAGCTTCTGAAGACAAAACGCTTCAAAATGATGCTGCAGGAGATGAAAGTGTTTCCGAGAGTGATTCATTCAAAAGTAAAAGTGAAGAAAAATCTTCAAATAAGTTCTTCAAAAATTCTTCTATAGCTTCCAATAATTCTGAAAAAGAAGCTTCAAAGGCAACAGAAAATCAAAAGAGCAATTTAATTGGGAGGGATCCTTCTAAAAATGCTCTGAACGAAGGAATAGTTTCTTCAAAAAACAATTCTGAAAAGACTGATATTGGCAAAAACGATAAAGAAGAAAAACTTATTAATAAAGACAAAATTTTCGATGCCAAAAAAGAAGCTGTCGTTCTTAATGAAAGTCCAGATAAGCTAACTTCAGAAAAAAACTTGGTGAAAACCGAGAAAGAAATAACAGAAGAGTCCAAAAACAAAAAATCAATCTTTGACGCTATTGCAGAGAAAGATGAAGAAATAGTTTCCCAAAAGAAAAAGAAAGAAAAACCAGAGCACCGCTGGAACGTAGCTCCAAATGTTGCTCCCGTATATTATAGCAGCTTGGGTAACGGTTCTTCCATTGATCCTTCCTTTGCGGACAATCCGCAAGAGGGCGATGTAAACATGAGTTATGGCGTGCAGGTAAGTTATGCCATAAGTAAGAGGTTGAGTGTACGTACTGGGGTTAATAATGTAGATTTAAGTTATAGCACTACTGGTATTGAAGTAGGTACCGGTCCAGTGGCCGTTGCATTACGTTCCGTTGATTACGGAGGGCGGGAAATTGTTGTGACAGCCTTTGATAAAGGAGCCTTGGCAAATAATGGACCCTCAAACGGTTTTGGAGATATTACTCCCAAATCTACGCAGGGAGATGCTCGATTGATACAAAATATAAATTATTACGAAGTGCCTGTAGAACTTAAATATTCAGTTATCGACAATAGGTTTGGTGTAAATGTAATAGGTGGTTTAAGCACTTTGTTTTTAGGAAATAACGAAATTTCAGTAAAGGCTGATAATTTCAATAGTGTGTTGGGAGAAGCCAATAATCTCTCCTCTGTAAGTTTTTCAACTAACGTCGGGCTGGGTCTGGACTATAAATTGTCCAAAAAATTTACGTTTAATATTGAGCCCATGTTTAAATACCAGCTCAACCCTTATACCGATTCTTCTGTAAACTTTAAACCATATTATTTAGGTGTTTACAGCGGATTGAGTTTCAAGTTTTAGGTTAGTTTTTAGTTGAATGTGTTTGATATACTTCAAACAAAATGATTGCAAAAGACCGTCCTCCGCCATAGGACGGTTTTTTTATTGCTAAATTTTACACCGTTGGTTTAAGTAATTCACTTAAAATTACTTGCCGTGTCTTGCTTTTCAATTCTTTTCTGTTTTCTAAGGTCAATGTTGCAGTAGGAATTATTTTGTGCACTTTTACGCGCATCCTGCCCGGCCCACCTTTAAAAAACGAATACGGAAAGCGTTTTTTATTGTCGTGAAAGGTCATTGGTGCAAGCGGTATTTTGTGCTCAATAGCAAGCCTGAAGGCGCCATCCTTAAATTCATCCAGTAATAATGAAAGATCCTCCGGCACTCCGCCTTCGGGGAAAATACAGACACTTAAACCCTCGTTCAAACGTATTTCTGCTCTTCGGAAAGCTTCCACACGGCTTTTAGTGTTTCCGCGGTCTACTAAAATACAAGTGCGTTTGTAAATATATCCGAATAATGGAATCTTTGCCAATTCCTTTTTGCCCACAAAAACGAAAGGATTTTTTGTGGCATAGAACATCAACATAATATCGGTCATCGAAGTGTGGTTGGCCACAAACATATAGCTCTTTCCTCTTTCATATTCCACTTCACGTTTTATTATAGTGTAACAGCCAATTCCATAAATAATAATAGCAGACCAAGCTCGGGCAACCTTGAAGAAAAAAGGATACCAGGAATTTTTCAGAATGCTTATTACCAAGAACGGAAAGAGCAGGATAGTGGCCAAGGCGACTATCAAATAAAACCAGATACGGTAAAATGCTGAAAAAATTTGTTGAATTAGCTTCATGGAGGTTCAAAAGTAATAATTTGAACGATGCGAATAAATCAAAAAAAGTACCTTTGCTGAAATTTTTTTAAACCATGTCAAGAATACTTACAGGAATACAAAGCACAGGCACTCCTCATCTCGGAAATCTTTTAGGCGCAATCGTTCCAGCCATCGAAATGGCAAATGACCCCAAGAACGATTCTTTCCTTTTTATTGCAGATATGCACTCATTAACGCAAATAAAAAATGCTGATACACTTCGCACAAATACATATAGTGTTGCCGCAACTTGGTTAGCTTTTGGGTTGGATATTGAAAGGGTGGTGTTTTATCGGCAGAGCGATGTGCCACAAACTACTGAGCTTTCGTGGTATTTGAGTTGCTTTTTTCCGTTCCAAAGATTGACGTTGGCACATTCCTTTAAAGATAAGGCAGACCGTTTGGAAGATGTAAATGCAGGGCTTTTTACCTACCCCATGCTTATGGCGGCAGATATCCTCTTGTACGATGCCGAAATAGTCCCCGTGGGGAAGGACCAAATGCAGCACATTGAAATAACGCGCGATGTAGCGTCACGTTTTCATGCGCAGATGGGTGAAACTTTTGTGATGCCCGTTGGCAAGGTTCAGGAAGAAACAATGTATATTCCCGGCACGGATGGTACTAAGATGAGCAAATCCAAAGGAAATTATATCAACATATTTTTGGATGATAAAAAACTTCGGAAGCAGATAATGGGTATTGAAACCGACAGTACGCCGATGGTAGCGCCGAAAAATCCTGATACCTGTAACGTTTTTGCACTGTATAAAATTCTTGGCACTAAAGAAGAGGTTGTGCAAATGCGAAAAAACTACGAGGCAGGAAATTACGGCTACGGCCATGCAAAACAAGCCTTATTTGAATTGATAACCGAAAAGTTTTCTGAAGAGCGCACTCGCTATCACTATTTTATGGATAATCTTCCTGAAATAGATGCGGCTTTGAGCACAGGTGCCGAAAAAGCCAGAAAAGTTGCCGATGATGTTTTGAAAAGAGTTCGGGAGAAAGTGGGTTATTAATTAAATTTTAATGTCCGGTCGAACGCTGTCGAGACCTATTCCAACGCCTATAAATAGTGAGTTCTCGACAGTGCTCGAACTGATATCTTTTTAAACCAATTGAAACAATTTGCCCGGCAACGGTCTAACAACACCTTTCAATTCCATATTCATCAAAATACTGGCGGTTTTGAACGCGGGAATGTTACATTCCAAGGCGATAATGTCCAGCAGTTCTTTTTCCTTTTCCTTTAAAAAACGAAAAATTACTTTTTCTTCTTCATCCAATTCCACAAAGAGTTGGATCTGTTTTGGTTTTTGATCTTCTTTCAACTCCCAACCCAACATATAAATTATATCTGCAGCGCTCGTGAGTAGTTGTGCTTTTTGTTGCTTTATCAAATTATTGCACCCCCGACTTTGACTATCTGTGGCTCTTCCGGGAACTGCAAACACTTCACGATTATATGAATTTGCAATATCTGCTGTTACCAAGCTTCCCCCTTTTTCAGCAGATTCTATGACAATTGTCGCTTCAGAAAGACCAGCGATAATTCGGTTTCTTTTTAAGAAATTTGCAGGAACAAACTGATCACTGCTCCAAAATTCTGTTATTAAGCCTCCATTTTCTTGAATTTTTGACAAGTATTTTTTATGTTCTTTTGGGTAAATTTGGTTGAGTCCATGCCCCAAACAGGCTATATTTTGTATATTTTCTTTTATCGCCGTTTTGTGCGCACATACGTCTACTCCAAAGGCTAAGCCAGAAACAATTATTGGGTTTAGTGGCGCAAGCGTTGAAATTAAATCCTCACAAATAGATTGTCCATAACTTGTCATTTGGCGGGCGCCAACGATACTGATTATTTTTTTATTTTTAAGGTCAATGTTTCCTTTTTTGAATATTAGTACTGGGCCATCAGTACAATGCTTTAAATTTTCAGGATAATCCTTGTCCAAAAAATAGCTGTATTCAATTTTGTTGTCCTCAATAAATTGAATTTCCTCATCAGCTTCCTCTAGTTGAATTTTTGAATTAAATCCATTTAAAGTAAATAGCCCGATGCCGTCAATTTTGGCGAGATTGCTTTTTTTCTCTTTGAAAACTGCTTCCGCAGAACCCATTTTCCGCAATAGTTTTTTTGCTGAAATGTCGCCCAGATTTGGAATTCGCTGCAAGGCAAGCGTATAGCGCAGTTCGGTTTTTGAAAGCATATTTTTGAGAATTACAATCGGGGGAGTTTCTAAAAATACGAAAATTTTGAGTTGTTGATAAATTACCAAAACAAAAATTGGATTGCCTCCAAAAAACGCTAATTTTGTTAATATGCAACTTACAACCTACATAGCCGACCTGCTCTACCGATACGAATGTGTGATTATTCCTGGTTTTGGGGCGTTTTTGACGCGATACAAATCTGCGCATATTGACGATACTTCCAACACCTTTCATCCACCCTCTAAAATTGTTTCCTTCAACAAACAGTTACAGGCCAACGATGGTTTGTTTGCAAACTATGTGGCTTCGGCAGAAAAATGCAGTTATGAAACGGCATTGCAGCAAATAAGAAGTTTCACGGCTCAAATCTCAAGAGAACTTTCGGAGGGAAAAACAATTTCTTTCAAAAATATAGGTGAGTTTTCGTTTAACGAAGAAAAATCACTTCAGTTTGAACCGTTACAGCAACAGAATTTCAGTACTTCGGCTTTTGGTCTATCTTCTTTTGTTTCACAAAAAATAAGCCGCGAGGCATACAGAGAAACTGTTGAAGCTATAGAAGAAAAGACGCCCATACATTTTACGCCTGAAAGAAGGAAGGCTAAACCCTACCTTAAATATGCGGCAATTGCGGTCATTGCACTATCAGCAATAGGTTTCGGGAGTTTGAAGCTTTATGAAAGTCAGGTTCAAAAATTTAACTATGCGGAAAGGGAAAAGGCCAATAGTCTTGTTGAAAACCAAATACAGGAAGCAACTTTTGTAATTGAAAATCCACTGCCGGTGCTTAGCCTGCAAGTTCCAAAACATACGGGATTGTACCATATTGTTGCCGGGGCGTACCGTATGGAAGCAAATGCTGAAAAGAAGGTCTCACAACTGCGTGAAAAAGGCTATTCTCCTTTAAAAATGGAGGTTAATCGCTATGGGCTGCATCAAGTTCTCTATGCGAGCTTTGATGACAAGTTGGAAGCACAACGAAAACTTTATGAAATTCAGAGATCTGAAAATGCCGATGCTTGGCTTTTGATTCAAGAGATTCAGTAAAATCTCTTTATTGTCCTGTTTTTTCTTTCTTCATTTTTCACTTCTCTATATTCCGAACTTAGGTATCTTTGCAAAAATTTTCACAGATGCAATCTAAAACACCGCAACAATCTTTGACTGTTTATACAGATATGGTTTTGCCCAGCGAGACCAATCCAATAGGAAATATGTTTGGAGGCGAACTATTGGCAAGAATGGATCGTGCGGCCAGTATAGCTGCTCGTCGCCATAGTCGTAGAATTGTAGTTACGGCTTCAGTAAACCATGTAGCGTTCAACAAAATGATACCTTTGGGGAGCGTTGTAACAGTGGAAGCAAAAGTTTCCAGGGCCTTTAGTAGTTCCATGGAGGTTTACATGGACGTTTTTATTGAAGATCGTGAAAGTGGTGAAAGAAGCCTTTCAAACGAAGCAATATATACATTTGTGGCTGTGGATGAAATGGGCAATCCAGTACGTGTTCCCGAAATTGTCCCAGAGACCGAACTGGAGAAAAAACGTTTTGAGGCGGCTCTTCGCCGTAAACAATTGAGCCTTGTACTTGCTGGAAAAATGAAGCCCAAAGATGCTACAGAGCTAAAGGCTTTATTTCAATAACTTTCATACTATTTTCATAAACTATTGATTCCGTTAGCCTTCTGAGGGGATGGTTTTATGTTAAAATGAAATATTTTCCCAAAATCATGATTGCTTTAATGCTGGTATTAAATATATTTGGAATCCTTTCATGAAATTTTCTGTTAATTTCATAAAAGGATTTTTTTAAATCTATTATCAAATCCATAGCAATTATGAAAAAAACTACAATTTTTTCTTTTCAAAGTATCTGTTTTTTGGCGTTGACACTTGTATTTTCAATGTCCTTTGCTCAAAATTCAACTGACATCAAGTTTCAGGGCGAAACCATTGTAATGCCTGAAAACATTACGAGCTTTCAATGGAGCCAAATGCCAGAATCTGCAAGGCTTAACAACGGTTATGTGGGCTGGGTTCAATTCTATGAAACGCCAACGCAGAACGTTCAAGATCTGTTTGAACAAAACAATTTGGAGCTTTTGGAGTATATTCCGCACAAAACATATCTTTTTTATTTTCCTGAAAATACTTCAATTTCATTTTTAAGAGCTAATGGGGTGCGTACAATTGTTCCTGTTGATGGAAAGGCAAAACTTTCTTATCAATTAAAAAATCCACCTTATGAGCATTGGGCTATGGATGGTGACAATATTTTGGTAACTCTTCAATATCACAAAAACGTGAGCAATAACTATGTAATCAACCAATTAGCACAACAACAGATAATTGTTAAGGAAGATCATAAAGAATACCAAACCCTAGATTTGTCGATTCCAAATAATTGTTTGGAGACAATTTCAAATTTATCTTTTGTTAAGTGGGTTGATCTTGTGGTTGCTCCAGCCGTAAAGGATGATACAAAGGGAAGAAGTCTTCACAGAGCAAATAATTTGGATACACAAACGGGAGCAGGAAGAAATTACACCGGAGAAGGTATTGGCGTAATGGTACGCGATGATGGACGTGTTGGCCCACATATAGATTTCCAAGGAAGATTAACAAACCTTACAGCTGTTTCAAATCAATCACATGGTGATGGCGTGGGTGGAATTATGGCAGGAGCCGGTAACTTGGTGCCACAATACCGCGGTATGGCAGCTGGGACCGATGTTTATGTAGTAAATTATGTAAGTGACTTTTTGGATACTCCTACATTAACTTTGATCAACGATGGAAGTGTTCAAATCACAAACTCATCATATAGTAACGGCTGTAATGCAGGATATACCAGTATAACAGAGACGGTAGATCAACAAACACTTGATATTCCCACATTATTACATGTTTTTTCCGCAGGAAATTCAAACAATAATAATTGCGGTTATGGAGCTGGTAATCAGTGGGGAAATATTACCGGTGGCCATAAGCAAGGCAAGAATGTAATAGCAACTGCAAATGTATTTTATGATGGCTCATTAGTAAATTCTAGTAGCCGTGGTCCAGCACATGATGGAAGAATTAAACCAGATATTGCAGCCAACGGTCAAAACCAAATCTCCACAAACGAAAATAATACGTACCAAACATTTGGAGGTACTTCTGGTGCTGCACCTGGTATTGCGGGTATTTCTGCACAACTTTATCAAGCCTACGGAAACATAAATGGTGGCGATTTTCCACCTTCAGCCTTAATAAAGGCAACTTTGCTTAATACGGCTAACGAAGCGGGAAATATTGGACCCGATTATAAATTTGGTTGGGGAATTGTAAATGCCTTGCAAGCTGTAAAATTGATTGAAGACGGGCGTTACCTTTCTGATCAGGTTAGCCAAGGAAATACCAATAACCATACTATTAACGTGCCTGCTGGTACTACCCAGGTACGCTTTATGGTTTATTGGAGCGATCCCGCCGCATCACCTGGAGCTGACCCAGCATTGGTTAATGATTTGGATTTATTGGTAACAGATCCTTCCAATAATGTTTTGGAGCCTTGGATACTCGACCCAACCCCAAACCCAGTAACATTGGATAATCCTGCAACAACTGGTCCTGACCATTTAAACAATGTAGAGCAAGTTTTAATCAATGCGCCAGCCGCTGGTAATTATGATATTGATATTACAGGTTTTAACGTGCCTTTTGGTCCTCAAGAATATTTTGTTGTTTATGAACTGATTTCAGAAAATGTTGTAATGACATATCCTAATGGAGGCGAACATTTTCAGCCTTTTGTTGCTGAAACAATCCATTGGGACGAAGTTAATACTACTGAAGATTTTGTATTGGAATATTCTACCGATAATGGTAGCAGCTGGACCAATATAGCAACAGTGCCAAATGATACTCATTTCTACAATTGGACTACTGCCAACGAAATAACCGGAAACGCACTAATTAGAGTTACGAGTGGTGCTTTTCAAGATGTTAGCGACGAAACATTCAACATAGCCAGAACTACCAATAGCTATAATATTGTAGAGGTTTGTCCATCTTCAGCAACCTTTGAATGGATAGCTGTTGATGGTGCGGAATCGTACGATTTTTATCTATTAGGAGAAAAATATATGGAAGTAGTTGGTACTACAAATACAAACTCCATTACCATACCTATTACCAACCCAGATGATGAAATGTGGTACGCTATAAGTGCCAAAAATGATTCTGAAGGATGGGAAGGTGAAAGAACCCGTGCTAAATTTTATGCGGGAGGAATTTTGGATTGCCAGTTAGGTGTTTCTGAAAATAGTATGGAAAATGCTGTTGCTCTCTATCCTAACCCGGCAACAAGCGAAGTATTCATTAGCATTTCAGATAAAACCTTCAGCAATTTTGATGTAACAATTGTAAATAGCTTAGGTCAAGTTTTAGAAAGAAAAACTAATGTAGATAATGCATCAAGTACTAGCTTGAATGTTTCTAACTACAGCTCAGGAATCTATTTTATAACCATTAAGGCTGGGGAAAGTACAACAACTAAAAAACTGGTTGTTCAATAATCTTAGGAAAAATTGATTTTAAAAAAGGGAGCTGCTTGGCTCCCTTTTTTTACATCCTATAAATCCAATCTGCAGGATTTATTTTTGTTTTGTTTTGATAAATATAGAATTTCAGGACCGTTCTTCCTTCAGTATGACTCTTGGCAACAGTACCTATAGCCTGTTTAGTAGAAACCTTATCGCCTTTTTTTACAGAAACGGTAGCAAGGTTACTATAAACCGAAATATAATCACCGTGCTGTATAAAAACCACTTTGTTGGCTCCTTTTATTATTTGAATAGCCATAACCTGACCTTCAAAAATGGAGCGCACCTGCTCATTATCTGCAGTAGCAATCTCTACACCGCTGCTGTTGGTAGTAACGTTCGGAAACTGCGGGTGTTGATGTGTTCCAAAACTCTTTACAACCATACCTTTCTCAACTGGCCACGGAAGTTTTCCTTTATTGTTGGTAAAGCTTGCGGCAAGGGTTTTCTCTTCTGCAGTTAGCGCAAACTCCTCTGCTTTTGCCGGTTTGGTTCTAACATTTTTAGTTGAGGTAGATGTAGTTGTATTCCCTTTAGCTTTTTCTTCGGCAAGAGCTTTTTCTCTGGCTATTCTATTTGCCTCTTCTATCGCGGCTTTTATAAGCGCATCTATCTGGCGGTCTATCTCGTCTGCCTGCTTCTGCTTGGTTCTTATTTGTGATGCAAACTTACTTTCGTCCTTTTTTAAAGTTGCAACCAATGCTTGTTGGTTCTTGCGCTCTTCAGTTAATTGTGATTTCGCCACTTCGTTTTCTGCAATCAATTTTTGTTTGGTCTTTTTCTGCTCAATCAAATCGGCATTTAATTTCTGAAGTTCTTCGGTTTTTGCCTTGATGCCCTCGCCTTGTTTTTTTCTAAATTTGGCATATTGCTTCATATATTGAACGCGTTTGTACGCCTGCAGAAAGTTCCGTGAAGACAACAAAAACATAATCCTGCTCTGCTGGTTTTTGCTTTTGTATGATTTTCTGACCATTTCAGCATAATCTGCCTTCATCACCTTAAGCTCTTCGCGCAGTGTGCTTATCTTTTCAATATTGTCATTGATGTTTCGGGTAAGTAAATTTGCTTGCTGGTTGGTTACACGAATAAGGTTTTCGCTGGCCGCAATGCGCTGGTTGAGGTCTTCAACTTGCGAAAGCACTGACTTTTCCTCCTTTTTTGTTTTGAAAAGAAGCGAGTTTATTTGTTTTATTTCCTCTAGAATAGCCTGCCGTTTTTCCTCTAGCTCCTTTTGTTTATCAATTTGGGCCGATACAGAAACCGTCGTTAAAGAGATCAATAAAAAAAGATATGTGCGAAAGTGCTTCATTTAGTTAAGTTGGATTTCTTCGTAGCCTTGTGGAATTTCAAACGGAAAACTCACGTTTGCATTCAAATCTATTTTTTTGAAATTCATTTCTATTTTCGTTTTTGAACCCTTTTCAGAAGTGTCTATTAAAATTGTTGTTGGAAAATATTGACCTTCAATTTCTTGATACTCACCGTAACGAATGCTCAATAACCTGTCAGCATTCGGTTGCGATAGGGTTTCCAAGGCAATTTTGAAATTTTCTGGATTTAAAAACAACGAATGTATAAAATTTTGGGGTTGTTGCTTAGGCTGAATTTTGAATTTATTCTGAAAAACTTCTGCTTTATATTCCGAAGGATTCAATGTGAAAATAGATTGGCCCAAAAGCATATTCTGGGCTTGCTGAAAATTGATTGGGGTACCAATCCATTCACCCAACAATGCAAAATCACCTTCAAAATAGGTGTTGCCAACGGTTTCATAGTAACTCACGCTTGTAGGTGTTATCAAAACCTTTGCAATAGTAATACCCAAAACCGAAGCTTTTATCCAAATGTTTTTATCTTTTTCCATCCGAAGGCTCACAGTAATGCTCTGTAGTTTTTCATCGGTTTCATAAACCAACTGCACACGGCCTGCCAAGGTTTTAAAATCTGGCGCGACTGCTTTATGGGCAGAAATAACTTCCTTAGCGGAAGCATCTTCGATTGTTGTTATTTTCTTGGTGCCGCCACAGGATGCAAGTACCAATAGCAGCAAAATATATAAGGGTTTCAAATTCATAGCTGTTTAATTCGGTAATATGATTGCTGTGGCTTTGTCAGCATACATTTTGGCTTTTTGGGCATTGCCTTTGGTTCGGTGTGCTAAGCTTAATTGTTCGTAAAAATCGCGTTCCATTTTTGGATCTTCCAATATAAAATCCAAACCAATTTCAAGACTTTCAATTGCAGCCTCACTTTTTTGAAGCCCATTATTTGCCACACCGTTCAATAAATATAAAAGTGCCTGTGCTGGAAAGATTTCAAGACCTTCGGAGCTCAATTTTGCAGCGGCCTCATATTTCTTGAAATCTATTTGGAACAAAAGTGTATTCTTCAAAAGATTGTAATTGTCTGGGTCTTGGACTATTCCTTTTTCATAGGCATTGAGCGCATCTTCCTTTCTGTTTTTTGCTGCGTAATAATCACCGAGTTTTTCGTAAACACGGCCATTTTCAATTGAAAATTGATTTACGATTTCAGCTAAATCTGTTTCGTATTCTGGGTTTTCATTAACAAACTGAATAAAATCACCCAACACTTTGTATTGTGTTTCTTTGTCAACTTCTTCCGAATTAAAAACGATTTTCATGGATTTTATGGCTTCCGAAGCATTGCCCTCATCGAGATAAAATTTGTAAAGCGCCAAATGTACCAATTCTGATTTTGGATTGTTTTTCAGAAGATTTTTTGCGGCTTCGAAGGCTTTTTCCTTGTTGCCCTGTTCGCTGTAAAGAAAGATGAGGTTTAAGTATTCTTTCTCGTTTTTAGGATTGTTATCTATTTTTTGTTCCAGGTTTTCAATGGCGCCTTCCGTATTGCCGGCAGCGCGGTAAATTTGGGCGCGCAGGGCATTGCGGATGTCGCTCTCGCCCCAAATTTGGTCAAGTTCGTCCAATTGCACCAAAGCCTTGTCGTATTGCTGCGTGAGTATATATAGATTGGCCAGATCCTCCTTGTAATCTTCATCAAAAGGAATTAATTTTTGCACCAACGGGATGGATTTTTCGTATTCCTTTTGCTGGTAATAGAGTTCGTAAAATTGTTCCAAAACATCCAAGCGGTCGCCCTGACTTTTCAATACTTTGTTGAAGTTTGCTTCGGCCTCGGCATATTGTTTTAAATAGGTGTGGTTTTTGCCCATTTCAAAATAGACCACCGCTTTGTTTTCTTCGGTTTTTGCCGCTTTTTCGGCTTTGTTCAGGGCGGCGAGGGCCAGTTCATAGTTTTCTATGCCCTTTTGTTTGAGCGCTTCAAAAAAGCTCTCCTGAAACGCATCGGTAACATTCTCCGGTTCGCCACTTGCGGGAGTTTCGGTTTCTTGGGCACAGAGTTGCTTCGGAAGAAGAATTCCAAAGAAAAGTAGAAGGATGTATATCAGTTTTAGCTTCAAATCTTGAGATTCCTGTCTTCGCAGGAAATTTATTTTAATTCAGAATAATCTCCAATACTCACACTGGTAAACTTGCCATCAAAAGTAGCGTAATTGCCAATCATTGCGTTGTCCAAATTGGCATTCTTTATTGTTGAATTGGTTTGAATAATGCTGTTTTTTACCGTACTGCCCTCAATTACCGTGCCCTCCCCGAGCGAAGCATAGGGACCTATTGTGCTGTTTTTCAAGACAACGCCATTGCCGATAAAGCAAGGTTCAATTATTTTTGAATTTTCTTTTGAAATATTCTCTGAGATAAGCGGTTCATTTGCTTCGGAAAGGAAGCCCAACATTTTCTGGTTGGTTTCCACGGTAACTTCTTTGTTGCCGCAGTCCATCCACTCATCAACCGTTCCGGTTTTGAAAATTTTTCCGGAAGCCATCATTCTTTTGATTCCGTCGTTGATTTGGTATTCGCCACCGTTGATGATGTTGTTGTCCAAAACATATTGCAGTTCATTTTTCAATTGCGAAATATCCTTAAAATAATAAATACCTATAACGGCTTGGTCGCTCACATATTCTTTTGGCTTTTCAACCAGTTCGATTATTTCGTTCTTTTCGTTTAGATTTACAACCCCATAGGCTTCCGGATTTGCAACTTTTTTGGTCCAGATTACAGCGTCTGCATCTTTGTCCAAATCAAAATCGGCACGTATCAACGTATCTGCGTAAGCAATCACCGCAGGGCCCGAAAGCGAATCTTTGGCGCACATAATGGCGTGGCCCGTACCTTTGGGGTCGAGCTGGCGGTAAATGGTAGGTTTGGCGCCCAAACTTGTGGCAAGTGCTTTTAAGCTGTCAACCACTTCATCGCCAAAAAAAGCGGGGTCGCCGAGGATGAAGGCAATTTCGTCAATATCTTCGTTAAGCACACCAACAATGTCTTCCACCAAACGGTGCACGATGGGTTTTCCCGCAACGGGAATCAAGGGTTTCGGGATTGTAAGTGTATGTGGGCGAAGACGTGAACCTCTTCCGGCCATTGGGACTATAATCTTCATGTTTACGATTGTCGATTAACGATTTTAGATTTTTTTTGAATTGCTATTTTTACTTTGTACCTGTTGAACCAAAACCCCCAGCACCGCGAGAAGTATCCGTCAATTCCTCAACTTCTTCCCAAACGGCACGTTCGTGTTTTGCGATTACCAATTGGGCGATGCGTTCTCCGTGCTCGATAGTGAAATCTTCATTGGAAAGGTTTACCAAAATCACCCCAATCTCCCCGCGATAATCGGCATCGATGGTTCCGGGAGAATTCAAAACAGTGATTCCTTTTTTTGCTGCCAGACCACTGCGCGGACGCACTTGGGCTTCGTAACCTATTGGCAATTCAATAAAAAGTCCCGTCTTTACAATGGCGCGTTGCAAGGGTTTTAAAGTTGAAGGCCCGTCAACGCAGGCGCGTAAATCCATTCCGGCGGAAGCTATGGTTTCGTAGGAAGGCAATGGGTGGTTTGATTTGTTGATTATTTTAATTGTCATTGAATTTATTTTCGGATGATTTTTAAAAATTCCTTCTTTTCAGAATAGAACATAATTATGGCAAACACTACTAACAACGCAGTTCCCAGCCAAATATTTCCGTTGAAAGCGTAAAAGGAAATTGCCGAAAAGCCAATGGCCAACAAAATATAACCGCATATTTTTTTTACTTGGTAAGGAACGTCATAATACTTGCGCCCGTAAAGATACGAAAGCACCATCATACTGCCATAGGCGGCAAGCGTTGCGATTGCGGAGCCCATATAACCGATAATTGGAATCAAAACATAGTTCAAAACTAAAGTTACAATGGCTGCGAAAACCGAGATATAGGCTCCGAACTTAGTACGGTCAGTAACTTTATACCATACCGAAAGGTTGTGGTAAATTCCCAAAAAAAGATTCGCCAAAAGAATGAGCGGTACAATTTTCAACGCCTCCCAATATTGGCTGTTTGGGATTAGGATTCTTTTAAAAACGTCAATATACACAACCACTACCAAAAGAATGAGGCAGCCGAAAAGCGTGAAATATTTGGTAATGGTAGCATAGGTGTTTTTCGCATTTTCGTGGCCGGAATGATTGAAAAAAAAGGGTTCAATCCCCAAACGGAAAGCCATTACGAAAAGCGTCATAAACATCCCCAGTTTATAGCAGGCTGAGTAAAGCCCCACTTGGGTTTCGGCTATATTTTCGGGGAGTAGATATTTCAGAAGAATTCTATCAAAAGCTTCGTTTACGCTGAAAGCAATTCCTGCAATCAACACGGGAATGGCGTATTTCATCATTTGTTTCCAAATAGTTTTATTGAAGCCGAAGCCTATTTTCACATAAAGTGGCAGCAATACCAAAAGTGTTACCGCACTCGCAATTAAATTTGCGATGAAAACATAAGCTACTTTGTTTTCCGGAAACCAAAGGGAGTTCCAAAAACTACTATTTACGGCAAGTTTCGGAAGCAATAAAAGAAAAAATAAGTTGAAAGCGAGATTGACAACGACGTTGAAAATTTTAACCACTGCATAGCGAATCGGTCTTTCGTTTACGCGAAACCATGCAAAGGGCAAAACCACTAAAGCATCCAAAGCTAGAATCAGTAAACCGTAGGTTACATATTCGGGTTTAAATTCGGCAACTGTGGCAATTTGGTTGGTAAATAGAAGCGTAATTCCCAAAAAAACCAATGTAGATACCGAAATTGAGGTAAGTGTGGTGGATTGTACAATTTTTTGATTATCAGCATCTTTGGTTATAAATCTGAAAAATGCTGTTTCCATTCCGTAGCTCAACAAAACATTTCCTAAAATAAGGTAAGCCATTAATGTGGAGTAAATACCGTATTCCTCGGGCAGCATAACCGTAGTGTAAAGCGGCACGAGAATAACCGCTAAAACCCGCGGCAGCACGGTGGCCAAGCCGTAAATAAATGTCTGTTTAAAAAGTTTTTTGAAAACGCTCAATGCGGTGCGGTTTTATAGCGCAAAAGTATTGAAAATAATAGTTTTGAAACCTATTTGCCTGGCTTCATATTTAAAGAAAAAGATTAGATATTTCCTCCGTGATTTTCGTGGGCCGAAATGTTTTGGCCTCCAAAAAGCACCAAAGCGTGGTTGCTTCAACGATAATTTTTCCGTCAGAAGGACGGATTATTTTGTAATGTCTTTCGCTTTTTACGCCTTCGTAACTTTCAATCCAGGTTTGCGTTTCAAGTTCTTCGTTTAAAAAGGAAGGATTTTTATAGGAAATAAAATGGTTCAGAACCACCCAAACATATTGCTCACGCTGCGCTTCGGTAGTTTTTGAAATCCAATGTGCTTCCGCGGCGTCAAGACACCACTGCAGATAAATTACATTATTTACGTGATTCAAACCATCAATAGCCGAAGCGGGAACGGTGAAGCGCTGTTTGAAAATTTCAGATTTCAAAAGCCCAAGATTAATTTCGCAATAAGAAAATAGGTAAGTATCCCGAAAATATCATTGCTTGTGGTTATAAACGGACCCGTTGCTACGGCAGGATCAATTCCTCTTTTATCCAAAAGAATGGGAATGAAAGTCCCAATTAAAGCCGCGAGAATAATTACGGTTATGATTGCAATACCGATACTGATGGATTCGAGATAAGAAGTAAAGAAAAGAAAATGGCTAATCACCAAAACAACCAAAGCGATTGCAATTCCGTTAACAAGTGCTAGCAAAGATTCTTTCAATAATCGTGTTATAATATTTCCTTTTATGGTATCGTTCGCCAAACCCTGTACCACAATGGCGCTGGACTGTACGCCAACGTTCCCAGCCGTTGCCTGAATTAGCGGTACAAAAATTATGATTTTTGGAAAAGTGGTCATCATTGATTGAAAACCAGTTATAATACTAGCAGCGCCCAAACCGCCCAACATTCCGATCATCAGCCAAGGTAAGCGGGCTTTTGTAAGTTTAAAAATACTATCATCCGCCTCAACGTCTTGCGAAATACCAGCAGCCATTTGGTAATCTTTTTCGGCTTCTTCCTTTATGAAATCTACAATATCGTCAATGGTAACTCTTCCTACTAAAATTCCCTCGTCATCAACAACCGGAATTGCTTCCAAGTCGTATTTCTGCATAATTCGCGCCACGTCCTCGGCTTTGGTATGTACATTTACGTAATCTACTTTTGGAATGTAAATTTCGCTAATATGTGCTTTGCTGGGTGCCGTAAGTAGGTCTTTCAGCGAAAGCCTGCCCTTTAGTTTCCCTTCTTTATCGGTAACGTAAATGGAATGTACGCGGGTAACGTTTTCAGCCTGTCGGCGCATTTCACGTACGCAACCGGCCACGGTCCAGGTTTCTTTTACGCGAACCAATTCCTTCGCCATCAACCCTCCGGCCGTATCCTCATCATAACGTAACAGGTCAACAATATCTGCGGCGTGGTCTTCGTCTTCAATGTGGCCAATTACTTGCTTTTGAACATCGTCATCTAGCTCGGCGATTATATCTGCCGCGTCATCGGTATCCATTTCGTCCAGCTCGTCGGCAATTTCGGAAGGAGAGAGATTATCGAGAATGCGTTCCCGGAAATCATCATCCAACTCCATTAACGCCTCACTGGTAATTTCACTATCGAGAAGTTTGACCAAATATGTGGCTTCTTCGTGGTTCAGTTCCTGTAACAGTTCGGCCACATCGGCAAAGTGAAAATCGTGTAACAGCCCTTTTAGCGCATCGCCATCATTATTGGCAATGTACTGCTCAATCTGTTCTATAAACTCTTCAGTCAGTTCAAATTGCATCGTTTTCCAGTTTTTGTGTAAGGGCTATAAATTGCGGAACGGAAAGTTGTTCCGGGCGTTGGTCAAAGATAGCATCTTCTTTTATTTTATCGGAAAGATTGAAGGATTTTAAACTGTTACGGAGTGTTTTTCTGCGTTGCTGAAAAGCGGTCTTTACAACTTTATAAAGCATTTTTTCATCACATGGAAGCGAAATATTTTCTTTTCTCCGAAGCCGAAGCACACCGCTATCCACCTTTGGCGGCGGATTGAATACAGAAGGCGGAACGGTAAAAAGATATTCCGCGTCATAAAATGCCTGCGCCAAAACCGAAAGGATGCCATAGGCTTTGCTGCCTTCCTTTTCACAGATGCGCTGCGCCACTTCTTTTTGAAACATGCCCGTAAATTCGGGGATCTGTTCTTTCCATTCCAGCATTTTGAAGACGATTTGTGTTGAAATATTATACGGAAAATTCCCCGTAATGGCGAATTGTTCGGCTCCGAAAAGTTGCGAAAGGTCGAATTTCAAGAAATCTGCTTCAACTATTTTGAGATTTTTTTCGGGATAGTTCGCCTCCAAATAGGCGATAGATTCCGTGTCGAGGTCCATCGCGATTACTTCTATGTCCTTTTGAATTAAATATTTTGTGAGCACGCCCATGCCGGGGCCTATTTCCAAAACGTTTTTATAGCCTTCAAGCGTCAAGGTATCGCCAATTTTTTCGGCAATGGCTTCGTCTTTTAGAAAATGCTGGCCTAAGTGTTTTTTGGCGCGAACTCCACCCGTTTCCATATTTCCTTTTGACTTATTTGGGTTTTCTCTTTTCATTTAAAAAAACTGCAATTTTGTTTAACTGCAAAGTACACAAAGGTTTTCACAGAGGACGCAGAGCGATTTAGCTTTTTTTGAAAAGTTGGTTATGGGCTTCACCAACAATTTCAAGTTCGGTGCGGAAGGCTACGAATTTTCCCTCAAAGGGTTTGCTCTGCGCTCGGAGCTCTGCGGCGTTTTCGGCATAGTATTTTTGCAGTGTTTCCTTGCTGTCGGTTGTATATTGGACCGAATAGGTAATCCCGCCCATTTCTTCATTAACCACAACCCGGGTCATCAATGCCTTGCTGAATTTTCCGGTGGCGAGCATGGCTGGAATGTGTTCGGTTTTCATCCAATCAAGCCAACGGTCGTGGATGGTTTCTTCTATGTTTATGGTTACGTTGTAGATGTACATGTTTTTTAAAATTCTAATTTTTAAATTCCAAACTCCAAAGGTATTTTAAAAATTTTCGTCTCTGTTTTTGGAATTTGGAATTTGAAATTTGAATTTTGGTGCTTTTTAGTTTATCGCATCTCCGCGCAGTGCCCTATATTTTTTCCTCGCTTCCACAAAGTAAATGCTGTCCGCAAAGTTGAAAATTATGGCTTCGTACTGCGCCTTTGCCTTATCGGGCTGATCTAGCTTTTCTTCGTAAATCTTCGCCAAGCGGAAATGGGCATCGTCGGCTAAAATATCGTCGTTGTAAAACTCGATTATTTTAAGGTAGTTGGCTTCGGCTTTTGCATATTCTCCGGACTTTTCATAAATCTCGCCTTGCTTTAAAAGTGCTTCATCCTCTATTTTTTCGCCTTTGTGGTTCGTTAAAATATCATTTAATGCGGTAATTGCTTCCGCATCTTTATCCTGAAATTCCAGCAAATCTGCCCGTGCATATTTCTTTAAAGCGGTTTGGGTTGAATCTTCCAAAGAATTGTCGCGAATCAATAAACTGAGTTGCATGGCATCGTTCGCCATTAATTGGGAAGTGGATTTTTTCAATACATCAAGCTGCACCTGTGCCCATTCAAAATCGCCCTTAAAATAGCTGGTGCGGGCCACCTTGAAACGAGCTTCCTGCGCCAGCACGTCGTTCTGTACTTTTTTCTGGATTTGGGAGTAATAAATCAGCGCTTCGTTGAATCTTTCATCAAAGACCAAAATATCGGCAAGCTCCATTTTAACCCGTGCTTCCTGATATACGGTTAAATCTTGTTTTGCCAAGGTTTTTAGGTTCTCGATAGCAACTTCTTTTTTATTATTCTGAAATGCCAAAAAATGATTGTAGTCTATTTGCAATAAATACGTTTCGCGGTTTCTTCCGAATTCATCCAACAGGTTTTCAAATTTTTTTTCCACTTCTGCATATTCTTTGGGGGTGGCGGTCTTTACCTCCATTTTCATCAAAATTTGATTGCCCTGCAACTTGTTTTGGGGTGTGAAGGAATTGTCGATTATGAAGTTTACTATTTCCCTTCCTGTTTCATAATCTTCATCTGCGATGGCAATGTAGGCGAGTTCGGTAATTCCGCCAAGGTCTTCGCCTATGCGCTTGTAGATGGCTTTTTCTTGTGTAAATGCTTTTTTGTATTCTTTTTGTTGAATAAATAACCAGCTAAGCAATTCATTATAAAGAATATCGGGGTTTTGCTGGGAACGTTGTAATAATGTTTTTTTGAGAAGCAAATTGGCTTCGTTATTTGGATCTTCAGTGGTGTAAAGGCTAAAATAACGCTGTGCGGCTCCTTTGAAGGCGTTGTTCTTTTCAACTAGCCCAAGATAACTTTCAAACATTTTTTCCAGCTTTCCCTGTTCGCCGTAAATCTGTGCAAGTTGCATGTTGAAATCCAATTTATCGCTGAGCGACATCGCTTTTTCATATGCGGTAACGGCTTCTTCCAAAAGACTATATTTTTCAAAAGTGCTGCCTATGTTATAGGAAAAATTAGGGTTTGCCTCAATCGCCTCAATAGCTTTGTTATAGTTTAAAGATGCAAGCTCGGGCTGGTTTTGAAGTGAATAGTTATATCCTAATTCTATATATAGCTGAGGAAAATTTCTGCCGTTGTCCAATTTTTCTTTTATGAGGCGCTCAGCTTCGATGAAGTTTTCAAGTTGCTGGTTGCTTTGCACCATTCCCATAAAATAATCGAGGCGATAGGGGCTTTCTTTGCTCAATTTTTCATAGATGCGTAAGGATTTTTCAAACTGCCCTTGTTCAAAATAATTTTTTGCCAAAGCATCGCTCTGCGCATGGCTTGCCGCGACAGCAAAAAGGAATAGTATAAAAAGAATTTTACGCATGCCGTAAATATAAACAAATGACCCGATAGCCGTAAGGTTCAAAGTAGATTTATCAAAAATAGCGCCGTAACCGCAATGCACGATACTTTTTTAATGTAGCATTTTTAAATGAAAAAAGGGACCGCGATTAAGCCAGTCCCCTCTTTTCAACATTAAACAATCTCCTCTTATTGTTTAATGAATTTGTATGTGGCCGATTGGCCATTTATGGCTAATTTCAATACATAAACTCCTGGTCTAAGTGATGCAACGTTTAGTGTTGCGTCATTTTGATTAGGGGAATCTTCCAATACTTTTTGACCGAGTATGGAATAAATTGAGAGGTGTTCAATTACATTTTTGGATGAAAAGTTCAGAATCTCTTTTGTAGGATTTGGATAAAATTTGAAATCTTCAAAACTGTTTTCACCTACTGAAAGATCAGACTTTGCGTCATAATAAAGCCCATAGCCGTAAGAACCTCCCCCGCTTGTTCCGGCAAAAGCCATACAGGGTAATTGGTCGTTTGTTTCGGCAATAACAGAGGCAAAGCCATCAAAAACATTCAATCCACTGTCGCCCACTCCTTCAAAGGGACCAAAACCAGTGCCGTCGTATTGGAAAGATCGATTTAAATCATCTTCAGAATCATCAATATCATCGCGTACATATGCAGTTTCAATGGTTTCTGTACCTACTTTGCTCATCCACGTATCTATATGCGCAATGCTTGCGTCACTTCCCGCACCGATATAGTTTATGGGTGCGTAGGCAGCGCCATTTTCGCGCCGATATGCTTGGCCTGTGTATGAATCTGAACTTCCTGCGGCACGCGAAGAGGTGATTACTAATACTTCATCTGAAGCAAAATCTTTTCTTGCTGCTCTTATTGTTGGGTTCAAACTTTCTGTTGAAGCTCCAGTGGCAAGAGTTTCATTTGCGTCCCACGATGCGGGATCATTGTAGTTTGAATTTGCTGCAGCATATAAATTTCCTGAAGTTGCTCCTGTGAAGGTAGTGTAACAGCCACCGTTTAATCCATAAGTGAATTCTACTTGTTGGCCGCAAAGTCCGACAGATATTTCGTCTACCCAACCAAAACCATAACTTCCAGCAGTACTTCTTGCAGAAAACACTTCAGTACAACTGGTGGTTTTTTCATAAGTTGCAAAAACTCTTTGGGCATTGGTGTTTCCCGGAAAATTGCGATCTACACCAAAATCGGTCACGTCGCTGGCAATTACCTGGGCATCAAAAGCACCAGTTGCCATATTCCAACGCCACACTTGGAAATTTTCGGAATCAGTAACTAAATAGGCCAACAAATACTCATCACCAGCACCATCCATGCTGATAATCTGCATTTTTCGCATTGCGGCTGTTACGCCTACTTTTTTCCATTCATCAAAGGTTTGGCCGTAATTGGTTGAACGATAGATATATATTGAGTCAAATGTTCCGCCAAAGTCGATAAGATTTTCGTAAGCACCGATGTAGATATCACCACTTCCGGTAACGTCCATGTCCACACCATCAATAAAGTCATTCCGTAAAAAGTGGTCTGTGCCCCAATCTTCTGGAATTTCTGGCAGCCCATCTCTTTCTAATAATTGTGTAGGGTAGGAAATTCCATTGTAGGGAAGATTTTCTACTGTTTCGGGCAATCTGTTGGTTACTATCGGCTTGTAGAGAGCCGCTACATTGGGGTCAATTTCCTGCCAAGCATTTTTAATTGCCATACGGTTGGCATTTATTTCTGCAGCCGTTCCATTTTGTTCAAGAACTTTAGCTTGCTCGTACAAAGCTTCTAGTTCTGGTGTTCTTTCAGAAATAATAATATTGTTCCCGCTAAAGTCTGATTGTGCTATCCCTGTGATGATACAAAGTGAGCACATTAAAAAAGTAATTACATTTTTCATGATTACGTGTTTTTTTAATTAATACTTGTTTATTTCACTTTATAATCGAGGAGTTTACTAATGAGCGATTTAAAAACTTAGGACAAATCTATGGCAATGTTTCAGCACGGCTTATAATTATTGTACCAAACCCTATAACAGATGTAACATTCATAAAAAAAGCCGAAAACCCAGTAGTTTTCGGCTTTATTTCTATTAAAAATAGGGCTTTTTATCCCAGTTTCTCAATGTTTAGATCTTCAATAGCGTCCCAAGTTTCGTCCAAATCCATATTGGTTCCGTTTGCTTCCAGATAGAAGCGGTTGCCTTCCATAAGTTGGATCTTACTTTTATTGTTGCCAGTTCGATATTCCTCAATGGCTTTTTTGCCATTTTTGGTAACAGTTCTTCGAGAGCCGTTTTCGTCTTCTTCTTCAAAATCTTGCGACATTACCATCCGAATACCCATTGTTGCTGCTGCCCCTACTTGGCCAGCGCCATCTATAATACTTATGGAAAATTTTTTCGATTTGTCTTCATTGGCATAGGTGGCTTCAATAGATGAAATGTTCATCATGCCCGCTTGACCTGCCTTGTAGCTTATACGGTTCATGCCTTCTACTTCTTCCGGAAGCCAAGATTTTAATTCTTCATTTGTTAATGGCGTAGTTTCTTGAAGGTCTTTTATATCTTCCTGCATATTGGTCATTTCCTGAACTGCATTGGTAGAATTGGAAACAGCATCCTTGGTTTCCTTAATTTTTTTGCTCACGGGATTATCCTTACAGCTTATCAAAACCGAAAAAACAAATAAGGCCAGTACATACTTTTTCATAATTGAAAATTTTAGTTAGTAAATAATTTGTTGAATTATAGCACTAATATAATCAATATCAGTAAAATAAGCATCGATTAAAAAGAAGAAGATGTTTTAAGGACTACATTTTTGAAGCCACTTTTTCAAGCTCTGCGTACCAATTTTCACCAAATTTTCGGATAAGAGCATTTTTTACAAATTTATAAACCGGTACTTGCAGCTCTTTTCCCAAAGTACACGCATCATCGCAAATAGGCCATCTGTGGTAGTTTACGGCTGCAAATTCACTGTAGTCCTGAACGCGAACGGGGTAGAGATGGCAGGAAATAGGTTTTCTGAAATCAATGGATCCTGCATTAAAAGCATCTTCTATGCCGCAGCTGGCTATGCCTTTATCGGTAAAGGTAACGTAAGCACACTCCCGGCCATCTACTAATGGGGTTTCCAGTTCATCAAGATCGGTCTTTATGTGGGTGCCCTGTTTCTCGATAGCTGCAATGCCTTCGGGACGGAGGAAGGGTTTTACTTTTGGGTAGATTTCCTTTAGAATAGTTACTTCCTCTTCGGTTACAGGCGCACCCGCCTCGCCTTCAATACAGCAAGCTCCCTTGCAGGCATTGAGATTGCACACAAAATCTTTTGCTATAATGTCTTCAGAAACAATTGTTTTTCCCAGTTGAAACATGCGGCAAAACTATGAAATTCCACGATACGAGCGCAAAATTCCAATTAAAAAAACAGCGATCATTCTCTTTCGGAAAACTAAGCTCGGAATAATTTCAAAAGTTGGAACAATAAACTTAATTTTGCCCCCTCAAACAGAAAGAATGGTTTTAAACTTTAAGGAAATAGTAACTGCCACTATGGTGCTTTTTGCGGTAATCGATATTATAGGAAGTATTCCCATTATTATCGGGCTTCGCGAAAAGGCGGGCCATATCAATTCTGGTAAGGCTTCAATTATTGCCGCGATAGTGATGATTGTTTTTCTCTTTTTGGGAGAAAGTATTTTGAAGTTAATAGGCGTGAACGTTAACGAATTTGCAGTTGCGGGTTCCTTGATTCTATTCTTTATTGCTTTGGAAATGATCCTGGGCGTCACCCTTTTTAAGGAAGGCGACACCAGTCCCGATGTGGCATCCATCTTTCCTTTGGCATTTCCGTTATTGGCCGGTCCGGGTAGTTTAACAACCTTGCTTTCGCTTCGCGCGGAATATGCCATTCAAAATATAATCGTGGCAATTTTGGTGAACATAATAATCATTTTTGTGGTGCTGAAAACTTCTGGGAGATTGCAGCGTTTTTTGGGAAAGAACGGAATTGCAGTGATTCAAAAAATATTTGGCGTAATTTTGTTGGCCATTGCGGTGAAACTTTTCACCTCAAATATTCAGGAATTATTTAATTAAAGTATCATGAAGATTTTTATTTACATATTGATGGCATTAGCCGCGGGACTTATAATTTTCAACGCTACTAAATTGGATTTTGACAATTTATTTGCGGGCGAAAGTGGCGTGGCGTCCATTAGCATTCTGGCTGGACTTTGCGCAATTTTGCTTTTGGGAATTTTACTTGTCTCTAAAATGATTGCCGCTCAGGTCAAAAAATAACTTCTTATTTTTTATCCAAATGATTAACGGCCTCCAGTTCCAAAACTTTTAGGAGCATTGGGTCGTTTTCGTTAAGGATGATCTCATACTCATTGGGGCCGAAAAGTTGCTGGGCGATGTTTGCCTTGAGGGTTCGCTTTAAATCTTCGGTGTAGTTTGAAAGATCTATCTGGGCTTCGTTGAATTTTGCATATTCAATAAATTCTGTTGAAAGCTTTTCGTCCACGATAAAGTTTTTTCTGAAATCTTCAAATTTCACTCCTTTAAACATATCGCGATTTTTTTCGAGGTATTCAAAGATGAAATAGCTCATAAACCCGCTTCGCGAAACATATTGAAGAGTTTCATTTTCCACGCTCGTATCTTTTGGAACAAATACGTCTGGTATAATTCCACCGCCGCCATATACTACTTTGCCTTTTGGGGTTTTGTATTTTAGGGAGTCTGCAACCTTTATGCTGTCTGCGTGTATCAGTTCTCCGTTACGGTATCGCTTTTCGTAATCGCTATAATACGTATCATTGCCGTTGCCATACGGTCGCTGGATGGAACGGCCGGTTGGAGTGTAATAGCGAGCAATTGTTAAGCGTACGGCACTGCCATCGCCAAGCGACATTTCGCGCTGCACCAGTCCTTTTCCGAAAGATCGGCGGCCAATTATGGTTCCCTTATCATTATCTTGAAGTGCGCCGGCGACAATCTCACTGGCCGAAGCGGAGTTTTCATTGATGAGAACATAGAGCTTGCCATGCTCAAAATCACCCCGACGCGTGGCGTAGGTTTTGTTGATATCACCACTTTTATTTTTAGTGATAAGTACTAGTTTGTCTTTTTCCAAAAATTCATCCACAACCCGTTCGGCAGTTGAAATGTAACCTCCTGGATTGTTGCGAAGATCCAAGACCAATTTTTTGATGCCTTGATCCTTGAGATTGTCCAGCGCGGTTTCAAACTCCTTAAACGTTGTTTCGGAAAAGCGATTGATTTTTATATATCCCAAATCATCTGCCAATTTATAGGAAGCGTCCACACTTACGAGTGGTACTTGTTTTCTTCTCACTTTAAGCTCCAATACCTTATTTTCGCTGGGGCGATAAACGTCTAGAGCAACTTTGCTGTTTATTGTACCTTTTAAATAATTTGAGATGCTATCGCGATTTACCAATTCGCCAAAAAGTTTTTTGCCGTCGGCATAAAGAATTCGGTCACCTCCCTTAATGCCCGCTTTTTCCGCAGGTCCTCCTTCTATGGAACGGATTACGGCAATGGTATCTTTATAAATATAGAAACTTACGCCAATGCCGGTAAAGGCTCCGCGCATATCATCGGCATTGTGCTGGTATTCGCTTTTGGGAATATATACGGAATGCGGATCCAGGTTTTCGAGTATGCCGTTTACGGTAACATCCACGATGCTGTCCGTATTTACCTTGTCTACATATTCGTAGTCAATATAGTCTATAAGCCTGTTGAGCTTGTCCTTTTTGGAGCTTGTGGCAAAGATCTTTTCGGTATCGTCGTTAAAATTGAGTTTTGACCCAATAAAAACACCTGCGGCCAGCGCCAGTCCAATCCACAAAGGCAAGTATTTTTTTTGATTTCCCATTTATTCTAAATCCAAATCTGTAATGTGCTGTATGCTTACGCCTGCTTTTTCAAGAAAGGCAATGCCGGAGTTGTCTTTATATTCGTTTAAATAAACCATTCTTTTTATACCGGCTTGGTGTATTAATTTGCTACACTCCTTGCAGGGCGACATCGTAATGTAAAGCGTGGCTCCCTGGCAGGCTTGGGTACTTGAAGCTACTTTTAAAATCGCATTTGCTTCTGCGTGAAGTACGTACCATTTGGTAAAACCTTCCTCGTCTTCGCAAATATTCTCAAAACCTGTGGGAGTACCGTTATAACCATCGCTGATTATCATTTTATCCTTTACAATAAGCGCGCCAACCTGTCTTCGCTTGCAATAGGAAAGTTTGCTCCATTCTTGGGCCATTCGCAGATAGGCAATGTCATACTTGCGTTGTTTGCTGTCCTTCATACAATTAAATAAGTAGCGAAATTACTGGGAAGTTACGCCACTGCCAAAAAAAATGTTGTTAAGTTATTGCCAAAGAAGGATAAGAGTGGATGCGTTTAGAAATTTAAGGGTATTTCTGAAACTGCTTTTCCGCGAAACTTGCTAATTCTTTAAAAAATCCAATTGTCAATTAGCATCGGGATTATCATCCCTATCACCAATGAAGAAACCACCAAAACCCAATCTCTTTTGTTGAAACGGAAAATGGTTTGAAAGATAAAGGCGATAATTAAAATGATGATAACAACTATAATTTGGGCTGCTTCAATCCCTAGAGCAAATTCAAGCAATGGCAAAAACCCATTGCCGCTGTCCAAAGCAGTGAAGAAGGAGGCAAACCCCAAGCCGTGTATCAATCCAAAAAAGATGGTGACAATATAGAAAATGCCCATTTTCTCCATTTTCTTTTCCTTGCCGGCGGTAAAAAGATTGAAAAGCGCCGTAACTAAAATGGTAACGGGAATCAGAAATTCTATAAGCCTGCCCGAAACACTTACCACATTGTAGCTGGCCAATAGCAGCGAAAGCGTGTGGCCAATTGTGAACATGGTAACCAAAATCAATAATCTTTTCCACGAGGA
This sequence comes from Aequorivita aquimaris, assembly GCF_001573155.1. Taxonomy (GTDB): domain Bacteria; phylum Bacteroidota; class Bacteroidia; order Flavobacteriales; family Flavobacteriaceae; genus Aequorivita; species Aequorivita aquimaris. The sequence goes on along the minus strand of NZ_JRWG01000002.1, from coordinate 190,068 downwards.
AAAAGTATAGGCGGCACACAGTACAATAAGAAATAAAATGTGATCATAGGCCTTCCAATCAAGCACGTGGTGAAGCCCAAGGTTAAAATACAACCAGAAATCAGACATTGGGGATATTGGGTTTTCAGGGTTTGCCCAAATATAGTGATTGTGGGGAAGATTTCATATATTTAATTAAATTTCTAAATATTTCAATTATGAAGGAAGTCACGCTACTATTTTTAACAATTTTTGCAGTGCTTCAATCGTTTGCGCAAAATCCTGATCCCGAACTTTTTAAAACGTGGAATCTTTACAAAATGGAATTTGATTTTGGAGGCCCACTTTACATTGAAGATATTGACCCTCCAATACACCCCACATTAACTATTTTTGAAGATTTATCTTTTGAGGGTTATGGAGCCTGCAATTCCTTTTCAGGGAATTTTCTATACGATGAAATATTAGATAAATTGAGACCGTATAATTATTCTGATACTACGGAAGACTGTGAAACAGAATTTCACGATGATTTTGAGTTGTATTATTTTGAATACTTTTCGTTGAATCAAGCACATTTCTATGGTATAGAAATTTCTTCTTCAGACAATCTCCAACATTTGTATTTTGGGCAGGGTCAGTTAGGATATTGGCTGGACTTTATTGCTGGAGAGCCACTATCCATTAAAGACAATAATTCCGAAAAATTCAAGCTCTACCCAAACCCAGCTTCCGATCAACTGTTTATAAAATCCGAAGATGCACAAATTATAAAAACAATAGTTTATTCAGTATCGGGGAAAAGAATTATGGACATTGTGCCAGCCAATGAAAGTATCAATATAGCCGTCTTGGCTAAGGGGATGTACTTTCTCGAAATAACCACTTCAGAAGGTAAAAGTGTGGAAAAATTTATAAAAAAATAAAACCCCAATATTTCTGTTGAGGTTTTTATTTGTACTCGAGGTGGGAATCGAACCCACACTCCCGAAAGAACTGGATTTTGAATCCAGCGCGTCTACCAATTCCGCCACTCGAGCAAACGGGAGGCAAAAATAAACAATTATTTATAATTTACTTAAAAATTTATCCAGCTATTTTTTTAAAAATCACTAACTATTAATTTTTACCTTTGTTACCTAAATAACCCAAAACCACAAATTATGTCAACCGCTGTTCCGGAACCAAAGATTTTTGCCTGTAAACAAAGTGAAGCGCTCGCGCAGGACATTGCAGATGCTTTCGGAATACCTTTGGGAAAGGTAATAACATCTCATTATAGCGATGGTGAATTTCAGCCTTCCTTTGAAGAATCCGTTCGCGGAAGTCGCGTCTTTTTAATTGGTTCCACCTTTCCGAACAGCGACCATTTAATGGAGCTTTTACTGATGATAGACGCCGCAAAGCGCGCTTCGGCAAGACATATTACAGCCGTATTGCCTTACTTTGGTTGGGCGCGCCAAGATAGAAAAGACAAGCCCCGTGTGCCGATCGCCGCAAAATTGGTCGCCAAAATGCTGGAAACCGCAGGAGCTACGAGAATTATTACAATGGATTTGCACGCAGACCAAATTCAAGGTTTTTTCGAAAAACCGGTGGACCACCTTTTCGCATCTACAATATTTTTGCCTTATTTGAGAAGTTTGAATCTTGAAAACCTGACAATCGCTTCCCCAGATATGGGCGGTTCAAAACGTGCCTATGCCTATTCAAAATTTTTGGAAAGCGATGTGGTAATTTGCTACAAGCAGCGTGAAAAGGCGAATGTTATCTCACACATGGAACTCATTGGCGACGTAAAGGGTAAAAACGTTGTTTTGGTTGACGATATGGTCGATACTGCCGGCACCCTCACCACCGCTGCCGATTTGATGATGGAGCGCGGTGCTTTGAGCGTTCGTGCGGTCTGTACGCATCCGTTGCTTTCTGGAAATGCTTACGAGCGAATTGAAAAATCGCAAATGCTCGAACTGATCGTTTCAGATTCCATTCCTACCAAACCGAGCAAGAAAATTAGGGTTATAAGTTGCGCAAAATTGTTTGCAGATGTTATGTTGAGCGTAAATGCCAACAAGTCCATTAGCGGTAAGTTTTTAATGTAAACTTCTTCACACGGAAAAAATCAAATTTCCTAAACGGATAATCCAAAATAAAATTTATCTTTGCACTCCCTAAAAAACAGCTTTTTAGGGAGTTTTTTAATAAATAAACAATTCAAACAAAATGAAATCTATTACAATTAAAGGATCACAAAGAGAAAGCGTGGGCAAAAAGGCAACGAAAGCCCTACGTAATGCTGGAATGGTTCCTTGCGTAGTTTACGGAGGGGATGAGCCAATTAGCTTTTCAGCAGAGGAAATTGCATTTAAAGACTTGGTTTACACTCCAGACGTACACACAGTTGTAATCAACCTGGGAGGCACAAAGATTAACGCCATCCTTCAGGATATACAATTTCACCCAGTGACTGACCGTATTCTTCACATCGATTTTTATCAAATTTTTGATGACAAGGAAGTAACTATGGAAATTCCGGTGCGTACCGTTGGTAACTCTCGCGGTGTTCGTAACGGTGGGGTTTTGCGTATTGTTACACGTAAACTTCGTGTGAAGGCTTTGCCAGAAAATCTACCGGATTTTATTGAGGCAGACATTACCGAAATGCGTATTGGTAACAAAATGTACACAAAGTCACTTAAAACTGACAATTACAAAATCATGCACCCAGATAACACTGTTATCTGTCAGGTTAGAACTTCACGTACCGCCATTGTGGACGAAGTTGAAGAAGAAGATGAAACTGCTGAAGGTGCAGAAGGAGAAGAAGTTCCAGCTACAGAAACCGATGATGTTGCTGCAGTAAAGGAATAAATTTCTTTTTAAGAAGATTACCCAAAAGCATCCCGTTAATTCGGGGTGCTTTTTTTATTTTTACCGAAGATTGACAGTAGTATGTTTTCATTTTTCAAAAAACTTTTTTCGGCAAAAACTGTCGATACTATTTCAGAAGAAACAGATCCAATGAAGAAATTCCTTATTGTGGGCCTTGGCAATATTGGCCCAAAATACGCAAACACCCGCCACAACATCGGTTTTAAAGTGGTTGATTTTTATGCCGAAAAGAATTCACTTTCGTGGGAAACGGCAAAATTGGGCGACGTTACTTCGCATAAAGTAAAAGGAAGAACGCTCATATTTCTGAAGCCGAGCACGTATATGAATTTAAGCGGAAAGGCCGTAAATTACTGGCTTGAAAAAGAAAAAATCCCTTTGGAAAATATGCTGGTGATTACGGACGATTTAAATTTGGCCTTTGGAACCATTCGCATAAAAACCAAAGGCAGCGACGGTGGGCACAACGGGTTGAAGGATATTCAGAATACGCTGCAAACCACCAATTACAACCGTTTCCGTTTCGGGATAAGCGATGCTTTCTCAAAAGGGAGACAGGTAGATTACGTTTTGGGCGAATGGGAAGCCGAAGAGGAAAAACAACTGCCCGAGAGGCTGGAGTTAAGCTGTAAAATTATTGAATCCTTTGCCCTCGCAGGGATGAATATTACGATGAACACATATAACGGCAAATAATTTTGAAGAAATATCCATCAGCTTCCGCATATAAAAATTCCCGCCAAAGTGTGGTCACTATCGGTACTTTTGATGGCGTGCATATTGGCCACAAAGCCATTTTGAAGCGTTTGGTAGAAACCGCAAAAAAGGAAAATCTGGATTCCGTGGTGCTGACTTTTTTCCCACATCCGCGGATGGTGCTTCAACAAAATGTGGATATAAAATTGATAAACACCATCGAAGAGCGCACCGAACTGCTCGAAAACACAGGGCTGGACCATTTGGTTATCCATCCGTTTACCCACGCTTTTTCACGATTGACCGCTTTGGAATACGTGCGCGATATTTTGGTAAATAGTTTAAAGGCGAAAAAAATCATCATCGGTTACGACCACCGCTTCGGAAGAAACCGAAATGCCGATATTGAGGATTTAAAGGAATTCGGAAAAACCTATAATTTTGAAGTGGAGGAAATTTCAGCAAAGGAAATTGACGATGTTGCTGTAAGTTCCACTAAAATAAGAAAGGCTTTGAACGAAGGCGATATTGAAACCGCTAACAGTTATTTGGGGTATGACTTTATGATTTCAGGCGAAGTGGTTAAGGGAAAAGCCATTGGCCGAACTATAAATTACCCTACGGCAAATTTGAAATTGAAGGAAAAATACAAACTCGTTCCCAAAAACGGCGTTTATATTGTAGAATCCACAATTGAAGGCGAAAAAAAATTTGGAATAACAAGCATCGGCACCAACCCCACCGTTGGCGGAACCGAAAAAACCATCGAAACGCATTTTCTCAATTTCAACAAAGACCTTTATGGAAAGGAAATAACCATTGCGTTTTTAAAATACATCCGCGACGAGGAAACGTTTGATTCGGTGGAAATTCTAAAGCGGGAAATTGAAAAGGACGAAACGTTCGCAAAGCAATTTTTAGAGGGCCGTGGATAAATTTCTTTTCAAACAAATTGACAATATTGGTTTGGTCCTATTTAGGGCCGTTTTCGGTCTTTTAATAACCATCGAGGCTTTTGGGGCAATTGCCACGGGGTGGGTGCGGCGTACACTGGTAGAACCGCCTTTCACTTTCAACTTTATCGGGTTTGACTTTTTGCAGCATTTGCAAGGTCCCGGAATGTATTATTACTTCATGATAATGGGCATTTTCGGAATTTTTGTGATGCTTGGTTTTAAGTATAGGTTCAGCATGATAGCCTATGCGCTAATGTGGACCTGCGTATATTTAATGCAGAAAAGCAGCTATAACAACCATTATTACCTAATGATGCTGCTGTGCTGGATTATGGCCTTTCTTCCCGCCAACCGATGGTTTTCAGTGGATGCAAACCTAAATCCTGAAATTAAATCGCCGTCCATGCCGCGCTGGATGCTGTTGATTTTGATTTTGCAGGTATGGATAGTTTATACCTACGCCTCCATCGCAAAACTATACCCCGATTGGCTCGATGCCTCCATGCCGGCACTGTTGATGGCCGGGAAAAAAAATTATTGGCTCATTGGCGAATTTTTGCAGCAAAACTGGGTGCATTGGGCCATTGCTTATACGGGTATTTTTTTCGATTTGCTCATAGTGCCGTTAATGCTGTGGAAACGTACGCGCTTATTGGGTTTTATAATTTCCGTGTTTTTTCATCTTTTCAACTCAATCGTCTTTCAGATTGGCATTTTTCCGTATATGTCCATTGCGTTCGCACTGTTTTTCTTTTCTCCGGAAATACTCAAAAAACGATTTCTCCCGAAGAAAAAATTATATACGGGCAATGCGGTAATCGTGCCGAAATACAAAAACCTGTTGCTTGCGGTTTTTGGGATTTATTTCGCCTTTCAAATAGGTTTACCGCTGCGGCATTGGTTCTTTAAGGACGATGTGCTTTGGACCGAAGAAGGCCACAGGCTTAGCTGGCGGATGATGCTCCGTTCCAAAAGCGGAAGTCTTACAGTGTGGGTAAAAAATAAGCCTGATGGTGAAAAGAGACGGTACAATTATAGTGAGCTTTTGGGTCCCAAGCAACAAGGCTCCGTCGCTACAAAGCCAGATGTTATGTGGCAACTTGCCCAAAAAATAAAAGCAGTGGAAGCTAAAAAAGGGAATGATGTGGCTGTGTATATGGAAGCTTCCGTTCGCGTAAATCACGGTAAATACCACCCCTTTACCGATCCAACCGTAGATTTGGCCGCCGAGCCATGGCATCCCTTTAAGCATAGTGAATGGATTTTGCCCTCGCCGGAGGATTATATTGAAAAGCCAAAACCAAACTCAAACTAAATTTCATTATCTTTAAATAAAAAAGGAATCATGGATATTCAATTGGAAAAATACAAATTGGTTGAATGGTTAATCCAACAGAATAGTGAAGAAGTTATTGAGAAATTGAAGAATTTCAAGGAATCATTTTCTAAAGATACTGACTGGAATTATGATATTTCTGAAACCGAAAAGCTTTTTGTTGAGGCTGGATTAAAAGATATTAAGGAAGGAAATGTTTTTACAAATGAAGAAGTTATTCTTGAGATTAATGAAAAGTATGGCCTGTAAAAATGGAAATAGTTTGGTCAAAACTTGCGCTTATTACGTATAAAGAAATTTTTGAAAATCTTCAATTTCGGTGGACGAAAAAAGAAATGAGAAAATTCAGGGATTTGACCCAAAGTCTGCTGCAGAAAATTGCAACTCAACAAATAACGTGTCCTGTAGTAAATGAAAAACTAAGTATCCGAAAAGCTGTCGTGCATAAAAATGTTTCGTTTTATTATCGCGAAGATATTTCTGTCCAAAAAATTTACATCATTACCTTTTTCAATAATAGAATGAATCCCAAAACCTTAAATAAACTTTTAAGGGAATAGATTTTAATCATAAAATAAGACCCCAAAGTGTTTGAAAACCTTTGGGGTCTGTTGTAACTTAGCGGCTTCAAAAATCAGAACATGCTACAAGTAACCGACATCCGCGAAAACAAAGAAAAGTACATAAAAGCACTGGCCAAACGCGGCATAGATGCTGCTTCCGTTTTGGAGGAAGTTTTAAATGTGGATGAAGAACGCCGCGCTTCGCAAGCGCAGCTGGATGAGGTTTTGGCACAGAGCAATTCCTATTCAAAGGAAATCGGGAAACTTTTTCAAAGTGGCGAAGTCCAAAAAGCAAACGAACTAAAAGAGAAAACAGTTGAATTGAAGGAGTCCTCAAAACAACTGAACGAGCAAATGCTTGCCGCTGCCGAAAAATTGCAGCAATTATTATATACGCTTCCAAACATTCCGAATGATTTGGTGCCTGCCGGAACCGATGAAAACGACAACGAAGAAGTTTTCAAGGAAGGCGAAATTCCAAAACTTGTTGATGGCGCGCTGCCGCATTGGGAACTTGCCAAAAAATACGATTTGATTGATTTTGAACTCGGCGTAAAAATTACGGGCGCAGGTTTTCCCGTCTATAAAGGGAAGGGGGCGCGTCTGCAACGGGCGTTGATTGCTTACTTTTTGGATAAAAACACAAAAGCCGGTTATACCGAATATCAAGTGCCGCATTTGGTGAACGAAGCTTCGGGCTATGGCACCGGCCAACTTCCTGACAAGGAAGGGCAGATGTACCACGTGGGCATAGACGACCTTTACTTAATTCCAACGGCTGAGGTTCCCGTAACAAATATGTTCCGTGGCGATTTGCTTAATCATTCGGAATTGCCAATTACCTGCACGGGCTATACACCTTGTTTCCGCCGCGAGGCCGGAAGCTACGGCGCACACGTTCGCGGCCTCAACCGTTTGCACCAATTTGATAAGGTGGAAATCGTCCGCATCGAGCATCCTGATAATTCCTACCAAGCTTTGGACGGAATGGTGGAGCACGTAAAAGGAATTCTTCGCGAATTGAAATTACCATACCGAATTCTTCGTCTTTGTGGCGGCGATTTGGGCTTTACATCGGCATTGACATATGATTTTGAAGTGTTTTCAACCGCGCAGGACCGTTGGCTGGAAATTTCCTCAGTTTCAAATTTTGAAACCTTTCAAGCCAATAGATTGAAACTTCGCTTTAAAGATAAAGACGGTAAAAACAAACTCGCGCACACCTTAAATGGAAGCGCTTTGGCATTGCCGCGCGTTCTGGCGGGCATTCTTGAAAACTACCAAACCGAAGATGGAATAAAAATCCCCGAGGTTTTGGTGCCATATTGTGGGTTTGATTTTATAAAATAATTTATTTACCACGAATTCACGAATAATTTTTAAAATATTCGTGAATTCGTGGTAGTATTTCTTCACAGAGGACAGTTTTTCACGGCTTGGGAAATCATTTTAAATCTTTAAAATATTCTGGTTATAGTTTTCATTTTTTGTAAACTTTTTTACTCGCCAAGTCCACTAAAAAGTATATAATATCCTTATTATAAGACTGTTAGAAAAGATGATTTCAATTTTTTTGTAAACTTTTTATTTTTTATGTTGAAAACTTTGTTAAAAAAGACAAAACAATTCACCTGGAATAACCTTTTAATTTCTTCATATTTGTTAGTCCCGAGTATCAATAAATTTTAATCTAAAAACAAAGGACTTATGAGTGCAATTGAACCAATTTTACAGGAAAACAAAAACAGATTCGTAATATTTCCTATTCAACACCACGACATTTGGGACTGGTATAAAAAAAGCGAAGCCAGTTTTTGGACAGCCGAGGAAATTGATTTGCACCAAGACCTTACCGATTGGAATTCAAAACTGAATGATGACGAGCGTTATTTCATAAAACATATTCTTGCCTTTTTCGCCGCGTCGGATGGCATTGTAAATGAAAATCTAGCTGAAAATTTCGTAAACGAAGTTCAGTACAGCGAAGCAAAATTTTTCTATGGCTTCCAGATTATGATGGAGAACATCCACAGTGAAACCTATTCTCTTTTGATTGATACGTACGTAAAGGATGAAAAGGAAAAAGACCAACTTTTCAACGCCATTGAAACTTTTCCAGCAATTAAAAAGAAAGCCGATTGGGCTTTGAAATGGATTGAGAGTGATTCATTCGCCGAGCGTTTGATAGCTTTTGCAGCAGTGGAGGGAATTTTCTTTTCAGGGGCTTTCTGCTCTATTTTCTGGTTGAAAAAACGCGGCTTGATGCCAGGGCTTACCTTTTCAAACGAATTGATTTCGCGCGACGAAGGCGTTCATTGCGACTTTGCCGTTCATCTTCACAACCACCACTTGGTGAACAAAGTTTCTAAAGAGCGCATCCGCGAGATAATTGTGGACGCCTTGAATATTGAGCGCGAGTTTATTACCGAATCACTTCCCGTAAGTTTGATAGGGATGAACGCCAAATTGATGACCCAATACCTTGAATTTGTAACCGACAGGCTTTTGGTGGAATTGGAATGCGAAAAGGAATACAACGTTACCAACCCATTTGATTTTATGGATATGATTTCGCTTCAAGGGAAAACCAATTTCTTCGAAAAACGCGTAGGCGAATACCAAAAAGCTGGGGTTACCAACAAAGACAAGGAATCAAACAAAATCAGTTTCGACGCGGAGTTTTAGATTATTGATACTCGGTAGATACTAAGTGGATACTATAGATTCTAAATTGATTCTATTGTAACTTCCCAACAAACAACAGCATCAACAGTATCAACAGTATCAACAGCATCAATAGAACCATTTCAAAATGAGTTATAGGAATTTACAGATTTGGCAGCTTGCTCGATTGCTTGTTATTGATGTACATAATATGTCTTTAAATCTTCCTGCATTTGAAAAATTTGAAGTTGGGAGCCAAATTAGACGGTCTGTAAAATCTGTAAAATCAAATATTGTAGAAGGATATGGTAGAAGAAGATATAAGCAAGAATACATTCGGTTTATGGTTTTTGCGCTTTCTTCAAATGATGAAACAATAGATCATTTGGAAACACTATATGAAACGAAGTCCTTAAAAAATGAAGAGTTGTATCAAGATTTACACAAAAGAACAAAGCAATTAGGAATTAAAATCAACAACTTTTTGCAAAGTATAGAAAAGAATCACAATAAGTTCGATGATTTGAATGATTCTATGGATACTAAGTAGATACTAAGTGGATACTATAGATAATAAATTGATTCTATTGTAAACACCAACAGCATCTACAGTATCAATAGTATCAACAGCAACAACAGAATCAATAGTATCCATAGCAAAAACAGTATCAAAAGTATCTAACCACAAAAATTAAGAATTATGAATGTAGTAAAAAGAGACGGCCGGAAAGAGCCCATAATGTTTGATAAAATTACGGCTCGCGTGCGCAAACTGTGCTACGGTTTAAACGAATTGGTAGATCCCGTAAAAGTAGCAATGCGTGTAATTGAAGGGCTTTACGACGGTGTAACAACCAGCGAGCTGGATAATTTGGCTGCGGAAATTGCCGCAACAATGACCACTTCGCACCCGGATTACGCACGTTTGGCGGCTCGAATCTCTGTTTCCAATCTACATAAAAACACCAAAAAATCATTTTCGGAAGTGATGACGGATCTTTACGAATACGTAAATCCGCGTACCGGAAAAAAAGCGCCATTGTTGAGCGATGAGGTTTTTGAGGTGATAAAAAACAACGCTGAGGAACTTGATTCAACCATCATTTATAACCGTGATTTTGGGTACGATTATTTCGGTTTTAAAACTTTGGAACGCTCCTATTTGCTGAAATTGAACGGAAAGATTGCAGAACGTCCGCAGCATATGTTGATGCGTGTTTCCGTAGGAATTCATATGAACGATTTGGCAGCAGTGAAGGAAACCTATGAGTTGATGTCGAAGAAATATTTCACCCACGCAACCCCAACACTTTTCAACAGTGGAACTCCGAAACCGCAGATGTCATCCTGTTTTCTGCTTACAATGAAGGACGACAGCATCGATGGAATTTACGATACGTTGAAACAGACCGCAAAGATTTCACAATCTGCTGGCGGAATTGGTCTTTCAATCCACAACGTGCGTGCAACGGGCTCTTATATTTCCGGTACCAATGGAACTTCAAACGGAATTGTGCCGATGCTTCGCGTTTTTAACGATACCGCGCGGTACGTGGACCAAGGCGGCGGAAAGCGAAAGGGAAGTTTTGCAATTTATGTAGAACCGTGGCACGCCGATATTTTTGACTTTTTGGATTTGAAGAAAAACCACGGAAAAGAGGAAATGCGCGCCCGCGATCTTTTTTACGCCATGTGGATTCCAGATTTGTTTATGCAACGCGTTCAGGACGATGCCGAATGGACATTGATGTGCCCGAACGAATGCCCCGGACTATATGATTGCCATAGTGAGGATTTTGAAGCACTTTACCATAAATATGAAGCTGATAACAAGGGCAGAAAAACCGTAAAGGCCCGTGAGCTTTGGGAAAAAATCCTGGAATCGCAAATTGAGACCGGCACGCCGTATATGCTCTACAAAGATGCCGCAAACCGAAAGAGCAACCAGAAGAATTTGGGAACCATTCGTTCTTCAAATTTATGTACCGAAATTATGGAATATACTTCCAAAGATGAGGTGGCAGTTTGCAATTTGGCCTCCATCGCCCTACCCATGTTTGTGAAGAATGGCGAATTTGACCATAAAGAACTTTTCAAAGTAACCAAACGTGTAACCAAAAACTTGAATCGCGTAATTGACCGAAATTACTATCCGGTTATTGAAGCGCAAAACTCCAATTTCCGGCACCGTCCGGTTGGGTTGGGAATTCAAGGTTTGGCAGATGCCTTTATCATGCTTCGTTTGCCGTTTACCAGTGATGAAGCCAAAAAATTGAACCAAGAAATTTTTGAAACGCTATATTTTGCAGCCGTTACTGCTTCTATGGAAGAAGCAAAGGCAGACGGTCCCTACGAAAGTTATAAAGGTTCGCCCATTTCCGAAGGATTATTTCAGCATAATTTATGGGGAATAAAGGACGAAGAGTTAAGCGGCCGTTGGGATTGGGGCAAACTGCGCAAAGACGTAAAGAAGCACGGCGTTCGCAACTCGCTCTTGGTAGCGCCAATGCCAACAGCTTCCACGTCGCAGATTCTTGGAAATAACGAGGCGTTTGAGCCATACACTTCAAATATTTACACCCGTCGCGTACTTTCGGGAGAATTTATTGTGGTAAACCAGCATCTTTTAAAGGACTTGGTGGAACTTGGTTTGTGGAATGAGGATTTAAAGGAAGAAATTATGCGTGCCAATGGTTCAATCCAAGATGTGGAAATAATTCCGCAGGAACTGAAGGAACTTTATAAAACCGTGTGGGAACTTTCCATGAAAGATATTATTGATATGAGCCGCCACCGTGGTTATTTCATTGACCAAAGCCAGTCTTTAAATCTTTTTATGGAAAACGCAAATATGGCAAAACTAACCTCGATGCATTTTTATGCTTGGAAAAGCGGTTTAAAAACTGGAATGTATTACTTACGGACCAAAAGTGCAGTGGATGCCATTAAATTCACACTTAAAAAGGAAGAGAAAAAGGAAACCGTTGGTGCCGAAGTTGAGGCAAATGTAGTAGAAGATGTATCAACAAAGCCAATGACACCGCAGGAATTGCGCGAAATGCTGGCACAATCCAAAAACGCTCCGGATGATGATTGCTTGATGTGCGGATCGTAAATTTTGGAATAACTTTATAAATGAAAAAGCCCTTGCTCAATTGAGCAAGGGCTTTTTCGATTTAAGAAGAAATTATTTATCCTTCGTCGGAAGGTAGGGACATTCTGGTATATTCCAGCACGAGGGCACTGAGCCAATCCCAGTTAATTGATTTGTACGGATATTTCGCCATAAACTCGGCATTGTCGCCAAATAGTAATTCATAATTTTCCTCAAAATCACTTTTTGGCAGCCAAAATATTTTATCGCCCTTCTGAACGTAGTACGATTTCACAACACCGCCACCAATGGTTGGGCCGGGACCCATTTTAAAACCTTTTGATTCTTTGGCAAATGGATCGTGGTAAACCGAAATTATTTGGCTGAATTCCGGATTTATCAGTTGCATCAAAAATTCCTTTTCGTCTTTTTTGTTTTTTAGGGAAACTTTTTGGTTCACAAAATAAATCTGGTCATTGCTGGTCAATTTTTTTGCGCTGTTTCTTCTTCCCATCCCATAATTGCTGAACTTTTGGGAAACCTTTCCGAATTTTTCCCATCCGCTGGCGTAAAGGTAAGCCTCGGCAATCTGCGATGCATCGTAGGTTTCTTTTTTGTCGGTAATACTGTCCTTGAAGACCATTTGGGCAATCTGCCCTTTTTTGGTTACAATGCCTTTGCAGTAGCCCTTGTGTTCGGAACCGTCCTTCATAATCACGGTCGATACTTTTTTAGTGGCAGGTTGGTCAAAACCTTCGTTGAAATAATAGGTTTTTAACATGTCCTTTTCCTCGTCGCTATATTTAACCTTGTCCTGCGCAAAGCCAAAGCCGCAGGCCATTAATAGTACGATTGATAAAAATTTTAGTTTCATAATGTTGAGATTAATTGGTTGCTGAAACAATATTCCAACATTAATTTGAAACGGAGAATTATTTTGGTGAAAAATCGGTTCCGAAAGCATCAAAATACGGCAGATGCCCTATAAAGTTTAGCGTTACTTCAAATTTTAAAAAGAAAAAGGAGCCCGATTCGGACTCCTTTTTGCTAAAGGTGTTCTAGAATTTACTACGCTTTCTTATAACTGGTGTAATATTCTTCCATCAAGTTCATCAAGGCCGTTACCAGATCTTTAGTTTCAAGCAATAGGCTGAAATACAAAGTGGTGTTTTTAGGGCTTGACTCCTCGGTGCGGGTTCGGGCTATTTGCTTTTCAATTTTATTTGAAAGGCTTGCGAAGATTTCGTCTTTCTTCTCAAGTACATTCCCGATGCGCTGGAATTCCTTTTTGTGGAAGATGTCTTCAATTTCATTTAAAAGCTCTTCCAAATGGTTGTCTATTTCCTGAAGATCCTTTATTTGGTTGAAACGAAGCGCCTTGTGATTGTTGTTCACGTGCTTGTAGCTCGCCTTTGAAATAAATTCCAGCGACTGTACAACATCGGTTAGATAGCCGAGGATGATAATGTAGAAATTGCTTCCGCGAACGCTGGTCTCGTCCAGATTCTTGATAAAGTAGAAAATATTATCACGCAGTTCCTCTACTTCGTCATTCAGTTTATTTACACCTTTTTTGCTCTTTTTCAGTTTTTTGGTGTCCTGTTTGGCAAGGCCGCGCAACATATCGGTATAAATTTTATTTGAACGTGAGACAACATTACTGATATTTTCGGCACTTTCCTGGATAATTCCCTGAACGGTTTTGCTTTCGGTCTTTTTCAGTCCGCTTTTGTCCAGTTTCAATTTCACCTTATTTTTATGTGAAAGATAATTTCGAACCAACAAAAGGATGGCCAATAGCAGCAATACGGCAATCATGGCGCCCCTTCCAATATAGATTAGGTATGCCAGCGTGCCGGCAGCCGTAAAGGCCACAAATGCGGTAAAGAACCATCCGCCTATTACATTCATAACCCCTGCCACGCGATAAACGGCACTTTCGCGGCCCCAAGCCCTATCGGCAAGGGACGTACCCATGGCTACCATAAAGGTTACATAGGTGGTGGAAAGCGGCAGTTTCATTGACGTCGCCGTAGCGATCAAAATACCCGCAACCATAAGGTTTATGGACGCACGGATCATGTCAAAGGCAGGAAGTTCGTAGGTTTTGTGCTTTGGAAGATTTACTACCGGTTTTTCAAAACGCTTATCTATTTTGGTTTGAAGCGATTTCGGAATAATAAATTCAAAATAAGTTGCAACCTGTGTACTCGACTTTACCAAAAAGCGCGAAAGCATATTGGGACTGAACTTTTCGTGCCCTTCGCCTTGGCGGGCTAGGTCTATCTCGGTATCAGAAACGGTACGTGCTTTTTTGGAAAACCAAAGGGTAAGTACCATAATACCACCCGCAATAAATAGAAGCAAGGGTTCTGCGGGCACCTGATCTGCCAGACTGTGCATGTTGTAATCTGAAGCCGCCACCCCGGAAGCTGCCCAATCTATGTAGCTATGGTAGGCCGCCATCGGTACGCCTATAAAGTTTACCAAATCGTTCCCCGCAAACGCAAGGGCAAGACTGAAAGTACCTACAGCAATTACGATTATGAGAATATTCTTCTTGAAAATCATCATAAAAAGCTGTGAGAAAACCGTCCAGAATATGAAGCTACCGCCGATAAGCAACCACGTGTCGCTTTCAATAATGTTTTTAAAACTTCCGTAAAATGGCGTACCCTTTAATCCTTTTACGAGGATGAAATAACTAATACAGGTAAGGGCCAAACCACCAAAAATAGCCCCGAAATATTTCATTTTTCGCTCAACGTGGAAGGTAAATACTAGCCTCGACAGGTATTGAACTACTGCCCCCACGGTAAAAGCAATCACAACCGAAAGTAGAATTCCTGTTATAATTTCTACCGCTTTTTCGGTGTTGATGTATTTTGTGATGGCTGAAATGGTTTCCGCATCGTTATGGCCTATTTTTATCAACGCCATAATAACGGCAGCTCCCAGCAGTTCAAAAACGATGGAGACCGTGGTAGATGTGGGCAATCCAATAGTATTAAAGAAATCCAGCAGTAAGATATCGGTAATCATTACTGCCATGAAAATAATCATTATTTCATCGAAGTAAAATTCTCCGGGGACAAAGATGCCCTTTCGCGCCACTTCCATCATTCCACTGGAGAAAACGGCACCAATGAAAATACCTAAACTGGCTATTATTAAAATAGTCCTAAAGGAAAGTGCTTTAGAGCCAATGGCTGAGTTTAAGAAGTTTACGGCATCATTACTAACGCCAACCACTAGATCTGCAATTGCAAGCGCGGCAAGTGCAACAATCATTAATAAATAAATATTATCCATTCTAGTTTTAATTAAGTTGGTGCAAATTTCCCATATAAAATAGGATTGATTGTTACCAAATTGTTATCTGTATTTTTCTTAAAAATGAAGGTCAAAACCCAGCCTGTATTCCAAAGAGCTGCTTTCACCCGCAATGGTTGAATATGATAAATCTGTTTGAATTTTTAATTTATGGCCCACTATATATTTAGACCCTCCCAAAGTATATTGATTTTGTGTGTCATTGGAAGAAAATGTATTGTCTGGCAAAATAGTGGTAAAACGTCCGGAAATTTCCCAATTGTTTTTAAAAACATAGCCTCCTTGAAAATTGAGCCCTTGCCCCGTATAAACCTCCTGCTCTGTAATAGAACCATCACTATTGATTACTAGAGGGTTTTCAGCATCGCGATAACTATATTCTCCCATTAATGAAAACCCGTTATATTTAAACATAGCATCCACAAAAATGGTACTTATATTGGTTTCGTAAAAACCGATATCATTGCGCATATAGCTGCCTTGATTGCTTCGGGTTTTTACGGCATTATTGTTAAAATCATAAGTGGCGCCAATGGCAAGTTTTGGAGTTTTTTCTCTATAAATATCTCCGCCAATGTAATCACCTTTTTTGGTAAATTCGCCAAAAGGCAATAGCTCTACGCGGGTTGTATATTGAAACCCTCCAATATTTCCGGTTGTAATATTTCTACCTTCTCCCTGTGAAACGGCAAACATTTCGCGAATTAGGAAATTTTCAGAAGCCTTAAAACTATGGTGCAATTGTACTCCAAGATCCCTGTCAATATTGAATAACCTGTTAAGTCTGGAACGGTCTATAAGCTGAAGATTACCGGAAGATATTACACGTTCCCTGTTCCCGGGAAGTTTTGTCTGTCCTGCCCATAGCTCCAGATTTTTGTAGAACTCCCACATTATTACTGCGTCATAAATGATTCGAGGAGCATTGCCAGTGAATTCTGAAGCTCCTGCCACATCAAAATTTGAAAGACCTAATTCAATTTTATAGCGCAGCTTTGGAGAATAAGCAAATCCATCAAATTTTAATCTAGCACGGCGGATGATAAAGCTTTGTTCCGGTTTTCCATATTTATCGCCATCGTGATCCCAGGAAGAATTGGCCCGTACTTGAATTCGTGGCGCAAAACGGACGCTCCACGTACTGTCTTTGCCCACAACGTTAAGCATGCCGTCACCAAATTTTGGAACGCTTATTTGTGAATGGACCGCGGAAACACATAAAAATAGAAAACCAAAAAAGAAAATATTCTTTAGGTACATTTTAAAATCGATTATAGTTTTTGTCGCTGCAAAGGACTAAATTTTAAACTAATTGTATGTTTCCGTAATGTTAAGCAACGTTTCTTTAGTTTCTTATAAATTTAATAAAAAAGGGCTGTCCATAACGAACAGCCCCATTTGAAAATCTAGTCGACAAAAACTAAACGATTTCAAAAATTGCCCAATATAATAGGCAATTACAAAGAAAATCTATCGATCATAACTTAGTGTGAAGATAGCTTTACCAAATCATTAAGATATTGATTCGAAACAAAGGATTGTTTTTTAAAACACTGAAAATAAACAGGTTAAAGGTTTAATGTTAAGTTAACGTTACCAAATGGTTTCGTAAGCGTTAATTTTGTAAATTTGATTATTCTGAAAATCTAAAACTTTGAAAAATGAAAAATTTAATCACCCTTTTTGCAATCGTATTAACAGTTTCAATGGCATTTGCACAAAATGCTAATAAAAACACGTATTATTTGGATGGCAATGTGATTAAGGCAACAATATATCACGATAATGGAACGGTTGCACAAACTGGCTACTATACTGCAGACAATAAGCTAACTGGAGAATGGGTGAGCTATGATTTTAACGGTAATAAGACTGCCATTGCGCAATATAATAATGGTGAAAAAGTGGGCACGTGGTATTTCTTTACAAATGAAGACATAAAAGAAGTTTCTTATGCTGATGCCCGTATTGCCAAGGTTGTAACTTGGAAATCTGACGATATTCAAATTGTTTCTAATTAAACTCTAATTCTATTATACATAAAAAACCCTAGCTCAAATGCTAGGGTTTTTTATTTTTCAAGTAATACATTTTAAAATTTGAGTGAGTAGCCCAAACTAATTTCTTGTCCCGGACTCCATTTGGAAAATAGTTGATCTTCTGCTCCAAACGATTGATAAACGCTTTCAATATCGTCATTTAATAAGTTGTCAAACTTTAAGGATATTGTTGAATTTCTGTTTGATCCAAAGCTTTTTGAAATGTTCAGTTTCACATTGTGAAAGGGCATTGTATAAACATCTGCCACATCTGCTGCGCCTACAATTTGAAGGGTTTTTCCCTGAGTATTGTAGAAAAGGCCTCCTTGGAGTCCAGTTTCCGCATCTTTATAATTGAAGCCAAGATTTATTAAATAAGGGCTTTGGCCTTGCAATTGTCTATTGTCGTCAAGAGTTTCACCGGTACGTAAATTATCTAGCCTTCCTGTCCTTTCGTCTTCACTGTACTGCTGTTGCGATTCTATAAGTGAGAAATTTAAATTGAAATCTATGTTCTGTAAACCGCTTATAAACCCGAGATTTTTTCTTATTTCTAGCTCACCCCCAAAAACTTTTGCGTCTCCTAAGTTTAGTGGCGTGTATTGTCCATATGCCCTCCTGATAAATGAAAGCTCAATAGGATCAGTAAAAGATTTATAGAATCCGCTTATTGCGAAGAAATCTCCTGCTTCTCCATATTGTTCGTATCTAATGTCAAAATTATTTACATAAGTAGGCTGAAGGTTTATATTGCCAATAAATGTGGTACTGCTTATTGGGTCAAAAATTTCGGCGAGTGAGGCTTCTTTAAATGAAGGTCTTGCCGTAGTTCTTGAATAGGAAGTACGTATTTTTTTGTTTTCATCTTCATTCAAATCAAAAATTAGATTTGCCGATGGGAAAAAGTCTGATTTTTCTAAAATTTTGGCATCTTCCAGTCTGGTTCCGTCCTGTCTTTCACCTGTGTAAATCAAGTCGAATTTTTCAAACCGCACCCCTAAAGCTGCATTCATCCAATTTGTTACCTTAAATTCTTCAGCTATATACCCTGCTGCGATTTGTATTTTTGAATTGTAAGAATCTGAATCGTTGGAGTCTTGGCGCACATAGGTTCCGCTATTTGTATTTGGGTCATAAATATTTTCTGGGATCAATAGTTGGTTTGGATTACCTCCAAATGTTGCCGACGAAAAATTAAGCAACGGCAAAGAGTATTTTATTACTTCAAAGTCTCTTTCTTTTTGGGTAAAAGCACCGCCAATTTTAGCTTTTGCTTCAAATCCAAAAAGATTGTGCTCCTTTTCAAGACCAATTTTTCCGGCAAGATTTAATTCTTCAAGTGATCTAAAAAACCTTGACGCATCGCCAGATTCACTTGGCTCAATTGTGAATACTTCCTCGCCCGTAGTTGGATTTATGGATACTCTAAAAGGAGTTGTGCGAAAATCTTTATCGTCCACCTTGGCAAGGGAGGGCGATAGGTTCCATTCCAAATTCCAGTCATTATTACTGCCAAGGGTATGTGTGCCTTTTAATAGTCCATTTGTAATGGATCTCTGAACGTAGGTAAGGTTGTCTTTTTTAATCGTATTGCTGCTAACTATAAAATTATCCAGCCTAAAAATGCCAGCTTCAGATTCTCCATTTTGGATGTGAAGTACATTAAATTGATATTTTGATTTTTCGGTTTTAAATGTCAACCCACCAAGGGCGCTAATTAAAACGGTGTTGTTTCCTAACTCACCAGTTTGTGTGCGGTCTGCTAAAAGTTCAAAATTAGATCTGTCTGATTCGTCTTTTCTGTATAGCTGGCCATTGATGTATTCATCGTAATACTTTGTTTCATTTCGGTATGACACTGATGCCAAATACCCTAATTTATTTTCGCCTACATCAAATTGATCTCCCGCTGTTATAGCAAAGTTATAGTTCATAAAACTTTGTTCCCGCTCTGCTGCCATTTGTGGGTTAAACCGTTGGGTTAAATCTCGAACAAGCTCTCCGTCCTGTTGCGGTAAAGGCACTTGTTGCGATTGGGGAATAGGATTGTCCCTTAGCCCGTCATCAAAACCTAAAAAGTCTGTACCACTTTTATCGCCTGTTAAGTAGTTGTTTTTGAAATGAAAATCAGCGTTGTAGCCCACTCCAAGCGAAATACTATATTCAGCCCTGCTAGGAATGTCCTTGGTTACGATGTTTATTACACCGCCGGTAAAGTCGGCTGGCTGGTCTGCAGTTGCAGATTTGGTAATCAATACATTTTCTAGAATTTGTGAAGGAAAAATATCCAGTTGCAGTGTATTTCTATCAGGGTCCAAACCGGGCACTTCCATGCCATTTAGTATGGATTTTGTGTATCGGTCTCCTAAGCCCCTAACATACACGTATTTTCCTCCTTGTACCGAAACGCCCGGAACGTTTTGAACTGCTGAAGCCACATCGCTTGCACCAGTTTTTTTAATGGATTCCAAAGACAAGCCATCCATTAGGGTAACTGAGTTTTTCTGAATGCTTAAAACAGAAGCTTCTGTGTTTTTACGGGCAGTTGTGGTAACAACCACTTCATCCAGTTGTCCAGCAGAAGCATTAAGCGTAACATCAACAGTTGTGGTTTGGCCTGGATTTATTTTTACTTCTGTAATTTCCTTAGTTTGATATCCAACGAACGAGAAAACAAGTGTGTAAGTTCCAGCATCTAACTTTAGGTTGTACTTGCCATCAAAATCAGAGGTTGTTCCCGTTTGTGAACCTTTCACAATAACGTTTGCAAAAGAAAGCACGTCATTATATTCACCATCATTTATAACCCCCGTAACAACACCTGTTTGTGAAAAGGAAATTTGAAATAAAAACATTGCAATAAGCAATGGGAAAATATTTTTCATAAAAATATATTTATAAAATTTGCCCGTCTTCTTTTAGAAAGACGAGCAAATTGCTAATTGATTTAAAACAAGTTAAATGAGAATACAAATTTTTAGAAAGCTCCTTTAGATTGTGTGTAAGTCCAAGTAAAGTTTGAAAGATTGGCTCCTCCTGAATTTCCAGAGTTTGCCCAAGAAGCAGCTCTTTCAGTAAATGATGGATTAAGGATTATCGGTGTTTCGCCTTCGCCAGTTTTTTCAACAAAAATGTCATTAGCGTTAGCAACACCACTAGGTAAGCTTACAGTCCAATTTGAAAACGATAGCTTTCCATCGAGGAAGTTTTGTGCCACTGCATTGTTGTCTAACTCTACATCAGAATCTGCTTTAAAACCTACTGCATAAATGTTTTTTAGGGTGCCCATTGCTCTGTCGCGCAAATCTGCATATTCGCCATTTTCTGTAGTAGTATTTCCGATTAACGTGATACCGTCCAATGTGAATCTTCCTTCCAACGATCCTGCTGGGCCGTCAATTTCCAAAGCGTGGTCTGAAACATTTCCTAAGATTGCAACAGAATTTGAAATTGTACCGGAATAAGCCTCGTCTATATCAAGGGCATCATCACCGCAGGCCCAAACTATTGCGTTTGAAACATTTACAGATCCTCCGAACCACTCGATGCCATCATCCACATTTGCTACAACTTCAATGTTTGAAATAGAAGTTCCTGTTCCCACGGCTCCAAGTGTAAGACCGTTGATTTCATTACCATCACCAATAGAAGTACCTCCGTGGCGAATGGAAACATAATTCAAAGTACCTGAATCATCTGCATTATCAGATCCTCCATAAAGACCATTGGTGTCACTGGCTGGAATACCTTCAATTTGGTTTTCAAGGGCATCACCAGACAAAGAGGCTTTTGCCTTACCTAATATTATAACACCGCCCCAAAGGCCTCTGTCATTTTCAGTAAGATTAGTGCCAGATTTTTGTCCCAACGCTATATTATCTGCAATTGAAGTAAAAATAATTGGCTTATCAGCTGTTCCATTGGCTTCAATTTTTGCACCTCTAGCAATAATAAGTACAGCAGCACTAGCTTCTTGACCCGCATAGGCTTTTATTATTGTTCCTTCATTAATGGTTAAGGTAGCGCCGGAGGTAACTGTTACACGGCCATCAAGTTCCCAAATAACATCATTGGTTAATGTCATGTCTGATGTAATTTGACCAGATAGTTTATTGTTTACGGGATCTGGGTCTGGATCAATAATTGGTCCGTCGTCATTACTGCTGCAGCTAACGCTAAGCACAAGAGCAAAAATCGCTATTAGAGGTAAAAAGAATTTTTTCATTAGTTTCATCTTAATTTTATAAATTAATTTCTTGGGGCAAAGATGGTTCTCTTATGTAAGGTTTGTGTTAAACTGAAGTTACCAGTTCGTCATTTTAGGGTTAGCTAAACGTTAAGCCGAAACCAAAAAAAATTGATTGGTTTGCCTTTTGAAAATAGTATCTTGCCTACAAAATTTTTAAAATTATGATGCAATGGGAACAGTTGCTTTCACTACGGAAGCACGGAGATAAAAACAAAAGACTGAGAATTGAGGAGAACGAGACCCGTTTGGGGTTTGAAGTAGATTATGACCGGGTAATTTTTTCCTCCGCTTTCCGAAGTTTGCAGGATAAAACCCAAGTTATCCCGCTTTCAAAGACTTCGTTTGTTCACACCCGATTAACGCATAGTTTGGAAGTTTCCGTGGTGGGCCGCTCTTTGGGAAGAATTGTTGGGAAGGAAATTTTGAAAAAACACCCACAATTGCAGGGTGTGCACGGGTATCAGTTTAACGATTTTGGGGCGATTGTTGCCGCCGCTGCTTTGGCGCACGATATTGGCAATCCTCCGTTCGGTCACAGTGGCGAAAAGGCCATTGGCGATTACTTTCTTAACGGAAATGGCAAACGTTTTAAAAATCAACTTTCCGAGAAGGAATATCAGGATTTGGTTGCTTTTGAAGGAAATGCAAACGGTTTTAAAATTTTAACCGAATCCAAAAATGGCGTTGAGGGCGGACTGCGATTGACGTACGCAACGCTTGGTGCATTTATGAAATACCCCAAACAATCGCTTCCCAAAAAACCTACTTCTCACGTTGCCGATAAAAAATTCGGCGTTTTCCAAAGTGACACTGGATTTTTCAATGAAGTAGTCACAGAACTTGGACTTTTAAGTAGGGGAAATAACGGTTATTCCCGCCACCCACTTACATTTCTTGTAGAAGCTGCAGATGATATTTGCTATACTATTATTGACTTTGAAGACGGTATAAACCTGGGTTTGATTGAAGAAGACATTGCGCTGGAATATTTGATTAATTTGGTTCGAGATAGTTTGAAAAAAGACATCTACTCACGTCTGCAAACGGTGCAGGACAGGTTGGCTTATTTGCGATCACTCGCCATTAATACTTTAATTGCCGAAGCAGCTTCTATTTTTATTGAAAATGAAGAAGAAATTCTGAGAGGAACTTTTTCTGAAGCATTGTTAGACAGAAGTCAATACAAGGCCCAAATTGCTGACATAATAAAAATTAGCATTGAAAAAGTTTATCAAAGTACAGAGGTGATGGAAAAAGAAATAGCAGGCTATACTATATTATCAACTTTGCTGGAAACATTTACTTCTGCTTTTGAAAATTATCAAAATGGAATAGCGCGGCATTATGACAAAATTTTGCTGCAACTTATTGACTCCCATCCTCATCAAAACCGATCTGTCTATGAATATTTAATGGAGTGTTGCAATTATATTTCACGCTTAACAGATGGTAATGCACTTCAGATTTTTCAAAAAATAAAAGGCAATTTGTAGCAAAATCATGTTTATATGGTTTAAAAATGTTAAAAATTGAATTTTAGAGGGTTATATTGTCAATTTTATGATATTTTTAGCAATCCTATATTTGGGAATAGAAAATCAATAATTTATAGATAGGTCTTATCTACCATTAATCACCTAAAAACTTAATTTAAAGCTTATGAAAAAAGTTCTTTACTTAATTATCATTTTTGCTGTAAATGTTTCCTTTGCGCAGGATTACAGCAATTTGGTAAAAACGTATCTTCAGCAAAACCGAACGCTGCATTCTTTACAGCCACAGGATATAACAGATGTATCTATTACCTCGCAGAGTTTTTCAAAAAGTATGCAGGTTCATAACGTATATGTAGAACAACGTTATCAAGGCATTGAGATTTTTAATTCAACATCTCCATTCGTTATTAAAGATGGAGCTGTGTACAGTGCTAAAATTTCTTTCACTGAAAATGTTTCTGCAAAGGTTAATAGTACTGCTCCATCAATATCGGCAGTGGGCGCTATTGGGAAGGCAGCCAATGCACTTGGTTTGCAAAGTCCCTCAAATTTAAGTTTGATTGAAACACTTTCAGACCACGACTATATTTTTTCTAATGGAAATATTTCTTTAGAAAACATTCCGGTAGAGCTTGTGTATCAAAAAATGGAAAATACGGGCAATTTGAGATTAGCTTGGAACTTGAGCATTTATCTTTTAGATGCATCACATTATTACAGTGTTCGTATTGATGCTATGACTGGAGAATTATTAGAAACAATGGATTGGGTTGTAAGCTGTAATTTTGGCGAAGAAGCTCATTCGCACTCAAACGAACAAAGTGTTTTGTTTGCCAATAAAAGTGAAGCCAGCTCTCTTGTAACAAGCGCCGCTGCGGCCTATCGTGTATTTCCATTGCCATTGGTTGGACCCAATGATGGTGCAGATCAATTAGTGAATGATCCATCAGACCCTGTTGCCTCTCCATTTGGATGGCATGATAATGATGGAGTTCCAGGACCAGAGTACACATACACTCGTGGTAACAATGTTATTGCACAAGAAGACAAAAATGGAAACAACGGAGTGGGTGCAAAAGCCGAAGGTGGTCCAACACTTACATTCGATTTTCCATTTAACTTGCCTCAGAATCCAAATTCATTTACCGATGGAGCCATCACCAATTTGTTTTATATGAACAATATGATGCATGATGTTATGTTCCATTATGGTTTTGATGAAGCTAGCGGAAACTTCCAGGTAAATAATTACACTGGAGCCCCAGGTGCTGGTGATTATGTTTTTGCCGATGCCCAAGATGGTAGTGGAATAAATAATGCAAACTTTGGAACTCCTCCAGATGGTGGAGCGCCAAGAATGCAAATGTACCTTTGGACTGCTCCTGGCACAGTATTGGGGACCTATCTGACTGTTAACAACGGACCATTAGCTGGACAATATTACGCTATGGATTCCAATTTCGCAGAGCCATTGACCAATACCCCGATAACAGCAGATCTTGTAGTGGTTGAAGACGATAACTCAGGACCTTCCACAGATACTTATGACGGTTGTGATAATATTACAAACGGATCAAGTATTTCAGGAAAAATAGCTGTTGTAAGGAGAGGTGAGTGTAACTTCACCGTTAAAGTATTAAATGCACAAAATGAAGGCGCAATAGCTGTAATAATTGTGAACAATGTGCCTTTAGAGCCAATTGTAATGGGCGGAAATGGAGCTCAAATTAATATTCCTGCTGTGATGATTTATCAATCTGATGGAGAAGCTTTAATTACTTCACTTTTAAATGGAGATACAATTAATGCAACTTTAGTAGATGATGGATCGGGAACTGATAATTTTCAACGCGATGGAGATTTAGACAATGTAATAGTTGCTCACGAATACGGTCATGGTGTTTCAAACCGTTTGACTGGTGGACGCTTACAAGCTGGATGCTTGCAAAACCAAGAACAAATGGGAGAAGGATGGAGCGATTATCTAGGATTTGTACTTACAATGAAACCTGGTGATACTCGAAATGATCCTCGTGGAACAGGAACTTATGCTTTAGGACAAGGTATTTCAGGTATTGGTTTAAGGACCAAAGCCTATAGCTCAGATTTTGCTGTTAATGATTTTACTTATGATGATATTAAAACACAGTCAGTTCCACATGGAGTGGGATCAGTTTGGGCCACAATGTTATGGGATTTAACTTGGGATTTAATAGATGTATATGGTTTTGATGCAGATCTATATAATGGTACAGGGGGTAACAATATTGCATTGCAACTTGTTCTTGACGGTATGAAATTACAGCCATGTAGTCCTGGTTTTGTAGACGGTCGTGATGCAATACTTGAAGCAGATCAAATTGCCTATGGCGGAGCAAACAGATGTTTGATCTGGAGAGCTTTTGCTAAGCGTGGTCTTGGTGAAAGTGCAAGCCAGGGAAGTTCAGGTAGTAGATCTGACGGTACTGAAGCTTTTGATGTGCCTGCTGGATGCGAGCTAGGAGTTTCTGATAATGGTAACTTAGAAAATAACTTTATAGTTTATCCAAACCCATCAAATGGAGAGATTACAATCAAATCTCGTGTGGATGTTGGAGAAGCAACTATATCAATTTTTGATATGAACGGAAGGAAGGTTTACACGCAACAACTTGAACTTCATACTACTGCAAATGTAAATGCAAGCGGTCTGAACGCTGGAATTTATTTAATACAGATAGAGGGAGATAACCGTTCTCAAACATCTAAGCTGATAATTAACTAAAACTGAAATAGTTTTAAATAGAAAAGAGGCTCAGAAGAGCCTCTTTTTTTATAAATATTTTTTAATGGTTTTATAGATTTCTTCTGAAGAAATACCTGCTTGTTTCTGAAGCTCCTCAACAGTACCATGTTCTAGAAAAACATCGGGAACGCCCAATTGTTCAATTTTCCGCTGATAATTATGGATAGCGGCGAAAGAAGCAATACTCCCTCCCAGACCACCTACGGTAGT
The DNA here is from genome assembly GCF_001573155.1 of Aequorivita aquimaris. Classification (GTDB taxonomy): domain Bacteria; phylum Bacteroidota; class Bacteroidia; order Flavobacteriales; family Flavobacteriaceae; genus Aequorivita; species Aequorivita aquimaris. Next base: position 163,776 of record NZ_JRWG01000002.1, on the reverse strand, counting down.
ACCATCTTCCACAGTGATTATAGTTCCGTATTTCTGAAAAACTTCGTGCAGTAGATTTTCATCCAGAGGTTTTAAAAAGCGAACATCAATGCAGCCCACTTTTTCTCTTTCGGAAGCGGAAAGCAAGTCAATTGCTTTCAACGCATTATGATTTATAGTGCCAATAGTTAATATGAGAATTCTATTCCCTTCCTTTAGAGTTTCAGCCTTTCCAATATCAATTAAATTGAATGGTTTTTGCCACTCGAGTATATTGCCTCTCCCACGCGGATAACGGATAAAGATCGGCAAATCAAGTCCCTTTTGCGCAGTGAACATTATATTCCGCAGCTCTGTTTCGTTACGGGGTGCAAAAATGATAAGGTTTGGAATGCAGTTTAAATATGCCAAATCAAAAATACCGTGGTGTGTTGCCCCATCTTCACCTACAATCCCGGCGCGATCCAAACAAAAAATTACAGGTATTTTTTGAAGGCACACATCGTGGATTACCTGATCGAAAGCCCGTTGTAAAAAAGTAGAATATATATTGCAGAAAACGACAAAACCTCGCGTAGCCATTCCCGCTGAAAAAGTTACAGCGTGTTGTTCAGCAATCCCTACGTCAAAGGCACGTTGGGGAAAAGTGTCCATCATAAACTTTAAGGAACTCCCCGTTGGCATTGCAGGGGTAATGCCAATAATCTTTTCATTTTCTGAAGCTAATTCAACCAACGTTCTTCCAAATACATCTTGAAATTTGGGAGGTTGCGCCTCGTTGGTTTTTGGCGGAAGATCTCCCGTAAGGGCATCAAATTTTCCTGGAGCATGATACACTACTTGATTTTCTTCTGCTTGTCGTAGCCCTTTGCCTTTGGTTGTTATTACGTGAAGTACCTTTGGTCCAGAAACATTTTTAAGTCGCTCCAATTCTGAAATAACCAATTCCAAATTATGCCCATTGATTGGTCCGGAATAATTAAAGTTTAATGCTTCAAAAATATTATCAGCCTCTTTTGCGCCGTTCAGTTTTACTTTGGTGAAATAATTTTTCAGCGCGCCCACACTGGGGTCAATGCCAATGGCATTATCATTTAGAATAATCAAAAGGTTTGTGTCCGTAACTCCTGCGTGGTTCAATGCTTCAAAGGCCATTCCGCTGGCAATGGAAGCGTCGCCCACTACAGCAATATGCTGCTTTTCTATTTCACCTTTTAATTTTGAAGCAATTGCCATTCCCAGAGCTGCAGAAATTGCGGTACTGCTATGTCCAACCCCAAAAGTATCATAGATACTCTCGGCCCGTTTTGGAAAACCACTGATGCCGTTTAACTGTCTATTTGTGTGAAAAATGTGTTTTCTGCCAGTTAAGATTTTATGTCCGTAGGCTTGATGACCAACGTCCCAAACCAAAATATCATCAGGGGTATTAAAAACGTAATGTAAGGCGATGGTAAGTTCAATTACGCCTAGGCTAGCACCCAAATGACCTTCTTTTGTTGCCACAATATTTATAATAAATTCACGAAGTTCCTGCGCTAATTGCGGCAATTTTTCCTTTGGAATTTTCCGAAGGTCGGCAGGATAACTTATTGTATTTAGTACATCTTGTGGCACGGTGTAAAGATACAGTTATTGCGAATTTGTTAATTGATGAATTCGTTAATTTGTTAATTCGTAATTTCGTTTTTAACTATCATTATAAAATTCCAAGAAACTTGAGTATAATAAATCCTTACGACGATACCTATTTTATGAAAAGGGCCATGCAAGAAGCTGAAATGGCCTATGATAAAGGCGAAGTGCCCATTGGTGCCGTAATAGTTATAAACAACCAGATTATTGCCCGTTCGCATAACCTTACTGAAACACTTAATGACGTTACGGCACATGCCGAAATGCAGGCAATTACCGCTGCTGCTAACTATTTAGGAGGAAAGTATTTAATAGACTGTACGCTTTATGTAACGATTGAGCCTTGCCAAATGTGCGCAGGAGCATTGTTTTGGAGCCAGATTTCAAAAATTGTATATGGCGCTAGAGATGAGCAGCGTGGGTGTATTGCCTTAAATACTAAACTTCACCCTAAAACCGAATTTAGGGGAGGAGTGATGGCAGATGAGGCATCAAAACTGCTAAAACGGTTCTTTATCGAAAAAAGGAACTTAAACTAAAATAAAAAGCCTTTCAAAAATGAAAGGCTTTTACAACTCGAAACGTATATCTTTTTAGTCATGGATTACGCGAACTTGAGCCGCAACCATTCCTTTTCTACCTTCTTCTTCAACATATTCTACTTTGTCACCTTCGTTAAGGGCTTCGCCGTTTAAGCCGGTTACGTGTACAAAAATGTCTTTTCCAGTTTCATCATTGGTGATAAAACCAAAACCTTTTGATTCGTTAAAAAATTTTACTGTTCCTTCCATTTTAAATAAAAAATAAATTAATAATAAGTTACAAATGTATAATATTTATGATTTTAGTTGTTAAGAAAATGAAAATTTTTTGAAAACGGATTGCCTTTTAAATCTTTTTTTCCTTCTGATAATCTTGCATTTTTTTAATATTTTCTTTTGTAAGCATATAGTCTTTCACACTTCTGTTTTTCCAGCGGTAATAAATAAACAGCGGCATGAGTACAAGAAATCCGATCATTAAGGATAGACCAATGATTAAATTGCCCGTTGCTTCATCATCAGGCTTGAGGTAAAACCCGATGCCTAAAGCAATAAGTACAGAAATAAAGAGGATACCTATAATGTATTTCATTTTTATTTTTTATTAATTCCAACTTCGCTTATTTTCCTGAAAAATCAATTAATTTTCTGCGATAGGCAGTAAGTAGTTTTGATTTTGAAACGAAACCATAATATCTCCCGTGGCTTATCACAGGAAGATTCCAAGCGCCTGTGTCCTGAAATTTTTTCATAACATCGGTCATTTTATCTTCTTCCAAATTTATAATATTTGGAGGGCTGTGCATAAGCTCCTTGGCTTTCAATTCTTCATACAAGTTTTGGTCAAACATAACTGGTCTTAAATCATCAAGAAGGATAATTCCCTCAAGGGCATTTGTATCTTTGTCAAGCACAGGAAAAAGATTTCTTTTAGATTTTACAACGGCTTGATGCACAATTTCACCAAGATTCATCTGTGGGTAAATTGATATGAAATCACGTTCAATAACAGACCGTATATCCATCAAGGTAAGTACGGCGTGATCCTTATCGTGTGTTATTAGTTCACCCTTTCTGCCCAACTCCATTGCATAAACGGAATGTGGAATGAAGTATTTGGTAATGGAAAAACTAATAGCCGCCGTAATCATCAATGGAATGAAGAGTTCGTACCCGCCAGTTACTTCCGCAATTAAAAATATTGCGGTAAGTGGCGCGTAAAGAACACCCGCCATTAGGCCCGTCATTCCCACCAATGTAAAATTGCTTTCAGAAACACCGTTGGGAAATAGACCGCAGTTGTTCAGAATTTTTGCAACCACATTGCCCATGATACTCCCCATAAACAATACGGGAGCAAAAATACCACCTACGCCACCTGCGCCAAAGGTAAGTGCACTGGCAATAATCTTGAAAAAAACCAGACCTGCCAAAAGTGCTATTACCACCCAAATACTAGTTAAGTCTAGATTAAAGATGTTGTTCTGTAAGGCTATTTCGGGATTTCCTTTTACAAGATTGTTTATTACATCAAACCCTTCGCCATAGAGTGGAGGGATAAAATATACAAGTATCCCAAGTCCTACACCGCCTGCAAGTAGGCGCTTTGCGGGAGAATTTATTTTTTCGAAAATCATTTGAAAATAGGCATATACCTTTGTGAAATAAACAGAGGTAAACCCTGCGGCAAGACCCAGAATCATATAAAATGGCACATCGCTTAAATAAAATGCGTCGGTATTCTTAAAGGGAAGAAGAATATCATTTCCGAAGAAAAAATACGATGTGAGAATACCCGAAATAGAAGCCAACAAAAGCGGAAGCATAGAAATCAAAGTTAAATCCAGACTGAAAACTTCTATTGCGAAAATTAGTGCTGCGATGGGCGCTTTAAAAATTGAAGCCATTGCTCCCGCTGCGGCGCAACCAATTAATAGGGTTCTGTTTGCCTGGTTAAGGTGCAAAACGCGAGATAGGTTTGAACTTAAAGCGGCTCCAGTAGCCACGGTAGGGCCTTCCAGTCCCACCGAACCCCCAAAACCTACAGTTATGGGCGCCGTTAAAATACTGCCAAACATTTGATACCGCTTTATGAACCCTTTCTTTTTTGATATTGCAAATAGCGTGGAAGGAATGCCATGGCTTACTTTCTTTCGAATTACATATTTTATTATAAAATAAACAAGGGTGAGTCCAAGGATGGGAAACACAAAATAAAAGGCCGTATGGTAATATTGTATTAGGTTTCCTTCCAGCATGTGCTGGATAAAGTGCGTAAGGTTTTTAAGAATGACCGCGCCAACGCCAGATAAAAATCCCACAACTATAGCTATTAAATACACAAACTGCGTTTGCGAGATGTATTTAATTCGCCAAATAAGAAAGCGGGTCAGTAAGTTTCGTTTTTGTTTTGGCATTGGGTTTTCAGTTCCGTATTAAGTTTTTCAAAGTCTTGCGGGTAAATTTGATAGAGCGTTTCCACATAGTGCCTATTGTTGTAATACCCGTTTGCAAAATCTGTTTCTGCTTCGGCCAACAATTGCCGAGAGGTTTCACAATCTTCTTTTTCCTTCAAAATTAGGGCTTTATAATATTTTCCATCAGCGGAACGGTCCTTATTGTAAAAAAGCAATTTGTCAAAATCTTTTAAAGCTTCCTCAAAATTACGCTTTTCATAATAAGCAATTCCGCGGTACAGGAATGCCGTGGGCTCTGCCCAATCTTCACCGCTTTCTTCTGTGATTTGGGTTAAATACTTATCGAAATAACTGATTGATTTTTCATAATCCCTCAGTCCCAAATAGGCAATGCCACGCCAATAATCTACACTATGGCCCTGTGGTGCATCTGTAAAATTTGGAGTCAAAGTGTCCGAAGCATCAAAATCTGCGATTGCTTTTTTATAGTCGCGGTAAAACCATAAGTAATTGTAGCCTCTGTAGGGTTGCCAAATAGCAGTATTACAGGCTACGGCTTTGTCCATTTCAATTTTCCACTTATTCGGCATACCGCGTTTTAAATAGGCTACGGAAAGTTCGCGGACAGCATCACAATTATCGGGGTCTATTGCAATGGCTTCCTCAATACGGGTCATACTTTTTGGTGATCCCTGCGGAAGATGGCTGCCTCCATCAAAGACTTCGGAAGATAATTTTTTGCGCTCTTCTTTGGAAAGTGCGCTGTAATCCTTGCCTTTTTCTGCACATGAAAATGCCAGAAATAGCACGAATATACTAAGGAAGTATTTCGATAATTTCTCCATTTTCAATTTTATAGGATACGTAATGGTAATAATTTTTGGGCATTTTATCGGCAGTATAAATTGCCCAATGCGAAGGATCTGAAGTTATTTTTAAAAGTTGGGCAACCATTTGTTTGGTATGTGAAACCTCTTCATAATTTTCATTGATTTCAATAATCTCGAACCATCCGGGATTACCTTCACAGTTTACCAAAAACCTGAAATTTACATAACCAGAATCGGTATAGCCTTCGTTTTTATATGTTTTATGAACACTTTCAGTAAAAGTTCTTTTGTTGTTTTGGTATGCATCAAACGGTGCGCCGTGGTGGGTTTTGTAAATTGTGCGATCTCCACAGAGCTCAAAATTATCATTTAGCAAAGCGGTTTCTTGGTCTATGTAGCCTATATAATACGGATACCTGCTTTCATCTGCCTTAAATTTTCCGTAGAAATTATAATAAACATAACCGCTAAAACCAATAAAGGCTAAAACAAGAAACCCAATAACTAATGCGGCGATCTTTATTGTTTTTTTCCAATTCATCTTTAAAGCTATCAAAAAATCCTGCAAGTGCAGGATTTTTTATTATGAATTTATTTGAACCTTTAGATGAAGTTCCTCCAACTGTTTTTCGTCAATTAGCGCAGGGGCGTCAATCATCACATCGCGGCCCGCGTTGTTTTTTGGGAAAGCAATAAAATCACGGATGGTTTCTTGACCGCCCAAAATGGCAACCAATCTATCCAAACCGAAGGCAATACCACCGTGCGGAGGCGCGCCATATTGAAATGCGTCCATCAAAAAGCCGAACTGTGCTTTTGCTTCTTCGGGTGTGAAGCCCAAATAATCAAACATCAACGCCTGTGTTTTTTTGTCGTGGATACGGATGGAACCGCCGCCAATTTCGTTTCCGTTTAAAACCAAATCGTAGGCGTTTGCTTTTACTTCGCCAGGATTTGTGGCTAAAAGTTCAAGCTGTCCCGGTTTTGGGGAAGTAAAGGGGTGGTGCATGGCGTGGTAGCGCTCCGTTTCCTCGTCCCATTCCAAAAGTGGAAAATCCACAACCCAAAGTGGTGCGAATTCGTCATTCTTTCGTAAACCAAGTTGTTCTGCCAAATGCATACGCAACGCACTCAACTGTGTTCTAGCTTTGTTTTTTGCTCCGGAAAGCACACAGATTAAATCGCCCGCTTTTGCGCCAGTAACTTCTGCCCATTTTGCTAAATCTTCTTCAGTATAAAATTTATCCACGGAAGATTTATAAGTTCCATCCTCATTGCAGCGAACGTAAACCATTCCCAAAGCTCCAATTTGCGGACGCTTCAGCCAATCAATTAAATTGTCTATTTCTTTTCGTGTGAAATTGTTTCCGCCGGGAACCGCAATTCCGATCACCAATTCAGCTTGGTTGAAAACGTTGAAATCTTTGTGTTGCGCAACTGCGTTCAGCTCGCCAAACTCCATCCCAAAACGAATATCCGGTTTGTCGTTTCCGTATTTCGCCATCGCTTCATCATACGTCATTCTTGGGAATTCGGAGATTTCAATGCCGTTAATTTCTTTCAGCAAATGTTTTGTCAAGCCTTCAAAAGCATTTAAAATATCTTCCTGCTCCACGAAGGCCATTTCGCAGTCAATTTGTGTGAATTCCGGCTGGCGGTCTGCACGCAAATCCTCATCGCGGAAGCATTTCACTATTTGGAAATATTTATCCAATCCGCCAACCATCAGCAATTGTTTAAAAGTTTGGGGCGATTGCGGAAGGGCATAAAACTGCCCTTCATTCATTCGTGAAGGCACAACAAAATCGCGCGCACCTTCGGGAGTTGATTTTATTAAATATGGGGTTTCTACTTCAACGAAACCTTGGTTTGATAAATAATTGCGAACGGCAATAGCCACTTTGTGGCGGAAGATAAGATTCTCGCGAACAGGTTTTCTGCGGATGTCGAGGTAGCGATATTTCATACGCAAATCCTCGCCGCCATCGGTTTCATCCTCAATAGTGAAGGGCGGGGTGAGGGATTCATTCAAAATAGTCAGTTCAGAAACTAAAATCTCCACATCGCCGGTAGGCATGTTTGGGTTTTTGGATTCGCGCTCAATAACGGTTCCCGTAACTTGGATAACGAACTCGCGCCCCAGTTTTGTGGCTTTTTCCATTACTTGTTTGGGTGTTCTTTCCTCATCAAAAATAAGTTGGGTAATACCGTAGCGGTCGCGGAGATCCACCCAGACCATAAAGCCCTTGTCACGGGTTTTTTGTACCCATCCCGCGAGGGTTACTGTTTTATTGATATCTGCCGCGCGAAGCTGGCCGTTGTTGTGCGTTCTGTACATTTTATTCTGAAAAAAATTGAGACGGCAAATTTAATAAGTATTAAATGAATTGTTGTGGTTTTAAGGGTATTATTATTTTGGCAGATGGGTTATCAAGAATACAAAATTGTTTTGAAAAGAAAAACCTGCAAGGTTTTCAAAACCTTGCAGGTGATTTATATAATCTAATATAAGTTTTAGACTAATTTCGAAAGGATAAAATTCTATTGATTTTCCATTCTCAGTTGTTGCTTCGCCTTTTGCTTCTTTAACTCTTTCATCCTGCGCTTTTTCCTGAATTTAATCTTGGCGCGGTTTACCAAATAGAACATTACCGGAACCACAATCAAGGTTAGGAAGGTAGCGAAGATCAAGCCGAAAATTACCGTCCACGCCAGCGGGCCCCAGAATATTACGTTATCACCACCTACATAAATGTTTGGGTTGTAATCTGTAAAGAAACCAAAAAAATCTATGTTTAGACCAATGGCTAAGGGGATAAGCCCCAATACGGTTGTTATTGCGGTAAGCAATACGGGGCGCAGACGCGACTTTCCTCCAGCAACGATAATATCAAAATACTGCATTTTTGTGAGCATATCATCATCTTCCATTTCCAATTGCTGCATTTTTCGGTCTATTAGAATCTGGGTGTAATCTATAAGTACGATGGCATTGTTTACCACAATTCCCGCGAGTGAAATAATACCCATCATCGTCATAATAATCACGAAATCCATCTGGAAAACTACCAGACCAATAAACACCCCCGCCAAACTAAGAACAATGGCGGTTAAAATGATGAAAGGTTTGCTCAGGGAGTTAAACTGTGCCACCAAAATAAGCATGATGCCGCCCATGGCATAAAACAAGGCCAACAAAAGGAAACCCATATTGTCTGCCTGTTCTTCCTGCTCGCCAGTAAAGGCAAGATTTATGTCTTTTGGAAGCTCGTAGTTTTGCAGTTCGGTTTTTAAATCGTTTACAATTTCTGTTGCGTTATATCCTCCAAGTACGTTGGAATATACGGTTATGGTTCGCTTTAAATCTTTCCTTTTTATGGAACTGAAAGAAGCGGTATTGTTTTTTGTAACCATTGCCGAAATAGGTACTTGAACAATATTGCCTTGATTGTTTCTGAAAGTGATCGGCTGATTGAAAAGCGCACTTTCATCATAACGTGATTTGTCGGAAAGACGAACGTTTATTTCGTAATCGTCATCGCCTTCTTTATAAGTGGAGGCTTCTTCCCCAAAAATAGCACGGCGTAAGGTTTGTCCAATTTGTGAGGTGGAAATGCCCAACTGGCCTGCTTTCTCGCGGTCCACGGTCACGTCCATTTCAGGCTTGCTTTTGTTTACGTCTATCTTTAGTTCTTCAATACCACTAATGCCCAAACCTTCAATATAAGAGCGCAGGTTTTCAGCTTCGCGAAGCATTTGTTCATAATCCTCTCCGCTCAATTCAATATTGATTGGGTAACCCACGGGTGGGCCTGCGGCATCCTTTTCAACAATAATGGAAGCGCCCGGGAAACCTTTAACCGCATCGCGCACTTCTTCCAAAACGGTGCTACTCTTTACGCCACGGCGCAATTGGAAATCGCGCATGGAAAGGGTTATTTTTCCTTTTTGTGGCATTTCATTGCTTTGTCCGCCATCGGTCTGTGGATTTCCGGCGCCTTGGCCTACCTGCGAAATGGCTGATTCTACCATATAGTTGTAGCCATTGTCGTCATATTTTGCAATGGCGTCAAAAACCTGTTTTTCAACCTGCTTGGTAAGTTCGTTGGTTTTTTCAATATCCGTTCCCTGCGGATATTCTATATAAGTAATAATCTGGTTGGGTTCATTTTCAGGAAAAAAGAGCACTTTTGGCTGTGCAATACCTACCAAAACGAATGATAAAATCAAAAGGATAATTGTTCCAAAAAAGAAAACATAGGCTTTTCTTCCGCGCAAAGCGTATTTTAGGGTTTTTTCGTAAAAATTCTCCAGCTTTTTAAGTGATTTATACTGAAAGTAATCTACCGCGCCTGCCAGAACATATTTATACAGCCAAAGTAAAAGCGCTGCTAGTATCGCTAAATTTCCGAAGCCTCGGAAAGCGGCAACGTCCATTGCAAAGCCGGCTGCCAATAGCAAAATACCCACTCCAACCAAAATCAGGCTCCAGCGTATTAGCTTCTTTTTTGTAAGTGGTTCCTCTTCCACTTTCATAAATTTTGAAGTAAGCATGGAGTTGATGATAAGCGCCACAAAAAGTGACGACGAAAGCACCACCGAAAGGGTGATTGGGAAGTAAATCATAAACTTACCAATCATCCCCGGCCAAAGCCCAAGCGGAAAGAATGCCGCAAGTGTTGTAGCCGTTGAAGCAATAATGGGCCAAGCAATCTCGCCCATCCCTTGTTTGGCTGCTTTTCTCGGAGACATTCCCTCGCTCATTAGCGTATATACGTTCTCCACTACCACAATACCGTTGTCCACCAGCATTCCCAGCCCCATAACGAGCCCAAAAAGCACCATGGTGTTTAGGGTGAAGCCCAAGGATGAAAGGATAAACAGGGACATTAACATAGAAAGCGGAATGGCAAAACCTACAAAAAGCGCGTTTCTAAAACCGAGGAAAAACATCAACACGATTACTACCAAAAGTACCCCGAAGATGATGTTGTTTACCAAATCGTTCACTTGGTTTTCAGTTTTGATGGATTGATCGTTGGAAAGGCTTATGTGAAGACTTTTAGGTAGATAATTTTCCTGCTCCTGGGCTACTATTTCTTTGATCTGCTCAACGGCCTCGATCATATTTTTTCCTGCGCGCTTTTTTACATCAAGCATTACTACCGGATCGCCGTATTCGCGCGCATAGGTTGTAGCGTCTTTTTCCTTAAATTTTATTTCGGCTATATCTTTTAGAAATATGATGCCATCGTCCTTTTTCACTACAACTTTTTCCAGTTCATTCGGGTCTTCAATTTCGCCTGTTATCCGAATGTTTTTTTGAACGCCATTCGTAATTATATTTCCACCGGAAATAGTGCTGTTTTCGCCCTTTATAGCATTAATTATATTATCGAAGCTTACTTGCGAGGCGGTCATTTTATAAATGTCCACAGCTATTTCAACTTCTTTTTCCTCTGCCCCACGAATGGTAGCTTCCTTTATTTGCGGTAGCAACTCAATCTTGTCCTGAAGATATTCGCCGTATTCCTTCAATTTCTGCACAGGATAATCGCCCGTAAGATTTATGTTGAGAATGGGCATTTCTTCTGAAAAGTTCAAGTCAAAAACATTGGGTTCTACCTTAGCACCATTGGTGAGCGTGGGCCAAGTAGTTTCGGCCTTTACTTGGTCAACCTTATCTTTTACCAATTGTTTGGCAACGGGGATTTCTACCGTTTCCTCAAACTCCACAATTATTATGGAATAATCCTGAAGCGTTGTGGAAGTAATTTCTTTTACGCCTCCCACATCTTTAAATTCCTGCTCTAAAGGTTCGGTGATGAATTTTTCTACGTCCTCTGCAGAGTTTCCGGGGTTCACGGAGCTCACGTAGATTTTGGTCTCGATAATTTCGGGAAAAGCCTCTCGCGGCATACTGTAATACGCGAAAGCACCCAAAAACAGGATGATGGCCATAATTACATAGACCGTCATTTTATTGTCAATGGCCCAAGACGATATGCTAAATTCTTTATACGGATTTTTGCTCATGGTGCAATGGGTTTCTTAGTTTTTGATGGTTACTTTCTGGCCGTCGCGAAGGGTTTTTGCACCTTCCTTGATTATTGTGTCGCCTTTTTTAATTCCAGATTTTACCTCTGTATGGTTTTCATAGGAAAGTCCTGTTTCAAGGAGCACACGCTTTGCTACACCAATTGAATCATTAATGGGTTGGTACAAGTAAGCAATGGTTTCCCCTGCGGCATTTTCCTGTAAAATATTTTCAGGTACGGTAATTACGTTTTCGGCGCTGTAATCATTTACTTTCACGGTTGCGATAAGATTTGGTTTTACCAAACCGTCTTTGTTTGGAATCTCTATCTGAATATCAAAACTTCTATTGTTTGGGTTAATATAGTTGCTTACTTGGCGTACTTTCCCAGTGAATTCTTCGTTAATGGAAGCTAAGGTAACCTTAACCTGTGTTCCTTTTTTTATGCTTTTCAGATAGGTTTCTGGAATGGAGGCTTTTACATACATATCGCTTAAATTTACCAAGCGGATAATGGGCGTTTGGCCCGGAACTACTACTTGTCCAGGATCTGATATAATTTCATCTACAACCCCGCTAAATGGAGCGGTGATGACAGTTTTTGATAATTGTGATCGCAACTGTTGGGTGACGTTTTTAGCCGATTCGTAATTGGTCTTGGCTTGCAGATACTGAATTTCTGAACCAATTTTTTGTTCCCAAAGTCTTTGTTGGCGTTCAAAAGTGGTTTGTGCCAAAGCCATTTGGGCTTCTTGTTGCGCCACTTGGCTTGAAAGACCGCCATCGTCAATTTTTGCCAGTCGTTGTCCTTTGGAGACGCGTTGCCCTTCCTTTACATACACATTGGTTAGTACCCCAGAGTACTCAGCATTAAGCACTACGTTTTGATCTGTTTCCACATTGCCTTGAACTTCAACGTAATGTTTGAAAAGCGTATCTTTTATCACTTCGGCAGTAACCAATGCAGGGCGCTCCTTTTTTTCGTGTGTCTCAATGTATTGGTTAAGTTTATCTATTTCAGTTTTTAATTCCCGCTGCTGTTTGTTTAATTCGGCGCGTTTCGCTTTTACAGCGGTCATATCGCCAGCGCTTATTATAGCATCAACAGATTTGTTGTCTCCACCGCAGGATACCAGCGTGGCAATTAGTATTAAAAGAAAGAGTGATTTTTTCATTTGTTGATTTTTTTTATTCTAATTAGTTGAAGTTTTTTAGTATTTATCTTTTATTTCTTCCGAATTAATTCGCAGTTGCGGAATATTCAACACGGTTTCAAGATTTGCTTTTTCATTTATTACTTCCAGCATCGCTTGGAAATATTGTTGTTGGGCGGTATATAACTGTGTTTGGGCCTGGCGCAGATCAAAACTGGTTGAAAGACCTTCGGTGAATTTTATTTGGTTTTTATTTTCAATACGTTCTGAGAGGGCAAGGTTTTTCTTTGAATTTTCATAATTCTCAATCGCAAATTGGTAGTTGCTCTGCGCCGTGGTTAAGTCCAATTTTATTTGTTGTTGCGTCTGTTCAAAATCGGTCTTTGCTTGGTCGAGCGCTATTTTTGTTCGCTGGTTGGCCGCACTTCGCATGCCGCTACTGAAAATGGGTATGTTAAGGCTCACACCTAAAACTGACGACTGAAACCATTTTTGGTCACCATTAAAAAATGTGAAATCATCACTGTTTGCCGAAGTTCCATAATTGACAAAAGCCGATAGACTGGGCAAAAACTTGCTTTTTTCCAAGCGGTTTTCAAAATAACGTTGCTCTATCAGGTTTTGCGCAATTTTATAATCTGCGTTGTCTTCTATATTTAGTGAAGCATCCAAAAGAGCAAGACTGATATTTTGGTTGGCTAATTCATCCAGATCGTCCGTTAAAGTAATGGGCGCTTCCACATCTATGCCCAAGGCCAGATTGAACATTTGTTTAGCAATAGCTTGGCTTCTACGGGCGTTGTTAAGCTGTGTTTCAATGTCCAAAAGTGTTATTTCCAACTGCTCCACGCTTTCTTCCTCGGCCAAACCATTTTCAAAGATTTTACGGGTTTCGTTGAGGTTTTCCTCAAGATTAGACTTGTTTTTTTCGAAAATAGCTACCAATTCCTGCGCTAATAAAACACTACCGTAGGCATTGATAACGCCTTTGCGAACTTCCAATCGCGTTTTTTCGTTGATGTTTTCGGAATATCTCAAAAAAGATTTGGCGGCTTTAAGCCCTACGAGATAACTTCCGTCAAAAATTAGCTGGTTTAATGTGGCAACTGCGTTTGCATTCTGTTTGGTGCCAAAGGTTACGGGAACGAAAGTGCCGGGCTCACCCCCTGTAATTTCTGCTGGCAAAAGGGTAACGGGCTGTTTTAGGTTGTTGTTGTAAGACACATTTGCATCTATCTGCGGAAGCCCGCTCGCCGTGGTTTCCCACTTTTGCTTAATGGCCTTTGCGATATCGCGGCGTGCGTTTATGGATGCATAATTACTGTCCAGCGCAAAGGTTACTGCTTCTTGCAGACTAAAACTGTATTCTTTCTGCTGTTGCGAAAAACCTAAAGTTACAGATAGTAATAAACTGAAAATTAAAAGTTTTTTAATCATTGGTCTGGTGCTCTTTGATGAATTTATTTAGTGTTAGAAAACCTTCTGGCGTTACAATTCCGCGAATATGATATTCAAGATATTCCTCGGTTAAAAATTGCGTTGAAAACTTTTCCAGCGGAAACAGGTTTTGGTCTTTTATTCCGTGAATGCCCAAAAAATATAGCCTTGAAATAAAATCTATGTCAAGGTTGCTTCGATATAAACCTTGGTCAATGCCCCTACGAAGATTTTTCCGGGTACATTCCATCATTTTCTCAAAATGGCTTTCCTTTATACCTTCAAAAATTTCGGGATAATACTTTTGTAGCTGGTATTGAGGCGATGATTGTTCTGCTTCAATGGTTCCCATTACAAACTTTTTTATTTCGAAAAGTTCTTCAATGGGGTTTTGTTCAAGCGAGCAAATTTCATCTATACCAGTAGTAATATTGTGCAGTACGTTGCGGGTACATTCCTTTACCAAGGCCGTTTTATTTTTAAAATGCGTATAAATGGTTTTTTTTGAAATGGCCATTTCATTGGCAATATCGTCCATGGTTACGCTTTTAAAGCCAAGCTTTAGGAATAAATCTGTCGACTTTTGAATTATCTTATTTCTCATAGCGGGCGCAAAGATATGTCAGGAAACTTTTAAAACAAAAATAGTTTCCTTGGTTTTATTTTATTTAACAGAACCTTAACCACTAGGGTATTTTGCAACTATAAATTGTGTGCTTTTGAAATGCTTGTTTTACTTTAGCCGAAATTTTCTTCAACCATGGAAATTCTGAAAAAATACAACGACGACCTTCAAGCGTATCTTGCCAAAGCTGTTTCACATAAAGAGCCGCGACAACTTTATGACCCAATAAAATACATTCTGTCTTTAGGAGGAAAGCGCATTCGTCCAGCGTTGACCTTAATGGTGTGCGATTTTTTTGGAACCGATTATAAAAAAGCGATGAGCGCAGCGCTTGCTGTAGAGCTGTTTCATAATTTTTCGCTAATCCACGATGATATTATGGATAACGCCCCACTGCGAAGGGGGAAGAGAACAGTTCACGAAAAATGGGACGTGAACACAGCGATACTTTCGGGAGATGCAATGCTTATTTTGGCCTATCAATTTTTTGAGAATTATGAACCGAAAATGTTCCAAGAGCTTGCAAAACTCTTCGGTGAAACAGCGCTGCAAGTTTGCGAAGGCCAACAGCACGACATGGATTTTGAAACCCGTGACGATGTTACGCTCGTGGAATATATACAAATGATAGATCACAAAACTGCGGTCTTATTGGGCGCAGCAATGCAAATGGGGGCTATTGTTGCAGCAGCTGCAGAAAGTGATAAAGAAAAAATCTATCAATTCGGAAGAAATTTGGGCATTGCTTTTCAGTTGCAGGATGATTATCTGGATGTCTTCGGCAATCCGGAAACTTTCGGAAAGCAAGTAGGCGGTGATATTATTTCAAATAAAAAAACCTTTCTTTACATAATGGCTGTAGGGCAGGGAACTTTGACACAAGCGGAAGAACTTGATCATCTTTTCAGCATAAACCCCAAAGACCCAACGGATAAAATTCTGACTGTAAAAGAAATCTTTTTAAACTCCGGTGCGGCTGAAGCTACCCGAAAAGAGATTGAAAAATACAGTAACCACGCATACTCATTGCTGGATGGCATTAATATTTCTGAAGAAAAGAAAGAAATGTTTCGTGAGTTTGGCCACAATTTAATGCAACGAAGTGTTTAAAACCTATTCACAAAAGCAAATTTACACTAGAATCCATTTGGGAATATTTTAAGATTTCAAACCGTATAAATCTGAGCAATACAGTCAGCTAGTTACTTTAATTATTGTATTTTTGTACCGTTTTATCAAAAAGACCCATTTGTATATTTATCATGGATAAATTTTCCTTCTTAAACGCGGTTCACCCATCTTACATCGCGGAACTTTACGAAAAATATTTACAATACCCAGACAGCGTTGAGCCCAGTTGGAGAGCATTTTTCCAAGGTTTTGATTTTGGTTCTGAAAATAGTGCACACGAATTTTTCGGTATAGACGAAGCATCGGAAGCGCCACGACTTGCAGAGGGTGACAACTGCGAGGATGTTGTAAAGGAATTTCAGGTTGTGAAACTTATTGATGGTTACAGGACTCGTGGGCATCTTTTTACAAAAACAAATCCCGTTCGTGAACGTAGAAAATATACGCCAACCCTTGCTTTGGAAAATTTCGGGCTTTCGCAACACGACCTTAAAGCCACTTTTAAAGCAGGCGAAATACTTGGAATAGGTGAAACTACCCTGGAAGAAATCATAAAGCATCTTGAGAGCATATATTGCGATTCTATTGGGATTGAGTATATGTACATCCGCAAACCGGACGAGATTCAATGGATTCAGCAGAAGCTGAACATTAACGATAATCAGCCCAATTTTTCCACGGAACACAAAAAGCACATTTTAAAGAAACTCAACGAAGCAGTAGCTTTTGAGAGTTTTCTACATACAAAGTACGTTGGCCAAAAACGTTTTTCTTTGGAAGGAGGCGAAAGCCTGATCCCTGCTTTGGACACCCTAATTGAAAATGCCGCTGAAAAAGGAGTGGAGGAATTTGTAATGGGAATGGCACACCGCGGCCGTTTGAGCACACTGACGAACATCTTCGGAAAAAGTGCAAAAGATATATTTAGCGAATTTGATGGAAAGGACTACGCACAGGATATTTTTGACGGCGACGTAAAATATCACTTGGGTTGGACTTCCAAAAGAAAAACTGAATCTGGAAAAGAAATAAATTTAAATATTGCTCCAAATCCTTCACATTTAGAGACCGTGGGCGCGGTGGTTGAAGGAATAACAAGAGCTAAACAGGACGACCATCACAAAGACAACCCAAACAAGGTTTTGCCAATCATCGTCCACGGCGATGCGGCAATTGCAGGACAAGGTATTGTGTATGAAATTGTGCAAATGGCGCAACTGGATGGCTACAAGACCCAAGGAACTATTCATATTGTAGTTAACAACCAAATAGGTTTCACCACAAATTATTTGGATGCGCGCTCCTCAATTTACTGTACCGATGTTGGAAAGGTTACACTTTCACCAATATTGCACGTAAATGCCGATGATGTGGAAGCTGTGGTACACGCCATGAATTTTGCTTTGGATTTTAGAATGGAGTTTGGACGCGATGTATTCATCGATTTGTTGGGCTACAGAAAATATGGCCACAATGAAGGCGATGAACCGCGTTTTACACAACCCAAACTCTATAAGGCTATTGCCAAGCATAATAATCCAAGAGACATTTATGCCGAAAAACTTATTGCCGAAGGTGTAATTGACAAGGGATATACCGATAAACTGGAGCAAGAATTTAAAGACAAGCTGGAAGAAAATCTTGAAGATTCCAGAAAAGAAGATAAAACCACCATCACTCCCTTTATGCAGGATGAATGGGATGGATATGAATATGCCGAAGAAGATAAAATGATGGAGGATGTTGATACAACTTTTGATTTGAAAAAGTTGGATGAAATTGCCGAAGTCATCACCAAATTGCCTGAAGACAAAAAATTCCTAAAAAAAATAGCCAAACTTGTTGAAGCAAGGCGCCAAATGTATTTTGAAGACAACAAATTGGATTGGGCGATGGGAGAATTGCTTGCGTACGGAACCCTTTTAAAAGAAGGCCACGATGTACGTATGAGCGGGCAGGATGTGGAACGCGGAACTTTTTCACATCGCCATGCCGTTATAAAAGTAGAAGACAGTGAAGAAGAGGTAGTTCTTTTAAACCATTTGAAAGGCGACCAAGGCGATTTTTACATATACAATTCCCTGCTTTCGGAATACGGCGTAGTTGGATTTGATTACGGTTACGCAATGGCAAGCCCGAAAACGTTAACGCTTTGGGAGGCACAGTTTGGCGATTTCAGTAATGGGGCGCAGATAATGATAGATCAATATATTTCTGCAGCTGAAGACAAGTGGAAACTGCAGAACGGTTTGGTAATGCTTTTGCCACACGGCTATGAAGGCCAGGGAGCAGAACACTCTTCAGCCAGAATGGAGCGCTACCTTCAATTATGTGCGACCGACAATATGTTTGTGGCAGACGTAACAACGCCAGCTAATCTTTTTCACCTTTTCAGGCGACAATTAAAAGTAAATTATCGCAAGCCGTTGATCGTATTTACGCCCAAGAGTTTGCTGCGCCACCCAAAAGTGGTTTCCACTAAAGAAGAATTGGCCAACGGAAGTTTTCAAATGGTGATTGACGATGCCGAGGCAAAAGTTACGAAAGTGAAAACATTGGTATTCCTTACCGGTAAATTCTATTACGATCTGCTTGAAAAACGAGAAGAATTGAAAAGAGACGATGTGGCTTTGGTACGTGTTGAGCAATTATTCCCATTGCCAACAGACCAAATGAAAAAAATCCTTAAAAAGTATAAAAATGCAGACGATGTAGTATGGGCGCAGGAAGAACCTAAAAATATGGGTGCCTATTCGCATATTTTAATGCATTTTGAAGAAGCGAGGAATTTCAGAGTTTGCAGCAGAAAAATGTATGCGGCTCCTGCAGCGGGCAGTACCGTGAGGTCAAAAGCACGTCACGCTAAAGTGATTGAAAACGTGTTTGATAAAAATATGGAATAGTTTTTCTGAAAATTTTTACAGAAACAAAAAAAGAAATTAAATTTAAAGAATTGTAAACCTAGGGTTTATATAAATTAAAGAACGTATGGCATTAGAAATGAAAGTCCCATCCCCGGGAGAATCCATCACCGAAGTTGAAATAGCATCTTGGCTAGTAAAAGATGGCGATTATGTTGAAAAAGATCAAGCAATCGCTGAAGTAGACAGTGACAAAGCAACACTTGAACTTCCGGCAGAAGCCAGCGGAATCATCACTTTAAAAGCTGAAGAAGGGGATACAGTTGCTGTAGGCGATGTAGTTTGCCTAATCGACACAGATGCGAAAAAGCCCGGCGACGATGATGCTGAAAAAAAATCTGAAAAAAAGGAAGAATCTCCAAAAAAAGCAGAAGCCAAAAAGGAGACTGCTTCAAAACCATCAACTCCCAACCAAGAGCAAGATAAAAAAACGTATGCAACAGGGTCGCCTTCGCCTGCAGCTAAGAAAATTCTTGACGAAAAAGGAATTTCTTCAAAAGAAGTGAAAGGCAGTGGTCGCGATGGACGTATAACTAAGAACGACGCCTCAAACGCTACACCTTCTATGGGAACTCCAGGTACTGGTAGTCGGGGCAGTGAGCGTAAAAAACTCTCCATGCTACGTAGAAAAGTTGCCGAGCGTTTGGTTTCAGCAAAAAATGAAACCGCTATGCTTACTACTTTTAATGAAGTAGATATGACTGCTATTTTTGAATTGCGAAACCAATACAAAGAGCAGTTTAAAGAAAAGCATGGGGTAGGCCTTGGCTTTATGTCATTCTTTACGTTAGCAGTGGTTCGCGCGCTAGAGCTTTATCCAGACGTAAACTCAATGATTGATGGTGATTATATGATCACCTATGATTTTAAAGATATATCAATTGCTGTTTCAGGACCAAAAGGATTAATGGTCCCTGTAATAAGAAATGCTGAAAATCTAAGCTTCAGAGGTGTTGAAGATGAAGTGAAAAGACTTGCAATTAGAGCTCGTGATGGACAGATTACCGTTGATGAAATGACCGGCGGTACTTTTACAATCTCTAACGGAGGTGTTTTCGGAAGTATGCTTTCAACTCCAATTATTAATCCACCGCAATCTGCAATTTTGGGAATGCACAATATTGTGGAGCGTGCTATTGTGCGTGATGGTGGAATTGTTGTAGCGCCAGTAATGTATGTGGCACTTTCATATGACCACAGAATTATTGATGGCCGTGAGTCTGTGGGATTCCTTGTGGCAATAAAAGAAGCTTTGGAAAGTCCCGAAGAACTTTTAATGGACAATGACGTTAAGCGAGCTTTGGAATTATAATTCCAACCAAAGGATGAAAATAAAAAAATCCGGCCTGTAGAGCCGGATTTTTTTGGTTAGTTAGGAAACATCTTCTCAATAAAAAATAATAGTTGTAATTAAGTTTAATAAAAGAATCAATATTATTGAGATAGTCAGCGCGACTACTAAAGGTTTTTTTGAAGTTTCCGAAGTAGAAAAATCTTTTTCTTTATCCTTTATATAAACTGTATCTTTCATAGTGTAAATATCCAAAATTTCTGAAGAAAAAAAAATACGTGGTAACACGTAATTTTTGTCAATTAGGATATAATTGTTTCTATAACAGCTTGTCATGATGCTCTTTTGCCCATATAAGCAAGCTATTGGTCTTTGGTTCAATATTGAGTTTTGTGATGATGTTGCTACGGTGTTTTTCAACTGTTCTGTATGAAATAAAAAGTTGTGAGGCTATTTCCTTATTTGTTTTATCTTGGGCAATTAGTTTTAAAATCTTTTTTTCTGAAGGAGTAAGTGTGGAGAGTTCGCTATCTTCTACAAGTACCACGCCAATAAGCTCTTTTATCTTTTCGCTAAAAAAAGGAACACCTTCTTTAACGGTTTTAATGCAGTTTTCAATTTCTTCAAGCGCGAATTCTTTTAAGATGTATCCAAAGATATTAAGCTCTTGCGCCTTTTGGTATAGGTCTTTTTCTTTATGAAGTGTTATCAATACGATTTTGGTCTGAATATCGGTTCCCTTGCATTGTTGGGCTATCTCCAGTCCAGACATGTACGGCATCTGAATATCCAAGATGGCTATGTCTGGTTTTTTCTGGGTGATTAAATTGTAAGCTTCTCTTCCATCATTTCCGCTTCCCAATAGATTATAACCCTTTTCTATCAAAAAGTCGCTTAATCCTTTTAATAAAAGGGGATGGTCATCTGCAATAATGATGGATGGTGTAGTTTCGCTCATAATGGAAATTGAAATTCCAGCACAGTGCCGGTGTCTTTTTTAGAAGTTACCTTCATTTGGCCTTTTAAGAATTTTGTGCGTTCCAAAAGTGTTTTTAAACCTAAAGATTTTACATCCTGATATTTTTCGGCAAAATCAAAACCTACACCATTGTCACGTATGGATATCAGGATATTGTTGGCAAACTTTTTTATTGAAACCTTGCCTGCCTCCGCATTTGCGTGTTTAAGGATATTGCTCAGGCTTTCTTGAATGATTCTATAAATATTCACTTCGTCTTCTTTTGAGAATATATCATCTATGTTGTCAATTTCAGCAGAAATGAAAAGTGTTGTGTTTTCATCTATTTGGTTTATGGTATACTCAATTGCCTTGGTGATCCCGAGTTCCTGTAACTGAAAAGGATGCAGATCGCGCGAGATGGCCCGAACTTCCTCAATGGTGTGGTCAACCATTTTTTTGGTATCTGCATCGCCGCTGCTCATCAACTTGTTTTTGATGACCAACAATTGTTGCCCGATGCCATCGTGAAGGTCCTTTGAAATCCTCCGGCGTTCCCCTTCCTGCGAAATGAGCAGCTCCTGGCTGAATTTTTCCTGAAGAACTTTATTGCTCTTTAAGTGTCTTTGGTTTCTGTACAAAAGAATAAGTCCAAAACCCAGAAGAATGGCAATACCCCCGAAAAGCATCGCTTTTTTGAAACTTTCATTATCTTTTTCCAAAAGGCTTATGCTGGTTGTTTTTTCTACCAGTTCTTTTTCTTTTTTTTCAGTTTCATAAAGCGTTTGGTAATATGCGAGGGCATTTGCGGTACTTCGGTTGTAAATGGAATCTTTTATGGCGGCGGAAGCTTGGTTGTTTTCAATGCTTTTTTTGTATTCTCCCATATCATAATAGATTTCTGACAAAAAGGAATACGTTCCCATGATTTCATCCTCCATTCCCAAACTTTTGGCAATCTCTAGTTTTTTCTTTGCCAGCGCTAATGCAACTTCATAGTTGCCGATGGTCTGTAGATATTTGGCTTTTCCGCCCAAAAAGTTCAGTTCGGCAGGGGGATTTCCTGAAAGGTCAAAATCTAAGGCTTCCAATTGATCCAGATGTTTTTTGGCTTCAATGATTTGATTTTGTTCGCAATAATATTCAATAAGCCGAGAATGAATTCCTATGTAGGTAGATTTATTTGAATTGTCACGCTCAAAGCTCTTTTCGGCCATCAGTAGTGCCTTATGCTCTAAATCGCGATTGCCCATTTTTTTATAATCAAGGGCTTGGTTGTAATATTCATAGGATAAAAATCGATTGAGCCCCAAACTCTTCATTTTCTCAATTAATGCATCGCGCTCTATCTTGGCTTTTTGGTGAAAGCCATTCATACTGAACATGCTGATGATGCCCTGTTGGGCATAAACCATGTAATCGTATTCCTGTTTAAGCTCATATAAGGTATAGGCTCGGGTGAAGTCTTCACCGGCAAGTACAAATTTCCCCATTTGTGAATATGCCTGCCCTCTAAAAAGATAAGTATCCGCAATATTCATAGTATCTTTTGATGAAAAATTTTCTAATGCCACGTTGTAGTCCTCGATTGCTCTTTTAAGGTCTACCTTGGTATTGGCACTCCCACGTTTCATATATAATCCACCTAATAAAAGGCTGTCCTCTATTTTGTATTTGCGGGCCAAAACGCTATTGATAACGGTAATTGCATTCAATGGATCATTTGCATAATTGGTAAGCGGATACTGAAGGTTCATTGCTTTTTTTGCTGCCAGCTCTATGCTGTCCAATTCCTGGGCAAGATCTATATATTGTAGGCTGTATTTAATGAAGGCATCTGTGTCTTTTGAGTAAGTACGTTTTAATAAACTGTCCAGCGCTGTAAGCTTCTCCTGTTTGTTAGAGGTCGTATTTACAATCTTTTCATAATGTGAAATATTCTGGCCATACCCTGAAATTGAGTAAAGCGTAAAAAGGAAAAGTAATGCAAAAATTTTTTTCAGCACAAAAAAGTTTATTTCAGAAGAAAGATAAAAGTACTTAAATTATTGGAAATAAACATATCGGCAATCATTCTATTTAACGTAAAAACAATTTCTGCCATAATCAATTACCGCTCTGTGCTGTTTTAAAAAATCTGCACCAATTATCCCGTGAATGGCGTTTTCATTTACTTGCTGAAGTGCGGCGTTTACGTGTGAAAGATCAAAGAGTACAAAATCCATGTTATTAACGCTCCAACTCTTAATGTTAAATTTATTTCCGCGAGAGAGCATGGTTTTCATATTTATGGCCCCGGCCCCGGCAGCTTTAATAATACTCTCCTCGCTTATCAATAAAAAATGGGCGCTATCGGTAAAGCCAACACAGCTCGTGGAAGCACCGGTGTCCAAAATAAATTTGCCCGAAACACCATTGATTTTTGCCGAAAAAAGATAATGGCCGGTGGCAAGCCTTTTTAACGGAATACGGTAAAAACCCTCGGCTTCAATAAATTTGCGTAACTGCATCAGCTTTTTTGTGTAAAGATAGCAAACAAAATAAGTAGCTTTGCAGTTATGCTTACAGATACCCATACCCATTTATACAGCGAGGCCTTTGCCGAGGACCGCAACCAAATGATGCAACGGGCCTTTGACGCCGGCATTGACCGTTTTTTTATTCCCGCCATTGATTCGGGTTATACCGAGGCGATGTATGCCCTGGAAGCAGACTATCCCAAAAACGTTTTTTTGATGATGGGGCTGCATCCTACTTCGGTAAAGGAAAATTTTGAGGAAGAATTGGCCCACGTTGAAGAACAATTTAAAAGAAGAAATTTTTACGCCGTGGGCGAAATAGGCATTGACCTGTATTGGGATAAATCTACCTTGGGAATACAGAAAATAGCTTTTAAGCGCCAAATTCAATTGGCCAAAAAATACAAACTGCCTATCGTTATCCATTGCCGCGATGCCTTTGATGAGATTTTTGAAGTTTTGGAAACCGAAAAGAGCGATGATCTCTTCGGAATTTTTCATTGCTTTACAGGAACTTATGAACAGGCGCAACGGGCATTGTCTTTTAATATGAAGCTGGGTATTGGGGGGGTGGTTACTTTTAAAAACGGAAAAATAGATACTTTTTTGGATCAAATCCCTTTAAAGCACATCGTTTTGGAAACGGATTCGCCCTATCTCGCGCCGGCACCCTTTCGAGGCAAACGTAACGAAAGTAGCTATTTGGCATTGGTTTGTAAAAAACTTTCGGAGATTTATAATGTTTCGGAAGAAGAGATAGCGAAAGTTACTACTGAAAATTCAAAAGATGTTTTTGGAATATAAATAGTTATAAATAATATGACAAAAAAGCCAAACATACTCCTTATATATACAGGTGGAACCATCGGGATGATCAAGGATTTTGAGACCGGGGCGTTGCGCAATTTCAATTTTGATGAACTGCTGAACCATATTCCCGAACTAAAACTCTTGGATTGCAACATTACAACCACTTCTTTTAAAAAACCCATCGATAGCTCTAATATGAACCCGAAATATTGGGTAGATATTGCGACCATAATTGAAGAAAATTATGAAAAGATGGATGGGTTTGTGGTGCTGCACGGTAGCGATACGATGAGCTACACCGCCTCGGCCTTAAGTTTTATGTTGGAAAATCTGGGCAAGCCGGTAATCTTCACGGGCTCACAGCTTCCCATTGGCGATCTGCGGACCGATGCCAAGGAAAATTTAATCACTTCCATCCAGATTGCCGCTTTGCAGGAAAAAGGCGTTTCAAAAATTGCTGAGGTCTGCCTTTATTTTGAATACAAATTATATAGGGCCAATAGAACTACAAAGATAAACGCGGAGCATTTTGAGGCTTTCGCTTCCCTAAATTATCCAGAGCTCGTACTAAGCGGCGTGCATTTGGTGGTGAACAACGAAGCGCTTTATAAACCCAATAGAAGAAAAAAGCTGAAGGTCCATAAAACTTTGGAAAGCAATATTCTTTTGGTGAAAGTGTTTCCGGGGATGGATGAGGCTACCATTAAATATCTTTTTGACTATCCCCAGATGAAGGGCTTGGTGCTGGAAACCTACGGCGCCGGAAACGTAACCAATGCCGAATGGTTTATAAACCCATTAAAATCTGTAATAAAAAAAGGTATTCCCGTTATAAATGTTACCCAGTGTTCGGGCGGAAGCGTCAATATGGGATTATACGAAACCAGCACGGAGTTAAAAAGAATAGGGGTTATTAGCGCAAAGGACTGCACGACAGAGGCGTCTTTGGCTAAATTGATGTATTTATTGGGGCAGAAAATTTCGGCTAATAGCTTCAAAACCATATTTGAAACCTCTTTGCGCGGAGAAATGCAATAAATAAACCGCTTAAATTATTTTATGGCGTTGTTTTTTTTTTGATATTTGGCACTCCATTCAAAAAATGGCTAAATATTAATAGAGAGGTGGCCGAGTGGTCGAAGGCGCACGCCTGGAAAGTGTGTATACGCCACAAGCGTATCGAGGGTTCGAATCCCTTCCTCTCTGCAACAAACGTAACAGTGTATTAATTAACTCATTTGTACTGTCAATTAATATTCTTGCAGATTAACTAAATTATTTTATATCTTTAAACCTTTAACTAAAAACAAACTTTAAGTCGATAGCAATGAAAAAATTATTTTCTATTATGGCGGTTGCCGCAATGGTATTTGTAGGCACATTAAACGCGAACGCAACAACAGCGCAAACAATGCCAACGAGCTCTCAAGCTTTGGTGACGGCAACTACAGTTTCCTTTATTCAAGATGAAACTGCGCCTGCAGCAGAACCCGAAAAAGGATTTCATCAAGAATTGAAAGAGCGTTTCGTGGAGGGGGGTCCTGGATTTATGGGGATCGTATTATTGTGTTTGATTCTTGGATTGGCAATTGCTATTGAAAGAATTATCTACCTTAACCTTTCTACTACCAATACACAAAAATTGGCTCAGGATGTGGAAGACGCTTTAAATAGCGGTGGTATCGAAGCTGCAAAAGAAGTGTGCAGAAACACAAAAGGCCCTGTTGCCTCAATCTACTACCAAGGTCTGGACCGCGCCCACGAAGGTATCGACATTGCTGAGAAAGCAGTAGTTGCCTATGGAGGTGTTCAAATGGGTCAACTTGAAAAGAATGTTTCTTGGATTTCGCTTTTCATCGCTCTGGCTCCTATGCTTGGGTTTATGGGTACTGTAATCGGGATGATTATTGCATTCGATAAAATTCAGGCGGCTGGTGATATGAACCCATCACTTGTGGCTGGAGGTATTAAAGTGGCACTTTTAACAACCGTATTTGGTTTGATCGTGGCTATTATACTTCAAATTTTCTACAACTATATTATCGCTAAGATTGATAGTATCGTAAACAGTATGGAAGATGCTTCCATCACTTTGATCGATATGTTGTTCGACTACAAACAAAAAAACAAAATCTAAACAAACCACAAGATGGCATTACATAAAATTTTAAAAATAGTAGCGTTGCTTCTCGGCGTTGCGGGAGTTATTTTTCTTGCAATGATCATCGCCAAAGGGGATGAGGCTGTATCGGCAACCGGTGAAGGCGTTGATGGTTTCTTGTATGTTGCTTATATTACATTTGCTATAACAATTGTATTTGTTTTGTTCTTTGTACTAAAAGGAATTTTTGCAGGAAACATAAAGAACACCTTGATATCCGTGGGCGCATTTCTACTTATCGTAGTAATCGCATACGTGCTGGCAGACGGAAACCCAATGCCGATGCAGGAAGGCGAAATGCTTTCAGCTAGCGGATCCAAATGGGTAGGAACTGGATTATATGCTTTTTACATATTAGCAATATTGGCTGTGGGCTCAATGGTTTTCAGCGGAATTAAAAAAGTAACTAAATAATGGCAAGAAGAGCAACACCCGAAGTGAATGCAGGGTCGATGGCTGACATCGCTTTCCTATTGCTTATCTTTTTCTTGGTAACTACTACCATTGAAAAGGACAAAGGAATCGCGAGACAGCTGCCACCTAAGGAAGATGTTGTGGATCCGCCAAAAATTAAAGAGAAAAACCTATTTATTGTAAACGTAAACAGGAGCGATCAATTATTGGTTGAAGAAAAATTGATGGAGCTTAAAGATCTCCGTCAAGCCGCGATCGCTTTTCTCGACAACGGTGGAGCACCTTCCGGAAGCCCGGAATATTGCAGTTATTGCAAAGGAAAACGTGACCCAGAATCGTCTGATAACCCCGATAAAGCAGTAATCTCTGTACAAAATGACAGGCTTACTTCATATAAAATGTACATTGCCGTTCAAAATGAGCTGGTGGCGGCATACAATTATTTGAGAGACAGGGAATCAGAAAGATTATACGGATGGAAATTTACCGAAAAGAGTAAAGACCTCGATGAAGGAAAGATAAAGGGTGAAGCCGCTAAAGAGGCACTGCAGGAAAAATTGGAGAATGTTCAAAAATTATTCCCGCTAAAACTTTCAGAAGCTGAACCAAAAAAATCTGGACAATAATATTTAGAATATGTCAAAATTTAAAAAGAAAAAAGACGGCGGATTGCCAGCTATATCTACAGCATCCCTTCCGGATATTGTATTTATGCTACTGTTCTTCTTTATGGTTGTAACGGTACTTCGCGATGACAATCTGCTTGTTCAGAACAAGTTGCCAAAGGCAGATCAAGTTGAAAAGTTGAAGAAGGACCGTTCCGTATATATCTATGCCGGAAAGCCAAGTTCAAGATATCAGGATAAGTATGGTTCTGAGGCTAAAATCCAAATTGGCGATAAGTACACAGATATATCCAATATCAAGTTTGCTTTGACAGAGGCCCGTCAAAAACTACTTCCTGAACTTCAGGATAAGGTAATGGTGGCCCTTAAGGTTGATGAGAAGACTAATACTGGAATGGTAACTGACATCAAGCAGGAGTTACGTGATCTTAATATGTTGAAGATTATATACATTACCACTCCTGGCAATGAAATAAATCAATAAAAGGTATCGACTTTATTTTAAAGCGCCTTGTACCAAAATTTTGGGTCCAAGGCGTTTTTTTATGCGCCATATTTTGAAAATACAAGTATCTTTGATTCGTATGCAAAGCGCACTAAAAATTCTTTTTACACTTTTTCTGGGCCTGGTTTCACTTAAAACAGTGGCCCAGGATAGCATTCCAAAATTCCCCGTTGATTCTTTATATAGGGAAGACCAGTTTTATATCGGCGTTACCTATAATGTGCCACTGAATCTTCCATCGGGCGGAAATATCCGCGGCCTTTCCGGAGGGATACAATTTGGCTTTTTACGGGATATGCCCATTAACAAACAACGAAACGTGGCCATCGCCATAGGCGCAGGGCTTGCGATTGATCAATTGGGTGAAAATCTTTTTATTGGTGAAACAACAAATGATGAAACCATTTTTAGGGTACTCGATGGTAACGTAGATTATACACGAAACCGCTTCAATATGGCAATAATTGAAGCTCCTGTTGAATTTAGATGGCGTACTTCCACGCCTTCCAGTTATAAGTTTTGGAGGGTTTACGGAGGTTTTAGAGTGGGCTATGCCTATTATTACAAGGCAACTTTCAAGCAATCTGGAAACACAGTAAACCAAACTAAAATTCCGGAATTCGATCCATTAAGACTTTCCGCTACACTTAGTCTGGGCTACAATACGTTTAACTTTTTTGCTTCCTACAGTATCAATCCTTTTTTTAAGGATGCCGTTACCATTGATGGTGAAAGTGTGGATATGAGGGTGTTAAAAGTAGGATTGCTGTTTTACATTCTATAACCAAAGGTTGAAAAGAATCAATTGCGGTATGGCTCCCAATAACAAGCCAATGCCCAGTTCAGGATAGGTGTGCGAATCACTATTTAACCGCGATGAGGCTACCCAACCATTTACAAAGAGGAAAAAGGAAATAGTAACCAAAAGGTTTATTTTGAAATGCGCGCTCAGCCCCACAAGAAACATCAAAATACCGGCAACGCCCATTTGGTGCAGGCTTACCTTTAATTTAAAAAGCACCATTACAAGCGCACTGAAGGCTGAAAACAACATGCCTACAAAAAAATAGTACAGCTCTGGATCTTCATAGGGATCAAATATCATCTTGATGATGAGCAGTAAGAGTATGCACTGGATCATTAAGGGAAACTTGCGTTCCCGCACCTCTTTTAGGTAAATCGTTTCTACTACTCCAAGGTTTTTCAGAAGAAAGAAAACCACCAACGGTATTAACACGGTGATTATGCCGATGGCGAAGAGATTGGCGCGCATCAACTCTGGTTCAAGGTATCTCGGTGTAACGTTGAAATAGAGCACGGTGCCCAAAAGCGGCATCAACAATGGATGAAAAATATAGGAAGCAGCTTTTAGAAAAAATCTCATTAAATCTCCTTTCGTAGTCGCGCGACTGGCAGATCCAGTTGTTCGCGGTATTTGGCTATGGTACGCCGGGCAATAGGATAGCCCTTTTCCAATAAGATCTTTGCCAGTTTATCGTCGGTAAGGGGCTTTCTTTTGTCTTCTTCGGAAATGGTTATTTCAAGAATTTTCTTGATTTCCTTGGTAGAAACATCTTCGCCCTGATCATTCTTCATCGATTCACTGAAAAATTCCTTTATCAGCTTTGTCCCGTAAGGCGTGTCAACGTATTTACTATTTGCAACGCGTGAAACGGTGGAAACGTCCATATTGATCTTATCGGCTATATCTTTCAAGATCATCGGTTTCAGCTTGCGCTCATCTCCGGACAAAAAATACTCTTTTTGATGGTGCATGATAGCGTTCATCGTAACGTAGAGCGTCTGTTGCCTTTGTTTGATTGCATCTATAAACCATTTGGCCGCGTCCAATTTCTGTTTAATGAACATTACCGCGTCCTTCTGCGCTTTCGATTTGTCTTTGGATTCTTTATACCCTTTAAGCATGTTGGTATAATCGTGGCTCACGTGAAGCTCGGGAGCGTTTCTGCCGTTCAGGGTTAAATCCAATTCGCCATCCACAATTTTTATCGCGAAATCGGGTACCACGTGCTCCACAATCCTGTTGTTTCCCGAATAGGTGCCGCCCGGTTTTGGGTTCAGGCCTTCAATTTCGTGAATGGCATCGCGAAGCTGGTCTTCCGTAATATCGAATTTCTGAATGAGTTTTTTATAATGCTTTTTGCTGAAATGATCGAAGGAATCATCCAATATATCAATCGCCAATGCAACGGAAGGCGTTTGTTCCCTTCGCTCCAATTGAAGCAGTAAACATTCCTGAAGATCGCGGGCCGCAACGCCGGCGGGATCCAGCTCCTGAACCACTTTTAGAACTTTTTCTACTTTGTCCTCGGTGGTGTAAACATTTTGGGTAAAAGCCAAATCATCAACAATATCCTGGATTTCGCGGCGTATGTAACCGCTTTCATCCACACTGCCCACCAGAAACTCGGCTATTTGCTTTTCCTCTTCGTCAAGGCGATAGGTGCTCAATTGCTGCATTAAGTGCTGGGTAAAGGAAGTTCCCGCGGCATAGGGCATTTGGCGTTCCTCATCATCTGCACTGTAATTGTTTGCGGAAAGTTTGTAGCTCGGCACTTCGTCATCGCTCAAGTAATCATCAACGTTTATATCTGTTTCAATTACTTCGTTGCCTTCGTCATAGCTATCGTCAAATTCATCATTGCTGAATTCATCATCAAAATTCTCCCCTTCGTCCTTCCCGCCCTCCAAGGCTGGGTTCTCCTCCAATTCCTGCGCTATCCGCTGCTCAAAAGCCTGCGTAGGCAACTGTATCATCTTCATCAACTGTATCTGCTGAGGCGATAATTTCTGGGAAAGTTTAAGATTTAATTGCTGCTTTAACATACGTCTAATTACTACTTCATAAAGTTAAAAAAAACCAGCTACTAAAATAATTAAGTAGCCAGTTTTAATACAATCTTATGCTTTTATTGCTTAGAACTCTGCGTTGCCCGGAGTTCTTGGGTAAGGAATTACATCGCGAATGTTGCCCATTCCCGTAGTGAACTGTACCAAACGCTCAAAACCGAGCCCAAAACCACTGTGGACCGCGGTTCCAAATTTACGCAGGTCTAAATACCAATACAGTTCCTCGGTGCTAATGTCCATCGCTTCCATTTTTTGTTTTAGCACATCATAACGCTCCTCACGCTGTGAGCCGCCAACTATTTCGCCGATACCGGGAAATAGTACGTCCATCGCGCGGACCGTCTTGCCATCGTCATTCAAGCGCATATAGAAGGCCTTGATCTTTGCGGGATAATCGAAAAGGATAACGGGGCTTTTAAAGTGCTTTTCAACCAAGAAACGCTCGTGCTCGCTCTGTAGGTCGGCGCCCCATTCCTCGATTATATATTTGAATTTTTTCTTTTGGTTTGGTTTTGAGCGCTTCAAAATATCAATCGCCTCGGTATAGCTTACCCTTTTAAAATTGTTTTCCAAAATAAAACGAAGCTTTTCCCGTAGTTTCATTTCGCTGCGTTCGTCCTGCGGTTTGTTCTTCTCCTCTTCCAGCAAACGGTTTTCCAGGAATTCAAGATCGTCGGCACAATTTTCCAGCGCATAATTGATTACATATTTGATGAAATCTTCCGCCAAATCCATATTTGCGTCCAAATCATTGAAAGCAACTTCTGGCTCAATCATCCAGAATTCCGCCAAGTGGCGGCTGGTGTTTGAGTTTTCAGCCCTAAAAGTAGGGCCGAAGGTATAAACCTTCCCAAGCGCCATTGCATAGGTTTCGGCTTCCAATTGCCCGCTAACGGTGAGATTGGTTTCCTTTTCAAAGAAATCTTCCTTAAAATCTACATTGCCGTTTTCATCAAGCGGCGGATTTTTGGCGTCTAAATTTGTAACGCGGAACATTTCGCCTGCGCCTTCGGCATCGCTTCCGGTGATAATGGGCGAGTGCATATAATTGAACCCGTTTTTCTGAAAATACTCGTGCACTGCAAAAGCCAATTTGGAACGTGTGCGCATCACCGCGCCAAAGGTATTGGTCCGCACGCGCAAGTGTGCCTGTTCGCGCAAGGTCTCCAAGGAATGTCTTTTAGGCGATAAAATGGTGAGCTTTACATCTTCAGGATTGGCCTCGCCCAGAACGGTCAATTTTGAAACTTGTACTTCTACTGTCTGGCCCTGACCCTGACTTTCCACGAGCACGCCGGCAACTTCAATGGCGGCCCCCACGGTTGTTTTCTTAAGAATTTCTTCATCAAAATTTTCAAAATCCACTACACATTGCAGGGTTTTGATGGTAGAACCGTCGTTTAAGGCGATGAACCTATTGCTTCTGAAAGAGCGCACCCAGCCGCGAACAATCACGTCAATGTGGGTTTTTTCGCTTTTCAACAATTCATCTATGGTTTTGTGTTGCATATTCTTATTTTAAGAGGAGCAAATATACTTTTAAATAAAATTCCAAAAAAGTAAAAGCACCAAATTCCAGAGAAGCTAACTCTACTATCGTAGGGCGGATTTTAAACCTTTAGTATAAGTTTGAAATTTCGTTGAATACGGTTTATTCTATTTCATCTTCGTCATCGGTTAAAATCTCGATGGCGGGTTTTTTCATGGTTTCCTTATTTGCGATGCTTCGTTCCAAAGAAAGTAGGAGCGTGGGCAGCAG
The DNA here is from genome assembly GCF_001573155.1 of Aequorivita aquimaris. Lineage (GTDB taxonomy): Bacteria > Bacteroidota > Bacteroidia > Flavobacteriales > Flavobacteriaceae > Aequorivita > Aequorivita aquimaris. The sequence goes on along the minus strand of NZ_JRWG01000002.1, from coordinate 131,154 downwards.
CAGTAGGTTTGAGAGCATGGCGAAAAGCAGCGTTATGGAAACCAGCGCGCCCAACGCAACCGTCCCTCCAAAACTGGAAATGGTAAATACCGAAAAGCCAAAGAAAAGCACGATGGAAGTATAAAACATACTTACCGCCGTTTCGCGCAGGGCGGCAAAAACCGATTTTTTGATTTTCCAATTGTTGGCTATCAGTTCCTGCCGGTACTTGGCTAGAAAATGGATGGTATCGTCCACCGAGATTCCAAACGCAATGCTGAACACCAAAATGGTGGATGGTTTTATGGGCACGCCCACAAAGCCCATGACGCCGGCTGTAATTATCAAGGGCAGCAGGTTTGGGATAAGCGAGATTATTATCATTTTAAAGCTTCGGAACATCCACGCCATAAACACTGCTATCAGGAAAATGGCGAGGGAAAGGGAGAGAATGAGGTTGTTTACCAAATAATGCGTTCCTTTCTGGAAAACCAAAGCCTTTCCGGTAACGGAAACATTGTAGCGCTCCGGCGGAAAGACTTTGTTTATTTCGTTGTGCAAATCCTCCTCGATGCGTTTAAACCTATCCGGCTCAGTATCTTTCATAAAGGTGGTGATACGCGCAAATTGGCCCGTACTGTCCACATAACTGTTCAGCAGATTGGTGTCTGTATTGCTGCTTTTGGCGTAGCTAAGTATAAAATTCTTTTCCTGGCTGTTGGGCAATTGATAGTATTCAGGGTTGCCGTTATAGTAGGCCTGTTTTGAATATTTCACCAATTCAACCACGGAAAGTGGCTTTGCAAATTCAGGAATTTCCTTGATATGGTCCTGCAGTTCGTCAATTCGTTTTAAGGTGGAAAGGCTCATCACGCCTTTTTTCTTCTTTGTGTCCACCATTATTTCCAAGGGCATAATGCCTTCGTATTCCTTCTCAAAAAAGCGGATATCGTCAAAAAAACCAGTATTCTTCGGCATATCCTCAATAAGGCTTCCCGAGATTTTTATATTGTAGATTCCAATAATACTTGCGCAAAGCAACAGTACCGCAGAAATATAAATGGTTATGCGGCGCTCCTTTACCATTCGCTCAATCCAATTCACAAAACCATTTATCCACGTTTTGTTCAAATGTTTTAGGTGCTTATATTTCGGCACCGCCATATAACTGTAGATTATCGGTATAATCAGCAAACTCAGTAAAAAGATGGCGACAATGTTGATGGAGGCCACAATACCGAATTCACTCAAAAGCTCACTTTTCACCAAAATAAAAGTAGCAAAACCCGATGCCGTGGTAAGGTTTGTCATCAAGGTTGCGTTGCCCACTTTCGCGATTACGCGCTGTAATGACTTTGCTTGGTTTCCGTGGAGTTTTATTTCCTGCTGGTATTTATTTATTAAGAAAATACAGTTCGGAATCCCGATTACGATTATCAACGGCGGAATCAAGGCGGTGAGTACGGTGATTTCATAATGCATCAGCCCCAAAAAACCGAAGGCCCACATCACCCCGATAATAACGGTACACATAGATATGAAGGTAGCGCGCCAAGAGCGAAAAAAGAAGAAAAAGATAAGCGAGGTAACCAGCAGCGCCCCGCCAATGAACAACCCAATCTCGTCGATGATACTTTGTGAATTCAACGTTCGGATGTATGGCATGCCCGAAGTGTAAACCGTAACGCCCGTGTCTTCCTCAAATTTTTTGATGATGGGTATCAAATCGTCAATCACAAAATCCTTTCGGGCGGCGGTGTTTACAATGTCCTTTTTCAGATAAATGGCCGAACGGATGCTCTGCTTGTCCGGGCTGTAAATAAGTCCGTCATAGAACGGCAGTTTATTGAAAAGCTCGTCTTTGTATTCCGCAAGGTTGGCCTGGGTAAATACCGAATCTTTTATGAAGGGCACCAATTCAAAACCGGTGGTGTCAGTCTTCTTTTCAAGTTTTTGCAGGTTGCCCACGGAAAGCGTGAGCTCTACTTCGTTAAACTTGCCAATATCCTTGGAAAGCTGGTTCCACGCCTTAAATTTTTCGGGCGTAAATATGGTAGAGTCCTTGACCCCCATTACAATCAAGTTGCCCTCTTCGCCAAAATGCGACAGAAACTGGTCGTATTCAAGATTAATGGGGTGGTCGTCCGGAAGTAGGTTAGCCTCGGTATAGGTGAAGCGCATGTTTTTCCACTGAAGCGCGAGCAGGACGGTTATGGCTGCTATAACTATTAAAATCCAGGTTCGGTTCCGCAAGATAAAACGGGCCACCCAGCTCCAAAACCCGATGCTAAAAAGTTTGTTCAAAGCAATTTTTTATAGACTTGGCAAAGGTACGTATTTGCGATAAGTAAGAAATTTATTTTCAGGGTATTTTAGGAAGATGTGGGAGTTCCATTTTTTTACTAACTTCTACCACAAATGAAAACAACCTTCACCGAAACCCAAAAATATACCTAGTGGTTGCTATGGCTTTTGCGCTGCACGCATAGAACTGCCGTCGTATAGGATAAAACTTGTGTCATATCGGTTAGAACTGCCATAGTATAGGATAGAACTAGCGTCGTATCGGTTAGAACTGCCGTCGTATCGGTTAGAATAAGCGTCGTATAGGACAGGGTGAATAATTTTACGAATAGAGTATGAGTCTGCACGCATAGAGTTAGCGTCTGCACGCATAGAACTGCCGTCTGCACGCATAGAGTTAGCGTCTGCACGCATAGAACTGCCGTCTGCACGCATAGAGTTAGCGTCTGCACGCATAGGGTGAATAAATAAATTTAGGGTAAAACGAAGCGAACGGCCAAAGGCCAAGGGCTAAAAGCAAAAACTTCCCCCTACACCTTAAGGTAGAAGGTAAACTTGAACGAAATATTATCTGAGAATTTTGGAAGATTGTAATACCCGTAGCGGTAAGCCGCGCTAAGCCCAAACCCAAAGAGAATTTTATTTATTTCAAAACCAGTTTCGTTATAAAGCTGGTCCAGCGTATTAAAAGGGATTCCAAAGTGTTGGTCCCTGTTGCTCATATCGCCTAGGGCATGGCGCGTTATCAGTACCAGTTCCGGCTTCCATTTTTCCGTAAGCTTGAACCTGCGCAAACTATGTTTTATTTGTAGTGTAGTAAGCCTGTCTGAAAAGAATTCGCCAAAATACATCGTCTCAAAACTTTGGACGCCCGCCACCGAAAAGCGTTGCAGTACCTCATCTTTGGTGGGTTGGTTGGGATAAGAGTGGAATAAATGCGTAAGCGGAACATCGCCCGTTGCCAACGATCCTTCCAACAGAATATTGGTTGATGAAAGATCGGTGCGCTTTATGTAATAATCCAACTTCAACCCAAATTTGGTATAGGTAAAATCGCTTTCCACCACATCTTTCACCCCTTGGGTAATCTGCGCACTTATTTTCGGAAAACCATCAAAATACTCTTTCGTGCCGTCTTCATTTGTAAAGAAATTTGTCTTCGGACTAATTCTGAAAGAAACCGTTGCCTCTGCCAACTGGTAATTTCTGTAGGGTACACCATCGTGTATGTAATAATAGTTTTCAATATTTTCCACATTGCTGTGTTCCAAACGAACTTCTGCCAATATTTTTGGTGAAAGTTCACTCGCAATACTCGTATACCATTTTCGGTATTTATAAAATTGGGTGATGTTAACAAGACGAGGTTCAAAGATGGAATAAACACGCGCATCGGTCAAATAATCAAAAGTTCCAATTTCTTTTACATCATCGGCATAATATACACTTAGCCAAGCCTTCTTTTCTTTGTTAACTCGAGCGCTAACACCTACCCCATATTTAGAGGTTTTGTCCTTAAAACCATAAGCATAGTACCCGCCAAATTTGTAATTCTTAAAAAGTCTGTCATTGGTCAATCCCCCAATGCCCAAACGCAGGCCTTCATAATTATTTAGCTTAATTAGGGTCTTTAGATCGATGTCAAAAAAACCTATAGGATAATATCCTGAGGAAAGTGGATGATCTTTTTTGTCCTCAACTCCTGCGATGGTGTCCTTATCTGTTTTTATTGCCGGCTCCTGCGCAAAAGCAAAAAAGGCAATACTGAAAAAGACAGGAAAAAGAAGTTTTCGCATTCGGAAAGGTTGGTTTGTAACCATTTAAAAGTAAAGAGAAAGCGGCTATTATGCCGCTTTATTATATTTAGTTTAACGAAATGTGTATTACACAGTCATTATTTCCTTTTCTTTCTTGGCCAAGATTTCATCAATTTTTTTGATGTGCGCATCGGTCATTTCCTGGATATCGTCCTCAAGGCTTTTTTTCAAATCTTCCGAAATATCCAAACCTTTTAGATCGTGGTTAGCTACCTTTCTATCGTTACGTACACCAATTTTTGCCTCTTCTGCAGCAGCTTTGGCTTGCTTTGCCAACTCCCTTCTGCGCTCTTCGGTCAGTGGTGGTACGTTAATGATCACACTTTCTCCATTGTTCATAGGATTGAAACCTATATTGGCAAGATGGATTCCGCGCTCTATTTCGGGAATCATTTGCTTTTCCCAAGGCTGTATGCTAATGGTCATTCCGTCAGGAGTGCTCACGTTTGCCACTTGGCTCAATGGCGTTGGGCTGCCATAATAATCTACCATCACACTACCTACCATAGATGGTGAAGCCTTTCCGGCACGAATGTTTACCAATTGCTTTTCAAGATGCTTTAGGGCGTTGCCCATAGCTTCTTTGGTGCCTTCAATTATAATATCTATTTCGTCTTCCATAAAAATCAGTGTTCAATATTCAATGTTCAACCCTTCGACTGCGCTCAGGGTAAGTGGTTTAATATAATTTATTACGAATCAAAATTATAAAAGATTCGTGTAATCATGGCTACTTTTATAAATTCACTTTAGTTCCAATCTTTTCACCGGAAACAACTTTTAGTAGATTTCCTTTCGTGTTCATATCAAAAACAATGATTGGCAGCTCATTCTCCTGGCTTAGGGTAAAGGCCGTTGTATCCATCACTTTCAGACCTTTCTGCAATACATCCTCAAAACTGATAAAATCAAATTTTGTTGCCAGCTTATCCTTTTCTGGGTCGCTGGTATAGATTCCATCTACTCGGGTTCCTTTTAATATTACATCGGCACCTATCTCAATAGCTCTTAAAACCGCCGCCGAATCTGTCGTAAAATAAGGATTCCCGGTGCCGCCTCCAAAAATAACCACGCGGCCTTTCTCCAAATGTCTTATTGCTTTCCTGCGGATAAACGGCTCCGCAACCTCATTAATGTTAATGGCGCTCTGCAGGCGTGTGGGCACATCTTCATTCTCAAGGGCGCTTTGCAATGCCAAACCATTGATTACGGTAGCGAGCATCCCCATATGGTCGCCCTGCACGCGGTCCATCCCGCTGCTGGCTCCGGCCAAACCTCTAAAAATGTTTCCACCGCCAATAACGATGGCAACTTCCACTCCCTTATCGGTTATCTGTTTTATTTCGTGGGCGTATTCCTTAAGTCGAACGGCATCTATTCCGTATTGCTGTTCGCCCATCAAGGCCTCGCCAGAAAGTTTTAAAAGAATTCTTTTGTACTGCATAGTTTGGGTTTGCTGTGGCAAAAATAAAGAAAATTATTGATGCTATGGAAGTAATTAAAAAAGTAGTTTTTCTATTTATAAGTACCCAACTGCAAAAAAAGTTTCGGTTTAGTGATGACATCACGCTTTGCAATACGATGTAAGCATGTTCAGAAAGATATAATCCTTAAATACTGTTTATTATGAAATCAAAATTATTTTTTTTCGCATGTACCATTGCCGTTTCTGCGTCGGCACAACAGCCAAAAGTATCATTTCATCCCGTTGAATTTGAAAAGACCGAATGTATCACAGATTCACAACGGCAGGAAGTTAGGCAGCAAAATACTTTGAACAAACAACAGATTCTTCAAACCAACCCAAATGCCTTTCAGCACAAAGGGGGCTCGCCGTTGTTTATTTTTCCCATTAGGCCGAAAGCTGGCTTTGATGACTATGGCTATTATACCATAAATAATTATGTGGACCACAACTTAACACCCAACGGTAATTTACTCGATTATGAATGTGGGCAACGCACCTACGACTGGGGAAATGGTAACCACGAAGGAACAGATTATGTGCTTTGGCCTTACCCGTGGAAACGCATGCAAGAGCAACTGATGGAAGTTGTTGCCGCCGCACCGGGGGTAATTATCAATAAAAGGGATGGTTTTTTTGATTTAAACTGCGTAAACAACGGAAATCCAAACTGGAACGGAATAATTATAGAACATGCCGACGGTTCGCAGGCATGGTACTGGCATTTTAAGGATGGAGCAATCACATCAAAAAATATTGGCGATTCGGTTGCCGAAGGGGAATATCTTGGCGCCGCGGGAAGCTCTGGCAGTAGTACCGTGCCCCATTTGCACTTTGAGATTTATGACGCCAACGACAATTTGATTGACCCATACGAAGGTCCCTGTAACAATATGAACCCTGATAGTTGGTGGGCAAACCAACCCGAGTATTTCCAACCGACTATTAATAGGCTTTCCACGCACAACACACAAACGTTTGACGATGATTGTGGCGTGGTTGAAAACACGTATGAAGAATTGAATTTTGAGCCCGGTGAGGAACTTGTTTTCCGAATTTTTTACCGCGATATTCAAACCAATTCCGAAACCCATATCATTTTCAGAAAACCGGACGGAACCGTGCTGTATGATTGGGTATTCGCTTCGCCGTGGCCCTTTTATCCACAAGCTTGGGCACAGTGGAATTTTATAGTGGACAATACGTGGCCCGATGGGGTTTATAATATTGAAGTGGAATTTGGTGGCAATTCATACGAAACTTTTTTTGGTGTGAATACCAATTTGGGGGTCGAAGTAGAGGCTTTGAATACAGTGGTATTGTACCCAAACCCAACAAATTCACAACTATTTTTGGAGAGTAAGGAACCTATTGAATCCATTTTGGTGTATGACCTTGCTGGAAGAAAAGTGCAAACATTGAAGCCCAATGCTTCTAAAGCTGAAATGGATCTTTCCGCGCTATCATCGGGGATTTATTTAATTAAGGCCACAGTAGGTACAAAAGTCCAAACCTTTAAAGTGAATAAATTATGAAATTTTCCATTTTACCATTAATAACTTTTTTGATATTGCTTGCTCCAAAATCATTTGTGGCGCAAGAACTTACTTGGGCAAAAAGTATGGGCGGCAGCGGTTTTGACCGTGGCGAATCCATAGCCATTGATGCCCAAAACAATGTTTATACGCTTGGATATTTTACCCAAACCGTCGATTTTGATCCTGGAAGCGGCACGTTTGAAGTAACAGCCCAAGGCGAGGCAGATATTTTTCTCACAAAATTTGATGCCTCGGGCAATTTTGTTTGGGCAAAAACAATCGGGAGCAATGATTCTGAATATCCCGATACCTTGGTTTTAGATACTTCGGGCAATTTATTGATAACGGGCTATTTTGAGACCGATCTAGATTTTGATCCGGGTGCTGGTACGCAAATCCTTACGAGTGCTGGAAATCTCGATGCTTTTGTGTTGAAGTTAAACGCAGAGGGTAATTACCTTTGGGCCAAAAGCTTTGGCTCAAGTAGTCCAGACCGCGGCCGGGGCATTGCCGTCGATAATTCCGGAAATGTTGTTACCATTGGGTATTTCAACAATACGGTTGATTTTGATCCGGGCGCAGGCACGGCCAATCTAACGTCTTTTGGCGATGAGGATATTTTTATAGTGAAATTGGATGCTAATGGCAATTACATTTGGGCAAAACAATTGGGTGGCACTCGCGAAGACTTTCCAAATGCGGTGGCCGTTGATGCTGCCGGAAATGTGTATTCCACCGGAAGTTACACGAATAGCGCGCCCGATTTTGATCCAGGTTCCGGCACTTTTCTCTTGGAATCAGCTGGAACTTTGGATAAAATGTTTGTTTCAAAATTGGATGCCGATGGCAATTTTGTTTGGGCAAAACAGGCCAATGGCAGCCACTACAATGTTGGAAATGACATTGCAATCGGTCCCAATGGCGAAGTCTTGGTAACAGGCTATTTTTATGCCACACAGGATTTTGATCCCGGTGCCGCCACTTTTGAACTTACCAGTGAAGGCTTGGCAGATGCCTATATTTTAAAATTGGAAACCAATGGAAATTTTGTTTGGGCAAAACGTATGGGAGGCCCTGTTTATGAAGAAGGAGTTTCCATAAAAACCGATAGCAATGGAGGTATTTACACCACCGGCAGGTTTGAGGAAACTGTAGATTTTGACCCCAATGGTGGCACAGCCAACCTTACTTCTGCAGGGTTTATTGACGTATTTGTGCAGCATTTGAATGCCTCAGGCAATTTTCAATGGGCTTCCTCCGTTGGCGGACCGGACGAAGATCGCGGTTTGGGGATTGCGGTTGATAACGAAGGGAAGGTTTTGTGTACGGGATATTTCAACACTACCGCCGATTTTGATCCGGGCAGTGGGGTTTTCAATTTAACATCACAAGGCGAAATGGATGTATTTATTCTGAAATTGGAAAATGCCCCCCTTGGGATTCCGCAGTATTTGGTATCGGGAGAACCGGTACTATATCCCAATCCGTTTCAAGATATATTGAACGTGGAATCAAAGTCAATAATAAGCACAATTGCAGTTTATGATCTTTCGGGAAGAATTGTTTTGGAAACGTCTCCTGTCGCTTTAAAAACAAAATTGAATCTTGGCAATTTAGAAAGCGGCATGTACCTAGCCATTATTTCTTCCGAAGGGAAAAAAACGGTTAGAAAAATCGTGAAGGAATAAATTTCTGAAAAAAATGTCCGGTCGAGCGCAGTCGAGACCTTTTTATTTTAAAACACATTAAAACCTTTGGTAGATACTTCTTCCAAAGGTTTTCTTTTTTGTAGGAAAAATAATGCAACAGTACAGGAAAAACCCTGTGTAATAAACAGGGAAAATCCTGTTTTATATGTAATAATTTTAGGATAACTTTAAGAATTCAACTAACTTTAATCGACCAAGGTTTGAAAACACACGCCCACACGCCCACACGCCACAAGGCTTCACGTACAGTCATTGAATTTTCTTAAAGCAATGAAAACCTTTATAACCATATTCATCCTGGCTCTTAGCACAACCGCTTTTGCCCAAGACCCACAACTTTTTGAAAATGAATGGTATCTGCAAAACGTAATAATTGACGGACAAGATAATTTTCCGCCCTCAAATGATGATGTGCCTTTTATTACTATCGCATTTATTCAAAATAATTCTTTCATTAGCACCTATGTATGTGATGCATTAGAAGGCACAGTAATTTATACTAATTCTGAATTTTTAGTTAATGGTTGGAGCATGACTCTTGGTGGTTGTTTTGGACCATTTGCACAAGAAAACACCCTTTTCCAGGGTATTTATCTTGACACTTTTTTTGTTGGTAATGTTGACGATCCCTTCAATTATAATATTATTGACGAGAGCAACAGTAAAACTTTGGTTATAACCTCCTCAAGTGGCGATGAAGCAATATATAGTAATCAGTTATTATCGAGGAATAATTTTGAGATTTCCAAATTCTCCATCCACCCCAACCCCGCCAAAAACGAACTCTTTATTGCTGCCCAAAACACCACAGAAAATCTAAAAATCAAAATCTTCAACATAGAAGGCAAACTGTTGAGCACACAAAGCATAACACTTCAAGACCAAAAAGCAATAGATGTCTCCCAACTCCTAAGCGGTATCTACTTTCTAAACATAGAAGATGAAAACGGCAACACAACAACCAAAAAATTCATAAAACAATAACCCATTCACAAACTCACAAACTCACAAATTCACATACTCAATACTAACATCTAAATACTAAAAAAATGGCATCAAATTCAGAAGTAGGCCACGCTAAAAATGTAGCGAACTTCCAAGACCTAATCGCCTTTGTAGAAGGCTATGGCCCCATCTACAACCCATCAAAAACCAGTCTAACCGCAGAACAGCTCACCGCCCTGCACGCCACGGCAAACGCCAGCCTGCAAAACGTAATCAACCTAAACACGGCATACAATGATGCTGTAAACAGCAGGGTAGAAGCCTTCGCAGACCTACGCCCCCTTAGCACCCGCCTTGTAAACGCCTTGGAGGCCACAGACGCATCCCAAGAAAAAATAGACGATGCCAAAGGCTACAACCGCAAGATCCAAGGCCAGCGGGCCACTAAAGAAGAACCCCTAGACCCAAACGCGCCTGCGCCCCGAAGGATCAGCGCCAGCCAACAGTCTTATGATCAGCTCATCCAGCATTTCCAAGGTCTAATCTCCGTCTTGGCCTCAGAACCAAGCTACGCCCCAAACGAAACCGAACTGCAAATAACATCCCTTCAGGCCCGCGCCCAAGATTTAAGCAATAAAAACAACCAAGAGGCAAGCGCAGACACCGCAGTGAGCAACGCCCGTCTGGAAAGAAACAGAATTCTCTATCAAGAAAACACAGGTCTGGTAGACACCGCCCTCGATGTAAAAAAATACGTCAAGTCCCTTTTCGGAGCCTCCAGCGCAGAGTACAATCAAATAAAGGGCATCAAGTTTAAAAAGTATAAAGATTGAACCTCCGCCCATTCAGTTAATAATAGGGGTTACAGTCTAACCAGAAAGCAGGATTTTCATAAATAGCGCATCAACTTTTTATATTCTCGTTGCAACTTTTATACATTTTGCTTCCGCTTTAACAAATCTGCCCTCCGCTTTTTATATAATGGCGGGCGCATTAACAAATCTTGCGACCGCCTTATATATTTTAGCCTCCGCTTTAACACTTCTCACATTGGCTTTAACAATTCTTGTTTCCGCTTTAACAATTCTAGCGTTGGCTTTAACACTTCTTGCGTCCGCACTTATACTATTACCTTCCGCTTTCAACTATAATAAAAAGTACAATTCGTGTATGCCTGGTGCGCAAACAAAAAAAGAGGCTGAAATCAATCAGCCTCTTTTCATTTAAAATATGCTTGTAGCTTACGCCAAAGAAACTCTCTTAAAGCCTACAATTTCTACATCGCCATACGTTTTTACGTAATCTGCAACGCTCTTTTTGTCGTCCTTAATAAAGTTCTGGTCAAGCAACGCTTTTTCGTGGTCAAGCGTAGTGTTATCGCTGATGAAGCGCTCCAATTTCCCCGGAAGGATTTTGTCCCAGATTTGCTCTGGCTTGCCTTCAGCTTTCAATTCAGCTTTTGCATCAGCTTCGGCCTGTGCCAAAACTTCAGGAGTCAATTGCGCTCTTGAAATGAATTTGGGAACGTTTTTAAGTGTCTTGCCCAAACGGCCCAACTCAATATTGTCTTTCTCGATAGCTGCAATACGCGCTTCAGTTTCAGATTCTACAAAAGCAGGATCAAAGTCTTTGTAAGAAAGAGTAGTAGCACCCATAGAAGCCACTTGCATAGAAACATCTTTTGTCAATTCCTCAGCATTGTCAACAGCTTTTGAAAGGCCAGTTAAAGCAGCAATCTTGTTTACGTGAACGTACGAACCTACAAATGGAGCTTCCAAAATTTCGTAACCGCCTATTTCTATTTTCTCACCTATAACACCAGTTTGCTCAGTCAATTTTTCAGCAACTGTCATTCCGCCAAAATCTGCAGCCAAAAACTCCTCTTTTGAGGATGTGTTAAGTGCAATCTCAGCCATTTTGTTTGCCATTTCAACGAAAGAATCGTTTTTGGCAACAAAGTCGGTTTCACAATTCAAGGAAATAGCCACACCTTTGGTGTTGTCGCTATTCACTTTTGCAGTGGCAACACCTTCGCTAGAGTCGCGGTCTGCTCTTTTTTCTGCAATTTTTTGACCTTTTTTTCTAAGGATAGAGATTGCTTCTTCCATATTTCCGTCTGCCTCAACCAATGCCTTTTTACAGTCCATCATTCCGGCTCCGGTAGCTTGTCTTAGTTTATTTACTTCTGCGGCTGTTATGTTTGCCATTTTTATAAATTTTTAAGTTTAATATTAAAAAAAGTCGTTCAAATTAATTTCAGCAAAGAAAAGAACCAAACGACTTTTAGATTTTAAGATAAAGTTATTTATTCTTCTTCGTTAAGAACTTCTTTCTTTGATTTTTGACGCACAGGCTTCTTTGCCTCTTTCATATCTTCTACGTCTTCTTCGTCAGTTGAAGGAACTTCGGCTTTTACTTTTTTAGCTTCTTTCTCTTTTTTGGGAGCTTTGGCTTTTTTTGCCATTCCTTCTTCATCATCGCTATCGTCATCACTACCAGCTTTTCTTTCAGAAAGACCTTCAATAATAGCTTCAGAAACAAAACTCATAATGCTCTCGATAGATTTTGAAGCATCATCGTTAGATGGGATTACGTAATCAATAACGCGTGGGTCGCTATTGGTATCTACCATTGCGAAGATCGGGATGTTCAATTTCATAGCCTCTGCAACTGCAATGTGCTCGCGAGTTGTATCAACTACAAAAAGTGCTGCCGGAAGGCGGCTCATATCAGAAATAGAACCTAAGTTCTTTTCCAATTTAGCACGAAGACGATCTACGGCCAAACGCTCTTTCTTAGAAAGGGTGTTGAAAGTTCCGTCCTGCTTCATTCTATCAATAGAAGCCATTTTCTTAACGGCTTTACGGATAGTTACAAAGTTGGTAAGCATACCGCCTGGCCATCTTTCAGTGATGTAGGGCATGTTTGCGTTCTTTGCTTTTTCAGCAACAATGTCTTTTGCTTGTTTTTTGGTAGCTACAAAAAGAATTTTGCGTCCACTGGCCGCAATTTTCTTTAGGGCGGCATTGGCCTCCTCGATTTTTGCAGCGGTCTTGTAAAGGTTGATAATGTGGATCCCGTTGCGCTCCATATAGATATACGGGGCCATGTTTGGGTTCCATTTGCGGGTTAGGTGGCCAAAGTGCACACCAGCTTCAAGTAAGTCTTTTACTTCTACTTTTTTTGCCATTTTGTTTTAGTTTACGTTCTGTGAAAGGATAGCAACCTGTTCCTAAATTATGGATTTGGTTTAGATGCTAAACTAACTCCGCCATAGACGGATAACAGCTTTTTTAATTAATAATGAATATGAACTTTTCAACTTTAATTGGGTATCCCCAAAGAGATACCCAATCTAGTTGAGTAATATTAACGTTTAGAGAACTGGAATTTCTTACGCGCTTTCTTCTGTCCGAATTTTTTGCGCTCTACCATTCTTGGGTCTCTTGTAAGCAAACCTTCTGGTTTCAGGATGCCACGATTTTCATCGTTAAGCTCGCACATAGCGCGGGAAATTGCAAGACGGATGGCTTCTGCCTGTCCTGTGATTCCACCTCCAAATACATTTACCGAAATATCGAAAGTCTTTTCGTTATCTGTAAGTGTCAAAGGTTGTTTTACTTTATACTGAAGTGTTCCAGTTGGAAAATAGTTTTCCAACTCGCGCTTGTTGATGGTAATGTTTCCTTTACCTTCTTTAAGGTACACACGTGCAACAGCGGTCTTTCTTCTGCCTATTTTGTGAATTGTCTCCATTACTTGTTGTCGTTAAGGTTAATAGTTCTAGGTTTCTGTGCTTCCTGTCCGTGGTTTGCGTCTGCATACACTTTTAGGTTTCTGAACATTTCTGCGCCCAATTTGTTTTTAGGGAGCATACCTTTCACAGCTTTTTCAACAAGCCTTGCAGGGTCTTTTTTGTACATTTCGGTAGCGGTAAGGCTACGTTGCCCACCGGGATAACCCGTGTGGCGAATGTACGTTTTATCATTCCATTTGTTGCCTGTAAGTTTTACGTTACCGGCGTTAATAATAATTACGTTATCACCACAATCTACGTGAGGGGTGAAACTTGGCTTGTGCTTTCCACGAAGTAATTTAGCAACTTCGCTGGCAAGACGACCCAATGCCTGGCCGTCCGCATCTACTAGCAACCATTCTTTTACAACGGTATTCTTGTTAGCAGATACTGTTTTGTAACTTAATGTATCCATTAGTTTTTTGTCAATAGGTTAATAAATCATTGTTTCTCACCCTTTAAACAAAACGGATTTTGTCTAAGAGGGGTGCAAATGTAGTGTTATTTATTTGAAAAGCAAGGGGTGGGAAATAAATTTTCTTTGAAAAAAGATCACTTTGCTGAAAGAATAAAGAGCCAAGAACCAAGACTGGGAAATCATTCCTTCACAAACTTTTTCAAGGCCACATTTTTCCCCGAATACAACTGTACATAATAAACCCCCAAGGCCAAGCTGGAAACATCGATGCTTGGAGAAATTGTGTCAACATCCAATTGCAAAACTTTACTGCCCGTCATGGTGTAAATGTTTACTTGGTCTATGGTTTTGTCTTGGGTATTTAGTTGTAATATGTTTTTTGTTGGGTTGGGGTAGAGGGTTATTGCTGTTGCGAATGGGTTTTCTTCTATTCCTAAGGTTTGGGCGTGTTTTATGATCCAATAATCTTGTTCACCGCGTGAATTTTCGGATTTATCTCCTGAAATATTTGATTGTGAGTTTCCTCCCAAAATATAACTTCCATCTGAAGATTGCATAACTGAAGTTATACCATCAATTTCACTTCCACCAATAGTATTTTGCCATTCAATAATCCCAACGTTGTTTATTTTAACTAACCAACAATCGAAATTGCCTTGCCCGTTTTCAGTTTTATCCCCTGAAATAGTAGACCGGGAGAACCCACCTATAATATAACCGCTATCGGAGGTTTGGTTTGCAGAATATGCTTGGTCAATATCATTGCCCCCAATAGTATTTTGCCATTCTATTGTTCCGTTTGAAGCAAGTTTAACAATCCAGAAGTCGGATTCCCCTTCTGAATTTTCGGTTTTGTCGCCTGATATATCTGAAGATGATCTTCCTGATAAAAGAAAGCCATTATCTAAAGTTTGTACTATAGAATTCAAAACATCTGTCCCACTGCCACCTATAGTTTTGTCCCACACGATGTCTCCAGAAGAATCTAGTTTTACAATCCAGAAATCAAATCCTCCTTTTGAATTTTCAGTTTTATTTCCAGAAATATTTGAGTCTGAATATCCTCCTAGAATACAACCGCCATCATGTGTTAATGCCATTGTAGAAAATGAGTCATATGATGACCCCCCGATAGTTTTCTGCCAAATAATATTCCCCGAAAGGTCTAGCTTTAATAGCCAATAATCATCTTCCCCAATTGCGTTTTCGGTCTTGTCGCCAGAAATGTTTGACCACGAATCTCCACTTATAAGATAACTGTCATTTGAAACTCTTATTTGGGGAAAACTTTCAGAATCACTCCCGCCTATAGTTTTGTCCCATTCTACATTTCCAGAAGCATCAAGTTTCACAATCCAATAGTCATCTAAACCTCTCGAGTTTTCAGATTTATCACCAGAAATGTCGGAGGTTGATTCCCCACAGGCAATGAATCCACCATCGGGAGTCAATTCAATAGAGTGAAGATCATCTAAAGCATTTCCCCCAATGGAATTCTGCCATTCAATATTACCATCTGCATCTGTTTTTACGATCCAAATATCAAAAAATCCATTGGAAGCGTCAGTTTTATCTCCTGAAATATCCGATCCTGAAGCACCTCCAACAATGTAACCACCGTCTGGTGTTTGTTTTATACTATAAAGTGTTTCATCTCCACTCCCCCCAATAGTCCGCTGCCAAAGAATGTTTGGGTCTTGGGCTTGGATGGTAAATACAAAAAAGAAAAGTGATAAAAGTGTAAAGGAGTTTTTCATAGTAAGTGCTTCAATATTTTGGCAGCAAAATACTGATTTCCCATAATCCATAACATAAAAAAGTTAAGAAATTCTTAAAATACAATCTACTTTACAGCTTAAAGCCTTGAAAACTGTAGCAAAATTAATGCGCCTCCAACCAATTCTCACCCACACCCAAGTCAACATCCAATGGAACGCTCAGCGTATAAGCATTTTCCATTTCGTGCTTTACCATGATTTTTAGTTTTTCGAGTTCGGGCTTATAGGCATCAAAAACCAATTCATCATGCACTTGAAGCAGCATTTTGCTTTTGTAATTTTCTGCTTCCAACTTTTTGTGAATGTTGATCATCGCAATTTTAATAATGTCTGCCGCACTTCCCTGGATTGGAGCGTTCACGGCATTTCGCTCTGCGGCACCACGTACTACTTGGTTGCTTCCGTTGATGTCTTTTAAATAGCGTCTTCTTCCCAAAACGGTTTGTACATAGCCGTTTTCGCGGGCAAACTGAATTTGTTCACTTATAAAATTCCGAAGTTTTGGATAGGTTTTATAATAGGTGTCAATCAAATCCTTCGCCTTTGTTCGGGACAGGTCGGTTTGGTTGCTGAGGCCGAAAGCTGAAACGCCGTATATAATCCCAAAGTTTACGGTTTTGGCATTGCTTCGTTGCTCCCGTGTTACTTCACTTAAAGGTACATTGAACACTTTTGAAGCCGTGGAGGCGTGAATATCCTCGCCATTTTTAAAGGCTTCAATCATATTGTCCTCTTCGCTCAACGCGGCAATAATGCGGAGTTCTATCTGACTATAATCCGCTGCCATCAAAACGTAATCCTCGTTTCTTGGGATAAATGCCTTTCGCACCTCACGCCCGCGTTCGGTTCGGATTGGAATATTCTGCAAGTTCGGATTGTTGCTGCTCAAACGGCCCGTGGCCGCGACGGTCTGCATATAATCTGTGTGAACCCTCCCAGTGGATGGTTCCACCTGCCCCGGAAGCGCATCAACATAGGTGCTTTTCAGTTTGGTGAGCCCTCGGTATTCCAAAACATCGCGGATTATTTTATGGTCTTTCGCCAAATAGGAAAGCACATCTTCTGCAGTTGAATATTGCCCCGTTTTGGTTTTTTTCGGCTTGTCTATCAGCTTCATTTTTCCGAAGAGAATATCGCCCAACTGTTTTGGCGAAGCAATATTGAATTCTTCCCCGGCTTCTTCGTAAATGTTTTTTTCAAGCTGAAGAATATCTTTGTCCAATTCTTCGGAAAGTTTTTTTAGGAAATCTTCGTCCAAATTGATGCCCTCCAATTCCATAGCCGCCAAAACACGTAGTAACGGCACTTCAATTTCGTCAAACAATTTTTGGGTATTTGCCTCGCCCAGCTCTTTTTCAAAATGCTCTTTTAATTGAAAGGTTACATCAGCATCCTCAACGGCATACTCGGTTTGCTTTTCAATGGCAACGTCTCGCATATTCAATTGGTTTTTGCCTTTTTTGCCAATCAATTCCGTAATTGAAACAGGGGTGTAGTTGAGGTAGGTTTCGCTCAAAACGTCCATATTGTGCCGCATATCTGGATTTATAAGATAATGCGCGAGCATGGTGTCGAACAATTTTCCTTTTACCGAAATATTATATTTCGCCAAAACCTTGATGTCGTATTTCAAATTTTGACCAATCTTCTCAATGGATTCGTCTTCAAAAAACGGACGTAGTGCTTCCAAAAGCTGTTGCGCTTCTTCTTTATTTTCTGGAAACGGAATGTAAAACCCTTTTCCCTTTTCCCAAGAAAAAGCAATGCCGACAAGTTCTGCTTCCAACGGATTCAAACTTGTGGTTTCTGTATCAAAACACACACTCTTTTGCTTCATCAAATTCTGAAGAAACAACTTGGTGCCCATTCCCGCTTGTACGGTTTGGTAGAAATGTTCGGTATTTTCAATAGTAGCACGGGAATTATAGCTTTTTATTTCTTCGGCTGCTTCGCCATCGCCGCCAAAAAGTGAAAATTGACCACTGCCTGCGGACGAAGCGGTTGTTTTTTTCGCGGTTTCAGAATTTGAAATCTGCGTCACTTTTTCCGCAGCGCCTTCTTCTGAAAACAGTTTTAAAAACTGCTCTTTCAATCTTCGGAATTCCAGTTCCTCAAAAATCTGTTGCACTTTTTCGCCGTCGGGCATGGAGAGTTCATAATCTTTTTCATTGAAAGTAACATCGCAAGTGGTGCAGATTGTGGCGAGTTTTTTGGACAGAAGTCCCAACTCGGCATTTTCTTCCACCTTTTCCCGCATTTTGCCTTTCAGCTTATCGGTATTTGCTAAGAGGTTTTCCATTGAGCCGAATTCCGCAATGAATTTTTTTGCGGTCTTTTCGCCTACGCCCGGTAGGCCGGGAATGTTATCACTGGCATCGCCCATCATTCCCAGATAATCAATTACCTGTTCCGGTCGCTCTACGCCAAAACGTTTTTGAACTTCCGGAATGCCCCAAATTTCAATGGCGTTGCCCATACGCGCCGGACGGTACATAAAAATATTTTCGGTTACCAGTTGCCCAAAATCCTTATCGGGCGTAACCATAAAAACTTGGTAGCCCTGTTTTTCTGCCTGTTGCGCAAGGGTGCCGATAATATCATCAGCCTCCAAACCTGATAGTTCCACGCATGGAATGTGCATTGCCTTAATTATTTCTTGGATAATCGGGATGGATTGACGGATTACGTCAGGCGTTTCATCTCGGTTTGCTTTGTAATCCGCAAACATTTCGGTGCGTTCGGTGCTTCCGTCCTTGTCGAAACAAACGGCCAAATGGTCGGGGCGTTCGCGGCGGATAACATCAAAAAGCGAATTGAGAAACCCCATAATGGCAGAAGTGTCCTGCCCTTTTGAGTTAATAGTTGGATTTTTTATAAGTGCGTAATACCCGCGAAAAATAAGGGCGTAAGCATCGAGAAGGAAAAGGCGTTTTTGGGTGGACATTTTGGATTTTTTAGACGAATTCCAAAACTACAAAACTTCTTCAATGGTGCGAAATTAATTGAATTGCAATTCGTATTTTTCCGCCCTAAAATATTTCAGATGAAAAAATATTCCCTAGTAATCCACGGCGGCGCCGGAACACTTGTAAAGGGCTTGATGACCCCGGAAAAAGAGGAAGCGTATAAAATTGCCTTAAATGAAGCGCTTGAAAGGGGCTATGCAATTTTAGAAAATAACGGGTCGGCGATGGATGCGGTGGAAACTGCCGTAAACCATTTGGAGGATTCCCCCCTTTTCAACGCGGGAAAAGGCAGTGTTTTTACCAATGATGGCACCCACGAAATGGACGCCGCAATTATGGATGGAAAAACGCTGGATGCAGGTGCAGTTTCTTTAATTACGGGAATTAAAAACCCAATTTCCCTGGCGCGGGATATTATGGAAAAGACAGATCACGTTTTTTTGGCGGGCGAAGGCGCGATGCGTTTTGCGAAAAGTTTGGATTATAATTTAGAGGCTCCCGAATATTTCTATGATGAACACCGCTACCAGCAATGGCAAAATATAAAGGACAGCGACAAGTTTCAGTTGGACCACAGTATGAAAAAGGAAGGCAAGTTTGGCACCGTGGGCGCAGTGGCCTGTGATAAAAACGGGAATATTGCCGCCGCAACCTCAACCGGAGGGATGACCAACAAGCGTTGGGGCCGTGTAGGCGACAGCCCAATGGTTGGTGCCGGAACCTATGCTAACAATAAAACCTGTGCCGTTAGCTGTACGGGCAGTGGTGAATACTTTATCCGTGGCGTGGTGGCGTATGATGTTTCCTGCTTAATGGAATACAAAGGAATGTCCGTGGAAGAAGCCGCTTCCGAAGTAATCAACAAAAGAGTTTTGGAAATTGGCGGTGATGGCGGTTTGATTGCCGTTGATGCCGAAGGAAACATTGCGATGCCCTTCAATACCGAGGGAATGTACCGTGCTTTTAAGACCTCCGAGGAAAGAAAGGAGATTAGTATTTATAGAGATTGATACTTCTTTTTTATAACCGGTTATTTCAACAGACAATATATAGCTAATTGCTACAAGGTTTCAACGTCTGTCATTTCCAAATGGATGGGCGAAATATGCACACGCTTCTCTTTAATGTCCAGTTTATCGCCGTTGGCCAAAATATGTGTTTTCAAATTTGTTATTGACATAGGAGAGCCCTCCGGCACCACGTCACGATTATTGTGTATTAGCCTGCGGGGGTCAAAAAGAATGACCATCCCGGAGCCTATTACTTCGCAGTTGTTTCGGTTTTTGATGACCATCCCTGTGTCTTCGGCAAGGCCGATTCCAATTTTCATGGGAAAACGAGCTACTGCTTCTGCCAGCCTTCCGAAGCGGCCGCGGCGAATAAAGTGCGAATCAATTATGAAATTTGGAATGTAACCCATACCCTTGCCCATATTAACCGCGCCTTTAGTAAAGGCTTCCTGCACGCCACCGCCGGTAATCATTTCCTCGCTCATGCACATGGCGCCCGCGCTGGTTCCGGCAATTACGAATTCTTCATTTTCGTATTTTTCCTTTATAATTTGGTTCAGCGTAGTGCCGCCTATGTACTTCACTATTTTGGACTGATCACCACCTGAAAACATAACGCAGTTGGCTTCTTTCATCAAATTGAGGAATTCGGGATTTTCAGCTTCCTCGCGGCTTCTAATATCCATGATTTTCACATTCTTGCAACCCAATTTTTGGAATGCAGAAAGGTAGTTCTCGCTCACTTCCACCGGAATACTGGATGCTGTGGGAATTACGATTATATGTGCATCTATGCCGCCACTTTCACGTACCACGCGTGCCAAAATACCCCGCTGTATATATTCCAGCGTATATCTTTCATTTTCTCCATTTCCTTTGTCTTCATTTCCACCTATGGGGATCAGTGTGCCTTTTACGCTCATGAATTTATTTGATTTGCGGGCAAAAATACGGTAATTGTTATAAAAATTAATCATATATTTATCAAATTCGAACTAAACTAACAAATCCGTCAACTTATGCGAATTAGAGAAATCAACGCCATGCGGGGACCAAATTACTGGTCTATACGCCGTCATAAATTAATTGTAATGGTTCTGGATCTGGAAGAGATGGAAGAACTTCCTTCAAACAAGATTGACGGGTTTAATGATCGGCTTAAAATGATGTTTCCCAGCATGTACAGCCATCGTTGTAGCGTGGGTGAACCGGGCGGATTTTTTCAACGTGTGGAAGAAGGCACGTGGATGGGGCATGTTATTGAACATATTGCATTGGAAATACAGACTTTGGCCGATATGGATACGGGCTTTGGAAGAACACGCGGTTATGGCGAAAAGGGCGTGTACAATGTGGTCTTTAGTTATATTGAAGAAAACGTGGGGCGCTATGCCGCCAAAGCTGCGGTCGATATTTGCAAGGCACTCATCTCGGGTGATAGCTATGATTTGGAAGCCGATATACAACGAATGCGCGAAATTCGTGAAGACGAGCGCTTAGGGCCCAGTACAGGCTCCATTGTTGAAGAAGCCGAAGCCCGTGGCATTCCGTGGATTCGTTTGAATAAATACTCCCTTTGCCAATTGGGTTACGGCGCTAACCAAAAAAGAATTCAAGCAACGGTAACTTCGGAAACCAGCAGTATTGGAGTGGAATTGGCTTGCGACAAAGAAGACACAAAATATCTTTTGGAACAGGCCGAAGTGCTCGTTCCCCGGGGTGATATTATTGGTCGCGAAAGCAGTCTGGAGGCTGCCTGTAGATACGTTGGGTTTCCCTTGGTTGTAAAACCGGTGGGCGGAAACCACGGTCGCGGAATAACGGTAAACATTAAAAATTATGAAGATGCTTTAGTGGCATTCCACGCCGCAAAAAATGTTTCTTCAAAAGTAATTATTGAAAAATACATCACTGGCGAAGATTACCGCCTATTGGTTATAAACAACGTTTTGGTTGCCGCTGCCAAACGCACCCCGGCAAATGTAGTGGGAGATGGAAAATCGACAATAAAGGAATTGGTTGATGAGGTGAACAAAGATTCCCGTCGTGGTTACGGGCACGAAAATGTACTCACAAAAATCACTATTAATGATTTAACCAAAACCATTATTGCTGCAAAGGGATATACTGAAGATTCCGTTCCTGCAAAGGGTGAAACTGTAATCTTAAAAGATACGGCAAACTTGAGTACGGGCGGTACGGCAGAGGATGTAACGGATATAGTGCATCCTTCTAACGTTTCCATGGCGGAGCGCATTTCAAAAATAATAGACCTCGACATTTGTGGAATTGATATAATGACTACCGACATAAGTAAACCGTTGGAAGAAACCGGAGGTGCAGTACTGGAAGTGAATGCTGGTCCGGGCTTTAGAATGCATTTGGCACCAACGACTGGCTTGCCAAGAAACGTTGCAGCTCCTGTGGTAGATAAATTGTTTCCGCAGCAGGGAAATACGGGACGTATTCCTATTATTGCCACTACGGGTACCAATGGCAAAACTACCACCACGCGCCTTATAGCGCATATGGCAAAAATGAAGGGATACAGAGTAGGTTACACCACCAGTGATGGCGTTTATATTCAGAATAGATTGTTGATGAAGGGAGATTGCACTGGGCCCGCAAGTGCCGAATTCGTATTAAAAGATCCTACCGTGAATTTTGCGGTTCTGGAATGTGCCCGTGGGGGGTTGTTGCGTGCGGGACTTGGTTTTAAAAAGTGCGATGTGGGCATCGTTACAAATGTTGCGGCAGACCACTTAGGACTGAAGGGAATACATACCATAGAACAATTGGCAAAGGTAAAAGGGGTAATTCCCGAAACCGTTTTGCCGGACGGCTATGCCATTTTAAATGCTGATGACGATTTGGTTTATGAAATGCGAAGAAGTATCAACTGCAACTTGGCGCTTTTTTCTATGGATGAGGAAAATCCGCGGATAAAGGCACTTCAAAAATTAGGTGGCATAACTGCTATTTATGAAAATGGATACGTAACCCTGTGCAGGGGCACGTGGAAGATGCGTATTATGAAAGCGGAAAATATTCCGTTGACGTATGGAGGGAAAGCGACGTTTATGATTCAGAACATCCTTCCAGCTGTAATAGCCGCAAACGTGCGCGGAATAGGAATTGAGGATATGAAAGTGGCTTTGGAAACTTTCATTCCCTCCGCATCTCAAACCCCTGGTAGGTTGAATCTTTTTAAATTTGAAAATTTCAGTATTCTATTGGATTATGCCCACAATCCCGCCGGAATGCGCGCGCTACAGGATTTCACCAATAATTTGGAGGCAACCGTAAAAGTGGGCATCATCGCGGGTGTAGGCGATAGAAGGGAAGAGGATACCAATGAGCTTGGAAGCATTGCAGCCGAGATGTTTGACGAAATAATTATAAGGCAGGACAAAAACCTTCGTGGAAAATCTGAGGAAGATTTAATAAAAATGCTGGATGCGGGAATTAAAATGAGGGATCCTAATAAGAAAACGACCATTATCCCTTCAGAAAAAGAAGCCATAACCCACGCCGTAAAAAATGCAAAAAAGGGCTCGCTTATAATTTGCTGTAGCGATGTTATTCCAGATGCGTTGGAACTTGTTATGAAATTTAAGGAACAGGAAAGCCGTGGCGAAATGATTTTTGCGCAATAAAAAAGCAAAAGCCGCTTCTCCTCAAAAGCGACTTTACTTTTTTAACACTGAAAATTGAAAACAATTTGATCAGGATTGATTTCGAAACAAAACTAATAGCTAACTATTACCTTATCCTTAATTCAGTATTATCAAAAAAAATTTTTAAAAAGAAAGCCGCACCTCACAGCGGCTTTCTTTTTTGTAACAACTGAAAATTTCAATTGTGAATATTTTATAATGAAGTTTATATATCATTTTCAATTATATTCAAATAATACAACAGCCATAAGCCCTAGGCACAGGCCCGCTATTTCCTTATGCGAAAGTGCTTCACTGTAAACAAACCAATTAACCAGGGAAAGTAACACGACGTTGAAAATTAAAAACAATACGGAAGCAATTACGATGTTTTTAAACGTGAAACTATAGGCCAAAAAGCTGAGACCCACCACATAAAATAGCATCCCAAAAGCAAAGTATGTTTTACTGTTGTTGATGACCCAGTTCTTCATAAACAAATCGCCAAATGTATCAAACAGCGCCCCAATGGTAATGTAAAGTATTGCATTATTCATCTTAAAAAATTTTAATTTGAAATATTCTTGGGAATCTAAAACATCTCGAATTTAGATTGTTATTAAGACAATCCTCAAATTTTTTAGTGAATGGGCTGTTTTTTTTAGTGAAGTATAATTATGATTGTTGCAATAATTGCCTAAGCTGGTTTTTTTTGGAATTACTTACGGGGATTTCCACGTTGTTTATTAGCAGAGAATCTGTCTTTAAAGATTCAATCTTCAGAAGATTGACAAAATAGGACCGATGTGTTTTCGTGAATTTTTCCGAATTCAATTGAGAGGCAAGAAACTTTAGCGTTTTTGGAACCAAATATTCCCGTTCGGAAGTTATTACATAACAATAATTGTCAAATGCCTTTAAATAAAGTATTTGTGACTGTCTGATTTTATAAAGTTCACTGTTTGCTGAAAAGGAAAGATATTCCTCGTCGTTTTTATAATTGTTCCAAGCAATTTCAATATTGCTCCTTAGGCCATTTTCGGTAAATGGTTTAACGATATAGCCCAGCGGCCGTGTTTCTTTTACTCTTTTTATGGTATGTGGGTCGGTCTGCGAGGTTAGGTATAGGTACGGAATTTCAAGGCTGTCCAATTTTTCCGCGAGATGAACACCATCTTTTTTGCCGTCCAGTTGAATGTCAACCAGTACCAAATCTGGATTTTTTTGGTTTATTTCACTAAAAGCTTCCTCAAAATTGTCAGCAGTGCCACAAATTCCATAACCGTGCTTTTTTAAAGCGGTTTCTATGGTAAAGGAAATTAATGGATCGTCTTCTACTATGTAGATTTTCAATTGGCCCACAAGGTTTTTTCTTAAAGATACTAAAGTATTTCAAACTTTTTGATGTTTAAAACCACTTCGGTTCCGTTATTTTCTGAAGACTTGTAATTCAAGGTGGCCCTTAATTTTTTCGCAAGCGTGTTCATCAGTTTTATTCCAAAGGAAGTTTCCTTAATTTCACCATTAAACCCTTTCCCGTTATCGATAACTTTTAAAACCAGGGTGTCATCTTTCTTTTTAAAATCAATAGAAAGCAAACTTTCCGAAGTAATATCCTCAAAAGCATGTTTTAGTACGTTAATTATCAATTCGTTAAGAATAAGCCCGATGGGAGTTATGGTTTCAATGCTAAGCACGATGGGTTCAATATTTAGCACATACGGTAATTTTTCTTTTTTGAATTGATGCGTCTCAAAAATATCCTTGGTCAGGGCCTCCAAATATTCCTTGCTGTCAATGCCCACTAATTGGTCTTTGTTGTAAAGCCTTTGATGTATCAAAACCATGGATCGAACCCTGTTCTGGGCTTCGCGAAGGGCAATCTGCGCTTCTTTATCAACCATGTTTTCAGATTGCAGATAGAGCAAGGATGAAACTATTTGAAAGCTATTTTTTACACGATGGTGTGTTTCCTTTAAAAGTACATTTTTCTCATCTATGGTTGCTTCCAGCAGTTTTTTCTGTTTGGCGAGGAATAAATTCTTCTTTCTGTTTTTATAAAAGAAAAATCCTAAAAACGCAGCAAATAAAAACCCGATAATAGAAAGGATGGAATACAACCTGCTCTCTTTTTCGCTGGCAATAATTTCAGCATTCTTTAGCGCTGAGGTTTTGTTGAACTCAAACTCCATTTCCTGTTGGGTCTGCTTCTTTATGTTTTTTTCATTGAAAATAGTTTCCCTTGCATCCACATACAGCTCATAATTTGCAATAGCTTCTTTGTAGTTTCCCATAGCTTTATGGGCATTGTACAAACATTCACAGGCCCTTGAAAAAACCTGTAGATTTTCAGTTGAAGAAGTCATTTCCTTAGCTTTTTTGCAATCATTGATCGCCAGGTCATATTTTTCCTGTTTAAGATAGTGATCGCCCCTATACGTAAGTGATTCGGAGAGTTTTCCGGTAATATTGCTGCTTTCATAAAAGGAAATTGCTGTATTTAAATACGGCAAGCCTTCTTCAAAATTATTCAGGTTTGTATGGGCAATGCCAATATTCAAATCTGAATTTACCAGCAATAATGGCGGCGCTTTGCCTTTTTCCTTTAATTTCTTGCCTTCAAGAAACGCCTCTAAAGCCTTTTCATACTTTTGGGTGTTTAAATACAAATCTCCCTTGTTTGTCATAAAAACACCTGCCGCTATAAAAGAGCTGTCCTGCAATGCCGCTCTATAACCCTTGTCATAGTAATAGGTTGCCTTTTCATACTCCTCCATTTGGTTATAAAAATTGGCAATGCTATTGTCCAGGGCCAGACGCTCTTTTTTATAAATTAATTTTTCGTCGGCCCGCAGACTTGTGGTATCCACTTTATCCAGAAATTCCTGTGATTTTAAAGTAAGTGCAAGTGCCTTGGGCATATCTCCTTTAAGAACATATACCCCGCCTTCTGTATTTAAAACGGAAGACCTTAAAAATGGTAATTCTTCATCCCTGATAAAGTCTTTTGATTTTTGAATGTAATAAAGCGAAGAGTCTAAATTTGTGTTGTAGTAATAATAATTGGCATAGTAATAATATGTGGTTGCAAGCAATTTGGGAACATTTGTTTTTTTTGAAATTTCCTCCGATTTCTGTATCAAAGCTAAACTTCCCGCCCCATACCGCAGTTTGCTTGTCGCCCTGCTTAAGGAAGTTATTTTTTCATCGGCAGTGGGAATTTTTTCAGTAGCTTTTAAAATGGAATCAATAGCCGCAGAATTAACTTGCCGCTCATTTTGGGAAACGCAAGCAAAGGCAATTATAAATGCTAAAACTGAAAGTGAGGTTTTCAAATTTGTTTGCTAAACTTTTTCTAAAATACATTTTTAATCCCATAAAAGATAACAACTTGCAAATTATAAAATTATAGTGTTCTTTTTGCCTTTCAAAAAACCAAAAAATAAAATATATCCATAACAAGCTATTATTAAAAACAGCGCAAACTTAAACCCAATATTATCTGTTAAAAAACCATAGGCCGGTGGAATAACCGCACCACCTACAATGGCCATACAAAGCAATCCCGAGGCTTGCGGTTTTAAATCGCCCAAGCCATCAATCGTTAAAGCAAAAATGGTCGGGAACATTATGGAATTGAACAGTCCCACCGCCAAAATGGACCACATGGAAACCAACCCATACGTATGCATGGAGATGAGCAACATAAGCACGGCCATTGCGGCAAAAATAGAAAGCACCTTTGTGGGTTTTATTATTCGGGTAAGGTAAGCGCCCACAAATCTTCCCACCATCGCGCCGCTCCAATAGAAAACCACAAAAGCACCCACAATGGCTTTATTGTCTATTTTTCCTAAATCGGTATTTAAAAGGTTTTCGGCAAGGTATTTCATCGTTTCATTTTGAAGGATTATTTCAGAAATATTCATACTCATAAAATAATTCACCAAATAACTGCCGATGGCCACTTCGGCACCAACATACAGAAAAATGCCGAGCGCCCCGAGCATAACGATTTTGTTTTTCAGCAATTTTCCGTAACCGCCCACGGGGCTTTTTTCCAAAATCTTCGGAAGTTTTATAAAAACGAACATTAAGGCCAAAAACCCAATAAAAGCAGCAATAAAAAGAAAGGGCGTTTGTACTGCGGAAGCTTCGGAAACGTAATAAGCACTGCGGTCCACATCGGTCAAAACCGAAATCTCTTCTGAAGATTTAATCGTATCACTCAACAAAAAAGACGCGCCAATCAAAGGGGCAATTGCCGTTCCCAATGAATTGAAAGCCTGTGAAAGGTTTAAACGGCTTGAAGCGCCATCTTCGCTACCCAAAACCGAAACGTATGGATTGGCGGCCACTTGCAGTACGGTTATTCCGCCAGCGAGCGTGAAATAGGCCACCAAAAAAATCCAAAAAACCCTTTCGGATGCGGCTGGATAAAAAAGCAGGCAGCCCAAGGCCATAGTAACCAGGCCTACGATTATTCCTTTTTGATACCCGATTCGAGAAAGCAAAGCTCCCGCGGGAACTGAAATTACCAAATATGCCAAAAAGAAAGCAAATTGCACCAGTCCCGCCTGAAAATAACTGAGTTCAAAAACGTCTTTTAATCGTGGAATCAAACTATCTACCAAAACGGTGATAAACCCCCAAAGGAAAAAAAGTACGGTAACGGTAATAAAGGCTGAGCGGAAGGATTTTTTTTCGGTCATGGTTGAATGATGTTATTGATGCTGTGGATACTATTGTTTTCCCTTTGTACCCTCTCCTCTTTGTGGTAAACCTATCCACCACAGAGTCACAGAGAGCAAGGTTTTTTATTTTTTATCATAAAAATCCGAAGCTATATTTTCGTTTTTATCATTTTGGTATTTTGTTACCCAAAAACCATCATGAATGGCATAGTGGCCTGTTTCCCCTTTTTTGTTCACGGCAATATAACCCACTTGAAAATCTTTATAGTTCGGACTCTTTTTAATAATTCTTCCTATCGCTTCCTCGCAAGCTTGTTGCGGGGTTTTGCCTTGACGCATCAATTCCACAATCAAAAAACTGCCGACGGTTTTTAAAACTTCCTCACCAAGACCCGTTGCTGTCGCGCCGCCAATTTCATTATCGATAAAAAGCCCCGAACCAATTATTGGCGAGTCACCCACGCGTCCGGCCATTTTGTATGCCAAGCCGCTTGTGGTACAGCCGCCCGAAATATCACCGTTTTTGTCAATGGCGAGCATGCCGATGGTGTCGTGGTTTTCAATATTTATAATGGGTTTATATTGCGAGGTTTTTTTCCATTCCTTCCAGGCTTTATTTGAGGCTTCCGTAAGCAAATTTGTTTTTTCAAAACCTTTGGAATAGGCAAATTGTTCGGCCCCTTTTCCTGCTAAGATTACATGTGGCGTATCTTCCATCACTTTTCGCGCCACTGAAATTGGGTGCATAATATGCTGAAGATAGACCACTGCACCATAATTGCCTTTGCTGTCCATTATGCAGGCGTCCAGCGTAACGTTGCCATCGCGGTCGGGCAAGCCGCCGATGCCCACGGATTGTCCTTCGGCATTTGCTTCCTCAATATTGCAGCCTTTTTCCACGGCATCGAGTGCAGATTTTCCTTCCTGCAAAACGCGCCAGGCTTCGGCGGTGCTATCGTTTACATTCCAAGTGGCTATTACCATTGGGAATCCTGAAGCATTATTTTGAGAATCCTTTTCTTCTGAAATGGAAGTTTTAATTTCCGAAGCGAAAACATAGGGACCTACGGCAATTCCCAAAGTGGAAAGCGATGCATTTTGAATAAATTTTCTGCGTTTCATATAATTTTGGTTTCAGGTTTCAGGCTTTAATTTTTAAATTTAAGTGGTCATGATTCGTGTTTCCCATTAGTCCAGTTTCATTTAATTTCTATCTCATCCACAAAGAGCCAAGCCTTTCCGCCGTAACCCAAATGTCCTTTTGGTAGGTCGCCGAAGTTTTTAGCTGAAATTTTAATGAATTGGATATTTTTATCTACTTCAAATTCTATCGTTTTTATTTCAGTTTCTTCCGAAAGTTTTTCGGCATCTATTTTTTGAATCGGCAAGTTGGTAAAATCCGTTCCATTCTCCGAAACCGAGCAACTAATCTCGGTGGGATAAAAAATCCAGCTGCGTTGATCCTGCAGAAAATTTATTGAAACGGTTTGTACACCTTTTTTAGAACCTAAATCGACAGTGGCTTTTAAATCTGTATCGTGGTAGCCTTGCCACGTGCCAGTTCTAAAATCAATCGCACCGTGAACACCGTCAATTAAGGCATTCTCGCCTCCACCGTTGTATTGGTTTGCATATTCGGTTTCCAGTTTTATGCTGAGGTTTGGGTCTATTTTGTAAAAATGAGTGGAAAGAATTTTGCTTTCTTTTCCATATCCATTGGATGCGTAGGTTCTAAATTCAGTTTCTTCGGAAATTGTAAATGGTTTAGTATAAATTCTAAAGTCAGAATTGTTCAAACTGTATAAAATTTCAGATTCAGAAATAGGTATACCCAGCGAAATTTCAGTTTCATTTTTAAAAGCTACATCGCCTTTCGAGATAAATGGCGCTGGAAGAATTAAGTTTTCGGTGATTTCGGTTTTCGGAACTTCTTCATCTTTTGTGGCCCATTTAGAAGGTTTGTCGGTCATTTTAAAAACCAATTTTCCGCCCGCCATAATTTCAGAATGCTTTATAAAACTTCGCTTCAAGGGTTTTCCATTCAAAGTTGCCGATGCTATGTATTTGTGGGTGTCCGAAAGATTTTCTGCAGAAATTTCAAACTTTTTTCCGTCTTCCAAATTGATTGTAGCCATTTCAAACAAAGGCGTCCCGATAATGTATTGATTACTAACAGGCGTGACCGGATAAAAACCCATAGCACTGAAAACGTACCACGCACTCATCTGCCCGCAGTCTTCATTGCCCGAAATTCCGTCGGGGGCGTTTTGGTACATTTCATTTAGAATTTGATGGACTTTTTCTTGGGTTTTCGCAGGTTTGTTAACGAAATTGTAAAGATAGGCCATATGATGGCTCGGCTCATTTCCATGGGCGTATTGACCAATAAGTCCGGTAATATCGGCCTGTTGGCGACCCGAAGTTTCTTGTTTTGCCGTGAAAAGTTTATCGAGCTGTTTTTCAAATTCAGTCTTTCCGCCCATTAAATTTATAAGTCCCGAAATATCCTGCGGAGCGTAAAAACTGTACTGCCACGAATTTGCTTCAGTGTAATTGAAATTTACTTCGTACGGGTCAAAAGGCGCAAACCAAGTATTGCGGAAACGACCGCGCATAAACTTGGTTTCGGGGTCGAAAACGTTTTTGTAGTATTGCGCTCTTTCAGAAAAAATTTGATAATCTTCTGTTTTTCCCATCGCTTTCGCCATTTCCGCAATCGTCCAGTCGTCATAGGCATATTCCAAAGTTTTTGAAACCGATTCGCTCTCTTCTTCCACAGGAATAAAACCGAATTCCTTATAGCTTTTCAAACCCAATTTATCCTGCATCGCGCTGTGTTTCATAGCTTCAAAAGCTTTTTCGGCATCAAACCCGCGAATACCTTTTAAATAAGCATCGGCGATTACGGGAACGGCGTGATAGCCAATCATACAGCCAGTGTAATTGGCCGCCAATGGCCAAATGGGGAGGATTCCGCCTTCGTCGTGTTTCGCTAAAAGTGAATTTATAAAGTGATTGGTGCGTTCTTTTTCAATGATGGTATAAAGTGGATGTGCGGCGCGATAGGTGTCCCAAAGCGAAAAGACGGTGTAGTTTTCAAAATCGTTGCTTTGGTGAATTTCCAAATCCATTCCGCGGTAACGGCCATCAACGTCTTGATACAGATTTGGTGCAATCATCGTATGATAAAGCGCTGTGTAAAAAATGGTTCTTTGATTTTCGTTTTGGGTTTCGATTTCGATTTTGCCCAGCTGTTTTTCCCAAGCAGTTTCGGCTTCTTCTTTTATTTGCTGAAATGTTTTGTTACCAATTTCAGCTTCCAGATTTTTCTTTGCACCGGCTTCATTAACTGCTGAAATTGCTGCTTTAATTTCAAGTTCGTTTACTTCGGAAAGGTCGAATTCAAAGGCAGCTTTTACCATTTCGCCTTCAGTTTTATCGTTTAAAAAGGTTACTTTTTTATAGGGTCGGGAAAACTGAATGTTGAAGAACAATCGTTGGTCTTTTGCCCAAGCATCAGAATGGCGATGGCCAGTAATTTCGGTTTTTGAAAGAATTTTTATTTCAGAGCTCAATACTTTATCGCGATGAGCGAGATCGAGAATTACGATCTGTTTTGAATTCTTCGGAAAAGTGTACTGATGGATACCGCTACGTTTTGAAACCGTAAGTTCCACTTCAATATTCGTATCATCCAAAAGAACTTTGTAAAAACCCGGAGAAGCCGTTTCGTTTTCGTGTGAAAAATGTGCGCGATAGCCACTTTTTCCATCTGCGCCATTGTTGAAATTTACAGTATTTGTAGGCATCAAAAGCACATCGCCATAATCGCTCACGCCGGTTCCGCTAAGGTGGGTGTGCGAAAAACCGTAAATATATTCATCACTATAATGGTAGCCGCTGCAGCCATCCCAACCGTCCAAACGGGTGTCGGGGCTTAACTGCATCATTCCGAAAGGCATCGTTGCACCGGGATAGGTGTGGCCGTGACCGCCCGTGCCTATAAATGGATTTACAAAGGAAGTCAGTTTTTCAGAAGAAATTTGCTGTGAAAAACTGAAAGCAGAGCACACAAAAAGAAGTAGGGATAGGGTGTTTCGCATTTCAAAAAAATATTTCGAAAAGATACTAAAAACCGTTAAAATAAAGTGAAGTAGCATTTCAGTTTTTTGAAACTCACTACCTTTAAAAATTCTTTCTACTTTATGCGTTGGTTCATTTTTATAATCATTTACATTCTTGTTGATATTTATGCCTTTCAGGCCATAAAAACGATTACCAAAAATCCTTGGGTTCACGGTTTTTATGTTTTCATTTCTTTAGCGGTATTGGCTGGGCTTATTTATGAACTTTCCTTTTTGGGTTCCGCAAAAATGATGGAGCCTCCAAAAATGTATTTCTTCGGAATTTTCCTGGCTGTCTTTGTTCCAAAATTGATCATAATCGTGTTTATGTTTGGCGAAGACATAGCACGTTTTTTTGTCGGAATATTTATGAAAATAGCTGGCAGTGATAATTCACAATTTATGGCCTCCCGCAGAAAATTTGTGAGTACCATTGCTTTGGGGATTGCGGCAATCCCTTTTGCCTCGCTGCTTTACGGAATGATTCAGGGGAAGTATAATTACAAAGTGTTGAAATATGCTTTGGAATTTGACGATCTGCCAGATGCCTTTGACGGTTTTACACTCACACAAATTAGTGACATCCACAGCGGAAGTTTTGATAATCAAAATAAAGTGGAGTATGCTGTAAATCTTATTAATGAACAGCAAAGCGATGTAATACTTTTTACGGGCGATTTGGTAAACAATATCGCTGATGAGATGAACGATTGGAAAGTGCTATTTTCAACTTTGAAAGCTCCTGAGGGTGTTTTTTCGGTTTTGGGAAACCACGATTACGGCGATTATGTGAAGTGGGAAAGTGCTTCAGAAAAATTTGAAAACCTTCAGAATTTAAAAAATCTTCAAAAAGAAATGGGCTGGAATCTGTTGCTGAACGAAAATCGGTACCTTCAGCGAAGTGGTCAGAAAATAGCCTTAATAGGGGTTGAAAATTGGGGTGAGAACGGGTTTAAACAGGCTGGCGATCTGGATAAAGCCTGCGAAGGAATTTCAAAAGACGATTTCAAAATTTTGATGAGCCACGATCCATCACATTGGCAGGCAAAAGTAAAAGATGATCCCCGCCATTTTCACTTAACACTGAGCGGCCATACCCACGGGATGCAGTTTGGCATTGAAATACCGGGAATATTAAAATGGAGCCCCATAAAGTACAGATATAAAAACTGGGCAGGAATTTATGAGGAATTTGGAAGGTATATAAATGTGAATCGAGGTTTTGGGTTTTTGGGTTATCCGGGAAGGGTAGGGATCTGGCCGGAAATCACTGTTATCCAACTTAAAAAGAAACAGAATACCGTATAATAATCGGGAAATGTTATATTTGTAAATACAATTGTTCAACTAACACATTAGGCAAATGTCAAAATTTGGAGAATTAATTGAAACAAGAGTTCCGGTTCTGCTGGACTTTTATGCTGAATGGGACGACGCCTGCAAGGAAATGCACCCCGTGTTGAGAGATGTTGCGGCTGCACTTGGCGACAAAGCCCGCGTCATTAAAATTGACGTTGAAAAGAACAAAGAACTGGCCGAAGCACTTCGGGTTAAAGGACTTCCCACGTTAATGATCTATAAAAATGGCGAAATGAAATGGCGCCAAAGCGGGGAACAGGATGCCAATACGCTAATTGGTCTCGTAAACGAATATATTTAGACCCTCTAAACCCCTCATTTATTTATCAGTACATTCCTTTATTTCATAAAAAAATATGGAAAAAAGAGTATTTTGGTAAGTATTTTCTTCTTTTCCCCCTATTTCTTTTAGTTTATTGGATTTTCTACAATAAAAGTTAAAATTTAAAATTTTATCGTTAAAGTGATTGTAAATTCGGATTAAGTCTTTTAATTTGTCCGAAAAATTTTACATTATCCCCAACTGCTATGAAAAAATCCTACACTCCTTCTTCCTTAATTGGAGGAATCGTTCTTTTTGTTCTTTTATTTTCCGCATCGGCTATCCAAGCGCAGGTGGGAATTGGGACAACGAACCCCCATGCCTCTTCGGCACTTGATATTACATCAACAACCCAGGGTTTGTTATTGCCGCGAATGACAACTGCGCAACGTAACATATTAAGTGCTACTGCTGCTAATAGTCTAGTGGTTTACGACACTGACTTAAAGTCGTTTTATTATTTTGACGCAACGGCACTTCCTGCGCCGGGAACTTGGGTGAAAATAAATGCAGCTGCCAATCAAAGGGATAATTATAAGTTGGTGAAATCTG
Organism: Aequorivita aquimaris; assembly: GCF_001573155.1. Lineage (GTDB taxonomy): Bacteria > Bacteroidota > Bacteroidia > Flavobacteriales > Flavobacteriaceae > Aequorivita > Aequorivita aquimaris. The sequence goes on along the minus strand of NZ_JRWG01000002.1, from coordinate 96,722 downwards.
TGTCAGATTTTCCAACTCCATCAGGTGGTAAAATTACATTAGACGAAAATACCTTGTACGAAATAAATGGATTAATAACTTTAACTGATCCGATAGAACTAAACGATGCACAACTTTTAGGACGTGATGCGGGAGAAGACATATTATTTAAGGCTACAGGTAATGTATTTACTGGAACTACTGGAGGTAATATTAAAAATTTAACGATCACTGGGGGAGGAACTGTTTTTGCAATTACTGGTGGAACTGCACTTTTGTTTCAAAATTGTATTGTTTCTGGTATGGCTAGTGTTGGGACAATCTCAAATGTAGGACTTTATTTTGGAAATATTGTGCAATTTGTTGGTAATACAACAGGTATTACTTATACAAGTATAGGAAATTTACTTTTAAACAATCAGGCATGGCCGGATTCTAATAACGGAACCTTTGAAACATTCACGGGAACCTTTGGATTGATTGAAAAAGTGAGTGGTTTTAGTTCTGTCAATGGCTCAGATGTAGCATTGGACGTGAGTTCAAACCCGACTGTTGGAAGTGGGGTTTTACAAGGGACGGTTTTTTCTGGAACAACATCTGCTCCCAATGGATATATAAAAAAATATACTACAGGGTCTTATCCTGGTTATAGTTTTACAAATTCGTGGACGGTGAACTGTCCAGGAATACCGAGAGAATCTGATGATGTTTCATCAGGGAATATATATTATAATGGTACCATCACCACGGGCTTTGTACAGACTGTAACAAATGGCAATGAGTTCAATCTTTCGGGAACTTCGCCAAACTTAAACACAACAACTGCAGTAAATTTGTTTAGGGTCTCTTCTCCGCAAAATAATCGGTTGACCTATCTTGGAAAAAAAACCAGAACTTTTCAAATCAACGCTTCTCTTTCTGTAAGGGGTAATAGTGGGACTGGAGATTACTATGCATTTTTCATTAAAAAAAATGGGGCTACAGGAACATCATTAGTTGAAACTAATACATTGATGAGAGTAAATAATACTTCCGATATTTCAAGTAATTCTATTTCGGGTACCGTGGAATTGGCACCAAATGATTACATAGAAATTTGGGGGCAAAGGTTGACCGGAAACGGAACAACTAGTATCACTGTATTTTCATTAAATGTTAATTTAAAATAATTATCACACTAAAGAGGTGTACATAACCAGCCTTTCTTCCCAATAAATTCCAAGACCTTCGGCAACACATACCGAAGGTTTTTTTCTGCCTTTAAGCTATCGTGAAATACGATTACACTTCCGGGCTTTATGTTTTTCAGTACATTATGAAGGCATTTTTCTGGAGAAGTATTGGCGTCATAATCATAGCTAATAATATCCCACATCACAATTTTAAAACCTTTGCGCTGAAGAATTTTCGCTTGTTTTGAAGTGATTTTTCCATAGGGCGGTCTGAATAATCTTGAATCTTGAATCTTGAATTTTGAATTGTTTCCCATCCGTCTATCAGCTTTGTCAACATTTTCAATATATTCGGAAGTGGCTGTTTTCCAACCGTTCAAATGATTAAAGGTGTGATTGCCCACCGAATGGCCTTCGGAAAGAATTCTTTGGAAAATTTCGGAATGCTTTTGAACATTTTCGCCTATGCAGAAAAAGGTGGCTTTTGCATTGTACTTTTTTAACTCATCCAAAACCCAAGGGGTTACTTCAGGAATTGGGCCGTCGTCAAATGTGAGATAAACTGAATCTCTTTTATGTGGAAATGCCCAGATTCGTTCAGGGTATAACCGCTGGATAAATCTGGGCATTTTTACCAAATTGAATTTCAAAGTATTTTAATTTACGGGCACATCTTCGTTAACCTGATTGGTTGGCTCTAGCTCCATTTCCTCCAAAAGAGTTGAGTCCAGTGGGATTTCAATGGTGGAGTCTTTTTCTACGTCTTTGTCTAAGTCCATAGCCTCATCTGGAGAGTAAAAGTGGCGGAAGAGCTTTAAATAGTCGTTAAACTCCTTTGCCTCGGCTCTGCCATATTGTTCTTCGTCATACACAACCACCAGTTGTACTAGGCCGCGGTAACGCTCCATATCGCTAATTATATCTTCGGCGATGGCACGTTGTCTATTAAATTTCAAACTATTGTAATAAATTAAATTTTCTTGATATTTTTTGGAAACATCTTCATAAACCTTGCGAGCTTTTTCGGGTTTGTCAAGCTCGTAGTAACCAATAACAAATGGTTCCAAAAGGGAATAATATTCAAAATAATTTATTGGCATCTTCTCCATTGCAAGATCCAACACCTTTTCGGCCTTTTCATTCTTATCTTCATTTATAAGTGCTTCTGCAAGCCGTGCTAGATTACTTCTGTAAGTAATTCCGTTTCTTCTGGTCTCGGTATCGTGGTAAATGTCTGGGCTACCGCTATTGCCCCAATCCCAAGACATAACAATATCATACATTTTATCTGTATCAATTCTTCCCATATCAAAAGGACTTCTTTTGTTTAAAGGCGTTTTAATGGGAACTAATTTATAAACCACTCCGTCCAGCTGCAGATAATCTTTCATCCACAAATAATCATCATCACCAAAGCTTCCGCCGCTGAAATAAATAGGCCGTTCCCAATTATTGTTGGCGATAATGTCAAGCATCATCATTCTGTTTTTATAAATAATATCACCTTTAAGATTAATGTCTATATATGGAACAATCTTATCAGCATCTTTTTCATCAACTATACCATTACGTAATACCGCTTCTTTATCTACGGGTATTCTAATAATTTTTGAAGGAAAAGTGTTTACTTGTTGTCCACTAGGAAGCTCCATTTGGGTTGCCGGGCTGTCATTGGCCACAAAATTCATCCATGTTTTAATATCAATGGTATCTTGAGTGGTTTGTTGATATATTAAGAAATCGCGTGTTCCCCAACGGTATTTGTTATGCGCTAGTTGTGAGGGGATAGGGTCACTGGTAAAGGCCTTCTTCTTCATATCATCAATATACCAATCTGTCTGGAACAAGCTAGTGTTTACGATACGTACATCTTGCCTATAGCCTTCAATATTTTGGGCATACCAGAGTGCAAAGGTATCATTATCGCCAATGGTGAAGAGAATCGCGTTTTTATCGCAGGAGTCCAGATACATTTTGGCCATACTCTGCGCAGTATATCGGTTACTTCGGTCGTGGTCGTCCCAATTCTGGGTGGCGAGCAAAACTGGTGCTGCCAAAGTGGTAATGGCAAGTACCACAGGCAGTGCTATTTTCGGTTTTAAATAATCTTTTGCTAGGTCAAAAAGAGCATAGACACCATAGCCTATCCAAATTGCAAAAACATAGAAGCTTCCTACAAGCGCATAATCACGCTCCCGTGGCTCAAAAGGTCTTTCGTTTAGATAAACTTTAAGTGCCAATCCTGTGAAGAGAAAAAACACAAGCAAGACCCAAAAGCTCTTTTGGTCATTTTTAAAATGAAATACCAAGCCTATAATTCCTAAGATAAGTGGAAGGAAAAAGTAAGTATTGCGCGCCTTATTTTCTTTCATGTCTGTGGTAAGTTGGTCTTGATTGCCCAGACGTAGTTCATCTATAAATTTTATTCCGCTTATCCAATTTCCGTGAAGATCTGTGTATTGCCCCTGTACGTCGTCCTGTCTTCCCGCGAAATTCCACATAAAATAACGCCAGTACATATATCCAAACTGAAACTCGAACATAAACTTCATGTTTTGGAAAAAGGACGGTTTTTGGATGTCGAGATATTGTCCGAAATTTTTCAGAAACTTATCATAATCGCTTTTATCAACCAGGCCTTGATTATATGCCTGCTTAAATTTATTTACTTCATCAACAAGGCGGGGCTCACTCAAGTACTCGCTTTTTACCGAAAAATCCAATCCTCCCGTAAATTCCATGTAGTTGGCGTTGTGCTCTGTACTCCACATACGGGGCATAAAGGCCTTTTGCGAGTCCTCGGTATTTTGGCCGGCATTTTTGTAATTGTTTACGATGATGTATTTTCCCGTAGCTTCATCCTTTTCGTATTTTGGTTTTTCGTCTTTATAAGGGTTTTCTTCATCAAGCCCAACGTAGGTTTCAGTGAAAAGAGGTCCGTAAAAAAGATGGGTTTCTGGGTACTGTTCGCGGTTATAATATGCCAAGAGCTCACGTGCGTTGTTGGGGTTGTTCTCGTTAATTACCGTTCCCGCATTGGCGCGAATAGGCAGCATCAACCAACTTGAAAACCCAATGAATATAAAGAGTACGCACAATAAAAGCGTGTTTAGCTGTACAAATCCTTTTTTTCGGGTCAAACGAAGTCCGTAAATGAATAGCACGATAAAAAGAAGCGCGGCGAAAATGGTTCCGGAGTTAAAGGGAAGCCCGATGCTATTGACAAAGAATAGTTCCGAAGCACTGAAAAATTTCATCGTCATGGGCAATAAAAGCTTGAAGATGAATAAGAGTATGGCTACGGTAACAATATTTGCAATAATGAAGTTTTTTACCGTAACGGTTTTATAATGCTTGAAGAAATACAAAAACCCAATCGCCGGAATAGTAAGTAGGGCCATAAAGTGCACCCCGAAAGAAAGCCCAACGATAAAGGCGATTAAAATTACCCAGCGATTCCCGCGCGGTTCCAGCATTTCGCGCTCCCAGCGGAGGGCGGTGTAAAACAGAACCGACATTAAAAAGGCCGCACTGGCGTAAACTTCGGCCTCTACGGCATTGAACCAAAAGCTATCGGTAAACGCAAATGCCAACGAGCCCACGGCAGCACTTCCAATGATTGCAATGGCGCCAGTTTTTTCTATTTCATTATGTTTGGAAACCAAATTGGTTAACAGTATTGTTAACGACCAAAACATAAATAATATGGTAAATGCGCTGGCGAAAACAGACATTAAGTTAATGGTAAGCGCAATTTGCGAAGCTTCTGCGGCAAAAATGGAGAAAAAAGCGCCGAGCAATTGATAGAGTGGTGCTCCCGGAGGGTGGCCTACCTCTAAGTTACTGGCGGTGGTAATATATTCGCCCGCATCCCAAAAACTGGCGGTAGGCTCCACGGTTAACCAATATGTTGTCAGAGCAATGGCAAAGACAAGCCAACCCGTGATTTTATTCCATTTTGTAAAGTTAAAAGAACCCATAAGCACTTAAAAAATTTTATGGGACGAATTTACTAATAATATAGATAGCCCCAAGTATGTAATTGAGGTAACGTACAATCTGCTTTGATATTTTTGCCAAAGACACAGTTTGAAAAATTCGAATTATTTTTTGCGATAAAATATTTGCACAACACAAAGTTTGTATTAAATTTGCCCCTCATTATGGAATTGGCCCATGGTGTAACTGGCAACACGTCTGGTTTTGGTCCAGAAGAGTCTAGGTTCGAGCCCTAGTGGGCCAACAAAAGTCTCAGTCTTTTTTAGATTGGGACTTTTTTTATTCCAAAAGATTTAAGTAGAGAAGTTTACCCTGAGCGGAGCCGAAGGAAACTCTAGTGGGCCAACAGAAAAAATCTCAATTTTTCGAAATTGGGATTTTTCATTTTTAAACAACCGTTATTGATTTAATATCGGTGGTGGTAATTGTAGAATTAAGGCATGCTTTAATTCTACAATTACGACAATGCCCGTTCATTTTCCATATCAATAACCTTCGCAACCGTTTTTACAAGACGGTTGTGGTTTTTTACAAACGGATTTGTCTCATCCCAAACATAACCAGCAAGCACAGCGCAAATCTGTTCTTTGATCACAGGATTTTCGGGGCGGTGGAAAAATATTTTCTGAAGATTGCCGGTGTACCATTCGCTAACGTACGTTCTAAAAACATCAACGCCTTTCATAATATAGCCCGTGTAATCCTGTTCCCAATCCACTTTTTCGCCATTTAATTGTTTGGTTATTAGTTTGGCAGCTTTCACGCCCGATTCTGTTGCAAACGTAACGCCCGACGAAAATACGGGATCCAAAAATTCAGCGCTATTTCCCGTAAGGGCATAGCCTTTTCCGTAAAGTTGTTTTACGGCTTTTGAATAATTTTTGATAATATGTGGCTCAAAAAGGAAGTCCAAATCTTTTAGCCTATCGTAATAATAGTCGGAAATTTTCAGCATTTCCTTAAGCTTTTCAGCATTTGTCCCTTTAAAAGATTCAATAAACTCCGTTGGTCCTACAAAGCCAATGCTCGTATTTCCGTTTGAAAAAGGAATGACCCAAAGCCAAACTTCATCTTTCACCACATCAAAGGTAATAAGCGTTCCCTCTACACCTTCGGGGCGTTCGGTTTCTTTTACATGTGTGAAGATTGCGGAATTTGCTTCAAGGGTAGAAGGCTTGTCCAAATCCAGCAGTCGAGGCAAAACCCTGCCGTAACCACTACTATCAATAATAAACTTTGCGCGGATGTTATATTCGTTTCCTTCTTCGGTTTTAACGGTTGTTGTGGAATGGCCGTTTTCGTCAAATTCCACAGCAGTTACTTCGTGGCCGAAGGAAACATCCACACCTTTTTTCACTATTTCTTTGGCAAGCGTATGGTCAAAATCTGCCCGCGGAACCTGCCAAGTATAATCCCAGCCCGGGGTGTGTTTTTTCGAAAAATCGAAATTGCACACAATATCATCTTTCAAAAATCGAGCGCCTGCCTTAATTTCAAATTGCTGCTCCATCAAACAATCTAAAAGTCCAGTTTCTTCAAAATGGTCCATGCAGCGCGGCAATAAACTTTCGCCAATCACAAAGCGCGGAAATTTGCTTTTTTCAACCACTTTGGAGCTTATTCCGTTGTTTTTTAAATAGGAAGAAGCAACGCAGCCTGAAGGTCCTGCGCCAATAATTAACACATCAACAGCAATATCATTCATATTATTAAGATATAGATTGTTAAAAAATTCTAAATTTGCATTCTAAAGTTACCAAATTATTTTAGACCAAAACGTTAATAAATCAATTGATTCAACTATAAATGCCAACATTACAAGGAAAACTGGAAACAGCCGATTTTGATAAAATCATTTTCAAAAACGAATCCGTCCAACTTCACAAAGATATAATAGAAAGAGTTCAAAACAGTTTCGACTTTCTGAAAGAATTTTCTGAAAATAAAATTATTTATGGGGTCAATACAGGTTTCGGCCCGATGGCGCAGTACAAAATAAAGGACGACGAGCGCATACAGTTGCAGTATAATCTTATTCGTAGCCATGCTTCGGGAACCGGAAACCCAATTACGGCACAATACGTCCGTGCGGCCATGCTTGCGCGAATGAACACGCTAAGCCTTGGCAACAGTGGGGTTCACCCTTCCGTCATTAAATTGATGGGCGAATTGCTCAACAAAAATATTATTCCACTTATTTATGAACACGGTGGTGTGGGCGCTAGCGGCGATTTGGTGCAGCTTGCCCATTTGGCGTTGGTATTGATTGGTGAAGGCGAAGTTTTTTATAAAGGAGAACGCAGAAATACGGAAGAAGTCTTCAAAATAGAAAACCTTCAACCCATAAAAGTGGAGCTGCGCGAAGGATTGGCTTTAATGAACGGAACGTCAGTAATGACGGGAATTGGCGTGGTAAACGTGCTTTACACAAAACGAATTATGCAGTGGATGATTAAAGCTTCCTCTGCCATAAATGAAATTGTAAAAGCATATGACGACCATCTTTCTTTTGAATTGAACGAAACCAAAAGACATAAGGGGCAACGACAAATTGCCGAAATGATGCGCAGCCATTTAAAAGACAGCAATCTTACCCGCAAGCGTGAACACCATTTGTACAACGGTTCAAAAAACGAAGAGGTGTTTGTTGAAAAAGTACAGGAATATTATTCTCTTCGCTGCGTACCACAAATTTTGGGACCTGTTTTGGACACGCTCAATTCCGTTGAAAAAATATTGATTGAAGAAGTAAATTCAGCAAACGATAACCCGATCGTGGATGTTGAAAAACGAAATGTATATCACGGCGGAAACTTCCACGGCGATTATGTTTCTCTTGAAATGGACAAGCTGAAAATTGTAGTTGCAAAAATGACGATGCTTGCCGAACGTCAATTAAACTATTTATTGAATTCAAAATTGAACGACATACTGCCTCCGTTCGTGAATTTGGGCAAACTTGGATTGAATTTTGGAATGCAGGGCGTACAGTTTACTGCTACATCCACAACAGCCGAAAGCCAAATGCTGAGCAACCCAATGTATGTGCACAGTATCCCGAACAATAATGACAATCAGGATATAGTGAGTATGGGTACAAATGCTGCACTTATCACCAAAAAAGTGATTGAAAATGCTTTTGAAGTAGTAGCAATTGAACTCATAACCATTGTTCAAGCTATTGAATATCTAAAAGTTCAGGATAGCGTTTCTTCCGAAACCAAAAAAATGTATAATGAAATTCGGGGAATTGTACCTGTTTTTAAGGAAGACGTAGCAATGTATCCATATGTGAATAGCGTAAAAGAATTTTTGATGGATTCTATAAAATAAGAACAGAATAATTTTGTAAATTGTTCGTCTCTCCTCACTAACTTAAAACCAAGATAATTATGAAAACAATTTTTTCCTTTGCACTTATTTTAATTTTGGGGACAACCACAGTTTCTGCTCAGGAACTAGCTTTAGTTCGCGACAATGATCTTTTTGGCTACATCAACAAAAGTGGTGAATATGTTATCCAGCCGCAATTTGAAAAAGCAGATAGTTTTTCCGGAAAGCTCGCGGCCGCTATGAAAGATAAAAAATGGGGCTTTATCAATACCTCCGGCGAATGGGTTATACAACCGCAATATGATCGCGTAAAGGCATTCAATTCTGGTTATGCGGTGGTATTGGAGAACGATCAATGGAAATACATTAACGCTAAAAATGAAACCTTAAATACGCCTGCCACTGACAAGATTTATGATTTTGACGGTGGGGTAGCTGTTATCCGCAGCGGCGAAAAAATAGGTTTGATGGATACTAATGGAAAAACCATTTTAGAACCAAAATATGATGAAATAAAAAGTTTCAACAATGGCTACGCAAAATTTAAAAATGGTGAAACTTGGGGCTTGCTCAGCAAAAAGGGAGAAGAGTTTGTTCCCGCAGATTATAACGAGATTGGTGATTTCAGTAAAAACGGAATTTGGGCAAGAAAAGGTGAAAGTTTCGGTGTTTTGATTAATGGAACATTTACACCAATCAGCGGAGTGGATAAAATTTGGGATTTTACTAATGATTCCCCATTAACCTATGCTCGAAGCAATAAAATGATGGGCTTCATAAATGGAAAGGGAGAATGGGTAATACAGCCTGCTTATGATAAAGTACGTGCATTTAATGCTGGACTTGCTCCTGTAAATCTAGGGAAGGAATGGGGCTTTATTAATGAAAAAGGAGAAAAAGTTATCGACATAAAATTCAGAGATGCCGAAATATTTTCTGATAATGGCCTAGCTCCTGTAAAAGAAAAAAAACTATGGGGGTTTGTTGATAAAACCGGAAACTTAGTAATCCCGATGGAATACGATATTTCAATAGGAATGTTTGGATTCCTGCAAAGCGGATCTGATAAAGGGTTTATTGACGGTGTGGCTCGTGTAAAGAAAGATAAAAAATGGGGCTTTATTAATGAAAAAGGCCAAGTTATAGGCAAATGGTACCAGAATGCCGAAGCTTTTGTGGATACTTCAAAGTAGAAAATTAGTATTCAGTAGCAATTGGCAGTAAAAAGTTGTGATAAAAATTAAATGGAAGATAAAAAAACGAAACAGAAATACGCATTAGTAACAGGAGGTTCCCGAGGTATCGGCCGTGCAGTTTGTATTCAATTGGCGAAAGATTTGGAATATAACCTACTTATAAATTATAACGGCAACAAAGAAGCCGCCCAACAAACCTTGAAAGAGGTTGAGGCACTCGGCGGCAAGGGTGAAATAATCCAATTTGATGTTACCAATCCCGAATCCGTTAATAAGGCATTTGACGTATGGCACGAAGCCAATAAAGATGCTATCATTGAAGTCATAATTAACAATGCTGGAATTACCAAAGACGGCATGTTTATGTGGATGAAACCTGACGATTGGCACAGCGTAATAAACACCAGTTTGAATGGTTTTTACAATGTAACCAATGCCTTGATCCAAAAATTGCTTGTCAATAAATATGGCCGGGTTATCAACATGGTTTCGGTTTCAGGATTAAAAGGAACTCCCGGCCAGGTAAATTATTCCGCGGCAAAAGGAGCGGTTATTGGCGCCACTAAAGCACTGGCGCAGGAAGTCGCAAAACGGAACATAACCGTAAACGCAGTAGCCCCAGGATTTATAAAAAGTGATATGACCGCCGAACTTGACGAAAAGGAACTGAAAAAAATGATCCCGGCCAACCGTTTTGGCGAAGCCGAGGAAGTAGCCCACGTGGTGAGTTTTCTGGCATCACCAAAAGCTTCCTATATTACCGGGGAAATTATTAATATTAATGGAGGGATTTATTCTTAAAATGAAGGAGAAGTGAAAAGAGTAGTAATAACCGGAATGGGCATCTATTCCTGCATCGGCAAAAACCTGCAGAAAGTGAAGCAATCGCTTTATGAAGGAAAATCTGGAATTATTTGCGACGAAAAGCGGAAGGATTTCGGCTATCGTTCCTGTTTAACGGGTTGGGTGGAAGAACCCAATTTGAAAGAACAACTTTCCCGAAGAGAGCGTGTTAGTCTTGGTGAGGAAGGCGCTTACGCCTATGCCGCAACTATTGAAGCCTTGAAAAACGCTAAAATAGACCAGCAATTTCTGGACGAAAATGAAGTGGGCATTCTTTACGGAAATGACAGCACCGCAAAATCGGTCATAGAATCGGTTGATAAAATTCGTGAAAAGAAGGATACAACCTTGGTGGGTTCGGGCGCAATTTTTAAGGCGATGAACTCTTCCGTTACGATGAACCTTTCCACCATTTTTAAATTGCGAGGCATCAATTTTACCATCAGTGCGGCTTGTGCCAGTGGCTCACATTCCATCGGGATGGCCTATTTTCTTATAAAAAATGGCTTGCAGGATTGTATCATTTCCGGCGGAGCCCAAGAGATTAATGAACTGGCAATGGGCAGTTTTGACGGGCTCGGGGTTTTTTCAACACAAGCAGATCCCACAAAAGCCTGTCGTCCCTTCGATAAAGATAGGGATGGATTAGTGCCCAGCGGTGGTGCGGCAACTTTAATTATTGAGAGTTACGAAAGCGCTATAAAACGCGGAGCGCCAATTTTGGGCGAAATTATAGGCTACGGCTTTTCTTCAAACGGCGATCATATTTCAACGCCAAATGTTGACGGCCCTGCCCGAGCAATGAAAATGGCTCTTGAACAGGCAAATATCCAAGCTTCGGAAATTGATTACGTAAATGCACACGCAACTTCAACACCAGTTGGCGACGCAAATGAGGCGCTCGCAATTACGGATGTTTTTGGGGAAAACGGACCTTATGTGAGTTCCACAAAATCCATGACCGGCCACGAATGTTGGATGGCAGGCGCGAGCGAGGTTATTTATTCCATGCTTATGATGGAACACTCCTTCATAGCGCCAAATATCAATCTTGAAACGCCGGATGAGGCGGCTTCAAAATTAAACCTTGTTAACAAAACGTTAAATAGAAAAATTGATGTATTTTTGTCCAATTCTTTCGGGTTTGGGGGAACCAATTCCGCATTGATAATTAAAAAATGCACACATTAGAAATGAATAAAGAAGTTATAGTTGAGAAGATAAACTACTTTTTGGTAGATGAGTTTGAGGTAGAGACCGAAGACATTGAACCAAGGGCCAATCTAAAGGAAACTTTGGAGCTGGACAGCTTGGATTTTGTGGATTTGGTAGTTGCCATTGAGGCCAATTTTGGCGTGAAATTGACTGGTGAGGATTTCCTTAATGTTATTACACTTCAAGATTTTTACGACCTGATTGAAACAAAAATCAGCTGAAATTTGCAATAACTATTTATGGCGGGCGAGTGGGAAGGCAAAAGCAAAGGAACCGTTTTAGGGTATAAAATCTTTATATTTTTTATCAGAAAATTAGGTGTTCGCGCTGCATACGGACTGCTTTATTTCGTTGCTCTTTATTACGTATTCTTCGCCGGAAGAAGCACCCGATCCATATTTTACTACTTTCGTAAAAGATTGAAATATTCTTGGACTAAGAGTGTTTTCAGCATTTACAAAAGTTATTATGTTTTTGGCAAGACCATTATTGACAAGGCCGCAATCTCTTCTGGTCTGCAAAACAGATTTACCCATGAATGTGACGGAGTTGACAATATTATAGAGCTTCTCGACAAAAAGCAAGGTGGCATTATGATAAGTGCCCACGTTGGCAATTTTGAAATCGCCGAATTCTTTTTTGAGGAAATTGATACCCGATCGCAAATAAGCCTTGTAACCACCGATGTCGAACATAAAAACATCAAGGAATATATGGAAAAAGTAACCATGCGTTCCAATGTAAAGTTTATCTTGGTGAAAGAGGATATGTCGCATATTTTTGAAATAAACAATGCCCTCAGCAATGGCGAATTGGTCTGTTTTACAGGCGATAGATATATGAAAGGCCAAAAAGTATTGACGGAATCGTTGATGGGAAAAGAAGCAAATTTTCCCGCCGGCCCATTTTTATTGGCCAGTAGGCTGAACGTGCCTGTTTTGTTCGTTTATGTAATGAAGGAAACCAATAAGCACTATCATTTATACGCCCGTCAAGCAGAAGTAAAGAACCGCGATGCACAAGGATTGCTGAAAAAATATACCGAAAGTGTGGAATGGATGCTGAAAAAATATCCGTTGCAATGGTTCAACTATTTTGATTTTTGGGAAACGGACGATTAAGAAATGAAGGAAGTACTTATAATTTATTATTCCCAAACCGGGCAGCTTTTTGATATTCTGAAGAATATTGCTTCAACGATTTCAGTTGAAAAAGTTAACATATCCTATTGCGAAATAATTCCGAAGAAAAAATTCCCCTTTCCGTGGAAACAGGAAGAATTTTACGGCGCTTTCCCGGAAACCTTTCTCCAAATACCAACCCCTTTGGAAGCGATTCCATCAGAAATTCTTCAAAATAAATACGACTTGGTTATTTTAGGCTACACTACTTGGTACTTAACGCCTTCCATCCCAATCAATTCATTTTTAAAATCTGAAGAGGCAAAATTATTGCTCGCAAATACGCCCGTGGTAACCGTTTCCGCAAGCCGCAATATGTGGATAATGGCGCAGGAAAAAGTGAAAAAATTATTGATTGCGAACCATGCAAAATTGGTCGGAAATATTGCTTTGGTGGACCGTAACCTGAACCACATCAGCGTTATCACAATCGTGCATTGGCTTATGGGCGGTAAGAAAACCAGAATGCTCGGTATTTTTCCAAAACCGGGAGTGTCGGACAAAGATATTGAAGCAGCCTCCCGTTTTGGAGTTCCCATTAAAGAAGCTTTGCTTCAAAATGAATATTCAAATCTGCAGCAAAATCTTTTGGACGTGGGAGCCGTAAAAATTGATCCATCACTAATAGCCACCGATATTCGCGGAAATGTTGTTTTTACAAAATGGGCGAACCATTTAATCAAAAAAGAGGGCGAAGAAAGAAAGAAATGGCTCGTTTATTTTAAATATTATTTGTTATTTGCAATATGGCTAATAGCACCAATAGTATTTATTGTATTTTTGCTCACTTATATCCCAATGTATCGAAAAATACAGCGAGATAAAGCCTATTATTCATCAGTTGCATTAAAGCAGGATTAATGAAGAACGTATATATTACAAGGATTGCGAAGTTTTTGCCCAATGAGCCTGTAGAGAATGAGGCGATGGAGGAAAAACTTGGGGTTATTAATGGAAAAACCTCAAAAGCCCGCCGCATTATCCTTCGGAACAACCAAATAAAAACACGTTATTACGCCATCGACAAAGATGGAAACGTAACCCATAACAATGCACAACTTGCTGCGGAAGCGGTTGAGGCCTTGTGTGATGAAACTTTCCACAAAAACGATATTGAATTGCTGTCCTGCGGCACTTCCAGCCCAGACCAGATTTTGCCGAGCCACGCCGCCATGGTACACGGTTTTTTAAAGAACGGAAACTTGGAAGTAAATTCGCCCTCAGGCGCCTGCTGCAGCGGAATGAACGCCCTAAAATATGGCTACATGGCCGTAAAATCGGAGCAGGTAAAAAATGCAGTTTGCACGGGTTCTGAAAGAACTTCTTCTTGGATGAAAGCTGATATTTTTGAAGACGAAGTAGCCCATTTGCAGGAAATTGAAGAACATCCAATACTAGCTTTCAATAAAGAATTTTTACGTTGGATGCTGTCTGACGGCGCTGGCGCAATGCTTTTAGAAAGTGAGCCAAAGGGAGAATCACCATTGAAAATTGAATGGATGGAAGGCTACAGTTATGCCTTTGAACTCGATACGTGTATGTATGCCGGTGGCGACAAACTTGATGATGGCAGCCTAAAACCTTGGAGCGAATATCCCGCAGATGTTTGGGGAAAAATGTCGCTTTTTGCGATGAAGCAGGACGTGAAATTGTTGGGCGAAAATATCCTTCAAAAAGGTGTGGAAAGCATGAAAGATGCCATGGCAAAGCACAACATCACCGAGGACGATATTGATTACTACCTGCCGCATATTTCTTCCTATTATTTCAAGGAAAATTTGTACAACGAAATTGAGCGTCAAGGGCTGCATTTACCTTGGGAAAAATGGTTTTTGAACCTTCAAAAAGTTGGGAATGTGGGCGCTGGCTCCATCTATCTTATGTTGGAGGAATTGGTGCATTCCGGAAAACTGAAAAAGGGTGATAAAATATTTCTGCAAGTACCCGAAAGCGCGCGTTTTGCATATTCGTACGCCTATTTAACGGTTGTTTAAATGAATCAATTCACCGAAAAAATAACGGATAAGGATTTCATCGGAAAATTGATTCCGCAGAAAGCGCCGTTTGTGATGGTGGACAAACTGCTTCATTTTGAGGAAAAAAAAGTAATCGCGGGATTGACCATTTCCGAAGAAAACATTTTTACGCAGAACCATAAATTTACCGCTCCAGGCTTAATTGAGCATATGGCGCAGACCGTGGCACTTTATACAGGCTACCAATTTTTTCTAAAGGAAGAAGATGCTCCCGTGGGCTATATCGGGGCAATAAAAAAAGCTGAAATTTTTGACCTTCCTTCTGTTGGAAATGAACTGAAAACCACGGTAAATGTGCTGCACGATATAATGGGCGTAACTTTGGTAACCGCTGAAACCGAATGCAATGGAAAAGTAATCGCCTCCAGTGAAATGAAAACTGTATTGGCCAATTAATGAAAGCTGAGGACGTTTCAAATATTGACATTGCCAATTTTTTGCCGCATCGCGAGCCGATGTTGATGGTTACTTCGGTGCTCGAAATTGACGAAAATTCAGTTTCCACCCAATTCCACATTACAGAAGATTGCGTTTTTTTGGATAACGGAAAACTTTCTGAAACTGGTCTTATTGAAAATGTTGCCCAAGCTGCTTCGGGCGTTGTCGGGCAAACTTTTTTTGAAAAGGACGATTTGGAAGGAACAGGCAATAAATTGGTTGGCTACATAAGCGCCATCAAAAAAGTGGAGATTTTTCAGCTTCCAAACGTTGGCGAAACGATTGTTACAAGGGCAAAACTCCTTTCCAGATTTGATACAGGCGAAATGACAATGTGCAGCCTTGAGGCCGAAACCTTCCTCGATGAAAAATTAATTGTATCTTCTACCATGAATTTTTTAATCCATGAAGTCTGATTATGAAGAAAAAGGAAGTACCACAGGACAAAAGCAATCTGGAATCCGCCAATTTTCGCGAACTATGTTATGCCGTTAATGAAAATGGCGAATACACTACCGAAAACAGCACAGGCTGGGAACCAAAAACCGTAGCATTAAACAATGCAATCGAGGAAATAAAAGAGCGCATTGCCGATGCAAAAAGCCGTGTAATTGCGGGCGAAACCAGCCCCATAGAATATTATATGGAACTCCACAAAATGGACGTGGGCATTTTGGCAAGCTACGTTGGTTTTTGGCAATGGAAGGTAAAACGCCACTTTAAGCCTTCGGTTTTTAAAAAATTGAGCGATAAAACTTTGAACAAATATGCTGATGTCTTCGAGATTTCAATTGAAGAATTGAAGTCGATGGGTCGATGAGTCGATAAGTTTATGAGTTTAAAAGTTTATCAATTTCCATAGAATCCATAGAATCAAAAGTATCCACAGTATCAATAGAAAAACCAGAAACTTGAAACCAGAAACCATAATAGACTTCACCCACCACCAATCTGCACACTGCGAAAACGGCGTTGTTTCAAACTTGATGAAGCACAACGGTTTTAGCATTAGCGAACCCATGGTTTTTGGAATTGGGAGCGGTTTGTTGTTTTGTTATATTCCTTTACTGAAAGTGAACCATGCGCCCGTGATTACCTATCGCGCCTTGCCGGGACATATTTTTAAAAAATTCGCAAAGCGCACGGGCGTAAAAATGAAGCGCGAAAAATTCAGCAATCCAAAAGATGCAAAAGCGCGTTTGGATGAAAATCTTGAAAAAAACAATCCTGTTGGTTTACAAGTCGGCGTTTACAATTTGGTTTATTTTCCCGATGAATACCGTTTCCATTTCAACGCCCACAATATGGTAGTTTATGGAAAAGAGGGCAATCGTTATTTAATCAGTGACCCAGTTATGGAGGACGTTACTTCCCTTTCTGAAAAGGAACTTGAAAAAGTGCGTTTCGCCAAAGGAGCTTTTGCGCCAAAAGGGCATATGTATTACCCGATTTCCTTTCCCGAAAAACTGGAACTTGAAAAAGCAATCGTAAAAGGTATAAAAGATACTTGCAAAGCAATGTTAGCACCAGTTTCATTTGTTGGCGTAAAGGGAATCCACAAAATAGCTGGTTTAATCAGAAAATGGCCAAAGAAAAAAGGTATTAAAACCGCAAACCATTATTTAGGACAAGTAGTGCGGATGCAGGAAGAAATAGGAACTGGCGGAGGTGGCTTCCGTTATATTTACGCAGCATTTTTACAGGAAGCAGGTAAGCTTTTAGGAAATGAAAAGTTAATTGAGCTTTCAAAAGAAATGACCGAGATAGGCGATTTATGGCGCGATTTTGCACTTGAAGCTTCCAGAATCTACAAAAACCGTAGCGCCCAAACCGATAGTTACAACAAAGTGGCTGACCAATTAGACCATATTGCCGATTTGGAAAAGGTGTTTTTTAAGAAGTTGAAAAAGGCGGTGTGAAGAAGTCAATGTTAATAGGGGAAGGAAAGTAAAAGTAAAAAAAGATAAAAGTCCCTCTTTGGGGGATTTAGAGGGACAATGATTCAAATAAACCAACTTTCAAAAAAATACAAAGGTGCCGAATTCTTTTCGGTAAAAAACCTTGATTTGAAAGTTGAAGAAGGCGAAATATACGGCCTGCTCGGTCCAAATGGCGCTGGAAAAACCACGCTTATCTCCATGCTCACGTCTTTGCTGAAACCCACTTCGGGTACTTTCACAATAAATGGATTGAATTTTAAGGAACACAAAAACCAATTGAAACAGTTAATTGGCATCGTTCCGCAGGAATACGCACTTTACCCAACGCTCACCGCTTTTGAGAATTTAGAATACTTTGGAAGTATGTACGGAATTAAAGGCGAAATTTTAAAAAACTCCATTAACGAACATCTAAAAATAATGGGACTTTCAAAATTCGCAAATAAAAATACCGATACGTTTTCCGGTGGAATGAAGCGACGCGTAAACTTGATTGCCGGAATACTTCACCAACCAAAAGTTCTATTTCTTGACGAACCAACCGTAGGCGTGGACGTACAATCCAAAAATGTGATTATTGACCATTTAAAACTGCTGAACAAAAAAGGAACCACAATAGTTTACACCTCCCACCATTTAAACGAAGCCGAATTTTTCTGCACCCACGTCGCTATTATTGACCGCGGGGAGATTATTGTAAAAGGAGTTCCTTCGGAATTGATAAAAAACGAACCCGAAGCCAAAAATCTTGAAGAAGTATTTTTGGCAAAAACCGGCAAAGCGCTTCGCGACCATGCATAAACTCTGGGCTTCCACATATAAGGAAATGCTTTTGCTAATCCGCGATTTGGGCGGAATCGCGATTCTTTTTATAATGCCGTTACTGTTGTTGATTGTAATAACCTTGGTGCAGGACAGCACTTTCAAAACCATTAGCGATATAAAAATCCCCGTGCTCCTGGTGGATAATGACAAAGGCGAAGTTTCAAAAAATATCATTGAAAACCTTTCCGAATCCAATTCATTTGAAATTCTTCAGAAATCTTCGGAAGAAGAGGCAAAGGAGGCTGTATTCTCAGGAAAATATCAACTCGCCATCGTAATTCCCGAGAATCTTTCGGCCTCGCTTCAAAAGAAAGTGGATCAAAATGTGGAAGGCATTTTATCAAAATTCGGGTTGGAAGAAGATACTTTGGCAGTTGCAAAAGAAGCGATTCCGCAAAAGGAAGTCCGTTTGTATTTTGATCCCGCAACGCAGGTAAGTTTTAAATCTTCCGTGAAAAATGGCATCGACAAAATGATTTCGAAAATTGAAACGCAAAGTATTTACAAAGCGTTTCAAACGGAATTGGGCGAGGACGATGCCGAACCGATTTTCGAAACTGAAAACTTTATCGCCTTTAAGGAAATCCTGCCCACAAAAAACAATCAGGAAATCATCCCGAACTCAGCACAGCACAACGTTCCGGCGTGGACGCTGTTTGCCATTTTTTTCATAATTGTGCCACTTTCAATAAATCTTTTAAAAGAAAAAAACCAAGGCACTTTTGTCCGTTTGCGCACCACTCCGGTGAGTTATGCTGCCGTTCTGGGCGGAAAAACAATCGTTTATCTCGCGGTCTGTCTCGTTCAATTTACGTTGATGCTGCTCGTGGGAATTTTTCTTTTTCCCGCAATCGGCCTCCCGGGAGTTGACGTTTCCGGAAAGTTGCCGATGCTATATTTAGTTGCGCTTTTTTCTGGACTTGCCGCGATAGGATTGGGGTTGCTGATTGGCACCGTAGCAAAAACACAGGAACAGGCAGCACCGTTTGGCGCCACTTCGGTGGTTATTTTGGCGGCGCTCGGCGGCGTTTGGGTACCCGTTTTCGTAATGCCGAAATTTATGCAGTTTGTTTCCAAAATTTCCCCGATGAACTGGGGCTTGGAAGCGTTTTACGATGTATTTTTAAGAAATGTAAGTTTTGTTAAAATCCTTCCCGAAATTTCGTTATTATTGTTGTTCTTCCTCACCACAATCGTAATAGCTATAATTTATAATAGAAGAAAAAATGCCGTCTGACAACAAAAAGGAAATAAGTTTTACATCAGAAATTCGGGTGCGTTTCACCGAAACAGACCCTTTGGGAATTGTTTGGCACGGCAATTATATCCAGTATTTTGAGGATGGCCGCGAGGCTTTTGGGCGCGAACACGGCATTTCGTATTTGGAACAAAAGGCGAACGGCTATACTTCCCCAATCGTGAAGTCTTCCTGTGAACACAAGCTGCCGTTGCGCTACGGCGATGTGGCAACCATAAAGACCACTTTTATCGACTCGCCGGCGGCAAAAATGATTTTTCAATATCGCATTTTTGACCCAAAGGGAAGATTGGTCTGTTTGGGTGAGACCATTCAGGTTTTTTTGAACGAAAAGGGAGAGCTTTCTCTTACAAAGCCTGAATTTTTTGCAAAATGGAAGGAAAAAATGGGTTTGTAAAAATGGGTAAAACCTTTGTTTCATATAACAATATTTTAGGCAGTCTCGGTTTTGACAGCGAAACGGTAGTTGAAAATATTTCAAAAGGCATATCAGGCCTTGCAAAATTCGATGATGCTTCCCTTTTGCCCGAACCTTTTTGCGCCTCGATGATTTCTTCGGAAGTGATAAAAAGTGAATTCAATAAAATTGGCGATACTTCAAAATATACGAAACTGGAGCAAATGCTGATTCTTTCCTTAAAAAAAGTCATCGATGCGGCTGATATTCAGTTAAATGAAAAAGTTGGACTTATCATTTCGACAACAAAAGGAAATATTGATGTGCTCGAAAAAGGCAATAATTTTCTTGAAAGTCGCGCCTATTTAAGTGAATTGGGAAAAACAATTAAACTTTTTTTCGGCTTTAAAAATGAAGCAATTATTCTTTCAAACGCCTGTGTTTCGGGTATTTTGGCAATTTCTGCAGCAAAGCGTTTTATTTCCGAAGGCAAATACGACCACGTTTTTATAACAAGCGGCGATTTGGTGACGAAGTTTATTCTTTCGGGATTCAATTCGTTTCAGGCTTTATCGGCAGAACCTTGCAAACCCTATGATAAAAATAGGGTTGGAATAAATCTCGGCGAAGTTGCCGCAAGTTCTTTGGTTACTTCTTCCGAAGAAAATCTTCCAAAGGAAGCCGTTGAAATTTTGGGCGATGCAACCTGCAACGACGCAAACCATATTTCGGGTCCGTCGCGAACCGGCGAAGGACTTTTCCGAAGTGTAAATGCTGTACTGAAAGAGGCAAACTTGAATGCGAAAGAAATCGATTATATTTCCGCACACGGCACCGCCACACCTTTTAACGACGAAATGGAGGCCATCGCCTTCAGCCGTTTGAAAATGGAAAATGTGCCCCTCAATAGTTTAAAGGGCTATTTTGGCCACACTTTGGGCGCTTCGGGATTATTGGAAACCATTGTAGGAATGCATTCTATGAAAAAAAATATACTTTTTTCATCCAAAGGATTTGCCGAACTTGGCGTCTCAAAAAACATAAATATCATCAAGACAAATACGCCGAAAACGTTAAACACCTTCCTAAAAACCGCATCGGGTTTTGGGGGTTGCAACACAGCGGTAATTTTTGGAAAAATAAACAACTAACCAACCATAAAATGTCAAGTCCAATTAAAAAAATGAATGCCGTTGAAGCTTTGGAAGAAGCGCACCGCATTGCCTTTGCGCCCTTTGTTTTCCAAGCTTCTGTTTCCCTTCGGAAACTCGGGATTCTCGATTATATTTTTGACCAACGAATAACAGGCGGGCCAACAGCCGAAGAGATCTCGCAAAAACTTTCCCTTAGCCCTTACGGGGTTGGCGTGCTTTTGGAAATTGCGCAAACTTCGAATATTGTTAGTAAAAATGATGCCGAGCAATACGAACTGACCAAAGTGGGCTATTTCCTAAATTATAACGAAACGGCCAGTGTGAACCTTAATTTTGCGCACGATGTATGTTACAAGGGCTTGTTTCATTTAAACGAATCCATAAAAACCGGAAAACCGGAAGGTTTGAAAGAACTGGGGCAATGGCCAACTATTTACGAAGGACTTTCAAAGTTGAAACCTGCCGAACAAAAGTCGTGGTTTGATTTTGACCATCATTATTCCGACGATATTTTTGCGGAAGCCTTGGAAAAAATTTTTGAAAGAAAGCCGAAAACTCTCTTCGACATTGGCGGAAATACGGGCAAATTCTCTATTAAATGCTGTAATTTCAATGAAGAGGTACATGTGAAAATAGTCGATTTACCGGGCCAATTGAACATGGCTTTGGCCAATGCCGAAAGCAATGGTTTTAAAGATAGAATTTCTGGCCATCCCATTGATTGGCTTTCGAAAAACCCACAAATTCCAAGCGGGGCAGACTTAATTTGGATGTGCCAGTTTTTGGATTGTTTTTCTGAAGAAGAAATTGTAAAAGTGTTGAGCATTTGTGCAAACTCCATGGACGATGATGCCGAATTGGTGATTGTTGAAACCTTTACGGATAGACAGACCTTTCGCGCTTCACAATTTATATTGGAGGCCACTTCGCTGTATTTTACAGTACTTGCAAACGGAAACAGCAAAATGTATCCGGCCAGTGTTTTTATGAAATTGATTGACAAGGCTGGTTTAAAACTCAAAGAAGACATCCAATTGGGTGAATATCACACCATGTTGATTTGCGAAAAGAAATAGAATTTTGACTGAAACGTTTCACATAAAAAGCTATTGCCACATTAAGAACCAAATGGTTTCATTGAATGGAAATGTACTTTTTAGTGAGGTCCCGATAACTATCGGGACGGAAGATTTTTCAACTTTTATAAAAAACGCATACAAGTTTTTGCAAACGGATTATTCCAAGTTTTTCAAAATGGACAATCTCAGCAAGCTCGCATTTTTGGCGGCAGATGTTTTGCTGAAAAAGGAAAATTTAAACGAAGAAGAAGAAGAAAATAATATTGCCTTAATTTTTTCAAACAAAGCATCCAGTTTGGACACCGACCGAAAACACCAAGCAGCAATAGAAAACGATGCTGAATATTTTCCCAGTCCGGCGGTTTTTGTTTACACCTTGCCAAATATTTGTTTGGGCGAGATAAGTATCAAGCACAGGCTGTATTCTGAAAATAGTTTTTTTATCTTTGACCGCTTTAATGCGGAACACTTGCAACTGTACGCCAACAGTTTATTGCGAAGCGGAAAAGCAGAAAAAGTACTTTGTGGTTGGGTAGATTTAGACGAAAACAGCTACGAGGCTTTTTTATATTTAGTTGAAAAAGATGGCGAAATTGAACATAAAACTGAAGAAATAACCAGATTATACAACATATTATGAGTGAATTAAAAGAAGAATTGAAAGGAAAAATCATTGAACAATTAAATCTTGAAGATGTTTCAGTGGCAGACATAGCAGATGATGACGCACTTTTTGGCGACGGTCTCGGACTGGATTCAATCGATGCCCTGGAACTTATCGTGATGCTGGACAAAGATTACGGCATCCGTTTGAGCGACCCAAAAGAAGGCAGAAAGATTTTTGAATCTGTGCAGGTAATGGCAGATTATATTGAGGAACACCGCACAAAGTAATATTTTGAATGTTATGCGGAGCGCAGTCGAAGCATATTGAACCTTCACAAAATCCTTAATTTTTAAATGAGCAAAGGCGTAGCCATAACCGGAATGGGTATTATTTCTGCAATTGGCAACAATGTAGCGGAAAATTATGACGCGCTCATAAACCAAAGAAAAGGCATTACGCGCGTTGATAATATTGAGACCATTCAGCGAGATGAAATTATGGTTGGCGAAGTGAAATTCACCAACGATGAATTGATTGCCCAACTCAATCTTCCGCCGGAAAATAATTATTCGCGTACCGCAATGCTCGGTGTAATTGCCGCAAAAGAAGCGATTGCCAATTCAGGAATCACCAACATCAAAAAATACAAAACGGGTATCATTTCTGGCACAAGTGTGGGCGGGATGGATATGACCGAAAAATATTATTACGAATACCTTACCGATAAAGAAACCCAAAAATATATTGAAAGCCACCACGCGGGCGATTCCACCCAAAAAATCGCGGAGCAATTGGGAGTTGAGGAAAGTTTGGTAACAACAATTAGTACCGCTTGTTCTTCAGCAGCCAATGCTATTATGCTGGGTGCACGCTTGATTAAATCGGGAAAATTGGATCGCGTTGTGGTCGGCGGCGCAGACTGTCTTTCAAAGTTTACCATTAACGGTTTTAAGACTTTGATGATTTTAAGCGATACTTTTAATACGCCTTTCGATGAAAACCGAAAAGGATTAAATTTAGGCGAAGCTGCTGCATTCCTCGTTTTGGAAAGTGATGCAGTAGTAAAAGCCGAAAACAAAAAAGTGTTAGCCTACGTAAAAGGCTACGGCAATGCCAACGATGCTTTTCATCAAACAGCTTCTTCGGATAATGGCGATGGTGCAACTTTGGCGATGGAAAAAGCTTTGAGAGTTGCCGATTTAAAAGCTTCGGAAATAGATTACATCAACGCCCACGGAACAGCCACGGGAAATAATGACCTTTCGGAAGGACGGGCCATTCTTAGAATTTTTGGCGAAGAAATGCCGGAATTCAGTTCCACCAAAGCATATACGGGCCATACCTTGGCGGCAGCAGGAGCGATTGAGGCAGTTTATTCTGTTTTGGCACTTCAAAATAATATCATCTTTCCAAACCTAAATTTCAAAACCCCGATGAAGGAATTTTCAATGATTCCACAAACGGAATTAAAGAAAAAGGAATTGAACACGGTACTTTCAAACTCGCTTGGTTTTGGTGGGAATTGCTCTACGGTAATATTTTCAAAAGAAGCCTAATGAAGAAAGTTTACATAAATAGCATCGCTTCTATTTCGCCCCAAAAAACGTATGATAATTGTAATTTTTTGGACGAAATTACCGAATATAACGACACGGTAATTTTCGCCCAAGACCCCGATTACAAACAATACATTCCGCCAGCCGCTGCCCGCCGAATGGCAAAAGGTATAAAAATGGGAGTTGTTGCTTCCAAAATTGCGATGGACGAAGCAGGAATTGAAACCGTGGACGCCATCATCACGGGCACGGGAATGGGCTGTATGATTGATTCCGAAAAATTTGTGAGCGCCATAATTGACAACAACGAGCAGTATTTAACGCCAACCTCTTTCATTCAAAGCACCCATAACACGGTCGCCGGGCAGATTGCTTTGGGGATGGAATGCAAAGCTTATAATTTCACTTATGTGCATTCCGCAATTTCGTTTGAATCTGCGCTGCTGGACGCGAAAATGCAGCTCGAAAATAACGAAGCCGAACATATCTTAGTCGGCGGTGTAGAAGAATTGGGCGCGCATACCACAAAAGTGCATCGATTGATAAACCACATAAAACCCGAACCGGTTTCAATTTCGGAGGTTTTGCACTCGAAAACCGAGGGCGCCGTTTTCAGCGAAGGCACGAATTTCTTTGTCGTTTCAAATGAAAAGACAAAAAGCTGTTACGCCGAATTGGTTGCCGTGGAAACTTTTAACACCCTTCAAAAAGAGAAGGTTTCAGAAGCAATTGAAACTTTTTTAAAAGAAAATAATTTGAAGCTCGACGACATTGATTTGGTTGTTTTTGGGAACAACGGCGATGTAGATTTTGATGGATATTACAACAAACTTTCCGAAGGAATTTTCAGCAAAACCCAACAGGTTTTTTACAAACATTTGGTGGGCGAAAACAACACTGTTTCGGCGTTTGGAGTTTGGTTGGCTTCAAAAATTTTGAAAACCCAGACTGTCCCCGAAATCGTAAAAATCAACAAAATTAATTCTTCCGAAATTAAAACGGTTTTGTGCTACAACCAATACCGCGGCCAAAACCACAGTCTTGTTTTATTGAGAAAATGTTGAGGTTTTACACCATAAACGCCTTGGCTTTGGTAGTTTTTTTTGGACTACTGTTGGGAGGTTTTTTTGGTGATGTTCCAGCTTGGCTTTATGTGCTTTTTGTATTTATTTGGTTTTTGATTACCGCAATTGGTTCGTTTCAGATTAAACTGAACTATCATTTGCAATCTCTAAATCACAATTACAAAACTTCGGAAAATCATATTTCCATCACTTTTGACGATGGGCCAAATCCAGAATTCACGCCAAAAGTTTTAGCACTTCTGGAAGATTTCAACGCAAAAGCCACCTTTTTTTTAATAGGAAAAAATGCTGAAAAATATCCTGAAATTGTTCGTCAAATTATTGCGGAAGGCCATTCCGTTGGCAATCATTCCTATTCACATTCCAAAAATTTTGGATTTTTTTCTTCGGAAAAAGTTATTGCCGAGTTGAATAAAACTAATTCAGTTCTAAAGGAAATCACTGGCAAGGATCTGAAACTTTTTCGTCCACCCTTTGGTGTTACCAATCCGAACATTAAAAGAGCTTTGAAAGTTACGGGGCATTTTTCTATCGGCTGGAGCAAACGCAGCTTTGATACCACAAATATTTCCGAAGAAAAAATTTTAAAACGTATCACTTCCAACTTAAAAAAGGGCGATATCATTCTACTGCACGACAGCAACGCAAAATCTGTTGCCGTATTGGAACAGTTATTGTTAACTTTGCCACCGCACAAACTGCAGTCGGTTCCGGTGGATCGTTTGCTCGAAATTGAAGCCTATGCGTAATTATTTTCTAATGTTATTTTTTATTGCTTTTAGCAGCTCGATCCAGGCGCAGGAAACTGCGATGAGTGCTTCGGAAATTGTGGCTTTTAAGGGGAAAGTGATCGCTTCGGCCAAAACCACCAAAACCATCAAAACCGATTTTGTGCAGTACAAACACCTCGATTTTTTGGCCGATGACGTAAAAACTTCGGGAAAAATGGTTTTTAAGGCGCCCAATCTGGTAAAATGGGAATACACCAATCCGTACCAATACAGCGTGATTTTTAAGGAAGACCAACTGCTCATCAACGACGGCGGCACCAAAAGCAAGGTGGATATTGGCAACAGCAAACTCTTCAAAAAACTGAACCAACTGATTGTAAATAGCGTAAAAGGAAATATGTTCAACGATGCCGATTTTACGGTCTCGTTCTTTAAATCTCCAAAATATAACAAAGCCGTTTTTATTCCCAAGGACAAAAAAATTGCGGGTTACATAGCTTCTTTCGAACTGCTTTTCAATAAAGACGACGCCCAGGTTTTCGAAGTGAAAATGGTGGAGCCATCGCAGGATTTTACCCGAATTGTTTTTAGCAATCGCACGTTAAACAGCACTATTAATGATTCGGTTTTTAGCAATTAGCTTCTTGGCAATTGTCACTTTGGCATCGTGTTCGTTAAAGACTACGGAAGGCTTGCGACAAGTGCACTTCAATAAAGAAGCGGTTGGAAATCCTTATTTTTCAAACCCTGAAATTGATTATGTTTACAAGGCGAAAATTGAGGTTTACAAAAAGAATTTTGGCGGGATTTTGATCATAAAAAAGACGGGGCCCGAAAGTCACAGAGTGGTTTTTACGACCGAATTTGGCAGCAAACTGTTTGATTTTCAATTTGAAGGCGATACTTTTACGAAGCATTTTATAGTGGACGATTTGGATAAGAAATTTATCGTCAACATTTTAAAGGATGATTTTAGGTTGTTGGTAAACGAAAAAGCTCAGGTTTTGGCGGTTTATGAATCTGAAAATCATCGAATTTATAAAACCACAAGTGGCGACCGATTTAATTTTTATTTTTTGGAAGATGAAACGGAACAGCTTCAAAAAATCGTAAACACCACAAAAACAAAGGAGAAAGTGGAGATTGATTTTACTTCCCACGAAGGAAATATCGCAGATTTTATTTCCATAAAACACAAGAATATCAAGCTGTCGATAAACTTGGAAAAATTTAAAAATGAATAATATGCTTATCGAAGGATTATATAAAGTTACCGCCACGGAAAACACAGCCGAAGGAATTTTGGCAAAAGTCCATTTAAACAAGGATCACACTATTTTTAAAGGTCATTTCCCCGGAAACCCAGTGATGCCGGGCGTTTGTATGATTCAGATTATAAAGGAATTGACGGAGGAAACAACCGGGAAAAATTTGTTTTTGGCCGTTTCGTCGAACATAAAATTTATGGCGATTATCAATCCTGAGAAAACCCCCGATTTGCAGCTGTCCATTGATATTGCTCAGGAAAATGGCGAAGTGAAAGTGAAAAACACAACTTCTTTTGAAGATACGGTTGCGTTGAAGCTCAGCGCGACTTTTAAAGTTATTGACTGATGAAATATTTAATAATTATAGTTTTTTTAATTTCTGCAGCTGGAACTGCCCAAGACTTGAACGGAATCCGGTCAGCTTACCCAAAAGCTGTGGAAAGTGCTGAAATTGCAACAAAACTTGACGGCGAACTTACAACTGTAAACTCCTCCAGCAAACCCGTTTTAGTTGCGTATAAAGGTGCTGTTTCAACGTTGAAGGCAAAATTTGCAAAAAAGAAAAGCGATAAAAAGGATTTTTTCAAAGAAGGAATTTCCCAGATTGAAAGCGCCGTAAAAGCGGAATCTTCAAACATTGAAATACGCTACATCCGTTTGAGCGTGCAGGAAAATTCCCCAAATTTTTTGGGGTATCATAAAAATATTGAAGAAGATAAAGACTTTATTTTGAAAAACTTTGCAACTGTTTCGTCAAAGGAATTGCGGGAAGTGATACAAGATTTTATTGTGAAATCTAAAAATTTTACTACAATTGAGAAATAATTTATAACTTCAAAAAAATATGAAACAAATCTACTTTATAATATTGGTTTTTTCCATTTCAAAAATGTTTGGGCAGGATATAATCTTGACTAATGAAAATGAAATGATTCGTGCTAAAATAACAAAGATTACCAATGATATTGTTCAGTATAACAGATATGACAATTTGGAAGGCCCGATTTATGAACTGCCAATTTCATTGCTACGAAAAATTGATTTTGAAAATGGTACTACTCAAAATTTTGAGATTAAACATATGGAGATGATTACCTCAAAAGTGCCAAAATTTTCATTGGCTGAGACGAAAGATTTTATAATTAAAACAATCAACGAGCACGGTTTTGAGGAAGATACATTTAAGCGGAAATATAGGGCAAGTTTTGAAGGAGACTTTTTAAGACTCAAAGTGATGAAAAAAGACGAAAGTAAACCTGTGAATGATGGAATTCTCTTTGATTTTTCAAATGTATATAAATTCCAAAATATTTCTAAACGGTCTGATAAATTGGCATTTTTAAACATTTGGGTTTCTATTGTAAAAGATGAAAAAAAGATGAAATTCGACAAGCATAAATTAATCATGCGCATTGATGACCCCAATAAAGCTGAATCTATTTTAAATGCTCTCAAGTATTATAATTCCTTACTTTTGGGAAAAAGTAAATCAGATGATAAGTTCTAATTCCTAAAACTTATATTTGCTTTGCGCCTTCTGTGTCTTTGCGGTGTAAAGTTAACCACAGAGACACAGAGTTCACAGAGATCAAAATTCCCAAATGGACCAAAAACTACTTTCAGAAAAATTCAAAAGCCTGAAATGTTGCGTAATTATTCCTACCTATAATAATTACAAAACGTTGCAAAAGGTTATTGAGGGCGTTTTGGTTTATACCGAAGATGTGATTGTAGTAAACGATGGTTCCACGGATGCTACTTCTGAAATTTTAGTTCGATTTCCGCAGATTCAGCAAATCCACCTTTTACAAAACAAGGGGAAAGGCAACGCGCTGCGCCAAGGGTTTAAACATGCCGAAAGTTTGGGCTATCGCTATGCAATAACTATCGATAGCGACGGGCAGCATTTTCCGGAAGATATTCCAACTTTTATTGAAGCCTTGGAAAACGAAACGAACAAAGAAGTTTTGCTTATCGGTTCGCGAAATATGACCCAACACGGCGTGCCGAAAAAAAGCAGCTTTGGCAACAAATTCTCCAATTTTTGGTTTTGGGTAGAAACGGGCATTCGCTTGCAGGATACACAATCCGGCTTTCGATTGTATCCACTTTTCGCGATGAAAAAGCTGAAATTTTACACCAAAAAGTTCGAGTTTGAAATAGAGGCCATCGTAAAAGCAGCGTGGAGTGGAATTGAAGTGAAAAACATCCCAATCCAAATTCACTACGAATTGGAAAATCGCGTTTCACATTTCAGGCCTTTCAAGGATTTTACGCGGATAAGCATTCTAAATACATGGTTTGTACTCATTACATTCCTGTATATAAAACCACGAAATATCCTCAGGAAATTAAAAAAAAAAGGTCTCAAACGGTTTATAATGGAAGACTTTTTGGGCAGTGACGATTCTGCCGAAAAAAAAGCATTTTCCATCGCACTTGGCGTATTTATTGGACTTTCGCCACTTTGGGGATTTCACACGATTGTGGTTATTTTTTTGGCACTCCTCTTCAATCTGAACAAAGTGATTGCCTTTGCATTTTCAAACGTGAGCCTGCCGCCGTTCATTCCGTTGATACTCTATTTTAGCTTAAAATTGGGCAGTTGGCTTTTGGGCGAAAATTTTGTGCTTTCCATGAGCGAAATTGACCCCAGTTTGGAGTTGGTAAAATATTTAAAATCCTATATTGTCGGCAGTTTTGTACTTTCAGTTTCAGCGGCGCTTTTTTGCGGCCTGCTGGGTTATTTGTTTTTAACGCTATTTGAAAGGAAAAAGATTCTCGACAATGGGTAAGTGGTTTTTCAGAACATTTCAATTTTTGCAAAAGAACCGAATTGGCAGTGCCTTGCTGCTGCTTTTGGTGCTTTTTGGTTTGGTGTTTTTGGTTTCCAAAATCCGTTTTGAGGAAGATATTTCGAAATTGATTCCAATCAACGAAGATGCCCAAGAGCTTCAAAAGGTTCTAAAGACCGTCAACTTCACCGACAAGATTATCGTAAACATCCAACGCAGCGATTCTTCTGAAATTGAGAATTTAACGGAATATGCTTCGGAATTTATTGACAGTCTGCAAGCCAATTCCAAGGATTACATTAAAAACATCCGCGGAAAAGTAAACGAAGACGATTTGCAGCGAACGATGGATTTTGTATATGAAAACCTGCCGTTGTTTTTGGAGAGGGAAGATTACAAAACCATTGCTGAAAAACTTCAAAAAGACAGTATTGCCGCCAGAACCGAAGCCAATTACCGCACGCTCATTTCCCCGTCGGGCATTGTTTCAAAAGACATTATTTTAAAAGACCCGCTCGGACTTTCGTTTATCGCTTTGAAGAAATTGCGCCAACTCGGCGTTACCGACGACTTTGTTTTGAAGGATGGTTTTTTGGTGAGCAAGGATGAAAAAAATATCCTGCTCTTTATCACTCCAAAATTCGGCAGCAGTGAGACTGCGGACAATAGTAGGTTTGCCGAGCAACTTTATGCGCTTCAAAATTCCCTCGATAAAAAATTTGCAGGCAAAGCGAAGAGTGAATATTTTGGGGCTGCGCTTATCGCCGTTGCAAATGCGAAGCAGATTAAAAGCGACATCCAGTTTACCGTCGGAATTGCGATGACGCTGCTTATCTTGATTTTCATCGTTTTCTATCGAAAACTTTACGTGCCCATCATTCTTTTTGTGCCAACCATTTTCGGAGGGTTGATGGCGGTGGCATTATTGTATCTGATTCGCGGGGAAATTTCAGCTATTTCCCTCGGAATTGGTTCGGTTTTGCTGGGCGTAACGCTGGATTATTCGCTGCATATTTTAACGCACATCCGCAATAACGAAACGCTCCAAAGTCTTTACAAAGACGTAACCGAACCTATTTTGATGAGTAGTTTAACTACTTCATTGGCATTTTTATGTTTACTGTTTTTAGATTCGCAAGCCTTACAGGATTTGGGCATTTTTGCCGCCGTAAGTGTGTTGGGAGCTTCGGTTTTTGCGCTTTTCTTTATTCCGTTGGTCTATAAAAATCCGCTTTCGCGAAAGCAGCAAATCAACGTTTTGGACAAAGTTGCGGATTATCCTTTTCACAAAAACAAATGGTTGCTGATTGGTTTGGGCTTGGTGTTGATAGTAAGCATTTTCACGTATCACAAAGTAGAATTCAACAAAGATATTTCCAAACTGAATTACGAACCTGCGAAAATAAAGACCGCGATGCAACATTTGGACGAACTGACTGATATTTCCTCAAAATCGGTCTATCTCGCCACCTACGGAAAATCGGTTGAAGGCACGCTGCAGTTGAACGATTCCATCCACGAAACCTTGGAATTGCTGAAAGAGGAGGGCAAAATTAGCAGTTTCAGTTCCATTGGCGCTTTGGTGCATTCGCAACGCGACCAACGGAAGAAAATAGCGCAATGGCAGCAATTTTGGAGTGAAGGTCGGAAAGATAGTTTGGAAACCAATTTGATTGAGAGCGGGGAAGAACGAGGTTTCAAACCCACGACTTTTAATAGGTTTTACACATTTTTGGATGAAGATTTTGAAACGTTGAAACCCGAGGATTATCAGCAAATCCCTTCCGTGCTTTTGGAAGATTACATTACCACCGAAGCAGATTTCACAACGATTACCACTTTGATAAAGCTTGAAAATGAGAACGCTTCCGAAATAAAAAGCGCTTTTAAGAAAATTCCGAATACCATCGTCATTGACCGGCAGGAAATGAACGAGACCTTTTTGGGGAATTTGAAAAACGATTTCAACAGCTTGATTGGCTATTGTTTGCTGGCCGTACTTTTTATACTTTTTCTCTTTTTCCGAAGTTTTTCACTCACGCTGGTTACCGCCGTTCCTATTTTTCTCACGTGGTTTTTAACCCTCGGGATTATGGGGCTTTTCCATATTCAGTTCAACATTTTCAACATCATTATTTCCACGTTTATCTTTGGTTTGGGTATTGATTACAGCATTTTTATGACCAAAGGTTTGCTAAAGGAATTGCGAACCGGTGAAAAGGTAATGGCCACGCACAAAACCTCGATTATGCTTTCGGTTTTGACAACTATTTTGGGTGTTGGGGTTCTGATTTTTGCGAAACATCCTGCGCTTTATTCCATCTCCATCGTTTCAATCATTGGAATTTTTTCGGCAATGGTTACCGCATTTACGGTCCAGCCGTTGCTTTTTAAACTTTTTATCGGCAGCTCCAAAAAACGTCCAATCACGCCGCGAATGTTTGTGCATTCCCTCTTTTCCTTTGGGTATTTCGGACTGGGCGGAATTTGTTTATCACTTTACAGCATCACTTTGATGCCGCTGCTTCCCATCAGCAAAAAAATTAAAATGGGCTGGTTTCACAAAGTGATTGCAAAATTTTTCAAGTCGGTGCTTTATACCAATCCGTTTGTGAAGAAAAAAGTAATCAACGAAGTTGGCGAAGATTTCTCGAAACCTGCCGTAATCATTGCAAACCATACATCGTTTCTCGATATTTTGGCGGTAGGCATGTTGCATCCAAAAATCTGTTTTTTGGTAAACGATTGGGTTTATAATTCGCCAGTTTTTGGAAAGGCCGTGCAACGCGCCGATTTCTATCCGGTTTCCAGCGGCATCGAAAACAGTTTGGAGCCACTTCAGAAAAAAATAAAACAAGGCTATTCGCTGATGGCTTTTCCCGAGGGAACCCGCAGCTTGAGCAACAAAATAAAGCGTTTTCACAAAGGTGCCTTTTATTTGGCGAATGAGTTCAATTTAGACATTCTCCCCGTTTTGATTCACGGCAACAGCGAGGTAAACCCAAAGGGAAGTTTTATCATAAAGGATGGAAGCATTACGGTTGAAATTTTGCCGAGGATTAAGGCCGAAGACACTTCCTTTGGCGAAAACCATACACAGCAAGCAAAAAAAATAGGCGCGTATTTTAAAAGTGAATTTTTAAAACTTCGTGAAAAGATGGAAGGCCCGAGCTATTTCCACGGAATCGTTTTGGAGGATTACCGCTATAAAGGCGATGCGCTTTACCGAATGGTGAAAAAGGATTTAAGGGAAAATGCTGAAATTTATTTTGAAGTGATGCGTCGTTTGGATAAAAGCGGAACCATTGCCCACATTTCGGAAGATTCCGGGCAGCTCGATTTTCTGTTGGCGCTCGATGGTTCTGACCATAAGATTTTCAGTTTTATTGAAGATTCCGAAACGCGAACGATACTTCAAAATAGTTACATAACCCAAAAATACGGAAGGCTTCATTTTACTGATTCTGTTTCGGAAACCTTGCTTTCAAACGTTGAAACTTTAATTATTTCTTCAGAAAAAAGGGCTGCTGAAGCTATTTCACAATTGCCAAATCTTTCAATTAAAAAAATTGTTTTATTAAAAGAATGTGTTTCTTCGCAAACCGAAAATATTAGTACCTTAGGCTATCAAAACGTGTACGGGAATACTAATATTAGTATCTTTAAACCATCGGGAAACACAGCGAAATGAGTGAAAAATATGATGTAGTTATCATCGGTAGTGGCCTTGGCGGGCTGGTTTCGGCGATTATTCTCGCGAGGGAAGGCTACAGCGTTTGCGTGCTTGAAAAAAACCAACAGTTTGGCGGCAATCTCCAAACCTTTGTGCGCGACAAGACCATTTTTGACACTGGCGTCCACTATATTGGCGGTCTTTCCGAAGGGCAAAATCTTTACAGATATTTTAAGTATTTGGATATTTTGGATGACATTACCCTCAAAAAAATGGACGAGGATGGCTTTGACAGGATCACTTTTGACAACGATCCAAAGGAATATTGCCACGCCCAGGGGTATGAGAATTTCAAAAAAACACTACTCGAAGAGTTTCCCGAAGAGGAAAAAGCAATCGACGCCTATTGCCAAAAAATGCAGGAAACGTGCAGTTTTTTTCCGCTTTACGGCCTAAAACTTGGAAAACCTTATTATGAAAACACTTCCCTCTTTGAGGTAAAGGCCAAGGAGTTTATAGATTCCATAACCGAAAATGAGAAGCTCCGCGCCGTTTTGGGCGGCAGCAATCTGCTGTATGCGGGCGAGGGCGAGCGAACGCCTTTTTATATGCACGCACTTTCGGTGAACTCGTATATTGAAAGTTCATATCGCTGTATTAACGGCGGCAGCCAAATTACAAAAGCATTATTGGCACGGTTACGTGAAAAAGGTGGAAAGGCTTACAAACGCCACGAGGTAACAAAGTTTGAAACGGAGGATGGCGTGGTTACAGCTGTGCAGACTGCAAATGGGAAAACTATTTACGGTGATATTTTTATCTCAAACGTGGATCCGAAGATGACGCTGGAAATGATTGGGCAGGAAAATTTCAGAAAATCCTACACCAGCCGCATTGAGAATATTGAGAGTACCATCGCCGCGTTCAGTCTTTATTTGGTGCTAAAACCAAATTGCTTTAAATATCTGAACCATAACTACTACCATTTTAAGGATTATAAATCCATTTGGGACGTTCACAATTATACGGAGGAAAGTTGGCCCGAAGCCTATATGATTTCTATGGGAATCAAAAAAGATATGGCCGAATATGGCGATAATATTACGGTGATGACCTATATGCGTTTTGAGGAAATGGAACCGTGGATTGACACCTTCAACACGGCCGCACAAAAGAATGACCGTGGACAGACCTATGAGGAGTTCAAGGCCTACAAGTCTGAAATCATCATTAAGGAGTTGGAGAAAAAGTTCCCCAATCTCCGCGATTGTATTGAAGCAGTTTATTCGTCCACACCTTTATCATACCGCGATTATATTGGCTGCAACAGGGGTTCGATGTATGGCTACGTGAAAGATGCCAACAATCCTTTAAAATCCTTTATTTCGCCGCGGACCAAAATCAAAAACCTATATTTTACGGGGCAGAGTTTGAATATGCACGGTATTTTGGGCGTTACCATCAGTGGCGTGGTTACGTGTTCGGAAATTTTGGGGGGCGAATATTTGCTGAACAAAATCCTAAAAGCCACAAGGGAAGAAGAAATTACTTAATATTTTTTGAAGATGGGACATATCAAAACAACACCGATTGAACGGGTCCGGAATATTTCAAAAGAGGATTTCATCAAGAATTACTTCAAACCCCAAAAACCTGTGCTTATTGAGGGCTTGACGGAAAACTGGGCGGCTTTCCAAAAATGGAATTTGGATTACATCCAGCAACACGCCGGCGACCAAATCGTGCCGCTTTACAATAACGAGCCCACCAAAGGCAAACAAAATTCCGCAGAACCTGCCACGGAAATGAAAATGGCAGATTACATCGAACTTATAAAAACCAAACCCACCGACCTGCGCATTTTCTTTTACGATTTAAAAGTGAAGCTTCCCGAACTGCTGAAAGACTTTGAATATCCCGATATTGGCCTAAAATTCTTCAAAAGGCTTCCGGTGCTTTTCTTTGGCGGCGAGGGTTCCAAAGTACTGCCGCATTACGATATGGATTTGGCAGATTTGGTGCATTTTCACTTTCAGGGTACGAAAAGCGTGACGCTGTTTTCACCCAAACAGACAAAGTATCTGTATAAAATTCCATTCGCCGTGCACAATTTGGAAAGCATCGATTTGGACAATCCCGATTTTGAAAAATATCCCGCCCTGCAATATCTGGAAGGCCTGCACGCAATTATGAAACACGGCGATGCGCTTTATATGCCCAGCGGGTATTGGCACTACATAAAATATTTGGACGGCGGTTTCTCGATGACGCTTCGGGCGTTTCCACGGCATTTGGGGCGTTTTGGCAATATGCTTTACAACGTGTTCTTTATGCGCCATTTTGAAAATGTGATGCGTAAATCCTTCGGACAAAAATGGATTGATTATAAAGAAGGCCGCACATTTTCAAAAACCAACAAGCGCGCTGCAAAACTGAAAAAACAAGCCAGTTAAGATGAAATATTTGGAAAAAATATTCGCGTGTTTGCTATTATTATTTTTTCTGAATTCATGCGGGGTTTCCAAATCTATCCACAATCGGCCCGATGTAAGTGGTTACGATGCAACAATTCCCGAAAAAGTAAAAATCAATGATTCCACTTTTGTTGCTGGAGACAATTTCCTCTTAAAAAATAAACAGGGCCAATGGGAACTTTACGTGGAAGGCAACCCGTTGCAAATTGGCAAAATTACTGGCAGCCTCACGCAGGAATTGATGCAGAAACAGGAAGCCATTTTCTTCAATAAAGTGGAAGATTTGGTGCCTTCAAAAACGCAACAATATTTGTTGCGGAAATTTTTGGCGTGGTACAACCGCAAAATGTATCTGCACATTTCCGAGGAATACAAAGCCGAAATTTATGGGCTTTCGCAGTTTTCGTCTTCAGATTTCAGTGAGATTGGCGCGCCTTATTTGCGGTTGCTCTATCTGCACGGCGCCCACGATATTGGCCATGCTTTGCAGGATTTGATGCTTGTGGGCTGTTCCTCATTTGCCGTTTGGGGTGATAAAACAGTGGATGGCGAATTGCTGATCGGCAGAAATTTCGACTTTTACGCAGGCGACGATTTTGCGAAGGAAAAGATAATTGCTTTCGTAAACCCTTCCGAAGGCCACAAATTTATGTCGGTTACTTGGGGCGGAATGATGGGCGTGGTTTCCGGGATGAACGACCAAGGGTTGACGGTAACGATAAACGCTGGAAAATCTGAAATTCCGCTGGTTGCGAAAACGCCCATTTCCATAGTAACACGAGAGATTTTGCAATATGCCTCAAACATTGATGAAGCAATTGCCATTGCAAAAAAGCGCGAAGTTTTTGTTTCCGAAGCTATTTTTGTGGGCAGCGCAAAAGACAAGAAAGCGGCGATTATTGAAGTGGCACCGGATAATTTTGGCGTTTATGAAGTTGAAAACACGGATGAACTGATCTGCAGCAACCACTTTCAAAGTGAGGCTTATAAAAACGACGAACGAAATTTGAAATGGATTGAAGAAAGCCACTCGATGTACCGTTTTGAAAGGATGGAAGAATTGATTTCAGAAAACAAAAAACTGAATGTTGCAGATGCCGTTGCCATTCTTCGGAACAAAAAAGGATTGGACGACAAAGAAATTGGTTTTGGGAATGAAAAGGCTTTAAACCAACTTTTGGCGCACCACGGCATCGTTTTCAAACCTGAAAGTTTGGAAGTTTGGGTTTCTTCCAATCCGTATCAATTGGGCGAATTTGTGGAGTATGATTTGGATGAAGTTTTTGCAAATAGACAAGGAAATCCGGCAACCAAAACCATTTCAAACCCAAAGGGAAATATAGCTGAAGATACTTTTGTGCATTCAAAGCAATACAAAGATTATGAGGAATACCGAATTTTGGAGCGGGAAGTGGAAGCGGCAATTGAAAATAAGGAAACTATTTCAGCAGAAAAACTTGCCGCATTGCAACAAAAAAATCCCGAGTATTGGAAAGCCTATTATTTAACGGGAAAGTATTACTTTGAAAAAAATTATGATGCCGCCGCGAAAATCGCTTTTGAAAAGGCATTGACCAAGGAGATTACAACCGTTCCAGATAGAGAGAAGATCGAAAAATTTCTTCAAAAATTGAAAAACTAACTCTGTGTTCCCTGTGCCTCTGTGGTTAACTTTACACCACAAAGACACAGAGGGCACAAAGAAAAACTCAAAATGATTCCAGAGATAGAGAAAGCTTCAGCAGCAGAAATTAAAGCATTTCAAGAAGAAAAATTGAAAGAGACTCTTCAATATTTGGATGAAAACTCTCCTTTTTATAAACGCTTTTTCAAAGAGAACAACATTCAGATTTCAGAAATAAAAACGTTGGAAGATATTCAAAGGATTCCCGTTACTACCAAAGACCATCTTCAGCAATTCAACAATGATTTTATCTGCGTTCCAAAAGCTGAAATCATAGATTATGTAACTACTTCGGGCACATTGGGCGATCCCGTAACCTTTGCTTTGACCGATGCAGATTTGGAGCGTTTGGCTTATAACGAAGCGATTTCCTTCGCGTGTTGCGGGGTAGGAAAAGAAGATACGCTACAATTAATGACTACGATGGACCGCCGTTTTATGGCCGGATTGGCGTATTTTTTGGGCGCGCGAAAGCTAGGTTCGGGCATTATCCGCGTGGGTTCGGGCATCCCGGAATTGCAGTGGGATTCCATTTTGAAATTTAAACCCACCTATTTAATTACCGTTCCTTCCTTTCTCTTAAAATTGATTGAATACGCCCAACAGCACGAAATTGATTTGCAGAACACGGGCATTAAAGCCGCAATCTGCATAGGCGAACCCATCCGCGAACAGGATTTTTCACTGAACATTTTGGCGAAAAAAATAAAAAAGGACTGGGATATCGAACTTTTTTCAACCTACGCCTCCACCGAAATGAGCACGGCTTTCAACGAATGTGAAATGCACAACGGCGGCCACCACCATCCCGAACTTATTATTGCAGAAATTCTTGATGACAATAATTTGCCAGTTTCCGAAGGGGAAGTGGGCGAGTTGACCATCACAACTTTGGGCGTTCAGGCTATGCCCTTGCTGCGTTTTAAAACAGGCGATATGGTCCAAAGCTATAATGAACCGTGCGAATGTGGGAGAAAAACCATGCGGTTGGGGCCGGTTGTAGGCCGAAAAAAGCAGATGATAAAATATAAGGGAACAACGCTTTATCCGCCTGCGATGTATAATATTCTAAATGATTTTTCGGGAATAGAAAGCTATGTGATTGAAATTTTCCACAACGAACTGGGCACCGATGAAATTTTGATAAAAATAGCTTCGGAAAACACTTCCGAAGAATTATTGCTGGAAATAAAAGACCATTTCCGGGCAAAACTTCGTGTGGCACCAAAGGTTGAATTTGCTACTTCCGAAGAGGTTGAAGCACTTCGCTTTCCGCCATTGAGTAGAAAACCTGTTGATTTGATTGATAGAAGATTATAATATCAATCTTCGATGGAAATACTTTCACTCATAAGTTTCCAAGTATATTTCTTTTCGCTTTTCCTATCCATATCAAAAACAGAATAGTACCGCACGAGCCGCGTGCTATCTTTGGGATCGTTCATAATGGGGGTAAGTGTGTCCGTCACATTGCTTTTATGAATATCAAAGCGGTTTACGGGTTGTTTCCAAAGGGAGTCTTTCCAAACAAAAACATAGTATTCGTTAAAATTGGTATCCTTCAACTTCGCGTTTACCAGTAAAACATCGTTTTGAAAATTCTTAAGTTTTAAAATTTGTAATTGGGCACCAATACTTTCAGGAATAATTATCTCCGGTAATTGCTCATTTTCAAAACCAATCAGCGTGGTTCCGGTTGAAGCGTCAACTTTCCTTACAAAAACATAGATAGAATCTTGGTTTCCCAAAAAGTCAGCTTTAAAGGCGCCTTCGGGTAGGTCAGGTTTTTCAATTACAACAGTAGAAGGTTCTTGAATGGGTAATTCTGACGGGGGGCTCTTCTCACTGATTTTTTTACAGCCAAGAAATAGAAACGGTATCGCAAAAAGCAAATACTTCATTTAAATTTTAAAAGTTATCACCGGCATATTGGCGTGGTTCACCATATCTTCACTAATACTGCCATTGAAGAAGTGCGAAATGCCTTTGCGACCGTGGGTGCCCATTCCTATGAGCTGTGCATTGATGTGTTTGGCAAAATTGAGTATTCCCTTTTCTACGGAAGTGTCATTGTAAATGTTTAAGGTATAGTTTTCAACGCCCATTCCCCTAACAAAATTTTCCATAATGTTTTGTGCCTGAACAGAAGTTTTAAAATCTCCCGGGGTGTTCACAAAGAGTAGGTGCATTTTTGCTCCAAGTTTTTTTGCAAATTTTTGTGCCTTGTCCAATGCCCCACGGCCCTCTTCTGAAAAATCTGTAGCAAATACAAAATCCGTAACGTTGAATTGCTCATGATTGTTTTTAATTACCAGCACCGGTATTTTGGAAGTTCTGACCACTTTTTCAGTATTACTTCCTATAAACATTTCCTTAAAGCCGCTGGCCCCACTGGAGCCCATAACAATTAAATCTATTTTGTTCTTTTTGCAAGCCTCTTCAATATCCTCGTAAATTTCGTTGTGGCCAATGGCTTCATTTACCGTAGTTCCTTTCAGATACGGTTTTGCGCGCATTTCACTAAAACGTTTTTCAGCCAATTTTATAAAAAACAGCGATTCGGGAAGCGTCCCTGAATCACTTGAAGTGGCCAAGTGCAGCGGCATTTCCATAGAATGGAGGACAAATATTTCACTTTTATGCTTTTCGGCGAGTTTGAGAGCTACTTTCAATGCATTTTCAGCTTGCTCGGAAAAGTCGGTTGGGACGAGGATACGTTTCATAAAATTGGTCGGTTTTGTGTTTTTTGGAAGCATTAAAGTACAAAAATAAATCGTTTGCGCTTGGTTTTTATAATATTAAAAAATGTAGTATATTTGCACCGAATTTGATATGAAACTATCTGAGGGGACTAAAGTCCCCTCTTTTTATAGCTTAAAATGATGCGTGAAAAAGTAGCAGAACTGCTGGAAAATGCGCTGGAAGAAAACAAATCACTGTTTTTGATCGACCTAAATATTTCTGAAGACAACCAAATAAGGGTCATCCTGGACGGCGATAAGGGCGTTACGGTTGAAGATTGTATTGCGGTAAGCCGCGCCATAGAGCACAATCTGGACCGCGAGGAGTATGATTTTTCCTTGGAGGTGATGTCAGCCGGCGTTTCAGAACCGCTCACATTGCCCAGGCAGTACAAAAAAAACATAGGCAGAAACCTAAAAATAAAAACCAAGAACGGCGAAAAGCTGGAAGGCGAATTGACCGCCGCAACAGAAGATAGCTTTACCTTAACATGGTCAGCGCGTGAGCCCAAACCTGTTGGCAAAGGAAAGGTAACCGTTCAAAAAGAGGCAACCTTGCCTTACAAAGATATTATGGAAGCAAAAGTGATGATAACATTTTAATTGATATGGAAAACTTAGCACTAATCGAATCTTTTTCGGAATTTAAGGACGATAAACAAATAGACAGGGTAACGCTTATGGCGATACTTGAAGAAGTTTTCAGAAATGCCCTGAAGAAAAAGTACGGGAGCGATGATAACTTTGATATTATTGTAAACCCAGACAAGGGCGATCTTGAAATATGGCGAAACCGCGTAGTTGTGGCCGATGGGGAAGTGGAAGACCCGAACGAGGAAATTTCATTGAGCGCTGCCCGAAAAATTGAGCCTGATTTTGAGATCGGCGAGGATGTTTCGGAAGAAGTAAAACTTATAGATCTTGGTCGCCGTTCCATCTTGGCATTGCGCCAAAACCTCATTTCAAAAATCCACGAGCACGACAATACTATCATTTACAAGCAGTTTAAAGATCTTGAGGGAGAAATTTACACTGCCGAAGTTCACCACATCCGTCACCGTGCCGTTATTCTTTTGGACGATGAGGGCAATGAAATAATTCTTCCGAAGGAAAAACAAATTCCTTCAGATTTCTTCAGAAAAGGAGACAACGTGCGTGGAATTATTGAAAGTGTTGATTTAAAGGGAAACAAGCCGACCATTATTATGAGCCGCGCCAATCCGGTTTTCCTTGAAAAACTCTTTGAGCAGGAAATCCCAGAGGTTTTCGATGGATTAATTACCGTAAAAAAGGTAGTGCGTATCCCTGGCGAAAAAGCAAAAGTAGCCGTAGATTCTTACGATGACCGTATTGATCCCGTAGGTGCTTGTGTGGGTATGAAAGGTTCCCGGATCCACGGCAT
The DNA here is from genome assembly GCF_001573155.1 of Aequorivita aquimaris. Classification (GTDB taxonomy): domain Bacteria; phylum Bacteroidota; class Bacteroidia; order Flavobacteriales; family Flavobacteriaceae; genus Aequorivita; species Aequorivita aquimaris. The sequence goes on along the minus strand of NZ_JRWG01000002.1, from coordinate 54,661 downwards.
CGTTCGTGAGTTGGGCAATGAAAATATTGACGTTATCAATTACACAAACAACCTGAACCTATATATAACGCGTGCTTTGAGCCCGGCAAAAGTAACTTCCATAAAGATTGACGAAGAGAAAAAGCGTGCTGAGGTTATTCTTCGTCCAGAAGAAGTAAGTAAGGCAATTGGCCGCGGCGGACACAACATTCGTCTTGCGGGACAGTTGACAGGTTATGAAATTGACGTACTTCGCGAAGGCGCAGAAGAAGACGTAGAGTTGAGCGAATTCTCCGATGAAATAGAAGGCTGGATCATCGAGGAATTCCACAAAATAGGTTTAGATACCGCCAAAAGCGTATTGGAGCATGACATCAACGATCTGGTAAAACGTACCGATCTGGAGGAGGAGACAATCCGCGACGTTATAAATATATTAAAAGAAGAATTTGAAGAGTAGTTGAAACTTTAACTACTTTTATACAAATTTTTTAAAAAGACAAAACAGGAAAAAGCATTTATGGCTGAAGTAAAAACGAAAAGACTAAGTCAGGTATTACGTGAGTTCAACATCTCGTTGGATCGTGCCGTGGAATTTTTGGGTTCCAAGGGGTTCGATGTGGACGCAAGTCCCAATACCAAAATAACGGGTGAAGAATACGAAGTTCTTTTTGAAGAGTTTGAAACCGACAAAAGTAAAAAAGTAGCTTCCAAGGAAGTGGGCGAGGAAAAACGCAAGGAGAAAGAAGAACTTCGTTTGGAACGCGAACGCGAACTGGAAGAAAAGCAGAAAAAAGAAGAATCTTCCCGTGTTATAAAAGCCGAGGCAAAGCTTGATGGCCCAAAGCAAGTAGGTAAAATTGACCTAGATGCTAAAAAACCTAAAAAGGAAGAGCCTAAAGTTGAGGAGAAGCCTGTTGAAGCCAAAAAAGAAGACAAGCCGGAGCCTATAGTTGAAAAGCCTAAGGTAGAAAAGAAAGAAGCTGAAGAAACCAAGCCAGTTGCTCCTGTTAAGGAAGAAAAGGAGAAAAAAGAAGAAAAACCTTCAGCAATAGAAACTCCAGTTGAAAAAGAGGAGCCCAAAGAGGAAGCCTCGAAAGAGTCTGATACGGTTACAACCCAATATCGTAAACTGGATGGGCCAAATTTTACGGGCCAAAAGATAGATCTTACCCAGTTCAAAAAACCCGAAAAGAAAAAAGAAGCCAAGTCTGACGATAAAAAAGACAAAAAGGGCAAGAGACGCCGTATAAGTAAGGAAACTCCCAAAAGTGGAGGTAGTAATTTCAGGGATAATCGCGGCGCAGGCAGAAAGGGCCGAAGCAGCACTCCAAAAGAGGAGCCTAGCGAGGAAGAAGTACAAAAGCAGGTACGCGAAACCTTGGAAAAACTTCAAGGAAAATCTTCCAAAGGGAAAGGTGCAAAATACCGTCGTGAAAAGCGTGACACCCACCGCCAAAAGTCTGAGGACGAACTGGCACAGCAGGAAGCAGACAGCAAGCTTATCAAGGTAACGGAGTTTGTTACCGCCAGTGAAATGGCTACAATGATGGACGTTCCCGTTACTAAGATTATTTCGGCCTGTATGAGTTTGGGAATGATGGTTACGATGAACCAGCGTCTGGATGCTGAAACCTTAAGTATTGTTGCTGACGAGTTTGGTTATGAAGTAGAATTTGTAACCGCAGATATTGAAGAATCAATCGATCAGAAGACCGATGCGCCCGAAGATCTGGAACCAAGAGCGCCGATTGTTACGGTAATGGGTCACGTAGATCACGGTAAAACATCGCTTTTGGATTATATCCGAAAAGAAAATGTGATTGCCGGTGAATCCGGAGGAATTACACAACATATTGGAGCCTACGGTGTAGAACTGGATGGCGGACAGAAAATATCATTTCTGGATACTCCCGGTCACGAAGCCTTTACTGCAATGCGGGCCCGTGGAGCGCAGGTTACAGACCTTGCAATTATTGTGGTCGCGGCAGATGATGATATTATGCCACAGACCAAGGAGGCTATCAGCCACGCACAAGCGGCAGGTGTGCCAATAGTGTTTGCCATAAATAAAATAGATAAACCTACCGCAAATCCTGAAAAAATTAAGGAAGGATTGGCACAATTAAACCTTTTGGTAGAGGACTGGGGTGGAAAAATTCAATCGCAGGATATTTCTGCGAAAACAGGAACAGGAGTAAAAGAATTACTTGAAAAAGTATTGTTGGAAGCCGAGTTGCTTGAATTGACCGCAAACCCAAATCGTCAGGCAAATGGTACGGTTGTGGAAGCCTTTCTAGACAAAGGCCGTGGGTACGTTTCTACGGTACTCGTACAGGGCGGAACATTAAGAGTAGGCGACTACGTTCTGGCAGGCCAGCACAGCGGAAAGGTGAAGGCGATGCAGGATGAACGGGGAAATAACGTTAAGGAAGCCGGTCCATCTACTCCAGTTTCTGTACTGGGTCTGGATGGTGCGCCTCAAGCTGGTGATAAATTCAACGTGTTCGAAGATGAGCGTGAAGCAAAAACAATCGCCACCAAACGAACCCAATTACAGCGAGAGCAATCCGTTAGAACACAGCGCCATATTACACTGGATGAAATCGGAAGACGTATCGCTCTAGGTGATTTCAAGGAATTGAACATTATTCTTAAAGGAGACGTGGACGGTTCTGTGGAAGCATTGACGGATTCGTTCCAAAAGCTTTCTACTGAAGAAATCCAAGTTAATATAATCCATAAAGCAGTTGGACCAATTACTGAAAGTGACGTGCTTCTTGCTTCGGCCTCTGATGCAATCATTATAGGCTTTAACGTTCGTCCTATGGGCAACGCGCGCCAAATTGCAGATAAGGAAGAAATAGATATCCGAACCTACTCCATCATTTACGACGCAATCAACGATGTGAAAGATGCGATGGAAGGTATGCTCTCTCCAGAAATGAAAGAGGAAATAACAGGTACGGCAGAAATACGCGAAACTTTCAAAATATCGAAAGTGGGAACTATTGCTGGATGTATGGTATTAACCGGAAAAATATTCAGAAACTCTGGCATCCGTCTTATTCGTGAGGGAGTAGTAGTCTATACTGGCGAACTGGCTTCTTTGAAACGATTCAAGGATGATGTGAAGGAAGTTTCAAAAGGATATGATTGCGGTATTCAGATTAAAAATTACAACGACATTTATGAGAATGATGTTATTGAAGCCTTCCAGGAAGTTGCTGTGAAGAAAAAGCTGAAATAATTCAAAAATCAAATAATTTGTAGGACGCCTTGAAAATTATTTTTCAGGGCGTTTTTATTTTCTTCTTTCGGGTTTTAGTATAAACGCCGAAGAAAAGCTTTTCTGAATTGCTATAAGGGCTCTTTCGGCTTCTATTCGCGATGCAAAATTTCCGGCCCAGACCTTATAGTTGGGGGTTTCGTATTCAATAGAGGCGGGCCAGTTGCCATAGCTGCCCCTGTACTTTCTTAAAATTTGGTTCGCTTTGTCCAGTTCGCCATAATATAGCTGGATGGTATAACCATCAGAAAGCTTATTTTCCTTTTCCAAATCTTTTTTCAGTTCCAGGAGTTGGGTTATTTTTGGATCTGTATTTATGTTTAATGAGGCACTTTGCCCAAAGCTTTTGCCGCAATAGAAGCTCATTAATATGCTGGCAATAATTATTTTGGAATAGGTTTGTAAATTCATCTGCTTATTTCTTTAAGTGCAAAGGTAAAACTTAATAACTGTGTATGTCCTCAAAATATTATTTAGAACAAATATAAATTAATAGTTAACACTTTGTTTGCATTTTCAAAATCGACTTTATAATGTACTTTTGCTGCTTTATTTGTGGTTTAGGATTAGCAATAGAATTACATTCGTTCCTAACTATTTCTGTACCAAACCATCGACCGTAATTTAATCATTAGTATGAAATGGGCACAATAAGAAGTTTCGAAACCAGCCGAAATAACTTTTTTGCAAATTCCATCTGATCAATAAAAAACTATATAATCAACAGATGAAAAAGGTGAATTTTATACATCTACGCTCAAAATTTGCACTTCTTTTGTTAGTGTTTTTACTAACTTTTTCAACTACTCTATATTCCCAGGATGCTCCTGCTGAGACTCCAACTGAAGCTTCTGCGGATGTTGCTGCTGGTGCTGGTGGTGATGCTGCCGCAGGCGAGGCTTTGTTTAAAGCCAATTGTGCTGCTTGCCATAAATTGGATAAAAAAGCAGTTGGCCCGGCGCTTAGAGGTGTTGGTGAAAAGTTTGATCGAGACTGGCTTTACAAATGGATCCAAAATAGCCAGGCTCTTATTGCCGCTGGAGATGCTCAGGCGGTAAAACTTTTTGAAGAAAATAATAAAGCTGTAATGACCGCGTTCCCTGCGCTATCTGAAACAGATATTGACAATATTCTTGCCTATACCGATCAGCCAAAAGCTGAACCCGTGGCTGTAGCAGGAGGTGAAACAGCAACTTCAAATGCTGGTAATGACGGGGGTTCTGTATCTAATTCAATAATAATTGCTGCTCTAGCACTTATTTTCTTGTTACTGGTTATTATGCTGTTCTTGGTTACCAATACATTGAAAAGAATTGCTGAGGCAAATGGGGTGGTATATGAAGAAAAAGAAAAACGTACCCCGATTTGGAAGGCTTTTGTTCAAAACCAATTTTTAGTGTTGGTCTTTTCAATATTCCTATTGCTTTCCGCAGGGTATTTCGCATATGGCTATATGATGCAAGTAGGCGTAGACCAAGGATATGCTCCGGTTCAGCCTATACACTATTCACATAAAATTCACGCAGGCGATAATCAGATAGATTGTAATTTCTGCCACAGTTCCGCAAGAAAAAGTAAACATTCGGGAATTCCTTCCTTGAACGTTTGTATGAACTGTCACAAAAATATTTCAGAAGTTGCCCCGGAAACAGCTACGGAAGAGTATTCAAAAGAATTCTACGATGGCGAGATTGCAAAGCTGTATAAGGCCGTAGGTTGGGATCCTGCTGAGCAAAAGTATACAGGTAAGACAGAGCCTGTTAAATGGGTTCGTATCCATAATTTGCCAGATTTCGCATATTTTAATCACTCGCAGCACGTAACAGTGGCCGGCATTGCTTGCCAGACCTGTCACGGAGAAATTCAAGAAATGGAAATTGTTGAACAATTTGCGCCACTCACAATGGGATGGTGTATTAATTGTCACCGAGAAACTAATGTAAACTTGGCGACCAATGAATATTATGCCAAGATACACGAAGAGCTTTCCAAGAAATATGGTGTTGAGAAACTAACAATCGCTGAAATGGGTGGATTGGAATGCGGAAAATGTCATTATTAATAAAATTTTAAAGGAAAATTACAGATAGCAATATGGCATCAAACAAGAAATACTGGAAAAGTGTTGAAGAGCTGAAAGAAGACAGCACAATTGTGAAGGCGCTACAGGACAATGAGTTTGTAACCGAAATACCTACAGACGAGTTTCTTGGCGATAAGAAAGCATTGGAATCTTCTTCAACTACGCGTCGTGATTTTTTAAAGTATGTAGGTTTTACTACAGCAGCTGCAACTCTGGCGGCTTGTGAAGGTCCTGTAGTTAAATCTATCCCGTACGTAGTTCAGCCCGATGAAATTGTTCCGGGAGTGGCAAATTATTATGCTTCTACAATGGCCGATGGCTTTGATTTTGCCAATGTTTTGGTGAAAACTCGCGAAGGACGTCCCATCAAGATTGAAAGAAATGATTTAGCAGTAAATGGAGGAAGCGCAAATGCAAGAGTGCATGCTTCGGTACTTTCATTGTACGATAAAAACAGATTGACAGGGCCAATGCTAGATGGTGCTGCTGTTACATGGCCAGAATTTGATACAGCTGTTGCTCAGAAAATGAACGAAATGGCAGGCAAAGACATTGTGTTGCTTACACAAACTTTCGCCAGTCCTTCAACTTCAAAATTAATTTCTGAATTCACTGCCAAATATCCAAATATACGTCACATTGTTTATGATGCAGTTTCTTGTTCAGGAGCTTTGGATGCTTTTCAGAATAAATACGGAACCAGAGCGCTGCCAGATTACGATTTTTCAAAAGCTGAAGTGATTGTTTCCGTTGGGGCAGATTTCTTAGGAGATTGGCAGGGTGGAAGCTATAGTAAAGGCTATGCGCAAGGGCGTATTCCGAAAAACGGAAAAATGTCGCGCCATATTCAGTTTGAGGCTAACTTGACACTTACTGGTGGAAAAGCTGACAAACGCGTGCCTGCCACACCTTCTCAACAAGTAGAAATTTTAAAAGCATTGACCGGTGGAAGTGCTTCAGGCTTGCCCGCAAATATTGCAGATGCAGTTGCTAAGGCTAAAGCACAACTCCAGAAAGCGGGAAGCAAAGCTTTGTTGGTTACAAATTTACCAGACGTTGCATCTCAAACACTAGCTTTAAATTTTAATGCTAATAGTGAAGCAATAGATATAAACAAGCCATTGCTTACCAGACAGGCAAGCAATAGCGAAGTAATGAGTGTGGTGAATGGCGTAATTTCCGGAAGCATCAAAGGTTTAATCACTGTAGGGGTTGATCCTGTTTATTCATTGCCAAACGCAACAGAATTTGCAGAAGGTTACCAAAAGTTAGAAATGAGCCTTGCATTTGCTATGAAGCAAGATGCAACTGCCTCTTTAGCAAAAATGGTTGCCGCAACGCCACATTATTTAGAGTCTTGGGGTGATGCACAAATTAAAAAAGGAACTTATAGTCTTACTCAACCAACTATCCGTCCATTGTTCAATACACGACAATTTCAAGATAGTATTTTGCAGTGGACCGGTAATACACAAAATTATTACGAATACTTAAAAGAAACTTGGACTAGCTCTGTTTTAGCAGGGGGTTCTTGGAGCCAAGCACTTCACGATGGGTTTGTTGCCAGTGATGCTGAAATGACAATGGAGCAAGCAAATGTCGCTACAGAAGGAGCTGGTGTAATAGAAGAGAGTACTTCAAACGGTGCACTATCATTCCTTTCGCAAGAAGGGGGGTATGACCTTACTCTCTATACTTCAATTGGGTTAGGAGATGGTCAACAAGCAAACAACCCTTGGTTGCAGGAATTGCCAGATCCAATTACAAGAGCGTCTTGGGACAATTATCTTACTGTTTCTGCTGCAGACGCAGAAGCTTTAGATCTTGTTAATGAACATGTTTCCAATGGGGCTTTAAACGGTAGCTATGTAAATATTAAACTTGGCAATGTTGTAGTAGAAAACGTTCCTGTAATTATTCAGCCAGGACAAGCCAAAGGCTCTGTTGGTTTGGCTTTAGGTTATGGTAAAAAAGCTGCAATTCAAGAGGAGATGCAAACAGGTGTAAACGCTTATCCTTTATATCAGAACTTCTCCAATATTCAAAAAGTAACTATTGAAAAGGCTAGCGGTATGCACGAGTTTGCTTGTGTACAGCTGCAAAGCACCATGGCCGGACGTAGTGAGGATATTATCAAGGAAACCACCCTTGAAATTTTCAATACAAAGGATAAATCGCTGTGGAATTCCATTCCCGTGACGGATTACGATCACAGTCCTATTTCGGTCCGTGATAAAAAAGCTGATATTTGGAGCCCCTTTGAGGATACGGTGGGCCATCACTTTAATCTTTCCATCGATTTGAATGCCTGTACCGGATGTGGTGCCTGTGTTATTGCTTGTCACGCTGAAAACAATGTTCCCGTGGTGGGTAAAGAAGAAGTGAGAAAATTCCGCGATATGCACTGGTTGCGTATTGATAGATATTATTCTGCTGGAGAAACTTTCAAAGAAGAAATTGAAACCCTTGAAAACCTACCTGCATTCGATACCTATAAGGTAGTTGAAGTTCCTGCTTATGAGAATCCACAGGTGGCATTTCAACCTGTAATGTGCCAGCACTGTAATCACGCCCCATGTGAAACCGTTTGTCCAGTTGCGGCAACATCACATGGTCGTCAAGGGCAGAATCAAATGGCATACAACCGTTGTGTGGGTACGCGCTATTGTGCGAACAACTGTCCATATAAGGTTCGTCGATTCAACTGGTTCTTATATGCTGAGAACGATGAGTTTGATTACAATATGAATAACGATCTAGGGCGCATGGTTCTTAACCCAGATGTGAACGTTCGTTCTCGAGGAGTTATGGAAAAATGTTCGCTTTGTATCCAAATGACCCAAAAAACTATACTCGATGCAAAACGTGACGGAAGACCTGTGAAAGACGGTGAGTTCCAAACAGCTTGTTCCAACGCTTGTGAAACCGGCGCCATGGTATTTGGGGATGTAAATGATAAAGATTCTGAAGTATTAAAACTTAAAGGAAATGACCGCATGTACCACCTCTTAGAAAATGTAGGTACAAAGCCAAATGTTTTCTATCAGGCAATTGTCAAAAACACTTCAGAAGCATAAAAATTAATAAAAAACCAATTATTTAAGAATTAAATATGTCGTCACACTACGAAGCACCTATTAGAGAGCCGTTGGTTCTGGGAGAGAAGTCCTATCATGACATCAGTGTAGATGTTGGGGCGCCCGTTCTGGGAAAGGCCAATAAATCTTGGTGGATTGTTTTTACCATTGCCTTGATAGCATTTTTATGGGGATTGGGTTGTATTATTTATACAGTCTCAACCGGAATTGGGGTCTGGGGATTGAACAAAACCATTGGTTGGGCTTGGGATATCACAAACTTTGTTTGGTGGGTAGGTATTGGTCATGCTGGAACACTTATTTCGGCGGTATTACTACTTTTCCGTCAAAAATGGAGAATGGCTGTTAACCGCTCTGCAGAAGCGATGACCATTTTTGCGGTAGTACAAGCAGGTTTATTCCCTATTATTCACATGGGTCGACCATGGTTGGCGTATTGGGTACTTCCTATTCCAAACCAATTTGGGTCACTTTGGGTAAACTTCAACTCACCGTTGCTTTGGGACGTATTTGCTATTTCAACGTATCTTTCGGTATCACTTGTATTCTGGTGGACAGGATTGCTTCCTGATTTTGCTATGATCCGCGACAGGACTACAAGCCCATTTCAGAAAAAAATATATGGCATCCTTAGTTTTGGATGGAGTGGCCGTGTAAAAGACTGGCAACGTTTTGAAGAAGTATCACTTGTTTTGGCAGGTTTGGCCACGCCGCTGGTACTTTCGGTACATACAATTGTATCTTTTGACTTTGCTACTTCGGTAGTTCCCGGATGGCACAGTACCATCTATCCGCCTTACTTTGTTGCTGGAGCAATATTTTCAGGTTTTGCAATGGTGCAGACACTTTTGATTATTATGCGTAAAGTATCAAACCTTGAAGCTTATATTACAATTCTTCATATTGAGTATATGAACAAGGTAATCTTACTTACTGGTGGAATTGTAACCACAGCATATATTATAGAATATTTTATTGCTTGGTATTCTGGAGTTCCTTATGAAAATTACGCCTATTTATCTTTTGGTGCCGCAACTGGACCATATTGGTGGGCATTCTGGGCACTTATAATCTGTAACCTTATTGTGCCGCTAACGCTTTGGGTAAAGAAATTAAGAAGAAATATTGTTTGGACGTTCATTGTTGCATTGATTATTAACATCGGTATGTGGTTTGAGCGTTTTGACATTATTGTTATTGATTTGAGTAAAGACAGATTGACCTCATCATGGACGATGTTTCAACCTACATTTGTAGATATCGGAACATTTATGGGAACCATTGGATTCTTCTTTGTTCTTTTCCTACTGTACGCCCGAACTTTCCCAGTGATTGCTCAGGCTGAAGTAAAAACAATTTTGAAATCTTCTGGTGAATCATTTAAGAAATTGCGTGCTGTACACGGTGATGATCACAGCCACGTGCAAACTGTAGAACCTTATCCTGCCGATGCAGGACCTTCAGCCAACGTTGAAGATAAAAATTTTGATTCTTCATTTAATGACCTTGATGAAGAAACAGAAAACAACCAAGTAGATTATGAAGCCAATAGAGGCAAAATTGATAACCTGCTTAGCGGTATCGGCACATTTGATCCCGCAACCCAAACACAAGACGATCTTAAAAAGATAAGCGGAGTTGGCCCTGTGATGGAGCAAAAACTTCATCAATTGGGTATTTTTACTTTCGAGCAAGTAAGCCGGATGACGGACCGCGAATACGATTTATTGGACGAGATAATTAGTGAATTCCCTGGAAGAGCCAAGCGTGATGATTGGGCAGGACAGGCACTAATTCTAAAAAATAAAAACTAATTATGGCTTCAAAAAAGATACACGCTATTTATACTGATGACGATCTATTGATGCAAGCAGTTAAGCAAACACGTGCTGCAAACTATCATATTTCTGAAGTTTTTACGCCTTTTCCAGTTCACGGTCTAGACCACGCTGTGGGATTAGCGCCTACGAGAATTGCAATAACTTCCTTTTTATATGGGCTTACAGGTTTAAGCGTTGCGGTGTTGATGCTGAACTATATAATGATTGAAGACTGGCCACAAAACATAGGGGGTAAACCAAGCTTTACTTTCTATCAGAACATGCCAGCTTTTATTCCTGTAATGTTTGAGCTTACCGTATTTTTTGCTGCTCACTTAATGGTTATAACATTTTATATGAGAAGTAAACTTTGGCCATTCAAAAAAGCTGAAAATCCAGATTTACGTACCACAGATGATCATTTCTTAATGGAAGTTGATGCCGAAAACCACGATGTAGAAAAACTTACAAAGTTTTTATATGACACGGGTGCGTCGGAAATTAGTCTAATTGAAAACGAGCAAGACCATTAATATGAAAACATTAACAAACATAGGAATTGCCATTTTTGCCTCAGCAACTATGGTTTCTTGTTTTAACGATAAAAAACCGAACTATCAGTACTTTCCCAATATGTACGAACCGGTGAGTTATGAAACTTATGGTGCATATTCCGTATTTCCAGATGAACAGGAAGCAATGGTTCCACCAGATAATACTGTGCCGCGCGGTTATACGCCTTACGATTATGAAAATAGCACAGCAGGTTTGGAACGTGCAAAAGCGGAGTTGAATAGCCCATATGAAGTAACAGAGGAGAACCTGGCTACTGGAGCGCAACTATATACGCTATATTGCGCAGTATGCCATGGAGACACTGGAGACGGACAGGGAATTTTGGTGAAACGGGAAAAGTTTCTAGGAATTCCAAGCTATGCTGATGCAGGACGTAATATTGTGATGGGAGGTATATATCATGTTCAAACCTACGGTTTAAACGCAATGGGTTCATACGCTTCACAAGTAAGCGAAAAAGAACGCTGGCAAATAGCAATGCATGTTATGAATTTAAAAGCTGCTTTAAATGGTGAACCTGGAATCCTGGAAACCACAAAAGCTGCTCAGGATTCAATAAAAGTTTTGAAAGAAAAAAATATGGAAGCTGTTACTGCCTCCGAAGTAGAAAAAAAGTAAGAAATTAAAGAGAATAGCTAAAGATATGTACACGCTACCTAGTAAATTAAAACTGTTTTCTATCATTATTATGGTTCTTGGGCTTGCAGGAATAACCTATGGTTTTCTTACTGCACCAAAAACTATAGAAGATGTTAAAGAAATAATGGCTGAACAGGATGCTCACCACGGTGGGGAGCACGCTGTTGAAGCTCACGGTGAAGAAGAACATACAGCAAACTTTGTAGATGTTGCTCGCGGTGAAGAAGGCTATTCTGAAGCTGCTATGGAACATGCCACTGATCTAAAACCAGAAGGCCATGGATCAGCTTCTCACGAAGAACATGTGTTGCACCAGTTACAAACAAGACCTTGGTCAGCAACATTTGTTGCAGCATTTTTCTTTTTGATGATTGCACTTGGAGTATTGGTGTTTTATGCAATTCAATATGCATCACAAGCAGGATGGTCTCCAGTGTTATATAGAATAATGGAGGGTATTACAACATACTTGTTGCCCGGTTCTATTATTGTATTTTTAATAGTTGTCTTTGCAGGAACTCACTTCTTCCCATGGCAAAATGAAGAACTTGTCGCTGGGGATAAAATTTTACAGGGTAAATCAGGATACCTTAATTTTCCTTTCTTTGTAATTCGTGCCGTAATTTATCTTTTGGGTTGGAACCTATACCGTCATTTTTCTAGGAAAAATTCATTGGCTCAGGCAGATGCCAATAACTATGATCCGTACAGAAAAAACTTTAAGTTATCGGTGTTCTTCCTTATATTTTTCATAGTAACGGAAGCAACAATGTCTTGGGACTGGTTTATGTCTATGACGCCACACTGGTACAGTACTTTGTTTCCTTGGTATGTTTTTGCAAGCATGTTTGTTTCAGCAATAACTGTAATTGCTTTGGTGACAATTTATTTAAAGAGCCGCGGATTGATTCCCTTTGTAAGCGATAAACACCTACACGATTTGGCAAAATATATGTTTGCTTTCAGTATTTTCTGGACCTATTTATGGTTCAGCCAATTTATGCTTATTTGGTATGCCAACATTCCCGAGGAAGTAACATATTTCATCATCAGAATACAAGAATACAAACTGTTGTTTTTCGGAATGCTTATTCTTAATTTTGTATTCCCAATTCTTGTATTGATGAATAGCGATTACAAGAGAGTGCCTTGGTTTGTAGTTATTGCTGCTGTATTTATTTTGGTAGGTCACTATGTTGATATATTCCTTTTAGTGATGCCTTCAACAGTTGGGCACAACTGGTATTTTGGTATTCCAGAGATTGCAGCATTATTGTTCTTTATGGGGCTTTTCATTTTTGTTGTAGGCACGGGTCTTGGCAAAGTTTCCCTAAGACCGAAAAATGATCCGTTTATTAAAGAAAGTGAAAACTACCATTTTTAATCAATTAGTTTAAAGAAGATATTGTAAGATGACCGCATTTTTAGTTGTATTAGTAATTATTCTTTTTGGAATTTCTGTTTGGCAAATGAGCAGAATATTTCAATTGGCGCAAGGAAAGCCTTCTGTTAATTCCGAAATTGCTTCGGATAAAGACAATAACACACAGGGATACCTGATGATGGGCTTTCTGGCTTTTATCTATATTTTGACCATACTTACCTTTTGGCTTTGGGGAGATGTACTACTTCCAGATTCAGGATCTGAGCACGGTGCCAAAATAGACAATTTGATGCTGATCTCTATGGTCATCATTTTTCTGGTTGGTATACTTACACAGTGGCTACTTCACTATTTCGCGTTTATCTATAGAGGTAACAAGGCAAAAAGAGCAACCTTCTATGCAGATAATGATAAATTGGAATTTATCTGGACCATCATTCCCGTAATAGTACTTGCCGGTCTTATTATCTATGGTCTCTTTACCTGGACAGATATTATGAATGTAGATAAAGATGACGATCCATTGATTGTTGAATTATATGCTCAACAATTTAACTGGAAAGCACGTTATGGAGGCAATGATAATACACTTGGAGAAGCTAATGTACGTTTAATAGAGGGTGTTAACCAACTTGGAGTAGATCCCGCAGATCCTAATGCACAAGATGATAAAATAGTAACCGAACTTCATTTGCCTGTAGGTAGAAAAGTATTGTTTAAAATGCGCTCACAAGACGTACTTCACTCAGCATATATGCCACACTTTAGAGCACAGATGAACTGTGTTCCGGGCATGATAACTCAATTTGCCTTTACCCCAACAATCACTACGGCAGAGATGAGGCAAAACGATAAGATAGTTGATAAGGTTGCACGAATTAATGAAATTCGAAAAAATAAAAGTGTCGCACTTACCGCGGCAGGGGAAGAGCCTTTGGAAACTTATGAATTTGACTATATTCTTTTGTGTAATAAAATTTGTGGTATAAGCCATTATAATATGCAGATGAAGATTGTAGTAGAATCTGAAGAAGATTATAAAGCCTGGTTAGCCGAACAACCTACACTGGGAGAACAACTCAAAAGTAAATAATATTAGCTTAAATAGATATGTCAGCACACGCACAGGTCCACGGAGTAGAAGATCATCACGACGATCACGGGCATCATCATAAAGAAACATTTATAACTAAATATATCTTTAGCCAAGACCATAAAATGATTTCTAAACAATACCTTATTACAGGTTTGTTTATGGGGGTTATTGGTATATTGATGTCATTGTTGTTCAGATTGCAATTGGCATGGCCAGACCATAAATTCACCATTTTCGAAATATTTTTGGGCAAATGGGGTACAGATGGAGTAATGGATCCAAGCGTTTACTTGGCATTGGTTACCATTCACGGAACTATTATGGTTTTCTTTGTTTTGACGGCAGGTTTGAGCGGAACGTTTAGCAACTTATTAATTCCTTTGCAAATTGGAGCTCGCGATATGGCCTCTGGTTTCCTGAATATGGTATCTTATTGGTTGTTTTTCCTTTCTAGTGTCGTAATGTTATTTTCACTTTTTGTAGAGGCTGGGCCAGCTTCTGCAGGTTGGACTATTTATCCTCCATTGAGTGCTTTGCCGCAATCCATTCCCGGTTCAGGCGCAGGGATGACACTTTGGTTAACCTCTATTGCGATTTTCATTGCTTCGTCATTATTGGGTTCATTAAATTATATAGTTACCGTAATTAATATGCGAACAAAGGGTATGTCCATGACCCGTCTTCCTTTGACGATTTGGGCATTTTTTGTAACTGCAATTATTGGGGTGGTGTCTTTCCCAGTATTATTTTCAGCAGCATTAATGCTAATTATGGATAGAAGTTTTGGTACTTCTTTCTTCCTTTCTGATATTTATATTGCTGGTGAAGTTTTACACCATCAAGGTGGTTCTCCAGTATTATTCGAGCACTTATTTTGGTTCCTTGGTCACCCAGAGGTTTATATTGTAATTCTTCCGGCGATGGGGATAGTATCTGAAGTAATGGCAACAAATTCCCGAAAACCTATTTTCGGATATCGAGCGATGGTGGCATCTATTCTCGCTATTGCATTTCTTTCAACAATCGTTTGGGGGCACCATATGTTTATTTCGGGAATGAATCCATTCCTTGGTTCTGTATTTACATTTACCACACTTTTGATTGCGATTCCTTCTGCGGTAAAAGCTTTTAACTGGATTACGACCCTATGGAAAGGAAACCTTCAGATGAATACGGCAATGCTGTTCTCCATAGCATTCGTTTCTACCTTTATCACAGGTGGTTTAACGGGCATTATCCTTGGAGATAGCGCGCTGGACATTAATGTTCACGATACATACTTTGTAGTTGCTCACTTCCACTTGGTAATGGGTATCTCTGCACTTTATGGTTTGCTTGCCGGTGTTTATCATTGGTTCCCAAAAATGTTTGAGGGCAGAATGATGAGCAAGAAATTAGGCTACATCCACTTCTGGGTCACTTCAATTGGAGCATATGGAATTTTCTTCCCAATGCACTTTGTGGGTATGGCAGGTTTGCCCCGTAGGTATTATAGCAATACAGCTTTCCCTTATTTTGATGATTTGGCAGACATTAACGTGGTAATGACAATCTTTGCGATTATAACCATCTCTGTTCAAGTTGTATTCTTGTATAACTTTTTCCATTCAATTTTCTATGGTAAAAAAGGTCCAAAAAACCCTTGGAATGCAACTACCTTGGAATGGACTGCAGAGGTAAAACACATACACGGAAACTGGGATGGTCCTATTCCACATGTATATCGTTGGGCTTATGACTACAGTAAACTCAATAAAGATGAAACCGATTATGTAATTGCTGGTCAGGATTTTATTCCTCAAAACGTTCCGCTGCAGGATAACGAAGATGAATTAGACCATTAATCTTTACAATAAAAATTTTTAAAAGGCCTTTTCAACATTGAAAAGGCTTTTTCTTTCTACGTATAGAATGCGTAGTACTACGTATTATTTTTTTAAAGCTTTTGCCGTATCTTTACACTATTGAGTTAATAATATGTAGGAAGTGAGGAATCTACTGTTTATTTCAAAAGCCATACTGAAAAGTATGGCTTTGTTTTTTCAAGCGTCTTCTAAAGGATTACTATATTTGTGTTATGAACGAACACCTCGATCCCACCGGAGAAAATCTATCACCGCAGGAACTTGATATTGAAAAGAAATTGCGCCCCCTTAGCTTTGAGGACTTTACCGGGCAGGATCAGGCTTTGGAAAATCTTCAAATTTTTGTCCAGGCCGCCAACTTGCGCAGTGAAGCCTTAGACCATACGCTTTTTCACGGCCCCCCGGGATTGGGAAAAACTACACTTGCCTATATTCTTGCAAATGAGTTGGACGTAAACATACGTGTAACATCGGGACCCGTTTTGGACAAGCCCGGAGATCTTGCGGGATTATTGACTAATTTGGAAGAGCGCGATGTGCTCTTTATTGATGAAATCCACCGCTTAAGCCCCATTGTTGAAGAATACCTCTACTCCGCAATGGAAGATTATAAAATTGATATTATGATTGAATCGGGTCCAAATGCGCGCTCGGTTCAAATCAATCTAAATCCGTTCACACTTATTGGTGCAACTACTCGTTCGGGTTTGCTAACTGCGCCTATGCGTGCCCGGTTCGGAATTTCTTCGAGATTACAATACTATACCACCGAATTGCTTACCACTATTTTACAACGAAGTGCGGGAATTCTACAAGTGCCCATAACTATGGAAGCCGCTATAGAAATTGCAGGTAGAAGCCGCGGCACACCCCGTATTGCCAACGCCCTTTTACGAAGAATCCGTGATTTTGCTCAGATAAAGGGAAATGGTAAGATAGATGTTGAAATTGCAAAATTTGGATTGGACGCTTTACATGTGGATGCGCATGGATTGGATGAAATGGACAACAAAATCCTTTCAACCATCATCGAAAAATTTAAAGGCGGTCCGGTAGGAATCACAACTATTGCCACTGCAGTCTCAGAAAGTACTGAAACCATTGAAGAAGTTTACGAACCTTTTTTAATCCAGCAAGGCTTTATTATGCGAACGCCACGCGGCCGTGAAGTTACCGAAGCCGCCTATAAACACCTCGGCAAACTGAAAGGTCCAACCCAGGGCGGTCTTTTTTAACGCTATTTCGCGGTAGAACTTCTCGATTCCAGCAACTTTTAACGGTGAATGACAAATCTAAAAATACAGCCAAAATAAAATCCAAAGCTAAGCGCCTCGGTTTTTTGTCATGTGGAATCAGCAAGGCTGAATTTTTGGAAGAGGAAGCACCCCGATTGGAAAATTGGCTCAACAAGAATATGCACGGTGAAATGGCCTATATGGAAAACCACTTCGATAAAAGGCTGGATCCCACAATTTTGGTTCCCGATTCCAAAAGCGTTATTTCGTTGTTGCTGAATTATTTTCCTTCCGAAGCGCAAGTTGAAAACACCTATAAAATTTCAAAATACGCTTACGGCACCGATTATCATTTCATTATAAAAGATAAACTAAAACAGTTGATGGATTTTATTTCAGAAGAAATAGGCGAAGTCCGTGGTCGCGCCTTTGTTGATTCTGCGCCAGTTTTAGATAAAGCTTGGGCCGCAAAAAGCGGTTTGGGCTGGATTGGGAAGCATAGCAATTTGCTCACCAAACAATTGGGCAGCTTTTATTTTATTGCCGAATTGATCATTGATCTGGATTTAGAGTACGACACACCCGTAACCGACCACTGCGGAAGTTGTACGGCCTGTATTGATGCCTGCCCAACAAACGCAATTGTTGCAGATAGAGTTGTGGACGGCAGCAAATGTATTTCTTATTATACCATTGAATTGAAGAATGAAATACCCACATCCGAAAAAGGAAAATTTGAAGATTGGATGTTCGGTTGCGATATTTGCCAAGACGTTTGTCCCTGGAACCGTTTCAGCAAACCGAACAATGAGCCGCTTTTTAACCCGCATCCGGAACTGTTATCGATGACCAAAAAAGATTGGGAAGAAATTACGGAAGACGTTTTTCAAAAATTATTTAAAAAAAGCGCCGTAAAGCGCACCAAGTTTTTGGGTTTAAAACGTAATATCAACTTTTTGAAAGATTAACCTACAAACTTTCGCCATTTCAACTAACATCATAACTTTGTAAGTTAGTCTTTACAATTATACATTAGTATAATAATTCGTAGAATTATAAATATCCACAGTATCAATAGACCAAAATATGAGCAAACAGAGCAGACGTAGAGAAGCCCTATTATACCACGCAAAGCCGAAGCCTGGGAAAATTCAAGTAGTTCCCACAAAAAACTATTCCACTCAGCGGGATCTTTCGTTGGCCTATTCGCCGGGAGTTGCAGAACCTTGCCTTGAAATTGAAAAGGAAAAAAATAACGTTTATAAATACACTAACAAAGGCAATCTTGTTGCTGTAATCTCAAACGGAACGGCAGTGCTGGGTTTGGGTAACATCGGTCCCGAAGCCTCCAAACCAGTAATGGAAGGCAAAGGACTGCTCTTTAAAATATTTGCCGACATTGACGTTTTTGATATAGAAATAGACACTGAAAACATCGATGAATTTGTTGCCACAGTAAAAAATATTGCGCCAACCTTCGGTGGGATAAACCTTGAAGACATAAAAGCACCCGAAGCTTTTGAAATTGAAAAAAGACTAAAGGAAGAGTTGGACATTCCCGTAATGCACGACGATCAACACGGCACGGCAATAATTTCGGCTGCGGCTTTGCTAAATGCTTTAGAACTTACAGATAAAAATATTGCAGAGGTTAAAATTGTTATCAGCGGGGCAGGGGCAGCGGCAGTTTCGTGTACTCGGCTTTACATGGCATTCGGCGCCAAAAGTGAAAACATCGTAATGCTGGACAGTAAAGGCGTTATCCGTAAAGATCGCGAAAGTCTCTCTGATGAAAAGGCAGAGTTTGCATCGTATAGAAAAATTGATACCCTCGATGAAGCAATGAAAAATGCCGATGTGTTTGTTGGGCTTTCAGTTAAAGATATTGTTACCCCAAAAATGCTGGAAAGCATGGCTCCCAATCCTATTGTTTTTGCAATGGCCAACCCCGATCCTGAAATTGAATACGATTTAGCCATTAAAACTAGGAAGGACATCATCATGGCCACGGGTAGAAGCGACCATCCCAATCAAGTAAACAATGTACTTGGTTTTCCTTTTATTTTCCGTGGGGCGTTGGATGTTCGTGCTACAAAAATCAACGAAGCCATGAAAATGGCTGCTGTAAAGGCGTTGGCAGACCTAGCAAAAGAACCGGTGCCGGAACAAGTGAATATTGCCTATGGCGAGACCAAGCTTACTTTTGGAAAAGATTATATTATTCCAAAACCTTTCGATCCGCGCTTAATTGCCACCGTGCCACCAGCCGTGGCGAAAGCGGCTATGGAAAGCGGTGTTGCCACTACTGAAATTACCGATTGGGAAAAATATCAGGATGAACTTTACGAACGGATGGGTAGCGATAATAAAATAATTCGTCTGTTAATGAACAGGGCAAAACTGAGCCCAAAACGTATTGTCTTTGCCGAAGCAGATCATTTGGACGTTTTAAAGGCGGCGCAAATTGTTTTTGAAGAAGGGATTGGCATTCCCGTACTTTTGGGAAGAAAAGATATTATTCTTGAACTGATGGAGCAGATAGATTTTGATGCAGATTTGGAAATTATCGATCCAAAAAGTGATGAAAACGCTGATAAACTTAAATATTATTCCCAAAAGCTTTGGGAAAAACGCAGAAGAAATGGCATATCACTTTACACTGCCGAAAAGCTGATTCGCGAACGGAATTATTTTGCGGGAATGATGTTAAGCGAAGGCGATGTGGACTGTATGATTTCAGGGTATGCACGTTCGTATCCGTCCGTTGTAGTTCCCGTGTTTGAAACCGTCGGAAGATTTGAAGGCGTTACAAAAGTGGCTACCACAAATGTGATGCTTACTAAACGCGGTCCTTTGTTTATTTCTGATACCTCAATAAACATTGATCCAACTGCGAAAGAACTTGCCAAGATTGCACAAATGACCAACTATACCATGAAAATGTTTGGACTGCAGCCCGTTATTGCGATGATTTCATATGCCAATTTCGGTTCTTCCAAAGATCCGCATGCTTCAAAGGTGCGTGAGGCTGTGGAGTTGTTACATAAGAGTAATCCAGATATGATAGTTGATGGCGAACTGCAAACCGATTTTGCATTGAACCCAGAAATGCTTCAGAAAAAATTTCCATTTTCAAAATTAGCAGGCAAGAAAGTTAACGCTCTTATTTTCCCAAATTTGGATTCAGCAAACAGCAACTATAAATTATTGAAAGAACTTAACGGTGTGGAGTCCATCGGCCCAATTATGCTGGGAATGCGCAAGCCCGTTCACATTTTACAACTGGGTGCCAGTGTGGAAGAAATGGTAAATATGGCAGCAGTAGCCGTAGTGGATGCCCAACAAAAGGAAAAACGCGCAGCGGCGGCAGAAAAGCAAGTAAATACATAGTTTGTTAACACTAATATTTTCACAAAAACCCCAATGGCTGTTGCAAATAATTATACTATATTTGAGCCTTTAAGTTTTCGTTAACACATGATAACCCATATACAGGGCAGACTGGTTGAAAAAAACCCGACCGACGTAGTGATAGATTGCAATGGAGTAGGGTACTTTATCAATATTTCCTTGCACACATTTTCCGAACTCCCCACTAGTGAAAATGTTAAGTTGTTTACCCATTTGCTTATTCGGGACGATGCCCATACACTGTACGGTTTTTCCGGTGTGGCGGAACGAGAAATTTTTAGGTTGTTAATTAGTGTCTCTGGAGTTGGTGCAAGCACCGCTAGAACAATGTTGTCGTCTCTGGCGCCGGAACAAGTGCTGGATGCCATTGCCCAGAACGACATAGCAACAATACAATCAGTAAAAGGAATAGGAGCCAAGACTGCGCAACGTGTGGTTTTGGATTTAAAAGATAAGATTTTAAAAGTGTACGGTTTGTCGTCTATTTCTACCGGAACAAGCAATACTAACAAAAATGAAGCGTTATCTGCTTTGGAGACGTTGGGCTTTGTTCGCAAACAGTCTGAAAAAGTGGTGGATGCCATTGTGAAGGAAAATCCCCAGGCTTCGGTAGAAATGATCATTAAACAAGCTTTAAAAAATTTGTAGAATTTGAAGGCAAAAAATTACGTTTACAAGGGTGGCTTTTTCAAGCTTTTAACAATTTTAAGTTTCATATTGTTCAGCAATGTTTCGCTGGCACAGGATCCCGACACAACGGCCGTAGGGAGTGAAATGGGGAGAATGGATTTACCCACTCCCGTCAGTATTCAGGATCTTTATACCTACGACCCCATAACCGATAGATATATTTATACCCAAACCTTGGGTAGTTTTAATATTACCTATCCTATAATTCTTACCCCTCAAGAGTATCAGCGCCTTATTCAAGAGGAGCAGATGAGAGCTTACTTCAAAGAAAAAATTGATGCAGCAGACGGTAGAAAGGAAGGTTCCGAAGAACAGCAAAAAAACCTATTGCCCACTTTTTATGTGAATTCAAATTTCTTTGAATCCATTTTTGGCGGAAATACAATTGAAGTTATTCCACAAGGTTCCGTCGAGATGGATCTTGGGCTATTGTATACAAAACAGGACAACCCGCAATATTCACCACGAAACCGAAGCAATTTCTCCTTTGATTTTGACCAGCGTATTAGCTTAAGCCTTTTGGCTAAAGTGGGAACCAGGCTTCAGGTTACGGCTAATTACGATACTGAAAGCACCTTCGATTTCCAAAACCAGATTAAGTTGGAATACACCCCAACGGAAGACGACATAATTCAAAAAATTGAGGTGGGTAATGTGAGTATGCCGCTGAATAGTTCCTTGATTCAAGGAGCGCAAAGCCTTTTCGGGGTTAAAACACAACTTCAATTTGGAAAAACAACCATTACGGGAGTTTTCTCTGAACAAAAATCTGAAACCCGTACCGTTACCGCTGAAGGTGGCGCGACTATTACGGATTTTGAACTTTTCGCATTGGATTATGACGATAATCGTCACTTCTTTTTATCACATTATTTCAGGGATAATTATGATCGTGCCCTGGAACAATATCCTTTCATAAACAGCAATGTTCAGATTACCCGTATGGAGGTATGGATTACCAATAGAACGAGTAGAACCGAAAACGTTCGAAATATTGTGGCATTGCAGGATATAGGCGAATCGGATCCATTGAACGTTGGATTGAACACACCTCCGGGAGGCTTTATTCGAGCTGGAAGGAATGCTTATCCGGACAACACGAACAACCTTTTTAATCCGTTCGGTATCAATGGAGGAGAACCCACTTTACTCAATCCACTAATTCGTGATGTTGCGACCGTACGTCAAGGTTTTACGGGAGTTCAAGTAAGTGAAGGTGTAGACTATGTTACACTGGAAAACGCAAGAAGATTGGATCCGGGCGAATATTCCTTAAACTCGCAATTGGGTTACATCTCTTTGAACCAGCGTTTAACAAATGATGAGGTTTTAGCTGTTTCATACCAATTTACCGTTAACGGAAAAGTTTATCAAGTAGGAGAATTTTCAAATGATGGAGTTGAGGCAAATGGAGGTACTCTTCCAGGAACTGGAGGCACAAATCCACCTGTAGAGGAAACTGGCCTTGCCCAAAACCTTGTAGTAAAACTTTTGAAGAGTAGCATAACTAACGTAAATGAGCCTATTTGGGACTTGATGATGAAAAACATCTATCCTATTGGGGCTTATCAACTTGAAAAGGAAGACTTCAAACTTAATATTCTTTATACCGATCCATCTCCTTTAAACTATTTAACTGAAGCCGGTGCTGAACTTCCTCCAGATGTAAAGGACGAAATTCTCTTGAGGGTTTTCAACCTTGACAGATTGAACTTCAATAATGATCCACAACAGGGGGGCGATGGTTTCTTTGATTTTCTGCCGGGGATTACCGTAGATGCACAAAATGGTAGGATTATTTTTACAACGGTTGAACCTTTTGGGGAACATTTATTTGAAAAGCTGGATTTGCCAAGTACCTCGGCTACTTATTCAATGCCTGAAACCTATAATCCAAATCAGTCCAAATACGTTTTTAGAACACTTTATACAGGAACTAAAACCCAGGCTGAGCAGCTAGAGAGCGAAAAGAATAAATTTCAGTTAAAAGGAAGTTATAAATCTACAGGTGCTGATGGTATTCCCATTGGCGCGTTCAATATTCCGCAAGGCTCCGTTACGGTTACTGCTGGTGGAAGAACCTTGGTAGAAGGTGTGGATTATACCGTAAACTATCAATTGGGAAGAGTTCAGATTTTAGACCCTTCACTATTGAATAGTAATATTCCAATTTCGGTTAGTACAGAAAATAACTCACTTTTTGGGCAGCAAAGTAAACGATTTACAGGCTTAAATGTAGAGCATAAGTTCAGCGATAAATTTTTGATAGGTGCAACCTATTTAAACCTTAACGAGCGCCCACTCACCCAAAAATCATCATATGGGGTTGAGCCAATTAACAACACCATCTATGGAATAAATTTAAATTATTCAACCGAAGTGCCCTTCCTAACCCGATTGGTAAACAAACTTCCAAACATTGATACCGATGTGGAATCAAATGTTTCTTTACGTGGAGAGTTTGCATATTTAAAACCAGGGGCTCCAAAAGTTTCAGATTTTGATGGTAAAACAACTGTATATGTTGATGATTTTGAAGCCTCACAAACAGGAAACGATATAAGTTCGCCCTCCAGTTGGTTCTTGTCAAGTACTCCAGTTGGGTATGGTGGTGAGTTGGGAAATGACAATTTAGGTTATAATTACAACCGTGCAAAACTCGCTTGGTACACTATCGATCCTATTTTCTATAGCAGCCAGCGCCCAGAAGGTATAAATGATGAAGATCTTTCTTCACCATTTACGCGTCGTGTTTTTAGGGATGAAATTTTCCCTAACCAAGATATTATTCAGGGACAAACCCAAGCTTTATTCACACTGGATCTTGCATATTACCCATCTACAAGAGGAGAATATAACTACAACCCCGAAGCTGCTGGAACAAATGATTTGCCAAACCCCGAAGATAGATTCGGCGGTATTATGAGACAGCTTACAACTACCGATTTTGAACAATCGAATGTTGAATACATACAGTTCTGGGTGATGGACCCATTCATTTATGATGAAAATAGTGGCAACCCAGGAGGAAATATCAACTTTAACTTGGGAAGCATTTCAGAAGATGTATTAAAAGATGGAAGAAAACAGTACGAAAACGGATTGCCTGAAGATGGCGGTAATGCTAATACAACTGCTACAGCTTGGGGTAAAGTGCCTACCAACCAATCATTAGTTTATACTTTTGATACTGAAGGACAACAACGTACAAACCAGGATATTGGTTTAGATGGTTTGGACAATGCTGGAGAAGCAGCCGAGTATGGGGCTTTTGGAGGCTTGCCAGACCCCGCAAATGATGACTACCAATACTTTCTTCAAGCTGAAGGAAATATTCTGGACCGTTACCTAAAATACAACGGAACCCAAGGAAACTCTCCGGTTGAAGTTACAAACAACAACCGTGGAAATACGGCCCAACCCGACGTTGAGGATATAAATCGTGACAACACCATGAACACGATTGATAGTTATTTTGAATATAACGTACCAGTTTATCCGGGAATGAGCCGTGAAAATAATGAGTTTATCACAGATGTTAAAGAACTGGAGGTAACTACACAAAATAATGATGTAATCCCAGTGCGCTGGGTACAGTTCAAAGTTCCAATAAGCGAACCAGATCAGGCAATTAATGGCATTTCAGATTATAGATCTATTCGTTTTATGAGAATGTTCCTTTCACAATTCTCGCAAAACACCGTTTTGCGTTTTGGTACCATGGAATTGGTTCGAGGCGATTATAGAAAATTCCAAAAAACTTTGGATGATGTAACCCTTGAAGATCCTTCAAATGACAATACCCTGTTTGAAGTTGAAGCTGTAAGTATTGAAGAAAACGAAAACCGAGAGCCAATTCCTTATAGACTTCCCCCAGGGCTTGTTCGTGAGGAATTGAATAACAATAATAATATTATACGCGAAAATGAGCAATCATTAGCCCTACGTGTATGCGGCTTGGAGCCAAATGATGGGCGTGCAGTCTATAAAAACTTTAATGTAGATATGCGCCAGTACAAAAATCTGGAAATGTTCATTCACGCAGAATCATTGCAGAATGAAACGGCGCTAAGTGATGGGCAATTGGTAGCCTTCATGCGTTTGGGTAATGACCTTACAAACAACTATTATGAAGTTCAAATTCCATTAAACCCCACCAATTTTGGAGCAACAAATGCTGAGGAAATTTGGCCAGTCGCAAACAGACTGAATCTTCCGTTAGAACTATTGCAACAAGTAAAAACCAGAACTCCATTAAACTCAACCGAAGTTGTTTATTATACACAATCAGAACTTGAAGGTGGTATATCCGGTGGTGAGAATGAGTTAATAATTGGGATTAAAGGGAATCCAAGTTTTGGAAACGTTAGAACGATTATGCTTGGGGTTAGGAACAAACCTGGAAATACAAGCGAGTTATGTGGCGAAGTTTGGTTTAACGAGCTTAGAATGTCTGAGCTTAAAAATGAGGGAGGCTGGGCCGCCGTTGTGAGTATGGATGCTAACCTTGCAGATTTTGCCACTGTTAGCGCCACAGGAAAAAGAAGTACAGTTGGCTTCGGCTCTATTGAGCAAGGACCAAACCAGCGAAGCCGTGAAGATCTTCAACAATATGATGTAGTTACTAACGTAAACTTGGGACAATTGCTTCCGAAGAAATGGGGGATTCAATTGCCGTTTAATTATGGACGCTCCGAGGAACTGATAACGCCACAATACGATCCGGAATTCCAGGATATTGAACTTGATACCAGACTCGACAACACAGAAGATGAAGCGGAAAAAGATAGAATTAAGGAGCAGGCCGTAGATTATACAAAGCGCCAGAGTGTAAACTTTATCGGTGTGCGTAAAGAGAGAACCGGAGATGGAAAACCTCAGGTATATGATATTGAGAATTTTACAGGCTCCTTCTCTTACAATCAAACAGACCATCACGATTTTGAAGTGGAAGATGCTGTTGAGCAAAACGTTCGGGTTGGTGCTACCTATAATTACAACTTTACGGCGAAACCAGTGGAGCCCTTTAAGAAGAATGATTCATTGTTTACAGGACAATACTGGAGATTCCTGAAAGATTTCAACTTCAATTATTTGCCGACGAATATTTCAGTAAGTTCAAATATTACCCGACAATACAACGAGCAAAAGTTTAGGGAAATAAATTTATTGCCCGGCAACATAGGCTTGCCTACTCTTTATCAGCGTAATTATCTGTTTGATTGGCAATACACCATCAACCATAATTTAACCAAATCATTGCGTTTCAATTTCACCTCTTCAAATAATATGATAGTTAACAATTATTTGGATGATAATGGTTTGATAAATAATGATATCGGAATTTGGGATGGTTTCTTTGATGTGGGTAACCCAAATCAGCATTTCCAGTCATTACAACTAAATTATGACTTGCCTTTCAGCAAGTTTCCTTTCCTAAAATTCCTTAGAGCAACGTATTCCTATACCGGTGATTACCAATGGCAGCGTGGAAGTAATCAATTTAATGAAATTGAAATTGAGTTGAGTGACGGAAGCCGAAATGTGTACAACTTGGGTAATTCGATCCAAAACGCAAGTACGCATCAAATTAATTCTAGTTTAGATATGAATGGTTTTTACCGTTACATAGGCCTTACTAAAATTAAGAAAAGCAAGCCCCGAAAATCTGCCGGCGATGGTAGTGGTGGTGCAGGAGATGAAAAATCATCAAGTGGCGGTGAAGGCAAGGCTAGTAGAGAAAGCAAACTGGAGGAAGAAAAGAACAGTACCCTTTCAAACGGAAAGACGAATACGCCAAACGTACTTGGAAGAGGTGCTGCCAGTCCGGAAGGTGGTTTGAATGCTGGCGACAAGGCCATAAATACGGTAATTGGTCTTGCCACAATGCTTAAAAAGGTACAATTTAACTATCAAGAAAATAATGGTATCTACCTTCCGGGATATTTGCCGTCAATTGGATTTATAGGAACTTTGAAGCCAACCACAGGCTTTGTTTTCGGAAGTCAAGCAGACGTTAGGGAGCTTGCGGCCCGTAAAGGTTGGTTGACTCTCTATCCAGAATTTAATGAGCAATATACCGAAGTAGAGAGCCGTCAAATGGACATTCAGGCCAATCTAGAGCCTATAAACGATTTGACCGTTGATATAAACGGAAGCAGAATTTATTCTGAAAACTATTCCGAAAACTATATTGTAGAGAACGACCTTTATAATTCTTTGACGCCGAATACCTTCGGAAACTTTAATATTTCAACAGTTTTAATAAAAACTGCTTTCAGCGCTAGCGATGAAAATAGTTCAGCTGCTTTTGACGATTTCAGAACCAATAGATTAACTATCGCGAACAGATTGGCAGAGGATTATTACCAAGGTGGAGCCATCCCGAGAGATTCGCTGGGTTATCCTGTAGGTTTCGGAAGAAACAGCCAAGATGTTTTGTTGCCGGCATTCCTTGCGGCATATAAAGGCAGTAACGCTTCAAAAGAAAAGACAGGAATATTTAGAGATATTCCGCTTCCAAACTGGGATATTAAATATACCGGTTTAATGAATATTCCTTGGTTCAAGAAAAATTTCAAACGTTTTTCATTGACCCACGGATACCGTGCAGGATATACTGTAAACCAATTCCAGTCTAATTTGGACTATGACCCGAACGATCCCGAAGCCGTTGATCAAGCAGGAAACTTTAAAGTGAAAACATTGCTTACAAATGTTAACCTGACCGAACAATTTTCGCCTTTACTGCGAGTGGATTTTGAAATGAACAATTCTGTGAAAATACTTGCTGAGATGCGTAAGGATCGTGCACTTTCATTGAGCTTTGCAAACAACTTGCTGACTGAGATAAAGGGTAATGAATACATTATAGGACTTGGTTATAGAATTAAAGACCTTCGTATTGCTACCAATTTTGGAGGAAAAAAATCTGTTATTACAAGCGATTTGAACTTTAAAGTAGATCTTTCCCGAAGAGATAACATTACTATTATTAGGTATCTGGACATTCAAAACAACCAAACTACCGCAGGGCAAACCATATATGGGGCACAGTTGTCTATTGACTATGCTTTGAGCAAAAACTTGACCGCCCTTTTCTATTATGACCATACATTCTCTAAATATGCTATTTCAACTGCATTTCCACAAACAACCATTAGAAGTGGCTTTACATTGAGATATAACTTTGGAAACTAAATAAAATACTTACTTATTTAATTTATTATGAACGTACCATCAAATTTAAAATACACAAAAGATCACGAATGGGTCTTAATTGAAGGAGATACCGCAACAATAGGCGTTACAGATTTTGCACAAGGCGAGTTGGGCGATATTGTATATGTTGAAGTGGAAACTGTTGGCGATACAATGGAGAAAAACGAAGTTTTTGGAACTGTGGAAGCCGTAAAAACAGTTTCCGATTTATTTTTACCTCTTTCGGGAGAGATAATTGAATTCAACGAAAGCTTGGAATCTGAACCAGAAAAAGTTAATTCAGATGCTTACGGAGAAGGCTGGATGATAAAGATGAAATTTTCAAACCCAGATGAAATAGCAGAATTACTGGATGATGCCGCTTACAAAGCACTTATTGGCGGATAAAAGGTTATTGTTTATAGCGATAATTTACAGTTGCTTAATCACAGTACTGTTTTTTATTCCCAGTCAAGATTTACCAAAAACCCAATTATTAGAAGCAGACAAGATAGTTCATATACTTGTTTATTTTATATTGGTAAATCTTTGGATGCTTTATTTGTATGTTAGTAATGATTATCATTTTGAAAAAAAGTGGATTCCCATTCTCCTGCTTTCAATACTGCTTTATGGCATAATAATTGAGATATTTCAGGGACTGTTTACAGTTTCACGCAGTGCAGATATTCTAGATGTGGTCTCAAATTTATTGGGTTCTTTACTTGGTATCTTTTTTTTCAAAATTGTAAAACAAAAATTAAAAGCTTAAAATTTTAATTAAGTTTTAAATTGAACGATAATTTCTATATTTTAGCAACAAGTTAAACACACTATTATGGAACCCAAAAAAAATCCGAAAGCAGACGTAGGCCGAAGAAGCATGCTGTTTTTCCAAATTGGAATGGTTGTTATGCTTTTCTTGGCATGGCAAGCAATTGAATGGAAATCTTACGATAAATCCGATAATGATTTCGGAAAACTTGACGTAGGCGAAGAACTGGAGGAAGAAATTCCCGTAACACAGCAATTAACTCCCCCGCCACCCCCGCCACCCCCGCCACCGGCACCCGAGGTTATTGACGTAATTGAGGATGAGGAAGACGTGGAAGAGACCATAATAGAATCTACTGAAACAAATCAAGAAGAAAAAATTGTTGAAGTAAAGGAAATTAAGGAAGAAGTTGTTGAAGAAGAAATTGCCGACGTACCGTTTGCCGTTATTGAAAATGTACCGGTCTATCCTGGGTGCGAAGGTGAAAAAAGCAACGATGCAAAGAAAAGATGTATGTCATCTAAAATTAGTGAATTCATTAACAAGAAATTTGACACCAACCTTGCATCAGATTTAGGTTTGGAAGGAAGACAGCGTATTGCGGTTCAGTTTAAAATTGATAAGAGCGGAAGAGTGGTTGATGTGCGCGCACGTGCACCGCACCCTAGGCTTGAGAGAGAAGCAATGGATGTGGTACAGTCGCTACCAAATATGACTCCCGGAAAACAACGCGGAAAACCAGTTGGGGTACTTTATTCCCTTCCGATAGTGTTCGACATTCAATAAGTAAATATATTTATATCAAAAGCCCCGTCTTTACTAGTAAAGACGGGGCTTTTTTCGTTTTGGCATAGCAGTTGTGTTTCTAAAGGTGTTAACCTTTTAAGTACTGTATTATGAAAAAAGCTGTAAAAAATTTCGCAAACAAAAGAGAGGATAAAAAACAAATCAACATCAAATGGAATTCACGTCTGTTTTTCCAAATAGGTGTTATAATTAGTCTACTTACTGTTTTTTTTATAATGCAGACTAATTTTGAAATAACATCAGATACGGCAGAGCGACACATTCCAACGACCTTGGAGGAACCTCCAATGATTCACTATGTTTTGGAGGTTGAAAAGCCAAAACCTATAGAGCCAACCAAAAAAATTGTAGAAAAACGCGTGCCTATTCAAAAAGTAGTAAAAAGTGATGTGTTTGATGTGAAATCTAATGATACGCCTATTGATGAAACACCAATCGCTAATACTGATATGCCTGTAATAGAAGCGCCAACAATTACCCATCAAGCTCCAGATAAACCTTCGGAGCCTGCGGTAACAAGAACCGTTATGAATGTAGAATTTGTACCAGTATTTCCAGGGTGCGAGCCGTTTGCTACCAATGCCGAGAAAATTGACTGTATGTCTTCAAAAATAAATGCTTTTATCAATAAAAATTTTCGAAAGGAAATTTTAGAAAATTTGACTCCAAATGAAACACACAGAATTTATGTGAAATTCAAGATTGATTCCAACGGTTTTATCACTGATGTTGCAGCAAATTCACACAATGCCACTTTAAAAAAGGAAGCCCAGCGAGTAATCAATAATTTACCTGTAATGAAGCCAGGCAAACAGGGTGATAAGAACGTAGATGTTGTTTACACCGTGCCTATTGTTTTCAATATTCATTAAAAATTTGAATAAAAAGTAAAAGCTCCCAATAAAATGGGAGCTTTTTTTAAATCCGGTCATTCCAAAAAAACTGTATCTTTCGGGTTTAAACAAGCAAACCTCAAATGAAACATTTTATATTTTTTCTCATATTTTGTTTTCCAATAATTTCTTCAGCGCAAACTGTTTCGGCACAATACGAAAAATACCCCGTCTTTAAAGAATGTGAAGGTACAGAAGTTGAGGCTTTAGAAAGCTGTTTTAAAAATACGTTGCAACAATTCATTTTTAAAAACTTTCAAGTCCCTGAAAAGGTTTTCGCGGAAAATTACAAAGGAAATGTAAATGTACTTTTTGAAGTAACAAAAGAAGGGAAGTTTAAGGTGCTATATGTCGATGGAATCTACGAAGAATTAAAAACAGAGGCGCGTCGTGTTTTTGAGTCACTCCCCCAAATAGAGCCAGCTACCTATAACGGAAAACCAGCCTATGTGCAGTTTACCCTTCCTATTGCCATTCCATTGGTGGCGCCGGGAGAAAGCATTGTCCAAACTTCTAAAATTATAAAGAAAAACGAAAGAGAACAATTGGTTGAAGAATATGATGCTATTGAAAACCTGCCTTATAATAATGAAGAATATAGTAGCAATATTAATATTCCACTTTCGCATCACAACTACAGCTTATTTGATCCTTCTCTTAACCGTGTTGGGCTCAACAATCACACGGCCCAAAAACCTTTTATTTATTCTGAAGTAAACAAATACTATGATTTTGAAGCCGCCAATCAGGAAGTTTTAAAAAATAAGTCTTCGTGGTTCGGCCGTAAACTTTGGAATGAACACCTTATTACCATAAAGGGAAAAGATTATTGGCTAACCTTAGATGCAGGAGTGGATTTGCAGGCCGGAAAAGACTTTGATGCAGAACTAGATACTTACAACAATACGCGTTTGGTTTATACACAGGGTGGAATTGGAAAACAGATTGGATTTTTCGGTGTTATTTATGAAAGTCAAGGGCGTTTTGCAGATTATTTTAATCGCTACGCCGAATCTATTCGACCCGATGGGGGCAATCCAGCAATTATTCCTGGCCGAGGTATAGCAAAACAATTTAGAGCAGATTCCTATGATTATCCAATTGCTACAGGACATATTTCTTATACGCCTTCAAAATATTTTAATATTCAATTGGGCCACGGTAAAACCTTTTTAGGTGATGGATACCGTTCTTTATTGACAAGTGATAATGCGAGTTCTTATCCCTTCTTCAAAATAAATACCACCTTTTGGAAATTGAAATATACCAACACTTGGATGTCTTTGCGAGATGTTCGCCCCGAGGTTACCGAAGACGGTTCTTTTCGAACAAAATATATAGCAAACCACTATTTGAGCTATAACATTACCAAAAGATTGAACATTGGTCTTTTTGAATCTGTTATTTGGCAGAATGATAACGGTAGAGGCTTTGACGTGAATTATCTAAATCCAATTATTTTTTACCGTGCTATTGAATTTTCAACGGGTTCCCGCGGTGGTAATGCGCTTATTGGCCTTACTACAAAGTATAAAGTGAATGACAGAGTGAATATCTATGGGCAACTTATAATTGATGAATTTTCTTCGAGCGATATCTTTGGTGGTGAAGGAAGTTATAAGAATAAAACAGGCTACCAGTTGGGTCTAAAATATTACAATGCTTTTGGATTAAAAAATCTTTTCCTACAAACAGAGTACAATAGAGTACGTCCTTATACGTACTCGCACAATACGGTAGTGCTAAATTATGGGCACAACAATCAATCTATGGCACATACCCTAGGTGCTAATTTTTCTGAACTTATAGGTATAGCGCGCTACCAGAGAGGTAGAATTTATGGAGACGCAAAATTTATAGTTGCCAAGCGGGGTTTTGAATTTAATACGCCGGAAGATTCTTTTTTCTACGGCGGAAATATTTATGGAACTGAAGATGACCGTGTTTCAGACAATGGTAACGAACTGGCGCAAGGAAATACCACAGATTTTTTCCACGCTGAAGTACAAGCGGGTTATATAATAAACCCCGCAACAAATCTAAAGATTTATGGAAGTTTTATTTTTAGAAGTTTTGACCCCGAAGTTGACACAGAAACTGTGTTTAAAAACCAAACTACTTGGGTCAATTTTGGACTAAGAACAGATTTATTTAACTGGTATTATGATTTTTAAAAAGAATTAATTTTTCTCCTTTTCTTTCAATTTTTTTTCTATTTCCTTATACTTTTTCATTGCTTCTTTATTTCTTGCCTCCCTGTCTTCTACGCCTGCGCCTGCTTCTTGGGCCACTTCTTTATAAATCATTTTCAAAAAAGCTTCTGTTTTAATAAATCCATTTCCAAATCCTTTATCATCATATTCTTTAGTTAGATCTGTCGTTTTTATTATTTCCTCTTCTGTTTTCTTGTTGAGGTAGAGGTTATATACGCGCTTATAAAGAATGGATAGCATTTCTATAGTATCTCTTAAATCTTTATACGATCCCATATCTCCGTGGCCGGGAATTACCTTAGTGTCTTCATTTATCACTAAAAGAGCTTTCTCCAAACCTGCGATGTAACCTTTTAAGCTGCCCCCGTTCTCAGTGTCTATGTACGGGTATTTTCCATTAAAGAAAACATCGCCGGTATGTAATACGTTACTTCCTGTAAAATATACCATGGAATCACCATCTGTGTGGGCATTATGAACGTGAAAAACATATATTTTTTCCCCGTTGAAATAAAATGTAAGATCTTCAGCAAAAGTTACGATTGGCAGTGCTTCTTCATCTATTTTTTTTGTTTCCTTGGCAATAACATCCTGAAGGCGGTTTCGAACATTTTCCTGCGAAAAAATTACGGTACCAGTTTCAGCCATCGCAGGATTGCCGCCTGTGTGGTCCCCGTGAAAATGTGTATTCACCAAAAACCGAACAGGTTGATCGCTAACTTTTTTTATTTCATTTTGAATTTGTTCAATACCATCGGCATATTGATCATCAATCATGAACACGCCATCTTTGCCAAAACTTAACCCTATATTGCCTCCCTTACCTTGTAGCATGTAGACTTTGTTCGTGACTTTTATAAGTTTGGTGTTTACTTTTTGTCCGCCATCAGTTTGGGCGAAAACAGTTGATACAGAGAATAATAAGATGGTATTTAGAATAAATTTTGAGAACATATATTTTTAGTTTGAAAAATTGGTTCAAATTACTAAAAATGCTGAAATAATACAGTAAGATTATTGATAATATATTGTGGAAAAAATACAGGAAGCGTATCTTTGCACAGCCTAAAAAAAATAGCTTGTCCGTTTCCCAATCACAGTCAATTAGTCCGTCAGTTATCAGGAATTTTACTGAAATCACTAAGCTTCGGCTTTCGGTGAGTGTTGTGTTTTCTTCGGTTGCGGGTTATCTATTGGGGGCAGATTCAATTGACTTCTTTGTGCTCTTTCTGTTATGTGTAGGGGGTTATTGTATGGTTGGCGCTTCAAATGTTTTCAATCAAATCATCGAAAAAGATTTGGACGCACTAATGGAACGCACTAAAAATAGGCCGTTGCCGGCTGGTCACATGACGGGGCGTTCTGCATTTATACTTGCGAGTATATTGACGGTGGTGGGCATTATTGTTCTTTACACCATAAATCCAGTTACGGCAATGTTTGGCGCCATTTCAATATTTATGTATGTGAGCCTGTATACCCCTTTAAAAACAAAAACGCCACTTTCGGTATTTGTGGGTGCTTTTCCGGGCGCCATTCCATTTATGTTGGGGTGGGTGGCTGCAACCGGTGAATTTGGCATTGAACCCGGAACGCTATTTATGATTCAGTTTTTTTGGCAATTTCCGCACTTTTGGGCTATTGGTTGGTTTCTTTTTGATGATTATAAAAAGGCGGGCTTCTTTATGCTTCCAAACGGAAAACGCGATAAAGGTACTGCCATACAGGTTATTCTTTATACAATTTGGACAGTTCTTGTTTCTTTAATTCCTGTTTTAGGAATTACCGGAAAACTCTATTTAACACCAATATCAGGTGGTTTTATTGGGATTTTGGGGATTGGGCTTTTGTATTACGCAATTAAGCTGTACAAAGAAAAAACTTCAACTGCTGCCAAGCAGCTTATGCTGGCTAGTGTAAGTTATATTACATTGCTGCAAATAATTTACGTTGCAGATAAATTTTTAAGATAACCGCAGCGAAATGTCTTCGGAAAATATATAAGAAATAGAAAAATGGATTTAACACAAGGAAGTGAAGAGTTAAAAACCTCCAGGGCAAAAAAGAATATGCTTTGGTTCGGAATTATTAGTTTAACCATGAGTTTTGCAGGACTCACAAGTGCCTATGTTGTTAGCAAGGAAAGACCCGACTGGATTTCAAGTTTTGAAATACCACAGGCCTTTTACATTGCGCTGGTCTTGATTGTTTTGAGTAGCGCTACGGTTTACTTAGCGCTACGGGCTATTAAAAAACAGCAAAACAAATTAGGAATGGTTTATCTCGTAAGCACTTTTTTATTGGGGAGCTTATTTATCTTTTTTCAGTTCAGAGGCTTCTCTGAAATAATAGCAAGCGGTTATAATTTTACCGGTCCTACCAGTAGCATTACTACTTCCTTTATCTATCTGGTAGTATTATTGCACGTTGCGCACGTTTTTGTAGGGTTGATATCTCTTTTGGTTGTAATTTATAATCATTATAAACAAAAGTATGAAAACGGTAAAACCCTTGGTGTTGAACTAGCTGCAACTTTTTGGCATTTTGTGGATATTGTATGGATTTACCTGTTTTTATTTTTATATTTCGTTAAATAAAAATTAAACGTATTTTTGAACCTTTATTTAAAACCAAATTCTTTTTATGGAAGCTACTGTTGTTAAAACAGGTACCGAAGATAAAACCTGGGGCGGCGGAAACCAACCGTTGAAAGCAAGTTATGGCAAAATGATGATGTGGTTTTTCATCGTTTCCGATGCCTTGACCTTTTCAGGTTTTCTTGCCTCTTATGGATTTTCAAGATTCAAATTTGTAGATGCCTGGCCTATTGCCGATGAAGTATTTACTCACTTTCCGTTTCTTCATGGAGTAGAAGCGCCTATGTATTATGTGGCGTTTATGACTTTTATTTTGATCTTTTCGTCCGTTACCATGGTTTTGGCTGTGGATGCGGGACACAAAATGAAACAGAATAAAGTAATTCTTTATTTGTTCCTTACTATTATTGGAGGCCTTATTTTCTTGGGCTCGCAAGCTTGGGAGTGGGCAACTTTCATTAAAGGAGACTATGGTGCAATTGAAACCAAAGGAGGGCAGATCATCCAGTTTTTGGATAAAGAAGGCGAGCGTGTGGCAATAAGGGATTTTGTGGCAATAAATGATGCTGATCGTATACCCCAGACCCGCGAAAATGGATTGTGGTTTGTACAGGACTCTGAATATTTACCAAGCGTGACCTTTAATCAAGTAAAAGAAGGATTTTTGGCAAATGATAACCTTTTGGTAAGGCTCCAACATAAAGACGAACATGGTCAGCATATTATTTTGTCAAGGGAAGAATCCATTGCCAAAGTAGTTAATGATGGTCAATTGGTTGTAGAGGGTGCAAACCTTCGCCACAACGAATATGGGCATCCACTTTTTGCAAACTTTTTCTTTTTCATTACTGGTTTTCACGGATTCCACGTTGCAACAGGAGTTCTGATTAATATTATCATATTTTTTAATGTAATATTAGGCACCTACGAACGCCGAAACAGTTACGAAATGGTAGAGAAAGTTGGACTATACTGGCACTTTGTAGATTTGGTATGGGTATTTGTATTCACATTCTTTTATCTTGTTTAGATTTCAAAAAATTTAAAAATGGCACACGAACATAAATTAGCAATCTTTAGGGGCGCTGTAAAATTCAAGTCAAACGTTAGCAAAATCTGGGGGGTTTTTATATTCCTTTCTGTCGTTACCATCATTGAGGTAGCATTGGGCATTGTCCGTCCGGACTTTTTAATAGACAATCGTTTCTTGGCTTTAAAGCTGCTTAACTGGATTTTTATCATCCTTACCATCGTAAAAGCATATTACATTACTTGGGACTTTATGCACATGCGCGATGAAACTACCGGCCTGCGTAGGGCTGTAATCTGGACTTCTATTTTCTTGATATCCTACTTAATTGTGCTGATATTGATAGAAGGCGATTATATTTTTGAAGTATATAAATCTGGATTTATTAAATTCGATTTTTAGACAATACCGAAGTTTTTAAAAAGCCCTCATTTTGAGGGTTTTTTTATGGAGTAAACTTATAAAATTAACACCTCAAATATTGCCCAACCCCCTTTTACCCTGTATTTTTGCAAAAGCAAAAAATGCTAGAAATGAAGAAGTATCTCGTCCTTGGAATTCTATTTTTACTGCCCATTACGGCCTATGTTTTTTTTGCTTCCGGAAAAAATAACTTTGCCACTTTGCCACTGCTTACACCTTCAGTCACTGAATTGCAAAATTTTGAAACACTAAACGGAAAACCTGTTCGGTTGGAAAATCATATTACGGTTTTAGGTTTCTTTGGAAGTGATTTGGAAGCGCACAGGGCATATGCTTATAATTTAGCGCATAAAATATATAGTAAAAATCATAAGTTTAACGAATTTCAGTTTGTAATTCTTCTGCCAAAAGGAACCGAGGAGCAAGCCAGAAATATTGAGGAAAAACTAAAACAAATTGCTCCCACCGATGCATGGGTTTTTGCTTTTGGGACCGCAGAAAATATAAAGCAAGTATTTCAATCGTTGAAGTCTAATATAACATTGGATGCCAATATTTCTACTCCGTATGTTTTTATAATAGATAAAGAACGCACCCTTCGCGGTCGTGATGACGATGAGGACGAAGGGGTTATGTACGGTTTTGACTCCAGCAATATAGCAGAGATAAACAATAAAATGAGCGACGATGTGAAAGTGCTTTTGGCAGAATACAGAAGAGCCCTAAAAAAGTATAACACAGAGCGGGAGAAATAAAATAGTAACAGCAACAGGTATCATTTAAAAGATGAAAAAAAATTATTCCTACATCGGTATTTCGTTTATAATCTTGGTTTTTGGAATTTGGGCAGTGCCAAAAATTATCAATACACTTTCAAAACCTGATTTAGATACAATCGGTTCCGTGCCACAATTCAGTTTTACGGACCAAAATGGAAAAACCATCACCAACTATGATTTTAAGGACAAGATATATGTAGTGGAATTTTTTTTCACCACCTGCCCGTCCATCTGTCCTATTATGACGGAGAATATGCTGAAAATACAAAATGAGTTTTTAGGAAATCCCAAAGTTGGCATCGCTTCATTTTCAATCGACCCAGAGTATGACACGCCCCAGGTTTTAAAGGAATATGCCCAAAATAAAGGGATTACCAAACCGCAATGGCATCTGCTCACTGGACCAAAAGAAGAAATTTTCAAACTTGCCAACGAAGGCTTTAACCTCTATGTAGGCGAAGCTCCCGAAGTGGAAGGCGGGTTTGAGCATTCAGGCTTTTTTGCCCTTGTGGATCAAGAAGGAAACATCCGCTCCCGAAAAGATGAAAACGGAAACCCTATCATTTATTATGATGGTTTGGAAGATAAGGGAATACAGATGCTAAAAGAAGATATTAAAAAACTGTTGTAACCTATGCAGGCTTCACCCCAAACAACGAAGAATTATAACTTGTGGATTTGGATATTCTCCATTGTCATTCCGTTGGCTGTTGCCGTTCTTTTTACGGTACGTATTCCCGGAGTAGATCGCCTTGGTTTTTTGCCGCCTATCTATGCCACAATTAATGGATTGACTGCAGTTATCTTGGTTGTTGCAGTGTATCAAATAAGAAAAGGAAACCGAAAGTTGCATGAGCGTCTGATGAAGACAGCTATCGCATGTTCTGTATTGTTTCTGGTCATGTATGTGGCCTATCATATGACCTCAGACTCCACCCCATTTGGTGGTGAAGGATTTGTCAAATATGTTTACTATTTTATCCTTTTGACGCATATATTACTGTCCATAGTTGTTATTCCTTTTGTATTGATTACGTATGTTAGGGGCATTTCGGGACAGTTCTATAAACACAGAAAAATTGCGCGAATTACATATCCGCTGTGGTTATATGTGGCGGTTACCGGAGTAATTGTTTATTTGATGATTTCGCCTTATTATTCATAGACTATGAAACTTAAAATTGCTTATATAATAATTCTTCTTTTTTTAGTGTCCATACTTCCCGCTGAGGCCCAATGCGCCATGTGCCGGGCCGTGCTTGAAAGTGAAGAAGGTGGGCAGGCAGCCAAGGGAATCAATAACGGAATAGTCTATTTAATGATCTTCCCTTATCTGTTAATTGGCGGTATTGGCTATGCTATTTACAGAAGCCGAAAAAAGGCACGCGAAGAAAAAAAATTATAGTTTTTCAAAAGAAGCTGTAACACTTACTCCCTACTATAGTCTTATAAATACTTGAGGCCATTAAAGTTTCCAAGTCTTAACAAGAATTTCACATTTGGAGGGGAATTTCCTCTTTATTTTGTAAATCAACAATTTTCAGGATGATAGAGATCAAAAACCTTCACAAGTCATATCACATGGGCAAAAATTCGCTCCATGTTTTAAAAGGAATAAATTTCACGGTTTCTGAAGGCGAAATGGTTTCAATCATGGGTTCTTCCGGTTCGGGAAAATCTACATTACTGAACATTCTCGGTATTCTTGACGAAGCAGACGAAGGCACCTACACGCTGGACGGCACCTTGATCAAGAACCTGAACGAGAGGGTGGCCGCCCGTTACAGAAACAAATTTCTGGGTTTTATCTTTCAATCCTTCAATCTTATCAATTATAAATCGGCTTTGGAAAATGTGGCCATGCCGCTCTATTACCAAGGTGTAAAACGAAACATTCGTGTGGAAAAGGCAATGCACTATCTTGAAAAAGTAGGTCTTGCCGATTGGGCTACGCATCTTCCCAACGAACTTTCCGGAGGTCAAAAACAACGTGTGGCCATTGCCCGTGCGCTTGCCAGTGACCCAAAAGTATTACTTGCCGATGAACCCACGGGAGCACTCGATACCAAAACTTCTTATGAAGTGATGGAACTCATCCAAGGCATCAATGACGAGGGAAAAACCATCCTCATTGTTACCCACGAAGACGATATAGCGCATATGACCAAGCGTATCGTAAACCTAAAAGATGGAATTATTATAGACGATTCCGTAGTAACCCAAGTACGGGCAAAAAGCGAAGCCTATGTTTAATATTGAACGCTGGCAGGAAATTTTTGAAGCAATTCGGAAAAACAAGTTGCGAACCTTTTTAACGGGGCTTTCCGTGGCATCGGGTATTTTCATTTTGGTAATTCTGCTTGCAATTGGTCAAGGAATGTCCAATGGGGTTGCAAAGGAATTTGAAAACGATGCCACCAACCGCATTAGTGTATGGACAAACGTAACTTCGGTTGAATATAAGGGATTGAACCCCGGCCGGATAATAGAAATGGACAACCGCGATTACGAAATGGCGGTTAACAAGAACAGCGAGAAGATTGAGCTAAAATCTGGCGTCTATAGCAGATGGGGCCAATTGACAACCTATAAAAAAGAAAGCGGGAGCTATAGGGTAGAAGGTGTTCGGGGAGATTATCAATTTCTTGAAAATGAAACTTTGGTCGTGGGCAGGTACATTAACCAGAACGATCTGGATTCCTTTGAAAAAAACGCGGTAATAGGCAATCAGGTCTATCTCGATCTTTTTTTGGGAAAAGAGGCGCTCGGCAAATATATTGACATTGCTGGAATAAAATTTAAGGTGGTGGGCGTTTATACCGACCCGGGCGGCGAACGGGAGGAAACCCGAATATTTATTCCGTTGACTACCGCACAGCGTGTTTACAATGCCGGCGATAAACTTCGGTCGCTTGCCTTTACCCTTCAGAAACACGATAAATATGAAGACGCTCTGGCTGCTTCCGAAGCCTTTTCAGCAGAACTGGAAGCAGATCTAAAAGCAAAACACACCATTGCCCCAAACGATGAAAGGGCCGTAAATGTGAACAATACTCTGGAAAACGCCAAACGTTTCTATGATCTCAACAATATGATCCGTTGGTTTTTTTGGGGAGTGGGTATTTGCACCATTATTGCCGGGATTGTGGGCGTTAGCAATATTATGCTCATCATCGTAAAGGAACGCACGAAGGAAATCGGCATTCGCAAGGCCATTGGGGCGCAACCTTGGTCCATTATTGGGATGATTCTTCACGAGTCTATATTCGTAACTGCCATTGCGGGGTTTGTAGGCCTTATCTTTAGCCTGATATTGCTCCAATTAGTGGGACCATTCATAGAAACAGATTACATACGCAATCCGTCCGTTGATTTTTCCGTAGCCATCACCACGGTAATCATACTCGTTGTGGCGGGAGCCGTTGCCGGTTTTTTTCCTGCGTATCGAGCCGCAAATATTAAACCCATAGAAGCTTTGCGCGATGAGTAAACTATTCAGCAGGGACAGTTGGGCCGAAATTATTGAAGCCCTTAGCAGCAACTGGTTCAGAACAGTGATGACGGCTTTTGGAGTTTTATGGGGAATTTTTATCCTCGTCATTCTCCTAGCGGCAGGCAATGGCTTGGAAAACGGCATTAAGCAGGGTTTCAACGGGATGGCCACCAACTCAATGTTTATGTGGGCCCAGACAGCTTCCCAGCCGTATAAAGGCTTGCCCAAAGGGCGCAGGTACAATTTTAAGACAGATGATGTTGATGCCATAAAACAGCAAGTGCCAGGCTTGCGCTTCGTTTCTCCAAGAAATCAATTGGGAGGCTTTCGCGGAAGCAATAATGTAGTGCGTGGCCTTCAAACCGGTGCTTTCAACGTTTATGGCGATTATCCCGAAATTATCCAACAACAGCCAATGGATATTACTTCGGGCCGTTTCATAAATTATTCTGATATAAATGAAAAACGAAAGGTGGCAATTATCGGCAGCGGGGTTCAATCTGCCCTCTACGAACCCAATGAAGAGGTAATCGGTTCCTATATAAAGATTAATGGCGTTAATTTTTTGGTCATCGGCACCTATAAAAAGAAAGGCAATAATGGCGATCCCGAAGAAATGCAGAAGGAAATCTACGTGCCATTCACCTCTTTTTCACAAGCCTTCAATATGGGCGACATTGTGGGATGGATGGCGATTACCGCGGAAGACGGCTCTTCAATAACCAACTTAAAATCGCAAATTTTCGACGTTGTCAAAACACGCCACACCATAAATCCGAACGACGAAAGAGCGGTGGGAAATTTTGACCTATATCAAGAATACAGCAAAATAAACGGATTGTTTACAGCGCTTAACTTTGTGGCCTATTTCGTTGGGATTTTGGTGCTGCTTTCTGGAATCATTGGTATCAGTAACATTATGTTGATTGTTGTAAAAGAACGCACCAAAGAAATTGGAATCCGCCGTGCTTTGGGGGCAACTCCTTGGAGCATCCGCGCCCAAGTACTGCTTGAATCCATATTTTTGACCATCATTTCAGGGATGGCGGGAATAGTTTTGGCAACTGCAGTATTGTGGTTTGTTAATTATCAACTCAGCGGCATGGACACTAGTGAAATGATGTTCATAAATCCATCGGTAAACATTGGTGTTGTGTTTATAGCGTTGACCATTTTAATAGTTTCTGGGCTATTGGCAGGATTGATTCCCGCGCAAAATGCAATAAAAGTGAAACCTGTGGAAGCATTAAGAACAGAATAAGCCGATAGAAAATGGAATTAATAAGTAATCCAAAAGTGGCGACAGTTTTTGAAAACTATCCAAAAGAAGTGAAGGCACAAATGCATCAACTTCGGGAAATGGTTTTGAAAACAGCCTCTGGAATTGATGGACTTCAAAAGCTTGAAGAAACACTGAAATGGGGTGAGCCGAGTTATTTAACAAAACACGGAAGTACCGTTAGGATGGATTGGAAGGTAAAAAATACTGGGCAGGTAGCAATATATTTCAAGTGTACATCCAAGCTGGTCCCCACATTTAAAACTCTTTATAAAGATAAATTCAATTTTGAGAACAACCGGGCTATCGTTTTCAAACTAAAAGATAAAATACCCGTAAAAGAATTAAAACATTGCATCGCCTTGGCACTTACATATCATAAAGTAAAACATTTGCCCTTGTTGGGCGCATAAAACGGATTAACGAACCATCAATTAAAGTCTATAATTTCAACAATCAAAAAAATGAAAAAATCAAAAACCATAATCATTCTTGTAACAATAGCAGTATTGTTTGCAGTTTCTATGTATTGGCTCTATTCAAAAAATATTGAAGACCCCGTGGTTTATGAAACCGAAAAGCCGGCAATGGGCTCAATAGTTAAAAAAACGGTAGCTACAGGAAGCATTGTTCCGAAGGAAGAAGTTTTAATAAAGCCGAATATTTCCGGAATTATTGACGAAATTTTTGTGGAGGCGGGTGAAATTGTAAAAGCGGGCGACCTGATTGCGAAAGTGAAAGTCGTTCCGAACGTTTCTTCATTAAATAGTGCCAAAAACAACATCAACAGCGTTCGCACCCAAGTGGAAACCGCGCGATTGGCTTTTGAAAACCAAAAAAGCATTTACAACCGTCAAAAAGAATTGTTTGAAAAAGGCGTAATCTCTGCCAATGAATTTGACAATGCACAATTGGCCTATAACCAAGCGCAGCAAAGGCTGAAGCAAGAGGAGGTTAGTTTAAGGGCGGCAAGCCAAAATTATGATATAGTGAGGACCGGAACTACCAGTGGGATGGGGGCTTCGGCAAATACCGAGATTCGCGCAACGGTTTCTGGCATGGTGCTGGATGTTCCCGTTAAAACAGGAAACCAGGTAATAGAAGCCAACAATTTTAACGATGGAACCACCATTGCTACTTTGGCCGATGTGGATAAAATGATTTTTGAAGGAAAGGTGGACGAAAGCGAAGTAGGAAAAATTAAGGAAGGTCTTCCTTTGGAAATAACCGTGGGCGCACTTCCCGACAAAACCTTTGATGCAGAGCTAGACTACATAGCACCAAAAGGCGTGGATGAAAACGGTGCCATCCAGTTTGAAATAAAAGGAACCATGAAAAATTTGGATACTACCTCAACTTTTATCCGTGCAGGCCTTAGTGCAAATGCTTCTATTATTTTGGCTAGGGCTGATGATGTTCTTACCATTAAGGAAGCCTTGGTGCAATATGATCCCAAAACACAAAAGCCCTTTGTAGAAGTTATGGTGGGCGATCAAAAATTTGAACGCAGAGAGATTGAGTTGGGTGTAAGCGATGGTATAGATGTAGAGATCAAAAGTGGTGTTTCCAAAGATGATAATATTAAGGTTTGGAACCAATTAAAACCAGCTACCGGACCAACTGGCAGGGGTTAATAGTTTAATTTTTTAAAATTTTGTAACGCAATGGCAATACAAAAGACTTATTC
Source organism: Aequorivita aquimaris (assembly GCF_001573155.1). GTDB lineage: Bacteria > Bacteroidota > Bacteroidia > Flavobacteriales > Flavobacteriaceae > Aequorivita > Aequorivita aquimaris. The sequence goes on along the minus strand of NZ_JRWG01000002.1, from coordinate 10,320 downwards.
ATCAATAGAAAAACTTATGAAGAAGATAGCAATCCCTTTCTCTTTTTTGATACTCAGCATTTCATTAACCGCCCAAACCAAACAATGGACGTTGCAGGAATGTGTAAACCATGCTTTGGAAAATAATATTTCTGTAAAACAGAGTGAGCTTGATTTAGAGCTTACAGAAGCCGATAAACTTGAGGCAATAGGGAATTTTTTACCTTCCCTCAACGCAAATGCCAGTGCCTCCAAAAACACTGGACTAAGTTTAAACCCCACCAACAATCAGTTAGAGAATACTACATTTGGTTCCGCTTCGGCTGCTATAAACGTTGGACTCACGCTTTTTGATGGATTGCGAAATGTGCGCCAATTGCAGCGTTCCAAACTCTCTGAACTTGCAGCACAATATCGTTTGGACAAGATGAAGGACGATATTGCCCTAGCGGTAGCCAATTCCTATTTACAAGTTTTGTTGAACAAGGCAAATTTGGCAGTGGCAAAATCACAAAATATTGTAACCTTGGAACAATTGGACAGAACCAATAACCTTGTGGATGCTGGTGTACTTCCTCGCGGAGATCTTTTGGAAATCAAGGCTACAGATGCTGCCGAAAAGCAACGCATTGCTGTTGCGGAGAATACGGTAAAGATTTCATTAATCAGTCTTGCACAATTACTTCTTATTAAAGACTATTCAAACTTTGATATAGCCGATGAAGAGTATAAAATTATTGATGGCGGGATTGCCGATAAGGATGTTTCAGAAATAATTGAAAGCGCTAAGGAAACGCGATCAGAAGTGAAGATAGCCCAGAAAAATGTGGATTTGGCCAAAAAAGATCTGCAGATTTCCCGTGGAGCGTATTATCCAACACTTTCGGCATTCTTTGGTTATAATACCCGTTATGCTGACAACGATCCGCTAAACCGAGAATTTATAGACCAACTGTATCTAAATGATGGTATTGGTTATGGGCTTCAACTTAATGTCCCTATTTTTAATGGTTTTACTGTAAGGAGTAATGTAAAACGCAATAAAATCAATTTAAAAAATACGGAGTATCAATTAGAGCAGGCCCAGCTTGATTTGGAGTCAAACGTTTATCAGGCCTATGTAGATGCAAATGGCGCATTGAAGGCTTACGAAGCGGCTACAGTTGCGCTGGAGTCACAGGAGTTGGCATATCAATATGCTAAAGATAGATACGATGTGGGACTTACCAATGCCTTTGACTTTAGCCAATCTAAATTGCGCTACGATAATGCAAAAATTGAAGAAAACAGGACTAAATTTGAATATATTTTTAAATTGAAGGTTCTGGAGCTATACTTTGGAGTTCCGGCCAACGAATTAAAATTTTAAATATGAAGAAAAAAACACTCGTTTGGGTTATTGTTGCAGTAGTAGTACTGATGGCTTTTTTACTTATTGGGAAAAAAGCTGGTTGGTTTGGAAAATCAGGTAATTTCAAAGAGGTGGAAGTTGCCCAGATTTCTGCAATTGATATTGTTGAAACGGTAGCGGCCACGGGGAAAATTCAACCCGAAATTGAAGTTGCACTTTCTTCAGAAGTCTCGGGAGAAATTATTGAACTTCCTGTTAAGGAAGGGCAAACAGTTGAGAAAGGCGATTTGTTGGTAAAAATAAACCCAGACCTTATCCAAGCTGCCGTAAGTCAATCGCAAGCAGGTCTTCAAAACGTTCGGGCACAATATGCACAAGCACAAGCCAGTGAAAAAAACGCTCGGTTGAATTACGAAAGAAACAAAGCACTATTTGAAAAAGGTGTCATTTCCAAGTCTGAATGGGACAGATCTGTTGCAGATTACGATATGGCCAAGGCAAATTCAAAAGCTGCTTATTATAATGTTCAAAGTGCTTCGGCAAACGTGAAGCAGTCTGTGGACAACCTTTCAAGAACAACCATTTATGCGCCCATGAGCGGAACCATTTCAAAGCTTTCTGTAGAATTGGGCGAAAGGGTAGTAGGTACCGCACAAATGGCAGGAACCGAAATCGTGCGTGTTGCCAACCTTCAAAATATGGAAGTGGAAGTAGATGTAAACGAAAACGATATCGTAAAAGTTTCCGTGGGCGATTCTACAATTGTTGAGGTAGACGCTTACTTAAAACGTGAATTTAAAGGAATTGTAACCGAAATAGCCAATAGTGCCGAAAGCGCCCTCACTGCAGATCAGGTTACAAATTTCAAAGTAAAAGTTCGTATTCTTCCTGAATCATACAAAGATCTTACCGAAGGCAAACCTGAAAGTTTTTCGCCTTTCCGTCCGGGCATGACCGCTACCGTTGATATAATTACGAATAAAAAGAAAAATATCATTGGTGTACCCATCAGTTCAGTGGTTATAAAAACTGACACGACAGACACAAAAAAATCATATACAACTAATGAAACTTCAACCGCAACTGCTGAAAAATTTGAGGTTGTATATGTAAAAGAAGGGAATGAGGCAAAGCTACGCGTTGTAAAGACGGGAATTCAAGACGATTCAAACATTGAAATAATCTCAGGACTGAAAGAAGGCGAAACCGTAATCACGGGGCCTTATAACACAGTTACAAAATCGCTGAAACAGGGAGATAAAGTTGAGGTTTCTTCAGCTGAAGAGAATAAAAAAGATAAATAATGGCGGTTATTCTATGTCTTGAAACTGCAACTACCAATTGCTCCGTAGCAATCGCGGTTGATGGTGAGGTAAAAGCAATTCGCGAAGAGAACAATCAAAAATTTTCCCACGCAGAAAAACTTCACGTCTTTATTGAAGAAGTTTTGAGCGAAGCTAAAGTTGATAAAAAAAAGCTTGAAGCTGTTGCGGTAAGCAAGGGGCCAGGGTCTTATACAGGTCTTCGTATTGGCGTTTCGGCCGCAAAGGGATTGTGTTTTGCATTGGATATTCCCCTGATTTCAACGCCCACTTTAGAGGTTTTAGCCCAACAAGTGAATACATCTAATAGCCACATAATTCCACTGCTTGATGCCCGAAGGATGGAAGTTTATTCTGCCGTATTTAATTCAGATAAAAAGCAAGTACGTGAAACTAAGGCTGAAATTTTAAAGGAAGATTCATTTGCCGACTTTTTGGAAAAAGGGAAAACCATTTTTATTGGTGACGGCGCAGTAAAATTTGAAGCAATTTGCAAACATAAAAACGCTGTCTTTCAAAATGATTTGTTTCCTTCTTCAGCAGATATGGTAAGTTTGGCAGAAGCTAAATACAAAATAAGCGACACAGAAAATGTCGCTTATTTTGAGCCTTTTTATTTAAAGGAATTTATGATGGGGTAAACTTATAACAAGGAATCGAAATAGGCAATTGTCTTGACCAAATCTGCTTCCTTATCAAGATCGATATTGTTGTCTTTTATGTATTTTTTCATTTCGTTCTTTTTACTATCCATCATTTTTAAAATCTTGGATTTGCTATTTGGCATCTCCAAAAAACTGCCGTCCTTTACCAAATAATAAGTAGTTGCCTTCACAAATGATGGAGGTGTATCTTGCTGGTATGATGTTTGTGCTTTTTTTGGCTCTCTATATTCGGCTTTTGTTTTTTTATACAAATCATATGTTTTTCCGTCATTCAATACATTGAAATAGCCTCCTTTTTCATTTGAGCCGTTAAAAGGTACAAAAACATAAATTTCGTTCATTATCTTCACGAAGATGTCTGGCGATTTAATGAGCGCACTGTAATTTTCATCAGAAACATTTTTCTTTATTTCAATTTCATCTGCATAAGCGTTGTAACGCATAGGCACATCATCTTTTATTAACTGATCTTCCTGAAATATTTTCCCCTGTAAAAAATTGGGATTTGCATAAGCCTCATCTTTAATAGCAGCAAACTGCGCCTCGGTAAGACCAAAAGCCAATGATTTTTCATTTATGTCAATAGTTCGGTCATAAACACTGGTGTAGCTACTTTGTCTGGCTTGGGAAAACATTGAAATTGCCATTAAGACAAAAGAGGCCGTAAATATTATTTTTTTCATTTTTGATTTTTTAATTTGTTTTATAAAAATATGAATAATTCCTACAAATTTAAGGATTTATTTCTTTAAAGTTTCCAAATTAAAATGGTGTACATCGCGTTGTGGATAAGGTATGGAGATTCCAGCAGCTTCGAGTCTCATTTTTCCTTCCTCCAGAATTAACCAGCGCAGGTTCCAGAAATCTTCATTTTTGGACCAATAACGCACAGTAAGGTTTACGGAGCTATCGCCCAATTCGGCAACGGCGACCATCGGCATTTTGTCTTCAAGTGTTAGGACCGTTTCCTGTTCCGATACCAAATTCAAAAGAATTTCCTTGGCTTGCTTTATATTGTCGTCATAGCCTATTCCAAAGGTCAAGTTTTCGTGCCTAATGCCTTCTATGGTATAATTTATAATATTGTCATTGCTCAGCTTTCCATTTGGGATTATGGCAAGCTGGTTTCCAAAGGTGGTCAACTTTGTATTGAATATCGAAATCTCCTTTACCGTCCCGTCAACACCTTGGGCACTTATAAAATCGCCTACGCGAAATGGTTTTATCAATAAGATAAGGACACCTCCGGCAAAATTGGCCAGTGATCCTTGCAGCGCCAGTCCCACGGCAAGTCCCGCGGCACCAATAATCGCAACCAAAGAGGCAGATTCAACGCCCAGTTGCGTAATGACCAATACGAAGAGGACAATTTTAAGCCCCCAATTAATAAGGCTGGCAATGAAGTTCTCCAGCGTGGGGTCATATTCCTTTTTGTCAAAAAACCGCTTTATAAAACCATTCAGGATTTTTATCAGCCACAGTCCTAGGAACAGCATTAAAACTGCCCCAATAACATTAGGTAAAAAATCTATTAGTTTTTGTCCATACTTTTCAATATAAATATCCAAGTCTTTGAATTTGTCCATAAAGTTTATTCGTTTTTGTTTAATGATTCAATTGCAATTTTTGGGTCCTTTATCGGGAGTTTGCAAGTATTGTTTTTGCAAACATAAATAAGGGTTTCGTTGGGCACAAATCTATTTTGGAATAGCGGCCCGTTGTTTTCTTCTCTGCTGCCCGCAATTATTTTATTGGGAAGATAATGTTTGTTTATGTTTTTTACTTTTTCATCTACATCTTCTCCTATAATTACTACCTCGTAAAAATTGTTTTTAAAGTTCAGCAATAGGTCCAGCCAATTGGAAAATCCGCTGGGATACTGCATAATCTCTGTGGAGACATTCTTTAGCATTTGCTGCGAAATTGCTTCAAAACCGGTATTTTCAAAGTATTTTGAGAGCAGAAATAGGTTTTTTGCCATCGCGGAATTTGAGGCTGGAATTACATTGTCGCGATATTCAAAGTTTCGGCTTACGATGGCTGGGTCCTTTTTTGAAGTGAAATAAAACATGTGTTTTTCCGAATCAAAGAAATTGTCAATCGCATATTCGGTCATTTTCTTTGAAAGGTGGAGCCATTGTTCATCCAGCGTGGTTTGATACAGGGCTATAAAAGCTTCAATAGTGAAGGCATAATCCTCCAAAAAACCGTTGATACTACTTTTGCCGTCTTTGTAATTATGAAACAGTGCTCCGTTTTCCTGCAGTTGTTTTTCAGCAATGAACTTTGCATTTTTAATGGCGCTGTTTAAATACGCTTCTTTCCCAAAAACTTTATAGGCGTCTGAGTACCCTTTAAGCATCAGCGCATTCCAAGAAGTAAGGGTTTTGTCGTCCAAACGCGGTTTTGGCCTTTGGTTGCGATAGGCGCGCAGTGTTTCTTTCCAGCTTTTCTTTTTCTGCTGAAATACTTCGGAAGTAAGTTCAAATTCCCGCTCAATCTCCGCATCCGTTTTTTTTCGGATTAGCACGTAATTGTCTTTTTCCCAATGTCCGAAACTGTTTACATTATAATATTCCTTAAATATTTCGAAATCGTCTTTTAGCAACCGCCGCAATTCTTCCGAAGTGAAAACATAGAAAGCGCCCTCTTCCAGAGCTCCCTTTTTATTTTTGCTGTCTGCGTCGAGCGAGGAGTAAAAACCGCCTTCGCTATTGGTCATTTCACGTGTTATAAAATTTAAGGTTTCCTCAACTACATCATTATAAAGCGGATTTTGCGTAACTGAAAATGCATTGCTGTAAAGAGTGACGAGTTGGGCATTGTCATACAGCATTTTTTCAAAATGGGGCACGTGCCATTTTTCATCGGTACTATAGCGGGCAAAGCCCCCGCCAATTTGATCATAAAGACCGCCGAACGCCATTTTATCCAAGCTCAGGGTTGCGTATGCCAATAGCTCATCATCTTTTTCTGAAACGGCCTGTCTTAATAAAAACTCCAGATTATTGGGCATCATAAACTTCGGAGCGCCTTTGAAGCCGCCATTTCTTTCATCAAATTGGTTGGACCATTTCGATACAATTTCCGCAACCGGAAAATTTTTAAAGTTGACGGTTTCGGTTTTTAATTCAATGAGGTCCATGGTTTTAATGCCTTCTTCCAGTCGGTTGGCGTAGGCAATCAGTTTTTCGGGCTCGCTTTTGTAAACTTCCTGTATCTGCTCCAGCGCATTTATCCAGTCATTTTTTCTGAAATACGTACCGCCCCAAACGGGTCGGCCATCAGGCAGGGTTACCACGTTCAGCGGCCAGCCGGCACTGCCGGTCATCAATTGCACGGCATTTATGTAGGTTTGGTCCACATCTGGTCTTTCCTCCCTATCTACTTTTACGGAAATATAATGTTGGTTCATCACGGCGGCCACCGTGCTGTCCTCAAAACTTTCGTGCTCCATAACGTGGCACCAGTGGCAAGCGGCATAGCCAATGCTCACGACCATCAGCTTTTTTTCCTTTTTGGCCTGTTGTAGGGTTGCTTCGTTCCAAGCCTTCCAGTGTACCGGATTGTGCGCGTGCTGCAGCAGGTAGGGGCTGGATTCCGAAATTAAATCGTTTGTAAATTTGTGTGTTTCCAAATTATTTTTTGTTGAAGAATTGCAACCGATCAGAATTTGCAGTGCCAAAAAAACCAGTATCGATCGCATAATAACTTTTCAGAAAAACAAAAATACGCTTTTGACATATCAAAAGCGTATTGAGTCTAAGCGATAAAAATCTTATTTCACTTCAAAAGTGATCTTAACATTTACGCGAAACTGGGTAATGTTGTCCCCGTCCACAACGCAAGTTTGTTCATTTATATAGGCGGAGCGTATGTTTTTTACACTTTTGGATGCTTCCTTTACTGCGTTTCTGGTAGCGTCTTCCCAGCTTTGGCTAGAGTTTGCTAGCACTTCAATTACTTTTAATACTGCCATAATTATTTTTTGGTTTTGGGTTAAAATTCAGTGAACCCCTAAATTACAATTATTAAGCGCTAATTTTCAGAAAATTAAGTTAAAAGAGAAGTTTCTAAACCTTATCCGTTAATGGCCACCACTTGCTGTACTTGGCCGCGTAGCATTTCCTTCAGCATGGTTTCAATGCCGTTTTTCAGAGTGATCGTGGAAGACGGGCAACCGCTGCAAGCCCCTTGAAGAATTACCTTCACCGTTTTGGTCTCTGTATTGAAAGAATCAAACATAATATGGCCGCCGTCGCTTGCCACGGCCGGTTTCACATATTCATCGAGAATGGAGATTATTTCTTTTTCAAGGTCGGTGTATGCTTTGGGAGAATTTTGGGAAGTATTTGTTGAGGTAGATTTATTTTCAGCAATATTTGTAGCGTTCAATACTTCATCGTTCAATACAGGTTTTCCTTCCTCGATAAATTTTCTGATGAATTCCCGCAGTTCTGATGAAATATCCTGCCATTGCGCTACATCATATTTCATAACCGAAACGTAGTTCGCGCTTATAAAAACTTCTTTCACAAATGGAAAGCTGAACAGGGCTTTGGCCAATGGTGAATGGATGGCTTCGTCAATATTTTTAAATTCAAAAGTTCCCGATGCCAAGGATTTGTTGGCAACAAATTTCATAACACTGGGATTTGGAGTGCTTTCCGCATAAATACTTACCGGAGATTTTTTTACTGTGCTTTCTTCTGAAATTACAGGTTTCCCAGTATTTAAGTACTCTAAAATCGAATTGGCTACTTCTTGTTGAACATCTTCCCATTCAACAATATTATATTTTTCAATTGCGATAAAATTTTGGGAGATATAGACTGTTTTGACGAAAGGCAAATAAAAAAGCTGTTGCGCTAACGCACTTGGTTTTGCTTCATCTATATTTTTGAATTCGTAGCTGGAAGAGCGTGATAGAAAAGAGTTAGCTGTGAATTTAACAATATTCGGATTGGAAGTTTGAGAAATTTCTATGTTAAATTGGGACATTTACTTGTTTTTTTTTGCGAAAATATAAAAAGAAAAACAATGTATTCAATATATTTGGCACTGTAATACCCAGATTTATGAAAAAATTAATACTTCTCTTAACGTTTGTATTTCCTCTTTTCGTTTTTTCACAACCAGTTACGTTATTCCAGCAGTTTAACGGTAGGTATGATTTTACGGCAGTAGGGAATACCTTAAATGCTCAACCAAACTTTAACGGGTATTGTGGACAACTCCTTCAAAGTAGCGCCAGTTTGTCCTTAACGCCAGGTCAAACTTTTGTATCAGCTCATTTGTATTGGGGTTCTATTGGTACTGGAGATTTTGATGTTTCGTTAAACGGAACACCCATTAGCGCGCAGCGTATTTTTAGCCACACTTTTAATGGAGACCCCTATTTTTCTGCCTATGCTGATGTTACTGCATTAGTGGGAGCTACCGGTAATGGTACTTATACCTTTGCTGATATGGATGTACAGTCATTGCTTCCTGGGTATTGTGGAACCAATTTCGGGGGCTGGGCCATTTATGTTATTTATGAAGATCCTTCATTATTGCTAAATCAAATAAGTCTTTTTGACGGTTTAGAAAGCGTTTCGGCCAATAATAATAACCTCAGTATCACATTAACCAATATTGATGTAAGTTCAGATATTCTTTCAAAAATTGGTTTTTTAGCATGGGAAGGAGAAGAAGAAATTGCTAATGGAGAAAGTTTATATATCAATGGAACACTAATAGATAATCCCCCATTAAATCCTTCAAATAATGCTTTTAATGGGACTAATACCTATACAAATTCTAATGTGAATTATAATATGGATTTGGACTATTATGATTTGACAGGAATTGTAAATCAAGGGGATACAACTATCCTCATTGAATTAGAATCTTTGCAGGATTTTATCATGGTAAACAACATCATTACCAGTGTAAATTCTGAACTTCCAGATGCTACTATAGAAATTGATGATTTGGGGGTTTTATGCGATAACAATAATATTGATGTAGAATACACTGTTTATAATGTAAATAGCACCAATGAGTTGCCTGCAAATACTCCTATTGCTTTCTACGCCGATGCAGTGCTTATAGGCCAAACCACTACAACAAATATCATTCCTATGGGTGGTTCTGAAAGTGGAACAATTACACTTAACATTCCGATAGCCACTCCTAATAATTTTAATTTAAGAGCTGTAGTTGATGATATTGGTAATGGAACCGGTATTGTAGCAGAAACCGACGAATCAAATAACGAATTCATTTATCCAGTTGATCTTAGTACGGCTGGTATTTTGCTTGATCCAGGCCCAGCTTGTTTGGGCAGACCGGTTATTTTAGATTCTGGAGTTACCGATCCTCCATTTAACATTCAGTGGTTTAGAAATGGTACCCCCATTCCAGGAGCTACCAATGCTACCCTTACCGTTACAACAGATGGTATATATTCGGTTGAAGCAGTAGATGGTATTTGCAGGGTAGATAGTAATTCAGTTGTAATTACTTTTAGACCCCAGCCGGTTGCTAACCCAGCGGTCGATCTTTACCAGTGCGACTACGGCACGACCGCGGGAGTCTTCAACCTGACGGACAACGACGCGAACATTTTGGGGGCGCAGGACCCTGCATTGTTCACGATAAAGTACTACCAGAGCTACCAGGACAGTTTTGACGATGTCAACGAGATCCTCGGGGGGGTTCACATCATCGTCCCCCCCTCGCCGCAGACGATCTATGCGCGGATCGAGGACAACAGCGGGAGCTGTTTCGACCTTACGGACTTCCGCATCTACTTCAGCCGCGCGATCGCTGGGATCGTTCCCGTGAACGCGAGCTACTGCGATTCCGACGGGGATGGCGGGGAGTTCGTTGACCTTGCGGTGGAGTTCAACTCCCTGGTGCTCGACGGCGAGCCCTCCTCGGGCTACAACATTACCTACCATGGCAGCCAGGCCGATGCGGACAATGGCGTCAATGCCCATCCCAACCCCTATTTCGT
>NZ_JRWG01000001.1 GCF_001573155.1 Aequorivita aquimaris | reverse complement strand
TGGGGGTTCGACCATATCATGACCAAGAGGGGCCTTGAGAGTGCCTCGGCGGATTTTGGCCTGATTGCGCTGGCATACAACCTCAAACGAATGCTAAAGCTGGGGATAACGCTTGCAGGGTGGCCTGTTTTGCTGCTTTTATGGCTTCAAGGGGCGCTTTCCCTTCACAAACATGCCCTGAAAACGGTTTCTGGGGACAAAGGCCGATCTTTCAACTTTTACTCCATTTACTTGCCGAAAATGGAATTAAAAACTATTTTCAACAATTGAAGGGCGGTTTTGAGACAGACTGCCGTTGTAAAACATTTGAAAAAAACACTTGCCATAATATTATTGCTACTATTCTGTGAGAATATTTATTCTCAACAGACTGAAAGTCAATCTGAAATATTTAATAGTTTAATAAACTATATTCCTTCAGCACTTAACAACGATGATTTTGTGTCTGATTTAGAAAAAAGATATAAAACGAAATTTAATTATGTAAATGTTTTATTTACTGTTGCGCTTTCTGAAAAAGAACTAAAACTTACGGAAAAGGATATTTTAATTTTTGAAAAACATCTACAAGATTTGGCAATTGAACTATATAAGGAGGGAAAAACATTTCTTTTAAAAGGTTATATGTCTCACGGATGTAATCCAATATCCTCAGAAATGATAAATGAGAAAAACGTAAAAGTTTTGATATGGTGCTATGGAGATATGGTTAAGGATGATAAACTGATATTAAGATTTTTTGAAATATTTAATAATCAAATGAAAATATTAATATAAAACGTTTTACAACAATTCATAACCGCAATTACGGCGGAATCGACTGCGTTCGAATCCACGCGTAATTGCTACCGTCGGTGCTTATTCGAAAAACATTAAATTTAATCCGTAACTGCGGTTATACTAAACGTTGTGCATAATTTCAAAAATGACCGATAGACTGATAAAACGGAATAAAATAAGAACTTGGGATTATATATCTGTTGGAATCTGTATTTGCTTTTCAATATACTTTCTGACAACGCATCAAGTTGAATTTGAAACACGAAAACCAATCGTATTTTATTCTTTCGGACTTTACTTTTTCACTCTGTTTTTCAATTACGGTCATTTGAGAAATATTAACCTTTGGATAATTTGGTTTGGATTATCAATAATTCAAATTATAATATATTACAAACACGGACTTGATAATACTGATTGGCCTGCTATACGGGGATTAAGAAACTTTTGGTTGTATTTAATATTATTTCAAATTTTACGATGGTTAAGTTTGAAATTGCAAAAAAGAGAATTTGTAACTCTCTCAAGATCGCTAAAGGATTTACACGATGATCGAGAATTTAAATTTTGGGATTATCTGTTATTTATACCAGCTATTGCTCTAATTTTTATACTTCAGATAATATGAAAAAACTATGCACAACAATAGTAACCGTTGCACAACCCCTTAATTTTTTAAACCTGAACCAATATAAGCCGTTTTAAGCGGCTTTGTTTTTTTGGTCAGGCTTGAGTAGGAACCAGATTTGGTGCTTTTAAAAAAAGCCATGCTACATTCTGAAGCACTATTTTTGGTAAAAAATACAAAACCAGGCTTTCCGCCCCGCTCTTTGCGCGTTTTTGGACGAACTTGAGGTATTTCTTGAGGTTGTAGGCCATTGCCGAGAGGTGCATGCATTTGTTGGCCTGTTTAATGCCAATGGTATTGACCTTGCGAAGCCCCATAAACTCCTTGAGGGTTCCAAAGACAGGCTCCACGGTGCTTTGCCGTTTGCTTTTTAGATACCGACCAGTGGGGCTTTTTATTCCCGCTGCCGCCACACTTTACCGCAGATACCCCACGCTGCCTTTGCATCAACGTATTGCGGTAGAGGAGAAGAAGGTGTTGAAAACTAAGGTAGAAACCTTGATGCAGGTGATTGGGAAATAAACTTTATATTTGGGGAGGCATGCTGTTGCGTACATGTGCGGGATAGCAGCAATAAGATTTTAAAAACATGCGTATATAAACATGTTAGCAACAACCTAAAAACAACTATGGGAAAAACAAGAAACTTAAATGGAATACCAGGAAATCTTGCCTTGAGTTATTTAAGTACACTTGGATATTATGATGGCGGATATATGGCTGATTGGTTGAACTACATTGCTCGTGAAAAAAATATAAAAGAAATTGAGATTGACATTCTTAACAGCAAAATTGAACCGATTGAAACGGATATAAAACCATTAAAAGCGGACTTGAATAAATTAAGAGAAATTCTAAATAAAGAATTAACAATTCACGGATTTGAAACGGATTTTATAAAAAAAGCGATTATGAAATTTGAAATACCAATTGATAATCCGAGATTTAAAAATACGATTTATTGCTATCCATTTATTGAGGACGAAACAGGGAAGATTTATAAGCCTAAAAAAAGAATAATTGAAACTGCGTACGAAGTTGATTTTAATCCTGTAAAGAAAGTGAGAATGAAAACTGAACAAGTTAAAAACAATTGGATTAGCAAAATTAAGAAAATCCTAAATTAAAAAAAGGCAGTTGCTAACAATGCGTATAAGCAATGGCTTGTCCTCGCCTACTTGGAAATTCCTGCGGAATTTCCAATGGCAAGTACCTGTTTGCCATTGTCCGTCACGAACCACGCCACTGCTCATACACTAACCGTTGTGTGTAACTATGAAGAAACCCGTGCTAAAATGAAAAAATTGATAATTTTAATTTCGATACTTATTACAAATTTTGCTTACGGGCAACGTGGAGATAGTCATAATTTTAATTTTAAAGTCAAATTTGATAAAAGCATTCCTGTTGAAAACCTTCAAATTTTTTATATAGAATACAATGCTAATAGAATTACTTCAATTAAATACGAAACAAATGAAGAAAATGAAATAATTTTTAACGGAATAAATTACTCTATTGCAGGTGCGGGAACATATTTTCCAACTATAATATTTTCATTAAAAGAAGACAAAATTTTAAATGGTTCAAACGAAAAAATTGAAACCTACAGAATGTTTTACCTTATAAGCGAGACAGAAACATATCTAGAAGATATTGGTAAAGAAATTTTCTTCACAAATTCAAGCAAACCCTACTTCATCAAAGTAGGGTTTGAATGGCAAAATAGTAAAAAGATATACAATGTAGAGCAAGTACCGTTAAATCAATTATCGACAGAAATACTCGAAGTTATAACTTCTAACAATACTTGGATGAAAATTAAAAGATAAAATCAATAAGCCGAAAAAAATAGCTACACACAACAGCGGTAACCGTTGCACAACCCCTTAATTTTTTAAGTCCGAACCAATATAAGCCGTTTTAAGCCCCCCCCGCTATCGCACCTGTGTAACGTGCAGTCCTCAGCCTGCCAAAGGGTCAAAGCCTCACCTCGAGCTTAAAGGTACAGTCAAAGCACAAAACAATAAAGAAGAACCCAACAGACACCGGCAGGGGCCTAAACAGCCAAGAAGGGGCCACATAAGTTGGGTTCTTTATATTTTCCATACACCATCCAATCATCACACCCCCTTTCATAGTGCCCTTTGTGGTAAAAACCCAATGAACCAATCCCCCAATTAAACAAGAAACAAGAAACAAGAAACATAACAAATTCCTCAAAGCCAATATCATTTCCCTCATAGCCAAAATCATTTCCCTCACAGCCAAAATATTTTCCCTCACAGCCAATATCATTTCCCTCATAGCCAATATTTTTTCCCTCAAAGCCAATATCATTTCCCTCAAAGCCAATATTTCTTCCTTCAAAGCCAATATCATTTCCCTCAAAGCCAATATTTCTTCCCTCAAAGCCAATATCATTTCCCTCATTCCTCATCGCTAATCCCTCAGCACCAGTATCATAAAGCACAAATCCTTAAAAATTTAACTCAAATTAATTTTGAAATTTCACGAAAGCATTTTAAATTTATTTTGATATTTAATTGTCTTAAATCTAAAATCCAAAACCTATGGCATCCCGCACAGAAAACACCTTCGGAGCGCGTCTTTATAACGCAGAACAACTCTCCACAAACCTTGCAACCTTTGCAGGGTATGTACCACTAACCCCAGAAACTTCAGTGGCAGCATACAATACCTTAATTACGGCTATAGAAGACGTCAACGCACAAGTTGCCGCCGCACACTCTCAGTTCTCCCTCGCGGTAGATAACCGTCAGTACCTATTTATGAAAAGCGAAACATCATTGTTCAAAACAATGTCACCCATCCTCTCTTACGTTAAGGCAAAGTTTGGCAAAAAGTCTGAACAGGCTGCAGAAATAACCACCCTTGTAAACAATATAAGAGGAGAAAAAACCGCCAAATTAAAAAGAGACGAAGAAGGCGAATTTGTATCTCAATCACACCGTTCCTACGGTAGCCAGACCCAGTATTTTGCAGATATTATTACAATTCTTAACAGTTATGGCGCAGCATACGCCCCCACAAACACAAGCATCACCACAGAAAATCTAACCCTGCAGTTAGAAGCCCTAACAGCCGCAAACACGCAAGTAACAACGGCATACAGCACATTAAAACCCCTTCAGGACATGCGCCTCAATGAGTACAGTACCCTTTCAAGCCGCTCCCAAACCATAAAGGACGCAGTAAAATCACAATATGGTATCCAATCATCAGAATACAAACTCATAAAAGGATATAAAATATAAAAAGACGCCCGCCCCAGCGGGCGTTTCCATTTTTCTCACTCAAAGAAAAGCCTACCATCAAAACTTCTCACCACTCACCACTCACTACTCACGTTCTATTTCACTACTTTTGTAAAGCAATGAAAAAGAACAAATGAATTTTAAGTTAGCTACAGAATACCCCGCTAGCGCGAGCGTCCCGCTTGTTCTCAAAACATTAAAATTTTAAAACCAATGAAAAAAATAGGCACTGCTATTCTCATCTTAACTTTATTCGTCTACATCTTTTATTCCGAAAAAAGAAATGCCGAACTCTCGCAAGAGTATATGAATTTATACCAAAAGTATATGGATTGCAATTCAGAAGAAAAAGCAACAACTCTCAATGCAGATGAACAATACCTAGATATCGCAAGTGTAACGCTCGTGCACAAATAAAAAACTTCTCACCACTCACCACTCACTACTCACGTTCTATTTCACTACTTTTGTAAAGCAATGAAAAAGAACAAATGAATTTTAAATTAGCTACAGAATACACCCCCTCCGGCGACCAGCCCGAGGCTATAAAATCCTTGGTAAACGGCCTAAACGCAGACGAAAAATACCAAACCCTCCTCGGCGTAACCGGTTCCGGGAAAACCTTTACCGTGGCCAATGTGGTGCAGCAAGTGCAAAAGCCAACCCTGGTGTTGGCGCATAACAAAACCCTTGCGGCACAGTTGTACACAGAGTTTAAAAACCTCTTCCCCGAAAACGCGGTGGAGTACTTTGTATCCTATTACGATTATTACCAGCCCGAAGCGTTTATCCCCAGCAGCGGCACCTATATAGAAAAAGATCTTTCCATAAACGAAGAGATTGAAAAAATGAGGCTTAGCACCACCTCGTCCTTGCTTTCGGGCAGGAGGGATGTGCTGGTGGTGTCCTCGGTTTCCTGCCTGTACGGTATCGGGAACCCTGCGGAATTTCAGAAAAATGTAATCAGTTTGGAAAAAGGGCAGATCATCTCCCGCACCAAATTGTTGCACCGTTTGGTACAAAGTCTTTACTCAAGAACCGAAGCGGAATTCAATCACGGGCGTTTCCGCATAAAAGGAGATACGGTAGATGTGTACCCCGGTTATGCGGATGATGCTTTTAGAATCCACTTTTTCGGTGATGAAATTGAGGAGATTGAAGTGTTTGACCCATTGAACAACAACATAAAAGCCAAATACGACCGACTGAATATTTACCCTGCAAATATGTTCGTTACCTCGCCAGATGTGCTGCAGGGCGCCATCCGCCAGATTCAGGATGATTTGGTAAAACAGGTGGAATATTTTGGCGAAATAGGAAAACATCTGGAGGCAAAACGTCTGGACGAACGAACCAATTTCGATTTGGAAATGATACGCGAACTCGGCTATTGCAGCGGGATTGAAAACTATTCGCGCTACTTGGACCAGCGACTGCCCGGCACGCGCCCGTTCTGTTTGTTGGATTACTTTCCCAGGGATTATTTGATGGTTGTGGATGAGAGCCACGTAACCATTCCGCAGGTAGGCGCCATGTACGGGGGCGACCGCTCCCGAAAGGAAAACTTGGTGGAATACGGCTTTAGATTGCCAGCTGCGATGGATAACCGTCCGCTAAAGTTTGAGGAATTTGAAGCCCTGCAAAACCAAGTAATCTACGTAAGCGCCACGCCTGCCGATTACGAACTTGAAAAAAGCGGCGGCGTGTATGTAGAACAGATTATCCGTCCCACAGGTTTGCTGGATCCACCCATTGAAGTACGCCCCAGCCTAAACCAGATTGATGATTTATTGGAGGAAATCCAATTGCGCGTGGAGAAAGACGAACGCGTTTTGGTAACCACCCTGACCAAAAGAATGGCGGAAGAACTCACCAAATATTTAACAAGGGTACAAATCCGTACCCGCTATATTCACAGTGATGTGGATACCTTGGAACGCGTAGAGATTATGCAGGATTTGCGTCTCGGTCTCTTTGATGTTTTGGTAGGTGTAAACCTGTTACGGGAAGGATTGGATTTACCGGAAGTTTCCTTAGTAGCCATTCTCGATGCCGATAAGGAAGGATTTTTGCGAAGCAACCGCTCCCTCACCCAGACCGTAGGCCGCGCCGCCCGGAACCTAAATGGAAAGGCAATTATGTATGCCGATAAAATCACTCGAAGTATGCAGGAAACCATTGACGGCACCGAATACCGCCGCCAAAAGCAGATTGCCTATAATGAAGCGCATGGCATTACGCCAACGCAGATAAAAAAATCATTTGAAAACTCATTGACGAAATCCAAGCAGGAGGCTTATACATTTGAAAATGCCGAAACCCTCGCCGCGGAATCGGAGGTGGAATATTTGACCAAGGCACAGATAGAAAAGAAAATCCGCGACACCCGAAAAGCCATGGAAAAAGCCGCAAAGGATTTGGACTTTATGATGGCCGCCAAGTTGCGGGATAAGATTAAGACGTTTCAGAAACAATTGGAGGAAGTTTAAGTTCAATTTTCAATGCTCAATTTTCAATGCTCAATTTTCATTTATATTAACCTGCAACCTGCAACCTGAAACCTGAAACCTGAAACCTGAAACCCGAAACCTGAAACTTGAAACCTGAAACCTGAAACAAAAAATACAAATCCCAAATCCCAAATCCCAAATCCCAAATCCCGAACACCCAATACCGAGAATTTATAATGCCTTTAACGTCCCTCATAAAACCTATTTTGTACTTTACCATTTCTATGGTTTCAGCGCAAAATATCAATTTGGACAATAAGATTATTCCCGAGAGCATCAAAAAAGAAGTTATTGAGGCGATTTCCTTTTATCCTGAATTGTACGATACCGCAATTGAATTCAAATTCAAGGATAATATTAAAAAATCCACCATGCAGGCCCAGCCGCGGTTTGCGAGTTTTTTTAAGCGGAAGGAAAATCGGGAGTACGTAATTTTAATAAGCCGAAACATTCAGATTGAAGGCGAACATTTCACCATGGAGGATATCCCGTCTGATGTAAAAGTAGGTTGGCTTGGCCACGAATTGGGCCACGTTATGGATTATAGGGAGCGCACAAATTTTGGGATGCTTATCTTCGGAATAAAATATCTGTTCTCTTCAGCACATATCAAGGAAGTTGAGCGCACAGCAGATACCTATGCCGTTGCCCACGGGATGGGAGATTATATTTTAAAGACGAAAAACTTCATACTCGACAACGCCAGCCTTTCCGAAAAATACAAGGAGCGCATCCGCCGCCTTTATATTTCCCCAGAGGAAGTAATGGAGCTCATCAATGAAAATAAAGTAGAAGAAGAGCCGGAGATTGTAGGGGAAGAGGGTAGCTGATATGTTTACTTGTTGAAGCGATAATTTGTTTAATTGACTCGTCGGCCTCGTTCACGGCAACAGGATTTGTGATTTGAAATTTTTGGAATTTGTATTTTTAAAACCTAAAACCTCACACCTCACACCTCACACCTCAAACCTCACTCCTTAACCTGAGTTTTTACAAACCTTTCCCAGTCAGCAAACTTTTCCTCGTCCATAACCTTTTCCATTTTAACCTGTCCGCCCTTCTTTTTGTTTTTGGCGTTCCATTCGTGGAAAATTTCAGGATTCACGGTATTCACTTTTACCCCCTTCAGCGCTTTTGAACGTGCGACTGCGTAGTTTTTATTTGCTTCCTTTAAGGCTTCATCCAGTGCGTTCGCTATTTCTGCTGCGTCGATTTCGGTTTGCGTACCCAAATACCAATGGTGGTAAAATTCATCATCTATTTTGACCGCTGCTAAAGTAAATTCGGGGATTTTTATATCGAATTTCTCCTCCATTTCACGCAGGGCAACTTCCATTTTGTTCACGGATAATTGTGAACCAACCACATTTAAAAAGAATTTGGTGCGCCCCGTGATTTTTATTTCGGCCTTTTCCACATCGGTAAAAGCAATGGTATCGCCAATCAAATAGCGCCAAGCGCCCGAGACTGTACTGATTATCAAAACATAATCCACACCCGGTTCCACTTCGGCGAGGGTTAGGGCAGGGGCGTCCTGTGCAAGGGAACCATCATCGTTGATATACTCGGGTTTGAAGGGAACGAATTCAAAATAGATTCCATTGTCGGTAACCAACTTCATTGAAGTGGTATCGGGCCTATTCTGAAATGCCAAAAACCCTTCCGAGGCCAAATAGGTGTCAATCACAATAATGGGATGCGCCAATAATTGGTTAAAACTCTTCTCATACGGCTGAAACGCAACACCGCCAGTGGTATAGACCTGCAGGTTTGGCCAGATTTCGTGAATGTTTGCCGCATCGTGGTATTCAATAACCTTCTTCATCATCAATTCCATCCACGAAGGAATGCCGCTGAGGGCACCAATGTCCCAATTTCGGGCATTTTTGGCAATGGTTTCCACCTTTTGGTCCCAGTCGTCCATTTGGGCAATTTCCTCTCCCGGTTTGTAATAGCCCCGAAACCAAAACGGAATGTTGCTGGCGCTGATACCGCTTATTTCTCCCTCCAAAAACTGATCCTGTTCCTCCAGATTGGTGCTGCTGCCCAGCATCATGATTTCCTTTTCGTAAAAATCGGAAGGGATTTCAAAATTGGTCAATGCGCCCACTTGCTTGATGCCCGTGGTGCGAATGGCCTCGATCATCTCGTCGGTAACGGGAATGCGTTTTGAGGTTTTTCCGGTCGTGCCGCTGCTTCGGGCAAAGTAGGTAGGCTTTCCGGGCCAGCTAATATCTTCCATTCCTTCCTGGGTCTTGCACCACCATTCGGCCTCCATTTGGTGGTAATCAAAATAGGGAACTTTCTCGGCAAACTCTTTTTCAATATCGGTTGCTTCAAGAATTTTTGAAAAGCCGTAATATTTCCCAAAGGCGGTGTTCTTTGCTTTTTCGAGAAGGTTTTTTAGGACTTCCCGCTGCGATTCCACAGGAGATTTTTCTGAAACGATCGCTCCCCGTAGATCGATCGCGGTTTTTATTATTGAGCCGAGTATTGCCATTGTTGAAATTTTTGTTGAAACTACAATTTTTTAAAAAGTTGGATAGGGCGTTTAAATTAAATTTAACCTTTTCGCTATGCGCTGCAATAATGGTATCTTTGTTGAAAAATTAGAAATGCACCATCCAGATTCCGTACGATTGAACAAGGCGATAAGCGATAGTGGCTACTGTTCCCGCCGCGAGGCCGACACCTTAATTGAAAAGGGACGCGTAACTGTGAATGGCGAAAAGAGCGGGCTGGGCGATAGGGTGACGCCCAATGATGAGGTTCGCGTGGATGGAAAACTCATCAAGGAAAATACTGCCGAAGTATATATAATGCTGAATAAACCAGTTGGAATTACCTGTACCACCGATACCCGCTTTGACGATAATGTAGTGGATTTTGTAAACCATCCCGAACGCATTTTCCCCGTGGGAAGATTGGACAAGCCCAGTGAAGGATTGCTTTTATTGACAAATGAAGGCGATATAGTAAACAAAATACTTCGCGCGGGCAACAAGCACGAAAAGGAATACATAGTAAAAGTAGATAGGCCCGTTACCGATGAATTTATTAAGCGCATGGGTTCCGGGATTCCTATTTTGGATACTGTAACCAAACGTTGCAAAGTTGAACGAGTCAGCAGGTTTGAGTTTCGGATTATTTTAGTGCAGGGCTTAAACAGGCAGATTCGCAGGATGTGCGAATATTTGGGGTATGAAGTTGTTGCTTTACAACGCATCCGCATTATGAATCTTGAGTTGGGAGATTTACCCGTGGGCGCGTGGCGCGATCTTACGCCGGAAGAACTTAAAACGCTGAAAGACTCCGTTAAGGATAGCGATGGTCTCCCCAAGGCTTATCAAAAAGATGGCCGAGAAAAGGCGGTAGAGACCGTAAAACCTGAAAAGAAAAGGCAAGAGGAGCGAAATTTAAAAAGAGCCCAGAGAAGTACAGGTGGGCGAAGAAGGAGAGGGCCCAATTAGTCCCATGAAAAAACCGCGCACCGATTGAGTAGCACGCGGTCATTTTCAACTAACTAACCAAATTAAATTTCAATTATGAAATCTCAACCATTTTCTTCAATGCTTTCTTTTCTTCCATCTTTGGGATGGTAACCCGAAGGATTCCATTTTCGTAATTGGCTTGAATATCTTCGACTTTAATATTCTCAGGAAGTTTAAAAGAACGCTCAAAATTGCTGTAATTAAACTCCTTTCTTCTGTACTGGAAATTGGTGTTTTCTTCTTTCTTCTCTTCTACTTTTTTAGAAGCGATTTTTAAGGTATCTTCCTCAACCTCAATAGTAAAACTTTCTTTTTTCAGTCCCGGCACAGCCAATTCGACTACAAAATTCGGGAAATTTTCAATAATATTTACTGCTGGAATGCTAAATGTTTCATAATTGTTATTAAAGACATCTAACTTATTGTCAAAAAGCAGGTTATCTAAAAGCCCTGGCAACCAAATACTGTTTTTATTAACTGTTTTCATAACTATATATTGTTTAAAATTTCGAGTTATTTTCCGAACTGTGTTCAATAATAATTCCAATACTATTTTGCAGACATTTTGGCTGTTGAGAATGATTATTTAGTGACTTTTTGACATTTAAGAAAATGGTCTTTAGAAGATTTAATTCATTTTTAAGAATTTTGATTGAGGGTTTCAGTACTTTTAAAATTGATAACCATCTTTTATGAAAAAACTCTTCATCCGCATTTTTGATTTCTTTAATACTATTGAAAGCAAAATTGCTTTTTACCCTACACTTTTTGCTATTTCCGGTTTTTTTGTTGCTCTTTTGATGATTTATTTGGAACAACAAGGCGTTTCAAGAAAAATCATGGATATTTTTCCTCTTTTGATGGTGGAGGATGGCGATACTGCGCTAACTGTGCTGAGTGCCTGTCTTGGGGGGCTTATTTCCTTGATGGTTTTCAGCTTTTCCATGGTAATGCTGTTGCTCAGCCAGGCCTCCAATAATTATTCTCCGAGATTGCTTCCGGGCTTGATAAGTGACAGGCGCCACCAAGTAATATTGGGTATTTATCTGTCAACGATTCTTTATAATATCTTTACGCTTTTTTCCATTGAACCCAGTGAGGATAAATACACGCTTCCGGGATTTTCGGTGCTTTTGGGAATTGTTTTTACCATTGTCTGCTTGGTCGCCTTTATTTATTTCATACATAATATTTCACAGAGCATACAGATAAACAATATATTAGATACCATATTTGAATATGCTGAAAAAAGGCTGCAAAGCCTAATTGAATCTGAAAAGGGACAAACCAAAAATTTTCCCGATGTGGCCAATTGGTACGAATATAAAGCAGGAAGAAGCGGTTATTTCCAGAATATATCCATAAAAAATATTTTGAGAATTTGCGAAGACGAAGAAACCAGGATTTACATAACAATACCAAAGGGACTTTTTGTGCTGAAAAATTCAATTTTTCTGAAATCTGAAAAGCAATTGGATGAAAAAGTAGTGGATTCTATTATTTCCAACATAAGCTTTGCGCGTGGCGAATTGGTTGAGGACAATTATATTTTGGCATTCAAACAAATAACCGAAATAGCTGTTAAGGCAATGTCGCCGGGAATCAACGATCCCGGAACCGCTATCAATGCCGTTGATTACTTGACAGATTTGTTTGCCTTGCGCATGCAAAAAAAGGACAATGGAATTATTGTTCACAAAGAAAGTGCAACTCTTAGGATGGCAATAGTAAGCTTTAAAGAATTGATGTACAACGTAATGGCTTCTTTGCGTACTTATTGTAAGCACGATCCTGTAATGGTTGAAAAGCTGTTGTGGATGCTGAACTACCTTCAAAAGCAACCTGCTGCAGATGACAATTACCAAAAAGTAATCAAGGAAGAAATGAAAACGCTATTGGAGCAAGCCAAAAACTCTTTTGATTCTGAGTGGGATGTTTTGACCATTGATAAAATGGTTGCGGGCTAGTTGTAATAGATTTTGAAGATTTTTAATAGCTCCTCCGCAGGAACGATCTTATCTTCAGACTGCTCCAGTTTTTTTAGAATTTGATCGGCTACTATTGGGCGAATGCCCATTTTAAGTCCGAAATTTTTTAAGGCTACAATTTCAGATTCGTGGGCTTCATTGTCTATATTCATCATCAAGATCAATTTGTAGAAATGCGTGATTCGTTCCACTTCACTGAAAACGGCCCGGGAAGGTTGCGGATTCTCAAAAAGGTCAATAAGTTCCCTCTCCGAAATATTCATTCGCTTGGCAAGTTTCTGAATAAATTCAATTTCGGAAGCTTTTATTTTTCCGTCTGCCATTACCATATTTATTAAATCACTAAGAAGAGATTTGGGATTTTTCTCCATAAATTATTAATTCACAAAAAAGCCCTCGCAAATGCAAAGGGCTTTCAAAATTATTGGTGTCAATTTAGGAAAGAACTTCCTTCACTTTATCTGCGGCTTCCTGAAATTCAATAGCGCTCTGAACGTCCAGTCCGCTGTCGTCAATTAGTTTTTTTGCAATGTCTGCATTGGTTCCCTGCAAACGAACAATGATTGGAACATGGATGGTGCCCATATTCTTATAAGCATCAATTACACCTTGGGCCACTCGGTCGCAACGTACAATTCCACCGAAAATATTA
This sequence comes from Aequorivita aquimaris, assembly GCF_001573155.1. Classification (GTDB taxonomy): domain Bacteria; phylum Bacteroidota; class Bacteroidia; order Flavobacteriales; family Flavobacteriaceae; genus Aequorivita; species Aequorivita aquimaris. Next base: position 595,624 of record NZ_JRWG01000001.1, on the reverse strand, counting down.
ATAAGGATTGCCTTTACACTCGGATCCTTCAAGATTAGTTTGAAAGCGGCCTCAACGCGCTCGGCATCTGCGGTTCCACCTACATCAAGGAAGTTTGCAGGTTCGCCGCCCGCTTGCTTTATAAGGTCCATTGTTGCCATTGCAAGGCCAGCGCCGTTAACCATACAGCCAACGTTGCCATCAAGATCCACATAGTTTAGGCCTTTTTCCTTAGCTTCAACCTCTACGGGGTTTTCCTCGCGTTTGTCACGCATTTCCTCGTAATCTTTATGACGGAATAGTGCGTTATCGTCAATACTTACTTTTGCATCAACGGCGATAATTCTATCATCACTTGTTTTTAAAACCGGGTTTATTTCGAAAAGAGAAGAATCAGATTCGTTGTAGGCTTTGTAAAGCGCGGTAACAAATTTGGTCATTTCCTTAAAAGCCTTTCCGCTTAAACCAAGATTGAAAGCAACCCTTCTTGCCTGAAAGCCCAAAAGGCCAACGGCTGGGTCAATTTCTTCGGTGAAAATTAAATGAGGAGTTTCCTCGGCTACCGTTTCTATATCCATTCCACCCTCGGTAGAATACATAATCATGTTTCTTCCCGTGGAACGATTTAACAGGACGCTCATATAATATTCCTCTGGCTCATTGTCGCCTGGGTAATAAACATCTTCAGCAACCAAAACTTGGTGCACCCTTTTTCCTTCTGCGGAAGTTTGCGGGGTTACAAGATCCATCCCAATGATTTTTCCTGCAATGTCTTCAACTTCCTGTAAATTCTTTGCAAGTTTTACACCACCACCTTTTCCGCGGCCACCGGCGTGTACTTGGGCCTTGATAACGTGCCAGCCTGTCCCGGTTTGTTCGGTAAGTTTTTTTGCGGCCTCCACTGCCTCTTTAGGGGTGGTAGCCACGATACCGCGCTGTATCTCAACGCCAAAACTGTTTAAAATTTCTTTTCCTTGATATTCGTGTAAATTCATAGTAGCGGTTTTGTACCTACCCGTTTGGCAGGCAGGCTTGTTTATGGATTGCAAAAATAACAAATGTAACAGGAATGCGCTAATGTTTTTAAATCTTTACGTTTCAGAAATTTTCCATCCTTCACAAATTTGAAAATTTAAGTGATTCTTAATGAAGTAATTCGGCATTCCTTTCTATTTTTGCGCCTTAATTTTTAAAAATTTATTCTAAAGAAATGAAAAACCAAGACCTTTTGGCAATTGCCCAAGAATTCGGAAGCCCCGTATATGTTTATGATGCCGCTAAAATTGAAAAGCAGTATAAACGGTTGACCGGCGCTTTTGATAAGGTGGATAGTTTGAGAATAAATTACGCCGTAAAAGCCCTTTCAAATATTTCAGTATTAAAATTGCTCATTAATATGGGCAGTGGTCTGGACACGGTTTCTATACAAGAAGTGATGCTGGGCTTGGAAGCCGGGGCTAAACCAGAAGACATAATCTACACGCCCAACGGAATTTCGCTGGAAGAGATTGAAAAAGCCGCAAAATTAGGGGTGCAAATAAATATTGACAACCTTTCCATTTTGGAGCAATTCGGAACCAAGCATCCCAAAATCCCTGTATGTATCCGGATAAACCCGCACGTTATGGCAGGCGGAAACGCAAATATTTCCGTGGGGCATATTGACAGCAAGTTTGGAATTTCAATCCATCAAATGCCTTTGTTGAAAAGAATTGTTGAGAATACAGGGATGAATATCAACGGAATCCATATGCACACGGGCAGCGATATTTTGGATATCGATGTCTTTCTCTATGCTTCGGAAATTCTCTTTAATGCGGCTGAAAATTTCGATAATCTCGAATTTATTGATTTCGGAAGCGGTTTTAAAGTACCTTACAAAGAAGGCGATATAGAAACAAACGTAGAGGAATTGGGAAAAAAACTGAGTAAGCGCTTTAATGATTTCTGTAAAAAATACGGTAAAAACTTGACCTTGGCCTTTGAGCCAGGGAAATTTTTGGTGAGTGAGGCCGGACAGTTTTTGGTAAAGGTAAATGTGATAAAACAAACTACTTCTACCGTTTTTGCGCAGGTGGATAGTGGGTTCAACCATTTAATCCGCCCGATGCTTTACGGCTCGCAACACGAAATTTCAAATATTTCAAGACCCCATGGAAGGGATCGATTTTACACCGTAACAGGGTATATTTGTGAAACCGATACGTTTGCGAACAACCGCCGCATTCCGGAATTGCACGAGGGAGATATACTTTCCTTTCATAACGCTGGGGCATATTGCTTCACCATGGCGAGTAACTACAACTCCCGCTATCGACCTGCGGAAGTACTCTGGTATAAGGGAAAGGCACATTTAATCAGAAAAAGGGAAACTTTTGAGGATATTTTGAAAAACCAGATAATGGCAGCGCTGTAGTTTTTTGAAAATTTCTGAAAGCAATGTTTCAATTTCAATAAAAAGTATAGCTTTGTTTAAATATGATTAACAAATATTCAACAAAGTTACACTTTTGAAAAATATGCCTCCCAGTGCCATCTCCCGTCCAGTCCATGGACAGAATGATTTTGATACAATTATAATTGGAAGTGGCGTAGGCGGCCTTGCTGCAGCTATCTTTTTATCAAAGGCGGGCCAGAAAGTATTGGTTCTGGAGCAGCACGATGTGCCCGGAGGATGATGCCATAGTTTTTACTTAAATGGCCATCGCTTTACTCCGGGTGTTCATTACGTGGGGCTATTGGATAAAGGGCAATCTACTTCGCAACTCTATGAGGCACTTGGTATTGCGGAGAACCTCGTTTTTTTTTCAGAATGAATCCAACTGGCTACGAGCATGCTTATATTGGGGATGAGCGTTTTGATTTCCCGGGAAATTTTGACCAACTGATTGGCGCGCTTGTGGAAAGATTTCCGAAGGAAGAGAAAAACATAATAAAATATCTAAACCTGGTAAAAAAGGTGAGCGCCGAGTTGCAGCTACTTCCAAATGTAGAAGGATTTTGGCAACATCTCACCATCCCATTTCGAACCAAGAATATGGGGAAATATGCTCTTTTCACCCTCAAAAGGGTGATCGACTGGTATATTAAGGATCCACTTCTTAAAAAAATTCTCAATATACAATTTGGTGATCACGGGCTTGCTCCCGCCAAGGCGAGTTTTCCGTTGCACTGCGCAGTGATGGACCATTACTTTAATGGGGGCTTTTATCCCTGCGGCGGCGGAGCGGCAATTGTAAAGGCAATGACCAGAACCTTAAAAAAACACGGTGGTGAAGTGCGAACACAACAATCCGTAAAAAAGATTCTGCTGGAAGGTGGCAAAAGAAAAACGGCCGCGGGTGTTGAGCTGAAAGGCGGGGAGAAGCTATTTGCCCAGCGCATCATTTCAAACGCCGATCCGAATATTACCTATCAGCAACTTGTGGGAGAAAAAAACTTAAGTAGAAAACTGAAGAAAAAGTTAAGCAGGACGACTTATTCATGCACTTCACTTATGCTTTTTCTAACGGTAACTATGGATCTCAGGGCTGCGGGGATGGATTCCGGAAATATTTGGCTTATGCCCAATGAAGATATGGATACCGTCTATGAACGCATGATGATGCCCGATATAACTACCGAGGCTGCTTTTGAGGGAATGTTCATCAGTTGCACAACCTTGAAAGACCCTTCCAGTTTCGATGGAAAACACCACGGCATAGAGGCCATAACCTATTTGGATTATAAAGTTTTTGAGGAATTCAAAAACGAGGGGGAGCCACGATCCGAAAAGTACCTTCAATTTAAGGAACTGCTTACGGAAAAAATGATCAATACTTTGGAAAAAGTGTTGCCTACCATTCGAGAGCACATTGTTCACAAAGAACTGGGAACGCCCATAACGAATGAATATTATATAAATACCACTAAGGGAAATGTGTATGGAACGGAGAAGAAACTTACACAAATAGGGCCTTTTGCCTACAAATCAAAAAGTGAAATAAAAAATCTGTACCTATGTGGCGCCAGCATTGTTAGCCACGGAGTTGCGGGGGCTGGATACTCAGGATTGCAGACTGCGGGTGAAATTTTAGGAAAAAAACAGCGGGAATTATTAAATACGGATAGCGATCAATCCATATTAATACTGGAAGCAGAAAATAATTCGACTTATCCACTTTGGCTTCAAGAGAAGATTTCAGCCAAAAAAAGACGAATAGCCAGTAAGTAAACGGTAATATAAGCAGCGATTTGAGGATTTTTTACACATTCTATTAAATTTCAATAAAAAGTTTAAAATTTTAAGTTTTTAAAATAAACATTGTTAAAAATTAATATTTCTCATTTATAAGATTATCTTTGCCACTTATTATAAATTTTTTAATTAAATACAATGAACAAAGGAACAGTAAAATTCTTCAACGACACCAAAGGTTTTGGTTTTATCACTGAAGAAGGAACCAACAAAGAACATTTTGTACACATTTCAGGCCTTATCGACGAAGTTCGCGAAGGTGACGAAGTAGAATTTGATCTTCAAGAAGGTAAAAAAGGATTGAACGCGGTTAATGTAAAAGTGCTTTAATACACACAATTTTTTTAAGACAAAGCCTCCCATTTGGGGGGCTTTTTTTATGGATAAAATTTTACAGTTCAAAATTTTATTTTGAAATATATGATGACAATTAGTTGATAATAAAGATTTTATCATACATTTATAGAACTAACTAAATCAAATTTCAAAATGAAAAAATCAACACTACTCTTGATGGTGTTGTGCATGCTGACATTTCAGTTTTCGGCGCAACACAAAAACCCAGAAAAAGAAAAAGAAGCGGCGCGATTAGCCACAGAACTTTCAACCATTTCGCTAAAAAACCTTATTACACAGAAAAGTGATTCTTATGTAATTACTAAAGAGCATGTAAGTAGCATTAGCGGTATTCGCCATGTCTATATACGGCAAGCCATCAATGGGCTTGAAGTATACGGCACCGAATCCAGTGTGCATTTTGACAAAACTGGAAAAGCGATAGTGGAACACAACAAATTCTTGGCTGATGTGAAAGCAACCGTTAAGAGTAGTTCGCAAGGAATTTCAGCTAGACAGGCGGTAACTTCTGTTGCAAGCCAAATGGGTTACACAATTACAAATCTTCAAGAAGTAAAAAGCATTGGAGGTAAAAATAAAGCTACTGTCTTTAATAAAGCCGGTATTTCCTCTGAGGAAATTCCTGCCAAATTAATGTATTATTATCGGGAAGGTGTTGGAACCTATTTAGTTTGGGAGCTTTCCGTAGCCGAAAAGACTTCTTCAGATTGGTGGAATTTTCGCGTAGATGCTTCAACCGGAAAAATAATAGACAAAGACAATTGGACAATTTCCTGTAATATTTTGGGAGATCACGAAGATCATGTCCATGCATCAGCTACGCCGCCGACCCCGTTCATTGGCCCAATGAATGAGCCTGTTAAAAACAATGCTGTTGTTTCAGGAAGTTTTGCACCTCCCGCAGCAAGTTATAGAGTGTATGCAATGCCTGTAGAAAGCCCAAATTACGGAACCCGTACATTGGTAACTAATCCGGAGAATTTAACGGCCTCACCTTTTGGATGGCATGATACAAATGGAGATGATACTCCAGAATTTACCAATACCCGCGGAAATAATGTGGATGCGTATGATGATGATAACGCAAATAATAATCCGGACGGTAAATATGCTTTTAGCCCGGGCGGAAATTTGATTTTTGATTTTCCGCTAAACACTACATATAGTGCTGGTAATCAATCTGAAAATGCCGCAATTACTAACTTGTTTTATTGGACAAACATTATACACGATGTAACGTATCAATATGGTTTTGATGAAGCTAGTGGAAATTTTCAGCAGAATAATTACGGAAACGGCGGTGCTGGTAATGATCCGGTAAATGCTGAAGCCCAAGATGGATCTGGAACTTGTAATGCTAATTTTGCAACACCTGGAGACGGAGCTAGACCGCGTATGCAAATGTATGTTTGTAACTCTAGGGATGGTGATTTGGATAATATGGTAATTATCCACGAATACGGTCATGGAATTTCAAATAGATTGAGCACATTAGGTGGAGCAGAACAAATGGGAGAAGGCTGGAGCGATTATTATGGCTTAATGCTTACAATGGAAAGTGGGGATGCTGGGCCAGACTCAAGAGGGGTTGGTACTTGGTTGATTGGCGAAGGCCCGGGCGGACCAGGTATAAGAACTTGGCCGTACAGTACTAATTTTGGGGTAAACCCACATACATACGATGATATTAAAACTGAAGTAGCGCCACACGGGGTTGGCTCGGTTTGGGCAGAAATGTTGTGGGAAATGACTTGGGAGCTTATAGCTATCCATGGATTTGATACAGATTTTTATAATGGTACCGGCGGAAATAACATTTCTTTGGCGTTGGTTACCGAAGGCTTAAAATTACAACCAAGCCAACCTGGTTTTGTAGATGGTCGTGACGCTATCCTAGCTGCAGATATGGCAATGTACGGTGGGGCCAATCAGTGTGCTATTTGGGAAGCTTTTGCAAGAAGAGGTCTCGGCTATAGTGCCATTCAAGGTTCTTCTGGAAGTAAAACTGATGGTACGGAGGCTTTTGATTTACCACCATCTTTTTCAGATTTGGATGTTATTGATGAAGTATGCCTTTCCGATGGAATACAAACAGGTCTTTCAGGTGGTAACCCGACAGGAGGTGTTTATAGTGGTTCCGGTGTAACCGATGATGGCAATGGAACGACTTTTACTTTCGATCCAAGCGTTGGTGGCCCAGGTTTGGTAACCGTAACGTATATAGTGAACGATTTCTGTACGGGAGCGCCAACTACTTTAACAGATGATATTAATGTAACCAACGACCCCCCAGAAATTATATGTATGGGCTCTGGAAATGTGCCGATGACTGGTTCACAAACAAGCAGCCCAGGAACGGCAATTCCTGATAATAATCCTACAGGAGTTACGGTAACGATGAATGTTACGGAAAATGTTTCCATGACGGATTTGGATGTAAATCTCAATATATCCCATACTTGGGTTGGTGACGTAATTGTTACAATAAAATCACCATCGGGAACAATGGCTACAATAATTGATAGGCCTGGAAGAACAACAAGTGGATTTGGATGTTCAGGAGATAATATTGTTGCTGTTTTAGATGATGAGGCTGCCACTGCTGTGGAAAATGAATGTGCAGGATCAGTGCCTACAATAAATGGTTCTTTCATTCCAAACAACCCACTGTCAGTATTTGATGGAGAAAGCACTATGGGATTATGGGAGCTTACGGTTTCTGACGTTGTGAGCCCAGATACTGGTACAATAAACAGTTGGGGTATAGATTACGATTATGAAGTAACTGCGCCCGTATTGGACGTTACGCTTGACGGTAGCGGAAACGCAACCGTAAACGCAGAAGATTTATTGTTCAGTGTTTCTGTTGATTGCGGAGGATATACAGTATTGGCTGGAAGCCCGTTAGCAGCCACGGTGAGTTTTACCTGTTCTGACACAGGCTTGAATACAGTTGCTGTTGAGGTAACAAATGACAACGGTGCAACTTCAACCTGTTCTGCCATAGTAAATGTTATTGGCGGCGGAGGCGGTGGAGGTCCATTTAATTGTCCGGGAGATATTACCCAAGACAACGATCCAGGTATTTGTGGTGCAGTTGTAACTTATACGGTTGAGTCTCCTTCGGGTTGTGGCGGTTCTTCGCCTTTGGCAACTGGAGTTGCTACTTTGGAACTGATTTCTTCAGCAGGCGGAACAGGAAATAGATCTGGTGTTAGTTATAATCCCTCAGCAGACAGGTACTATAGTGTAAATGCTGGATCTAGTGCATATCCAATAGACTGCTTTGATGGCACTTCAGGAGCTATTATTAGTAGTGTTGTTAGTGGTTTAGATTATAGAGGGGCATGGTGGAATCCTTCCCTAAATCAATCTGAAGGGAATGGTTTTAATTTAGGCGGAGTAGTTCTTACGAACCTAGCGGGTGATTGTCCAGACGGAACAACAACCCCAATTCTTCCGGCAAATCAACCCGATATCCAATCTTGTGGTGATTTGGATTATGATAACAATGAAATAATCTACTATAATGCAGGCTCCATCACCCAAGTAGACAGAGCTTTGGGTACCACAAATGCAATACTGGCACTTTCTGGAATTCCTGGAGGTTCAGTGTATGCATCATATTCTGTAGGATACACAGGTATAGTTGGGTATGAGTATGCAATCTATGATAACACAACCCAATCTGTTCATTTATATGATCGTGCAACTGGTGCTTATGCCGCTGCAAGTTCAATCGGTTTGACTACAAGTGATTTCGGGTTTGCTTATGAAAATGGACTAGCATGGATATATGCAAACGACAGATGGAACGGCTTTACCATTTTTGGTGCTGCAAGTGGAATTATCACCCAAACAGCAGGTTTGGCAAGCGGAAGTACTTTCCCTGTGGGAACAACCACCAATACTTTTGAGTATGACGATGGTGTAAACCCCGTACAAACTTGTTCTTTTGATGTAATTATTAATGACACCGAAACTCCAGCGGCAGTTTGCCAAAACATAACCGTTCAGTTGGATGCTTCTGGAAATGCTTCAATAATTCCTGCCGATGTTGATGGCGGAAGTACTGATAATTGTGGAATCGCTTCCTTAAGTGTTTCTCCAAGTACTTTCACTTGCGCAAATGTAGGTGTAAACAATGTTACCTTTACTGTAACTGATGTCAATGGAAACTCAAGTACCTGCACCGCAGTAGTTACTGTGGAAGACAATATAGCTCCAGGGGCAGTTTGCCAAAACATAACCGTTCAGTTGGATGCTACTGGAAATGTTTCCATTACTGCTGGTGATGTTGATGGAGGCAGTACCGATGCCTGTGGAATTGCAAGTACTTCAATTGATATTACAGATTTCACTTGTGCAGATATCGGTCCTAATAACGTGACCTTAACGGTAACTGATGTAAATGGAAACTCAAGCACTTGCGTAGCTGTGGTAACTGTGGAAGATGACCTCCCACCAACAATAGTTTGTCCTGCAAATATTACTGCAAATACAGATTTGGGAATGTGTAGTGCAGTTGTAAGCTTTCCAATGGCCTTAGGTCAGGATAATTGTAGTGTTACTGTTTCCCAAACAGGTGGTCTTGCAAGTGGAAGTGCTTTTCCGGTAGGGGTTAATACAGTTGAGTTTACTGCAACAGACGGTAGCGGAAATACAGTAGTTTGTAGCTTTACCATTACGGTTGTTGATAATGAAGCGCCAACCATGGTTTGCCAAAACATTACAATTCAATTGGACGCTTCAGGAAATGCATCAATAACTGCAGCCGATGTTGATGGAGGATCTACTGATAATTGTGGAATTGCAAGTATATCGGTTAGCCCGAGTACTTTTGATTGTAGCGATGTGGGTGATAACCCTGTTGTATTAACCGTTACGGACGTTAATGGAAATTCCAATACCTGTACGGCAATCGTAACTGTAGAGGATATTACTCCTCCCGTTGCAGTTTGTCAAAACATTACGGTTGAACTGGATCCCGTAACCGGAACTGTAACTATTGCTGGAACAGATATTGACGGTGGAAGTACCGATGCCTGTGGAATAGACACCTATAGTTTGGATATTGATACTTTTGATTGTTCAAACATTGGCGATAACACAGTAGTACTTACAGTAACAGATGTTAATGGAAATATTAGTACCTGTACGGCTATCGTAACTGTTGAAGATAACACAAATCCAGAGCTTGTCTGTCAAGACTTTACGCTGGAACTTGGGGCTAATGGAACAGCTACGTTAGATCCAAACGATGTAATAGCAAGTAATACTGATAATTGCGGAATTGCAACTGTGGCGGTAGATATTACTGAATTTAGCTGTGCCGATATCGGCACCCCTGTAACTGTTCAGGTATTTACAAGTGATGTAAATGGAAACTTAAGCACTTGTACGGCTGTAGTAACTGTGGTGGATTTATTGGCGCCAGTACTTACTTGTCCTGCAGATCAAACGGTTGATCCGGGAGCTGGTAATTTATTTTACATTGTTCCAGATTATTTCGCAACAGGAGAAGCAACAGCAATTGACAACTGTACCGATCCCGTTACTTTAACTACACAAGATCCTGCAGCAGGCACACCTTTATCTGATGGTGTTTATACCATTACACTAACTGCGGAAGATGAATACGGAAATGTATCTACTTGTACATTTGAGCTAACTGTTGAGAGTGTCTTGGGCGCTGGCGACAACAATGCTGATATTGGAAGTTTACAAATGTATCCAAATCCAGCCCAGCATACCGTAACGATCGGAAATCCACAAAGTCTATCTCTTGAAAAACTAAGTATTTTTGATTTAAGAGGAAGAATGGTAAAATCAATCGATCTTAAAAGTATGGGAACCGAGAAAACAATTGATATTTCTGAAATGGCCGCCGCTACTTATCTTGTAATTATTCAAGGTGAAAACGGACAGACCACCAAAAGGCTTATCAAGGAATAAACATTTGGTTTTAATTAAAAAGAAAACCCTTCCAAATTTAAGTGGAAGGGTTTTTTATTTATTAAAAGTTGATATTATAAAATTTATAAATTGATTATTTCTTTCTTTGCTTTTTCAAATTCGGCAACCATATCCTTCAGAATTTGGGCTGCAGGTTTTATATCATGGATAAGCCCCGCAATTTGACCAATTTCCAATTCGCCTTCTTCCATATCGCCTTCAAACATACCGCGTTTGGCACGGGCGCGACCCAAATGTTTTACAAGGTCTTCCTTAGAAGGATTTGTGGTGTAAAGTTGCATTACGCTTTCAAAAAACTTGTTCTTCAGCATACGTACGGGCGCCAACTCTTTTAAAGTAAGTTGTGTGTCGCCTTCTTTGGCATCGACCACCATTTGTTTAAATGCACGATGCGATGAGGCCTCTTCCGAAGCAACAAAACGGCTTCCCACTTGTACGCCATCAGCTCCTAAAACCATAGCGGCTAACATCCCCCGACCGGTTGCTATTCCGCCAGCAGCAATCAAAGGGATCTTCAACTGTTCTTTCACCATTGGAATTAAGGTGAAAGTTGTAGTCTCTTCACGACCATTGTGCCCTCCAGCTTCAAATCCTTCGGCAACTATCGCATCCACTCCAGCTTCTTGTGCTTTTAGCGCAAATTTCACACTGCTAACCACATGAACCACAGTAATTCCGTTTTCTTTCAATTTTGAAGTATACGTTTTTGGATTTCCGGCTGAGGTGAAGACAATTTTCACACCTTCTTCAATAATTATGTCAATTATTTTATCAATGTCAGGATAGAGCATTGGCACGTTTACACCGAAAGGTTTAGCTGTAGCTTTTTTACATTTTTGAATATGCTCCCTAAGAATTTCAGGATACATAGAACCCGCCCCCAGTAAGCCTAAGCCACCCGAATTCGAAACTGCACTGGCAAGTCGCCAGCCACTATTCCAAATCATTCCAGCCTGGATTATTGGGTATTCAATATTAAAAAGTTCGGTAATACGGTTTTGCACTACTTCTTAATAATTTTATAGCTTGTTGTTTTGTTGTTTGAAGTAATTGAAGCTATATACATTCCTGAAGAAAGTCCAGACACATCGATACTGTTTTTAAAAGTTGTAATATTTGTTTGAAGGACTTTTTCTCCTAAAATATTGAACAATGAAAATTCAGCACTTTCCGAACTTTTAGGGAATGAAATGTTTATTTGGGTACTCACTGGGTTTGGATAAAGTGCAAAATGGTAATCCTGCATCTGCTCCTCTACGCCCAATAAAAGCAATGCATTTAAAGCATCTCCAAAATCTGGAATACCATAGCCCATTTGGTTTGTAGGGTTGTTATATTTATCTGCAGATTCACGAATAGCTTGCATAACAACACTATTCTTTAAGTTGGGAACAGCTTGCCATAATGAAGCAACGGCGCCAGCAGTAATCGGTGAGCTAAATGATGTACCACTAGCGGTGGTAACATCTCCAAATTGATCCACAATAGCAGCATTACGACCCTTTGCCATTACATCAGGCTTCACCCTCCCATCAACTGTGGGGCCAATAGCACTGAAACTCACGTAATCTCCACTACTATTTACGGCTCCAATGGTAAGCACACCAGGAGAGTCGGCAGGGCTTCCCACCCATGGAAAACTCTCATTGCCATTATTACCGGCTGAGTTAACCATAATCATTCCTTTGTCATAAGCGTGATTTGCGCCACGTGCGCCTAAGGTAGTTTGCCCGTCCAAATCTTCGTAAGTATATGTATACTGAGGATAATTAGGTGAGAAATCGCGATAGCTTAAAGAAGTATTTACTACATAAACCCCAAGGCTGTCAGCACGTTCCAGTGCTTCTACCCAATAGGCTTCCTCAACAGGATTTTCATCACCTCCATCTTCTGTAACAAATAAATAATACGAGGCATTTGGAGCAGTGCCCACAAAATCTCCGTCAAGAAAACCTGCGGCATCACTGAAAGTTGAAGATCCATGACTTCCAGTACCATTTGGATTTGTTACTCGGTCTACAAAGTCATAATAACCTAATAATCTCCCCTCATTCCGAAGCGTGGCATATGCAGGATTGGTCAATACGCCCGGATAACCATTATCCATAAATGCAACTATAATATCTTCTCCGGTATAATCATTTTCGTGCAGGTAATCAACATTTAGCATGGTGGTTTGGTTTGTAGCATCACCATAATTGTATATTACCCTTTCTTGGTTTTCAATTTCAAACTTATCTTTAGCAATTGGAGTCTCAAATGGTCTGTTCAAGCTCTTATCCATAAACTCCACTGCTGTAACGAAATTTAGGTTTAAAAGATTATTGATATTGGTTTCCGTTCCACGAACGTAAAGAGCATTCATCCATTTTGATTTTGCATAAACGGTAATACCTGTAGCGGCTTCAATTGCAGATTTTTGGGTTTCGTTTAAAGGTACATCGCGATCGTCAATAGAGGTGCCTTGAGCGGTTTTTCTATCAATGGCTGCTTGGGATAAAATGGTTGATGGGTCTGCTAAAGCTGCTGCCACAACGGCAGGATCCTTAGCTTCCAAAAAAACAAGTGCGTCTTCTATTTGTCCAAAACTAAGCGTAGAGACAAAAACCAAGATTAAGAGGGGTAATTTTTTCATCATATTTTTTTTAAGAGATTACACCGCTCCCCAATAACTCGTTGGTTTTATACCAAGCAACAAATTGGCCTTCGGTTATGGCGGATTGCGGGTTTTCAAATATAACATAAAGTCCGGATACTGTGGCGTGTATTGTGGCTTTTTCCAAAGGTTGTCTATAACGGATACGTGCCATCACCTCCATTTTTTGGTTTTCGAAAAGTTTGAGATCTTCTCGAATCCAGTGGATTTCTTCTTTTTTAACAAAAAGTCCGCGTCTGTAAAGACCCGGATGGCTTTTTCCTTGCCCTGTGAAAATAATATTCTCGTTCACATCTGTATCAATCACAAAAAGTGGTTCTTTGTTTCCGCCCACGGCCAAGCCTTTACGCTGACCTTTAGTAAAATAATGTGCTCCGTGGTGCACACCAATCTTTTTACCATCCGACAAAGAATAGGTATGTTTTGAAGCAAGATATTGTAGTTCTTCTTCTTCGGAAGTAAAATTCGGAGTTTCCAATTTATATTCCTCGAAATCTGAAGGCACCTCTACAATAATGCCATCTTTTGGAGCCAATTTCTGTTGAAGAAATTCGGGCAGCCTTACCTTCCCAATAAAGCACAATCCTTGCGAATCGCGTTTTTCGGCGGTAATTAAATTTTGTTCCGAAGCAATTTTTCGAACCTCCGGTTTCAACAATTCCCCAATTGGAAAGAGAGTTTTGGAAAGTTGCTCCTGCGAAAGTTGGCACAGAAAATACGATTGGTCTTTGTTTGGATCCTTTCCCGCGAGCAATTGATATATCTCTTTTCCGTCTTTTTCAATGGTGCCTTTCCGGCAATAATGCCCCGTTGCCACAAAATCTGCTCCCAGCCCGAGGGCGATTTTCATAAACACGTCAAACTTTATTTCACGATTGCACAGTACATCTGGGTTTGGGGTACGGCCCATTTGATATTCGCGGAACATATAGTCAACGATGCGTTCTTTGTATTCCTCGCTTAAATCTACCGTTTGAAAGGGAATGCCCAGTTTTTCTGCCACGAGCATTGCGTCGTTGCTGTCCTCAAGCCATGGGCATTCATCAGAAATGGTTACGGAGTCGTCGTGCCAATTCTTCATAAATAGCCCAATAACGTCGTAGCCCTGCTCTTTTAAAAGATAGGCTGCAACGCTGGAGTCAACGCCTCCGCTAAGACCGACAACTACTCGTTTTTTCATGATTATTTAAATGTGTGCAAAGATACGGCTTGAAAGCACCAAATTCCAAACTCCTAATTATAACGAAATCATAAAACGGCAAAACTCAAATAAATCTGAAGGTACTGCTTTGGAATTTGGGATTAAAAAAAATTATTTATCAGTTTTTGGATAGGTTTCCTCCAAAATCACTTTCCCATCCTTGTAGTATTTCCAGAGTCCGTGCTTTTTTCCTTCTTTATAAAAACCTTCAATTATTACATTGCCATAAGCATCATAATATGTGGCGGTGCCCTGAAGTTGGTCGTTTGTGTATAGTAACTTTTTCAATAGAATTCCGTCAGGAGAATAATAATTGTCCTCACCTTCCTTTATCCCGTTTTTATATGTGGTTTCTTGGGTAATTTTTCCGTTGGGATAATAAGTAATTACTTTACCGTCCAATTTTCCGTCATTATACTGCTCGCGCGTCATAACATTGTTGGACTTTTCGTGGTAATAGACCCATTCGCCAATGCGGTCCTTGCCCTGCATTTTTCCTTCACTTACCAGTTTTCCCTTTACGGTGAAATATTTTACCTCGACGATATCGTCTTTCCCCGTGAAGTTTTTAATGACCATCGGCTGGCTTTTGCAATCTTCACAATAAAACTTGAATTCGCCCACTTCCTTTCCGTGTTCAAAAGTTCCCTCATAGCGAAGCTGATCGGTGCCTTCAAAGGTTTTTTTCCAAAGACCGTGGCGTTTTCCCTGTGCGTCCATTTGGTTTATTTCGCTTTGTGAAAAGGAAACTTGGGAGCAGAGTACAATTCCGAAGAAGAAAGTTAAAGCATTTTTTTTCATTGTTCATTTACTTAAAAAGCAAACGCTTAAATCTAAAATCTATTTTCAAACATTTTAAATCTAAAGAAAAATCTAACGTTTTCCGGCTTTTTTCTGTTGCTCGGCCTGTTCCATCATCTCGGCCATTTTGCGTTGAAACTTGTTTTGTTTCTTTGGCGTGGCCTTTTTCACCTGAATCTTGGCGTGTACCTTGTCTTCATCTATGATGAAATTTTTGATTACGAGCATAATACCAATGGTAATCAAGTTTGAAACGAAGTAATACAGCGAAAGCCCACTCGCATAGTTGTTGAAGAATACCAACATAAACAATGGCGAAAGGTACATAAGGAATTTCATGTTCGGCATTCCCGGCTGCTGCTGTTGCTGCATGTTTGCGCCCATGGTCATCATCATATAAACAAAGATGGCAATAGAGGCCAAAATAGGGAAGAGACTCACGTGGTCTCCATAAAATGGAATGTGGAACGGCAATTCTGCAATGGTATCATAGCTGGAAAGGTCATCTGCCCAAAGGAAACTTTTCTGCCGCAAATCAAAAGCCGAGGGGAAAAACGTAAACAGCGCATAAAACACCGGAATTTGCAACAAAGCTGGCAAACAACCCTTCAGCGGGCTGGCACCGGCGGAGTTTTGCAGCTTCATGGTTTCCTGTTGGATTTTTAAGCTGTTGCCTTTGTACTTTTCCTTTATCTCGTCGAGTTCGGGTTTCAGCACTTTCATCTTTGCCTGGGCCAAATACTGCTTGTACTGCACTGGCGAAAGCATAAGTTTTATAAGAATCGTCAAAACGATGATGGCAATTCCCGCGGGCAGAAAATCGGTTAAAAAGCCGAATAACGGAATGATAATGTATTTGTTTATCACCCCAAAAATACCCCAGCCCAACGGCATGGCTTCGTCCAGATTACGGCCGTATTTTTTGAAAATTTGATAATCGGATGGGCCGTAGTACATATTCATATTATACGACAACGCCCCATTTTTTGGCTCCAAAAGCATCTTTGCACCGTATCGCTTGGTGAAGGTAGTATCTACCTCTTCGTCTTTCACCAAATCAACGGAAGTTAATTTCACTTCCTTGAAAGGAGTATCGGTAAGTAGCATGGAGCTGAAGAAATGCTGACGGAAATTCATCCAGGTTACGTCCTTCTCTAGTTCATCATCTTCGCCCGAAGGGGAAAGTTTTGAGTGTTTTTCGTCATCGTATTCATAGGTTAAACGCGAATAACGGTTTTCGTATGAAATACTCTTGGCGTGGCGATAGCCCTTTAACTGCCAGTCCAGGTACATCGGCTGCGAAGTATTGATAATACCGTCCAAGCCTTGGCTGTTGATGCTGAAATCCATCATATATTCACCCGGATGCAGGGTATAACGGTATTCAATAAACCCGTTTTCTGAAGTTTTCAGCTTCATGGAGAGCACTTGGTCATCGCCATTTTTGCTCAAGGTAGGTTCAAAATATAGTTCTTGTGAGTTTAGCGTTCGGTTTTCTGAAGTAAACTGAAGATTTAAGGAAGCAGTTCCATCCTTTATCAAATACACCGGAACGGAGTCATATTTGGTGAAATTTTTCAAAAGCGCTTCCGTAATGTATCCGCCTTTATTGCTTATTTCCAAATAGAGCACATCGTTCTCCAAAACCGTTGTGGCATCGGTTGCCGATGGAAGCGTTTCAGAATACGCAAAGGAACCGAGCTTGTTCTTTAACTGTTCAAAAGCCAGGGAATCACCTTGTTTCACAGCGTTCATGGTATCTGAGGTTGCCTGCGCAAGTGTAACTTCATCTGTGGGTTTGGCAGCTTCTGCCTCTTGTTTTGCAGCGGCTTCGGTCTTGGCTTTTTCCGCCTGGATTTCTTCCTCGGTAGGTTTGTTGAGGTACAACATCCAGATTAGGATACCGCCGATTAATAAAAAACCAATAAGTGAGTTAAAGTCGAATTTCTTTTGTTCCATCTTTTATTTCTTCTTTTGAAATTAATCAAAAGCATATTATCATTAATTTTATCTGGCAGGGCAATAATCCCGCCTTTTCTTTTATTGCGCCAAATTGTCTTATTTCTTTTTTAGGGAATGTTCGTGCACGGCTTTCACGAAAGCCACAAACAGTGGATGCGGATTGGCAACGGTACTCTTGTATTCAGGGTGATATTGAACGCCTACAAACCATGGATGCTCGGGAATTTCCACAATCTCCACCAAACCGGTGTTTGGGTTTATTCCGGTTGCCACAAGGCCCGCAGTTTCAAACTGGTCCCGGTATTTGTTGTTGTATTCATACCTATGCCGGTGGCGCTCTTCAATTGTTTTCGTTTTGTAAACCTTGCTTACGATACTTCCTTTTTTCAAGTCGCACTTCCAAGAGCCCAGACGCATGGTGCCGCCCATGTCGGTTATGTTTTTTTGGTCTTCCATGATGCTTATTACCGGGTTTTTTGTCTGCGAATCCATTTCGGTGCTGTTGGCATCTTTCAACTTTAAAACGTTTCGTGCAAATTCAATAACGGCCATTTGCATTCCCAAACAGATTCCCAAAAATGGCAGGTTGTTTTCGCGGGCGTATTTTACGGCGGCAACTTTTCCTTCAATACCGCGCTCGCCAAACCCGGGAGCCACTAAAATGCCATCGAGTTTTGAAAGTTTCTTCCCGATGGTTTTGGCGTTTATGTGTTCAGAATGTATGTATTCTACTTTTACCTTCACCTCGTTTTCCGCACCGGCATGGATGAAGGATTCAAGAATTGACTTGTAGCTATCCTGCAATTCCACATATTTTCCAATCAAGCCTATATGAACCTCTCCTTTTGGGTTTTTGTGCCTTTGCAGAAATTTATTCCACTGCTTTAAATCTGGTTTTTTGGAATTCTTTAAATTTAATTTCTGAAGTGTTACCGTGTCAAGTCCTTCCTCCAGCATCATATTCGGCACGTCGTAAATGGTGGAAGCATCGATGGACTGGATAACGGCTTCCTCTTTCACATTACAGAAAAGCGCGAGTTTTCGTCTTAAATCATTGGAGAGTTCGTGCTCCGTTCTACAAACCAAAATATCAGCGCGGATTCCGCTTTCCATCAGGGTTTTTACGGAGTGTTGGGTGGGTTTGGTTTTGAGTTCGCCGGCTGCCGAAAGGTAGGGCACGAGCGTTAGGTGGATGACCAAAGCGTTGTCGTCGCCCATTTCCCACTTCATTTGGCGCACGGCCTCGATGTATGGCAATGATTCAATATCGCCCACGGTGCCGCCGATTTCGGTAATGATTATATCATAATCGCCCGTATTTCCGAGCAATTGTACGCGTTCCTTAATTTCGTTTGTAATATGCGGAATAACCTGCACGGTTTTTCCCAAAAATTCACCCCGGCGTTCCTTTTCGATTACACTTTGGTAAATTCTGCCTGTGGTAACGTTGTTTGCCTGTGAAGTATTTACGTTCAGAAAACGCTCATAGTGGCCCAGATCAAGATCGGTTTCAGCGCCGTCATCGGTTACGTAGCACTCGCCGTGTTCGTATGGATTCAGCGTTCCGGGATCCACATTTATATAGGGATCCAATTTTTGGATGGTAACGCGGTAGCCTCTGGCCTGCAAGAGTTTGGCCAGCGATGCCGCTATAATTCCTTTTCCTAAAGATGATGAAACCCCGCCCGTAACGAAGATGTATTTTGTAGTGCTCATGAGTGCCTGTGCTGAAATAACTATACGGGATGCAAAGGTACATTTTTTATTGTGGAAAGGAAGTGGAAAATTCCAAAAATCAAATTCCAAATTCCAAGAGGGAAATCCATAAAACTTTGACAAAGTTTCAAACTTTGTCAAAGTTGACCGGTTGCAGAGCGGAGCCGAAGCACTGCCAACCGCTACTTTTTAATAAGCTTCTGCACCAATCCTTCCAGCCCGTTCAATTTAAGCTCGTACATTTCGGCCATCATCCGGCCCAGTTTTCCCTCGGGAAAGCCTTTTTGTTTGAACCACACAAAGTAATATTCAGGAATATTTGCCAAATAATAGCCTTCGTATTTTCCGAAGGGCATTTTATAATTTGCCAATTCCACCAAATGGTTTGGGTCTGGGCTATTTCCAAGATTCATAATCGGCGAGTTGTTTGGCGATGTAATGCTGCCAGAAAGCTTCTTTTTCCTCGTTCCGGGAATGGTCGGTTTCGGCGTCAAATCTGGTTTGCATGGCGCGTCTTTTCTGTTCTACCTGTTTGTAGATACCTTCTATTTCAGATTTTATTCTTTTTGTGAACTTTTTTCCGTGAAGATTTTTCCGAAGCATGCGCGCGTGCAGTTCCGAAATATCAAAATGGGCCTGTTCGTGCCTTAAAATATGGGCGTTCACCCTTTCTGGAATGTACCACGAACCTTCGGGATTAAAAAAACTTTCAACGGAATATTCCACGTGTACAGCTCCATTTTTGATGGAATAGGAATATTGAAAACTGATACCTGTATTGGTACTTGCCACAAAACTGGCGCTCGGCACGGGTTTTCCACGGAAATCTTTCCAGGTGAGTTTCTGGTTTTCATTCCACAGCATCTTTTCGGGATTATTTTGTGGGAAAAGAACCAAGGAAAATATAAAAATGAAAAGTAGTTTCATATTTAAAGAACATCAAAAACAATATCTGTTTAAAGTTTTCTTTGAAAGGGTTTGGAGTAGCCTACCAATTAAAGGTAATCACCTTCTCAATATCGGGATGCAGGCTATAGAGCACGGGGCAGGTCCTGCCGGTATTTTCCAATATTTTTCGCGCTTTTTCATCTATGCCCGATGGAAAATTGAGGACCACTTCAATTTTTGAAATACGGCGTGGATCGGCAGCCATCGTTTTGGTTACGAGCGCCGTGGTGCCGTCCATATTTACCTGCATATCGCGGGCCTTTATGCCCATAACGGTAATCATGCAGTTGGCAAGTCCCGTGGCCACAGTATCGGTGGGAGAAAAGGCTTCGCCCTTTCCGTTGTTGTCCGTGGGAGCATCGGTTATAAATGTACTGCCCGATTTTAAATGTTCATTTTCGGTACGGAGGTTTCCGAGATAGGTTACTTTGGCGGTGCTCATTCTACTACTTCAAATTTAAGGTCGTCGTTATATTTTAAAATATAGGCTGCTTCGTTGCAGTAGCCTTCAGTTTTCGATTTTTCATATCGAAATTTGTTCTCAATATATACCGTTTCGCTTTCGGGCATAATGGCATCGTAAATATCTTTTTCGGCAGCCAATCGCAGCAAGACATCATAGGTTACGTCAAAGCCCCGGATTGCGTAGCGGTTCGGAAGCACACCGTACTTGTTTTTGTAACTTATCAAGAACGGATTGCGGTCTTCTTCATCAATGTTTTTGTTCACCGAAGGGAAAGTGAAGTTCAGTTTTGCCAGGCGCATACTGGAAACCTCGTGCCATTCATAAGCGTCGTTTTTTTGCAAAGTGAATAGGCGAATTTTGTAATTATTCGGCATGGCGGAAAGCACGTTTACGGCACTGCTTACCAACACCGGATTTTGGGATTCAAGGATTACCCAGTTTTCCATTCCCTGTGAGGCTACCGCAGTTATATCGCTGGCCTGTATATATCCGCCGCCACGGGGCGATACGGTTTTGGCTGATGGAATTGCGGTTTGAATCATCTCCCTTTGAGTGGCTCTTTTGGAGTCGGAAATAATGATGACATTCTTTCCGGCACTATGCTCTTTTATGTAACGGATTATCGTTTTCTGTAGCACGGCATCGGTGGGAAGGGTTTGGAAAAGATTGTCGTTCATAGCCATTTCCCTGTTGCTCAAGGGTGAAAAGACCGGGATTTTATCACCTTTCAGCATATCCGAAGCTTTCTCCACATTTTTTTGAAGCAACGGGCCAATAACGGCGTCCACGTTTTTGAACTCGTTTCTTGAAACGATGGAGGCCACTTTGCTATCGCTCTTTTCGGTGTCATAGACATTCAGGGTCACGGAAATGCCGTGGTCCTTTGCGAATTCCGCAGCCATCAAAGCGCCGCTGTAAAAGTCCAAAGCTACGCGAAGGGTAGGGTCGCGTTTCAGTAAATCTTGGTCGTTGCCCGTGGTGTCGCTGGCACTTCGCATTAATCGAAAAGGGAGCATCAATGCTACCGTTTTCATTTTTTTGTTGTCAATTCTTTTTTCCAGATCGATTACCGAAATATCCTCTTTTGAAATGCCGTCTTCATCCTTTGGCAATTTTAGGATCATTCCTTCTTTCAGCCCATCTTTTGCATATGGATTGAGCGCAATGATTTCTTCTTCCGAAAGACCGAATTTTGCTTTTAACCTGTAAAAACCTTCCTTGGGTTTCACTTCGTAATACTGAAAATTTTCTTCGTCTATTTCAGCATTTTCTATTACAGTTTTGTCTGGAACGATCAAGGTTGTTCCCACTTTAAGGCCTTCGCCCAAATCGGGGTTCAAATCTTCCAGTTCCGCAATTGAAATGCCGAATTTTCGGGCAATCCCAAACTTTGTTTCCTTTGCTTTTACGGTATATTTCTGGGTGCCGGGCAGGGCATTTCCAACAGTTGTATTTTCATCTTTTTTGGAGGGCGCAGGAATCAACAGGCGTTCTCCTTTTCGCAGACCCCGGGAGTACAATTCCTTATTTAGCTTCTTGATATCGTCCACGCTTACGTTGTAAAGCTGCGCAATTCCGAAGAGGGTTTCCTTCTTTTTAACCCTGTGGTCGCGGTAGTTGTTTTTATCGGTTCCAGAGCTGATTGCCTCGTTGGATGGAATAATCAATACGCTATTTACCTTCAACTCATTTCTGGAGTCTGGGTTAAGATTGTAAATGGTTTCTTCTGAAATATTATACTTTTTTGCAATGCTGTAAACGGTTTCGCCTTTTTGTACCGAGTGGCTTTTGTATTGTTGTTGCGCAGCCGAGCCACAGCTAACCATAAATAGGAAGGTCACCGAAACGTATATTAAACACTTCAACATAGAGATAATCAATTTTTTAGATTTGCCAAACATAGTCTCGATTTCATTTTGTTATTCCCACTCGATTGTCGCGGGCGGTTTTGAGCTGATGTCATAGACTACTCTATTAACGCCTTTCACACGGTTTATTATATGGTTGCTCGTTTCCTGTAAAAATTCATAGGGAAGGTTTACCCAATCTGCCGTCATGCCATCTGTGGATTCCACAGCGCGTAACGCAACTACTTTTTCGTAAGTACGTTCGTCGCCCATTACGCCAACGCTATTCACAGGAAGTAAAATTGCGCCCGCCTGCCACACTTTATCGTAAAGTTCCCACTTTTTCAAGCCGTTGATAAAGATTGCGTCAACCTCTTGTAATATACGAACTTTTTCGGCCGTAATATCGCCCAAAATCCTAATAGCCAAACCTGGTCCCGGGAATGGGTGCCTGCCCAACAATTCGGGGTCTATGCCCATTTCCTTTCCAACGCGTCTCACTTCATCCTTAAAAAGCATGCGCAAAGGTTCTACTACTTTCAGCTTCATAAAATCTGGCAAACCACCTACGTTGTGATGGCTTTTTATGGTAACCGAAGGGCCATTTACCGAAACGCTTTCAATAACATCGGGATAAATTGTTCCTTGCGCCAACCAATCCACACCAGTCAACTGATGCGCCTCGTCATCAAAAACTTCGATGAAGGCGTTGCCGATGGCTTTTCGTTTTCTTTCGGGATCACTTTCGTTTTTCAAAGCTTCCAAAAAGCGTTCCGAAGCATCCACACCTTTTACGTTCAGCCCCATATCCTTGTATTGGTGAAGTACGTTTTCAAATTCATTCTTTCGGAGCAAACCGTTGTTTACGAAAATGCAAAACAGGTTTCTGCCGATGGCTTTGTTCAAAAGAATTGCTGCAACCGTAGAATCTACGCCGCCACTTAAACCAAGTACTACCTTTCCGTCGCCAATCTGCTCTTTTAAAGTTTCAACAGTAGTTTCCACAAAAGCTGCGGGTGTCCAGGTTTGTGGCACTTCGGCAATATTTACTAAGAAATTTTCAAGCAATTGCTTGCCGTGGGTGGTGTGATATACTTCCGGGTGAAATTGTATGGCATACGTTTCCTCGCCTTCAATTCTATAGGCGGCGTTCAAAACATCAACCGTGCTCGCCAAACGCACCCCGTTTTCGGGAAGTTGCGCAATGGTGTCGCTATGGCTCATCCACACGTTTGTGTTTTCGGGAATATCTTTAAAAAATTCCTCGCCCGATTTTATCATGGATAGTTTTGCCCTTCCGTACTCGCGTATGTTTGAAGGTTCCACGCTTCCGCCGTTAAAATGCGCCAAATACTGTGCGCCGTAACAGACCGCCAAAAGGGGTTTGTGACCGCGAATTTTTGAAAGGTCTGGGTGGGGCGCATCTTGCGCGCGAACGGAAAACGGACTGCCCGAAAGGATTACGGCCTTAAACGGGTCAAGGCTTTCCGGAATGTGATGGTAAGGGTGAATTTCGCAGTAAATGTTCAGTTCCCGCACGCGTCTGGCGATAAGTTGGGTGTACTGCGAACCAAAATCTAAAATGAGGACGTTGTTTTGCATAGGCAAAAATACTTTAAATATATAAGTTGGTTAAAGGGTTGTAAAGAATTTTTTTAAGGGTTTTCAACAGAATAATTATAAATTCAAAATAGTAAAATTAGCATCCAGCGGCTCCAAATTTTCTTTCAAAACATCCAACAATTCCTCGCCATATTCCAAATAGAATTCCGAAAAATTAAGCTGACGTTCCTGCAAACTTTGATTGGGAAATAGTTGATTTTGAATATCTTTTATCCGTTCAAGTTCTTCGGAAAGGTTTCTTTTTTGCGCTTTCAGCAAACGTTTTTCAAGATTTTCCAAACCGTTCAACTGCTTTCGTTCCTGTGCGCCCACGGCTCCCAAAAAGGAGGCGTCGGTTTGTTTTGCCAATTCGTATAAATCTGAAAACTGTTGTTTCAAAAATTCCTTTTGTTGTGAAAAATCGATGTCTATTTTTGAGATTTCCTTTGTGTGTTTCGTCATCAATTCGTGCTGCGGAAGAAATAAATCTTCTACCGAAACATTCAATTTTGAAAGTTTTTCAGAAAGATTTTTCGCCACCAAAAGCACCGAATTGCGAAGCAACAGAATAGGGAAGGGCACTTCCACTTTATTGAAATAATCTTTCAACTGAAACCAATATGCCAACTCGCCACCCCCACCAATGTAACACAGATTTGGTAAAATTTCTTCTTGGTACAACGGACGCAACAACGCATTAGGCGAAAACCGTTCAGGGTTTTCGTGCAACTCCTTTAAAATTTCCTTCCTGGAAAAAGAAAGTTCAGTTTCATTTACATAAAACTTTCCTTCCTTTTCAATAATGCGTTCCCGAAGGTTTTCCTTTAAATAAAACAGATTTATTTCACGTGGATGCACTTGTTCCGAATAACCTAAAGCGTTCAGCTTTTCCGTCGTTTCCGAAACTTTTTTAAAGCTGAGGTTTTCGGTCAGTTCCTTTTCAGCATAGGGAATAAAACATTTTTTCAACTCTGCGTCATTGCCGTCCACAATCACAAGCCCGTGATGGTAGAACAGCGTGTTGGCCAGGAAACGCGTGGCGTCAGCCAAATTATCGTGTTTTGTATATGCATCAGAGAAGAAGGAAATCAGCTTTTTAGCGTTTTCGCTTTCGCCAAAATCCTTTTTCAATTGTTGTTTCACTTCCTTTAAACCATCGGTGGAAAGTTCACCAACGGCTCCGGCAGAATTTCTTTCCCATTTCACTTTTTTTCCGAAGAGGTTGAAATAATTGATTTCTTCAAAATCGTGGTCTTCCGTCGCCATCCAGTAAACGGGTACAAAATGGTTGGTAGGGTAGGTTTTGTTTAACTTTTCAGCGAGGTTGATGGTTGAAAATATCTTATAAAGAAAATAAAGCGGTCCCGTAAAAAGATTGAGTTGGTGCCCCGTTGTGATTGTAAAGGTAGTGTGCTCTTTCAGCAAGTCGATATTGCTGAGCGTGGATTGCGAAATGGAATTATCGCCGTATTGGTACATAATCCGCTTGGCCAGTAAATGCCGTTTGTCATCAGTGAAATTTTTCTGTTTCTCCGTAAGTTGATGCTTGAAATTTTCCAAGTTTGGAAAACGATTGAAGAAGGGTTTTAAGCTTTCATCTTCAGCGAGATAATCGCATATCAATTTTGAAAAATAACCTGTCTTTTTGTACGGAATGGAATGGGTTGGCATAGGTTCTTTGGAAAAAGTGTAACAAAAATAACCGTTTTAAGTGGGTCGCGGGTTTAAAAATACGTTAATATGGTTTTGAAATTCCAAATTTGAAGCACCAAATACCAAAAGTGGCAATTGGAATTTGGCTATATTTGGCCCTTATTTAATATGCACAAAATGACTCGAACTTTCGCTTTCTTTCTGTATTTCCTGCCTTGTCTGGTTTTCGCCCAATTGAAATCCCCTTCGGAGTTTTTGGGGTATGAAATAGGTACCCAATTTTCCCGCCACGCCGATGTTGTTGCCTATTTTGAGCACGTAGCGGCAAATAGCGAAATGGTGAAATATGCAGACTACGGCAAGACCAACGAACGCAGACGGCTGACCTATGCCGTGATTTCTTCCGCAGAAAATCTTGCGAATCTGGAACAAATACGTACCGATAATTTAAAGAATATCGGGATTTTGAATGGCGCTTCTTCCCCTGAGAAAGCTATTGTGTGGCTTAGTTACAACGTACACGGCAACGAGGCCAGCAGCAGCGAGGCGGCTATGAACACGGTTTATAAACTTATTACCGAACATACCGATTGGTTGAAGAATACGGTCATTATAATGGACCCGAATGTAAATCCCGATGGGCGCGATTGGTACGTAAATTGGTATAACCAAGTGAAAGCTTCGCCTTACAATCCATCCCGCGATGCCGTAGAGCATCACGAGCCTTGGCCCGGCGGACGGCCCAACCATTATTTGTTCGATCTTAACCGCGACTGGATGTGGGCGAGCCAAATTGAAACCCAACAGCGCCTAAAAATTTACAATCAGTGGATGCCGCAGATACACGTTGATTTTCACGAGCAATTTATCAACAACCCCTATTATTTTGCCCCGGGTGCGGAACCTTATCACGATATCATCACACCGTTTCAGCGCGAATTTCAGACGCGGATAGGAAAAAACAATGCCAAATATTTTGACGAAAACGGTTGGCTTTTCTTTACCCGCGAGAGTTTCGATTTGCTTTATCCCAGCTATGGCGATACCTACCCGCTTTTTATGGGCGCTATTGGGATGACGTACGAGCAGGCGGGCCACGGTATGGCAGGTTTGGGAATTATAAATGACGAAGAAATTAAACTAACCCTTGTGGACCGCGTAGCACATCACACCACTACCGGCCTTTCTACCATTGAAGTGGCTTCGCAACAAGCGGCTTCCCTCAATTCCGAATTCAGGAAATTCTTTCAAAACGATAATTTGAAGTATAAAAGTTTCGTGTTAAAAGGCAATCCCGACAATCTCCAAGCGCTTGCCGAGCTTTTGGACAAGCACGAAATAAAGTACGGTTTTGCCACTGGCGGAAAAGTTAGCGGCTTTAATTATTCCGATTACAAAAAGGGAACGCTGGATGCCGACGGGGCGCTGGTGGTGAGCACCAACCAGCCGAAAGGTAAAATGGCACAGGTGCTTTTTGAGCCCAATGCCGCGCTCTCCACCCCACTTACCTATGATATTACCGCGTGGAGCCTGCCTTATGCCTATGGTCTGGAAGCGGTTGCTAGCCCTACTTTGGTTGCCTCCAACGCTGCCAACCCCAATAAAACCGTTGTGAATATTGCTTCCCCTTCGGCAGCTGGCTATATTGCGAAATGGAATAGTATGCAGGATGCCGAGTTTCTTTCGGCTTTATTACAGAACGATATAAAAGTGCGTTTTTCTGAAAATGAATTGGGCTTTGGCGGCAAAAGTTTCGGTCGCGGTAGTTTGATTATCACACGAAGCGACAATAAATCCAAGGCAGATTTTGACACGACGCTTATTGAAATTGCAAATGAAATGGGTCGGCAGTTGTACGCTTCGCCCACAAGTTTTGCGGATAATCTGACGGACTTTGGGTCGCAGTACGTGCATTTGATTAAAAACAAAAAAGTAGCTGTGCTTCAAGGAGAAGGTACTTCTTCTTTAAGTTATGGTGCGCTTTGGCACTTTTTTGAGACCCAATTAAAATATCCAATCACCTCAATAAATACGGATGATATAGGAGGTATTGAATGGAGCGATTATGATGTGTTGGTGCTACCCGACGGCAATTACAAATCTATTTTGAAGGATGATATTTTTGAGAACTTGGAAACTTGGATTGGAAAGGGCGGGAGAATAGTCGCCATTGGCAACGCCGTTGGTGTTTTTGAAGGGAAGAATGGTTTTGATTTAAAAAAGAACATTTCCGAAGCTGAAAAGAAAAAGGATTCTCTTTCCGAGGGTAACCTTGTTCCATACGCCCAACGCGAACTGGAAAGTACCAAAGATATGATTACCGGAAGCATTTATAAGGTGCAATTGGACAATACCCATCCGTTGGCATTTGGGTATGGAGATACCTATTATACTTTGAAACTGGGTAACGATTCCTACGGGTTTTTAAAGGATGGCTATAACGTGGGGTATATTACCGAACCTGAAAGCGTTTCGGGTTTTTCGGGGGAAGCGGCAAAGGCTGCCTTAAAAAATTCCATCGTGTTTGCGGAGACGAAAAAGGGCAGGGGCAGCGTGGTTTTTATGATTGACGATGTTTCCTTTCGTTCGTTTTGGCAGAACGGGAAATTGTTTTTGGTGAATGCAATCTTCTTTGGGAATACCGGAAGCTATTAATATTTTCGAGTTAGCTTTTTTAACCACAGAGTTCACAAAGGTTTTCACAGAGTTCATAAAGATAACTCTGTGTAGTTTGTGCTTTCTTTGAGTTCTTTGTGGTTTTTTTCTAATGGTGACTATTTAAAGAAAGTTTTGTCAATTTTATTTCAGGAAGCTTACCGAGATTGCCTCTGTTTCAATTTTTGAGAGCAACTCCAGTTTTCCTGTTTTGAAGAGCTCGTCCACATTTTGTAGATCTACAGCTTCCCAGGGTTCGAGTTTGTAATTTTCGTAATCCACGAAGCGGATGCCGTTGACCATTCTTGGGTTGTAGGCTTTCCTAAAACGAATGCCGCCTTTGCCGGTATAGAATTTATAGGCGAGGTAATCTACCGTAAAACCTTCCTTTGCTATCCAGTACATATATTCATCTTCGTGGTCTGTGCCGCCGCCTTCTTTTGCGAAGGTTACTTTTACTTCATAATATTTCTTGTCATCAATTTCGGCTTCGCCCACGAGTTCCTTATTAACGGCGGGGTCGTTTAGGCCGTGGGGCAGCTGCACAAAATAATGTACGGAGTTTACGGAGTTTGCATACTTGGTAGCCGTGGAATCGTGCAAGATCAGTTTGGAGCCATTGGCATAACGCTCGAAGCCCAGATTGGTGAGTACGTCGCGTGTTTCTCCCAGGGAATCGGTACTTGTTCTTGTGAGTTCATAATTACCATTTTCCCTTTGACTGCTATATTTTACATCGCGAAACGTAAACTGGATGGTTGCGGCTTTATATTTTGCACCCCCGGCATTTTCGATGGTTTTATCAATTATTTGTTGGGCAGTGAGTTGTTTTTCCTCTTGTTTGCAGGAGTAGGAAATTATCAGAATACCGATTAATAAAAGAAATTTCATAAAATTTATTTCTCTAAAGATACGAATCTATATAGAAATCCCAGAGGCATATATAGACATTAAACTATCGTCCTAAAGGTCAAATTTATGCGTGGGTCGTGTATTTTCTTTGTTGGTGGCAGGCGGTGCAGCCAGTGGGTTTGTGTGGTACCTTTCATAAGCAGCAGGCTGCCGTGCTCCAGGTTTAGGGAAACGGTTTCCTTGGTCTGTTTGTGCTTAAGGGCAAATTTGCGCTCCGCCCCAAGACTTACAGAGGCTATGGCGCCATTCTTTTTTAGGTCTTTTTCTGCATCGCTGTGCCAGCCCATGCCCTCATCGCCAGAATGGTAGAGGTTTAGTAGGCAACTGTTAAAAGTTTCGCCGCTTATGGTCTCTATTTCTTTTTTGAGTTGGAGCAGTTCGGGCGTCCACAGCTTTGCTTTTTTGGTGACTTTTGAATAGGTGTATTCAAATTCACGTTGGCCGTACCAGGCTACTTTGCGTTTGGTAACTATCCTTTTTCCGAAGATGATGGTTTCGTCGTTTTGCCACGCGATTGTATTCAGAAGAATGTTGTAAAAATGGTTGGCTTCTTCTTCAGAAAATATCCTTCCGAAGTAATTTACAATACCATCCCGCGGCAGAAGATTGCGCCCGCTATTCAT
This sequence comes from Aequorivita aquimaris, assembly GCF_001573155.1. Lineage (GTDB taxonomy): Bacteria > Bacteroidota > Bacteroidia > Flavobacteriales > Flavobacteriaceae > Aequorivita > Aequorivita aquimaris. Next base: position 566,033 of record NZ_JRWG01000001.1, on the reverse strand, counting down.
TTCAAACTTGAACAATTCCATAATAGGGTAAATAACAAACAACAAATAACAAATTCCAAATAACAAATTCCAAATAACGAATTCCAAATAACAAATAACAATTAACCAATAACAAAAACTTTATAGTATCTTAGATACTTCATTTTTAAGCATTAAGCAATTTAAACAACCCCTGTTATGAATATTATTTTACTTGTTATTGGCATTCTTGCCGTTGTAGCTATTCTGCTCGTTATTGTGTATAATCGTTTTGTGAAAAACAGAAATGTGGTGAAGGACGCGTGGAGTAATATAGATGTTGCTCTTAAACGCCGTTATGACTTAATCCCAAATCTTGTGGAAACCGTTAAAGGATATACGGCTCACGAAAAGACCACCTTGGAAAGTGTAATACAGGCGCGCAATGCCGCAATGGCGGTACCTTCTGACGATATAAATGCGCAGATAAAGGCCGAAAACCAATTGCAACAAACCCTGCGCAGTATTTTTGCATTGGGGGAAGCTTATCCAGATTTAAAGGCAAATCCTAACTTTTTGGACCTACAGCAAAAACTTAACGAAATAGAAGAGAACCTAGAGCGCAGCCGGAGATATTATAATGGAACCGTGCGCGAGAACAACACTTACGGCGAAAGTTTCCCTGGGGTACTTTTTGCGGGCATGTTGAACTATCAGCACTTTGATTATTTTGAAACAGACGAGGCGAGTCGTGAAAACGTGAAAGTAAGTTTTAACTAAAAAAGAAAGGATGAAAAAAATGTTTCTCCTTTGTTTTGGAATACTTTTTTTTCTGAAAGTTTCAGCACAGGATTTCATTGTTAACAATTTCGTAGTTGATATTTACATTAGCGAGGAAGGGTATTTTGATGTTGTAGAAAATTATGACCTTACCTTTACAGCTTACAAACACGGTATCTACAGAACAATCCGTACCAATTACGATTTGCTTACTGCTGATGGCACGAAGGAAAAGCGCAAGATAAAGATCAGGAAAATTGATGTGCCAGATCATAATTTTGAAGCTGACTTCGATTTTGTACAGAAGATTAGTGATAACCTGCAAATAAAGATTGGCGATAAGGACAAAACCATTATCGGTCCACAGCAATACGAAATAAAATACAGGGTTTACAATGCTTTCCTTTTTGAGGATTCACAGATTCGGTTTTATTGGAACATAAAATCTGACGCTTGGTACACCGTTTTTGAGAAAATAGACTTCAACATCCACCTTCCCGAAAATGTTGACGCAGGCTTGGACGATATTTTTATATATACAGGTTTTAGTGGTGAAACCAATGAAAGTTCAGAATATGATATAAATTATGAAGATGGTGTTTTCAGGGCAGAAAGTCTTCCGCAATTTAAATCCTATTCAGGTCAGAATGTCACGGTTTTGCTAAATCTTCCGTTAGGTTCTGTAAAGGAAATTAAACCCTGGTGGCCTTTTTGGACAACCTATGGTTGGACGCTGATTCTTGGTGCCATGCTGGTTGTTTTCTATTGGGTTTGGAACAAATACGGCAAAGATGATAGGGTAGTGGCCACTACCAGTTATTTTCCGCCCAGTGGCATAGATCCAGCAATGGCTGGTTTTTTAATTGACGACAGCGAAGATACGCAAGACCTAATTGCCTTGATTCCGTATTGGGGTTCGCGCGGAATTATCACTATGGAGCAGATACCAAAAAAAGGCTGGTTTGGTAAGGACGACACCAAATTGACCAAACTTAAACCCTTGCCCGACGGCGCGCCCGATTATGAACGGAAAATTTTCGATGGGCTTTTTGGCAGTTCGGTAGGTTCCTCAAAACAGGAAGTGTTGATAAGTAGTCTAAAGGATTCGTTTTATACGAAGATGGCAAGTGCCAAAACCCTTCTGAAAGCTAAGGCTCAAATTTTTTATGACCCACAGGCCAAGAAAATGCAGACGCGTACTATTTTGGGAACGCTATTAATAGGAGCCATTCTGTTCTTCATATTTATATCTATTTGGGGTCTTTTTGCTGCTCTGGCCGTAATTCCGGTAACTATATTTCTGCTGTTTATGAGCGTTTATATGGTTAAGAAAAATGCCAAGGGCAATGCAGCACTTTCAGAGTTGAAGGGGTTCAAAAACTTTATAAAGATTGCTGAGGAAGACAAGTTGAAAATGCTGTTGCGAGACAGTCCGTCTTATTTTGAGACCACTCTGGGGTATGCCCTTGCTTTTGGACTTTTTGATCAATGGGCAAAAAAGTTTGAAGCCTTAAATCTTCAGCCCCCCAGTTGGTACACCTCGTCCACCGGGGCGTTTACCATGCACAACTTTTCGCGTTCTTTTTCAGATTCCATATCAACGGCCAAATCTACTATGGTTAGTTCTCCATCTAACAGTAGTTCGGGCGGGGGAAGCTGGTAATGTTTCCGTGCCTATTTTATACAGCTACGTCGTACTCCCGAAGGGCATCATTCAATGAAGTTTTGAGATTGGTGCTTTCCTTGCGCTGTCCAATAATCAAGGCACAGGGCACCTGGTATTCTCCGGCAGGAAACTTTTTGGTATAGCTACCTGGAATGACCACCGAACGAGCGGGAACCGAACCTTTGGTTTCCACGGGCGCATCGCCGGTAACGTCTATAATTTTGGTGGAAGCTGTAAGCACTACGTTGGCGCCCAGAACGGCTTCCTTTCCTACGCGAACACCTTCTACCACAATACAACGCGAGCCAATAAAGGCGCCGTCCTCAATAATTACTGGAGCGGCCTGCAATGGTTCCAGCACACCACCAATGCCTACCCCGCCACTAAGGTGAACGTTTTTGCCAATCTGCGCGCAACTGCCCACCGTGGCCCAGGTATCTACCATAGTGCCTTCGTCAACATAGGCGCCAATGTTTACGTAGCTCGGCATAAGGATTACGCCTTTTGAAATATATGCCCCGTGACGTGCCACGGCATGGGGCACCACACGCACTCCTTTTGCTTCGTACCCTGATTTTAGTGGAATTTTATCGTGATACTCAAAAATACCCACTTCCAACGTTTTCATTTTCTGGATTGGAAAATAAAGTACGATGGCTTTTTTTACCCATTCGTTTACCTGCCAGCCGTTGGCAGTTGGTTCGGCGCATCGCAGTTTGCCTTCATCACAAAGGTTTACAACTTCACGAATGGCGACAATGGTTTCGGTTTCGGTAAGTAGGGAGCGGTCTTCCCAGGCTTTTTCTATGGTTTGTTGGAGTTCGGTCATATTTTATTGATGCTTTGGATTCTGTTGATATTATGGATTCTGTTGATAATATGGATACTGTGGTTACTTTTGTTTTTTTCATCCGTCATCCGTCACCCAGCATCCCTTCCACAAATATAAAACCTCCAATCCAAATAACTGTCCAATTGTAGCATACTATTTCCGAAACCCTTATTTTTGCAGTCGTTATGGGAAGAGTTTTAGCATTGGATTACGGCAGCAAGCGAACCGGTATCGCCATTACGGATGAGCTGCAGCTTATTGCCTCGGGTCTTACGACCGTGGCTACTTCAACGCTGATGGATTTTTTGAAAAAGTACATTGCTTCAGAAAAGGTGGACCTGGTTTTGGTAGGCGAACCTAAACAGAAAGATGGAACTCATTCCAATATTGAGGTGGAAATTCAAAAGTTTCTGAAGAAATTTTCTGAAACCTTTCCCGACTTAGATGTGAAACGGGTTGACGAGCGATACACGAGCAAAATGGCTTTTCAGACCATGATTGATAGCGGCCTGAAAAAGAAACAGCGTCAAAACAAGGCCCTGGTGGATGAAATTAGTGCGACGATAATTCTCCAGGAATATCTTTATAATAAATAGAGGAAAGTGGTAGGCTCGCGATTTATCCCGGAACTATAGAAACAATAGATTCCTAAGTGTCCATAAAATCTCAAGTAACAATAAAAAATAAAAATAGAAAATAAACAATGATTCTTCCAATAGTAGCCTACGGCGACCCTGTATTAAGAAAGGAAACAGAAGCAATAACCAAGGATTATCCAAACCTGGATACCGTTATCGAAAATATGTTTGAGACCATGTATGAAGCCCGGGGCATCGGCCTGGCTGCCCCACAGGTAAATCTGCCTATCCGCCTTTTTATTGTGGATGCTACTCCCTTTGAGGACGATGAAGACCTGAGCGAGGAAGAACAGCAATTTGTATCTACCTTTAAAAAAGTATTCATCAACGCCCGGATAATTGAGGAATCTGGCGATGAATGGGCCTTTAACGAGGGTTGCCTGAGTATCCCAGATGTGCGCGAGGATGTGTTCCGAAAGCCTAACATCGTGATGGAGTACGAAGATGAAAATTTCAATAAACACAAAGAATCCTTTAGCGGAATCGTAGCGCGAATTATCCAGCATGAATACGACCATATTGAGGGTATTCTCTTTACCGACAAGCTTTCACCCTTAAAAAAACGATTGATAAAAAGCAAATTGGCAAACATTTCAAAAGGCAAAGTGGGCATTGACTATAAAATGAAATTCCCCAATGCAAAAAAGAAACGTTAACACACTTGCGTATATTAATCAAACCAAAGATATTTGTAACCCTTTAAACAAATTAAAAGTATTTTATGAGCTTAGAAAAAGTGCTTTCCATTTCCGGTAAACCTGGACTTTATAAACTAAAAACCCAAACCCGTACCGGCTTTCTTGCAGAGTCGCTTCTGGACGGAAAAACCATAAACGTGAGCGGCCGCCACAATGTGAGCCTGCTTTCTGAAATTGCCGTTTATACCTTAACCGAAGAAGTTCCGCTTCGCGAAGTTTTTAAGAAAATTTCTGAAAAGGAAGACGGAAAGGAAACCATAAGCCATAAAGTATCAAAGGAAGAGCTGGAAGAGTTTTTCTTCGGCGTAATGCCCGATTATGATGAGGACCGCGTTTATGCAAGCGATATCAAAAAAATTGTGCAATGGTACAATATGCTTGTGAAAAATGGTTTAAACGATTTTTCCGAAGCCAAAGAAGAGACCAAAAAATCTGAAGAGGGTACAAGTGAAAAACCCAAGGAGCCCAAGAAACCAGCCGCGAAGAAAGCTGCTGCGCCAAAATCGACTGCGCCAAAAGCTTCTTCGGCCAAAAAAGGCGGTGCTACTAAAAGTGCGGCATCGCGCAAAACATAGCGAGGAATTTTAAGTTGTCCAGTTATATATTAGTGAAAAATCCCTCAATCCGTTTCGGGTTTTGGGGTTTTTTGTTTTTAGTGAAATATTCCAAAGGCGTAAAATCGTGAACTCGCAATTAATTTTTCTACTTTTAACCCGAAACTGATTTGTCACCCTAAGCAGCCTGTCCCAAGCAATGTCGAAGGGCAGTGCAAGGGCTGAACCTGAAACCTAAAACAAATGAATTCCCGAAAAGACCAACTTAAAGCTTTCGACAGACTATTGACCATTATGGACGAACTGCGCGAGCAGTGCCCGTGGGACAAGAAACAAACCATGGAAACGCTCCGTCACCTCACCATTGAGGAAACTTATGAATTGGGCGATGCCATTTTGGACAACGACCTGCAGGAAGTGAAGAAGGAGTTGGGCGATGTGCTGTTGCATATTGTATTTTACGCCAAAATAGGTAGCGAGACCAATGATTTTGACATTGCCGACGTTTGCAATGATATATGTGAAAAGCTTATTTCCCGACACCCCCATATCTACGGCGATGTAAATGTGGCAGATGAAGAGGAAGTAAAGCGAAACTGGGAAAATCTAAAACTGAATGAAGGCAAAAAAAGCGTTTTGGAAGGCGTTCCAAAATCATTGCCAGCATTGGTAAAGGCGAGCAGAATACAGGATAAAGTGGCGGGCGTAGGGTTTGACTGGGAAGAGCCGCAACAGGTTTTTGAAAAGTTACAGGAAGAGTTGGGCGAACTGCAATTCGAAGTAAATCAGAACAACACCGAAAAAATAGAGGAAGAATTCGGCGATGTGTTGTTCTCTATGATAAATTACGCAAGATTCCTAAAGGTAAATCCGGAAAACGCACTGGAACGTACCAATAAAAAATTCATAAAACGCTTTCAGTATTTGGAAAGCAAGGCAAAGGAAATGAACAAATCGTTAAAAGATATGACCCTGGCCGAGATGGACGTTTTTTGGAACCAAGCAAAAGAATCAGACGGTCGGTAGAGACGTACCGCAGTGCGTCTCTACAATTTGAAAATTATTCCCGAACCTCTTTAATTTTTGAAAGCTTCGCCTTCCAAACTTCAAGTTGCTCTTTGTGGCGGGCTATGTTTTTGTGTACCTCCTTAACCAAGGGATTATTTTCATCAACGTGGTGGAAAAAGCCAAGATTGTTCTCCAATTGGCGGATTTCATCCTTGGTCTCATCAATCTTTTTAGAGATAAAGAAATGCTCATTCTGCAGTTTTCGCTCGTCTTCGCGGTTTACCAGCGTGTTCAGTTTATTGTCAAATTTAATAAGCTCGGTTTCTTTCTTGCCTAAATCCAACTTTCCGAAAAGGCTGTCCAGCATCTTATTGAATTTCTGCTCTATGTTGCGTTTGTTATACGGTACGCGACCGATTTCCTTCCAAGCGGTAATGTGCTCCTTTATAGCTTTAACATCTGCTTTGTGGTCGCCGCTCAATTCAAACGAGGATAGTTTTTCCAGCATTTTTTGCTTCGCTTCAAAATGCTCCACTTCCTCTTTATTGGCTTCATTTTTCTGTGCGTGGAGCCTGTCAAAGTAGTGGTTACAAGCTTTTTTGAATTGTTTCCAGATTTTGTCGCTGTCCTTTCTTGGTACGTGGCCGATATTTTTCCAATCGTTTTGGATTTTTTTCATCAGCGGTGTTGTAGCTTCAAAATCGTCGCTGTCCTTATTTTCCTCAGCAATTTTAATGAGCTCGCGTTTTTTCTCCAGATTGGTGTATTGCTCCTTTTTCTGGTTTTTGTAGAAACTGTTTTTCTGATGGTTAAAGTTACCTGTGGCATCTTTAAAAGCTTTCCAAATTTCCTTATTGTTGGCGCGTGGAACCCTACCCGTATTGAAAAAAGCATCGCGAAGTTCCTGCACTTTTTTAATTGCATTTTGCCAACCTTGGTGGCTTGGTTTGGCCTCTTCGGTGGCTTTTTTAATTTCTTCTATTATTTCTTTTTTCTTTTCAAGATTCGCTTCAAAATCTTTTTCCATTTCGGCCAATTGGGCTTGGCGCTTGTCGTGGATTACCTTTGTGGCCTCACTGAACTTGTCCCAAACTTCATCGCGATATTCTTTGGCAACGGGACCTATATCTTCCTTCCACATTTTATGGAGCATCTGCAATTCGCGGAACGCCTTATTGATGTCCTCTTCCTGTGCAAGCTCTTCGGCGCGCGTAATTAATTTAAGCTTGGCGTCGAGATTGTGTTTAAAGTCCAAATCGCGAAACTCGCGGTTCAGATGCAGAAAATCGTAAAAATTCTCGACGTGGTGGTGATAGGTATTCCAAACGGTATTGTACTTATCGCGCGGTATAGCGCCTGCAACATGCCATTTTTCCTGAATTTCCTTAAAATGCTTGTAGGTAGTGTTTATGTTTTCCTCTGCGCCCAAAAGTCCCTTTAGTTCCTCTATCAATTCCCAGCGCTTGTCCAAGTTTGATTGCAGGTCTTTTTTAAGGTTTTTATAATGATTGTTGCGTCTTTCTTTATAGTCAAAATAAAGCGAATTGAATTCTTTTTTTAGCGGAGTAGTATAGTGGAAGTCGATGATATTCCCGCCTTCGGCAAGAAATTCCTCTTTTTTCTGCTCCAGTTCCTCGTTGAATTTACTATTGAATTCCGAACGGATTTCCTCAACATCGTGCTTTAATTCCTGAATTTTTTTTGTCTTTAACAACTTTTCCAGTTCCGCCACTAATTCTTTTTCAGAAAGGGTGCTGTAATCTTTTTGCGCCTTTTCCTCGTGGTCTTCTTCCTCGTCCTCAGCCTCTTCTGATGATGCTACTTCTTCTTCGTCCTCTTCATCCGCTTCATCCTCATCTTTCTGAGTAGTCACAATCTTTTCATTGGCCGTTGCCTCGCTGGTTTCCTTTTCCTCTACGGCATCCTTTTCCGCAACCATCGCATCTTCCACAATGTCTTCTTTATCAGCTTCTTCGGCAGCAACAGGTTTGCTTTCCCCATTTTCTTCAGAATGTTCTTCTTCTGCTTTTACTTCTTCAGCTTCTGTTGCGGCAGTTTCTTCCTTGGCCGAATCTTCGGGGTTTACAGATGCAGCATTTGTTTCTTCCGCAGATTCAGTTGTTGGAATTTCCTTTTCGTTTTCTTCCTGAGGCAATTTCTCGTCAGACATTTGTTTCAATGTTTAGGTTCGTTTTTCTTGGAGGGTCAAGATACTAACAACTGCGCAATTGGCAAAGCACACAGCGTTTTTTTGAAGTTTTTTATTTGAATTTTATGAATTCCAGATTTCCCACGCTTTCTCGGCTTGTAGCTCCAACATTTTCAAGCCATTGGTGGTTTGGGCTCCCTGTATTTTTCCGCGTTTTAAAAATTCGGTCTCGGCGGGATTGTAGATTAAATCGAAAAGCAGATGGTTTTTTGTGAGAAAGTGATAGGAAAGTGGCGGACAATCAGCGATATTCGGAAAGGTGCCAAGCGGGGTACAGTTTATTATTAGAGGATGGTTTTCAATCGTGGATTTATCCATTTCCGAATATAGCAAACCGGCAGTTGTTTTTTTTCTGCTTACAAATTTGAATTCGAAACCCAACTTGTGCAAAGCATAAGCGACAGCTTTTGAAGCGCCGCCCGTGCCCAGTATTAACGCGGTTTTCTGCCGAAGTGGCAAAAAGGCTTCCAACGATTTTTGAAAACCGAAATGGTCCGTATTATAGCCTATAAGTTTTCCTTCTTCAGAAATTTTAATGGTGTTTACTGCGCCAATTTTTTCGGCATCAGCGTCCAAGCTATCAAGGAAGGGAATTATTTCCTCTTTATAAGGAATGGTAACGTTCAGCCCTTTTAAATGGGGTGTTTCCTGAAGTATCTTTTGAAATTTTTGGATTGAGGAAATATCAAAATTTTCATAGGTATGCACCAAATTTTCTCGTTCAAATTTTTCAGAAAAGAATCTTTTTGAAAAGGAATAGGCTATATTTCTTCCGATTAATCCAAACTTAGCCATGATGTCTCTTTCTATGGTTGTCGAACCAATCCAAACTAAGGACAATCGCAACTCCGACTATGATAAACACGATAGCGAGAATAGTCTCTGAATTAAATTCCGAAGGAAAAAAGCGGTTGTAGCCCCGGATAATTTCCCTGCCATTGGCATCAAATTGAATTTGGCCGAAAGCATCCAGCTCGTATTTTTTTTCTTTCCACGGCCAAACCACGCCAAGCGAACCGGCGATAAACCCAATGATAACGGCGTAGGTAGCTTTTTTGAACCTTTTTAAAACGTAAGCCAAAAGATGGGATAGCGAGACTAACCCTACCAACGAGCCCAACGAAAAAACGGCCAAAACCTTTAAAAGTTCAATGCGCTCCGCGTTATAAATCCAACTGAAATCGCCCTGAAAAACATCTGCAAACGTATCAAAAAGTGAATTTACCGAATCTACCAAAAGCAGCACGTAATTTCCCAAAAGAATTAGGATGAAAGAACCCGAGAGACCTGGCAGGGTCATCCCCGAAACGCTGATAATTCCACAGAAAAAGACAAAGAGTAGATTGCTGTTTTCTTTGGCGGGCTCCAAAAAACTGATGGCAACGCCCGCAGCGACACCACAGAGTAAATAGCCTACATATTTTCGGTTCCAATCGCCAAAATCTTTCGCGATAAAATATATGGAGCCGATAATCATTCCGAAAAATGCACTCCATACGAAGAGTTCATAATGCACAATCAGATAGTCCAAAAGTTTGGAAACGCTGAAATAGCTTATCACCATCCCCAAAATCAAAAGGCTTAAAAACTGGCCGTTGGTATATCTGTAAAAACTTTTGAAACGCCCGTCAATAAATAGTTTGAACGCTTTTTTATTTACTTTTTGAAGCGAATAAATAAACTCCTCATAAAAACCTGCCACAAAAGCCACAACGCCACCCGATACGCCGGGCACCTTATTGGCCGCGCCCATTCCCAGCCCTTTAAGGACCAGCCAAACTTTATCGGAGAAGGAACGATTTTCGTACACGGGTAAGTTAAAAGTTAAGGGTTAGGAGTTAAATGTTATGGGTTAGGAGTTAATTGGATTGTTCATTGGTGCTTGAAACTGCGACTTTATTTACGGCGATTCTTTCCAATAAAAAGATGGTCAGAAAACCTATTACGGCAAATATTATAGCGTACAAAATTTGTGGATTGCCCTCATAATTTTGCGGAAATATGCTTCTTTCAATAAAAGGAATTTGTTCTCCGGAGTGGCTTAATCTGTATTGCAAAACTTCCTTCCACGGCCAAATCTTGTTCAGCGCGCCAATCATAAAACCGGTAAGTACCGCAAGTATCAGATTTTTATGGTGCTTAAACATCCAGTTGAGAGCTCTGGAAAAAACTTTTAGACCAATAACGGCGCCTACGGCAAATATTAGAAGCTTGCCCAAGGCACCCAAAAATAGTGAACTGTCCAAAGTTGTAATGCCTTCGCCCAGTTGGGTCACAATCCCGATAACGGTAGTGTATGCGCCCAAAAGCAACAGGATAAAGGCCCCCGAAATACCCGGAAGTATCATTGCTATAATTGCTATAAAACCTGCGAAAAAAAGAAACCACGTGCTGTCCGGAGAACCCACGGGGTCTGCGATTGTTATTAGATAGGATGCTATGGCAGCAACAATCATCATCGTAATCACCGCCAATCGCCAGTTGGTAATTTGTTTGCCCACGTAAACAATACTCGCAATTACCAACCCGAAAAAGAACGACCAGACCATAATTGGGTAAACTTCCAAAAGCCAAGTAATCAATTTTGCCAAGGAAATGATGCTGATAAAAACTCCCGAAAACAGCGCCAAAAGAAACCCGAGGTTATAATGTTTCCACGCTTTTAAAAAACCGTCCGCTTTCCAGATTTTGAAGAACCCGAGATCCAATTTATGGATGGTTTCTATCAATTCTTCATAAATTCCGGAAATGAAGGCGATAGTACCGCCCGAAACGCCTGGCACAACATCGGCAGCGCCCATGGCGAGGCCTTTTGCGGTGATAACTAAATACTGAAGAAAATTCCGTTGAGGCATAGGTCTATTTTGCTAAAACCCCAAAAATACAGAAATTAAAGCGAAGGATTTTTGTGTTCTTTGATTATTTCCACTACCGCTGGCATTTGGTAAACCTGCGGAAAAAGTTCCTCAATAATCATCAAGAATTCGGGCTCAGATTTTAGGGCATTTTTTAAGTGAAACGCGCCTTTGTCATTTTCGTTCAATGTGAAATAAAGCCCTGAAAGACGGTATTCTATCTCGGCGTGTTCCGGATAAAATTCCAAAGATTGATTGAAATTGTTCACTGCGGCCTCAAATTCACCGAGATTGGTCAAAATATCGCCGCGGGTTAACCAAGATTCTAGTTCATAATTGCCCAATTCCAACGCCTTTCTGAAACCGACTTCCGCCTCTTCAAAAAGGTTGAGTTTATTGTTTATTTTGGCATAACGCTTCCAGTAAAGCACATTTTCACTATCAATATTAATAGCTTTTTCTATATAATAAAGCGCTTTTTGAAATTGTTTGTTCTTTATGTAAAAATCGGTGATGGCGATCCAACCTTTGTCAAGCAAGGAGTCTTCCTCCACACATTTTGTATAAAACTGGATGGCCATTTCGGCATTGCCCAATTTTTCGTAGCATTTCCCTATTCGCAATAATGCGTAGGAAGTTGGGTCGTCAAGTCCTAAGGTAATGGAGTAGCTTTCAATGGCTTCTTCATATCGTTTCAGTTTTTCGAGCACTCTTCCTTTTTCAAGGTAGGCTCCTATAAAACGGTCGTCACTGATTATGGCAAAATCAAAGGCGGCAAGGGCTTTTTTATAGTCCTTCAGTTCATAATACTGCTTGCCTATTTGGTGCCAAGCTACCTCACAATACGGGTTTTTGTTGAGAAAATCATTCAAATAATCAATGGCCGCTTCGTATTCATCCAAGAATTCAAAACAGTAAATAATATTGTAGAGTGCGGAATAATCTTCCTCGTCTTCCTCCAAACATCTCATAAAATAGAGTTTGGCATTTTCGTAATCTTCGAGGAATAAATATTCCATTCCCAATAACGACAATACATCGGCTTCGTCGGCAGTAATCTCCAAAGCCTGTTCCAGTAGGGTGATAGCCTCTTTGTGCATGTCGCGACGCGAGAAAATATTCGCCTTTTGGATGTAGATTTCCTCGTTGCTTTGTTCCAATTGGTGCAACTCATCCAAAAGCTCATCAGCAATGTCCAGTTTGTTTTCAAAAATGTACATTTCTATTTGGAAAAGCTTAAGGTTTGTGGAGGATGGGTGTTGTTCCAGCCCTAATTTGGTCGCTTTTTTGGCAAGTGCAATTTTTCCATTTTCAAGGTAGTGATGCACTATTTCCTCAAATTCCTCTGAGTCGAAAAACAGAACGCTGTTGGTTTTCAGCATAGATTCGAATCTTTCCAGCGAGAAGTTGTTATGCTCGTTTGAACTTAATTGCATACGCACGGTTTAACGGTTTCTTCTATTTTAAAGATAATAATGTATAAATAAGTTCAATTGTTATGCCGTGTTTATTGTTAACGGACTTATCAACAGTAGGTTTGTTTATAAATACCTGTAAACAAAGGCTTTGCGCAACATTTATCTCTTTTGAAGCGAGTTTAGAACGCCTGTCAGTATTTTACAGCCCTCCTCAATTTCGTCATTGCTGATTGTCAGTGGTGGCGTAATACGGATGGCCCGACCTTCAAAAAGTAGCCAAAAAAGCACCAATCCTCTTTCTTTGCAAGCCAGGATTACTTCGGAAGCGATTTCGGGACTTTCCACCATTGCGGCAAGCATCAGGCCCCGACCCCGTACTTCCTTTATTAGTGGATGTTTCAGCAATTTTCTAAAAAGTTTTTCTTTTTGAAGTGTTTGCTGAACAATATCAGTTTCCGTCAATTCCTGAAGCGTTGCCAAAGCGGCAGCCGCTATCACGGGATTTCCGCCAAAAGTGGTAATATGCCCCAGCTTTGGGTTCTCCTGGAGCAGTGCCATCACTTCGTGTGAAGCGGTAAACGCGCCAATGGGCAAGCCGCCGCCCATGCCTTTTCCCATCACTAAAATATCCGGCACGATGCCGAAATGTTCAAAAGCGAAAAGTTTGCCGGTTCTTCCAAATCCGGGCTGAATTTCATCCAAAATCAAAAGCGTTCTGGTTTCATCACAACGCTTTCGCACTTTTTTCAGATAATCATTTTCCGGCTGGATAAAACCAGCGCCGCCTTGGATGGTTTCCAAAATAATAGCAGCCGTTTCCGTGTTTATTTTTTGAAGATCTGCTTCACTATTGAAATTTACAGGGAAGCAATCCGGGACCAAAGGTTTGAAAGCATTTTTGCGCTCCTCGAAGCCCATCACGCTCATCGAGCCCATGGTGTTGCCGTGGTAGGCATTATTTGCGTAAAGAATTTGCGTTCTTCCCGTTGCGCGGCGGGCGAGTTTTAACGCACCTTCGATGGCTTCTGTGCCGCTGTTAACTAAATAAGTTGTGTTTAAATTCTTCGGAAGATTTTCGGCAAGCAGTTTTGCAAGTTCCACGGCGGGTTCTTGAATATATTCGCCATAAACCATGACGTGCAGATATTTTTCAGCTTGATTTTTTATTGCCGAAACAACGCGCGGATGGCAATGCCCCAGCATGCAGGCAGAAACTCCCGCTACAAAATCCAAATGCTTTTTGCCGGAAGTATCGTAAATGTAACTTCCTTCGGCATGCGAAATTTCCAACGCCAACGGATGTGGCGTGGTCTGCGCTTGGTATTTGTAGAAATCCTCAGTCATTAGTTCCCGGTTTGAATGGAATCATTTGCTTTCTGCTGAACGGAATCCCGCTTCGCCTCGCTTTCCAAAGTTTCGGGTTTGGGGTCGTCCGGTCGGTTTTGTAAATCTTTTGGGGAAAGTTTGGACTCTTCGGGAAGTTCAATTTCGTCTTCGGGAATATCCTCAAAAAATTCGCCCTCGTCCTTCGGCAGTGGGATTCCCGTAATTTTTGGGAGTATGGGTGCGGGTTTTCCTTTAAATAAATCTTCCACGGAATACAATCGTTCATCGCCCCGCCATTGAAACCCGGGAAGAATTCTCGCATTCTCAGGCAACATTGACGGCGGATACACTTTGCCATCTGCCTTTTTTATAAACCTGATTCCGGTAATTTGCTGCTCTTCCAAATACATTTGAATGGAACTGGAAACCGTATTGTTTATACCGACCAATTTCTCGTTATCATCTCGGGAATAATAGATTACTTGTGCGTTTTTATTGATGTTTACCGTGTCCAGCTCATTATTTGTAAAAAGTCCGATAAGCTGTTCGCCCTTTACCTGATTGAAGCCCAGGCTATCTTTTTGCACCAAAAAAGCATTGTTGAAAACCTTGAGAGTATCCAGTTTATCCGTTATCGTATCTGAAAGAATGTGGATGGTATCGCCAATCATTTGATTTTCGCCGCTCCACAAAACTGGGTTTCGCAATAGTTTTGTAATTCCCCTTTTTTCGTTGACGTAAATACTGTCACATTTTCCGCTGGTGGGGTCGTCGCCAACTTTTCCGGGTTTGAAAAGCCGGGCGCGATAAAATCCTTTTACAATTCTATTTTCGGGTTTGCCCGTTACGCGCAGTGTGTCTGCGTGCACATAAATTGAATCGCCGTCACGAACCGTGATTGCCACGGCTCTTTTCGTAATAAAAACCGAATCCTTTTCGCGGTAAACTTCGGCATAATGACCGCGGATAACACTTTTATTGATTGTGTCGAGAACCCTAATATTGTTGGTGGCAGAAGCAAAACTTCTGTTTCGGTCAAAGTAGATGCTGTCGCCGTAAAGCGTTCGGTTTTCGTAATCTACTTTTGAATTTTTTACGAAATAACCCGTATCACCACGCGTATCGTAATAACCACGTTCACAATAAACGGTACTGGTTTCGCTCACAATGGTGGAAGGGCCGTATAGGTACGCATCTCCCGTTTCTGAATAAAAATCGAGTTGGTTGCTATTAACGGTATACTTCGGGTTTACGATTTTTACATTTTGAAGAAATTGGTACTTTTTACTTTCGGCAAAATACCTCCCCGAACGGCTGGTCAAAACGCTGGAAGTATCCTGCACCGTGCCGCCAGTCCTGTAATAGGCCTGTTGTTTTATCCTGTCAAAATAAAGCGTATCTGTTTTAAGGGTGGTTTTCGGTTCTGTTAAAACTACATCACCGCTTGCAAAAGCAAATTGCGTGTTTCCGTTGTATTCAGCGTATTTGCTGTTCATCGAGACGGTGTCGCCTTGCGTAATCCGCACATCGCCATAGGCTTTTACGAAATTATTTTTTAGATAAACAAAAGCTTGGTCGCACCACATTTCCACACCTTCGTGCACGATGTACACCTGCCCGGTTTCGTCTTTGGTGTAAATGGCGGCATCGGGAAATTCGGGCCTTATTTCAAGGTAACCGGACTGTATATCCACCTTTTGTTTTTCCTGTGCGGAAAGATTAATTCCGAAGAAAAAAACGATGACTACAATTATGAAAGATGATATTTTCAAAAAAGAATTATTTGTCATTAGCAACGAAAATATCAACAAAAAATTGATTACCGATGAATGGTTTGCTTTCTGTCCGGCCCTACGGAAACAATTTTGATTGGCACTTCCAGTTCTTTTTCCAGAAAATCGATATAATCGTTCAAGGCCTGTGGCATTTGCGAGGCTTCGGTCATTTTGGTTAAATCTGCCTGCCAGCCCTTCATTTCAGTATAAACCGGCGTTACGTTTTCGGCTTCAATATTATACGGAAAATGATGGATTGTTTCACCTTTATAGTTATAGGCAGTACATACTTTAAGTGTGTCGAAACCACTCAACACGTCGCCTTTCATCATAATCAATTGGGTAACGCCATTTACTTGCACTGCATAACGAAGCGCTACCAAATCCAACCAGCCACAACGGCGCGGACGGCCTGTAGTTGCGCCAAATTCATTCCCCACACGGCCCATGGTTTCGCCATCTTCGTCAAAAAGTTCGGTAGGGAAGGGGCCACTACCCACGCGAGTGGTGTAAGCCTTAAAAATTCCAAATACTTCCTTTATTTTTCCGGGAGCTATGCCCAAACCGGTACACGCTCCTGCGGCAGTAGTGTTTGATGAGGTTACGAAGGGATAGGTTCCAAAATCTATATCCAGCAAAGATCCCTGTGCGCCTTCGGCAAGAATGGTTTTGCCATCTTTTTGGGCTTGGTGCAAATATTCCTCGCTATCAATGAAGGTAAGGCTTTTCAATACTTCAACCGCTTTGAAGAATTCTGCTTCAAGGTCTGCCAAATCGTATTGCACATCCACATTGTAAAAATCAATCATCGCTTCGTGCTTATCTGCCAGAGCGCGGTACTTCTCCTGCCAGTTGTCCATTTCCAAATCGCCGACACGAATACCATTGCGGCCTGTCTTGTCCATATAGGTGGGGCCAATGCCCTTAAGCGTTGAGCCAATCTTCGCTTTTCCTTTTGAAGCTTCGGAAGCAGCGTCCAATAAACGATGGGTTGGCAAAATAAGATGCGCCTTTCGCGAAATAAGCAGGCTCTTTTTAAGGTCTAAATTGAATTTTGCAAGATTATCGAGCTCCCTTTTGAAAATCACGGGGTCAATCACCACGCCGTTCCCCACCAAATTGATAGTTCCTTCGTGAAAAATTCCACTGGGAATGGTGTGCAAAACGTGCTTGTGGCCGTCAAATTCCAAAGTGTGGCCCGCATTCGGCCCGCCCTGAAAACGCGCGATTATATCATAGTTTTTTGTTAGGACATCGACAATTTTTCCTTTGCCTTCGTCGCCCCATTGCAATCCAAGTAGTAAGTCTACTGCCATAATTTTTATTGATTGTTCCCGTCATCGGTAGTGGCGGGATTTTTTCTATTTCCGTAGAAATAAAGTGAATGGTTGGTTATTTCAATATTAAAAACCTCTTCTATGGTTTTTTTTATGTTGTGAATCCGCGGGTCGCAAAACTCAATCACTTCGCCATCGGCGAGAATAACGTGGTCGTGGTTGCGGTCAAAATACGATTTTTCGTAATGTGCCTGGTTTTGGCCAAACTGGTGTTTGCGCACCAAGCCGCACTCCAAAAGCAATTCAATAGTATTGTAAAGCGTGGCACGGCTTACGCGGTAGTTTTTATTCTTCATATTTATGTACAGCGACTCAATATCAAAATGGTCGTCGTGGTCGTAAATTTCCTGAAGAATTGCGTAGCGTTCCGGCGTTTTGCGGTGCCCCTTTTGCTCAAGAAAGCCCGTGAAAACGTTCTTTACAATTTCTTGATTATTTATGTCTGTTTTTGAACTCATAATTAAGTGTGCAAAGTTACTCAAATTTTAGATGTGGCATTGGCGAAATGATAGAAAATGAAATCATCCGTGAAATGGACTTAAGACGGTAGGACATAAGACGTATGACTTCTTTACGAAAATGTTAAACCGCTAACGTTTTTTTCATCATCCCTCATCCTAAACCCGGGTAACCTTATCAATTCCGTTTATTTTTTTGATGTTTTCCACAAGATTGTTCAGAATCGATTTGTTTTTTACCACCACAACTATTTTGCCTGTAAAAACCCCGTCATTACTGTCGAAGTGGACGCTTTTCATATCTATATGAAGGTTGTTTGAAATTACTTTAGTTACCTCATTTACCAAACCAATCGTGTCAATTCCCGAAATGTTGAGTACGGCTTTAAATTCGCGTTGTGTGCTGTCAATCCACTTGGCGGGCATAATGCGGTAGCTATAGTTGCTCTGGAGTTGCAGCGCATTCGGACAGTTGGTCTTATGTACTTTTATACCTTCATTCACCGTTACGAAGCCGAAAACATCATCCCCGGGAATAGGGTTGCAGCAGTTTGCCATTTTATAATCGAGTTTGTCCTCGTTCTTTCCAAAAACTAGTTGGTCAAATTTTTCCGTGATTTCTTCCTTGTTGACATCCTCCGGCTTGTCTGGCTTTCGGATTCTATTTTTGAAGAAACTGATAAAGGCATTGCTTCGCGAAGCGGCAAAATCCTTCAATTTTTGGTTGTCGATGATTCCCGCGCCAACGCGATAGTACAAATCCAAACTCGTTTTCACCTTAAAGAAAACCACCAATTGGTTGAGTAGGCTTTCATCGAGGTTCAATTTCAGCGATTTTAATTTTCGGGCCAGGATTACTTTTCCTTCCTCGGCTAGCTGTTTCTTTTCGTCCTTCAGTGACGATTTAATCTTTGACCGCGCACGGCCAGTGGTGGCGTAATTGAGCCAGTTGGCCGTAGGTTTTGCGTTATCTGAAGTAATAACCTCTACTTGGTCACCACTTTTGAGCTCGTGGCTCAGCGGGACGAGTTTTCCATTCACCTTTGTACCGCGGGTGTGCATCCCAATTTCGGTGTGAATGTGAAAGGCGAAATCCAGAGCTGTGGCCCCTTTTGGAAGTGAATACAGGTCTCCTTTCGGGGTAAAGACGAAAATTTCCTTGGCGTAAAGATTCAGTTTAAATTCCTCTACAAAATCCACGGCGCTTATTTCTGAATTCTCCAGCGTGTCCTGTAGTTTGTTCAGCCAATTTTCCAGGCCGCCGTCGTCCTTTTCCTTGTTTTTGTACTTGTAGTGCGCGGCAAAACCTTTCTCGGCAATCTCGTTCATCCGCTCGCTGCGAATCTGCACTTCTACCCAACGGCCTTTCGGGCCCATCACGGTTATGTGCAGTGCTTCGTAACCCGTTGACTTGGGTGAAGAAATCCAGTCGCGAAGCCGTATTGGGTTGGGGCGGAAATGGTCGGTAACTATGGAGTAAATCTTCCACGCGAAGAATTTTTCGTTTTCGGGCTTGCTTTTATAGATAATCCGCACGGCGAATTTGTCATACACCTCGTCAAAGGTGACGTTCTGCGCAAGCATTTTTCTTCGGATGGAAAAGATGGATTTGGGTCGGCCCTTTATTTCGTATTCTAAATTTTCGGCATCCAACGAGTCTTTAATTACTTTATTGAAAGCCTCTATATAGGCGTCCTGTTCTTCCTTGCTTTCCTTTATTCGGCCTAAAATATCTGCGTACACATCTGGCTCGGTAAACTTCAGTCCCAAGTCCTCCAATTCGGTTTTTATGTTGTAAAGCCCAATGCGGTGGGCGAGCGGAGCGTAAATGTAAAGCGTTTCCGAAGCGATTTTCCGCTGTTTGTCCGGCGGCATGCTGTCCATGGTCTGCATATTGTGCAGCCGGTCCGCAATTTTTATGATGATTACGCGAATGTCCTCATTGAGGGTAAGCAGCATTTTTCTGAAATTTTCCGCCTGCATGGAAACGTCTTCAGACATATTTATATGGGCAATCTTGGTAAGCCCGTCCACAATGCGGGCCACGGGAGTGCCAAACATACGCTCGATATCCTCCAAGGAATATTCAGTATCCTCAACCACGTCGTGCAAAAGGGCGGCCGCAATGCTAGTAGCGTCCAATCCAATTTCCGAAGCAACAATTTTTGCGACCGCTATAGGGTGAAAAATATAAGCCTCGCCACTTTTGCGGCGTTGCTCCTTGTGGGCATCAACGGCAAGGTCAAATGCGCTGCGGATCAGTTTTTTATCATCTTTGGTAAGGGTGCGGTAACTGATCTTGAGCAGCTGTTTGTACTGCTTGGCGAGCTCCTTTTTCTCTTCTTCTAAAGCGGCTTCTGTCATAAACCTAAAAGTATTGAAAAGTAATTGAATTGGCAAGAAAATTAATTGGGGAACGGCATTGTGCTTGTGAAGGGCCTTCGGAAATGGACGATTTCAGAAAAGGGAATCAAACTACTTAGGTGTTCTTTTACGAAATATAATTCCAGATATTTCGGTACTTCCCAAGCTGGGCATAGGTATTCTTGATAGGAGTATTTTCTTCGGAAGCGAGATTGGGGTCTGCCTTTAGGGTCTGTGCCGCATAGCTTCGGGCAATCTTTAATATTTCAGAATCCTTTACGATGTCTGCAATGCGAAGGTTTAGCACACCGCTTTGTTGAGTGCCCATCAAATCGCCGGGGCCGCGGAGTTTTAGATCTACTTCGGCAATTTCAAAACCGTCGCTAGTGCGTACCATAGTTTCCAAGCGGGTTTTGGCATCTGCCGAAAGTTTGTGGCTGGTCATTAAAATACAATAACTCTGCTCGGCACCGCGACCAACTCGTCCACGCAATTGATGTAATTGTGAAAGACCAAAACGTTCAGCACTTTCAATAATCATCACACTGGCATTTGGCACATTTACGCCAACTTCTATAACCGTAGTGGCGACCATAATTTGTGTTTCGCCTTTTATAAATCGATTCATTTCGTATTCTTTGTCGGCTGGTTTCATTTGTCCGTGTACGATGGAAACTTGAAATTCTGGCAACGGAAATTCGCGTACAATACTCTCGTATCCGTCCATCAAATCCTTGTAATCCATGGTCTCACTTTCCTGTATCAAAGGGTACACAATATACACCTGTCTGCCCTTCGAAATTTCGTCCTTTATAAAGCGAAAAACCTTCAGTCTATTTGCATCAAAACGGTGCACGGTTTTTATATCTTTTCTGCCCGGTGGAAGCTCGTCAATTACACTAATATCCAGGTCGCCATAAACGCTCATGGCGAGAGTGCGGGGGATGGGGGTAGCGGTCATCACCAACACGTGTGGTGGATAGTCATTTTTGTGCCATAATTTGCTGCGTTGTTCCACTCCAAAACGGTGTTGTTCGTCCACAATTGCAAGGCCTAAATTTTTGAATTTTACCTTATCTTCGAGTAGGGCATGGGTGCCAATTAGGATGTCTAATTCACCATTTTCCAACTTTTCGTGGATTTCTCTCCTTTTTGAAGTTTTGGTTGATCCAGTCAACAATTCAATACTGGTATTCAGTTTTTTACACATTTCAAACAAACTGTTATAGTGCTGGACTGACAAAATTTCAGTCGGCGCCATTAAACAGGCTTGAAAACCGTTGTCAAGTGCTATTAACATTGACATAAGCGCCACTATCGTTTTCCCTGAACCTACATCACCCTGCAAAAGTCGGTTCATCTGGGCATTGCTTCCCAAATCGTTACGGATTTCCTTGATGACCCGCTTCTGTGCTTCGGTTAATTTGAAGGGTAAATGGTCGGAAAAAAAGGTGTTGAAATTATCCCCTATTTTTTCAAAAGTGTAACCCTTAATTTTTGATTTATGGATCAGGTTTTTTCGGATTAATTGCAGTTGGATATAGAACAATTCCTCAAATTTTAATCGGTATTGTGCCCGTGCTAAATGTGCCTGACTTTTCGGAAAATGTATATTGAAAAGTGCTTCCTTTTTTGAGACCAATTTTAGCTGTTCCAAAAGGGTATTTGAGAGGGTCTCGACGAAGTTATTTTTGCTCTCCAAAAACAGTTGTTGCATCAGCGAATTTATCACCCTATTTGTGATACCGCTGTTCCCTAATTTTTCGGTGGATGGATAAACGGGTTGCATGGCAGAACGGATACTTTTTTCATGCGCCTCCAGCAATTCCATTTCGGGGTGCGGCATGGAGAAACTTCCGTTGAAATAATTCGTTTTTCCGAAGATTACATAGGGAACATTCAACTTCAAATTTTCCCGAATCCATTTTTGACCTCGAAACCAAACCAATTCCATACTTCCGGTTTCATCCATAAAAGTGGCGACCAGCCTTTTTCCACGTTTTTGTTCTACGGTTTTAATGTGGGTGATTTTCCCGATAATCTGAACTTCCGCATTGGTTTGCTGCAACTGCGCAATTTTATAATACTGTGTTCTATCGAGGTAGCGATTTGGAAAAAGATTCAACAAATCTTGAAAAGTGTGAATGCCAAGCTCCTTTTTCAGCAAATCCGCCCTGTTTGGGCCGACGCCTTTCAGATAATCGATAGGAGTTTGCAGGAAATTGGCATTCATAAAACGAAAATACTTAATTCCCGCGAAGGCGGGATTCCCAATGGTTGAAAATTTGTAATTTGCTTTCGCTAATTAAATTGTCCTTCACTAAAATGAAAAAGTTTCTTATTGCCTTTCTTTTTTCAAGTTTCACGGTATTTGCACAGCAGACTGATGTTGTGGATTTTTTGAAAATTGAAGCTTTTATTAAACCCAATGTTTTAGAAAAAAAAATAGCTGGGCGATATTTAGCCACATTCGAAGTTTTAAAAGAAACCGATTCCATTTTTATGGATGCTATAGATATTCATATAAATGAAATTGAAACTAAAAATTTCAAAATAACTTCTGACAAAAAAAAGATTTGGTTTGTTGGTAATTTTGAAAAGGGGAATAGTTACATAGCGGATTTTTATTATGAGATGAAACCAAAGCAAACCCTTTATTTTTTTGAAGATCAAATTTGGACGCAGGGACAAGGGAAATACACTTCACACTGGTTGCCAAGTATTGATGACGTTAACGATAAAATTGAGTTTGATTTATTGCTATATGCTCCAATTGATAAAGCAGTAGTAGCTAACGGAAAATTAATGGAGGCCGGCGAATTTCCTGAGGTTAGGTATTTCGATATGAAAGAACCCATGTCCAGTTATTTGGTAGCCTTTGCCATTGGCGATTTCAATAAAAAAGAACTCGTTTCAACTTCCGGAATCCCTATTGAATTGTATTATAAACCTTCAGATTCTCTAAAAGTAGAACCCACGTATCGCTACAGCAAACAAATTTTTGACTTTTTGGAAACTGAAATCGGCGTTGCTTATCCCTGGCAAAACTACAAGCAAGTTCCCGTTCGCGATTTTCTTTATGCCGGAATGGAAAACACAACCGCCACATTTTTCTCCGAAGCGTTTGTGGTAGATTCCATAGGCTTTAACGATAGAAACTACATAAACGTAAACGCCCACGAACTGGCCCACCAATGGTTTGGCAATTTGGTTACGGAAAAAGCAGGGGAAGACCATTGGTTGCAGGAAGGGTTTGCGACTTATTATGCTTTGCTAGCAGAAAAAGATATTTTTGGTGAAGATTATTATTACTGGCAATTGTACCAAACCGCTGAGCAATTTAAAGCAATGAGCGATGAGGGCAAGGGCGAATCATTGTTAAATCCAAGAGCGAGTTCGCTTACGTTTTATCAAAAAGGAGCATGGGCATTGCATATTTTACGGGAACGAATAGGTAACGAGGCCTTTAAAGCGGCAATCAAAAACTATTTGGAGAAATATAAATTCAAAAATGTTTCTACCGAAGATTTTTTAAAGGAAGTGAAAGCAGTCTCGCAAGTTGATATTACAGATTTTGAAAGGGATTGGTTGCAACAGACTGCTTTTCAAAGTGAAGAAGCTTATCAATCTTTGCTGAAATCTACGTTTATAAAAAAATACTTTGAGATTTCAGCGCTTCGGGCAACGCCACTGGCAGATAAAAAAGATCAGTTAAAAACCGCGCTCACATTTCCGAATGATTTTATTGGGCAGGAAGCGGTGTATCAATTGGTTGATGAACCCATATCCGAAACGCTTCCGCTGTATAAAAAAGCTTTCGAAAGCAATAATCTTTACGTGCGGCAGGCGGTGGCGCTTTCGTTGCAAACCATTTTAAAGGAACTCCAAACCGAATATGAAACCCTTTTAAGCGATAATTCTTATGTAACCTTGGAAACCGCACTTTATCAATTATGGATGCAGTTTCCGCAGAAAAGCTCAGAATATCTCAACATAACAAAAGGAATTGAGGGTTTTCAGAATAAAAACATCCGGCAGTTGTGGTTAACTTTAGCATTGATTACAGAAGATTATGAAAAATCTGAAAAGGAGAATTATTTAAAGGAATTGAAAAATTATACTTCCACAGCTTATAGTTTCGAGATACGTGAAAAGGCGTTTGAATATGTAAACGAACTCCAGCTTTGGAATTTGGAAACGCTTAAAAATTTAGCGGAAGCCTGTGTGCATCCCACTTGGCGCTTCTCAAAACCTTCAAGAGAAATGTTGAATGAATTACTTCAGAATGAAAAATATCACGAACAAATAAAGGTTTTGGGCAGACAAATTTCAGAAAAAGCGGCTAATTATTTAAACTCAATTATAAAGGAATGAGAGCGTTGGTAATTTCGGGCGGCGGAAGTAAGGGTGCATTTGCGGGCGGCGTGGCGCAGTATTTAATGGAAGAGCTTCATCATAATTATGATCTTTTTGTGGGAACTTCAACGGGCAGTTTGCTTATTTCACATTTGGCTTTAGATAAGGTTGAGAAAATTAAAGAGGTTTATACATCCGTTAATCAAAAAAGCATATTTAACAGTTGTCCGTTTGTAATTAAGCAAGATAAATTTGGGGGAAAACAGATCGCTATTGATCATTATACGGTGCTTCGCAATTTCATAAAAGGAAAAAAAACCTTTGGCGAGAGTTTAAATTTACGAAAACTGATAGCAAATACCCTGACTGAAATAGAGTTCAATAATTTAAAAGCTTCGGAAAAAGAAGTGGTTGTAACGGTTTCAAATCTTTCATTGAATCAAGTAGAATATAAATCGATCAACGATTTTGAGTATCAGGATTTTTTGGACTGGATTTGGATTTCTTCAAATTTCACTCCTTTTATGAGTCTTGTAAAAAAAGATGGCTGTGAATATGCCGATGGCGGTTTTGGAAGCATGGTCCCTATTGAAGAGGCTATAAACCGTGGCGCAACACATATTGATGTAATTGTGTTGGAAACCGAGATTACCTATTACAATCGGCTTCCCTCAAAAAATGTATTTTCATTGCTCACCAATATGCACAATTATATGGCGGATCGTATCGAGAAACAGAACATCCGCATTGGCAAATTTGTCGCGACAAATAAAGATGTTATTATAAACCTTTATTATACTCCTACGGTTTTGACGACAAATTCTTTGATATTTGATAAGAAAATGATGACCAAGTGGTGGGAACTAGGTTACCAATATGCTGATCAGAAAAATAATGAATTAAACGAAATTCGCACAAAAGACGATTAATATTCCTACATTTTGCTGGGGTATTTCCCTTATTCTTTCAGTGTTTTCCCTGTTTTTTCATCGTAAGTTATAATAGACTGCTGCTAATCAACTCTTTTGATTTATCTTCACTCTACGTTTAGGGAAAAGGTCATTTTAAATTCCCTCTTAATGTGACTAAATTTATACTATAACTTTAAAACCAAATTACATATGAAAACACAGACTATTCAACGGTTATTGTTATTAAGTTGTATTAACTTAATGTTTTTTAGCTGTCAAGATCCAACAACCCATACCGAGCCACCATATGAGGGTCCGCCGAAAGACCATATAATTTCGGTTGATCGCGCTCAGGAAATGTATGATGCTTATTCGCAAAGACGAGTTCCGATAATAAAAAAATATGAAGACAGCATTGCCGCTGATGGTTCAAATTTTACCCCTACCCGTTATGCGGAATATGATTTGGAAACCATAAAGCAATATATAGCATATATTGAGCATGAGGCCAAAGAGGCTAAAGTGGACATACAAACATTGCGTTTCTACCTTTCAAACTATCCTGACAGTGATAAATTCCCAAATGGCGATACGGTTAAATATCCAAAAAGAAATAGTTTTTTCGTAGTGCCTACAATGGCTTATGAAGGCAAGAACGTTGGTTTTTATCTTGAAGAAATAGACGGTGTGTATACTGCTTTGCCCATTAATAGGAACGGACTACGCGGAAAGGACAAAAACCAGACACA
Organism: Aequorivita aquimaris; assembly: GCF_001573155.1. Lineage (GTDB taxonomy): Bacteria > Bacteroidota > Bacteroidia > Flavobacteriales > Flavobacteriaceae > Aequorivita > Aequorivita aquimaris. The sequence continues at coordinate 540,141 of NZ_JRWG01000001.1, read as the reverse complement.
AGATGAGCCTCAAGGAAGTGTAAATGAGGCTGGATTTTTTATTTCAACCAATTCCGCAACCCTGGGAAGTGGAACTACAAGTGTCATTTTGAATGATGGAGGAGTTGCTCCCCCACCTGGCACTAGTGACTTTGGGGATAATAACTAGTGGGCATTTAATTTTTGGAAACAATTTTAGACATATTGAAAAATACATATTTGACATTATATGTCAGTGTTTTTCTAATATCGCTGATAAAATTTCCGCTTTATAAACATACAACCTTAAGGCTATTGCCCATTATTTTGTTTCTTACCATGGTTACGGAATATTTGGGCTATTTCCTAAAGGACATTATATATGATATTCCCCTTAATAAGTTTATTTACAATTTATATTATCTAATTCATTTTTCATTTTTCTTCTACATTTTTATGAAGGTGATTGAAAACGATAGATTCAAAAAGAATATTAAAATAGGCTTAGTTGTTTTTTGGTTAATTTTTTTAAGTGATGTAGTATTTACAGGTATTTTTGAGAATTCTTTTGCTAGAACATACATAGCTGGAGCCGCAATCCTGATTTTTTGCATCACCTTATATTATATCAATATTTTACAATCATCACTAGTATTGGTAATAAAAAACGATTTATTGTTTTGGGTAAGTGTAGGGCTATTTTTATTTTATATTGGCTATATTCCCATAAAAATCATTAGAACTTGGTTTTACAAACCGGACAGTTTCTTTGAGATTTTACTTGTAATACAGTCTTCGCTCATAATCATTATGTATTTGTTCTTTTTGACAGGATTTCTATGGATGAAAAAGAGATCATAATAATTGCGGCAATAGCCATTCCGGTAACATTAGTAATTATTGTTATCGTGCTCTTCAGTGTTTTTTCTCGTAGAAAAAACCGATTGTTACAAGAGCAGGAGGAAGCGAAAAAAGCGTTCGACCGTGAATTGGCAGAATCACAAATAGAGATTCGTGAGGAAACTTTGCGAAACATTAGTTGGGAGTTGCACGATAATATCGGCCAGTTGATGACCTTGGCCAAAATACAGGCCCAAATGGCGCTGGAAAGGCCCGAATTGTTAAATGAAGTTTCTGAAACCATAGGCACGGGCATTGATGAGTTGCGGGCGCTTTCAAAATTGATTAATCCTGAAGCATTAAAAAGCTTGAGTCTGCAAGAAGCTGTAAGTCTAGAAATAGAACGATTCAATAGACTTAAATTTATTGCTGCTGAATTAAAAGTGCAGGGTAAAGTAAGGCCCATTGAGAGTAATACCCAAATTATTCTTTTTAGGATATTGCAGGAATTTTTTTCAAACACAATAAAACATTCCAGAGCCTCGACCCTAAAGGTAGTTTTAAATTATTCTGATGAGGTTTTGACTATTTCTGCGGAAGACAACGGAGTGGGTTTTGATAAAACAGATAACTTTATGGGAATAGGACTTAAAAATATGAAAACCCGTGCCCAATTGATCAATTCAACGTTGAAAATTAATTCCGTAAAAGATCACGGTACAGCATTGCACCTTAAATATAGTTATCTGTGAATTTTGAGTAGATATGAAAAACCTTTTATAAAATGAATTATTCCGTAGTAGTAGTTGACGATCATTTTTTGCTTTCCCAAGCCATTGGCGGGTTGGTTCAAGACTTTAAGAAGTTTAAAGTACTATACCTATGCAAAAATGGGAGTGAGCTGCTCGATAAATTTGATGATAAAAAAAATATCCCCGATTTAGTACTTATGGATATAAAGATGCCCATACTTAACGGAATTGAAACAACTGAAATTCTTAGAAAAGATTTTCCTAACGTAAAAGTGCTCGCTCTTTCCATAGAAGAAGATGAATACACTATTTTGAAAATGCTCAGAGCAGGTGCCCGCGGCTATCTGTTAAAAGACACAAAAAAAAATATTCTTGAAGAAGCTCTGATTCAAGTAATGGAAAAAGGTCATTATTATACCAATACAGTATCACAAATCCTTGTGGACTCTTTGGAGAATGAAATTGATACTGAGCTAAAAGAAAAAGAAATTGAGTTTATAAAACTTGCCTGCACCGATATGAGTTATAAAGAAATTTCCGAAGCCATGTGCTGTAGTTATAAAACTGTGGAGGGTTACCGGGATTCGGTCCACAAAAAACTAAAGGTAAAAAATAGAATTGGGCTCGTACTTTTTGCAATTCACCACAATTTATTTACACCCTAAAAAAGTTCGCTGACCTCTTTTTTAACGTATGCCAAGGCTTTTTGCGATGGTGTAACTTCTTCCATAAAATTTTGTAGTAACCATTCCCGCATTTTGTCTACGTTACCGTCCTTTTCGTGCATTGCTCCTTGACGAATTACGTGTATAGTTGCATTTTTTGCAGCGTTCACTAAGTTCCAACATTCAGGAGTTACATAAATTTGTTGTGTTAAATTATGGTCATACTCTTGCTCAATATTTTTTACCAATAAATTTTCGTAATCGTCTTTAGAATCTGAAAATGGTTTCACTCGTACCAATAACTTATTGGGATCTATTCGTTCCAAAAATAAAGTAATACGTTCATATGCTTGAAGCCGGAGGGGTAAAACTTGTTTTTGAGCTTCTTTTTGAACCAAATATCTTCTGCGGCCTTCCTCATTGGCAGTGTGGCCTTTAAAGAAAAAATAAGCAATTATGCCGACAACAATTGCGGGCAATAGATAGGCTACATAACTAATAATTTGGGTTACTTCTTCCATAGAATTTAATTTATTGACAAACTTAAGTCGTTTTTAATAGTTGTACAACTATTAGTTCCTTGTATCAAACCTATAATAGATCGGCTCAAACCCTCGTGCCAATAAATGGAGGTTTTAAAATTAAGTTAAAGCCTTGACCTTAGGGAAGAAATTTCAACTACGTATTAATTATTAAATATTTCACCAATGAAAACAAAATTACTCATAACCCTGTTTTTTTTGACCTTTGCCGTATCCGGTTGGTGTCAATTTCAAACAAATGTTTCGGCAGCTACTATGGTCTATCACGATGTATGTATCGAGCCCCTCTCATTTAATAGTCCGCCAACTACAGATTATATTGTGGCTGGCAATCTCTTTGACACGGCCCTGCAATCTGAACGGGCGTTTCTAAAAAAAGTGGATGAAAATGGCGCCGTAATTTGGAATATCGCCTATCAGGAACCAACTTCACCCCATTTGCGTATTCTGGATATAGTGAGCCATTTGGATCTTATTTTTGCTACGGGCTATATAGACATTGGCGGCAAACGAAAAGTGTTCTTGGCACAATTTGAGGCACTGAGCGGAAACTTTCTCCAAGCCAATTATTATGATGTGGTGGGCCCCAATTTTAATAGCACCGGCCTGCACATCAGTTTTTCAAACAGCGATGCCAATGGCGACAGTATTGCCGATCCTGGTTTCGTAATTGCCGGGTATTTCAGTGATTGTTACAGCCTTGATATCAATTGTGTTTTTAACAACATTGGTTTTGTGCTACGTACTGATTCGGGTTTAAACGTGTTATGGGCTGCAGAAACCGATGCTCCCAACACGGTAAATACCTTAGAATACGACTTTGTAAATGGTGTGGCCGAAACCAGTGATGGGTTTTTTCTTACCGGAAGCGCAACCTGGCAAGACCTATCAAACAATACGGCCCAACAAATAGTATTGGCGCACAAATTGGACTTTCAGGGAACTATGCAATGGGACCAAAGTTATGTTTTTGGAAATGCAAATGATGTAAGTGTTGATGCCTATTTTGATAGTACGACCAGTAAAATCTATATGCTTACCAATTATTCCTTCTCGCATTATTTTGGAATATCGGTTTTTGACAATAATGGAACCTATGATAGTGCCCGCTCCTGGTATGCCGACGATCCCAACAACCTGAACATGTACGGTTTTGCGCTGATGCCATCCTTCAACAGTGCGAATAACCTTGTAATTGCAGGCTATGATAGAGATGAAAGCTGGAACATTGGCGCCAATTCATATTATGGCGAAAGCAATGTCTTTCTTTATGAATTTGACAAAAACACTGGAAATCCTGTTGCGACGAACTATCAATACCTTGTGCCAAACGTAGAGCCCGGTACCGAGGATTTTAACCTTTGGGATTTTCAGATGCCCACCATCTATTACCCCGATATGGCCTTTCCAAAAACGGACAACAGCAACAATAACCATTATTATTTAGCGGGATACCGTGCTATTGATCCTACGGTGACCGATGTAAGTCTGGAACTTTTTAAAGTAGATCCCGCAAAACGCAATACCTGCGACAGTAAGATTATTAATCCCAACCATTTGTCCTTGACCAAGCAGTCGGTGCCGGTTACCTCGGCACACGTGCCGACTAATGCTTTTCCTATAAATCTTACGGCAACGGCAATGCCCTATACCGAGGATTTCTGCGTGCGCGAATTGGCTGTCGAAGAACATTCGATGGAAAAAATAAAAATGTTTCCAAACCCAGCCATACAGCAAATTTCATTTACTGGAGTTGATGCCCTTGACGTTACTATTATGGATGCTTCAGGGAAAATTGTATCGCAACAATATCTTAATAATGAACGGCAAATGGACGTTTCTGAGCTTGCGGCTGGCCTGTACTTTGTTGAAATTTCCAACGGAAAAAATACTACCACCTTTAAGCTCATTAAAGAGTAGCACCCTCCTTCTTGCGCTATATTTTCCTTACCTTAGTTATTGGAAAAAAGATTGATACTCTCCCTTTTAATATGAGCAGAACAAAATTCCATATCATTGTATTTATTGTGATGTGGAATTTTTGTGCTTCCCAGGAATTAGTGAATTACACCATAAAGGATGGCCTGCCCAGCAACCGAGTCTACCGATTGACCCAAGATAACGAAGGTTTTATTTGGGCCATTACCGATAAGGGTATGGCAAAATTTAACGGAAGGGAATTTAAGGTTTTCAATACCAGCAATGGATTGCCAACCAACGACATTTGGGACCTACGGGTTGATGCCGAAAATAGGATTTGGTTCTTTTCAAAATCAACTTTGCTGGGGTATATTGAAAATGAGAAGGTGCATACCTTTCCCAATTGCCAGGCGGGGGTCGTAATGTTTCCGGCATCTACCAATTTTTATAGTAACACCTTTATAGTCGGAAATAGCGGGCAATGGTTTTATCTGGAAAACGGATGTTGGAAAAACCTCACATTTTCAGAGGTACAGGATACCTCAAAATACCATTTTAAAAAGCTTCATAAAAAAGCGGTACAATTGGCAGAGCTTCCCGCTTTTAAAGAAAAGTCCGTAACAAGGTTCAGAAATCGCGATTCTATCATGGTAATGCTCTACAACGAAGGTTTTAGCATAATAAACCTGCTTAGCGGGAAAATTTATGAAAGGGAATTTAAAAAATACGCCAGTCACCAAAACCCCAATTTTATTCGCAACCATTTTGTGAACGATCAAATCCAGATAACGGGATTTGACTTTGTGGGCATACTGGACGATAATTTTGAGATGGATAAGGTGGTTAAGATACCCCCCAATCTAAAGGCCTATTTTTCAATGATAGATAGAAGTGGGAACATTTGGTGCGCCACTTTTTCGCGTGGAATCTTTATGTTGCCGCAGGTAAAGCGCCAGTGTACCTACGTGCTTCCGCATCAAAAAGTAGATCAACTGGCCAGAGTAGGTAAACGGATAGTGGCCAATGTGTACAATAAAGGATTTTATGAATACGATTCACTTCAAAAAAAGTTTAGGCCGTTTATAACGGATAAAAGTTTTGTTTTCAACGCGGTATATTTAGATTCCCTTGAAAGTTCATTTTTCTGTTCTGAAAAGAAAACCATCCAAATTGCGAATGAAGCAGCCAGCCGGCACCAAGTTGATCATTTCAATAAAATTGGTGGCGTAAGGAGCTTGGTCTATCTCAACGGTTTTTTATACGGAAATATATCCTCAGGGGTAATAAAAATAGACCCAGAAACCTTTGAGCGAATCAAAACCTTCGATTATTACGGCGTTAGGGATTTGTTGAGGTTTCGCGATTCCCTGCTCTTGGCAACTTCTGATGGTTTAAAAATACTATCGGACGGAAACATAACCTCCGTATCCCTTGCCGATAATCTTTTAAAGAAACCTATCTTGAGCCTTACTAAGGTTATGGACTCCCAATTTTTGGTCAATACTGACGGGCACGGTTCTTATCTCACAGACCTCAAGGAGGTATCACTATTGCCGAATTCAGAATTTTTGAGTGTTGAAAGCGCTGTTGCAAACAAGTATTTTATCTGGCTGGCTTCTGAAAGCGGAATTTTACAATATAAAAAAGCAGGTCCCGATTATCAATATACAGGCACTTTAAACGAAAACGACGGATTGCCTTCTAAAAAGGTTAACGCTATTCTGCCGGTGGGCGATGATTTGCTTGTATCAACGGACGATGGGGTTGCCATTCTTCCGAGAACTCTTTATAAGCAGCCCCAACTTTTGAAAATTTACGTTGAAAAGGCACTTTTCAATCAAAGTCCTATCCCAGCCTCCGAACCTGCAATGCGCTACACCACCGACAATAGCGTAGATTTTTCCATTGCCACCATAGACTTTTCGTCCGCCCAAAACCAACTGAGCTACAGGTACCGTTTGCTGCCCATTCAAAAAGATTGGACAACTACAACCGCTTCAAACCTTAATTTTTCAAATCTGCCACCAGACAAGTACACCCTGGAATTGAAAACCGGAAACCTAATGGAAACCGCCAATTTCACAATTTTGCCATTATGGTGGCAAAGGCCTTTGGCAAAAGCCGTGTTTTGGCTGGCGGGCATTTCGCTCTTAGGCGGAATGCTCTATTATTTCAGAAACAAGGAAGTTTCAAAAAAAACCGCCAAGATTACCGCACAGAAAAAGATGGCTGAATATGAGCTATATGCCCTGCGCGCCCAGATGAACCCGCATTTTGTTTTCAACTCGCTTGCTGCTATCCAGTATTATATCAACAATAACGACTTTGAAACTTCAGAAAAATATCTGGTGAAATTCTCAAAATTGATACGCCAGTTTTTTGAGCTTTCAAAAGAAAGTGAAATTCCCCTGGAAACTGAAATTAAATTGCTGAAAAACTATTTGGATATTGAAAAGCTCCGTTTTAAGGAGAAATTGGACTATCAGATACATATAGATTCTACGTTAAATTTACCCGAAACCACCATTCCCAGTATGCTGCTCCAGCCCATTGTAGAGAATGCTGTGAACCACGGTATCTTCAATAAAGAAAAAGAGGGCAATATCAATCTGTATTTTCGTAGCATTGACGAGCAGGAATTTATGGTGGAAATTATGGATGACGGCGTGGGCTTTTCAAACTCAAGAAAGAAACCCAACGGCAAGGTAAATTCTTCCGCAGTACTTGAAAATAGAATTGCGGTCTTAAACCGTTCCAAACAATGGGAAATACAATTTTTTAATGCTGAAGTATTTCCGGAGAAAATCGATACAGGCAATATTACTACCTTTAAAATTAAGAAAGTGCGATGACGACTATAACGGCCATATTGATAGACGATGAATTTTCTGCCCTAAAGGGACTGCAACAAAAGGTGGAAAAATTTTTTCCCGAGATTTCAATAACCGCTACCTTTCAAAAACCCGAGGACGCCATAGCATATATAAAAAAAGATCCTCCCGAAATTCTATTTCTCGATATACAAATGCCACGATTGAATGGCTTCGAACTGCTTTCGGAACTGGACGGATTGGATTTTCAGGTCATTTTTGTAACCGCCTACAACGAATATGCCGTGGCAGCGTTAAAAAAATCGGCAATTGGATACATTTTAAAACCTGTGGATGATGACGATCTGAAACATGCAATTACAAAAGCCATAACCACAATACGGGAAAAACAACAATTGGAAAGCAGCAACAAACTCATAGAAGTTCTCACGGAAACCATTTCAAAAAGAAACAAGATTATCGTGCCTACCGAAAAAGGGCTATCCTTTATTCCTCAAGACGAGGTGCTGCATTTGGAAGGTTTTCAGGGTTATACAAAATTTCATTTAAGCAACAATACAGAACTTTTAAGCAGTTATAACCTCGGGAAATTTGAACCTTCCTTGGGGCGAATATTTTTCAAATGCCACAAATCGCATATCGTGAACCTCGAAAAAGTGCGCAGTTTTGAAAATGAAGGTTATTTGGTACTGGAAAACCGCAACCGTGTGCCGATTTCAAAAACCAACCGAAAAGCATTTTTGGAAATGTTCCGTTAAGGCTTTTATTCAGTGTTCAGTGTTCGGCAATGCAGCACACCTTAACAGTTTCCCCTTGGGGGTTAGGGGCTAATACCTTACCTTATTTTCCTTGCGCATCGCTTTCACTTCTTTTTTAGCTTCTTTTTCGTGATAATTTCCGCCCAGATACTGGCAATTTGATAAGGCTTTCATGCTCTCAAAAGGTACTGCACATTTATGGTACATAAAAGATTGTGATAAGGTTTTGATTAAGTTTTTATCGCCTACGGTTAGGTCCACATCGTCCATGGTGAATTGGCAGGGGTGTTCATAACCACAGGCGTGTGTCATTTCTAGCAGCTCCTTACAGAAATTTTTAAAATAGAAATGCGCCCTCACTGATTTGTCTTCAATATTTATACCGCGTTGTAGCCATTTATTTTGGGTAGCAACCCCGCTAGGGCATTTGTTGGTATGGCATTGCTGAGCTTGAATACAACCAATGCTCATCATCGCCTCTCGTGCAACGTTGATTAAATCGGCACCCATTGAAAATGCCATAGCTGCTTTGGCAGGAAACCCTAACTTTCCACTTCCTATAAAAACAATTCGATCACACATCTCGTGCTTTTTGAAAATTTTATAAACTTCAGCAAAACCAAAAAGCCACGGCAGGGACACGTGGTCGGCAAAACTTGGGGGCGACGCACCGGTGCCTCCCTCACCACCGTCAATTGTTATAAAATCTGGCCCTTTGCCGGTTTCTTTCATTATTTTTGCAAGTTGTTCCCATTCTCCCAAGCGGCCTACAGCAGATTTAATGCCCACGGGCAAACCGGTTGCTTCAGCTATACTTTCCACAAATTCAACCATTCCTTTAACTCCTTCAAAAGCAGAATGATTAGGTGGCGATAGCACATCTTTTCCTAAGGGTACGTGTCTTATATCAGCAATTTCCTGAGTAATTTTAGACCCTGGCAAAACACCTCCCTTACCTGGTTTTGCACCTTGGGAAAGTTTTACTTCAATAGCTCTAACTTGCGGGTTTTCGTTAACGAGCTTCACAATTTTTTCCATGGAGAAATTTCCCTGCTCGTCCCGAACCCCAAAATATCCGGTTCCAAAATGAAAAACAACGTCTGCGCCAGTTTTGTGATATGGAGAAAGACCACCTTCACCTGTATTATGATATGCGTAGGCTAGCGCGCATCCTCTATTTAAGGATTCAACAGCCCTTGCCGATAATGATCCGAAGCTCATGGCTGAAACATTAATTACCGATGTTGGACGATATGGACGCCTACGCTTGTGATAACTGCCCATTACTTTAGCACACGGCAGAAAGTAAGGGTTTTTATAGTTGGGATTATCCTTTTCCACCTTAAAGGGAAGCATCGCATTGTTTATGAAAATGTAGTTAGGTTCATAAATATCCCGATCGGTACCAAAACCCTCATAATTGTTTTCATTTTTTGCCGAAGCATAAATCCAGCCGCGCTCTATCCTATTGAAGGGAAGCTCCTCGCGGTTGTTCGCAACAATGTACTGCCGAAGCTCCGGCCCAATACTTTCCAGCATATACCGAATGTGCCCGATAATGGGGAAGTTGTGGCTTATGGTGTGGTGTTTGTTGAAAAAAATATCCCGAATAGCAACGAGCGCTAAAAAGATGAGAACCCAACCCCACCATGGAACTTGGGATAGAAAAGAAAGAATAGATTCCATTAAAAGTTTTTTTATAAAGGTATTCAAATTTATGTGGTTTGAGAAAATTGTTTTTGGGAATAGTTTCTTTTTAAATCGAAATTTTTGTTTATAATTTCTCCAAAATCATTTTAGATAAAAGATTGATAATGGCTATTTTCACAGCTTGAAGAAAATGAAGTTTTGGAAAAATATTTAGAACAACTCAACGAAGCCCAACTAGCGCCAGTACTGCAAAAAGACGGCGCTATGATTGTAATTGCCGGCGCCGGTTCTGGAAAAACGAGGGTCCTTACCTTCCGGATTGCCTATTTAATGTCTCAAGGGGTGGACCCGTTCAATATTTTGGCACTTACCTTCACCAATAAGGCGGCACGCGAGATGAAAAACCGTATCGCAAAAATCGTGGGCGCCAGCGAGGCAAAAAATCTTTGGATGGGGACCTTCCACAGTATTTTTGCAAAAATCCTTCGGTTTGAGGCCGATAAACTGGGCTATCCTTCAAACTTTACAATTTACGATACCCAGGATTCGCACAGCGTCATTCGGTCGGTGATAAAGGAAATGAACCTGGACAAGGATGTGTATAAATACAAGCAGGTTTATTCGCGCATTTCTTCCTATAAAAACAGTTTGATTACCGTTAAGGCATATTTCAACAACCCCGAATTGATGGAAGCCGATGCCATGGCCAAAATGCCGCGACTCGGCGATATTTACAAAGCATATGTGGACAAATGCTTTAAGGCCGGCGCAATGGATTTTGATGATCTTTTATTAAAAACCAACGAGCTATTGACCCGTTTTCCGGATGTTTTGGCAAAATACCAAAACCGTTTTCGTTACATTTTGGTGGACGAGTACCAGGATACAAACCACAGCCAGTATCTAATCGTGCGTGCCCTTTCCGATAGGTTTCAAAATATCTGCGTTGTGGGCGATGATGCCCAGAGTATTTATGCCTTTCGCGGTGCCAACATCAACAATATTTTAAATTTTCAAAAGGATTATGACGATGTAAAGGTTTTCCGTTTGGAACAGAATTACCGTTCCACCAAAAATATTGTGAATGCCGCGAATGCAATTATTGAAAAGAATAAAACAAGACTTGAAAAAGTAGTCTGGACCGCAAATGACGAAGGCAACAAAATTCTCGTAAACCGAACCATGACCGATGGGGATGAAGGCCGATTTGTGGCGAGCTCCATTTTTGAGAATAAAATGAACCACCAATTGAAGGATGGCGATTTTGCAGTTTTATACCGAACCAATGCCCAAAGCCGTGCCATTGAGGATGCGCTTCGGAAAAAGGACATTCCGTACAGAATTTACGGCGGGCTCAGTTTTTATCAACGCAAGGAGATAAAAGACGTGTTGGCTTATCTGCGGTTGGTTTTAAATCCGAAGGATGAAGAGGCGCTGAAACGCGTTATCAATTATCCTGCGCGGGGCATTGGCGATACCACGATGGAGCGATTGATTGTTGCCGCAAACCATTACAACCGCTCAATTTTTGAGGTGATGAAAAACATCGATAAAATTGATTTAAAGATAAATGCCGGCACCAAAAGCAAATTGCAGGATTTTGTGACGATGATTGAAAGCTTTCAGGTTTTGAATCAAAACTATGATGCTTTCACCATTACAGAACACGTTGCAAAAAAAACAGGTTTACTGCAGGAATTAAAGAAAGACGGCACTCCCGAAGGGATTGCCCGTATTGAGAATATCGAGGAACTGTTGAACGGGATGCGCGACTTTGTGGAAGAGCAAAAGGAAATAGCCGATGCCACGGGCTCGCTTGCTGAATTTATGGAAGACGTTGCCCTCGCTACCGATTTGGATAACGACAAAGGCGATAGTGACCGTGTAGCCTTGATGACCGTCCATTTGGCAAAAGGGTTGGAGTTTCCCTATGTATATATAGTGGGGATGGAGGAAGATCTTTTCCCCAGCGGGATGAATATGAATTCCCGCAGCGAACTGGAAGAGGAGCGAAGATTGTTTTACGTTGCGCTTACCCGCGCCGAAAAGCAGGCGTATTTAACTTACACCCAATCGCGATACCGGTGGGGAAAATTGATTGATGCCGAACCCAGCCGCTTTATTGAGGAAATAGATGAAACCTTTTTGGAATACTTAACCCCAATTACGGAAAACCGCTACAAACCCCTTTTGGATGCTGATATTTTTGATGAGGTTGACCACAGCAAACTGCGGCTAAAAAAGCCAGTGGCCGGCAAGGCACCAACGGGCCCCACGGAAGCACAGCTTCGAAAATTGCGGAGATTAAAGCCCGTTACCAGCGATACCGACAAAAATTTTAATGCGGAAGACGCCAATCTAAAGCCGGGGACAATGGTAGAGCACGTTCGCTTCGGAAAAGGAAAAATTCTTAAAATTGAAGGGGTAGGCGCTGACACAAAGGCGGAAATTGATTTTGAAAACGGCGGTTTAAAAAAGCTATTGCTCCGTTTTGCAAAATTGAAAATTGTTAATTCGTGATTTGTTAATTCGGCATTCGTTACTTCGGGATTCGTTATTTCATTAATTTGTGAGGTTCTTTAAAAAAAATTAAGCACCCCGCACGCCGCACCCAGCACCTTTAATCCACTCCCAAATAAGTATCAACTGCGGTACTTAGCTGTTCTTTCATATTTTCGATATCATTTGGTGCCCAATCGCCGTGGCCGCCTTCATAAACCGTAAAACTATGATCTATCTGAGAGTTATTCAGCGCAGCATTTAAAGTTGTTCCATTAGTTAGCGGCACTAGAGGGTCAGTATTTCCGTAGAAAAGCAGCGTAGGACTACTATCATTTGTTACGCGCAAGGCAGGACTCAAAACCTCTGCATAATTTGTTCCTGGCGGATAAGCGCTTTCATCAACCAGTGCTGCCATCAAAGCAGGAAAATTAGGATTTTCACTATAAAACGGATCTGTAAAATCAGTTGGGCCAACAATATCGCCAACTACTTTTACCTGATCGTCATTATCGTAAACATAATCATACATCAGCGAAATATGTGCTCCGGCACTGGCACCAATCATGGCAAATTCCGGAAGGATTTGAAGTTCGTCTTTTTCGGCGGTCAGTTTATTGATAATTGCATCCACGTCCAAAAATTGGTTGGGAAACGCAGGGGTGTCCATATCGGCAAGCACATAGTTCACATTTACTATTGCGTGATCGGGATGTCTTAATTTTATGTAGGGAATAAAGAAATCCATATCAGCCTTATCGCCTCCAGTCCAACCCCCGCCGTGGACCAGTACGATTACCTTCGTTTTGTTGGAGGATCGGTCTGCAGGAAGATATAGGTCGTATTTTTGTAGCGGATCATTTCCGTAGGAAACATTCAGCATCGTTTTTTCCTCTAATGATTCGGTTGTATTGTTATCGTTATCTTTGGAACAGGAAATGAAATTGACTTGAATTCCGAAAAGAAAGATTAGCACGAAGATTTTTTTCATAAGAAATTTTTGTTTTTCCCATAACGCTCAAAATGGGATTTTATGTTAAGTATTTGAAACTTATTCTTTTTTTTAAAAAATGTAAGTAACTTTAAATAAAAAATATGATTCGAAAAGGTTCAAAAGTAACTTGGAAATGGGGCAATGGCGAGGCCGAAGGAAAAGTAATCGAGACATTTTCCGAAGAAATTACCAAAACCATTAAAGAAAATAAAATTACACGAAAAGGCGAAAAAGGAAACAAAGCACTCTACATTGAGCAAGCCGATGGAGATAAGGTTTTAAAGCTTGAAAGTGAAGTGAAAAAGAAATAAAATATTGAAATGGCTGAATTTATTAAGATTTACGAAGAAAACCCCAACCCCAAGGAGATTAAGCGCGTTGTGAAGATACTTCGTGATGGCGGGGTAATCATTTATCCGAGCGATACTGTTTATGCCTTGGGCTGCGATATAAACAACAACCGCGCAATGGAACGTGTGGCGCAATTGCGGGGAGTGAAACTGGAAAAGGCAAATTTCTCGTTCGTGTGTGAAGATTTAAGCAATCTGAGTGATTATGTGAAGCAGATAGACACGCCCACCTTTAAAATTTTAAAACGAAATCTTCCGGGGCCCTACACTTTTATCCTACCGGGAAATAACAATCTTCCTTCGGTTTTTAAGAAGAAAAAGGAAGTAGGGATCCGCGTTCCCGATAATTCCATAACCCGGGCCATAGTGCAGGAGTTGGGCAATCCTATTATTTCAACCTCCATTAAGGACGAAGATGAGGTAATTGAGTACACCACCGATCCGGAACTAATACTTGAAAAATGGGACAATCTGGTAGATCTGGTTATAGACGGCGGCTTTGGCGGCAACATTGCTTCCACCGTAATAGACCTTACCGGGCCTGAACCCGTGGTAGTTAGAGAAGGGAAAGGAAGTTTGGAATTATAGATACCTAATACGGAAGACCAAAAACTAGTTTGCCAACGTGATTTTGCCATCGGAATAAAATGGCAAGGCTCTCTATTTCAATAAATGCTGTAGCCCGCGATAAATGTTTTTTTCCAAGATGTCGATTTCGCCATCGGTGAGAAACATTTTTTTTATGTTGTAAAAAAGTCTATCTATTTCCGTTGGTGAGTAATCAAAGCGCTCTACCGTATTCTGGATTTTCTGTATCCGCTGATAATCGTTGTCCTTATCAAACTCTTTGTGTATTTGTCTGTATTTATCCTCACCTACTTTTTTCATTATAAAATTGCGTTCTTCCTCGGTTTCCACAAAATTGGCATAGGCACAATAAAGTAAAATATACGCCTTAAGCTCCTCGCGGGTCCAATTTGTTTTGAATTCTTCCATTTCTTCGTAAATATTTAATAAGGTTTAATATTCATATCCAAGATACGAAAACCTTTCAAAAGAATGATTTGATGAAACAATAAAAAACCCGGCCTTTTGAGACCGGGTTTGTATTTATAGGCATTCAGAATTTATTATCCGCCTGCCTCAAGGTTTTTCATTTCCTTCTCAATCATATCGTAGAACTGATCGATTTTAGGTAGTACCAAGATACGGGTACGTCTGTTTGTTGCTCTGTTTTCGGCAGTTGTGTTTGGTACCAATGGATCGTACTCTCCACGACCTGCGGCCACCAATCTTTCAGGTGCAATACCAAGATCCTGCAATGCTCTAACAATGGCAGTAGCGCGTTTTACGCTCAAATCCCAGTTGTCCAAAAGAACACCGCTGCGGTAAGGTACGTTGTCCGTATGCCCTTCAACCATTGCTTCAAAATCTGGTTTGCCGTTGATAACTTTGGCAACTTTTCCTAAGATTTCATTGGCTCTTGAAGAAATTTGGTAGCTTCCGGTCTTAAATAAAACTTTGTCTGAAAGCGAAATATAAACTACACCTTTTTCAACATTTACCTCAATGTCCGGATCGTTTATACCCACTTCTCTTTTAAGACTAGTTACTAAAGCAAGGGTTACACTATCTTTTTTGTTAAGCGCGTCCTGCAAACGGGTAATCTTTAGGTCTTTTTCCTTTAAGCTTTCCAAGGATTTTTCAAGGTTGGTAGCACCTTTTGAGGTCAACATAGTAAGCTCTTTTGAACTTTGAATAAGATCCTCATTGGTTTTTTTCATGTCTGCCAAACGCTCCTCAAGTTGTTTTGCGCGGGCTGTTGCCGCGGCTCTTTCGGTAAGGCAGTCGTTAAGTTTAACGGTGGCCGTGTTCAGCAAATCCTGCGTGTTTTGTTGTTTAGCTTCAAGTTCTGCGTATTTCTTCTTGGAAACGCAAGAAGTAAAGGCCAAACTGGAGCATACTGCTAGAATCAATAGTTTCTTCATAATTTGTTAAGTGTTATATTAGATTGTTTATTTCAATAAATCTGAACCAAAATTATTAAAATAGCGGTCGCCTAAAAAACGATTAACAATACTTTAAGTTATAAGCTATTGAAACGGCTCCTTTTTCATTATAAAATGCTGAAATACAATGGATTTTATTTTGAAATATTTCATCTTGGAAGCATTTCTGCGTCTCTTTTTAAGAAATTTCGGCACCAAAAAATAAAAACTGAAGTGTGCTTTTATGACCGCCAAAAAATGTTTTGGCTTTCCTTGGAACAAAAACTGAAAAGCTGCAACGGCGTCCAACACCATCCGAACGAAAATTGCTGAAAAGGCCTGGGCTCCACCGGCATTTTTTAACAGATTTAAAAGCGAGTTTCGAAAATTGTAAAAAGTTTTCTGTGGGTTTAAAGCAGCCAGCGTAGCGCCACCCACGTGATATACCTGCGAGGTACCTACATATAGTATCTTTCCGCCCTTAGCTTGCAATCGCCAGCAAAGGTCAATTTCCTCTTGGTGCGCAAAATAGTCTTCATCCAGTCCGCCAGCTTGCCAAAAAGCATCGGTCTTTACAAAAAGACAGGCTCCCGAGGCCCAGAAAATTTCGGCGGTATCGTTATACTGCCCGTGGTCCTTTTCCAAAGTATTGAAAATACGTCCGCGGCAATACGGATAGCCGTATTTGTCAATAAAACCGCCCGCCGCGCCGGCATATTCAAAATACTCCCGGTTTTTGTAATCAAGGATTTTTGGTTGTGCCGCAACTACCGAAGCGTCTTTTTCAAATTCTGAAATTATTGGTTGCAGCCAGTTTTCGGTTACCTCCACATCGCTGTTCAACAGAACGAAAATGTCTTCGGAAAGGTTTTTTAAGGCGTCGTTATAGCCTTTCGCATAGCCGCCGTTCACTTTATTTTGAATGATTTTTACCGTGGGGAAATTTTCGTAAATAAACGAAATCGAATCATCAGTTGAAGCATTATCGGCCACATAGACAGTGGCTTCGGCGGAAAATTTCACCACAGAGGGAAGAAATTTTTCCAACAAATCCCTTCCATTCCAATTGAGTATGACAACGGCTACTTTCACGGGTGTAAAGATAGATTTTTGAAGTGTTTTTTAACGACTTATTTATAATCGGGAATTTCTTTCAAAAAATTGTAGCGTTCATTCGTGAAATCCATTTGGCAGAAATAATGCTCCAAACCGTTGGTAACCATTAAATACTCCGCTTCCAACGCTAAATTATACCGCGCAATTTGGTCAAAGGTGAGTTGTGAAATTTCAATTGAGGGCGCTTTGCATTCCACAATCAAAAAAATGCTTCCGTCATTGTTAAAAATTAAGATGTCGTATCGTTTTACGGTATGGTTGAGTTTCAATTGTTTTTCAACGTTTATAAGGCTTTTGGGATATTTTTTTTCTTTCAGAAGAAATTGAACAGCGTGCAGGCGAACCCATTCCTCGGGGGTGAGCACCACGAATTTTTTTCGGATTTCATCAAAAACCAACGTTTTATTTTCGCTACTTTTGAAGCGAAAGGAATATTGGGGGAAGTTGAGTTTTTGCATTTACAAATATTCAAAATTTAATATTCAAAATTCAAAATTAAGTTCCTTCAATCGTAAATCGTAAATCGTCCAATGCCGCTCGACAAAGTAAAATCCATCATCACCGATATTAAAAACGGAAACACAAAGCCTATCTATTTTTTGATGGGTGAGGAGCCCTATTATATTGATGGTATTTCAAAATATATTGAGGAAAACGTTTTGAGCGAGGAAGAAAAGGGTTTTAACCAAATGGTGCTTTACGGTCGTGATGTTTCGGTAGAAGACATTATCAGCAACGCCAAACGCTACCCGATGATGGCGGAAAAACAGGTGGTAATTGTAAAGGAGGCACAGGATCTTTCGCGCACGATTGAAAATTTGCTTCCGTATGCCCTCAGCCCGCAGCCCACAACCGTTTTGGTGCTTTGTTATAAATACAAAACCTTGGACAAACGCAAAAAACTGACCAAGGAAATTGCCAAAACAGGGGTTCTTTTTGAGAGCAAAAAACTCTACGAAAACCAAGTGCCGGACTGGATAAAGCGCGTTCTCGCGGGGAAAGGTTATACAATCACCCCAAAAGCCGCCCAAATGTTGGTGGAATTTCTTGGGAATGATTTAAGCAAGGTAAACAACGAGCTTGAAAAGCTGCAATTAATTCTAAAGCCGGGTGAACAGATTACGCCACAGATTATTGAGGAAAATATCGGTATCAGCAAGGATTTCAATAATTTTGAGCTTCAGAATGCAATAGGCGAAAAGGATATAAAAAAGGCTTTTGCAATTATTCAATATTTTTCGCAAAACCCAAAAAGCAACCCTTTGGTGATGACGGTGGCCTTGCTGTACAGTTTCTTTTCAAAATTGCTGAAATACCATGCGCTTACCAACAAGGGCGATGCTGCAAAGGCTTTGGGCGTTCATCCTTTCTTTATAAAAGACTATCAAACCGCCGCCCGAAATTACCCAATGAAAAAGGTGAGCGCCATCATTGCCGCAATCCGCGAGGTAGATATGAAAAGCAAGGGCGTGGGTGCCGCCAACCTTTCGCAGGGCGATTTGCTAAAGGAATTGTTGGTAAAAATTTTTAATTGATTTTGGTAGGCGCGCGATTAATCGCGCGCCTACATTTTGATTAAAATGGTCATTTTTTATACAGTAACGACGACTGAAAACTCATTTTTTGTCGACCGAATATTTCCCCGCGCCCAAAAGTGCAATCGCAATAAATCCTATTAAATATAGTATAGCTTTCTCCTTAATTCCGAATGGGTCTGCGGCGTGAACCACAAAGGCGGCCACGGCCATTGTAATTATCACGGGAATTGCGGACAATCGCGTTTTAAAACCGATTATTACAAGTATCGGGAAAAACACCTCGCACAACACAGCTAAAATTAAGGTTGCCGTTTCACCAATGCCGATGGGGTCGCCAAAGGAGAAATCGCCCGAAAGCATTTTTAAAAGTTTTGGAATTCCGTGGGTAAGCATCATTCCACCGAAGCCTACACGAAGTAAAAGCAATCCTAAATTATAGTTTGTTGAGTTGTTCATTTTTCTGTCTGTTTAAATTTTGAAAAACGAATATAGCAAAACATTTCAATCAAATAAGCAAGTAACCCATTTCAAAAAATTGGCACACCCCTTTTTAAAACGTATTTTTGCAGCTTCAAAAAAATATTGAATGACAAAAATTAAAGCTTGGTTTGCCGCGGCGAGATTGCGAACGTTGCCGCTTTCGGTTTCTGGAATTATTGTTGGTGCAGGTTTGGCTTCACACTACTATTATAGTTCGGTACTTTTCTGGCTCGCAATATTGGTTACGATCGGTTTTCAGGTTTTGTCAAATTTTGCCAATGATTACGGCGATGGCATTCGCGGCACCGACACTGTAAGGCACGGGGAAAAGCGTATGGTAGCTTCGGGAATTATTTCACCTAAAGAAATGAAAATTGGGATGATCATTACCGGAATCATCACTTTTTTTCTCGCCACGTTTTTGATTTTCAGAGCTTTCGGAAATGAAAATTTTGTCATTTCCTTTATATTTTTCAACTTAACTATTGTTTCCATCATCGCTGCGGTAAAATATACTGTTGGGAAAAGAGCCTACGGTTACTCCGGTTTGGGCGATGTTTTTGTGTTCCTGTTTTTTGGGTTACTAAGTGTTTTGGGAAGTTATTACTTGTTCACCCACCAGCTTCAATGGCAACTTTTATTGCCCGCCACGGCAATCGGTTGTTTCAGCACCGCCGTGCTGAATTTGAACAATATGCGCGACATTGAAAACGATGCGGCTGCCAAAAAACTTACCTTGGTCGTAAAATTGGGGTCCACAAAAGCGAAAAAATACCACGCTTTCCTGTTGCTTTTTGGAATGCTTTGCGCTGTGCTCTACACTATCATAAATTATCGGGAACCCTTACAATTTATATACTTAATTGCTTTTATTCCTTTCCTTTTAAACATAAAAACCGTTTTAAAAAACAAATCACCAATGTTGCTCGATGGCGAATTAAAGAAGGTTGCGCTCAGTACTTTTTTGTTTGCAATCTTGTTTAGTATATTTATGTGATAAAAAAAGAAATTATGAAAATTACATTTTACGGACAAAATTGCCTCGGCATAGAGATTAAGGGAAAACACATTTTGGTAGATCCCTTTATTAGCGGAAACGAGCTTGCAAAAGATAAAATTGACATCAACCAGTTAAAGGCAGATTATATTCTTTTGACCCACGCCCACCAAGACCATACGCTGGATGCGGAAGCTATCGCAAAAAATACAGAGGCAGTAATTGTGAGCAATTTTGAGATTGCAAACCATTATGAGGAAAAAGGCATTGAAGTACACCCGATGAACCACGGCGGCAGTTGGAAGTTTGAATTTGGAAAGGTAAAATACGTAATTGCCCATCACACCAGCAGTTTTCCTGATGGCAGTTACGGCGGCCAACCCGGCGGTTTTGTGATTGAGGGCGAACATAAAAACATTTACATCGCGGGTGACACAGCGTTGACAATGGATATGAAATTGATCCCGATGCGAACAAAGTTGGATTTGGCAATTCTCCCCATAGGCGATAATTTCACAATGGGGATTGATGATGCAATTATTGCCAGCGATTTTGTACAGTGCGATAAGGTTTTGGGCGTGCATTATGACACGTTTGGATATATCGAAATAGACCACGAAGAGGCAAAACGAAAATTCTACGATGCCAATAAGGATTTGATGTTGCTTGAAATTGGCGAGAGTATTGAGTTATAAAATTCCAAAAATAAAATTCCAAATTCCAAAGGGCGCTCTTTTGGAATTTGGAATTTTAAAATTTGGTGCTTCAACCCTAAATCTACTTATACTTTGAAAGCCTCTTATAAAAAACACATTCTAAACTTCAAACGTCCCAGCGGCACTTCCCGCGGTGTTTTGAATAACAAGGAAACCTATTTTCTTATTCTGAAAACCGAAGAAGGTTTCGGAGTGGGCGAGTGCGGCCTGCTTCGCGGTTTGAGTATTGACGACCGTCCCGATTACGAAGAAGAGCTTGCGGGCGTGTGTGAAAACTTGGAATTGGGCGTAAGTGAAGCAGATTTATACGAAGCTTTGGAGGAATTTCCGTCGATACAGTTTGGGGTTGAAACCGCTTTTAAATCGTTGCATTCCAATAATCCTTTTGAATTATTTCCTTCGGAATTTACCCGTGGCGAAGCTGCAATTCCTATTAATGGCCTGGTTTGGATGGGAGATAAGGTTTTTATGAAGCAGCAGATTTTAGAAAAACTTAAAGAAGGCTTCACATGTATCAAAATGAAAATTGGCGCTATCGATTTCAAGACTGAAATCGAACTTTTAAAATCCATCCGAACCGAATTTTCCGCTTCCGAAGTGGAACTGCGCGTAGATGCCAACGGCGCCTTTTCGCCCAAGGAAGCTTTGGAAAAATTGAAAGTGCTTTCAGATTTGCAATTGCATTCCATTGAGCAGCCCATCAAGCAAGGCCAATGGCAGGAAATGGCACGACTTTGTGAGGAAACGCCGCTTCCCATTGCTTTGGATGAGGAGCTCATTGGTATCTTTTCAGAAGACGAAAAAAATAAACTTTTAGAAACCGTAAAACCGCAGTTTATAATCCTAAAACCTTCATTGGTTGGCGGTTTCCGCGGAAGCGATACTTGGATAGACCTTGCGGAAAAGCACAATGCGGGTTGGTGGATTACTTCGGCTTTGGAAAGCAATGTGGGTTTAAACGCCATTTCGCAATATACCTTCACAAAAAACAGTAAATTGCCGCAAGGTTTGGGCACGGGTAGCCTTTACACCAATAATGTTGAAAGTCCGCTAAAAGTTTCAAGGGGAGAATTAAAATACAACCCGAATAAAGTCTGGAATTTTAATTTTAAATAATTTTCACAAACCACAAACCACAAACCACAAACAATCAACAAAAATGTACATAAAACAAGCTTTTAAATCCCTGCACGAATGGTGGCGCTATTTGGTTGGTTTTCTTATAATTTTTATCGCTAGTCAAATTGGTTCCATTCCTCTATTAATTGCCGTAATGTTTAAGGTAATGTCCAATGGCGGAAATATAGAATCCATTCAGGATCCAAATGTGATGATGACAGTTCTGGATTCAAACCTCACACTGTTTTTGATGCTGCTCAGTTATGCCATAGGGTTATTGGCAGTTTATCTCGTGGTGAGATTTTTGCACAAACAACCTTTTGTCGAACTTACAACCTCGCGCAAAAAAACCGATTGGGGCCGTGTGTTTTTTGGTTTTGGGCTTATTACGGTCACTACCTTGGTGGTAACCATATTGGACTATTACAGCAATCCGGACGATTATGTTTTGCAGTTTGATTTGGTTCCGTTTTTAATTCTTGCGGTAATTGCAATCATTATGATTCCACTGCAGACCAGTTTTGAGGAATATCTTTTCCGTGGGTATTTGATGCAGGGAATCGGCGTTTTGGCAAAAAACAGATGGTTACCGCTAGTGCTTACCTCTGTGATTTTTGGGGGTTTGCACCTCGCAAATCCTGAAGTTGATAAACTCGGGAATATTATAATGATTTATTACATCGGCACAGGTTTCTTTTTGGGAATTATGACGCTGATGGACGAAGGAATGGAGCTTGCATTGGGCTTTCACGCGGGAAACAATTTGATTACGGCCCTATTGGTCACCGCAGATTGGACCGTCTTTAAAACCAATTCCATTTTCAAGGATATTTCAGAACCCTCGGCTGGGTTTGATGTAGTTGCACCTGTGCTTATTCTGTATCCTATCTTTCTTCTGATAATGGCTTGGCGCTACAAATGGCGCGATTGGGGCGGTAAGCTATTTGGAAAAGTGGAAGAACCTATTATTGTGACTGAAGAGAATAACCCGAATTCAACTTTTATTGAATAGTGAAATCGTTGCTCCATCCCACATTCAGATTAAATGGCGAAGCATTTCCTTCTGCTGAAGCGTTAAAGGAACGTGCGAATTATTTAGTTGAAAACGGAAAGGAGGATGAAGTCGCAATTGGAAAATTTATTTTGGAGTGGCTTGACGAAAATGATTTTATAACCGTAAAAACTTCCGGTTCCACAGGAACGCCGAAAACCATCACCCTTCAAAAAGAAAAGGTTTATAACAGTGCCGAAGCCACCGTGAAGTATTTCGATTTAAAAGAGAATACCAAAGCCTTGCTCTGCCTTTCTTCGGAATATATTGCAGGGAAAATGATGCTGGTGCGGGCAATGATTGCGGGTTGGGATTTATGCACAACTGCTCCCGAAAAAAATCCGCTTGAAAATATTGATGATACCTTCGATTTTTCGGCAATGGTTCCCTATCAGGTTTTTCATTCGTTGAAAGATTTACACAAAGTGAAAAAGTTAATCGTTGGTGGAGGAGCAGTGTCGGCTGAATTGGATAAGCAATTACAAAAAATAAAAACCCGGGTATTCGCAACCTACGGAATGACCGAAACCATCAGCCATGTAGCGGTTCGCCCGATAAATGGAACAAAGAAATCAGCTATTTTTTCTGCGCTTCCGAAGGTAAATTTTTCTTTGAACGGGAACAATTGCCTGCAAATCCACGCCCCGGAAATTTCCGAGGAAAGTATTGTAACCAACGATGTTGTGGAGCTAATTTCACCAACTTCCTTCAAGTTTTTGGGAAGAGCGGACAACGTAATAAATACGGGCGGCGTAAAAGTACACCCCGAAATTGTGGAGGAAAAGCTTTCGCCTCACATAAACCAACCCTTTTTTATTGCTTCGGAAAAGGACGATGCCTTGGGCGAGCGGGTTATTTTAATTATTGAGAGTAAAAAGCAATTAAAACTTGAGGATTATACCGAAACATTTAATAGCCTTTCAGCTTACGAAAAGCCTAAGAAAATTTACACACTGCCCCATTTTATTTATACGGAAACTGGAAAAGTAAAACGGGCTGAGGTTTTGAAATATTTTTTTCTGAAGTAAACTTTATTCTAATGGTTTGTCCTCCTGTTGAAATTCACTTTTTAAGGGACCTTGCAGCATCAAATCTCTTTCTACTCTATCTCGCGTGGGCCTTTGCATAATAAGCCATCCGAGGAGTAATAGGGAAATAATTAAAAAGTACTGATTTCCTTCATTCATAAAAGCCACAATGCCTAATAGTGCTGGACCCTCTAAAAGTGCATATTTTACAACGGAAGCTGATTGAAAGCCATTCAGTTTTTCCATTAAGGTATTTTTGGAAGCTAATCCTTTTATAATGTTTCCGTAAAGATAATTACCTGCTACTATTCCCGCAATTGCCATAAACGGAACTACAAAGAACATTACATCGCCAGAATAGGTGAAAATTAATTCTTGGTTTTTGGTTTGTAAAAACATCATCAATCCAAAAATTAGAACACTGGCTACCAGTACAAGATGGATTAGGGTAAAGGTTCTTAAAAAAGATTTAGGTGTGATTGGAGATGTGTTTTTTTCCATAATCTATGAGAGTTTTATTAAAGATACCCATTCCGGTGTTTAAAAAAATGGAAGGTTTGAAGAATGGTTTAATTTTAGGTATCCACTTTTTCCTGAATCTTTCCAATAATGGTCGCTTCAAATGTTTTGGGGTCGTATGCTACCAAAACGTTCTTTCCCACTTCAAATTCGTGAATGCGTAATCTTGACACTAATTGTTCCGTGGTCGTTGAGAACTTAGGGGCGTGCTTTGGCATTACTTCCAATTCAAAACCCACCATATACGAGTTGTTAACGGTGGTTCCCGTTTCGTAAATATTTAGGATCTTGGCGGGAGCTTCTTTTCCGTTTTTAAGCAATTTTTTTTTACTAGTGGAAGATGTAACGATAGAACCAATAAAAAAGATGAAGGTAAGGGTAAATAATATTACCAATGCCACAAGGGAATATTGGGTAAGTTCGGGAAGCTCGTCAAAATCATAAGAACCTTCTGGCATACCCCACATACCAACGAATAATGTAATAAAGGGAATCCACATTAAGACGAAACAGCGCCAGCCCATTTTGCGGAGTGTGGTAGGGTTTAATGTCATAAACTGATTGGTTTGAAAGTTTATTTATAAACCAAATGTAGTGAAAATCAATTATTTATGATTTTTATTCTAAAATTTTATACCTGAATAATTCCCAAATTAAAAGCCTTCTCAATAGGCGCGTGGTTTGCTGCTTCAATGCCCATTGAAATCCACTTTCGGGTGTCCAACGGGTCAATCACGGCATCGGTCCAGATTCGGGAAGCTGCGTAATATGGCGAAATTTGTCTGTCGTAGCGTGCCTTTATTTTATTGTAAAGTTCTTTTTCCTCTTCTTCCGTAATTTCCTTGCCCTCTTTTTTAAGAGAAGCAGTTTCTATTTGAAGCAATACCTTAGCAGCACTGTTTCCGCTCATTACAGCAAGTTCGGCACTTGGCCAAGCAACAATCAATCGCGGGTCGTAGGCTTTTCCGCACATGGCGTAGTTGCCCGCACCGTAACTATTTCCAATTACTATAGTAAATTTCGGCACAACGCTATTGCTAACCGCATTCACCATTTTTGCACCATCCTTAATAATGCCGCCGTGTTCGCTCTTGCTGCCCACCATAAACCCCGTTACATCCTGTAAAAACACGAGCGGGATTTTCTTTTGGTTACAATTGGCAATAAAACGCGTGGCCTTATCGGCACTGTCACTGTAAATTACGCCGCCAAACTGCATTTCGCTGGGCTTAGTTTTGGCTTTTGTGGTTTTTACCAAAGTACGCTGATTGGCAACAATGCCCACGGCCCAACCGTCAATGCGGGCATAGCCTGTAAGAATGGTTTGCCCGTAGCCTTCTTTGTAATCCTCAAAAGCGCTATTGTCCACGAGGCGTTTTATAATTTCGCGCATATCGTATTGTTCGGCGCGAGATTTTGGTAGAATTCCGTAAATATCTTCTTGTTTTTCCTTTGGTTTTATTGCCTTTTCACGGTTGAATCCCGCTTTCTCAAAATCGCCAATTTTCGAAACTATATTTTTTATTTTGTCAAGTGCATCCTTGTCGTCTTTGGCTTTGTAATCGGTCACGCCGCTAACTTCGCAATGGGTTGTCGCACCGCCAAGCTCCTCGTTGTCGATGCTTTCACCAATGGCAGCTTTTACCAAATAACTTCCCGCAAGAAAGATGCTTCCGGTTTTATCAACTATTAAAGCTTCATCGCTCATAATGGGAAGATAGGCCCCGCCGGCCACGCAGCTACCCATCACGGCGGCAATCTGCGTAATGCCCATACTGCTCATTACGGCGTTGTTTCTAAAAATTCTTCCGAAGTGTTCCTTATCGGGAAAAATTTCATCTTGCATAGGAAGGTAAACGCCCGCGCTATCGACCAAATAAATAATCGGCAAACGATTTTCAATTGAAATTTCCTGCGCGCGAAGATTCTTTTTCGCAGTTATAGGAAACCAAGCTCCAGCTTTTACTGTAGCGTCATTCGCCACAACGATACACTGTTTTCCTTTCACATAACCAATTTTTACAACCACGCCGCCCCCGGGAGCGCCGCCGTGCTCTTCATACATACCATCGCCCGCAAAGGCACCGATTTCAATACTCGGTTTTTTTTCGTCAAGTAGATATGCAATGCGCTCTCTGGCGGTGAGCTTGCCCTGTGCGTGCTGCTTGTCAATCCGTTTTTGGCCGCCACCGAGCTTCACTTTGGCCAATTTATTCTTTAATTCTGAAACCAGAAGTTTATTGTGGTCTTCGTTTTTGTTGAAGTTTAAATCCATTGAAAAAGTATGTTTGCGCTAAAATACAAAATGCCGGAAAGTTTCGGCTTTAAAGTTTGAAGTTTAAATCTCCGTATTATAAGTTTATAGTCCATTTCTTTTATTGAAGGCTTTCATCATCCCGCACCCATCAAAAAACTATGACATTTTGTTAACGAAAATCTGTTTTATATTACCGATATTTGTTTTTGCTCGTAAATTTGCAAACCGAAAAAGAAAAATCAACCAAACAAAATAGATTATGGGAATGAATAAAAATACGGTACTGGCTTGGGCCACTTTTATAATGATTGTTGTAGGTGTTGTGCTAATAGGTATGGGCGCTTTCCGGTATGACGATGTTGCCGGCTGGGGCTTTGCTTCGGTCGGGATTGGTTTCTTTGCCATTGCCTGGGTTTTTAATGCGTTGAAGGGGCGGGTTTAGTTTTCAGTCTCAGTCGCAGTCTTAGTTGCAGTTTAATTAACTCAATAACATAATAACTTTTATCCCATTCCAAATTATCCAATGTATGTCTGATGAAAAACAAATCCGGGAACGGCTCGTAAAACACCTCTACGGTGGCGAGGCCTTTATGCCCGTAACGGAGATGTTGAAGAAAATTTCATTTGAGGACATCAATACGCGGCCGGGCAATTTGCCGTATTCACTCTATGAATTGTTCTATCACGTGGTTTTCACCCAAAAGGATATTGTAAAATTCACGTGTTCCGATGATTACACCGAGCCCAAATGGCCCGACTATTATTGGCCCAAGGAAAAAATCTGTAAGCAGCAAGCGGAATGGGAAACCCTAAAAGCCGAATACACCACAGACCGCGAACGATTGAAAAATTTTCTTTTAGATGAAGAAAATAAATTGACGCAGCCTGTAAAAAACGGCAAAAACGAACAAACCCTTTTGCGCGAAGTAATGTTGGTTATAGAACATACGGCGTATCACACCGGCCAAATGCTTGTGCTTTTGAGGCTTCTTAACCTTCATTAATAAAAATCTAACAAATCCCGAATTAACATTTAACGATTAATAATTAACTAAAATGAGCGACGATAAAAAAGTAATTTTCTCAATGTCTGGGTTGACCAAAACCTATCAAAGCGCCCAGACTCCAGTCCTTAAAAACATATACTTAAGCTTCTTTTACGGTGCCAAGATTGGTATTCTCGGTCTTAACGGAAGTGGTAAATCTACCTTACTTCGAATCATCGCAGGTGAAGAGAAAAACTACCAAGGCGATGTAGTTTTTGCACCCGGCTATACCGTAGGCTATCTGGAACAGGAGCCGAAACTGGACGAATCCAAAACTGTTTTGGAAGTTGTAAAGGAAGGCGTGCAGGAAGTAGTCGATATTCTTGACGAATACAACAAAATAAATGATATGTTCGGTTTGCCGGAAGTTTATGAAAATCCTGCAAAAATGGATGAACTCATGGAAAAACAGGCAAAGCTTCAAGATAAAATAGACGCCACAAACGCTTGGGAGCTTGACACAAAACTGGAAATTGCGATGGATGCGCTACGCACACCGGAGCCCGATAAATTGATCAGCGTACTTTCCGGAGGTGAGCGAAGAAGGGTAGCGCTTTGCAGATTGTTGCTTAAAGAACCGGATGTGCTTTTGCTCGATGAGCCCACAAACCATTTGGATGCCGAAAGCGTGCATTGGTTGGAGCATCATCTTGCCGAATACAAAGGCACTGTGATTGCCGTAACCCACGACCGTTATTTCTTGGATAATGTTGCGGGCTGGATTTTGGAATTGGACAGGGGAGAAGGCATTCCGTGGAAAGGGAATTACTCCTCTTGGCTGGACCAAAAGTCAAAACGATTGGCGCAGGAGCAAAAACAGGCCGGAAAACGTCAAAAGACATTGGAGCGCGAGCTGGAATGGGTTCGTCAAGGCGCAAAAGGTCGCCAAACAAAGCAAAAGGCGCGTTTGCAGAATTACGACAAACTTTTGAGCCAGGACCAAAAGCAATTAGATGAAAAGTTGGAAATATACATCCCGAACGGCCCGCGTTTGGGAACAAATGTTATTGAGGCCAAAGGTGTTTCAAAAGCATTTGGCGATAAATTGCTTTACGAGGATTTGAATTTCAAACTTCCCCAAGCCGGAATCGTTGGAATTATTGGCCCGAACGGTGCCGGTAAAACCACTATTTTTAAAATGATAATGGGCGAGGAAACGCCGGACAAAGGTACTTTTGAAGTAGGCGAAACCGCTAAGATTGCTTATGTTGACCAGGCTCATTCGAACATAAACCCCGATAAAACCATCTGGGAAAACTTCAGCGACAGCCAGGAATTAATTATGATGGGCGGACGGCAAGTGAATTCCCGTGCATATTTGAGCCGTTTCAACTTTAGCGGAAGCGAGCAGAACAAAAAAGTTTCGATGCTTTCTGGTGGGGAACGCAACAGACTTCACCTTGCAATGACTTTAAAAGAAGAAGGCAACGTACTGTTGCTGGATGAACCTACGAACGATTTGGACGTAAACACGCTGCGTGCCTTGGAAGAAGGTTTGGAAAACTTTGCAGGCTGTGCAGTAGTTATCAGTCACGACCGCTGGTTTTTGGACAGAATCTGTACGCACATACTTTCGTTTGAAGGAAATAGCCAAGTATATTATTTTGAAGGTGGTTTCAGCGAATACGAGGAAAACAAAAAGAAACGTTTGGGCGGCGATTTGATGCCAAAACGAATCAAATATAAAAAATTGATACGCTAAATTATGTGGAAAAATATATTGCTACTTGCATTGTTAATAACCATTTCTTCCTGCGGAAGTAAGAAAACTGCTGTGAAATCTTCAAAGGATTCCAAAGAAGTTGTTTTGGGAAAAATTGAGGCTGTTTCCTATAAAAGTTTAGGAAATGGAGTTGCTTCAATTTCGTTGAAGCTTTTTGAAAACAACACTTTTAAATTCGATTTTAAAAGTATTCCGCAGCCCGAAAGCACCGAAAAACCTGTGGTAATTTCTGAAAAGGGAACTTATACTGTTGATGGAAATTGGAAAATTCTAAATTTTAAGAATCCTAAATTTTCACTTGCAGCTATATTTGACAATACTTACGCAGGCGCTGCAGATTTCAGGGTAATAGATGCAGAAAATGTGAAAATTAATACTTCAAAAAATACACTTTCTATTTGGGGGGTGGTTTGCGAAAAGCAATAAAAGCCTAATAAAAACCCCGATTCAATTTTGAATCGGGGTTTTTTATTTTTAAAATTTCTTTATTATTTTTTGACTATCAATTTCTTTGTAACCGATTGATTGCCTGTATTTACTTTCAGCAAATAAATACCCGTCGCAAGTCCATCGGTTTTTACTTTGATGTTTTTATTGGAACTAAAATTTCCGCTGAACAAATCCTTTATCCTTTTCCCTGAAATATCAAAAAGCTGAACGGTTCCTTCCGAAGAAAGGTTTTGCGAAATTGTAAATTCTGAAGTTGCGGGATTTGGGTATATTTTGATTGAATTTAAAGCCAGTTCATTTTCGTCCACACTTAAAATATCGCTGATATCATAACTGTGCATCCCCCGTCCGAAAGTTCCAGCATAAAGCGTTTGGGTGGGTTCGTGGAATTTTAAGTCCATCACCACCGTAAGCGGCAGGTTGTTTCCTAAAATTGTCCAGTTTGCACCAT
Organism: Aequorivita aquimaris; assembly: GCF_001573155.1. Classification (GTDB taxonomy): domain Bacteria; phylum Bacteroidota; class Bacteroidia; order Flavobacteriales; family Flavobacteriaceae; genus Aequorivita; species Aequorivita aquimaris. The sequence continues at coordinate 509,903 of NZ_JRWG01000001.1, read as the reverse complement.
CGTCTTTGGAATACCACACATTTAAGTCGGTTGCGACGAATAAAATATTTTCTGCCGGATAGACGATAATATCATTTACTGGAATATTTGGTAGGTTTGATGAAATATCCGTCCAATTCTGTCCTCCGTCCGTAGTTTTAAAAACACGCGGGGTATAATCCAAATATTTAAACCCCGAAACAGTAACATACGCAATCATATCGTCACTTGGAACCATTGCGATGGAAGTGATGTATTGATCGGGAAGACCAGCGCTTACGTCTGTCCATGTAGTTCCGCCATCAAAAGTTACGTTTACATTTCCGTCGTCGCTTCCAGTATAAATAACGTCCAAATTATTGTAGGATGCCGCGATTGCGGTGAGCGTTCCAAAAGCTAAGGAGCCGCTTGGGTGCAAACCGTCTGTTAAATCTGGGCTTATGGCTGTCCAAGAAACCGCACGGGTAGAGGTGTAGAGCTTGTTAGAGCCGTAAAACATTTTTGAGGAATCAAACGGTGAAAGAATTACAGGTGTATTCCAATTTGTACGGTCGCTACCGCTTATGCCATTTGTTCCATTTTGGAATGAACTTCCACCGTTTGTGGAACGGCGAAGATTTCCGTATTGGGATTCCCCGTAAACATAATTATTATCGTTTGGATCCACATTTACATGAAAACCGTCACCACCAATGATCGAACTCCAATCGCTTGTGCCTCCTGTGAGTGTCCTAATTGTATTGTTGTCCTGTGTGCCTCCGTAAAGCCTCTCTGGCTGTAAATAATCTACTTCAATATTATAAAATTGGGTTAATGAAAGATTCAAAAACTTAGTCCAGCTATTTCCGCCATTGTTAGAAATATAGGCGCCACCGTCGTTTCCGGCGAGCATAAAATTGCTGTTAGTTCTTGAAAAATCCAACGCGTGATGATCCACATGCATTCCGGGCAGTGTGCTCCAAGAGGCACCACTATTTGTGGATTTTGCAAGTTCAAAACCTATAACATACACTTCGGATGAATTGTTTGGATTAACACGAACATTCCCGAAATACCATCCAAAATTGGCGTCAATTCCACTTAATGCCCCAGCTGGCGTTACCAATGCCCAATTATCGCCATTATCGGTTGATTTATAAAGGCCATCAAATTCATTGGTAATTTCATTTGTTGTGAAACGTGCATAAACCGTTGAAGGATCTGATTCTGAAACGGCAATACCAATACGTCCAGTTTGCGCATTTGGAGCGGGAAGACCGTTGGAAACACCAAGTTCAGTCCAAGTTGTTCCCCCATCCATCGATCTATGAATTGCTGAAGTAACACCCCCATAATCACGTTCCCAAGGTTTGCGGGTGCGTTCCCACATTGCTGCATAAATAATATTTGTATTTGCAACATTCATTGCAACATCAATTGCCGCTGTAGAGTCTGTAACAAAAAGTACACGCTCCCAGTTTCCACCACCATTTGTGGTTCTATATATTCCGCGCTCTACATTTTTACCGTATAATTGTCCGGTAGCCGCAGCAAAAACACGATCTGGGTTTGTTGGGTCAACAACAATTCTACCTATATGGTTGCTTTCGGGCAAACCTACATTGGTCCAAGTATCGCCGCCGTTGTCACTTCTGTATATTCCATCACCAAAATAAGCACCGTCAGTAGCACTTCCGTTTGCTTCGCCTGTTCCTGCATATATTCGCTGAGCGTTTGAAGGGGCAATGGCAATATCACCAATTGAAGGTTTTGATACTTCATCAAAAATTGGGGTCCAATTTGCGCCCGCATCATAACTTCTAAAAATTCCACCAGTTGCCGTGGCCACGTATAGATGGTCATCATTATCTGGTGAAATAGCTACATCGGTAACGCGGCCGCCGGTGTTTAGCGGGCCCACAAACGTCCATTCCCCAGCTTGTTCGGGAGAGCGGTTTGTGAGAATCTGTTTGGATTGAAGCACTGCTTCTTTGTATGCTTCTTTGTTGATGTAATTGTTAGGATACGCGCGTTGGTTGTACATCCACTCTGCGGGATATTCCATTTTTCCGGTTTCTTTTTCTTCGGAAATTTCTTCGGAAGCGTTTTTACAACTCGAAAAAAGAAGTAGGGAAAGCAAAGCGAATACAGTTGAGCGGAAGGGCAGTTTGTAGTTTTTCATCAAATAGGAATTTAGGACTTAAAGTTTTAATGGGAAAATAATGTAAAGGACTGATTGTAAATATCGTAATTATTTTTAGGGATACAATTCGAAATGAAAACTTTACGGCTAAAAATTTAAACTCTATTTCGCCAAAGTATCGCTCACCAAATAGGCAATCGCTTTGCCCACTTGATCCGAAAAAATCCCAGCAGATGGCGATCCTTCACAAATATGAAGATATTTAGCATTCTCAATTTTTGAAAAATAAGAAACAAATTGTCGGGCCTCGGTCAAAGTAAATCCGCTGGGAGTAATAGCACTGCTTCCCATAAATTCTATGGCGTCCATATCCAATTCAATTCCAAAATTTTCATTGCAGCAGAAATTTTTGGCATCTTTTAATCCTTCGGAAAAAGTTAGTTTATGTTTCACTGAAATATCTTCAAAAAGATTGAAATTGACTCTGTGCGAATTTTTATCCATTGAATTAAAAACCGCTTCGGAAGTATAATTTCTGTGAAGTCCAAAAATGAAGTATTTCTCCAAAAACCCATCCTCAAAAGCATACGAAAACCCGTTGCCACTGTGGCGATGTTCCAAAGTTCGAAAATCCGTATGCGCATCAAAGTTGATGCAATTGAGAGCTTTTTCTAAACCTTCCGAAGTGCCTTTCAAATTTCCAAAACTGTTGTTGTGGCCGCCACCAATGATTATCGGGAACTTACCAGCCGCAACAATCGCTTTTACAACTTCCGCAACTTTATGGTCTATTTGGGTAACGAGTTCGCCCAGTTCTTCGGCATAATGATTTTCTTCTTTTGAAATACTTTCAGCCTGCTTCATTTGGGTGTCGCAGTCAATTTCACCCAAAAGAATCACGTTTTCGGCATCGGTTAAATGATTGTGCTGAATATTTAAAAGGCTTCCCAAAGCGGCGTTCCAAGCTTTTGATGTGCCGGGATTTCCAAAATTAGCGCGAACGCCAATGTCTTCGGGAATTCCTAAAAGCACGTATTTTGCGGGATGGTTTTTTAGGTCTTCAAGCTTTTCAACAAAGGCTACTTTTTCGCCAAACTTGGTTTCTCCAGCCCGCTTTTTTATAGTTGAAGCTACATTTTTTTCAGAATAAATTTTCAAAAATCCCATTACACTTCTTTACCATTAATAATTACGGAATCAATCAGATTGCTGCCGAAGGCGTACGGCAAATAACCATACGACGGAACTGGTTTTGTGATAATGAGATTTGCCATTTTTCCTTTGGTAATACTGCCGTGGGTGTTACTGAGGCCCATCGCGTAAGCGCCGTTTATGGTTGCGGCATTTATGGCTTCTTCGGGGGTCAATCGCATTTTTATACAGGCAGTTGCTACCACAAAATTCATATTTCCACTGGGTGTGGAACCGGGATTATAATCTGTTGCAAGTGCCAATGGCAAGCCTGCATCAATCATTTTTCGTCCGGGAGCGTAGGGAATACCCAAAAAGTAGGAGCAGGAGGGAAGCGCCACCGGCATAGTGTCGCAATTTTTTAAATCTTCAATATCTTGATCGGTCATAACTTCCAAATGATCTACGCTTAGCGCATTGTGTTTTACTGCCGAAGCAATGCCTCCAATGCTATTAAATTGATTGACGTGAACTTTTGGAATTAGGTTGTATTTCTTTCCTTCCGAAAGAATTCGTTCCATATCATTGACAGAAAAATAACCCTCTTCGCAGAAAATATCCACATATTCGGCGAGCTTTTCTTCAGCAACTTTTGGCAGCATTTCGTTGCAGAGTAAATCCAAATAACCGTCTTTGTTGCCTTTGTATTCCGTGGGAATGGCGTGAGCGCCCAAAAAAGTAGTTTTGATGGTTATGGGGTATTCTTCGGCAAGTTTTTTAGCCACGCGAAGCATTTTCATTTCCGCTTCGGTTGTAAGTCCGTACCCGCTTTTAATTTCGATGGCGCCAGTGCCGAGCCGCATCACTTCTTCAAGTCGCGCCGCAGATTGATGGTACAAATCCTCTTCCGAGGTTTTTTGCAGTTTTTTTGCGCTGTTCACGATTCCACCGCCTTTTTCGGCGATTTCCTGATAGCTCAAACCGTTGATTCTGTCCACAAATTCCTGCTCCCGATTGCCGGCGTAAACAATATGGCTGTGGCTGTCGCACCAAGCGGGCATCACTATTTTTCCGCTGCAATCCAACGTCTTAAAACCTTGATGCGGCCCCATTTTATCCATAGTTCCGTAATCTTCTATCACGCCGTGGTTTATAAAAACCCAAGCGTTTTTGAGGGTTGGGAGTTTCTTCATTTCTTTTCCGCTTAACTTTTCAGGACAGTTTTCGCGCACTTGGAGCAATTCTTTTATATGGGTGAGCAGTAGTTTCATGGACGTATATTTATTTCTGAAATTAAAGTGTTGCCAAAGTATATCTCCCCACTGGTCAATCCATTTGGAACTACAAAAAATACATCGAGTACATTTTTGTCAATGGTGTTTGGACGGAAATAGATGGTGTGGGTTATCGGTTTTCTATTGGTTCCAAAATTAAGATCTATGGGGCAATCCTTAAAACCCGTCATCGAAAAATCATTAAAAGTATTCGGAACGGAGGGATCATACTTTGCAAAAATTGGTTTCTCGGTATTATTTGTAGTCAACATTTGAAAACCTTTTGACCGGAAAAAAGTGGCAAAATAAACCTCTGAAACACTGAAGCGAGCTTTATATTCGTGGCTCACAAGGGAAAGCTTGTTTGGATCAAAAAGTGTTTCCTCTCCATTTTCTGACCTTACTTTAAGGCGAATTTGTACTCTTTTGTTATCCTTTCCCGAGTTTATTAGATAGGTACCGCCAAATTGAACCGAAAGCACGCCGATTTTTCGCGCTTTTACCATTTTTATACTAAGGTCGGTTCCGGGTATGGCAACTTGACCATTTGCGGAGAAACCGAGCGTAAAGACAAGAAGCAAAATAAAAATTTTATTCATTGCATAAATATAGAAAAAAACAATGGCACGGCTTCATTATTACGAACGGTCTAAAATATAATTTATACCTTAGTCATCGAAAAAATAAAAATCATCATGAAATCCGAAAAATTAGGCCTCAACACCATCTGCACCCACATTGGCGAGGTGAAGGACGAGCAATTCAAGGGCGCAGTTTCGCCATTGTTTATGTCCAGCAGCTACGCGTATGAAGATGTGGAGGTTAAGCGGTATCCGCGCTATTTTAACACTCCAAATCAGGAAGCGCTTTGCAGGAAAATAGCAAGGCTCGAAAAGTGTGAGGCGGGGCTAATCTTCGGAAGTGGCATGGCCGCCGTGAGTACTACGATGCTGGCTTTTTTGCACAAAGGCGACCACGTTGTCTTGCCGCAAACTCTGTACGGAGGCACTTATAATTTTGTGGTAGAGGAATTCCATAAATTCGGGATAGAATATTCCTTTGCCGAAGGTTTTTCGGAAGCGGATTTTTCTGAAAAAATTCAAAAGAACACCAAAGTCCTTTTTGTGGAAACCCCTTCCAATCCACTGATGCGAATTACCGATTTGGAAATGATTTCAAAATTGGCAAAACAGCACGGTCTAATTACGATGATTGACAATACGTTTGCTTCGCCGGTAAACCAAACCCCTGCCGATTTCGGCATAGATATTATGATGCACAGCGCCACGAAATATATGGGCGGCCACAGCGATATTTTGGCAGGAGCGGTTGCGGCAAGTGAAGAACACATAAAAATAATCTGGAACCTCGCAAAAAACCTTGGAGGAAGCTTGAGTGATTATACGGTTTGGCTTTTGGAACGCAGTATGAAAACCATGGTACTCCGCGTTAGGGCCCAAAACAAAAACGCCAAAAAAATGGCGAAGTGGCTCGACGGCCACCCCTTGGTTGAAAAAGTGTATTATCCCGGATTGAAAACCCATCCAGACCACGGACTTGCAAAAAAACAGATGAGCGGTTACACGGGAATGCTGTCTTTTGAAATAAGTGAATATTTGAATGTGGATGAATTTTTAAAAGGATTGAAGATGATTAAACCGTCCATGAGCTTGGCGGGAGTGGAATCTACCATTCTTTCGCCTGCACAAACATCTCACGCCCTACTTTCTGCGGAGGAACGGAAGCGCCAGAACATCAGCGATGGCTTGCTGCGTTTTTCTGTGGGAATTGAGGAAACGGAAGATATAATTGCCGATTTGGAAGGCGCTTTCGAAAAGGTTTCAAGGAAAAATATAGTTTAAATTAAATAGATAGCCGCCCTCGCAGACAGCTTTTTGAACTTATAAACCCATAAACATATAAACTTTAAACTTTTTATGAAGATTGATATACTCGCCATTGGCGCACACCCCGATGATGTAGAATTGGGTTGTGCTGCCACTTTGGCAAAAGAAATTAGCAACGGAAAAACGGTAGGAATTTTAGACCTTACCCGCGGCGAACTTGGTACCCGTGGCACCGCTAAAATCCGCGACAAGGAAGCTGCCGACGCGGCAAAAATTTTGGGAGTTAAGTTTCGGCACAACCTTGAATTTTCCGATGGTTTTTTGGTAAACAATGCTGCCTCGCAGCTTGAAATCATTAAAATAATCAGAAAATATCAACCCGAGGTAGTGCTTTGCAATGCCATTGACGATAGGCACATTGACCACGGCAAGGCGAGTAAACTTGCCAGCGATGCCTGCTTTTTAAGTGGTTTGCAAAAAATTGAAACTATTTATGAAAGCAACCATCAAAAAGCTTGGCGGCCAAAGCACGTTTACCATTACATTCAATGGAAAAACATTGAGCCGGATTTTGTTGTAGATGTAACGGGTTTTTTGGAGAAAAAATTGGAAACGGTTTTTGCCTATAAAAGTCAATTTCACCAAAAGGAAGCCGATGAACCAGAAACGCCAATCTCCTCAACCAATTTTAGGGATAGTATAACATACCGAGCACAGGATTTGGGAAGACTTATTGGTACAGAATACGGCGAAGGTTTTACAACGGAAAGATATCCTGCGGTAAATTCAATTTTCGATTTAATTTAATTTTCTTCAAAAAGAGTATTGCGCAACCGTTATAATTGATTTATATTTGCGTCCGCTTAGCGAAGTTGTGTTTTAATGCACAATAAATGGTGGTTGTAGCTCAGCTGGTTAGAGCGCCTGATTGTGGTTCAGGAGGTCGCCGGTTCGAACCCGGTCTTCCACCCGAAAATAAAAATCCTCCCTTTTTTGGGGAGGATTTTTTTGTTTATCGATTGTTGTAATTTCCTTCTTTAATCAATTATAATTCTGTTTTCGCGGTTGGCGACTTCCCAAGCGGTCAAAAATATGAGCTTCGCGCGCTCGGCCATCAAATCATACTCTATCTTATCGGGCGTGTCCGTTATTTTGTGGTAATCTTCGTGTACGCCATTGAAGTAAAAAATAATGGGAACGTTGTTTTTCGCAAAGTTATAATGGTCACTTCGGTAATAGAAGCGGTTCGGGTCGTCGGGGTCGTCATATTTGTAATCCAACTCCAATTGGGTGTATTTCTCATTCACTTCCGCGGAAATGTCCTGCAGTTCCTGACTTATTTTATTGCTTCCTATTAAATAGATGTAATTTGGATTCTCCTTTTTTTCGGGGTCAATCCTGCCAATCATATCTATATTGAGGTTGCACACGGTGTTTTCCAACGGGAACAGCGGATTTTCGGTATAATAACGCGAGCCATAAAGGCCGATTTCTTCTCCCGTAACGTGAAGAAACAAAATGGAGCGCTTGGGGCCCTTGCCATCTTTTACGGCTTTTTGAAAGGCTTGGGCTATTTCCATAATAGCAACGGTGCCGCTGCCATCGTCGTCGGCTCCATTAAATACATTTCCTTCATTGTCCATGCCCACATGGTCCAAATGTGCAGAAATCACTATTATTTCTTCAGGTTTTTCTGAGCCTTTTATAAAAGCGATTACATTTTCAGAAGACCGTGGCTCTCTTTTTCCTGCGAAATAGCTTTCAGGAACTTCCTGAAAATAATCAGTGGTTCCCGGAGCAGCGGCGATTCCTTCCTTTTTGTAAAAATCGCGAATGTATTCAGCCGCCTTTTTTTGGCCTTTGGTACCGGTCATCCGGCCTTCCATTTCATCACTGGCATAGATATACAGGTGTTTTTTTAAATCCTGTGCGGTAATGGAATTGGCATATTCAACATTTTTTTCTTTGGGATTGATTGTTTTCTGGGCGGAATTGCAAGAAAAGGACAATGCCGAAAAAATAGCAATAAATAGAATTTTCATAAGGTAATAATGGAAGATTATTCAAAGGAGGTTAGTTCGTAATCAGAAGCGTTTGAACCACTTTCTCCTGTTTTTTTATAGTTGAAGGTATGGGTTTTTATTACTTCATTGCCTTCCCGGTCTTGCGACTTTATGGTTACTTTCACCAGATAGGTTACGCCCAGCGTACCCGATTCGGCTTTTGTTTCTGTTACTTCAATATTTTCATCGCTGAACTTTGTGCCCTCGGGCAATTGTAATTTTTCAATGGCATCTTTTTTTGCCAATTCGCGAACTACATCTTCTTGTTTGTTTTCCGTAGCGCAGGAAAGGACAAACAGCGAAACCATAACCAAGATTATTTTTTTCATATTATACACTATTAAGTTGACGGGTAAAGATAAAATAAGTTCTAAGCCATAATGCAAAATTTATGTGAAAAATGATACTTTGGATATTTTCATCTATAATTTGGAAAATACTATCCTTATATTTGTGAAAAAAGGAAAAAATGAAGGTTGAACAAATTTATACAGGTTGCCTATCGCAAGGCGCTTACTACATTGAAAGTGCCGGTGAGGCCGCTATTATAGACCCTTTGCGAGAAACCAAGCCTTACTTGGAACGTGCCGCAAGAGATAATGCAAAAATCAAATACATATTTGAGACCCACTTTCATGCAGATTTTGTGAGTGGACACTTATCGCTTTCGCAGCAAACCGGTGCGCCTATTGTTTATGGCCCACATGCCAATCCGTCGTTCGATGCAGTTTTGGCCAAGGATGAGGAGGTTTACAAATTGGGAAAGGTAACCATTACCGCCCTCCACACGCCTGGGCACACTATGGAAAGCACCACGTATTTGCTGAAGGATGAAAACGGAAAGGATTACGCTATTTTTAGTGGCGACACACTTTTTCTGGGAGATGTGGGCCGTCCGGACCTTGCCCAAAAGGGTAATGAAATAACACAGGAAGACCTTGCGGGTATTCTGTTTGATAGTCTTCGCAATAAAATCATGCCTCTGGCGGATGACGTAATTGTATATCCGGCACACGGCGCCGGTTCTGCCTGTGGAAAGAATATGATGAAGGAAACCGTGGACACTTTGGGCAATCAAAAGAAAATGAACTATGCTCTACGCGCCGATATGACACGAGAGGAATTTATAAAGGAAGTTACCGATGGCTTGGCCCCGCCACCATTGTATTTTCCCATGAACGTAAAAATGAACCGAGAAGGCTATACCGCTTTTGATGACGTAATTGCACAGGGAACAACGCCTTTGGACCCTGAGGCTTTTGAAAGAATGGCCAATGACACCAGCGCTGTGGTTTTGGATGTCCGCAATCAGATTGACTTTATTGATGGCCACATTCCACGCTCCATTTTTATTGGCCTGGATGGAGGTTTTGCACCTTGGGTGGGAGCGTTGCTCGCAGATGTGGAACAAAAAATATTGTTGGTAGTTCCTCCGGGAAGGGAAGAGGAGGCTGTTACCAGATTATCCAGAGTAGGTTTTGACAGGACGCTGGGTTATTTGCAGGGAGGCATAGACGCCTGGAAAGAAGCTGGCAAAGAAGTAGATACCTTAGACTCTGTTGATGCGGAAACATTCAAGGAAAAGTTGGAAAACAATATTCCGGTATTTGACGTCCGCAATGACGGGGAGTACGCCAATGGTCGCATTTCTTGCGCGGCCCACGCGCCATTGGGGTTTTTAAATGAATATGTAAGTGCGTTTCCCGATAACGGTAAGTGCTATCTGTATTGTGCGGGCGGCTATCGCTCCGTAATTGCCGCTTCCATCTTAAAAAGTAGGGGCATTCACAATGTAGTGAACGTAGCCGGCGGCTTTGCGGCTATTAAAAACGCTGGTATTCCCGTTTCATAGATTTTTTAAAATATTGTTTATTAGGAAGCTCTCAACCATAAGTTGGGAGCTTTTTTCATTATGCTTGGTTGAAGTTTCGAGTTGATTTTTTAAAATTTCAATTTTTTAACCTATGATATAAATTGTTGTAAATCAATATCTAAAATCATTTTGTTAAACTTTTTAGAAAAAAGATTAAACAAAATATATTATTTATTAGTTTAGAACCGAACTAAAAACTATATATTTTGAAAAAAGTATTACTAATTTTTGCAATTGTCCTTTTTACCGGCAATTCGTTTGCCCAAACAGCCCGTGTACAAGTGATACACAACTCAGCCGATGCGGCTGCAGCAGAAGTAGATGTTTATATAAACTCTGATTTGGCATTAGACGATTTCGCCTTTAGAACCGCAACGCCATTTTTGGACCTTCCTGCGGGGGTTGAAATAAACATCGGGATTGCCCCTGGCAATAGTACCGGCGTTGGAGATGTCCTACTGACCATTCCCGTTACCCTTACAGCCAATGAAAAGTATATCGTCGTAGCCGACGGAATAGTTAGCTCAACAGGTTATAGCCCTGCTCCGCCACTCAGTTTGCAAGTTTTTCCAATGGCGCGGGAAATGGCTTCAGACCCTGCCAATGTAGATGTACTGGTACACCATGGTTCTACCGATGCCCCAACAGTAGATGTGGTTGAAACCGGTCTTGGCGCAGGGACTGTTGTTGATAATATTTCATATACAGAATTTCAAGGCTATTTAGAACTTCCAACAGCAGACTATGTGCTTGACATTACAGATGAAACTGGTACAGTAACTGTTGCACGATATCAAGCTCCATTGGCAACTTTGGGCCTTGACGGAGCTGCACTTACGGTGTTGGCATCAGGTTTTTTAGACCCTTCACAAAATTCAAATGGTCCAGCTTTTGGGCTATATGTTGCTAGTCCAGCTGGTGGTGCATTGTTGGCACTCCCATCAGTACCATTAAGTGTGAATGAATTTGATTCTACCCAATTCGCCATTTTTCCAAATCCTGCTACCGAAAGGATTAACATTAATGCTGCCAGAATAGATTTAAGTCAATATTCTGTAACGATTACAGACATGCTTGGGCGTGTTGTTTCAAGCGGTGCAATTAATATTGATAATACAATTGACGTAAATTACCTTAGTGAAGGTGTTTATAACCTCACAATATTAGATGGAAATAGCGTAGTGGTTAGTAAAAAGTTTGTCAAGAACTAATAAAACAAACTTTTGTCAAATTGAAAAGCCCTGGGAATAAATTCCAGGGCTTTTTGCTTACCATTTTTCTTTTTCAAAAAGTTGATTAATAATTAATCATCGGCAAGATCTTCCAATGTTTTTACACTATTCAAGGTGTTGTGTATTTCAGACGCCTGTTTTTGAAGAACAGTTGAAATATGTGGAGGAAAATTTTGTTCTTTTAATTTTTCTTCATATTCGTTCCAACTTGCCTTTTCGCCGCGAATGCACTCCTCGAGTACCGCTTCGTCTGTATTTCCGGCAATTGCACTTTTAATGTCTATCCAAGTTCTGTGCAGGTCGCCGGTAAAGCTTCCGCTTTCTTTAGGTGTTTCATTTAGGTTTCTAATTTGTTGATCAAGCTCAGTTGCAAATCTATTGCGCTGTAAAGCTTGTTGTTGTAAAAACTTTTTTAAATTATTGTTTTTTGCGTCTTTCATTGCCTTGGTAAAACCTTTCTCGGCGTCATAATTTTTTTCCAAAAGCTCCTGTAAATTATCAACCAGCTTATCGTGGTTGTGCTCCTTTGCTTTTTCGTGTGTAGTTTTCATAGTTTTTCGTTTTAAATTTTTACTAAAGATACTTTTCTTCGCGGGGCCTGTCTCTTATCATTTTCACAATTGAGAAGTGTTTAACGAAAGTTGTTAATCTTTTTTAAGAATGTTTGCGTCATTTCCGAATTATAAATAAATACTAAAGCAAAGGGTAGGAATGCGCATAATGCCTAACTTTCAATAAAAAATTATGGACGTACGTTCTAACGAGCCATTTTGGCTTATCCGCAATGCCTTGCCGCAGAGCTATCCTTCGCTTAAGCAATCTATTTCTTCAGAAATTTTAATTATTGGTGCCGGAATTACGGGAGCGCTAATGGCCTATAAACTTATTGAGGAAGGAAAAAAAGTGATAATGGTAGACCGCAGGGACGTCTGTAACGGTAGCACCGCTGCGAGTACCAGTATGTTGCAATATGAAATTGACGTGCCCTTGCATAAACTGATAGAGCAGGTGGGCCTAACTTGTGCGGTTTCAAGTTATCAAAATTGTGAAAAGGCTATAACCGATTTGAAAAAAATCATAAGCGCAATAAAGGTAGATTGCGGTTTTGAGGAAAGATACAGCGTCTATTTTGCATCCTCTAAAAAAGATATCCCTTTTCTAAAAGATGAATTTGAAGCAAGAAAAAATCACGGTTTTAAAGTGAAATGGCTTACAAAGGATGAATTGGAAACATTGGGGCTGAAAGCGTATGCCGCTATTGAATCAAAATCCGGAGCCGTAATGGACGTGTACAAACTGGCGAATGCACTCTTGGAATATTGCACAGATAAAAGTTTGAAAATTTACGACCGAACTGAAATTGAGGAAATAAAATTAAAAGACGACAAATTAATTGCCAAAACGAAGACTGGCTTTTCTATTGAAGTAGCTGATGTGTTGCATTGCACTGGATACGAAAGTACCGAAACGCTCAAGGAAGATATTGTGGATTTGAAAAGCACCTTTGCCCTGGCATCGGAAGCCTTTGAAAAAATTCCGAAAGCTTTTGAAAAGAGAATTTATTGGAATACAGATTCCCCTTATTTATATTTCAGAAGTACCGACGACGGGCGGATTGTAATGGGCGGTGGCGATCGCGAGTTCAAAAATGCTGCACGGCGCGATGCCCTGCTCCCCAAAAAGGAAAAGGAACTTGTAAAAAGTTTTAATAAATGTTTCCCGGACATCCCTTTTGTGATGGATTACTCTTGGGCGGGCACATTTGGAGAGACAAAGGATGGTCTGCCATATTTCGGAAAACCGGAGCCTAAAAAGAATGAACATTATATATTAGGTTTTGGCGGAAATGGCATTACCTTCAGCGTTATGGGAATGGACGCAATTGTGCATTCCATCAATAAAACGCCCCATCCTTATTTGGAATATTATAAATTCAACAGATAAATAAATACTTTTAATTAAAAAAAATTACCAAAATGATAAAATGGTTTGAAGCATCCACCACCTCCCTAATTGCTATTGTTTTAACGGCAATCGGAATTTACATCGCCACAATTCTATTTACCCGACTGGCTGGCAAACGAAGTTTTTCAAAAATGAGCAGTTTTGACTTTGCGATGACGGTTGCAATAGGGTCCGTAATCGCCACGACCATCTTGTCCAAGTCCGTTAGCTTATTGCAGGGCGCTGTGGGTCTGGCTGCGGTATATTTGCTACAGATTTCGGCGGCCATGCTGAGACGTTTTAGCATTGTTCAGAAATTAATAGACAACCAACCGATGCTTTTGATGGACGGGGAAGAGATACTTCACGAAAATTTGAAAAAGGCCCGCGTCACCAAAGCCGATCTTCGCTCCAAATTGCGGGAGGCAAACGTACTCGAACTTTCGCAAGTTAGAGCGGTCATCTTTGAATGTACCGGTGATATTGCGGTGCTCCACACAAAGGACGATGATGTGGAAATAGAGGATTGGCTGCTTAAGGACGTGGGACGCTAAGTGTTAATTCCGTTCTAAAAATTTGATTGCCTGCCAATTGTTGTGTAATTTATCACTTCAACAAAAAATATAGAAATTATGGAAAAGAACGAAAAAAATTTGGAACAGGAAAAACAAAGTAAAAAAGAGCAGGCTATAAACAAGAGTGCCACGCAAGGAAAGGATATTAACTATCAGGAAAAGGAAAGAAAGGAAAAACATCAGCCAAGGGATACGGCTTAAAAAAAGTCAAGTATTAAAAATCGCCATAGCGCTTACGGTTCTATGCCGATTTTTTATTGGATTCCACTTCGGTTTTTCTATATTTTACAATCTTTTCAATCAATTGCCACGGTAATTCCTCCGTAAGGGGAAACTGTATAGAACCCTTGCCGGTTTTATAGTTTGAAAGTTCTTTTTGAAAAGCTTCATTCCCCGAAGGAAGCGCGTAAAATCCGATATGGTTTTTATAGCCCGCAAAATATACCAAAGACTTTCCGTGGAGTTTGAATGCGGGCATCCCATAACTGATGGTTTCTTCGGCCGAAGGAACTATTTTTTTAATAAAGGAGTTTAGTTCAAAAAGCTTCGTTTGGGTACTTTCGGGAAAGAGGCCAATGTATTCCTCAATATTCGTAAAATCTTTTGGTTCCATTTCACTTTAAGCTTTTCCTGAAAAATTATGAAACTATGAACCACATCCTTCATAAACGTTGAAATCTTTCTCAGATTTAGGTTTAATTGAAACCTTTACCTTGTGTGAGCTATTTTTTGAATTTTTGGTATCTATACATTCCTCCTCGGTTATTAAAACCTCCATAAGGACCCTATGCGATTGTGCTACATATTTTTTGGAATTCCCCGAAATTTCCGGCTCCGGAATTGGGGCAACAAAAGATTTTAAGGACGCTCCGGGCGCTTTAAAATGAATTTTTCCTTTAGAAAATTGAACGCTCCAAAAAGGATCGGTGCCCCCACCTCTAAAGGTATCACTTTCATCGGTTTGTTTGGAAACAGTATCCAAACGGTTTTCATTGTATTCTATGGTTGCCTTTGTTTCGGTAGGTACTGTGGGTTCAATAACTTCCTTGTTTGCGTCTTTACAGGAAACCGCCATAATTAAAGAGAAAAAAGGAATAAGTAGAAATTTATAATTCATTTGGTTTTGATTTTAAAGTTGCATAAAACTAAAAAAATATTCACTCTTTTTGGTCTGTCCCAAAACATTTTAACAATCTTTAAAAAAAAATTAAGAAATACGTTTCAAAATCTTTCTGGCCCGTGCCTGATAGCCCGCGCTTTTGTGCGGCGCATTTTCTATGAGAATATTTTTTAACTCAGGATAAACCCATTTTTTGTCATTATCCCATCCCAAATAATAGAGGCATTGCATAGCGGGAGCCTGGCAGGCTACTTTCTGATCTGTAATGAGCCAATCAAAGCAGCACTCTGTTATAATTTTTCTTTCATTTTTGTTTAAAACCTCATAAAATATCCCGAAGCCTTTCATAAAATGATAATGGCAAAGCATTTCGCAAATTTTTGCGCAGGAGCGCAGTGCCGAATCATTCTTAATTGTGGGCAGTTTTTCAAAAAACAGGTGCATGTATTTAAAGAAGTTTTTTGCTTTGTGTTCACAAATAATCTCCAACACCCAAGCAGATTGGACCAAAAGTTCACTTTCCTCAGTAAAGCACCATTGCAGTGTTTCCCGAACATAATGGGGTTTTTTGGTAATCCAAAAGGCAATCTCCTGCCTTTTATTTCGACTGCTGTCAACCTCCATCAATTTTTGTTTTAAATCTTCAGGCAACATAATTTTTATTTTAGAAGTTCAACAACTTTTGGAACGCCAATAGAAGCTTTTTCAGCAAAAACTGTAATTCTTTTGCTCTCTGAAATGGAAGGTTTGGGATCGACAAAATAAATATGCGCATCCGGTTTGGCATACTGCACCAACCCTGCGGCGGGATACACTTGCATCGAAGTTCCCACAATAATAACCGCATCGGCTCGCGCTACAACATCGGCCGCAACCTCAATCATCGGCACCATTTCGCCAAACCAGACAATGTGGGGGCGCAGTTGGTGATTGTTTTCACAGAAATCTCCCAAGTTCAAGTCCTCTTTCCAATCTAAAATTAAATCTTCATCAAAAGTGGAACGCACTTTTAAAAGTTCGCCGTGAAGATGTATTACATTAGTGCTGCCCGCCCGTTCGTGCAGATCGTCCACATTTTGGGTGATGATAGTTACCTCGTGCATTTTCTCAAGTGCTGCCAAGGCTCTGTGCGCTGCGTTCGGTTGCACGGTTAAAAGCTGTCTTCGGCGCTGGTTGTAAAAATCGAGTACCACTTCCGGGTTTCTCTCAAAACCTTCGGGTGAGGCTACTTCCATAACATCGTGACCTTCCCAGAGCCCATCACTGTCCCTAAAGGTTTTTATGCCACTTTCTGCGCTCACACCGGCGCCTGTCAATACTGCTATTTTCATAATTGATTATTGAATTACTAAGTTATTTAAAATTGCGGTTTTTAGAAAGAAACTATTAAACCAATAACTTTTATCTTAGCGAAATCGAAAATTGATATTTATTCAACCAAAAATCTTTTCCACTTTGGACTTAGCATTGTTTCAATATTTACAAACCTATCTTACCGAACGTAGAACAGCCTTGTTCAAAAAAGTGCTGTCGGGACGAACCCGTCATTTCACCGTGGCAACCGAAGACGTGTACCAACTCCACAACACCAGCGCGGTTATGCGTACCTGCGATGTTTTTGGCATTCAGGATTTGCACGTCGTGGAAGAACGCCTCGGAAAACGCGTGGATAAGGAAATTGCCATGGGCGCGCAGAAATGGGTAAGTCTGAAGCGGTACCATTCCATAACCGATTGCATCAAAAATTTAAAAAAATCGGGCTATCAAATTATTGCCACCACACCGCACGATGATTCGACTTTGTTGCACGAATTTGACGTTTCAAAAAAGAGCGCTTTTTTCTTCGGAAAGGAGAGCGACGGCCTCAGCGATACGGTAATGAACGCCGCCGATGGGTTTTTAAAAATCCCGATGTACGGGTTTACTGAGAGTTTGAACATCTCGGTTTCCGCAGCGATTATTTTGCAAAGCGTGGTTTCAAAAATGAAGCAGAGCAAAGTAAACTGGCAACTTTCCGAAGCAGAAAAACTGGAGATTGAAATGGAGTGGATGAAAAAGACCATCAAGGCTTCGGAAGAAATAATTGAAAGATATTACCTTGAAAATCCCAAATCACAAGCCCCAAATAACAAATAAAAATTTAAAATGAAATATTCAAAATTCAAGATATTTCATCTCACGTCTCACGTCTAAAATCTCACATCTAAAATGAAACTCGTCTTCGCCACCCATAACCAAAACAAATTCACCGAAGTAAAAGCCATGCTTCCGCACCATATTGAATTGCTCAGTTTAAACGATATTGGTTGCGATGAAGACATTGCCGAAACGGCAGACACCATTGAGGGCAACGCAATTTTAAAGGCGAATTACGTTCGCAATAAATACAATTTAAACTGCTTTGCGGATGATACAGGGCTGGAAGTAAAAGCCCTAAATAACGAACCCGGAGTTTACAGCGCCCGTTATGCGGGAGTTTCGCACGATTCAACTGCGAATATTAAAAAATTGCTGAAAAATTTGGAAGGAAAGGAAGATCGTTCGGCAAGATTCAAAACCGCAATTGCCTTGAATATGGAACACGAAGAAATTATGTTTCTCGGTATCTGTGAGGGCGTAATAATCAAAGAGCCCCGTGGCGATTCAGGCTTTGGTTACGACCCAATCTTTCAGCCCAAAGGATACGATAAAACCTTTGCAGAGATGACCCTCACCCAAAAAAGTGAAATAGGCCATCGCGGAAAGGCGATGCGGCAGTTGATTGATTATCTTTCGGAATGATTATCGATTTACGATTAACAATTAACGCCTAACGCTTAACGCTTGTTTCCTTCATCCGTCTTCGGTCTTCCAACATCCGTCAAAAAAAATCTACAATCGTACATCGTATATCATAAATAAAACACTACTTTTGCGCCCTTGAAAAAAATCAATCGCCAGAAGCTTTTGGTTTTCAGGAAAAATCCTCAGGGTGAGGAGTGTTATAGTGAAGCTGTCCGTTTTTTATATGTCCAGTAGCTTCCCATTAGCACACATATAAAAATTTTAATACATAAAATGACAGCATTTAAAGCACTCGGCTTGGAAGAAAATCTTCTAAAAGCCATCGCCGACATGGGTTTTGAAACCCCTTCGGAAGTACAAGAAAAAGCAATCCCAATCCTTTTGGACCGCGAAACCGACATGGTTTCCCTGGCCCAGACAGGAACCGGTAAAACCGCAGCCTTTGGTTTCCCCATGTTGCAAAAAATTGACGTAAACAGTCGCACTACCCAAGGCCTTATCCTTTCGCCCACCCGCGAACTGTGCCTTCAGATTACAAATGAAATGATTGCCTACGGCAAGTATATGCCGGGCCTTAACGTTACCGCCGTTTATGGTGGGGCAAGCATTACCGATCAGGCGCGCCAAATTAAAAAGGGTTCTCAGATTATCGTGGCAACCCCGGGCCGAATGAAAGATATGATAGGTCGTGGCCTGATTGATATTTCAAAAATAGAATACTGCGTGCTCGATGAAGCCGACGAAATGCTCAATATGGGCTTTTACGAGGACATTACCGAAATACTTTCGCACTCGCCAAAGGAAAAAAGCACTTGGCTTTTCAGCGCGACCATGCCGAAGGAGGTTTCCACGATCGCAAAGAAATTTATGCACACGCCCGTGGAAATTACCGTGGGTACCAAAAACGTTGGTTCAGACCAAGTTTCGCACGAATATTATCTGGTAAACGCCCGCGACCGCTACAATGC
Organism: Aequorivita aquimaris; assembly: GCF_001573155.1. Classification (GTDB taxonomy): domain Bacteria; phylum Bacteroidota; class Bacteroidia; order Flavobacteriales; family Flavobacteriaceae; genus Aequorivita; species Aequorivita aquimaris. Next base: position 490,991 of record NZ_JRWG01000001.1, on the reverse strand, counting down.
CTTGAAGCGTTTGGCAGATGCAAATCCGGAAATCTTTTCCGTGATTTTCTGTAGAACAAAACGCGACACCCAAAAAGTTGCCGAACAGCTTATTGAAGACGGTTACAACGCCGCGGCCATTCACGGCGATTTGAGCCAGAGCCAACGCGATACGGTAATGAAGTCGTTCCGAAATCGCCAAATACAAATGCTGGTAGCAACCGATGTTGCCGCCCGGGGCATTGACGTGGACGATATTACCCACGTAATAAATTATCAACTGCCAGACGAAATAGAAACCTATACCCACCGTAGTGGCCGTACCGGACGCGCTGGAAAGACGGGTATTTCCATGGTGATCGTTTCAAAAAGTGAAGTGCGAAAAATTCACACGATTGAAAAAATGATCCAAAAGAAATTCATTGCCAAAGAAATACCTTCGGGAATGGAAATCTGTGAAGTACAAATGTTCCACTTGGCAAACAGTATAAAGGACGCGAAAATAAACCCTGAAATCAACGCCTATCTTCCAAATATAAACGAGGTATTGGCAGATTTTTCAAAGGAAGAACTCATCAAAAAGGTGTTTTCCGTAGAGTTTACACGTTTCTTGAATTATTACAAAAACAGCAAAGACCTCAATATTTCTGGGGAACGCAATTTTTCTGATGAAGATGCAAAGGACAGTACCCGCTATTTCATCAACATAGGTTCAAAAGACGATTTCGATTGGATGAGCCTAAAGGATTTCCTCCGCGATTTGCTTCAATTGGGCAAAGACGATGTTTATAAAGTTGACGTAAAGGACAGTTTCTCTTTTTTCAACACCGATACCACGCACCAGGAATTAGTAATGGGCATTTTCAATGATTTCAAACTTGATGGCCGCCAGATAAATATTGAAATTTCCAAAGATACCGGTCGCAGCAAAGGCAGAAGCGGTGGCGGTGGTCGTGATCGCGGCAAAAGAAGAGGCGACAGAAACGACCGTGGCGATGGCGGCGGAAGAAAAGGAGGATTCAAAAAGCGCAGTGGCGGTTTTGAAGGTGGCGGCGACAAGCCAAAATTCAAAGGTAAAAGCCGAAGGGGTGCGCCTCGTCCAGACGCAAAAGGCACAGGCGGAAGACGCCGAAGAAAAGGATAATTCTGAATAATTAAACTTTAGCACCACTTTAACGTCTATATAAGTATATTTACGGGCCTTTAATCGAGGCCCGTTTTTTTAAAGTTTATGCAAACCTTCAACTTTCTGCAGGAATACATACTGGAAAACGACCGTGTACGGCTCAGGCCGCTGCACCATAAAGACTTGGATTTACTGCTTCCCTTTTCCGAGCAGGAACCCGAAATTTGGAACTACTCCCTACAACCAGCCAATGGTCTGGAAAATTTAAAAACTTATATTGATGCCGCCATTTTTGGCAGAAAGCAAGAAACCGCCTATCCCTTTCTTGTTTTCGACAAGCGCACCCAGCAAATTGCAGGCAGCACCCGCTTTTATGATTTCCAAAAAAACCACAATACCGTTCAATTGGGTTATACTTGGTACGGCAAGGAATTTCAGGGCACGGGAATCAACAAGCAATGTAAAATGCTCATGCTGTTGTTCGCTTTTGAAACCTTGGAATTGGACCGTGTGGAATTTCGTGCAGATGCTAAAAACGAGCGCAGCATTGCGGCAATGAAAAGCATCGGCTGTACCGTGGAAGGAATCTTGCGAAACAATTGCGCTGCCCCAAATGGCAGAAGGGATAGTATTGTTTTGAGTATTTTAAAAGACGAATGGTTTGGCGGCGTTAAGGGAAATTTGAAATCTAAAATTGAAAAAGAGCGGAACGTTTCCTCCCAGTGAAATTTTTCCGTATATTAATTCACAATATGAAAAAACACATCCTACTTTTTGCACTTCTTTTTGGTGCCGCAATTTCCTTTGCCCAGGAAAATACGATAATCAAAGGTACCGTGATGAACGATGCCAACGATAATCTTTTGGAAAACGTAAACATCGTGAACCTTAACCAGGTTATAGGTGCCACTACTAACGAAAAAGGAGAGTTTGCCATAAGGGCTGCCGTTAATGACACGCTATATTTTTCCTATCTGGGGTTTAAATCCTTGCGGGTTCGGGTAACCAATGACTGGCTTAGGTTTGGCGATATAAAAGTAAAAATGACCGAGCTGGGCATCGCCCTGGAGGAAGTGGTGGTTAAGCCCGTACAGCTTACGGGTTATGTTGAGATTGACGCAAAACTAATCCCCATTTACGATAATTACCGCTACCGAATTTCAGGTCTAAATACAGGTTACGAAGGTGGAAGCAACCAGCCGGGTGCGGTAAGTAAGGTGTTAAGTTCTATTTTCAATCCTGCCGATTTTCTATATAACGTCTTCGGAAAACGACCGAAACAGATGCGCAAACTTCGCCAAATGAAGGAAGATGACGAAATCCGGAACCTTTTGCAAAGTAAATTCGACCGTGAAACGCTTATGGCTGTTCTACAATTGGAACGTGTGGATATAGATGAAATTCTCAACAAATGCAGCTATTCCAAAGATTTTATCCGCACGGCAAACGATCTGCAGATTCTCGATGCCATCAGCGGCTGTTATGAGGAATACAAGATTTTGAATAGGGAGAAGTAATAATTTTTCTACTTTTTTTAACTTCAATCAATTTCATTAAAAGTATTTTTAGTGAAAATTGATTCTATGAAAGAAATTATCACGGCACAGCGCAACTTCTTCAACACCCACGCCACCAAAAATCTTCACTTTAGAAGAAAACAATTAAAAATTCTTCAGCAGGCTTTGGAGAAAAACGAATCCCTACTTCACGAAGCCATTTATAGAGACTTTAAAAAATCTGAGTTTGACAATTACACTACTGAACTTTCACTGCTTTATAAAGACATTAAAGAAGCCCGCAGTAATATTTTCAAGTGGGCACGCACAAAACCCGTTTCCATAAGCATCCTCAATTTTCCTGCTTCCAGTTATATAATTCCGGAGCCTTTGGGCGTCTGTTTGGTTATTGGCGCGTGGAACTATCCCTACCAACTTTCCTTCGCTCCGGTTATTGCAGCAATCGCCGCTGGAAACACCGTAATATTAAAACCCAGCGAACTCCCCTCAAACACTGCCGCCGCTATGGCAAAAATTGTAAAGGAAAATTTCGACCCAGCATATTTTACCGTAGTTGAGGGCGGGGTAGAAGAGATCCAAGAGTTGTTAAAACAAAAATTTGATAAAATATTTTTTACCGGCAGCACCAAAGTTGGCAAGATCGTTTACAAGGCCGCCGCAGAAAACCTTACGCCCGTAACTTTAGAGTTAGGTGGTAAAAGTCCCGCAATAGTTACTGAAAACTGCAACCTAAAAGTTTCGGTAAGACGACTGGTTTGGGGGAAATTTTTAAATGCAGGCCAGACCTGTATTGCTCCGGACTATGTCCTCGTCCACAAAAGCATCGAACAAAAATTTCTCGAACGGGCTAAAGAGGAAATAATAAGCCAGCACTTTGCTTTTGAAAACGATAATTATCTTCAAATAATTAATGATGATAATTTTGAGCGCCTCACAAAGATGTTGGTTCCTGAAAAAATATATTATGGCGGCCAAACCCACAAAGAAACCCGTTACATTCAGCCCACCATAATGCAAAATGTAACTATGGATGATGCGGTAATGAAAGAGGAAATTTTTGGCCCCATCCTGCCTGTACTCACTTATGAAACTATTGAAGAGGCTATTGCTAAAGTGAATAGTCTTCCCAAACCGTTGTCTTGTTATCTCTTCACAAAGAGTAGTTCCATAAAGAAGAAAATTTTAAAAGAGATTTCCTTTGGCGGTGGTGCAATCAATGAAACCGTGATGCACATTAGCAATTCAAACCTGCCTTTTGGCGGCGTGGGCCAAAGCGGTATCGGCAACTATCATGGAGAAGCCGGTTTCAAAGCCTTTACCCATTATAAAAGCGTGATGGACAAACCCACTTGGCTGGATCCTTCAATTCGTTACTATCCACACACACCGTTTCGATTGAAGTTGATGCGGTGGTTTTTAAAATTTTAATTTACTTTATGAAAAATAATATGCTTCTTTCTTTCCTGTTTTTTGTTTTCACATTTTTCTCGTGTGCGCCAAAAAAGCAAAACATAATCGCAATCGATGTGCTTTTAATCCCTTCGGAAGAAATGTACGCACAATCGCTTCAGCTAAATTCATTAATAAACCAAAACAATCCCGAAACCATAAAACTTGATAAAAACCATGTGCCGCACATCACGCTGCTGCAATGTTTTATAAACGAAGAAGATTTGCCAAAAGTGAACGGGGTTTTGGAAGGTCTTTTCAACACTATAAAAAATGATTCCTTAAAAGCGGAAAGCCTTTTTTATTACAGCGAAAAAGAGGAAAGTTTTTCAATGATCGCTATTAAAAAAAATGAACAGCTATTGCAGCTTCACCAAAAAGTAATCGAGTTGGTAAAACCATTTATAGTGAAAAACGGTTCCGAAAAATCATTTGTCCAAAACCCAGACGGCAGCCCAATAAGTGAATCTACCTTAAGCTACGTTCCAGAATTTGTAGATAAACATAGTTTTGAAAATTTTGATCCACACATTAGTCTTGGAGTAGCCCAAACCACACTTTTAGACAGCTTGGCACTACAAGTTTTCAAACCAATTCAGTTTAAGGCTGAATCCTTAAGTGTATACCAACTGGGCGATCACGGTACCGCACAAAAACTACTTTGGGAATCGAAATAGTTCATTAAAAAAGCACCTTTTAAAAAGTGCTTTTTTAAAATATTTAATAGCGGCTATTAAATCTTTTCCAGCGCAGCTTTAATATAAACCTCGCCTCCTAAAATCTCAAAGGTTTTGTTTTTTCCGATGGTATCATCCAGCGCTCCAACAAGGGTTTCGGCTACATCCATTCGCGGAATTTCCCCGCGCTTATTCAATTTGTTGTCAAGTTCAATTTTGCCTTTCCCATCCTCGTTGTTCAGTGATCCGGGACGCACAATACTGTACTTAATTCCAATTTGTTTTAAATATTCATCGGCGTTGTGTTTTGCCTTAAGGTATTCCTGTATTTCATCAGCTTCCTCGGGATTGTCAGCTCCCATCGAACTTAGCATAACAAACTTTTTCACGCCTTTTTCCTTTGCAGCGTCCATCAATTTTTTAGCGCCTTCTTGGTCAACTTCCTTCACTTTTTTTCCTCCGGAACCCGCTGCAAAAATTACCTTATCAATACCATTGGTGGTTTGGCTCACATCCTTTTCAAGATCTGCCAAAATGGTTTCCACGCCCTCATTCTGAAATTGTGAAACCTGCTCTTCTTTCCGAACCATCGCAACCGGCTTATATTTTTTTGATTGCTTTAAAATTGAAATTACCTTTTTTCCCGTGGTGCCGTTTGCACCTGCTACTAATATTTTTTCCATAGTTTAAATATATCTTTTCTAAACTGTAACTATCTAAATTTTCACAACCTTTAACCCTTCAAAAGTCATCTTTTATGCCTTTGTTAACTTTAGGAAAATGAAGAGGTGCTCAATGTGGTTAATTCTTTCCAACTAATTATTCATTCCTAACTTTACTGCTTATCTTTACAAACAAATAAAATTATTCCATGGATTATACTTCAAAAATGCTTCGCGACGACGCACTAAAGGGAAAAACAATTGTAGTAACCGGCGGAGGGAGCGGTCTCGGAAAAGCAATGACAACCTACTTTTTGGAACTTGGTGCCAATGTAGTCATCACTTCCCGAAACCTTGAAAAATTGCAAACTGTAAAAGAGGAGCTCGAAAAACAGACAGGCGGAAAAGTTTTACCGCTACAATGCGATGTGCGCAATTATGAAGAAGTTGAGGCAATGGTGGAAGCTTCCGTAAAGGAATTTGGCACCGTGGATGTGTTGTTAAACAATGCCGCTGGCAATTTCATCTCGCCCACGGAACGGCTTTCCGCAAACGCTTTCGACACAATAATAGATATCGTTTTAAAAGGAACAAAAAACTGTACCCTCGCCTTTGGAAAACATTGGATTGAAAAAAAGGAAACAAATAAAACCGTTTTAAATATTGTTACAACGTATGCTTTTACCGGTTCTGCGTATGTGGTGCCGAGTGCTACAGCAAAAGCGGGTGTATTGGCAATGACACGGTCTTTGGCCGTGGAATGGGCAAAGTACGGTATTCGTTTTAACGCAATTGCCCCGGGACCTTTCCCCACAAAAGGCGCTTGGGACAGACTGCTGCCGGGCGATTTAAAGGAAAAATTCGATCCCGCAAAAAAAGTTCCCGTAAAACGTGTTGGCGAACACCAAGAACTCGCTAATCTTGCAGCATATCTCGTTTCCGATTTTTCAGCATATATAAATGGCGAAGTAGTGGTAATTGACGGCGGCGAATGGCTAAAAGGTGCCGGACAGATGAATCTTTTGGAAGAGGTTCCACAGCAAATGTGGGATATGCTGGAGGCGATGATACGAGAGAAAAAATCTAAATAACAAAACCCAAGCACCAAATTCCAAGGCAGTTGAATTTTGATTTTTAAATATTGATATTTATTTGGAATTTGGGGTTTCAAAATTTGGAATTTTCCCGCAGGGTCATTGTTTACTTCCTGTTGACAAAAATGATTTTCTATCCACATAATTAATTGTACTTTTAACTGCTAAAATTTCAAGCAAATTAATGGGTAAAATAATTGCAATTGCAAACCAAAAAGGAGGCGTGGGCAAGACCACGACCTCAGTAAATTTAGCGGCCTCATTGGGCGTTTTGGAGAAAAAGGTTTTACTCATAGATGCAGATCCGCAGGCCAACGCCACTTCAGGCTTAGGTATTGATGTGGAAAGTGTTGAAGTTGGAACATACCAATTACTTGAGCACAGTGCCACGGCAAAGCAAGCCATTGTTTCCACAAATTCCCCTAATTTAGATTTGATACCCTCCCACATAGATTTGGTGGCTATCGAGATTGAATTGGTAGATGTGGAAAACCGCGAGTATATGCTGAGAAGGGCCATAGAAGGCTTAAAGGCAGATTATGACTATATTCTCATAGATTGCGCGCCATCGTTAGGATTGCTTACTTTGAATGCCCTAACAGCAGCTGATTCGGTTATCATTCCTATTCAGTGTGAATATTTCGCCTTGGAAGGGCTTGGGAAACTTTTGAATACCATAAAAAGCGTTCAAAAAATACATAACGAAAACCTTGATATTGAAGGATTGTTGTTGACTATGTACGATCAGCGTTTGCGTCTTTCAAACCAAGTAGTAGATGAGGTGAAAAAGCATTTTGACGAAATGGTTTTTGAAACAATCATTCAGCGAAATGTGCGTTTAAGTGAAGCACCCAGTTATGGTGAAAGCATCATCAGTTACGATGCAGCGAGTAAAGGAGCCGACAATTATTTAAGCCTGGCGCACGAATTAATTCAGAAAAACGAAAAAGAATAAATGGCGAAAGCGACCAAAAAACAAGCCTTGGGCCGCGGACTTTCAGCACTTTTGAAAGACCCGTCCAACGATATAAAATCAGTTGCAGACAAGAATGCCGACAAGGTTGTGGGCAGCATTGTAGAGCTGGAATTGGGCAGTATTGAAGTAAACCCATTTCAACCGCGAACCAGTTTTAACGAAGAATCGCTTCGTGAATTGGCTTCTTCTATCAAAGAATTGGGCGTTATCCAACCAATTACGGTTCGAAAACTGGATTTCAACAAATATCAATTGGTAAGTGGCGAGCGCCGTTTTCGCGCTTCAAAATTGGTCGGTTTGGAAACCATTCCAGCCTATATTCGTATTGCGAATGACCAAGAATCCTTGGAAATGGCTTTGGTGGAAAACATCCAACGGCAGGATTTGGACCCCATTGAAATCGCACTTTCCTACCAACGATTGATCGAGGAAATAAACGTTACCCAGGAAGAGCTGAGCGACAGGGTAGGGAAGAACCGTTCCACGATCGCCAATTATCTTCGCTTGCTGAAATTGGACCCAATCATCCAAACCGGGATGCGCGACGGGTTCATCACGATGGGCCACGGAAGAGCGTTGATAAACGTTGACGATTTAAACGACCAACTAGATATATACGAAAAAATTTTAAGCCAAAGCCTATCGGTTCGCGATACCGAGGCCTTGGTACGGGGTTATAAAAATCCTGAAGAAAAAACCAAGCCACAAAAAGCGACTGCGCCGCCTTTCGCCAAAAAGGCAAAGAAGGAATTGACCGATCTTTTTGAGACTTCGGTGGAGGTAAAGGTTTCTAAATCGGGAAAAGGACAGCTTGTAGTTCCTTTTAAGAACAAAGAAGACTTCGAACGTATTTTGAAGCTAATCAAAAGTGAAAAATAATTTCCTAAATATTTTTTTTTTAATCTTCGCCACAGCACTGTTTGCGCAGACTTCTGATACTTTAACTGTAAAAAAGGAAGAAAGGGTTATTGTGGTGAATGATTCAATTCTGCCAAAAGAGGAATACAATCCCTTGGCTCCTGCAAAAGCTGCATTTTACTCCGCGGTGGTTCCGGGCCTGGGGCAAGTTTACAATAAAAAATACTGGAAAATCCCCATTATCTATGCAGGAATGGCGGCTGGCGTTTACTTCTATAAGCAGCAGGATGATGAATATGATCGTTTTCGAGATGCTTACAAACGAAGACTTGCGGGCTATGACGATGATGAATTTCAAGGAATTTCTGACGACCGATTGATAAATGCCCAAAAATCTGCCCAAAAAAACAAAAGCATCAGTATTATCGTTACGGTGGCTTTTTATTTGCTGAATGTAGTTGATGCCAATGTGGATGCGCATTTACGACAGTATGAAGTAAGCGAGGACCTTTCACTGCAACCCAATTTCGATTATAACCAATTCAATGCGAAACCACAGTATGGAATGTCGTTGACATATAGGTTTAAGTAAAAGAAAGAATAAAGAATAGAGAAAAGAGAAAAGAGAGTAAAGATGAAAGAACACAGAAATATGAATCAATTATGTATGCAAGTTTTTGTAGGCGTTTCTCGTACTTCCGTCACCCGCCATCCGTCACCCAGCACCCAACACCCATCACCCAACACCCGTCAATTATGAAAATAGCACTACTCGGTTACGGAAAAATGGGCAAGACCATTGAAAAATTGGCTTTGGAAAAGGGCCATTCCATCGTTTTTAAAAGTACGAGCGAATCTTCCGAAGGAAATTTTGAGGACGCTGAGGTTGCCATCGAATTTTCTTCGCCCGAAGCCGCCGTTGAAAATATTTCCAAGGCATTGAAGGCCGGAACACCTATTATTTCGGGCACAACGGGCTGGCTTAATAAATATGATGAAATGGTAAACTTATGTAAAAACCGTAACGGAAGCTTTATCTATGCGTCCAACTTCAGCGTGGGGGTAAACCTTTTTTTCAGCATAAACGATTATGCCGCAAAGTTGATGGCGAAGTGGAAAGATTATAATGTTTCCGTAGAAGAAATCCATCACCTTCAAAAGAAGGACGCACCCAGCGGCACGGCCATTACCATTGCCGAGGGAATTTTGAAACACAGTGATAAAAAGGATTGGAAGCTAAACACTTCCGAAAAGAATACCTTAAATATTACTGCAAAACGGGAGGAAGATGTAAAGGGAACACATATTGTTTCTTACGACTCTTCCATAGATGCCATTTCCCTAAAACACGAAGCCCACAGCCGCGAAGGGTTTGCTTTGGGAGCCATTTTGGCCGCAGAATTTTTAAAGGATAAAAAAGGTATTTTTACGATGAAGGATGTGCTGGGATTGAAGATTAACGATTGACGATTGTGGATTGCCAAATCCCAAATTAACGAATCCCGAATCCCGAATTAACAGCTTTTAATAAAAAATAACAATAAACAATAAACAATAAACGATGAGTTGGACAGGTTGGTTTATATTTTTTTTGATAGTTCAGGTAATCCATTTTGCCGGAACCTGGAAGTTATACCAAATAGCAGGTAGAAAAGCTTGGGAAGCAGCCGTGCCGGTTTACAATGCCGTGGTTTTGATGAAGATTATCAACCGTCCGTGGTGGTGGACCATTTTGCTTTTTGTACCCATCGTAAATTTGATTATGTTCCCAGTGGTGTGGGTAGAAACCATACGTAGTTTCGGCCGTAATTCCACAACCGATACGGTTCTGGTCTTGCTTACATTGGGTCTTTATATTTATTACATCAATTACACCCAAAACGTAACGCACCTAAAAGATAGAAGCCTGAAACCGCGAACTTCTACGGGTGAGTGGGTGAGTTCCATACTTTTTGCGGTAGTTGCTGCTACCATCGTGCATACCTATTTTATGCAACCGTTCACTATCCCTACTTCTTCATTGGAAAAAACCCTTTTGGTAGGCGATTTCCTGTTTGTGAGCAAATTCCATTATGGAGCGCGCACGCCAATGACGCCCATAGCCTTTCCGATGGTCCACGATACCATTCCCGTAATTAAAACGAAGTCATACCTATCAGAACCACAGATTCCATACTTTAGATTTCCAGGATTCCAAGATATAAAACGTAACGATATTGTAGTTTTTAACTGGCCTGTAGACACTGTTAACGCGTTTCAAACTGCTGGAGATGGTAAATATTATTACAAACCAATCGATAAAAAGTCCAATTACGTAAAGCGTTGCGTAGGTCTTCCGGGAGATTCTTTGGAAGTGCGTGATGGCTATGTGTTTATCAACGGAAAACAAAATGAATTGCCCGATAGGGCGAAGCTACAATTCAGTTACGATGTGCAGGTAAATAGTCAGCTAAATCCTGAAATGCTTTACAATCGTTACGATATAACTGACCGCTATGGATTTGGAAATAACACCTATCGCTTTGGAGGAATTTCGGAAGAGTCATTAAACATGCTGAAAAACAATCCAAATGTGGTGAATATTTCCCGCTTCCGAAGTGAAAAAGGGGTATGGAATGAAGGTACATTTCCAGATAGTCAAAATTATCCTTGGAACAATGATTTCTTTGGCCCATTATACATTCCGAAAAAAGGAGTCACCGTTTCCATTACGCCCGAAACGTTACCCCTGTACAAACGGATTATAGAGGTTTATGAAGGAAGCGAGATAGGGATTGACAATAAAATTACCCAATCCGGAACCGAGGTTCTGTTGAATGGCCAGCCACTTACGGATTACACTTTTAAAATGGATTATTATTGGATGATGGGCGACAATCGAAACAACAGTGAGGACGCCCGTACGTGGGGCTTTGTACCATTCAATCACGTGGTGGGCAAGCCCGTATTCGTGTGGATGAGTTGGGATGGCGTGAATAAAAAGGTGCGTTGGGACAGACTTTTCACTACCGTGGGCGGTAGCGGAAAACCTGTTTCTTATCTAATGTACTTCGTGATTGCCGTAATCGGTTGGTTCGCCTTTGATTTTTGGAGAAAAAGAAAAAAAGGAGCTAAAAAGTAAATTATAAAAGGCCACGAATACACGAATATTTTTTAAATTTTATTCGTGTATTCGTGGTCATTTTTTATTCAGGCACCAATCTAAAAATTCCCTGTCCTTCCACGGCAATATAAATCAACCCATCCGGTCCCATTTTTACATTCCGTACCCGCCCAATATCCTGTGCAATTTTCTCTCGGTTTGTAACTTTTTCATCTTCCAAAGTGAGCAATTCCACGTAGGCAAACTTTAGAGAACCAACTAATAATTTACCTTTCCACTGCGGGTATTTATCGCTCGTAACAAACGCCATTCCGCAGGGCGCAATAGACGGAACCCAATAATAAATGGGCGGTTCAATTCCAGGTTTTGTTTTTTCATCCGTAATTTTGGTACCGCTATAATTTACCCCGTAGGTCACTTCCATCCAGCCGTAATTGGCGCCTTTTTTTACGATATTTATTTCATCGCCTCCTTTTGGACCGTGCTCGTGCATCCAGATTTTTCCGGTTTCGGGATGCTTTGCCATTCCCTGGGGATTGCGGTTTCCATAGGTATAAATCGCTTTTTTGGCATTTGGTTCGTTGTAAAATGGATTGTCTGTGGGTATGTTGCCGTCATCGTTCAAACGGTAAATTTTCCCGCCATCACGGGTTATGTCCTGCGGATTTACTTCCCTTTCCCCACGTTCGCCAATAGAAAAATATACAAACCCATCATTGTCAAATTCAATGCGCGAACCGAAGTGCTGTCCGGCCGTAGTATTGGGTTCGGCTTTGTATAGGGTTTCAATATTCGTAAGTGAATTGCCTTCCAGCTTGCACCGCATCAGCGCCGTATTGCCTCCTTTTCCGGGTCCTTCCTCAGAAGCATAAGTCATATAAATCCATCCGTTTTCGGCGTAATTTGGGTGCAATTCAATATCCATCAATCCGCCCTGCCCGCTATTGTAAACGGCCGGCACATTGGCTATCTCGGTTTTTTCACCATTCTTAAAATGAATCAATCGCCCATCCTTTTCGGTAATGAGCATACTGCCGTCGGGAAGCCACGTCATTCCCCACGGAATGGTCAGCCCATCCACTGCTTCTTCTATTTTATAGGTTTGTGGTTCGGTTTTAAGTGCTACATCGTCTTTCTTTTTCTGCTGGGCGCAGGAAGCGAAAACAACAAAGGCGGTTACTAAAAAGATGTATTTTTTCATAGTGCTTGATTTTAGCTAAAGATACCAAAAGTTGGACGGAATTTTCTAAAATCATTCCCAATTCCTTTTTGCCGAAACCTCCAACATACCTTATCTTTAACCAAAATTTTCAAATTTATGGATGAGAGCTATCGCATTAGCGTTGATGACAGTTATGAATTTCAATTGAATGCCAACGACCTTGAACAAATTGACCTGGCAGAACTTTCGGGACAGAAAGTTCACCTACTCCACAACAATAAATCTTTTACAATCGAACTTTTGAAGAGCGATTTTGTCAATAGGAACTATCGAATAAAAGTAAACGGAAACACTTACCAGCTAACCATTGCCACACCTTTGGACCAGCTCATTAAAGAGATGGGACTTTCTTTGGGGAATGATTCTTTTGAAGACGAAATCCACGCCCCAATGCCGGGCATTATTTTGGAAGTGAACGTGGCCGAAGGCGATGAAGTTAAACAAGGCGATTTCCTTTGCGTTCTCGAAGCGATGAAGATGGAAAATACGCTCACGGCGCCGCGCGATGGCGTTGTAAAATCGGTAACCATTGCCAAAGGCGAAACGGTCGATAAAGGAAAATTGCTAATTGAATTGGAAAAAAATGATTAAGAAAATATTGGTCGCCAATCGAGGCGAAATTGCATTGCGAATAATGAAAACCGCCCGAAACATGGGCATTAAAACGGTTGCCGTGTTTTCCGAAGCAGATAGAAATGCGCCCCACGTAAAGTTTGCGGATGAAGCCGTTTGCATAGGCCCGCCGCCTTCCAACGAATCGTATCTTTTAGGCGATAAAATTATAAAGGTTGCACAGGAATTGAACGTGGATGCCATTCATCCTGGCTACGGATTTTTAAGTGAAAATGCCGAATTCGGTGAAAGTGTCGAAAAAAGCGGAATGATTTTCATCGGCCCAAAATCGCATGCCATCCGCATCATGGGAAGCAAGCTCGCCGCGAAGGATGCCGTAAAAAAATACGATATCCCAATGGTTCCCGGCACCGATGAGGCCATTACCGATGTTGCCGCAGCAAAGGAAATCGCAAAAGAAATTGGCTTCCCAATTCTTATAAAAGCGTCCGCTGGCGGTGGCGGAAAAGGCATGCGCATTGTTGAAAATTCCAAAGAATTTGAGGACCAAATGAAGCGCGCCATCAGCGAGGCCGAAAACGCTTTCGGCGATGGGGCTGTTTTTATTGAAAAATTTGTCACCTCGCCACGCCACATCGAAATCCAGGTTTTGGCAGATAATTTTGGCAACACCGTCCATCTTTTTGAGCGGGAATGCAGCATTCAGCGTCGTCACCAAAAAGTGGTAGAGGAAGCGCCTTCCTCGGTTTTAACGCCGGAATTGCGCAAACAAATGGGCGAAGCGGCTGTAAAAGTTGCAAAAGCCTGTGATTATGTGGGCGCGGGCACGGTAGAGTTTCTTTTGGACGACAAACACAATTTCTACTTCCTCGAAATGAACACTCGTCTGCAAGTGGAGCATCCTGTTACCGAACTCATTACCGGCCTCGATTTGGTGGAACAGCAGATAAACGTTGCCAACAATGAGAAGCTTTCCTTTTCGCAGGAAGATGTAAAAATCACCGGCCATGCTTTTGAACTTCGAGTATATGCCGAGGATCCACTGAACAATTTTATGCCAAGCGTTGGAAAATTGGAAGTGTATCGTCCGCCGAGCGGAAAAAACATCCGCGTGGACGACGGTTTTACCGAAGGCATGCAGGTGCCGATCCAATACGACCCCATGCTTTCAAAATTGATAATCTACGGAAAAACCCGAAACGAGGCGATGCAGCGAATGCTGGAAGCCATTTCGGAATACGATATTGAAGGTGTAAGCACCACGCTTCCCTTTGGAAAATTTGTTTTTGAACACGAAGCTTTCCGAAGCGGAAATTTCGACACCAATTTTGTAAAAAAATACTATTCCGAAGAAAAACTAAAAGCTATCAATGAGGAAGAAGCGCAAATTGCAGCCCTTTTCGCATTAAAGCAATATTTAAAAGATTCAGAAATACTTCGTATGCCGAAGTAAATTCTTTGCGCCCTCTGCGTCTCTGCGGTGCAATTTATTACCGCAAAGGCGCAGAGTTCGCAGAGGCTTCAATTATCACAAATATGACCGACAACAATAAAAAATTGCAAGCAATCCTTTCCGAAGCCAAAAAAGGCGGGGGCGAAAAACGCATTGCAAAACAGCACGAAAAGAAAAAACTCACCGCCCGCGAGCGCGTGGAATACCTTCTCGACCAAGGCTCCTTTGAGGAAATGGGAATTCTCGTTACGCATAGAACCACCGATTTTGATATGCAAAACGAAGTGTATTACGGCGATGGGGTGGTTACGGGCTACGGCACCATCAACGGTCGTTTGGTGTATGTTTTCGCACAGGATTTCACGGTTTTTGGCGGCGCCCTTTCCGAAACCCACGCGGAGAAAATCTGTAAAATAATGGACCACGCCGTGAGCGTTGGCGCGCCCGTGATTGGCTTGAACGATTCCGGTGGCGCCCGGATTCAAGAGGGCGTTCGATCTTTGGGTGGCTACGCCGATATCTTTTACAGAAACGTACAGGCTTCTGGTGTAATCCCGCAGATTTCGGCAATTATGGGGCCTTGTGCCGGCGGCGCGGTGTATTCCCCTGCGATGACCGATTTCACTTTGATGGTGCAGGACAGTAGTTATATGTTCGTTACGGGACCCAACGTGGTGAAAACCGTTACCAATGAAAACGTTACTTCCGAAGAACTGGGCGGCGCGCGTACCCACGCCACCAAAAGCGGCGTAACGCATTTTACCGCTGCGAATGATATAGTGTGTTTGGAACAGATAAAAACCCTGCTCAGCTATCTTCCGCAGAACAATAAATCCGTAACTGAAAAACTGCCTTTTGAAGCTGCCGATGAGTTTCGGGAGGAACTGGAAAGCATCGTGCCAGATTCCGCAAACAAACCTTACGATATGCACGAGGTAATCAAAGGAATTATTGATGCTGATTCGTTTTTCGAAGTGCATAAGGATTATGCAGATAATATTATAGTTGGTTTTGCGCGCTTGGGTGGCCGGAGTATCGGTATTGTTGCCAACCAACCGATGAGTTTGGCGGGTGTTTTGGACGTGGACAGTTCCAAAAAAGGGGCGCGGTTTACGCGTTTCTGCGATTGTTTCAACATTCCCCTTTTGGTTTTGGTTGATGTGCCGGGCTTTCTTCCGGGAACCGACCAGGAATGGAACGGTATTATTCTGAACGGAGCAAAATTGCTTTATGCCTTAAGCGAAGCAACCGTGCCGCGGGTTACGGTAATTACCAGAAAAGCTTACGGTGGCGCCTACGATGTGATGAACAGCAAACACATTGGCGCTGATATGAACTATGCCTGGCCAACTGCTGAAATCGCGGTAATGGGAGCTAAGGGAGCGAGCGAGATTATTTTCAGAAAAGAAATTGCTGCTGCTGAAAACCCTGAGTTGAAACTCTCGGAAAAAGAAGCGGAATACGCTGAAAAATTTGCCAATCCTTTTAAAGCTGCACAGCGCGGATTTATTGATGAGGTAATCCAACCCCGCGAAACGCGCAGAAAGCTGCTGAAGGCCTTTGCAATGCTGGAAACGAAAGACGTTCCGCGACCAAACAGGAAGCACGGGAATATTCCTTTGTAAATTTTTAGTGATATCGATGTCCGGTCGAGCCTGCCTTCCTACGGAGAGCAGGCAGGCGCAGTCGAGACCTCGTTTTGGGAAATTTTCTTTTTTTAAATGATAGTTATCATAAATGAATGGGCTGGAAATTCATAATTTTAAAGCTTAACTAAGCCATTCCAAAAAATGCCCATAACCAACTTCAATATAAAAGGTCTGACCGATGCCGAGGTCTTGGCTTCGCGGAAAAAATTCGGCAGCAATGTTCTCGAATCAAAAAAGAAAAACCACTTTCTTGAGGCTATAAAGGGCTTGGTAAAGGAACCGATGGTAATTTTACTGCTGGTCGCCGCAACGCTCTATTTTTTCACCGGAAATACGGGTGACGGTATTTTCCTCGCCGCCGCCATTCTTTTGGTCGCTGCCATTTCACTTTATCAGGATGCTAAAACCCATAACGCCCTCGAAAAACTAAAAGAGCTCTCCCAACCGCATTGTAAGGTAATCCGCAATGGGGAAGTGGTTGAAATAATGAGCCAAGACGTGGTAGTGGGCGATTTTTTAATGGTCGAGGAAGGTTCAACCATTGTGGCTGATGGCATTATCGTCCACTCCAACGACTTTTCAGTAAACGAATCCATTTTAACGGGGGAATCCTTTTCGGTTGAAAAAGACGCAAATTCCGCAGACAACAAAATTTATATGGGCACCCAAGTAGGGGGCGGCCTTGCCATTGCCGAAATAACCGCGATAGGCAACCAGACCAAGGTGGGGAAAATAGGGAAGAGCATAGAGGATATTTCTTCCGAAAAATCGACGCTCGAACTCCAGATAAACAATTTCGTAAAAAAGATGGTAATCGCCGGAGCGGTGGTTTTTCTCTTGGTTTGGGGCATCAATTATTACAATTCCGAAGACGTTTTGGACAGTCTGTTAAAGGCACTTACACTTGCCATGAGCATCTTGCCGGAGGAAATCCCGGTTGCCTTTACCACCTTTATGGCCATTGGCGCGTGGCGGCTGATGAATATGGGCGTGATCGTAAAACAGATGAAAACCGTGGAATCCCTGGGTAGTGCCACGATAATCTGTGTGGACAAGACGGGTACGATTACGGAGAATAAAATGCGGCTCGATAAAATTTTCACGCTGGAGACCGATAAGATCACTTCGGTAAAAGAGGTACTTTCCGCCAGTGAAAAGGAACTCATTATTACTGCCATGTGGGCCAGCGAGCCCATTCCTTTTGATACCATGGAGCAATCGCTGCACCGTTTTTATGAAAGGATTGCTGAAAACGATGAAAGACCCAATTTCAAAATGGTCCACGAATATCCACTGGGAGGCAAACCCCCGATGATGACCCATATTTTTGAAAATGACAAGGGCGATAGAATCATCGCTGCCAAAGGTGCGCCCGAAGCTTTGATGGCAGTTTCAGGTTTAAGTGATAGTGAAAAGGAAATTTTAAAAAAGAAAATAACGGATCTGGCAGCCCAAGGCTATCGGGTTTTGGGCGTGGGAATTTCAAAATTTGAAGGAACTGACTGGCCAAAAAAACAACAGCATTTCAAGTTTGAATTTAAGGGCCTCGTCGCTTTTTACGATCCGCCAAAAGGGAACATTTCAAAAGTATTCCAGGATTTTTACAATGCGGGCATTGCGGTTAAAATCATTACCGGCGATATTGCCGAAACCACTGCAGCCATTGCCAAAAAGGTAAATTTCAGGGGCTCTGGGGAAGTTATTTCAGGTGATGACCTTGTGCATCTGAACGATTCGGAACTGGCAAAGATCACTTCGAAAAAAAATATTTTTGCGCGAATGTTTCCAGAAGCGAAACTTAAAATAATCAACGCCCTAAAAGCACAGGGCCACATTGTGGCGATGACGGGCGATGGCGTAAACGACGGCCCGGCGCTAAAGGCCGCAAATATAGGGGTGGCTATGGGGAAGAAGGGCACCGAAATAGCCAAACAATCCGCTTCGTTGATTCTTGTAAATGACGACCTTTCCAAAATGGTTGAGGCCGTGGCGATGGGCAGAAAAATATATTCCAACCTTAAAAAGGCGATTCAGTACATTATTTCGATACACATCCCCATCATTCTTACCGTTTTTATCCCCTTGGTCTTGGGGTGGGTTTATCCCAATATCTTCACGCCCGTACACGTTATTTTGTTGGAATTGATAATGGGCCCCACCTGCTCGATAGTTTATGAAAACGAACCGCTGGAAAAGGATTCCATGCTCCAAAAACCACGGCCTTTTTCCAGCACCTTTTTTAATTGGAGCGAGCTTTTCACCAGTATTATCCAAGGATTGGCGATTACGGCCGGTGTACTTGCGGTATATCAAATTGCCGTAAATAACGGCGCCAATGAAGCGATAACCCGAACTATGGTATATACCGCGCTCATAACCGCAAATATTGTACTGACCTTTGTAAACCGCTCTTTTCTCTACTCCATTTTTACCACTTTCAAATATAAAAACAACTTGGTGCCAATCATAGTGGGCATTACCGTGGGCATTACCCTTTTGCTCCTTTTTGTGCCGCCCTTCACTAAGTTTTTTCAATTTGAAAGACTTGATATAAACCAGCTCGGCATCAGTGTTGGGATCGGGATGTTGAGTGTGTTGTGGTTTGAAATCGTGAAATGGTGGAAACGCCACCAAATTTCAAAAACAGCTATTTCTTCTTCTTAAATAGCTTCAAGTTATTGATAAACAATAATTAACTGATTTTCGTCATAGTAAAAAACTGTTATCCAAAGTAAATTTGAGTGTTTCACGAAAACGTAAACATTATGAAAAAGTTCAGTTTTTTGTTTGTTGCCACCATGCTGCTGTTTTCAATTGGAGCGGAAGCACAGGAAAAATGGTCGTTGGAGTTTAGGCCTGGACTTAATTTTCCCACTGGTGACGTGGGCAATACCGACACTAAAATTGGCTTTGGTTTCGAACTTACCGGCGCATATAAAATTATGCCCCATTTTGCAGTTTATGCGGGTTGGGGCTTAAACGAGTTTAAGGGTGATGATAATTTTTTGACTGAGGAACTTACACTCAAGGAAACAGGATACACATTCGGTTTTCAAATCATAAAACCTATCGGCACTTCCGCATTTTCTTACTTGGCAAGGGCTGGAGCGGTTTACAATCATATAGAAATTGAAAATAACAGCGGTAGTTTTGCCGCCGACACTGGCCACGGATTTGGTTGGCAAATTGCTGCAGGAGTAGATTATGAGTTTGCTCCCAACCTCGCGCTGCGCCCCATGCTTCGCTACCGTTCGCTTTCTAGGGATATAACGATTGAAAATACTTCAACTGAATTAAAACTGAATTATATCTCATTTGGAATTGGTTTGGCTTTGGACTTTTAAGACTGAAATCACGAAAAGTATTTTAAAATGAAAATCGCATTCTTCATTCTTCTTTCCCTTCACGGCCTAATTCATTTAATGGGCTTTTTTAAGGCTTTTGGCTTCGCCGAAATTTCACAATTGTCACAAAATTTCTCAAAACCGCAAGGTCTTTTATGGCTCGCGGTCGCTTTGACTTTTATAACGATAGGAATTCTATTTCTGTTAAAAAACAATCTTTGGTTTTGGATCGCCGTAGCAACGGTTGTAGTATCTCAGGTCTTGATTATTGTGAATTGGCAGGACGCAAAATTTGGCACCATCATCAACTTGATCGTGCTGATTGTAGCCCTATTGGCAATGGCGGGCTGGAATTTTGAAAGGGAATTTAAAAAGGATGTTTCCCAGTCCTTTAAAAATGTTAGCATTTCCGAAGAAATAATCTCCGAAGCCGATGTTGCCCAGCTTCCTATTCCGGTTCAGAACTATCTCAAATATGTCGGGGCAATCGGCAAACCCAAAATAAAAACTGCAAGAGCTATTTTTAAAGGGGAAATGCGGGAAAAGGGAAAGGATTGGTTCGGGTTTACTTCGGAACAGTATAATTTTTTTGCAGATCCCACGCGCTTGTTTTTTATGAAGGCCAATTTCAAAGGCTTGCCCACCCAGGGTTATCATCGGTATAAAGAAGGAAAGGCATCGATGCTGATAAAACTGCTTTCCGTTTTTCCCGTGGTAGATATTTCGGAACCCGAAATGTTCAAGACCGAGACCGTCACTTTTTTTAACGATATGTGTCTTTTTGCGCCAGCAGCCTTGATTGACAAACGGATCAATTGGCAGACCTTGGAGGATAATTCGGTAAAGGCTGTTTTTCACAATGGAGAAGTTTCAGTATCGGCGATTTTGAAATTCGACGAAAGTGGGCGAATGATCAATTTTATTTCGGAAGACAGGGTGGATGTGAATTCCAACCAAAACGTTCCGTTTTCAACCCCGGTTACCGAATACGGTACGGTCAATGGCTATAAACTGCCCCTTGCTGCCGATGCCGTTTGGCACTTTCCCGAAGGCGACTTTGTTTACGGAAAGTTTTATTTACAGGATGTTCAGTATAATTTGAAAATTTCAGATTAGGAAAATGGCCTATTCAAAAAAATAATAAACTGCTGTTTATAAAAAGCCTCCACACGGTTATTTGGCTGTTTTTCAATGTGGTGATTTTCTATCTTTTATACGCCGCCATCGCTAATAAAATTGACATATGGGTCTGGATCTGCATAGCCCTTGTTTTGATGGAAGGCTTGGTTTTGCTGGCTTTTAGAATGTTTTGTCCGCTTACGGTTATTGCCCGAAAGTACTCCGACTCCCCAAAGCGAACTTCGATATTTTCCTTCCCAATTGGTTGGCGAAATACAATAAACTGATTTATACTACCATTTTTGGTACAGCGGTGATTATTGTAATTTATAGATGTGTCGCTTAAGTTGTGCAGTTGCGAACATTTCACAGATATATAATTGCAATTTCTCTCCACCTTTCAGATATTTACAAAAAGAACAGATGCTATGAAAATAATCTCGTGGAACATCAACGGCGTAAGGGCGATAACCAAAAAGGATTTCTTTGGGGATTTTACAAAAATGGATCCAGATATTATCTGCTTTCAGGAAACCAAGGCCCAAGATGACGAGGTAAAAACGGCCTTGTCCAAAATTACCCAGTATCACCAATATTACAATTCTGCAGCGCGGAAAGGCTATTCTGGCGTTGCGGTCTTGAGCAAAATGGAACCTGTGGCGGTAACGTACGATATGGGCGTTGCGGAACACGACAACGAAGGCCGGGTAATCTGTTTGGAATTTGAGACCTTCTTTTTGGTCAATGTATATGTTCCCAATTCCGGGCAACAGCTGGAAAGGCTGGATTATAGAAAGACTTGGGATGACGACTTCCAAAGCTATCTCATTAACTTGAAAAAATCAAAGCCTGTAATTCTTTGCGGCGATTTAAATGTTGCCCACCGCCCCATTGACCTTAAAAATGATAAGGCCAATTACAACAAAACCGCAGGTTATACCCAAATTGAAATTGACGGAATGGACAATTTGCTCAACGCAGGTTTTGTGGATACCTATCGGCATTTTCATCCGGATATTGTGGCCTATACCTATTGGAGCTACCGTTTTAAGGCCCGTGAGCGCAATGTTGGCTGGCGGATAGATTATTTTTTGGTAAGTGAATCCTTGCTCGAAAAAATAAAAAATGTAGCAATATTATCGGAATATTATGGCTCCGACCACTGCCCAATCCAACTTGAAATTGAATTGTAGTCAATTCTTAAATAGGTTTTCGTTTTCCTTTAAAGCGGCCATCGCTTCAGAATACCCCATTTCAAAAATAGCATCCGTATTGCTCATACCGAATATGGCAAAGCCTCCCACATCTTTGGGCGCAATAACCAAATCGCATTCGGGAAATTTTCTTATAGAATCTGATACCGCCCTGATTTTAAGTGCCCTATCGGCAACATTATAGGAATGGTTCAAATCCTTGATGCTGATTTTCTGTAGGGAGTTGATATACACCCCAATAATTGTATCGCAGTGTTGCTTTAGCGGCTCCACGGGAAAATTATTCAGTATTCCCCCATCAATATAGTACGAACCATTGATCTCGGTTGGGGTAAAAACGCCCGGAAAGGAAGCGGAAGCTATAACCGGTTTTATAAGCTGGCCTTTGCTGAAAATCTTTAAATTTCCCGAAATCACATTGGTCGCGGTTATATAGAGCGATTTTTCAAGGGCGTCAAAATTATCCCTCGGAAAAAACACTTTTAGGTCGTCATAAAACTTTTCGGTATCCAAAAACCCCGGTTTGTTGAAAGCAAATCTTTTGGTGGTAAAAATTGAAACGGTTTTAAAGAATTTTAATATTTCAGACCAATGGACCCCCGCCGAATACAGCGCTCCCACAATGGCGCCCACACTGGTGCCCGAAACGTGGGTGGGTGAAATGCCGTGCTCCTCCAATGCCTTTAATACCCCGATATGCGCGGCGCCCCGTGCTCCACCACCGGAAAGGACTAAACCAAGATTCGTCATTGTTCTAAATTTTGATAACAAATTTGTAAAAATTAAAGCAAATAAACCCTGACCAAAATCATAATCGAGCTCAAAATTGATAGTTAAATTTGGATGGTATCTGTTTGCTAAGAATAAGATTTTGAATCTGTTAATTAAATTTATTGCTGATGTTTGTCATAGTTATTCCCTATTCGTAGGATTATCTTTGATTTTCCCTGTTGTATATGAAAAAAGAAAATTCCCTTATAACCCGTACAAAATTGTTTTTCGCCGAAATTGGCGATATGACCTTATTTGCCGGTCGTTTTTTTCGGGAATTGTTCAGTCCGCCATTTGAATTTAGGGAATTGATACGTCAATGCTACAATATGGGCATTCGCTCCCTGTTTTTGGTAATGGTGACGGGTTTTATTTTGGGCTTGGTCTTTACGCTTCAATCGCGGCCCACTTTGACCGATCTTGGCGCGGCCTCGTGGATGCCATCCATGATCAGTATTTCCATAGTGCGGGAAATCGGCCCGGTAATAATCGCCTTGATCTGCGCGGGAAGGATTGGCTCCGGAATAGGTGCTGAACTCGGCTCCATGCGTGTAACCGAGCAGATAGACGCTATGGAGGTCTCGGGCACCAATCCGTTCAAATATTTGGTGGTTACCAGAATATTGGCGGTTACCTTAATGTTGCCCTTGCTCGTAATTGCGGGAGATACCGTCGCATTATTCGGATCTGCGATAATTGAGAATTTAAAGGGAGATGTTTCCTATACGCTCTATTTTAATAAGGTTTTTGACGCCTTAAGCTTTAGCGATGTGCTTCCCGCAACCGTCAAGACCGTATTCTTTGGCTTTGCCATCGGCCTGGTGGGTACCTACAAAGGCTACAATTGTTCCAAAGGTACCGTGGGGGTAGGGGAAGCCTCAAATTCAGCGGTAGTTTATTCCTCAATGTTATTATTTATAATAGATTTTATTGCCGTATTTGTTTCGGATATATTTTTTGAAGTTTAAATGAAAAAAGAAAACCAAACACCAGTCCTTGAATTAAAAGATATCCATAAGAGCTTTGGCGAAAACCATGTGCTCAAAGGTTTCAATCTTCAACTTTTTAAAGGGGAAAACCTGGTGATTATGGGCAAGTCTGGGTCGGGGAAATCGGTTATGGTCAAGTGTATTGTGGGCTTGATCCAGCCCGATAGCGGAAGCATTACCATTAACGGTCACGACATCATCACCATGGGCCAAAGGGAATTGGATTTTCTGCGGACGCAAATCGGCTTCCTCTTTCAGGGCAGTGCTTTGTACGACTCAATGACCGTTCGGGAAAACTTGGAGTTTCCGTTACGAAGACACAAAGATAAAATTGAGGATTTTAAAAGTACGGAACAATCCGTACAAGATGCGCTAAAAAGCGTGGGACTGCTGCACACCATCGATTTGATGCCTTCCGAACTGTCCGGCGGAATGCAACGTAGGGTAGCATTGGCACGGGCGCTAATTTTAAAGCCGAAAATAATAATGTACGATGAGCCCACAACGGGTTTGGACCCCATTACGGCAAACGAGATTATCCAGCTTATGCGAAGCATCCAAAAAGAGTACAACACCTCCTCCCTCATTATCACGCACGATGTGGATTGCGTAAGGGTAATTTCGAATAGAATAATATTACTGGTAGATGGAATCAACTATGCCGAGGGCACTTATGATGAACTGTCAAATTCCAGCGATCCCCAAACCCGGGCATTCTTTAAAAACTAAAAATTATGGCTAAATCAACTTCCCAAAAAATAAAAGTCGGTCTTTTCGTAGTGGTGGGCACCGCCATTCTTATTGCGGCGCTTTATTCCATCGGCAACCGACAGCATATTTTCAGCAAAAACATTGAGCTCTACGGTACCTTTGGAAACGTAAACGGCTTGATTATAGGCAACAACGTGCGCTACTCCGGTATAAACGTAGGCACGGTAAGCAAGATTGAAATGATCGAGGAGGGAAGCATCACCATCCAAATGATGATTGAGGAAAAAACAGCAAGATTTATTAAAACCGATGCCATTGCTTCCATCGGTTCCGATGGCTTGGTGGGAAGCATGGTCGTGAATATTATTCCGGGGAAAGTTGCCAGTGCCAAACCCGTAATTTCCGGCGATACCATCCAGTCTTACAGCAAGATTGGCGCCGACGATATGCTCTCCACCCTGAACACCACCAATGAAAACGCCGCCTTGCTCACCGCCGATCTGCTTAAGATTACCAATAAAATCCTTGAGGGCAAAGGCACTTTGGGCGCTTTGGTAACTGATACCTTGCTGGCCCAGGATTTAAGGCAGACGGTAATTGAACTCAAACAAACGGCTGCGGGTACTTCCACGGCGGTTTCCCGCATCAACGCCCTTATTTCAAAAGTCAATTATGATGAAAGTGCGGCGGCCGTGCTTTTGAGCGATACGGTTTCTGCCAACCAAATAAGGGGCGTATTCAGCAATCTTGAAAAATCGAGCGAGGACATTAATGAAATAACCCAAAATCTCGATGCCTATCTCACCGAAATAAAATCGGGAAAAGGTGCTTTGAATTACATTACGCAAGATGAGGTTTTGGTCAAGAATATCGATTCCACGATGCTCGATATAAAGGAAGCCGCAGAGAAATTGAACGAAAATATGGAGGCGCTGCGGCACAATTTCCTTTTCCGCGGTTATTTCAGAAAACTGGAGCGACAGGAAAGGCGGGAAGCCAGGAAAAATTAATTTTAAATTCGGTATTTTCGTAAGTCAAAAAAAAAACCAACCAAACAAAGTGATAATGCTCGATAATTTAAAGGAAAACTTCTCACATATTTTTGAGGACGCCCTAATTGATGAAATTGGCCAGGTAGGGGTTTTAAAGGAAGTCAAGGAAGGCGAAAAGGTAATTGAGATTGGCGATTACGTCCGTTCCATGCCCTTGCTCCTCAAGGGGGCCATAAAAATTTTAAGGGAAGACGACGACGGCGACGAGCTGCTTCTCTATTTTTTGGAACGCGGCGATACCTGCGCCATGACCCTAACCTGCTGTTTGGGACAGACCAAAAGTGAGATCCGAGCCATCGCAGAGCTCGACACCACGTTGATAATGATACCCATCCAAAAAATGGAGGAGTGGACTGGCAAGTATAAAAGTTGGCGCAACTTCGTCTTTCAAAGTTACCACGCCCGCCTTACCGAAATGCTCGAAACCATTGACAGTATCGCATTTTACAATATGGACGAGCGTTTGGTGAAATACCTTCAAAACAAAAAGAAGATAACAAATGATTCCCTGATCAATTCCACGCATCAGGAAATTGCGTATGAGCTTCACACCTCGCGCGTGGTGGTGTCGCGTTTGTTGAAGAAGCTGGAATCCATGGGGAAAATTGAGCTTAACCGAAATAGTATTAAAATAATCGCACTTTAGTTTTAAGATGGCCCATTTAAACCGTTGAAGTGTAACTTTTGTTACTGTCAAGCGTGAAGTTTCCCTTTATTTTTGAAGTGTCCACAACTTTATACTCAAAATATGAAACTTTTAGTCACATTATTTTTGATCAGTTTATTCACTTCCTGCAATACCAATACTCGTAAGGAATATTTGGCGATTGCCGAAAATGCAGAAAACTTAATACTTACAAGCCCTCAGGAGCATCCCGGCAAGAAATTGATGGAAAACAACTGTTACGTTTGCCACAATCCTAAAACTTCAGAAGAAGCGATGATTGCCCCGCCTATGATAGCGGTAAAGATGCATTATATTTCGGAAGACACTTCAAAGGAAGCGTTTGTGGAAAGTTTCGTCAATTTCTTAAAAAACCCTTCCGAGGAACAATCAAAAATGCCCGGCGCCATCAAGAAATTTGGGTTGATGCCCTATCAATTCTATCCCGAGGAAACCATCAGGCAGATAGCAGATTATGTATTTGAAAATGAAATAGAGGAACCCGAATGGTTTGAGGCGCACTACAAGCAAATGCACGGCGACAGACCGCAGATGAAAGGCCGAATGGGTCGGGGAATGGGGAATGGCAAAGGAATGGGTAAAAACCGAGATACAAATGCCCAACCTTCCGTGAAGGAACGCGGCATGCAAATGGCTCAGTCCACCAAGGCTGAATTGGGGAAGAACCTGATGGGCCAGATCCAGAAAAACGGGGTTATTGCCGCCCTCGATTTCTGCAATGTACAGGCCTTACCCATTACCGACAGTATGGCCACCGTCCATAAGGCCCATATAAAACGCGTTACCGATAAACCGAGAAACCCACAAAACAAGGCCAATGCCGCAGAACTGCAATATCTGGAAAGCTTCAAAAAGCAAGTGGCTGCCGGAGACGAGGTAAACCCGATAGTTGTGGATATGGGCAGGGAAACCGAGTTTTATTACCCCATCGTTACCAATTCCATGTGCTTAAAATGCCACGGCACGCCCGGAAAGGAACTGGAAACGCTCACCTTGTCCAAAATAAAGGAGTTGTACCCAGCGGATAAGGCAACCGGTTACGGCGAAAATGAAGTGCGCGGCATTTGGAGTATACGTTTTGAAAATTAGCATATGAATTATTACGAAGCTTTCTGGAACCACAAATACCTCAGTGGCGAAACAGGCTGGGATATAGGCCAGGTTTCCACGCCCATAAAGGAATACATCGACCAACTTTCAGATAAAAATTTAAAGATTTTGATTCCCGGCGGCGGTAATTCCTATGAGGCGGAATACCTTTTTGAAAACGGTTTTAACAATGTTTTTGTGGTGGATATTTCATCTATTCCCTTAAAAAATCTTACGGAACGCCTCCCGTCATTTCCCAAGGAAAATCTGCTGCACGCCGACTTTTTTGAATTGGAGGATACCTTCGACCTGATTTTGGAACAGACCTTCTTTTGTGCGCTGGATCCATCCCTTCGCGAGGCATATACCGATAAAATGCACCAACTGCTTAAGCCCGATGGCAAACTTGTGGGCTTGCTTTTCAATATTCCTTTAAACGATGACAAACCTCCTTTTGGAGGCAATAAAGATGAATATGAAAAGCTTTTTTCGGAAAAATTCAAAATCGAAAAAATGGAAACAGCCTACAATTCCATTCCTCCCCGTGCAGGAAATGAGCTGTTTTTCAAACTCAGGAAGAAATAAGTTTTAAATTTTTGTTAGAATTCGGTTTCTAATTTTAGTGTTTGGGAAGTCTTTTTTAAATTGAAAAGAAAAAGACTTTTGAAATGCCTATGATCGATAATGTGGCATTCCATCATTCATACCGGGCGAAGTCGAAGTATTTTCTCTATAAAAATTCTAAACACATGAAAATCAAACAATTTGAATACGAACCCCTTTCACATTTCTCATACGCCATTATCAGCGATGGCAAAATGGCGCTGGTAGATCCCGAAAGAAACCCAATCCAGTATTACAAATACGCCGAAGAAAACAATGCCAAGATAGTTGCGGTATTTGAAACCCACCCTCACGCCGATTTTGTGAGTTCGCATCTACAGATACACAATGAAACGGGCGCGGAACTGTATTGCAGCAAAAAAACGGGTGCCGATTATCCGCACACTACCTTTGACGATGGCGATGAGGTGAAAATCGGCAATACGATATTCAGGGCCATTAACACACCTGGTCATTCGCCGGACAGCGTTACCATTGTTGCCACCGAAGGAAACAAGACCGCCCTTTTTACGGGCGATACCCTTTTTGTGGGCGATGTGGGCCGCCCAGACCTGCGCGAAAAGGCCGGCCATATGAAGGCCAAACGCGAGGAACTTGCAAAGATGATGTATGATACCATTCAAAACAAATTCACCGACCTGCCGGACATCGCCTACGTTTATCCAGCCCACGGCGCAGGCTCGCTCTGCGGAAAAGGGATGAGCGAGGACGCCTCCTCAAGTACGCTGGGCAACGAACGCATTGGCAACTGGGCCTTTAAGAAACAGACCGAGCAGGAATTTATAGATCATCTACTGGATTCCCAACCTTTTATCCCGCACTATTTTGGCTATAATGTGGATGTAAATAAGAACGGCGCAGCCAACCTGCGGGCCGCATTGGGCGGTATTCCATTTAAGTTGGATGTTGAAAAGGCCGAAAACGATGCCCTCATTATTGATATTCGCGATGAGAAAGATTTTAAGAAAAACCATTTGCCGGGCAGTATAAATATTATGGCTATTTCCGACACGTCAAAGTTTGAAACCTGGTTGGGGTCTATTGTACGGCCCGATGAGAAATTCCACTTGGTTGTTGACTCTATTGAAAATGCTGAAAAAATTCTTCACCGTACGGCTAAGATTGGTTATGAAGCCAATGTGAAAACAGTATTTGCCCTCGGGAGTGCCAGTTTTGAAAAATCGGCTGCTTTCAATTTGGAGGATTTCAAAAAGAATACAGAAAAGTACACCATTGTTGATATCCGTAATGAAAGTGAGGTATCCGAAGAGAAATTCTTTGACAAAGCCATTGCTATTCCACTACATCAATTGCGCGAGAAAGCGGAGGAGATTCCTACCGACAAACCCATAGTGGTACACTGTGCAGGAGGATACCGCAGCGCTGCCGGCAGCAGTATTCTGCAGAAAGAGTTAAAGATTGAAAAAGTTTATGATCTAAGTGACGATGTTGAGGATTTTAAATAATCACAATTTCACACCAAAGGCCAAATCGCCAGCATCGCCCAAGCCAGGCAGAATATAGCCTCGGCTATTGAGTTTTTCATCTACGGCTGCTATCCAAAGATGTGTATTTTCGGGAAATTTATCCTGGATATAAGCTATTCCCGGTTTGGCGCCGATGATGGATAGAATATGAATTTGCTTTGGCGTTCCGTGACTTTTAAAGGCTTTAAGTACGTTTTCCAACGTTTTTCCCGTTGCCAGCATCGGGTCGGTCAATATCAAGGTTTTTCCCTCAACGGAGGGCGATGCCAGATAATTTACGATCACTTCAAAGGCATCGCCGCCATCGGGATGGTGCCGAAATGCAGAAATATAAGCGTTTTCGGCCTTGTCAAAAAAACTTATAACCCCCGTGTGAAGGGGCAGGGCCGCCCGTAAAATGGAACAAACTACAATATCCGTTTCGGGTACTTTCATTTCCTTTTCCCCCAACGGCGTTTTTACCACTTCCGTTTTATAGTGCAGTGTTTTGCTCATTTCATAACTGAGAATTTCTCCAATACGCTCAATATTTTTCCGAAAGCGCATGGAATCCTTTTGAATGGAAACATCGCGCATTTCCAGAACAAATTGGTTGAGAACAGAATTTTCGTTGCTGAAGTCGTGGACTATCATAATCTAACTGAATAGGTACGAAGTTATAATTTCTTGCCGATGAATGGAATATTTCAATAATAATATTTCTGCTGTGTAACAAAAGTTACTGTTTTTTCAAATAAATAAAATCAATTTTGAAGAGTCTAATTGTCTCAATTTTATATGATTAAAATCATTTTAGGGTTTTATTCATTGATGTAAATTAGACATTTAAAACTTTCGAAAAATGTCAAAAATCGTAATATTGGGTGCAGGAATCTCGGGTCACGTAGCTGCCTCACACCTTCGCAGAAAACTGGACAAGACCCACGAAGTAATCGTGGTTTCGCCCAATAGCAATTATCAGTGGATTCCCTCAAACATCTGGGTGGGCATTGGCCGAATGAAATCAAAGGAAATACTTTTTCCGCTTGCGCCTTTATATAAAAAGAAAGGAATTGGTTTTAAGCAGGCGAAAGTTACCTCCTTTTATCCCGAAGGCGATAGCGAAACTGAAAAGCCATTTGTGGTGGCTGAATATGTTTCCGCAGAAAAAAAAGGCGAAACCGAAAGAATAACTTACGATTACCTCATAAACGCCACAGGTCCCAAACTCAATTTTGAGACTACCGAAGGATTGAACCCCGGAACAAACAAAACGTATTCGGTTTGTACCTATACCCATGCAGACCACGCCAATGAAGGTTTACAGGCCCTAATTGCTGAAATGAAAAAGGGTAAAGAGGCAAAAATTGTTATCGGCACAGGCCACGCAAAGGCTACCTGCCAAGGTGCTGCCTTTGAATATATATTGAATGTGGAACAGGAGCTTCGCCGTCAAAAGGTTCGCGACAAAGCTAAAATCACTTGGATTTCCAACGAATATAAATTGGGAGACTTTGGAATGGACGGTATGTTGCTAAGCTACGGCAGCAACATTATGAAATCGCACGAAATGGTCGAGATGGTTTTTGAAGATCGCAATATCGATTGGATTCTGGGCGCTGGCGTAAATAAAATTGAAGACGGACTTGCACATTATGAAACTTTGACCGGGGAATATAAAACCATTGAATACGATTTTGCGATGCTGATTCCATCCTTCTCTGGCCACGGATTCAAGGCTTTTGATAAAAACAATAACGACATTACGGATAAACTTTTTAAAGGATTTATGATCGTGGATGCAGACTACGCGCCAAAACCTTATGAAGATTGGACGGTGCAGGACTGGCCCGAAACCTATCAAAACCCAAACTATCAAAACATTTTTGCACCGGGGATTGCTTTTGCACCGCCGCATAGCATTTCCAAGCCCCGCAAAAGTCCAAATGGCACCGAAATCTTTCCAGCGCCACCAAGAACGGGGATGCCCTCTGGAATTACGGCCAAATTGGTTGCCGATAATATTATAGACAGTATAAAAAACAATACGGAATCCTTGCACCATAAAGGCTCTATGGGCAATATGGGCGCGGCCTGTATCGCCTCTGCGGGCTTTGGGATCACAAAGGGCAGTGGGGTTAGTATCACTACCTTTCCCATTGTGCCAGATTACAAAAAATATCCAGATACCATGGGCAGAAAACTGGGAAAAACCTTTGGAGAAATCGGGCTGGCAGGCCATTGGCTGAAACTTATGTTGCACTATGCCTTTATTTATAAAGCCAAAATGAGACCTTTTTGGTATTTAATTCCTGAATAATTAGGCATTAGGCAGTAGATAGTAAAGTGAGAATCATAGGTAGTATTCAAGAACCAATAATAATAGTAATAAAAATAAATAATAAGAAATGACACAGAGAATATCAAAATTCAAACGTTTTGTGATGATGAATCCCATCATCCAATTTTTTAAGTTTATTTTTTTAAGCATTAAAGTATTGCTCATTGTGGCCGGAGGTCATGGGGGTACGCGTGAAGTTCACAAGTAATCTTATTTCTATGCGCCTACTATTCATAATTATTGACTAATTTTACCTTTTGAATGAAATCACTGTTTGCCATATCATTTTCCTTGCTTGTCGTTTTTCAAAGCGTAGGTTTTGGCATGCAAGATATTTTTCTGCTTGGGCGCTTGGTCCAGCACGCCGAATATCACTCTGAAAATTACGGCGACGATTTCTTCACTTTCGTTGAAAAACACTACGGCTCCTTAAAAATGGAGCACCAGAAAAATCACAATGAGGAAGACGAGGAGCACGAAGAATTACCTTTTCAGCATATTTCCTGCCACCATCTTTCAACAGATGTGGTGCTGGTTCCTTTTGAAATTTCTATTGTAAAGGTGGAAATACATGCACGGCAATCGCACACCTTCCACTATCAAAATCTATACTCCTCACTTGAAAAATTCTCAATTTTTCAGCCACCTAAGTTTGCATAACAAAACGGGCCTTATTCGGAAATAATCGTTTCCAATTTCTTCTAGAGGCCACCATTTATCGCTTTAAAAGCGGTCAGTATCAATTTTTATTATTTCGATTTTCAACAGTTTTATGTTGAAGTTGATAAAACCATAATTTGTTATGCTAACTAAAATCATTCAATTCAGTATAAACAACAAGCTCATTATCGGCTTGCTTACTCTTGTGCTCATAGGATTTGGGGTGTTTTCGCTCACCCAGCTTTCCATTGGTGCCGTGCCCGATGTTACCAACAACCAGGTGCAGGTAATTACCACTTCCCGCAACCTTTCCACCCAGGATATGGAGCAATTCATTACCTATCCCGTGGAACTGGAAATGGCGAATTTGCCGGGTGTAAAGGAAATCCGTTCCGTTTCAAAATTTGGACTGTCGGTGGTTACTATTGTTTTTGAGGAAAATCTAGGCACCTATCTGCCACGCCAACTCATAGCCGAAAAGATACAATCGGCCTCCGAAAACATTCCCGAAGGTTTCGGCACGCCGCAAATGGGCCCGATAACCACGGGGCTGGGCGAGATATACCAATACATTCTCGACGTGAGACCGGGCTATGAGAACGCCTATACCGACACCGAACTGCGCACCATCCAGGACTGGATCGTAAAACGCCAACTCTCCGGCATTCCCGGGGTGGTGGAGGTAAACACTTGGGGCGGCCATTTAAAACAGTACGAGGTGGCCATCAACACCCATAAGCTGAACGCCATGAACATCACGGCCACGGAAGTCTTCACCGCCTTGGAAAAGAACAACAGCGTTTCTGGTGGAAGTTATATTGAAAAGGAAAACCAAGCCTATTTTATTCGGGGCGAAGGGCTGATTACCTCTTTGGAGGACATCCGAAATATAGTGGTAAAAAACGAGAACGGCTTTCCTATTTATGTGAAGGATATCGCCAAAGTGCAATTTGGAAGCGCCCCCCGTTTTGGCGCCATTACCGGCAACGGCCAAGGCGAAAAAATCCTCGGCCAGGTAATGATGTTAAAGGACGCCAACTCCAATCAGGTTATCAAGGATGTGCAGGACCGGGTGGCCGAAATATCCGAATCCCTGCCCGAAGGCGTGTACATCAATCCCTTTCTCGATAGGAGCGTGCTCATCGGGAAAACCACCTTTACCATTGCCGAAAACCTCATTCTTGGGGTGCTGATAGTGATTTTTGTAGTAGTGCTATTGTTGGGGAATTTCCGCTCGGGGCTCGTGGTGGCCTCGGTTATTCCGCTGTCGCTACTCTTCACGCTCTCCATGATGTATCTCTTTGGCGTGGATGCCAACTTAATGAGTATGGGCGCCATCGACTTTGGAATTATCATAGACGGGGCAGTAATCATCGTAGAATTTGTCGCCTTTAAAATCAGCAAGCACGCACCAAAGCTAAATGCCCTTCCTTCTTCCGAAAGGCAAATGGAAAAAGACGAGCTTACCGTGAAAAGCTCCTCAAAAATGATGAATTCCGCCATTTTCGGGCAGTTGATTATTTTGATTGTTTTTATCCCAATTCTCTCCCTCAGCGGGGTGGAGGGCAAAATGTTTATCCCGATGGCGCAGACCTTCAGCTTCGCCCTCATCGGCGCCATGCTGCTCTGTTTCACCTATGTGCCCGTGGCCGCCTCGGTGTTTTTAAAGCCCACGGTAGCTTCCAAAAGAAATATTTCCGTCCGCATTATGGCTTTCCTAAATCGCTTTTACGAACCCACAATCCGCTGGGCCTTGGGCGCGAAAAAGTTGGTGTTGGGCGTTGCGGTGCTGATACTTGCGGCAACCATCTATATCTTTTCAACTATGGGAGGGGAGTTTATCCCAACCTTGGACGAAGGCGATTTTGTTATCCAGCCCGTGCTGAAAACGGGAACCTCCCTTAGCAATACCATTGCCATCACCACCCAGATTGAAAAAATCCTGATAGACAATTTCCCCGAAGTGGACCAGGTGGTAAGCCGTATCGGTGCCGCCGAAGTGCCCACGGATCCCATGTCTATGGAGGAAAGCGACGTAATCATCACCCTAAAACCCAAAAAGGAATGGGTCTCTGCCAAGAGCAAAAACGAACTGGCAGAAAAATTTAAGGAAGCCCTCGCGATAATCCCCGGGATGGAAGTGGAGTTCACCCAGCCCATCGAGATGCGCTTTAACGAGCTTATCACAGGGGTTCGCGCCGACATCGCCATCAAGATTTTTGGGGAAGACCTCGACCTGCTCAGCAGCCTTGGCAACGAAATAAAAAACCTTGTGGAAAATGTGGAAGGCGCAGATGATATTATTGTCGAAAAAGTAGCCGGCCTGCCAGAGATGAACGTCTCTTTCAACCGTGCCAAAATTGCCCGCTACGGCCTAAACATTGAAGATTTAAACGAAATGATTGCCATGGGCTTTGCGGGGAAATCCATGGGCAGCATTTTTGAGGGCGAAAAGCGCTTCGACCTCGTGGTACGGCTGGACGAAAACAACCGCCGCGACCTTTCAAACCTGCAAAACCTATATGTGGATACCCCTTCCGGGGAAAAAGTGCCCCTGCGCGAACTGGCGGAAATTAAATACGCAAAGGGCGCGGCAAAAATCTCACGCGACGATACCAAACGCAGGATTGTAGTCGGCATCAACGTGCGGAGCCGCGACCTGCAAAGTGTGGTGGACGATGTACAGGAATTGATTGACGCCAACATCAAGCTGCCCGTGGGCTACACTATCGATTACGGCGGGCAATTTGAAAACCTACAAAGCGCCAAGGACCGCCTGCTGATAGCCGTACCCGTGGCCTTGCTGCTGATATTCGTGATGCTGTATTTCGCCTTTAATTCGGTCAAGGAGGCTCTGATGATTTATTCCGCCATACCCTTGGCGGCGGTGGGTGGCGTTTTGCTGCTCTGGCTGCGCGATATGCCCTTTAGCATCTCGGCAGGGGTCGGCTTTATTGCCCTCTTCGGAATTGCGGTGCTCAACGGCATTGTGCTGATAGAACATTTTAAGGAACTCAAAAAAGAAGGTATGACAGATAAAAAGGAACTGATAGTACAGGGAACAAAAGACCGACTGCGGGCGGTGCTGTTGACTGCTTCGGCTGCCGCCCTTGGGTTTTTGCCGATGGCCGTTTCAACAAACGCCGGGGCTGAGGTGCAAAGACCCTTGGCAACCGTGGTCATTGGCGGCTTAATAACCGCTACCATTCTAACCTTGCTTGTGTTGCCGGTGCTCTATTCAATTTTTGATTCAGATAAAAAAATAATCAGTTTAAAAAGAAAAGGTAAAAAGTTGCCTGTGGCCATACTTATTTTCTTGTTTGGTTTTTCGGGAATGGCGCAGGAATCCCCGAAAACATTGGAAGACTTACAGCAAATGGCTTTGGAAAACAATGCTGGCCTAAAAGCCGCTTCGCTTCAGAAAGAGGAAGCAAATGCCCTGATAGGGAGTGCTTTCAGTTTTGATAAAACTACGGTCTTTTATGAATTCAATGAAAATGATTTAGGACCAAACAACGAGCCGCTCGAAGTTTTTGGCGTGCAGCAGGGCTTTCTTTTTCCAACGGTTTATTTCGCTGAAAAAAATGTAAACAAGCGTCAGTTTGAAATGCAAAGCAGTCAATACGAACTTCAAAAGCGAAAAACGGAAGGTTTGGTGGCCGCTGCCTATTATCAGTTTCAATTTGAAAAAAACAGGGAACGTGTTTATCAAAGCTTGGACAGTCTCTACCAAAATTTTGCCCACGCTGCCCAACGCCGTTTTGAGCTTGGGGAAACCAATTATCTGGAAAAGATAACCGCCAGGGCAAAACAGCGACAGTTGGAAACCGATTATAGGCAGAGTAGGGAAGATGTGCGGATTGCAAGGGAACGTTTGAAGGCAGTTGTTCAATCCCAGGATAGCTTGCAAGTTTCAACCCAAACTTTGGAAAAACTGAAACTTTCACTTTCAAGTATGGAAGCGCACCCAGCAATAGATTATTATGAAAATAGAACAGATTTTTTTAATGCAAAGCGCAGTCTTGAAAAACAGCATTTGTTACCAGATATCAGTCTTTCCTACTCTCTGGGAAGCAATTCCGGTTTGAGCCAAAATCTGTATGCCTATCAAATAGGGCTTAAGATTCCGTTGCTCTTTAGCGGGAATGCCTCAAAAATAAAAGCTTCCAAAATTGCGGCGGACGTAAGCCAGCAGCAAGCTGAGGATTATAAAATCCAACTCAATTCACGAAAACTTCAATTGCTCAACGAGGTTTCAAAATATGAAGAAGCACTGAGTTATTATGAAACCGAGGGAAAATCTCTTTCCGAGGAAATTTTAAAAACGGCAAACATCGGTTTTAAAAATGGGGAGATAGACTTCTTTCAATACATCCAAAGCCTTGAAAACGCTTATGAAATTGAACTGCAATACCTCGAAAATCTGAACAATTACAATCAGGCGGTCATCGCCCTTAACTATTTAATACTCTAAAAATATTCGTTATGAACTATATAAAATCACTTTTGTTGCTTTCCATTTTAGTTTTGGCGGCCTGCAACAATTCAAAAACAGAAGAAGCCACTCTTGAAATGGCTTCGGAAGAAAATAATTCAGGAATAATCCATCTTTCAAAAGCACAGTTTGAAAATGCAAAGATGGAGGTAGGCCAACTCACCGAAAAACCCTTTGCGGAAACCGTGCAAACCAGCGGGATGATTGACGTGCCGCCACAGAGCCGGGCGGTGATAAGTGCCTTCGCGGGCGGATATATTAAAAACACGCCGTTGTTGGTTGGCAATAAAGTCTCCAAGGGGCAGCGTTTGGTAACCCTTGAAAATCCTGAGTTTATCACCATGCAACAGAATTATCTGGAAACCGCCGAGCAGCTTTCCTATTTAAAATCGGAGTTCGAGCGGCAGAAGATTATGTTTGATGAAAAAATCACTTCCCAAAAAAGTTTTCTAAAAGCCGAAAGCGAATACAAATCCAATTTGGCGCGCTACAACAGCCTCAAGAAAAACCTTGAAATGTTGAATATAAATCCAGCATCGGTCCAAGCGGGAAATATCGTTTCAGCTGTAAATATTTACAGTCCCATAGACGGCAACGTGACCCAGGTTTTTGTAAACACGGGTACCTACGTTTCCCCGGCCGATAAGATTATGGAAATTATGAATACAGACCATATCCACTTGGAATTAAAGGTTTTTGAAAAAGATCTCCTACAGCTTAAAAAGAAACAGGAAATTTTATTTACGGTGCCTGAGGCCTCAAAAGAAGTTTTTAAGGGCGAGGTACATTTAGTGGGAACTTCCATTGACCCGAACAACAGAACTTCTTTGGTCCACGGGCATATAGATGAAAAGGATGAGCAAAACTTCACTGCCGGAATGTTTGTTGAGGCGCAGATTGTTACGGGCACTTCAGACCAGTGGGCGCTTCCGGAAAACGCCGTGGTGGAAATGGAAGGGAAACACTACGTGTTAAAAATTGAAAATGAAACTGCCGACGAATTTGAAATCCTTCCCGTGGAAGTAAAAATTGGAGCAACTTACAATGGCTTCACAGTGATTGGGAAATCTGAGAAATTTAAACCTGAAACCAAGTTTTTAACCAAAGGTGCATTTGTGCTCTTACAGGAAGAAGGAGGGGGGCACGATCATTAAGAGCCGAAGGTCATTGCGAAGCGAAGCAATCTCCCCTTGCCTTCATTGCGAGCGCAGCGAAGCAATCTCCTGAGGGTTAGGCAATGCAGCCAACAGACTGCTTCAGTCGCTCCTTGGGTCGCTCCTTCGCAATGACCTCCTTTAACCATGCGCATAAGCGTCATTGCGAACGCAGTGAAGCAATCCCAAGCGCTGTTAACACCACCCGCTATAAACATTCAAAACATTTGTGTAGATCCCTGGGCACATCAGCATCGTCAGATCCCTTTAAAGGCTGGGTTAGAAAATTTTTGCTTTGTAGCACCTTATAGAACTCCAAAGCATAACGATCCAAATTGTTACGCCGAGCAATTAAAATATCCCTTATTTCCTTGCCATGCAATTGATGAATTTCCTTTGGCCAAGTGGCTAATGCGTGGTCTATAGCCGCATCTGTTAAATGGGTTTTGATATATGCTGCCTGAGCCTGGAATGTTTCCTTTGGCACCCCCTTTAAAAAATAGATATCAAAAGGATATACCAGCCCGGGCATATAATCTACTTCCTCCTGAAATGGACGCAATCGAGGCTGTACATTTTTGGATGAAATAATGCTGGGTAACAGGCCGTCAATGGTAAAAAAAGCATTGTCCCTATCACTTGCAAGTGGTATGGCGATATATTGGTCTTTCTTTTTTTGTAAAAACCATCCCCATTGCTTGGCGTGGCGATCCCAATCGCCTATTACAATATCAAAAAGCCTGTTTCTTACCAGTGCCGGGGTATCAATATGTAATTTATCCCGGTGTTTGAATTTTTGCTCCTGTAATTCCTCCGTGTCGATTATAGAAATAATATTTTCAAACGCTGACCAATTTTCTTCACCTTCGGTTTCATATTCCAGCCAGTACAGTTTATTGCCAAAGCCTTCATTGTATTTTCCCAAAGCCTCTTGGTTAGGAACAAATACCAACCGTGGGTGCGTATGAGGCAAGTGGACCGCCTCAGCTAGTTTTGCCACAACCATGGCTCCATAAGGATGCTGGGCGGTAATGCCGTCAATTATTAAATTCTCAATTCCCAATGTTTTGGCGAATTCAGGTATGAGCGGTTCAGGATCTTTTGCAACACTTCGTAAGGTGTAAACCAGACCTTTGCCACTTTTAAGTCGTAACGATTTTGTTTGTTTTCCACCTCCTTTTTTTAATATGGTTAGCCCTCCATAGGTCCGGTCCAAAAGAAGCACAGGTACCTTCACCGGGACTGCCCATTCCGCTCTGTATTGCTCACCTTGCATAACCTCTTTTAGCAACGCTCCCTCATACATGGTTGCCGCAGCCACGTTAACGCTATCCAGATCTTTAAAATTTAAGGTTTCCACATTTTGTTTCCCCACTAAAACATCAGTGTGTCCGGTATCGGGATGACTCCATAAGGAGAAGTAAATTATGGCGATAATAAATAAAATAAGGCCGAGTAAAATCAGTATTATTTTTTTCACATCTGGGTATTTTTAAAAAGTAAGAAAAGATTATAATTATATACAACTAATTTAATACTGGTACATAATAATGGAATTAAGACCTTTTTCCCAAAGCAGGTCTGTAGGTAATAGACCATTTTAATGTGTCAATATATTAAAATAGGGGAGTATGGTAGCTCCCCAATTTATAACTGTACATTATGCTGGAATAGTAGCTGCAATATCCATTCGGTCCCAATTGCGGTGTTTTTTTATGGCATCCTTAAATGTCTTGGCATCAACATTTATCAAAACCGCCTTGTCGTCGGTATGCTTTCCGGCATAGGTATTTTTTAGAAAGTCTTCACCTTCATTATCCACAGCTATTGCCTTGCAATGTTTAAAAGCCTCATTTACGAATTTGGTAAATTTGGCATTTTCCCCCAAGGCTTTGATTGATTTTTTCCCACCGGGAATATAAACGGCATCAAAAAGTACACTTTCGGTGGTCATAATGGAAGCGTCCACCGTATGCTCCATATTTTTATCGCATTTTATACTTCCGCCCATAGGGGCTATGATTTTTAGCACGGCTCCGTCTTTATTGGCAAGGGACTGCATTTTTTTCAAATTGGCCATATTAAAACCATCTGCGGCCAATACCGCAATCTGTCGGGTAGCAATGCTGTCGAATTTGGTTTTCGCTTGGCTCAGTGCAGGAGATTCATCCAAATAATTCTTTTTTGCCCCGGGCTGGTGTTTTTTCACATCCGCATCGGCCCCAATGGCTTGGTTAATGGGTTTCTCAATATTTTTTGGCACCTTTAAACCCAAACCTTTTGCCACTTGGGAGGCCAAATCATTGTCAATTTGATTTATAACCCAAAGCATGCGTTGCTTAATGGCATCCTGTTTACATTTTCCCAACTCAAAGGTATAGGCATTCGCAACGTGATCTTTTTCCCATTTTGATAAGCTGCGATAAAATAAGGCGGGTTGTGAAAAGTGATCGCTAAAGCTCTCGCTTCGAGTCCTGATTTTTCTAGCATCTATTCGTTCCTCATAACTCGTAAAAGCACCTTCTGCCATTTTTGATAGATGGGGACAACCCCCGCTGAGCATATTTGGGAAATAGGCTGTTTGACCTTTCGGGATTTCCATTTGCATGTGTCCGTCCCTTTGATTGTTATGATTATCTACCACTGGTCTATTGATGGGGATCTGGTGGAAGTTTGGACTGCCCAATCGTGATAATTGCGTGTCGCGATAGGAGAATAAACGGCCTTGGAGCAGTGGATCGTTTGTGAAGTCGATACCCGGTACTATATGTCCTGGTAAAAATGCTACTTGTTCGGTCTCCGCAAAAAAGTTATCGGGATTTTTGTTCAATGTCATTTTTCCAATAATCTTGACGGGTACCATTTCTTCAGGTATCAATTTGGTAGGATCCAGCAGGTCAAAATCAAATTTATGTTCGTCTTTTTGTGCTACCAGTTGTACTCCCAATTCCCATTCTGGATATTGGCCCGCTTCAATGGCTTCCCATAGATCACGGCGGTGGAAATCGGAATCGGCTCCGTTTATTTTAACTGCCTCGTCCCAAGTAACCGAATGAACCCCAAGCAACGGTTTCCAATGGAATTTTACAAAGTGCGATTCTCCTTTATCATTAATAAAACGAAAAGTGTGGATTCCAAAACCTTCCATCATTCTATAACTACGGGGAATGGCGCGATCGCTCATCACC
The DNA here is from genome assembly GCF_001573155.1 of Aequorivita aquimaris. Lineage (GTDB taxonomy): Bacteria > Bacteroidota > Bacteroidia > Flavobacteriales > Flavobacteriaceae > Aequorivita > Aequorivita aquimaris. Next base: position 449,751 of record NZ_JRWG01000001.1, on the reverse strand, counting down.
CAGATTTGGTTGTGAAGGGTTTCGGTGGTATGGCTTACAAAATCGTAAAATGTATCATGTGCCGAAGCCGCCTGCGGAATTTCATTATTGGGCTCTGGTTTTACGGAATGGACAAGGTCTGGAAATTTCATCGCATCCTGAATAAAGAATATCGGCATATTATTTCCCACTAAGTCCCAAGTACCTTCCTCGGTATAGAATTTAGTGGCAAATCCGCGCACGTCACGAGCCAAATCTGGAGACCCCTTCGAGCCTGCAACAGTTGAAAAACGAACGAATACTGGCGTTTTTCGCTTTGTGTCATTAAATATGCCCGCTTTGGTATACTCAGGGATGGGTTCGTATAATTTAAAATAGCCATGGGCGCCACTTCCGCGGGCGTGTACTATGCGTTCCGGAATTCGCTCGTGATCAAAATGGGTTATCTTTTCGCGTAAAAGAAAATCCTCAAGCAGGGTAGCGCCCCGTTCTCCGGCTTTTAAAGAATTATTGGTGTCGTTTATCTTAAGACCTTGGTTGGTTTTCATGGTAGCTTCTTTTACTTCCCAAGAGTCTTTTTGTAGGTCTTCAATTTTTTTAGAGTGTTTTTTTTCGTCAGTTTTCTTTTTCATAATTTAATTATTGGATGAATAGCTTCCTTAAAATTAGATATTATAAAAATCGAAAAAGCACAAAGATTTCTTAAACTTTTTTCGATCAAGCGGATTTACTGTGTTTTAGATATTTATTTTACGATAAAAGTTTGTCTAGACTTTTAGAGTGTAGAAATAGATTGATAGTATCGCTAAAGCTACGGAAATACTGCCAATGCAAATTATAAAGTACTTTATGGCATTGGCCACCAGCCAGTTCCTCTTCATTTTGGTAAGCAACATACATAAATAAGTATAAATGGTATAGGTCAGCTTACTTTCGATTTGGGGATCATTAAGTAGGAGGTTAAAAATATTGTTCAAATTTCATTGCCGTTAACGCATTTCGAGATTTTCTTAACGGAAGAAAAAAAAGTCAATATTGGATGCACAAAAGAAGTAATCTATTAGCCTTGGTCTGGGATGGGTAAAGGATATATTTGGAACAGTAAATGTTCTTGCCGGAAATACACTCCCATAAATTAAAAAACCATCTTTAAGATGGTTTTTTTTTAGCTAATTCAGTTTATACTTTAAAATTATTGTGCTTTACAAAGCTTTTTAAAATAAGGGGTGCAACAATAAAGTCAAACCCCAAGTCTTTTCTTATTTTTTCATACATAACCTCCTTTTTTTTTATCTGTTGTCCTCTTAGCGGTATTTACAAAAATAAGTACCTATACCAATGTTTATTAACGGAATAGCGTATTATTTTACCTCAAAAATGTAGAATCCATTATAAGCTATGTATGGAATAAATTTAATTGATATTACTTCAATATCAATATCTTAAAAAATCCTTATTTAGATTTAATATAAATAATTTGCATATGTCGAGTCTGGGAAATACTTTTGGCGAAATTTATTATTTATATAACACCTTCACGGCCTTTAGAAGGAGCTCATGATTGGCTGCTCATTGTGAAATTTGTATTGTCCCGAATGGGTTAATTATAAAAAATCAAAAATAAAAACAAAGGGCTAAGAACTGAGAAACAATAAAGCTGAACAATATAAATAGAAAGCACCATATTTTAAAGGATGCTTATTTAACTAAAATCAAAGCCGAAATCTAAATCTATTTCATTCCTAGATGTTGCATCTATTGGTTTTTTAAATTGCCCTAATGGGCTTTCCTGCTTTACTAATTCTTCGGGTAGATTTTCAAAAAAATACGCACTTTCTTCTTCATTGGAAGCAAAGGGAGAATCTGTGCTGGCCTTATAGGCGTTTAAGGAATCTGTAGTTCTTGTAATTATCAATTCATTTTTTGCCCTTGTGAGCGCTACGTAAAGAACCCTTCTTTCTTCCTCAATTTCCTCTGAATTTCCTAAACTGTATGAGGAAGGATAGGTTTTGGGGGAAACATTGAGCACAAAACACACATCGGCCTCCAATCCCTTTGCGGAATGGACTGTAGAAATTATTACGTGGTCTTGGTGCTGTGTGGTCTGAATCTTTGATCCCTCCAAAAGATGATTACCTCCCAACCCAACTGAGTTATCCAAAATGCCTTCTGTTATAAACTCCCCCAGCGTAGAATAGTGTTCTGCCAACATTTCTAAAACAGGAAAGTCCCCTTTTCGCTTTTCCTGCCAATCCTTGGCATATTTGAGCGCCAGATCCAGTTCCATTTCTTTATAGAGATCTTTTACTGCAGCTTTCACATTGTGTTTATTCTCACTTACAGCCTCATAATATTTTTTAATTGTCTGCCCTTCCAACCCCGGAATAATAGATTCTAAAAATTCTCCATTGATCTGATCGGGTCCTACGGAAAGGATTTCGCGCAAATAGTTGCTCGCACGTACTTCGCCTATTCCATGAACAAAGGTGAGGTAACGCATCCAGGCTATTTGGTCCAAGGGATTGTTGATGACTCTTAACACCGCCAAAACATCTTTTATATGTGCAGCTTCTAAAAATTTTCTTCCCCCATAGGTTTCATAGGGAATTTTCTTTTGTAGAAAAACCGCCTGTAAAGGTTTGGTGTAATATTGGGAGCGACTCAGTATTAAAAAATCAGAGAATGATTTACCATTTTCACCAAAATCGGTTAATATTTTGTCTGCAATATAATTTGCTTCCTCAAATTGGTTGGAAACGTTTACAATTGTCGGCTTCTTTCCAGGACCTCTGTGGGCATTAAGTTTTTTATTGTACACAATAGGGGATTGCTCTAACAGCCAATTCGAGAGATCCAAAATTTCTTGGGTGGAACGGTAGTTTTTATTTAATTTTTTTATTTCTGAATTCCGTACTCTATCAGTAAAGGAATGCACATTTTTAAAATCGGCACCTCTAAAGGAATAGATGGATTGCGCATCGTCGCCAACGCAGAATAATTTACATATATTTTCAAAGGGCGCCAATAAAAACCATTGCAACGGATTGGTATCCTGCATCTCATCCACAAGAATATAATCGTAGGCATTCGACAGTATCCTCCGGGCATTCTCATCCTTATTTAGCCTATTGCCAACTACCAATAGTAAATCATCATAATCTAAGTACTTCTGTTGTATTTTAAGTTTTTGAAATTCCTTGATAACTATTTCCAAAATGGGGCGCAGTTCCTCTATTTCTTCATTGGTTTCCTCATCATCCTTCCCCTTGTGCAGTAGAACTCTTATGGCCTCGGTAAGATTTGTACGCGTATTTCTTGCAAAGGAAAACAGATCTAATATCTTCTGCGGTTTTATTCGCAATTTACCATATACCGCCTTCGCATTTCCACAGGCCATCTTCATTAATCCTAGCTGGTCGTCCGCATCTATAACGGTATAGCTTGAAGCTCCAAAGAGGTTCGGGAATAATGTAATCAATTGGTTGCACCAACTGTGAAAGGTTGAACCGTTAAGCGCTTGGGCACTGCGCCCGCTAATTCCCGCTTTTACCCGTTCTACAATTTCACTCGCAGACCTTTTTGTAAAAGTTAGGATTTGAATTTTTTCTGGGGGCGTTCCATTTTCTATAAGGTAGGCCGCTCTTCCCACTATGGTTTTGGTCTTTCCCGTGCCAGCTCCCGCCAGTAATAATAAATGTTTTCCGTCGAAGTTTATCGCTTCTTTTTGTTCTTCGTTATATACTTCCAAACTCAATTTTTTTTGTGAATAAAGATAAAGGATATTATTGAAACTTGGAAATATTCCATAATTTTGATGTTTATTCGAATAATATTTATTGTAAGTGAAATACTCCTTCATCGCATTATCTTCCTCAACCCCCAAACTTGCAACAGCCAAAATGCTACAAGTAGCTATAATCAATAAGGATGACGACGGAATTTACGCAAAGGAGGAATATTTTATCAAGCCCATCCCCAGAATTCCCAAACGGGAACTGATTGCTTTGGGAATTAATCCAAATAGTATTAGATCGGCCAGCGTTTTCTGTGATTTAGCCCCATTAATAATTGAAAAAATTGAGGAAACACAGACTGTCTTTTCAGATAAATTTTCGGAGCGATTATTTGTAAAAACCTTCAAGGAGATAGGATATCCCATGGGGAGTGCTACCCATATTTTAGACAAATTATTTAAACAAGCTGTAGGGGGCAAAATTCCTTACTCCTTAAAAAATGCCCAAAAGGCATTAGGCATTAAAATGAAAGTTTCTACTACCTTGGAAAAGTGTGAGCTTATCCAGAAGGTTTTTGAAAATATCCCTGAGATTGGGCGTAGCGTAAAGGTAGCAGGTGGAATTAATAAAACATTGGAAGATGCAATTCCCCATCTTCCAAACACTCCCGGCGTTTATTTTTTTCGAAATGCAAGAGAGGAGGTAATTTATGTAGGCAAGGCTATCAATATTTCCAAAAGGGTAAGGAGCCATTTTTCAAGCAATGCCACTTTTGAAAGAACATTATGTGCACAGACTACAGCGGTAGATTATGAGGAAACGGGTAGTGAATTAATCTCTCTCTTGTTGGAATCCCATTATATAGGTTCACTTTCCCCTGAATATAATTCACAGCAAAAAGAATTGCTACAACCCTACATAATTACTTCAAAGATAGACTCTAAAGGAATTTTAAGGTTACAGCCCATCCAAAAGAACTATGCCGATAGTGAAAATGAGTTTTATTACAATAGGGATTCTGTACTGGTTAAATTGATTGAAGTGCAACGGAAGTTTAAATTGTGTAAAAGATATGCTGGCATCGAGCGTACAAAAACTTCCTGTAGCGACACGATTTATTGTAAAGGAATCTGTAGGGGAGAAGAAGATAAAAACGACTATAATGCAAGGGTTAGGGATGCGCTCAACTATATTGATGGGCAAAGACCAAGCTATATTATAAAGCTAAAAGGCCGTCATAAAAATGAAATGGGTTTTGTAATGGTAAAACAAGGAATTTATTGTGGTTTTGGGTATATAGATTCAGATACCCCAATAAATTCGAGCAATGACATTGCCGGCTTTTTAAAAAATTACGCCCACAATTATTTTACTTCCAGAATAATTGATCAATTTCACAAGACAAACAAAAGGAGAGAGGACAATGTTTTTAAACTCAGCGTCTTGATTGATTAATTTGGCAGGCTGAAGACTTTTTTTAGTTATTTTAAATAGCTTTTTTAATATAACCTTTTATTAACAAGCTAGCGTTTGTAAACTGTCTATTTTAGTAAGAATTAAGCGCTGTACAGATAAGGGAAGTTTGGGTGTACGATAGAATATAATTTGATTGTAATTACTAAAAAAATAGCAAGATGAAAAGGATATTAATGATTATTACCTCTCACGAATTGCTTGATAACACCGATAGCAAAACAGGTTTGTGGATTGGGGAGTTTACAGACCCATAATATGAATTTATAGATAAGGGATACCAAGTTACATTAGCATCTCCTTTAGGAGGAAAACCCCCCATTGATCCAATGAGTGAGCTAACGGAAAACATTACTTCTGCCAATAGGAGGTTTCAAGATGATGAGACCGCGAAAAGGGCTCTGGCCAATACCGAGCGACTCGACGATATTAATGGAGAAGACTTTGATGCGCTATTTTACCCAGGAGGTCACGGACCTATGTTCGACCTTGCATCCAATCAAAAGAGTGGAGAACTGATAGCAGATTTTTTAAATAGCAATAAACCAGTCGCGGCAGTTTGCCACGGTCCGGCGGCTCTTATAAAAGCCGCGGAATTGGATCCCCTTATTTTAAAGGGCAGAAAGGTAACAGGCTTTTCCAATGCTGAAGAAAAATTGGCAATGCGTTATGCCAATATCCCGTATCGCTTAGAAGATCGTTTAAAAGAGTTGGGAGCCGATTATTCCAAAGCATTAATACCTTTTCTTACGCATACCGAAACGGCTGGTCTTTTAATTACAGGACAGAATCCGCTATCTGCGGGTCCTACTGCTCAAAAGCTTATGGAAATTATGGAAAAGGCATAGGTTATGCATCTGTATTCTTTACGGCACCTTTATTAGTGGGCTTCGGCAATTCGCTATTTTCAGCAATATCCTTTTCATCTTTAGCTACCTCACCATATTGGTTATGGCCTCTTTTCTTATCAAAACCATCTGTTGTATCGCTCATCTCATTAAATTTTAAATTATATCTAGCTACTCTTCTTCTTTAGTAGCTTTTGGCTTAAAGCCATCTTCAGTGGAATTATCCTTTTCACTATGTACCTTTTTACTGCCTCTGGCAGTTTTGGAACTTGAATCTGGAATTTTGTTGTAATCTTTTTTATCTGAACTCATCTTTTTATTTTTTAAATTTTTGTAATTATTTTTTTGACTTATCTATAGTATCCGTTTTAATCTCGTATTGCCTTTTTTGATATTCCTGGCAATTTTTAGCCATATCTTCCGGAAAGACCGTTCGGAAAAGATGTTTATCTTGGGGAATTATTTCCACCATTTTATCAATCATTTCTTGGGGGTCAAATTGATTCTCCGCCATTTTTTTTGCCGCCTTTTCTATTGGCTTTTTAGGGGTAAAGTGCAAATCGGTATCAAACCACTGCTTGTAAGTATCGTACATTCTATCGTTAAAGCCTGTTTCAAAAGGTCCTGGGTTAATGGTAGCTACGGTAACTCCCAAAGGTTGAAGCTCATCCCGTAAGCATTGCGCAATTACTTCTAGGGCATGTTTGGAGGCATTATACGGACCTAAAAAGGGATGGGTTGCCAAACCAGCTATAGAAGATAGGAATACTATTTTTCCTTTGCCTTTATCAACCATATCCCTAATTATTGGTTGGGAGAATTCGAGGGTGGAAAAAACATTAGTTTCCATAACTTCACGTATCAATCCTACGGGTATTTCAGCAATGGGACCAGTTTGTCCGATCCCTGCATTGTTTACCAAAATATCAATATCGTATTCCCAAGCTTTTTCGCAATCCATCATATCCAAGATATCGAGCTTGATAAACTCTATATTCTTTTCGTAGTCTTTGCCTTTGGTTTCATCTATAAACCGCGACATCTGTTCCCAAGTATGGGTTGCGGCAATAACGGTATGTCCTTGTTTAGCAAGGCCGATTGCGGTCCCTTTACCTAGACCTGAACCCGCACCGGTAATCATTATCTTTTTCTTTTTCTTCATTTTTTCTTTAAAGATAAACAAGAGGGCACAGCTATTAACCAATTTATAATAACTTTAATAGTTTAGTTCCCATCTTAAATTATTTGAGTTTTTCTTAAATATATTCAGTCCACAGGCCTACACCTGTATTCAAGATGGAAAACATAATGGTGGAGACGTCCATTGCTCCTCTTGATTTCCTAGATTTGATTATCTGGGGAAGAACTGCCAAGGTGGTGCCAACAAGGAAACCGAAGAATTTAAAAAAGCGATAGTAAAGCAGAGAAATTCGGAACGCGTGGAAGTGGCAGAAAAAATTCCAATTAAAGTTGTGATTTACCTGTTTATTTTTGAGTAAACACAATTAACTAAACCTTAACCAGCCTTTCTCATTTATTATGATTTGAGTGATTTACTTTTATAAGAAAATTAACCTTAAAAAATTAAGCTATGAGTGCATTTTCAGACAAAGTAAAAGGTAATTGGAATATTGCCAAAGGAAAAATTAAACAACAATGGGGCGACCTTACCGATGACGATTTAGATTACCAAGAAGGTAAGGAAGATGAGTTAAAAGGTCGTATTCAGAAAAAAACTGGCGAGACCAAGGAAAGAATCAATAAGTTTTTTGACGATATGAAATTCGATTAATTTTATCATCCCATTAAAAACAAGAAAATCTCGCAATTATGCGGGATTTTTATTTTAAAATCAATGCCAATAATGTTTTAAATAGCCAACAGCCGGGGTGTACTGCCCCGGTTTTTTTATCCCATCCCAATAATTACCCCAATTAACAGTTTTTGTTGCTAAAACAATATTTAATTTACTTTTCCACGTATCCAACCATGCAAAAATCCAACTATCCAAAAATTCAACAATCCAACCATCCAATTGTCTAATTACTAATTGTTCATGTTCATGGATTCACCCCTGGCCTTCGAAAAGATTCCGTAGAAAATGAATTTATTGGAGGAGCAAGCAAAAATCCTTTCTTGCACAAAACATCGTGGTATATTATAAACAATAAATAATTAGCTATCAATCTTAGCATTCACCAAGCTTTATTTTTTGCGCCGGAAATAAAGAAATTTTCAGGAAACTTTTCGTAAGCCTAGCGTTTTTTGTTTCTTTTTTGGGCGATGCAAAAAAGAAAAGGAAACTGCTCTACTATTTACCCAAAATTGCAAAAACAACCATCAACCATCAACCATCAACCCCCAACCGTCAACCATCAACCATCAACCATCAACCATCAACCATACTTTTCATCGATAAAAACACTTTTATAACACAACACTTCCCAATAATTAATATATTTATCCCTCTCCCCAGAAAATTTGTCGCCATTGCGGAATCCCGTAATGGGATGGATTACTATTGTTTTATATTTGAACCCAAACCATTAAATAATGATATTAAAAAAAGCTGCCGCCAAAATTATCCAAGGAAATTTGATCATATATGCAACTAGTTTATGCGTATCGGATTTATTGGAAAAAAATTTCTTTCAAATAGACCGCCTTGATGCAAATTTGAAAAATGAAAAGGGCTATCAAAGGGTATTGGATGAAAGACGAAAAAAAAAGTTTGCTGATTATTTAATAAATGCGTGGAAAGAAAATGATGCTTATTTGCCAACCTCAATATTCCTGGCTACAGATAAAGATATTATTTATGATAAAAACACTAATACAATTTCATTTGATACAAATGAAATCGGCTCATTTAATGTAGTTGACGGGCAACACAGAATTTCAGGATTAATTGAAGCTGTTGGTAAAATCCCTGAATTAAAAAATTTTCAAATTCCAGTAAATATTGCTGTCAATTTGGATGTTATTAGTCAAATGTGTCATTTTTTGATTGTGAATTCCACGCAAAAAGCCGTTGATAGAGCTATTGTCCAGCAAATTCAGGCAAGACTTACTAATATGATCCAAATTGAGGATACGCCAACCTTACCAAGGTGGATTCAACGGCAAGTTGATAAGGGTGAGGATAGAGATGCTTTAGTTATTGCTGAATATTTAAACAATCAAGATGACTCTCCATGGAAAGGAAAAATTTTAATGGCTAATGAAACTAATAGAGCAGCTACTACTATCAAACAAAATAGTTTCGTAACATCCATTAAAAAATATATCTTAAGCGCAAATAATCCTTTAATGCATACAGATGAAACTATAAAGCGCAATAAGATATTAAACAACTATTGGAAGGCTATCTCTAATATTCTAAATGAGGATGATACACTTTCGGATACAGCATTGTATAAAACTATCGGTTTGGACTTATTCAATCAAATTTCTCCTGCGGTTTTTGCACAATTATTTTTAGTCAAGGATTTTAGGGTTGAGAAAATTGAAAGTGTATTGCGAAATGCCTTTCGTAATTTGGATCCAGAATATATCAAAGTTGGTTTTCCAGATTTTTGGAAAAAAGGTAAAGACGCCTCAGGATTAAATCAAGCAGCTGTAAGTAAATATGCATCTGAATTAAATAAGGCTATTACCAATGAAAAAGATGATTTATCTGAAATTGAGATTTAAGATATGTTGATTGAAAATTTAAATCCAAAAATTGATATCACTTTAGAGTTTAAGCTATCAAACTATAAAAAAATTCCTACCTCTTTTGGATGTTATGTAATTTCTAATTTTAATTTTGAAATTATGTATGTTGGAAAGGCATCGAGCATCCAATTAAGATTTCTAAATCATTTAGATTCGCAAGAAAAATTAAGCCTTACACCATTGGGAAAAGCGTATTGGTTCTCTTTTAAAAATTGCCAAAATGAATACGAAATCTCAAAGTTGGAAAGAGGTTGGTTAAATAGTTATAGTTTAGAACACGGAGCTAAGCCCATTTTTAATAAAATTAATGCAAGTATATAATTCTATAATAATATGCCAACACTCAATTGGATAGGAAAAGAAAAGGTCGTTAGTCATCATCAAGATGTACCGTATAAGATATTAGAACACAAGTATGGTTTTGATGAGAATGGACAAACAGCAAATGAAATAAATAGCGGTAACAAAATCATTCACGGAGATAATCTTGAAGCTTTAAAGGCTTTATTGCCTGAATATCAAGGTAAAATTGATGTAATCTATATTGACCCACCTTACAACACAGGTCAAGAGAATTGGGTCTACAACGATAATGTCAACCATCCAAAAATTAAAAAATGGTTAGGAGAAATAGTGGGAAAAGACGAAGAGGATTTTACAAGACACGATAAATGGCTTTGTATGATGTATCCAAGACTTAAGATTCTAAATAAGTTGTTATCAAACGAAGGTGTGCTTTTCACCTCAATCGATGATAATGAGCAAATAAATCTTAAATATTTATGTGACGAGATATTTGGTAAGAGAAATTTTATTTCAACTTTCAGTTGGGAAAAGAAAAAAAAAGGTTCTCATTTGGATAACTATATAACGACTGTAAAAGAATATGTGCATTGCTATGCAAAAGACAAAAAATCCTTTAGAGGTTTAATCGGTGAAATAGTTACTAAAAAAGAAACTTATCCTTGTATTAATCCAGGTAATGCAATTAGTGAACGAATCATTCCAGCTGGAGTTCGGTCAAATTATAGTTCCAAAAATCATTTCCTTCCTAAAGGTTCTATAATTTCATCTGGTAATATGAGTCTTGTTTTGAAATCAGATTTAGAAATCAAAGACGGATTTTTATCTAAAGATGTTATTATTGAGAGTGAATGGCGTTATGGGCAAGACAAGATAAATGAATACGCAAGTACGGGTGCTTTGTATTTTACAAGAGACTTGTATTTGAGACAAACAGTAACAAAGCCACGTTACAAAAAGCTAAAGAACTTTTTGCCAAGAGTAGATAATGATGAGCTATTGAGATTGAAGGAAGAACTTATAAAACTTTATAAAAATTCTGCTTCTGCATCAAAAATTGAAAAAGTCAATAAAAAAATAGCAGAAATTGAGTCTTTAGGATTTTTAGATTTTGATATTGAGAATCTAAATTCTGGTGGTTGGGGTTCAAATGAAGATGGAGATGAAGAATTAAGAAACATTTTTGGCAAGAAGATTTTCGATTTCCCAAAGCCATCTAAATTAATCTCGAAGCTTATAGCCTCATACAGAAAAAAAGACGCAATTGTCTTAGATTCATTCGCTGGTTCTGGCACAACTGCACATAGTGTCATAAAATTAAATAAAAAAGATGGTGGTAATCGAAATTTCATTTTGATAGAGATGGAGGATTACGCAGATGATATTACTGCTCAGAGAGTCAAAAAAGTAATTGAAGGCTACGGTGAGTCAAAAAAAGTTAATAAGAACGTGAATGGATTATCAAGTAAATTTAACTTTTATACATTGGGTCAACCAATCTTTAAAGACAATGAAAACTTAAATGAAGAGGTAGGCGAAGATAAAATTAGAAATTACATCTATTATACCGAGACAAAACAACCACTTACAAGACCTCAATCAAAAGAGGCTAAATACCTATTAGATAATTATCAAGATACAGGCTACTATTTCTATTACGAAAAAGACAGTCTAACAACTTTAGATAATAATAGTTTAGGTATTATTTCAGAATTACAAGAGCAGTACATCATCTATGCAGACATCTGCTTATTAGATGAACAGTATATGCTCAATAAAAATATCATATTTAAAAAGATACCAAGAGATATAAAACGTTTCTAAGAATGGAATTAAAGAAATACCAACAAGAGGTTATTAACGACCTTACTCAATTTATAGAAGAGCTTGATAGTACCAGGCATATAGGACAAGCGTTTACTAACTTTTGGGAAAGCAAAGGAATTACAGTTCAGTCTTTAGATAATGACTTTCTTAAACCCTATGATAATTCAGTAAAAGGTGTGCCAAGAGTAACGGTAAAAGTACCAACTGCTGGGGGTAAAACCTTTATCGCTTGTAATGCGTTGAAACCTATCTTTGATAGTTTCCCATTGGATAAGCCTCAAGTAGTAGTTTGGTTTGTACCTTCGGATACTATTCTAAAACAAACTTATGAGAACCTCAACAATCCAACTCATCCTTACCGTCAAAGAATAGATGCGCATTTTAATGGAAATGTAAAAGTCTATGATAAAGAAGCCTTACTATTTGGTCAGGGTTTCAATCCTATAGAAGTTAAAGAGCAATTGAGCATCTTGGTGCTTAGTGTGCAATCTTTCGTAGAAACGGTTAGAAAAGGCTTACCGAGAGCATACAGAGAAAATGAAAACTTAGCAGAATTTGCTACACACTTTAGAGATTTAAAAGCCAATTTGGATAATGTAGATGATACGGCTTTAATTCAAGTAATTGCCTATCTCAATCCTGTAATCGTAATTGATGAAAGTCACAATTTTGAAGCAGATTTAAGGGTAGATATGCTAAACAATATCAATCCAAGTTTTATCTTTGATTTAACTGCTACACCAAGAAATAAGAGTAATATCATAAGTTTTGTAGATGCTATTAAGTTGAAGAAAAACAATATGGTAAAACTGCCTGTAATTGTCTATAATCATCAAGACACTACAGAGGTGTTGAGTAGTGCTATACAAATGCAAAAGACCTTAGAAGCTAAGGCAAAAGCACAAGAAGCTAAAGGCGGAAAGTATATACGACCTATTGTACTGTTTCAAGCACAACCAAAAACAAGTGATGATAACGTAACTTTTGATAAGATTAAAGATAGTCTAATCGAAATAGGTATTCCAGAAAATCAAATCAAGATTAAGACGGCCAATAAAGACGAAATTAAGAAAATAGACTTAATGAGTCGTGATTGTGAAGTACGTTATATTATTACAGTAAATGCCTTAAAAGAAGGTTGGGATTGTCCTTTTGCCTATGTGTTGGCATCCTTAGCAAATAAATCTTCTTCGGTAGATGTTGAGCAAATTTTAGGTAGAGTATTACGCTTGCCTTATGTAACCAAACATCAAGAGGATTTATTGAATTATTCATATGTATTTACATCTTCTAATAACTTCTTAAATACGTTAGATAAAATAATCTTAGGTCTTAATAAATCAGGGTTTAGTGCTAAGGATTACAGAATAAAGGAACAGCAAGTAGAATCTAAAATTGATACTACGACCGGTAAAGGTAGTTTTGAAGACTTGTTTGGAAAACAGCAAGAACAACCTACACCTACAACTACTGCTAATGATGAAGATGAAGTAGAAATAAAAGTAGATGATGTAAAAGAGCTTACAGGTTCAGAAAGAGGAACAAGCCAATTAGAGGACATTTTAAAACTCGCAGGAGATACAAATGCAGAGTTTGAGAAGAAAATGGAAGAATTGGACAAAGAAGATAACTTAATACCAACCGAATTGAAAGAAAAGATAAAATCATTCCCAATCAAAGAGGTGTTTAAAGAAGATGCAGAAAAAGAGGTTATACCAACATTTCATATCAAAACAGCACCTTCACTTATTGAGCCAGACAATTTAATTCCGCTTACCAAGAATTTATTATTGGAAGGCTTTGAATTAGATAAGCAGGATAGCAACATTGACTTAACACGTACAGCATCAAAAATGGCAAGTATAGACCTTGCAGAAGGTAGAAAAGATGAATATGTGCCAGAGTATAAGTATGTAGATAATCACGTAAAGGAAGCGTTTGCAGAATACCTTACAACACTTACGCCAGAGCAGAAAATTAATCAAATTGCTGGTCGCATTACTAAAATCATCAAGAAGATTGACCAAATACCAGAACCGCAAATAATTGCTTATGTAAAAAAGATTATTGGGAATTTAAACAGTGAAAAGATTGCTGAAATCACTAATAATGAATCTATTTATGCTAATATGATTAAGGATAAAATAGAAATTTTAAAAGAGCAATATTCTGAAAAGAAGTTTGATATTTTATTAGATAAAGGAACAATAGTATGCAAGCCTTTATTTAAATTCTCTAAAAAAATTAGTCCCAAAAAACCAATTAAAAGCATTACTAAAAATCTTTACATACAAGAAGAGGATATTAATGATTTTGAAAAACAAGTAATCAATGAAGTAGCAAATCTTGATAGTGTGGTGTATTGGCATAGAAATTTAGAGCGTGGTAAAGGATTTTTGCTAAATGGTTTTATTAATCATTATCCAGATTTTATTGTTAAAATGAAGAATGGAAATACAATACTTATTGAAACTAAAGGAGATTATTTAGATGGTTCTGATAGTCAACAAAAATTACGATTAGGCGAGAAGTGGGCAAGTAAAGCAGGAAATAATTATCGTTACTTTATGGTTTTTAAAGGAGAGAAATTAGACGGAGCAAGAACAGTAGCGCAATTGATAGATATATTAAAGGATATGAAATAGGATTATATATGCAAGATTTTAACGGAGCAAGGTGGTATAAGTGTGATTTACATTTGCATACTACTGCAAGTAGATGTTTTCAAGATAGAGAAGTAACGGCACAACAATGGGTTGATAGAGCGATTGAACAAGGTTTAGATTGTGTAGCAGTTACTGACCACAATAGTGCAAATGGCATTACAGAAATTCAAGAGGCTGCCAAAGGAACTAATCTTACTATCTTCCCTGGTGTTGAAATTACTTGCGATACATCAAAAGTTCATTTGTTGGTATTGTTTGATCCTTCCAAACAAGCAAATGATATTCGTGACTTTTTAATAAGATGTGATATTGATGAAGCAAATTTTGGTAACCAAGATGCAAAAACAAATAAGAGTATTATAGAAATTGCCGATATGGCTTTAAAGTATGGAGCTATTGTAATACCTGCTCATATAGACGAATTTAATGGCTTGGAATCAATTGGTAATCAAATATTAGAAGAGTTTTACAGAAGAGAAGATATTAATGCTGTACAAGTTGTACATAAAGCATTTTATGAGAATGAATATTCTACTGCAACGATAGGTAGTGTGGTAGCAAGTCTAAATGACTATTACAATAATCCTGCACCAGCAATAGATGATGCTACAGCTAAGAAATGGTATAATACAGTTAAACTATCCAAAGAAAACAACTTAGCATTATTAACTTTTTCTGATAATCCACACGAACCTAAAAACCCTAAGCACGGTTTAGATGGCATTGGTTCACGTTTTACATATATAAAAATGGACGAAATACCTTCTTTAGAAGGATTAAGACAAGCATTTTTATTGCCATCACATAGAATAGTTAATGATTTCGTTGATGCAAACTCTGTAACGGATAAGCCTGAGTTTTGGATAAAATCTATAACAATAACTAATACTACTTTAACAGGAATAGAGCCTTTTAAAATTGGATTTAACCCACAACTAAACACTATCATTGGTGGTCGTGGTAGCGGAAAGTCAAGTATTCTAAGATTTATAAGAGGTGTTTTTAACCGCACAAGTAATCTTGCAAATTTTAATGATTTACTTAAAGAGCATAATAGTTTTTATAAAACAAATGAAGTTAGAGGAACGGAGTCAATAGGTGTGTTTAATGATGAATCTACAATTGAAATAGAGTTTATTCGTAAAGATTTTTTATACAGAGTAAAAGCATCACACATAAAAAGCTCAGAAAGTCAATCTATTGAAATTCATAAATTAGTTGAGGGTAATTGGGTTGAAATTGAAGAAGAAGAATTTTTAAGTTTTTTAGAGTTTGAACAGTATTCCCAAAAACAAATATTTGAAATATCTAAAGACCCTAATGCTTTATTGGATAGAATTGACTTAAATGTTCAAGAAATAAGTGAGTTAAAGGATAAAAGAAAGGTTGCTAAAGAAAATTTCTTAAAATCTTGTAGTACCATTAGGACTTATCAGGTAAGCTTAAAATCAAGACTTAAATTAAAAACTGACATTGAGGATTTAAAAAAGAAATTAGAAACTTTAGATAAGGCAGGAATCAAAGAGTTAATGGCAGAAAAGAAGACATTTGCTGAAGAAGAAAAATTGCTCAATGATTACAAGGAAAAAATTCAGGATTTAGTTAATCAATTAGAGAGTTTAAAAGCTGAATTTGAAATTGAACAACCAAAGGAAGAAAGTTTTTCAGAAGAAAATAAAGAAGAAATTCAAGATATACTGTTTGAAGTTAAGCAATCTCTATCTGCAAAGGCTACAGAGTATGAAGCATTAATAACATCTATATCCCAAATTAAAAATGATTTAGCGACTAAATTGGCATCTTCACAATGGCAACAAGCATATTCTACAGCAATAACAAATTATGATACTAAGAAAGCTGAGCTTGAATCGGAAGGCGTAGAGAATATTGACCAATATGAAGCTATATCCAAAGATATTGAAGATAAAGAAGAAGAATTAGTAGCACTTGATGTAATAAAAGAAAAAGAAAGATTAGAGCTTATAGAGAGAGCTAAATATCAAGAAGAATTTATTCAACTATGCAAAGATATTACAGATAAGCGTAAAGAGTTTATCGATGCTAATGTAACAGACGATAAAATTAGGGTGAAAATTAAACCATTTAGAAATCAAACAAGCTTCGAGTTACAAGTCCGTAAAATTATTGGCAAGGATACATCTTTTGAAGAAGATTTTAGAAAACTCAAAGATTTATGCTTTAGAGGTCAAGTAGAACAAAAAATAAAAGAGGTAAAAGATGAACTACGTAAAAATTACTTTGATGATAATGCAGATATAGTTGGTGGGCATTTCAAGAATGCTGTTAAAGGTATTACCGATGCTGGTATGGATGAATTAGAGTTATTTATGCCAGAAGATGAGGTTGTTGTAGAGTATAAACCTGAAAATGCTACTGTGTTTAAATCATTATCAACAGCTTCTGCTGGACAACGTACAACGGCAATATTAACTTTTCTGCTTTCATTTGGGTCTATACCCTTATTATTAGACCAACCAGAGGATGATTTAGATAATAGGTTAGTCTATGATTTGATTGTAGATAGACTAAAAGTAGCTAAAGGTAGTAGGCAAATTATTGTAGTCACACATAACGCCAATATTCCTGTTAATGGAGATGCTGAATACATTATTTCAATGGATTCAGAAAGTCAATATACATCTGTATTACACTCAGGAACTGTAGAAAGAGAAGAGATAAAGAAAGAGATTTGCGATGTTATGGAAGGAAGTGAGAAAGCTTTCAAAATGCGTTCAGATAGATATAAAATAGTTTAAACATATATGAAAGGATTTAAGCTAATTGCATTAAAAACAGGAGCGGAGCAAAAACGTTTTATTACTATACCAGATAGTAATAGAAAAATTGACCCATACAAGGTTTTAGAAACAAATACAGTATACCCCTTCTATGCAAATTATTTCTTTCCAAATAAGGATTTTAGTAAAATAGGTATTAATAGTGATTCATTTGTAGATTTATTTTCATTAGATATTGAAGGTCACGAAATTGAAGTTAATATTAGTGCGGTAGTTGGCAAAAATGGGTCAGGCAAAAGTTCACTTATAGAATTGCTTTATTTAGCTACTTACAACTTAGGTGCATTTTTAAAACTTCTTAGAGATCCCAAAAGCAATAGAGTTCTTACACCATTTAAGGAATTGGAACTTGAATTGTTTTATTTAGTTGGGAATGATTTTTTTGTAGTCAACTTTTCAGAGGGTACTATTACTAAGAGTGTATTAAGTTTACAAAACGATTATCTGATAAAAAATAATAATGAATGTTTAACTTTTACTCAGTCTGATTTCAAAGAATATTTTTACACTATCACTGTCAATTATTCTCATTATGCTTTGAATGCTTTAGAAGTAGGTAGATGGGTTAATTCTTTATTTCATAAGAATGATGGTTATCAAACACCTATAGTACTCAATCCTATGAGAGACAATGGTAATATCGACATAGTAAGAGAAAATAAACTATTAAAGAGGAGACTTCAAGCTAACCTATTACAGGACATAAAAAATCAAGAGCCAATCAATTCTTTAAGAAATATTGCAAACAGTAAGATTGCGGAAAAAATAGAGATTAGCTATAATTCTGATAAATTGAAAGGGTTTGAGTTAGAGGCTCAGAAGAATAAGGAATTAAGGAAAAAGGTTATCAATTCTATTGAAAGGATTTTTAACTTTAATATAGCTAAAAAAGACTTAGATTCAAACTTGTTCTTTAATGTGTGTATTAATTACATCTGCAGTAAACTTTTAAAAATTGCCACATACTATAGACCATATCATAAGTATTACAACGAGATAGAGGATAAAAAACTACTTAGAAATATCAATGCATTTATAAAAACTGTAAATGAAAGCAATAGTCACATTTTTTTTAAGGTAAAAGGTGCTATTCTTTACCTTAAATATTATGAATTATTATTCGGTTCTATCGATAATATTAAATCTAAACGAAACGAAATTGTAATAAATGAGTTTGCAAAAAAAATCCAGCAAATTATAGATAAAGAATCATTCTTTGTTAATACTTATATGTTAGCGCCCCCTTCATTTTATGATACAAATATCATTTTGGAAGACGGTTCAAGCATCGATGCTCTTAGTTCAGGCGAGAAACAGAAAGTGCATAGCATAAGCTCTATTATCTATCACATCATCAACTTAAATTCTGTCAGTAATTATAATGCAAAGAATGTTTCTAACAATGAATTTCATAGTTACCATTATCTAAATATTGTATTGGACGAAATAGAATTATATTATCATCCTGAATGGCAGAGAACTTATATAAATGATATGTTAGATGCTATTGGTAAAATAACTTTTACAAATATTGCATTTATCAAAGGTTTGAATATACTTTTCTTAACTCATTCGCCATATATCCTTTCAGACATACCAATATCCAACGTTTTAAAATTAAATGAAGGTAATCCCTTAAGTTCATTGACAGAACCTCAAACCTATGGAGCAAATATTTACGATTTGCTTACTGATAGTTTTTTCCTTGAAAAATATTACATAGGCGAAAAAGCGAGGCTTGATATTGAGAAGATTATTAATACACTTCGCTCTAATGAAAAGAAAGAAATTGAACCTAATTTTAATGAGAATCCACAAGAAATAAAAAAGAGAATTGAAATAATATCAGAAGATTTCCTGAGAAATAAACTTATTCAAATGTATTTAAAAAAATATGATGACGATAAGGCGTATCAAAGAGAGCTATTACTACAACAATTGAGAGATTTAGATAATTAGTATGATACCACTTAAATCTGCCAATAATCTAATAGTTGACACTCATTTTGATAGGGTTTTCGAAAGATTACAAAAGAGCATAAAATATGTTCTTAAAAATGGATGTAAATATAAGAAGGTTAGATACACACCTGATGCAACTGAAAGAGCTTTTCTAAATACTTTAAAACAGAAAATAATTTTAAAAGGTTTGGTTACTGCAAGCCCTGAAAGATTACAATTGCTACGGCGCTATATGTTAAAACGCTTTCCTCACATTCATTTAAATACAAATAATTTAAACCGTTTGTTGTATAAGATTTTTGTTTTAGATGCTTATAGTACATTAGATAAGCACTCATTTATAGCTAAATTGGATACTGACACTTGTTCATATTGTAATAGGAATTACATCTATAGTCTTTCAAAGTCATCTAAAATAAAACCTGAATTAGACCATTTTTACCCAAAGAGCCTTTACCCTTATTTTGGTGTTAGTTTTTATAATCTAATACCAAGTTGTCAAACTTGTAATGGTTTAGGCGTAAAAGGAGAATTAGACCCTTTTTCGAATGAAATGGTTTCACCATACCTTACGAAAGATGATGACTATAAATTTACGTTTGATTTAACCAAGTTAGATTATTTGTCGCCACTTGACGGGAGCAGTAGTGTTGATGTAATATTGTTAAAACAGATAGATGGCAATGTTCAGATATTCAAGCTTGATGAATTATACAAACTACACAATGACCACGTTTTAGAACTTGTAGTCAAAGCGGAAGTAAATTATACCGCCAGGTATAGGGAATATTTAAATAATTACAAAGGCTTGACTTTTTCCGATGCAGAAATAGACAGGGTACTTATTAGTAATTATACATCACTAAATGAACTTCATAAAAGACCATTTTCAAAATTATACAGGGATATAGCTTTAGAATTGGGTTTAATCGTTTAAAAGAAAATAAGAGTTCTATTTGAAAACAGATATTTTAGTTCGCCTCGGTTATAGTCAAATCTTCACCCAAAGACATACCATTAAATCACTTCTAAAAGAAGTTGATATAGTGGATTCCTTAATACTATTAACAGCAATAAATAAGTACGAATATAAATTAAGAGAAAAAGACAATACAGAACTTCACTTTATATTGTCTGAGTGGCTGATAGAGGATAACTCAGATTTAAGGAATAAGATTATTGGTGCTTATGCAAAACACTCTGAAAAATTTGTTATAAATAATAAACCGCAAGCAAAACTGAAAACTGTTGTACTTGTCAATAGAATTTCAACGTTACGAGTTATTGAAATTTTGTGTTCGCTTTCACAAATAGATACTCAAGGTAAAGCAATAACAAGAAAGAGAAGTAGGGAGAATTTACTCAAACTATACCTATTGATTAGTGATGAAATAGCTGAAAGGCAGGATAGTGTTTTTAAGCAATATCATAGTAAGAATCCTTCTTATTTTGATGATATTCACTTTTATCTATTTTTTGGGATAACACAGCCGCTACATCATTACTATAGGGTCGATGCTTTGCAACCTGAGATATATAAATTTTTATTATTTGAAAAATGGTTTAGAGCTAATCCAAAGTATTCGAAATTACTTAGTGATTATATAGTTCACATCGGATTAGAAAATTGGTATCAATATTTCAATGATGTTTTTCAATTAAGTAAAATAGCAACAACTTCTAATATTGTTTCACTTGAAGATTATCCTGTTATAAAAACATTAGTAGAGCATTTAAAGATTAATACATCTAATAATCCCTCTTGGGATGAATTTGTTCAAATAAGAAAAAGTCCATTATTTAAGATTAGTGAGCATAAATATGCAGTATTAGATTTTGAGTTTTTATTAAATAAGTTCTTTAGCAGTTTATATCACGACATTCTTGGATATAGTAAAGAAAATGGTTTTACCAAGTTTGCTCAAGACTACGTAAAAGAATTTGTTGAGGTAATACTGCTTGAAAACGTATTTCAAACATCATTTGGTAAATCCTACATTCAATTTCCAGAACATCGCATAAAACAATTAGGCGGAAAAAGGATTGAAAATATTAGCTTGCCAGATTACTATATCCGTAATGGTAATAATATTATAATGTTCGAATGTAAAAACTCATTCCTTTCTAATAATAAAAAAATTTCTCTCAATACGCGCAAATTAATAAAAGAGATTCAGGATAAATTTTACTTCACTATAAACTCAAAAACAAACAAAAAACGTCATAAAGGTATTTTACAATTACTTGATTATGTTATCAACTCAATGAATGGCCAGTATCAATTTTTCGATAGAGTTAAAAAACCGGAACGTTCAAACTATTTTCCAATATTAATAGTGTTAGACCATTCATTTACTTCATTAGGCTTTACTCAGCTACTGAACTATTATTTTCAAGAAGAATTAAAAAAATCGTCCATCAAAAATAAGGATAAAGTCAAACCCATAACCATCATTCATATTGATGATTTTTTTAAGCATCAAGTCCGGTTAAAGAATCTAAAAAAACTCATAGTCAAATACCATAAGTACATTAAAAAGAATGAACTTTTTGATTCAATGATTTCTTTTTCAGACTATTTAAGTATTGAAGAGTTTCCAAAATCGTTAAATTCTAAAAGAGAAAACATTAAGCATATATTGGAAGATTCATTGTTACCACCAGAATAATAATTCCCCAGACAATAAAACCCAGTTTTTTAAAATTAAAAACTATGAAAAAAAGTAAAATTTTATTCTTTGGAGGATTGGTATTTCTATTTCTTACCTCATTTTCTTATGATGTTTCCGATGTTTATATCTGCAAAGGGCCTCAAAGCAAAAAGTACCATTATAAAAAGGATTGTAGAGGTTTAAAAAATTGTTCAACTGATACTTATTCAGTGTCGTTGAGTGAGGCTAAAAATTTGGGTCGGTCACTTTGTGGGTGGGAAGATTAAGTTGAGAGGTTCTATTGAATAGTAGTATGGATTCTACTTTTTTAATGAATCGTATTTACTTTTTATTGTTGCTTTTAATTTACGATAATATTCTTTTTTTTCATTATTTAATTTTTGATCAAGTTTGAATATTTCATCTACAATTAAAAGTAATTCATTTTGAGGCAGGGGTAGAAATAATTTATTAAAATCAATATTTAATTCTTGACTTAATATGTAAATTTTATCCCATCCACTCACAACTTCTGCACGTTCTATTCTGCCAACAGTTGTGGAAGTTGAATCAATAGCAGCAGCTAAATAATGTTGCGATATATCTTTTCTTAATCGATTTACCTTCAGAATACAACCAATCTGGATATTTAATAATCCTAAATATTTTTTTTCATCCTCATCCATTAAGTAAAAGTTGTAATAAAACAGAATTTTATTCGATACATATTTGTACTGAATAAATATTTTATTATATTGCAGTCTATATTATAAATTTGCGATTCTTCTAAGAGCAAAACATTAGAAGCATTCGCTTTGAATCTCGACTTGAAAACTGGTAATTTTTAGACAACGAGAGGATAAGCAGATTGCTCACGACCCGGGCGTGGGCTCTCTTATCGTTGTCAGGTATACCAGTACCCCAAGTCGGTAAGTTGAGTTCCGCGCCTTTTTGTATTTGGCTTGGTCGCTTTTTCTTCCATCAACTTTCCTTCAAGGCAACTGTTTCTTCCACCAAGAAGCTTCGCGAGTAATATTTAATATAAATGATATTGCTTATGAAAAGTACGAATTGTGAATTGAAGTCATAATCAATCCCCCCTTCGGAGGGGGCTAGGGGGATGTTTTGCTAAGGCAAACATCTCACGCCTCACGCTTCACGACTCACTAAAAAAACAGGGTCCTCACCCCCTTCGGGGGCCAGGGGGACTACCTAAAAAAACAGGATCCTCACCCCCTTCGGGGGCCGGGGGGACTACCTAAAACAGGGTCTTCTCCCCCTTCGGGGGCCGGGGGGACCTACAAAAAAGCCCGCTCCCCGGTTATGAAGACGATTGGAGCAGGCCAGTAGTTAAATGTAAAAGTAAATGAATAGCATTAACAAATATCAAAAACGGCCTACCGAAAAGTTGCCGTATAAAATTTGAAGTGAAGGAGCCGTAAAATTTTAGGCTGTTTAAGGGCCTCGCCCGAGTTCCTAAAATGCTTGTCTCCGACGAGTATGGCGAGAGGAAGGCGTACTTTTTTGGCCTTGCATCCGACGAGGGAGGCACGATAGAGAGGAATGCATAAAAAAGAATAGTAAGAAATTAAAAAAATGACCCACTCCCAGTAGTCGAACACAACGGAGCAGGCCAGTAGTTAAAATAATGTATAACACTTTAACCAATGCAAAATTATGAAAAATAATTACAGGCATAGCCTTGCGCTTGCATTATGTTTTGCCCTTTTACTATCCTACAACTCTCCAATTTTTTCACAGAACCTTCCACAAAAAACCATAAGTGGAACAATTACCGATGCCGATGGCCCGCTCAGCGGTGTCAATGTCTTGGTAAAAAATACCGCCCGTGGCAGCATAAGCGATCTGGAAGGCCGTTATGCCTTAACTGCCACGGAAAAGGATACCCTAGTTTTTACCTATTTAGGATATAAAACCCAAGAGCGAGTAATAGCTAATAATAGCTTCCTAAATATAGTGATGCAACTTAATGAAACCTCTTTAGACCAAGTGGTTATAAATGCAGGCTATTACAAGATTTCCGATAAAGAGAAAACAGGAAGTATTGCCCGTATCACCGCAACTGAAATAGAAAACCAACCCATTTCCAATCCCCTTGCCGCTATGCAGGGCAGATTGGCAGGGGTCAATATAATTCAGAATACGGGTGTACCGGGTGGTGGTTTTACAGTCCGCATCCGAGGCCGCAACAGCATCCGTGCCGATGGGAGTGAGCCCCTTTATATAGTGGATGGGGTGCCGTATCCTTCGCAGTCGTTGGGTAGTTCCTTTGTTTCAACCGTCCTCGGTGCGCCCCAAAGTCCGCTCAACGGTATCAACCCAGACAACATTGCCAGTATTGAAGTACTCAAGGATGCAGATGCTACGGCTATTTACGGCTCCCGTGGCGCAAATGGGGTAGTGCTAATAACAACCAAACAAGGTACTAGTGGTAAAACTACTTTAAGCCTAAATACCAGTACAGGGGTAGGCCAACTGACCCGCCGCATGGATTTGTTAAATACCCAAGAATATCTAGCAATGCGAAGGGAAGCCTTTGCAAACGACGGCATCACCGAATACCCCTTTAACGAATATGACATTAACGGTACTTGGGACCAATCCCGATATACCGATTGGCAGGAAGAGCTCTTGGGGCATACGGCCTACTTTAATGACTATGGACTTTCCCTTACAGGAGGCAATGAAAACACGCGTTACCTATTACGTGCAAGCCACCAAAAACAAACGACTGTTTTCCCGGGCAATTTCAATTACAAAAAGTATGGGGCCCTGGCCACTGTCACCCATAATGCTGCCGATGATAGGTTGTTTGTATCCTTTACAGCGAATTATGTTGCAGATGAAAATGACCTACCCACTACAGCCTTTATTACCCCTGCGCTAAATCTTGCACCAAATGCCCCTGCGCTTTACGATGAAAATGGTGAGGTAAACTGGGAAGATGGCACCTTTTTTAATCCCATTGCCCAATTAAAGGCAAAATACCTGTCAAACTCCTCCACCTTATTGGGGAGCTCCACAATTTCCTATCAACTTTTTAAAGGCTTCAACTTAAAGACTAATCTTGGCTATAACGAAATCCATTTGGAAGAAAGCCGTACTTCCCCCAATACCATTTACAATCCAGCCTATGGTTTGGATAGTAGCTATTCTTCCATATCGGTAAACACCTCCTCCCGAAAGTCCTGGATCGTAGAACCGCAAATAGAATACAACACCCAAATGGGCGATTTGGAAATAGCTGCTCTGGTAGGTACAACCTTCCAAAACGAAAACAGCAACGGCTTACTCCAGTATGCGGGAAATTTTACCAGCAATGCCCTTATTTATAACCTGGCTTCGGCTGCGGAACGTGAAGTGCTCGCTAGTACGGACGATGTTTATAGATACAATGCAGTATACGGAAGGCTTAATTTTAATTGGAATAAGAAATACATTCTTAATCTCACAGGTCGGCGCGATGGCTCCAGCCGCTTTGGCGCCGACACCCGCTTTGCAAACTTCGGGGCGGTGGGAGCAGCTTGGCTTTTTGGCGAAGAAAAGTTCATCAAGGAGAATGTAACCTTTCTAAGCTTCGGGAAAATACGGGGCAGTTACGGTACAAGTGGCAACGACCAAATAGGCAATTATGGTTATCTCGATACCTACATCGGTTCTGGCCTTTCCTATCAAGGCATCCCTACCTTGCAACCAACCCAACTTTATAACCCAAATTTTGGATGGGAAACTAATAGAAAATTAGAGTTAGCCTTAGAACTTGGTCTGTTTAAAAACAGTTTCGACATTTCAGGAGCTTATTACCGCAACCGCTCATCCAGCCAATTGGTGGGTATTCCCTTGCCGGGCACAACTGGCTTTCCCACGCTTACGGGAAACCTCGATGCCACGGTCCAAAATACAGGTTGGGAGTTTGAATTTGATGCCAAATTGCTAAACAATGATAACCTTAATTGGACTGCAAAAGCGCAGTTGACCATCCCCCGTAACGAGCTTATCTCCTTTCCTAATCTGGAGTCTTCTACTTACTCAAACCGCTTTGTGATAGGTCAGCCATTAGACATAGCATTGTTGTACCATTATTCCGGGGTTGATCCGCAAACAGGCTTGTACACCTTTCAGGATTTTGATGGCGATGGTAACATAACCAGTCCTAACGATGCAAAACAGGCCACAAAAGTGGGCGTGGATTATTATGGGGGGATAACAAATTCAGTTTCTTACAAGAATTTTTCTTTGGACTTCCTCCTGCAATATGTAAAGCAAACGGGCTATAACTATTTATATACCTCAGCCCTCGCTGGAACTATGGCAAATCAGCCTACCGCTGTCCTTGACCATTGGGAGCAACCCGGCGATGGGGGTTTTACCCAAATGTACTCCGCAGGCTATAGCGATGCCGCCTATACGGCCTACGGCAACCTCCTAAATAGCGATGCGGTGGTAAGCGACGCCTCTTACCTTCGATTAAGAAATATTTCCCTCTCGTATAACCTCCCCATACAGGCCACCTTAGGCGCTAAATGCCGCCTATATGTCCTAGCCCAAAACCTATTTACAATTACCGATTTTCTCGGTATGGATCCCGAAACCCAATCCCTCGACCAACTTCCGCCCTTACGTGTAATAAATGCGGGTCTTGAAATCAATATTTAACGCTTAAAAATCTAAAGATGAAAACAATAACTATAAAACGATATGCCACAGTTTTACTCTGGGGACTCTTTATTTTTCTTTCAAGCTCCTGTGAGGATTTTTTGGAAGTGGATACCCCCAATTACCTCTTAAGTGGGGAAACAATTTTTACCGATACCAAAACCGTAGAAGCCGCAATGGTCGGTATCTATGCACAGTTGCGAAATAATGTATTATTAACGGGAAATCCGCAAGGTTTGAGCGTCCTGCTGGGTACCTATACAGACGAATTGGATTATTACAGTCCATATCCTTTACCGGAAGAGCCCTTCCATAAAAATACATTGTTGGCTACAAATCCTACGGTTGCTGAAGTGTGGAATGGCTGCTACAATCAAATATATGCGGCAAATGCCATTTTGGAGGGGGTAGCGGACTCCATTTATTTCACGCCCGATGAAATCGCTTCTTTTAAAGGCGAGGCGCTATTTATAAGAGCACTTATTCACTTTTATTTGGTGAATATCTATGGAGATATCCCATACATAACAACTACCAATTATCACATTAACAAAAACGTGGAACGGGAAGCCAAGGAAATTATTTATGCTAAAATTATTTCCGACCTAGAGGAAGCTAGGCAATTGCTACCCGCCACAGATCTAAGCGGGAAAAAGGTTAGGCCATACCAAGCCGTTGCCACTGCACTATTGGCAAGGGTACAATTATATGCCGAAAATTGGGAGCAGGCATCACAATTGGCAACGCTTGTAATAGATGAAACACCTTGGGAATCAGACCCTACTAACGTTTTTCTAAAGGAAAGCCCTTCAATTTTATGGCAGTTTCAACCGGAATTTGAAGGCCAAAATACTTTTGAGGCACAAAACTTTATATTTGAAGCTGCTCCACCTCCTGCTAGGGCATTAACGACTACCTTGATGGATGCGTTTGAGCCGGGCGATTTAAGAAAGGACTTATGGACAGGCGCCGTTACCGATGGTTCACAAACATTTTATTATCCCTATAAATACCAACATCGGGCAGGTGAACCATTTAATGCTGAATATTCAGTAGTGCTAAGGCTTGCCGAACTCTATCTAGTAAGAGCGGAGGCCAATGCAAACTTGGGTAACCTCTCAGCCGCAGCTTCAGATATTAATAAAATTAGGGAACGCGCTGGCTTGTCACCAACTACCGCAACTGCCCAAGAAACACTTTTGAATGCCGTTTTAAAGGAAAGGCGGGTAGAGCTCTTTACCGAACACGGACATCGGTTTTTCGATTTAAAACGTACAGCCAATTTGGATGGAACTTTAATAAGCTCCAAACCCAATTGGAACACTACAGACCGCCTGTTTCCCATCCCTGAAAAGGAACTGCTGTTAAACCCTGCGTTAAACCCTCAAAACCCCGGATATTGATGAAAACTATAATACCTTGGATTAGCATTCACAAACTAGTTTTTATTATTTCTTTTTGCTTGGCTTGCCCTCTATGGGGGCAGGTCAACAAAAAAGACCTTAAGGAAAAAGACTTTGCTTTATGGCATTCGCTTACCGCTCCTTCCATTGCTGCCAATGGAGCGTGGATATCCTATCATAAAATCTATGATAGTGGCGCAGATACCTTAGTCCTTCAAAATACAATTACCAAAACCCGATATCTCTTTCCCGAGGGTGCGAGGGAACAATTCTTAAAAGACAACAATGGATTTCTATTGCTTGATAAAAAAGGACTTACATACTTCAATCTCAAGAACGACGCTCCAACACACTTTGAACAAGTATGGGACTATAAGACCACTTCAAATGGAGATTATTTTGCTGTCTTAAGGAAAGACAATGCTGATACTAAAAAACAAGAGCTTTTACTTGTAAAGAGTGGGGGAGCAGTGCAACGTACCATTCCCGATGTCTATGAATATTCTTTTGATGAATCCAATAGCTACCTCGCTTTTTCACAGAAAATTGCCGATACCTATCAGCTTGGTTATTTGGATTTTCAATCAGCTACTATAATCCCAAAGATTATATACTCCAGCAAAAATCCTTGTAACAAACTTGTCTGGGGAGCTAATGGAGCCCTTGCATTTTTTGAGGAGGTAAAAGAGGGTAAACAGAAAATAGTCCACTGGCTCCCATCAGTACTTAACAAGGAAAAAAACATCTTTGATACCGCCAAGCAAAAGTATTTTGATTTCCCCATAACACTTGTGGATAATTTAAGTACTACCCTTCATTTCTCCCCCGACGCCACTAGACTATTTTTCCATATTAAAAAAGACATGGAAGTAATGCTACCACAAGACCATGGGTCTAAAGTCCAAGTGTGGAACAGCAAGGATATTTTAATAGCTCCTGTTCGGGAAGAAAGCCTTGGTTTTTTTGACAACCCTCCCATAATGGTAGTCTGGAATAGGGAAGAGGATACGCTGTATTCTTTAGGCAATAGAGAAAGTTCCAAAACGGCCTGGGGAAGCGAGAATGCCTTTGTATTTACCTATAGCTTTCTGGATGACCAATCAGGCAGTGATGACCCTTGGGAGGAAAGACCAATCATGGTATATAATACCCGAACCGGAGAAAGCAAATTTGTAGTATCTCGAACCCCTTATATGCCTGTTCAAGTTTCGCCAACTGGGAGATACTTAAGCTATTTTGATGAAAATAATTGGTGGATTTATGATGCGGTAATGGATAGTCATAAAAACATAACTAGAAATATTCCTGCCACTTTCCGAAATAGTGAATATGATTATTCTGGAGTTGCACCGCCTTATGGCTTGGCAGGATGGACCGAAAATGATGTTGAGGTCTTGCTTTATGATCGTTATGATATATGGGCGTTTGCACCAAATGGTGAAAAATTTAGAAAGCTTACAAGTGGAAATACAAATAATATAGAGTACAGGGTTTATAACCCCAAAGCTGTAGTGGATAAGTTTAATGGATATTTGGCAAAATCAATAGCTATGGAACACGGCCTATTATTAGAAATGGAAAACCCCACTACCCACCAAATGGGCATAAGCTTATTATCTAGCAATGGCAACTTACAGCAGCTAATATATGGAGGCTTTTATATTTCAAATTTAGTAACGGATGCTGTAAATAACACGGTTATATATACACAGGAACGTTATGATGTACCCCCAGGAATAATGGCTTGCAATACTAAGAGTAAAAAGAGTGAATTGATCTTCCAGAGTAATCCCCAACATTTCAATTATAAATGGGGCAAGTCAAAATTGGTTGATTATAAAATAGAAAATGGCGATATGCTACAAGGTGCCTTGTTTTACCCGGCCAACTATGTTGCCAATACCAAATACCCAATGGTGGTTTACATCTACGAAAAGTTGAGCAACAAACTCCATAAATATGAAAACCCATCTCTTTTTAATGGAGCCAATGTCAATATCACTAATCTAAGCCAAAGAGGGTATTTTGTTTTTTGTCCAGATATTGTATATGAATTAAACGAACCAGGTATTTCTGCCCTCCGTTGCGTAACGGCAGGGGTAGAGAAGGTGGTGGAAACAGAAAAGGTAGATAAAAAACGCTTGGGACTCTTCGGACATTCTTTTGGCGGCTACGAAACCTCTTTCATTATTACACAGACCAATCTCTTCGCAACTGCCATCAGTGGTGCGGGTTATCACGATACTCCTAGTTTTTATTTATCAGTGGCTTGGCTGTGGGATAAGCCGCAGGCGGGAAGATTTTTAAATGACCAACAAAGATTTGAAAAAACGTATTTTGAAACCCCTGAATTGTATAAAGCTAATTCACCAATGGAGTTTGTAGAAAATATTAAGATACCCCTATTAACCTATACAGGAGATCAAGATACAAATATCAATTGGCAACAATCTATAAAAATGTACAACGCCCTTAGGGTTTTGGGTAAGGAACATATAATGCTCCTTTATCCTAATGAGGGACATGATCTTTTTAGTAATGAATCACAAATTGATTTTACCAATAAAATGTGGGATTGGTTTGATCATTATCTAAAAGGAGCCCTCAAAAAACCGTGGATGCAGGAATTTAAATAAAAAGAAAGGCTGGATTTTCCAGCCTTTCCTTCATGCTACCTAAAGTTTAAAGGCAGGCAGGTCACAACGTGTTCCCGAACCGTTCATCCTAAAGGCGGTTTGTGCCCCACTCTTACAGGCGATAGTTCCTGTTGTGGAACATTGCACCGAGATATGGCAGGGTAGAGGATTATCAATATAACCCAATACTGGCACAGCTTCAGCTGTAGTTGTATTGCTAGCAAAAGCACTGGCAATCGCGATGGCAAATACCGCTATGGGTAGTAGCCATTTTTTTCTCATCGTTTTCATAATATATAAATTTAAATTATTATTAATGCCTACTCTTTTCTACAGGTTTTCGGCTTCATCCCTGGCTTCGCGCAAAGTATTTTTTAGTTAGGATAATCCAGAAACTCATCTTTTAGTTTAAAATGATACAATCTGTTCCCCATTAAGGCATAAAGTTGTCTTTTCATCAGCCAAAATGAAAGCAGCTTTTCAGTTGGGTCGTGATACAGATAGAAACTAAAATCATAAGTTTGCTCCCTTATATTATAAACATCTATGATTGATGCATTTTTTAATATATCATCAGTTTCATACCTACCCAAACGGTCAGAATTGATAAATAAATAATTGCCATAGGTAGCTACTAGCCCGTGTACTCGTACCGATTTTCCTCCCAATTGCTTTTGTTGGGAAGATTGTAATTCCTTAACGTCAATCTGAGGTTCCTTAATAGTATCAATGGTATTGTAGATCTGTATATCTGTTAACTTAGGAGTGCCAACCAGAAACTGATTTTTATAGTAATACACATAAATCATTTTATAAAGTTGGTTATTAAATAATAACTGTCCATCCCTATCAAAATAACCGTCTAAATTGCCTTGAAGAATGTCGGGCTGCAACTTTACTTTAGGGATGGAATCCAATTCAATTATTCCTAAAATATTATTGCCCGTATCGCTACTTACCGAGCGGATGATGAGTGTTTTAAAGTCAATGGGTTCGGCAAAAGTAAAGTAGGCTTTTGGGTGGAAGGTTTTTTGAACCCCCCAATCTTTTATACTGCCAGTATGAACGATGGGCACGGTACCATCAAACAGAAAGAAGGTACTGTCTATGATACGTAGGCGTGGATATTTATAGTCTATATTGCTTTTTGGTAATTGGATATACGAATAGGTAGTATCCGTAAAGTTGTATGAAACTTGCAATACCTGTTTAGGCGCGGTGAAATTCCCTAGATAGAATTGTTTGTCATTTCCTCCCGCAAAATAATAGGAATTATACCTAATATCAAAAGTGTCTTTGGGTACAATAGGATGATGTGGATAACGTCGTAAAAAGGCATTGTTTCGATGCATTTTCTTTTCCGAAAATGCAAACAACAAAGTCACTATTCCTATCCCTATTATAGCAAGTGTCACCAGAAAAAGCAAAATCCTTTTTGGTCTATACCTGCCTGCAAAAAAGACCGCCACCCCTGCCAGAAGTATGAAAAGAACATTAAAGATAAGATGCTGCGTCCAGCTCAGTTTTTCGAGCACCCCACCGCAGGAGCAGGGTATAAAGTCGGAAAAATTAAGAATGATAAAGATATAAGCCGTAAACATAACCATCAAGGTAAAAGCAGCATATTGGGCAAGGGTTCTAAATCGTTTTATCATTAATAATACGGCTATAACTATTTCCACTCCCGGCACCAACCAAGATATAATCCCTGCATAAGCACTTAGTAGGGGAGATTGCGCCAATTGCACCCTAAAGGTTTCATAATCTAAAAATTTACTTGTGGCAGCATATACAAATAGTAATGTAATGGCCATTGTTATAATATCTATAACAAGTGTTTTGTTTTTTCCATGTATAATTCCCATTCTTAACATAGCATGTTCCCAATTGCTTAAAATTAAATCCTTAAAAGGGAATGGAAGTAAGGCTGAACAATAGAAATAGTAAGGTTATAACCCTACTTTTAGGGGGTGGAAACTATGGTTTAAGGCATTATATAAAGCCTTTTTCTCTGGCACGCATTATGAGGTCAACATCATTGCCATCCTCTACTTCAAAAATTTCCTTTAACCGTTTTTTGCGCTTTTCTATACCTGCCATTGATAAGGGAATATATGTAGGTAGATCTTTAGTAAATGTGCCAATGGATATATAATATAGCATCAATCTATCCCACCTATCTAAATGTAATTTGGTGAGTTGCTGTTTTCTCAAAAATTTGGTTACCGCCTTGCTGTAGTAGGGTGGATCTTCCAATACATCCAAAACTGCCTGCGGAAAGTTGGAAGGGGTCACATCGCTTTTTATCATCAACCCTTCTGGATTGATACTTTCCAAAAGATTCTGAATTAGCAAATTATTGTCAAACGTTGTAATAACAATAATTTTGGTGTTTGGAAAACGTCTTCTTATCTCAATGCCTAAATCCTCACCAGTTTGGAATTTCTTATTACTGTATTTGGGCAATTGTATATCTAAAAAAACCAAATGTAAAGGTCGGTAGTTAAAAGTTTCATCCAAATTATACAGCGCTTCTTCAAAGGTGGTGGCATGATATATTTTAAAAGCGTATATAAGTGCTTGTTCGTTTAATACCTCAATCGCACTGGAATAGCCTACCAAGGTCATTTTGTGGTCGTCAATCATTAAAACATTTATCTCTTTTCGCTCCATGTTTTAACTCTTTTTAAAATTTAATTTCCACGGTGGTGCCAATGCCGACTTTAGAGCTTACAGTTAAGTGTCCCTTCATTTTATTCGCTCGAATTTTTAGGTTCTTTAAACCGATTCCCTTGCGCACCCAACTTTTGTTGAATCCTTTTCCATTATCTGCAACTGTAATAATATAATGTGGGTCCTCTACCAAAAATGTAATGGACACATAAGTTGCCTCCGCATGCTTAATGATGTTATGAAGTATTTCGTCCAGTATTCTACAAATATTGATTTTGTACAAGTAATCTAAACTTTCCCACCTATCAGAATCTCCATAGTTCAATGAGGTCTTAAATTGGCCTATTTCGCTTCGCTCTTTTATACAATTTTCAATTTCATTCCTAAATCCTAATTCCTCCCAAATAAGATCGTTTCTTAGGTCGTGGGATACATTGCGAATCTCCGATTCAATATCGGTTAAAAGTGAAATAGATTTTTTATGCTGCATTAAACTTTCTTCATCTCCATCTAATTGTATAAATGACCACTTAAATCGAATGGCAAATAATCGCGCCAAAATACCATCGTGCAATTCCTCTGATATCCGTAATCTTTCTTGACTCCTGCCACGTTCCAAAGTGGTTTTTTGCTCCATGGCCATTAAAAACAAATCTTCGTTATATTGTTGTTGCTCCCGCTCAAAAAGCAATGCTTTGTTTCTAGCACGTTGTCTAGTATTTAGATATATAAATAATAATAGTAGCGTAACGATAATAGCACCTATTGTAATCCAAAGCTTTTGTTTAAAAAGCCATTTGTTCTCCCTGATATACTTATCAGTTTCATATTGGATTGCGGTAAATTTATTTCTGAGATTTCGGTCCCTGGCGCTAAGGGTCTTTCCCAGCGCAATATGTTTTTTAAAATAGTCCACTCTATTTTCTTGGTCCAGCTCTGCCAATAGTTCGAGAGCATCCAGCAAATCACGGGAAAAATAGTTTTGTTCTGCCAAATGCATTGCATCTTCCGCATACTTTATGGCTGAAATAGTGTCGCCAATCTTGGCAAAATAAATCGCAAATCGAAGTCGGCCAATAGTTGAACCCGCACGGTCATCAATACTGTCACGTAGCGTTAACGCTTTTTCCATAAAGGGCCTTACATCCCCATACTTCCCTAGAGCTAAATAACTAAATGCCTTATTGTCCAATAATTTTGCGTAGAGGGATGGAGCTTCACTCAGAGTTTCTTTAAAACCCAAAGCCTTGTCAAAATAGATAATGGCATTTTCGTACTTCCCTATCTTATGTAAACGTACACCCATATTATTCAAAAGCTCTAACTGATAGTATTCCGAATTGTTAATTTTTGGTATAAATTTCTCTGCAGCAGTATAGTAAACCAAAGCTTTATCATATTCCTCCATATCATCAGCGTTGGTTCCCAATAGGTTATAACACAAATAAAGCTGTTTAAAATTGGTGGTGCCCTCAAAATATTTAATGCTGCGAAACAATAGAATTTCCGCACCAGTAAAATCGTTCGTTTGGCTTGATATATAAGCCATATTGTAAAGCATTTTTCCGGCATAATAATTTTTATTTACCTGTTGAAAAAGTTTATATGCACGATCGTAATGGAAATAACTGCTGTCGTATTTTTTTTCATTTAAGTAATAGGCACCGTAATTCCAATGCGCGTCTGCAATGAAAGAAGGATTTTTTAAGTGCTTGGCAAGTTTTAAACCCTCCATAGCAAATTTGTGAAAAAATATAGAATCCTCGAGATGGGATGATGCTACCACCACTTTACTGATGCTGGAATATTTAAGACTATCTGTAGGGGTATATTTTAAAGCTTCATACGCAATATGTAATAGCCTAATTCTGGTATTTAATGACAGCGAGTCTATCTGGGCTTTCTGATAATATTTTTCAAAAAGTTGCTGTGTCCGATCGGGTTGGAAAAAATTGGGCAATGAGAATAAGTGTAGTGATAACAGCATCACAAGAGGAATCTCCCAATAATATGATAGCTTAATTATGCTCATATTCAATGTATAGGGGGAGTTTACAAATGTAAGAAAAGCCTTTCTAAAATAAAAGGCTTCTCTTGTATTCAGGATGTTATAAATCTCAATCCTTATCATTATCAGGTTCGGCACTGTGTTCTCCCCCCGTATTATAAATTGGAGGGGTTTGTGCACTGGTTTCGTCAATTAACGCATTGGGTGTACAATTGGTGAGCAGGCTAGTAAATATTACTAGACCGAGAAAAGTAATTTTTGTTTTCATCGTGAGCGATTTTAAGTGAATAAAATAGTTTTCCCTTTTTAGGAGGGCGCCCATTGTGCACAATGAAACTAGAACTAGAATTAAATGTAAGCTAGTTCCTTAGTGCTAAGATAATTGTGCATTTATAAAAAATGCATTCGGAAGGTGGTTAGTAAGTGAAAACCACAGTTGTAAAAGCAAGAAGTGAGGCTATGGCAGTAAATGAATCGACTTTTGTCCAAAAAGCGGATTCTCAGGATCTGCTAAAATCCGTTTTACTGTTTCTATATTGTTAGTATAGGTTTTTGAGAATTTGAGAACCTGTTCGGAATAATGTAAAATGATTTCCTTTTTCCCATAATCAATCCGCTTTACATAGTAAGAATTTATAACGTAACTTCTATGGATTCGCTGGAAATTATGGGGTAATTGATGATGTGTGTTTTTAAGGGTTTTGTAGCCGTGTAAGATAGTCCCGTCTTTTAAAATAAAATCAGTTGTGTAATTGTCCGCTTTTAAAAATAAAATATCGTCTAAATGAAGATATCGATATTTATAATAATAATGAATACAATATAATTTAGTGGGAAAATTTGCAGAGTGATAACGAGAGATGGCTCTTTCAATTTCTTTCGGTGTTTCCCACTTGTCAACTACATCCACGGCACCCTTTTTATATGCTTTAAAAGCTTTTTTGTAACAAGAGGTCAGCACTATGTATTTAGGAGGAATACCAAAGATTTTATTTATTTGTTTTATGGTTTTAAATGGGTTCGCGCTTATTGCATCAAAATTGATAAGTATTAATTCCGGATTACATTTTAAACTGTTATTCAGTTCTAAAGAAAAAGAACTATTTATTCCTGCACAACTATATTCAGATAGTGCAGAAAAAGCCTCTTGAATAAATTCAATTGTCTTTGTATTGCTATCGATAATTAAATAATATCTCAAAAGGAAGGATTAATACCCGAATATTAAGAATTACCACTGTTTAAAGAGTAAGGTTCAACCTTACTCTTGCTATGGATTATTATAGCTTCAAATAAAGCCTTATTGCTAATTTCATAGTATTAAACAAAATTAGCCCCAGCATGAAACTTTTTCAACAAGAACTTACGCATCTGGAAAATAACCTGGAACAACTGGAATTGAACGCTACTCATATGTACTCCAGTGCGGGAACTGCGATTCAGTTATGCACGGATACAATAAACAATATGCGCGAACAGGTTTTAAAAAAAGGTTTTATAAACCTCCGTGACGAATGCCTTTTTTTTAAAACTATAAAACCAAAAGTCGTAGGGTATCTTATTTATTATTGGAATTTGGTACATATTAAACGCTATAGTCCACTGGAAAGCTGGAAGGAGAAACACAAATTTTATATAGAATATATTTCCATTTTAAAAAATTACTTTATCGAAAACCATGAGATATATGAGTATTATATCCGCAACCTTACGCATCTTGATGATCAATATTTTATAAGGAATTCTTCGCCTGTTGAATTGCATTGCGATTCAATTGCATCATTGATCGATATTAAATTTTCTACCGCCAAGGATATGGTATTTGCCCAGATAATGGGAAATACATTAACCATAAATTTCCTTAAACATAAAATTTCACGAAAAACAAAAAACCCATTTTCTAATATTGAAAATACCAATATGTTAAAATGGACTGGCGCAAAGGTAGATTTGGTCGAACTGGTATATGCGCTCCATTCAACTGGCTCAATAAATCACGGCCGTGCAGATATTAAGGAAATTGCTAAAGCTTTTGAATCTGTAATGCACATAGAATTAGGGGATTATTATAGAATCTTTCTAGAAATAAGAAATAGGAAATTGCATCCAACTAAGTTTTTGGATCACCTAAAAGATTGTCTGCAAAATCGTATGATAGAAGCTGATGGATAATAATTTAGAGGCTATTTGAATACGTTGTCATTTTTATTTTTACACTCAATCGGACAAACATCCAACAACCCCCAGTTAACTGAGAAATAATAGCTAACTGTTAAAGTATCGTAAACTGCTGTTTTCTATCCAAATTTTGGTTTTAATTTTAAAGAAAAAGGATATTATGAGATCAATCTGGAACGGTTCAATCAGCTTTGGCCTAGTGTCAATCCCCATAAAAATGTACAGTGCTTCCGAAGATAGAAAACTTGACTTGGATATGCTCGATGTACACGACAATGCACGTATTCGATACAAGCGGGTCAATGAGGAAACAGGAAAGGAAGTAGAGTGGAAAGACATCGTAAAAGGGTTTAAAAAGGATGATAAATATATAGTCTTGGAAAAAGAGGATTTTGAAAAAGCGAATATGAAAAAGAGCAAGACCATCGATATAGAAGAGTTTGTTGAGGAGGCTGAGGTGAGCGATCTACTTTTTAAAAGTCCGTATTTTTTGGAGCCCCAAAAAGAAGGTGGAAAAAGCTATAATTTATTGCGAGATGCCCTAAAAAAAACGAAAAAATTGGGAGTAGCAACTTTCGTAATGCGCCAAAAGGAAAATTTAAGCCTTATTGGAGTATACAAAAACGCTTTGGTACTGCACGTTATCCGCTTTGCAGATGAAATTCGTGACCCTGCCGATTTAAAACTCCCATCTTCCAAGGTCTCAAAAAAGGAAGTGGATATGGCCCTTTCGCTTATCGAAAACTATACTACAAGTTTTAAACTGGATAAATACAAGGATGTTTACAATAACCAATTGATGAAAATCATTAATAACAAAGCCTCGGGCAAGAAAACCCGTGCAAAGAAAGTAGACACCACGCCTACCCAAGCTGACGATTTAATGGCAAAACTTAAAGCCAGTCTGGAAAAGAAAAAGAAAAAAAGTAAAGCCTCCTAACCGTGGCATTAGACGATTATATAAAAAAGCGCAAATTCAACTCCACGCCTGAACCCACGGGCGAGTTGGATAAGGAAAACGCATACCGCTTCGTAATACAGCGCCATCAGGCAAGAAGACTTCATTACGACCTTCGGCTTGAAATGGATGGCGTTCTTAAAAGTTGGGCTGTACCTAAAGGTCCGTCCATGAATCCATCGGACAAACGCCTGGCAATAATGACCGAAGACCACCCGGTGAAATATCTCTTTTTTCACGGAACTATTCCCAAAGGCAATTACGGCGCAGGCGTAATGGACATTTGGGACCAGGGCACCTATAAGGTTTTGGAGAGTGGGGAAGGTAAAGACCCGGTAGAGCAATTGGAAAAAGGTGACCTGAAAATTGAATTTTTCGGAAAAAAAATAAAGGGAGTTTTTGCTTTGGTACATACCCAAAGAGGGGAAGAGAAAAACCAATGGCTCCTCATTAAAAAGAAAGACAACTATGCCACCGATTTAGAATATGACGCCGAGGTTTTTGCGAAAACGAACAAGGAAATAAAAGCTGGAAAAGTAAAATCGCTTAACCCCAAGGAATTTATAAAACCGATGCTCGCAAGCCCGGCCAAGAAAATATTTAAGGATCCCGATTGGGTTTTTGAATTGAAATGGGATGGCTATCGAGTCCTGACCAACATCAACAACGGTGAGGTGGAACTGTACTCGCGCAACGGGATATCCTATAACAGCAAATTTGCGTTGTTAAAAAGGGAACTGGAAAGCATCCCCCACGATTGTATATTGGACGGCGAAGTAGTGATAGTAGATAAAAAGGGGAAGCCAGATTTCCAAAAACTTCAAAATTACGAAGCTGGAAAGCCCAAAGGCGAGCTTCGGTATTATGTATTTGATCTACTTTATCTAAATGGCCACGATACCATTTCCCTTCCCTTATTGGAGCGTAAAAGTCTGTTGCCCGATATTTTGGAGGGTTTGAAACATATTCTTTTTTGCGACCATATAGAGGGTATGGGACCTACACTCTATGAACGCGCCATTGGGGCGGGTATGGAGGGTGTAATTGCCAAAAAAGCCGATTCGCTATATTTCCCGGCTTACCGCAGTGAAAAATGGCTAAAAATAAAAGATACCCATACGGAGGAAACTGTTATTTGTGGGTTTACCGATTCGGTAAGCGGCGGGGCAATTTTTGGATCGCTTATCCTCGGGATGTTCCAAAATGAAGAGCTTACCTACGTGGGCAATTGCGGCTCGGGTTTTTCCGCTTCGGAACAAAAGTCACTGTTGAAAAAATTAAAGGCCTTGGAAATAGAGACCAATCCGTTTGGAAAGAAATTGGCACTTAAAGGAAGGATTCCGCACTGGGTCGAACCACAATTGATTTGCGAGGTCAAGTTTTCGGAATGGACCAAAAGCGGCCTGATGCGCCACCCAATTTTCAAAGGTTTGCGAAACGACAAGGAGTTGGAGGAAGTAACGTCGGGCTCGCCTAAAGAATCAACTTCAAAATCCAGCAAAAGCAGTAACTCCCATTTGGAAGTGAATGGTATTTCCGTTCCCCTTTCCAACTTGGAAAAGGTATATTGGCCAGATGCCGGATATACTAAATACGATTTAATTGACTATTACCTCAATATTTCGGAAACCATACTACCATATCTGTTGAACCGTCCGCAAAATCTACATCGGCATCCAAACGGTATTTCAAAACCCTCCTTTTATCAAAAGGACAATGAAACCTTGCCCAATTGGGTAGAAACCGTAAAAATATATTCTGAATCCTCCAAAAAAGAAATTGACTACCTGCTGTGCCAAAATGAGGCCACGCTGCTTTATATGGCAAATTTGGGCTGCATAGAGATAAATCCTTGGAACTCTACCATCCAAAATTTAGAACATCCCACCTATACGGTAATAGATCTGGACCCTTCCAGCAAAAACACCTTTGAGCAGGTGATTGAAGTGGCCTTGGCAGCAAAAGAGGTGTTGGATTTGGCAAAGATAAAAGGGTTTTGTAAAACTTCCGGCTCTTCAGGTTTGCATATTTATCTGCCATTGGGTGAAAAATATAGTTACGAAGAAGCCCGTGACTTCACCAAACTTTTGTGCTATTATATACAGGAAAAACTACCGAAGCTAACCAGCATGGAGCGTGCGGTAAAAAACCGCAAGGATAAAATCTATTTGGATTATCTGCAAAACCGCCGTGGACAAACCTTGGCAGCGCCATATTGTGTACGTCCGAAAGTGGGAGCCCCTGTTTCTGCCCCCCTTTCATGGATGGAAGTGAAGCCAGGGCTGGAGATTTTAGATTTCACAATTAAAACTATGCCCGACCGAATAACAAATATGGGCGATTGGTTTAAACCTGTTCTTGGAAAGGGCCTTGATATGGGAAAGGCTATTGATAATCTAAAATAACCTAAAACAGCTTATTTCCAATTTTTATAGGTATCTGGTGGGTCAAGCAAATAGAATAACACTAATTCCATCTCTTTGCTAGCCCCCTTTCATTATTTAATTATCCTTTAAAATTCCGTAATGAATAGGTTTAAAACTTCCTCCGTTACTATCTTCTGCAGAACAGGCCGTAAGAGCAACTATTAAATCCATTTGCGCCTCAAAAAGCACAAAATCGTTGGGTTTGCTTAAAGGTGGAAGTACTGAAATTTTCCCCTTCGCATCAAATTGGACATTCATAAATATGTTAAAGGCCGTGGGCACATCATCAGCTGATATACCATAAGGCTCCAGATTTGTATATAGATTTTCGAAACAACTGGGATGGTATTCCGGGTTATTGTACATGATCTTAAATGTCTCCGGACTACATGGTGCCAACAAAAAATCGTTCCGGCCATTGGTATCTTCCAAAATCTCCATCATCTTTCTGCTGCGATTGCTCCATAAATAATTTCCCTTAGTGATAAGTATGCATTCCTCAAAATCAAGCGTTTTTCCTGAGGAAATCTTTTCGCGTGGGTCCTGCTTATTAAACAACACCATATCGCTTACCTGTTTTCCCTGTGGGTCAATAACTTTTAACTTTTCACCTTTTTTCAATGTAAATGCAACTCCAGTCTGGGCCGCGATCTCCTTTATCATAATGCTATGTAATTTGTGATTGGTTTTTATGGTTATTGTTGTAAATTTTCTTGTTGTAATAACCCAGAACCAGATTTATAAATACTATGATAAGCGTGCTGGCAGCCAATTCAATATACATACCCAAAGCTGCCAAACACCCTAAGGCAGCACTGCACCATATAGCTGCGGCAGTTGCCAGTCCAGAAATTTCTCTTTTGCGCTTAACAATAACCCCCGCGCCCAAGAATCCTACGCCTACAATAATTTGTCCTGCTATCCGAGTTAAATCCACATTGGGCAAATCAATATACTGAAAGGAAATACCAATAAATATAGCGGCACCTACTGCTACCAATGCATTGGTCTTAAGTCCCGCATTCTTATTTTTCATCTGCCGTTCTATCCCTACACAAATTCCAGCAATCATGGCAATAATGGTATTTAATACAAATTCAAATGTAGTAACTGCCTCCATCCTTTTCATTTATTTATGATGAAATGGGCACTTCCAATTGCCTTCCACCTTTCTTCCACTATATTGTTTCGCTTCACTATCTTCCCCAAAATCCTGTAATACTGGATTTATATCTCCTTGTAAATCAATATCACGCTTACGTATCTTGTCGCGAATCTTATGATAAACTCCCATCTCCCGTAACTTCTCAAATTGGGCGTGTAAATTAAATACTAACGTGGGGTAGGGGGCCCGGCGTGCCTTTCTGGATGCCTTTGGATGCAGACCCACTACATAAAAGGCTTTCCCGCCTATGCTAAAACTAAATTTAGAATCTTCTGGATCATTGCTCACACTGCTATCCCAGGGCTCGTTGTCCATTTCGTGTAGGAATTGTAATTGTCTCCACAATAAGTTTTCAAATTCTATCTCACTAAAAACTTCCATATCTGGAAATACAGCAATATAAGACTCAAATTCCTTGCTGTCAAAATCATATTGGGCAATATACTCACTTAAATCCCCAAACAAATCCCTTGCAGTTTTCTTACTTCCCAAACGTCCGTAAACGTTAAGTTGATAGTTCTCCATTTGGAATACTGTATTTGCCATTATGCAGGGATGATTATCATGTATGACAAACTTTTTAAAATCTTCAGAAATGTGTCTATTTCCACAGGTTGGTATTGATGGTTTCATAACTTTTTTTCTGAAAATTATCAATTTGCTTTAGGATTCTCATTTCTTTTAATAATTTCTTAGCTGCTATTTAAAGCCATTTTAACATTCAACCAAAGAACTGTGGCAAAAGTGTTAATCTTCCGTTTTATATCGCATCATTATAAACAACATCGATGCGTTTAATAAAAAGGAAATTCCATTGGTTATTATGATGGGATAATCCATTTTAATAATTCCATATATTAC
Organism: Aequorivita aquimaris; assembly: GCF_001573155.1. Lineage (GTDB taxonomy): Bacteria > Bacteroidota > Bacteroidia > Flavobacteriales > Flavobacteriaceae > Aequorivita > Aequorivita aquimaris. The sequence goes on along the minus strand of NZ_JRWG01000001.1, from coordinate 406,787 downwards.
CCATAAACCCACACCCCCTAGTAAAAGCATAAACATCGCGGGGGATATATCCAAAACCTTCTTAGTCTTCCATGATTTTAATAGCTGGGGCAGCACGGCAATCGTAGTTAGCAGGCCAGCAATAAACCCTATTATTTGAACCTCCATCCTTAAACTGCTACATCGGTTAGGAGCCAGGACTTTAAATTTTCGTTCATATCCTTGCTGTGCAATACCGTTATATCTCCCGTCGTTTCAAAAACAACTGCCTGAATGGCTGAATAGTCGGTTACGTTGGCCTCCCTCAACTTGGCGCGTAAATCGCCTTCCGTTACCCTAGCCTTTCTAAGGTTTTCCTGCAATATTTGGTCCTGTTGCATTAATAATAAGGGAGTATTGTCTATAGCATCCCGAAAGTTCTTATACCGCCTGAAAAAAGCGGCGGTAAGTTGAAAAAAATAGATTGCTAGCAGGCCAAGGGCACCTTCTGCCAATGATACGGTGCTGGATAAGACCGTAGTAGCTATTAACGACCCCACCGCCACGGTCATGGCAAAATCAAAACTGGACATTTTACTAAAACTTCGTTTTCCGAAAATACGCGTAAATGCAATTACCAATATATATATTCCCAAACAGCTAATTACTATGCGGCCAGCACTGGATATTGTTAAGTCTAATAATTTTTCCATAACTTATATTGTTTTAATTATTAATAAAAAAAGTCCGTGTTAAACGGACTTTGATATAAAATTAATCAGGGTTATTTAGCCTTGTCGTTTAAACGTTTCTCGGCCAAATCGTTCAGTTTTTTATCAGCATTGTATTCCTCGTCCAGAGTTTTTTGAAGTTTCTTGGCAATATCCTTATGGCCCAACTCCTTGGCATAACGTACTGCTGTTCCGTACCCAGAAATCTCATAATGTTCAACGCGTTGGGCTTCTGCAATCATCCCAGCATTTTTTACATCATCGTCCTTCACTTCATCTAGAAAATCTTCAGCTTCCTTAATCAAGCCTTTCATGGCTTTGCAGGTTTCCCCACCGGGATCAATACCAAGTTCCTCACAAATTTCCTCAAGGCGTTCCTTGTGCTCTTTTGTTTCTTCCAAATGATCCTCAAATGCTTTTTTTAATTTTGCATCTTTGGCATTTTTAACCATTTTGGGCAATGCTTTTGTCAATTGATCTTCCGCGCTGTAAAGATCCTTCAATTGATGTTCAAACAATTCATTTAAATTTTTCATAGTGTTGGATTTTTTTGTTTTTATCGAAATTAGAAAACATCCAGCACAGGAAAAACTACTTTATCATTGTTTTAACGCACATAATTTAAATGTGATACTTTTTTAATTAAATGTATCAATATATCCTAATAAAAAGCTATTGTTTAAAATATTTTAAATAATAGAGTAATCAATTTCTATTATCTTTTGAAAAGCCGTAATAGTCCATCCCACAAAGAAGTTTTATGATTTTCCTCACGCTCATCATCTTCCTCTTTCCCAAAAGTGTGTTCCCTCAAAAAATCACTTTGCGACTTGGAAGAGTCGTATTTTCTTCTTTCAGAACGCAACTTGTCCTGTTTCTCCTTTTGGGTTTCCATTATATTTTTAAATAGGGGCAGCATACGTTCATTTAAAGTGTTTACGGGCTCCTTAATAAAAAATCCCTCTGCACCACTTTCCAATAGCTTTTCTTTATCTGCCTCATATTTTAGATTACCGGTGATAACTACCACTGGAATTTTGGTGTTGTAGTTTTTTGTAATTCTAAGCACATCAAAAGCATTCATACCCACAAGATTGAAATCGGTGAGTACCATATCCGGAATATAGGTTTTGAGTGCGTTGATTAAACTTATTTCACTGTCCACAAAGCGTATTTCGGGATGGGCGCAAATTTTTTTTAATTGTCGCTGTAATAAAAAGGAATCTGATACTTGATCTTCAACGATCAGAAAGTGTAATACATCTGGTAGGCTCATTAAATGTAGGTTCTTTAATACATGATTTATTTAATAGCTAATTTTAATAAAGATAAAAATTTAAGACAAAAATTTATTATTTTTTCACTGATGTTTTATAATTAATTCCATCCTCTTAAATTTATAATAAAATCAACTGACCATCTCTATGAAGCGAATACGAAAAGTAGGCCTAACCAACTTTATACTCTTAATTTCATCCCTTATCCTGGTAATTATACTAATAGGTTTCTCCTTTATAAGAAATGCAACTTCTGCAAATGAAATAGCCCATACCTGGAAAGTTAAAAGCAATATTAGCCAAATTTCGGCTACCATTTCACGTATGGAAAGTTTTGGCCTAGCCTATGAAGCCACCGGGAAAATAAAATTTAAACAGGCATTTCGCGACGCACAGGAAGAATACGATTCACTTTTGACATCCTTGGAAAATCTGGTTGCCGATAACAATGACCAATTGCAGCGCATCAATATTATTTCCCAACAAATGCAAGGCAATATTGCTTTATTCCAACAAAAATTAGACTCAGGATACTCTTTAGAGAATTTGCAGCAAAAAGAAATAGAATTGCATTTTATGATGGATGTTGAAAATAAGCTCGAAGAACTGATCGCAGTGGAAGATGCGCTCTTGGAAGAGAGAAACCAAAAATTTACAATTTGGAAGTATATTATTGTGGGGGCTCTCGGTATCGCAACAATTATTGTCTTTCTGAGTCTATTTAACCTTATAAAAAAAGTAAAACCGCTTATTGAAGAGCTCTTGGCTACCCAACACGAATTGGAACAAACCAATCGGAATATGGAAAAGGCACTTGTGGAACTCAAAATCCTAAATGAGGAGAAGGAAAGTGAAATTTTGGCAAAAGAGGCAGCCATAGGGGAAGCGGAAAAATTAAACGAGTCCCTGATTGCAAAGAACCAACAGTTGGACCATTTTGCCTATGTAGCCTCCCACGACTTACAGGAACCCCTGCGTACCGTTTCCAACTACTTGGAAATATTTCAGGAAGATTTCCCCGAACGCTTGGAAGGTGAGGCAACTATGTATTTCCAGTTTATCAATAAGGCAGTGGAACGAATGCGAAATCTGATTAGCGGACTGCTATCCTTCTCCCGCCTGGGTACCAGTGGTCAAATGGAAAATATCGATCTAAATGCAACCCTGCAAAAAATAAAGGACGATTTCGACACCGTAATCGAGGAACGCAGAATTATTCTTGAATATGAAACCCTTCCCGTCATTACGGGTTATAGAATGGAAATTAAGCAGTTATTCCAAAATCTTATTTCCAATGCCATAAAATTTACCGAACCACAAACCCAGCCCCATATTGTCATAACTTTTGAGGAAACCACTAATTATTATAACTTTCACATAAGCGATAACGGCATAGGGATTCCAGAAAAGGATTTTTCCAAGGTTTTTGATATGTTCAGCAGGCTTCACAGTACAAAAGATTATGAAGGCCAGGGCATAGGGCTTGCATTCTGCAAGAAAATAGTGGAACTCCATTTGGGTAATATCTGGGTAAGTTCTAAATTTGGAAAAGGAACTACCGTTCACTTCACCTTAAAAAAATAATAATGAAGAAATTAAAAAATGTACTCCTGATCGATGATTCGGAAAGTGATAATTTTTACCATGCCCGAAAAATAAAAAAATTGGGAATTACCGATAATATTCATATTTGTTTCAGTGGAGAGGAAGCATTGTCCTATCTTAAAAGTGAATTGGATGGTATCCATCCACAACCCACACTTATTTTTTTGGATATTAATATGCCCGGAATGAATGGCTGGGAGTTTTTGGAGGAATATGAAAAATTGGAACTCTCCCAACAGGGTGAGGTCGTGCTAACCATGTTGAGTAATTCCATTGACGAAAGGGATCGGTTGCGGGCACAACAATTCAAAAGTGTACATGGGTTTTATAGTAAACCATTAAACGAAAATTATCTTAACAATATTCTTGAAAGTCACTTTAAAAACTACTTATTGTAATTATTAAAGAATATAAAAAAAATATTAGAGGACCATTATTGGGCGGGATCATAGCTGCCGTTGTCATAGCGGGGGGCGTTTTTCTGTTGGGAAAGATTTCCAACTACGAGGCAAAAATATTGATTGCCATGTCAGTTGAGGGCATAAATATTTTATGTAATACCATAGTTCTTGCATCCGCTACAATTTTAGGCCTATTATTGACCTTATTGGGAATCAGTTCGGGAAGTGGGTCAAAATTAAAAAGCCAATATTATTATCAAATAGTAGTAATAGCTAAGTTAATTACCGTTCTCTTTGTGGCGACATTACTACTTTTTCAAATGCTTAATATTCCATTGACGCAAGCAGACAATGTTCCCGCCCATTGGTTTCCATATATTTATTGGTCAACCATATTGTTGTCTTCACTTCTAAGTGGTACCTTGATTACAGCTATATTAATGCTATATAAAACTGTTTTAGGTATAATCTGGATTATGGGAATATCAAAAAAACATCCGTTGGCGGTGAATGAAAAAGAAAATGAGGAATAGTATGTGCAATGGGGTGGTGAATAAAACGGTAATAATAAATCCTTATGGTTAAATTTATTTGTGCCTGGTTACTCTCCGTTACTACAATGACTTTGTTCAGTGGTATTGTCAATTTTTTTTCCAAAAAAGAGGTTCGTGAATATGTGCTTTTAAAATGGTTTGTGGATAAACACTCCAAGTTTCCAATTGCTCCCTTACTGATAGGTTGGTTATTACACTTCGGCTTTGGGCTAATATTTATGGCATTATTTGAGGTCCTGTGGTCAATTGTTAATATTAACAAATCACTTTTTTGGGGTTTGGGGGTTGGAAGTATAATGGGATTTTTAGGAATATGGGGATGGCAATTGTTGTTTTATTTACATCCGCAAAGACCCAATATAAATTATACGGTGTTTTACATCCAACTTTTTTTTGCCCATATTGTTTTTGGATTAACCGCGTTTGGAATATATATGTTATATTAAAAATTAAAATTATACCCTAATGTGCTACCATACCAAATTAACGACCCCCAAAGAAGAAATTCAAAAAGAGTTTAATGCCGAATTTTATGAACCGGAATTGTATGTTCCCAAAGAGGCCATCAATGGCTTTTCATTTTCTAAAAATCCCGTCATATTAGACGAGGATAAGGGGCATATAAGTATGGCTAATTGGGGTCTTATTCCTTTTTGGGCAAAAGATGATGGCATAAAAAAAATGACGTTGAATTCGCGTATTGAAACAGCAGCCACAAAACCCGCATTTCGAAATTCAGTAAAAAATCGTTGTCTTGTTATTGCCGATGCCTTTTATGAATGGCAATGGCTCGATGCCAAAGGAAAAAACAAACAGAAATATATTATTAAACCGACCGATCAGGAAATATTCGGTTTTGCGGGATTCTATAGTGAATGGACCAATCCAGCTAGCGGCGCGAATATCACCACCTATACTATCGCAACTACCGAGGCAAATGAACTTATGGCCGAGATTCATAACAATAAAAAACGAATGCCGATAATTGTAAAAAAGGAAGATAGAAATAAATGGTTGAACGGAGATGCCATCGAAAATTTTCGGTTTCCATATAGTGTAAATTTAACCGCCGCCCCCTTATAATAAAAATAACGCCCGATATTTCAGGCGTTATTCTAAATAAGAGTAAAATTTTTATTCCTTATAATTGACCATCCAATTTATTCCGTACTTATCCGTACATCTTCCATAATAGGCACCCCAGGAAGTTTTTTGAAAATTGGTGTGTACCTGCCCCCCTTTGGACAATTCCGTGAATGCAAACTTTGCACTCCCCTCAGTATCCATATCTACACCTAAATGCATATTGGTCCCGTCAGTTAACGGGGTGTCAGGAGCGGCATCGTATCCAAGTAGTGTAAAATTTTTCCCTATTAATTCCGCATGTTGCCACTTGGTCCTGTAATTTTCAGGAATATCAATTTCCTTGTCTTCGTATGTTTCAATATTTTGGATTTTTCCGCCAAAAATTTCCTTGTAAAAATTAAAGGCTTCCTGGCATTGACCCCTATATGATAAATATGCTTCAATTCTCATAATTGCTGTTTTAGATAATTTTAGTGGTGTTTCGATTTATCTTCTAAATAGGCGCGACAGTAACCCCAATACCAATAAAACCAAAAAGATGTAAAAAATAATTTGGGCTATATCCGTTGCCCCTTCCGCTATTCCTCCAAATCCGAAAATTGCAGCGATAATAGCAATTACAAGAAAAATAATAATCCATCGTATCATAATAAAAAGTTTTTTTGTTAATTAATTAATATGTATCCAAGATACCTATGTTATTAATTCTAGAAAATTTTTTATAGGTAGTTTAACGACGGTTGTTAATTATTTTAAAATTTCAACTTCCAATAAGTTCGCCGCCATTAATATGAATAAATTGCCCTGTCATATAACTACTGTCCTCACTGGCTAAAAAAACATAGGCAGGTCCCACCTCACTGGGTTGTCCTGCTCTTCCCATCGGGGTATCTTGACCAAAATCGGTTACATCATCAAATGTTGCGGGAATAAGGGGCGTCCAGATGGGACCCGGTGCCACCCCATTTACACGTATTCCCTTGGCAGCAAGATTGCTTGAAAGGGAGCGGGTAAAACTTACAATAGCGCCTTTTGTACTGGCGTAATCCATTAAATGATCACTGCCCCTATAGGCGGTTACCGAACTGGTATTAATTATAACATCTCCATCCTTTAAATGGGGAAGGGCCGCCTTGGCTATATAAAAATAAGCAAATATATTGGTGCGAAAAGTTTCCGCCAATTGTTGATCCGAAATTTGTTCCAGCTTGTCCTTTGGAAACTGTACGGCCGCATTATTGACCAAAACATTTAATTTTCCGTAGTGCTTTATACACGCAGCTATACTCTTTTTGCAAAATGTAGCATCCTTTAAATCTCCTGCCAATATTATACAATTGCTCCCTTCCTTTTCAACCAACCGTTTGGTTTCCTTTGCATCTTTGTTTTCCTCTAAATATACAATTGCCACCGAAGCGCCCTCCCTTGCAAAGTGAACGGCTACACTTCTTCCAATTCCACTATCTCCACCGGTAATAAAAGCGACCTTCCCTTTTAATTTATCACTGCCCTTATAATTATCTCTAATAATTTCAGGTTGTGGTTTCATCTTTCTTTCCTCCCCCGGTTGCGATTGCGATTGGGAAGGAAATTTTTTTGGTTTGGATTTGTCTGTTCCCATAGTATTTTTTGTTTTAAAATTATTAAACCCATAGCTATTAAAAACATAGTTTAAAATTGTTTTAACGAATATGTATTAAACCCAAAGCGAAAAAATCATTTCTTAAATACATTTTTAGTTAATTATTTTAAAAATAGATGCCAATGGAATGTTATAAGGTATTTACAATTAGAAATTTGACGCTACTTTTAATAAAAAAAGTTTAACTAAAATTGTATTGCTATGAAAAATGAAAGAAATCAAACAGGCAAGGAGAACAATCCACAATTTGCTGGAAATAATCCTTCACAAAATGACAGAAACCAAGATCCCACAAGAAAACAAGGGGATAATTGGAATCAAGAAGAAGAGTAGGTGATTAACTTGCTTATTTGAAGTGGCCTCCATCGTTGTGATGGGGGTTTTTTTATTATCAAAACAATATATCGATATCATTTCTTCTCGACATTTCATTTATTTTCTGAATTTCCATTTATATAAATTCTTTACAAATCTTATAGGTGTTTATAAATTTCCTATTGGAGTAATTCCAAAATAATGGAAATATTCCATAGTTTTGTAAAGATGAAAAAATCAATTCTCCATCTCGATCTTGATACTTTCTTTGTATCTGTAGAACGTTTACTGAACAGTGAATTGCTGAAAAAACCTGTCTTGGTAGGGGGAACGGGAAGCAGGGGCGTGGTAGCTGCCTGCAGCTATGAAACCCGAAAATACGGGGTTCGCTCGGGCATGGCAATGAAAATTGCCAAACAACTTTGTCCACAAGCAATTATCATTCGAGGCAATGCGGGTACCTATATGAAATACTCAAACCTTATCACCGATATTATTCGTGATTCAGTGCCCCTCTTTGAAAAAACAAGCGTGGATGAATTTTATGTGGACCTTACTGGAATGGATCGCTTTTTTGGCAATTATAAATTTGCTTCAGAGCTTCGAAAACGCATAATCAAGGAATCGGGTTTGCCAATATCTTTTGGGCTTTCCCAAAATAAAATTGTCAGTAAGGTGGCAACGGGAGAGGCTAAACCCAATAACCAGCTAAAGATTGATTACGGTTTTGAAAAGGCTTTTTTGGCGCCATTGCCAATCCGAAAAATACCGATGATTGGAAAGGCTTCTGCCCAAACTTTAATCCATCTTGGGATTGATCGCGTAAAACTGATACAGGAAATGCCTGTGGAAATGCTTACCTCCGTTATGGGAAAGAACGGCCAGATTATCTGGAACCGAGCCAATGGCATTGATAATACCCCTGTGGTTCCCTATTGTGAACGTAAATCCATTTCCAACGAACGCACTTTCAATTTAGATACCATAGATGTCCAAAAACTTCGCGATACCCTTACCGCTATGGCTGATACGCTTTGTTACCAGCTCCGGCTTGGCAATAAAATGACGGGTTGTGTTTCTGTAAAAATCAGATATTCCGATTTTCAGACTTATAACAAACAAATCCGCATTCCCTATACAAGTGCAGACCATATCCTGGTGCCTACAGTTATGGAACTTTTTAATAAACTTTATGAAAGAAGAATTTTAGTTAGGTTAATTGGAGTAAAGTTTTCCCATTTGGTAGGTGGGCATTATCAGATAAATCTTTTTGACGATAATGAAAAGACATTGAACCTCTATAAATCCTTAGATCATATCCGCAACCGTTTTGGGGCAGGCAGTGTTATGAAAGCGTCTATGCTCGATGTGCGGACTGTAATTTCTGGCCGTAACCCCTTTGATGGTGAACCACCAATTTTATTGGCGCATAGAAATCAATAATGTATATCAATTGCCATACATATTACTCCTTGCGCTACGGTGTACTTTCTGTACCGCAACTCTTGGAATTGGCAAAAAAATATACTATTAAATCTGTAGCAATTACCGATATTAACAGTACATCGGCCTGCTTGGAATTTAGTAGGGAAGCAGCAAAAGAAAAACTTAAGCCCGTGGTGGGAGCCGATATTCGTAACGGAAACAACAGATGCTATGTGTGCTTGGCAAAAAACAATAAAGGCTACTTGGAAATCAACCAATTTCTGTCCACCCATCTACATACAAAGAAGGACTTCCCTGAAATCCCTCCCTCTTTTTTAAATGTTATAACCATTTTTCCTTTCGAAAAAGTACTGGAATATGAACTGGAATCCTTTGCGCCCGATTGGTACATCGGAATTGCGGTAAATGATCTTAATAAACTAAAATTCTCCCATCTAAAACAATATACTGAAAAATTGGTGTTGTTACAGCCTGTAACTTTCTGCAGTCAGACGCATATAAATATACATCGTTTATTGCGATGTATAGACCTCAATATAGTTTTGAGTAAACTCCCGGAGGCTGAACAGGGTACTGCCAACGATAAAATGTATTCGCTAACCAAACTCAAAGACTTGTTTGAGGATTTTGAGCATATATTGTCCAACACCCAAGCTCTTTTAAATTCCTGTTCCATCGATTTTAAATTTGATGATATCCGAGAAAACCAAAATCAAACCACCTACCTCTCCAATGCACAAGATGATTATGGATATTTGGTTTCTTTGGTAAAACAAAATATACCCTCCCGATATAAAACGGTCAATTCCAAAATTACAGAACGTATTGAAAAGGAACTTAACGCCATTCGGCAAATGGATTTTGTATCCTACTTTCTCATTAATTACGATATTGTTCAATATGCCATAAAAAATAATTACCCATATATAGGGCGGGGCAGTGGGGCCAATAGTGTCGTAGCCTATATCTTAGGTATTACCAATGTTGACCCGATTGAATTGGATCTGTATTTTGAACGGTTCATCAACCTGTATCGTTCCTCACCGCCTGATTTTGATATAGATTTTTCTTGGAAGGATAGGGACGATGTTACCCGCTATATTTTTGAACGTTTCCCAAATACCGCCCTTATGGGTACTTATGTAACGTTTCAATTCAAAGCAGTTGTTCGGGAGCTTGCCAAAGTATTTGGACTGCCAAAAGCTGAAATTGATGCTTTTTTAAATGGCAATAGAGAGAACAAAAAAAACGATCATTATTTTAAATTGGTAATAAAATATAGTCATCTTATCCATGGTTTTCCAAATTACCTAAGTGTACATTCTGGAGGCATTGTTATAACAAAAAATCCTGTACAAGCTTATTGTGGCACTTTTATGCCCCCGAAAGGGTTTCAAACCTTGCAAATTGATATGCACATAGCAGAAGCTGTGGGTATTTTTAAATTTGATATTCTTGCCCAACGCGGTCTTTCAAAAATTAAGGATGCAATTCAATTGATCAGGGAAAATCAACCCAATGCACATATAAAAAATATAGACGATACTACATCTTTTAAAAATGATCCTGCAATTAACAATCTATTAAAAGTAGGGGATTGTATGGGCGTGTTCTATGTCGAATCCCCTGCAATGCGTACTTTGATGACACGCCTGCAAACACAGGACTATTTGGGATTAGTCGCTGCTAGCTCCATTATACGTCCCGGTGTAACCAATGGAGGAATGAAAAATGCCTATATAGAGCGCCATAGATTTCCCGAAAAAAAGGCAGAGGCACATCCCGTTCTTTTGAAGATTATGCCCGATACCTATGGTGTTATGGTTTATCAGGAAGACGTTTTAAAAGTGGCACACTATTTTGCAGGATTAAGTCTGGCCGAAGCAGACGTGTTGCGAAGGGGTATGAGTGGCAAGGGTAGGAGCAAAGAACAATTTGATGCCCTGGAAAGGAAATTCTATGAAAACTGTAAAGAAAAGGGCTACACCCAAAAAGTGATAGCGGAAGTCTGGGATCAGATCAAAGCTTTTGCGGGCTATGCGTTTGCCAAGGGACATTCCGCAAGTTATGCCGTGGAAAGCTATCAAAGCCTTTACCTTAAAAAATACTTCCCATTGGAATTTATGACCGCTGTTCTTAACAATGGGGGGGGCTTTTACAACCTGGATACCTATATCAATGAAATTTTTAAATGTGGTGGTGTAGTTGAAAATCCCTGTATCAACAATAGCGATCACAGTAATTATATTAAGGATAAAACTGTTTTTTTGGGCTTTGGGATGATAAAGGATTTAGAACATAGAAGCATTCAGAAAATTCTCACTGAGAGACAGCTTTTTGGCCCATTTAATAGCTTTGACGATTTTTTGGATAGATGTAAGCTCGGATTGGAACAACTGCTACTATTAATTCGTTTAAAGGCTTTTAGGACATTTGAATCAAATAAACATAAATTAATGTGGCTTGCCCATCTCAATACCCACGCAATTAAAAATCTAAATAACCAACCCCAATTATTTAAACCTAAACGGGTAAATTATAGCTTACCATCCTTAAAGAGCGAACAGATTATTGACGCCTATGACAATCTGGAGCTCTTGGGCTTTACGCTTCACAACGATTTTAATCTTATAAAACCGGGCAAGTATCCAATTACAATAGCAAGTGATTTAAGTACCTATGAGGGTAAGGAAATTACAATCCTCGGAAAATTGGTAACCTCCAAAACCACAAAAACATCTAAAGGCGATTATATGGCATTCTCAACATTCCTCGATAAAGACGGAAAATGTTTTGATACGGTACAATTCCCAAAAATAATGGTAAAATACCCTTTAACAGGTATTGGAATTTATTTTATAAAAGGAACGGTAACCGAAGATCTAGGCTATTACGCCATAACTACAACCCAATTGTTAAAAGTACCAAGACTTCCCGATCCCCGCTTTTCCGAAGAACAGAAAACACATAAGTCAATTGTGTGAGTACAATAATCACAAACCCACAACCGTCAACCATCAACCATCAACCATCAACCATCAACCATCAACCATCAACCCACCACCCACAACCATCAACCATCAACCACCAACCATCAACCATCAACCATCAACCCACAACTGAATATCGAAATCTACCAATCTACTCCTACATACCCCATTCAAAGCCATAGCAAAGCCATAGCAAAGCCATAGCAAAGCCATAGCAAAGCCATAGCAAGTTCATTAAAATGTAAGAAAAACAGTCATTTTTCCTACAAATTTATTTTTATCAATTACAACTTGTGTTCAACTTGGGAAAATCCATAAACTATTTCTCATTTTATAACTACAAGAATCCCTTAATATATAATGCTTCCCCCATTTATTTAAATAATATAAAGAGGATCAAAGTTTCTTTTCCTCATTTTTAAAAGTGCCTTTTCGCTCTTTTTTTAAGTCTTCCTCTTTCAAACGCATAAAATCTAAGATGCGTTATCCATTGCCCTAATTGTTATCGCGTTAATTCCTAAAAATAATCATACCCAAGTTGCTCCCCACTTGTGAATATTGGCTTATACCAGAACGCATCTTTGCAGCTCACTTTAAATCTTTTTATTATGGCTAAACAAGCTGGAATTATCAAGTTAAAAGGTACTATTGATGATATTGCCTTTTACAAAACGGCAGACGGTCACCTCGCTCGTGCAAAAGGCGGGGTAGATCGCGACAAGATCCTTCACAGTGCTGCATTTGCACGTACTCGTGAAAACAACTCTGAATTTGGTCGGGCAGGCCAAGGTGGTAAGCTTATCCGTAGTGCTGTTCGGTCTTTAATGCAAAATGCAAAGGATCGAAGGGTGGTTAGCAGATTAACAACCCAATTGCTTGCTATTATCAAAACCGATCCCGTTAATCCGCGTGGTAAGCGAAACATTGATGAAGGCAATATCAACCTTTTGGAAGGCTTTGACTTCAATATCAATGGTAAACTAGATGCTACTTTCTTTGGTCTTTTTACTACAGCTTTTGATCGGGTTAGTGGCGATGCGACCATCGCAGTGGATGCTTTTAGCGCTACAGAGCGTATTGCAGCTCCCTCGGGAACAACCCATTACAAATTAGCAATGGGGGCGACGGAACTTGATTTTGTAAACAAAACTTTTGTTTACAGTGAAATGGACATGGGTGTACTTCCCTACGATAATACTCAAGTTGCAGCTTCAACGTTAACCGCCGCGGTAACACCAAATTCTCCCTATCCAATTCTTAGTGTATTGGGTATTGAATTCTACCAGGAGGTAAATGGGGAGTTTTACTCCCTGAAGAACGGAGCTTACAATGCCTTAGGTATCGTAAATGTTGATGATGTATAAGTAGTTTTAAAGGGGGGGTATTCACCCTCCCTTTCTATAATGATAAAATTTATCCAAATGAATATTTTAGAAAGATATAGAAAACCGACCCCAAAATTTTTTAGGGTTCTTCGCAATATAGGAATAGCTATGGCCACAATCGGTGGTACCATATTATCCCTTCCCATCACTATCCCACAGCTATTAATAAACTTAGGGACAATTTTAACAATAGCAGGCTCCGTAGCTTCTGCAGTTAGTCAGGCAGTAGTGGAAAGTGTTGAGACATAAGTAAACTTTTAAAATCTATACCATGAGTTATAAAGAATTTCCAATCGCCATAGGTACTGTAAGTGGTACCGCACTGTCTGCTTTCGCGGTACTACCAGTTGAAAATATTGTCACTTCGGCTATTCTTGCTGTAATAGGTGCAATTATTAGCTTTTTAATGTCTTGTCTTTTAAACCTCTTTTTAAAACCAAGATTAAAAAAATTTAAAAAAAAGAAGGATAGAAAATAGAATTCTCGGCTGGCGCGCATTTGCAACACGTGACCAAATCAATTACCCATAAAACATATTAATCTCCGCAACAACCTGATCCCATAATCCCCCAAAAATCCGTATCTTAAACCTTCAATTTTAAAATCTACGGACTATGAAAAAACTTATGACTCTTTTCGTTTTGGCAGTGGCGTTCTCGGCTTTTGCCCAAAACAAGATCCTTCCAAAGGACATACAGATTAAGACCGCGGTCCTGGCCGCCCCCGAAATGTACCGCGAAGATGCCACGGTTCTGGGCTATAACCAAGAAGGAAAGCTCATTACCCTGCGCGAGGGCAACAATGGCATGGTATGCCTGGCAGACGACCCTAACAAGGCGGGCATTAGCGTAGCCTGTTACGGCGCCGAACTGGAACCCTTTATGGCCCGCGGCCGTGAGTTGGTGGCTGAGGGTAAATCAAACGAAGAAAAACGGGAGGTGCCCCTAGTTACCGCTAGCATTCCGTTTCTGTTTAAATTAGAGAGCTAAATTTTAAAATGCATATTTTTTGAAATTTTTAAAACATAAATTATGGCTAAATTTTTAAAAGGGAATGAATTGAATTCCGAACTGGAAAAAATATTTGATGACGCCAAAGGGGATATTATTTTGATTTCCCCTTATATAAAACTTCTCGATAGGTATAAAGCTTCCCTACTTACCAAACTTCAAGCCCACGATTTAAAAATTACGGTGCTGTTTGGAAAAAATGAAGATGATATGTCAAAAAGCATGAAGCAGGAAGATTTCGATTTCTTTAAACAATTTCCGAATATTGAAATTCGGTTTGAAAATAGACTTCACGCTAAATATTATGCAAATGAGAGTAAAGCAATTTTAACCTCAATGAATCTGTACGGTTTCTCTCATGACAACAATATAGAAGCTGGTATTTTAATGGAAAAAAGCACAATGGCAGCCTTTACTGGAAGTAAAAATTTAGAGGATGATACTTGGAAATATTTTACCACTGTTTTAGACCAGGCAGAACTCTTATTTGAAAAAAAACCTATTTATGAAAAAAGGAACATCTTGAGTTCTACCAAATACGTAAACTCAGAAATAACAGTAGATAAACTTTCTGATTTTTTTAATAATAAAGCCTACAGCAAAGTATTTAAAAAAAGTGCTTCAATAAAAAATGATCGCCCTGTGGAAGTCTTAAGAGAGAAAACCGGCTATTGCATTAGAACGGGAAAAAAAATACCCTTCAATTTAGAAAAACCTATGGATTATGAAGCTTTTAAAATGTGGAACAAATATAAAAACCCTGATTTTCCTGAGAAATACTGTCATTTTTCGGGGGAGGAATCTAATGGGGAAACCTCAGTGAAAAAACCAATTTTAAATAAAAATTGGAAGGCCGCAAAAGAAAAGTTTAATCTATAAAGCTATACTAGCCATTTTTTATAAATGCCACATAAGCCTTATCCAAAAACTCCCCTTCCTCGAAGGGAAGCAGTTTTGCCGCGAGTTCTAAGGTTTTTCTAATGTCGCGCTCGTGTTCCTTGATATGTGGGGGACAAAAGCCATCTCCTTGGGTTGCCAGTATACATACATTGAGAAGGGATTCGATGGTGGTAAATAAATCCAGATATCCTTCAAAATACAGAAAGCTGGCTCTAAATTTTTTAGAATTATCCCTTGCCGGCTGGAGAGTTACCAGCGAGTCCCTTGCAGATTTCCTTAAATGCTTTAATTGGGTTTTCTTGCTTTTCATAATAGCGGTTTTAAGTATTTGCCTTACAAGATGCTAAAGGGGAGGGGGATAAAAAATTCTTTGAAGCGGTAAATTAGGGGACGTACTAATTACCGTAGTTCTTTGCCTCGACGGTAGTAGCTCGTGCCAAAAGGAGAAAAGGCTGGAGGATAGAAGATGTGCAGATTATGCAAAGGAAAAAGGATTATTGGATGGTATTGTGGTATTTCGCTATTATGGTTGAGACGGAAAGGAACGCGATACAATCGCGCACTAGCGGGGGATAAAAAATTCTTGGAAGTGGTAAATTAGGGACGAGCCTCATATTCGTTCTGCGCATTTAGCCCCTCATACTTCGTCTATCGTACTTCGTCGTTCTATTGAGTTGTGGAGCAATAAAGTTATTTGGAAGCAAAATTAGTTATGTTCATAATAATCCTGTGGCTGCAGGTTTAGTCTATAAAGCTCACGATTATGTTTATGGCAATGCATCAGATTATGCAGATGAAAAAGGACTATTGGACGGTATGTAGTATTTCGCTATTATGGTTGAGTCGGAATGGAACGCGATGCTCCCGAAGTCTCGGGAGCGCACTAGTGAGGCACGCCTTTCAAAAGCGCGCCAGGAGGTATTATATATTCAAAATAATTTTTTCTTTCAAAGCCTTACAGGCTAGCTTATTCCTGCTTTATAAACTTCTTCGTACTACTGTTCTGGTCCAAATCTGTCAACTTCACAAAATACATCCCAGCGCTTAGTTGCTCAATATTTAGAAACTGAACACCTTTAGGATTTGCTACAGTAAAGAGCAATTGCCCCAAATTATTAAACACCTTCACGTCCACGATGGGTAGCGTGCTTTTTATATTTAAGATATCACTGCTAGGTACAGGGTAAAGCGCAATGGAATTTGTAGCGTTCTCTTCCACACCCAAATTGTCAATTACAGTTGTGATAACAGTATTAGTTATTACCGGCGGATTAAAGTCGAAGTAAATTGCTGCGCTGTTCAGCATAAAGTCGCCTACAGCTATATTATTTTTTGGTTTAATTTTATATTGAATATAACCGTGGGACTCGGGCTCATTGCTCGAGGCATCTGGTAGGTTGATATTGTTGAAAATAAATTCCACTTGATTGCCGTCGGTAATTTCTACCCTGTTTGTGTGGCTAATATTTTCAATCTGCAAGGTATTCCAATCCAAATTTGGATCAAGTTCATTGCTCACACTTACATTAATTGCCGATGCCGTACCCGTATTTTGAAAGCGGATGATGTAGTGCAAGTACTCCTCGGCTTCCTCTATAAAAATGCTTTCGCCTTCTAAAACTTGAATATCATTGGGATCGTGGGAGCCTATAACTGTTTGATTTAATGTGAAGGTATTATCAGCTTCCGTTATATCCCCGCTCACAGGTTCTATAATTGCATTATAAACCAATACATCATCAATCTGGGTGGTGGGAGGAATTGCAACTTGAAAATTAATATCTATGCTTCTTGTCTCAAAAGGCTTGAAGTTACTGTAATCAAAAGTTATCGTACTGTTAGTTTGTGAGCTAAGGGGTTCGCTTGCGCTTAAAAAGTCAAGGCGCACATCATCAAAATTAACGGTTATAGCGCCATCAAGAACAGTAGTTCCCACATTGTTATATACAATTTGATATTCGGCCTCAAAGCCCGGACGTGCATCACCCAAAGGGTAAAATGTAATATTTAGATCGTTGATTACAGCTGTAGGTTCAACACAAAAATCTGCTAAATCGCTATTGTTTTGACCCATAAACGTTGATGTATGAAAGGATGGGTTGGGGGAGTAGTAATTGGGCATTTCTGAATCCAGCGAAGTGATAAAGGTGCCTTCATTGGTATAAAGTTGGTAATCTCCGTTGGTTTGTGTAAACGTTGCAAAACTATGGGTACCGTTATCGGAAATAACCATAACCTGTTTCATGGGAGCATCATTGCTTGTACATCCATTGCTGTCCAGATCGAGGGTTACCGTACCTGAAATATTATTTCCCAAACGGCCGAAGTTTTCATACCACTTCATATTATCGCCCAAATAGGAGCTTGCAAATAGATCTGGAGTTCCATCATTATTAATATCTGCTACTGCCATTCCTTGAACGCCATTCATATGCAAATCAATAATCTGTTGTGGTCCAAAGGTTCCCAAACCATTGGTGTTTTCATACCACGAAATTGTATCAGCGCTATAATCGGAAACAATCACGTCCATATCGCCATCTTGATCGGCATCCATTGCTCTTATCAGCCATGGAGAGAGACAGGTGTCGGCAATAATGATTCGTGGGCCAAAAGTTCCAGCCCCGTCTGTGTTTTCATACCACATAACTATATTTTCCGAAATCGAAGTGCCCAGAATATCCATATCGCCATCACCGTCCAAATCAGAATAATAAATGTCTATCGCATTCAAAGGATCATTATCTATTATATTCTGGGAGCCAAAATTTCCTTGACCATCCATATTTTCATACCATCCCAAAAGTTGACTGCCATATGCAGCGACAATAATATCTTTATCACCATCGCCATCTAAATCAACAGTGTGGATAGATTCTGTGTAGCCCATATTTTCTTCAATTGTTCGCGCTGGACCAAAAGAGCCCAGTCCATTTATATTTTCAAACCATACTATTCCCAAATTAAAGTCAAAAACAACAACGTCCATATCGCCATCGGCATCCAAATCAGCCGCATTCACGACCATTGAACCACTAAGATCAATAGAAAAAGGCTGCTGTTCTATAAAATTTCCCTGTCCATCTGTATTTTTATACCAAGTAGCTTGATTATCGTCATTTGAAGATGACAAAATATCCATATCGCCATCGCCATCAAGATCGGCTGCAAAAACCGATTGCACTGAAGATAGTGTTTCCGCTACAATTCTTGGAGAGCTATAACTGCCCTGTCCATCTAGATTTTTAAACCAAGTAATGCTTCCTATATGTGAATTTGCCGAAACTACATCTATATTTCCATCCCCATCAAAATCGGCAGCCTGAAGACTGTAAGAGCCTTGCACACCATCAATGATGCTTATAATGACTTCACCGCCATAGCTGCCCAAACCTGTACTTGGATACCAAGCTATTTTATCAAAACCATTATTATAAGCAATGAGGTCAAAATTTCCATTTCCGTTTATATCTGCCAAATTAATTGCAACGTATGTTTCAGTAGTAGTAAGTGTCTGTCCACTACTAAAAGTTCCTTGTCCATTTATATTCTCAAACCATACAATTTCGTGATTCACATTGCCTATTATGTCCATATCACCGTCTTGGTCAAAATCTGCTGTAGCAAAATAAGTTACACCCGCTGTTATAATAGTTTGTGCGGTTGAAAAGTTTCCTTGGCCGTTTAAATTTTCATAATAAATAAGCTCACTATTCTTATTTGTTATAATGTCGTTATCTCCGTCGTTATCAAGGTCAAATTCATAAAGTCCATAAGTGGCTGATATATTGTCATCTATTATTTGTTTTGAACCAAAGGTTCCTTGTCCATTCATGTTTTCAAACCAGACAGTTTCATCACTATAAATAGTGGAAGCTACTAAATCAAAATCGCCATCTCCATCTAGATCGGAAGCAGAAATTTTATTGGGTCTATCTAATGATGTGGCTATTAAATTTTCTTGCCCAAATTGCCCTTGCCCATTTGTATTTTCAAACCAAGCTATTTTATTGTCGTCTGTAGAAGTAACCACCACATCCAAATCGCCATCCCCGTCAATATCTTCAGGTATGCAGTTAGTAATTCCATCTACATTATCTGTAATCAATCTTGGGGATCCAAAATGGGCAGTGCCATCATTCCGAAACCAAACTACTTTACTGTTTTCGGCAGAAGAAACCAAAAGGTCTTTATTTCCATCGTTATCAAAATCGGCAGCGTGTGCTGCTTTAGGGGCTAAAACATCCAAAGAAATAATTTGCTGTAATCCCAAGTTTTCAAGGCCATCATTTTTATACCATGCAAGCTTATTGTCATGTTCTGAAATTGAAACTAGATCTAAATGCCCATCGCCGTCAAGGTCGGCAGCAAAGGCAGCACTAGGGCTATTGGTGCTTCCTTGGTCAATTATAGTATGGGGTTGAAAGCCAACTTGGGCAGTTGTTTTAATAAAAATACCTATCAGTAAGCTATTGAAGAGTAAAGACTTTTTCATTCAATGATTTTTTTGAAACGCAATATATTAAAATTTTGTTAAGGGAAATAAATTATGGTAATCGCAATTGTGAGCGCAGCTTGGCAAATCGAAGATTCAAAGTAGTTAATCTCATGAAACTTCTTGCTATTAAACTTCTCACTTCGTACTTCGCACCTCCAATGTCCGGTCGAGCGCAGTCGAGACCTCCTTAATAATTCAAATAGCTATCCTAACCCAAATTTTTTGTTTGATATGGTTTTCCGTAAAGTATTCAACTCCGTTCGTGTTAGCTTTGTCTGGCGTATGGAATATTTGGAAGGGGCTCAAGTGAAACACTTATAATTAATTGGGTCGCATTGCAAATGCTATACGTAAAAGTATAAGCTTTGCAAAAGCGCGCTAGAGGGGGCACTCTATTTATAGATGGTATAAGATAGATAATGGAAACTGGTTTACAGAAACGATATTTATTCTGAAGAAGCAGAAAAAGAAAACCGGGAACGTAACTCTTACTCCCTAATAGGAATGTATCTTTTTGATGACAATTTTGAAAATGATGCTAAAGTGAAACCACTATTGGATGCATTGCTTGCATCTGACAAAGAGGATATAGAAAAACTTTACGGTTATCTATATTTAGGGGAATATTGGTTGTTGCAAAACGATCTTGTACAGGCTGAAGCAGCCCTTGAAAAACTGAAGGAACTTTTAAAGAATAGTAAAACCATTCCTAAAGGGTATTCATTAATTGCAAATATGGCGGCTACAGAATTAAATGATGAAAAGATTCAATAACTAGCACAAACCGGCTGATATAAAGATATATACTTTGCTTCTATTGGCGGGGGATAAAAAATTCTTTGAAGCGGTAAATTAGGGGACTTACTAATTACCGTAGTTCTTTGCCTCGACGGTAGTAGCTCGTGCCAAAAGGAGAAAAGTCTGGAGGATAGAAAGATGTGCAGATTATGCAAAGGAAAAAGGATTATTGGATGGTATTGTGGTATTTCGCTATTATGATTGAGACGGAAAGGAACACGATACAATCGCGCACTAGCGGGGGGATTTAAGTATTGGCATACAAGATGCTAAAGGGGAGGGGGATAAAAAATTCTTTGAAGCGGTAAATTAGGGGACGTACTAATTACCGTAGTTCTTTGCCTCGATGGTAGTAGCTCGTGCCAAAAGGAGAAAAGGCTGGAGGATAGAAAGATGTGCAGATTATGCAAAGGAAAAAGGATTATTGGATGGTATTGTGGTATTTCGTTATTATGGTTGAGACGGAAAGGAACGCGATACAATCGCGCACTAGCGGGAGACAGGGGAAGTGTCAAGGTAAGCAGGATGTCAGGGTGAGCCCTTCGCCTGCGCTCAGAATAAACTAAAGTCGAACCCCTCGGTTATAACGATATTGTTTTGGACTTCAAAGCACTTCGACTGCCCTTCCCTTCGGTAAACTCAGGGCAAGCTACCGCTCAGGACAGGCTGCTCAGTGTGACAGCAGTATGTTGATTTGGACTTCAAAGCACTGTTATTTGTAAATCGTATATCCCCACTTTCAAAATAGCCAAATATCATTATATTTGGCCTTTTGCTCAATGGAAATAAAACCTTTTAAGATTTTGGGAAATAGCCATAACGCTTATAGGCATAGTTGAAAATACTATTGGGTTTTAAAACAAACAAGCTAACCATTCATAGAATAAACCATACCCCAAATGAAAAAACCAATCAGCATAAGAACCAAGGCGCTTATTTATCTTGTTTTAATGATTCAGCTAGTAAGTGTGCAGGCCCAGGAATTTAACTGGGCAACCCCAGTAAGCGGAGATGGCTATGAATACGGTATAAAAATAGCAAAGGATGCGTTGGGAAACACTTTTATTTTAGGCTATACCACTGAGCACTTTTTTGAGTATGAGGGAGTAACCTATGCGTCAAATGGTGACGGGGACGCATTTTTTGCCAAACTAGACCCTAACAAACAATTGGTTTGGATGCGACCGCTGGGTGCAAATGACGCCATTTATTATGATGAGGCGCAAGATTTGCATATTGACCCTTTTGGGGATATCTACCTAAGCATTAGGGCAACGGGTAGCAGCTTTAGATATAACGGAATGGTTTTAAGTGGCATAAATTCTATTGGCCAATATGGTGGGGAAGCGGTACTGATTAAAGTTAATGGGGATGGGGAATATCTATGGCACGACTCGGGCACTGTAGGCAGTTCCTTTCGTGGCATTACCACAGATGTGGATGGCAATGTGTATATAACGGGGTACTTTCGCCAAACGATAACGCTTGGTGGTAGCATTACCTTAACAAATCCTTCTAGCGGTACTACCACCGACTATCTTTTAGCAAAATACCAACCCGATGGAACTATTATGTGGGGCAAACGTGCTGGGGGGCTTCCGCACAATACCTTTGCCTATGGGCATGATTTAGAAATTAACCCCCAAACCAATGAGCTTATTGTTTTGGCACTGGGGGAGGGCGAGGTGTTTTTTGACGGGGTGCCAATGCCCAGTAACGGCCTCACCGATAATGCTGCCTTACTTATTTCCTATGAGCTGGATGGAATTCAGAATTGGATGCAGCTAGTGCTGGTCGAGGACAATTATGGTTATTCAAGTTGTACTTCATTAGCTATCAGTGACTCGGGAATTATGGGAGTGTGTGGCACTACCGTGGGTATGGATCCCGAAGGATTGGTTGGTTTTTATAACAGTGACGGTTCGGTTATTTCCGAACATACCTATCCTGCACCCTATGACCTTAGGCTTTACTCCATAACTTTTAATGAATATGATATTGCATATGTATCAGGGTGGTGTCTAGATGGTGGTACCTTGGGGATAGCACCTGGAACGGTAACCCTTAACAACACCACAGGTTTTATAGTACGAATGGATAAGCACCAACAAGTGCGCTGGGTTACGGAATTTGCAGGATCTCATTTTACAAATTATATAGATTATAGCAATGGGGAGTTATTATATGCAGGTAGATTTGATGAGGAATTTATCTACAACTCAGGGCAAAACGTTCTTGTAAATAACTTAGGAGATGCTGTATATGCACAAATGATAGATGATTTTTTAGGTGTAGCAGAATATATAGCAGATGAAATTGCTGTGTACCCAAATCCTACTTCAGGGCTTTTAATGATTAAAAGCACTGCCTTACAAAAAATTGAAATTTATAATGTGAATGGCGTTTGTGTAAAAACCACCGATAAAAACGAAATTGATCTAAGCAGCAATTCCCCCGGAATTTATTTATTAAAGATTATTACAGACAAGGGAGTAGCTACAAAAAAAATAGTCCTAAAATAAACAACAAATATGTAGCCTTCCAACATTAGGGCTTCTGTAAATAACGCTTATACTTCCATCTAATCTACTTGGCACCCGTTTGCAAAGTGTCTGCAAATAGGGCATTTAACAGCATAGCTTTATTAACCTGTATAGTTATTTTAGAACGGGTAACACGATCACGATTCTCGAATAACAATTCACGATTCACGAATAACCATTAACCGTATAAAAGCATAAATAGGCCATGCCAAAGCCATAGTGTCTTTATAAACCAATGGGCATATAATTTCCAAGGGCAACCCACTCCCATAATCCCCCAAAAAATCCGTATCTTAAGCCTTCACTTTTAAAATCTACGGACTATGAAAAAACTAATGACTCTTTTCGTTTTGGCAGTGGCGTTCTCCACCTTCGCCCAAAACAAGATCCTTCCAAAAGACATACAGATTAAGACCGCCGTCCTGGCTGCCCCCGAAATGTATCGAGAAGATGCCACGGTTCTGGGCTATAATCAAGAAGGAAAACTCGTCACCCTGCGCGAGGGCAACAACGGCATGGTATGCCTGGCAGACGACCCTAACAAGGCGGGCATTAGCGTAGCCTGTTACGGCGCCGAACTGGAACCCTTTATGGCCCGTGGCCGTGAGTTGGTGGCCGAAGGAAAATCAAACGAGGAAAAGCAGCAGATCAGAAAGGCCGAAATAGAGGCGGGCATGCTTAAAATGCCCGAGGAACCCGCAATGGTCTATGTGCTGGCCGGCGAGGAAGGCGACTATAGCGCCGAAACGGGCGAACTTCTTAAAAGCAAGATACGCTACGTAATCTACAAACCTTATATGACAGGCGAAAGCACTGGCCTACCCACCAAACCCCAAGCCCCCGGCATGCCCTGGCTGATGGATGCGGGCACGCACCGGTCGCATATTATGATTACCCCGGCGAATTGAGGTTAGATGTTAGATTTGAGAGGTGAGACGTGAGACGTGAGACTTGAGACGGGAGATGTTAAATTTGAAATGTGAGTGTCTTGAAACAATACAATAGGTCTTAAGACGTAGGACTCGCTTTACCTATGAGAAATATAGAAAGAATCCATTTCGGCCCAAGTCCTACGTCCTACGTCCTATAGTCCTACGTCAAGAAAAGTTTACGTTGAACTTCCAAGACATCCTTAATAGGATTTATTCAACAAACAATTAAAAATCTTCGGTTGTGTAATCTTTGTTACAGAACTTCCCAAACAGCAATCTTACCTTTGTACCAGATTGTTCAAATAAATTAAATAATCTAAAGCTATGAGTTATTACATCAGTACAACATTAAAAAACACCACTTTTAAGGAGGCCATTGACAAGACAACGGCAGCTTTAAAGGAGGAAGGTTTCGGCGTGTTGACCGAAATAGATATAAAGGCCACCCTAAAAAAGAAGTTGGATGCCGATTTTTACAATTACACCATCCTCGGCGCCTGCAACCCACAAATGGCACATCAGGCATTACAGGCCGAAAACAAGATTGGCACTATGCTGCCCTGCAACGTGATAGTGCAGGAACGCGAGCCTGGCATTGTTGAGGTTTCGGCGGTAGATCCCGCGGCTTCCATGATGGCGGTGGAAAATGACTCCTTGGCGGAAATAGCCAAGGACGTACAAAAAAAATTGACCAAGGTTATTAAAAGTATTTAGGGACGTTTCGTGGTTGGTTCGTTCCTAATAAGTGCAGATTTATTTGGTTAGTGAAGAGGCTGTCTTAATAGGCAGTCTCTTTTTGATATAATAGGGTAGGGTTGAGAGATTAATTTTTAATATTCAATTATCAATTTTCAACATTCACTACCTACCACCTAATACCTAATACCTAATACCCACTACCCACTATCAATACTTCTTTGGTAACATTAGTTACTGACCAAGCTCGATTTCTAACGTATGTTTGCACCAAATTAATTATTAAAATGAAGATTAAAAATATAGTTACACTAATCGGGTTGCTGCCAGCGATGGTTTTTGCGCAGCAAACCGTTCCCATTTCCAAGGCCGAAGTGCTGGAAAAGGTGGTCCAACAAAACAACAAACTGAAGATAGGCGAACAGCAGGTGCTTGCCGCCAAGGGCGATTTCAACCAGACGAACGCCGTGTTCCTTCCCAATATTACAGCCTCGCACAGCGGAATGGCCACCACCAATCCGTTGATGGCCTTTGGGTTTAAACTGAACCAGGAAATAGTGACCCAAGCCGATTTTGACCCGAACAAACTGAATGATCCCTCCCAGATCAATATGTTTACCACAAAGCTTGAGGTGCAGCAGCCGCTGATAAATATGGATGGTATCTTCCAGCGAAAAGCCGCAAAGGCAAAATGGGAAGCTACCCAGATGCAGTTGGCGCGCACGGGCGATTACCTTGCCCTGGAAACCGAAAAGGCCTATATGCAGTTGCAGTTGGCGTATAAGAGCGTAGCCGTTTTGGAGACCGCTCTAAATGCGGCGAATGAAAACCTGCGCTTGGCAAACAACAGTTTTAAGCAGGGTTATCTGCAACAAAGCGATGTGCTTGCGGTGCAAGTACGAGTTACCGAAGTGGAAAATCAATTGCAATACGCCAAGAGCAACGTGATAAACGCTTCGGAATATCTTGCCGTACTTATGAACGAGGAAGTTGGGGGAGTTTTAAAACCAACGGATTCCTTAATGGTTGCTTCGGAATTGAATGCTGCGGAAACCCTATCCGATTCCAGGGCCGATATTCAGGCGATGGAATTTGCCGCCGAAGCCTACAAACAAAATTACAAGGCCGATAAAATGACGTTTTTGCCAAGACTGAATGCTTTTGGAAGTTATGAGCTTTATGATGATGAAATATTTCAGGCCGATGCCAATGGTTATTTATTTGGCGCATCCCTTAGCTGGAATCTCTTTGAAGGCTCAAAACGCTTCGGAAAGACCCAAAAAAGCAAGGCCGAATTCTATAAGGCAAATCTGGAATTGGAGCAATATAAGGCCGAAAGCCAATTGGAGTTGAACAAGGCCAAGCGGATGTTCCAAGATGCGCAAAACAATTTAAAATTGACCGAACTGGCATTGGAGCAATCAAAAGAAGCACTTAGAATCCGCACCAACAGATTTAAGGAAGGTCTGGAGAAAACCACAGATCTGTTAATGGCCGAGACGCAGTATTCGCAAAAACAACTGGAGTATTTCAATACCGTATTTCAGCATAATTACGCCTTGGCATACCTTCAATTTTTAACTAAAAACTAATGAAATTGATCCCGATAGCAATCGGAAGGAAATTAAAAATAATTTACATATGTACCCGAATAAAATTCCCCCTTTGGGGGCTAGGGGGACAGACGAAATCGAAACCCAAAAATCAAAATTAAATACAGTATCAAAAAAGATTTAAAAAATATTTATATGAAGTCACTATACACAAGTTTGTTTTTCCTCGGAGTTTTAAGCCTAGCCAGTTGCGGCAATGCTTCCGAAGAAAAAAATATAGATAATACTCCTGCAGTGTCGGTAACTGTAAGTTCGGTAGCTGCGGAAAATAATTCGCCGTTTTTAACCGCCAGCGGCAAGATTGAGGCCGCCAATAGCGCTACCCTCAGCACCCGGATGATGGGCTTTGTGGATAATGTGCACGTAAATGTGGGCGACAAGGTGGCAAAAGGACAATTGTTGGTCAGCATCAACAATTCAGACCTTTCTGCAAAACAAGCACAGACCAGTGCCGGGATTACCGAAGCGCAAGCTGCTTTTAACAATGCCCAAAAGGATTACCAACGTTTCCAAAACCTATTTGCTGAAAACAGCGCAAGCCAAAAGGAACTCGACGACCAACGCGCCCGATACGAAATGGCAAAGGCCAGATTGGAAGGCGCAAAACAGATGAAGAACGAAGTGCAATCGCAGTTTGCCTATGTAAACCTTCGCGCTCCTTTTAGCGGCGTGGTTACCAATAAATTCATTGAGGCAGGCGATATGGCAAATCCCGGGGTGCCATTGATTTCAGTGGAAGGACCAGGGAATTTTGAAGTAACGGCTTCGGTGCCAGAGAGTGAGATTTCAAAAATAAAATCTGGAACGGAAGTGCAAGTAATTGTAAAATCTTCAGATAAAACATTACCAGGAACGGTTACCGAGGTCAGCACTTCCGCTAAAAACACGGGCGGGCAGTACTTGGTGAAAGTGGTATTGGACAAAACCGATGCCGATATTCTTTCAGGTATGTACGCTACGGTTCAGTTTCCCATAGAAAAGAAAACAGATGTTACCACGGTTATGGTGCCAAAGGAGGCCTTGGTAAAACGCGGACAATTGACGGGCATTTACACGGTGAGCCAAAGCAATACCGCCTTACTGCGCTGGTTGCGCCTTGGTCGCACGTTTGGCGATAATGTGGAAGTGCTTTCGGGCCTTGCCGCTGATGAAAACTATATTATTTCTTCCGAAGGAAAACTTTTTAACGGAGCGAAAGTAACCATTAAACAATAACGATGAAGGACGGATTAGCAGGCAAAATTGCCAAGTTATTTATAGGCTCAAAGCTTACGGTACTGTTGATGATTGTGTTTATGGTCATTGGCGTTTACAGTTCGTTTTTGATACCGCGCGAGGAAGAACCGCAGATTGATGTGGCCATGGCCGACATCTTCGTGGGCTACCCCGGCGCCTCCCCGACCGAAGTGGAATCGAGGGTGGTAAAACCTTTGGAGAAATTGGTGTCCAACATTCCCGGGGTGGAGTATGTGTATTCCACTTCTTCCAAGGAAGGGGCGATGGTAATTGTACAGTTTTATGTGGGCGAGGATATTGAGCGCTCCTTCGTAAAACTTTACAACGAAATGAACAAGCATATGGACCTAATGCCTCCAGGCGTTACCATGCCGCTTGTAAAACCGCGTGCCATAGATGATGTGCCGATGCTCGGGATAACGCTGTGGAGCGAGAATTACGACGATTTCCAGCTTAAGCAGCTTGCCGATGAACTTACCCAAGAAATTGAAAAGGTAAATGAAGTTTCCCTGACCGATAAAATTGGCGGTAGAAACAGGCAGTTGCGCGTAGTGTTGGATAAGGACAAACTGGCTGCCAGCGGTCTCGACTTTTTGGGCGTTGCCGAAATGATAAAGGCAAACAACCAGCAACTGGGCTCGGGCAGTTTTGATAAGAACGATACGGAGTTTTTGGTTACAACGGGAAATTTCCTAAAATCCGCAACCGATGTTGAAAACTTGGTAGTGGGCGTACAGCAGAACCAACCCATTTATCTAAAACAAGTCGCGGCTATTTTTGATGGCCCCGAAATCCCAAGACAATATGTTTCGTTTGGGTTTGGAGGCGCTGGTGAAAATGCTTCAAAGTATCCTTCCGAATATCCCGCCATAACCATTTCGGTAGCAAAGCGGAAAGGTGCCGATGCAATGAAAATTGCCGATGTGATTATCGACAAGGTTGACCATCTGCGAAGCAACCTAATCCCCGACGACGTTCACGTAGAAATTACGAGAAATTACGGGGAAACCGCTTCCCAAAAAGTTTCGGAATTGTTGATGCACCTGATAGGCGCAATCCTTGCCGTTACCTTGATTGTAATGCTCGCAATGGGCTGGCGCGGTGGTTTGGTAGTATTTCTTTCAGTACCAATTACGTTTGCCTTGACACTTTTGAGTTATTATTTGCTTGATTATACGCTGAACCGGATCACACTTTTCGCTTTGGTGTTTGTAACGGGAATCGTGGTGGACGACTCCATCATCATAGCCGAAAACATGCACCGGCATTTTAAGATGAAACGCTTGCCGTTTAAGCAGGCCGCTATTTATGCGATAAATGAGGTAGGAAACCCGACCATTTTGGCAACCTTTACCGTAATCGCTTCCGTCTTGCCTATGGCTTTCGTTTCTGGGTTGATGGGGCCGTATATGTCGCCAATGCCAATTGGGGCTTCCATTGCAATGATACTTTCGTTGTTTGTGGCTTTAACGATAACACCTTATTTGGGCTACATTTTCCTAAGAGAAAAAGAAAAGCCTGCCCGCCGTGGTGGGAAAGGAAAAGCGCCAAAAGAAGAAAAACCTTTGGAAAGCACGCTTATCTACCGCATCTATTCAAAACTTGAAACCCCTTTGATTGAAAACAAAAAGACGCGCTGGCTGTTTTTGGGAGTTACCGTGCTGTTGCTGTTGGGGTCTGTGGCAATGTTCTTTACCAAATCGGTTGCCGTAAAAATGCTGCCTTTCGACAATAAAAACGAAATGCAGGTAGTGATCGATATGCCGGAGGGAACTACTTTGGAAAGAACAGCAGTGGTTGCCCGCGAAATTGGACAATACCTTTCCACACAGCCCTTGGTTGTAAATTATCAAAACTACGTGGGCACTTCGGCTCCGATAACCTTTAACGGTTTGGTCCGCCATTACGACCTTCGTGGGGGTAGCAATATGGCCGATATCCAAGTGAATTTGGTAGGCAAGGAAGACCGCAGCGACCAAAGCCACGACATTGCCAAACAACTGCGACCCGGTATTCAGAAAATTGGAAAGAAGTTTGGCGCCAATGTGAAGATCGTGGAAGTACCGCCCGGACCACCCGTGCTATCAACTATCGTAGCAGAAATTTATGGTCCTGACTACGACCAGCAGATTGCCGTGGCCAAAAAGGTAGAAAACATCTTGAACGAAACCCAGGATGTGGTTGATGTGGACTGGATGGTAGAAGCCGACCAAATGGAGTACGAATTTATCATTGACAAGGAAAAAGCCATGCGCTACGGCGTGGCACCACAGCAGATTGTCCATACGATGAATATGGCGCTTTCGGATAGGCCAGTAACCCATCTGTACGATGAAAACGCCACCAATCAGGTGGGAATATTGCTTGCTTTGGATGAAAAGGAAAAATCCACCATCCAGGATATTTCGCAGTTGAAGATTGCTTCCAAACAGGGCAATATGCTTTCTGTGGGCGATTTGGTTTCTGTTCAAGAAAGCACACGCGCCAAGAGTATTTATCGCAAAAACCAAAAACGGGTGGTTTATGTGTTGGCGGATATGGCGGGAGAACTCGAGAGTCCTGTTTACGCCATATTGGGAATGACGGACAAGCTTAATGAAATTGAGTTGCCCACGGGTTACAAAATGAACGAACTGTATTTACAGCAACCCGAACATGAAGACGATTTCACCGTAAAGTGGGATGGGGAATGGCAGATTACACTGGAAGTATTCCGCGATTTGGGGATTGCCTTTTTGGGTGTAATCATCATCATTTACATATTGATTGTAGGTTGGTTCCAAAACTTTAAGGCACCTGTTGTTATGATGGTTGCCATTCCACTTTCGTTGATAGGAATCGTGCTAGGCCACTGGATTATGGGCGCGTTCTTTACGGCCACCTCCTTTATCGGGATGATTGCACTGGCGGGAATTATGGTGCGGAACTCGGTGCTGCTGATAGACTTCGTTAACCTGCGAACCGCAGAGGGAATTCCGTTAAAACAAGCCGTAATAGAAGCGGGCGCCGTACGGACAACCCCAATTTTATTGACTGCGGGAACGGTGGTAATTGGCGCTTTTGTAATTCTTTTTGACCCAATTTTCCAAGGACTTGCCATTTCGCTGATGGGCGGAACTATTGTTTCTACAGTACTGACTTTGCTTGTAGTGCCGTTGGTTTATTATATGATTGAAAATAGACGGGAGAGGTGAGATTTGAGAGGTGAGATTTGAGATTTAAATAAGAAATAAAGAAAAAAGACTTAAGACATAAGACGTAGGACGTAAGACGTAAGACAGTCAGGTTTGTATGACTTTGAATAAATAATAACAATAAACAATAACAATAAACAATAACAATAAAAAATAGAAAATAACCCAATGAAACTACTAATAGTAACCGTTGTGGACGAATTTCAGAAAGACGTGCTGCGACTTTTTAAACAAGCGAATATTGAGAGCTATAGCGGTTCCGATATTGAGGGCTATAAAAATGCGTCTTCCTTTATGATGAATTCCAGTTGGTTTCCATCGGAAAAAGGAGGCGCGGACAGCAGTATGTTTTTCTCCTTCACTGAAGATGAAAAGATTGATTCTTTTTTCAGTTTGGTAAAAGAATTCAATAAAAATCTTGAAACCAACAACCCGATCCATGCGGTGGTAGTACCCATAGAACGGAGTATTTAATCAATTAGCAATTTACAATTAGCAATTAACAATTATGAGTTAGGGGTTCAGGCTTTTTCTTTTACGAATCCCGATTCACTAATCACTAAAATTCAATAGTATGATAAACAGGTATATCAGGGCAATTGCCGGAACTTTCATTTTAATCAGCCTTTTGTTGGCTGTATATGTAAACATAAACTGGTTGTGGTTTACAGGTTTTGTGGGCGTCAACCTCTTGCAATCGTCATTTACAAAATGGTGTTTGATGGAAAAAATCCTTAAAAAACTTGGCGTGAAGGACGAAGGGGATAGCTGCTGCGCTTAAAGTTTCGCTTTAAATTCAATAAATCCAAATCCCGCTGCAGAAAATTGTAAGCGGGTTTTTTTGTGAATACAGGTACAATATGACTTTGGTCATTTTAAAACCCGCAAATTCTGGATATATTTGAGATGAATAAAAAAATCAGAGTATCATGACTATAAACATTCAGTATGTGAAAATGCCCACCAGCGAGGCAATGAACGATTATGTTGAAAAAAAACTTCAAAAACTTGCTGAAAAGTATGATTGGCTAATTAGGGCCGACGTAAGCTTTAAGTTGGAAAACAACGTTTACGGCAAAGGCAATATTTGCGAAATGGAATTGAGCCTTCCGGGACCGAAAATTTTTGCAACATCAAAAGAGGCTACGTTTGAGGCAGCCGCAAAAGAAACAATTTCGGACCTTGAAAAACAGCTTAAAAAACGCAAGGCTAAATTCTCAACCCACTAAAAGATCAAAAACATGAAAAAAATATTAGTTCCCGTAGATTTTTCCGAACATTCAGACTATGCATTGGAAGTTGCAGCAAATATTGCGAAAAAACAAAATGCTGAAATTGTTGCGGTTCATATGATGGGTCTTAGCGACGCAGTCTTAACACGCGATGAAAGCAAGGAAGCTTTTGAGGCGATGTTTTACATGAAATTGGCAGAAAAGCGTTTTGCCGAATTTCTCGATAAAGATTATTTAAAAGACGTAACCGTAACCGATGCCGTCCACAATTATAAAATTTTTAGTGAATTGAACGATGTGGCCCGCGAGTTTGGAGCAGATTTAATTATCATGGGCTCGCACGGCAGTTCTGGTCTTAAGGAGGTTTTTGTGGGAAGCAATACCGAAAAAGTAGTCCGCACTTCCGAAATCCCCGTTTTGGTGATAAAGCACCGTCATGAATATTTCAACCCGGAAGTTGGGGTTTTTGCCTGCGACTTTTTGGAAAACTCAATTGGTCCCTACCAGCGCGCCCAAAAAATGTTTGAAGATTTGGGAATTGAAATGCAAATGCTCTATGTGAACCTGGCGGGCGATTTCCGCAGTACCCGCGAAATAGAAAAACGCATCCTCAACTTTTTAAAGAGCGCGGGCGAAGAGAACCCACTGGAAACTTTAAACAAGGTGGTACAGTATAACGAATATTCTGTGGAAGCGGGAATTTTCGGCTACAGCCAAGTGAGCAATGCCGATATTATCGCCCTGCCCACACAGGGCCGCCAAGGGCTGGCGCACTTCTTCTCAGGCAGCATAGGTGAGGATGTGGTAAACCATTCCGACTTGCCGGTAATGACCTTTAAAGTATAGTTAATTTAGTTAATTGCTATCGACAACAATTAACGATTTAAAACAGGAACTCTAATTTTGGGTTCCTGTTTTTTATTTTTTAAAGAACGGTATTCAAGGCAATTTCAATCATTTTTGAAAAACTGCCCTCGCGTTCATCGGCTGTGGTGCTTTCCCCCGTTACCAGACTATCTGATATGGTCAAAATGGCCAAGGCCTTCACATTGAATTTTGCCGCTATGGTGTAAAGTCCGGCAGCTTCCATTTCTACGCAAAGCACGCCGAACTCGGCCCATTTCTTATAATTGTTGAAGTCATCCTCATAAAACTGGTCGCTGGAAAGTATGTTTCCGGCCTTAATGGGAATGTTTTTTTCCCGTGCGTAAAGCGCGGCTTTCATAAACAGGTCAAAATCGGCGGTGGGCGAGTAGTCGCAGTTTACAAAGCGGGTGTTGTTGATGCCCGAAGTGGAGGATGCCGCCATCGCAATCACAATATCGCGAATATTGATATCTTTTTGATAGCTTCCCGCCGAACCAACGCGTATCAGGTTTTTTACGCCGTAATCGTTTATAAGTTCGTGACAGTAAATCAAAGCCGAAGGAATACCCATGCCCGTTCCCTGTACTGAAATAGGTTTTCCCTTAAAAGTTCCGGTATAGCCCAACATACCGCGCACGTCATTGTAACATTTGGGGTTTTCGAGAAAGGTTTCCGCAATCCATTTGGCGCGCAACGGGTCGCCGGGCAGCAGAACGGATTCTGCAATTTCTCCGGGCTTGGCTTCAATATGTGTGCTCATCTGTGTCTTTTTTGGTGGCCGTTACAATCTCGATTCCCGAGGAAGTGCCGATTCTGCTCACGCCCAATTTTATATATTTCTTGGCGGTGGCAGCATCTTTTATTCCGCCGGAGGCTTTTACTTTTAAACTATCGCCTACTTCGGCAACCATTATTTTCACGGCCTCTTCCGTGGCACCGCCGGATCCGAAGCCTGTGGAGGTTTTTACAAAATCGGCACCTGCCTTTTTTGAAATATGGCAGGCTGTCCGTATTTCGGCATCGGTTAAATAGCAGGTTTCCAGAATTACCTTTAAGGTTCGGTCGCCAATGGCTTTTTTTACACCGGCGATTTCATTCTGCACCTCGTCGTACCTTTCGGCTTTTAAAAAACCGATGTTCAGCACCATATCAATTTCATCGGCACCGTCCTTTATAGTTTGTTCGACCTCGCAAACCTTGGCGTGAAGGCTGCTTGCACCCAAAGGAAAACCCACGACCGAAGCTACTTTTACGTCGCTATTTTTTAATTTTTCTGCAGCTAAGGATACGTAACAACTGTTTACGCAAACCGCATAAAAGTTGTGTTCTTTTGCTTCATTGCAAAGGTTTATAATGTCTTCGGGCGTAGCAGTGGCTTTTAGTAGGGTGTGGTCTATATATTGGCTCAGTTCCATCAATTTTTATGTTGATTGATGATGGAAACCAGTTCGTTTTTCTGCAGGACGCCGCTCTGTCGCCAAAGTTGCTTGCCGTTTTTAAAAAGAATCATCGTGGGCACCCCACGCACCTGAAATTGGGCAGCCAGGGGCTGGTTTTTGTCAACGTCTATTTTTACGATTTTTACGTCGTCGCCTAATTCATCCTTCACCTGTTTCAGAATGGGCGCCAGCATTTTGCAAGGACCGCACCAATCGGCAAAAAAGTCGACAAGGACGGGCGTTTCCGAATTTATGATGTCTTTAAAATTGCTTTTCATTGGAACAATTATTATAAATTTTATTTCTTTTCTCTTTCCTCTTTCTTCTCTTTTCTAATAAATCAACCAATCAACGGATTCTTTTTATACTTTCGCAAAACGGGCATCAGCATTTCCATCGGAATCTGGATGGAATAGGTTCCCGTATAGGAGGGGCAGATTACGCAGTCGTCAAAATAGAACTCTACTACATCGTCGTTGATTACAAAATTGTTTTTTGCATCGAAGAAATCATCTGCGGAAATGGCCCAGCAATCGTAGTACATTTCGCCGGAATTGATTTTTTCCTTTAAAAGCGTATTTAAAATCTCGCGCAATTCTTCCTCGGAACCATTGTTGAAAAAATCCTCATAATTCATAAATACCGCCCTTTCCAGATCAAAATTCATGGTCTCAAACGTATAGGCCGCGTGGGCGGCACCTGTGTAGTGGTTTTCTTTGTAAAAAAGCACGCTGATGAGCCGGTCGTTGAGGTTGTATATTTTGTAATCCACCTTCCGCAATTCGTTCTGTTTGGGAATTCCCAAGGAATCGCAGAGCCGTTTTTCCTCTAAAATCTGTTTCTCCACACCTTTGGCATCCAGATAATATTTACTGATGTATTCGTTGAAATTTTCAAACTGCGGTTTGATCTTCTCGTTGAGGTAGGGGTATTTAAAATCCAAAAGATAATGGTCGCCCTGCTTTTTGAACGATTTGGAAATCAAAAGATTTTCCATTTCGGCGCGCGAATCTGTTTTTTCCAACAGTTCCTTGCGCTTTAGGATGAGCGTCTGTTGCTGACTTTCCAGGTTTTTGTCGGAAACTTTTAGGGAATCCGTTATTTCCTCAATTGAGTCGGTATCATTGTCCGGTTCCTCTTTTTTGGGATCGTTTTTACACCCAAAAAAAAGGAGGAGCAAGAGATAGGGCAGTAGGTTTTTCATTTTAATTCGATTTATCGTTTAAAAATACGCAAACCTTTTTTATACCGAAAACAGGCAGGAAATTTTTAGGATTACTGGCTCAGCAAGTTTTTCAATTTGGCGAGCATGATCAATTCGCTTTTGTTCTTCCCAGCGAACGAGCCCGCAATGGCGTTGGCCGTTTTCCAGATCAGTTTTTTCCGCTCGTCGGTAAAGAGTTGCGGATTGTCCTTTTTATAATCGGCAAAGCTGTAAAAGCAGTCGTTGGCGTCCAATTGTTCATAATCAAACCAGTCAAAGACCACTTCTATTTGGTAGGCGGCATCGGTATGGAAGGGGTCTTCATAATCGTCGAGGTCTTTCCATTGCTCGG
Organism: Aequorivita aquimaris; assembly: GCF_001573155.1. GTDB lineage: Bacteria > Bacteroidota > Bacteroidia > Flavobacteriales > Flavobacteriaceae > Aequorivita > Aequorivita aquimaris. The sequence goes on along the minus strand of NZ_JRWG01000001.1, from coordinate 370,883 downwards.
AAACGATTTTCTTCAACATATCGTATTCAGTCTTCCGTACCACTTTGTCGGCGGCGGCTATGGCATAAAACAGCTCGCCCATTTTTTGGTAAAAAAGCAGTTGTGGCTTCTCCATGGTTCCCATAGGATTAAATTTTTCAAGGTTGTTTTAGAGGGTAAAAATAGAAGACCAAGCTGTATTAATCTATGATATAAATCAGTTATTCCAAAACTGTTTAATTTGCGTATTTTAGCGTCGTGAAAGTATTTGAGGAAAAAAAGGGAAATATTTTTAGGATTCTTTCCGAAGCCATTTCCGAAGGCATAGTCATCGTTAACGAAAAGCAGGAAATAGTAACCTCCAATGAGGCTGCCGACCGCATGTTTGGCTATGGCCCCAAAGAGCTTTTGGGCGAGAATATCAATCTGTTGATTCCGCGGGAATACAGGCACAGCCATACCCAACAAGTGGAAGAATACCTGGAAAAAAGCGACCCGCGCCAAATGGGCCACGGGCGCGACCTGTACGGACGGCGCAAAGATGGCAGCGTTTTTCCCGTGGAGGCAGGGCTTAACCCGTTTGAGATTTACGGGAGCAAATACGTGATGGCGCTGGTAACCGATATTTCCGTGCGCAAAGGCCAGGAGCGGGAAATTATTGAGCTCAACATGCAATTGGAGCAAAAAGTTGAGGCCCGCACAAAGGAACTGAAACAGACCATCAAAGAACTAAAGGAAGAAGTGGCCAAACGCAAGGAGGCGGAATACAAAATTCTGGAATCACTGCGCAAGGAGCGGGAGCTGAACGAATTGAAAACGAAATTCCTATCCTTGGTTTCCCACGAATTTAAAACGCCGTTGAGCGGCATTCTTACCTCGGCTACCCTTGCGGGAAAATACACCGAAACCGATCAACAGGACAAGCGTGAAAAGCACTTAAAAACCATCCAGAGTAAAGTTAAATACTTGAATAATATTTTGAATGACTTCCTTTCCATTGAACGTCTGGAATCAGGGAAGGCCACTTATAAATTTGATACCTTCCCGCTGAGCAAAGTGGTGAACGAGGTAATCTACAACGCAAACATGCTCTTAAAGGAAGGCCAGCGAATAAATTATCCGCAGAATATTGATGATATCTCGGTTAATTTTGATGAAAAAATCCTTGAGCTATCGCTTACCAATCTTATAAACAACGCCATAAAATATTCGCCTGCGCACACTTTGATTGATGTGGAAGTTATAAAGGAAAAGGAGGCGCTCACCATAAAGATTAGTGATGAGGGCATGGGCATTCCCGAAAAGGAGCAGAAATATATTTTCAACAGATATTTTAGGGCTGAAAATGCGTTGCTGGACCAAGGCACCGGCATTGGCCTGAACATCGTGAAAAGCCACTTGGAAAGTCTCGGCGGCACCATTATCTTTGAAAGCGAGGAGGGCAAGGGCAGCACGTTTACCATTACTTTCCCCAACAAAAACACTACCGAATAATATGAAGACAATACTTCTTATTGAAGACGACACTGCATTAAGAGAAAACACCGCCGAACTTTTGGAGCTTTCCGGATACAAGGTTTTTACGGCGCCAAACGGCAAAATTGGCATTCAAAAGGCTAAAAGCGAAAACCCGAACATTATTATTTGCGACATAATGATGCCGGAAATTGATGGCTACGGTGTGCTTGAGAGTGTTGCTTCGGAAGAAAAAACGAAACATATTCCCTTTATCTTTCTATCCGCAAAAACGGAGCATAAGGAAATACGCAAGGGCATGGACATGGGCGCGGACGATTACCTCACCAAACCCTTTGACGAGCAGGAATTGCTGAGCGCCATTGAAAGCAGGTTGGCCAAGGCAAGTATTCTGGCCATGCGCGAAAGCAATAAGGAAAAGGACAATGCCGAGGACGATGAAAACCCCCAAAACCTAAACCAGCTAAAGAACTTTTTTTGTGATGAAGGCGAAGTGTCCAACTATAAAAAGGGAGAAACAATTTACCGAAAAGGCGACCACTCAAACAGTATGTTCCTAATTTTGAAAGGCGTAGTAAAAACACATACGATGGATGCCAATGCAAAGGAACTTATTACGGGACTCTACAAAGCCGATGACTTTTTAGGCTTCACTTCCTTTGACGATAACATTCCCTATAACGAGACCGCCACTGCCGTGGAAGAAACCGAGGTTGTGGGAATTTCAAAAACCTATGTGCGCGATATTCTCAAGAAAAGTCAAGATGTTTCCTTGGAATTGATGAATCTTTTGACCGATAACCTTTCCGAGATAAAGCAGCAATTGGTTAAAATGGCCTACAGTTCAGTCAGGAAAAAGACGGCGAGCACCATTCTTCAATTTGTGGAGATTATGGATAAAAAGCCTGAGGCGCCGCTCCGAATTTCAAGGAACGACCTCGCCACTACTGCCGGGATTGCTACGGAAAGCCTTATCAGGACCCTTTCAGATTTTAAGAAAGATGGCATCATTGAAATTGAGGGCCGCGACATCCGCATTGTAGATTTGGAAAGTCTGCGCGATATAGATTGAGACTCCGAGCTCTTTTTTCCCAAAGCTGATTTTTATCATTTTCTGTCCCGACCCATAAAGATATTTTTGTCTGTAAGATTATGATGCTATGATGAATATACTAATCCCGACGGATTTTTCAGAAAATGCACAGAACGCCATTGCGTATGCACTTGCATATTTTTCCGATGTTGCGGTGAATTTTTATATCCTTCATGTTTCGCATACACATACAAGTACTAAGGAAGAGGAACAGGAGCTTTTTTCTGACTTTGATACTGAAATGCAGACGGTTCAAAGCACTTCTGCCACGTTGCGGGAAGAAATACGGAAATACCAAATCCGTTCCCAAAACCCAGCCCATAGCTTTTTCCCCCTTCACGAAAACCTTAACTTGCTAGAGGCCATTAGAAAAAATGTAATTGAAAAGGAAATCGATTATATTTTGATGGGCACCAAGGGAACTACTAAAATTAATGGCGGGGAAATGGGCAGCAATACCTGCGATGTGATTACCAAGGTGAAATGTCCCATTCTCGTGATTCCCGAAAACGCCAAGTTTAACGGCATTAAAAACATCGCCTTTTTAACCGATTACAACTGCATTTATCGTAACAAAATAATCACTAGACTTTCAGAGACGTTGGATCTGCATCGTTCGCCGCTGAGGGTGCTTCATATTAAAGCCCAAAATACGGGGCTTACCGCGGCACAGACCGACAACAAGGGGTTTTTGCATTACTTTTTCAAGGATAAAAAGCACAGCTTCCATTTTGTGGAAAATAAAGACTTGGAAATAGGCATACAGGATTTTGTGGAGACTTGGGATATCAGTCTTGTTTCCATCGTGGCAAAAAACTTAAACCTTATCCAGCGGTTACTGTTGCGGCCTGCCGTAAAATCGGTGAGCTATTCGGTGAATGTGCCTTTTTTGGTGCTCCACGAGTGAGTTGAAATTCAAAATTCAAAATACTGAATACCAAATCATTCCTCTTGGCCAATAGGATGGTCTTCATAAAAATCCTTAAAGGTTTTATCGGTGGTATAGCTGTCTCTTAAAACCTTAAAGACCGAGAAGATTAAAAGCGCTTGGCCCAAAACGGTCAAATAAAATACCCACCCGAACGGAAAATCCATAGCCGCAAAAATTGCGACCGTAACGAGCACGAATGTTGTTAGTACGAGATATGTGATAGCGGAAAGTTTCATAGCTTTTTAATTTTAAATTACGAAATAAACGGCTTGCGCACTCTTAAGGATTCCTTAAAAATCAGGCTGTTGATTGATATTTATCATAGTTTTACTGTACTGTAATGGTTATATTTACGTAATCATTCAAAAACAAACCGCCATGCGAAAAATATTGATTCCCACAGACTTTTCGGATAATGCAATGAACGCCATTAAATACGCTACTGAGCTATTTAAGCACGGCCCCACCGAGATATATTTGCTCCACGCTTTTTCCGATTCGGTGTATGAAGACAAGGCCCGCTTGGCCGATGCTGTTTTTGAGGAACTGCAGGAAAAAGCGCTTCAAAAAGCAAAGGAAAATCTTGAGGAAACCCGTAAACAGATTCTCAGCTTTTCCCCGAATCCAAAGCATACTTTGCATACCATTGCCGAATTTGGCCTGTTGGTGGATTCGGTAAACGATTGGGTGGAGAAGGAGAATATAGATGTGGTGGTTATGGGCACCAAAGGTGAAACCGCCGATAAAAAAATAACCTTCGGTAGCAACACGCTGCAGGTAATAAAATATGTGAAATGCCCCGTGCTCGCCATTCCTGCCGTTTATGGCGATGTGCATCCTAAAAACTTGTTGTTTCCTACAGATTATTTGTTGCCCTACAAACGCCGCGAACTGAAACTGGTGAGCACCATTGCAAAATGCTTCGCTACCAAAGTAGATTTTCTCTACGTTTCAACATTTCCAACCCTTTCCTTGCGACAGCAGGATAACAGGAAATTTTTGGAAGCGGCCTTCTGCGACAACCAAATAAATTTCCATCAAAAAGGCGGGACAAATGTTACCAAAGCCATCAACACTTTCATAATTGAAAATCCCATAGATATGCTGGTGATGGTCAATACGCGCCATTCCTATCTGGAAAACATACTTTACCAGTCAACCATTGAAAAGATTGGGTTGAAAATTGACATCCCCTTTCTAGTACTTCAAAATTTACCGAGATAAACCTTTTAAATACATATTGACAATGAAAAAAATCCTCGTTCCAACCGATTTCTCCAAAAACGCCTATGCGGCCTTGTTTTATGCCACAAAACTTTTTAGCGATGAAGCACTGCAAATAACCATTCTCCATTCTTTTGGGGAAGAAGTGGGGAAGCTAACGAGCCGTGTAGACATAGGCCGTTCTGAAAATATAATTGAAAAATTGTATCGACAATCTGATGAGGACGGCCAGCAATTGGTGCATCAAATAAAACTGGATTCTTCCAAAGTTGCACACAAATTTGAAGTGATTTCCACGCCGGCAACCCTGTCAAAAACCATCAATAAATTGGTTTCCACCGAAGGAATAGACCTCGTGGTTATGGGCAGCAAGGGCCGCACGGGTGCCGAGGATGTACTCGTGGGGAGCACAACGGTAAAAATCACCAAATCGTTGGAAGGTTGCCCGTTGCTCATTGTTCCGCGCGAAGTGGATTACGTAATCCCCACAAACATTGCGTTTGCAACGGACTTTAACGATTTTTACCAACTTTCAAAACTGCGGCCCATCGTTCGGTTGGTGCGACAGTACAATTCAAATTTGCACGTGGTCCACGTAGGTGCGGAAGGAGATTTGAACGTGCTGCAGCAGCAAAATCTGGAACATTATAAAAATGACCTTACGGAATATGATACCGAGTTCCATTTTATTCCGAAAAAGGATAATATCTCAAAAACCCTTCATAACTTTATTGATGGACGGAATATGGATTTATTGGCCCTCGTGTACCACAAGCACGCTTTCCTAAAGAAACTTTTTAGGGAACCTGTTGTAAGTAGGGTAGGGAAGCATACTCACGTTCCAACGTTGGTAATTCCTATTAAAAATTAAAATTTCAGAAGATGAAAAAGCGAATATTGATACCCACAGATTTTTCAAGAAACGCCTGGAACGCCATAAAATATGCCATGGAGCTCTATAAAAGGGAACCTGCGGAATTTTTTCTGCTGCACACCTATTATCTTTCCGGGTATTCAAAAGAGAACCTTTTGAGCCCCGAGCCTACGGAAGAAGCCCTGCAAAAAGTTCGGGAAGCTTCGGAGAAAAATATGGAGAAACTAAAGGTGCAAATGGCTTTTTACGAAGAAAATGACAGCCACAGCTTTCATTATTTAAGCGAATTTGGTTCCTTTTTCGACGTAATGAAGAAAACGGTTGAAAAACAGGACATAGAATTGGTAATTATGGGAACCCAGGGCGAAACGGACAATAAGACCGTGATTTTGGGCAGCAATGCGGTAAATGCGATGGAAAAAATCAGGAATTGCCCGGTACTCGCCATTCCTTCAAATGTGTTGTTCAAGGACCCGAATGAAATTGTCTTCCCCACAAGTTTTAGAACGCACTATAAAGAGAGGGAACTGGCCACTTTGGTAGATATTTCGCGCTGTACCAATTCCCCAATCCGTATCTTACATATTCAGAACAATAAAGGCTTGACCAAAGCCCAGCAGGAAAATAAGGTGTTGCTGGAGAAAATTTTGGAAGCCGCCAGTTTTACCCACCATACGCTCTACGACGTTGACATAAACGACGGGGTGCGCTGTTTTGTACAGAGCCGACAGAGCGAGATGATTGCCATTGTGAACAAAAAGCACAATTTCTTTGGGAGTGTTTTTTCCAACCCTATGGTCAAAGAACTCGGAAAGCACGCTAATGTACCGTTGTTGGCAATGCACGATTTGAGAAATTGAGTCCTTATAAAAATTTAATGTGAATCAAAACAAAAAAGTTGGTTATGCAAAAGCAAGTTTTAATCCCTACCGATTATTCAAAAAGTGCCTTCAATGCCATTGTTTATGCGTTCGAGCTTTTTGCGGAGGAAGATTGTACGTTTCACATTTTCCATTCCTATTTTTTAGCGCGTTCGGCCAAGGGCAACGTATTGTTTCCTGAACCCGAACCGGCTGATTATGACAGGGCGGCAAGGCTTTCGGGCGAAAGAATGGAATGGTTGAAAAAGAAGGTGGGCTTATTGGCAGACAATCCTAAACATACCATTTATTTCGACCACAAATTTGGAACCCTTATCGAGTTGTTGGAAGAAAAGGTAATGCGCGATAAAATAGACCTTATCGTTATGGGAACCCGCGGTATAACAGATGATACGAAGGTAGCCTACGGCCGAAACTCCGTAAACGTAATGGAAAACATCAGAGGCTGTGCCGTACTTGCCGTGCCCGCCAATGTTTCCTATAAAAAGATAGGTAGCATCGTTTTTCCCACCAACTTTAAGACCCATTTTAACAAGCGGGAAATGAAAACCTTTGTGAAGATTGCACAGCTCGGAAATTCAGAAATCCAAATCCTTCACATTGGCAAGGAGAAGGACCTTTCGGAAAGGCAAAGGAACAATCGGAAGGAATTGGAAAATCATTTCAGCGAAGTAAAATATACCTACCACTGGCTTGAACATAAGGGCGTAAAGGAGGGCGTGCTGTCCTTCGCAGACCAGCAAAATAGCGGGATGATAGCATTTGTGAATAGAAAACACTGGTTCTTTGGCAGTGTTTTTTCAAATCCGTTGGTTAAAAGTCTCGGCGTCCACTCCAAAGTACCCATCCTAGCACTCCACGATACCAGAAACTAACCTTAATTATGAAGAACAATGCCATTGAAGTAATAAAGCATTCGGGTGAACGGGCCATATTTTCAATTGAAAAACTGAAAAACTCCCTTCGGAAAAGCGGCGCAGAGGAAGCCTTGGTCAACGAAATAGCCAATAACGTCCGCGATGAGCTTTACCAGGGTATTTCAACCAAGGAAATCTACAATCGCGCCTTTGCACTTCTGAAGAAAAAGAAAAAAGGCTACGCTTCAAAATACAAGTTGAAGAAAGCAATTTATGAGTTGGGTCCCACGGGATTTCCATTTGAGAAGTTTGTGGGCGCCATCCTATATTACAGCGGTTATGATGTAAAGACGGGCCAATTTTTGAACGGTAAGTGCGTAACCCACGAGGTAGATGTGGTAGCGCACAAAAACGGCCAATATATAGTTGCCGAATGTAAGTTCCACAGTGATGAAGGGCGAAATTGCAATGTAAAGGTGCCGCTCTATATACATTCCCGTTATCGTGATATCCTCAACAATTACGGTGACGGCAACAAGGGGGAAAAGCCGAATGAAGGCTGGGTGGTCACCAATACCCGATTCACCGAAGACGCTTTGACCTACGGCAAATGTGTGGGCCTTTACCTTTTAAGTTGGGATTTCCCGAAAGATAACGGCATCAAGGACCGCATAGACCGTTTGGGGCTTTATCCTGTAACCGTTTCCACCTTGCTCAGTCAGCGCGAAAAGCAATTTCTCCTGAGTCGCGATGTGGTGCTTTGCAAACAGTTGATAGACGACCAATTTTATCTCGACCATTTGGGAGTTTCGGAAAAGCGGAAAGCGCGAATTTTAGAGGAAATAAACATTTTGTGCAAAAAGAACTGATTATGCAAAAAGTAAAAATACATTTCCTCGGAGCTGCGGGAACCGTAACAGGTTCAAAGTTTTTAATTGAAACTTCGGAAAAGAATTTATTGATAGACTGCGGCATGTTCCAAGGTCTAAAAGAGCTGCGCGAAAAAAATTGGGGACAACTGCCAATTGATGTTTCAGAAATAGATGTCGTATTGTTAACCCACGGCCATTTGGACCATACAGGCTATCTGCCGCGATTGGTAAAGCATGGTTTCCGCGGAAAAATTATTGGCACGGCACCCACGCTTGCAATCACTAAAATAATTTTGTTGGACAGTGCTAAAATCCACGAAGAGGAAGCCGAAAAAGCCAATGAGGAAGGCTATTCAAAACACAAACCCGCCGAACCGTTTTATAGCGTGCAGGAAGCCGAAGTGACTTTGGGATTTTTTCAATCTAACGCAAGAGATGAATGGTTTGAACTTTCGGAAAACATCAAATATCGTTTCAGGTATAACGGGCATATTATCGGCGCTACTTTTATCGAGCTGGAAATTTTCGGCAAAACTTTCGTCTATTCCGGAGATATTGGCAGGGAGCACGATTTACTGCTTTATCCACCCGAAAAACCGGAATGGGCAGATTATCTTTTTATGGAAAGCACCTACGGAAACAAACTCCATCCGCAGGAAAGCGTTTCAGATAAATTGGTGGAGCTCATCACCAAAACCATTCACAATCGTGGCAATTTGATAATTCCATCCTTTGCGGTGGAACGCTTACAGACGCTGATGTTTTTGCTTTGGAAATTATACAACGAAAACCGTATTCCAAATATCCCCATATTTATTGATAGCCCAATGGGCAATAATGTGCTTTCGGTATTTCAAAATTTTCCGGATTGGCATAAAATGTCGGTGAAGGAGTTCAATACCATGACCAATCGGATGACCATTATTTCTTCCTATAAAGATACTTGGAAAACCATTGACAATCCGCAGCCAAAAGTGGTGATTGCCGGTAGTGGAATGGTTACTGGCGGAAGGGTTTTGACCTATTTGAAACAGATGATTGACAAAGAAAATACTACTGTTTTATTAGTCGGTTACCAAGCTGAAGGCACGCGTGGAAGACAACTTTTGGAAGGTGCATATGAGTTGAAATTCTTCGGAAAATACTATCCCGTAAAAGCTGAAATACACCATATTGAAAGTCTTTCGGCACACGCAGACCAGCAGGGGCTTTTGGATTGGACAAGCAATATAAAAAACATACCCGAGGAAACCTTTCTTATTCACGGGGAACCCACGGCCCAGGATGCCCTGCGGGTTAAATTGCGGGATAGTTATGGTTGGAAAGTAAGTATTCCGAAGTTGTATGAAATAAGGGAAATTTTGGTTTAAGGCTTTTTAATTCACCTTTCTATAACTCCAAACCGCCAATACGTTCATAAGTATTGCAAAAAGCAGCGTCTTTAACAGTTGTGGCAAAATGTCGCCCAAGCCGGATCCTTTCAGCAGAACCATCCGCACGATCTCGACAAAATATTTTATAGGGTTGAATTCGGTAACGATCTGCGCCCATTTTGGCATGCTTTCAATAGGTGTGAAAAGGCCGCTCATCAAAATAAAGATAACGACAAAAAACCAGGCAATAAACATGGCCTGCTGCTGCGTGTCGGTAAAATTTGAAATGAGCAGTCCCATCCCGAGAATTACCAAAATATAAATGGAAGTATAGGTGTACAGCAGTAGCAGGCTCCCCAACATGGGCGTGTTGAAGATCAGTTTTGCGAGAATCAACCCTATGGTCAGCAGCCCCATTCCAATAATCCAAAACGGAAAAAGTTTACCGATAATAAACTGACTTTTGCGGATGGGCGTTACGTTTATTTGCTCCAAAGTGCCTATTTCCTTTTCGCGAACGATGTTCATCCCGGAGAGAAATAGGGTTATCATCGTTACCAACAAAACCAAAATCCCCGGTACCATAAAGGTTTTATAATCCAGCGTGGTATTGTACCAAAAGGAGGGAATCGCCTGAATGGTCACGGGCTGCGCCACTTTTTTTGAAGTGTCCAATATGGTCATTTTCACGCCTTGGTTAAAACTGTGCACAATCTGGTTTACGTAACCGCTTTCCACCCCAGCAGCGGCCCCATCGATGGCGTTTATGGTGATGGAAAGATCGGCGGTTTTTTCCTTTAGCAGATTTCGTTCAAAATGGTTGGGAATTTCCATTACCACATCCACTTCGCCTGAAAGCATCGCGGCACTGGCTTTTTCCTGCGAGGGAAAATCGGTCAGAACCTTGAAAAAGTTAGAGGCGTTAAATTTCTCAATAAGCGCACGGGAGGTTGAGGTACGGTCGTAATCTACGTACGCAAATTTTATGTTTTTCACCTCGTAGGTGGCCGCATTGGAGAGAATAACGAGCTGCAAAATCGGAAGGATAAATATAATAGGCAACATCCCTTTATTTCTAAAGATCTGCTTGAATTCCTTTTGTATTATGTAGCCGATGGTCTTCATTATTCCAGCCGTATTTTATATTTCTTTACACTCAAGCCAATAAAGAAAAGCGTCATCCCCATCAAGATCAGCGTTTCCTTCCAAATAAAGGCCATTCCCACCCCTTTCAGCATAATGCCTTTAATGATGATGATAAACCATTTTGCAGGAATTATGTTACTTATTATTTGAAGCGGAACCGGCATACTCGATATTGGAAAAATAAACCCAGATAGCAGTATTACGGGCAGCATCAAGCCCATCAGAGAAATCATCATGGCCGATTGCTGCGTTTCTGCGATGGTGGAAATTAATATTCCCAAAGCAAGGGAAGTGATAATAAACAGCACACTCTCCAGGGCGAGTAAAATCAGACTTCCTTGCAGTGGCATCTTAAAGATGAAAATGCTCAAAAGCACGATGACCACTGCATTTATAACCGATAGGAAAATGTACGGCACCACTTTCCCGATAATAACCTGAAAAGGTTTTAAGGGCGAAACCAAAAGAATCTCCATGGTGCCCAATTCCTTTTCGCGGGTGATGGAGATGGAAGTCATCATAGCCGAAACCAACATCAAAATAATTGTCATCACGCCGGGGACGAACATAAACACACTTTTGAGTTCCGGGTTGTAAACCATCCGTGCCTGCGGAATTATCTGATACTCCACAACTATCGCCCTATTTTTTTCCTGCTGATAATTTTGAAGTATTGCATTGATGTAATTGGTGATGGAATTGGCCGTGTTGGGGTCCGTGGCATCTGTAATAATCTGGATGGTTGCCTGGTTTTGCTTGATTAGATTTCTGCTGAAATGCTTTTCAAAATTCAGTACCGCTTTTATTTTTCCTTTTTTGAAGGCGGTCTCTATATCGGCTTCCCGGGTTAGAATCTGTTTTACGGTGAAATATTTTGAAGCTGAGATCTTATTGATGACCTCTTCGGTTGAAGCATCTTTTGAATGGTCCAAAATGGCGATATCCACATTGTTTATTTCATTGGTAATGGCGAAGCCAAAAAGCAAAATTTGCGCAATGGGCATCCCGAAAAGTATAAACAACGACCGCCTATCCCGAAAGATATGGTAGAATTCCTTTTTTATAAAACCTATAAATCGTTTCATTTTCCCCTCTAACTCCCCAAAGGGGAGAACTTATTTCACTGTTAATTTTTAATTGCAATCGGTATTTTCTCTTTTTCCTTTGGGAAGGGTCGGGGATGGGATTCTCGCTAATTTCAAAAACACATCGTTCATCGAATCAACTTTAAATTGTTCCTTCAGTTTCTTCGGTGTGTCCAGGGCTTCAATTTTTCCTTCCACCATTATTGAAACGCGGTCGCAGTATTCGGCCTCGTCCATGTAATGCGTGGTCACGAAAATGGTCGTGCCTTGGTCGGCGGCTTTATAGATCATTTCCCAAAACTGTCTTCGGGTAATGGGGTCCACACCGCCCGTGGGCTCATCCAAAAAAACAATCTTGGGGTCGTGCAAAAGCGAAACCGAAAACGACAGCTTTTGTTTCCAACCCAAGGGTAGGGAGCCCACCAATTTGTTGCTGATATTTTCCAGGCCCAATTCTGAAATCAATTGCTCCCTTTTCTCTTTTATTTTTTTTCTCGACAACCCATAGATCCCTCCAAAGAATGTGATGTTTTCCTTTACGGTTAAATCGTCGTAAAGCGCAAATTTCTGGCTCATGTAGCCAATGTTCTTCTTGATGGATTCCGGTTGGGAATACACGTCAAAACCCGCAACAGTAGCTTCACCCGAGGAAGGCTTTGAGATTCCTATAAGCATTTTCATAGCCGTGGTTTTTCCTGCGCCGTTCGCTCCCAAAAACCCAAAGATTTCACCTTTTTTGACTTCAAAACTGATTGTGTTTACAGCTGTGAAATCACCAAATGTTTTGGTTAATTGATTGACTTCTATTACATTTTCTTCTTTCATTACCGCGCTAACTCCATAAAGGCATCCTCTATATTTGCTTTGGTAGATTCTATGTGAATAGCTGTTAGGCCTTCTTTTTCCAGATAGGATTGCAAATCGGCCATTTCAAATGAATCCCTCTTGTCGGTGTAGTGCACAAATTCGCCAAACGGAAAGACGCTATATACGTGCTCGTATTGTTGCAGCGACTGTATCAATTTGTACATATTATCTGCGCCAACATTGTAAATGGTTTTTGGGAATTGGCTTACAATGGCTTTGGGGGTGTCGATTTCCAAAATCTCACCGCTCTGTATCAAGGCAATCCTATCGCATAATGCAGCCTCGTCCATATATGGGGTTGAAACCAATATGGTAATTCCCTTTTTTTGCAAGCGTTTCAACATTTCCCAAAATTCCTTTCGCGAAACGGGATCTACGCCAGTAGTGGGTTCGTCCAAAAAAAGCACTTTCGGTTTGTGGATCAAGGCGCAGGAAAGGGCGAGTTTTTGCTTCATCCCGCCGGAGAGTTTTCCTGCGCGCCTATCTTTAAAGGGTTTTATTTGAACGTAAATATCCTCGATCAGATCGTAGTTCTCTTCAATCGTTGTCCCAAAAATAGTGGCGAAAAACGTCAGGTTTTCCTCCACCGTCAAATCTTGGTAAAGCGAAAAGCGCCCGGGCATATAGCCCACGGCCTTGCGAATGACCTTATAATCTTTTACGACATCAAATCCGGCAACGGTGGCCGTGCCTTCATCGGGAATCAACAGCGTGGTCAAAATCCTGAAAATGGTGGTTTTCCCAGCGCCATCGGGCCCGATTAGGCCAAAGAGTTCGCCCGGATTCACATCAAACGAAATGTCCTGTACCGCTTTTACCTTTTTATAGGATTTGCTGATATTGCTGAGGGAAATACCCATTACGCTTCAACTTTGACGGTGACTTCCATCGTAACCTTCGATTTTATTGAATTAGAGATCAAACAAGCCGACTCCGATTTTTGAAGGATACGCTCCGCGCGTTCGCGATCCTTTTCGTCTTTAATGGTTACGGTGGGTTCCAGAATTACTTCGGTCATTGCATATTTACCGTCTACTCTTTCCAGTACGCCTTTCGATTTGCAGCTGAAACCCGAAAATTCCAATTTTGAGTTTTCGGCAATTGCCAAGAAAGTGGTCATCAAACAACTGCTCACAGAGGCTGTAAAAAGATGTTCGGGCGACCAGATATTGGGCATTCCCTTTGGGAATTCGGGTGGAGTGGCCACCTCGATGCAATTGGCCGAATGCGCATTGCCCTCAGCTAATTCGGGCGAGCACATCATTCCCTTCCGGTCCTCGTGCCAGGTAATATCTACGTTATAACTGTGTTTTTCCATCATTCTAAATATTTCTTATTGAAAATAATCGTAATATCCTTCCAGATTTTCTTGAATGTTCGCGGTAACTTCAGCCCCTTCATCTGTGCTTGAAACCTTTCCTAAAGCCTCAATTTTTTCGATAAGTGGATGTAGAAAAACGTGTAGGTTGTCGTGCGAGGGACCTTCCATGGTACATTTTTTTACCACATAATTTTTTTCCTCGTTCAGTTTTGAAGCAAGCGCGTGGTAATCTTCCACGGTTTTGGGGTCGCTGGATTTTACCAAATTGAGCATTTTGTCCACCCCTTCAGTTGTTTCCAGATTGGCTTCCCATTTGTTGCCATTGTTCAGTTTTATCTCGTTTACCCAGGCATTGCCCATCGCGTGGGTTTCAGCAGCCATTTCTTCCAATTCATGTTCGTGGACTCCTTCAGTCGTTTCAACGGTGTCAGTATTTTCGTGCTTGTGTTTTGTTTCGTTGCAGCTTATTAATAAAGCTGAAAGAATTGCTAATGATAAGATTGTTTTTTTCATAGTATAAATGTTTAGGGTTTATAGTTTAGGATTTATTTTTTTGTGGCGAAAGCGATTACATGCCCGTCCAAATCGGCGATGTATCCCACGGTATCGCCCCAATTACGTGCTTGCAGTTCACTAATCTTCTTTCCGCCCAATTGGATTGCCCGCTCAATAAAGTCTGCGGGGTTTGATACCTTTAAATATAATTCACAACGCGGGATGCCGTTAGCTTTTTTGGGATGCGGCATTGCCGGGCCAAGAATGTTCGAAATACCACTTTCCGGCATCACCCCCAGTTTGACGGTTTCCGAAAGGTTGAATTCCGTCATTCCCGGCACGTTCAAACTCGGACTTGTTTTGAGGAGTCCCTCGTAAAATTCCGCGCTCCGGGCCTGATCAGCGACATAAAGAATAAATTCAATTGTTTCCATAATTTTATATTTTCTCAACCGACTACCGACTATCAATCCACATCTCCGCCGGCATCCCGATTTTTAGACTACCGTCGTTTTTTACCGTTACCTTTACCGCATAAACCAAATTTACCCGCTCCTCCTTGGTCTGGATTATTTTGGGGGTAAACTCTGCCGAAGCCGAAATCCAACTTATGGTTCCTTGGTAATCTTTCATTTCTTCACCGGAATCAATTTTTACTTTTATTTCCTGCCCAATTTTAATGTTTGGGAGCTGCGTTTCACTTACATAAACGCGCAGGGTCATTTCTTCCAAATCGGCGATTTTGTACAGCGGTTTTCCAAAGGAGACAATTTCGCCCGGCTCGGCATATTTGGTCAGGACCGTGCCTTTTATCGGGTTTGTGATTTTGCTTTTAGCAATCTGCTCTTCAATTTGCGCTACTTTGGCATCTATGGATTTTACCTCATTCACGATAGGCGCATTTTGGGTTTCCACGTTTTGTATTTGCTTTTTCAAAACGTCCACTTGGCTGTTGGCCTGGTCCAATTGGCGCTTGGTGGCAGCGTTTTCGGCAAACATATTTTGGATGCGTTCCTGTTCGGTTTTGGCGGTCTGCAATTGCTCGTTCAAAACGCTTACTTGCGACCAAACGCCTCCCGATTTTGATGCCACCGTTTCTTTTTGGGCAAGCAGTTGTTGCTTGTTCAAATAAAGTTGAAGGGTATCAACAAGGCCTACCGCGGTTCCTTTTTCGAGAACCTGTCCTTCCTCCACGTTCAGATATTCCAGTTTTCCGTTTGCTTCGGAAGAGATTGTGATTTCCGTAGCTTCAAAATTGCCGTATCCATCGGCTTTTTCGCCGTTGGAGCAAGAGAATAAACTTCCGACCAAGCCTGCCAAAACCATTGTTTTTATATTTTTCACCCTAAATATTTATTTAAAATCCCCTTTTATTATTCTATAATTTGCCTTCGCCAGCGCCAGTTGTAACTCGTGCAATTGTTGGTCGATTTTTGCTTCGAATAGATTGTTCAGTTCCGTGATATATTCCGAAGAAGTGATGG
This sequence comes from Aequorivita aquimaris, assembly GCF_001573155.1. GTDB lineage: Bacteria > Bacteroidota > Bacteroidia > Flavobacteriales > Flavobacteriaceae > Aequorivita > Aequorivita aquimaris. Next base: position 354,925 of record NZ_JRWG01000001.1, on the reverse strand, counting down.
CGCCATTTTGTAATTGTGAAGTGGTAGCCTGTAAAACTTTTTCGCGCAGTTCAATAATTTCTGAGTCTTTCCGAAGCATGGCCTCGTATTTATCGATATCGCTTTCGGCCTCTTTCTGCTGCATTTCGTTGTTGAGTAAAAAAGTTTCTTTTTCGGTGGAAACAATTTCCTTTGAAATATCGACGGTCTGTTTTTGTTCCTTGGTTTTGCCCCAATCAAATATGTTCCAATTCAATTTTAGACCGACCATATAGAAATCCTGAAAGGAATTGTCCAACATATTCAGTCCCGGATTGCCATAGCCAGCCTGTGCAAACCCCAACAATTTTGGGAAGTTGCTTTTTGAAATGACTTCTTTTGAAGTTTCCAGTTGCTTTTCCTGCAGATTGAAAAGCTCCAATTCGGGTCGCTGCGACTCGATTTCGGGAGCTATGAAAATGGCTGGCTTGGCCAAGATTGTGTTGCTGTCCAAATCCTGAAAAACCAATAGCGATAGGTTTTTCAACGCTTTTTGTTTATCGAAATTAATCTGCGAAAGTTGTTGCTCTAACTTGAGCTGTTCCGCTTTCAACAGTTGTTCGGAAGCGGGAAGGACCGCGCCGTATTTTACGCCTGTATTTATTTCTTTTAAACGCGCATCGAGCACCTCCATCTTTGAAAGGAGCAATTTTTCCTGTTCCTGAAAGAGCAAAACACTGAAATAATTTTGGTTGATGCGGTTTTTTAAAGTGTAAAGATTTACCGCTACCTGCTGTTGCTGTGCGGCGAGTTCGGCGGTTTTTAGTTTTGAGTTTGCGGCGATATTTCCGCCGTTATAAATCAATTGGTTGGCGTCCAGCGTGGCGCGGTACTGGTCTTTGTTGGGCGGCTCTATTGTGGAATTCGGTATTGCAAGCGGCAATTCAATAACATCCGATTGGTAGGTTGCCTGCGCGTTCAGGTCTAACTTTGGGAGTTTTCCTTTCTCCAAGATTGCAATTTCAGACTGTGTTTTTTCTTCCAATAAAACCGTCTGTTTTGCCAATGGATAATTTTTTTCCGCTAGAACGTAGCACTCTTGCAGGGTGAGTGTTTGCTGAGCAAATGCCACAAGGGGAGTGATAGCAAAAAATAGAAATAGAAAGTTTTTCATTTTTTAATTGAATTGATAATAAACTCCGAAACCGCGGTTTTGCGCTGCTCCATCAATTGTTTAAAGCCTTTATCGTCAAATTTTAAAAATCCTTTTATCAAAGGAGTAGCCACAAAAGGAAAAATATTCAACGATATAATATTGATGAAAAGTTGCTCTCCATTTATTGGTTTCAAAATGCCCTTTTCCACTTCTTCGTTCACTTGATTTTTAAATTTTTCCAGTGTTGGAAAAGCAGCGTTTTGTTGAATTTTTTCAAAAAACTTTGGGTTTCTGTTTAATTCCTGAATTATAAAATTTGGCAGGTAAGGATGCTTTATTATAAAAGAAATGTAATTGTGCGTGAAGTTTTTCACCTTCTCTTCAATCGAGGAATCATCGTTCAGAATTTTATTGAGCTGCGGTGCCAAAAGGGAAAAGGCATTGCTGAAAACCGCTTCAAAAAGCAATTGTTTGCTTCGGTAGTAATAGTGCAGCATCGCTTTGTTGATGCCTGCCGCATCCGCAATTTCCTGCATTCGTGCGCCGTCCATTCCCTTTTTTTGGAACACGTTTTTTGCAGCGTCCAATATCTGTCCTTCGGTGTCTTGATTTTTATTTGTCTTTGCCATATTTCAACTTTATGGTTTAACCATTTGGTTAACAAAAATACATAATATATCTTTACACAAGTTGTTTTCTAAAAAAAATTTAAAATTATTCGTTAGAGATTGATGAATGTCATATCTGAATTTTCTGAAATACTTTAAGTTTATAGCTTCTTTTGGGAATATTTCAAAATTTGAAAAAAGAGAAACGTATATTTACGAATAGGTTATTAAGAGGGTGTATAATACTGTTTATTAAATAATTAATAAAATATCATGAATAAATTATTGGCCACAGCATTTTTTATTTTTTCTCTATACGGTTGTTCCAGCAGCCGTTTGGTTGATGAATATAGAAATGCAGAAACTCCAAATTTTCAAGCCAATAAAGTGTTGGTGGTTGGTTTAACATCAGACCCGGTATTGCAGCGGCAATTTGAGTACAGCTTGCAACAAGCCTTGGAAACGGAAGATGTGATTGCGGTAAAAAGCGTTGATTATTTTGAAAGTACCTTTTCTGAAAATAATCAAACTGAAGAAAATTTAAAAAACATTGAAAATGAACTTCTCACCGCGGGGTTTGATGCTGTGCTCTTTTCAAAAGTTACCGGGCAGGAAAGCAAGGTAACCATTGGGCAATCCTACCGAAATCTTACAAAGTCATTTGAATCTTTCAGTGATTATTATACTGAAAATAGGCCCGTTTACGGTAATGAACAGATTGAGGATTACCCTGTTTATAATACGGAAACATCATTGTATTGTCTCTGCCCCGGCAAGGAGCGCGATTTAATATGGCGCGGAAAGATAGACATTGTGAATCCGCCCGGAGCTTCTTCCACCATTCGCGATTATGTAAAAACACTCGTGCAAACGCTTAAAAAGAATAATCTTTTGATTGTGAAATAACTACTCATGAAGTACCAAAAGCGGTACAAGGGAACCGTAATTTATTTTTGAAGTCTCTGAACCAAAGATAAAGCGGTCAAAAAAACTTTTGCGCTCCACAATCAAGGCGTGAAGTTGAACGGGAATTAACTGCTCAAAAGCATTGATGGCCATTGAGGCAGGAATATTTTTAATGGAATAACGTTCAAAACCTATTTCTTTAAAAACTTCCTCGGTATGGTTTCGTTGTGAGGATAGTTCTATATCTTCTTCCTCAATTTCAAGAATTTTCAACGAGGCATTGTTTTTCTTTAGTATTTCAGAAATAATGTTGAACGATTTGTTCGCTACATCATATTGATAGTTTAGCGAGAGCAAGATTGCATTAATTTTTTCAAATGTATAGGCTTCGGGAACTATGAGAACGGGACAATCAACGTTTCGTATAATTTTTAAGGTGTTACTTCCGAAAATAACTTCTGCAGCACCTGTGGCACCGTTAGAGCCCATCAGTATTAATTCAATATTGTTTAGCGCTACGGCTTGGTTAACAGCATCAACGATATTGTCAAAATCTATTTTAGGAATAAAAGTGAAATCCTCTCCTTCAGAAATTGATTTACAAAATTGGACCAATTTTTCAAGCTCCTTTTTATTGTCGTTCAAAATACCTTCATAGACCGATGTGCCGGGAGCGCCGTAAAGCACATCGGCAGTTATATACCCAGAAGGTTTTTGCGAATTGAGAACGTGAAATGTACACTTTTCGCCTTCAAAAAACTTCAGCGCATACTTAATTGCATTCTTTGAGTTTTTCGAAAAATCAGTGGGCAAAAGTATATTTTTCATCTTTTTAGGGTTTCTTCAAAATTAATTTTTATGGGTGACATGTAAAATGATTTTCCTCATATTTTAAACCGTAGAGTACAAGAATCTTTGTACTGCTAAGAGGATTTTTTAATAGCTTACTTCGAAGCAAAAAAAAGAGATTAAATTATCCCGTATATGACAAAAATCATATTATATCTCTCTCTTGCGTGCTAATTTTGTCCCATAAATTAATTCAAACAACTATGAAAATTATAATGAAATCACTGGCCGCAATTGCAATCGTAACCTTGATAAGCTGTGGCGGAAAAGAAGAAAAGAAAAGCAATGATATCCAGATTGGACAGAAGCCAGCGGCAACCGAAGCTTCTACTGAAACTACCAATGCTTCATCTGATGTAAAACCATCAGAATCGGTGGATCTTACCAACAAGGGGATTGGGCCTATTAAGAACTTAGAACTTCCCGCTGAAATTGATCAAGCGATGGCAGCAAAGGGAATGGAGGTTTACAAGACAAAATGTATGGCCTGCCATAAACCGGACAAAAAATTCATTGGTCCTGCGCCAACAGGTATTTTGGAAAGACGTACCCCAGAGTGGATTATGAACATGATCCTAAATCCTGAGGAAATGACCAAAAATGACCCACTGGCAAAAGCACTTTTGATAGAATTCAACGGATCGCCAATGGCCAACCAAAATTTGACGGAGGAAGAGGCAAGACAAGTATTGGAATATTTTAGAACTCTTTAATATATATACTTAAACAACCAACCCCCTTGCAGGGCTTACGGTCCTGCAAGGGTTAAAAACCAAGATCAAAATGAAAACAACAATTAAACTGCTATTTGTTTCAGCTGCAATGCTCGTGTTTTCAGCTTGCAAAAACGAAACTAAAACCGAAGGGGATACAACCGTTGTAGAAAATTCCGCAACTGCCAATTCCGCTTCTGAACGACAAGGTCAGGCCTTTATAGAAGGTGATGAATCTACGCCCAATATTCTTCAGATAGCCATTGACTCCCCAGACCACACCACACTTGTGGCAGCGGTACAGGCAGCCAACTTGGAAAATGCTTTGGTAAACGCAGGTCCGTTAATGGTCTTTGCGCCTACAAATGCTGCTTTTGAGGCACTTCCTGCGGGAACTGTTGAGAATTTGCTTAAGCCTGAAAATAAGGATCAACTTGCCGCTATCTTGAAAAATCACGTTACGCCAGGCAACTACTCCAAAGACTTTTTGAAAAAGTTTAAAAAATTGGGGCAGGCTGGAGGACATGATGTAACCGTTGAAACAAAAGGAGATGACGTATATGTAGGCGGCGCCAAGATTATAGCGAGCGTGCCCGCCGGTAACGGAATTATACATGTAGTTGATAAGGTAATCTTGCCTGCAAACTAAACAATCGAAAAACTTAAATTAAAACAATAGAAAAATGAAAAAAGCAATTAATATTTTAGTTTCCCTTGTTATGGTCGCCGGTTTGGTGAGCTGTAATAATGGGGAAAACAAAAAAGGCAGTAAGGGGCAAGGCGGTCTGGCCACCAATGCCGCTGAAAAAGTTTACGTAGCCCCGGGCGAACACGATGAGTACTACGCGTTCTTCTCTGGAGGGTATAGCGGTAACTTAACGGTTTATGGACTTCCTTCTGGACGTATGTTCAAGGAGATTCCGGTATTCTCGCAATTCCCAACCAGTGGTTACGGATATTCTGAGGAAACAAAGCCTATGTTTAATACATCATTCGGGTTTGTGCCTTGGGACGATTCCCACCACCCCGATATTTCACAAACTGGTGGTAAACTGGACGGCCGATGGATTTTTATCAACGGTAACAATACTCCACGTATCGCCCGTATTGATTTGGAAACTTTTGAAACAGTAGAAATTATTGAGTTGCCAAACAGTGCAGGTAACCACAGTTCTTCCTTCATTACTGAAAATACAGAATACGTTGTAGCCGGAACCCGTTTCTCAGTGCCGGTACCACAACGCGATATGCCGATTAAAGATTATAAAGGAAACTTTAAGGGAGCGCTATCTTTCATTAGCGTTGATCAGGAAACTGGTCGTATGGGTATTAAGTTCCAATTGATGATGCCCGGTTTTAACTATGACCTTTCGCACCCTGGACGTGATAAATCCCACGGTTGGTTCTTCTTTACTACCTATAACACCGAAGAAGCGAATACATTGATGGAGGTAAATTCATCACAAAATGATAAAGATTTCATTGCCGCCGTAAACTGGAAGGTAATTGAAGACTATGTGAATAACGGAGGAGGAACTAAAATGCCTGCCAACTACGCTCACAACGTGTACGATCACGACACACACTTGGCCACAAGTACTATGGAAAAAGAGGTGTTGACGGTAGATCCTACCAAGGTTCCCGGTGCAGTATTCTTTTTGCCAACACCAAAATCTCCACATGGTTGCGACGTAGATCCAACAGGAGAATATATAATAGGTAACGGTAAACTTTCTGCCGACCTTACAGTACACTCTTTCACCAAAATGCTTGATGCTATCGAAAACAAGAAATTTGACGGCGAAGCTTACGGCATTCCAATCTTAAAATTTGAGGACGTACTTGCAGGTACCGTGAAGCAGCCAGGCTTAGGCCCATTGCACACTGAGTTTGACGGCAAGGGAAATGCTTATACCACTTTCTTTATCTCTTCTGAAGTTGTAAAATGGAAACTCGGAACTTGGGAAGTATTGGACCGCCAGCCAGTTTTCTACTCCGTAGGTCACGGGATGATCCCCGGTGGAAACTCGAGGGAGCCATTTGGAAAGTATTTTGTTGCAATGAACAAGATTACAAAAGACCGTTACTTGCCTACAGGACCAGAATTAGAGCACTCCGCACAGTTGTTTGATATTTCAGGCGACAAAATGGAACTGTTGCTGGATTTCCCAACGCACGGAGAGCCACACTACGCTGCCGGTATTCGAGCAGACATCCTGAAGAAAAACTCTAAACAGTTTTACAAATTGGCAGACAATAAAAACCCATACGCCACACTTTCTGAAGCTGATGCTCGTGTAGAGCGCAAGGGCAATGAGGTTCACATTTATATGACTACCATCCGTAGCCACTTTACCCCAGACAACATTGAGGGCGTAAAAGTAGGGGACAAGGTATTCTTCCACATAACAAACCACGAACAGGATTTTGATGTACCACACGGGTTTGCAATGATAGGCGCAAATAACGCTGAATTGTTGATAATGCCTGGACAGACCAAAACCTTGGTTTGGGAACCAAAACAGGTGGGAGTATGGCCGTTCTATTGTACAGATTTCTGTTCTGCACTTCACCAGGAAATGCAAGGATATGTTCGCGTAAGCCCGGCAAATTCCAATATGGAACTGAGTTGGTCTTTAGGTGAAGATTAATTAAGAAGTTTTTAGTTGTGGAAATACTAGATTAGTGATTGATAGTATTTTCAAAGGAAAGACGGGGGTTGTTGATTTCCCCCGTCTTTTAAAAAAAATTGACGAAGCAGTCTTTCTTCCATTCAATATAAAATCAGCATCGCACTATCTGCACAAATGCTTAAACCCAAAAACCAACCGCACGGACGTTTAAGATTTAAAATTCAAAAAAATGAAAAAAGCAGGAATAATAATGATAATTGGCTCCTTGCTGCTATTGGGTCTCTTTAAATTTCCATTGTGGAATATTATGCTGGGCGCCCCCCAATATCCCGAACCGCTGGGAATGGATATTTATATTGAAGGAATAGAAGGCGTAAAGGAATTTGACATTCAGAACATTGATGGCCTAAACCATTATATCGGAATGAAGACCATCCCAAAAGCAGAAGATATGTGGGAATTTGAAGTCTTTCCTATCGTAATAGGCGCGATGGTCGCTCTGGGCGTAATTATAGGAATACTGGGTTTCTTCGGAAAAATCAGTTATAAATGGTTCCTTGGCTGGTTCGTGTTAATGTCTGTATTGGGCATTTTAGGAATGTACGATTTTAACCAATGGCTTTTGGAATACGGAACTGATCTAGATCCAAAAGCAATCATGAAACTTTTGAATCCCGATGGCACACCAATGACCTACAAACCACCCTTATTAGGGTATCAAAAAATGCTGAATTTTGATGTGGATTCGTGGCCAGGAACAGGTGCCTATATGATCTTTGCGGGAATGATGCTTACCGTAGTAGCCTTTTTTGTTGGAAAAAAGGAATATAAAAAAGCTTAAAAATTCAGCACTAAAACAATAGTATTATGAAATATTTCATTTTCTTGGGTATAATCTTTTCTTCAATCTTGGTTTCGTGCAATATAAGCCCGCAACAGATTGAATACGGAACAGATGCCTGCCATTACTGCAATATGACAATCGTGGACAGGCAACATTCCGCTCAGTTGGTAACAACAAAGGGCAAGGCCTATAAATATGACGCCATAGAGTGTATGGTCCATTCCTTACAGGATGAGATGAAAGACACCGAAATGGCCCTGTATCTGGTTGCAGATTTCAACCAACCCGGACAATTGATGGACGCCACAATGGCCTCCTACCTTGTGAGCGATCAGATTGCGAGCCCGATGGGTGCGAATCTTTCGGCTTTTGAAAATGAAAATTCTGGACAAAAAGCACAGGAAAAATTCACGGGAGAACTTTTCTCTTGGGAAGAAATCCAAATTCACTTAAAGCAATAACAATTAGTAAAGTTAGGATGTCAGCGAGTTTCTTCAAAACTTTATTCCCCGAAGAAACTTGCTGGAATCTAACAGTCCGTCTATTGCGCGGAACGTTTTTTCAACTTGTTCCGTTTCCTTTAAATTCAGTATCTTCCGTTATTTTTATAAAACCCGTTCACGGCAAATGCTCCGGTATTGCCAAATTTTGAAACTATTTTGAAAAAAACACTTCACATATTTACGCTGGTTATTTTGCTTTTTGCAACCGCTGCCGCTATGGGCAAGACCATAAATGTTTGCAGTACCTGTGAGGCTAAAACAATTCAGGAAGGTATAAACCAAGCCTCAGATGGCGATACAGTTTTGGTGAAAAAGGGAATTTACAAGGAAGTAAATATTATAGTGGACAAAAGCATTATTCTACTAGGCGAAAACCTGCCAACCATCGACGGAGAAGACAAAGGTGAAATCATTAAGATAGTGGCCGACAACGTTACGGTGGACGGTTTCAAAATTATAAATGTCGGCACCAGCTATACCTCGGATTACGCCGCCATTCGCGTAATTAAAAAGAATGGGTATCTCATCCAAAATCTCCAGCTTGAGAAACTTTTCTTCGGAATTTATCTGGAAAGGTCCGATAACGGAAAAGTGTTAAACAACACCATAAAAGGCGATGCCATTAACGAATACAATTCCGGCAACGGCATCCAACTTTGGTATTGCAACGATGTTGAGGTGCGCGGTAATGACGTGCAGAACGTTCGCGACGGGATTTATTTGGAATTTTCAGACAATATAAGAATCAGCCACAATCTCAGTCGGAACAACCTGCGATATGGGCTGCACTTTATGTTCAGCAACAACGATATTTACGAGTACAATACTTTTGAGAACAATGGAGCGGGCGTGGCCGTGATGTTTTCGAAGTTTATAGAAATGAAGAACAACGTCTTTAAGGAGAACTGGGGCACCGCAGCATTCGGTCTTTTGCTAAAAGAAATAAACGATGCCACTATCTCCAACAATGTTTTTAAGGAAAATACCGTGGGAATCAATCTTGAGGGCAGCAACAGGGTAACCTATCACAACAACGATTTTATAAGCAACGGTTGGGCCATAAAGGTGCGTGGTGCTTGTTATGCCAATTCCTTTAAAGAGAACAACTTTCTTTACAACTCTTTCGATATTTCCTATAACAGCAATATAAACGACAATGAGTTCGACAATAATTATTGGAGCAATTATACGGGTTACGACCTTAACAAAGACGGAATTGGCGATGTGCCCTACCGTCCGGTAAAACTGTTTTCATATATTGTTAACCGTACTCCGGAAACCATCATTCTATTGCGAAGCCTTTTTATAGACATTATTGATTTTTCAGAAAAAGTTTCCCCCGTTTTCACGCCCGATAATTTGGTGGATGAAAACCCAAAAATGAAGCCCATAAAACATGATAGAAGTTAAGGATTTACATAAAAAATTTGGCAAGAACGAAGTGCTCAAGGGCATCGACCTCAATATTGAGCGCGGTGGAATTTTCTCTGTCCTTGGGCCAAACGGCTCGGGAAAGACCACCCTCATCAAATGTATTTTGGGAATGGTACTGCCAGATTCCGGAGCGATTTCCGTAGATGGAAAACCGTTGAAAAACAATTTCAAATACCGAAATGAAATTGACTATTTACCGCAAATAGCCAATTTCCCCGGCAACCTGAAAGTGAATGAGCTTATCGCGATGATCAAGGATCTGCGCGATTCAAAAGCTACCAAGGATGAAGAGTTGATTGAGCTTTTCAAGTTGCAACCCTTTCTCAATAAAAAATTGGCAAACCTTTCGGGCGGCACAAAACAGAAAGTGAATTTGGTGCTTACGTTTATGTTTGACAGTCCTCTGATAATTCTCGATGAACCAACGAGCGGCCTCGATCCCATCTCGCATCTGCGGTTGAAGAACTTGATTTTTTCCGAAAGGGAAAAGGGAAAAACCATTTTGGTCACCTCGCACATTTTGAGTTTTGTAGAAGAAATTGCCGACGAGATAGTTTTTCTTTTGGAAGGAAAAATTTATTTTAAGGGAACCATTACCGAACTGAAAACCAAGACCGAACAACCCGATTTTGAACACGCCATAGCCTCCATTTTATCCTCAAGTTATGCTTAAGATACTAAAATACAGTTTTTACGATTTAATGCGAAGCCGCTGGAGCTACGTATATTTTCTGTTCTATTTACTGCTGGGCGTGGTGCTCTTATTTTTGAACAACGACCTCTCAAAAGCGGTGATAACCCTAATGAACGTAATTATCATTTTGGTACCGTTAATCGGCACTATTTTCGGGGTGATGTATTATTACAATTCCCGTGAATTTACGGAGCTGCTCTTGGCACAGCCCGTAAAACGGAGCTCCATCTTTTTGGGGCAATATTTTGGAGTCGCCACCTCGTTGGCGATGAGCTTGGTGATTGGCTTGGGCCTCCCTTTTGTTTTCTACGGAATTTTCAACAGCAATGCCATTTGGGATTTTACACTTCTGCTGGTTACAGGCGGATTTCTAACCTTTATTTTTACCGCACTGGCTTTCGTTATAGCCCTTTCCAATGAAAACAAAATCAAAGGTTTTGGTTATGCCATTCTGCTTTGGTTGTTTATGGCCGTAATTTATGACGGTATCTTTTTGATGTCGCTTTTATATTTTGAGGATTATCCGCTGGATAAGTTTTCACTCATCGCAACCATGCTGAACCCAGTAGATCTGTCGCGGGTTTTGATACTTTTAAAACTCGACATTTCGGCATTATTGGGCTATACCGGTGCGGTATTCCAAAAATTCTTCGGCACCAGTTTTGGACTGTTGCTTTCCTTTGCGATGCTAATTGTTTGGGTAGTTGTGCCGACCTTCTTTATTTGGCGCATAGCGAAGCGGAAGGATTTTTAAGAAGCGCGATAAATTTAGTTTGGCATAGATTGCCGTCATTATTTTGGTATTGTAATTTTTAAATTTATTGGCGTGGCATTCTTTTTTATGGAGCTTAAAAAGGCGAATGCTTTTTGGAAGGTGCTGCTCGTGGCGTTTTTGACGCTATTGCTTGTTGTGGTTTGGGCGGTTTAGAAATTATTATCCATTAAAATGCCATCTTATTGAACCGGATTAATCTGTATCTGTCCTCCAATCGCTTTTAATACTTTCATAACCGTTGCAAACTGTGGTTTGGCTCCATCTGATAACGCCTTGTACAGGCTGGGTCTGCTCAGGCCAGTTTCCTCGGCTATTTTTGTCATTCCAATAGCTTTTGCAATTTGTCCGATCGCGGTAATCATATCGTCTGTATCTCCTTCTTCCAATACAGTATTGAGATATTCCGCAATCATCTCGTTATTGTCTAAATAATCTGCAATGTCAAATCGTGAAGTGTCCATTGTGCTACTGGTTTAATTTTTTCCAAATTGTTTTTGCCTTTGCAATATCTCTTTGTTGGGTTGATTTACTGCCACCGATAAGTAAAAGAATTATTTTGCCATCGACTTCTTTGAAATAGACCCTGTAGCCTTTCGCGTAATTTATCCGCATTTCCATTATTCCTTCGCCCACAGATTTACAATCGCCAAAATGGCCATCGCTTTCAATTTTTTGAATTCGGAAAAGTATTTTTGACTTAGCTTTAAGGTCTTTCAACTATCCAAGCCATTTATCAAATTCAATAGTCTTTTCAATAAAATACATCTTGAAAACAGTGTATCTATTCGGATACAAAACTACAAAATTTTTATTGAATAATTTGCTGAATTTATTTAATGACCCACCCGCACCCGCGCATCCACGGCAACAATATTTTTCCGGGTGCCAATCAACGGATTGATGTCCATTTCGGTAATTTCCGGGGCGGCCTCCACCAAAGCCGAAAGCCGTTGGATGATTTCCACAAACTGGTTTTCGTTAACGCCCTCTCGGCCCCTCGCACCCTGAATGAGTTTATACCCGCGAAGCGATTGTACCATTTGCTGGGCTTCGTTGTTTGAAATAGGGCTTAAACCTGCCGAAACATCGTTTAGCACTTCTATAAAAATCCCGCCCAAACCGCATAGAATGGTGTGGTTGAAACCCGGCTCCTTCATTACGCCCACAAACAATTCCAGTCCCGCCAGTTGCGGCTGCACCATTACCGCCGTTGCTGAATCTATTTGCATTAGCCTATCAAAGGTTTCCGAAACTTCTTCTTTTGAAGTAATGTTCAGCACCACGCCTTTTGCGTCGCTTTTGTGGAGCGGGCCCACGACCTTCATCACCACAGGAAATTCCAGGGAATCCATCGCGGCGAGCATTTTTTCCTTTGAATTTTCCACCAGTTCCGTAACCCGTGGAATTCCTGCCGCATCCAACAGCTTCTGCGTTTGGGCGGCATCCAAATAACCTTCGGAAGCCGTATTGATAACGCCTCGTATTTTTTCGATGTCAATTTTCGGGAGTGAAATTGCTTCGGAAACAGGTTCGGGCGTATTGAAAACCTGGGAGAGGGCTTTCCCCAAAACCACTTCATCGGGGAAGTTGATGTGTCCTTTCTTCAAAAACGATTGGATTTCGCGCTGTGCGTTTATCACGGAAGGCAGCACGGGAAAAATGGGCTTGTTGCAGATTTCGAGCTTCACGCTCAATACATTATAAACATTTTCCACATCAAAAAGTCCCGGACTGCCGAAAACCACGGCCATCGCGTCTATGTTGTCAAATTTGTGTTCGCAATAATCGATGATGATGCCCAATTGTTCGGCAGTGCCCGTGGCCAAAAAATCGATGGGGTTGGCTACGGAAGAGCCGGGGTAGAGGAAGGTTTTCAGCTTTTCGGCATCAGGCCCGGATATTTCGGGAACTTTTAGGCCGCCTTTTGAAAGCTCATCGGCCAGCATCACCGCCGAACCGCCGGCGTGGGTAATGATGGCAATGTTTTTCCCCTCCAGTTTTTTGTAGTTGAAAATGGAGGCCACGCTCAGCAGTTCCTCGCGGCTGCTGCAATACACAATCCCCGCTTTGTGGAACAGCGCGCGCACCGTCATATCGCTACTGGCAATGGCGCCCGTGTGCGAAGTGGCGGCGCGGCTGCCTTCGGCGGTGCTTCCTGCTTTAATTGCTGCAATTTTCGCACCTTTTTTTATGAGGGACGAAGAGTGTTTCAACAGCTTTTGCGGGTTGGAAATGGTTTCGAGATACAACAGTTTTATAAACGGGTCTTTTTCGGCATCGAAGTTTTCGTCCATATATTCCAAAATATCCTCAACGCCCGTCTGGGCTGCATTTCCAACGGAAAATACGTTCGCGAAGGAAACGCCAAGCGCCATGCCTGCCTCCATAATAAAGACTGCCGTGGCGCCCGACCCCGAGATGAGGTCGCATCCCTTTGGGTTGAATTGCGGCACGGGAGCGGTAAAAACGCCTTTGTAATTTTCGGTGATTACGCCGATGCAGTTTGGGCCAATCAGGCAACCATCAACCGAATTGACCGTAGAAACTATCTGCTGCTCCCATTGTTTTCCTTGTTCACCAGCTTCGCCAAAACCTGCGGAAATGATTATAAAAGCCTTCGTATTTTTTTCTTCAGCTAAAATTTTAACCGTTTCGGGACAGTATTTTGCGGGAATGGCAAGAATGGCGAGGTCGGTTTGGGGAATTTCCATTACTTCAGAAAAACTTTTTATGCCCTGAACTCTTTCTTCCTTTGGATTCACCGCGTAAAGATTTCCCGCAAACCCTCCGGCGAGAATATTTTTAAGCATATTGCCACCGGGTTTTCTGGTGTCATTCGAAGCACCGATTATGGCGATACTTTTCGGATTTAGTAGTTGGTTGTTGACCATATTTTTTTAGAAATGAAGTTGAAATGCAAAGTGAATTCGAGGGATTTTTGGGAAGTACGAAATTAAAAGATGTTTAAGTCCTAAAAACTGATAAATATCATATTTCGCACAGCAGTGAAAAGGTATTTTTATGCCCAAATAATTCAAATTGAAATGGTCTCCAATCCAAGGCCTTATATTTTTATTATGGCGATTTTGCTCGCCCTTTTCGGCTTTTATAACTATGTAATCTATAATACCGACGGCTACGTGGCCGTCGAAAAGTTATCCCCAGTGGCAGTGAAAGGCCAGCAGCTGTTCCAAAGCAACCGTTGTTGGTCCTGTCACCAATTGTACGGTTTGGGCGGGTATTTGGGCCCCGATTTAACCAACGTTTATTCTACAGAAGGCAAAGGCCCAAATTATATTAAAGCGTTTTTGAACAGCGGAGTGAAGAGTATGCCGCAGTTTCATTTTACCGAAGAAGAAAAGGATGCCCTCGTGGAATACCTGAAACAGGTGGATGAAACGGGCATTTACCCCAATTATGACGCCGAGATCGAGGCCACGGGCTGGGTTAAAATAAAGTATCGAAATGAAGAATAAAGTGCCGCTCTATTTCTTGTTGTTTGCGCTAACGGCCCTGTTTTTGGGGATGCTTTTTGGGTTAACCGCATCGTTTCAATACCTCTTGCCCGATTTTTTAAAGGAAACGGTGCCCTTCTCCAAACTGCGGCCCTTTCACGTTACTTCGGAAACTTCGTGGATTGTGCTCGCCGCCACTGGCAGCATCTATTTCTTTATCGCTTCGGTTGAAAAATTTGAGCTTTTTTCGCGCAAATTGCAATCGCTGCATTTCATACTTTTCCTGTTGACGGGTGTTGCCATTTATTTCTCTTTTGCTTTCGATTATACCGAGGGGCGCGAATATTTCGCATTTAAACCCATTTTGATGATCCCGATTTTACTGGGCTGGGTACTTTTCGGCATCAATTATTTCAAAACGCTTTACACCAATATGAAAGGCTGGCCCGTCTATTTTTGGATGTGGGGCACGGGCATCGCCTTTATGTGCTACCATTTGATGGAGGCGCATTTTTGGCTGTTCGATTTTTTTAGGTTGAATTTCATCAAAGATTTCGCCGTACAATGGAAATCAACCGGCTCGTTTACGGGTTCGTGGAATATGCTGGTTTACGGTATTTCAATTTATTTGATGTCCAAAATCAAAAAGGATACCGACGTGGCTACCAATAAAATGGCGTTTTTCTTCTACTTTTTGGGACTCACCAATTTGATGTTCGGCTGGGCGCACCACACTTATTTACTGCCCACACAGCCGTGGATCCGCTACGTTGCCTATGCGATAAGTATGACCGAGTGGATTGTTTTGGCGTCGATCATTTACAATTGGAAACGCTCTGTTTTAAAGGTAGAAAAGGAAAACCACCCCATGGCCTATCGGTTTTTGCTGGCCACCGATTTTTGGATTTTTATAAACATTATTTTGGCGCTGTTGTTCTCCATTCCCGCCATCAATTTCTTTACCCACGGCACGCATATTACGGTGGCGCATTCTATGGGGACCACGATCGGCATCAACACGACGATACTTTTTTCGGCGCTGTTCTTTATCGCGCAACATTTGCGGCCAAAGCTGAAAATGGACACCCGTTGGGTAATGCGGGGTTTTGTGGCCTTTAACATTTCGCTGTTTATCTTTTTCGTTTCCTTGATAATTGCTGGGGCCAAGCGCAGCTACTGGATGTACGTTTCTAAGGAAGGATCGTTTGCGGAAATGCAGGATTCAATCGTGCCGTACTATATTTCATTTTTCATCTTTGGAATAGGGATTT
Organism: Aequorivita aquimaris; assembly: GCF_001573155.1. Lineage (GTDB taxonomy): Bacteria > Bacteroidota > Bacteroidia > Flavobacteriales > Flavobacteriaceae > Aequorivita > Aequorivita aquimaris. The sequence goes on along the minus strand of NZ_JRWG01000001.1, from coordinate 339,126 downwards.
TTGTTTCGCTATTGATTGTTGCAACGCCTATTTTCAAAGCATTTCTTCAAAAAATTAAAACTTGATTCCCGATGGATTTACATCAAAAAATAACCGAATTGAAAAAGCAGAAAAACGCCGTAATCCTAGCGCACTACTATCAAGTGCCCGAAATTCAGGAAGTGGCAGATTATGTGGGCGACAGTTTGGGCCTTTCGCAAAAAGCTGCGGAAACGGATGCCGAAATGATAGTTTTTGCTGGCGTACATTTTATGGCCGAGACGGCAAAAGTTTTGAACCCCGACAAAAAAGTTTTGTTGCCCGATTTAATGGCCGGTTGCTCGCTGGCAGATTCGTGTCCGCCAGACGCTTTCCGGAAATTGGTGGAGGCGCATCCGGACCATGTGGTGATAACCTATGTGAATTGTTCTGCGGAAGTGAAGGCCTTGAGCCATATTATCTGTACCTCTTCCAATGCCGAAAAAATCGTGAATTCCGTGCCGAAGGACGTTCCGATTATTTTTGCGCCCGATAAAAATCTGGGAAAATACATTCAGAAAAAAACCGGTCGGAAAATGCTGCTTTGGGACGGCGCCTGCATTGTGCACGAAGCGTTTTCGATGGATAAATTGCTGAAACTTTACAAAGAGCACCCCGGTTCGAAAATCATTGCGCACCCCGAAAGTGAGAGCCATATTTTGGAGACCGCTACCTATATCGGTTCCACGGCGGGCATGATTGATTATGTGAAAAAACACCCTGCGGAAAAATTTATAGTCGCCACCGAAGCAGGAATCCTTCATAAAATGCAACAGGAAGTACCGCAAGCCGTGTTGATTCCCGCGCCTGCGGAAGAGGACAACACCTGTGCATGCAGCGAATGTGCGTTTATGAAGATGAATACTTTGCAGAAACTCTACGACTGTCTGTTGCACGAAACCCCGCAGATAGAAGTTTCGGAGGAAATACGGAAAAAAGCCATTCTGCCCATTGAGCGGATGCTGGAACTATCGAAATAATGCTGGAAACCAATTTTTTGATTATCGGTTCGGGCGCTGCGGGCTTGACGCTTGCGGTGAAACTTGCGGCGGAATTTCCAAAGAAAAAAATCACCGTTGTAACCAAAGCGCACCAATCGGAATCGAACACCAAATATGCGCAGGGCGGTGTGGCGGCAGTTTTCGACTTAAAAGAAGATTCCTTTCAAAAACACATTGAGGATACGCTGATTGCGGGCGACGGACTTTGCGACAGAGCTGTTGTGGAAATGGTCATAAAAGAAGGCCCAAAAAGGTTGCGGGAACTGATGGCGTGGGGCGCCAAATTTGACACCGACGCCGACGGCGAACTGACGCTCGGCAGGGAAGGGGGCCATTCCGAATTTAGGGTAATACACCATAAAGACACCACGGGCAACGAGATAGAGCGCACGCTTTTGGAACGCGCCAATCAACTGCCGAATATAACTTTGCTGCCACATCATTTTGCGATAGATTTGATTACGGAACACCATTTTTCAGAAAACAAAACTGAGAACCTTTCGTGTTACGGCGCCTATGTTTTGGACCAGATTTCCGGGAATATTTTTACGATAAAGGCCGACTGCACCACGCTGGCTTCCGGCGGAATGGGGCGGGTTTATGGGCACACCACCAATCCGGCCGTTGCAACGGGCGATGGCATAGCGATGGCCTATCGCGCAAAGGCGCGCATCCAAAATATGGAGTTTATACAGTTTCACCCCACCGCGCTTTACGACGGAAACAACGGCGCTTCCTTTTTGATTTCGGAAGCGGTGCGTGGCTTTGGAGCATTTCTTCGGAATAAAAAGGGCGAACGGTTTATGTTGAAATATGACGAACGCGGCGAATTGGCTTCCCGCGATATCGTTTCGCGCGCCATAGATTCCGAGATGAAAAAATCGGGCGACGAGTGTGTTTTTCTGGATTGTACGCATTTGGATAGTGACGATTTCAAAAAACACTTCCCAACTATTTACGAAACTTGTTTGCAGCGAACCATCAATGTGGCAAATGATTGGATTCCCGTAGTGCCCGCATCGCATTATTTGTGCGGCGGGGTGGTTGTGGATATGGATGGAAAGACTTCGGTGAAAAATCTTTTTGCCTGTGGCGAATGTTCATATACAGGTTTGCACGGCGCCAATCGGTTGGCATCCAACTCGTTGCTGGAAGCTTTGGTATATGCGGACTGCATTTTTCAGTATCTTTGTAAACATAAGCCATCCCGCACGACCAAAGCCATTCCGGAATGGAATGACGAAGGCACAGTTTTATTGAAAGGCTCTGAAATCCTTCAGCAAAAAACGGAGCAATTGCAACGGTTGATGCGAAGATATGCAGGCGTGGTTCGGAACAATAGCGATTTAGAAAAAGCGTCGGCACAACTGGAAATTTTGTATTTCGAAATGGAAGCACTCTACCAAAAACACAAATTGAATACGGCGCTCTCAGAGCTTCGCAATATGGTAAATGTGGCGCATTTGATTATTCAGCAATCCCTGAAACGAAAGGAAAATCGTGGGGGATATTTCAATGAAGATTATAAAAAAGTAAAAAAATAAGATGAAAAATTTAATAGAAAACTCCGTAAAAAAAGCAATGGATTATTCCGAATACAACTTGCTTTTCAAACAATTGGTGGCGGAAGACCGCACCACTGGCGAAGAAACCCAAGAAAAGATTGATTATACAAAACTGAATTTTAGCCGAACCAAGCGACTGGACAAAACCGCTGAAATTCCAGAAGAAAGTTTGGAGGTTTTCAAAAACATTTCTGAAAAACAGACGTGGCTGGTAATCAGCGAATCGTGGTGCGGGGATGCGGCGCAAACGCTTCCATTCCTAAACAAGATTGCGCAACTTTCGGAAAACATCGAGTTGAAAATCGTACTTCGCGATGAAAATCCGGAATTGATGGATGAATTTTTGACCAATGGTTCGCGTTCCATTCCCGTGGTTATTATCCTTGATGAAGATTTCAACGTAATTAATACTTTTGGTCCGCGCTCGAGGGCTGCGACAAAATTGGTTGCTGATTACAAGGAACATCATGGAAAAATTGACGACGCCTTTAAGGAAATGCTACAGGTGTGGTACAATAATGATAAGGGAATTTCAATAGTAAATGAACTTACCGAGTGCATCAAGGTTTCGGTCTGATTTTACAAGAACATTTGGGTGTTCTCCGTGCCTCCCTCTGTGAACTTTGTGGTTAAAAGTATCGACGAAAAAAACCACAAAGAACGCCAAGAATTGCACAGAGGGCACAGAGTGATATTGCGTTTTAAATCGTTAAAATCTGACTAAAATCATTTTAGAAGCAGATAAGATTCCCAACCTTTGCATAAAAATAAAATTATGCAAATCGTTTCCGCCCAAGAGGCCGTATCCATAGTAAAATCAAATAATCGCGTATTTTTTCAGGGCGCGGCAATGACGCCCAACTTGTTGATAGACACTTTGTGTGAGCGTTATCGCGAGCTGAAAAATGTTGAAATAATCCAAATCCATACCCACGGGGAAGCCAAATACACCCAAGCGCCTTACACGGAGGCTTTTAAGCTTTCCAGTTGTTTTGTGGGCAATAATGTTCGCAAAGGGGTCAACACGATTCACGGCGATTATATTCCAGTCTTTTTAAGTGAAATCCATTGGCTTTTCAGAAGAAATATTCTTCCGTTGGATGTAGCTTTCATTCAGGTTTCACCGCCGGATAAGCACGGGTATTGTTCGCTTGGCGTTTCGGTTGATGTTACCCTGCCCGCTATCCAGACTGCAAAACGTGTGGTTGCCCTCATCAATCCGAACGTTCCAAGAACCCATGGCGATGGCATTATTCATATAAATAATGTAGATTTCGGGGTCGAAATAGATACGCCTATTTACGCTTCAATTTTAGGAGAAACTTCTGAAATCGAGGCTACCATAGGAAGAAATGTTGCTGAATTGGTGGAAGATGGCGCCACTCTGCAAATGGGCATCGGCAATATTCCCAATGCGGTGCTACACAACCTGGGCAACCATAAACGATTGGGAATCCATACTGAAATGTTCAGCGACGGCATCCTTCCTTTGGTAGAAAAAGGAATAATTACCGGAGAGGATAAGGAAATAAAAACCGGAAAAATAGTTACCTGTTTCGCAATGGGAACCAAAAAATTATACGACTTTATTGACGACAACCCGATTGTGCATTTCAAGGAAGCAGGTTATACCAATGATACTGCCATTATTCGCCGAAACCCGAAAGTTACGGCCATCAACAGCGCCATTGAGATTGATTTGACTGGCCAGGTCTGTGCCGATAGCATCGGGATGTACCAATATTCCGGGGTGGGCGGACAGATGGATTTTATCCGTGGCGCCTCGCTTTCGGAAGGCGGAAAACCTATAATTGCGATGCCTTCGATTACCAATAAAGGAATTTCCAAAATCACCCCCTTTTTAAAGGAAGGCGCCAGCGTTACAACCACTAGGGCACACGTGCATTATGTGGTTACGGAGTACGGAGTGGTGAATCTCTTCGGAAAGGGATTGGAGCAACGTGCCAAAGCGCTTATTTCCATAGCACACCCAGATCATCGGGAAGCCTTGGAGCGCGAGGCTAAAAAGCGTTTTCACAATTAGAAAATTCAACCTGCTTGCCAAACCGAAAGAGGGGGCTGGCATTTTTTAAGATAGATTTATCCTTGAATAAATTTGTTATTACTTACTTTTGAAAAAAATAAATCTGTATGTTTTCAAAAGCGTGTGAATATGGTATAAGGGCGGTGCTCTTTATCGCAAAACAATCACAAAAGGATTTGCGTCCCAATATTACGGAAATAGCCAAAGCAGTTGATTCACCCGAACCTTTTACGGCCAAAGTTTGCCAACAGTTGGCGCGGGCCGGAATAATCCTATCCAAGAAGGGGCCGAATGGTGGATTTTATTTGGAAAAGGATTCAACTTTGAGATTGGCCGATATCGTTTCTGAAATAGACGGTGACCAAATCTTTACCGGGTGCAGCCTCGGCCTGCGCGAATGCTCATCGGAACATCCCTGTCCTGTTCACGATCAATTCATGGACGTGCGGAATGGTTTGAAGCAAATGTGCGAAAATACCTTGGTGATGAAACTTGCGGCTAATTTGGAAGAAGGCGAAACATTTTTGAAAATTTAGAATTATACAATGACGAAGGATATACTGAAATTAGATGACGTAAAGCATTTGGTAGATTCCTTTTATGGAAAAATACGAGAGGATAAGTTACTGAAAGAAATTTTCAACAGTAATATCCAAGACCGCTGGCCGCAACATTTGGAAAAGATGTACACTTTTTGGCAGACTGTTTTATTGAGTGAGCATACTTACTATGGCAGTCCATTTCCACCACACGCAAAAATGCCCATTGATAAAGAACACTTTGACCGGTGGCTGCAATTATGGTTTGAAACCATAGACGAAAATTTTACGGGTGAAATAGCCGACGAGGCAAAATGGCGGGCATCAAAGATGGCTGAAATGTTTCAGTTTAAAATTAATTATATCCGCGAGAAATCTGGGTCTAAATACGTTCAATAATGGAAAAGAAAAAACCGATTAAAAGACACAAAGCCTTGCAGCCCTTGAGCCGCCAGCATCATTTTGGCCTACTTTTTAGTTGGAAATTGCGCAAAGGTTTCAGCAAGAATATTGCTCCGGAAAGACTTCAAAAATATGCCGCCTGGTTTTTTGAGGAAGAAATAAAGCCACATTTTGAAGCCGAGGAAAAGTATGTCTTTCCCGTTTTGGATGAAAACAATGAGTTGATAGTGCGCGCCTTGAAGGAACACAGGCGCTTGGAACGGCTTTTTAAAGAAGCAGACAATCCCGAGAAATCCCTGAGCCAACTGGAAGAAGAACTGGATGCGCACATTCGTTTTGAGGAACGTATCCTCTTCAATGAAATCCAAAAAGTGGCTACCGAAAGCCAACTTGAAAAAATTGCGGAAATCCATTCCGAAACCGAAACGCCCCCGGAATATTCCGATCCATTTTGGGAGAATTGATCTTTTTTCAAATATTTTAAGATAAAAACATCCTTTTATGATTTAGGTCATATTTTGGGTGTTATTTTATACTGAAATTTGCCCCATACTATTCATAAAAAGATTGATACCATGACAACACTTCAAGAAAAAACCGTAGCCGATGTGGTTACAGAGAACATAAAGGCAGCCCACATTTTCAAAAAACACGGCATCGATTTTTGCTGTGGTGGTGGCATTAGCATTAAAAGAGCTTGTGAAAAGGCAAAAATAGATCCCGCTATTCTGGAAGCTGAGCTTTTGAGCCTTGATGCGGTACAGGACCGGGCCAAAGACTACAACAGTTGGAAACTGGATTTCTTAACAGACCATATTATAAATGTACACCATACTTACGTGGAGGAAAACAGCCCAATGCTGTTACAATACGCGCAACGAGTAAACCATGTTCACGGCCATCATTATACCGAACTTGGAGAAATCGAGGCTTTGGTAAAACAAGTTGTGCAAGAATTGGCTTCGCATATGAAAAAGGAAGAATTGATTCTTTTCCCCTTTATCAAAAAGCTGGTCAAGGCTGAACGCGAAGGTGGAGACATTCCTGCAATCCATTTCGGAACCGTTGAAAATCCTATAAAAATGATGGAGGCGGAACACGAGGAAGCCGGGGAAATACTTAGACATATAGCGAAGTTAAGTAACAATTTCACCCCGCCCCAGGGCGCTTGCAATACCTATCGTGCATTTTACGCGAAACTTGATGAATTTGAACAGGATCTGCACCAGCACGTACATTTGGAAAACAACATTCTGTTTCCAAAAGCCTTGAATTTGGAGAAAAAGCTTAAAAAAAATTAACCTGCTTTTAAAATTATCCCCGGCCCCAAATCGTAGATTTTTTTATTTGATTGGTTTTTAGGACAGTTCGGAAAATTGGCAACTTTGAATGTTTGCTGCCAAAAATCCGGACTGTTTTTTTAATTTTGAAGCTTGATGGATTTAAGAAAACACATAGCCACAGCGCTCCTATATTTTTTGCTCGTGGCGCTTATGGGCGTATTGTTGCGGTTTTTCTTTGTAACACCCATTTCGCTTAACTATAAATATATACTCCACGCACATTCCCACACGGCTTTGCTGGGCTGGATTTATTTAGGGCTGACCACTTTAATCTATAAAATTTTCCTTTCCGAAGCAAAAAAGCCGAAACTGTATAAACGCATTTTTTTATTTACAAATCTTTGTATTGTGGGAATGCTTGTAACTTTTCCCATTCAGGGGTATGCGTTGTATTCCATCATTTTTTCCACGTTGTTTTTGTTCGCTTCCTATTGGTTTGCCTGGTTTGCAATGAAATATATTCCGCATTATTTTAAACAGCGATTTTCCTGGAAACTCATAAAAACCGCGCTGTGGTATTTGGTCATTTCCAGTATTGGCCCGTGGGCAATTGGCGGCGTGATGGCAACTCTCGGCCCGGAATCCATTTGGTACAAATCCTCTATTTATTTTTATCTGCATTTTCAGTATAACGGTTGGTTCCTAATTGCTTTGTTGAGCGTTTTGTTCTATGTTTTTGAGGAAAAGGGAATCCACTTCAACTCCGAAAAATTGAAATCGTTTTTTCTGCTTTTGAATTTTGGAGTGATACTTACGGTCTTTCTTTCTTTCCTTTGGTTTGTACCGCCCACGGTCATTTATATTTTGGGACTGGCCGGCGCCGTGGCCCAGCTTTTGGCATTTTTTGAACTTTATTCATTATTGAAAAACCATTTTTCGGTTTTGAGAACTGAGTTTGGCCCAGCTTGTTTTTTTCTTTTGAAATTTGCCGGAGCCTTGCTCGCTCTTAAGATTTTGATGCAGGTTTTCTCCGCTTTTCCCTACATCGCAAACTTAGCTTTTCGATTGAAGGATTTTGTAATCGGCTATTTGCATATGGTTTTCCTCGGCATCGTAATCATGGCAATGCTCGCCTTTTTGGAATATTTCAAATTGATAAAACTGTCCAAAAGCTTTTTGTGGATTTTCTTTTTCGCTTTCATCAGCACCGAGCTGCTTATTTTCTATAAAGCCTTTGCGCTTTGGCTGGGCCTGCCTTTTTTCGCTGAATATTATTGGCTGTTGGCCATTTTAAGCTTTGCCTTTCCGCTGGCGGTGGGAATTTTATTTTTCAGAAACATTAAAAGTTCATATCTTTCTGCTTAAGGCAAAATAATCGTGCGAACGGTTATTTCAGAATAAGATAAAAGCTGATAATTGTCATTTCTCGAAACCAAATCTCTTGCAACCTTTGCAACAGGTATAACGAGCAATTTTTTAGATTGATGGTAAACTGTTTCCATTGTGGTGATGCGTGTTTGGACGTTGAAATCAAACATGAGGAAAAATCCTTCTGCTGTCACGGCTGCAAGACGGTTTTTGATATTCTGCACGACAACCATTTAAGCTATTATTACGATCTGGAAAATACGCCCGGCATTTCCCCAAAAGAAATTGCGGGGAAATTTGATTTTTTAGACAATGAGGCAATTGTGGAAAAATTGCTGGAATTTAACGACGGCAATACGCAGATTGTTTCTTTTTTGATTCCTTCCATCCATTGTAGTAGTTGCATTTGGATATTGGAAAATCTCAATAAACTAAATCCTTCCGTTAAATCCTCACAGGTTAACTTTCCCGAAAAAACGGTACGGATTACTTTTTCTACTGAAGAGAATTCGCTTAAAAATTTAGTAATTCTTTTAAGCCGAATAGGTTACGAACCCTATATTTCGCTGGACGATTCCGAAAAAAAGGAAAAATATATCAACCGAAGCCTTATCTACAAACTTGGCATAGCGGGATTTGCCTTTGGAAATATTATGTTCCTCTCATTTCCCGAATATTTTGAGCATTCCGAATTCTGGCTGGACCAATTCAAGCCGTTTTTCCGCTGGTTGATGTTCGCGTTTTCGCTGCCCGTGGTCTTTTACTCAGGAAGCGGGTATTTTACTTCTGCATATAAAGGACTTCGTTCTAAAATCCTAAACATAGACGTTCCCATCGCTTTGGGCATCGCGGTGCTTTTTATACGAAGCACGATAGACATAGTATTCGACTTGGGCACTGGCTTTTTTGACAGTCTCTCGGGCTTGGTTTTCTTTTTATTGCTTGGGAAATTTTTTCAGCAGAAAACCTACAGCTATCTTTCCTTTGAGCGCGATTACAAATCGTATTTCCCAATTGCCGTTACAAGACTTTTTAAAAATGCCGAAGGAAATACCATCGAGGAACAAGCAGAGGTTTATACCGTACAGAAAGGCGACCGCTTGTTGATTCGCAACAACGAAATAATTCCCGTAGATGCTATTTTAATTAAGGGAAATGCACTCATTGATTACAGTTTTGTTACCGGTGAAGCGGAGCCTATTTCAAAACAGAGTGGTGATAAACTTTTTGCGGGCGGCAAGCAACAAGCCGGTATTTTGGAAGTGGAAGTTCTGAAACCCGTAGCCCAGAGCTACCTTACCCAACTGTGGAGCAACGACGTTTTCAGCAAGGATAAATTCGGCATTTTTGAATCGATTACGGATAGTATCAGCAAACGATTCACTGTCGTTCTGCTTACCATAGCATTTATTTCTACCATTTTTTGGCTTGTGGTCGATCCTTCCAAAGCCTTTAATGTGTTTACCTCGGTTTTGATTGTGGCCTGTCCGTGCGCTATTGCCCTTGCTGCGCCATTCACTTTGGGCAATGTGCTGCGCATCTTCGGAAGGGAAAAACTCTATTTGAAGGAAGCCTCAGTAATCGAACAAATGGCGAAGCTGGATACCGTGGTTTTTGACAAAACGGGAACCCTCACTACCAACCAAAAAAATATGATTAGCTATGAAGGCATTGCGCTTTCAGAGGAAGAAAAACAATTGCTCACGAGTACGCTTCGGGCGTCGAGCCATCCCTTGAGTCGCTCGCTTTATAATATGCTCGACAAAAATAATATCCAAACCTTGGATGAATTTGAAGAAGAAGTAGGGAAGGGGATTTCCGCAACTGCTAAAAACAATTCCATAAAAGTGGGATCCTATGAATTTGTGGGGTATTATGATGAATTGACTTCGGAAGTAAAAAATAGAACTACGGTACACATCAGTGCGAATCAAGTTTACAAAGGCTGTTACATTTTTAACAGTGAGTACAGAAAAGGTGTTGCCGAAATTTTTGAACAGTTGGGTATCGATAAAGATGTGGTTGTCCTTTCGGGCGACAACGAAGGCGAGCGTGAACGGCTTGAAGAATTACTGCCCAAAGGCACAAAACTATATTTCAACCAAAAACCGGACGACAAGTTGAATTTTATAAAAGCCCTTCAGCAAAATGGAAAGCAGGTACTTATGATTGGTGACGGTTTGAACGACGCCGGTGCCTTAAAACAGAGCGATGTAGGTTTTGTTATTTCGGAAAACACAAACGTTTTTTCCCCCGCTTGCGATGGGATCTTGCACGCTACCCGATTTAATAAAATAGGTGATTTTTTGAATTTTTCGAAAAAGGGTATAAAGATTATCAAATGGGCATTTTTATTTTCCCTATTTTACAATCTAATAGGGTTGACATTTGCGGTTACGGGACATTTAAAACCAGTGGTTGCTGCTATTTTGATGCCCCTAAGTTCAATAAGTATTGTTATTTTTACAACAATAGCTACTCAATATGTGGGAAAGAAATTAAGAACGAATATAAATAAGTAAAATTGACGAATGTCATATTTTAAGGGCGTTTGCAATAATATTTTTGAATCATAATTTTCAGGTATGACAATAATTTATATGCTATTGGCAATCAGCGTTTTTGTGGCGCTCATTTTTTTTGCGCTATTTATCTATTCCGTAAAGAAAGGCCAGTATGACGATACCTATACGCCTTCCGTCCGTATGCTTTTTGAGGATGAACTGGTAAAGGAAGGCAGCGCGAACATAAAAAACACTTCAAAAAAAACCATAACCAAACCAGAAACCGAGCCTGCCACCTGGCAGGAATAATTCTATTAAAACTATGCAAACAGAACAGTTTTACTACGACAACCAGATTGTCAAAAAATTCATCAATGCAACCATTTTTTGGGGCCTCATTGGTATGAGCGTGGGCTTATTGCTCGCTTTTATGTTTTTGTTCCCAAACCTGACCGATGGTATTTCGTGGCTCAGTTTCGGGCGTTTACGTCCGCTGCATACAAACGCGGTGATCTTCGCCTTTGTGGGTAACGCCATTTTTGCAGGGGTTTATTATTCCACCCAGCGTTTGCTGAAAGCGCGAATGTGGAGTGATTTTCTAAGTAACCTAAACTTTTGGGGTTGGCAGGCGATCATTGTTGGCGCTGCGATAACGCTTCCGTTGGGCTATACAACTTCAAAGGAATATGCCGAGCTTGAGTGGCCAATTGATATTGCCATCGCAATAATCTGGGTAGCCTTTGGTATCAACCTGATTATGACGATGGTAAAAAGACGCCAACGCCATTTATACGTTGCCTTGTGGTTCTATCTGGGAACTTGGGTAACGGTAGCAGTTTTGCATATCGTGAACAGTATGGCCATTCCGGTGAACGCCCTGAAGAGTTATTCCATGTATTCCGGTGTACAGGATGCGCTGGTGCAATGGTGGTACGGGCATAATGCGGTTGCGTTCTTCCTTACCACGCCTTTCCTTGGTTTAATGTATTATTTTGTGCCGAAAGCGGCCAATAGACCGGTATATTCCTACCGACTATCCATTGTACACTTTTGGTCGTTGATTTTTATTTATATCTGGGCAGGACCGCACCACTTGTTGTATTCCGCACTGCCGGAGTGGGCCCAAAACTTGGGCGTTGCGTTCTCCGTAATGCTTATTGCTCCATCTTGGGGAGGTATGATAAACGGGCTTTTAACCCTGCGCGGCGCTTGGGATAAAGTTCGGGTTGACCCCGTATTGAAATTTATGGTAGTGGCAATTACCGGTTACGGGATGGCAACTTTTGAAGGTCCAATGCTTTCGCTTAAAAACGTAAATGCAATTGCCCACTTTAGCGATTGGATTATTGCCCACGTTCACGTTGGGGCACTGGCCTGGAACGGATTCCTGACCTTTGGTATGATCTATTGGTTGGTACCGCGACTTTTCAAAACAAAATTATATTCCGTGAAATTGGCAAACGCCCATTTCTGGATTGGAACATTAGGTATTATAATGTATGCCCTTCCTATGTATGTAGCAGGTTTTATGCAAGCTTCTATGTGGAACCAATTCAACCCAGACGGTACGCTTACCTACGGAAACTTCCTGGAAACCGTTACCCAAATTATCCCAATGTACTGGATGCGCGCCATAGGTGGAACGCTCTATATTACGGGAGCCTTCATTTTACTTTATAACGTTGTAATGACGGCAAGAAAAGGTAGCAAGGTTACTGATGAATTGGCCGAAGCTGCGCCACTCGCCCCGGTAACGAAAAGGCAGGCTGCCGGTGAAGGTTGGCACACTTGGCTTGAGCGTCGCCCTGTTAAATTGACCATTTACGCAACCATTGCCATTTTAATTGGAGGTATGGTGCAAATTATACCTTCGCTAATGGTAGATGATTATGTGCCGAAAATTTCAAGTGTGAAACCATACACACCTTTGGAATTGGAAGGTAGGGATATCTATATCCGTGAAGGTTGCGTAGGCTGCCATTCGCAGATGATTAGACCATTTAGAAGTGAAGTGGAACGTTATGGTGAATATTCAAAATCTGGGGAATATGTATACGATCACCCATTCCTATGGGGAAGTAAGCGTACCGGTCCTGATTTGCATCGCGTGGGTGGAAAGTATTCAGATAACTGGCACTTGAACCATATGTACGATCCGCAGAGTACTTCCTCAGGTTCAATTATGCCTTCCTATAAATGGTTGATAAATTCAGAATTGGATAAATCAGACACCGAAACAAAAATGCGCACGATGGTAACCTTGGGAGTTCCCTATACCGAAGAGGAAATAGCGAATGCGCAACAATGGATGGATGAGCAAGGTGCAAAAATTGAACAGAATCTATACAGCGATCCAGATTTTGTGGCTACGTATGAAGCCAGCAAGAAATACGCTGAGGAAAATGGGGAAGCATTTGTAGAAATGAAAAACCGTGAGATAGTTGCCGTTATTGCTTATCTGCAACGTTTGGGAACTGATATTAAAGTACAGAACACCGAAGATGCTTCGGCTAAAAACGAATAGTTATGTTGAAATTTGTAAAAGGAAACCTCGAGAACATAGACAACGTTCAAATATATCCATTGATTTCGCTATTAATATTCTTCATCTTTTTTGTGGTACTCTTTTATTGGGTAATTACAGCCAAAAAAGAACATATAAAGGAAGTAAGCAATATTCCATTGGACTTAGATACTAACAACCAAAACGAAGAACTACTATGAAAACCACAGCATCATATTTAAGAGTTATCGGCTTTATCATCCTCGCCTTTTTTCTCTTGGAATTAATCATTGACTCCGGTGACCAATGGGCCATCGTAAAATATCCTATTATTTGGGCTGTTCTGGGCATGTTGTTCTTCTTCGCAATTGCATTGGAAATTATTGTTGCTGCCCTTCAACGTGTATTATTTGACGGCTTGACCGGTGAAGCCCAAGAACGGTATCTTTTAGCGGAGAAAATGCGGGAAGATAATCGTTTCGGTTGGTTCAAAAGAAAATACAAGGAAATGCTCGATGCCAAACCTGTGGCAAAAGAGCAGGAAATTGTATTGGACCATAACTATGACGGTATTCGTGAATTGGACAATAACCTTCCACCGTGGTGGGTGTATATGTTTTATGCGACCATCATCTTCGCAGCTGTTTATTTAGTTCGGTACCACATTTTTGATGGCACGAACCAAACAGAGGAATATGAAATAGAAATCGCGCAGGCCAAGGCGGAGGTAGATGAATATAAAAAGAACAATAAAGACTTAATCGATGCCAATACCGTAGAATTACTTACCGATGCGGGCGATATTGAGGCAGGAAAAAGCATATATATTGCCAATTGTGTAGCTTGTCACAAGGATTCCGGGGGAGGAGGTATAGGTCCAAACCTTACCGATGACTATTGGATTTTAGGTGGTGGAATAAAGAATATTTTCCATACCATAAGCGAAGGTGGTCGTGCCGGAAAAGGGATGATTGCTTGGAAGACCGACCTTAAACCAAGCGAAATGGCCCAAGTGGCAAGTTATGTTATGACGCTTCACGGCACCAATCCGGTGGATGCCAAGGAGCCTGAAGGAGACATTTGGGTAGATGAAAATGCCCCCGTTGATAACGTAGATGTAAAAGTTATAGACTCTACTACCATTAAAATTGAAATGACCAACGATCCGGTTATTGATGATATACAGGCAGAAGGAAAGTAACTTTATATATATAGGAACCATTAAAAATTAAATTTTGGATACCCCCGAAAACGAACGTTTCCGCGATAGTATAGGCACCATCGATGAAGAAGGCAAGAGAGCATGGGTTTACCCAAAAAAGCCTTCCGGAAAACTGTATCAGTACAGAAAATATGTAAGCTATATCTTGCTCGCGTTTCTGTTCGTAGCACCGTTTGTGAAAATTAACGGGAACCAATTTCTGCTCTTCAACGTTTTGGAGCGCCGTTTCAATATTTTTGGATTTCCATTCTGGCCGCAGGATTTTTATCTTTTTGTGATCATGATGATTATAATGGTCGTATTCATTATTTTCTTTACGGCCGCCTTTGGAAGAATTTTCTGCGGATGGATCTGTCCCCAGACCATTTTCATGGAAATGGTTTTTCGAAGAATTGAATATTGGATAGATGGAGATCGCGGGGCACAGATCCGCTTGGATAAGCAACCCTGGAATGCCGATAAAATAAAAAAGCGTGCCCTTAAGTGGTTTATCTTTTTTATCATTTCATTCCTCATTGCCAATATTTTTCTTGCCTATTTGATAGGTAGCGATCGGTTGGTTCAATATATTGTTGATGGACCGTTGGAGCACATTAGTACCTTAATATCATTGTTGATATTCACGGCGGTGTTCTATTTCATCTTTGCTTGGTTCCGAGAGCAAGTCTGTATTATAGCTTGTCCCTATGGAAGATTACAGGGCGTGTTGCTGGACAATAAGTCAATAATTGTGGCGTATGACCACAAACGGGGGGAAAAGGAAGTAGGTCGCGCAAAGTTTAAAAAGAACGAAGATCGCGAAGCTTCCGGAAAGGGAGATTGTATAGATTGCTTTCAATGCGTTCACGTTTGTCCTACCGGCATCGACATACGGAACGGTACACAACTGGAGTGCGTAAACTGTACGGCTTGTATTGACGCTTGCGACAGTATTATGGAGGCCGTTAACTTACCCAAAGGCTTGATTCGCTATGCAAGTGAGGAAAATATTGAAAAGAAAGCACCTTTCAAATTTACTCCCAGATTGAAGGGATACACCGCAGTTTTGGTTATCCTAATCGGCGTGCTTACCGGGATGTTATTTTTAAGAAGTGATGTGGAAGCAAATATTCTGAGACTGCCAGGACAGCTTTACGAACACAAGGATAACAATATTATCAGCAATGTTTTCACCTATAAATTGCTCAACAAAACCACGAAAAATATTGATAACATCCACTTTAAGTTGAAATCGCCTAAGGGAACCATCCACAGCGTAAAACAAGGAGAAATAGTAGTTCCCGCACAGGGATTGGCTGAGGGAACACTTTTTATTGAAATTAACAATGCAGCTTTGAGCGGCGATAAAAACCGTGCGGTAATCGAGGTTTATAGTGGTGAGGATCTAATAGAGACCACAAGCGTCACTTTCCTTGGGCCTAGAAGTTACAATTAATTAAGAACGAGCTATGAAAATAAATTGGGGAACAGGATTGGTGATTGGGATGGTACTTTTTATAGGCTTTATCCTATTTTTCGTAATAAAAATAAGTACCGATAAGCAGTACGATTACGATCTGGTTACCGAAGAATATTATAAGAAGGAATTGGTCTATCAAAAGGAAATTGATGATAGAGCCAATTCAAACTCCCTAACGGTCAATATTACAGGTGAAAAAACGGACCAAGGCTGGATGCTCACGTTTCCCGGAAACTTGGATTATTCCAAAATTACAGGTACTGTTTTTCTGTATAGACCGTCCAATAAAAAGCTTGATTTTCAAGAGCCTTTAAAGCTTTCGTCCAACAGACTTTTGATCCCCGATGAACGATTGGTAGCCGGACGATGGAACACAATTGTACAATGGAGTTATGAAGGAAAGGATTATTTATATAAAAAGGAAATAGTTTATTAGTGGATGAGTTGAGAAGTTTAAAAGTTTAGGTTTCATTCAAATTTTGAAAATGTATTAAATTAACCCTTAACCCTTAACCCTTAACCCTTAACCCTTAACCCTTAACCCAGAAACCTGAAACAAAAAAATGCTATACACCGCCCTCATATTTGGATTATTGGGAAGTTTTCACTGCGTGGGAATGTGTGGTCCCATAGCATTTCTGTTGCCGGTGGACAGAAGTAATAATGTGAAGAAAGTTGGGCAGATTTTTCTCTATCATTTCGGAAGAATTTTCGCTTACAGTATTATTGGGCTCGTTTTCGGATTGGTGGGAAAAAGTTTGAATCTCTTCGGTTTTCAGCAGCAACTTTCTATTTTTATAGGAGTTTTGATGCTTGCGGTAATATTTATTCCGCAGAAAGCTTTCAACAATTACAATTTTTCTAAACCAATTTATCGTGTCATTCCCAAAGTAAAATCGGCGCTGGGAAAGGAACTCAAAAAGAAAACCCCAGATACTTTCCTTACAATTGGTTTCTTAAACGGTTTCCTGCCGTGTGGTCTAGTTTATATGGCAGTTTTTGGAGCTATCGCTTCAGGCAATGCCCTACAGGGAAGTTTGTATATGGCCGTCTTCGGACTGGGCACCATTCCCTTAATGACTTCCGCCATATATTTGGGCAATTTTTTAAACGCTCAGGTAAGGCAGCGCATCCGTCGTGCCATTCCTGTGTTGGTGGTAATTATAGGCTGTCTTTTTATAGTTCGAGGCTTGGGGCTGGGAATTCCCTATGTATCACCCAAACCAATGACCGAAAACGTTGAGGCCAATTATGAATGTAAGACAGTAGCCTCAGAAAATAAAACAATCAGTAACCAATAAAATATTCAAATTATGATAAGTGCAATGATTCCTTTAGCAAATTGGGGCATAGGTACCGCACTAATAATCGTTTTCGCGGTGGTTTGTGTAGTGCTGAGCGCGATGGTAATAAACTTTGTGATGAAAGGGAAAAAGAATGAGTAATTCTCTTTATTTTTTAGTAACTTAAATTTAAAATTACCGTTATGCAAAATATAGACAGTATCTACTTAGTGGACTATTCCGGAGGGGTAATTGCTACCATTATCTCCATAATTGTAGCTTTTGCTATTATTGGCGGACTGCTTTTTTATGTTAAGAAAAAGCGCAGGAACAAAAAAGGGATGGTTCATAACAAGCCTAAAAAGAACGATCACCCGGAGAATTTGAAGTAAAAAAAGTCTGCTTCATAATGGAAACAGACTTTTTTGACGGATTGCCAATAATTTTTATTTTGCCAATTCAATAATTGCTGCAATGGTTTCTTTGTTGTCCACGCCCAGCCCTTCTTGCTGATGAACCATTTCGCCGCGCTGGTCAAAAACACTTATAATGTTTGAGTGCGAAAAATCCATTGGCGAAATCTCTTTGTAATTAACCGCTAAGACAGCCGCAAATTCGCGCGTGTCGGCTTCTGTGCCTCGCAGGAATAGCCATTTTTCATCTTCCATTTCATTTTCTTTACTAAAAGCTTTAAGTCTTTCAGGCGTATCGGTTTCTGGATCTATACTTACAAAAACATATTGTACGTCGTCCTTTTTTTCCTCAGGCACTTGTTTTTCAATATTTCGCATATCTGCAACCAAACGCGGGCAAGCGGCCTTACAGGTGGTATAGATCATAACCATAACCACAACTTTTCCCTGCAAATCCTTTAGTTCAATTTCTTCACCATTCTGTGTAGTCCAGTGGGAGGGAAGGTTATAGATGGACATTTCCGGAATAGCTTCATTCTCTGCCTTTTTTACTTTAGAAGCTGTAATGGCTTCAGCATCTTTTTCTGAATTGTTATTGCAGGAAAATAAACCCACCAATGCAATTATAATTGCGATATATCTTAAATATTTCATCTTGCTATTTTTTAGTTTTCAACATCCTTCGCACAACGAAAGCCTAAGTTTTGGGAAGAATAGCGCGCTTTCATACTTCCGCGAAAGGCATAGCGCATAAAAGCTGCGTAATTCATTAAGTCTGAAGCACCGATGGCCGCGCTTCCGCAGAATAGATTTGAGTCTTTGTCTCCGTCTTTTCGGGATTCCCCTGAGATTAGGACAGAATTAAAATCCAATGTCCATTCCCATACCAAACCGTGAAGATCATAGATTCCCCAATAATTTTTGAAGGTTTCACCTATGGGGTTTTTAAATGTTTTTGGGGTTTCATACCAGTTTAAAATAAACTGGTTGTAGGATTCTATCCTTCGCGCATCCTGCACTTTTTCATTGGCCATGGCGGCGAATTCCCATTCGTCCATGGTCGGTAAACGTTTGCCTTGGCATTCGCAGTATTTTTTGGCAGCAAACCACGAAATGTTAGTTACTGGGGCATTTGGTAGCCCTTGAAAAGTTTCGTCATTTTTCCAATTGGTCAAATAACTTTTATCGGCAAATAGGGGTTTTACGTTGCTCTTTTTCCATTGCGGATTTTCTTCAACGAATTTTAGAAAATCTTCATTGGTTACTGGATATACGTCCATTAAAAATGGCTCCACTTTTACAGTTCTGTCCTCGGCACCGTAGAGCGGTAAATAAACACCGCCCTTCACTAAGCTCATCTTATTATTTTGTGCGGTAACTCCACAAAATATTAAAGAAAAGACTACGGAAAGGGCGGCGCTATTAAACTTCAATTTGATCAAATTTATTATTTATTTCTAACGGCTTTAACCATTTCTGGAGTAACCTCTTTTTTGGAGTTGCCCCAACTATTATAAACGTAAGTAAGTACGTTTGATACTTCTTCATCTGTAAGTGCCTGAGCAGTCATCACGCTATTGTATTTTTTGCCGTTTACGGTTATTTCGCCCGATTTTCCGTGCAAAACAATATCAATAGCCCTGTCCACATCAGCATTTAAATAGTCTGAATTTGCCAATGGAGGAAAGGCGTTTTCAATACCTTTACCATCAGCTTGGTGACAGGCAGAACAGGTAGCCATATATTTATCTTTACCAAAGGTCATACGCTCCTCAAAACTTAAGGCTTTTACTTCTTCCTTGGGTTCTTTTCTCGCTCCGTTTGGCATAGACTGGATAGCTCCACCTTCCGGCAGGTAAATTCCATCGTGAATTTCACCAGAATAGATACGCTTGTCTTCTTCACCTTCTACTTTTAACATAGCTAAAGCACCTTTATTAAAGGCTCTGAAAATGGAGTGGTCCACAAGTATAAATGTACCGGGAACATCCACGCGGAATTCCACAATTGCCGCGCCACCCGCAGGAATTAGTGTGGTCTGTACATTATCGTTTACTAAGTCACCGCCTTCCACATATACTTTGTCAAAAATTTCTCCAATAACGTGGAAAGATGAAACCAAGTTAGGCCCGCCATTTCCAACAAAAAGACGGACTTTTTCACCAACCTTCGCGGTAATGGCATTGTCGCCTGTCATTGCACCTACGTGACCATTGAATACCACATAATCTGCCTTTTCATCGATGGCTTTTTGCATATCGAACGCCTGTAGGCCACGATCGCCGTATTTGCCTTCGGTATAGAAATCACCCTGCATAATGTAATATTCTTTGTCCACTGGAGGTAAGCCACCTTCCGGCTCTACCAAAATAAGCCCGTACATTCCGTTGGCAATGTGCATTCCCACGGGCGCGGTAGCACAGTGGTACACATAAAGTCCTGGGTTAAGCACCTTAAAGGAGAATACTTTTTCGTGGCCGGGAGCTACAAAGGAAGATTCTGCACCCCCACCGGGACCATTCACGGCGTGAAGGTCAATGTTGTGCGGAAGTTTGTTGTCAGGGTGATTTTTCAGGTGAAATTCCACCTCGTCGCCCACGCGGGTTCTGATAAAACTTCCCGGAACAGTTCCCCCGAAAGTCCAATAAACATATTTTACGCCATTGGTCATTTCGCCCTCACGTTCTTGTATTTCCAAGTCCACGATTAGTTTTTTGGCCATTCGTTTTCCTACGGGAGTAGGTACGTTGGGTGGGGAGGTAAGTTCCGCAATCATTTCCTGATTTACGGGAATTTCCACCGTGTCGTTATATTTTTTGTCTGACTGGTCGTTCACGCAGCCCGAAAGAAATGCCACCGCGCCAAGGCCCAGAAGCATATTGGTAATTAATTTTTGTTTGATAACTAATTTCATAGGTTCGGTTTTTAAAATGTGGTTGTTTTATTGGTTATTATTATCAGTTTCTGGTTTTTGCCAAGTGAATAGTACAGGGTCTATGGTCACCATTACCCAACCCCAATTATTTGTATTCTTGTCAAAATTATTTTTTACGATTTCTATACCTTCTGCCGCAAAAAAGTGTGAATACCCAGCTTGGATACCCACGAATTGGCTCAATTTGTGCGAAGTTACCAAATCTAATTCAAAGCCCAAATCTTTTGACGTATTGTCATCTATTTCCGCGGCAGCGAAAAACTGGTGAAATGCCAATTGAACGTTAGACTGTTTATTGAAAGCATATTTCACATTTCCATATAAGTCCAGCAAGCCAACATTGTTGATGTGGTTGCCTACATAGAAGTAATCCATAAACCCATTAAATTTATGATTAGTGCCATACAATGGGTTAAAAGCTTTGTTTTCTCCATCGGAAGGGGCGCCGTAATCATTTCCACTCTGTAACTCGCCGCCTAAGCCAATTTTTAAACTTTCCAATGCGGAATAATTTGCTTCAAGTGAAAGGAGGTAAGCGCTCAAATCATTATTTGCCACATCCTTTCCGAATTGATAGTAAAGATTTGAGGCAAAATTGAATTTACTCAAATTAGCCTTTAAATGTAGTCCCGCAGTTTGGCTATAGCGCGTATCGTTTTTTGATTCGTCTATTTCGTCTATATATTGCAAGCCATTGTTCACAAATAGGAAGCTCGCCGAAAGTTGCTCCCACTCCTTGTGAAACCATAGATATTGAAGACTTTTATAGGTATTTGTGGTAAGGATATTTCCAGTCAAGGCCTCCCCATCCTGATTGTATGCTGCGCCAAAATGAAACTTCAAAAAGTTGGGTTCATATTTTAAAATAGCGGCATCGTGGCTTCTGCCTTGCTGTGCCCAACCCACATTTCCGAAGAAACGCTGGTCATCGTATATAATTTCCTGGCGGCCAATTTTTAGGGAAAGCTCTGAAATCAACAAGACATCTGCCCAGGCTTGGTGCAATGAAAATCCGTTTTCGTCTGCAACGTTCAGCTGTGGCACATCGCCCCAAACCCTCACGTCCTGGGGACTTAAATAGAAATGAAGCTTTTCGGTTTTGTAACCGAAGTTCAATCGCGTGCGCTGCGAAACGAAGGTCGCGGGGTCTGCATTATCTGGAAAGAGGGTTTTGTAACCGTGCCTGTATTCAAAGCGGGGACGCAATTCGGCGTCAATGGTAAACTGTGAAAATCCCTTGGTGAAACTAAGTATCAGTAGGAAGAGAAACACACTTTTTGAAACCTTCATAAAATGTTTTTTTTGATTTCTGATACAAAGGTCAGGATTGTGTTTGCGGTAAAATATGACGTAAGTCACAAAATGAAAAAAAACTCAATCTTTTGTAAAATTGACTAAACCGTCATTGAAAACAACTGTGTTTCGGGCTGGCTTCGTTGCAGGAGCACATCAAACGCCATGCAGATGTTTCGCACGTAAGGCCTTCCTTTTTCGGTAATCTGAAGTTGATTGGAACCTACTTTTACCAGGCCGTCGTCTTCCATTTCCTTGAGTTTGGAAAGTGCTGCGGGCAGTTCCTCAAATTGCATTGCCTTTTCTTCCCAAGAAGTTTCCAGCCTGCACATCATATTGAGAATGTGTTTGCGGATAATTAAATCCTCAGCATTCAGGATATGTCCGCGATATACAGGAATAATATTTTGTTCCACCAATTCCTGATATTCCTCTACGTTTTTCACATTTTGACCAAAACTGTACCAACTGTCGCCAATGGCAGAAACGCCAAGCCCCAGCATGAGTTGGGTCTTGCTATCGGTATAGCCCATAAAATTGCGGTGCAGTTTTTTGCTTTCCACGGCTTGGTAGAGGCTATCGGTTTTAAGGGCAAAGTGGTCCATCCCGATTTCAATATAACCAGCCTCTTCCAGCATTTTTTTGCCGGTTTCGTACATTTCGCGCTTTTCAGCAGCACTGGGCAAATCTTCCTCTTTAAAGCCGCGCTGGCCATTTCCTTTTATCCACGGCACGTGGGCGTAGCTGTAGAAAGCAATGCGGTCTGGCATCAATTCCTTGGTTTTTTCTATGGAATAAATAACGTGTTCCTTTTTCTGAAAGGGAAGCCCGAAAATAATGTCGTGGCCCACGGAAGTGTAGCCAATTTCGCGGGCGGTTTCGGTTACATTTTTTACGTTTACAAAGGGTTGCAGCCTATGGATGGCTACTTGCACCGTAGGGTTGTAATCCTGCACGCCATAGCTTACACGGGTAAAACCACAATCGTAAAGCGTCTGTAGATGGTCGCCCTTGGTATTGTTGGGATGGCCTTCAAAACTGAAGGAGGGATTTTCGGCCATGGTGGCGTCGCGAAAAATTCCTTTTATGAGCAGTCTTAAATTTTCGGAAGAAAAAAAAGTAGGCGTGCCACCGCCAAGATGTAATTCCTTTATAATTGGGCGTTCGGGGAACATTACCAAATAAAGTCGCCATTCCTTTAAAACCGATTCGAGGTAGGGGGTTTCTACATTATGGTTTTTTGTAATGCGCTTGTTGCAGCCACAAAATGTGCAAAGACTTTCGCAGAAGGGCAGATGAATATATAGACTTATGCCTTCTTTGGAATTGCTCTCCGAAAAACTCTGGATTACCCCTTTTTTCCATTCATTCAGGGAAAATCCTTCGTTATTCCAATAGGGAACCGTTGGATAGCTGGTGTATCTTGGGCCCGCGACATTATATTTTGAAACTAAACTGTTTTGCATCTTTTGTCAATTCTGGGGTCAAAAGTACTTTTGAAGCATTTAATATAAAATGATAAATATCAGTTTAAAAGATTGTCGACTTCAATAAAAATCCCCGAAAATCATTGGATTAACGGGGATTTGTGAAATAGGAAATGTCACTATTATAATTATTTCTCTGTATTGTCCAATTATAAAAATATTATGTCTCGTCAGAAGGTTTTGGCGCCCATTTGTTATAGGGCGTCATATCGAAGCTGTTTACTTCTTCCATACTTAATCCCAGTGCCTTTGCCACGCCTTCTCCGTATTCGGGATCGGCTTTATGGCAATTTCTGATATGGCGTATCTGAATAAATTTTTCGGCACCGCCAATTTGGGCGGCCGTATTGTCAAACAATTGTTGCTCTTTTCCATCGGCCTTAATGATTCGGAACAGATCGCCCGGCTGGGTGAAGTAGTCCTCATCGTCATCCCTGAAATTGTGCGCATAGGCAGTGCCGTCCAATTCCAGCGGCGGCTCCTTTGCCTTTGGCTGTTCCTGCCATTCGCCATAGCTGTTTGGTTCATAATGTTTGGTGCCGCCATAGTTGCCGTCCACGCGCATTGCCCCATCGCGATGGAAGGCGTGGTACGGACAAGTGGGTTTATTTACGGGAATTTGATAATGGTTTACGCCCAATCTGTACCGTTGCGCATCTCCGTAGGAAAACAACCTTCCCTGAAGCATTTTGTCTGGTGAAAAGCCTATGCCGGGAACAATATTGGTCGGGTTGAAGGCAGCCTGCTCCACATCCTGAAAATAATTTTCGGGATTTCTGTTCAACTCAAATTCACCGACCGGAATCAGCGGAAAATCTTTTTTGGACCACACTTTGGTCAAATCGAAAGGGTGGAAGCGGTAGGTCTTTGCCTCTTCTTCAGTCATTACTTGAATGAACATTTTCCATTTAGGAAAATCTTTATTTTCAATGGCATCAAAAAGGTCTCTTTGAGAAGACTCGCGGTCGATGCCCACCAATTCCACTGCTTCTTTGTCAGTTAGGTTCTCGATACCCTGCTGGGTTATAAAATGAAATTTTACCCAATGCCTCACATTATCTTTGTTGATGAAGCTATAGGTATGGCTCCCAAAGCCGTGCATATGCCTGTAACCTTTCGGGATTCCGCGGTCGCTCATTACAATGGTAACTTGGTGCAAGGCTTCTGGAAGGAGTGTCCAGAAATCCCAGTTGTTGTTTGCGCTTCTCAGATTGGTTTTGGGGTCGCGCTTTACCGCGTGGTTCAAGTCTGGGAATTTCATTGGGTCGCGGAAAAAAAATACGGGGGTGTTATTGCCCACCATATCCCAAATACCTTCCTCGGTATAAAATTTTAGAGCAAACCCCCTGATATCGCGTTCCGCATCGGCTGCGCCCCTTTCTCCCGCAACGGTGGAAAAGCGGCTGAACATTTCGGTCTTTTTCCCCACTTCGCTAAAAATCTTAGCCTTGGAGTATTTGGTAATATCGTGTGTAACGGTAAACGTGCCGAAAGCACCTGAGCCCTTGGCGTGCATCCTTCTCTCGGGAATTACCTCTCTGTCAAAATTTGCCATTTTCTCAAGAAACCAGGCATCCTGCATCAGCATCGGGCCGCGAGGTCCTGCGGTTTGTGAGTTTTGGTTATCACCAACTGGGGCGCCGGTCTGTCTTGTGAGTTTTGATTTTTTATCCTCCATTGCTTTTGATTTTAAAGTTATTAAATAGCTTATCAATTTACGAAATTTCTTAGTCAATCGGTATGACCCTTCTCAATATTTGCCAAAGGATTAAGGTTTACAGCCTTCTGAAATGAGACTTTTTGTTGAATTTTTCATGAGTTTGAAAAGTAAGTGCAGAAGGGGAGGTCTTTAATTAATCGAATTTTAAAAAACGCAAGGTTTAGCATCTTGCCAGTTTACGACCGATTCCAGGTTTACTTTTTCTGACCCAATTTTATAACTTAAAGGTCATCACCGGAAGTTTTGATTGGTTGGCCAAATCTTCAGAAATACTTCCTCTCAAAAGCCTATTCAATCCTTTTCTGGCGTTGGTGCTTATGGCGATTACGTCGGCATTGGTTTCTTCAGCATACTGCATTAGCCCATCCTCGATGGAATGTCCGGCAATAAATTTCACCTCATTTGCTCCCCCGGCTTCGGAAAACTTTTTCAATTTGGCGGAAAATTGCTTGGAACTGAGAAAATCATTGAACGGACGGTTTACATAAACGGGTTGTATTTCACAGCCCAATTTTGTTAGAAGGGACTTCGCCTTTTTGTAGGCGGGTACACTTTCTACGCTCATATCCGTCGCGAAAATTACTTTTTTAAGGCTGAAATCCGCTGGCGGCGATTTTATAATGAGCACTGGAGTACTACTGTTCCGCACCATTTTTTCGGCATTGGACCCTGCGAAAATTCCGTCCTGTAACGAAAGACCTTGAGACCCCATAATTATCAAATCGGCATTTATTTCGTGGGCCAAGGCATCCACTTCGTTGTAAACTTTGTGGCGCTTTATTACGGGTATTACGTTAACGCCTTCCAAATACTTTTTGTCCAAAAACGGCTCGAGCTGCTTTTCTGCCAATGCCAGCATAAACATCATTTTGTTCATATTTTGGGAATCAGATTTTGAAATAATGGATTCAGATAGCTCCAACATATGCAAAACGTGAAGCGTTGCACCGTGTTCTTTTGCCAAAATGGCGCCGGTTTCCAGCGCAAATTCTGATTGTTTTGAAAAATCCACAGGAATAATAATGTTTTTCATTTTTTATATTTTTTATGGTTTATACTTTAATAAATTTAGATTGCTCTATTTAGCTCATTCTTAGTTTTCAATTGCTTTAAATTACAGGAATGGCGACGTCAAGCGCACCAACTTCTCCCATAAATGGATATAGGTCGGTCTAGCCAGCCAGGTTTTGGCATCAATGAGTTCAGACTCTTGTAAATCTTTTTCAAAAGCCTCCCTCAGTTGGGCGGCGGTAGCTTTACTGTAAACCATTGCGTTTACTTCAAAATTTAGGTCAAAACTGCGGTAATCCATATTTGCGGAACCCACGATGGCCAAATCGTCGTCAATGACCATCGTCTTTGCGTGAACGAAGCCTTTGTTATATCTATAAATTTTTGCGCCGAATTGCAGCAATTCCGAATAATAGGAATTTGCCGCGGCATTCACCATTCTTGAATCTGAAACCCCCGGAATAATAATCTTTACATCTAGCCCCCCTTGCACGGCAATAATCAAGGCATCCATAAGGCTTTCGTCGGGAATAAAATAGGGACTCGTTATAAAGATACTCGATTTCGCGGAGCTAATGGCCTCCAAAAGGGAGTAAAAGATGACGGGTTGCTCGCTGTCTGGCCCGGAGGCTGCAAACTGTACAATCTTATCGTCTAAGTTTTCCTGGTTCGTATTGTCCGGGAAATAATATTCTGAATATTCCAAATGCGACGCACTGCAAAAATTCCAATCGCACATAAATAGATATTGCAGATAGGCACTGGCCTGGCCTCTTATCATTAAATGCGTGTCCCTCCAAAACAGATGGTTTTCCCTGTTTAAATCGTTTCTATATTTGTCGCTCATGTTGATGCCCCCGATAAAGCTGACCATTCCGTCAATGATGACTATTTTTCTATGGTTTCTATAATTGATGCGGCTGGCAAAGGCGTACCAAATTATTTTGTAAAAAGGAGCGGTCTGCACCCCGGCATCGCGCAATTTTTTAATGAACTTTTTTCCCAGCCGGTGGCTTCCAAAATCATCGTATAAAAAACGTACTTCCACCCCTTGCTTTGCTTTTTTGATTAGCAGGTCGGCCACTTGTTTTCCAGTTACATCATTCTCATAAATATAGTATTCAATGTGGATGTGGTATTTGGCGTTTTCTATGGCTTTTAATAATTCCGGAAATTTTTCTTCGCCATTTATCAGGAGTTTCACATCGTTATTTGCGGTAAGCGGACAGTTGCCGGCATTCCGTAAATATTCAACCAAAGTCTTACTCTTTCTTTTGATTAATCCCGAATTGCTTATCGTTTCAGAATAGGCGTTCATTCGGTTTTTGATGCTTTGCCGAAGCGGCTCATCCTCTACAATTTTTTTGGAATACAGTTTTCGTTTTCTATAATTAATTCCGAAGGAAAAATAGAAGATTATTCCTACGAAAGGAATAAATAAAATAAACAGAATGTAAGCCAATGCCTTGGTACTGCTGCGCGTATCATAAAGCACCCGAAGAATGACCAAAATGACCAAAATTATATAAGCAATCTCGAAGAGTAAAATCCACTTCATAAAACGTGATAAATGGGTTTCAAAAAAGCTGTCAAAATTCTACATATTTCAAAAATTGTTAAACTAATGATTAATCATCCCACTCGGCACGGATTTCTTTCACAATCGCATCATACCGTTCTACCAAATTGGCTGATATTCTTTTGGAAGATTTGTGGAGTTTTCTCAATTGAAAAGCCAATAGAATGCTGAAAAGTCCTGCAAACAGGAAGCTTAGCGCTACTAAAATTACAACACTGAGGCCTGCGAATAACGGATTCCATATCAAGATGAATGATACAATTGTACCGATTATGCCCAATACCAAAAGACCGCCCCAATTTTTGCTGCCATATTTTTTGACATCTATGGCAAAGCCGATTGTGGAAATGGAGCGGAAGAGAATTACAAAACCGATATAGAACGCGAGAACGGTTAACGACAAAGTGGGATTTAAGAATAATAGAAATCCCACAATCAACGTTATAATGCCCAATGCGAGGGACCAGCCCCAGTTGTCCAAATGGTCCTTGTTGGCAAGCGCGAATATGCTTTCAGACAGGCCGCTGAACAAAAAGGAAAGCGCAAACAGCAACGATAAGGCCACGAGCGAACCCGCCGGCGAGGAAAATACCACGATGCTCACCACCACAAAGAAAATACCCACGAGCAACGGAATATACCAGTGTTTAATGGTTTGTTTTAAGCTCTTTAAAAATGATGTTTCCATAATTATATTTTTTAATTGTTAAGTTAAAATCGCAAAGGGGGCATTTAATTTTCTTGTGCCCTACCAAAATACCTTTATGCCATTTTTTTAATATTGTGGACCACGCCGCCATCCAACAAAATATCGGTACTTGTAATAAAGCGTGCGGCATCACTCGCCAAAAATTGGACTACGTCGGCGATGTCCTCGGGCTGTCCGTTGCGTTTTAGGGGAGTGGCCTGTTTAATCATTTCCATTCTTTCGGGATGTTCCTCTGCGGCTTTTAGCGCCATTGGGGTTTCAATAACTCCGGGCGAGACCGATACAATTCTGGCACCTTTTTCTCCCCATTTATCGGCGTTTTTATGTGTGAGAAGTTGCACGCCCCGTTTAGCGAAATTGTACATAGTGTCGGAATCGTCATTCACAAATTTGGCTACGGTTTCTAAAGAACCCGATGCCTGTGGGTTTGCGAGCGCCGCGTCGTATTCCTTGTTTTCGGGCACCGTGTGCGCCATCATGGAAGAAAGCAGGATTGCAACCGAACCCGTGTTGGCAAGTTCGTAAAAAGCATCAATCAAAAGTTCAGTCGCCACCAAATCTATGGTATATACTTTTTTGATGTCCTTTACCGTTCCGCTAACGCCGGCGGTATGGACCAGGGCTTTTAAGCGGCCTTTTTGGGCAACGTAGTCCGTCAGTTTTTTTATATCGTTCTTATCGGTTATATCGCAGGCAATCCCCGAAACATCAAAACCTTCCTTTGAAAATTTTGCTACGGCTTCATCCACTTTTTCCTGCGAATAATCGGTTAGGATTATAGAGTGGTCCTTAAAGGCTTTTGCACAAGCTTGACCTATGCCTCCGGCGCCTCCGGTAATTACAATCAGTTTTTTAGAATCTTTCATTTCTTACATTTCTTAATATCTCGTTATAGCTCCAAAGCCGTTGAATTTTGCCAATTCTCCCTTCGGAAGAAAGACTACATCGCCGCCAAAATCCATGTTCATCTCAATCATTTCGTCATATATATCATCAATCACATCCTTGTCATTTCGTTCGGCATCTGATACATATTTAATTTTGCCGTTTTCCAAAACTGCCGGTTGGAACAGGCCTTTTTCTACAAAGAGCGTCTGGATTCGACCTTCATTGATCGCCTTGAAAATTTCATTAGTATCGCTCAAAAATTTGTTGTGGGTAACCGCTTTCAGCAATTCCGATTTTCTTTCCGCATTTCTTTCTTTGATATGGGCTTCCATTGTTTTCCAGGCATCAGATACAATCGCTTGGGCCTTGTCGGCAATTCTGTTGTTATTTAAAAAGGTGTCGAAAATACTGTCCTTTTGATCGGCGATCTTCAGGTATTCGGGATAATTTTCCCCTACCGTACAGATCAGAACCGGAAGCGGGTTCTGGTTTCTTATGGCATTCACTTCCTTATCCACTCTGTTAAAGAACTCGGCAATCAGATTGCGCTGCCTGGAGGAAACCACGGGTTCCATGGTGTTTATATTATCGAATTGGGTGTTTTGCATAGGAAACGGCGCCCCAAACTCCTTTACCACCTTGTCGTTCATTGCTTCTATCAACCGCACTTTGTCCTGGCTCAAAACCAGTACATAATAATTGGCTTCCATATGCATAGCCCTCACTAAATCTCTGGTGGTAAAGGTGTTGTCAATTATAACGCGGTCTGTTACCTGTATGGGCAGTCGGGTAAATTCGGCGATGTCGTGGTTTACGAAAAGCAACAAACTTTCCAGGTTATGGCTATGGTCAATCTGAGCGGCAAGTGTTTTTAGCCTGTCTGCCAGAGCGGTGGTATCCTTTTTTAAAGTATCTGCCATAAGCCTGTCTTCGGCTTCTTTTATTAGATTTTTAAGGGTTAATTCGTCCTTTAGGTATCCCGGTTTGGTTCTGTGGGTATTTAGGATTATGGTAATGCAATTTTCAGAATTTATATTCTTCAGTTTTTTTAATGTTGTATTCATAGTGACAATTTTTTAATGGTTGATCTTTTTTGGAATTAATGGACTTCAATTTTTCCTATTAAAAAAGGGACTGAAATAATTCAACCCCTTCAATTTTAAATTTACGGTTATGAATTTAGTCTCGCATAGCCTTTAAAATCTGCCCATTTGTGTTGAAGGTAATTACAATACTTTCGTTCCAGCTTTTTTCCAATTCAACTACATAAGTTGTATCTCCTCCTTTTTCTACGGATTCAACGGAGTCAATTTTATAGTTGGGATAATCTCTTTTTATGATTTCCATTAAATTTGCTGGAATCTGGGCTCGTGTAATGTTTTTTTCCACCTTTACCATATTGCCGTCTTTGTTGAACCATATTTCGTGCTCCATTTTGCCAACTTCAAACTCTACTTTATAATCCGTTCCGCTTCTTTCCCATTCAATATCGGTAGCGTTGGGATAGACCTTTAAAAGACCTTCGGTAAAACTTTTTGGGACTTCGCTCGATTTTAAATCCTGCGCATTCATTACCACCGTGGCAAGCATTGCGAAAAGTACTAATGTCAATTTTTTCATATTCATAGTTTTATCGTTATTTGTTAAAGATACGAAATGTTTACCTGACAATTAATGACTTATATCATATTGCGCGATTGGACTTTTATGCTGAGATTTCTATTCTTTTTAAAATTACTATGAAGAATATCCTAAATTTGTAAAAAGAGAAATTAATCCATTTAGGCGTTTGGAAGACTCATGGGCACTTCCATCAAAAGTATTTCGGAGTTTTCAAGCGCTTCAATTTTGAATGAATTGGTATCGCTGATGCCGAGGCCGTCCCTTCTTTCCAAAATTTGTTCGCCAATTTTTGCCTTTCCCTCAAGGATAAAAACATACACGCCATTTCCTTCTTTTTTGAGGAAATATTCCTTTGAAATACCCTTTTCAAATTTTGCCAAATGAAACCACGCATCTTGATGTATCCAGACGCCGTCATCATCCTTATTTGGAGAAACGATCTGTTGAAAGTCATTCGGTTTTGCATTGGCTGCGGCGTTTATTTGTCCATAGCGTGGCGTAACGTTCATTTTATTTGGAATTACCCAAATCTGCAGAAACTTTACGGGCTTGTCGGGATCGTTATTGTATTCGGAATGCATCACTCCGGTGCCGGCGCTCATAACTTGGATGTCGCCAGCCTTTATGATGGTTTCGTTTCCCATATTGTCCTTGTGCCTCAGATCGCCTTCCAAGGGTATGGAGACAATTTCCATATCCTTATGCGGATGGGTACCAAACCCCATATTTCCTGATACCGTATCGTCATTCAGGACGCGCAATACGCCGAAGTTCATACGTTCCGGATTGTAATAATTCGCAAAGCTAAAGGTGTGATAGGAATCTAACCAACCGTGATTGGCGTGGCCTCTGCTGTCTGCTTTATGATAAATGGTTTTCATGATTTTTTTTATTAATTGTTTTTGAGGTCTGCTCTATGCAAGTACGTCAGAAAGGCTATCGTCCCTATCGAAAGTTTTCTTTGCATAAGGGCAAAGTGGGATAATCTTTAAATCGTGCTTCCGTGCGTAATCCACTCCAGTCATTACCAATTGCTTGGCAAGGCCTTTTCCGCCAAACGCTTCTTCAACGCCCGTATGGTCAATTATGAATTTATTCTTGCCGGCCCAGGTGAAGGTCATTTCACCGGCAAATTCATCGTTTTCATAAATTACAAAGCGTCCTTTCTTTCCGTTGTCTTCGCGTTCTATTTTAGTCATAATTATCTGTGTTTTTAAGTTATTGAAAGTGTTGAATACGCAATTACATTTCCTTGAGATCTGGAACCTTGAGTTTTTCAATATCCCAGTTCGCCTTTTTGGCACCCGCGAGATACGTAGATTCCAAAAACGATAGCAATTCCTCTCTGGGGTCATCAGTGCTCACTAAATCCTTGTATTTTAGAAGCGCCATGGGGCTGCCATTGTTGTCAATCCATTGTGCCGATGCGGGTTTTATGGTTTCTTTCTCCAAACCATCCGGTGCAGGGAATGTATAGGAATAGAAAGCGGGTTCGGGTACATTTTCGTCGCCAGCCCAAAATCCAAAACTTATACATTCGTGCGAGTATGCATCTTTATCTGAAATTCTCGCGTCTGCGGGCATTGGTGGGGCTTCGTTTCCGGAAAATCGCGTTACCACCAAGTCTAAAGAGTGCCAATAAAGATGGACGGGACAGGTTTTGCCGTAAAAGCGTCCACTGAATTCTTTAAAGACATTACTGATCCAAAGCATAGTTTTCCATAGCTTGTGGGTGTAATCTTCGTCATAGTGATGGTATTCGGTGATTTCATCAAAAGGTTTGTCGATATCCAAATCAAACGGTAAATCGACAATGGATACGGAAACATTCACCTTTTTCAACATCTTCATGAGATTTTGATAAAAGTCAGCAACGGTAAGCATATTGTTAAGCGGAAAATGTTCCGATTGGCCTTCGCTTGTGTTCACTTCCAGTTGGTGTTTCTTCACATTTAAGGTAATATCAAATTGTTCCGTTCCTGATTTAAAGGGAATGGGGCCCGTGGTAAACCCAGTGGTACCGATATATTCCGTAATGTACCACCAGTGGTTTTTTCGGGGCGTCATTTTTAACCGGACCTTTCCCATAATCTGCAAAAAAATATGCAGGGTCATTTTCTTTTCTACATTTCCTTTATAATGAAGGCTTGGCAATTGAATTTGATTTTGCATACTCTTTTGGTTTTGGATTGGAACTCGTTTAAAATAGTGGGCTTTGGTCTAATCGTTTCGTGTTATTTAGGAAATTTTCCATCGCCAAAGTTTATATAAACCCTTCGTAACTTTTAAAGTTAAGAAATTCAAACCTAAGAACTGATTAGACCAAAGCCTTTTCTATTTTTACTGCTTGATAAATTGAAGATTGGCAATAAGTCTAACCTTATCGCTCACCACAATGCTTCCCGCTTCGGTTACCGCGTTCCAGTTTAGGTTGAAATCTTTTCGGTTAATGGTTCCAGTAGCCTCAAAACCAGCTTTGGTCTGCCCGTAAGGGTCCACGGCTATTCCATTAAAATCTACGTCAAGTGTAATTTCCTTGGTTACGTCTCTTATAGTCATATCGCCGACCATTTTCTCACCGTCAAAGGATTTTGATTCAAAAGTGAGTTTTGGGAATTTTTCGGCATTGAAAAAATCATCCGACTTTAAATGCGTGTCTCTATCCTTATTTTTTGTGCTGATAGAATCAATTTTTGCGCTAAAGCGGAATTTAGCATTTTTAAAGCTGTCATCAGCCGCTTCGATAGAGGCGTCAAAATCGCTAAAACTTCCGGTTACTGTTGAAATCATCATGTGCTTTACTTTGAATTCGATTTCAGAATGTGCGGTGTCTACTGACCAATTTGTTTTCTTTTCCATTTTTTTAAGTTTTAATTATTATTTGTTTGAATTAATTTTTTGTTTCTCAATAACAGGTAATCCATAGAATACTTACCAGCACCCATTACCATAATCGTGATGTAGATTGCTGCGTAGAGTAGCGGCAATTCCTGTTTTGCGAACCCATCGTTACTATGGATTATAAAGGTTGCGACCAGCATGGTAATTAGTAATGGTAGGGCGGCCAGGCGGGTTCCCAATCCAAAGATTAATAGAATGGAACACGCTACCTCTGCAAAAACCGTAAGTGCAAGCGAAGCTGTGGCTCCTAAGCCGAGAGGGTCTAAAAATTGTATTGGCTCACCGCCGAATAAAGTTTGAAATTTCCCCATGCCGTGGGTAAGCATGAAAATACCTGCCGTCAACCGAAGTATAAAAAGCAATAAATCAAGTTGTTTAGAATAAGTGCCGGACGTAAAAATGTGTTTCATCATTTGTCTTAAAAGGTTTTGTTATGCTAAGAATTTTTATTTGATACAAAACTACGGCGCAAAATAGACCTGCGCATTGATGTATGATAAGAAGATAAGGTTTTGTAAAACAGACCTTTAATAAGAGGTTAGTATTGGGTGTCGCTGTTCCCAATGCTCTCTTTGAAATGAAGTCGGGATGACAGGATTTTCATAATCCTTGAGAAATCCTCGGTGCAAATGGCAAATGAACGCTTTTCACGTTCCCATCCATCCACTTACAAAAGCAATACTTTTGACATTACTGAAAATAAAAAATGACCTGGCCAGGCCAGATCATTTTCCGTTAAGTCGGGATGACAGAACGACCACCCTGTAAATTGTATATTGATAATCAGTTACTTATGCTTATTTTTTAATAAGGGTAACCGATTAGGGTACATTTATTTTAATGAGCGTTGAATTGATTTGACTTCGAATTCTTAATAAAGATAGGATTTTATAAGGAGATTTTCAAGTTTAAATTGGGGTATTTGCTATTAGTCGATAAGGAATTCTTTTACTGTTTCTATGTTTAATCCTGTGTATTCTGCGAACTCTTCTGGGGTGATGAAATGGTGAGGTTCTTTGTCAAAATGCTTTCTAATTTGGTGTAAAAGGAGTCTGCCATAGCGCTCACTTCTTCCAGTGATGCGTTGGACGTCTTTTGGAAATATACATACTCTATCTGACTTCATAATATAATTTTCATACACTATCCATACTTCATCCATACACTATCTATGCTTTATCAATACAGCATCAATATTTTTTTTTACCGGAAATTTCGGTAAAAGAGGTTGTTTTCGGAATAGTTGTAGGGTCAAAATCGTGAAGTTTTGTAAAAATACGGTGATTTGTTGAGAACTTAAAATTTTATTGAAATGGCAAGACAAAAAGGTATTATCAAATTAAAAGGGACTATCGGAGATATTTCTTTTTACAAAACAAGTGACGGACATCTCGCTAGAGAAAAAGGCGGGGTTGAGAAAGAACGTATTTTGACGGATGACGCATTCCAGAGAACGCGCGAGAACGGTTCTGAATTTGGAAGGGCCGGAAAAGGTGGAAAGCTTATTCGCAATGCTATTAGGGTGTTGTTACAGAACGCTAAGGACAAACGGGTTACTAGTAGACTTACTAAGGACCTTGTTGCGGTAGTGAAAACCGATCCTGTGAACGAGCGTGGATTGCGTACAATTCAAGATGGGGATATGGCCCTTTTGAATGGATTTAATTTTAACCTCAACGGGAAATTAAATACTACGCTTTTTGCTCCTTATGTTGTGGGTTATGACCGTGTTACAGGAGATGTAACCGTGGATTTGGATCCATTTAGCCCTACGCTTAGAATTGCAGCTCCAGGTGGTACTACCCATTTTAAATTGGTTATGGGAGGATCTGAGTTGGATTTTGAAAACGAAATTTTTGTTTTCGAGATGGCGGATTCTGGAATTTTGCCCTACACTGCTGCAGATACTGCTGCCATTAATTTGGCCGGGGTATTAACCCCTAACTCTGTGCTGCCTGTAATTGAAGTGCTTGGGGTAGAGTTTTACCAAGAAGTCAATGGGCAAATGTATCCCTTGAAAAATGGAGCATTTAATGCACTGGCCGTAGTTACTGTTGACACCCCATAAGTTATGGAATTGGTATTACAGCGAAGTTATCACAAGGAGGGTACCAATGGTGCCCTCTTCTTAAATAATAAATTTCTGTGCTTTACAATTGAGCTTACTTTGTTTGCAAATAGGCGCTCTGAATCTTGCATTCCAGAATACACCTATGAATTAGTGGCTCGGCAATCAAAAAAATTCGGAAATCATCTTTTAGTAAAAGGTGTTTTTAAAAGGAGCTTAATTTTGATTCATCCAGCCAATTATGCTAAAGAGGAACTCCGTGGATGCATTGCTCCGGTTAGCCAATTGACAGGTGTTGGACGAGGTTCCAATTCACGACAGGCGATGCAGAAAGTATTGTCTTTATGCCATCAGGCATTTGAAAGAAAAGAACAAGTACTATTAACCATTAAATCTTAGCGTTATGAATATAATAGAGAGATATAAAAAACCTACACCTAAATTTTTTAAGATAATAAGAAACTTAGGTATTGGGATGATTATATCTGGAGCGACTATATTGGCAGCTCCAGTGGCATTGCCAGCGGTGCTATTGACAATAGCAACCTATATAACTGTTGCCGGAACAGTAGTAACTGCTGTCAGCCAAGCTGTAGTGAGTGATGCTAGCGGTGAGGAAAATAAGTCTAATCAAGATTTAAATTAAAAAAAATGTCTTTTAAATCTTTTTCTACAATAGTTGGAACCTGCGGAGGAACAGTTTTGGCCACCGTACCCGTTCTTGGATCGGATGATTTTATAAGAACTGCAATATTGGCTTTTATTGGCGCGGTGATTAGTTTTTCGGTTTCATTTTCGTTGAAAATAGTAGTGAAAAATGTATTTTCTGCAAAGATTAAGTCATATTTCAGTGCTTGGAAGTCCAAGGATAAAAACACTAATCAATAATTATGTAAATTTCCTTATATGAGCACATCAAGCCCGAAAATTAATTCGGGCTTTTTTTATGGCTAACTGTTTTGTGTCAATTTCTATCAAGGTTATAAGATTGCATCAAAGCAATTTGATATTCTTTGAGGCATCTTTCTTGATATTTAAGATGTTCACTAATATTTTGTAGTTTTTTAAGGGCTTTAAACCTGCCATTCCAATGATGGCCATCATAATTTTTGCTTGCTTTTTTCAATAAGTAATGAATTTGTCCAATGTGGATAAATGGAATAACGGAACCGACCAATCTTGGTTTAAAATATTGACCTGTAAACAAAATGTTGCAAATCCAGAAAAGCTGCTCATTTTCTTCCTTTGAATTTGCAAAGACTACAAATGAATTTGAAACTGGTCCATAGCTTGGTCTGCCGGTGTTGTTCCCTTTATTAAGGATAAAGAAGTGTGGCGTTTTGTAATGTGCTCCGGGTCTGTGGGTTTTGATTTTGAAAGTTTTCATAATACATCATTTTTAAAGATTAAACTTTCTTTGTTTCGCTTCGCTCCACCAATATTTTTTTCGGAAAAAGGAAAAGAAAAAAGAAAAAAAGAAAGCTGTATCCCAGTGGGTGCGCCGAAGCTGTCAAGGTTTTTGGAAAAAATACTACCCGGGTTAGTAGGACGAGGTTGTCAGTGAGCAGTATTCAGTTTATATGAAGGATTATGAGGATATACAGATGTAGGGTGGAGATTTTTTTCAAAACCCGGAGGGCCTGACCTTTACAGCTTCGATAAGCGTGCCTACTACCTTTGCTTCCTTTTTTTATTTTTTTTGAAAATATTATCTGTTATCTGTTATCAGTTATCAGTTATCGGTTATCGGTTATCGGTTCTCGGTTCTCGGTTCTCGGTTCTCGGTTGTCTGCTGAATGGAGTTGTTTCTGGGCTGTGTATTGTGTGTTGTTTGTAGCTTATTTTTGACGGAATTCGGGACAACTCGCGCAGGAATAGGTGATGTTTGTTGAGGGGAAGGAGGATTTTGATAGGGAAGGGTGCAGGGTTTTTGGGGCTGTAGGATGTTGAAAGTGCTCCGCGGCCACCGGGAAAGGTTTTATAATCATAATCTGTTTAGACATAAGGATTGTTTCTAAATATTGAATTAGTTGTTACAGTGGCTGCGGGGCGCTTTCTTTTGAAGATGGAATATGATAGCACCAGAAACCCTGCACTCTTCCTTTAGGGGCGTGGAAGGCTGGTAGCCCTAAGGTTATTGGGTATTAGGGATTTGAGGATTAGTAGCGTTTTTTTTGAAGGGCACTGGATACCTGCCTGGAGTGCCCTCATTTGATTGTAACAGCACCTATTCCTGCAACCGCTAAATGGGGCGGGTGGGCACTTTACAGACGGATTTTGAATTTTAGGTATTTGGCGGTTGTTTGTTTTTAACGGAATTCGGGACAACTCACGAAGGAATAGGTGATGTTTGTTGAGGGAAAGGAGGATTATGATAGGGAAGGGTGCAGGGTTTTTGGGGCTGTAGGATGTTGAAAGTGCTCCGCGGCCACCGGGAAAGGTTTTATAATCATAACCGGTTTAGACATAAGGATTGTTTCTAAATATTGAATTCGTTGTTACAGTGGCTGCGGGGCGCTTTCTTTTGAAGATGGAATATGATAGCACCAGAAACCCTGCACTCTTCCTTTAGGGGCGTGGAAGGCTGGTATCCCTAAGGTTATTGGTATTAGGGATTTGAGGATTAGTAGCGTTTTTTTTTGAAGGGCTCTGGATACCTGCCTGGAGTGCCCTCATTTGATTGTAACAGCACCTATTCCTGCAACCGCTAAATGGGGTGGGTGGGCACTTTACAGACGGATTTTGAATTTTAGGTATTTGGCGGTTGTTTGTTTTTAACGGAATTCGGGACAACTCGCGCAGGAATAGGTGATGTTTGTTGAGGGGAAGGAGGATTTTGATAGGGAAGGATGCAGGGTTTTTGGGGCTGTAGGATGTTGAAAGTGCTCCGCGGCCACCGGGAAAGGTTTTATAATCATAATCTGTTTAGACATAAGGATTGTTTCTAAATATTGAATTCGTTGTTACAGTGGCTGCGGGGCGCTTTCTTTTGAAGATGGAATATTGATAGCACCAGAAACCCTGCACTCTTCCTTTAGGGGCGTGGAAGGCTGATATCCCTAAGGTTATTGGGTATTAGGGATTTGAGGATTAGTAGCGTTTTTTTTTGAAGGGCTTTGGATACCTGCCTGGAGTGCCCACATTTGATTTTACCAGCACCTATTCCTGCAACCGCTAAATGGGGTGGGTGGGCTTTGGCGACGACTGTTTCCTCCTTCGCTGAAGCTTCGGAGGTCGAATTATGGAGAAAGCTATTTTGGGAAGGTAATTTAATAGCCGAATGTGAGCGGCTGGGGGAGGAGGAATTTGACAGAAGGATAATTTTTATGGAGGTGTGGAAACTTGGTTGTGGGACGAATGTGAGCGGCTTGGGCTATTTTACATAATGGCGTTATAGAACCACCGCAGCAGGATTTTGTTTTTTTATCTTATTTCTTACGGTTGCTTCTATAACAGACCATTATGTAACATAGCCCTGGGGTGGTTTTCTCTGGCGGACTTTTTGTTTTTATGATAATGAACTAATTGTTAGCTAATTTCTAGGGAAGACGCAGCCCTTACGAATGTACCTTATAAAGACGGATTTGTGGCTCTTTGCTTTTTTTTGTTTTTCCTATTACTTAAATATACTTGTTAAACAAAAAAGCAATGGGCCACACTTAGTTATGACGGGTTTTACAAAAAGTGTGACAGAGAAAACCACCCTACTCCTGATTGTTTTGACTTGATCTATATTTGATTTTGGAATTTGAGAATTATTTTTAAAGACATAGTTTGTAATGAGGTAGAGATTACTAGTAGAGAATGGCTTTAAAAGGGTTATATTAAAAAATTAAATTCCCCATGTTTGAACGATTAAAATAAAAAGCTAAGTATCTGTACCGATGGCTAAGGGGTTATGATGTGCGTACAGCTCTATATTTTAAATAAGCAAACCCAAATATCCCTTAATTGAAAATTATCCAAAAATTCCTTTGGGCAATTATCAACTTAAGCATGGCTATGCTCTACAGGCACAAATATATCTAGAAATCAGTATTATAAATGCTACTGAAAATAAACATAAAACCCAAACCGCTCCCATTTTAATGTAACCAGACCTTGATTTCTTAATCCAATAGCTAAACACAAACGGGTTGAACTATGAGCGGTTTTATTTTTCCATACAGAGTCAAGATCTTACAAAAGAAAAAAATTAATCAGAGTGTAATTCGTTTTCAAATAGAAAAACCTTACGGATATAAATTCGAGCCAGGACAGGCTATTGATTTGAGTATCGATCAAAAGGGATATGAACTTGACGTCGCTCCATTTACCATAACAAACACAAACGACAATTCTTTTTTGGAGTTATATATTAAAATAAGTCCAAATCGCGATAGCTTGAGTTATGGCTTGGCTTCTTTAAACACAGGCGCGGTATTACAAATTACCGAACCTTGGGATACCTATAAATATCAAGGAAGTGGTGTTTTTATTGCAGCAGGAACCGGTATAATGCCTTTTTTGCCCATTTTAAAATCGCTTGTAACAGAGAGTAAAATACTTAAAGATCACAAATTGATTTATGCTAACAAAAGACAAAAAGACATTCTCTTTAAAAATCAGTTAACCCGTCTTTTGGGCAAAAATTATATTAATATATTGAGCACCTCAAAAGCGCGGGACATGATTTCTGGGAGAGTGGATCTACCTTTTCTCAAAGAGCAGATCAAAAATTTTAATCAACATTTTTACATCTGTGGCCCGAAAAAGTTTGAAGGAGATGTTCGAAAATACTTGATACAATTAGGGGTTAAAAAAGGTTATATCCAGACGGGGTATAACTTTTAAGAGTGCACCAGCAGTATCTTCAACCATCAATTAAAAAAAATATATTCTACTTTAGTAAAAATCAATATGGAGATAAAAAAAAATAAAGGATATACGGACGGAGAATTTCCATTAGAGATAGACGGCCCAAAACGAAAAGTAGTTCATAAAGCGATATTGGATTTCACCAATGATTTTTTAAATACAATTGATGATGCAAAAGCTTTTCACTTTAACACACATGCCAAAACAGAACAGGATGATTTATTTGAAATTGGAGAAGGCACCCTAAAATTGGACAAATTACTTGATTTAATCAAAGAACGTGTTGTCAACACTGGCTTAAACCCTGCTTCGGGCGGTCATATGGGTTATATCCCCGGTGGTGGGATATATACCGCTGCTTTAGGCGATTATCTCGCGGCAGTAACCAATAGCTATGCCGGCGTATTCTATGCTTCCCCCGGTGCTGTGAGAATTGAAGATGCCCTTATTAATTGGTGTGGCAATTTGATAGGTTACAACGAAGGTTTTGGAGGAAATTTAACATCTGGTGGTAGTATAGCCAATTTAATAGCACTATCAACTGCCAAGAAAACTAAAAATATTACCTCTAAAAATATTCAGAAAAGTGTAATTTATTGCTCACAACAAGCACATCACAGTATTTACAAGGCGATTAGTATTGTTGGACTAGAGGAGTGTGTGGTGCGTCAGATCCCATTGGATAAAGATTTTAGGTTATCATCGCCACATTTCAATGAGCAAGTTGAAAAAGACATCAATAATGGTCTTAATCCATTTTTATTAATTGCCAATGCTGGTTCTACGGATGTAGGCGCTATAGACCCCTTACAAGAGCTTGGCGCCATTTGCGAATGGAATTCCATTTGGTTTCATATAGACGCCGCCTATGGAGGTTTTTTTACATTAACTGCTTATGGTAAAAATAGACTTCAAGGTTTAAAATTAGCCGATTCGGTAATTTTAGACCCCCATAAAGGTATGTTTATGCCCTATGGTTCTGGTATGGTATTGATAAAAAATATAAACCATTTACTCAAAGCCAACAGCTACTCAGCTAATTATATGCAAGATGCCGATAAGGAAGCCCATTATTCTCCAGCTGATTTATCTCCCGAATTGAGTAAACATTTCAGGGGCCTGCGTATGTGGTTACCTCTAAAGCTATATGGAGCTGAAGTTTTTTCTGATTATCTTGCAGAAAAGCTCAATCTAACTACATATTTACATAAAAAGTTAATACAAATGGGGTTTACGATTGTCTGTGAACCAGCGCTTACTATCATCGCTTTTAGGTACAATTTCAATGACAGCAATAACGACGACTTAAACAAAGCACTCTTAAACCATATACTGGAAGACGGGCGTATCTTTATTTCCTCAACTATTCTCAACAATCATTTCACCTTACGTGCAGCTATTTTAGCTTTTAGAACACATAAAAAGGAAATTGATATCCTAATCCAACTTCTGAAAAGTAAATTAGAAGATTTATCAGCTTAATTTTTTTTTTGTTTAGCAAACAGTATTGGAAATGAAGGGGATTCATTTTATAAGTATAGGATGCTTTACTAAAAAATAAAGAGTGCAGCTCAAATACCCTTATCATATTTAGGATCATAAGAACACGAAAATCACGGTCTCTTTTCAATTTATGAGGTGTAATAACTTATACGCTATTAATTTTCCTTTTTAACAGCAAGTTCCTTTTATTTATTTCAAGACTCAATCCATTTTGTCTTTTATAAAGCACAGTTAACCCAATTATTAATCCTATGGTCACAAAACGGAAAATATTTGAATAAACATTGCCGAGGGC
Source organism: Aequorivita aquimaris (assembly GCF_001573155.1). Lineage (GTDB taxonomy): Bacteria > Bacteroidota > Bacteroidia > Flavobacteriales > Flavobacteriaceae > Aequorivita > Aequorivita aquimaris. The sequence continues at coordinate 296,653 of NZ_JRWG01000001.1, read as the reverse complement.
GGTTTCACTGACTGAGAATAGCTCCCAAGATAAATTCATAAATATGTGTAGAAAAATTGGGATATAAATATTGAATTTCCATTCGGTATAGACCCAGGCGAATAAAATACCCCCTAAGAAAGTAATTGAGAATACACCTATCATTTCTAACAAATCAGTACTTTGATACAGATGTAATACACCAAAATAAACTGCGCCAAAGAATACGGACGGTATAAAGCCAAGAGTAGTCTTTCTAAAAACTAGACCAAATAAGAATCCTCTAAAAAAAAGTTCTTCAAAAAAACCTGCTGAAATAATTGAAATTAAAATTGAATTTATCGAAATTTCGGTATTGAAGTCAAAAATAAAAGCAAACCCTATATACATAGGTAGTGTACAAATTAATGCAAATAAAAATCCATTAAAAATGGACTTATCTAACCCCAAACTCTTTAAAATTCCTGATCGACGAGATATAAGTAATGTACCCAATATTAGGGGTGTTGCAGAAATTGAATAGGTTATTATATGGCTTACACCAAGTTGATTTGTGAATTCAAATATCCATTTTCTAAGCGAGTTGAAGTATAAATCATCAAGAATAAAATATACTCCGAATGAAATTAAAACTATTAAAAGGGTTTTAGTTGAATTCTTCATTTAAAAATAATTATTGGTTTATACAGTAGTTCTTATTAAAAAGGCTCATTTGCGGAAATTTATAATTTTATAATTGTGCTGTTTAGTATTAGGTTTTATTAATTGTCCCCTGCCAAGATTTCATAAATGATTACCTCAAAAATTGACGCTAAAAATACTTTTCATATTGCTATTTATTAAAATATGGAGAATTTCCGTAAACTTTGAGAATATTGAACATACGCAAAATATTCAACTCGATTAAATTGTAACAAAACTAGAAATTTACCAATAGTCGTGCGGAGTTGGTTAAAGCCAAACCTTAATTAGGTACTTTCTCTACCACAAATTTTATGGAAATAACACAAAAATTTTAAAATGCTTCGGTCACAATTTTTTTCGCACCTACATTTAATTGTTTTAATTGTTTTAGAACAGCATCCATCATAGGCGGTGGGCCACATAGATAAAAAATTGTATTTGGTAAATCTGCGTTCTTTTTTATTATATCTTCGGAAACACGTCCATGTGCATATCCTTCTGTTTTTTCATCGGAAAGAATATTGATGAAGTTTTCGCCCAACATCTCATTAAATTCATCTTCAAGAATAATGTCTCTTTTTGTCTTATTGGCAAAAATCAGTTTGTTATTACCCAGTTTATTCTTTTCTTTTAAATCCCTTAAAATGGAAATAAAAGGCGTAACCCCGGCCCCACCAGCAATAAAAATTCCTTCTCCTTTATAGGAAATGGCGCCAAAAATGTCGTTTACAATGAGCCCATCCCCCTCTTTTAATGTAAGGAGCTCTTTAGTCATACTTTTGTGGGAAGGATAGGTTTTTATCATAAATTCTAAATAATCGTCAGATGGCAAACAAGTAAAAGTAAACGGTCTACCTTCGTTTTGCCATCCTTTTTTATCAATGAAAATTTCGGTGGCTTGGCCAGGTGTAAAACTGACATCTTCCGGTTTTTCAGTTACAATATGTAACACATTGTGTGTGATGTGTCGTATTGATATGATTTTTACAAGTTGATTTTTCATAATTTTTAAAGTTTATATGTAATACCTAATTTTCTGGTTAGTTGAACAGTTACCTCTCGCCGATCTTCCTCTTATTCTATAGCATTTAAATTTCTCCGAATAACTAGAAATGGTTTTTAGTTATCTCGATTAATTAAAATATTCTTTAAGACTTTTACGCTACTATGAATACACTTCATTAATTGTGTGTCTTCATTTTTTTAATGATTGGAAAAATCCCTAATACTAATAGCTTTCAACGGTTTGGGTTTTTATTTTAGATTAAAAAAGACAAAAAAAGTTACAAAGTTTTGTATCGTTTTTTAAAATTCCGCATCAAAAGGAAGTAAAAGAATTATTAACGTTTAAAAAAAAATTATGAACTCAAACGTACAATTAGTAAAAACCTTGTTGAAATATACTTTTGGATTAGTTCCAATTGTTGCGGGATTAGACAAATTTTCGAACATCTTGACCAATTGGTCGCAGTATATTTCAGAAGGATTTGCAGCAATGCTTCCTTTTGAGCCCATTACATTTATGATGATAGTAGGTGTAATAGAAATTATTGCGGGTGTCTTAGTTCTAACCAAAACAAAAATTGGTGCTTATGTAGTTTCGGCATGGTTGGTAGCAATTGCATTGACCTTAATTTTTAGTTGGAATTATGTAGATGTTGCCGTAAGAGATTTAGTAATGGCAATTGGGGCTTTTTCCTTGGCAAAACTATCTGAAAATAAAATATAAAAAGCCAACAATTAATTTTATGAAGCTAAATGGAAACGCACTTTTGTTAGAAAATAAAATAGTTAACTCGATTGATCACGTAGTAGCTAGAAATCCACTACGTGACGATGCTTTTGATAAAGACGAAGCCCTAAAGATTAAATTAATTAGAAAAAAATTTAAAGATATTATTGAAATCTTGGGATTTGACATAACCCATGATAGCATCAAGGACACTCCTGATCGAGTAGCAAAAATGTATGTAAACGAAATATTTAAAGGCATAAATCCAGTAAACAAGCCAAAAGTAACCGTATTTAAAAATGAGTATGGTTATCACACGCCTTTGATGGAATTGAACATTCCCTTCACTTCATTTTGTGAACATCATTTTGTTCCAATTCAAGGTAAAGCCAATATAGGTTATATCCCAAAAGATTATGTTATTGGATTATCTAAGATTCACAGGCTTGTTGATTTCTATGCACGACGGCCTCAAGTACAAGAGCGATTGACAATGCAAATTCTGCAAGAAATTTCTTTGATACTTGATACAGAAGATGTAGGAGTCGTTTTAAAAGCGAACCATAGTTGTATTTCTTGTAGAGGCGTAAAAAATATGGGAAGCTCAACGCTCACTTCAGTCTTTCGGGGCAAAATGGACAATGACCCTAACTTAAAGGCTATTTTGCTTGATAAAAATTATCAATAACCTTAATTTATCTCGCAAAACAAATACGACTTTGTGTTTTATTTGTAAATATGGATTAATAACAGCAAACTATTTTATGCCTTTTATTTATAATTAAAACCACACACAGTTAGGAGAAATAAAATAAAATATCCCCATTAATTAATGACTATTTTTTCTAACTGTGTTTTTATAATGTGCCACTATTGACAAAATGAACATTGCTGTCGCAGTTATATAAATCCAAATTGGAATAGGCAAAGGATCACCGGCAGCGTAAGAATGTAATCCGGTTAAATAATAGTTTACGCCAAAATAAGTAAAAATAATCGACCATATTGCCCATAAACTGGCAATATTAAAGGTTAGTTTCCCGCTAAGTTTCGGTACTAATCTTAAGTGTAGCACTACGGCATAAAATATAACCGATATAAATGCCCAGGTTTCTTTGGGATCCCAGCTCCAGTATCTTCCCCAGCTCTCGTTGGCCCACATTCCACCTAAAAAAGTACCTACAGTAAGTGCAAAAATACCCACAGTCAATGCCATTTCATTAACTATGGTTAATTCCTTGATGGAATTCTTGATTTTTTGAGTGGGTTTTGCTATGAACAGTAGTAATGAAATAGCGCTCAATACAGCCGATAAGCCAAAGAATCCATAGCTGGAGGTTATGATGCCCACGTGCACCATAAGCCAATATGATTTTAGAACAGGTTCCAAAGGTGTTATCTGCGGATCGAGCATGGAGCCTCCGTGTGCAAACCCCATCATAATCATTGCAACCAAAGCACCTGCTGCAGGAATGAATGCATTTCTATTTTTGTAAAGCAACAGTCCGGAGAGTACACCAATCCCAGAAATAAATATAATCGCCTCATAACCGTTGCTCCAAGGAGCATGTCCTGAAAGATACCAGCGAATTGCCAAAGCAATTGCGTGAAGACCCAAGGCGAAGACCATTATCCCCAACAATATTTTGGTTAATAGGAGAATTATATTATTGTATTTTGAGCCCCATGAAAATACCTCTGCAAAACCAAGAATGACCATAAAGAACCCCAATAAACTGTAAACTATCATCAGCCAAAAGAAAATATTGGACTGATTATAAAGAATCTCTAAACTGATTTTTGATTTGGAAGGCACAATATCCTTGCCCCATATTTGCTGAAATTCATCTATGTTTTCAATTTGCTCATTCGCTTTTTTCCAATTATTGGTTTTAAGGCCTTCTTTTACACCGTTGAAATATGGGGTTAGAAGTTCATAAGCTGTCTCGTCTATCACCACTGGTTTTTCTTCAGAGCTATAAATCCAACTTCTCCAGATTTGTGCGGAATCATTTTTTAGAGGAATGATATTGGTGTAATAACCGAAAGCAACATTGCTAAAAATATTAAATCGTTCTGTCACTTCAATTACAGCTTGGTCATACTTAGTTTGGTCAGCTTTTGGTTTACTAAAAGCGTTTTTATCCTGTTCTTGTAATTTATAAATTCCAGTATCGGGATCAACAAGATTAGAATATGATGTATATCCCTCGGCGTTGGCAGCAGTTTCCATTAAAAGTCTGTCACCTCCTTTTGCACCCACTTTTATTAAAGGTTCGTTGGCCCAATAAGCAGGATTAACTTGCATTGAGATAAACCACTGTTCTGGAGTAATTATACTATACTCTGTTCGGTATTTATCCTTTTTATAAATCTTTCGAAGCAGCTCGAGTGCGTGTGTATTTATAGGTTTAATTCGCCCTTGAAAATCCTGAACTAAAAGACGGCCAAACTTGGCGGCGTGATTTGGGTCGATAATTCTATTTGATTCAATTTCATTCGAAGTTAAAAACTGAGCATTGGGGCCAATCTTTTGTTGTAATATTGATTTCGTATTTAGTGCTCCTTCTGTTTGATTCTGGGCAAAAGAGGGATTTGTTTGCAAACCAAACCCAAGTAGCAATAGCAAAAGGACAGTTAGGCCCTTTTTTTTATGCATTTTCTTCAACGTATTGTTTAATTTCCAAAAATGAGTGCCTTTCCAAAATAATGTGAAGAACATTCCTATGAATAATAGCAAATATCCAAAATAGGTTACAGTCGTTCCCCACCAGTCTGCATTGACTGAAAGTATGGTTCCGCTTTCATCTGGGAAATAACTTGATTGAAAGAATCGGTAACCACGATAATCCATTACGTTATTCATATAAATGTGATGCTGTTCCTCTTCATCCGCATCGATTACCGTAATCATACTCTCATATGAAGAAGGGTTATTTGAACCGGGATAATGGTCAAGTATAAAATCGTCACAACGCAAAGCAAAATCTGTTTTAAATATTTTGGAACCAAATCCTAAAGAAACATTGAGCCCGTTAATTTTTAAAGATTTGCTCAGTTCGGTTACGCCTTTGCCGCCTTTCACCAATAATGTGTCAATTTCATTTCCGGATCTTAACTCTACTTGAATGAGGTCTAAAAGATTTTTATCCATTGGGACGTTTTTGACTCCACTATAATAAACTATCCTACCTCTGAAGGCACCTTCGGGAATGATAAAATTGGTATTATTTACAGTGTATAGTGTTCTAAAATTAAGAGTATCAATCACATTCGCTTTTACACTTCCCGATTGTTGCGCCAATAAAGAAGTGTCGGTTATTACACCTTTTTGCTGTCCTACCATAGACATATATTTGCCATCAGCTGGAATGGTAAGCATTAAAATCCCATTCTTTTCCAATATTTGAACAGCGTTTTGAACTGGCTTATTATAACTAAATTTTGTGCCATTAATACTTTTAATTGTACCTTCTGTAATATAATTATTGATCCTACCTTCATTTCCTATGGATACAATGTTAAGTATCTTTTTACCCAACTTTGTTTTTTGAAGGGAATCTTTGGCCAATGGAATATAATCAAGAGTTCTGAGAGAAATAATTTTATTATCAAACAGGTAATTTTGTTCATAGGTTTTTTTAAATGGCCATCTAGCGTCTTTTGAATTTAAATAAGACATCATATATGGGTTTTTGTCATATATACGCGTTACATTTCCGTCAGTGATATTTAACTTGAAATACGTGAGATCACTAATTATCTCATTAGTGGTTTGTCCTTCCTTTATAGGCATTTGGCCTTCAAAGCTGACGAAGCGTGTAATAGCTCCCCCTATAAATATGAATATAAACGCTATGTGAAATAATAAAATCGGCCATTTCTCTCTTCTGACAAGTCTGTAAGTTTTAATATTTGCAACAAATAATACAATAAGCCAAAACATCAAAATTTCAAACCAAGTAGCATTATAAACCAACACCTTAGCAGTAGGAGTGCCGAAAGCATTCTCTACAAAAGTCGCCATGGCCATGGAAATACCATATAACAATAAAAGAACCGTCATGGTTCTGGTGGAAAACAGAATTTTTTTGAGAGATTTCATCTTAAATTTCAAATTAAATGCTACCCAGTTTTAATGGTTAAACTCAGTCATTTTTTCTTTTTCCCTTCAGATGTTTGAAAGTGTAATTTAGAGTTAATAGGCTTTTATAGGATAGGGTTAAGTTCCACATATTTTATGTTAGTTGTTTATTTGGTAATAAAAACTGTCATATTTCAAAAAATAAAATAAAAGCACCTCCCCAGCGATTTATTCTTATAGAATTTATCTCACCAAAAAGATGCTTAGAAAACAAACAGAACATCCAATTTAACTTAACTTATGAATAAATACCTATATGGATTTTAGATATTCTGTAAGATCGGCTTTTTCAGAAGTACTCAAATTAAGATTTCTTTCTTGGTTATATCTTGATACAACATCAGCCAAGGTAGCTGAAGACCCATCATGGAAATATGGAGCGTGCTGCCATATACCTTTTAATGGGGTAACTCTCCATTTTTTGGTTGCAGATCGTTTAACATAATCTTTATCGACTGCTACTGAAGCGCTTTGCGGATGTAGTTTTCCTCCATCAATAACATCAGAAAATAGGGGTCCTGAATGGCAAGTTGCACATGCTGCTTTGCCTGAAAAAAGTTCTTTACCTCTTGTTGCGGCGGCAACGTCAAATGAGCCAACTGGAGGAGTTGGTGCAGAGAGGGAAAATTGATATGCTTGTAAAGCCGGAAGCTTATCGGTTACCAGGTCGTCACCTTCTCTATAGTCCCTTTCCAAATTAAGACGTGAATCAGCAAAATAGCCATGACCGTGCATTTGAGTAACAGCAACGTATCTATTCCAATACGCTACAGGACCTGCAGGCTCATGTTCAACATCGCCATCTCCCGTAAAGATAGCTTTAGGCAACCCGTATAGACCATATGCAGGAGGAATAACGACAGGGTTGTTTAAACCATCAATACTGTATCTTGGATCATAAATACCAGGACCCCAAGACGCGTATACATCCTTAGTCTGTTGATCTAAGGCTGGGGATAAGGAAATAATAAGGCCTGGATCCAGATCCCTATTAGGCCAGCCGTCCAGGCGGCTTCCTATACCTGGAGCAAATGAGTCATCCACAGTTGAATGGCAGAGCGCACAAGTAATTCCCATTCTGTCAAGTTTTAATGTACCATCCGAGTTTTCACTTACTTCTCCTTGCACCCCAACAACAGCATTAAGCTGCAAAAGAACTAAGGTGGTTTGGGGGTCATCTAAATCAACCTCCCCATTTTGAATCGCTTCAACTACAGCGGGAGGTAAAGCTTCAGCATCAACTTTTAGACCGACGCTTAAAGCAGTGGCTGGACTTACAGCACTTTCAATTACTTCGTTCATCTGTAATACATCTGTCCAAAACGTTTCATCACCAAAGGTGTCATATCTAAATATTTCTTGGCCTTGTTGGACTAATTGTGGATCTAAAGGCGGTAAATCTAAGCTCCCTTCACCGGGTGCTAAGCGACCAGTATCGCCATTATCATCGTTGCTACAACTATAAAGCCCAAAAAAAGCAATTACAGCCATAAGCAAACTAAAAGTCACATATTTTTTTTTCATTATCAATGGTTTTAAGTTTATATCTTAATTTTTTATTTATTAACTCTTATAGTTCCTTTCATTGTTTTGTGTAAATCGCAAAAATAATCCTCGTCTTTAGTGATGACTTTGCTCCAGGTTTCATTTTGACCAAATTGTTTCGAGCTCCAAGCTCTGTTTTTTTCATCCGTAACATCGTGAGGGTAAAAGTCTTTATTTATCCAAACGATGGTATCTCCTTTTTTTACACTGATATTAGCAGGAATAAACTTCATCTTTCTAATTTCGACCTTGTATTTTTTTGGAGTGCCTTGAGCGATGGCAGGAATTCCGATTCCAAGAACAAATACGAATTGTAACAATCTTTTTGTTTTTAGTGAGATCATAATCCTTTTTATTTAAATTTCAATATCACAAGATTACAATTGTTTTTGTACCATTTCAGCGTGACCCAAATGTGCTTCTAGTGCCGGTAAAACAGCTTCTAGTAATTCTTTAAGCTCGTTGTTGTCGGACTCGGGAATTAGCAAGTTTTTTACTGCGGCAATAACTGCTTTATGATATTCCACTTCATTATCTATATAGAGTTTATCAAATTCCTTAGTTTTAGCTTGGCGTAGTTTCTTTTTAGTTTTTTCAGCATTTTCCAATAATGATTTACTTACTGCGTTATCTTTTGGCGTAACGCTGAGCCTTGTTACAAGATCAACTGCCTGTTGTATGACGGCATTATGATCTGTTATCATTCGATTTGCAAACTCCAGAATTTTCTTATTTTTTGACTTTTTAAGTGCAATTTCCGCGTAGTTAATATCAATTTGGTTTGCAACAACAGCCACCGAAGCTACTTCTGGGTCTGATAATTCATTTTTTTGCTGAGCAAAGGAGATAAGACAAGTTAATCCAAAGAACAGTGTACATACTAGTGTTTTCATATTAAAGTTTTTATATTTAGTGCCCTTTGGATGCCGAAAATGAACAACGGTTACAAAAAAGTAAAAAATTATGAAATAGTCTTTTTGTCAATATTGATAGACTTTTCCTTTAACCGCTGTCTGGTTTATATAAGCCCTAGTATCTTATGCACCATTTATTTGCTGAAAGATTTTTTAGGTTATACTGATAATGCACACAATAAATACACAATTAAAAATATCATTATCACAAAAGGATATTGATACCGTATTTATTTTTTAGAGATATTTTTGTAACCTAATTGTTCTGAATACATCTAAAGATAAAACCTCGAACATGGCAGAAGAGAATACAGTTAAGAAAAAAGACGTTATTATAGATAATTTAATGCCAGATATTGTTGTTATACAAAGAATTCTGGAAGGTCAAACAGAAATGTTTGAGATATTGATGAGACGCTATAATGAGCTTCTATATAGAACCATCCGAAGCTATATAGATATTGATGCGGATGTTGAGGATACTATACAGGATACATACGTAAAAGCGTTTCAAAAGTTATATCAATTTAAAAATGAGGCTTTGTTCTCAACTTGGTTAATAAGGATTGGAATTAATGAAGCTTTGCAACGTATTCGAAAATCCAAAAAACATAAAACAGTGGATATTACTAATGAAAATGGCACACTTCAAATTGCCGATATGTCTTTTATGAATCCAGAAAGCAATTCTATTTATAAGGATTCCAAGGCTTTTATTGAAAAAGCCGTTGATGCGTTGCCACATAAGTACAAAATAGTATACATGCTTAAAGAAGTGGAAGGAATGGAAATTTCTGAAATTTCAAAAGGTCTTGACCTGTCCAATAGCAATGTAAAAGTAAGACTCCATAGAGCGAGAAATATGATGAAAGATTATATTCTAAACGCTACAAACACGCAGGATATTTTTGAATTTGGGAATTCCAAATGCGATAGAGTTGTCGAAAATGTAATGCGCCGAATACAAAACCTAGAAACCAATAAATAATTCCTTTACTATTTACTTTCTCGTTTTCATTTTACTTCTTACAGAGAGCGAGTTTTTTTATGATAATGTAAATTTTGTGACATTCTTGTTCAATATTTATGGTTCATAGGCTATTTTATTTTTCATTCTTCATATTTACGCTGATTCAAAATGATCTGGAATTAAAGAGAGTAGAGAAGAAAATAATACTAAAAACTTACTCTAGAAATGATAATTAAGGTTTATTTAAATAAACATTTAATATGGCATCATCTCTAATATAATTGAAAGAATTATTAAAATGTTTTTAGTTTTCATTTTATACACTACTTGCAAGATGTATGGCGCTTTGGATTGAAGGGTCTATTAAAATAATTTTAGTTTCTATCTTTAAAACCTTTTAAATCATCAAGAATCATATATGGTGAATCTGTGATTTGTAATTAACTTAAAGATTCTCTTTAAACTTGGCATTTGCTATCAGTCAAATTCTTAATTGCATCAACCACTCAAGGATTTGTATTCTAAATCTATCAATAAACAACAAGGATTGTTTTATAAAAAAGTGGAGCTACTAAATATAGCTCCACTTATATTTTTGCGTAAGGAAATGGAATTATTAATTTTTTACAAACCGTTTTATAAAACTGTCACCTTTGGTATTCTGGATAGAAATAAAGTAAATGCCACTTTCCAAATCTTCTACTTTAATTTGTTTTTCTGAGAGATTACCCATTACTCGTTGACCTTTAGCGTTATAAATATCGATAGATTTCACTTTATCGCCGTTTTCTTGAATTTTTAATATATCCTGAACAGGATTAGGGTAAACAATAAATGAGTTTATATTTTGTGAGGTGTTCGACATACCTAAGGTCATTAAATCAATTGTGTGTTTAACGAGGCCTAAATCTATTGTTGCCATATAAACATTCACACTACTTTCATTAAATTGATAGCCCATACTAAAGCTTCCTACATGCTTAGTAGCCTCTAAAGGAACTTCATTCCACGACATTCCGCCATCTGTAGTATATATAATTTGTGCATCTATGGAATCACCAAACAATGGTTGTCTGGTCATTCTAGATGCTACTGCGTGTAATTCATTATACTGAGAATAAGCTATCTTTTTTAAGTGAACTCCTTGATAAGTTTGGAACCAATTTTCTCCTTGATCAATCGTTTTAAAAATACCGACTTCGGTTGCTATCGTATATTCATTTGTATTAAAAGGACTTTGTTCAATATCGTAAACAATATTGTTTTCTGGTAGCCCATTACTTCTTTCAACCCACGAATTACCATAGTCGTTAGACAGATATACTTTAGGCCCTAAAGCAATAAAAACCAAATCTGAATTAATATCATCAAAAAGAACATCAAGTACGGGTTCAGATCTTGGAAGAATTACTTCTGTTTGAATGACATTATTTAGGTCCGTAAAATCTAAAATTACAGTACCTCCGTTTAAAAATGAAGCCCAAACGACATTTGAATTTCTCAGATTTTGATTTATACTCATTATATCATCAAAAAAATTGGTGAATAGTACGTCATAACTCCTTCCAAAATCACTACTTACACTCAAATCTGAACCTATGAAAGAAGAGGTGTATCGGTAAACTCGCCCCATCATTGATTTATGAATATGGTAAAATGGAGGAGGGTCATTACTAAAAATGCCTAAAGGTATAATGTCCATAGCCTCAACCTCATTGGTTTGCATATCTTGATGAATCAACCCTTGTTGGGCTCCGTAATATAGATGAGTTTCTGTATCTTCTTGTATCTCAGTAAAATTTGACGGGAAAAATGGATTTAAAAATTGAATAAAACTTGCACCATAATCCGTAGACCATAATGGGTAAAAATCACTGTTTATAAATACTTCCCCCTCCACAATAGGATTAAATGAAGCATGTAACCCGTAATAATAACCGGTAGAAGAACCAATTGGATGTAGGTATTTATTAAATGTTTGCCAGTCATCTCTCGTAACTACTATTTCATTTTCCTCTAAAACTATAGTGGTAGTAGGATTTTGAGGATTAATTACAATAGCGTTTATATTATCAAGTATACCGTTCTCCCAAGAAATTGGTATAATGTTCCAGGATGTGCCTCCATCTACTGACTTATATAAGTTCTCTGAATGGCTACTATTCCTGCGTCCAATAGCAGTTCCTAAAAAAATTGTATCGCTGTTTTGTGGATGAAAAGTGATAGGATTAAATGTAATGCCAGGCATTTTTTCTTCCCAAGTTAGGCCGGCGTCATGCGATATAAATAACCCCCCGAAAGTTTCATTCGGACTCTGGCCACGAGCGATAAATAGATTTTCAGGATCTGTAGGATTAATTGCTACATTATTTACAGCTACGAGATTATAGCTATCGGCTGAGTAAATTTCAGACCAGTTTTCACCACTATCGCTAGTATAATATACTAGCTTGTAACCTGTGCCATACAATCTATATTCCAAAGACAACATTGCAATAGACGGATCTTGTTTATAAATAGAATAAGAATTTAAAAAAATATTTTCTGCATCAGAAGGTACAGGCGCAAGGTATTTTGAGACAGCGCCATTTGCAATATCTAATAGATAGATACCATTGTCTTCAAGGAAAGTTGGTGACTCTACAAGAAAACTAAGCATACCATTTAGTGTGTATTCTAAACGCTTAAAATGATTAGAGTTCCCTTCTTGACTATAAATAATTTCCCAAGTTTCTCCTTTGTCATTAGATTGTAAAATATGATTCATTTGTGAAAGTGCATATATCCTATTTTCTACCGTAGGATCAAAAGTGATATCGTATATCCTTCCGTACTCGCCAACACTCTCCAAAGAAATTTGTGATTGGACATTTTTGCTGCAGAAGAATACTGCAAGCATCATAATAACTGCCGTAAAATTTTTCATAATAGTTTATTTTAAGTTTGGTTCAAAAGAAACTATTAGGCATATGAAGCACAAATTATAAAACCTAAAAACTGTGACCCTATGAAATAATAGTGTGACTCAATTATAAAAGCCTGATATGTAGTCATATAAAGTGGAGCTGTCATTTAAATTCATTTTTTTGGAAATACGTTCTCGTCGTTTTCTACATGCTTCATAGGTAATATTAAAAACAGTAGCTATTTCTTTATTTGTTAATTTCATAAAAACATAGCTTATAAATCGAAGATCATTCACGTTCAAATTTGGATGCTCTTTTTTGATGGCACTTATAAAATTATGGTTTACTTCTTCAAAATGGTCGATAAAATCTTTCCACTCTTCCTCAGATTGTACGATATTCTTTAATTTAGTAATGTAATCTTTCAAATTTCCTGGTTGCTGTCCATTCTGTACTTGTTGTTCCAAGTCTGTAATAATAGATTGAAGCAATTCATTTCGTTGAATTAAATGAAGTGCCTTAACTGAAAGTTTTCGGTTGCGGAAATCTATTTCATTTTTAAGACGCTCTTCTTCAAGCAGCGATCTGACCTCTTCTTCATTTAACTTCTTTTCTAAAAGAAGTTTCTCATTTTTCTCTTTTTCAAGTTCTAAAGCCATAACTTCCTCATTTCTAGAATGTATAATTTTTCGCTGTTTTCCTTGGATATAAGTTGTGCGTAATGCCAAAGCTATTAGCAGAATTATTAATACTGAAGCTACCAATAAAGTTTGAAATTTTTTTTTGCTTGTCTTCATTTCTTCTTGATTAGCCTTTAATTGACTCTGATAGTTTTGAACTTCAAATTTAATCTGATTTGTTTCAAAGAGACGACCATTTTTAATTTCATTCCATCGATTTGAAACAGATAAAACAGAATCTTTCGCAATAAGAGCGAGCTCCAATTTGCCAGTTTTGGTGTAGATTTTTGATAACTGCATATAGGCATCTAAACGAGATTCAATTTGGTTAGAATATTTCAGCATAGCATCAGCGCGCTCTACAGCTAAGAACATATTATTTTGATTATACGCAATATTTGAAAGCAATAGCAAGACGTCTGTAACCAAATCTTCATTACCATGCATTCTTAATTCAGGTAAAATTTGCAGTAGGTTATTCTTTGCTTCTTTATACAAGCCCAAAAGGCTCAATGTTTCTGCCTGCCCAACTAACGCTTGTTGTAATATTCTTGGATTTTCATTTAATAGCGGAATTGCCTCCTGAAAATATGCCAGCGCTTTATCTAACTCGCCAGTTCGGTTCGCAACCAAACCTAAATTTACAGCATACAATCCTTTCTTTTTAACCTCTTTATTTTCGATTGCTATTTTATATGCCTTATTAAAATATTCGTACGATTTGCCATATTTTTTTTCCTTTGAATACAAAATTGCAATGTTGTTGAGAACGATCATTTCATATTTGCTACTCAATTCATGAATGGCTATAGAGTAGGCTTTTAAATAGTTATTTAAAGCTTCGCCATAGTCAAACAGAGAATAATAATTTGCTCCAATATTATTGAAAGCCAAAAATTGTTGTTTGTCCCATTTATTTTCGGTTGCTAGTGATTTAGCTTCTATGAGTAATTCAAGTGATTGAGTATACTTGCCTTTATTAAGTAGACTTACTCCATTTTTTATCAGATTATCACAATATGATAAATTTCCATCCTGTCCTTGAATAGTTCCATACATAATCATGAGGAATAGGAACATCAATATTTTTTTGTACATATTTTATTGATTAAAAATAGAGTTTATACCTTCTAGTTAGTATTGAAGAAAATTATTTTGATTTGGTATCGTCAAATTTCAAATCCTTACATCTGAATTATTTGAACGATTTATATAACTTCATTAATTTCTTTTGAAATCCGTTTCGCTGAAGGGCACAAGAGACCTTAAAAATTTATTCTTACATAAAAACACTTACAATATTTTAATTGAGCCTGGTTAATTATATTGTTCTCTTTAGAGAAAAAAAACTTATTAATGTTACAACTGAGTATAATTATTGAAATCTGCTGTTGTTATAGATAAGTCATCTGCTATAAATAGGAAGCAATTAAATTGTAACCTTACTTCATTTTTTTAATCCAATAGTAAAGCATTTCTGGTTGTATACGGAATCATAAAAGCTAAGAGAATCCAAAACTTCGCTTTTATAGTAAGCTATAACAATAGGTGCTGTATTATAAAATTGTATATAATCAAAATATTTATGAAAAAGTTCTGGATTCTAACAGCGGTGGCTTTTTTGGTAGTTCTAGGATATAGCTATCTATACAAAGACCATCAGAATATAGAAGTTGAAGCCGCCGAAATTTCATTGTCAGCCCAACAAATTCATTCAGAATTGAGCCATGAACCTTTAACTTCAATAAATACTTATGAGAATAAAGTTATAGAAATCTATGGCTTTGTATCAGAAATAAGCGAAACCGCAATCACGATAGATGACAGGGTATTTTGTCAATTTTCAAAGCTGATTTCCCAACAGGAAATAGCGCTACATTCAAAAGTTACCATAAAAGGACGGTTTATAGGATATGACAATTTATTAGAGAAGGTAAGACTTGACCAGTGTATTATTAATTAATTTAAATATATAACAATGAAAGCAAAATTATTATTTCTAGCCTTTTTGGGCTTTTTAACAACAAGTGCACAAAACACCTACAACCTAGATTGGCGAATGGGTATGGGCAGCAATGTAAATTTAACTATTGATCAGGGGGACACCGTTATTTGGACTTGGAAAGATTCGTCGCCCCATACAGTAGAGAATGAAGTGGGAAACTCTGTAGAAACATTCAATAGTGGAGTTATTTCCGGAATGGGAGAAACCTATGCCTATACATTTACGGTAGCAGGCGATAACAGATACTTTTGTGGAGTCCATGGAGCCAATAGCATGTCGGGCACAATTACGGTTAATGAAGTTTTAAGTATAGAAGAAAACGAACTAAATAAAATACATATCTATCCAAATCCTTCGACATCAACTTTAAATATAGTACTTCCAAAAAGTATTGAGACTGGACACATAACTGTATTTGACATAACAGCTAAACAAATTTATTCAAAAGATTTTAATACTAATACGGATGTTTCAATAAATATTGTGAATTGGAGTCCTGGAAGCTATTACGTGAAGGTTATTTCAGGTGATCATACGTTAACTAAGAACTTTATTAAAAACTGATCCCTTTGCAAAAATTTTTACTACTAATTTTGTGGATACCGCTTTTTGGCACTGCCCAAGAAGAACTCCTCGCCGAAATTGACACCAATTCAATTACCGATGATGATGCGACCGCCGTGTTTAAAGGACTTAAAATTGTAAATTTTGAATCCACAAAATTAGTAGCTAAAAAAGAATTCACCCTTGTAATTTCACATAGGTTTGGAAGTATTGAAAATGGTTTCGACAGCTTCTTTGGCCTTGATGATGCCGTTACCAGAATAAATTTTATTTATGGCATTGCAGAAGGGTGGAATATTGGTGTATCACGTAGTTCCTACCACAAAATTTACGAAGGTTCCTTAAAATACAGATTGGTGAAACAACAGAAAAATGGATTTCCATTTAGTATTGTTGGATATAATTCTGTGATGATCAATACAGGTTTAGATTCAGAAAACCTTCCACAATTGAAATTTAAACACCGCTTAGCGTATGCCACACAAATATTAATCTCCCGAAAAGTTAATTCCCGTTTTTCTATGGAAATGATGCCTACTTATTTTCACGATAATTATGTGGTGGTTAATGAGCAAAGCAACGCCCAGTTTGCTATTGGACTTGGAGGTCGATATAAATTGGGAAAGCGATGGTCTCTAAATATGGATTACGGCCTGCATGTAAATCGAGCTAGCAATTCACCCTTCAAAAACCCACTATCGATAGGCGTCGATCTTGAAACGGGAGGTCATGTTTTTCAGATGCACTTTACCAATGCCCAACCTATGAATACCAATGGATTTTTGGGCCAAGCCACAGGCGATTGGACCAATGGGAATGTCTATTTCGGGTTTAATTTGAGCAGGGTATTTTAACGCAATAAGTATGAAAAATAATTTGTTTCTAATAACACTACTAAGTTTAACAATGCTTATAATTAGTTGTACTAGTGCTAGTGAAGACGATTTAATTAATACAACGCCAATGCCCGAAGTAATAACTTATGAGGCAAATGTAAAGTTCATTATAGACAATAACTGTATAGTATGTCATTCCAATCCGCCACAAAATGGTGCGCCTAAGCCTTTAGTTTTTTACGAGAATGTAAAGGAAGCAGTTGAAAACAGAAATCTCATCGGGAGAATTTCAAGTGAAGATCCTTCATTTTTAATGCCGCTTGGAGGCCCTAGATTACCTCAAAATTTGATAGATATTATCATTCAATGGAATGAAGATGGATTAATTAAAGAATGAAAATTATGAAAAATACTGTCATTATCTTTTTAATTTTTACCTCCATTGCAATTGGTCAAAATAAATTTATAACCAAAACCGGAACAATAAATTTTGAAGCTTCCGTACCCTCTTTTGAAAGGGTGGCAGCAACTAACAATTCGGCAACTGCAATAATTAATAGTGAAAATGGCGAACTTGCCGTGCTCGCATTTGTAAAAGCTTTTCGATTTGAAAATGCTTTAATGGAGGAGCACTTCAATGAAAATTATGCAGAATCAGACAAGTTTCCAAAAGCTACTTTTAAAGGTAAAATTCTCGATTTCATTTTTGATAATCTCAATGGCACTACCAATTTACTTGTTCAAGGTGATCTTGAATTTCATAATGAAACCAAACACTTCGCACAAATTCCAATTAGTCTAAAATTAAAAAACAATAAAATTTATTTATCGGGAAGATTTAGCGTACTAGCTTCAGATTTTAAGATTAAGATTCCCAAGATTGTACAAACTAAAGTTTCAAACACTGTTGAGGTAGTCTTCAATTTCGAACTTTATAAAAAACAATAATTTCAGTTGCATAGAGCGATTACCATATTATTAGTTATTTGTTTGCATTTACAGCCTCTCAATAATGTATGTGTTGTGATTAATTATATAATTAATCAAGACTATATTAAAGAATACTTATGTATAAATAGAGACAGAGAAGACCTGCAATGTAATGGAAAATGTTATTTAATTAAGCAACTGAAACAAACTGAGTCCAAAAATGAAACAGATGGCCAATTTCCTTATCTGAAAATTACTAAAATGGAATATGTTAAATTCTCATTTTTGAGTGATAACTATTTACACAAAGTGATTCCATTATTTGAAAATAAACACAGTCATTATTTTCTAAGTACTTATTTTCAGATAAACGGGGAAATCTTCCACCCACCAAGAGTTTAATTCTATATATCAGTAAAAATACTTCAACCCTCGGACATTTTTTTAAACCTAATGTACTACCGGGCTAATTTTTAATATAGACTTAAACGATGAAAACAAATATATTGGCAACCCTTTGGGTATGCATATGTGTACAGTTTTGCTATGCACAAAAGTTAACGGGTACCGTTACAAATGAAGACGGTACTCCTCTAAAGGACGTAAACATTTCAATTCTTGAATCAAATAAAGGAACCACCACAAATGAAGATGGATACTTCGAATTAAATTTAGTAAAAGGAAACTATGATGTATACATTTCTTTTATTGGTTACAAGTCTCAAACTTTTACTAAAACTATTACAAATAAAAATCTAAGTGTTAAAGTTCAGCTGGAACGTGACTTTTCGATTTTGAACGAAGTGGTGGTTTCGGCAAGTAGAGAAGAACAACTGAGGACGGAAGTCCCGGCAGCTATCGGAATCATAGATGATAAATCCATCGCAGAGACAAAAGCGTTTGGTATTGATCAATTGGTCAATCAAGTGTCGGGTGTATTTATGTCTACCTCGCGCGCAGCGAGTAACGAACAACATTTTATGACTGTACGTTCACCTATTTCAACAAAAGCGCTTTTTCTCTATCTGGAAGATGGTCTTCAAATTAGGCCGACATCCGTTTTTAATCACAATGCTTTGCTTGAAATGAACGATATTTCATATAAGAGAATTGAAGTACTAAAAGGGCCTGCATCAAGTATTTATGGAAGTGAAGCTATAGGTGGTAGTTTCAATTTTATAACAAAATCACCGACGCCAGAGCTTACTGCCACTTTAGGATATCAAGTCAATGACATCGGTTTAAGTCGATACGAGATTGAAATTTCGGATAAAACCAGCGAAAAATTTGGTCTTTATCTAGGTTCACATTTTGTGAACCGGACCGACGGCCCCATTGAACATAGTGATTATGAAAAGTTCGCGGTGACTTTTAAAACGGTTTATGATATTTCGGATAGATTAAACTGGAGACATGTTTTTGACCTTATTGATTATCGTTCAGACATGACCGGTTCACTTACAGAAGACGATTATTTTAAGGGAAACTTTGAAAGTGACCAAACGTTTACCGAGAGAGATGTACTTTCGTTTAGAATGCGCAGTACATTAACCGCAAGATGGAACGACCATCAAAAAACCACCTTCAATACTCTTTATCGAAATAACAAAATTGATCAAAACCCATCCTATCGCATTCGTCAATTTCGAGAAATGGGGCAATTAACGGGTTTGGGTTTAGGTGAGATAAATTCTAATCAATTCAATAGTTATATGGCTTTGGTACAACATAAAGTACGATTGGGTTTCAAAACCTCATCACTAATTGTCGGAGCTACAATAGATTATTCCCCACAAGATTATGTTGCAGAAAATATAGATGTTATCGTTGATACAAAAACAGGGCGAAATATTGATTTCAGTATACGCGAAAATGATTTTATTCTAAACTACAAAGCTGATATCCTGAACTATGCGGGGTTTTTTCAATATGAAATCGAACCTTTGGAGCATTTTAGGGTTACTGCCGCATTGCGCTATGATGCATTTAAGTATGATTATCAAAATCGTTCCGAACATTTAGGTGTACCCTCATCTAAAGACACTTATGATAATTGGGCACCAAAATTAGGAGTTAATTATAATTTTGAAAACGGTAACGGCTTATATGCGAACTACTCACGTGGTTTCACACCGCCACAAGTTTCCACATTGTACCGCAATAGAAATGGGCTCATAGATATAAAGCCAAGTATCTATGACAACTACGAAATTGGAGGTTACTTTAGATTCAATGACAAATGGAAGTTGGATGCTGCCATTTATTTATTAGAGGGAAAGAATACGCTAATCACGCTACGTGATGAGCAAGATAACTTTTTCAATACCAATGCTGGTAAAACAAGATCCTATGGTATAGAGTACGGTATCACTTATTTCCCATTTAAAAAATTGTCTATCTCACATAATGGAAGTTATGCCATCCATCGCTATGTCCAGTTTTTTGACGCCGGTGTAGAATATTCGAATACTGATAGGGAGTCTGCACCCAATTTATTGGGTACCTCATTGATAACATACAGACCGTTCAAGGATTTCAGTATAGCCACGGAGCATGAGCTGGTAGGCAATTATAATACCAGTTTTGAAAACCAGGTAATTAATGATAAAGAAGTTAGGAAAACAGCAACCTATAATGGTCATAACATTTTTAATATTAGAGCAATCTATAGATATGGGAAAATAGAAGTTTGGGCACATTTACTCAATGTTTTTGACAAACTCTATGCAACAGAAGCATCCTATAACCAATTTAGGCAAGGAAATAATTATACCATTGGTAACCCTCGTGCTTTTCATTTAGGTGTGCGATTGCACTTGTAAAAAAGGAACATATTAAAAACTACTTATCTGTAAAATGTAGGTTTAATACTTTAAAAAATGAAAAACAAAAAGTTAAATCAATGGCTCTGGAAATGGCATGTAATCGCAGGTCTTATTTCAGCACCTTTCATCGTATTATTGGCAATAACAGGAGGCATCTATTTGTTTAAAGATACTTATGAAAAAGGAGGGAAAGATAACATAGTTAAGGTAATACCTTCAAATTATGTTCATTCATATGAAGAACAGCGAAACGTTGCGGATTCAATTTTAGGAAAAGCCCATTCAGCAATGATAGTTTCTTTCAACGATTCGCTTGCTACACAATTTATATCTGGAAACTTTGGAGATAGAAAGAGTATTTATATAGATCCTTATTCGAATAAAACTACAGGTATTATCGCTGACACTGAAGGTGTTATGTACAATATTCGAAAAATGCATGGTGAACTATTATTGGGTACAGTGGGTACGCTAATTGTAGAACTTATTGCAAGTTGGATGGTCGTTCTTCTAATTACGGGAATGTTTGTATGGTGGCCTTTGCGAAAGTGGAAGATACAGGGTTTTTTAGTACCTAGATTCAATATGGGAAAAAAAATTTTGTTCCGTGATTTACACGCCATTATAGCATTTTGGATTTCTACTCTTTTACTACTTGTTCTAGCTGGCGCTTTTCCTTGGACGGAGATTGTGGGATTTAATTTTAAAAAAGTACAGGAAATAACAAATACAGGATTTCCTAAATCTTGGATGGGCAATGAGCTTTCCAAGCCTTCAAATCAAGATATAATTCCATTAGATAAGATCGTTTCAATAGCGAGTGAATTAAACTTGCCAGGTGAAGTAAAAATAGACTTCCCAAGAGGACCAGCTGGTGTCTACAGTATAGGAAACACCTATTATACCGATTTAAGTTTACAACAAAAATTTCATTACAATCAATACTCTGGCGAACTTATATTGCATCAAAATTGGGAAGATGTTGGTATTCTTATGCGAGGAAGGATGTGGGTTATGGCATTTCATCAAGGTCAATTTGGCGCGTGGAATTGGTGGCTGATGTTATTTATAGCAGTTTTTCTTGCATTAACGACTTTGGCTGCAATTCTATCTTATTTCTCAAAAAAACCAAAAAATAAATGGATTATCCCTAAAGTTCCGAGAAGTTTTAACGTTACGCCGGGGCTAGTGGTTCTTATCGTATTACTTGGTTTACTTTTTCCATTATTCGGAATTTCCGTACTTATAATTGTTTTTTTAGAGAAAATTAAAAAGTTTAGACAATCTAATTTAAATGGAGAAAGGGCATTGTAAATACTAAAACTGTAATATGCAAATTTGCCTAGTCATTTTGAAATTTTCTTTATCTAGTAAAACTAAAACGACTGGGTTATAGTCCGCCGGATGGACTCTCTTCTTGAATTGAAATTTATTTCAGCGGCCAATGAATAAGGAGTGACATATTATATGCTAGAGAATTCTTCCGATTCTACCATAATTAATATAAAATGGTTTATAATTTCGGGCGTGTGACTTAATAGCTTTATTTATCCTTACACTTACCACTAGTAGAAAAGAGATAAAGAATACCCTTCAAAATTTTAAGATTGTTAAAGTGCCTAAAATTTTCTAATTTGGAAACTTTACCAACAAATACCTAAATCCCTGAATGACAAATCAAGAGCTTAAAAAACTGAATGAGAATTTATGGAGTGCTGCAACAAAAATGCGTGCAGATTCAGATTTAAAACTCAATGAGATAGATACTCCTCTCCTAGGACTGATTTTCTTAAAGTTTGCAGACAATAAATACTCTCTTATTGAGAGTGAAATAGAAGCAGAACTAAAAGCTCAAGAGGATAGTAGACGGCAACGGCCCGTTCACGAAATAGCAATAGAAAAGTGTGGTTTTTACCTTCCTAGAAAAGCACGGTACAACTATCTATTAAACTTGCCTGAAGAAGAAGACATTGCCAAAGCAATAAAAGAGGCAATGGATGAGATTGAAAGTTATAAACCAGAGCTTAAAGATGTCCTTCCGCAAGATGAATATTTTGCTCTTTCTAGAATTGATAGTTCCTTATTAAAGACACTGCTTAAAAACTTTTCTGATATTCCCGTTACTGCATCTGGAGATATATTCGGAAAAATCTATGAGTTTTTCTTAGGCAAATTTGCAATGTCTGAAGGTCAAGGAGGTGGTGAGTTTTACACACCTACTTCAGTAGTAAAATATATGGTGGAGGTTCTGGAGCCTTATGAAGGAACTGTTTTTGATCCTGCCTGTGGTTCTGGGGGAATGTTTGTTCAATGTTCCAATTTCGTGGATAGAAGAAAAAACGGCCAAGCAATGGGAGCAGAGAAGAACCTGTTTGTCTATGGCGCAGAAAAGACCTTAGCGACTGTTAAGTTAGCAAAAATGAATATTGTGGTAAACGGCCTGCGCGGAGATATAAAGCAAGCCAATGCCTACTATGAAGATGCCCACGACTCATTTGGAAAGTTTGATTACGTAATGGCTAATCCTCCTTTTAATGTTAAGGATGTGAATTATGATCGAATTAAGGATGATAAGCGGTTTAATACTTACGGTATACCACAAAACAAATCGGCTAAAGCAAAGAAAACCAAGGATGGGGACGTAAACTTTGTGCCTAACGGAAATTATCTCTGGATAAATCTTTTTGCTACTTCTTTAAAGCCAAACGGAAAAGCTGCTTTGGTTATGGCAAATTCGGCTTCTGATGCCAGACATTCGGAAAGAGATATTAGAGAGACTTTGGTTAAAAAGGGGTTGATTTCCCAAATGGTTACAATGTCATCTAATATGTTTTCTACTGTTACACTTCCAGCTTCATTGTGGTTTTTTGACAAATCCAAGGAGGTATTGGATTTCGAAACTGAAAAAGAAAATATCAAAATCCTTTTTATCGATGCTCGCAATGTTTACCGGCAAGTAGACAGAGCACATAGGGAATTTACTCAAGAGCAAATCTGGAATTTAGGGGTTATCAGTCGCTTATATGAAGGCCAAGAAAACAGATTTATTGAACTTGTTGATTTGTACTTGAAAAATGTCAATGATCTTTTACCAAACTGCTTGAGCAGTTTTCAAACTGTTATTGATTCTTATAACACATTTTTTAGTTCATTTAAGAAGTGGTTTGAAAGCAAGGAGTTTAGTAAGGAGGAAGCTCTTCACGATGAATTTGAAGGACTGTTGGATTTTTTCACTTCAGAAGGATTACCTAAAAATCATTTTGTTCAACAATACGAAAGGGTATTTACAGCTCTTAATACTTATTTTGAAAAAGGATTGTCAACTAACAAAGCGCAGAGCGAGGTTGAGTTAGTTTTGAAAGATTTTGAAGAAGAAAAACGCACTGTAAAAAAAGCAATTGAAAAGGCATTTCGAGCTTTAGAGAAAAATTATAAAATTGCAGATAAGGGTTTTAAAGAGAAAGATGAAAAACTCTGGAAAAAGATTGAAAACTTTAGAAACCTCACTACCAGCTTAGAAAGGTTTATTGAGCACACGAACGAGCGTATAAATTCAGAACCCGTTTTTACAGAAGACACGGAAGGTAAGTCTGCTATTTATTTTATCAAACAAATCCAATGGTTGCAAGAACGTTTTCCAGAGGGGAAATATGAAGATGTAATTGGGCTTTGTAAAGTAGCGAATTATGAAGAAGTTAAAGAACAGGATTTCTCTCTTAATACTGGTCGTTATGTAGGAGTAGTTATTGAAGAGGATGGGATGACAGAGGAAGAGTTTGTTGAAGAAATGATTCGACTGAACACTGAACTCAATGTGGAAAGTGTAACTTCCTTAGAGTTGTTAAGTACGATAAATAAAAACCTGGATAATTTAACTGATGCTTATGAGGTATAATGACCAATTTAAAAAGTTAGATGATGTTGGATTTATAGGGAGAGGAAAATCCAAACACCGACCTAGGAATGATGAGAGTTTGTATGGCGGGAATTATCCATTTGTTCAAACTGGTGATGTTAGAAAAGCGGAATACTATTTAACAGAATACTCCCAGACTTATAACGATAAAGGGCTTGCCCAAAGTAAATTATGGAACGAGGGAACCCTTTGTATCACCATAGCAGCTAATATAGCTGAAACAGCTGTGTTAGGAATAAAAGCCTGTTTTCCAGATAGTATAATTGGTTTTATTCCAGATGAAGAGAAAGCAGATGTAAGGTTTATAAAATACTGTCTTGAAACGTATAAGATTCAAATGCAATCTATCTCGCAAGGTGCTACACAGGACAATTTAAGCCTTGAAAAACTTCGCTCTATTAATTTTTCAATTCCAGAGCTTAAAATACAGCAGGACATTGCCGAAGTTCTATATTCTTATGATAAACTAATTGAAAATAACACCAAACGCATATCCATTCACGAACAAATGGCAGAGCAGCTTTATAAAGAATGGTTTGTTAGAATGCGTTTTCCTGGTTATGAAAAAGCAAAGTTTGTTAAGGGGATTCCTGAAGGATGGTTTTTGAAGAAAGCAAAAAGTATTTTCAATATAAATATAGGTAAAACACCACCTAGAAGTCAACCTAAATGGTTTACTAATAATGGTCAAGGGACTAAATGGGTTTCCATTAGTGATCTTAGTAAATCATCGTTATTTGTGTATTCAACTAATGAAGAAATTACAAGTGAAGGTGTTGCGAGACTCAATATGAGAAAAGCAAAGAGGAATACTGTTATTTTAAGCTTTAAGCTTTCTGTTGGAAAGGTTGCTATAACTGCGTGTGATATGGTTACCAATGAGGCTATAGCACATTTTAATAAATCGAAAGACTATGGTTATGTCAATAAGGAATACACCTATTTGTATCTTAAAAATTTCGCCTATGCTGAATTAGGAAACACTTCTTCCATAGGAATTGCGTTGAACTCAAAGATTATTAAAGATATGCCCTTTGTAATTCCAGCAAGAGAATTGTTAGAGGATTTTGAAAGAATTGTATTGCCGTTATTTAATAATATCGATCAACTCAATTTGCAAAACAACAATCTTCGAAAAACAAGAGATCTATTGCTTCCGCGTTTAATCAGTGGCAAACTTCAAATTAATACCGAAAGTAAAAAGTTAAACCAAGAAGCAAATACCTAATGGCAAAAGAAATTCGATTGTTCAATGATTATCATACCAAGGAAAACATTCTTTCCAATCATTGTGGTGTAATGTTGAAAATGCTATATGAGGAAAATCCCAAGAGTTTTGAGGAGGTGATTTCTGTATTGTCGGGATTGGATTTTGCAGTTACGCCATCCTTTGAACAACAGATAAAAAAGAGTAATAGCTATCCAGACATTGTGATAGAGCAACCTTCATTTGCGATATTTTTTGAAACTAAAAGAACCAATTGGTTTCACGATCCTCAAATAGAGAGACATTTAAAAAGTCTTCATAAAAACAGAGATCACAATATTCTATTTCTCCTTTCCAACTTTGAAGAAGATAGGCCGGAAGAAATTTTTAAAATGCAAATTGCAGATGCTTATGAGAAGTATGACATTCATATTGTACCCATTACTTTTGAGCAATTGGTTGAAACTTTAGAGACCACTGAGCATTCTGATAATTATAATCGATATTTGGATGAGTTTCGAGATTTCCTCGATCGGAATAATTACTTGCCTACTTGGAAGTATATGCTTGACGTAGTTAACTGTGCGAGTACAATTAATGAAGTCCACGATTATAATGTATATATGTGTCCAGCTACGGGTGGTAAGTATAAGCACCGACGCGGGAAGTATTTTGGGGGGTATAAGCAGAAAAATGTAAAATATATTCACGAAATAAAGGCTTTGGTTATTGCCGAGGAAGGTGGGGAAAATGCAGTGGTGGAATGGAACAACTTTAATTTTGATGAAAAGGAACTTATTACAGAGGCTTTGGAAAAAGTCAATTTACTACGAAAGGAAGAGGTTATGAATCGAAATATGCAGGTTTTTTTATTACAAAACCCTGCTGAGGTTAATTTTAGAAAGGACTCTGATGGTGGGTTATATTCGAGTAAGAAATACTTTAAAAATATCGCACAGAAATTTCCTTCTGAAAGCTCAAAAGAATTAGCTGAACAGCTACAGGGAAAAACTTGGGAAGAGGTTGAGAAGATGATTTGATAAACAATGGATATTAGAGTGGATTAGTATGAGAAATTTTTTATCTGAAGATGACATAGAAATTGCAGTAATGCAAACATTGGGAAATCAAGATTCGCCTTGGCGCCAGCTTAATTGCTATACTGCCAATGCGGAAGATCTTAATGATAGGTCCAATCGATCAGATAAAAGTGAGGTGGTTTTTAGGGATATACTATTGGACCGCTTACGCTATCTTAATAAAGGTATTCCGGAAGAAGGCATCCAACAAGCTCTGTCTGTGCTCACAAGCGGGAAACGGGC
Source organism: Aequorivita aquimaris (assembly GCF_001573155.1). GTDB lineage: Bacteria > Bacteroidota > Bacteroidia > Flavobacteriales > Flavobacteriaceae > Aequorivita > Aequorivita aquimaris. The sequence goes on along the minus strand of NZ_JRWG01000001.1, from coordinate 269,494 downwards.
GATGAGTTTGATTAATGCGAATATTGAAATCTACAACTACATACGAAACGGGATTCAAGTAACTTTCGATAATGCCACGGGAAAAGAGGAGAAGGTCACATTAAGAGTAATCGATTTCAACAAATCTTCAGAAAACGATTTCTTGGCTGTACAGCAACTTTGGATAAAAGGAGAGTTAGGATACAGAAGACCAGATGTTATTCTATATATCAACGGTCTGCCTTTGGTTCTTATAGAGCTTAAAAACAATAATGTTTCTATTAAAAATGCCTATTCAGATAACCTTACCAATTATAAAAAAGAGTTGCCACAACTTTTTTGGTATAATGCGATCACGATATTATCTAATGGAAAAGAAACCCGGCTAGGATCTTACACAGCTCCTTGGGGGCATTTTGGCGAATGGTTACGGAAAGAAGATGAGAAGGAGCGCCCAGACAAGAAGAGTATAGCTCAGAGCGGTGTAAGTTTAAAATACACGGTAAACGGATTGTGTACCCATTCAAACCTTTTGGATTACATAGAAAGTTTTATAATGTATTTTAATTCAGCCTATAAAATTTGTGCTAAAAACCACCAATTTTTAGGGGTGAATAAGGTGATAGATTCTTTTACCGAAAGGGAAGAGCGGGATGGGAAATTAGGCGTTTTCTGGCATACACAAGGAAGTGGAAAATCTTATTCGATGGTTTTCTTTACCCGTAAGGTGTTTCGGAAATTCACAGGGAATTTCACGTTTTTGGTTATTACCGATCGCAAGGATCTAAACACTCAGATTTACAGAAATTTTGTTGATATGGGAGCGTGTAAAGAAGCAGATACTTCCTTGCCAAATAATAGCACCGAATTACGTGACGTATTAAAAACGAATAAGAAATATATTTTCACTCTAATCCATAAGTTCAGATATGACAAGGGAAAAGAATATCCCTTAATATCTGATAGGAATGATATAGTAGTTATTGTAGATGAAGCTCACCGTACTCAATACGCTTCATTGGCGGAGAATATGCGAATAGGGTTGCCTAATGCTCAATTTATCGCTTTTACAGGTACACCTTTATTGGGAAAAGAACGAAAAACAAACGCTTGGTTTGGGGAATATGTTTCCGAATACAATTTTGCCCAGGCTATTAGTGATGGAGCCACGGTACCTCTATACTACGATAAGAGACTACCGGAAGTGCATATAGTGAATGACGATCTCGACGAAGATTTAGCGGAAATACTGGAGGACGAAAACCTGGATGAGCAACAACAACAAAAACTTGAAAATAAGTTCTCTAAAGAGATGGAGGTCATTAAAAGAGATGACCGTTTAGAAACCATTGCTCACGATATTGCCTATCATTTTCCGAGAAGAGGTTATTTAGGGAAAGGGATGGTAATTTGTGTAGATAAGTTTACTGCTGTCAGAATGTATGACAAAGTTGACAAGCATATCAAGGAACAATTAAAAAGACTTAGAAAAGAACATAAGGATGCATTATCCAATGAAAAGAAACAGGAACTAAGGAGGGTAATCGACTTCTTGAATAGGCTTGAAATGGCGGTGGTTATCAGTGAAGATGCAAATGAGAATGAAGTCTTTGATGATAAAGGATTGAATATTCAGTTTCATAGGGACAAATTAAATTCACTAGATGAGCACCAAAACAGTGTAGAAGACAATTTTAAAAATGAAGATAATCCATTACAATTAGTTTTTGTGTGCGCAATGTGGCTAACTGGCTTTGATGCACCCACTGTTTCGACACTTTATTTGGACAAACCAATGCGGAACCATACGCTTATGCAAACCATCGCGCGAGCGAATCGAGTAGCGCCAGCGATAGATGGAGTAGAGAAGCGAAATGGGTTGGTAGTGGATTATTACAACGTATTTCGGAATATAAAAAGGGCACTTGTTGATTACGGAAATGGAGAGGATGCAGATGGGGACCAAAATCCAGAAGGAGAGGATCCTGTACAGGATTTCGCACAGCTTTATGTATTGTTAGATGAAACTATAGCACTATGTGAAAGCTTTTGTTTGTCGCAAGGCATTAATTTGCGAACCATTGTTGAGAGCGGAGAGACATTCTCTAAATTAGAATTGTTTGATGACTTCGCAAATATTTTGTTGGGCAATGATGATTTAAGAAAGGAGTTCAATGTTTATGACAATACGGTTGTTGGGCTTTATGAGGCCTGCCGACCAGACATTTTGAAATATCGCGCAAAATATGCTATTGTTGAGGTGATTCATTATTTGCGAGGCGTTATAGATTCCCATATTGGCTTTGCCAATATTGAAAGAGCTGAGGATAGGATTTCCGAGCTTTTGGATCAAAGTGTATTAATAAGCGAAGATGCTAAAGGTTTGTATCCCTCAAATGAAGAAGGTGCAAAGTATCAAATCAAAGCTTATAAAAAGGAACTCAATTTATCGACGCTCAATTTTGAAAAGTTAAGAGAGGAGTTTCCAAAGACAAAGCATAAGAATATTGAAATCGCAGATTTAAAGTCATTTTTGGAGAGTAAGCTTGTTGCAATGCTTGATGATAATGTAACTCGAATTCCTTTTGCGGAACGATTTCAAGCCATTATTGAACGATACAATGCAGGCGGTAGAATGACTGAGGATTATTTTGAAGACTTGATGAATTTTGCAGAGAATCTTAGGGCTGAAGAGGAAAGAGCTATTCGAATGGAGCTCAGCGAAAGTGAATTGGAACTTTTTGATCTAATTCAGAAAAAGAAGTTGACTAAGAAGGAGGAGCAGGATGTCAAGAATGCCGCAAGGCAACTATTAAAGCGCTTGAAAGAAAAAAAACCTTCAGTGCTCATTCAAGACTGGTATAAGGATACGGTAACTCAGTTGAGGGTTAAAAGTGCTATAGAGGAACTTTTGGATACGGACTTGCCTAAGAGCTATGATAGAAAAGATTTTTCTAATGTTTGTAACCGGGTTTATAATCACGTTTTTTTACAGGCTTCGAAAGGGAAGGGATGGGTAGCGGCTTAGGTGAGGGTTGGAGTTTAAATTTTATTTTAACTTAGTGACTATGCTTCCCAAATTAGGCTTATTATTGTTTTATACTGCTTTGTAGGAATACAGTACTCATAAAAATCAATATCGTCTTCCTGATAGTTAAGTTTGAACCAAGTGGATTTACTTATTAACTGTGCTTTTTCAGCCCCCTTGTATATAAAGTCATAATCGGCTTCTAGATACTCCATAGCTACAGAGTTTTCGGGTGGTGGAAGTTTTGTTATATCGGGTATCCAAACTTTTAAATCATTTGATTTTCGCCAATAGTGAATTTTGCCATTAGAAATAAATACCACAAAAACTGGTACAATATCTAGAGTTAAAAGCCTGAAAATAACAGAGGTTATACTTGTTTTAAATCTGGTGCTAATATCTTTTATTAATTGTGGACTAAAGGGTTTATTGATAATATACTTTCGAAATGCGTTTTCCGGCATTAATAGCTCACTAGCAAAGTCATTTGCTTCATACTCTTGGACTCCTTTTTGAGCTTGTTTTTCAATATTGAACCAATTAAGGGTCTTTGCATTATCGTTATGTAACTCTAGTTTTTTATGTAAGAAATGGTGACCTAATTCGTGAGCAGCCACAAATCTTTTTCGTTGCTCACTTATAAGAGATTTATTGACCTTTATTAAAGTTCTGAAATTTCCTCTTACAATTTTGCCATCAGAATTATGTAGGTCTTCTTCCTTGTAGATTATGTCAAAACCACTCATTAAATCTTCCATTGAAATATCGCTTATATCCTCACAACCGATTAAATCCAGGATTTCTTTGGCTTTATTACTTCCCTTCTGATTCACTCTCAATCATTTCAATTATTTCGATCAAATTATGATCTTTGATTATCTCTTTTATCCCTTCTTCATTGATTTCCTTCAGTTTACTGTATTGAAATTTAACCTTGTTCTGATTAATTAAATTATTTAAAAAAGCAATTGGTTTATCTAGGCCTTTGTTTAACGCATCTTGAAAATATTGCGTAGCAGTAAGTAATAATTCTTCCTGTTTTTCACGGTTAGCTTTTGCCCTTAATTTAAATTTTAATTGTTTGATAAATTTGTCTTGATAAGCATTTCGGGTATCTAAATCGACACCTGCTTCCGCAAGAGATTCTCTTACAGCCTCAATAGGATAAGACTGCTCAAAGTTCCTGATGCTATCTTTTATTGTTTTTTTAAGCTTATCCATTGTGTATCTAGTTTAATTGTTTTTCTTCTCAATCTTTTATAGATATTGTTGATTTCTTTTATGGGTAGACTCATATATTCCGCTACCTCTTTGGGGGTTTTAATACCGGCAGTCCAACATTCGAAAACTTCTATCTCCAAATTGTCCGAACCTTGCTCTTTCAGTGAAGATATCCACCTTTGAATATTAGTGTCGTCATCAATTTTGTCAAAGCTTTTATCGATAACACCTTGCTCTATATCCTCGGAATAATAAACGTCTGTTATATAGCTTTCTTCCGAATATTCAGAATCATCTTCCTCATTGTCGTCATCATCCGGTCTAACCTTACCTTTTTTGAAAAAATAATTCAGATCACTTCTTAAGGTTCCGAATATAAAATTTTCAAATGAACCCTTTCCCATATCCCATTTTCGAGTTCCATCACACGCTTTCATTAAAACAGTTTGACAGAAATCTTGGAATTGTAGACCGTTTTTATTTTGATCAGTCTTATCATAAAACCTTCCACGAACGTAATCCTCCATCTTATCTAAAAGATCTTTTAGATCAAGATTTTCAAGAGTTTCTAGTATTTGAGAAGTTGTTGCGATGGCCATTCAATGTAAATATGCTTAAAAAAACTAAAATTTTGCCATATGGTGGCAAAAAATATTAATAAAAGAGCATATAACATTAGTAACACTAAACTTTAATATATGGCAACAAATAAACCAACTGGAGACAATGCTCGAAAGGGAGCTGTAAAACAGAGGTCACAAGTACTCAATCCAAAGACTAACTTGTTTGTGAAAAGGGATAACGAAACAGGACGCTTTATGGATGTAAAGACAACTGGAGGAAAATTTAAAGGAGTTCGTAAGGAAAAATAAATATTATGATGACCACATTTCAAAATTCACCATCCCTATTTGCTGGTGACGTGCTAGTAGCAAAAAAGCGAAAAGGGCTGGGGAGAATCCTTAACCATTATATCGTTTATGCTGGGATGAACACTTTTGTAGGAAACCTTTTTGATGGCGTTAAGATTTTGTCTGACCGAGAGCTAATGGAATTATTAAGAGAATACGAGCCAGTCAGTGTACGAAGGTTTATAGGTTCGTTTCATCAGCGAAATGAAGCTGTCAATAGAGCATACTCTATGTTAGGAGCACGGTATAGTCTCTTAAACTTCAACTGTGAGCACTTTGCAAATTGGGTGCAGTTTGGAAAATGTGAAAGTGGTCAAGTGAAAACTGGATATGCTCTACTTGGAAGTTTAATTTTATTAAAATTACTTTTTTCCGATGAGTAATGATTTAAAAAGATTTTTCGGGTATTGTGCTCTCTTTATAGTGGCATTGGGATATCTCGTTTATAGGTATGTTTTTTTGGAATCTGTAACAGTACTCCATACGGAATTATTAGTGCCCATATCGGTGACCTTAATGACGACTTGTGCCATAGGTGTTTATGAAACGATAAAATGTCAAGGTAAATACTTTTGGACTGCTGTAAAGTGTTCTCTATTTATTCCTAATAAGAAAACCTATGTGTCCCTAAGTTATTTATTAAGGATAAAGATTTCAGGATCCGAAGGGTATTTCTTGGTTAAGGGATCCAAGGTTGAGCAGTATCAGCCAGTTGGCGGGGTTTATAAACTAGTAGGTAACAAGGATATCTACAAGGAATGGGAAGCTCATCCAAAACCAGATAAAAAAAATAGTAAGGATTTGCGTTTTTTTGTTAAGGCCAAGCACATTCCCGATATAATAAGATGGTTCAAGTCGCGGAAAGATAGGGAGACTGGCGCTTGGAGGGAGTTTTATGAGGAAGTTTTGGAAACGGAAATTTTAACAAAAGAAAATTTCCAAACCATTCGCACTGAATACTTGTATTCCCACGAAAATATCCTTAGTAAACAAAATAGATTCGAAGATGAACAGTACCACACTCTGATCTATGACATATTTCAGATTGAGTTAAATATGAATCAGCTACGGGAGTTAAAAGCATTATTCGCAAGGGATACGTTTACGAACCAGTATGCATTTGTCACCAAAGATGAAATTGAAAAGGAATGCTTTCAGGATCACAAACTAAGAATAGGACAACACACTAAATTTATAATATAGATGAACTTTCAAGAATACTTATACAATCACGGCTTCCAAAGGGAAGATTTGCTCGCCAGGCTAGCGGAATCACTGGAGTTGGGCGAAACACGCTCCAAGAAAATGGAGACTGCATACAATGCAATTTATGACCTTTTAAAAGGAGATCCAGTTTTTTTCTCAAAGATTGATTTTGTTGTCTATCCCCAGGGATCGAAGGCTATTGGAACTACTACAAAGCCTATTGGAAAAGATGAGTTTGATTTGGACATTGTAGTACAGATTAGAGATCTGTATTATAAATATAGTTCGTCAGAGATTTATAATCATTTAATTCGAGTGTTTACTGAAAACGAAGTTTATCGTATTAAACTGGAACCTAAGAACCGTTGCGCTCGTATAAATTATTCGGGGGATTTTCATCTTGATGTACTTCCCGGATGCATTATCATCGAGAATGGAGACAGATTGAAAGTCCCAGATAGAGAGTTGGCATCTTGGACTTCTTCATTTCCAAAGGGCTATTCTGGCTGGTTTTTAGATAGGGCTCGAGATGTGAGACAGCCTATTTTATTGAGAAAGGCCTTTAGTGATTTTGTTTCCTTAAATGAAGCGAAAGCAGAGCAGGAAGATTTGCCCAGTGAGAATATTTATTTAAAAGAGCCTTTGAAAAGAGCTGTTCAACTTACAAAGCGTTATCGTGATGTATATTTTAGTGAGAAGCCTAAGTATAGAACGTCAAGTATAATATTGACAACTATTTTTGCACAGTTTTATCAAGGGGAAGCTTCAATTTATGAAACCATCGACAATGTTCTTAATCGTATTTTGGAGCATTATTCTGAATATCAACAACTTTTTGAAAGCAGAGGTGTTTACAAAAGGATTAAGGTGCTTAATCCAGTTGATCCTGAAGAGGACTTTACTGATAAATGGGACAAGGATAATGAATATTATATCCAGTTTATAGCTTTTGCAAAAAGCTATAAAGAGAAATGGGAACGTCTTAAAAAGGGGGATTTTGGAATTGCTGAAGAATTGTTTGGAAGCACAAGAACCAAGACTATTTTAAAAGCGCAAATGGAAGATTTTTCTAGAGGCCAAGGCGATACCCTTGAAAAAGCGGGTCTTACGATATTGACAGGGAATAACTATGTTGATTCCAGAGGTAATATAACCGAAAATAAGGGCTATAAGAGTGCGCCAAACCGTAATTACGGGGGTCTTGAATTAAAACTTAACCAAGGCAACCTTATCAAAGACTCCAAAAACTATATTGCTGCGCATATACAAAAACAGTTTATTGAAGATAATTTTCCTTGGTTGTGGACTATGGTGAAAGACGGTAAACTATTAGGTAAAGGAAAAATAAAGCCAAATGGTTGTAAGAAAGAATATGAATTGTTGGTAGAATATGATATAAATAGAACAGGTAGAAAGGAAAGAGTTTTTGTTCTCAATGACAATAAAATACAATTTGGGAATACACCTCACTTATATCCTGGCAATAGTCTATGCCTTTACTATCCTAAAGATCTTCCACTTTTCTTGGATTTAAATTTTGTGGATGTTATTCCTTGGATTTCGGAGTGGCTTGTTATGTACGAGTTATGGAATAAATATGGGGTGTGGCTGGCGGATGAGGTTAAACACTAACTTTACTTTTTTGCTTTAGTTATTGTTTCCGATCCATAACGGAATTTAGATTGAAGGAGAGTAGCACTGGATGGAGACTACGACAATAGTTTTTCATACTAAAATTTGCTTGCTCGCCAGCGGTCAAAGTTCCTCCAAATACATTTTGAGTTCATAGAGCTCAAAAATTTCTTCGTCTTCAGGGATTTTTGAATGGACGATAAAATCTTCGATATAATGATTATACGTTGATTCTCCTAGGGTGTCGATAAGAACGATGCGCACGATTTGGCGTAATAAATCTGGATCAATGTTATCAATTGGGAAATCGAGAATAATTCCTAAAATGAATTGTTTTTTCTTTATATCGATAGATTCGCCCCAAAATTTGATGTTGGAGGGTTTCAAGGTAATTCCGTTTAAACAGTATTCCTTATCAAAATAGTCTGGATCATCTGCCAGCGAGGTTAAGGATGCAGCGATGATCCAGTTTTTGTATGTGGGAGCTTCTGCCATTAGACTTAGAATTAGACTACGCACTTCGGGATCGCCACAGATTGAAAAGGAGAGAGTGGGTTTTTCGATTCCATTTGGAGGAATAATAAGGCGGTGGCCAATTTTGAGGCTATAGTATTTGAGGTGTTGTGAGAGCCAGAATTGGAGTTCTGTTCGTTCCGAATCGGTTAGATTGTGAATGTTTCGGAGTTTGTTTTCGTTGGCGGTGAATCATTGCCAGAAGGATGATGAGGTCATATTTTTTATTTTAAGAGTTTAAAGGTTTGTGAGTTTTTAAGTTTAGGAGTTTATAAGTTTAAGAGTTGTAGATTTGACAATTTAAGGGGTTGGACTGCGCTCACCCTGACATTATCTTCTGTTTTGATTTTCGGTTAATTGTTGTCGATTTTTTGTTTTCTGTTTTCTGTTTTCGGTTTAAGGAGTTCAACTGCTCTTCGACGAGCTAAGGACAGGCTTTTCAGGGTGATACTTAGACAAGCTCAGCACGGGCTCTATTTTCTTTTGTCTTTTGTGTTTTTGTCGAAGCCTATTACGTTTACCATTTCGCGGAGGCGGCTACGAACTCTATTGCCATAACGCTCTTCAATTTCTTCGGCGTTGAGGTTTGTGGTTATGTGGGTTGTCCTTCGACTACCCTTCGACACTTCGACTCCGCTCAGGGCAGGCTGCTTGGGGACGGTCCTTCGACTGCCCTTCGACAGGCTCAGGACTGGCTGCTCAGCCCTTTGACTGCGCTCAGGAGGACATTGGGTAAATAATTCGTGGCGAGAGAGGAGGATTTCTCCCATTACATTACAGTCTTTTCCAAAATGTTTTCCTTCGGGTTCTACACCTAGGTCGTCGAAACAGTAAAAATTACTGTTGCCGTATTGTTCGATTATTGAATAGCCTAGATTATTAAAACCGAAAACAATATTGCGAGTGGGAATGATTTCATAGGGACGGTGGTGGGGAACGAGGTGGCGTAATAATTTCATGAGCGTCGTTTTACCACAACCTACAGGTCCACTGAGCATTATTCCTTTGTTTGGGTCGATATTGAATTTTTCACAACTGATTTCATCTTTTATAAAATAGACACAGAGCTGATAAAGAATTTCATGGTCTTCTTCGTGAATCTTGAATTTTTTCCCGAACAACAATTTTCCTTTGGCATCCAGATAGCGGAGCATCTTTGGGAAATCGTATAGGATTGTGTCTCCTTTCTTTTTTCCCAAATGAAATTCTATCCCGCCTTCGATGAGGATATGGGGGGTGGAGGGGTGGAATGTGGTTTCAAGTTTCATGTTGTCTGTTGTCTGTTGTCTGTTGTCGGTTTTCGGTTTTCGGTTGTCGGTTTTCGGTTGTGGTTTTAAAAGGGTTCGACTGCCCTTCGACAAGCTCAGGACACGCTACTCAAGGTGACGAAAAATTTATATTATAAGGGTTCACAATAGTTTTTTGATTTGGTGGTTTTTAGGTTGTCTTTGTTTTGGGACTGGGGGAGTGGGGTTTGTTTTAGTTGGAGCTCTTCGACTTTTAGCATCCAACTTTTGGCGGAGGCGTGCCAATCCATCATTTTTATTTTTCCGCCAATGCGCCATCCAATAGCGCTGTAATGGGCATAGAATTTTTGGCCCTCTATTTTTGGCCAATCATTTTCTAGAAAAAAGACAATTACTTTTTCTTCATTGCTCGGGAGCTCCCGTTTTAATAGGTTTTGATTTTGTTTTTTATTGTTTATATATGGTACTAAGGGTTGTACCTGATTTGGGACGGCTGAGTCCAAGGGTTGTTTAGAGGTTGTCCCGAAAATGAACAAGCTAACCCTACTGCCCTTAAAGGAATTGTGGGAAGGAATATACCGGATATATTTCCAGGCATCCAGTTGTTTTAGGCAACGGTGGTATGTTGACTTGGAACCGATTTTTGACAGCTTCATAATTTCATCGCGGATTATGATAAAGTCTTCTGGAAAGCGGTTGATATTCCATATGTTGAAGAGGGCCATATAAAGGCTTATGTGGGTTGGGTTAAGGCGGGAATCTTTGGCGATAGTCATAAAGAAAGCGTTTAGGTGTGCGATGTAGTTGACATTGGACATTGGTTTGTATTATAATAATATTCGCAAACTGATTGAGAGCGATTTAATAGCTTGAAACTTTATTTTCTTCCATTACCCGTTCAATTTCTTTTAATTCATATAGAATTATTCCTCCAATTTTTGAGTAGGGTAGCGTACCATTAATTCGGAGATTCTGAAGAGTTCCTGGACTGATGGAGAGCATTTCCATTACCTCAGCCGATTTGAGATATACTTTTGTTTCTGAAGGAGCAGATAGTTGATCTACTAATTTTTTGATTTCATCGAGAAGTTCGAGTTTGAATTCTATTAAATCTTCCGTTGTAATAATAGTAGCTGGCATAAAGATTAGATTTTAGATAAGAAAAAATCCCCGCTTGAAGGCGGGGATTCTAAAAAGCTACCAAAGGTTATGGCTTTTTAGATTGGTAACTTTTTCCACGATTTGACCTTCGTGGGACAAAGATTTAAAGATTGAGGAGATAAAATTCACAAGGTATGCCCAAGGTGGGTGTTTTTAGTAGTGAGTAGGTAGTAGTGAGTAGTGAGAAGTGAGAAGTGAGAAGTGAGAAGTGACAGCTTGTAGTGTGATTGTTATTTACTGATCTGCATCGGCCATTTTTTTCTCTAGATTTTTTTTCATTCGGTCCAGGAATTTGGTTTGGTTGATTTTGCGGGAGCGAATTTCTATGTAGGTGCGGTAGTATTCACCAAGGTCAATATTAAGAACTTGCTGAAATAGGTCTGCCAAATCTTTTATATCTGTACTGCCGTTGTTGATGCTTCCCGTTTCGTGGAGTGCATAAATTAATTCAATTAAATCTGATTTTGTTCCTGTCCAGTTCATATCTGATGCGATGGAAGGAGCTTCTGTAGTGATAGGCTTATTTAGATTTTTCAACTCATTATTGAGTCTTTCGATAAGCAACTTATGTGCGAAAATTTTTGCTGCAATAAAATCGTGGGAGGTCGAAAAACCTTCGTCGATACAATAGGATAAAGCATCTGGATGAAACTTTATTATGCCGTTGTGACGAAAAAAATATTCTATATCCCTATCCGTTCTTTTTCGTTCTAGATATTGATAGAATGCTTTATGTTCCATAAAATAGCTTTGATATAGCATTATGTGGTTTTCGATATGTTTTTTAATCATTTTATTACTGTTTTGTGGCCGGCTTGTTTGAAAGTTAGCCAGCATGAGATAATATATTAAGTATCCCAGGGGCTTTGGTTTTATGGTCTTAAAGAATAGGCATTCATCTTCAGGAGATAAAAATCCTTCAGTTGTGATTTTGGCACGTAGTGTTTTCAATGTTTTTTTACTGTGGAAGATTCCCAATTCGATTTCCTCAAAAACATTTTTGGAGTCGGAATTTATTTTTTGAATTTTCCGTTCCAAATTTGCTACAATTCGGTTACAGTATTTCATGGTAGGTTAGCGGTTGAAATATTTTTAGTTTTAGATAGTTAGGGAGTTCTATCAAAACTAAGATAGCAGGACAAAAAGAATAAACGAGAGGGCTTTTCCTTACAAAAAGTAAGGCGAAACCCTACTTCTTTTTTTATGAAAGTGAATATTATTATTGAACTGGAAAATTACAGTTTTGATAACCATCTATTCAATTTCTAACGATTCAAAACTTGACGGTTATATGTCGGAATTTTGTTTAAATTCTCCGGATTATAAAATGGTGGGCAAATCAATGGATTTGCATTGTTCCTTAGCGTCTCTAATGACTTATGATCCACGTATTATCCTGCTGGATTTGGATATTTTAGACATTGACTTTCAAGAAGAAAATATACTGAACAGTAAGTTTTTTAAGAGTGCCTGTGTTGTAGGTCTGACTTCCGATTATAAAAAGGCATTTTATGCTCTTAAAAAAGGTTTTACTGATGTTAGAATGAAGCCTTACTCAAGGGAAGCATTATTTGAATCCTTATCAATCTGCAGAAATCAAATTATTAAGAAGGATAGGATTTTGACAATTTCTTCACCAAAGGAGGCGTACTACCTTAATGTATCTGATATTCTTTATTTGAAAGCAGATAACAACAATGTTGATATCCATTTAAAAGATGGGAGGATACTACCTGTTTTTAATTCCCTTAAACATTTTGAAAATAGACTTTCGGCTCCATTTGTGCGGATTCAAAAGAGCTATATCATAAATGCTTCCCAGATTTTTAGAATTAATCACTGTAAACAGTTTATAATGTTGAAGAGAAGAAAGGAACGGATTCCATTTTCGGAGAAATATTTAAATAATATGGAAGTGTTGGAACGCTTAATAGGAAATCGTTCATTTTAAGTTTTACCATGAGAAATGGAGGTTATACCATGGGGAGTTATGGTTTCACAAAAAGCAGTTTAAAATTTACTTATTTAATAGACCTATTATTTTATTTTCGATTTAAGGAAGTTGCTCTCCTTGCTGGTATTCCCCGACCGGCTTTCCTTGTGCACAAGTGAATATAGATCATCAAAGCGGTGATCTGAACTATCTATTATTTCACTTAAATAATTTTATCATGAAAATTTTATCACTTTTATGTCTGATACTACTATTATCAGGATTATTTGTCTCGTGCACACCTACTGCATTAACTGAAACCAACGAAGTACGAACAGTTGTAAACACAGGAGATGATGACAGTGTAAGGCCCGATAACGATAAGGACTAAAGTATGACCTGCAAAGTAGAGCCTTTTCTTAAATGGAAAGGCTTTACTAAATTTGTGTTACCCCAAATATGAATTGTTTTGAAAGCGTATCCTTCTTTTCTTATTCGCGGCATAGCAGTAGTTACTTTAAGCACATTCATTTTAAATTGTAATGAAAGATCTTCTGGAGTTGTGCCAGCTACGACAAAAATAGATTCCCTTCTTGTTAAGGCAAAGGATTCAAGATTAATGCCCGAAGAAAGATTGAAAAACCTAAGAGCTGCCTATCACCAAAATATTTTTACTAAAGATGATAGTCTGCGAATGGCTTATTATAGCAAAATTTCATATTTGGCTGCTTCCCAAAGTGATACTGCGCTATTTTTAGATTCCGGTAAAAATGGAATGTTATTAGCCAAAAAGCGGAATGATTCCCTGGCATTAGGAAATGTTCATTGGAATTATGGAATTTATTTTTTGGAGAGAAATAAACTTGACAGCAGCTATTTTCATTATCGGAAAGCATACAGGTTTTTTCAAGATAGCAATGATTACTACGCTGGAAAAATGCTATATAATATGGCTTTTATCAGCGGACGATTGAAAGAGTACACTGCCAGCGAAAACTTACTATATCAGGCCATTGCTCTATTTGAAAAAGACAAGAAGTACACTCAATTATATTTATGCTATAACCATTTGGGGGTAGTCCATAAAAATTTAGGGGAATATGATGAGGCACTTCGGAATTATGATACTGCTTTAAATTATTGGGAAAAAACATCGCGTAACCCAATTTACTATTTTGACACCCAAAATAATATTGGGATGGTATATCAGAAAACAGGAAATCAAAAGGAAGCCATAGAGGCATTTGATCGCGTTGTTTCCAATAAAGAGATCGGAAACTTGGATCCTGCATTATATGCCAGAATTTTGGATAATAGGTCTATGAGTTTGCTATTATTAAGGGAGTTTGAAACGTTGCCAAGTCCATTCTATAAAGCGTTACAGCTACGCGATAGTATTGGAAATCAAGAAGGGCGTGTGATGAGCTATATCCATCTTTCACAATATTATTTGGCTGTAAAAGATACAGTAAAGGCCAGGGCTAATGCTGAAACTGCTTTTGATTTGGCGAATAAAATTGATTTAAAGCGGGACGCTTTGGATGCGCTTTTACTTTTAGCGAAAACGAATACGGAGGGGCGAAACTTTTATTTGAAAAAACATATATCGTTAACTGAAGAATTGAATCAAGAAGAAAGAAAAGTTCGAAATAAATTTGCTCGAATACACTATGAAACCGATAGTTACATTCATAAAAACGAGAGATTGGAACGAACACGATTGTGGATAGTTATTGGTAGTATTTTTTTGATAACAATTTTAATTTTAATTGTAGTGCTTCTTAGGCAACGATCTAAAAATAAGGCATTGGAATTTGAGGTTAAACAGCAACAAGCGGATGAACAGATTTATTTATTGACTTTAAAGGAAATAGCAAGCGCTGAGAAAGCGAAGCTTGAGGAAAGACGCAGAATTTCGGAAGAGCTACACGATGGGATTCTCGCAAGAATTTTAGGGATTAGATTGAATTGGGAGCGTTTAAAGCTAGAAGGGGAAAGGGAGGTTATAGAAGCGCATCTGAAGTTGTTAAATCATTTAGATTTGGTGGAAAGGGAAATTAGAAGAATTAGCCACGACTTACAAAATGAGATTATGCTGAGTGATACACGATTTATTCGATGGATGGAACAGTTAATTAAAGAGAGGGCCGATAGTGGCGGTTTTGAATATGAATATTATGCAGACCCTTGTGTAGATTGGGAGGGCTTTGATGATTATTTTAAAACCAATATTTATAGAATTTTGGAGGAGGCGTTACAAAATTGCATAAAACATGCGGAAGCCAAACTAGTTAGTGTTTCCCTTAGAAAAGAAGGTGATTTTGTTGAATTGAAAATAAGTGATACTGGAAAAGGTTTCACGAGATCCATTCACACTAGTGGGATTGGTTTGCGCAATATGAAATCCCGAACAAAAAAGTTAAAAGGAATATTTAATATTTCCAGTGAGGTAGGAAAGGGGACGGTTATCTCCGTAACAATTCCAAATGATGAAAAATTATGAGTACAAAAAACTTGAATACTATAATTATAGATGACCATCCATTGCTTATTGAAGCTTATAGAAATTCTTTAATGGATATTGAGGCAGCGAATGCTACATTGAACTTTACTATTTCGGAAGCAAATAGTTGCGATACTGCATTGGAACTTCTTGACAGGATTCAATCTACTGGACAGCATATTGATTTGGTTTTTTTGGACATAAAAATTCCAGAGTCGAAAGATGGGACTCATTTATCTGGAGAAGATATTGGTTTAGAGATTAGAGACCGTTTTCCAAATTCAAAGATTATTATAGCGACTACGTTTAATAATAATTACAGAATACACACCATTTTTAAAAGTATTAATCCGGATGGTTTTTTAATCAAGGGTGATATTAGTACGGGCATTTTATTACCGGCAATTTTAGAGGTTTTGAAAGATCCTCCTTTCTACAGTAAAAGTGTACTGAAATCCTTGCGGAAATCTATAAGTCATGATTTTTTACTTGATAAATGGGATAGGATGTTATTGTATGAACTATCGCAGGGTATAAAAATGAAAGAGCTACCGGAAATCTTACCTTTTTCTATTGCGGCCATCGAAAAAAGGAAGCGGCATATAAAATTACTTTTTGATATAGAAGAAGCGGATGATCGACAACTTTTATTAAAGGCCCGGGAGCTTGGGTTTATTTGAATTGTTCTATCGCAAATTTTTAAGGTTTAATAATATTTAGAATTGTGAATGTAGGACCCTTAGACATAAGATATAAGACTTCAAAAATTATTTAAGACTCCTTACTTTTTCGTTATCTCAATTTTACTTTTGGCGGAAATTCCTTACAAACTGAAAGGTTAAACCCTCTATATAGTAAGGCAGAAACAACCTATGTTCGTTCTCTAGTTGGTTAATTTTGTGGATGTTAAGTAAAGCATAGACTTAAATTCAAAAAATGACCTTTGTAAAATCCATATTGATATTTCTCAAAAAGCACTTCGTAGGTGGAGTATCTTATTTATTTGTCTTGTTGTTTGTTTATGCTGCAGTAAGTAAAGCTTTGGATTTTGAGACTTTTAGCGTGCAGTTGGCGCAGTCGCCCTTGCTCAGTGCATATGCCGGGATTATTGCCTGGGCAGTTCCAGGTCTGGAAATACTCATTGCCATTTTATTAACAATTCCCAAATATAGAATCCCTGCCCTTTATGCTGCCTTTACCTTAATGGTGATGTTTACGGCCTATATCTATATCATTCTTAATTTCTCCGAATTTATACCCTGTTCCTGTGGTGGGGTACTCGAAAAACTTAGCTGGACGCAACATCTTATTTTTAATATTGTTTTTATAATCCTGGCGGGGGTGGCGGTCTTTTTATCCTTGCAAGAAAAACCTAAAAAGACTTTGGTAATGCTGGCCACCCTTGTCATTTTTGGTATTGGTACTGTTACGCTATTGTTTGCCTTTTCGGAGAAGAAGATGCATCGGAACAATGCGTTTCAGCGGAGGTATCCGCATCAACCTGCAAATGAGTTGCAGCGATTTGATATTAAATATAATTCATATTATATCGCTGGAATTACCGAGGATAGTATTTATCTGGGCAACATCTCGGCACCCTTACATATTTTGGCGGTAGGTAAGGAATTGCGGGATACTGTGTTCCATCTGATTAAATTGTCCAACAAAGAACTCCCTTACCGTTCCATTACTACACTGGTTGAAGACACGGTCTTTTACACTTTGGATGGTACTGTGCCCATAATTTTTAAAGGCAAATCTACTGACTTTATTGCCTCTAATAATTTTATGGGAAAGGAACAATTTCTTAGGGCTAAATATCTTAGTGATAATCACTTTGCCATTCGTTTATTCAATCCAAAAACTACTGCCAATATTTTAGGAATGCAAACTATTGGAGACACGACCATAACCCATGTATATCCAAATCTTTTAGAAGCGGATGGAGATCCCTTTTTTGATACCGATGGGCTTCTACTCTACAATAGGCAATTGCAAAAAATAATTTACGTGTATTTCTATAGAAATGAATTTATGGTCGCAAATAATGATTTTTCCCTTGACTATATCGGAACGACCATTGATACCATTTCCCGAGCCCAATTAGATGTGCGTACTCTTTCTTCCAAGAATCAGAAGAAATTAGGTAAAAACCCAATTTTGGTCAATTTGTGGGCCGCCACATATGGCAATTTCCTTTTTATCCAAAGTGACCGTTTGGGGAAATATGAATCCGATGAAATTATAAATGTTGCCTCCATTATTGACGTATATGACCTTTCTGACCAAACCTATAAATTCAGTTTTTATCTATACCATCTGGGTCTAAATAAACTGAGGGAATTTGAAGTTAAAAATCTGCATTTGTACGCTTTAATTGATAATTATTTAATTACCTATAAACTGAAAGAAAAAAATTTTACCCTTGCTAAGGACGAATAGAAAATACTGTACGGTGACAGGGATGAGATCGAAAACCTGTATAAGAGAGTAGATCATAATTTTAATTCAAATATTTATATTATGAAAAAAATGAGAAACAAATTACTATTGCCAATTTTGGCCGTGGTAATTGCAGTTGGTAGTGCTTTTGCAAGCCAAATTGAAACCGAGGACACCCTTTGGGCTCCAGGTTACATTAGCGTTAATACGCCTTGTGATACCGAGGTACATTGTGGTATTTCTGGTACTCGTGGATGTACAGCCCCTAATGGAATGACAGCTTTTGAATTAAAAGCCACTTGCGGACTTCCGGCGTTTAAATTAAATTAATTTAATTTAAAACGGAAAAGGCTAGCCTAAATTGGGCTAGCCTTTTTTTAATGTACCTTCTTCATCCAAGGTGCTGCAGGTGCATCCTTTAAATAAAAATTAAACCAATCTTCCAATTTATGGGTAAGATCCAATTGATTCTTTGGATTTCCCATGTAGTGTCCCTCATTTGGATACAACAACATAATATTTTCTTTATCGAGCTTTCTTAGCGCAAGAAAAAACTCCAAGGTCTGTTCCCAATTCACATTTCCGTCCAATTTGCCCGCCCAACTCAATAAAGGGGTTGTAATATTTGGCGCATTTAGAATGGGCGAATTGTTATTGTATGCCTTTGGATTGTTAAAATACGTATCCCCCATTCGCCACTGTTGCTTTTCAAAACGCCAGGACTGAGGCCTATGCCAAACCCAGGCCATCGAAAAGTAAAAACTAAGCAAATTACTGGAACCTGCTCCCGCTACTGCGGTGGCAAAAATATCGGTTTGGGTAATAGTAAACATAGTTTCATATCCTCCAAAAGAATGGCCCTGCAATCCTATTTTTGTACCATCAATGAAGGAGTATTTCTTTACCTTTTCTACACCGGCTATCATGCATTCAACCGCCGACATCCCTGTATCCCCAATTTTATATAAAATATCGGGTAGAAAAATAAAATATCCTTGATTGGTAAAATTTGGAATATTGAAGCCCGTTGAGTCATATTCTGATGGATTATAGTAGGTGTAGAGTCCATCAGATTGTATTTCATAACAGGATACTATGAGGGGATATTTTTTTTTCGGATCAAAATTGGCGGGATAATAAAGTATTCCTTTAAGCGCAGTGCCATTTGGGGTATTAAAATGCACCAACTCTTCATGGCCCCAGCGATAATCAAAATGCTGTGGATTGGATTGATAAAGAACTTTTCTTTCCTTTCCATCAAGATGTTGCGAATAAATAGTACGCGGGTGGTCATACCGTTCCTCGGTATATACGATTGTGTTACCATCTTCTGACAAGCGTAAATTAGAGATCAAGGCATCCTTTTGAACAATCTTGTACATTCCATTCTTAAATGTATAGAAAGCATATCCTGTACTGCCGTCATCATTGTTTTGGATGTTCAGAATAATTCCTTCACTTAGGTCAAAACTATAACCGGCATGCATTGTTCCAAAAGGAATATTTTCGTAAAAATCATTGGTGAAGTTATGGATGCGATATTTTGTATTAGTTTCCCTTCCCTTGGTTAAACGCTTTATTATGGATCCCGTTGGGGATATGGCCCATACATCGAATTCATCATATAAGATTATTTCCTTTTCATTTTTGCTCCATCCAGGATTCCCGTAGGAACTATTTGGAATTTCTTTATTAAGAAGCGTATCTACAAAAGATACTCCCAAGCGTGAGGTTATATCGGTATAAGTATCTTTTTCTGCATCATAGATATTCCAATTTCCATTTTGAACATATGCCAAATATCTTCCAGAGGGCGATACCTTATACTCGGTTTTTGTTATCCTTTCAAGAACAGGTTTGCGTTTGCCAGTGAGAAGATCAGTAACAAATATTTGTGAGGGAACGTCTTTATCTACAGCAGCCATGATTGTCTCCTTAAAACTATAGGTATAGACGAAACGATTCCCATCTCCAAAGACAATCCTATTGGTCTCTGGGGTGCCTATGTGCTGCCATTTGTTTTTTTCCCATGCAACAGTAAGGCTGGTGTTATTTAAATTTTTTGTATAATTTTCAAAAGCCGGATGCAAAAACTCGTCCTTACTATTCCATATTTCTACCTCTGTTGGCACCCCACTTGCGAATGCCTTTTCGATGTCGGCTTTTACATTGGTCTGGAAGAATAACATTTTTCCATTGGCAGAGAACATAGGTTGGGTATGGGCGGTTTCATTGAAAAATAAATTCTTGGAAGTTGTTCCAAACTTCATTAAACTGCTGGAATCCTTAATATCGACCCACCAATAAACTTCATTGTTTCCATTTTCCAGTTTCTCAAAAAAGGCGATCCCCTTGCTGTCGGGCGACCAAAGTATTTTTGAAATGGAATTATTTAAATGGTAAACATTGATTGGTTTTTTGGTATTCATATTAATTATTGAAAGTTTATAGCCATCCAAATCTTTCTTAACGAGGGCCAAATATGCTGCATTTGGCGAAATCTCATAACTGTTAACCATTTCAAACTTTTCATTAGATCCATTCTTTAAATTTTCCAAAAAGAGGGTAGAGGTATTACTGGAAATTTTCTTTAAATAGGCAAGCCATTTGGAGTCCTTAGATATTTGAAAGTTGGATATTTTAGAGCTCTCTTCTTTTATTCTCTTTTCTAGATTCATTTTCACAAATAGGGAGTCTGAATTTAAGGCTACAAACCATTTGCCATCTCCGGAAAAGGTGTGTTTATAACAATTGGAAACCCTCAACTTTTCTCCTGTGAAAATATTTTGAACCAGCATATCATATTGGTCTTTAGAATCCCTGATTCCATAGGAAGTCCATTTTCCATCGAAGGAGATTTTATGGGGAAGTGCAGTTTCCCATAGCCCATAATCCTTTTTTTCTAACGCCCTTTGGCCGACTTGCCCCCAAAGGGGACAGGCCGACAGCAAAAGGATGAAAAAAATTACTGGGTACTTGCTAATCCAAAGTAATTTGATGTTTTTTATTTCTCTATCCATTTCAATATCCTTCATTTTGAGGTTGTAAGTTGGGGTTTAAAAGGATTTCCCTTTCGGGAATTGGAAGGAGCCGGTCATTGCTTTCCCATCCTGGCTTGAAGGAAAGGGCCGAATCTAGGTTTCCCGTTCTTTTAAGGTCAAAGAAGCGATGTCCATGTTCACTGAATAATTCGGTCATCCTTTCGTGGAGAATGGCTTCGAGCATTTCGCCTTGGGAAACGGCTGTGGTATTGCCAAGATCTGCACGGGATCGAATCTTATTGAGATCTGCTTTTGCCGTCTCCATATCACCCAACATTGTTGTTGCTTCTGCGCGTATTAAATATTGTTCTGCCATGCGAAACACTATTGAGTATTCCTGCGGATTGTTACCCCCTATGCCAATTTTATATTTATATGGAAAATACCAAGATTGTGTGCCATCAGAAATTTCCCCGACCCAATTCTCCTTGCGTAAATCGCCTTCTTCAAAGGCCTGAATTATCTGAGTACTGAGCACTCTTTCGTTGGGCGGAGCATAAGGGATTACGAAAATTTCACCTTCATGGGTTGGGTCTCCCTCCCTGTTGGGAGAGAATTGCCAAAGGGTGGAGGGGCTGCTTTTAATAAAAACATTCTCCACGTTAGGTTCCCACCCATTATTTTCTATTACCTCTGTAGCAAATTGTTGGGCTAAGGTCCATTGTTTGGTATAAAGGTATGCTCTGGCAAGAAGGGCGGAAGCAACATATTTTGTGGGTCGTACATGTTCACCCGTGGAATCGGTGAGGGGTAGCAAATCCCTGGCCTGTAATAAGTCCGTTATAATATGATCATACACCTCATTTGCGGGTGAACGGGACACCGATTTGTTTACCACATAATTGGTGGTAGTTATATAAGGAATATCTCCAAATAGGTTTAGAAGGTAAAAATGCACCAACGATCTTACAAAGAGCGCCTCCCCAGTATACAGATCGCGTTCCTCCTCGGTAAAATACTCAGCGTTTTGTACGCCTTCAACAATGGCGTTGGCGGCATAAATTTGATTATAGGCGCCATTCCATATTTCAAGTACAGTACCGTCATTGGCCGATAGATTGTTTTTATAGAAATTTTCATCCCCAAGACCATAAGGACTTACATATTCCAGTTCATCGGCATAATAGCCCATTAAATTGGACATTCCCCTTACCGAACCGGTAAGCAATACATTATCCCTTAAATTGGCATAAAGGCTTATTATTGCGGCCTCCACTGTTTTGGAATCTGTAAAGACGGTTTCGCCAGTCAATAAATGTTTAGGGGTGTCCACTTCAAGGCCATCACAGGAAAAGAGGAATAGCAAAATTGGTAGGAAAAAGATAATTTTTTCTTGTCTTTTAATGATATATGAGTTTTTCATAATAAATAAATTTGGTTAAATTTTAAATTCTACACCCATTGTGAGCACACTGAGTGGGGGAAGGTTTCCAATGGAAAGGGTTTCTGGATCTGGTCCCAAGTACTTGGTAATGGTAAATAGGTTTTGCCCTGTTAAAAAGATTCTGCAATCCACATTTGTTGCAATTTGGCTGGGAAGGTTATAAGAAAGGGCAATATTCTTAAGGCGCACAAAAGATGCATCCCCAATCGCTCCCGTTGCATTATAGGAATTTATATATGCCAGATAGGCCCCGTTGTTATAACCCGCAGAAAATAACTGTATCGATGCATCATCGCCTGGATTTTGCCATTGGTCCAGTATTGCAGTGGGTTGGTTCCTCATTATCCCTGGGAAGGGAGTGTCGGACAAATAGTTACGAGCCTCCTGCTTTACTAATTGAAAGAGAAAATCCAATTGAAACATTTTATATGTTATTGAATTGGAAAGGCCGCCATAGAATTTTGGTCCCACATCCCTTATTGCCTTTCTATCGTTCGGATTGGAAATAATGCCGTCACCATCAACATCCAAAAACGTATAAACTCCTGTTTGGGGATCTACTCCAGTGGACTGGTATAGCAATTGGATATCCAATGGCTGGCCCACAACATATTGGTTTGCATATGTTGAATTTTCAAGCTGGGGAAAGGAAAGCAGCTTGTTTTTTGGAATGGTCAAATTAATCGAGGTATTCCAAGTAAAACTATCCGTCTTTAGGTTTACCGTGTTCAATTCAAATTCAAGACCAGTATTTTGTACCGTTGCGTCCAGATTGGATTGGATACTTGTAAAGCCTGTTGTGCCGGGTAAAGGAATACCCACCAGTTGGCTGGAGGAGCGGTTTCTGTAATAGGAGGTGGATAACATTATCCTATCATTTAATATACCCAGTTCTATTGCGGCCTCAAGTTTACGATTCGTTTCCCAACCAAAATCAGGATTGTATAACTGTACTGGGGATAGGGTCTGATTTCCCTGATAGGAAAGGCCATTGGTGGTATAGGTATTCAAATAGCCATAATTACCAATTTGGTCATTGCCAGTGGTACCATAACTGGCGCGTAACTTTCCAAAGTTGATAAACGGAAATACTTTAGCCATAAATGGTTCTTCTGAGAAAATATATGCCGCACCCACGGCTCCAAAATTTGCAAATCTATTTTCCGCACCAAAACGGCTAGAGCCATCGCGCCTTGCTGTAAGGTTTACGATATATTTTTTATCCCAGTTAAAATTTATCCTTCCGAACAATGCCCGATAGCGGTACATTTCTTCCGTGTCGCTTTCAATGGTATGAATGGCCGCTGCAGCGGCATTATAGATAACCGTATTACTGGGAAAGTCCCTTGCAGATTGGAACAGTTGATCAGCATTATCATTTTGCAGGGTGGTACCCACCAATATATCCAGTACTCCTTTCCCCAAACCGAGCGTATAAGTAGCCTGTGGTTCGATGATCCAGGAGCTAAGATCTCCGTTATTTATGGTTAAGATGGAATAGCTACTGTCCAGACCGAAGGAGGGTTTGTATATGGTATGGGGAGCTGTTCGCGTTTCTTCAAGACTGGTGGCAAAATATCCGAGATTGGCCTTAAGACCAAACCCTTTAAAGGGGGTATAGGAAAGTACGGTGTTTGCGCGCAGATAATTGGCGTTGGATTTATATTTTGCATTAAGCGCTGCCAAGGGATTATCGAATGTATTGTCCTCCCAATTAAGTTCTCCATTTTCATTATAAAGGGCGGGTGCATTTGGTGGAAGGGTCAAGGCTTCCCGCACCAGATTTGTGGCTGGAAGATTATTTTTGTCAACTACATAATTACCACTTATTTGAATACTGAATTTATCATCTGCCGTGGAATGGTTGAGGTTTAGGAGAATTGAGCTTTTTTTATATTTATAATCGCCTGGTAATACTGTGGACTGTTCCCCATAACTACCCTTTACCAAAAAACGTGTTTGCTCGTTACCGCCCTGAACGGAGGCATGGGCGTTATTATAATAGGCAGTGCCCCCTAAAAGTTCGTCCTGCCAATCCGTATAGCGATTTTGGTCCCAGGTGCCGTTTATATCATAATCAAAGGATGGATATTCCGTTATTCCATCATTGGCAAATGCCTCTCTACGCATGCTCAAATATTGTTGGGTGTTTAGTAGCTCCATACGGTGTTTTATTTTTCCCACGCCAGTACTGCTACCAATTTCGAAAGTGGTCTTTCCCCCTTTTCCTTTTTTGGTGGTTATTAAGACCACGCCATTTGCGCCGCGGGAACCATAAATAGCGGTGGCATCAGCATCTTTTAATACTTCTATGCTTTCTATATCATTTGGATTTATTCCATTCAAAGGACTTTGGGGAACATAACCAAGTACGGTGGAAACCCGTGAATCTCCTAACGATTGGGAGGGGTAGGGTACGCCGTCCACAATATAGAGCGGTTCGCTACCATCGGCGCGGATGCTATTGCGTCCACGGATACGCACCGAAAACCCACCGCCGGGCACGCCAGTATTCTGAACAATATTCACCCCTGCCATTCTGCCCTGCATAGCGGCAAGGGGATTGGAGACGGGTTGGTTCTCAATTTGGGCAGCGGTAATGCGAGCGATACTTCCTGTTTTCTCCCTGTCAGAAACTTTATAGTATCCCGCATTGATAACCACCGCATCCAAAGCCTGCGCATCCACCTCCATAACAACGTTCATAATATTGTTGCTGCCAACTGCAACTTCCTGCAACTTATAGCCTACATAGGTAAACACAAGCGTATCGTTTGCGGCCGCAGTAACGGAATACCGCCCCTCCAGGTCGCTAATGCTCCCCCGGGCGCTGTTCTTTACCAGGACGTTGACGCCACCAAGTGGGCCATCGCCATCGGTAATAATGCCACTTATAGTTTTTTGTGGCTGGTTCTGTGAAAAAGTAGGGGAGTAGTAAGTGAGAAAGAGGGCAAAAGTTAGTGCTAGGGCATAGCTTCGCCGGTAGTAATTTTTCATACTTTTGTAATGTTAAATTAGACAACTGATTTAATGTTGGCCTTTCACACGTTGCGCAACAGGGTGTGAGGGCCTTTTTTTTGGTCCCCCCGGCCCCCGAAGGGGGTGAGGAGCCTTTTTTTTCGTGAGTCGTGAAGCGTGAGACGGTTTACATCCCTCTAAATCTCCCTTCAAAGGGAGACTTTTTAATGCTTCTTGAATTCACGATCCTTATTATTCATAAGCAATATCATTTATTTTAAATATTACTTGCGAAGCTTCTTGGTGGAAGAAACAGTTGCCTTGAAAGAAAGTTGAGGGAAGAAAAAACGACCAAGCCCAATACAAAAGGGCGTGGCGCTCAACCTATTGCATTAGAGGTACTGGTATACCCTGTGTACAGATAGGCGAGTCACTCACGCCCCGGGCCGTGAGCACTCTGCTTCTCTTCTCGTACACATAAAAATTACCAGTTTTCTAATGCGAGATTCAAAGCGAATGCATCTAAATTTTTCAATTAGAAGAATCGCAAATTTATATTATAAAAACAAATATAGTAAAAAATATTTAATGGTAAGATATATCATACCATAAATATTATTAATAAGTGAGAAATTTATCAATAGCTAAAGAGAATCAAGGTGACTGAGAAGGAAAAAATTGGTAATTACTTATTTAAATTAAGGGAGAAAATTCCCAGTAAAGAATATAATAAACCTCATATTTCTCAGCAGGAACTGGCGGATAATCATCCTGGGTTAACTAAATTTACAATTGGTTCTATCGAAAGAGGTGAAGGTAATCCTACTTTAGATAAATTAATTCTCTTTGCGAAGGGATTAAATTTAAAGAAAGTTAATCTTTTCGAAATGCAAATTGATGTCGAAAAATACATTAATGAGTTGAAAGAAAAATAAATTAAATAATATTAATTATTCTCCCCAATATTAAAACCCACTCTTACGGTTTTCCTTAATGAGTGGGTTTTTCTTTGTTTTATATTTGAAAAAAACTGTCATTATTGTACATTATTTAATATATAATATAAAAGTTTAAATAGCTTATAGTATGATAAAAGTTGAAGATAAAATATTAGATTATTTATCAAGGGTAGAAAATAATAAAGAAATATTTACTGGCTTTTCTGCTGAGTTTCATATCGCAAGCAAAATTAATGATATAATAAAAGTATCAGAAGCGAGAAATCTTTCAGTAAATTCTTTGAATGAACAAATGGCTTTTGATTTTTTACCTGACTATCCTAAAAATGAAACAAGTTGGGGAACATATTATGGGCCTAAATGGATTATGCCCAATGAGGAGGGAATAATGATTGAGTACCCCAGTATTCAAAGAATAAATGAGGATACCATAAAATATTGGACTAAACGAGCAACACAGGTAAATAATCCAATATTAAAATATCGATATTGCGACCTTCTTTTAGATTTTTCTAAAAAGATCTCGGGAAAAAATCCACCAATCTTAATATTTCAAAATGTTATTGATTCTGCCATCTCGATAGTACGTAATTCATTGACTTCAGAACTTGATTCCATAAAAAAACTAAAACGTGCGTTGGATATTTCATTAAAATGTAAAGATGATATACGTATTGAGTCCTCGGCACTTTGCATGATTGATCTTGAAAAGAGAATTGGAGTGGATAACAAACCAGGTCTTTGGGGATTTTCTCTTAAGTCACTTGTATTAAATAAAAGTAGAAAAAAGATTGGTCTCAACGATACTCAAACCGCACTTCTAATAAAAGATTTAGAAGCTCGTTTAGCGCGGTCAGAGGATATTCATATAATCAAATCTGCCGCCACACCCTTGTTAGAGTATTATAGTTTGATAAATGACGAAATAAACTTACGTCGAATACTATTAATTCTAAAAGGAACTTATGAATCTGATAAGCGTATGAATAGTGAAGCTTTAATCACTATTCATAATTATGAAGAGATTTTAAAGATTTATCAAAAATATGAAAACAAATTTCCAAGCTTAAAAAAAGATAGTGAAGATATTTTAAAAGAGATGAGCTCTCTAAATCTTGATTGGAAAAAGTCTATGAAAAAGGTTTCATCAAGTGTAACAATTGAGAAAAGTAAAATAGAGAATTACGTGAATATCGTTTTTGGCCAGAATAATCAATATTCTCAACGAATATTAATGGGTAGAATCGGCACAATATTTATACCTAATAGAAAAACGCTAGAAGAACGTTTAAAAGAAACTGCTAAAAAAACACCATTTAATTTTCTCATTACTACTCAGGTTATTTCTGAAGAAGGGTACCATGTAGCCACTATGAATTCTCTTGATGATGATTACGAAAAGCATTTTAACCATTTCGCAAATCAAGACCTAACTTTTCAATCCTTAATGATTTCATTTATTATGGAAGAATTACGAAAAAGGTTATCGGAAGATAAAGTTATTGCCTATTTTAAATCATCCCTTCTTTTTAAAAATGAAAATTCAGAATACATATCTAAATCGTTAAATGCATATTGGAGAGAAGATTATTTAATTTCTTCTCATTTATTTATTCCATTAATTGAAAGTGCAATAAGAATGCTGATTAAGATATCCGGGGGCATTACCATTAAAGCTAATGAATTAGGCGGATATGACAGTCTTCTTCTTCATCAATTATTAAAAAATGAACAAATCTTTAATGGTGTTTATGGAGTACTTGGGAAAAATATGTTATTTTATTTTAAAATGGTTCTTACTGAGAAGTTAGGTATGAATTTAAGAAATGATTTTGCCCACGGTTTAAATAAATCCAAATTTTTATCTTCGGCTGTATCAGATAGATTATTTCATATTCTTATTTGTTTAAGTTTGGTAGAAGATAGAAAAAATTAGTTGTTTTTCGGACATTGGAAATATGACTGTGAAATATTAGAAAGAGAATAAATTTTATACTTGGAACTCACTTTATAAAGATACACACTGGTCTTTTCTTCAGTGATTGGTGAGTTTGTGTTTGTATTATTTTTCTATAAATATGGCTCATTGGCAAATTAAAAGCAGATTAAGCATACTAGCTTTAAGGACGCCAGTAGTATATAGAAGTTAAAAAAGGGTATATAAAAAAGTTGTTCTCAATGTTAAAAGAAACTTATGGCTGAAATTGAAAACCTTAAATATTTTGCACTTTTGGAAGAGTTTGAAACTTCCGATAAGCTAATTAAATTAGGTTTCGGCGAATTACAAAATATAAACTTGAATAACAGTTTTTACTTTCTTCCCTTTCAGCTTTTATCGCAGGGTTTTGAAAGATTTATGAAAGCATATATTTGCTTAGGTCATTTCCATCTGCATAAAGAACTTCCGAATTTCAAGTATCTAAAAGAATTAGGGCACGATTTAGAAAAATTGTTGAGCGAAATAATTGATAATTATTATTTTGATTTTAATCGACCGCAATATGATTCAGACGAGGGTTTTATAAAAAATGATTCCGATTTACGTCAATTGCTGTTTATTCTTTCAGAGTTTGGCAAACTATCTCGCTATCATAATTTCGATATAATTACAGATAATACCAAAATTGGTGTTAACACAAATAAACTCTGGGAAAAATTTGAGAACAGCATTCTTACTTCAAAAGATTATGAAAATCTCATGGACTTTGATTTAGCTCAAGAAGTATATCACAAAATTTCTAATCACATAATCATCATATTTGAAAAATTTGTTTCCGCACTTTCAAGACAATTTGTATTTAAGTGTTTAGGTCAAATAGGATTAGCAGTAACGGCATCGACTTTTATGGATTTTGGATTGCTGTACGATAAAGATTTTGGAACAAAAGATTATAGAAAACAAACAACCAAATATATAGAGTCCCCAAAAAGAGTACATAAACGAACGGTTGTCGATGAAGTTCAGCGAAAAACAAATCCTGACTTCAAATGGAAAAAAATTAACAGATCAGAATATGATGGCGATTGGCCATTTTATGTAGATGATGTGATAATTGAGTGCCGGCAACGGCATTGGTGTATTATTACTATCGATGGATACGATTACGCATTAAATGGCGCTGCCAAAGGAAGATATCAATTGGAAAATCCTCATGATGCAGGAATGG
This sequence comes from Aequorivita aquimaris, assembly GCF_001573155.1. Taxonomy (GTDB): domain Bacteria; phylum Bacteroidota; class Bacteroidia; order Flavobacteriales; family Flavobacteriaceae; genus Aequorivita; species Aequorivita aquimaris. The sequence goes on along the minus strand of NZ_JRWG01000001.1, from coordinate 240,209 downwards.
CGATTATGGGAAAGAGTATTTCAGATTTCATAAAAATGGCATTGGAATTAAATCCCGCAATTAAGCATTAAGCACAACAAAGATGGTGACGTTTGCACAACCCCCTAATTTTTAAAAACCGAACCCATATAAACCGCTTTGAGCGGCTTTATTTTTTAGGTAACTTCTAAAAATGAAATAGATAACGGTTCTATTTATTAAAAAACTTTATATTTGGTAATCTCCCCGATTAAAATGCAGGCTGTTGCGGTTGTCCTTAATATCATTAAACTTATTTTACTTGTAAAACAGCAAACTTTATGTTGATAATTTTTAATTGTTTATTAATCTTGACAGTTGTAAATATGTTAATTTTACATCAAAAATAAACCTACAGGTTGATTTAATGAAAATAATTGATACATTTGCAATAGTAAAAGATAGTTTATATTCAGTTCAATATGAAACTGAAGACTTAAATGAATTTGCTAAATGTTTTGAATTATGGAACGATCCAATCTATCTAAGAGAGTTTTTCGAACAGCACAAAAAGGATTTAGACAACGAGTTTTGGAAAGGCCTTACAATTGAAGAGGCTATTATTAAAACTAGAGAAGACGCCAGACTTTTTGAAGAAGAATTACTATACGTTGCAGAAACCGGAAAAACTGAAAGACTTGAAACATTATCTACACTATTTGAACCTTTATCTGAAGGCAACATTGAAAAAAAGTTTGAAAAAGACAAAGCTAAAGGTGTGAAAAGGCCTAGTTGGCTTCGTATTTATGCCATAAGAATTGAAGCCAATCTATTTGTAATTTGTGGGGGAGGTATTAAGCTTACACCAACAATGAATGAAAGATCCCATTTGTTATTAGAATTAGACAAGTTGGAATTCACTCGTGATTACTTATTAAATGGAGAAGAGGAAAATTTAGAATTCTTCGAATTGAATTAAAAAAACCAAACGGATACCAATGAGTATTAACAGCATAAAAAATAGACTTAAGGAAAATTCAAAGCAAGATAATACTTGGATTGAAAGAGCAAAATATCGTAAAGAAAATAAAGCTTGGCTTGATATTTCTTTTGCTATTGCTGTAAAAGTAATGTCTGCACTAAAATCGAATAAGGCCGCTAATGTTTTTCCAAAAACCCAAAAAGAATTAGCTGAAGCAATGGTTTGCTCCCCACAGTATGTTAATAAACTATTGAAGGGGACGGAGAACTTGCAACTAGAGACTATTACTAAAATTGAGCAAATTTTAAGTATTAATTTAATTGAAGTTCCAGTATTTCAAACGACAGTTCAAATTCAAGTTGAGCAATATCAACATTATAATAAATCTGATGAATCAGTAAAAGTAGAGTCCAATCTTTCAAATTATGAAGAATTGTTTGGAGCATTTTCTTATGAAAACGAACCTGACTGCTATCTTAAATTAGTTGCATAATGGCTGAAGAAAAAAATAAAATAGGCTTTTCATTAAAAAAAATTACAACTGAACAGTTTGCAATTATTGAATCGTCCTATATAGAAGGTGAAGTTGTAGAGTTAAAAGCTGGTTTAAGATTTGGAATTAACTTTGAAAATCATATTATTTCAGTAGTTTTTTCTACTAATCTTATTCAAGAAAAGTCTCCCTTTTTAATTATAGAAGTTGGTTGTCACTTTAATATAAGTAAAGATGCTTGGGAGAGTTTCTACAATGAATCAAAAACTGAATTAATAGTTCCAAAAGGATTTATTGGCCATTTAGTAATGTTGACTATAGGGACCACAAGAGGAGTTCTTCATAGTAAAACAGAGAATACCCCTTTCAATAGCTTTTTGCTACCAACATTAAATGTGATGGAATTAGTTAAAAAAGATGTTGTTTTTAAGGTAGAAGGCGAAAAGAAACAAAACGCTATTTAACCAAGATAGTTATGGGTAAAATTTTAAATGAAAGAAACATTTTTACATTATCCTAATATACTGCATGATTTTAGCATTGATTTAATTTTTTCCCAAAAGAAAACATTGTATCTGGGATTCTCCCTAATTAAATGTGTGCTGTTATGGTTCTTCGTAAAGGGTGGGTTTGAGTTAGGGGTGGCTCGGTACATCCCTAAGTAAGTTCGGGACACTCGGTCACCGTAGTGATTTTAAGTGGATTTTAGGTTGAAATAGAGCTTAAAGCCTAAAGCTTATAGCAAAATGGCTATATTTAGTATTCTCTCAAATTAAAAATACTATCTTTTATATTATCCGAAAAAACTCTTTTTCAATAGCCTTACTGACTCTTGCTGGTATATCCAAATCTGTTGTAATAACTTCCCAATCATCTATTACAGTTTGAACCTCATTGATAATGCCTTTAGGGTTTTTTATGACATGTGTTTCGGCAATGGTCATTATATCTACTAAGGTAATGTTGTTTCTTTTATTGTTTATAGACAATGCTCTGGCAATATTTGTATAATTGAGATTGATGTTTAAAGGATATGTTAGATCATAAGCCGGAGCCAAATTCCAGGAGTCTGTATTTTTATTATATATAAAACTGTGGTTTTTTAAGTGATCGTCAATATTAGCAAATACGATATTAAACACCATTCTTTTAAACAGTTCTTGGATGTCCTTATACGGGACTTTAAGATCCAACGCCAGTTTGAAGACATTCTCGTAACTAGCATTTTCAGGTTTTTTAAAATCCCATCCCGTTAGGCCAGAAGTCGTTAAGACGTGTTGTTTCTCTCCATCTTGTCTATCATAGCGCAGGGTTGCGAAATGCTTATTTTCTATCAATTTTGAAGGCATCATTTGGATTCCAGCCTTTTGTGCCATCAAATAGTAGGCGTATTCTATTTTTTCTTTATTGTACTCTTTTTCATCTTCCTCATTGAGACAGAGTTTTACCAAATAATGATTGTAATCATTGCTATAATCCATATCGCCAGGGATAATAGCACCTGTTTTTTTATTTTCCGAAATTAGGATTTTAGGTCTGGCTCCTCCAGCTGAGGTTCCAATTTTAAAAATATTTAACAGGGCAAGATCACTCAATTCTTTTCCTGCGGTTTCATTTTTTAAATCCAACACTTTATTTAATACTTGGACTATTTCGGTGATATCTATGGTTGTTGATTTTGGTATTTCAGCCACTGGGCGATACTCTAAAGCTCCCATTCCTCTATTAGAAACATAGGTTAACTGTTCTAAGGGAGTGATTTTTTGAAACTCTTTATTTTTAGCTTCGAACCATTCCTTGAAAATAATATTACCAAACATATCAGGTAGGGAATCTGCAATCATAGGAGGGAGGCCCCGAAACGTTTCGCCTTCAAAATTTGTGAAGAGTTGAACCGGTTTTATACGTTTGAAGATATATGGAAAAACATTTGTGTATTGATTGGACTCCAAGAAGTCTGGATTGTACTGAAAATAGGAAGTCCGTTTGTCTACATCATAACCTATTTTGCCTATTTCCAGCCCGAACAAAACGACTTCTATGAGATTATTTTTAGCCATTTTTAATATAATGAGTTTATATCATTAGTGTTTTCCAAGTTTTTTAATGCTTGATATAATTTTTCTAACAAATTGAAATGATTGGCAATTTTAAGTACTGTATCTAGGGTTGCATTTTTACCATTTTCAAATTTCTGAATGGTATAGCGCGAGAGGCCTAGTTCTTGAGCAAGGTCTTCCTGGGATATTTTGTATCTTTGTCTTTGCTGTTTGCAAAGCTCACCGAGCTGTACTTTTACTTCCCAAATTGTAACTGCGTCAATCATTATATGGTTTATTATAATACACAAATATAATAAAAAACGAATAAATGTGTATTATAATAAACACTTTTCTTTATTATTAATGTATTAAGCTTTGGCAAAAAATGAAATATTTGCCAAATATTAATAGTAATGGGGGTACAAAAATTAGCAGATACTATTTCATAAACTATCCCGTTTTATTTTTAGATAATTCTTGATTTTGTAATACACTCCTAAGATTACCTATATCGTCGCTAATTCTCTTTTCAAGAACCCTAGCATAAACCTGTGTAGTGGATAACTTGGAGTGGCCCAGAAGTTTTGAGACGGTTTCTATAGGCACGCCATTGCTTAGTGTAACCGTGGTGGCAAAGGTATGCCGGGCACAATGAAAAGAAAGGCTTTTGTTTATTTTTAATTGTACCATAATCTCTTTTAAATAGGAATTGAGCTTTTGATTTGAAAATACTGGTAAGAGTCGATCTTGTGATTTCATTTCATTTTTATACTTTTCAATAATCTGTCCAGCTATACTTAGGATAGGAATTTTCACTGTTTGGTTAGTTTTTTGGCGAGAGGTGTAGATCCAATCGTTTCCGTCAATACCTTTCACGATATTGGCTTTCTTTAGGTTTTTTACATCAATGTAGGATAGGCCAGTGTAACAAGCAAAGATGAATATATCCCTGGTTTTGTTTAAATAACTCTTTTCTGAATGGAATTTTAAAATTTTCTCTATTTCAGAATGGGTTAAAAAATGTCGCTCCGTTTTGATGAATTTTAGGGAGAATTTTGCGAATGGGTCGCGCTCGATCCATTCTAATCTCAACGCTAGATTAAGGAGTTTTTTTAGTCTTTCCAGATGCTTCATTACTCCGTTATTTGTCAAGGGTCGTGATTGTAACTGAGCCACATTTCTTCTTAGGAAATTTTCAAAATCAATGATAAAGGCATAGTTGAGGTGTTCCAGATAAATGTCTTCGGTTTTACGTTCGATCTGGAGGAATCTCTTTATGTATGTTTCGGTAGTGAAATAGTTTTTTAAAGTGCCATGTTTTAATACGGATTTCATATTTAAGTTATGATACGTGCTCAACTGGAGTAAGGTTTTATTAATATCATCTTCGCCAAGATAACGAGCCTTAACCGATAGGGGTGTGATTAGTTTTTTTTCTTTTAAAAGCTCACGATAGGCTTCATTGATATCAACGTAAACTTGGTCTAAGTACTTATTGATTTGGAAAGTTTCAATACTTGAGCCTTTTAATCTTGATTTTGTTTTATCCCACAGGGTAGTGGTAAATTTTCGTTTTAGGCTGAAAAGGGTTCTTTTGCCATTTGTTGTTATTCGAACATACAAAGGTGATTTTCCTTTGGATTCTTTTTCGAATCTTGGTAAGAACATTACCGAAAAGGTAACCGAATTTCTCATGATATTTTCGTTTTCAAGTTGAACAAATGTTTGAAAACGAAGGTCAAATCAGGGCTGCCGTATTTTTAGGTTTTAAAAAAAGGGTAACCGATTAGGTATCATTTATAATGATTTTATATCAAAATTAAGCATTTTCTCTTATGGCCTAAAAAAGATAAAACCCTGTAAATCATATGATTTACAGGGTTTTGGTGTCAAATGGTTTTGACTTGGTCGGGATGACAGGATTTGAACCTGCGACCCTACGCCCCCCAGACGTATACGCTACCAGACTGCGCCACATCCCGATTGATATAATTTTATTACTTTTTAGGAAAGTAATAGTGGCTTTTTTTTTTCGAAAATTTCGTGTGGTGCAGTTTACACTAAGCACAGCGGAAGTGCCACATTCCGAAAATTGAACGGCAAAAATAAATAATTTTATAGGTTTGACAAATTGTTTTACCTTTTAAAATTTACCGATTATCTATTAATACTTCATAGAGAAAATAGTAGATAGTGGGAAGAAGTTTAATTTTGATTTAGGCATCTTAAAAAAAATGCCACAATAGCGAACAATGATAATAAAATAACAATTCTTCATAACTTTTCGGTTTTCATTCCTTTGAAAGTTGTTATTTTTACCATTCAAAAAATACAGAAGAACACAATCATGAGCGAAACTATCGAAAGAATTAAATGCCTTATTATTGGCTCAGGGCCAGCAGGATATACTGCTGCCATTTACGCCGCACGTGCCGACTTAAAACCTGTAATGTACACAGGAATGGAGCCTGGCGGACAATTGACGACAACAACTGAAGTTGACAATTTTCCCGGTTATCCTGAAGGAATTGACGGTCCAACAATGATGGTTCAATTGCAACAACAAGCGGAACGTTTTGGAACGGAAGTAAGAATTGGAATGGTTACAGCCGTTGAGTTTAGCGATGAAGTGGGAGGAATCCATAAAATCATCGTGGACAATGCCACAAAATTGGAGGCTGAAACAGTGATTATTTCCACCGGTGCAACCGCGAAGTATCTCGGATTGCCAAGCGAACAAAGATTGCGTGGTGGCGGCGTATCTGCCTGTGCGGTTTGTGATGGGTTTTTCTATAAAGGACAGGATGTTGCCATTGTGGGAGCGGGTGATACCGCTGCGGAGGAAGCTACTTATCTTGCCAATATTTGTAACAAGGTCACTATGCTTGTTCGAAAGGATTATATGAAAGCATCCAAAGCTATGCAACATAGAGTAAACAACACTAAAAACCTTGAAGTGCTTTATAACACTGAAGTGGACGAAGTTTTAGGCGGCCAAGTAGTGGAAGGTTTACGAATGGTAAACAATCAAACCGGTGAAAAGAAGGAGATAGCAATTACGGGCCTCTTTATAGCAATTGGCCATACGCCAAATACCGAAATATTCAAGGGACAACTGGATATGGACGATACGGGATATATTATAACTAAGGGCAAAACCACCAAAACCAATAAGCCCGGCGTATTTGCCAGTGGCGACGTGCAGGATAAGGAATACCGCCAAGCGGTAACTGCTGCGGGTACAGGTTGTATGGCGGCTTTGGACGCGGAGCGTTACTTGGCGACGATCGAAACTGAAGTGACAGCTTAAGGAGAAATTTTACAAACAAAAAATGCCGCAGTTTAGCGGCATTTTTTATTTTTTTTAAACTTCAATTTAGAGCTTGGTAAAGGTCAACAATTCAACATCTCCATCGCCACCGCTTATATCGGAAAGTTCAATTTGGGAATTGGTGACAGACACAATATCCCAATCGTCATTTATTTCGTCAAATGGTATTTGCTCGCTGAATTGGAGGACCAATTCCTCGCTGCTGCTGGACGAATTGTCATAAGCCCAGGTACCGTTTTCGGTAAACAGGTCATTTTTTGCCATTACCGTTCCGTCTTCCTTAAAGGTAAAGATGAAAGTTTCAAAATCTACGGTATGGTCTGATTGCCCGTCTATCAACTTGCTCACCTTCCATTCTCCCTGCGGTAGGGTGGTTATAATGTTCTCAAATTCGTTGGTGTTTACATTTCCGGAGTCATCATCAGAGCTGCAGGATGCAAACGTTACGATTGCCAATAATATCAATATCTTTTTCATAATTTTTCGTTTTTCCCAAAGATGTGGGTTTAGCATTTAAAACCTCTTAAAATTATGATAAATGACAAAAGGCCTAACAGTAATTTAGCGTACTGTTAAGCCTTTTTTAGCAATTCGGGGGCATTTTTTAAATGAATTCCTGTCGATAGCTCTACATTTTATTTACGCTTCCCGAATGGCTCTTGTTTGAATTTACGGATACAGGATTGCCGTAATAATTTATTTCGCCACCGCTACTTACGTGTGTTTCCAATTTATCCTGCACGTTTACGCTTACTTCGGCTCCACTGGAGGCTTCGGCATTACAATTTAGCACCAAGAGTTCCTTTGCGTCCAGTTCACTTCCGCTGGAGGCGTCGGCATTGAGGGACGACGCTTTTCCGGAAACTTTTAAATCGGCACCGCTACTGGATTTTGCTATTAGTTCCTGGGCAAAAACTTCTACTTCCAGTTCTGCACCGCTGCTGCTTTTTAGGTTCAAATTCTGGCTTTTTATTACAGAATTCCCTGTAACGTCGGCGCCGCTGCTGGCTTCTACCGTGTTGAGTTCCTTGAAAGTAACATAAACTTTTTTTGCTTTGGAACGCCCAATATTTTCAGAAGTGGTAACGTGGAGCTTTCCGCCTTCAATATCGGTTTCAATATATTGAAGCAAATTTTCGTCGGCTTCCACTACAATTTTATTTTCATCACCTTGGGTAAGGTAAACGTCAAGCCCCGCACTTCCACGTACTTCCGTGAAATCTGACGTCACTTCCCGTTCTTGGGTAACTACCTTTCCGTTGCCGTTTTCTCCGGTAGTAATATTTAAGTTACAGGCGCTCAAGATTAGTGCCGCACCCATTGCGATTATCAAGTTTTTTGTTTTCATATCGATTGGTTTTAGTTTTAATCTATTGTAATTGTAAGCGTCTCACTGGTATTGGCCGAAGCGCTATTTTTATTGTTGAAGCCTTCTTTTACCTCTTCCTCCCAGTTTTTATTTTTGATTGTTTTCACACTGTCAACAATCATTTCGGAATTGATGATTTCGGTTGAATCCGCTTCTTTCGTCATTTCTTCCGTTGCTTTGCAATCCAGGCATTGCACCTCGCTTTTAAGAATTCTGTAATAGTGAGTTTCATTGTCCCAATTGCTCAACTCATCAAATTCTGAATTATATCCATAATAGGAATTTGCATTCTCTTCAGAATAAATCACCGTGCCTTCGGGTACATAAACCGTTATTTCAATTTGCTGGTCGCGGTATTTGTTTTTTGTATCGGTTGTAAAGAACCCATCCAGCAATAAGCTGCTGTTATCAAATGAATAATTGTACATAATGGCTTCGGCACGCTTTTTTGCGTCCAGCTGATTGTTGCCCTCTGCCGTTTTTTCAATTACGATTTTTCCTATGGAATCTTTTGTAGGCTCAATATTCAATAAAATATCGCTTGAATAGATTACTCTTTTGTCATCTTCAGTATATTTCAATTCAAGACCGTTTTCACGACTCACTTCATAACTATATTGTTTATCGGCGCGCATCGCAATTCTCAGAGTATCTCCTGTGCGAACAGCAAGGGTCTGCTCTTCAATGAAATTGCCATCGTAAGCTTGTTCGGTTGCCTGTTTTATTCCCAAAACGGCCAAACCAATTACCGATAATGCCCAAACTACAATCAGTAGGATTTTAACGGTAGAGCTCATTGATTTCAGATTGCTAATTAAAAGTTTCAATCCTAAAATGAACAATACAAAAAACGGAATACCCACTGCAAACAGCGATAATAAAGCAATCAGCCACAGAGGAACATTGGTTGTATCAACCAGCGCGATATACTCTGTCAATTCTGAATTGCCCCAAAAATCGATTGAACCAAAGGTGAAAAACCCTACTACAAGCCCAATAATGGTAAAAAGTGAAACGATGATTATCAGTACGCCAATAAACTTGACGAATACTTTAAACAGGGTCATGATTACGTTTCCCAAGCCATCGAAAAAACTGGATGCGCCACTTTTCACTTTGTTGCCGTACTTGTCGTAATCCACGTTTTTTACGCGATCGGCAACATTGTCAAAACCTTCTTTGAATTTTCGCTCTATGTTCGAAATATTCACGGGTTGGCCCGTCATTTTCAATTTTTCCGAAGTGGTGAGCGCTGGCGGAACCAGTATCCACAGCAGGATATACACTACTATGGGGGAGCCCATTCCGGCTACGACCAAAAGTATCCATAAAAGTCTGATCCAGATAGCGTCTATGCCGATGTAGTGCCCAATTCCGGAGGATACCCCAGAAATATATTTGTTGTCCACATCACGGAAAAGTTGCTTGTGTGAAGCATTTGCCCGCGATTTAGAATATGCTCCCGAAGACGGAGGAACGTCCTCAAAAATTTCGTCATCAACTTCATAATCTTCAGGTTGTCCCATCACTGAAATCACTTCGTCAAGATCTTTTAAAGTGACTACCTGTGAAGGGCTTTCAATTTTTTCGGAAAAAAGTTCGCCGATGCGGGCTTCAATGTCCTGCATGATTTCTTCACTACCGTCAGCTCCTTTCAGCGATTTGCGGATGGCGTCCAAGTAGCGCGAAAGTTTCCCGAAGGCATCTTCGTCTATGTGAAAGGAAGTGCCTGCCAAATTTATATTTACTGTCTTGTTCATTGTTTGTTTTTTTCGCTGGTTACTTTGTTCACGGCCTGTTGCAGTTCTGCCCAGGTATCGTTCAATTCGGTTAAAAATAGTTTACCGGTATCGGTAAGTTCGTAATACTTGCGTGGCGGTCCGCTGGTAGATTCTTCCCAACGGTAAGAAAGCAGCCCCGCATTTTTCAGCCTTGTAAGCAGCGGGTAGATGGTGCCTTCCACGACAAGCATTTTTGCGTCCTTTAGAGTTTCAAGAATGTCTGAGGTATATGCCTCGCCGTCTTTTAAAACGGAAAGGATACAGAACTCCAAAACTCCTTTTCGCATCTGTGCTTTTGTGTTTTCGATTTTCATAATTCGTTTTTACTTGTTTTTAATTCTTGTTCGCTATTGATGATGAATGAATAGGGAAGCACACTGGTGGTTTCTTCGCATTGTTGATGAGTCAATGCGCTAACAGTTTCCTGTTCCGTGGGCATACTTACGCCTATAAATTGTAAAATGGCGGCCAATAGGTAACTAACTAATGTGCTCATTTTGAATAGGGTTTTTAAGGTTGGTTTTTATAAATGGAATACAAAGTGGGTAATGATAAAGTTGCCCGCGCGAAGCGTGGATGGACGCATTTATTACGGCATAGAGTTCAAAAACGAACAATGCCAGAAGCAATAAAATGGCCAATCCGAACAATAATATGTATCCTGAAAGATTTTGAATGTTGTTTACTGAAAATTCCCCTGCATTGTTATCAATGGTTTCTATCAATGAAATAAAGTCCGTCGCGAAAATGATAAAGAAGGGGAGACAAATCAATCCAATAAGTATGGTGTAGATTAAAACACTCAGTTGAAAATTGATTGCCTGCTTTCCGTGCTCGTCCACAAAAGCCTTTTCCTTATTGAATGTCCAAATCAATAATGGCGCGATAAAATTCGCGAACGGGAAAAAGTATTTTAAAAAGGTGGATAAGTGAATAAATGCACTTACGTTTTTCTGGTTTTCTGAAATTGTAGTTTCCATTGCTTGTTATTTTCTTATGCAAATATATATCTAAAAGACAGTAGTATGTTACGCATAGTACTATAATTAACATATTTTTAACAAATAGGAAGTGTAGAATATATTGAATATCTTCGTGTAATATTTAAGTCAAAATGAAACTGAGCCCAAGTAAAATCAATACTTTTTTATTATTCAAATTACCTTCCGCTTACTTTACCGGTGTTCGGGTAAAATCAATTTCAGAAACAACTTGCATAACCACGGTAAAACATCGATGGATAAATCAAAACCCGTTCAAATCCATTTTTTGGGCGGTACAGGGGATGGCTGCAGAGCTCAGTACCGGAGCTATGGTTATGTCGAAAATAAAGGAGAGTAATAAAAACATCTCGATGCTCGTGGCGAATAATAGAGCTACTTTCACTAAAAAAGCTAAGGGCAGAATTTTGTTTACCTGTACCGATGGTGCATTAATAAATGAAGCAATTGATAAAACTATTTCTACGGGGAAAGGTCAAACCATTTGGATGAAATCTGAAGGAAAGGATGCGGCGGGGGATGTCGTTTCTACTTTTGAATTTGAATGGACTTTAAAGGTTAAATAGTGTAAACCTCAATTGTGCAAAGGTTTGCGAAACACAGATAGGTGATTAACAATTTTTTAACAAGCTTAATTGGCTCGCAAACAGAATTTAATTCGAAAAAAATGGTTATATTTAAAACGCATTAAAACAAAATCTTCTGCCTATTGTAAAAATCTACCTACTTAAATTTTTAACTAAACCTCAATTAGCTATGGCAAGAGCAATGTTTGATTACACCAAAGCTGTACTTTCAAAAGTAAGTTTTGACGTCAATTTGTTTTGCAAGGAGTTGAAGAAAGCGTTAACCAGATTACTTCCCTACGAAGTAGAAGAACTAAAAGTCTGGATTGACTCGCTTATCAAGCAGAACCCCCAATTAAATCAATGTCTAATTTATCTAAACCCATAAAAAAATCCCGCCTTTTTCGGCGGGATTTTTTAGTTAATAGTTAATGGGTTATTTAGTTATTTCACTGACCATTGAATACTGATCTCTGAATAAGGGCTACTTTTTAGTCGGACTTATAATTTTCACATCCTGAAAAGCAATTGCCCCGCGGATTACGCCAGAAATAATATCGTGCAGCGCATTGATAATTTGCATTTTCAACTCACTTTTGCTGTAAATCAAACTCACTTCGCGCGCAGGGGAAGGTTCCTTAAAATATCTTAAATTCTTGGTTTGCGAAGGCAAAATATCCAAGGTATGTAAATAGGGAAGGAGCGTCATGCCCAAACCTTCGTCGGCTAGTTTTAATAACGTTTCAAAACTACCGCTCTCCAATTGAAATTTTTCACTTCCCCCGTTTTTTGAAGCTTTGCAGAGGTTTATAATTCCATCGCGGAAACAATGCCCGTCTTCTAGCAATAATATATCCTCAATGTCAAGGTCATTGGTTTCCAACTTTTCCTTTGAGGCCAAACGGTGATTTTCCGGAATGTAGCCCACAAATGGCTCATAATAAATGGGTCTTTCTTTTATTTTTTCCTGTTCCAGCGGAGTGGCTGCAATGGCGGCATCTAAATAGCCATCGTTAATTTTTGTAATGATTTCGTCTGTGTTCAGTTCTTCAATTTTCAATTGCACCTTTGGATAACGGTTTGAAAAATTCTTCAAAAACATAGGAAGCAATGTTGGCATTACGGTAGGAATGATGCCGAGTTTGAAAGTCCCACCAATAAAGCCTTTTTCCTGGTCCACAACATCTTGCATGCGTTCCGATTCATTGACAATGTTTCGTGCCTGCTCCACAATTTTTTTACCGACGCCCGTAAGTTCAATTGGTTTTTTGCTTCGGTCAAAAATCTGGATTTCCAATTCCTCCTCCAGTTTTTGAATCTGCATACTTAGCGTGGGTTGCGTAACGAATGTTTTTTCGGCAGCTTTTGTGAAATTCTGCTGTTCGGCGACTGCCAAAACGTATTTAAGTTGGGTGATTGTCATTGTAAATTATATTTATGCAAATTTACATATTTAATCAATATAATTTATAGTGAAAATTTAAAGAAGCCCTCTCGCCTTTATTTCCAAATACTTATTGATGGTATTCACCGTAAGGTTTTCCGGCGCGGTAAGAATGGATTGGATGCCGTATTTATGTAGCTCGTTTACGATCAGCTTCTTTTCATAAATAAATTTTTCAGCAATTGTCTTCTCAAAAACTTGATGGGTGGTGGTTGCTTTTTTGTGCATAAAGGATTTCAACTCGGTATTCTCAAAAAAGATAACCACCAAAAGATGGGCTTTGTTGATTGCCTGTAAATACGGCAACTGACGGTGCAAAGCATCCATAGTTTCAAAATTTGTGAAGAGCAAAAGCAGGCTTCGTTGCTTGATATGTCGCTTCACATCAACATATAATCTTGAAAAATCACTTTCCGAGAAATCGGTTTCCACATTGTAAAGTGTTTCCAATATAAGGTGCATTTGGGCACTTCGCCGTTGCGCGATAACACGGTCTTCCACCTTTCGGGAAAAGGTAAACATTCCCGCTTTGTCGTGTTTTTTGAGGACTATGTTTGAAATAACAAGCGTAGCATTAATTGCATAATCCAGCAAACTCAATTGGTTGAAGGGCATTTTCATCACCCTTCCTTTATCGATTACCGAATATACCGGCTGCGATTTTTCATCCTGAAATTGGTTTACCATCAGGCTGTTTCGTTTTGCCGTGGCTTTCCAATTTATGTTCCGCACATCGTCGCCCGAAGTGTAATCCTTTATTTGCTCAAACTCCATGGTATGGCCAATTCTTCGGATTTTCTTAAGTCCGAAAAGTTTCAGTCTATTGGTAAAAGCGATGAAATCATATTTTTTAAGCTGAAGAAACGAAGGGTAATTTGGCACCATCGCTTCCGCGGAAAACTGTTGTTTCCGGGCAACCAATCCCAAAACCGTAGAGGAAAATACATTCAAATTTCCGAAGTGATATTCGCCACGCTCTGTTGGCCGAACTTGATAGGTGAATTTCTTTTCTTCGGAAGCATTTAAAATAGCTTCAATCTTAAAATCGCGAATCTGCCACTGAATGGGCAATTCATCAATAATTTTCACGGAAGTTTTAAACTGAAACCTATTTACAACCTTAATTTCAATGGAATTATCATCACCGTTGGAAAGTTTTTCAGGCAGTATTCGCTGTGCCTGAATTCCAGTTTTATTTCGATACAATAAGAAGATATCGAAAACAAAAACTCCCAAAAGCAAATAAAATAAAAGCTTAACCACGCCAAACAATTCTTGGAAGAAGTAAGAAAACACAAACATAACCGCCAGCGAGAACAGCACGCTGAAAAATCGTTTTTTTAGGTATAGGCTTTTAAGGAATTTCTTCACTTTTTAAAATTTGTTTCAAGTTTCGGGTTTTTCTATTGGCCATCCGCTATTGAGCGCCCAGCACCCAGCATCTTTATCTCGGAATTTCGATGGTCTCAATAATCTGTTGCACCACTTTATCTGCCGTTATTCCTTCCATTTCGCGCTCTGGGGTTAGCATAATTCTATGCCTTAAAACCGAAGGAGCAATTTTTTTAATATCGTCCGGCGTTACAAAATCGCGGCCGTTCATTGCGGCCAATGCTTTGGAAGCGTTCATAATTGCCAACGATGCACGTGGAGAGGCACCCAAAAATAAGTTGGCGTTGGTTCGCGTATTGTCAACTATTGCTGCGATGTATTTCAGCAAATTGCTTTCAATAATTATTTGTTTTATGGTGTGCTGGTATTCCGCAATCTGTTTTGCGTTCAGCACTTGTGTCACGCTATCCAAAACGAAAGCATCTTTCCTGTGGTGCTCGTTTGTAAGAATGTGGATTTCCTCTTCCAAAGTGGGGTAGGGCACATTTATTTTAAAAAGAAAACGGTCCAATTGCGCTTCGGGCAGGGCGTACGTTCCTTCCTGTTCTACAGGGTTTTGGGTTGCGAAGACCAAAAATGGCGGTTGCATTTTATATTCTGTGCCATCCATCGTTACTTGGCGCTCTTCCATAATTTCGAAAAGCGCGGCCTGTGTTTTTGCGGGGGCACGGTTTATTTCGTCAATCAAAACAATATTTGAGAAAACGGGACCTTGCTTGAATTCAAACTCGCTCGTTTTTACGTTGAAGATTGAAGTCCCCAAAATATCGCTCGGCATCAAATCTGGCGTGAACTGGATTCTGCTGAAATCTACCGCCAAGGTCTTTGCCAACAGCTTTGCGGTCAAGGTTTTCGCAACGCCCGGTACGCCTTCAATCAACGAATGGCCGTCCGTAAGTATTGAAATGATGAGCATTTCCAACATATCGTGCTGCCCAACAATTACCTTTCCGAGTTCGGCCTTAATTTTTTCAACAGCTTCCTGCAGATTTTTTAAATCAATTCGCGAATTGAATTCCAACGGATTTTCCTGTGTTTCTTCCATAATTTTATAGTCTAAATGCTTCTATTTGCTTGTTCAGTTCCAGCAAATCGGCTTCGCTGTGGACTGATTTTTCTTTTAAGTGTTTTATTAAGTGCATCAATTTCTGTGTCTTTTCCAACGTATTTCCGCTTTTCAACGCCAGTTTTTTGATGAAATCTTCCGTAATTTCGTTTGTGTTCACATAGTATTTTGAGCGAAGAGTTTCCAAAAAATAAGTAATCTTCTTCGCTATAATATTGCTGTAATCCTTATGCTGAAAATACAGGTCGCCAATGGTTTTGGTAAATTCCACCGAAGTATTTTCCAACGGCTCAATCACTTCCACAATCCGCTGTTCCCTTTTTCCCTTGAAAAGTACAAAAATCAATAATCCGCCAATCAAAACATAATATGCCCAAGTAAGCGGTGCTTGATCCAAAACAAACCGCATGGGCGAAGTGACCACTTTTCGGCCTGATTTTAAATATTCGTCCCAATAAATTTTGTCCGCATCAATGTATGAAAATACGTTGGCGGCGTATTGTTCGTTGCCTTCCAGAAGGTAATAATTCGAAAAGGCTTCGGGTAGGTTGTGCAATAAAAACTGTCCTTTTCCGAAGTTTATTTTCACATAATTCAAATCTCCCAATACACTTTCGGAATTTTTATAGTATCCCAGGGCCGTGGTTTTTAAGGTGTCAATTTCGTTAAAGGAAGCTTTAAAAACGCCTTTTTTGAAAGCGGGAAGCGAATCCTGCTTTAGGGAAGGCGAGAAAAATTGAGGGCGAATTTCTTCTTCCAAAATATTGTAATTGGCCGTGGATTCGATGCCCAGGGAATCCCTCAGAATGTAACCAATGCTGCGGGAAGCGATAAACACTGTGTTTCCGTTTTCCACATATTTTAAAATTTCATCGGTCTGTCTTTCATCAAAGAATATTTCGTCATTAATAAAAATATAGGCCGAATTTTGCGCATAGGTGCTGTCCGTCAAAAACTCGTACGGGTCTTTGACAATCTTTTCTATTTCGGCATTTTTGAATAGGGAAGGAGCTTCCTCAAAAAGCACAAACCCGCCGAACGGAATTTTATCTGCCGAAGTGTAACTGGCGCGCCAATCGATAGGTTTTGGGCGAACGAGCTCCGTAATCACGATGCCCAGCAACGCGATTCCGAAAATCCACAGTACCCTTTTTGAACGTTTATCCAGCATTTTTCAGGTTTTGGTTGAGTCGTTCAAAATCTTTTTGGGCGTTTTCAAAACCGGCCTTATCCAGTGCGTATTCGCCGTACCAAATGTTGTCGTAGAGATAGGAAGTTTTTTTGAAATTTTCCTTTAAAGTAATATTCTCAATTTCGCGGTAATAGTCGCTATTGGTTTTTTCAAAATGCCAATCGATGATGTTGTTCAGCGACAGTAATTTCAGCGATTTAAGATACATATAGCGAATCGCCAAGCGGTAATTTTCTTCCTTTAGGGCATTTTTTATATAGCTGTCCAAATCAATATTTTCAATGTGTTCCTCCTGAATATTGAGCGGGGCGACCATTTTGCTTTTTCTGCTGAAAAAGGACGAAGCATTATCGCCCACGAGCAATTTCACCAAAATATAAATTGCGAAAACGATGAGCAGGCCATAAATAATGAATTTAACGACTTGGTACATTTCCGGTGAAAGATGGATGCCGAAAATTTCCCCAATTTTTTTGAAAAACCATTGGATTGCGCGGCCCAAGAAGTTTTCGGCCTCGCCTTCCATGGAATCGTATTCAAAATCACTTCCGGAATATTTCTCACTTAAATTTTCAGAAAAATGTTTTGGAGCAACCTTAGTGCTGTCCACCGCAACGGTCAAACTATCCGTTCCGAATGCCGTTGCAGCGAAGGAATTCAGAAGAAAAATTAATATGAAGTGGTATCTATTCACCGGCGCCAATGTTTTCGATACGCTCGCGCGTGGCTTCGTTATAGGTTTCCTCGTGCAGGGAATAATATAGCACCCCATTCACAAATTGTATCATGGACTGGTTGAGTGTATAGAGTATTAGTAGCAGTGCGAGGGCCAGTGTCCATATTACGTTAGCCACGGCTGAATTGGCAAGATCCACCCCTGTATCCAAAGAGTGAAAGGCATAGACACCAATCAAAATGCCCGGAACCATCAAAACGACCATCATTAAAATGCCGAGCAGCATTCCGATTACCAGATTTGAGAGCACGCTTTTCCAAAAGAAACTTTTCAAAAGTTTCCAGCCTTCCCCGAAAGCGTCGGTTACTTCTTTATTGTCGTTTATCATGGCCATAAATGAAAGGCCCATCCAGCCGTTGTATGCCAAAACCAAGATGTAGTATGCAATGGTGCCCAAAAGCGGAATGAAAGAAATAACCATCCCGACCACCATAACCACGAAATACATCAAAATCATCAAAACGATAAAGAGAATTATTTTGCCGAGGTTTTGTTTTACGGTTTCCCAAACTTGGCTTTTTTCTACGGTTTCCCCTTTATTTTTTTCATATTGAATCATATAAGCCGCGGCCAGACTGTAATTGAGAATTGCGGTGACTACGAAAAGAATTATAAACCCAATGATACCGCCGATAAAATAGGCCTGATAGTTTGAAGTATCGGTATCAATTCCATAAACGGGCGTATTGACAAAAGTGCCAACAAAACCAGTTACCAAAAGGTAGCTTACTCCCAAAAATCCGAGAATAAAGAGCCCATTGTAGCTTATGAAAATGTTTAAAAAAGGCTTGAAATTCTGTTTAAAAAACTCGAAATAGACGGTAATTATTTCGCCTACGTCGCGCTGCCGTTTAAGCGGTATATGTTTGTGCTGCATGCTTTTTGTTGAGGATAATGGGATAAATAACGTAATAATAAATAATAAGCGCCAAGGAACTAAAAATAATGGTCATTGCCAACCAAACGGGCATATTGCTGTAACGGGTTATGAACCCTTCAATAAACCCGGCAATGATGAAAAAGGGAATGGTGCTGACCACAATTTTAAGACCGTCCTTTGCGCCTTTCAAAAATGAAACTTTCCGTGAATATGTTTTGGGGAAAAGAATGCTGTTGCCCATTACCATTCCCGCACAGCCTGCAATAACGATTACCGAAATCTCAATGGTACCGTGCAACCAAACGCTTTTAGAGGCTTCGAAAAGAAGGTCGCGGTTGTAGAAAAAGGTGAAAAAGGCCCCGAGCATCACGCCATTGCTGAATAATATGTAGGCCGTTCCCAAAGAGGTAATCACGCCAAAGGCATACGCCAAAAACGCCACGCGGATATTGTTGATGGTAATTCCCAGAAAGGTACCTATTTCACTTCCGCTTTTGTAAATGGCGGTCGGGTCGCCTTTGTCGATATTGTTCAAGGTTTCGTTTACATAACTATCGCCCAGAATCAACCGAACGAATGAATCATCGTTTACCGCGGAAATAGCGCCAATTGCCGTGGCTGTAGCGAACAGCAAAAATGAAAAGAGCAACATACGCTGATGCTGCCGGAAAAACAGCGGAAACTCGTATTTCCAAAAAGTCACAATGCGGTTTTTGGTTTCTTTTTTATTCTTGTAAATCTTTTGGTGCGCTTGCGAAGCCAACGAATTTAAATACTGAAGTGCCTTGCTATCAGGGTAATAAGTTTGCGCATAGGCAAGGTCGTTAGTGAGCTGAATGTAATGGTCCGCAAGCTGGTCTGGACTTATTTTTGAATTAAGTGTGATTGCTTTTTCAAATGCAATCCATTTTTCCTTATTTTGCTTGACGAATGCCGCTTCGCGCATCTTCTTAAATTTTCGATAAATATAACCACTTGCTTTTACATGGCAAACTTAGAAATCAATACAACCCAAAACGTAAATCTGGATTATAAGATAGTAAGTGTGGGCGAGCGTATTTTGGCTTTTCTTATAGACCTTTTCCTGTTTTTTGTGTATTTCTATATCGTAGAATTGGCCACCGAGGCAATGAATATGGCATTTAGTGATAATTGGACTGTTTTTGGGCTTCAGCAATTGTTGCTTTTGCCGGTAATGTTCTATTCGCTTTATATGCACATCCTTTTCAACGGAAGGACCGTAGGAAAGATGGCGATGAAAACCCGCGTGGTAAAAGTGGACGGAAGTCCCGCGCGCTGGAGCGATTATATGGTTTTGTGGATGCTCCGGTTGGTAGATATTTGGATTTTCTTGGGTTCCATCGGCTTGCTGTCGATTATTTTTTCCGATAAGAGACAGAGGGTGGGTGACCATGCTGCGGGAACTGTTGTGATAAGTACAAAAAGCAAGGTAAAAATAAGCCACACTATTTTGGAAGAAATAGCTGAAGACTATCAACCCAAGTTTTTAAACGTAACCAAACTGAGCGACAAAGACGCCAGACTTATAAAGGAAACCTATCTTATTGCAATAAAATCCAACGATTTCAAAACCTTGAACGCGCTTCGGAAAAAAGTGGAAAGCGTTTTGGAAACGTCTTCAGATTTATACGATAAACAATATATAGATACCGTACTGCGCGATTATAACCATTTTACACAGAACATGTGAAGCTGATATTACTCATAGACATTTTAGGGACCATCGCGTTCGCTATTTCAGGGGTGCTTACGGCCCTCAATAAACGGTTGGATCCATTCGGGATTTTGATAATTGCCTTTGTAACGGCTGTTGGCGGTGGAACATTGCGCGATATTCTTATTGATGCCAACGTGGCATGGATGCGCAACCTTACCTATGTTTATGTAATTTTTGGCTCCACAATTTTTGCAGTTATTTTCAGAAAAAGACTGGGTTACATACGCAGATCATTGTTTTTGTTTGACACTATCGGGATCGCGCTATACACTATTGTAGGTGTGGAAAAGGGGATTGCCGCTGGTTTTCACCCTATAATTTGCATCGCGTTGGGAACCATGACAGCCTGTTTTGGCGGTGTTTTGAGAGATATTCTCTGTAATGAGATCCCGATTATCTTCAGAAAAGAAATTTATGCCACGGCCTGTATCCTGGGCGCGTCTGCGTACTTTCTGTTGCAGTATTCCCCCATACCCGAAGATTTTATCGTCATTATTTCAGGCTCCATCGTAATGATAGTTAGATTATTGGCGGTTTATTTCAATCTTTCGTTGCCGAGTATCTACAGGAATGATGAATTGGAAGGAAGTTGATGGGTTGAGAAGTTTACGGGTTTAAAAGTTTATGAGTTTAAAAGTTTAGAAGAATAATTGAATAAATTTTTAAAAAGATAAAACCCTCTGATCTTTTGCTTGGAATTTGGAATTTGGAATTTGGGATTTGTGATTTGGAATTTTCTACTCTATCACTTTTGCCGAAATATAAATATTGTTCAACGGCCAATCCCCATCATCCGCTTTCACTTTTGAGATTTCCTCCACCACGTCCATTCCTTTAGTCACCTTTCCGAAGATGGTGTATTTTCCGTTTAAATGTGTGGTAGAAGATTTTGGCCCAAGAAATATAAAAAATTCATACGGCGCCGTTCTGTTATCGGGGTTTTCGCGGTATTCCTTTGCGCCGGAAACCGTGCCATATTCGTGCACACGCCCGGGAATTATTTCTGCGGGAAGCAAATATTCCTTTCCGAGTTCCGCGCGCTTTTTTTGGGTTGAGGTAAGGTCACTATTTCCCGCCTGGATTATAAAATTTGGAACAACGCGGTGAAAGAACGTTTCATCAAAATAATGCTGCTTTACCAAATAGATAAAATTGGCGCGGTGCAGGGGGGTATCTTTGTAAAGTTCAATTTCAATATCGCCAAAACGTGTGGTAATCAAAACTTTGGTTTCGGGATTTTTCTCGCCGTATTCAGTTAAAAAGGAAACTGCGTTTTCATTCGTGATTTCCGGAAAATTTTGAGTTTCTTCTTTTTTGGATTCAATTTTTTTTTCTCCTTCAGTTTTGATTTCGTTTTCGATTTCAGTTTCAGTTTGGGAAGCCTTTTTCTTATCTTCACAGCTTCCGAAGAACAACACAATTCCCAAGCAATAAATAATCAACTTTCTCATAAATGGATTTTCGCGATTTTGAAAAACGGATTGTAAAAGTAACAAAAATGGAACTTCCCGGCGAAACGGTCCAATTTAAAATGGCGCCAATGGAGCGCCTTCAGGAATTAAAACGTGTGGCGCGCAATCAAAATTCCGCAAAAAGGGCCGGTGTACTGTCTCTTTTTTATCCTTCGGAAGATTTTGAAACGCGATTGATCTTAATTCTTCGGAAAACGTATCACGGGGTTCACTCTGCACAAGTTGGTTTTCCCGGGGGCAAATTGGAGCCCGAGGACGAAAACATTCAGGATGCGGCCCTCCGCGAAACAGAGGAAGAAGTGGGCGTGCCGCGCAGCGCTATATCGGTCTTAAAGCAACTCACTGAAATCTACATTCCGCCGAGCAATTTTTTTGTACAGCCCTTTTTGGGAATCACTTCCCAGCCTCCAAAATTCGTTCCCGAGGAAAAGGAGGTGGAAGCCTTAATAGAAGTGAACTTGCGCGATTTTATGGACGATCTGAACATTACCACCCAAACCTTGTCCACATCCTACGCCGAAAGCATTGAAGTACCAGCCTTTCAATTGAACGGTCATATCGTATGGGGCGCTACCGCTATGATGCTCAACGAAGTGCGGGAATTGTTGAAAATGGCACTGTAACAGCTTATTTTAGTATATTTGCTGGGTTAAACGAAATTCAAAACAGGAAGTACGAAATTTAATAGCCCCAACTTGAAAACCATACCTGCGTACTGAGCACTGACCACTGATTACTGAAAAAATGAGTCTCTTCAAAAAAAATCCTTTTGGACACATACTTTTCTTAAAACTCTGGCTGATACGGATAGCGGGTCTGTTGACACACAGACGCTTTAAGGGTTTTAATGAATTGAAAATTGACGGTAGTGAAATTCTAAGGGAACTGCCGGACAAAAATGTACTCTTTGTAAGCAACCATCAAACCTATTTTGCCGATGTTGCGGCGATGCTGCACGTATTTAATGCGAGCCTGCACGGGCGGGAGGATAGCATCAAAAACATTGGTTACCTGTGGAATCCAAAACTGAATATTTATTTTGTTGCGGCAAAGGAAACCATGAAAGATGGTTTATTGCCGAAAATTCTGGCCTACGCCGGCTCCGTAAGTATTGAGCGCACTTGGCGTGAAAAAGGAAAGGAAGTCAATAAACAGGTAAAGATGAGCGATGTTAGTAACATTACCAAAGCACTCAATGATGGCTGGGTGATAACCTTTCCACAGGGCACCACCAAACCTTGGAAGCCTATTCGAAGAGGCACCGCGCATATTATCAAAAAAAATAAACCTGTGGTAGTGCCTATCGTCATAGACGGTTTCAGAAGGTCTTTTGATAAAAAGGGAATTCGAATAAAAAAACGCGGCATCCTCCAATCGATGGAAATTAAACCTCCCTTGGATATTGATTACGAAAATGAAACAATGGAACAGATTGTGGAAAAGTTGGAGTACGCCATAGAGCAGCATCCATCTTTTCTGAAGGTGATCCCTACTTCCGAAATACAGAGCGAGGAGGAGCTCAACAAGGAGCGGGAATGGCGGTATTAAATTTAGTCGGTAGTTGGTAGTCTGTAGACGGTAGTTGTAAAAATATTGCGAACAAACCCATCAAAAAACCTTGCTGGCTGTGATAGATTGGATTATTACAGCTTTATTCTCTGACTCCCTTTTTTCAAATCTCTATCTTCTTCAATTCCTTATAGTTTTTGTGCAGTCTTCTTAAAAGAATTCCGTAAACAATTCTGTAGAACAGCAGAATAAAACCGATCATCACAATTCCAAAAAGTATTTGTATTGCGAAAAACATCTTCATAAATCTTTCTTGTGAAATTTTTGTGATCCCGTAATCTTCGGTCATAAAATGAAATACTATATCTTGGTTGAAATAGTAGAAAATGTTTATTCCTATAATGAGCAAAACGGAGGCGGTAATATTGTAGATCACAAAATACTTTACCGTTTTACGCGTACGGAGAATATTCTTCATCAAATCTCTTATGGAATCGGTAGTTGAGATTTTGCGATAGTTTCGGTAAAAAAGAATGATAAAAACTCCAAAGACCGTATAGTTGAGCACGTTTACCCCCACCAGAATATTGTGAAGCCCAATGTCATCGCTAAACTTGGTGCTGGATTCGGGTACCAGAAAGGAAAGGAGCGTCCAAAAGAGAATCTCCGCAATACTTATATAGAATATCCATTTTACGATTGAAGAGGATTTCTTCAACAGCATTTTATAAATATCTTCATAGGAAAGCTTGGGGAGCTCCTGCTCCGTGCTTTGCCATTGTTTTTTTAATAGTTCAAGTTGATCCATAGTGGGTTACGGATTTAAAATGGTTCGTAATTTTTCCTTTATCCGGTTCATTTTTACTCTTGCGTTTACTTCGGTAATTCCGAGGGTTTCAGATATTTCCCTGTAGTTTTTGTCTTCCAGATAAAGAAAAACCAGCGCTTTGTCAATATCGTTCAGGTCCTTCACGGCGCTGTACATAAGTTTCAGTTGTTGCTCGGTGGTGTCGTCATAGGGTTCAGAGGAAATTTTAAAACTCACCCCTTCATAATCCTGTGTTTTAATGCTGCGTTTTGATTTTCTATAAAGCGTAATCGCGGTATTCAAGGCTACTCGGTACATCCAGGTACTAAACTTGGAATCGCCCCGAAATTTGGGGTAAGCCCGCCAAAGCTGAATGGTTATTTCCTGAAACAGATCGTTGTGAGCGTCACTGTCATTGGTATATAACCTACAGATTTTGTGTACAATGTTTTGGTTCTCCTCCAGTTGGGTCACAAAACTATGTTCCAGTTCTTTGTTCAATGGTAGTTTGTTAGCTTTTGATTAGTATTTGCCGAAAGAGCTTTGTTACAAAAATCATAAAAATTAAACGAACTCCCTTTACAATGCCTAAATTTAAGCTATAAAAAAAACGATGAATATTCCAGAAACCAGTGTGCCCCGAATTGTAGTTATAGGTGGCGGATTTGCTGGTATTTCCTTCATAAAAAAGCTTCAAAAGGAAAAAGTGCAGATCATACTTTTTGACAGGCATAACTACCATACATTCCAGCCTTTGCTATACCAAGTTTCCACAGCGGGGCTTGAACCGGACTCCATAGCATATCCGCTTCGCAAAATTTTCAGAAAAAACGTGGATTTCCACTTCAGAATGGCTGAGGTTGAAACCATCCAGGCTGAAAACAATACTATCCATACCTCAATAGGAAGTTTACATTATGATTTTTTGGTGATTGCTACGGGTACGCGTACCAATTTCTTCGGAAATGATAGCATAGCCGAAAACAGTATGCCTATGAAGACGGTGCCGCAAGCCTTAAACATTCGCAGTTTGATGCTACAGAATATTGAAAAGGCAGATATAACCACAGATGAAAGAGAGAGAAAACGACTTCTGAACTTTGTGATTGCAGGGGCTGGGCCTACTGGCGTGGAACTTGCCGGAGCTTTGGCGGAATTTAGAAAAGGAATTCTTGAGAACGATTATCCCGAGCTGGAAGAAGAAGAAATGAACGTCCATCTAATTGAAGGATTGGATAGGGTGCTTCCGCCAATGAGCGAACAAGCTTCAGAAAAAGCACAAAAATTTTTAGAAAAACTTGGTGTTCAAATTCATCTGGAAACTTTTATAAGTGATTATGACGGAAAGACTGTTACTACAAAAGATGGGCAAAAATTTGAGACCGCAACCTTCATCTGGGCTGCCGGAGTTACGGGAGCACCTATAAAGGGAATAAATGGCGAAGCTTTAATAGAAAAAGCCAATCGTTATAAAGTGGATGAATTCAATAAAATAAAGGGTTTTGAAAATATTTATGCACTGGGCGATATCGCACTAATGGAAACAGAGGAATATCCCAAGGGACACCCGCAGGTTGCGCAACCTGCAATTCAACAGGGAAAGCATTTGGGGAAAAACTTCAGAAAAATGCTGAAGGACAAAAACATGGAACCTTTTGAATATTTTGATAAAGGAACCATGGCCACCGTAGGTAGAAATAAAGCTGTAGTAGATATGGGCAAGCTGCACTTTGGCGGTGCTATTGCTTGGTTTTTATGGATGTTCGTTCACCTGTGGTTTTTAGTGGGTTTCAGAAACAGGGTAGTAACTTTTTTTAATTGGACATATAGCTATATAAATTACGATCGTGCCGCACGGTTGATAATTCGTCCGTTCAAAAAATAGTTATTGCACCTTTACCGGAATGGGGCCGCCGTTTGAAACCCAACCCCCGCCAATTTCGTCAATGTTGACATCCAATTCATCGGAGGTTTCAATTTTTTTTAGATTTACCTTTACTTCATCGTAGGTATCAACACTTTTTAGGTTTACGTTTAATTCATCGTATGTATTAATATCTACCAAACGTACGTCCAGCACTTCAGGAAAAGGTTTTTGGGTTACATTTTCAGTTTCGTTTGCATAGGCCGATGGGAAAATTTCAAAGTCCTTTATTATATTTATCGTCAAACAAATTGCAATGATTGTCAAAATGATTTTTGTGTAGTTGTCTGTTTTCATAGATTAAAGATTTAAGCGTTTAAACTTTATGTTTTAAAAAAAAATTACTTTTTCACATACGTAACCATTTCTATTTCTTCGGTTTTTCCGCGCAGTTTTTCTTTTCCAAGTTCCTTTTTGGTTACCCCTTTTGGCAGCCTGTAGGCTATGTCAGCAAATTGTTTGGAAGCTAAAATCTCAACATCAAGTTCGTTGCACATGGCCTGTATGCGTGAAGTTGTATTTAAAACATCGCCAGAAAATGCAATGTCGCGTTTTATCTGCCCAATTTCACCAACCATTACCGTGCCGTAGTGAAGACCAACCTTAAATTCGGGGACAACACCGTACTTTTTTAAATATTTGGGTGCTTTGTATTTGATGATTTTTTTCATACTGTAAAAACATTGAATGGCATTGCCATGTTTCAGTCCCCATTTCATTTTCCACGACACAACAACTTCATCTCCCACATATTGATACACCTCGCCCCGGGTTTGAACAATAGCAGGCGCTATGTGCCTGAAGAAATCTTTTAAAAAATTAAAATATTTTTCCTCACCCAAGCTTTCGGCGATTCCCGTTGCATTTTTTATATCGGCAAACATAAAAATACGTCGCTCGTGCTTTGGGCGAAAATATCTTCCTATTAAATAATCTGGAAAAACCCCCGGTCCGTACTTATCGTTTACCATTAAAACGATAAGCGTTACCAAAACGATAAAAAGCCAAATAATATAATTTTTTATAAAAAGCCATGTGCCAAAAAAATAAAACGTTTCCTGTAGTACTTCCCAAGAATAGAAAGGTACTCCCAAGTCTTCGCTGTTTATATAAATAGCTCCAAGGGAACCTACCAAAAAAGCCGTAAGTGTGTACGCAATAATTAAATACAAAAGTGCTTTCCAAAAAACCAACCGCCGGAGCCAGCGCTCCATTAAATTTACGGTAACAATACCGCCGATAAGCCCTGCTGAAATAGCGACGATGAGGTTGGCCATTACTGCTGAATAAAAATCATAGCTTGAACTCAATACTCCATTGCTTTTCAGGGTTATGAATTCATAAAAAAACATGACGTTTGAAATGATAATCCAAGCTACCAAGATCCAAAAAGCCCGCCGCGTGTAAAACCAAAGTTGGCGCGTGGTGTATCTTTCAAAATGTGGTTTTATGGCCATTAGCAGTTTTTGTATTTATCGTGAAGGCCAACACCATTTTTTATCATTGGGATACACTTTTCCAATCTACTCAATTTGGTTTTTTCCTGTTTCGCCTCGGTTATATATTCGGCATATTCCCGCTGTTTACCGGGAGTTAGTTTTTGGAAATGTTCTTTTAAAGTTGTGTCTTTTTTAAAAGCTTCATCCAGTAACGGCGGGATTGAAACACCTTTTTTTTGCACAGGTTTTAATTCCTTTCCAGCTTTGCAGTTTGCTATAGCTTCTTCTACATATTCCAAAACAATTTTTTGTTCAATTTTATCATTTTCTTCAAAGCGCCATTGCCGAAGGGCTTTGGCCTCCTTGGCGTTTATGAGCTTGTTGTGTTTGTCTTTTAAAAACACGCCTTGATGGAACCACAGCGCCATATGGTTTTTGAAATCGGCCATTCCCACTACCAGTTTCCCGTTGAGGGTGTAGGTGGGTTTGCCCCATTTTAATTCTTCTTTCAAATCTGTTTGCAATAGTATTTCACGCAGCTTTTCTAGTTTTTCCTTCCATTTTGTTTGCTTTGCAATAAAAGCATCTATTTTTTGTGAATCGGTCATGGTGCTTTCTTTTCTTCCGAAGATACAATTTTCCATTTCTTCCTTCCTAAAAAAGCTTTGTTGAATTTTTCAGTAAAAACCGTAAGTTCCAAAAAAGCTTAGATAATTACATTTAAAAAAATTACTCCCTTTAAAAAAATAATTGTTGATAAATAAAATATATTTATTGTTTATCAATAAATATTTATTTACTTTCGCAAAGTAATTTTAAATCAACCGTAAATGAAAACAAATATTATAATGAAAGTGATGAATATTATATTTTGGATCGTATTCATCGGTTTGTGCATAGAAACTGGAGCTTTACTCGTTTCTCTTTTTGTGACCCTTTTTATCAATTCTAATGGTGCCGAAGATACGTATATGGGGCTCGACCTTTTGGATTTATACAATTTCAACGTGGAGCACTACATTGGTGTAGCCAGCTTTTCAATAACCTTATCTGCCCTGAAAGCTTATCTTGCCTACCTTGTCATCAAGCTTTTTATGAAGTTTGATTTAAACTATCCTTTCAATGAAAAAACAGCCTCGGTCATTACACAAATGAGCCATTATGCCTTGAGCATTGGGGTTGTGGCCATCATTGCGGAAAATTATGCAAACCGTATAATGAGGCAGGGACTCACCCTCCAAATAGACTGGGGTGCCGAGCAATTTCTATTTTTTGCGGGCATTATTTACATTATAGCATTGGTTTTTAAAAAGGGAGTGGAAATACAAAGCGAAAACGAACTAACAATTTAAATTATGCCTATAATAGTAAACTTGGACGTAATGATGGCCAAACGGAAGATGTCATTAAACGAACTTTCCGAAAAAGTAGGACTTACGCTTTCCAATCTTTCCATTTTGAAAACCGGAAAAGCAAAAGCAGTGCGCTTTAGCACGCTGGAGGCCATTTGCGAAGCTTTGGAATGCCAGCCTGGGGATATTTTGGAGTTTGTGGAGTGAATCTACATTTGAAGACCTAAATTCTACAGTTCGGTCTATTTTATTCTGAAAAAATACACCAAAATTTAATCTTTGACCTGAAAATAAAACCAACCATTTTATGAAGATTTCAGTTATTACTTTTTTACTAGCTATTTTGCCGAGCTTGTTATTGGCACAAACCACCATTTCAGGGACGGTTATGGACAACAAGGGAATGCCGGTATTTGGAGCCAACGTTTATTTGGAAGGTGCTTATGATGGAAGCACAACCGAAGCGAACGGAAATTTTTCTTTTGAAACTACCGAAACAGGCACGCAGGTCTTGATTATTTCTTACGTTTCTTTTGAGCCCTTTAAGTTTGTGGAAGATGTTACGAAAATGAAAAACTTAAAAATCACACTTCGCGAAGATGTAAATTCCTTGGAGACCGTAACCATTTCTGCAGGTTCCTTTTCTGCGGGCGATAACAGTAGGATTTCGGTTTTAAAACCTTTGGATATTGTAACAACAGCCAGTGCTTTGGGCGATTTTGTGGGCGCATTGCAAACCCTTCCCGGAACCACGACCGTTGCAGAAGACGGACGCCTCTTTGTACGAGGTGGCGATGCCGGGGAAACACAGATTTTTATTGATGGTATCCGTGTTTTTACACCTTATAGCCCAACAACCAATAATGTTCCCACCCGTGGGCGTTACAGCCCTTTTCTTTTTGACGGCATTACGTTTTCCACAGGCGGGTATTCCGCGGAATATGGGCAGGCGCTATCATCCGTATTGCTTTTGAATACCATTGATGAGTCAACCCAAGAAAAGACAGACATTGCCATTATGAGCGTGGGCGCTGGGTTGGGGCACACTGAAAAGTGGGAAAAAAACTCGTTGAGCGTTAATGCTTCCTATATAAATTTGGCGCCATATATCGCACTTTTGCCAGATAGAAATGATTGGCAAAAACCTTTTGAGACCGCTTCGGGTGAAGCAGTTTTCCGTCAAAAAATAGGGGATGGGCTACTAAAGGTTTACGGGGCTTTTGATACTTCAGATTTTGAGCTTACGCAAGATGACATCAATCAGCCAGATGGAACACGATTTATGCTAAACAATCAAAACTTTTACACCAACGCAAGTTACAGTGAAATGTTAAATAAAGGCTGGACAATCTTTGGCGGTGGAAGTTACACGTATGGAAAAACTAAAGTTGGAATTGATGATGCAAATATAAAAGATGTTGAAAACTCAGCACACTTTAAATTGAAATTGAAAAAACGCTTTAGCAATCGTTTTAAAATGAATTTTGGCGCAGAACAGTTTGTGACCGATTTCAATGAAAATTATGACGACCCCAATGTTGACGCAAATTTAGGTTTCAACAATAATATTTCCGCAGCATTTACAGAGGCCGATATTATTTTTTCACGGAAACTTGCCCTAAAACTGGGCGTTCGTGGAGAGTATAGTGAATTGTTCAGCGAATTTACAATTTCTCCAAGAATTTCTTTTGCATACAAAACAGGGAAGAGCAGCCAGCTTTCATTAGCTTATGGCGATTTCTTTCAGCAACCGGAAAGTGAAGTGCTCAAATTCACAAACAGCCTGGAAGCGCAGCACACCCAGCACTATATTATGAACTATCAATACTCAGCCAATAATAGAATTTTCCGTGCTGAAATTTATAGAAAGCAATACACCAATCTTGTTACCTATAATGATGAATTTCCTGATGTAAATACCACATTTTTAAACAATGGCGATGGTTATGCACAGGGGCTGGATTTGTTTTGGCGCGATAATAATTCCATCAAAAATGTAGATTATTGGGTAAGCTATTCCTATTTGGACACCGAACGAAAATACCGAAATTATCCAATAAAAGCTATGCCCAATTTTGCAAATACCCACAACCTTTCCGTGGTTGCGAAATACTGGATAAATGATTGGAAAAGCCAGATAGGTTTCAGCTATCAATACGGTAGCGGCAGAACTTATACCGATTTGAATGAGCCTGGATTTCTTCAGAAAAAAACCAAGGGATATAACAGTTTAAGTTTGAATTGGGCGTATTTAATTTCACAACAAAAAATTCTCTATGCTTCAATAAACAATGTTTTTGCTTTTAAAAACGTGAATGGGTATCAATATGCAAACACTGCGGATGCAAACGGAAACTTTGCCCGAAGGGAGTTGCTTCCCGCGGCAGATCAGTTCTTTTTTGTCGGCTTATTCTGGACCATTAGTGATGATGGAAAGGACAATCAGCTGGACAATCTGTAATGCCACAATTCATCCATAAAAATCAACAGTTCAGAATATCAATTTTTAAAAGCTGGGTATTTTAGGGGAAATTTGAATATAAATTAATACTAACTAAAAAATAGAAACCATGCAAAACGTAGTCACTTATTTAATGATTTTTTTCACGGCCCTAATTATGCAGGGGCAAACAGATTCTGCAGTAAATGCAGCTGCCGAACCAACCAAATACCAACAGGGTATGCGTAAAGCTTTTCAACTTTGGCAGGAAAACAAATCGTGGGAAGCCGCAAATGTTTTTGAAAGAATTGCAGCCGCTGAACCGGACAACTGGTTGCCACCGTACTACGTGGCACAAATCAACGTAATCAACAGTTTTACTGAAAAGGACGGAACTAAGCTGAAAGCGCAACTGGACAAGGCCCAGAATTTCATCAATGACGCTACGGCAATCTCAAAAGACAACCCAGACTTACTGGTTTTGCAGGCACAGTTATACACGGCTTGGATTGTTTTTGACGGTCAACAATACGGCATGACCTACTCTCCAAAAGCTTCGGAGCTTTACGGAAAAGCTTTGGGGCTTGCACCCAACAATCCTCGGATTATTTTGGCAAAAGCCGAATGGGACATGGGTGGTGCAAAATATTTTGGCCAATCCATTGAACCCTACTGCAAGGACATTCAGCGTGCCATAGAACTTTTTGCTACCTTTAAGCCAGCAGGTGAATTTTACCCAACGTACGGCGAAGAACGAGCAAAGCAGATACAAGCTGAAAGCTGTAAATAAAAAATTTGCCACGAATTCACGAGTGTTTTTTTAAAATGATACGTGAATTTGTGGCTAACAAACAATTATTTCAATGCGTATTCTAAAGGATTTTGGTAAGGCTTTTTTTGTAGGAACCCTAGTTTTTATTATTCTGGGTTTGATACAGTATGCCAATGGCTATCAGTATGATAATGGAAGGGATATTCTTATCACTTTTCTATATAATCAACTGTATGCCGTGATTCTTTATATGGTGAATGCGTATTATTTTGACTTTTTGTTGAAGGTTTTTCCAAATGAGGTCTTTAAGCTGAAGAATCTTTTAAAAGGACTTCTCGGGGGAATCCTGGTCACACTTTTGGCACTTTTCCTAATAAGGATCATAACGGAAGTGCTTATAGAAGGAAGGGGCTTTTCAGAATTTATTGCTTCCGAAAAGATGCAGTATTACTACATTTCATTTGTAATATCTGTAGTGGTCACGACCATTTTTTATGTGGCCTATTATTACAGGAACAAGCAACAGACTATTGTAAAGGAACAGAAAATAATTGCCGGTACTGCCTCGGCAAAATTTGATGCCCTTAAAAACCAATTGGATCCGCATTTTCTTTTTAACAGCTTGAATGTACTTACCAGTTTAATTGAAGAAAACCCCGAAGCCGCAACGCGTTTTACCACTTCGCTTTCCAAGGTATATCGCTATGTTTTGGAGCAGAAAAATAAGGAGCTTGTTACATTGGAAGAGGAACTGAAATTTGCGGAACTCTATATGTCGCTATTGGCGGTACGTTTTGAGGACAGTATTGTTTTTACTTCGCCTTCAAAACTGAAAAACCCGCAGGCAAAGGTAGTTCCGTTATCGCTTCAACTTTTGTTGGAAAACGCGGTTAAGCACAACCAGGTTATGCCTTCCAAAAAACTTTATATAACTATTTCAGAAGAAAACGGCAATTTGGTTGTAACCAACAACAGTCAGCCGAAACAGGTTTTAAAAGAGAGTACGGGCGTTGGGCTGCGCAACATTCGCGACAGGTATGCACTTTTGACGAAGCGCCCGGTACTTATAAACGAAAACCCAAAGGAGTTCAGCATTGCAATACCCATTTTGGGAGAAAATCTTCAAATTATGAACACATCGGATACTTATATTTCAGAAAAAAAGTACAAACTCGCCAAAAAACGGGTGGAAAAACTAAAAGGGTTTTACATTCACTTAACGCTATATATTTTAATGGCTCCGGTATTTATTTATTTAAATTATATTTCCCGGGCGGGCTTCCCGTGGGCGCTTTTTCCCATAGTGGGTTGGGGCTTTGGAGTTATGGGCCACGCTGCGGAAACTTTTAATTACAACCCGTTTTTTGGAAAGGATTGGGAAGCGCGTAAAATTCGTGAGTTAATGGATAAGGATGAATAAACGACAGTCCATCCACTTAAAACTACAGTTGGGAGATTGTATTTTTTTGAAGCCTTTAATCTTTGATACCTTTATACTATAATTAAAAACTACAATTATGGAAATGGAAAATAACAAAGACAACAAATATTTTAAAGCCAAACAACGAGTGGCAGAGATCAAGAAATTCTACACAAGTTTGATGTTTTATGTAGTATTTATTTGCGCTTTGGCAGGATTGAATTACTACACAAATGAATTAAGGTATCCTTGGTTCCTTTGGGCAGCATTCGGTTGGGGAATCGGGATCTTTTTTCAGGCCATTAAAACATTTAGATGGGCGCCATTTATTGGCAAGGACTGGGAAGAAAAAAAGATGAAACAGTTTATGGAAGAGGAAGAACAAAAATCTAAAAATAATTGGAACTAATGGAGTATTCTGAAAATTTAAAATGGAGAAAGGCCCGCAGAAGGGTAGAAGCGCTAAAAGGATTTTTACAAACATCTTTTTATATATATACTTGTAAACGCTGCCCTGTTTATTATAAGGGGAAGGGTTTTGGAATTTTTTCAAATTGAATCGAACGATAAAAATTTTGTGGAGTGGATTGATTGGAATATTTTGATAGTTCCACTTTTTTGGGGAATCGGGCTACTATTTCACGCGGCCAAGGTTTTTCAATTTAAATTCAAGTTCCTAAAAAATTGGGAAGACAGACAAATAAAGAAATTTCTGAAAGAAGAATAAAAACCACTACAATGGAAACCAAAAAAAGTTTGGCCTATTTGCGGGCAAAGAAAAAAGTGGAAACCCTAAAGGGATTTTACGGTCACTTGGCGGTGTATATAATTGTTAACATAGCGATTATACTTGTTTCGGCCAATGTTTTTAATGCGAAGGAAATAAACTTTGCACACTGGAGCAATTACGTTACCGCTATTTTTTGGGGCATCGGTTTGGTGTCGCACGCACTGTACGTTTTCTTTGTTATGAATGTGAACAATAACTTTCTAAAACGCTGGGAGGAGAAAAAAATAAAGCAATTTTTAGAGGAAGACCTTTAGAAATCGAAATCGAAATCGAAACCAGAAACCAGAAACCAACCAAATGAATGTACTGATTATCGAAGACGAAAAACCCTCTGCACGCTACCTTCAGCGGATGCTCGAAAAACAGGAGGTAAACGTAAACCAAATGCTACATAGCGTGGAAGAAGCCGTGGCGTGGTTTCAAAACAATGAACATCCAGATTTGATATTTCTCGATATCCAACTGAGCGACGGACTTTCCTTTGAAATTTTTGATTCGGTGGAAGTGAACAGTGCCATAATCTTTACCACGGCCTTTGATGAATACGCGCTGCAGGCCTTTAAACTGAACAGCATAGATTATCTTTTGAAACCGATTGACGAGGAAGAATTGCAATGCGCCGTTAAAAAGTATAAATCTTTCAAACCCAGCCCCACAAACGTACAGCTGAATTTTGAGGATATTAAAAAACTGCTCGTAAACCCTGTGGAGCGCGAGTATAAAAAACGATTTACCACAAAAATTGGGCAGCACATAAAAATGATATCTGTTGATGAGATAGAATGCTTTTATTCCGAAAACAAAGGCACCTATGCACATACAGCGGATGGCCGCGACTATCTTTTGGAAACTACTTTGGAGCAACTGGAGCAGGAGCTTTCCCCAGAAACTTTTTTTAGGATAAGCCGAAAGTTTTACATAAACATCAATTCAATAAAAGATATAATAGCATACACAAATTCCCGGCTTCAATTGAAGTTAAATAGTTATAAGGAACAGGAAGTGATTGTTGCCCGCGAGCGCGTTAAGGATTTTAAACTTTGGTTGGAATAACTAATCTTT
The DNA here is from genome assembly GCF_001573155.1 of Aequorivita aquimaris. Lineage (GTDB taxonomy): Bacteria > Bacteroidota > Bacteroidia > Flavobacteriales > Flavobacteriaceae > Aequorivita > Aequorivita aquimaris. Next base: position 205,250 of record NZ_JRWG01000001.1, on the reverse strand, counting down.
TCTTTTAAAAGTTTCAATTCTATTTTCCTGAAAGGAAGACGGTAAAAGCTTCGGAATGAATTTTACCAAAAGCGGCAAGAGGACCGTTCCGCCGGGCAAGAGAAAAATTGTAAGTGATGGGATGGTTTTACAAATATCCAATAACTGTTCTTTCACTTTCGATTTTTCTTCAGCAGAAAGATCGCGCAGGGTGGACTGCCCAAGCAATACCATCAATTCACCGCTTTCTTCCAGTTCGCGTGTTAAGCGGTCTTTGTTTCTTATAATCAACAGTTTTACAGTAGAAGCAGATTGCTTGTAAAACTGTTTCACCGGGTGCGAATATTCAAACAGCAGGATTTTTTCGGTATAATTTTTTGAAAAGGTATTGAGGGCCAAAAGACTTTTCTGAAGCTCAGCTTCAGGATAATCAAGTGTAACCAAGAGTTGTTGTAAAAATTGATGTTCTATTTCGTCCATTTTTAAATCTTCCCACACGGTAAGGCAGCAAAGGTCCAGCAGATAATTTTTTTCTAAAGAATTTTCGCTGCTCTTCAAATAATTTAGGCTTTCCAAAAAAGTTGCAGCACCACCTTCTGTATCATCAATTATATATTGCGAAGAAGTTTCAAAAAGTTCAATGAGAAGTTTGTCGTATTTTGTTTTTTTCTTTTTAGACTTTAAGGTGTAGAAACATCCAGTTAAAATTACGGTTTCCAATTGCTTGTAATATTTTTTTGCAGACGCGGGATCTGCCTGCCACTGTTTATAAGCTAAGACGTCTAAGTATAAAAGCGCATAGGTTAATAATGAAACCGTATTTTTTTTCAACAATGTATTGGCCTCCTGCAATCTTGTGGAAAGGATATGCTCTAAAGTATTTTCTGGGCGTTGTGAAAGTGAAAATTTCTGAAAAAAGCCTGTTTTCCTTTTTTCCATCTGCTGGTAAAAAGATAAAATATCTGCTACTGCATCTTTATTTGTCGCATTTTTATTTTTTTCAAAAAAAGAAAAAAGTAAGGAATGAAAGAGGTTTATTTTAGCGAGTTCCTCTTTTGTAAGTTTCAAATTTCCAAGTCTCTTCTTTGGCAAAGCAGCTACAGAGACTCCGTAAATAAATCCAGTTTGTTTTAAAGAATTATAAAATTGTTGATCGTTTTCAAAAGAAGTAATGAGTTCGTTCCTGTCGAAAAGATTTAAAAATTTCAATATCCAATCAGGAGCAGAGGGGTTCATGGTATAAATAATTGAGTAATTTTAGAGCTGTCAAAGCTAGTGTTTTTCACGTTAACAAAAGATTAACGTACTTTTAAAAACCATGCAGTTACATTTAAACGTAAGTATAAGCGAACAAGTAAAAATAAATAATATAAACCAACAAAAAAGATGAAAAAATCAAAACTTTTTGCAGTAATCGGTGGAATAGGCGTAGCCGTACTATCGATATTTTTAATATCCGCAGATCATATTGACGCACCTGCAGTTCAAGGGACTACAGCAGATATTACAGACTTTTATGCCTTTCAAGGACAGAACTCTAGCAACTTTGTATTTGTTGCCAATGTCCAGGGATTATTGCCTCCGGGCCAACCTACAGATGAAGCTGTTTTTGATGAAACGGTATTACTAGAATTTAATATTGACAGCAATAATGATCTTAAGGAAGATTATGTGATTCAAGCAATTAAAAGAGGCGACTCTATGTATTTCTTTGGTCCTTCGGCCCCGGCAATGCAAGGTTTGGAAAGTACAATTGCAACTTCAACACGAAGGAGCGTAAAAATTTCTACCAAAGATGACGTGCAAATTACCGAGCAAGATGGAATGAAGTTTTTTGCAGGACCGCGCGAAGATCCATTCTTCTTTGACTTTAATCAGTATAATGCCGTGCTTTCTGGAACGGCCTCAAGCTTTAACAACCCTGGGATGGACACATTTGCCGGAACAAATGTTTTGAGCGTTGTGGTAGAATTTCCAAAATCTATGTTGCCTGGTGGTACTACTGGTGTAAATCCATTTGCGGCATCAACACCTATGTACAACGTATGGGTAGAAGCCAAAAGAAAACAATAAAAATTGCTAACCTTAATAAATATAAAAAAGATGAAAACATTAAAATATATAACCCTCTTTGCTGCAATCTCAACATCACTTTTATTTGTGCAGTGTAAAGATGACGACGATAACGTAATAATACAGGAAACCTGTACCGATGGAATTATGAACGGGGAAGAAACAGGAGTAGATTGCGGTGGTCCCGATTGTGAGCCTTGCGGACTAGTACTTGATTTCAGCGGAACTTATGTACAAGAAGACCAAATGGGCCGTCCCGGTATAAACACCGTTTTTGGAACTGATGGTTTTAAGGATGCTTTTAACGTAACTGTACCTTCGCAGATGCAAGCTGCTTTTCAGGAAAAATTTGAAACTAAGTTATTGGGCTTAAATCCAGGCTACACTAGTAATGCCTTAGGTCTAGATGCACCAACTTTTACAACTGTACTCTCTAATGATGTGCTTTGGTTGGCGCAATCTGGAATCACAACCTATTTTAACGGAACAGAAATACTTACGGGTAGAGCCTTGAGTGATGATGTTATAGATGTATCACTATTATTGATTTTTGGTGGGCCAATGGGGGATGAAAACCCAGGGCTTACAAGCGATGGAGTGCCAACGAATGATGTTGCATTTTCAAGTAGCTTCCCATATTTGGCTGGACCATTTTAATAGACCTAACTTAGAATCAGAAAAGAGAACCGTCTGTGTTCTCTTTTTTGATTTTAATAAATTTTTAAATACGCGAAACCAACTAAAAAATAACTTATGAAAAAATTCATCACATTAGTTTTTGTTGCTGTATTTTTCGGATGTCAGGAAAAGGCTGAAAAAATCACCGATAGCAATGATTACAACAAATATTTAATTACCTCAAACATTCCTTCGAAAGACGCCATAGATAAAGATTATGAATTTTGGCAGGAAAAGTTCAAGAATGATTCCACAAACTTGATGGAAATGAGCCAATTATCTAGAATTCACGCAGCACTTTTTGGAAGTACGGGGAATATTTCAGAATTGAAAACTTCAGAAGAATTGATTAAAAAATCATATAATGTTTCTGCCAGAAACAAGGATGTTTATCTGCGTAGCCTTGCCCATAATTACATATCTCAGCATCGCTTTAAGGAAGCACAGGTACTATTGGATAGTGCATATACCTATCCTGATAATAAAAAAGAAACAGAAATGATGCTTTTTGACGTGGCGATGGAATTGGGCAATTATGAAAGCGCTGATACACTGCTTGGAAAAATTAAAAGCCCAAAAGATTTCAATTATTTAATTCGCTTAGCAAAATGGAGCGACCACAATGGCAATCTCGATGCGGCGATTAAATATCTGGAACAAGCCAAACAAATTGCCGAAGAACGTGACAATTCAGGTTTAAAATCGTGGATATACAGTAATCTGGGTGATTTTTATGGCCACGCCGGCCGCCTTAAAGACTCTTATAATAGTTACTTAAAAGCATTGGAACTTGAGCCGGACAACCATTATGTAAAAAAGCAAATAGCTTGGATGGTTTATTCTGCTGAAAAAAATACAAAAGAAGCCAATAGAATTTTAGATTCTATTATGGTCAACCATAAAGCACCGGATTACCATCTTTTAAAAGCTGAAATAGCAGCTTACAATGAAAATATTACCGAAGAAGAAATACAATATGAGTTGTTTTTAAAAAAAGCAGAACACCCTGATTACGGAGCAATGTACAATACGTATTTAATTAATCTATACGCTGAAAACAATCCAGAAAAAGCATTGAAGTTGGCTGCAATGGAAATTAACAATCGTGCTACTCCCGAAACCTATCAATTGTTGGCGTATGCGCAATTAAAAGTGGGCCATAAGAAAGCTGCCTTAAAAACAATAGAAGAATATGTAGCGGGCAAAACAGAAGAACCTAGGGCTCTATTTCATTCGGCGTTGGTTTATAAGGCTAATGGCATGGATAAGAAGGTTGCTTTTTTAAAAGATGAACTTTTAGGTGCGGGTTATGAATTAGGCCCAGTAAAAGCTAAAGAAATCGAAAAATTATAATTATTTGAAAACCATACCCTGCCATTTTACGTAAATATGGTTGAGGTTGGTTATCTATCAAGAAATTGATAGATTTTACAAAACCGGTTGATCCGGTTTTCAGAGTTTTTTTGTTAGTTGAAGCGTCCGCCATTGGCGGACGCTTTTATTTTATGCACAAAAAAAATCTGGACGTAGCCCAGATTTTATGATTAATCTTTTTCTTAAATAGTTATCACACCTAAGGTGTAAAGCTGGGACATAGTTGGCATTTCACTTCCGCCCTCTGGTTCTAGGGTAATCCCAAAAGCTTCAGCATCTGGGAAATTCACAAACTTAAAAATGCCTTCACCCATTTCATTTTCTGTTGAGATCAAACCCATACTTGTGGGGGTAAGCGGTTCCATTTTAAGTGACCACACTTGATACACCTTACCTCGTGGCGGAGTAGGGAGTCCTTTGGTATCTATGTATGCAATGTTTTCCTGTTTGTTAAGATAGACCTTTGCAAATGCTTCGGGAGCAACTGCTTGGTTGCCCGGAAGTGTATAAACCTGATAATCTTTTGATCTTAAAACTTCAAGAACTTCATTGTTTTCAGCCAATTGGTTTTCAGCTTTTGATTTTTCTTCACGTAAAACCGTATTCTCTGTGGTTGTTACCTGAATTGAGTTATTTAGATCATTGGTTTGTTTCAGCATCCACATGATTCCGCCCATAAATAGAATTGCTGCCGCCCAGCCAGTTATTGCAGGCCAGTTAATTGATCTTACTTTGCTTTCTTCAGTATTGTTGTCATTTCTTATAGCATTCAATATAGCGGTCCAGCTCATTGCTTGAACTGGTGGTGCTACGGTCTCTGCCAGATGCAATAAAGATTGTTCGATAAGTTCTACTTCGTGTCTTACTTCGGGAAAATCCTGAATTGCCTTTTGTACTTCCAAGACTTCATCTTCAGGTAAGGCACCGCAGACGTAGAGTTCTAAATTTCCTGATGCTATTAATTCTTCGGGGTTCATAATATTTTATCCTAAAACCATTACCCGCAATTCATTGATACAGGTTCGATTTCGTGTTTTTAATGTTCCTAATGGTATTTCCAATGTTTTTGAAGCTTCCGCTTGTGTAAATCCTTTAAAATATAAAAGGTCTATTATTTTTATACATGCAGGCTTGAGCGCGTCAACAAATTTTTTAATCCCAATTGTATTTGTTTTTCTATTTAAGCTATCGGAGGATGATAATATATCTACGAAATTTGTCGTACTTAGGTTTTTTCGGGAGTTTTTAAATGCTTTTGATCGGGTTTCATCAATTGCCGTGTTCCGTGCAATGTTTAGAAGCCATGTGAAAAACCGGCCTTTATTGACAGAATATGAACTAGCGTTGTTCCATACTTTTATGAAGACATCTTGCAAAAGTTCTTCAGCTGTTTCTTCATCTAGTACAATACTGTATATTATTCCGTAAATGGCTTCGCTATACATAGTATATAATCGGGAGAAAGCTTTCTCGTTCCCGTTTTGCATCTCTATAATGAGATCATTGGGTTGCTCCATGGCACATTTTTTTTTTGAAAGTAAATGTAGTGAAATTATTGAGAAGACCCTTTGTTGTAAACCTGCACCTATAAAATTGTTGACGGATATATTGTGTTAAATTTCAATGGAATTTTAAGAAAAAGTTGTGAAAAAATTAATTTTTAATAGCTTTACAGAACTTAACCATCTTGAGTCTAATATTAATCTAAACAAATCAAAAAAATGAAAAAAGTTACCCGGAGTTTATTCCTGGCAATCTTGCTCGTCTTTTCGGGCACAATGGTTGCTCAGAATTTTTCAGGAGCAATCGACCAACAACTAAATCATTATGTAGAGCAAAATGATTTATTGCCACAGGACGCACAGTGGCAAGTAACGAGCGAAACCCAAAGTAGAACGAGCGGTATTCAGCACGTTTACTTTAGACAGCTACTTAATGGAATTGAAATTTATGGTACTGAATCTAGTATCCATCTTGCGTCAAATGGACGTGTAATTTCAAAAGACAGTAAATTTATTAAAAACACTTCTCAAAAGCGAAAAGGTTCAAGTTCTCCTGCACTTACGGCTATTCAGGCTGTTCAAGCAGCAGCTGGACATTTGAATTATTCACTTACCGGTTCTCTTTCAGTATTGCAAGGTGCAGAGGGAGTTGACAGAAAAACATTATTGAGCGACGGCGGAATCTCCTTAAGCCCCATACCAGCAAGGCTGATGTATGCTGTAAACGACAATAATGAGTTGGTTTTAACTTGGGATATTTCAATTCAGGAAAAAAGCCAACAAGACTGGTGGAGTTTAAGAATTGATGCCAATACAGGTGAAATAGTTAACCAAGCCAACTGGATGGTAAGTTGTGCAATTCATCACGATCACAGCAATGATGTGAAAGAAATGAATTTTAACGCAAACTTGTATGATATTCCAAATTACGATGAGATTGTAGCAGATAATACTGCAGCATGTACTGAATGTTATGAAGTATTTGCCTTGCCCCTTGAAAGCCCATATTACGGAGCACGCACCATTGAAGTTCAACCTGCAAATGCTATCGCTTCACCATATGGATGGCATGATACAAACGGCGTTGCTGGTGCTGAATATACCACAACTCGAGGAAACAATGTAAATGCATATGAAGATGGAAACAATCCGGGATACCAGCCAAATGCTGGTGCAGATCTAGAGTTTACCGGCTATCCATTCAGTCAAACATATACCAATGCAAACCAATATGAGGATTCTGCAATCACAAACCTTTTTTATATGAATAATGTTTTTCACGACATTATGTACCAATATGGATTTGATGAAATAAGCGGTAACTTTCAAGAAAACAACTACGGAAACGGAGGCGCTGGAAGTGACTCCGTAAATGCGGAAGCCCAAGATGGTTCTGGAACTTGTAACGCAAACTTCGGTACGCCTCCAGACGGTTCAAACCCAACAATGCAAATGTACATTTGTGGTGATAAAGATGGCGATTATGACAACTTGGTAATTCTTCACGAATATGGCCATGGTATTTCAAACCGTTTAACGGGTGGCCCAGGAGCTTCTGGATGTTTACAAAATGCAGAACAAATGGGAGAAGGTTGGAGTGATTTCTTTGGTGTATTATTGACTATTGAACCAGGTGACACAGGAACCGACTCTAGAGCTGTTGGTACATATCTTTTCGGCCAAGGCCAAGGAGGCGCAGGTATTCGTGACTATCCTTACAGTACTGATATGGGTGTGAACCCACAAACGTATGATTTTATAAAGACTGCTGCCGTACCTCACGGGGTAGGTTCAGTTTGGGCTGAAATGTTATGGGAAGTAACATGGGCATTGATAGACGAACACGGTTTTGACGCAGATATTTATAATTTTACTGGAGATGTAAGCCAAGATGCTGGTAACATTCAAGCTTTGGCTTTGGTTACTGAAGGTATGAAACTACAACCTTGTAGTCCAGGTTTTGTGGACGGTCGGGATGCAATTTTTGCCGCAGACCAAGCAATCTATGGTGGAGCGAATGAGTGCCTTCTTTGGGACGCATTTGCAAAGAGAGGTTTAGGCTACAGTGCTAGTCAAGGTTCTTCTAGTAGCAGAAGTGATGGAACACAAGCTTTTGACACTCCTTCACAAACGGCTACATTGTCAGTTCTTGAAGAAGTTTGTGCATCTTCTGACGTTCTTACTGATTTAGGTGGCGGTAGCCCAAGCGGTGGTACTTACAGTGGCCCAGGAGTAACTGATGATGGAAATGGTTCTACCTTTACATTTGATCCTTCAGTAGCTGGTGTAGGTGTACACACCATAACTTACGATGTTCCTTCTGGACCATGCTCTGTGGCTTCTTCAGCAACTGATACAATTGAAGTACTTGCAGTTCCGGCTGGACCGACTACTACGGGCGTAACAGACTTTTGTGTGGGAGAACCGGTAACCGTTACGGCTACTCTTAATGATCCTAGCAACGTAATTAGATGGTTTGATGCCCCAACAGGAGGAAATTTCCTTTTTGAAGGTGAATCATATACATTTACACCTACTGGGTCTATAGACGTTTATGCACAGGAAAGTGCTCCAGGCCCATTATCACAATTGGTTATTTCAGAAATTAATTTAGAAACACCAGATAGATTTGAGATTCAAAACGTGGGTGTAGCTAAAGATTATACAGGATATAAAGTTGCCGTTAGTGATACTCCTTATGCAGATATTAACGCTGTAAACACAATTGTAAAGAACTTGAGCAGTATGGGCGCCAATTCAGTTATGGATTGGAATGACGATAGCGGTTCTGGATACTGGGGAAATAACTTATTCTGGGATAACTCTGGAACAGGATGGATATTAATAATTGATCCAAGTGGAGAAGTAGTTGACTCTGTTTTCTGGAATTTCAGCGCTGCAGAGATTGCTGGGTTCAATGTAACCATATCTGGTTTCAATATTACTGCCGCTGATTTAGACTGGACTGGAGTAGGAGCTAATTTATCAATAGATTGTTCTTCGGGATCTTTCAGAAGAGTTGGCGATTTAAACACAGCTGCTGATTGGTCTGGAACTTGTGAAGCTGCTGATTTTGGAACACCAAACAGCGATATCAACTTAGGGACTCCAGGATGTCCTGGCGAACGTACGATAGCAGAGGTTATAGCTGAAACCGAAGATCCAGTTATAACTTGCCCTGCAGATGTTACTGTTGAAGTAACCCAAGGAGAGCAGTTTACATTGCCAGATTATACTGGTGATGCAACAGCAACTGATAATTGCCCAGATCCTGTAATTACGCAAGATCCTGCAGCTGGTACAATGGTAGGTCCCGGTGTAACAACAATGACTATGACTGCAACTGATGGTGCCGGTAATGAAGACACCTGTACTTTCACAGTTACTGTAGATGAAATTTTAGGACTTGGAGATAATGAATTTTATAACAATATCTTATTGTATCCAAACCCAACAACAGGCGAACTTACCTTGTTGAATAGAACTACTACTCAGCTTAATAACGCTGTTATTACAGATATAAAAGGTAGAGTGATTAAAACAATAGACTTAAAAGAAGCAGGAATGGAAACCAATTTCTCTTTGGAAAGTCTTGCCACAGGAATGTATTTTGTGAAAATAAATGCAGCAGATACAAGCATTGTGAAGCGTATTGTGAAACAATAATTCCTGGTTAATAAATTTTGAGAGCCCGCGTCAATTTGTTTGACGCGGGTTTTTTTACATCCCACTTTTCAATAACTTTGGCAGATGAAAAAAATTTTATTCTTTGCCGGAAGTAACAGCAGTAAATCCATTAACCATAAACTCGTCAGTTTTGCCGCCACGCAAGTTGCGGAACATAAGGTTGAAGTAATTACATTAACAGATTATAAACTCCCCATGTTTGGTGAGGATCTAGAGAACGAAAAAGGCTATTCTGTGGAATTAAGAATGCTGTATAATAAAATCAAAGAAGCCGATGCGCTGGTTATTTCCGTTAACGAGCATAACAGTACTGTTTCGGCATATTTTAAAAATACAATTGATTGGCTTTCACGTTTGGATCGAAATTTTCTAAAGGATAAAAAGGTTTTGTTGATGAGTACTTCCAACGGAAAACGCGGCGCTGCTTCTGCTTTGGAATACACAAAAAATGTACTTCCCAGATTTGGAGCAACCATTATTGAAAGCTTTAGTTTTCCTTCGTATTCGGAAAACTTTTCGGAAGAAACCAATTCTATTTCCAACGAAGTTTTATTACTGGGTTTTACGGATGTTCTTCAAAATTTCGTGCATCAAATTGAACAATAATGCGCACCGTAAAGAAATATCCCTTTTCTTTAACTGAATATTCTAAAACTCAACTGCTCCAATGGGCGCAACAGTTTGATGAAGTTGTTTGGATGGACAGCAACAATTATTCACAAAAACATCAAACCTATCAGGCAATTCTGGCAGTCGATGCTTTTACCTCCATAAAAACTGATGCCTATAATGCTTTTGATAAATTAAAGGATTACCAAACCACTACGGCAGACTGGATTTTTGGATATCTTACTTATGATCTTAAAAACGATGTGGAAAAGCTGAATTCCAATAATTTTGATGGTTTAGGTTTTCCCGACCTTTATTTTTTTCAACCAAAAAAAATCTTTCTTTTTTCTGAAAGTAATGTTGAATTACATTATTTAAATATGGTTGCCGATGAAATGGATAATGATTTCCATACTATTTCTAAAATTAATCAGAGCCTCGAAGAATCTACCTACCAAAAAAATATAAAAATAAGCATCCGGACCTCTAAGGACAATTATCTTCAAAAAGTGGAAGAGGTGCTTGAGCACATTAAACGGGGAGATATATATGAAGTGAACATCTGCCAGGAGTTTTATTCCGAAGATGCTGAAATCAATCCGTTGGAAGCGTTTATTCAGCTTAATAGAATTTCAAAACCTCCCTTTTCGGTTTTTTTAAAGCTGAACGATATTTTTGCGCTTTCAGCTTCGCCCGAGCGCTATTTAAAAAGAACGGGAACCACTGTTGTTTCCCAGCCTATAAAAGGAACTGCAAAGCGTTTAAAAAATAAAAAGGACGATTTAAAAATGGCGCAACAATTGGCCAAAGACCCCAAAGAACGCAGTGAAAATATTATGATTACAGATTTGGTTCGCAACGACCTTTCCCGCATTGCTGAAAAAGGGAGTGTTACCGTTGAGGAACTTTGCACCATTTATACTTTTGAACAAGTGCATCAGATGATTTCCACGGTCACTTGTAGCGTGGCCCAAAATACTTCTAGCGTTGAGATTTTAAGAAATACCTTTCCAATGGGCAGCATGACGGGTGCGCCAAAAATTTCTGCAATGCAAATTATTGAAGAAACAGAAGATGCCAAACGTGGCTTATACAGCGGCGCTATCGGCTATTTTTCTCCTTCGGGAGATTTTGATTTTAATGTTGTTATCAGAAGTATTCTCTATAATTCTTCTACTAAATATGTAAGTTTTTCCGTTGGTGGTGCCATTACTATAAATTCCGTCCCCGAGAGGGAATACGAAGAATGTTTGTTGAAAGCAAAGGCTATGCGTGAAGTTTTGAATAACTCTTTATGAGTTCTAAAGCTTATAAAGGTTATTTATTAGCTTTTAAGCTTATAAAGTACATTTATTAGTGTTTAAGCTAATAAATTTATATATTTGAATAAATTCTAATAAAATGAACTATTCGGTAATATCTGGCGATATTGTTTCATCAACAGGTTTGCATACCCAAGACCGCAAATTTGTGGAAGAAAACTTAAACATCTTGCTCCAAAGCTTGAAGGAGGAATTTAATGTATATGGCCGCATTATAAAAGGCGATTACTTAGAGTGTGTGGTTCCGAATGCCCCAGAAGGACTGCAAGTGGCCTTGGCCATAAAAAGCTTTGTAAAGGCAATTCCCATTAAAATGAAGGCTTACACAAGTGAAGACAATAGGATAAAACAATTCAAAACCCACGGAATAAGACTTGCTATTGGTTATGGCGAACTGAGCCGTTACAAACCCGAAGAAGGCGTTATAGATGGCGAGGCCATTTATCTGTCGGGGCGCGAAATAAGTGGCGAAACAACCTACAATAAAGAACGCATTGTTATAAAAAACACCTTGTTTTTTGCGTCAAAAAACGAAGATTTAAATAAAAATTTCCAACCTTTACTTGCCTTGCTGGATGTTTTGTTAAGCAAGGCAACATCCAGACAATGCGAGGTTTTGTATTTAAAATTAATGAATAACCAAGAGGACGAAATTGCCAAACGCCTTGGCATAGGACAATCTGCCGTCAATCAGCACTCTACCAGCGTGGGCTGGAATGCCATTGATGAAGCGGTAAACTATTTTAAAATGGTAATTTCAAAATAGAAACTATGGGACTAAAGGAATTATTGCTGCTCCAAATAATCGCACATCTGTGTTTGGATTATTTTTTCCAAACAGACAAGTTGGCAAATCAGAAAAACACAATCGGCTTTAAAAGCTCCTTTTTATATTGGCACGGGCTGGCCTGTTTTGTTTTGGCGTGGCTTTTTTCATTACAGCTAAGTTTTGCTTTGGGAGCGGCGATAATCGCATTTTCCCACTTCTTGCTAGATGGCTTTAAGCGCCATCTCAACAATAGCAGTTATTTTGGACGGTATGCATTTTTTATAGATCAAGCAGCTCATTTGGCCATTCTTACCTTGGTAGTTGTTTTGTTCAATAAGTGGCACGGTATAACTACTTCAATTGATGTTTCAATAAATTTTAAATATTTGCTTATAATTACCGGATATTTGGTCTGTTTAAAACCCGCAAACATTTTTATAAGAGAAGTGTTCAAGGCTACTGAGATTCAAGTGAGCAGCGATAATGAAATGCCGAATGCGGGAAAGGTAATAGGTGTTTTGGAACGTATTTTAACACTTACGTTTATTCTTGTTTCACAATATTCAGCAGTGGGCTTTCTTATTGCCGCAAAATCCATTCTCCGCTATGGAAACAACGAAACCCTAAAAACCGAATACGTGCTTATTGGTACCATGCTCAGTTTCGGAATAGCCGTTATTGCTGGAATTGTAATAAATTTTTTCTAAATTTTTAATTTGCATACTACATTCAAAAAAAATATTGAAGCCAATTTTCCTTTTTTAAGTGAAAAAAAACTGCTCATTGCTTGCAGCGGTGGTTTGGACAGTGTGGTGTTAACATATTTAATGAAAGAATTGAATTATGAGATCGCTTTGGCACATTGCAATTTTTCACTGCGCGGAAAGGAAAGCGATGGCGATGAAATGTTCGTAATCGGGTTGGCTAAAAACTTGGAAATCCCCGTTTTTGCCGAAACTTTCGACACAAAAAAATTTGCCAAAGAGCATAAAATCTCAACCCAAATGGCAGCGCGCGAGCTCCGCTATAATTGGTTTTCCGAAATTTTAAAAGATTTTAAATACGATTTCTTATTGACCGCCCACCATTTGGATGATGATCTTGAAACTTTTTTCATCAACCTATCGCGTGGCACAGGATTAAACGGACTTACTGGTATTCCGAAGGAAAATAATAAAATCATTAGACCGCTTTTAAAATTTTCCAGAGAAGAAATCTTGAAATATGCTGAAGAAAACAATTTGAAATGGCGCGAAGACAGCAGCAATCAAAAGACCGATTATCTTCGGAATACGTTGCGGTTGGAAGTTCTGCCCAAATTCAAAAAAGTGAATGATTCGGTTTTGAAAAATTTTCAAAAAACCCAACAAAACCTAAAGGCTTCACAAAATCTCATAGAAGATTATTTGGCTTTGGTTTATAATTTGGTGGTCACCGAGGCAGCGGATTCATATAAAATTAATATTCAAAAAATCAAAGATCTGCCGCATACAGAAGCATTGCTCTATGAATTATTAAATAGTTTCGGATTCACTGAATGGGATGATGTTTCACAATTGCTCGATGCCCAAACGGGAAAAAAGGTTTTTTCTAAAACGCACCAACTTTTAAAGAACCGTGATGAATTGATTCTCACGGAAATTTCAAAAGAAAATTTTTCCGAAGAGTTTTCAGTTCCAAAAGAAGGGGTTGTTTTTCCAATTAATCTGAAAATAGAATCCGCAGAGTATATCGGCGAAACCGAGAAAAATTTGATATATGTTGCTTCTGAAAAGCTAAACTTCCCTTTAAAACTTAGAAAGTGGGAGCGCGGCGATAGCTTTCACCCTTTTGGAATGAAAGGCAAAAAGAAGTTGAGCAAATTTTTTAAAGACGAAAAAATTCCTCTTACCGAAAAGGAAAAAATCTGGCTGCTTTTAAGTGACGAAAAAATAGTTTGGGTTATTGGCCACCGAATGGATGATCGTTTTAAAGTAACTAAAGATTCGAAGAAAATTCTGAAAATTACTTGGAACGACTAATTCACTAAAACAAGAATCCCGACCAATGGCCGGGATTCTTTAACAAACCTAACTTAGTAAACTTTAAAGTGCACTAAGAATATTTTCTATCCCCACAAAAAATATTGCTTTGTGCATTATCCACTAATTCTATGATTCAAATATAGGTCAGTAAATAAATTTCCACAATACGTACTTACACGTATTTTTTTTCTGATGGAAATCATTTTGAATTGTAAACAATAATAGTAACTTTCCGTTTATGAATTTACCAAAAAGAATAGGGGTTTTAACCAGTGGCGGAGATGCCCCGGGAATGAACGCTGCCATTAGGGCGGTGGTTAGGGCTTGCGCCTACAACGGTATCGAGTGCATAGGCATTTATCGTGGTTTACAAGGTTTGATTGAAGGTGATTTTAAAGAATTGAATGCGCGTTCTGTAAAAAACATCATCAATCGGGGCGGAACTTTTCTGAAATCTGCACGTTCAAAGGAATTTAGAACTGAAGAAGGCAGAAAAAAAGCTTTCGAAAATCTTAAAAAGGAAAACATTGATGCTTTGGTCGTCATTGGTGGCGACGGGACATTTGCGGGAGCTTCCGTATTTATAAAAGAATTCAATTTTCCCATTGTCGGCCTGCCGGGAACTATTGATAACGATATTAATGGAACCGACTATACCATAGGTTACGACACGGCTTTGAATACGGTTGTGGAAGCGATTGATAAAATTCGCGATACGGCAAACTCGCACAACCGTCTTTTTTTGGTTGAAGTAATGGGCCGCGATGCGGGAGATATTGCATTGAATGCGGGCATTGGTGCAGGAGCGGAGGAGATTTTGATTCCTGAGCAAAACATGGGCCGCGAGCGTTTGGTGGAATCATTAGGCCGAAGTAAAAAATCCGGAAAAACCTCAAGTATCGTAGTAGTTTCCGAAGGCGATCAAATAGGGAAGAATATTTTTGGCCTTGCCCAATATATTGAAGAAAATTTAAAGGAATACGAAGTTAGGGTTACTGTACTTGGCCACATTCAAAGGGGAGGTTCCCCCAGTTGTTACGATCGTGTACTTGCGAGCCGTTTGGGTGTTGGCGCTATTGATGCGCTTTTGCGCGGCGAAACCAATGTAATGATTGGGATTGTTCACAACAAAGTTATTTCGGTTCCTTTTTCAGAAGCAATAAAAGGCAGTAATGAAATTGACGAAGATTTGATACGCGTTGCAGATATCATTTCAATTTAAAATTAAAAAAATAAAAATTTATAAATGAAAACGAAAATAGGAATTAACGGCTTTGGCCGAATTGGCCGATTGGCTTTCAGAATTGCATCACAAAGAAAAAATATTGAAATAGTTGCGGTAAATGATTTGCTGGAAGTAGATCATTTAGCCTATTTATTGGAATACGATTCCGTGCACGGAAAATATCCCGGAACGGTTGAAGTAAAAAATGGAAATTTGGTAGTTGATGGAAAAAAAATAAGGGTCACCGCCGAAAAAAATCCCGAAAATTTAAAATGGGACGATGTAGGTGCTGAAATAATAATTGACTGCACCGGAATTTTTAAGGAAGTTGATTCAGCTTCGGCACATTTAAAAGCAGGCGCCAAAAAAGTAATTATTTCCGCACCATCAAAATCGGCACCAATGTTTGTGATGGGCGTGAATCATAAAGAAATTAAACCTTCCGATACAATCATTTCAAACGCTTCTTGCACCACAAACTGTCTTGCACCAATGGCAAAAATTATCAATGACGAATACGGAATTGTTGAAGCTTTAATGACAACGGTTCATTCCGTTACGGCTACACAATCTACGGTTGACCAGCCTTCAAAGAAAAATTATCGTTTGGGAAGAAGCGCATTGAGCAATATAATCCCAACAACCACGGGTGCCGCCGTTGCCGTAACCAAAGTAATTCCAGAGTTGAAGGGCAAACTTACGGGAATGGCTTTCCGCGTGCCAACCACAGATGTTTCCGTGGTAGATTTAACGGTTCGCACTGAAAAACCCGCCACATACGAAGCAATAAAGGCACTCTTCAAAAAAGCTTCGGAAACCAATTATAAAGGAATCGTAAACTACACCGAAGCCGAAGTGGTTTCACAGGATTTCGTTTCGGATCCATACATTTGCACCTTTGATGCCAATGCCGGCATTGCGCTTAACGATAATTTCTTTAAGTTAGTGGCTTGGTACGATAACGAATACGGCTACTCCGCAAAACTGGTAGATTTGGCCGCTCACGTTGCAACTTTATAAACTATGACCCTAATAACCGACGGCGGTTCTACAAAATGTGATTGGGTATTGTTGGATAATTCTGGCGAAGTCGTTTTTAAAACAGCTACTTCCGGGTTAAATCCTACGGTTGTTCCAAAAGAGGAATTGTTGCTTCGCATTGCTTCAAACGAAACTTTAAAAAGCATTTTCAATAGTGTTGAAATTTTAGATTTTTATGGAGCAGGTTGTGGCACTACAACGCCGCGAAGCATTTTAAAGGATGTTTTGGAAGCACTCTTTACCAAGGCAAAAGTCAACGTATCCGAAGATATGGCGGCCGCGGTTTTTGCCGCAACCACCAAACCGGGAATTGTTTGCATTTTAGGTACGGGCAGCAATAGTTGTTATTTTGACGGCACCGAAATTCACGCGCCAATCCCAGCTTTGGGCTTTATTTTGATGGACGAGGCCAGTGGAAATTACTTCGGAAAAAGATTGATCCGCGATTATTATTATCAAAGAATGCCAAAGGAAATTGCTGCGGAATTTGAAAATAAATTCAATTTAGAAGCAGATGAAATAAAGATGAATCTTTACAAAAAGCCCAACCCAAACGCATATTTGGCGTCTTTTGCGCAATTCATATTTACCCAGAAAGAAATAAACCCATACTTTTACGCGCTGATAAAAGAAGGTATTTCAAATTTTATTGAATGCCGCATTCTTTGTTATGAAAAGGCGCACGAAGTCCCTATTCATTTTATTGGCTCCATTGCACATTTTTCAGAAGAAATTATAAAAGAATGTTTTGCGGCACACAATCTTGAACTTGGAAATATCGTTCAACGCCCAATTGATGGGCTAATAGATTATTATAAAAGCAAAATTCACAACTCGTAAATTTAAAATCGTCAATCGTAAATCAGAATGTCTTTACCCAAAATAAATCCTACAAAAACCGAAGCTTGGAAGGCACTTGAAAAACATTTTCAAGAAACCAAAATGCTGCAGATGCAGGATGTTTTTTCAAAAGATCCCGGTCGGGCAGACCGTTTTAAGATTGAATGGCAGGATTTTTACTTAGATTATTCAAAAAACAAAATTACAGATGAAACGCTTTCACTTTTAATAAATCTTGCGGAAGAGGTAAAGTTGAAAGAAGCAATAAACCAACAGTTTTCTGGCAAAAAAATAAACGAAACCGAAAATCGAGAAGTATTGCATACAGCACTTCGCGATTTTGAAAACACCAAACCGGAAGTAAAAGCTACGCTTCAAAAAATGGAACGTTTTTCCGAAGAAATAATAAATGGTTCACACAAAGGTTTTACAGGAAAAGTAATTACAGACGTTGTAAACATTGGCATTGGCGGAAGTCATTTGGGTCCCGAAATGGTTGCGGAAGCGCTTCAGTTTTACCGCAATCATTTAAAAATTCATTTTATAGCAAATATTGATGGCGATTCAGTTGCCGAAACATTAAAAAAACTAAACCCAGAAACTACACTTTTTATAGTTGTTTCAAAAAGTTTCACCACGCAGGAAACCATTGCAAACGCTTCCGTAGTAAAAAAATGGTTTTTGAAAAATGCTTCGGAAGCGGATATTGAAAAACATTTTGTAGCCGTATCAGCAAATGTAGAAGTAGCAAAGGAGTTTGGCATTTCCGAAGAAAATATTTTCCCGATGAAGGATTGGGTAGGCGGCAGGTTTTCACTGTGGAGTTCGGTCGGTCTGTCAATTTGCTGCAGCATTGGTTTCAATAATTTTGAGGAATTGCTAAAAGGTGCTTTTGAAATGGACAAACATTTCAAGAACGAGGATTTCAATAAAAACATCCCAGTTGTACTGGCCTTACTTTCAGTTTGGTATAACAACTTTTTTAACGCAGAAAGTGAAGCCATTGTTGCCTATTCGCAATATCTGCACAAATTGGTTCCATACCTGCAGCAGGCCGTGATGGAAAGCAATGGGAAGAGCGTGGACAGAAACGGCAATAAAATAGATTATCAAACTGGGACGATAGTTTGGGGAAATGTGGGCAGTAATTCGCAGCACGCCTATTTTCAACTTTTGCACCAAGGAACAAAACTGATTCCGACGGATTTTATAGGTTTTAGTGAACCATTGCACGGCAATAGTTACAATCATAATATTTTAATGGCCAATTTCTTCGCCCAGACCCAAGCACTCTGGGAAGGAACGCACGCCGAAAAGGTTGAAAATCCATTCAAGTTTTTCGAAGGCAACAAACCGACCAATTCCATTTTGATAAAAAAATTGACCCCGAAAAACCTCGGAAGCCTTATTGCCATTTACGAACACAAACTTTTCGTGCAGGGCATTATTTGGAATATTTTCAGTTACGACCAATGGGGCGTGGAACTGGGGAAAACTGTAGCAAAAGGAACATTAACTGCTATGGAGAAAAATAATCCTTCCCTGGTAAAGAATCCATCCACCAGAAAACTTTTGGCCCAATTTTTAAAAAAATCACAATAAACTATAAACCACAAACCCTACACTACAAACATTTTTTATATCTTTCAGTTGTAAACTCCCCGTTTATACTTACTGAATTATGCTTACAAAAGTTTATGGAAGCGCCGTATTTGGCGTTGAGGCCACAACCATTACTGTTGAAGTAAATGTTGATAATGGTATTGGTTACCATCTTGTTGGTTTGCCGGATAATGCCATTCGTGAAAGCAATTTTCGAATTGCTGCCGCTTTACAGAACAACGGTTACAAAATCCCCGGGAAAAAATTGATCCTCAATATGTCGCCCGCAGATCTTCGGAAGGAAGGCTCTGCCTACGATCTTACTTTGGCGATGGGAATCCTCGTTGCCACGGAACAAATTGAAGAGCGAAACCCTCTTTCAGAATTTATCATCATGGGCGAACTTTCCCTCGATGGAAATCTACAGCCCATTCGTGGAGCCTTGCCAATTGCGTTAAAGGCAAAGGAAGAAGGTTTTAAAGGATTTATTCTTCCGAAGCAAAACGCCAAAGAGGCAGCTATCGTTGAAGGAATTGAAGTTTATGGAATTGAGAATATAAAAGAAGTAATCGATTTTTTCAACGAGAACATTCCCCTCGAAAAAACCGAGGTGGATATGGTGGCCGAATTTTACGAGCATTTGGAACATCCCGAATTCGACTTTGCAGATGTAAAAGGCCAGGAATCCATAAAACGCTGTATGGAGATTGCCGCGGCCGGTGGTCACAACATTATTTTAATCGGCCCACCGGGTTCGGGAAAAACAATGCTTGCCAAGCGATTGCCAAGTATTTTGCCGCCAATGACGTTGCAGGAAAGCCTTGAAACCACAAAAATTCACAGCGTTGCGGGGCGTACGATGGAAAAAGGAGGCATTATGACTTCGCGGCCTTTCCGAAGTCCACACCATACAATAAGCGATGTTGCCCTTGTGGGTGGCGGACAATATCCACAACCGGGCGAAATAAGTTTGGCGCACAACGGCGTTTTATTTTTGGATGAACTTCCTGAATTTAAACGTGGTGTTTTGGAAGTGATGCGACAGCCTTTAGAAGATCGCGACGTAACCATTTCTCGTGCAAAGTTTACAGTAACTTATCCGTCCAGTTTTATGCTCGTGGCCAGTATGAATCCAAGTCCGGGTGGTTATTTTAACGATCCCGATGCGCCTGTAATGTCCTCGCCTGCGGAAATGCAACGCTATTTAAGTAAAATTTCGGGTCCACTTTTGGACCGGATTGATATTCACATAGAAGTAACGCCAGTCCCTTTTGAAAAATTAAGTGACGAACGTCGGGGCGAATCCAGTATTGTTATTCGGGAGCGGGTTACAAATGCCCGAAAAATACAGGGTAAGCGCTTTTCGGAGTTTGAAAATATACATTACAATGCCCAAATGGGCGTGAAGCAAATTCGTCAATTCTGTAAACTAGACGACGCTTCATTGCAGCTTCTAAAAACCGCAATGGAGCGCTTGAATCTTTCGGCCCGTGCGTATGACCGTATTTTGAAGGTAGCGCGTACCATTGCAGATTTGGAAGCTTCCGAAGCGATTAATGGCAATCACATTTCCGAAGCCATTCAATACAGAAGTTTGGATCGGGATGGGTGGTTTGGATAATATTTCGAAATTATAATTACAGTCTCGTTTTAACTTATTTTTAAGACTTAAACACGCTTCACATAGTATCTTTAAAACTTTCTTAAAAATTCAGTCAATTATGTTTAAAAACTCCCTTAAAATCAGTGTTGTGGCAATGGCTTTCATAGCATTGATAGCCTTTTCCTGTAAATCAAAACAAGAAACTACCGCCGAAGATAGTGCAAAACTTTCAGTAGAATTTGAAAAGTACGAGCTTGAAAACGGACTCGATGTAATTCTTCACCAAGACAAAAGCGACCCGATTGTTTCACTCGCCATTCAGTACGGTGTAGGTTCCAACCGTGAAAAAACTGGGCGCACCGGCTTTGCCCACCTTTTTGAGCACATGCTTTTTCAGGAATCTGAAAACGTGCCGCAGGACCAATTCTTCAAAACAATCCAAGACGCTGGAGGGACACTAAATGGTGGAACTTGGAAAGACGGCACTATTTATTATGAAGTTGTTCCTAAAAACGCAATGGAAACCGTGATGTGGCTAGAGAGCGACCGAATGGGCTTTTTAATAAACACAGTAACCGAATCTGCTTTTTACAACCAACAGGAAGTAGTTCAAAACGAAAAGCGCCAGCGGGTTGACAACAATCCCTACGGACATACAAGTTGGGTTATAGACAAAAATTTATATCCCGAAGGGCATCCGTACAACTGGCAAGTAATTGGCGAACTGGAAGACCTTCAAAACGCGACCGTGGAAGATGTAAAGGAATTTTACGATCGCTTTTACGGTCCAAACAATGCTACTTTGGTTTTGGCAGGAGATTTTGAAACTGACGAAGCCAAAAAAATGATCGAGAAATATTTTGGTGAAATAAAGCGTCGTCAAGAAGTGGAGCCCTTAAAACCGCAACCGGTCACACTTTCAGAAACCAAAAGACTTTATCACGAAGATAATTTTGCCACGGCACCGCAACTAAATATGGTTTGGCCAACGGTGCAACAATACACCGAAGATGCATATGCACTTGATTTTCTTGGAGAAATCCTTTCCCAAGGAAAAAAGGCGCCCCTATATAAAGTTCTGGTAAAAGAGAAAGATTTAACTTCAAGAACGACGGCCTATAACAATTCAAGTGAATTGGCCGGAGATTTTCAAATTTCGATAACTGCAAACAATGGAGTTGACCTTGATTCTATTGAAAGTGGCATTAACGAAGCTTTTGCGCTTTTTGAAAAAGAAGGTGTAACCGACCGCGATATTGAAAGAATAAAAGCAGGTCTTGAAACTCAATTTTATAATGGAATTAGCAGCGTTTTGGGTAAATCGTTTCAATTGGCACGATACAATGTTTTTACAAATGATCCAGGTTTTATAACCGAAGATATTGAAAACATCAAAAAAGTTACCAAGGAAGATGTTGTAAGGGTTTATAACAAATATATAAAGGGAAAACCTTATGTAATGACCAGTTTTGTTCCAAAGGGACAATTGGAGCTGATTACGGAGAATTCAGAAAAGGCTAACGTTGTAGAGGAAGAAATTAAGGACAATGTTGCTAAAACCGTAGAAAATAAAAACACCGAAATAGTAAAAACACCTTCAAACTTTGATCGCTCCAAGCCACCCGTTCAAGGAGCGGCTCCTCAATTGACGATCCCTGAAGTGTGGAATGCCAATCTTGAAAATGGATTGAAAGTTTCGGGAATTGAACAAAACGAAATACCAACAGTGAATTTCAGTTTGGTTATTGAAGGAGGTCATTTGCTTGACGATATGAAAAAGAATGGCGTTGCCAACTTAATGAGCGATATTCTAATGGAAGGTACAGCCAATAAAACCCCTGAAGAGTTGGAGGAAGCCATTGACCTTTTGGGTGCAAGCATTAATATGTACACTACGGATGAATCTATCGTAATTAGAGGCAATACCTTGACGCGTAATTTCGATAAAACAATGGATTTGGTAACCGAAATCCTCTTGGAACCGCGTTGGGATGAAGAGGAATTGGGACGTATTAAAACCAAGACCATAAACCAAATTGAACGTTCCGATGCAAATCCAAATGCAGTTGCCGATCGTGTTTACAATAAAATTCTTTATGGTGAAGATCATATTTTCAGTTATCCTACTATTGGAACCGTGGAATCTGTAAAGGCAATTACAATGAACGATTTAAAGGAATATTACAACAAGAATTTTTCGCCTTCCATAAGTTCATTCCAAGTAGTTGGAAAAATTGACAAAGACGCGGTTTTGAAAGATTTGAAAGGTTTGGAAGAGCGTTGGGCTGCAAAGGAGGTTACTATTCCTGAATATCCAGTTGCCAATAATCGGGATAAGGCTTCCCTTTACTTTGTAGATATCCCGAATGCCAAGCAATCTGTTATAAACGTAGGCTATATAGCTTTACCGAAAACAGATAATGACTTTTATCCTGCGGAAGTAATGAACTATAAGCTGGGCGGTTCCTTTTCAGGAAACGTAAATTTAATACTGCGTGAGGAAAAAGGATATACCTATGGCGCCCGAACCAATTTCAGCGGAAGTAAAATTCCAGGGACATTTACAGCCTCATCAAGCGTTAGAACCAACACCACAGGAGAGTCCGTTCAAATATTTAGGGATGAAATCTCAAAATACAAAGAAGGCATTTCGCCCGAAGATTTAGAGTTTACAAAGAATGCGCTCATAAAATCAAATGCACGCCGTTTTGAGACCCAAGGTTCACTTTTGGGAATGTTGCAGGAAATCAACGAATACAACCTTCCGGCAAATTACATTGAAAAGGAAGAAGCCGTTGTGAAAAATATGACATTAGAGCAACATAAGGAATTGGCCAATAAATATTTGGACGCTTCCAAAATGGCTTATTTGGTGGTTGGTGATGCCGCCACGCAGTTTGCGCAGTTTAAGGATATGGGCTTTGACGAAGTGAAGCTTCTCGACAAAAATGGAGAGGAAGTAAAGCTTGAGGAAGTAAAAAAGTAATATTTATATTTAGAAATTTATTTACCACGAATCCACGAATAATTTTTTGTTCGTGGATTTGTGGCTTTATCTTTATCCAAATTCGACAGTTTTATGAAAAAATTCTATCTGCTTTTTTTCTCTGTAATCCTTCTTTTTGCCTGTAAAGACCAGAAAAGAGATAGCTCAGAAACTTCCAAAAAAGATGAAACTTCCATACAAACGTTTCCCGAACCAACCTTTACATTAGCTGAAGCCAATAAACTGATTGAGCTTCCACTGCAATGCGTAGGCACAAAATATCCTTATAAACCCGGTGAAACCTTGGAAAGTAAAGCAGATTTGGTGGAACCAATCGCCGTGCATCCTATCTTTTATGGGTGTTTTGACTGGCACAGCGCCGTCCATGGCTATTGGTCTATGGTTACGCTGCTGAAACAATTTCCAGAAATGGAAAAGGCAGAGGAAGTTAGAAAATTGCTGAAAGAAAAGATCACAGCCGAAAATGTGACTACCGAGCTTGCCTTTTTTGAAAAACCCATCAATAAATCCTTTGAAAGAACCTACGGTTGGGCTTGGCTCCTAAAACTTTCCGAAGAATTACACAATTGGGACGACCCAATGGCGAAGGATTTGGAACAAAACCTGAAACCATTGGCAGATATTATTGTGCTTCGTTACAAAGAATTTCTTCCAAAACTGAATTACCCAATCCGAGTGGGTGAGCATACCAATACAGCCTTCGGATTGACTTTCGCTTATGACTACGCTAAAACTATGGGCGATTTGGAATTAAAACAATTAATTGAAAAGCGCGCCCGCGATTTTTATATGAATGATGAAAACTGTCCTATTGATTGGGAACCCAGCGGCTATGATTTTCTTTCGCCTTGTTTGGAAGAAATTGACATCATGCGCCGCGTACTATCACCAAAGGCAAAATATTCTGATGGAGAAGAGTTTATAGAATGGTTGGATAAATTTATGCCTCAACTTGCTGATAAAAACTATCATTTAAAAGTAGGGGCGGTAAGCGACCGTACTGACGGCAAATTAGTGCATTTGGACGGCCTGAACTTTAGTAGGGCTTGGGTTTTTTATGGTTTGGCAAAACGGTACCCGAAATACAAACATCTTGAAAATTTAGCGAATGAACACGTGGCCTATTCCTATCCAAACTTAGTGGGTGATAGTTACGAAGGCGGCCACTGGCTGGGCAGTTTCGCTATTTATGCATTAAATACGCTTCACGAAAAATAGGCTAATGTGTGCGGTTTTCCTTTAAAAACTCACGTCTGATTCCCTGTTGTAAAATTTTAAATGAAAGTGTTTCAGATTTTTCACTTAAAACCTGTAAGCAGCAAAATTGGATGATGTTCAAAATATTGGAGCCCGTGAGTTCGTATTTTTTTGAAATTTCTTCCCAATCAATTTCTTTTGAAATTTTCAGTTTTTCGGGAAGATTTGTTTTCCAAATAACAGCCCGTTCCTTTGCACCGGGCATTTCGAAAGCGATAATAGATTGAAACCTTCGCGTAAAAGCTTCGTCAATATTATCCCGAAAATTGGAAGCCAAAATAATCAATCCGGGATGCGATTCTACGCGCTGCAGTAAATAGCTAACCTCTTGGTTTGCATATTTATCGTGGGCATCTCTAACATTTGTTCGTTTTCCGAAGATGGCATCGGCCTCATCAAAAAACAAAATCCAGTCTTTATGCGCGGCCTTATTGAAAAGGTTTGAAAGGTTTTTTTCGGTCTCGCCTATGTATTTGGAAACCACTGTTGAAAGGTCAATACGATACACGGGTTTGTGGGTGTATTTTCCCAAAAGGCTTGCGGTCAGTGTTTTTCCCGTACCCGCTGGTCCATGGAAAAGCACTCGGTAGCCTGCTTTCAAGCGTTTCTCCATTCCCCAATTTTTGAAAAGATGGTCGTTGTGTTGCAACCAAAATTCAAGCTCCTTTATTTGCTGCAAGGTTTTTTCGCTTAAAATCAAATCATCCCACTCCAATTGGGTTTCAAGTTTTTCCGCCGGAAATTGGGTGCTCAATTTTGGTGGCGGCACCTCTCCCGTGGTGAGCTTGTGTATAATTTCTGGGAAAAGCACTAATTTTCCGCTCATCATAGGTTCTCCCGAAGGTACATTTTCGAGGTAAAGCACATCTTTTTTGTTGAAGAAATGTGCTTCCGAAAAGTAGTCCATGCACTCCATTCTTTTTGTGAAATCTGAGCCCCCCAAAATAAATTGAACGGTTTCGCCCGTGGGAAGAATGCCGCGGTGATTTTGCCCTTTTACACCGCCAAACTCAACAAAATCGGTCCCTTTTGGGAATTCCTTTGAAACCACATCGAGCAAAATTGACGGATAAATGGAAGGTGCGAGGGCCAAAAGAAGAACTAATGCTTCCGCTTGTGAAATGTTTTCTTCTTTTAAAAATTCGCCCAATTTTGATTTCCCCAGTTTTTTTAAATCCAAAGTAGGTGCTTGCGTCCCAAAATCTGAGATGGGATTTTTTATTCGCCACGAAATGACCGCTTCCAAAAAGTTGAAAATTTTAGTTAGCTCAATTTCAGATGTATCTTTCATCTATATTTTATATTATTTAAAAAGCGATTTCCGGATTTTTGTTTTTTTCCATGGCTTTTGTATTGATTATTTTTTCGATTTCTGAAAATTGCTCTTCCAACAAAGGATGTTTTAAAATGGCATCGATATAATTTAAGCTGCTTATACTTAAATGCCGTGAAAGGGTAGGTTCGTAAAATTCCCAAGGGTCAAAAAAGGATTTGTTTGGCTTTTCGGTCAAGGAAAGTATCAAATTGTTTTCCTTTTCGAGAAAAACTTCAAGTTTTTTGCGGGTTTTGGAATTTGTAATCGTGCCCTTAAAAAACGCTTCCACATCATCAATGGAGACTTTGTGCGGCATAAAAATTTTGAAATAACGCAATTTTCCATCGGCTGCTTCTTCCCAATTGGTCAAATAATCACTGAGGTAGTTGGGGATTTTATCAAGATTGAGCCCCGTTTCCAAATCGACGATTATGTTATCCGATTCGTTTTCGTTTTTGTGGATGTGAAGGATTTTGTTTTCTTTTTTGAATTTTTCAACCAAATAATTCACATACAGACTTTTGCTGTTTATAATTTCAACATAAGCAATCTGTTTGTCGCCCAAAACCTGATTGCGAAGTAAATAATGGTGCAAATCCAAACATCCCAAAAGTCCGCTATTGTCAATCGCCCCCGCATCGATAAAATGGCCGTGCCCCTTTATTTTTGCGGCCGGACTGAAAATAGGGAAACGGTTGGTAGTGGAAACCGCTTGGTAAAAAGGAATGGTTTTATTGCCCGCCAAATCGGCCAGATTTTCTGCATAGGGAAAAATTGCGTTGAAATCTCTTTGTCTCACAGACCACAGAATGCCACGGTTTCCTTTTTGGCCGGCGGTATTCATAATGAGCGACGGAAAATAGCCGCCTTTCAAGAAAGCTTCTTTCCAATAATCGCGAAAAGAGACTTTGGAAAGATGTTTTGAAGGCGTGTTTTGAATGTTGTTTTGATATTTCACCATTGCATAATATGGACGGTCGCGTAAGCCGATACGCTGGCTAAACGGCCACAGCTTTCGATAGGTATCCAGCCCGAACGTTAGTGTTAAATCCAGTGATGTATAATTTTGTTTTGCGAGGGAATCTATCTTTTTTTTGATGCGAAGCGTATCCAAAGCATCTTCCTTGAAAAGCCCCGTATAGAGCGCCAAACCTAACGAACCGCCCGAAGCGCCCGAAAAGGCGATGCTTTGTTTCAACAGTTTTCCTTCTGTATTTGTTTGTAATTTGTTCAGCACATTAAGTGTCCAAACGTTTGCTTTTAACCCGCCGCCGTGTGAAGCTATAAAGAAAAGTGTGTTGTCCTTTTTTGCTTTTAGACTATCCAAAAATACTGCTTCGGGTATTTCGGTCTTTGTGTTTTCAACTAAATCCAGTTCGTGGGTAGTGACTTCGGTATTGGTACAATTTGTAATAATTATGAGAACAATCAATATCAGGTTAATTGCCAAAAATGCACGATAACTTTTGGTGTTCAGCAATTGTTTTTTTCTGGCAACAAAAAAGTACTTACCCAGACTTGCCAATACAAAATAGTAAAAGTAGAAGAAGGCGAGCAAAATGGGAACGCCATTCATCAGCGGCCATCCCAAAATGCTGGCCATTGTGAGTACAAAAAGAAAAATTGCGGCCACTAAAAAGTTCAAATAAAACATTAACAGATAGTTCTCGGATTTTTCCAAAAAGTGGATTTTTTCAAAAAATATCCGTACGGGAAGATATTTGGCGCTAGTTAACGTATCTAAAATCAAACTGAATTTGGAGCGCAACAATCTGAAAAAAATGTAATTGAACATAAAGGCATAGCTGGTCAACAGCAGCATTATAAACCCTCCCGGGCTGAAATTGCCCCAAGTAAGCGTATTTATGAGCAGAACAACGCACAGGATAGCAATGATTAGGTACCAAAGGGCCAATTTTCGGTAGAATTTTATTAGCTTTTCAGGAAGTTCTTCGGTGGTTTTTTCACTTTCGTACCTGGTGATTTTTTCCTTCAAATAGATATAAAGTACAAAAGGGACGAGAAGCAGCACATAAATAATAATCTTCACCTTATCAAAAGGGAAATCCTCAAAAATGAAGTTTGGCTTAAAACTGCTGATGATGAAGTGTATCCAAACAATGTGTATTAAAATGCCCGTGGAATAGCGGAAATAATTGGCCCAGTTATCGGGTTTGTAACCTGAGCTCTTATCTGTGGTAAAAGTATAGACCGTAAATTTTTTAAAAATCCACCAGTTTAAAGGGTGCTTTGCGTGCCAGTTTGTATAATCGCCACTGTTGTTGAGATCAGCTGCATAATAGGTATAAATAGGGTAGTGGGAAAGCGCAACAGCCAGCCCGTTAATGAAAAAGAATGCCAAAAACAGGGAAACCCATTTGGTCTCTATCAAATCGACCATCATAGTGAAGGCCTGATCCATTTGGGTTAACAACAAAAGAATGATCAATATGACCAAAAGGCTTAAAATAGAAGACTTAAAAAAGTTTTTGAAAGATTTGAAAAGACGATGCACAACATCAATCAGCTTTGTAATCCACGATTTTTTTTCTTCAGTTTCTTTCATTGAAAAATTGATATAAGCTTCTAATTTAAAGATAATTATCTAGAAAAATTTCTTTTGAAAAAATAATAAACTATACCAATGGCTCGATGGAGAAAACATCCAGTTTCGATTTTCTGAAATTTCGGGTTCTTTTTAAAACCGCAATCCCGTTTCGGGAGCCCGCTTGGTTGGTGTTTCCCTCAATGGTCTCAATCACGTCGTTGCCCACGGAAATGATAATACCTGTATGCGTCCAATCATATCTAGATTTTTGCAAAAGGAAAAAATCACCCGGTTTCATCACCGAAGGATTGTTGCGAACCGTTTGGTAACGCGTCAACAACCCTTTGCTCAAACCTGTCGTCCCAACGGTATCGCAACTGTAAGTAAGCGGCATTAAGCTGCGGAAATCCTTCCCGAGCGCGCTGGCGGCTTGGTCTAAAATTGTTTGTGCAAAGCCCATGCACCAGTACCAAGGCGAACCGTCATGGCCGTCCATATACGCCCGAACCCACGGGCCACTGTTGGATTGTCCTTTTATTTCGAGTTCGAAAGGGGCATTCCTTAAATGATTTTCAGCCGCTTCCACCATTGCATTTCTTAGCGTGATTGACTGCAATGGTCTTTCAAAGGCATCTTTCATGCCTTCGCAGAGTTTTTCAAAAAGTTGTGGGGTAACTATCCCGTTCTGGCTGCTTTTTGTTGCCTTTTGAAAATTTTTGACCGCTTTTTCGGTTGCTGGGCCAAAATCGCCGTCAATTCCGGTTACAGTACCACTTTCGGGGTTTTGAATGGCATAGAGTGAAAGCCAAGACTGTATTTTCATCACATCTTTTTTAGTATTGTCGCCGTGTCTTTTTTGGGTCTCGTTAATGGTCAGCTCTTTTAGATATTTGTCTTTTTTCATGATTTCATCTGTTAAATTGTTTATTTTTTGAGGAAAATTATTTTCGATTCCTGAACGGCGACGAGCATCCCGTTCCAAGCGCCAACGGTGTGTATGAAATTATCGATTTCAAAAACTTCAACATCTTTTTGAATAAATGCAGATTTCCATTGGTAATTTCCGTCAATGTCCATTTCCTGTTTTTGTAGCCAGAGCGCGGCCTCGCTTCCCGAAATCGCCTGTAGTTTTCCGGTATTTGCGTTTTTTGAAGCAACACAATGTTTCTCTTCACTGTGCTGAAATTTTAAACACACGGTGTTGCTTTCCATCCATCCAAAATAAATATCTTCATTTGATTGCCCAACTGTTATAGACTGTGAAATATTTAAGGAATGTTGCTCATTTGTAATCAAATCAATTACGATCGTTTTGTTTTTTTCTGAAATGATCGCGAAAAGGGTTTTCGGGACGGCGATGAGTTTTGCTGGCGGATTTTCAACTTGTATTTGCTGAATTTGTTCTATTTCAGAATTATTAAAATTTAAGATACCACGCTTTATTTCATCAGTTTTTTCCTGCCAAGCAACATATATTTTATCCGTGCCGCCAACCTTGGGCCAAATACTGGGAGTGATTTCCAAAGGTATTTTTTGAAGAATTTCTCCGGAAAAATTTATAGCTACAATTATGGCGTTTCCCTCATTATCACTGCCGGAAATAATTATTTGGCTTTCAAAAATATAAGCAGATGTCGATAATATGGGAAGGGTTTTAATTTTTTCAAAAGTGAAAGAATCACTTATTTTAAATACAAAAGTTTCTCTCTTTGCAATTGAATTTGTTAAGATGAAAAGACTTTCCTTCCAAGAAACCAAAACGGCATTCGTTTCAACAGCAACGGGCAGTGAAACGGTTTTTTCAATTTTCAGAAATGATTTATACTTTGTCATCTTAATATTTTTCTGATTTAGGCATTGTCGTGCATAAATTCCGCAAAGGATACATAAGCCGGTATAAAAGCGGCCTCCACGCCGGGTGTTGAAGCGGCGAGGGCTTCCAAAAGCAATGATATCTGCTGCCGCGGATCAGCCCGGAAAAAATCAGGGCCAATAAACAGCGTATCGCCTGCAATGGTGGCGCCACCCATCCAAGACACTACACCAACGGCAAGGCCAAATACTGTTAAGTCTCTTTTTACGGCAAAGCGCATCAATTTATATTTTTCAACGATAGCGGCTAATTTCACCATATCGTCCAAAGTAGGTTGGTTTGGCGGAACGGAAGGATCATTTACGGGAAATCGCAATGCAGCTTCGTGCATATATGCATTGGCCCAAGTTGCGGCCCAGGTTTGGGAGCCATCGCGTACTAATTGTGCTTCCCCGAAGAGTTGCCCCGAATGGCTTGTTGCCCAAGCCAGTCTTTTCTCCAATTGTGCAATGGCAAGTTTCAGTGGGTCTTCATCCGCAGCATCTATCCCTATAAAAGTATCATTGGACGGCGTGCTTATTCCGGCCGGCACCGCATTTGCATTTCCTGTAGTCTGTACTTCTTTTGCAAAAAGTGCAAAAAGCGCATAGCTGTCTGAATTTCGTAAACGATCTTCAGGCGAAAGCTGGAACATCATCCGTTCGTGCCTATACGCCACGTCTTTTGTCCCTTCGGTAGGAGCTCCCGCGCCACCCAAAGGTGTGGTTCCGTGGGCGCTTTCGTGAATTAGATTTCTAGCGGCATCGTTGGTGTTCAAACTTTTAAAGGTAGGAACGCATAAAGTCATGGTTGAAGCAGAATCGACACCATTATTATATGCTATTGGCCCATTTTCACACCCGCCGGTATCACATTGGCCGCCACAATTTGTAATTGCGGGCAAACCTGCAACATGCGCTTGCAGTCTTAACAAATTGCTTGAAAGTGTTGCTAAAATGGCAGCATCATTTCTTCCGAAAAATTGCTGTACTAAATTTGGGTTAAAATCTGCGTGTGTTGCATTTGCAGCATTTATGGCTGCAGTCATGGCGTCATTGGCTATGGGCAATGCGGTATTAAAAGCGGTCAACGTATCGGGATCCATCGTTGCGCAGGGCTGGGTAGGCGGATTTACTTTTTGTGGAGGATTGCTTCCCACAACTATTGCATCGCAATCCAAGGTTGTGGGAGTAGCCGTTCCCGTTAAGATTTCAACGCTTCTCGCACTTGCAAAATCACTTCGTGTTGAAGTGGCCGCGGCATTTCCAATAGCCGAAACAACGCTTATGGCGTTTGGATTCTGTTGTAATCTTGCCAAAACCGCATTGGCCCTATCCTGCGCAAGGGTAGTGGGTTCTTCCATACTTGCAAAGCCAATCAACCTTACATTCGTGGGCGTTGTCAATTTTAAGGCATCAATTGCGGCAATTCCACCTGGAGTAAGAATGGCACTTCCCGCTGCGAAAAAAATCTTGTCCTGCGAAGAAGCAGGTATTCTCGTAATCTGAAAATCGTTTGGTCCCGCTGTTGGCATTACGGCCGGGAGCGCACCAGCGGTTGGCTGAAGTGTTACTAGGCTTTTTCGGTTTTGGGTTGAATCTATGGCCGAAAATTCCTCCGTTTCCCCATGTGCAAATTTGTTAAAGGTTGCGGTTGAAGGAATACCGGGACTTCCATCGCTAGGGTTTTTCAGTTCGTTTTCCACTGCATTTGCGCGATCGCAGGAAAGACGCCAATTGGTTGAAGCCGCTCCATCACAGCTCGCAAAGCCATCAATGCGTACAGTGTCATTGCGTGCGTCGGCGTGCCACTTTGCCGCAATTGCTGAAAGCGCTGCTTTGCTTTGGGCGTCTATGGCCCAGTTTCCGACCACATAATTTATTTCAGTGTTTTGGTGGGTTGGGCGTGATGTTTCGGTAGAACATCCGTTCATACCCGTTGAGGGAATTGTTGTAGGACTATTTTCGCAGGCCCGCTGAATATTATTGTGAATGCCTTTATTTTGCTGAATTACATGCGTAAGCTCGTGCGCCAACAAGTGTTTTCCAGATTTTGTGGAAGGATTGAATTTCCCGGAATTGAAATAAATATCGTTGCCATTTGTAAACGCCTGCGCTCCCAAAGCGCGGCTCATTTGCACGGAGGTACTATTGTTGTGAATGCGTACATTGCCGAAATCTGCCCCAAAACTTTTCTCCAATTTTGCTTTTGAATTTTTGGGAAGGGGAGTGCCACTGCCTTTCGTGCTTTTTAAAGTGCTTTGAATATTTGAAGCTGAAGCACTGCTGCTTTTGGAGGATTTTTTTTGAATGCTTTCTTCTTTCTGTTCGCAGGCTTCACATTTTTTTTGGATTTTGGGAATCCCATTTTCAGAGGCTTTTGAAATACCGGTCTCCTTTTCACATTCCTCACATTTTTCTTGGATTTGTTCGTCTTCAACGCTCTTTAATTGGACCAACGGGGTTATGGAATCGGAAAGCGGCTGTTGTTGGATTTCCGTATTTTCTTCCTCGGTTTTTTTCTGAATTGTTGCTGGTGGAAAAAAAGTTTCCGAAGCACGGAAGGCACCATTTTCCATTCGCTGCACCACTTTATCGGCTACGGAATCGGCTTCTTTTTCATAAGCATCGTCGGCTTTTCCCACAGATAGCTTGGCCTGTGCCGCAAAAAAGGGCGTATTGCCTTTTGTGGGCTGCAAGGAATTTGGTTTTCCGTTTTGGGCGCTATTTATTGAAAAAGCTCTCATAATTTTACCAATCCACAAACAGGATTTTTTCCTTCCACGGAATTTTGATCAAATGCACATTCCACGGCAGTTTGTCCAAAAGAATATCCTGGGTTTTGCGTTGAATATAAAGCTGTTGTTTTTCTGCTGAAACCGTGAGTTTGCCTTCCCGTTGCAAAAATTCGTTTTGAAGAATTGCGGTGGAATTGCTTTTCAGCGCCGTCCAATGGCCAAGCACGGCCTCCAGCAATATCTCACAGGCCATTTTTTGCTCCTTTGTCAACAAAATATGACGGTTAATTGGATGGTTTAGAGGAACATTGCAAAGAAATTTCTCAAAAACAAGTTCGTACTCATACGCCTGTTCCTTTCCCGTTGCCAAATAGTGGAGCGCGTGGATGGCTTCGTCCATTTTTTCAGGTTTGATAGTCTTTTCCGAAATAAAATCCATTTTTTCAAAAAACATTTTTAGGAAGGGATGCAGTAAAACCAATCCGGCATTTTGTACCAAAATACCATCCTTATTTGTTTCAGCTTCTTCTTCAGCGTCAGTAATGTCTATCTCTTTTTGGCTCTTTTCTGTTTTAAGGGAAACTTCTCTTTCAGCAGTTTCCTTTTGAATATTTTTAGTGTTCAAAGAAATATCCAAACCGAAACTTTCTTTTGAAATTTGTAGCAATTTTGAGACTTCTTTGGCGGGAATATTTTGAAATATTGTTTCAACTTCTTCGGCGTTTTTATGAATTGAATACAACAGCACAGCTTTCCAAAATTGGGTTCTGAATTTTTTGGGAACCTTGTTTTGCCAATCACCTAATTCGGTTTTTTCTAAATAAGAATTTACTATTTTAAATAACTGATTGTCATCAAATTGATAAATCAATCGCTTCCGAATCGTTGCTTTTGAAAGAAGGTTTTTCAGTTCTTTTAATGTTTCACTTTTGGAAATTGTTTCCTCAAAAAAACCTTTCCACATATCCGGTTTTTGATCAAACCACCACGGCAGTGTTCCTGTTTTTAGAAAATGAAGAAATGATTCGGCCTCGTTTTGCGCAGGCGACGTGGTTTTAAAATCATTCCACTCCGGGCTTAAAATATTTTCTTTATTAATCGTTCTTTTTAATTCTTTGATAATTAATCTTTTGAGGTCTTTCAAAGGATCTTTTTCTTTAATAGAGATTTCCAAGGAAATATTTTCAATTCGAATAATTTTTGGATTGTTTTTTTGAAGCGAATTGAAATAACTGTCTATTTCAGGAAGAATTTCTTCTTTAAAAAAATCGCCCAATCCATCTTTTAATTGCATACCATGGGCAAGTGAAGGGGTATTTACCCCAATTTGTACTTTTTTTATGATATTTTTTGGCGCAACCATTTGTTGTTTAGTTTTTTAGACTTATATTTACTACTCGATTCAGAGATGAATTACTGGGTTGTGTGCAGTTTAGTTCAAGTTCTTTTATAGTTTGTACTTTAGTTCGTTCGTTAGGTTTACTTTCGTCGGTCTTTTGTCTTACTTGTAGTGCTAGTTCTTTAGTGTTTAGACCCATAAGGGTATCATTCGGATTGTACAATTTTACCGACTGATACCCTTCTTTTTTTACGCTATTTTCAGCTAAACTTCTCATATTCTTATCGCATTTTCGCCCGTTGGCGTTCCAAAATAGAAATCTGCCACTGTTTTGTATTTTGCCATTGCAGCATCCAGAACGCTTGAGTATTCAAAATTTGTTATGTAAATGGAGAGTTTTGTGACGCCCGTTTCATTGTGAAGATATTTCCGCAGGTTCACGAACAGCACAATATCATCGTGGGTATTTTTCTTGTTTCGTCTATGGTGGTCGAGCATAAATTTGTTTACCCAAATGCCATTTACCCAATCGCCATCCAATCGGAATTGTAGGTTCGTGCCACTTCCGGCCGCCTGGTTCAAATCGCGTTTTAAGTTGCCGATTATGGTTCTAATCTCTTGTGGCAACTGTGCTGAAGAGGTAACCATTCGGGTCAATCCTGCTTCAATTATTATAGGATTGGTAACCAATCGCTCAGTGAGTTTGCTCCATTTTGCCCATTTTTCATCATAAGTTCCGTAATCATCATCTTTATTTACTGGTGCAATCTGTGCGTGCAGTTTTTGATAGAAGGCCTCGCGGTAATTTCTCAAATCACGGCAACGCATCGCATCGGGCCTGAAAACGCGATTGTTTCGGAACATGCCATTGTTGCTGTATGTATAAATGGCATTGTTGTTTGCCTGTGAAATCTCCCGCAGACGAATGGTGAAAGTGTCTTCCTTCGCACGCGTAATGACCAGCCTTTTCTGACTTTCGTTAAAGTCGAAAACCACGCCTTTGTCAAATTTTTTATTTAACGCTTCGGTCACTGCGTGTATCCTTCTCAAGAATATTTCCTTTAAAGGAATTGTAATTGTAGTCGTTCTATTAATTAGCGGTTCGCCGTTAATCCTGTATTCAATAACCTGCAGCACATAATTTTGCGGCATCGGTTTATTGCGGCTCTGCGTTCCTTTCAAACTTCGTGAAAGGTTGTTCATATATTTTAGCGAGCTGATCCACGGATAGGTACATTCCATCAAAGAGCAGCAACCGTCTGAAGCAGTGCTGATTTTAGTCGAAATACAAAAATCGGCCACCACATTTTCCCTTTCGGAAACCAACACGAAGGTTCCGCCTTTGGGAACTCCCGCTTTATGGGCAATTGAAGGGTTTTCCCTTAAAAAAGAAGTAAAGGCCTGCGCATCTTTTTGAAGGTCGAAAAGCAAACAGTCAAAATCCAAAGCGTAGTCATTCTTTAAATTATTTATTGCATTGCGGCTGTCCTGCGCGGGATGCCCAAAATGCCCTTCAATCCTGTAAAAATCGTTGCAATCCAACTCAAATTGCAATGGATTTTGAACCCAGCTATTCGGCGCGAGGTTTTCTTTGTGAAAGCTTACGTTGAATCGCTGTTTGTAGTTTTCGGTTTTGTTGAAATCCCAAGCCGTGAGCATTTCAGCATCAACTTCGTAATAAACGGGAATGGCTTTTTCGCCCAAATTTCCGCAGGTTTTTGAAGGCGTAATGGCAACCTGTCTTTCATCGGAAAGATTGAAATTGTCCAAAACCAAAACCAAGCGCTGAACCAAACTTTTCGCCGTTTTTAGATATTTGGCGTATTCATTGTTTGTTGGCGAATGGTAAAAATCGTGGCGCAATTCGGGATAAATTTCTTCGGACGAAAGTGCGCCCAGCAACAAATGCTTAGGAAATGCCTCAATATTTGGGCAACATTCGGTTTTCAGTTTTAAAAGAATCTCTGCCAGTTCATTATAGGTATCGCTTAAATCGCGTACCAAATCATAGCGGTATTGGACCTTTTCATTGGTGTTGAAATCATCCAAATTATTTATCTGGTTCAACATCGTGTTCGATGTCCCGTCCTTTATATCCAAAACGTCGGAAAAACCTTGGAACAATTGCTGAAACGCGGAGTGCAAACTGTTTTTTGAAGCTGTAATTGCAGCTTTATAAGCAGCGGCCAATTTTGTATATGAAGTTGCATTGCCATCGTTTAAAATTACCTTCGGAACAGCGGTTTGCGGAAGGTTTGTAAATGCCTCGTAAACGTTGTGCTTCGTAAAAATGGCATCCTTTGCATTTACTATATTTTCAACATCTTCCCGGTTAATCAATAACACCCGAAGATTTTGGATATTTAGCTGCCCTTGATTGTCGCAATTTGTGGTGGTACAGATGTCTGCTTCTTTCGGAAAACTTTCCAAATACA
Organism: Aequorivita aquimaris; assembly: GCF_001573155.1. Taxonomy (GTDB): domain Bacteria; phylum Bacteroidota; class Bacteroidia; order Flavobacteriales; family Flavobacteriaceae; genus Aequorivita; species Aequorivita aquimaris. The sequence continues at coordinate 168,432 of NZ_JRWG01000001.1, read as the reverse complement.
GTACGACAACTTTTCCATTGAGCAATTGAGAATTTATGGGAAGATGACCGGCTTCCAAATCTACCTTTTCCTGCGGAATTAACTCCCATAAATCAATCGTTGCATTGCCGTTTCTGAAGTGTTTGTACTTAGCCTTATCATCGTCAAAATCGCGAAAATGCGAATATTTGATACTTTCCAAAACAATGGAGGTAACGGAAGAGTTTTTGATACTTTTTTGAAGTTTCAGCAAATCACCATCGGTCGTAACACCGCAGCCCTGCGTTACGGTTACAAGCGATTTTTGGTTGTTTACCGAAACCTTAAATCCGCACGCGACGCCAACGCCCACCAGGCATACGCGCGTCAAGCGGTCTTGGTCCTCAAAATATTCTATAAATTCGTTCAACTGCCCGGAGGTCAGTACTTGGTCGTCCACGAAGGAGCGGTACTGTGGAGTAATTTCCATTAATTTAGTGCCCATAACTTTGGTATTTTAAAGTTTGCCCAGGTTGGTCCTGCCCAGGATAATATCTTGTTGTTCTTCGTCATCATCACAATCGTGAAGCGTTCCCTGCGTGTAAATGGTGTGCAATGTGCTCATAATTTTGATAAGCCTTTTCAATTTTGTGGTCGGTTGTTTTTGGCCCATATCGGTTTTTGCCAATAGCCAGGCTTTGTAGGCTTCTTCCAGTTCCACCATTTCATTTTCCTCGCCTTTGGTGTCGTAACTTTTTGGGTAACCAATCCAACAGATTTTTGCCAAAATATGCGAAGGCAATTCCTTTTGAATCAGTTCTTCCAAAAACCTTCGGAAATCTACATTGCTGTAGCGTTCCGTCCATCCCGGCAAAACGATGGAAACCCTGAAAGAGTAGGGGTCAATGCCTTCGCAACCCTCGCAATTATCGATACAAATCGGTAAAAAAGTATTTTCGGGAGCGGTGTCTTTTGTTACGTCGGGGCGAAGCAGAATATGCTCAATAACGTACATTCCTTCGTTGAAATCGAGGGTGTTTACAAATTCAACGGTTTTAGCAATTGCATTTTCGGCGGTCGATTGTGTTGAAAAATTCGAAATCCTTCGGGCTATCACGTGGCCTTCATCGGTTGTATCGGGAATGTTCGGATTGGTAAGGTTGAAGTAAAACTTTCCGGCGGTATTCACTTTTATTTCATAGTTTTCCGCAAAGCGGCCGTAATTTTTCACGTCTAAAATTTCCTTATAAAGCGAAGTCAAATTGTGGTAATGCTTGCTGGAGGAAGAAAGAATTTCCTTGTCTTTGCTTCGGAAACGGAAACGGTATTCAATGATGCCGTCGGTGTCAATTTCCTCGTAAATTTCCAACGGGTCGTCAGAGAAATTTCTACGGAAATAATTTGGGTTGCCGCTTAAAAGTGCGATGCGTTTTTGGAATGCCGAAACATTGCCGGTGTCCCACAAATCTTCGGCTTTCTGTTCAAAATAATTGAAACTCAAAGGTCGTTCACAGCCAATCATTCCGTATTGTTGAAGAAAACCTTCCTTGGTTTTGATAACCGCAGCGTCGGTATTGCTGCCGTAAAGTTGCTTCATCAAAAAAGCGTACTCGCTGAAACTTTCCGCAAAACGTGAAAGCAAATGATCGAGCATTTGGTTCCTGCGCGCAACTTTCTCGTCAAGGTCGGAGAACAAAATATCAGTAATGTTATCATCGGAAGAATAATTGGCAGAGACCAATTCTGAAAGGTCTTTTACGTTTTCAACCATCTGCGTGAAATAACTTTTGTCCAGTTCGCCGTTGATTGAAAAAATATCCTTTACATTTTTTAGATGTGCAAAATAGCTTGCGAAAATCTGGTCAAAAAAGAGCAGATATGCTTTCAGTTGTTTCACTTTTGCGCGGTCTGCAATGGTTGCCGTGCTTTTTACGCCCAATTCCCCAACGCCATAAACTTCTGGAAAATCGTTTTGTATCGTACTGTAATTGCCAACATCGGAAAACCGTCCAACGGGCAGTTCCAACGATTTTTTCTGCGAAGCGGTGTCGAGAATATTGGCTTCGATTTCATCATAAATCGCTTCCAAATAATCGGCAACCGCTTTTTTGTTTATGTTCAGCGGAAGAAATCCTTTGTAATAACTGAACGAACTTTTATCGCAGCGTTTCGGCTTTTTTCCTTCGGGAATGCAGAGATTCCAGATTTTTTTGGTTTCGGGCTTGCCATCGCAATTGTTGATAGTGACGTCACGGATAACATCAACGCCTTCAATTTTTTGGATTAGATCAATTAAGTCGGTCAATCGCACCTCTTTTCGAAGTTCTGTTTTTCGAAGTTCTGAATTGTCAATAAATCCATTTTTCAAAAGCGGTCCGTTAAAGATTTCATCGGGCGCATAGCCTTTTTCAAGCATTTCCTTTAAAGAGTAGAAGCGGAGGGAAGGCGACAGATATTCGTCAATTGTATAAAGAATCTCTGCGTGCACTTTGTCCTCGTCGGCTTCGGGTTTCAGTTCCACGATTGCGCAAACAGCTACCGGATGGTTTTCAACTTCCTCGATTTCAATTACATCTTCGCAAAGATTTCGGTGTGCGTGATAAACCGTTCTAACCTCTTCTTTTAGACTTTTTATTTCTTTGTTTCGCTTCGCTTCGGTATTGAAAATTTCTGAGTCAAGCTCGTCCAATTCCACCAAAACATCGTACAACCCATTCAAAATGAATTCCTTTTTATACTTTTCCTTTATTTCGAAAGGTTTGTAGGAAAGCTTATTTTCTTTACAGTTGGCATACACTTTCTTTTCGTGTTTTTTCAGCCAGGCATTTTTCACGCCTTCAATGTCGATAAACAATTTTCGGTAATCCAGCGCGGTTATTGGTTTTATGGGCAGTGCATTTTCGGCTGTCAGAAATTGCTCATTTAAAAAACTCGGATTGTTTTCCTCTGCCAAAATATTCTCCAACGGAAGGGAAAGCCGCGCGCCCAAATCGGTAATCGCGTAGCACAAAACTTCCAAAGTCGTGATTCCCGGGTCGTGGGCGTTGTAGTCCGTCCACAGACCGCTGCCCAAAGCCTCGATGTATTCGATTCCCTTTTTTCTAAGGAATTCGAAGTCAAGGTCGTCCTGGGTGGAGGTATCCTTCGCGATGGTGCTGTATGTTTTTACGGAAGACATACGGTTGGTTTTTTAGGGGTTTGTTCACTGCATTTTGATTGCACGGCGGTTATAAAATGCTTTTTTGCCGAGACCAAAATTGCTTTCGGACTCGATGGAATCACGTTCGTTTTTTCAATATATGCTGAAGTTTCAGAGGTTCTGTGCTTCACACTCACATCGTCTAAAAAGTCAACGTACGGCTGGTTTTCCAAATAGGAAATGAGTTTGTTTTTGTGAAAGGCAACACCAAAATTCAGTACTGAGGTTTCCGAATACGCCCAAGGCGAAAGGTATTTTTTGACGTCTTCCTCAATTTGTTTTGTATAGAAATTTTCGTCAAAACCTGTGTTGAATTTCACACCGAGCGTAACCTCAACTTCTTCGTAATCGGGGTTTATAATTTCCGCGAAAACGAAAAACGTGTTCAGTTCGTTGATGTAATTTTGAATCTCGTTTCGCTTGGCAGTACTCAATCGCGGCTGAAAAATATCGAAGGCATTATTATTTTTAATATCAGGAATCACAACTACCATAACATTTCCCGGCGCGTGAAAATCATTGCCTTTTGTGTGGTTTAAGCATTTCACTTTATACACTTCCGGAAATTTTTGAAGAATTAAATGTTCGTAATCCCACAGTGAAATGGCGCGGTCGCGATGGCGAATCCGTTCGCTCACGCGGCGATAGTAGCTTTCATCGCTTTCCTCGGGTTTTCCGCCAAAGGAATTGTAGGGTTGCAAAACACTTTTTATTGCGGAATCGCGCTCCGTAAGTTTGCTGATGGTTTCGGCAGGCAGACCGTTTTTAAGGTGCGAAAGTTCATTGCTATTGTTTACGAAAGTTGCCGTAATAACCTGTGCGTGGACGTTTATAAACCTACAAACCGCATCGAAGCTCTTTGGATTTTTTGCGCGCAGCCAAACCATTCCCGAAGGCAACAACGTATTGTTTTCGGTAGCTTCGCGCGGAATTATGATGGTTACAATTCCTGTTTTTAGGAAGTTATCTGTTGTATTTCCCAACAAATAATCGCTCGAAAGTTCCATCCAAGAATTGTTTGAAAGCACTGCCCAAGAAATTTTTTCAGCAGAGGAAAAAGTTTCCGCCAACGGGTTTTCGGTTCCTTCCAATAATTGAAACAATAACTGCACTTGCTGCAATGCCTCGGTATTCTCAAGACCGATGTAAAGTTCGCCGCCAGCACAGTACGTTGGGACCAAAGTCTCGGAAGTTTCCGCCTGCCCGAACGGATGCTCGTGGAACAATTGTATCTTTTCAAGATTTGCGGTTTGTGAAACACCAAATTCAACTTCTTGACTCGCGGTATAATTCAGTGCAATTTTTTCAATAATTGGAGTGTACGGTTCGTTGGGCAGTACGGTATCTTCTTCCGTGGAAAGCGCGAGCGCATAAACCTTTGGGAAGAGTGCGTGTAAAAACGATTGGTTCAACGATAGTTTTATTGGTCCGTTTTTTCCCGTTGTGTAATTTGCGTTATTGATGGAAAGATTGCTTTCAAAAAGTTCCCCATTTTTGGTGAAAAGCGGAAAGGCACCGTTTACGGTTACCAAATTTTCATTGTTTTCAACGGAAACCTTCGCCTTAAAATAATCGTTTCCGGTTACGTAAAGATTGCTCGGGCTTGAGGTTGGATTAAAAGTTAACCCAGCAGGTTTTGCATATTTTTTGGTTACCGTATTAAAATTGAAATAAAGCGTTTGAAAATACAGATTTGGCGATAGGTTGAAATTGTTATCGTCTTTTCTGTATGCAATGTAATGTTGTTTGAAATCGGACGGAGTATTCAGCCACGAGGCGTGAAGTGAAACTGTGTTCCACTTTTTGCTGAACATTTCGGGATAGTCAATATAGAAAGCGGAGCGTTCCATAGGCTGCGTTCCGAAAGGAAAAAAGGGCTTGTCTGCAGCAAGGGTTCCAAAATCATTTTTCAATTGCAGATTTTCAGCTTCGGAAACGGAGACTTTTACGGTTGTTTTTTTTACTTTTTTCTGAAGCAATTCCGTATAAAGTTGGTAACCGATGCTGAATTCGGGTTGTTGCGTTTTCAGCAGAAATCGAAATACTGGTTGTTCGGTTTCGAAATTTTCTTTGTGGATTTCTTGGTTATACGGAACAATTGCCTTTTCCGTTTTATCAATTTTCAAACAAAATTGAACTGTTTTATTTCCAACAACCGAAGTAAAACCCTTTGTTGAAGCCGAAATTTTAAACGGTCCCAGCCAGTCTTTTTCACCAGTGGCAAAAACGTCGATACAATCAATTAGCTGTGAAATATTGAAAACCGGAATTGATTTTTCAAGATTGAAAATAACTTGGATTACGCGTTCCCCTTCGCCCAAATTCAAGGTTGGTGCTGCAATTGCAAATCCAAGGTTTGGGGTTTCCAAAGAAATTGAAGGTTTAAAATGGGTTGGGTAACCAAAGGGCAACCAATTTCCATCGGCTTTAAAAGGTTCGCCTTTGCCGTCTGCGGAATTTACTGCTGGCGCGGCAAATAGCCCGTTAAATTCAATTGGGTTTAGATTGTTGGTTTTTCTGTGATGGTAAATGCTTTTTAAGGCACCAACAGTCGCTTTGTTAACAACTACTTCTTTATCGGTTGCGTATTGCAGTCGTTTCCCCAAAGCATCTTTTCCGGCCTCCAGTAGCGTGTGTTCATCTACTTTGGAAGTAGAAAAATTCTTGGCCAATTCAAAAATAAGATGAACACTATCTGCGACCGGAGCTTTTTTGTCAATTTGAAGAATTTCGTTGTAATAGAAATCGAGATGTCTTTTGGTAAGTGCATTAAAATGTGCTTTGGAAATTTCAAGCAATTTCAGAAAGCACACAAAAAGTGCAAGGTGCGGGGAGAGGCGGTTTGACGTTTCGGCCTCTCTTAAAAAAGCTGTGATTTTTTCCTTTTCAATAAAAAATGATTCCCAATTTCCCGAAGGTACAGCAGCATTTTCAACAGAAAAATAATTTACTTCCGAAGCAAAATTATAGGCAAACTTCATCCAGTCTTCTGTTGAAAAATCGTTCAAGTTCAGATTTTCCGGAAGCATGGCGCTGAGCGACCTTTGGGTCTGTTCGGTGCCCTTATGGTTTATCAGAAATTTATTTTCGCAGTCTTTTGCCATGGTTTTTATACTTCGGTGCCTTCGGTTTTGTAAAATGGAAATACAAGGTTTGCCCTCGAATTTGTGATTCTGACAACGTATTCAATGTTTATTAAGACCTCGCCGTTCAGCTCATTTGTGGTGTCTAGCGATACTGTTTGTGTATCAATTCGTGGTTCGTAATACAGAATTACGGTTTTTATAAGTTCAATTATATAGGTCTTTAAGGTTACATCCAGCGGTTGAAATAATAGTTCTTCCAAATTGCAGCCATAATTGGGAAGCATTACTCGTTCGCCCAAGCGGGTTGATAAAAGAATTTCAAGGCTTTTGTTGATATCTGCCACTCCGGTCGTGGTGACCAATTGGCCCGTTTTTTTGTCAAAATGGGGCGGAAAACTCCAACCTTCTCCTAAAAATGTATCTGATGTATTCATAATTATCCTCCTATTAATACCGTGAATTCCCCCAAAACAATACTTCCACCGTGTGCCGTGCTATCTCCCAATCTCGCTGCGGGCATTCCGCCGATAAATACCGAGGACGAGCCCATTATTATTGAGTCCGGTGGTCCCGCACAGGTTGCCATATCTCCAACTCTGGCTGCGGGCATTCCGCCTATTAAAACCGTTGGTTCGCCCGCAGGAAGTATTGGCCCGCCAACGTGCGGACTTCCGTTTGGGTTGGTCATCGGGCAAATGTGCATATCGTTTATTCGGGCTGCTGGTGGCATTTTGGTTGTTGGTTTATAGTTGTTAGTTGATTGACTTTTTAATTTATTTGAACTAATGATCCTTTTAAAACTGCGACGGCACTGGTTGAAACTTCCGCTCCAGCACTGCCTTCAGCTTTGAATTGGGCATTCGCTTTTACATTTATATTCATAGCTTCAATGTTGCAATCACCGGTTGCTTTTATGCTGAAATCCTTTCCGCTTTCCATCGCAACCCCATCACTGTCCATTGTAATTTTGTTTGAATTTTCATCCTCAATTACAATTGCTCCCGCATCTTCGTCTATGGTAACTTTTTTCCCGCCGGGCGTTTCAATAGTGATTGATTTTTTCTCATCATTGAAAATGAGTTTCATTTCACTTCGGGTAACAAACCCTTTTTCGTGATTGTCGTCGGAGGCTGTCAAAGGGGCGGGTTTTGCGCTGCTGTGGAGCATTCCGAGGATTACCACATGGTTTGGGTCGTCGTTTACGAAACCTACAATTACTTCGTCTCCAATTTCTGGCAGAAAGAAAGAGCCTCGGTTATTTCCGGCATCCAGAGTTGCGATACGTGTCCAAATGCCCTGTTTTTCTTTGTTGATGATGGGTATTTTCACCAAAATTCTATCCTCGCCGTCGGGATCCGATTCCAATTGTGAAACAACCCCAATTTGCAAGCCACTCACCGCGGGAATAATTCCGGCAGCAGGCAACTCTGAAATATCATAGGTTTCGCTGAACCATTTTGGGTTCATCCCGAATTCGGCGTCAACGGTCCAGTTGCCATCCACAATTTCGTGGCGAACGGCACTGATAAAAATCTTTCCGTTGAAACGTTCGCCCACGCCTTCCAACTTGAGCATCGTTCCGGGTTTTACGGTTGGAATGCCTTGAAATTTTACGTGTCCGCGCGTTTTTGAAAGTTGCTGGAATAGACTTTTTGCATCGCTCCAATCTTTTAATTGGGTTGAATTGTAACTTCCGCCGCTTTTCAATTCCAAATTTTCAAGGTTTATTATTTCCGCTAAATCTGAAACCGAAATATTTCCGTTTAGGGAAATTGCGGGGTCAGTGGCTTCGGCTTCCACAATTTCCTGTTCGGAAGGATTCCAGCCGTATACGGTAATTGTGTTGAATTGGTTTCGGGCATCCATTTCCGCATCAAAATCGAGTAGGGTAGCGCCGAAGGCAACGGTTTCAATTGCATCTTGGGAAAGATCGGGTTTTGAAACTGTTATTTTTCCATCATCAACAGTACAAATTTGTCCGTTGATTTGGGCACGAGTCATTATAAAATCCCAATCGGAAGCTCGATATTGAACCATTTCCTTATTGGTGAACGAAGTTGCTTCCACATCGCTTTCCAAGGCGTATTTGCCAATAATTTCTTCAATAATATCGCTGTCCTTGCTTTCGTAGTAAAAATTGCTCTTTCTGCCAATGGTCATTTTCACGGCCTCATCGCGGCATTCCACAATCAAAACTGAATTGCTTTCGCGGATTTTAATGCTTTGTTTTATGATTATTCCTTTAAAAATGGTTTCCTCATCGCTGTGGTAGCCTGCCTTTATTTCGATATTTTTTCCGGGAACCAATAAATCCTCATTGCTGAGACTGAAATTTTGCGAAGCCGCTTCCCCATCAAAAAACACGATTTGCGCAAAGGGAATTCGGTTTATTTCCTTTTCCACCGAAATATTCTTCACTTGATGTGCGGCCGAAAGTTCGGTGCCCTCAATCAAGATTTTGAAGGTTACCAAATCGGCGCTTCTGGAGGTTTCTATGGTTCTACTGTTCGGCATTTTAGGATACTTTTTCTATGGGTGGAAATTTTAGCTGTTGGCCCGGTTTCAATCTTCGGAAATTGGTCAGGTTATTGGCGGCGGCAACCTGCAAGTAATATTTTGAATCGCCGTAAATCCTGAAAGTCATTAGCGGCAGCGTGTCGCCTTCCTTCACAATCCGCACGTGTGTTAAATCTGGGGAATTGTTGTTTTCCTTTGCCAATCTCAAAAGTTCGTCCACGACGCCCTTGAAACTTGCAGTTACCGTGGCCCGAAGGGGAACGCCTTCTGGTGAAAAAAGCTTGTATTCAATAGACATTTCTGCCAAAATCCCTTTGAAAAGCAGCGTGCCCCATCCAATCATTAAATAATTGGGTTTGTGCTCATCGCCGTTATAATCGAAAACGATTCTTTTGAATCGCTCAATATCGGCAACGATTCCCATGCCAATCGAATTGTCGTGCCCTTTGATAATGCCCGTTCTGTCAAAAAGAAATTGGAGATTCAAATCCTCGGGCAGCGAACGAACGTATTTGGGCTGCGTGGCACTAGTGCCCTGGCCTTGCGCTTCGGTGTATTCCACCTTGTATTTGAAAGCGTATTTTTCGGGATTCAATAAAGAAGAAAATACGCCGTCGCCCACCAATTGGGTGAATTTGTTATCGCGGTAGGCTATAATTTTCAGCTTTGTGAGTTCGCCTTTCATTATCGTTCTTTTTTTCGGGATTCAATTCGCATAACCTCTTCAACGGCCGCTTTCACAATTCTTTCCGCTTTGCCCACGGATTGCGTATCTCGTGGGGCATTGGATTGTTCGTCGCCGTTCACATTTATCTTGATGTGAAGCTCTTTGATTTCGATAGGCATTTTATACGAGTGTAAAATAGTTATAGGCTAATTCTATGGTCTCAATCGTTATTTTGCTTTCTTCGGCATTAAAATCGTCAACGCTCCATTTTACGGGATAAACATGCACAACGTTCCAGGTTACAAGCGGTTCATGCTTTTCGTTCAGCAATTTTACTGTGAGATCAACGGGTTCAAACTGAAAACTTTCAATGGCGTTCCGGCACCATTTTATGATTTCGGAATCGGTTACCATCCCGCGTTTCAAAACAAGGTTTGGAAATTTGGACCGCACCGGCAATTTATGTTTGAACCTGTTTTCGCCTCCCTCTGCAAATTCCTCGGTCTCAATATCTATGGAAAGCCCCGATACCGATTGGAACTGAACGTCTTTTTCCTGTGAGGAAATTCCGTTGAATTCCACCTTAAAATGAAAGCTTACCGGAGGATATTCAGTGGCCATCAATCTCCGTTTTGGATGGTTAGACCTTCGTGGGCAATCTCCAGAGTTTCAATGGCGGTTTCGTTGCCGTCGCCTTTCAAATCTGTGGATTGTACCTTTATCGGAAAGGCGTTTTTCACCTTCCAAACTATTACCGGCGCGTGCTCTTCGTTCAGCAATGAAATGGTGATGTCGCGGCGCTCAATTTTATTTAGGCTTACGGTATTCCACCATTTGTAAAACTCGTTGTCGTTCGCAAATGAACCGCGTTTTAAGGTTATGTTGCTGTATTTCTGCATTCCCGGCATCTTTATTTTGCTGTATTCCGGGCTGGCACCGTGACGGTACTCGATCAATTCGGTTTCTACGTCCAGTCCACTGACCTCGGTAAAACCTATGTTTGTTCCTCCCCAGTCCACTGAGAAATGAAACTTTACTAATGGATATGTATTTGCCATTTTGCTATGTGTTAAATGTTAATGGTTAAATGTTAAGTGTTTTGTGTTCCGTTTGAAATAACTGCTCACTGCTACTGAAAACTGCAAACTAAGACTAAGCTTCCTGCATTTTGTGCGAGAATTTCAAAACAATGAATTCTGCAGGGCGTACTGCAGCCATTCCTATTTCAATATTCATAATCCCGTTCAATATGTCATCTGCGGTCATTGTTTCGCCCAAACCTACGCGCACGTAAAATGCCTGTTCGGGTTTGGCGCCTGCCAATGCGCCTGCTCTCCATTGAAGAATTAGAAAATTTTCAATCATCGCGCGTACTTTTACCCAAGTGTTTGCATCATTAGGTTCGAAGACAAACTGTGCCGTAGCTTTTTCAACAGACTCTTCCACCATATTGAAGAAACGGCGAACGGGTACGTATTTCCACTCGTTGTCATTGCCCGCAAGAGTTCGTGCGCCCCAGACCAAGATTCCCTTCCCTGTAAATGACCGGATGGCATTGATGGATTTTCCTGAGGTATGGATGTTCAAATCCTGCTGTGCTTCGTGGGTAATTTTGATTGTGGGCTCCACAGCGGCACTCACCGATTCGTTTGCAGGGGCTTTCCAAACGCCCCGATTGCTGTCCACTCGTGCATAAACCCCGGCCATTGCACTGCTTGGCGGAAGTGTTACGTATTGTTTTTCCAGTTCGGTTTTTATTTTGTTATAAAGTATCAAGTTGAAATCGGAATCGCCACTGTCTGCAAGCTCGCTTAATGCTTTGGTGTCATATGCGCCTGCTGAAGTAGTATTGGTTTCATCTGTTACATTATGTGCCAATGTAACGGCTGCATCATCGTATGCATAGCTGTAAACAGTTCTTAAGAAAGGGTGATAGGCCGCACCATATTTCAATAAATCAACACCATTGCCCAAGGACGCAGTGTTGCGAATATTGTCACTATTGTTAGCGAAAGCATCTATAATAACAAAGCGGTCTTTCAGCTTTTGCGATTGCATCAATGCTCTGTTTATAAGCGAGTAGTAGCTTGAAGCGGTGGAAACCGCCATCGCATCTGGAAATACATAAAGCGTGGGCTCATCAAATTTTTCAAACTCGTCTAAACCTGCGGCAAGCAATGGCTGATTTACGGTTCCGCTGGTATAATCACCCACAGAACATATGTAGCAAGGCCCACCGCCATTGTCAAAATACATGCGCATGGCATAATACATTACGTATGGACTGGTGGTTCCCAGCGCCACGCTAAACTTTTGGTCCAAAAGCTGTACTGGTGGCCCGCTGTTTATGGTATCGTTGATGGTTACGGTAATGTTTGCTTCCTTCTGCGCCTTTCCAAAATAGGTTTCGTATTCCAGCAGCGAAACAATACGTTTCGGTTTGTTGCGGACGGTTGTGTCGCTGATTTCGGTGTAGCCAATAAAGGCCGGGATTGCTGTTTCCACTTGGGCCACAGATGGTGGAAACTTCGATATTTCCTCCACATAGACCCCGGGTGTTTTGTACGTAGTTGCCATAGTTTTTGTTATTGGTTAATAAATATTTCTGAAATGGTTTTTATGATATTTCCGCCGCCGTCCTTTTCAAATATGAGTCGGGATGGGAATGCGGAAGGTCTTTCTTGGCCGTTAAAACTGTAACCTATAATACCGTTTTTGGCCAACGGAAGTGTTGTGGGATCTGTAGAGTGGAGGAGTGTATTGGTTGAGGCATCACGGTAGTTCCAGATGGTGCTTCGGTTTTTTAATTGAAGTTTGAAGGTTTTTGGAAAAGCGGGAATGGTTCCGTTTGCGTTTAGAATATTCCGTGCGTTGCCGTCGAAGGGAACAGTGTCGTCTCCCGCCATTTCCAACGAAATGATTCCGAAAAGCCCAATCTTTTCTTTGGTGGAAAGATTTTTTGCCATTTCACCATAACTTGTTTGGTTTATAGTGAAATTTTCTACGGGCAGGGTAGTGGTTTCCAAATCTAAATAATTGAAAGAAACGCCTTCGGAAACAGGTTTTTTGTTTGAAAAATAATAGGGAATGGCCGGCTTTGGATTCACCGTTGAATAATTTTCGAAAAGCGGATCTTTCACATAAATCAAAAAATTGAAAACTGTTGTTTGCGGAAGATTAACAAAAGGTCTGTATGTTCCCGAATTGGGCGCAGTTTCCTCGGCTTTCGCATATATGGTGAACCCACTGGGAGTGGTTTTGAAAACTAGCTTGCTCCCTTTAAAAATTTCCTGGGTTTCTTCGGAAGGAATTATTTCACAGAAATCCCCAAAATTGTATTTGTTGAGCTGCGCTTCCTTTAAAGTAGCATTCGCATCAAAAGCTATACTGCCATCATCTAAAAAATAGTGGTGGTACAGATTCATACCGAACAGAATTTTATATGTGGCAGTAAAACTCATGGCATATTGTTATTGAGGATTCCAGAAATTTCAGTAATCGGTTTGCCTTTTTCAACAAGCGAGTCGCTTTCAATTTTTACGACACTTATTTTGTAGAGCACGCTTGGCAGGGCTTTTCCGCCCAAAGTGCCCCAGATATAATTTAGTTGTTCAAATGTTGGGGTGTAGAGCTCGGCAATAAAGCGAAACTCTTTTATATTCTCCAAAGCCGGAATGGTTGGATTCAATGGTGTGTTTGTTTGCGTAAAGATTTTTTTTGATTGAAAAAATTCTATAATAAAGGAAATAGCAATTAGCGAGCGCGTATATGTATTTCTATTTGCCGAGAAGAGTGCAAAAACATTTAGGTTTACTGGTGCATTTTTGTAAATAGTTTCCCCGTTTTTAACTTTGATATTTGGATTGTTTTTTAGTGAAATTTCCTCTTCAATGTTTAAAAGCGATAGCACCACTTTATCGCTCATAGTATTTATGTCGGGATCCTCATATTTTGAAACATTTTCCAGAACCACCAGATTTGCATCCGTAGTTTTTTGCTCCAAATATTTTGAAACTTGATCTTTTACTATTTCTAGTGTTTCGTAAATCATTTTACAAAGAATCTGTTGGTTGTTCTTATAAACCCAAATGTATTGAAACATAAGAGTCTATACAACAGGATTTTACCTGAATTTTCAAGGGGATTTTCACTGTATTTTTTATAGGTAAAACCCCTGTTAGGTTATAGGAAAAATCCTATAAGGAAAGGGGATTTTCCCTGTTTATTCGTTACAAAAAGCACTTTTTTGATTGTTTTTACTACATTGCTGCCAATTAACCATAAAACCAATTTAATTATGTCAAAACCATCAAATTGTATCACGGTTGCTGCGGCAAAACAATTACAGGATAACTGGGTAGCAACACGCGCTGTTGATATTGAACGTGCCATGGGATCGGGAGATACTCGTGAATTTTTGTTTAGCGTTGCAGAGCTTGAAGAGTTTCTGGCCTATGTGAAAGCTGGTTCCGGAAGTATGAATCCAGGAATTCGTATTTATTTTGGAGCGTATGATAACGCAACATCTGATAAAGCTACGGTCTTTTTGGCTCCTACATTGGGAACTACTCAAGGAGTGGCAAATGATTATAGTTTAGAGCCTTTAAACAACAGTATTGGTGGGTTTCCTCCAAAAAACTATTAATAGTGTTAGCACTTTTCTTTGTACACCTAGTAGAATTTTTAGCATTTCTAACCGGGCTTGTTTATTATCAAAAAAATAAATCCAAACCAACTTTTTACCTAGTTTGGTTTTTAGGTATTACTGTGTGTTCTGAGATTTTTGGTTGGTACGCATATTTTGTTGAGAATGGTTTTTTGTATTTTTTAAAGGGAACCCCTTTTGAATCAAATTATTGGTGGGCGAATATTTATACAGTAATTAGTTATTTGTTCTACGTAAACTATTTTAAGTGGTATTTATCGGCTAAAAAATCAGTAACTATTATTAATAGGGTTTCAATAGTTTTTTTGATATTCAGTATTTTGGAAATAGTGTTTTCAGGAGATTTCTTCATTAAGTTTATGCCTATAACCAATATTCTCGGGACTTTGTTTGTTTTCTTAAGTATTGCATTTTATTATTTGGAATTGTTGAAAAGTGATCAAATCCTGCAAGTACAAAAAAGCCTTCCATTTTATATATCAGTAGGAGCGTTGCTTTTTCATCTATGTACCACTCCATTTTTTATATATAGTTCTTATTACAGCAATACTATTGACCCTGGGTTTGTGAATCTATATAAACAGGTTATCTTTGGGACTAACTATTTGTTGTATTCCATCTACATTGCTGGATTTTTAATATGCTATCGGACAGAGAACCCCTACTACCCCAAGAAAAGCTTTTAATAGTTTATTTTATTGCTGTACTATTGTTTTTTGCGGTCTTTGCAATTGTTTTCGTTGTTGCTTTTCAGCGCCGAAAAAACAAATTTTTAAAGGAACGTTATGAAGCAGAAAAGCGTTACCAACGCGAATTAGCAGATTCACAAATAGAGATACAAGAACAAACCCTAAAGAACATCGCTTGGGAACTGCACGATAATGTGGGCCAATTGCTTTCCGTGGCCAATATCCAGCTTAATGTATTGTTGAATTCCACTCCGGCAACTTACCATGGACAAATTCAGGAAACAAAGGGCATAGTGCAAGAATCCGTTCAGGAAATACGTTCCCTATCCAAGGTGCTCAATAACGATGTGGTTCTAAAAAATGGGCTACTTGCTTCGCTGAACGTGGAGCTTGACCGATTTAAGCGTTTGGGCTATCTCGACGCCTCCCTAAAAATAACTGGCGACATAATTCCTATAAATAGCGCGAGCGAAATTATCATTTTCCGTATTCTGCAGGAATTTCTTTCTAATGTATTGAAACACGCTAGAGCTTCAAAATTATTCGTACATTTAGATTATAAAGAAAAAACACTGGAAATTTCTGCAAATGACGATGGAATTGGCTTCGATACTTCGCTGAAAACTGACAGCTCGGGTATGGAAACTATGATGAGCAGGGCAGTATTGATAAATGCAGAATACAAAATCATTTCCGAAATAGGAAAAGGCACTCAATTATACTTAAATTATCCCTATAAAAGCACAAAATGAGACCAGAAACAAATCATACAGTTGGTATAGTGGACGATCACTCTCTTTTTGCACGTTCATTGGAAAAACTTATCAATTCATTTCCGCACTTCCAAGTTATATTTCACGCTAAAAACGGATTACACCTCCAGAAAAAAATTGAGGACAGTGATCTTTTGCCAGAGATAATACTTTTGGATATAAACATGCCCGTGATGGACGGTTTTGAAACGGCAGAATGGCTCACGCTGCACCATCCGGAAATAAAAGTGTTGGCACTTTCCATGCAAGATGATGAACATACAATCCTTAAAATGTTGCGTCGAGGAGTAAAAGGATATTTGCTGAAAGACATACACCCCGAAATTTTGAACACAGCCCTTAAAGAGTTGAGCGAAAAAGGATATTATCACTCCCAAAAGGTATCTGAAACCTTGCTGCATTCTCTAACTCCCGATGAGGAAGGAAGAATTTTCGACTTTAAGGAAAATGAACTTACTTTTATAAAATTAGCTTGTTCTGAGTTGACCTATAAGGAAATAGCCGTTATGATGGAATTGAGCCCAAAGACTATTGACGGGTACCGTCAGGATTTGTTCAAACGACTTAAAATAAAAAATAGAGTAGGACTTGTTATTTTTGCTTTGAAAAGAAACTTAATTCAGCTTTAATTACAGGCATTCCATACAGCATCAACTGGGGGGGTAGCTTCTATACAAATTTCTTCTTTTTGAACTGGATGGGTCAAAGTCAATCTTTTAGCGTGAAGATGAATACTGCCATCTGAATTACTTCTGTCAAAACCATATTTCAAATCTCCTTTTATGGCACACCCAATAGCCGATAGCTGTGACCGAATTTGATGGTGCCTACCAGTTTCCAAAGTTATTTCCAGTAAATAATAATTGTCAAGTTTTTTCAGAAGTTTATAATGGAGTATTGCTTTTTTGCTGTCCGGTACTTCTTTAATATGAGCGTATGATTTGTTCTGTTTTGAATTTCTTTTTAAGAAATGCGTTAGCGTATCCTCCAATTTTGGGGGAGGATTTTTCACTATAGCCCAATATATTTTCTCCGTTTCCCTTTCGGAAAACATTTTATTTAAACGGGCCAATGCTTTAGAAGTTCTCGCAAATACAACGACTCCGCTCGTGGGACGGTCTAATCTGTGAACTACCCCAAGAAATACTGCGCCGGGCTTGTTGTATTTTTCGGCAATGTATTCCTTCACAACTTCCAAAAGGGGGGCATCTCCAGTTTTGTCGCCCTGAATAATATCTCCCGGACGTTTATTTACGACGATTAGATGATTGTCTTCAAACAGAACTTGAAGATTGTCTTTGGTACTATGTATGTTTGATTGTTTGATTTTTCTAAAAGGCAAATTATCTAAGAATCTAAAAATCAGATTTTAATATTGTTCACTATCATTGGGAAAATCACCACTCTTTACATCAGTACTATACTGGCTGAAGGCGTTTTTCATTTCAGAATATAAATCTAGGTACCTTCTTAAAAAACGTGGGTTGAATTCATGCGTCATCCCAAGCATGTCGTGAGTTACTAAAACCTGCCCGTCAACACCATTTCCGGCACCAATACCGATTACGGGAATGCTTATTTTTTCTGCAACTTCCTGGGCCAACTTAGCGGGAACCTTTTCCAATACCACTGCGAAACAACCTGCTTTTTCAAGCAATAATGCGTCAGAGATTAGTTTTTCCGCTTCCTCTTCTTCTTTTGCGCGAACAGTGTACGTTCCAAATTTATAGATAGATTGCGGCGTTAGACCCAAATGGCCCATTACTGGAATTCCCGCATTCAAAATTCGTTTTATGGACTCTTTTATTTCTTTTCCGCCTTCAAGCTTCACAGCGTGACCGCCACTTTCCTTCATAATTCTGATTGCTGAGCGCAACGCCTCTTTTGGATCGCTTTGATAGCTTCCGAAAGGTAAATCAACCACAACCAAACTGCGTTCGATAGCGCGAACCACAGAAGCCGCATGATAAATCATTTGGTCCAGCGTAATCGGCAGCGTAGTTTCATGGCCAGCCATTACATTGGATGCCGAATCGCCCACCAAAATTACATCTATACCGGCGCTGTCCACAATCTTGGCCATTGTAAAATCGTATGCCGTGAGCATCGATATTTTTTCGCCTTTCTTTTTCATATCCACCAAAGTTTTGGTAGTAATTCGTTTATATTCTTTTTTGGCTGTTGACATATTCTTTAAAACTGGTTCTATTAAAATGTAAAAGTACTATTTTTGAATAGTAACCAAGTAAAATTTTCAAGATGAAATCTCTAATCCTTCTTTTTTCAATTTTTATCGCAGTCCAAAGTTTTGGCCAAGAATCGCTCTCTACGGAAAATGCCAAAATAATCATCAATATTTTTATGGATGGATACCGTGCAGGCGACACGCTAAAAATGAAATCGGTGATGCACCCCAACATGACCATGAATCGCGCCTATCTTAATACCGAACAGGAAAATATATTAATCTATATTAGATCGTCAGATTTGCTTCAGTATGCCGCTACAAAGGGCAAAGAGCTGGATTGGGATGAAAAGTTGAACGATTATATTGTAAATAGCGACGGTAATATTGCACACGTTTGGGCGCCCTATGAATATTACATGGACGGAAAATTTAGCCATTGTGGGGCCAATTCATTTACGTTGGTTTACACGGACGAAAGTTGGAAAATCCTGAATCTTATAGATTCCCTTCGCATTGGGAGCTGTAAGAAAGAATGATTTTAACAATCGCTAATATTCACTTGCACCGCAAGACCGCCCTCACTGGTTTCCTTGTATTTTGAAGTCATGTCCTTTGCCGTTTCCCACATGGTGGCAATCACTTTATCGAGGGGCACCTTTGCTTTGGAAGGATCGCTATCCAAAGCCATTTCGCAAGCGTTTATTGCTTTTATGGCACCCATTGCATTACGCTCTATACACGGAATTTGCACCAGACCTGCAATGGGATCGCACGTCATTCCCAGGTGATGTTCCATTGCAATTTCGCTGGCCATTAAGCACTGTTCGGGAGTTCCGCCCATCAATTCACAAAGCGCGCCAGCGGCCATGGAGGAAGAAACGCCAATCTCTGCCTGGCAGCCACCCATAGCTGCCGAAATGGTAGCACCTTTTTTGAAGATACTGCCAATTTCGCCAGCCGTGAGTAAAAATTTAAGAACGTCCTCAAAATTTGCATCGTGGTTTTCAATCACCATGTAATACATCATCACGGCAGGGATTACGCCCGCGCTTCCGTTGGTTGGAGCTGTGACCACACGGCCCAACGAAGCATTTACTTCGTTCACCGCGAGGGCAAAACACGAAACCCATTTCAGGATTTGACGGAACTTCACTTCGGTATTTCGTATTGCGGCAATCCATTCTTCGGCATTGGTGTATTTGCTATCGCCAATTAGGTTTTTGTTCATCTCAAAAGCACGGCGCGTTACATTGAGTCCGCCGGGCAAAGTACCCTCCGTGTGGGCGCCAACGTACATGGAATCCAACATCACGTCCCAGATTTTCTTTAGGCCGTCGTTTATTTCGGCTTCGCTTCGCAATGATTTTTCGTTTTCTAAAACTATTTCCGAAATACTTTTCCCTTCCGCTTTGCAATATGCCAAAAGTTCCGTTCCTTTTTCAATAGGGAAGGGGAATTGGGCAAATTTTGCCAATTTAATTTTTTTGCGTTTCCGTTCCTTTTTTACGGTAAAACCGCCACCGATGGAATAAAAAGAAGAAGATTTTTTGGAGCCGTCTTTTAAAGTTGCCCTAAAAGTCATCCCATTCGGGTGAAATTCTAAAAACTTTCGGTTGAAGATGATGTTTTGCTTCGGAAAAAAAGGGACTTCCAGTTCGCCGTTTAGTTTCAGTTTATTCTCCGAATTTATAAAATCAATTTCCTTTTCAATATTTTCAATAGGAAAAGTTACAGGATCAAAACCCGAAAGGCCCAACATTACCGCAAGATCGGTTGCGTGCCCTTTTCCCGTGAGCGAAAGGGAACCGTACAGATCTACTGAAATTTCCGCTACTTTTTCAAAATTGCCTTTCTCTTTCAATTCGCCAATCCATCGCAACGCCGCGCGCCACGGCCCCAAAGTGTGCGAACTTGACGGCCCGACACCAATTTTTAGCATGTCAAAAACACTGATACTTTCCATAAATTCAATCTTGATTCAAACCTAAGAAATTTTGCGCTATCCCGCTAAAAGGAAAGTAGTATTTGTTTATAATTATTATTGGAAATAATCCACAAAATAGGAAATATTCCTATTTTTGAACTATGGAAATTTTCACTTCAGGCAAACTCACAAAAGTAAAAAGCAGGCACGAACCGGGTGTTTCAAAACAAACGGGCTTTGCAAGCCCCGCAACACATTATTTGGAACCCACTATTGATTTGAACCAAGAATTGGTACTGAATAGAGATGCTACATTTTTTGTGCGGGTAGATGGCAATGGATTTAAGGAACACAATATTCTTGATAGGGATGTTTTGATTATCGATAGGTCGTTATCCCGAAATTTTGATGATTTGGCGTTAATAATCCAAGAAGGGGAATTTAAGATAAAGCGCATTCCTTTTGGTTTTTCGGAAGAAGAATTCACCGTTTGGGGAATAATCACTTACATAATCCATTACGCCCGATGATTGCCTTGGTAGATTGCAACAGCTTTTACGCCTGCTGCGAGCAGGTTTTTCGTCCCGACCTTTTGGGAAAACCCGTTGTGGTTTTGAGTAATAACGATGGCTGCGTGATTGCCGCAAACAAAGAAGCGAAGGCGATTACGGACATCCCTATGTTTGAGCCAGTTTTTAAAATCAAGGATCAACTGATTGCCCACAAAGTGAACTTTTTTTCTTCAAATTATACGCTTTATGGCGAAATGTCGCAGCGGGTGATGAACATACTCGGGACGTTTTCTCCAAATGTGGAAGTTTATAGTATTGATGAAGCCTTTGCAGATTTATCTGGGATGAAAAATATTTTGCTGAACGATCATGGGCATTTAATTAAAGAAACCATTTCAAAAAATACGGGGTTACCAGTAGGTGTGGGGATTGCGCCAACAAAAGTGCTGGCAAAGCTGGCAAACCGAATGTCGAAGAAAATTCCTGACAACAACCACGTTTTTGTAATCGATTCCGAAGAAAAAAGGATTGAGGCACTAAAATGGTGCAAGATTGGCGACGTTTGGGGCATTGGCAGAAAGCATGCCGAACGGTTGAAAAATATAGGCGTTTTTAATGCACTTCAATTTACTGAAACTCCGTTGCAATGGGTCCGAAAGGAAATGACAGTTGTAGGCGAGCGCACCTGGCGCGAACTAAAAGGCGAGCCGTGCATGGAATTTGTAACCCAACCGCCGCCAAAAAAAGGAATCGGCACCGCGAAATCTTTTGGTAGAAAATTACCTGACTTGGAGCGTATTGAGGAAGCGTGCGCGTATTACATAAGTGAAGTAAGCGAGGTGCTTCGCGCCCAAAAATCATGCGCCACTTATGTTCAGGTTTTCATCATAACCAACTACCACAGCGATGTAGATAAGCAATATTCCAACAGCCGGACCGTGACTATGGAAATTCCTACGAATGACACCTTCAAACTTATTTCCGCAGCGCGAAAAGCGTTAGTTGAAATATACAAACCTGGTTATCGCTATAAAAAAGTAGGAGTGAACCTTACGGGCATCATTCCACAGGATTATGTGCAGGGAAATCTGTTTCACCAACCTTCTAAATTAAATAACTCAAAACTTATAGAAACCTTTGACGCCATCAACCGGAAATTTGGAAAAGCAACTATTTCTTCAGGTTTGGTGGGCACACGGGTTAATGAATGGGAACTCATTAAAAAAGAACGAAGCCCGCGCTACACTACGCAGTGGAAAGAATTGTTAAAAGTTGGGGAGAGAGTTGAAACTCAAAAATCAACTTTTTTAAAATCAACTTTTCCGTTTTCATCAATTACTTTATAAACTCCAAACGGGGCATCTTCATCCACAATTAAAAAACTTTCATCCTTCTCAAAATTATTGAGATAAGTTTTGTCTTCTGCTAGGTATGAAAACAACACCCTAAACAGGTTTACATTTGTCTTCAGTTTATCATCAAATCTTGGCACTTCATTGTCAGGCCATTTTATGGCAAGCGTGGAAGCAAATATTGAGTTTATAAGCCTAGGATCAGTTATTTTTTTATGACGTTTGCTCGTGTAGTTTAAGCCCACATACCCTCCATGGTCAGCAACGATAATTATAAGCCCGGAAGGGTCATCTTTGATTATTAGAGTAATCATCTCGTATAACCAAAGATTTGCTTTTTCAAAATTTTCAACATACACTTTTCTTTCTTCTTCTTTGCCCTTGGATTGATTTTTTGTGACGGAAATATGGCCCGGGAGGATTTTTTCAATAAAATAAAAGTTAGCTTGATTTTTATTTTCTTTAATAGCTTTTTTCATTTCATCTAGGCTATTCACTGCCATGTCAAACCCGCGTGATAAAAATGAAAGTTCTTTATATGGAATGGAGCAATAATCATAGCCTAACGTTGGCCTATTGACAATGATATATGGAGATTCAATGATCAGCGATGTTTTGTAGTCGTTTTTATTAAAGACGGATACCACGACATTATTGCTGGCTATACTTTTTCGCAAACCATAGGCTTCCTTTGTGTTGTCTTTCGGATTTTTATAATAATGATGTTTCATCGCAAACATTGAACTGTTGGAGGTAATTGTGTTGGAATAATTACTTCGGAAATTGGGATAAATCTTAAAATCTTTTTCGATTAGAAAACTTTCAAAGTTACTATTGTCAATATGGTAAGGCTCATTTTTTAAGGTATTGGCATTGGCATAACCATCTGGCTGAATAATATAAACATTTGGCATTTTCTTAAAGGTAACTTCTGAAATACTATCTGGCAGTTGTTTCCATTCCGAAGAAAAATTTATGTTTCCAATATAAAAGACCAATTGAACCGCGACAATCAATGCGAGTAGATATTCCAGCACAACTACTTTTTTCAAATGTTTTTTCAGTAGAAAGGAAAACCCAAACGAAAGTATAATGACCAAAAGGATTATTTTCTTTTTTGGGCCAATAATACTATAGGTAAGTAACCCAGCAAAACTTACCACGTTTGAAAAGGTTAAGAGCAAATCATAATTTTTAGCGACAAATGATATTTTTTTTGAAGAGACCTTTAAAAAAATATTAACTGCAACTGGGATTAGTAAAAAGAAGACAATAAAGAACAATGTCTGCGATAAGGAATCTACCAGCGTAAAGTTTGAATAATAATTATAAAGAAAAGGGTAAAAGCCACTTGCAATACCAAGTATTATAGGATTTTTAATATTGAATAAATTCTTCAAAAGGGCTGCTATTTGCTAATAGTAAAACTACTAATTAATTTTTTTATTAAAATTCTGCCATCCTGTCATAATCCTTCCGCTGGCACAATCATTGACTTATACACTCCGTAAAATAAAAATTGAATTAACTAAATATATAACACAATAGATATGAGTAAAATAATTGGAATCGACTTAGGTACAACCAACTCCTGCGTTGCCGTGATGGAAGGTAGCGAGCCAACGGTTATTCCTAACGCCGAAGGAAAAAGAACAACTCCTTCCGTAATTGCATTTGTGGAAGGTGGCGAAATTAAAGTAGGGGACCCTGCAAAACGTCAGGCTGTTACCAACCCTACAAAGACCATCAGCTCCATTAAGCGATTTATGGGGAACAAATATTCCGAATCAAAGAGTGAAGCGGAACACGCAGCATATAAAGTGGTAAAAGGTGATAACGATACCGCCCGTGTTGACATTGACGGCCGTATGTACACCCCACAGGAACTGAGTGCAATGATTCTTCAGAAAATGAAGAAGACCGCCGAGGATTATTTAGGACAAGATGTTACCCGTGCGGTAATTACCGTTCCTGCATATTTTAACGATAGCCAGCGCCACGCAACCAAGGAAGCCGGTGAAATTGCCGGTCTTAAAGTGGAACGTATTATCAACGAACCCACTGCGGCAGCTCTAGCGTACGGTCTTGATAAAAAGGGAACCGACCAAAAAGTAGTGGTTTTTGACTTTGGTGGTGGTACGCATGACGTTAGTATCCTAGAATTGGGGGACGGCGTTTTTGAAGTATTGGCTACTGATGGTGATACCCACTTGGGTGGTGATGATGTTGACCAAAAAATTATCAATTGGTTGGCTGATGAATTCAAAAAAGAAGAAGATTTTGATTTGAAGAAAGATCCAATGGCGCTCCAGCGTTTAAAGGAAGCTGCTGAAAAAGCAAAAATTGAATTGTCTTCCTCAACACAAACCGAAATCAATTTGCCTTACATTACGGCTACTGCTAGCGGACCAAAGCACTTGGTAAAAACGTTGACACGCGCCAAGTTTGAGCAACTGATTGAGCCACTTGTAAAAAGAACTATCGAGCCTTGTGAAAAAGCAATGAAAGCTGCTGGTTTGAGCAAGAGCGATATAGATGAAGTAATTCTTGTTGGGGGTTCTACCCGTATTCCTGCAGTGCAGGAAGCCGTTGAAAAATTCTTCGGAAAAAAACCACACAAAGGAGTAAACCCAGATGAAGTTGTAGCTGTTGGTGCCGCAATTCAAGGTGGTGTATTGACCGGAGATGTGAAAGATGTACTTCTTCTTGATGTAACCCCACTTTCACTTGGTATTGAAACTATGGGTGGTGTAATGACCAAATTGATTGAGGCCAACACTACCATTCCTACCAAGAAAAGTCAGGTATTCTCTACTGCGGCCGACAATCAGCCCAGTGTTGAAATCCACGTATTGCAAGGGGAGCGCCCAATGGCGAACGACAACAAAACAATCGGTCGTTTCCACTTAGACGGAATTCCACCAGCACAGCGCGGGGTGCCACAAATTGAGGTGACGTTCGATATTGATGCCAACGGTATCATTAAAGTAAGCGCTACCGACAAGGCTACCAACAAAACGCAGGATATCCGTATTGAAGCTTCTTCCGGCTTGACCGAAGAGGAAATCAAAAAGATGAAGGCCGATGCCGAGGCAAATGCCGAAAGCGATAAGGCTGCGAAGGAAAAAGTTGAAAAACTGAACGAGGCGGACGCAATGATCTTTCAGACTGAAAAGCAACTGAAAGAGTTTGGCGAAAAATTATCTGACGATAAAAAGAAGCCAATCGAAGATGCTTTGGAAGAATTGAAAAAAGCGTACGAAACCAGAGAAGTGAGCAATATACAGCCCGCTTTGGATAAAATAAACGAAGCTTGGAAAGTTGCTTCTGAAGAAATGTACAAAGCCCAGGCCGAACAGCAAGGTGCCCCAACTGGTGATGCCGGGGCAGGAGCCGAGCAGGGAAGCACAGGTGGCGGTTCTGAAAACAGCGATGTTGAGGATGTAGATTTTGAAGAAGTGAAATAAAAAGCCCCCTAACCCCAAAGGGGGGAATCGGGAAATGCTTAAAAGCAAAACCGCAACCTGAGAGGGTTGCGGTTTTTTAATTATTATAATTCGAATTATTACTTTTTATCTGTATGAAGCTTTAGATTTTTTAAATCATATCAGTATTCCAAATTATAAAAAAAAAGAGCGACCTCATAAAGGCCGCTCCATTTAAAAGCTTGCTTTTTAACCAAATATTAAGCTTTAAGGTCTTTGGAGTGGGTGGGGGCCACTTGGTACAAAGACCGGGGCAATCTACTAATATTTTTCAAAAATACAATGTTTTTTATCGATAAAATATGTTTTTTAACGTGTTTAAAAAATAAGCGGCCCATTATAGGCCGCTTGGAAATGAGGAAATAGAATAGTGTTAATCTTCATTTTCGTCCCGTTCTACAGCTATTATGGGCTGTGCGGGCTCAATTTGTGGGGAGTTATTGAGTAAATCTATTTTTGCTCCAGAATTTGACAGCAATATCACTGAAAAATCACTCGGATTGTTAAAATTATTTTCTGCAACCATAAGCTGCTTCAAATTTGGACAATTTGCCAATGATTGTGGTAAAGCGCCATACAAATCGTTATCAAACACATTAAAAACTTCAATCTGCCTAAGATTTCCGATACTTTCGGGCACCGTTCCGCTCAATTGGTTACTGCTTAGGTGCAGCTGCTTCAAATTAGAAAGCCTGCCTAAAGACTCCGGAATGTTTCCATTCATGGCTGTCCCGTTTATTGCTAAAATTTCTAATTGTTCCAGATTGCCCAATTCCGCAGGAATGGTTCCCGAAATAGGGTTAAACGACAATTCCAATTTTTTCAAATTTTTTAATTGTCCCAAAGAGGCTGGCAATATACCATTCAAATTATTGAACAATAAATTGATGCCCGTTACCTTATTGTGTTCAACCGTAACTCCGTACCAAGTTTCCACAGGTTGCTCCAAGTTCCATTGTTTGTTCCATTCCAAACCATTGGTAGCGGTATAAAGATCTAAAAGAACTTGTTTTTCCTGTTTGCTCACCTGCGCCATAACCATGGACGCGATAAACATACATACGCAGGTAAATATTGCCTTTTTCATAGTTTGGGGCTATTTGGTTGTTAAAGCGAAGTAAAAGAAAAACAAAAGAAGTTAAAACACAAAATTATTCGATGAAATACACAATATTCTTAAAATTATATGGAATGTTTTAATAATAATTCCCTGTTAACCTCATGGATTCCATCAAAAACCTCAATGTTCAGCCGATCTTGAAAAAGTTTGGTGCCTTTAAGTTTCTCTTCGGTCTCACGGGCTTCTGTAATGTACTGGTCCTTATTTCCGTAAAGATAGATTACCTCGGCATCCTTTTTGAGAAATTCAAAATCGTTGGGTTGCAATTCATTTGGAATTCCCCCCGAATGAAGAATAAGCTTATCACACTGAACTTTACGGCTGGCAACCCAGCGCGTAGCTATGGAAACACCTTGGCTATAGCCCATAACTATTAAGTTTGCAGTAGTTTCGGCAAGCTCCTTTACATAAATTGCGTCGATATATTTCAGTATATTCTGGGTTTCAAGTTGTGTATTTTCACGCGTAAGCCAAGAGGCGCCAACGTGCTTAAAATCATTTCCTTGGTAATATTTTGAGGGAGCCTGTGGTGCAATGATGAAATTTTCTTCGGCATTTAATTCGGAAAAATAATTGATAAAGTACTTGCTCAAATAGCCCATTCCGTGAAAAACCATCCATACATTCTTGGTTTTTTCGGTTAACTCATTGAGGGTGTGGTATGTATTCGTAGTTGTATAGGTAACCTCTTTCTGGATGCTCATTTTGTTGAATTCAATTTTGTATTTTTACAAATGTAAACCAATACAATGAAGTACACCAACGACGAAATTTTGGCGGCCTGCAATAAAATGTGCCAAAATACCTTAATGGAAACACTGGGCATAGAATTCACCGAAGTGGGCGATGATTTCCTCGTTGCCAAAATGCCCGTCACGCCAAGGGTTCATCAACCCGATGGGGTTTTGCACGGCGGCGCCTCTGTAGCCTTGGCCGAAAGTGTGGGCAGTGCGGGGGCATTTATGTTTTTGAATGCAAATGATGTAATAATCCGTGGAATTGAAATTGCCGCCAACCACGTAAAAAGCGTGCGCGATGGTAATGTATATGCCCATGCCAGTATTATTCACAAAGGAAGGACCACCCAGCTCTGGCAAATAAAAATTACGAATGAAGACGGCGCCCTCGTTTCCCTCGTAAAACTTACCACCCTTACCTTACCAAAAAATTAATGGATTTTAACCTACTCACTGAAAAAATCGAAAAACATTTTGAAGAAGGATTGCCCTTTGTGGTATATTCGTTGCCGAATCAAAAAATTGTATCTGCTCTACTTCAGAAGAACCCAGAACTTAGTACCATTAGCGAATTGACGGACAACGGTTTTGTTCTCGCGCCTTTTGAGTATAATGATTCAGCATACTTTATTCCTGAGAATGATTCAGAAATAGTTAGTGCAGAATTATCGGAAAATACTATTGAATTGACGCCCGTTCCGGTAGCCGAAAACGCTTCGGAGCGGAAAACTTATTTGGAAAAAGTTCAAAAAACTATTGACAATATAAAAAGACGAAGGGCTACCAAAATCGTTATTTCGCGTCCGAAAGATTTTCCACTATCAAATTTTTCACTTAAACAATTGTTAGAGCGTTTGTTTGGGGCCTATCCATTGGCCTTTCGATATATTTGGTACCATCCGCAAACGGGGATGTGGTGCGGTGCAACGCCAGAAACCTTAGTGCGGGTTGAGACAGACTCCTTTAAGACCATGGCCCTGGCGGGAACACAATCTTTTTGCAATTCGGAAAAGGTTTCCTGGGGCCCAAAGGAACTGGACGAACAGCAAATGGTAACCGATTCAATAACCAACAGTCTGCAGCGCGTAACCTCGGTATTGAAAGTTTCCAATCCGTACACATATCGCGCCGGGTCGTTGCTTCACTTAAGAACCGATATTACCGGCATTTTAAAAAGGGGAAAAGCCACGCTGACAAAAATTGCAGCTGCCTTGCATCCAACCCCTGCGGTTTGTGGCAGTCCACAAAAATTTGCCAAGGAATTCATACTCCAAAACGAAGGGTATAACCGCGAATTTTACACAGGGTTTTTAGGACCCGTAAATGAAAATGGAGCTTCTGCCTCACTAATGGTTAACCTGCGGTGTATGAAGATAGAAAACAATACGGCCCGCATCTTCGTGGGCGGGGGTATCACTATTGGCTCACAGCCGGCCGATGAATGGCAGGAAACCCAAAATAAAATGCAGACAATGCTACAAGTATTGGCACCAATGCTGTAATATTTTCGGCGTCTTCGTACCTTTGCGCTGCATGAAATTCTCAACTAAGATTCTCTCACAAACGCTTGTGCAATTATGTTTGGACAAGGGTATTGACCATATAGTTATTTCTCCCGGATCGCGCAATGCGCCACTTACCATTGGTTTTGGGGAACATCCCGATTTTAAGTGCTTTAGCATCGTAGATGAACGTTGCGCAGCCTTTTTCGCATTGGGTATCGCGCAGCAAATTAATAGGCCCGTAGCGGTCGTCTGTACATCGGGTTCGGCCTTGCTCAATTATTACCCCGCGGTGGCCGAGGCATTTTATAGCGATATTCCTTTGGTCGTCATTTCCGCAGATAGGCCCGCAGACTATATTGACATTGGCGATGGGCAGACCATCCGACAGGAAAACGTTTTTGAAAACCATATTCTTTACAGTGCAAATTGCAGTGAAGGCGAAGATTTTCAGATTAAAAATGAAACCGAAATAAACGTTGCCTTAAATACGGCAATCGAGCTGAACGGTCCCGTTCATATAAACATTCCTTTTTCCGAACCTTTATACCACACGGTGGAAAACCAACTGGTTTGGCCACAGAACGTTCCTGCGCGACAGCGGACAGCAGGCGTTGAGGAAAATCTGGATGCTTTTGTAAGCCGATGGAATTCCAGTAAACGCAAAATGGTATTGGTGGGAGTATTACCGCCAAATAGTGTGGAAATGCGTTTTGTGGAGCAACTTGCAAAGGACGATAGTGTTTTGGTGTTGACCGAGACCACTTCCAACCTTCACCACGAAAATTTTATCACGGCCATAGACCAACTGATTGCACCTTTAACGGATGGAGATTTCAAAAAATTGCAGCCCGAAATACTGCTCACCTTTGGCGGAATGGTGGTTTCAAAAAAGATAAAGGCCTTTCTGCGCAGTTTTCCTCCAGCGAAACATTGGCACGTGGATTCGAAGAAAGCTTTTGATACTTATTTTGTACTGTCGCATCATTTCAAAACAAGCGTCAATGGTTTTTTTGCTGAATTTCTTCCGAAGACAATTTCGGTGGAAAGTAACTATCAAAGCCATTGGCTCGCAATAAAGCGACACAGATTGCAGCGGCACGCAACTTACGAAGCTGAAATTCTATACTCGGATTTTATGGTTTTTTGCGAAATATTCCACAGTCTTCCACAAAATATCCAGTTGCAATTGAGCAATAGCGCCACGATTCGCTACGCCCAACTTTTTGAAATTCCGGCTTCTGCCGAAGTTTTCTGCAATAGAGGTACCAGCGGAATAGACGGAAGTACGAGTACTGCGGTAGGAGCGGCCTACGCTTCAAGATTGCCAACGGTTTTTATAACCGGCGACCTCAGTTTTTTCTATGACAGCAATGCGCTTTGGAACAATTATATTCCTAAAAATTTTAAAATAATTGTCGTGAATAACGGCGGTGGCGGTATTTTCAGAATTCTTCCAGGGGAAAAGGATACGGAGCTTTTTGATACTTATTTCGAAACAAAACACAACCTAAACGCCAAACAGCTTTCGGCAATGTATGGTTTCAAATATGAAACAATTCACGGAAAAGAAGATTTGAATAAAACGCTGAGGGATTTCTTCAGAATAACTGAAGGTCCTGCTCTGTTGGAAGTTTTTACGCCGGCAGCGATAAATGATAAAGTGCTTTTAGACTACTTCAAATTCATTTTATAAATACCCTTTCCCCCAAATGGCGGCTTCTGTAAGATTGTCAAACATTTGAAAGGGTTTTTTGCAAAACTTAGCCTCCAGTTCTGCGTTGGTATGTCCCACTTCGCTATAATTTACCACTCCTACGGCGCGTAGTGTAGGTACTTTGTTCAAATATTTGTAATCCATCGGCTTAATGGAGTAGGAATGCACGCGATTGGAAATATATACCCAAGGCTTAGTTCCTAAATAATTTAGCCCTTTTAGCAAAATGGAAAAACCAGTTTTATACGAAAGAACCACACCTTCATTGGCTTCAAAAATAACGATGCCATTATAAAAATAAACCATGCCAATATCGGTCTCCAATCTTTTTTTCAACTGGAAGTCTGGGGGAAGGTTATGTAGCGTTATTTTTTCCATTTTCAATGTGAATTTACATTTTAAGTTTGATTTGTATGTACGTGGTGTGCACTTTTTTTTGATAAGAATACAGTACCTTTGCAACTATGATAAAACTGGGCGAATACAATACTTTGGAGATTCTTCGAGAAACCGAACCGGGTCTATATTTGGGCGATGACGAGGAAAATGTGGTGCTTTTGCCGCATAAATACAAACCAGAGGAATACGAAATAGGCGATGAGATTACCGTCTTCATATACTTGGATAACGAAGAGCGGCCCATTGCCACAACGCTGGATCCCTTTCTTCAATTGAACACCTTTGGGTACTTGCATTGCAGCGATGTAACCGAATATGGCGCCTTTATGGATTGGGGCCTGGAAAAGCAACTATTTGTTCCTTTTAAGGAGCAGGCGCGGCCCATGAAGAAGGGTAACTGGTACATTGTCTATTTATATATTGACGAAAAAACCAATCGATTGGTGGGAAGCAGCAAGACGAACCATTTTCTTCAAAATGAAAACTTGACCGTAGAACCTTTTCAGGAGGTAGATATTTTGGTTACGCACTTAACGGAAAAAGGTGCGAACGTTATTGTGAATGGGCAGCATAAAGGATTAATTTATATTGAAGATATTTTTGAGGATATCCGTACGGGGGATAAGATGAAGGCTTTTATAAAAAAAATTCGTCCCGACAATAAAATTGATATCGTACTGCAAACCCCGGGCTATAAAAGCATTGAGCCGAACGCCAATTTTATCCGCGAGGAATTGGAGGCTGCCGGGGGTTTTTTGCCACTTCACGACAAAACCGATCCCGACACTATCAAAAATATGCTTGGGATGAGCAAAAAGAGTTTTAAAAAGGCAATCGGTACGCTTTATAAAGACAAGCAGATTATTATTAAGGAAGATGGAATAGAGCTGATTTAGCCAGGTTTTTCCTCAAATTCTGGGCAGTCAACGCGTATGGTTTCGGTTTTTAAAGGTTTCTGAAGATATTCGCAATAGTCGCCTCCATCTTGTTTCGTGTGGTACTTACAAGCAAAACACATCCGCTGCACGCTGATTATCCCAGCTTTGTTCAAATTGTAAATAAGCTTTACAATGGTTTCATAGACAGTTTCCAGTTGGGCTGCGTCAAAAGTGTCGAACTGTTTTTTTAGGGGATTTGCGTAATTCTCGGTTACCGAAACCAATTGTTTTCCTTTTTCCGAAAGCGCTATCAGATAACTTCTGCTATCGGAATTTGAATAATCCTTTAAGATCAATTTCTTCTGTTCCAAAGATTTCACCGCATCGCTGATGGTAGGTTTGGTAACGTCAAATTCCTTTGCTAGATAACTCACCGTGCAGAGTGAACTTTTATGATAGGCAACAAAAATGAGGATCTGGATCTGGATGGGGCTCACGCCAGCTTTTTTTGCTTCGGCCCAGAGTAGAGTACGGAATACTTCTGAAATCCGTTCAAGGCCAACCACTATCTTGTTGCTCACACTTTCCTGCTGAAAAGAGGTATCGAAAACACTTTTTTCCATAATAAAGCCTGTTAAGGGGTAAGCCCTAACAGGCAAAGTTAGTATTCCTAATTACTTTTATCAAATTTTTTAGCAACAGTTTTCCATTTCCAAAATATAAAAACCTTTATCCCTAATAGCTGCTTCAATCTCTGTACTCGCATTTTCAATATGACAGAAATTGCATCTTTTTGAATCCAACGCTTCGGTTTTAAAAGATTTATTTTTTAAATATTGTTCACCGTACTCATAAATTTGATTCTCGTCTTCTATGGCTGCGGGTACCAAAATATCAAAGTGCATTCTTGCACCATTAGACCTTTCCACATATGTATCCCAAACTGCTATTTGCATAATTAATTACTTTTTACGGTATAGGGTAAGGTCAAATTACCACTGGCCACACTGTAAACCTTATAAACTCCAAGCATTGGCTTATCCAAATTTTCAGTGTTTACTTGCATATATGCGGCCACACCATCATAGTTAAAACTGATTTGATTGTTCATTCTGTATTTTGGAACTACAACTTTAATAGTGTTGTTTATTGCCTTTACACCATAGCCGGGAGAGTCCATATACATTGGCATTCCAGGGTTGGTGGGTGGAAGTTTTACAGTTGAATCGTCCTTTTTAAACTGCTTTACAGCAAGTCCTCCTTCAACTCTTTTATCTTCAACCAGAACAACCCAATGTGGATGCCAGATTACACCATCATTATCATATTTACTATCCATATTCTCATCCCATAGAGGAGTGTCATCAAAATCTGGATGGGAGGTAAGGGCCAAGGCTACAATTCCATCAGTTTCACTGAATCCAACATCTGAAGACTTTAAAGTGGTAGGAAAAACATACCCTAAAACAGGAGCTCCGTTCATTTTACCGGCAGGACTCGGAGTGGTGGCGCCTGCATTTCCGGCTACCGTTATTTCCCAAATTAAGACATCTAAATTAGTATGATATGTAACTTCGACATTTGTAATTTTGAAATCATCATTACCATATTCTGTATTTTGTGAGAGGGCAATAGTTGCCAGCAAAAGTGTTGCTATTATAAATATTGATCTTTTCATTTTTTGTTTATTTAAATACAAAGACTTTCCGAAGAAACCTATGTATGGTTAATTAATTTTTTAAATCGGCCATGGAAGCGCCATAGTTAATGTGTAACACATTACCAGTAGGAGTAACCAATGCTGGAACAGATTTTACACCTGCATTTTCGGCTTGTGAAATTTGTGATTTTTGCTCACCAAGATGAACCACCTCAACTGTAGCGGGATCCAACAGTTCGAGAATTTCGTTTTCGGCGTTTACGCATACGGGACAACCTGCGTGATAAAAAACAGACTTTTTCATAATTAATAAGGATTTAAGTTTAACAGCAATATTGCTTTAGCAAATATAGTAAGGAATCCTAACTAAATAAAATAAAAATGATTTTATTTATATGTAAATACTAAAGTCATAAATTATTAATAACCATTTATACGGTAAGGAGCACAACGAGGGCAAACGCCGTACGGAGGACAGGAGTCGGCAAAGAGAAACCCTCGGGAAGCGTCTTTGTACGCAATGTTTTTAACCTTTGTGGAGCCATCAGGGTTATAGCTTCTGTTGCCATAAACTCCATATTCTTTTGGATCCAAAGAAATTTTAATGTCTGACTTTACATAATTTTCGCTCGCGGCCATTGCGTCATACATACTCACAGGTTCACGATAATTATTTTTATCCATTTTAAACGAAGGGAGTTTATTTGAGATTTTTTTCGAAAAACCTGAATCTAAAGGTAAGGGAGTAGTCAGAAGGCTTTCAATTTCCGGTAACTTCACAAAATCCAATTTATATTTATTGGATTCAAAGTCCAACTGTGCCGAAGCTATCAGTGGAAGAAATAAAAGAAGAAGTAGAAGCTTTTTCATCGTGACAAATGTATCAAAATTTGAGCCAACATTAATAATCTTTTTTATCTACAAATTTAATTTTGAGGCAGTGTTTTTAGGTAAAGCGTCTTTATGAACTGTTACACTTATTGCCTTTAACCGCATATAACCTTCGCTAAAATATACATAGCCACCGTTGGCAACGCGCGTTTCGTCTGTTCCCCAACTGTTTTTCACTTTGTAGTATTTGGTGCCGTGTTGGTCGCGGAGCATTCCTGTAATGTGCATTAGGTGATCATCTGTAGTGTTATAATTTTCAAACTCTTCTTGGCGATATTCCTGTGTTATTTTCTTTTCGGGATATATGCCCTGCAGGGCTTTTATATTATTCTCGCTAATTTCGGGAATAACCGCTACGCCGTCTTTTGAGGAAAATGTTTTTTCACTAACGTCGCAATCCAATTCAACCGTAAAGCCGTTTTCCAAAGCATTATCAATAGTCGCCATCATCTCATCCAGTGGAACATTGTAAAAACTGCCGTTGCTCCAATTGTCCGGGATGTTCAGAATAAATTTTGAATAGAAGGGGACGTGGGTAAAACTGCTAAGGTTCACGTAATCGGCAGGCTGTATTTTGGTCATTGCCAAAAAAGTTTGTGGGGTGTATTGTTTTTCCTCAAATGTGAAGTTGGTTACGTTTTTACCGATATATGCGTCCAAAACACCTTCAATAGCCGTGCGCCATTTTTTGCTGAGTTTTCTACCAGGATTGTCAACGTAGGTTTTTAGCATAGCTTCAAGAACGGCAACCATTTCGGCATGGTTATGGGTAGTTTCTCCAGTATTCAAACCATCAAAGACCGCTTCGGGCACTAAACCATATTTTTCTACGGAATTCATCACATCGTGTGCCAGGCCACCCTCGCTGAACTGTGCTTTACCTTGTCGCATGATAAAGTTTTCTGCTTTTAGTGGATATGTATTCCGCACTTGGTACATTTCGCTTAAATCAATTTTCTTTCCCGTAAGGCGCATAATTTCACTCTCCAAAAACGAAGTACTGCTGAAACTCCAGCAGGTTCCCGTAATGCCCTGGCTTATTACTGGAGTGGTTTCAAGGTCTGTAATGGTGGTAAATTTGTAGGCTTCTTGGGCAGTTAGGTTTAATGTGAAAAGAATTGCCAAGGATAGAAGAAATTGTTTCATGGAATAGTTTTTAAATAAAATTCTTAATTATTTTAGAGGTTTTTGGGTCGAGTTTTCCGCTGAAAATTAAATTCTTTGCTTTTTTGTTTGTGAGCATTTCATAAAATATGCACGCATTCAGAAATGCTCCAGCCATTGAAGGGTGTTGGTCGTCTTCAAATATTTCAATATCGGGATAACTGCTTAAAAATCTGTTTGCGATATTTCCATTGTTGCTTTTTTCAATATTAGTTGCATTTGCAATAAAAGTATACGCTTCATCAACAGCTTTGGCTTCTTGTTCAAAATTGATGAATTTTGTAGAGCAGAATTGCTCATCACTTATTTCCCGTGTTATTAAAAAGGAGGAATAACAGTATTCTTTTGGATACTCATGTTTGGATACCCAAGTGTGGAAAATAGCAAACCTACAATCTTTATTTGGTACCAGCCCTTTTATTCGTTGAATGGATGGAATGACCAAACTATCTTTTGACTCAGGTATAAGAACCCTCACTGTTCCTTCCTGTAAAATTACAACATCCCAAGGCTTTACTAAAAGTTTTTTTTCTGTGCTGGTTGTATCTCCCAATTGTTTTTCAAATCTGGAATTTTCTTTTGATGGGTCAACCATAAAGTTTAAGTGGCTTTGTAATGAAACCCCCGGAAATGTAATTTGGTCTATTTTAATATTTGGATCTGTTTCGTTGAGCATCTCTTGAAGTAACTGTGGCATATCATTATAATATGTTAAGCTATTACCTACAAAGAGAACATTTATAGTTCTTTTCTGTGAATGGCATCCCCACAAAAAGAGGGAAATTATTAAAGGAAGAATTTTTTTCATTAAAAATTGACTGTAACTTTACGCTAAAATAACAATTATGGCTACACCCAATTGGAAAACCGCTAAAGAATATACCGATATAACCTATAAAAAATCAAACGGCGTGGCTCGGATTGCGTTCAATAGACCCGATGTGCGCAATGCGTTTCGCCCAAAAACTACGGCTGAATTGCTCGATGCCTTTCACGATGCGCAGGAAGATACTTCCATAGGCGTGGTGCTGCTTTCCGCCGAAGGACCTTCGTCCAAGGATGGAGTGTACAGTTTTTGCAGTGGTGGCGACCAAAAGGCGCGCGGCCATCAAGGCTATGTGGGCGAGGATGGGTATCACCGTTTAAATATTCTTGACGTGCAACGCTTGATTCGGTTTATGCCGAAAGCAGTTATATGTGTGGTTCCGGGCTGGGCCGTGGGTGGGGGACACAGTCTGCACGTGGTCTGCGATTTAACCTTGGCAAGTAAGGAACATGCAATCTTTAAACAGACCGATGCCGATGTAACCAGTTTTGACGGTGGCTACGGAAGTGCTTATTTGGCAAAAATGGTAGGGCAGAAGCGGGCACGTGAAATCTTTTTCCTCGGAAGAAATTACTCGGCACAGGAAGCTTTTGAGATGGGAATGGTGAATGCCGTAATTCCGCACGACGAACTTGAGGATACAGCTTACCAATGGGCGCAGGAGATTCTTGCAAAAAGTCCAACTTCCATTAAAATGTTAAAATTCGCAATGAACCTAACCGACGATGGAATGGTGGGCCAACAAGTGTTTGCGGGGGAAGCTACGCGCCTTGCTTATATGACGGAAGAGGCGAAAGAGGGCCGTGATGCCTTTCTTGAAAAACGGAAGCCAAATTTTGATAAGAAGTGGTTGCCGTAGCTTATTAGTGGGTAGTGGGGAGAGTAGTTGATAGTGGCTCAACGGCGAATAACGTTTCTGGAATAGATTGTTTCTTGGTGAGTAACGTGATGGTTTATTTCGCTAAATTCTAATTCTCTTTCTCTATTTCACTATTGACCAGTTCTTTTTGTACCCAGGCCATAGCTTCGCTGAGTGTGTCGAATACTTCAAATTTTTTCTTGTAGAACATGCTTTCCAATCTGGCGTTTGACTTTGCAAGTTCAGTTTTGGCCACTATGGCTATGGCAATCAGTTTGTGTATTTTGGAGGTTTCGAGATAGGTGAGCGGATCCACGGCATAGTTAAAGTATCTGTTGGAAATATATACTACCTTTTTGTTTGCAAAATGTTCATCCAAAACTTTTCTGAGCTTATCATTGTGCTCCGGAGTTACGGTTACGCCTTCCTCAAATTGATTCACGATAAAGTTATCAAAAATGAAAACTTCTGATTCCGGAAATTTGTAATAATGAAACATGCCCATGGCTCTTTCGGTTGGATGGTTTCCTTAAAGGTACGTATTTTTTCTTTTTGAAAACGTTCTATAATGGAACTGATTTTATCTTTTTTTTTGGGGAATAAGCATATTGATAATGAGACAATTGCAAAAAATTCGAGAAAATTCTGGTTGCTTGATTAGGTTGGGAATCTGCTACTCCTTTTTTGATGCAAAGTAACCTTTCAAAATTAATTGCACGCCCCATTTCATAATTTCCATCGATTGTGTATTATTTAGGCCAACAACATCTTTAGTGACTATTAAAGGCTCAATTCCCATTAAAATAGTTAACAGATTTATTAATTTTTCGCTTTCCTTGTTATCGATTGATGTATTTTCAAAGGCAAGCTGTAGCGTTTTTTTGCGTCTTGCACCTCGTTTTATTTCTGATGGATTTGAGGTTATGACCGAGCTTAGATATTTTCGAAATGCGCTTTCATGTTCTATGGCCAGTTTGTTATAATAATTTTGGATGTAAAGAATCCTATCCTCAAGACTATCCTCTTTGATATTTTCAACAATTTTATCTGGATTTTCTGCTTGGATATTGAGAGCGGCCTTATTCACTAAAATTTCAATGTTTGAATAATAGCGATAAACTGTAGCCCTTGAAATACCACATTCTTTTGCAATATCTTCCAGCGTAAATTCTAAACCTCTATTTAGAAAATATTGGGCGCTGTTTAATATTTTATTTCTCGTTTCTAATTTTTGATTTATCCGACCGGATTTAAAATATTCCTTTTTCATAAGACAAATATCTCATAAAACTTGGTTTTTTCAAAATTGTATTTTAAGTTTGTGAGACAAAAATCTCATAAAATGAAAAATCAAACTGCTAAATGGGTATTGGGCCATAAAATAACCACCCACGGGACATCCGGGGACTTCGATTTGATGCTGGCAGAAACTCCCGCACATATTCAAGTACCTCCACCGCATTTTCACAACAACTTCAAGGAATCATTCTTGATAATTGACGGTGAAATGGAATTTTTAGTAAACGGTGAAGTAAAAATTGTTAAAGCGGGAGAGTCGCTCGACATTCCCCCTAAAACGCTGCATACTTTTTCAAATAATAGCAATTTACCCTGTAAGTGGATAAATATTCACAGTCCCAAGGGATTTAAAGGATTTTTTGATGCCGTAGGAATACCTGCTGAAATAGAAAATGCTCGAGAGAAGTCCCATACTCCCGAAATTGTCCAGAAAGTAATTGCAACTGCCGAAGCATTTGATATGAACATCAAAGTTCAATAAAAAACGCCAGCAAAGAAAACTATCGCTGGCGTCATAATGTTTAATTAAATTTTAAAATTATGGCAAATTTTATGGATAGTTTAAATATACAAAAAAAAAAATTCTTGCATGGGCAAAAAATAAAATTCACGTCTCAAATCTCACGTCTAACATCCCAAGTCACATCCTCACTACTTCGCATACGCATCGGCATGTACATTTTTAACCGCCCGGCCGCTTGGGTCGTTCATATTCTTAAAACTTTCATCCCAATCGAGGGCTACTTGACTGCTGCAGGCTACGCTGGGTACACTGGGCACTGTTAGTGCCGCGGCATCGCTGGGGAAATGTTCCTCAAAAATGGTTCGGTAATAGAATTCTTCTTTGCTTGTTGGGGTCTGTATAGGGAATCGGTAATGGGCATTTGCTATTTGGTCGTCGGTAACTTTTTTGTTTACCATTTCCTTTAGGGAGTCTATCCAGCTATAGCCCACGCCGTCGCTAAATTGTTCCTTTTGCCGCCACGCAACTTCTGCGGGGAGCATATCGCCAAAGGCTTCGCGAAGCACCCATTTTTCCATGGCCTGTTTGTCCTGTGGGGCTTTCTGCCCGGCAAGTATCATTTTATCTTTTGGGTTAAGGCGCATGGCCACGTCCATAAACTCTTTGTCGAGAAAAGGTACACGGCCCTCAATACCCCAAGAGGCCAGGGATTTATTGGCGCGAAGACAATCGTACATATGGAGTTTGTCGAGTTTTCGCACGTTTTCCTCGTGGAAGTCCTTTGCCGAAGGAGCTTTGTGAAAATAGAGGTATCCGCCAAAAATCTCGTCGGCCCCTTCACCAGAGAGTACCATTTTTATCCCCATGGCCTTAATGGCACGGGCCAAAAGAAACATAGGGGTGGAGGCGCGAATGGTAGTAATATCATAGGTTTCCACGTGATAGATTACGTCCTGGATTGCGTCCAGCCCTTCCTGGATGGTAAAATGGATTTCGTGGTGCACGGTTCCAAGATGGTCCGCTACTTTTTGGGCGGCAGCCAAATCTGGCGAGCCCACCAACCCCACCGCAAAGGAATGGAGCCGAGGGTACCATGCGCCCTCGGTATCGCCAGTTTCCACACGTTTATCGGCGTATTTTTTGGCCAGGGCAGAGGTGATGGAAGAGTCCAATCCGCCCGAAAGCAGTACACCATAGGGTACATCGCTCATCAACTGTCTTTTTACGGCGGCATCCAGGGCATCGCGCAAATCCTGAATGCTCGTCTCGTTTTCCTGCACGGCATCAAAGCTCATCCAGTCGCGGGTCCACCATCTTTTCAACTTGCCGTCGCTGCTGTGCAGATAGTGGCCGGGAGGGAAAAGTTCAATTTTGGTACAGTAGCCTTCCAGCGCTTTCAACTCGCTGGCAACGTAAAATGTTCCGTCCTTATCCCAGCCCATATAGAGCGGTATAATGCCCATATGGTCGCGGGCAATCAGGTATTCGTTCTTTTCGGCATCGTATAAGGCAAAGCCGAAGATGCCATTGAGTTCATCCAAAAACGAAGGTCCTTTTTCCTTGTAGAGCGCTAAGATAACTTCGCAATCGCTTTTTGTTTGAAAGTTGTATTTTCCCTCAAATTGCTTGCGCAGTTCCATATGGTTATAGATTTCGCCATTGGCGGCAAGCACCAGCTTTTTGTCTTCGGAAAATAAAGGCTGTTTCCCCGAAGTGGGGTCTACAATGGCCAAGCGTTCATGGGCCATAATGGCTTTTTTGTTGCTGAATATCCCGCTCCAGTCTGGGCCGCGGTGCCTAAGGCATTTTGCCATGGTCAGTAACTGTGGCCTCAAGTCTTCTGAAGGCCTTTTTAAATCGAATGCACATACAATTCCACACATAATTGATAGGTTATTTGGTTAATAGTTTATAGTTATTTGATAATTGGTTTTTATTAAAATCTCTTCAAATATTATTTTCTGTTTCTGTTTCCCCCTTTTGGGGGCAAGGGGAACAAGAGGCAAAAAAAAAGCCCGTCAGGAAAAAAACCTGACGGGCTATGTATCGCGACAAGTTTTTGTTACGGCAGCTCGTTATTATTATTATTTAAACTGTTGAAAGACATAAACCTGTTCTAGTTTTAGAATTGAATTGCTAATTTAAAGTAATTAATTCCAGACTTCCAAATATTTATTGAATAAAATGTAATTAATAGTTGAAACTATTGAATATTCGATAAAGTGCAGGATTTTGTGATTTTAAGGTGAATTCCTTCAAACCTAATTCATCAAAATTTTAATCTCCAATGGGAGCGAATCTTTGGGGATTTCATTGCCGGCTGTGTTGTAAAAAACATATTGTACGCCAATATCCTTTAAAAGTTTTACCATGTAGATTTCGCGTTTTGGATTGTAAAAGGTGATAAATTCTGCGTGGCGGATGCTGTAGTCCTTATAATCCTTGTCAATTTTAAGGCGAACCTCTGCCGGGATTATTTCACTGGGCATAAATTCTGAATTGAAAATAAGCACCCCACTGGGAAGATAGGAGGCTGAAAACCCGGGACGGCCGTCGTCTTCAAATTTGGCGATGTACCTTAGGTTTGGGGCGTCCTGCATTCCGTCCATTTCCTGTACTCGCCATTCAGAAACAAAGTTGGTAGGAAATAAGGTTTCCTGCCGGTCCAATACATGCTGCGGCACTTGTGATTGGGGGATAAAGCGAATGTTGTCGTTTACATCCTGTGAGGTAACGACGGTGGTAAAAATGATACTCAGCAATAGTGTAAAAATGTTTCTCATGGCGCAATATTTTTAAATTACGCTATAAGATACATAGCCTAGCTAAAGTATAACAGGACTTTAGCGTTATCTTAACTTGGGAAACTCCGAAGGATTTGACTCGTGCATGATGGCGTAAACCCTTTCATAGACATCTTCCACGGAAGGTTTGCTGAAGTAATCACCATCGGTGCCATAGGGCGGACGGTGGTCCTTTGCCGAGAGGGTCTGGGGTTTGCTGTCCATAAATTTATACCCGCCCTGTACTTCAATAATATGGTTTAAAATGTATGCCGAAGCGCCTCCCGGCACGTCCTCGTCAATTACCAGGAGTCGGTTGGTCTTGGCTACGCTCTTCACCATATCGTGGTTGATATCCAAAGGCAGCAAGGACTGCACGTCAATAATTTCAGCATCTATACCTGCCTGTTGCAGTTCTTTGGCGGCTTCTTCCACAATTCTCATGGTGCTTCCGTAGGAAACCAAGGTAATATCGGTTCCTTCCTTAATGGTTTCCACAACGCCGATTGGGGTTTTGAACTCGCCGAGATTGTTTGGCATTTTTTCCTTTAAACGATAGCCGTTTAAGCATTCTATAACCAAAGCGGGCTCATCGGTTTCCAATAGGGTATTGTAGAAACCTGCGGCCTTGGTCATATCGCGAGGTACCAGCACATACATTCCGCGCAATAGGTGGATCAAACCTGCCATTTGTGAGCCACTGTGCCAAATGCCTTCCAATCTGTGGCCACGGGTGCGGACAATCAACGGGGCTTTTTGGGTGCCGTTGGTTCGGTATCGAACGGTAACCAAATCGTCACTCATAATTTGAAGGGCATAAAGTATGTAATCCAAATACTGAATTTCCGCGATGGGTCGCAAACCGCGCATCGCCATCCCAATTCCCTGGCCGAGAATGGTAGCTTCGCGAATTCCGGCATCAGCTACCCGTAGCTTGCCGTATTTTTCCTGCATGCCTTCCAGGCCTTGGTTTACATCGCCAATTTCACCACTGTCCTCCCCAAAAATCAATACATCGGGGTGTTTGCTGAAGATAGCGTCAAAGTTATCGCGAAGCACGACGCGGCCATCTACTTCCTCGGCATCGGTTGCGTAGGAGGGAAGCACCTCCTTTATGGTTTTGGCGTTCTCTTTGGCCTCACTGTAAAGATGGGCACTGTATTTGGGCTGGATTGTTTCGCAATAATTCTCAATCCAATCCTGAAGTTGTTTCTTTTCAGAAGAATTTTCCCCTACTACATAGCGCAGTGCTTTGCGCGCGGAAGCGAGGATATTTCTACGCAATGGCTCCTTTTCGGAAGCCAATTCATTCTTTATTTTTTCAATGAAATTTTTGTTTGGGCTGCTCTCGGCTAAGTTGCCCAACAATACCACGGCTTCCTGCTGCTCCTTTTTCTGGGGAGCCACAAAGGCTTCCCAGGCTGCTTTTTTGCCGTCACGTACTTTCTTTTTTATTTCCTTTTCTATTTCTGAAAGCTCTTCATCGGTAGCAATATCACTGGCAATCATCCATTCGCGCATTTTCAGGTTGCAGTCGAATTTTGCCTCCCACTCCAAACGGTCCTTGCTTTTGTAGCGTTCGTGCGAGCCACTGGTACTGTGGCCCTGGGGCTGGGTAAGTTGCTGTACGTGGATCAGGACGGGCACATGCTCCTCCCGGGCAATCTTAGAGGCACGGTTGTAAACTTCAATCAATTCTGGATAGTCCCAACCTTTCACGCGGATAATTTC
The DNA here is from genome assembly GCF_001573155.1 of Aequorivita aquimaris. GTDB lineage: Bacteria > Bacteroidota > Bacteroidia > Flavobacteriales > Flavobacteriaceae > Aequorivita > Aequorivita aquimaris. The sequence continues at coordinate 125,387 of NZ_JRWG01000001.1, read as the reverse complement.
ATAACCATCCTCTTCCTCATTGCGTTGGAATCCTTTTAATATTTCTGAAATATTCTCTTTGGTGGTTTGGTATTTTGCGTGGACTGAAATTCCGTACTCATCGTCCCAAACGCTCATTACCATCGGTACTTGGAGCACGCCCGCGGCATTTATGGTTTCCCAAAACAGCCCTTCGCTGGTGCTGGCATTACCGATAGTTCCCCAAGCCACTTCGTTTCCGTTTATGGAGAAATTGGTTTTGTTTTCAATCCCTTTTACATTCCTGAAAATCTTTGAAGCTTGCGCCAAGCCCAATAATCTTGGCATCTGACCTGCCGTGGGCGAAATATCGGCACTACTGTTTTTTTGTTGGGTAAGATTTTTCCAACTGCCGTCTTCATTGAGGCTGTGGGTTGCAAAATGGCCTCCCATCTGCCTTCCCGCGCTCATAGGGTCCGCCTTTATATCGGTATGGGCATAAAGACCTGCGAAGAATTGCTCAATAGTTAATTTCCCGATGGCCATCATAAACGTTTGGTCGCGGTAGTAACCACTGCGCCAATCTCCATTTTGGAAGGCCTTGGCCCAAGCCAGTTGCGGTACTTCCTTGCCATCGCCAAAAATCCCAAACTTTGCCTTCCCTGTAAGTACTTCACGGCGGCCCAACAGACTACATTCACGGCTGGTAACAGCTATTTTATAATCGTTTATAACTGTTTCCTTGAAATCGTCAAAGGAAATTTCGCCGTTGGTCTTTGGGTCTGTCTGCATTTCAATGGGTTTTAGTTTTGCAAAAATAGCGAAATTGAGGGTGTTTCGCAACGCTTAGTTATCCACAGGCGGTTTTTGTAACAGAGCGGATTTGTGTTTCAATCTTTTTTTGAAGGAAGAGCGCTCACAATCAACAATCTAAGCAAAAGTATAAAAGGAAACCCGTGGAGCAAGACATCAAACCAGTCTGCTCCCTGCATGCCTTCGGCGCCGCCTGCAATCCATTTGATTTTGCCCCAAATGTGGGGTTCGGGCAAAAATGGTGCTAAGCCCAAGGTTAGGCAAAGGAGGATGACGATTCGCCAATTATTTAATAGCTGCATTTTTTGATTTTATTTGAAATACCGGTTTTTAAAATTTCGGCTCTCATTAATACCATCTTCGCGTAAAAAGTCCCAACAGGGTTTTTGGGCTCAAAGTAATTATAAACCTAACTTTTTCATCATAATGGGGCAGATTTGGTTCAAAACCCAAGTTTGAATAGATTGGGAAGTAAAGCTCAAAATAATCGGCCACCAGACTTACCCGCACCCCACTGTCAAAAACCGCATTTGTGCCGCGTTTTTTGTTGCTGACCAAACCTACATCGGCATAGGCATAGATCCATCTCCAGATGTTGGTACTGGCATTTACGGTGGCCATCCAGCTGTTGGCATATGCCGGCTCCAACTGCGACTTAAAACCTCCTTCGGCTATGATGAGCTGCTGGCTAAAAAGCCCCGAATCTTCACTTCTACCGTAATAATTATAATCGAAAAGATAATCGTTGGGACGGTCTAGGGCAAAGCTGAAGAAATCTTCATTTTCACGGGTATCGTTAAAGAGAAAAACCCCTGCAAAGAAGCGAAGGTTCAACTGGCGGTTGCTCAGAAAGAGCTTGCGGTATTCCAAATCAACCGACAGCTTGCTGAATTTAGAGGAAATTTCATAGTCGGCAACGCCCCTAAAATAATTGATAAGGTTGGGGTTTGAATACACATATTGCATGTTGAAAACGCTGTAATTCGGCTCCTGGTTGGGATCATTTGGGTTCTCGTCCCGATATACGTTTACGTTTCTGAGATTGATGTATTGCTTTTCGTTATTTCGCAAATCGTCGTTACGAAAGGCGAAGGTAATGTATGGCGTAAAGCGCTTATAGAAAAGTCCCCGATCGTAGGAATAATAATTTCCGGAAAAACCGTAGCGCATGGCGTAGAGATTGCCTTGGTCCATAGTCTGCGTATAGCTGATGGAGGCACTCCCCACAAGGGTTTTGGAACGAAACCCAAACTGCGGCTCCAGACTGTAATGCACGGCCTTGGGCAATACCGTTTTATTGTAAAGCCGCAATCCCGCCGAAATACCGTCATAGAGGTTATATTCAAAAATGGGCATGAAGAAAAACTGGGTGTAATTTGGGTCCTCCACATCCTGAAAAAGCCGGAACTGTAAGGGTTTATTCAGCAAACCTTTTACGGCCTTAAAGTTGTTTCTTCTGTTGTATTCGGGAATTTTTCCTTCGTAATTGAGCGCCAGTTTCCGGATGTTTTCCGCAGGAATGGTTACCGTAGTTATACTATCCACGGGCCTCGTCCAAGTTTTATAGACAACTTCCTCTTTGTTGAGGCCGTAAAGCGAAATGGGCAATTCGCTATTTCTGTTGTTCTTTATAAAGACCTTTAGCGAATCGCCTTGTTTTTCAACTTTCTTTATTTTGAAATCAATCGTGGTGCGGGTATCGGCAAAATCCTCAAAAAACCAATTTATGGGAAGTTCGGTGTTTCGGGAAAGCACCGTTTCAAAACTCGAGGATTTAATGGGCTTCAATCTATTTTCAGAATAAAACTCCTTAATACTTCGGTTTACGACACCGTCGCCCAAATAATCGTTCAAATACCGAAGCCCACTTGCGCCGTAGTAGCCGTTGGCAATATTCATATTGAATTTCAACAAGGAGTCCTTTGGCGTGGTCAGGGCCTGATGGATGTTGTTGCGTGCCATATTCAAATAGAGGATTGGATACTGGTCGTTAAATTCCAGATCTGCCGCGTGCGCCCATCGGATTATCCACCAATTGCTCAGATTGCCTATTATCTTCATTTTTGGGTAATAGGTATCCACATATTCCATCATCAGGTAAATTTGCAACGCATCCTGAAGCCAGTAATCATCCCGGGAATCCATAATGAGGGTATTGTCAATATAGTTTCGGGTAATGGTTTTTAGCTGCTCCATATCGTACTCAAAACCATCGGGAAACGGACTGATAAACCGCGGCAATTGGTTAAGACCGTAAACGGGATTAGTTTTATAATCGGTTTCGCTAATGACCATTTTTTCAAAGGGATATGGGCCAAGCCGCTCATCCAGAAAATGCGCAATTCTATCAATCAACAAGGCCTGTACTGGCGGATTTACCTTGCTGTTCTGTATGTTTGTGATTACCTGCAGCTTATCTGTTTCAATAGTTTCAAAAGTGGGAATCTTTTCTAGGTAGATTGTTGCGCCCGTGCGCTCCCTTCCTCCAAGAGCAATGGATTTCGTGTTTTGGGAACTGGGCTCGTCCAGCAAATCCAAATCTGAAGTGAGGGAGTAGTTCTTCGGAAAATGGAGGCTCACCGAAAATTCGGACGGCGTTAAATAAAGGTCGTCAATATTTTTATTGCTGTAAACCTGCCATTGGCCATTATAAACAGCGGGGGAAATATACCAATACCGAAGCTTGTAATTGCCGTTCTTATCTACCCCGTAGCGCGTAAATTTATTATCTGCAACCTTAACACTATATTCCAGATTGAAGGTGTAGCTATCTCCCGGCAGGAGGGGAGTCTGCGGGATTATTCTCAATATATCCACTTCGTCACCGCGTTGCCACTGTAATGGATTTTTGGCCGTACCATAAATTTTTTCAATGGTGGTTTTGCCGCGATCTTCTTCTTTTTCAAAATGAAAGGAGCTGTCGTAATTTTCGGCAAAGCGCTTGCCCAACGGACTGGTTTTGGTGGAAAAACTATTGGCCCAATCAAAAAGGTATAACTCCCTTAGCGTATCTGCAGAAGTATTTTTATAGGTTATCTGTTGTTTTATTGCCAGTGTTTTTTTGCCCGGAAGGAGCGTCGCATCAATGTTTATAACATGCTGCGCGCCTGCCTGGGCCGCCAAACAGAAAAAAAGTAGGTATAGAATCCTTTTTGGCATCAAGGAGTTTTAAGAAATTTTAGGGTTTTGAAGCCGGGGATGTTCGTTTTTAAATAATATATTCCATTGGCAAATTGGCTTATATCTATCGAAATATGCCCTGTATTTTCTGAAGTGAATTCCAAGAGTTTTTGCCCCAAAGTATTGTAAATTTCAAAAGAAACGCTTTCCGAAACACTCGACGCCAGACGAATGTTTAATTCTGAGGAAGCCATTGTGTTTTCTAAAAGAATAGCGCTTATAACCGCAAAATCCGGATTGTCCAAAACAATTTCCTTGTCCGTTTCCAGGTCCATCACAATGGGCAGATGATCGCTCATATTGTAAAGATGCTCCCGCAATTCTTGGCTGAAATCTCCAGCGCAGTCGGGGCTGTTTATACTGTTGTCGTAGCAATTGCCATTGTTCCCAAAAGATTTATAGGTGCTTTCAATATATTTTAATTTGGGGTTGCCCAGCATATTTTCTGAAATGGTTATAAAATCAAACCTATCGTCCAGCCCGCCGCCGGCTCCCGCGCCAAAAGGGCCTGAGCTTAAACGGGTGCTTTGCGAATGTATATCCTGAAAACTATCATTGTTATGCCACGACCCCGGACGATCAATAGGATCTACCATTACAATGGCGTTCGTGGGGTCCAATAATTCTTGGTATCCCGGCTCGCTCGAAGTATAAAAGTTAAAATCGCCACTGAAAATTACGAAGGAATCGGGATCCAAGGTTTCCAGTCTGTCGGTAAACTGGTTTACCATATCCAGGCGCAATGTTTGGTTCCCGCTACCTTGGCTGGATTTAAGATGGGTTACGAATACCTCAATTAGCACTGGGTCTGTTTGTTGGTCGGCAGTGCTGAGTTTTAAGGTATAATGGTTTATATCGCGCACTTGCGTTGGGATAACTTCGGCAGCTTCCAGTGTAAACATTCCTTTTCTGTAAAACAGGATTTGTTGATGGTCTGGGTCGCCGGATTGGCTGGGCTGAAATGGAGCCCGTAAATAATTGACGCCTTCATCGTTGAGCGATGTATTCAAAATTAAATCGGCACCATATTCACTTTCCAGCTCGCAAACCATAAAGATATCGGGCTCGTAATCGTCGATTATCTCCATTAAAATCTGTTCGCGATTACTGGGCTGGGCAGAGGGAAACTCCAACAGGTTGTAAAACATGGTCTTTATGGTTCCCTGTGCATTTGCGCAAAGCGAAATTATAAAAAAGGCAACCGTAAGTATCGTTTTAAACATTCGGATGGTTTAAGAATTAGAAGTTCGGGCTTAAATTGTATTCGTTATAAAAATCGTTTAATATTTGAAGGACTTCGTCTTCCGAATCAACCAAATGTACCAAGTCCAAATCTTCCGCACTTACGTTGTTATTGGCTTCCAAAAGCGTTGTTTTAATCCATTCAAAAAGACCTCCCCAAAATTCGGTGCCTACAAGTATTAATGGGAACTTATCAATTTTGTGGGTTTGGATAAGGGTCAAGGCCTCGAAAAATTCATCAAGCGTTCCAAAGCCTCCGGGCATTACAACAAACCCCTGGGAGTATTTTACAAACATAACCTTTCTTACGAAGAAGTAGTCAAAATCGATACTTTTATCGCTGTCAATATAAGGGTTGTCGTGCTGCTCAAAGGGAAGGGTAATGTTTAACCCAACGGAAGTCCCTCCGGCCAAATGTGCTCCTTTGTTTCCAGCTTCCATGATTCCTGGTCCACCGCCGGTTATGACGCCGTAACCATTTTCAGTAATCTTTTTGGCAATGCTTTCTGCTAGTTTATAATATTTGTGGTCTGGTTTTGTGCGGGCAGATCCAAAAATGGAAACACAGGGGCCTATTCGGCTCATTTTTTCATATCCACCCACAAATTCTCCCATAATCTTAAAAATGGCCCAGGAGTCGTTGGTTTTTACTTGATTCCAGTTTTTAGGTATTTGTTCGTCTCTCATTTTTCAGTGTTCGATGTTATGAGTTATGCGTTATGCGTTATGCGTTATAAGTTAAGTGTTACTCGTCATTCGTTCCTCGTGCCTCACGAATGTAATTCTTTTTTAAGGAATCGGGCGGTATAACTCTTTTTGTCTTCGGCTACTTCTTCCGGGGTTCCCAGGGCCATAATTTTTCCGCCCTGCTTTCCGCCTTCGGGACCAATATCTATAATATAATCAACGGTTTTAATAACGTCCAGATTGTGTTCAATAATCAGTACCGTGTTTCCTTTGTCAACCAGTTTATTCAGCACTATCATCAAAACGCGAATGTCCTCAAAATGAAGTCCCGTTGTGGGTTCGTCCAGAATGTAAAAGGTGTTTCCCGTATCGCGTTTGGAGAGTTCGGTAGCCAGTTTAATTCTCTGTGCTTCCCCGCCCGAAAGCGTGGTGGATTGCTGGCCCAACGTAATATAACCGAGACCAACATCCTTTATGGTTTTTATTTTTCGGTGGATTTTCGGGATATTTTCGAAGAATCCATCCGCCTCGTTGATTGTCATTTCCAAAACATCGTAAATGGATTTCCCTTTATAACGTATTTCCAAAGTTTCACGGTTAAAACGTTTGCCTTGACAGGTTTCGCATTCCACATAAACATCGGGAAGGAAATTCATTTCAATAACGCGCAGACCGGCGCCTTTGCAGGTTTCGCAGCGGCCGCCGGCAACGTTGAAACTAAAACGGCCCGGTTTATAGCCACGAATCATCGCTTCGGGAGTTTTGGCGAAAAGATTGCGTATTTCAGAAAAAACACCCGTATAAGTGGCTGGATTGCTTCGTGGCGTGCGGCCGATGGGCGATTGGTTTATATCGATTACTTTGTCAATATTTTCAAGCCCTTCAATTTTTTTGTAAGGCATCGGTTTTTTTACGCCATTAAAAAAATGTGCGTTGAGAATAGGGTAGAGGGTCTCGTTGATAAGTGTACTCTTTCCGCTGCCGGAAACGCCCGTTACACCTATCATTTTTCCCAAGGGAAATTCCACTGAAATGTTTTTCAAATTGTTTCCCGAAGCCCCTTTCAACGTTAGCGTTTTGCCGTTTCCTTTTCTTCGCTTTTTTGGGACTTCAATTTTCTTCTTTCCGCTTAAATAATCTGCGGTAAGTGTGTTGTGTTTTTCTATTTCTTTTGGAGTTCCTTCGGAAACAATCTCGCCACCGTGCCTTCCCGCTGCCGGCCCAATGTCAATCACATAATCGGCGCTTTCAATCATATCTTTGTCGTGCTCCACAACAATTACGGAATTGCCTATATCCTTCAATTGCTTCAGGGAAAAAATCAATCGCTCATTATCGCGTTGGTGCAGGCCAATACTGGGCTCGTCCAAAATATAGAGCACGCCCACCAACTGCGAGCCAATCTGCGTTGCAAGTCGTATGCGTTGCGCCTCCCCGCCCGAAAGTGATTTTGAGCTGCGGTCCAGAGCCAAATACGTCAACCCAACATCCACCAAAAACTGAAGCCTTGAGCGTACTTCCTTTATAATTTCGGAAGCGATTTTAAGCTGCGTTTCCGAAAGGTTGTTTTCGAGGTTTGCAAACCATTCCGCCAATTCCACCACATCCATGTTAGCGAGTTCGGCAATGTTTTTATCGTTCACTTTAAAGTAAAGCGATTCCTTGCGAAGCCGTGTGCCGTTGCACTCCGGGCAGGGAATTTTGTCCATATATTCCTTTGCCCAGCGTTTTAGAGAAGTGGTTTCGTTTGCGTCGAAAGTATTTTGGATAAAAGTGGCGACGCCCTCAAAATCTATTTTATAGCTGCGGGTGATACCGAGTTCCTTTGAAGCAACTTCAAATTTTTCATTTCCGCCGAAAAAGATAACATTCTTTGCTTCTTGCGGAATACTTTCAAACGGATCGCTCAACTTAAACTTAAAGCGTTCCGCAATCAATTCAAGCTGCTTAAAAACCCAATTGTTCTTTTGGGGCCCGTGCGCGGCCAAGGCGCCCTGCTTTATGGATAGTTTTGGATTTGGAACGAGCTTGTTCAAATTTACCTCGTAGAGTTTCCCCAACCCTTTGCAATTGGGGCACATCCCTTTTGGTGAATTGAAGGAAAAATTGTTCGGCTCGGGATTTGGGTATGAAATTCCCGAGGACGGGCACATCAGCGACCGGCTGAAATAGCGGGCTTCGTTCGTATCGTTATCCAGGACCATCAGCACATCATCACCGTGGTACATTGCGGTGTTTATGGTTTCGGAAAGCCGCTTGTTGTTATCGCTTTCGGCGGAAACCTTCAGTCGGTCAATAACTATTTCAATGTCGTGGGTTTTATAACGGTCCACTTTCATGCCCTTCACAATATCGCGCACCTCGCCGTCCACGCGTACTTTTAGGAAACCTTGTTTGGCAATCTGTTCAAAAAGTTCGCGGTAATGCCCCTTTCGTGACCGGACAACCGGAGCCAAAATGCTCACTTTTTTATCGGCGAAATATTCAAGGATAAGCTGTTTTATCTGCTCATCACTATAGCTGACCATTTTTTGCCCTGTGTTGTAACTGTAAGCATCACTGGCGCGGGCGTAAAAAAGACGGAGGAAATCATAAATTTCAGTAATGGTGCCAACGGTAGAACGCGGACTTTTACTCGTGGTTTTTTGCTCAATGGCGATTACTGGGGAAAGGCCTTCAATTTTATCTACATCAGGGCGTTCCAAGCTGCCAAGAAATTGGCGTGCATATGCTGAAAAAGTTTCAATATAGCGACGTTGTCCTTCGGCATAAATGGTATCAAACGCCAAGGAGGATTTTCCGCTGCCGGAAAGCCCTGTGATTACTACTAATTTTTCTCTTGGAATGCGAACGTCAATGTTCTTTAAGTTGTGGACGCGGGCGCCCAAAACTTCAATAAAATCCTCATTTTTCAGCATAGCTGGCAAAGGTACTCAATAGATTGGAAAATAAAGAATGCATGGCAATGGCGCGGTGTTAATTTTTGGTAAAAAATGAAATGTTTTTTTAGCGGTTCACTTCCTTTGAAAGAAAAATATGAAATGTAACCGCAACGTAGAAGATGGTACTTATTACGATGGAATAACCGACAATAATAGCCAGTACCGAAAATCCGAGCATTAAATAGGTAAGCGGCAATAGCACACCAAAAACCATTAACAAAAAAAACACGATGTATAGATAGTAAATAAGTCGTGGGGTTTTTCTATTTATGTGGCTCTGGAATTGGGATAATTTCGGAATGACATCCTTGGTCAAGTGCTCCCAGAGTTTCGAAAAGAAAATTTCATTAAAGGAGGAGTTTTCAAACTTGTCCTGGTCTATGGTATTGGCAAGCGTTAAAATTTTCTCCCTGTGGCGCTCGAAGACGGCTTCCAGATTTAATGATTCCTTATAATTTCCGAATTTATATCCAAACACATACCACAGGCCTGAGCCGCATTTGTGTTCAACCCATTTTTCTATGATATCGTTGTCATAAAAAATAGGATAGTTTATAGTTTCGGGAATGTGCTTGTCCTTCGGGTCGGTCATCAACAGCGATTTTAATTCCAAATAAAGGTTCTCCGTTTCACCGAAATGATGCGTTTCTTGAAGAAACTCAATGGCCAGCTTAGATTTTCCTTTGTAAAATTCCTTAACGTCAAAATAAGTAAGATCGGCATAGTCTTTTTCCATATATTCCTTCAGTCCAGGAAGCCAAATATTTGAGTTGAACAAAATTTCAGCAATATTGCGGAAATTGTGCATTTTCTGTGTTGTCTTGCTTATTTTATGGATAATTTTGGCTTTATATGACTTTTGTCTCATGGCAGAAGCCGCTAAAAAAACCATTAAAATCGCCGATAAAAAACCACTGATGCCTATATAAATTGACGTAAGTTTTTTTAAATTTTCTTCAAAACCCAGTGTGTTTAGGTATTTATCATAAAGTAGAAAAATAAGCCCTGCACAGATTGCCCCACTTATCACAAAGGCAATAATGGAGTACAAATCCTTTAAAAAAGATTTACTTTTCATAGGCTACAAAGCGCCAAACGGCGAAAAGATAATAAAACGAGGATTTTTAAAACAAGAGAATTATTTCAGAAATGTGAATTGATTAATTTCTGCAACAAGAGATAAAGAAAAGATTATATAGGTTTCTACGGTAGAAGAAATAAATAGTTTTTTCAAAAAGTCTCAATCTAAATTTTTTAAAAATCCTTGGTTAATTCCCTCAAATCTAACCTTTTTTATTTCCCAAATATACCTCTTTCGATATAATGCACAACATTTCGATTAAGCGTGAATAATAAGTTAAATTAATAGCCTATAGCTGTATCATCGCCTCGACTATCAGCTCCGCCTTCTAGTTTTCCGTTTGGTAATACCAATATAGCATCTACGTAACCTATCTGTGGCAGTATTTCGGTAGATGTATAGTATCCTTTTGATTCTAGATCTGCGATGGTAGCTTCAGAAAAACTTTTTTCTTCCATCAAAACTACATCGGGCAACCATTGATGATGAAACCTGGGAAGATCTACTGCTTGCTGCATATTCATTTTAAATTCATAGACATTCAGAAATGTTTGTAGCACCGATGTAATAATTGTGGAACCTCCAGGAGTGCCCAAAATCATTAACAGCTTTCCGTCTTTTTCAACAATGGTAGGGGTCATTGAACTTAGCATTCTTTTTTGTGGAGCTATGGCATTTGCCTCTCCTCCTATAAGCCCAAACATATTTGGAACACCGGGCTTGGCGCTGAAATCATCCATTTCGTTATTCAAAAAGAAGCCTAGTTCCGAAATATAGAGCTTTGAACCGTACGAAGCATTAAGTGTTGTAGTGACTGAAACCGCATTTCCAAATTTATCCACGATGGAATAATGAGTGGTTTCCATACTTTCGCCAATACCTATTTTTCCTGGCTTAATTTCTTTGGAAGGTGTTGCTTTTTCCAATGAAAAGTTTTCCATTCGTTTTAAGAGATAATTTTCAGACAATAATGAATCTACAGGAATATCGATAAAATCAGGGTCGCCCAAATATTCACTTCTATCTGCATACGCCCTTTTTTCGGCCTCAACCAAAAGTTGGATATATTTTGTGGAATTGTGCCCATATTCTGAAACTGGGTAAGGCTCAATCATTTTTAAGATTTGCGCCAAACAAATGCCTCCGCTAGAGGGTGGTGCCATGGAAATGAGCTTAACATCTTTATACTCAAAAACTAGAGGTTCTCTCCAAATAGCCTCATATGCATCTAAATCCTCCTGTGTTATTATTCCTCCTTTTTTTTGAATATAATCGATCATCTTTTTTCCGGTCTCTCCTGCGTAAAACTCTGCACGTCCATTTTTCGCTATTCGCGAAAGTGTATTAGCAAGCGCTATATTTTTTAGTGTATCTGCCTCTTCATAAATCTCAGTAAAAATAGAAGGTTCGCCGTTTATTTTTTTAAATTGCTCTTTAAATTCATCAAAACGGGCTTTTTGTTTGGGTGTTATTGAATACCCTTTATTAGCAAGGTCTATTACGGGTTTTAGGAGAATTTCCATGGGAAGGGACCCAAACTTTTCATGAACAGCAAATATCCCCGCAATAGTTCCGGGAACACCTACCGCAAGGGCACCATCCGTACTTTTTTCAGCAATTACATTGCCCTCTTTGTCCAAATACATATCTGTAGTGGCCGCCAACGGGGCTTTTTCTCGAAAATCGAGGGTGCCAATTTCGCCGTATTGGCTTCTGTAAACCATAAATCCGCCACCACCAAGATTGCCAGCATTGGGGTAGGTTAGGGCAAGTGCCATTTGTGTAGGGATCATTGCATCAAATGCATTTCCGCCCATTTTAAGTATTTCAGTACCGATTTGTGAAGCTTCCGCCCGTGCCGAAACTACCATCGCGCTGTCTGCAATTACTGCTGCTTTTTCGGTTTTTGGTTTTTCAATATTGGCTTGGGCTTTCGGTTTTTCTTTGCAGGCGAAAAACAGTAATACGATCAATATAAGGTGGGTGGGTTTCATAGGCTGTCAAGTGTTTCTTGGGAAAAGACAATCAATTCTTCAAAAAAAGAGGTGAATTCAGCTTCAAATTCTTCGTAATATTCTTCAAGTTCCACAACGGCCAAGTTCATTTTTGAAATGCCTTTGGTACGCACGTTCATTTGTGCCAAAATTTTACTGATACCTTCCACGGTAGCATAGCTCAGCAACCAATTATCAGCAATCATATAGGGCATCATTTTTTGGATACGCGCAGGAAGAATTGTGAAGTTTTGCCTAAGCAAGGTATAAAAATTTTCCACGAAACCGGCTAATGGCTCCTCAGAATAGTTGCTCCAGTTTTTCGCCAAAAAGTGATCGTAAAGTATGTCCACAATCACCCCGCTGTAATGGCTGTAGTTTTTGTGAAGCCGAGCTGTACTTTGGTGTACCGTGGGATGTGCATCGGTAAAACTATCAATGGCACGGTGCAGCAAAATCCCCTTTGCGATGGAAGGCGGAAATTTTAAATACCGTTTTCCTTTGATGCCATCGGCAATAAAATTGCCGATGATAACACTTTCGTCCTTGCCGGAAAGATAGATGTGGGCCAAAAAATTCATTCAATAAATATATGTATTTTTGGGCTGTAAAAACTGAAAATTGAACCGATTACCAAATTTGGACCCACTGCGGTTTTTTCTTGCTTCCTTTGTGTTGCTTTTTCACTTACCCCAACTTTCCGCCAATCAGGGTTTGCCTTATTTTGATAGCCTTCCTATCTATCACCGTGGTTTGGAAGCGGTTTACATGTTTTTTGTATTAAGCGGGTTTTTGATTATTCGGCTCATTTATCGCGCAAAAATCAGGGATGCCTTTTCCATAAAAGATTTTTACGTCAGAAGGATTCTGCGGATTTTTCCTCTGTATTATCTTGTTTTGGGGTTTGGGCTGCTTTTTTACAATGTGATTTTGCCTTTTCTGAATATTCCTTTTGAAATAAATTACACTTGGAAAGAAGCCCTTTTTTATAACGTTTTCTTTCTTCCGAATGTCTTTGCAAAAATCTACGAACCCGGCGGCATACTTGAAATTTTGTGGTCTATCGGGATCGAGGAACAGTTTTATCTCGTGATTGCGCCTTTGCTCTTTTTTATAAATGTAAAATGGGTACTGCGCGTATTGAGCCTTTTGCTGCTTGGATATTTCATACTTTATTGGTTCGATGTTTTTGAGGTACTCCGTAACTATACTTTTGTATTTTTCTATCTGTTTTCGGGAGGGGTAATCGCAATTTTGGAAGAAAAGCAAATGCTGGATTTTTTAAAACGTTCGGCGGTTTTTCCTTTGGTGATTTGCATTGCGACATTGCTTTATTTTACAACCGATTGGTTTCTATTTGAGCCGCTTTGGCTTCGGGCTGCCTTCACGTGTTTTCTCTTTGGATCTTTTATCCATTCGCTGGCATTCAATAATCGGGGAGTAGAGGTAAACAGTAAAATTTTAAACCATTTCGGTAGTATTTCCTACGGAATTTATATGTTTCACGCCATTGTTTTAAATGCTGTTGTATTTTTGTTTTTGAAACTGGAAATGCTCCAAAACCTTAATGAAACTTTAACCATATTTTTATTGCACCTGCTTACCTTCGCAAGCACACTTTTGATAGCTCATTTATCTTACACCTACTTTGAGCTTTACTTTTTAAAATTAAAAAATAAATTCAGAAAATGACATTAATTAAATCTATATCAGGAATCCGTGGAACTATTGGCGGAACGCAGGGCGAAAACCTAACTCCAATTGATGCCGTAAAATATGCCGCAGCCTATGGAACTTGGGTAAAACAGCAACGCAATAAAGAAAGCTATAAAGTTGTTGTGGGCCGTGACGCGCGTATTTCTGGCGAAATGATCCAGCAATTGGTGATGAATACCTTGGTAGGAATGGGCATTACCGTAATAGATTTAAATCTTTCCACAACGCCAACGGTTGAAATTGCGGTTGCTTCGGAACATGCCGATGGTGGAATCATTTTAACGGCAAGCCACAACCCAAAACAATGGAACGCCTTAAAATTATTGAATAATAAAGGCGAATTTTTAAATGCCGAAGCGGGACAGCAAATCCTCGATATTGCCGAAAATGGAACTATTGAATTTGCGGAAGTTGATAATTTGGGTGAAATCCATAAAAATGATGCTTACATAGATTTGCACATTGATGAAATATTGAATCTGCCTTTGGTGAAAGCCGATGCCATAAAACGTAGCAAATTTAAAGTGGTTGTTGATGCGGTGAATTCTACGGGAGGCATTGCGGTACCTTTGCTTTTAGAGGCTTTGGGTGTTGAACTCGTAAAATTGCATTGCACGCCAAACGGACAGTTTCCGCACAACCCCGAACCTTTAAAAGAACATTTGGGCGATTTGATGGAAAGTGTTGTAAAAAACCACGCCGACTTCGGAATTGTGGTTGATCCAGATGTTGATAGACTTGCATTTGTAGATGAAAAAGGCGAAATGTTTGGCGAGGAATATACGCTGGTTGCGGTTGCCGATTACGTTTTGCAAAACACGCCTGGAAATACAGTGAGCAATATGTCTTCTTCACGAGCTTTGCGCGATGTTACCGAAAAGCACGGCGGAATTTATACTGCCAGTGCTGTGGGCGAAGTAAACGTGGTTGAATTGATGAAGGAAACTAATGCCGTGATAGGAGGTGAGGGAAATGGCGGAATTATTTATCCAGAGCTGCATTACGGCCGCGATAGTTTGGTGGGCATTGCTTTATTTTTAAGCTTTTTGGCGGAAGAAAAAATTCCCGTTAGCGAACTTCGGAAAAAGTACACGGCTTATTTTATGAGCAAAAAGAAGATTCAATTAACCCCACAGTTGGACGTTGATGCCATTTTAAAAGCGATGGAAGCAAAGTATGCTGCGGAGGAAATAAACACGATTGACGGCGTAAAAATAGACTTTCCCGAAAACTGGGTGCACCTTCGAAAATCAAACACGGAACCTATAATAAGAATTTATACCGAAGCAAAAAGCCAAGAAGAAGCGGATGGTTTGGCGGATAGGATTATTGAGGAAATTAAAGGAATTGCTGGACTATAGTCAATCCATTTTCCGCAACTTCCACCGTTTATGCGACCATAAATAATACTCGGGTTTTTCGCGAATCTGTGCTTCCAAAGCATCAAAAAACATACGAGTAATTTGAAAATCGGGGTATTCTTTTGGATTGTCAACCAAAGGAACAAAAGTGGCGGTGTAATACCCACGTTTCACTTTTTCAACTTTTAAATAGAGTACTGAAAAGTCGAGCTTTTTAGCCAGTTCCTCGGTTCCGGTGAACATGGGTACATCAATTCCCATAAACGTGTCGCGGTGTTTAAAAGCACCCTTTTTTGGAGTTTGGTCTGAAAGAATATAGGTAAGTGTTTTTATTCCTTTTTTCCACTTTCGGAAAAGGACAGCTACAATCTTTTTATTGCTCACAATGATGCCACCAAAGTGTTCCCGCGTTTTTTTCACAAGCGCATCAAATTGCTTGCTGCCCAAAGGCTTGTAAACGGCGTGGGCTTGATGCTGCATCAATTTGTTGAGGATTCCGCTCCATTCCCAGTTGCCGTAATGACCTGCCATTAGCAGGATGCTACGGTCGTTTTGGTAGTAATGGTCGAGTACTTCGGCATTGGTAACCACAAAACGTTTGCGGATTTCCTTTTCGGAAATGGTAAAGGCCTTTATGGTCTCAAAAATTATATCGCAAAGATGTTTAAAGAATTGCTGCGCGATCCGGTCTCTTTCTTGTTGTGTTTTTTCGGGAAAAACCAACGCCAGATTATCCTTCACTACTTTTTTGCGATAGCCAATAATGTAATAAGCCAAAACATAGAGCGCGGTGGATTTTATGTACAAAATGCGCATCGGCATAATGGAAAGAAGCCAAAGAATTGGATAAGCCAGTATATAAAGCAATCTTTGCATAGAAATTATTAGCGCAAAACTAACTAATTTTATTGCAAGAATTAGAATACAAAATTCATTATAATATAATAACCCAATAACTTCAATTCCTAAATGCAAAATTTAGATATCGCAACAATCGTAATCATCGCCGCCAATGTAATCATCTCGATGAAAGGTTTCAATGATTTTTCCTTTTTTGAAAAATATAAATTTAATATTGCGGGAATACGCCGTGGCGAGCAGATACGTATGTTTAGCTCTGCTTTTCTACACGCCGATTTTTCACATTTGCTCTTCAATATGCTTACGCTTTATTTCTTTGCACCCGTAGTTATTATGAGCGTTGGGATTACTTATTTTGTGATAATCTATGTGGCGAGTTTGCTGATAGGTAATTTGCTTTCCTTTTATTTCCACAAAGATGAATACCATTACAGCGCAATAGGGGCAAGCGGTGCGGTGATGGGCGTACTATATTCCGCTATTTTGTTTTTTCCCGATATGGGCCTTTATTTGTTTTTTATCCCTATCCCCATTCCAGCGTGGCTTTTTGGGATGGCATATTTGTTGTACTCTATCTACGGAATGAAAAAAAGATTGGGAAACATTGGCCACGACGCCCACATTGGTGGGGCCATTGGTGGTTATGTACTTACACTTGTTTTTGCACCTTATTTGTTTCAAACAAGTTTATGGATCGTGGTTTTACTCGCCATTCCATTAATTCTTTTATTCGTTCTTCATAAACTAGGAAAAATTTAAAAAAAAGAAAACTATGAAAACCTTACAAACACTTTTAATCTTAGCAATAACTACAACTACCGCAATGGCTCAAAACACACTTCCACCAAACACTATAGACGTTACAGGCGAAGGGATTGTTCGCGTGGTTCCAGATGAAGTTACCATCAACATTCGTGTGGAAAACACCGGAGAAAACACCAAAACACTCAAAGAACAAAACGATGCAACCATCAGCGAGGTTTTAAAATTTCTGAAGAAAATGGACATAGCCGATAAAGATGTACGCACCGAATATATGAACCTCAACAAAAACTATGACCATAACAGCAAAACGTACACCTTTGCCGCCAATCAATCACTTTCGGTAAAGCTGCGCGATCTTAAAAAATATGAGGCAGTAATGAAAGGCTTGATTGATACTGGAATTAACAGGATTGACGGTGTGAGCTTTTCTTCTTCAAAAGAAGAGTCACTAAAAAGCGAAGCGCGAAAAAAAGCGGTTGAAAACGCTAAAATGAAAGCTCAGGAATATGTTTCAGTTTTAAACCAAACAGTAGGGAAAGCTGTTTCAATTAGTGAATTCAATAATGCCGGCGGGCCGCAGCCTATGTATAAAATGGCAATGATGGATTCTTCATCGGGCGGGGGAGGCCAAACGATTGCCCTCGGCGAAATGGAGATTAAAACAACGGTGAATGTTAGCTTTCTTTTGAATTAAGAAATATTTTTTCCAAATAAAAAGCCTCGGTTTCATTTTAAACTGAGGCTTTTATAGTTTTAAATTTTACTGATTATTCTCCGCCTAAAAGCGTAGCAATTTTTGCTTCCAATGCAGCTCCACGAAGGTTTTTATCTATAATGATTCCGTTTTCATCCAAAAGGAAGGTTGCGGGTATAGACCTAACGTTGTACTGTTGCGCAATAGGATCTTGCCAAAATTGAAGATTGGATACATGGTACCAATCCATTTTGTCATCTTGTATGGCTTGTAGCCATTTGTCTTTTTGTCCCTCTTTATCTAAAGAGACACTTATAATATTTAAACCTTTATCGTGATATTGGTTGTAAACCTTTACCACATTTGGATTTTCTATTCTACACGGGCGGCACCAAGATGCCCAGAAGTCAATAATGGTGTATTTGCCCAGCGCATCCTTTAAGGACATCATTTCACCCGTCGGGGTGGGAGCACTGAAATTGGGTGCTGCGTTCCCAATTTCTGCTTTTTTCATTGCCTCAAGATTAGTTTTTAAATCTTTTACAATTTCGGTTGAGGCTAGTTTAGGGTCCATCTTTTCAAGATAAGCAGAGGCTTCCGCTGGAGTAAGATCTTGCCTGCCAACCATTTCGGAAATAAGCATTGCTGCAAACAATGTGTTATTGTTGTTTTCTAGGAATTCTTTTTTATATTCTGTCTCTTCTGCCAGAATATTTAGATTTTGGCTTTGAATTTGAGCAATTGCCCCAGTGTCATTTGTCTGTTTTGCGGCGCGAAAACGCTCCATACTTTCTTGCTTTCTTTTATTGAAAACAGTCATTTTATTTACAAATTCAGTATAAGCTTCATTTTGTTTACCACCAGATACGCGTGAAGCCTGAATACTATCTTTGTAAATAGTTGCCTTCATATCTACATTTTCAGGAAAAAATAGGACAGAGCCTTGTACTTCGTTAACCCTTAAGAAATTAAGACTTGAATTTTCTTTGTTGGGATAAGTTGCAGAAAACTTTCCTTGATTGATTGTAATGGTATCCAGTAATTTAGGTTGCTTGTTTTCCAGCGTGTAAAGATACATTTCAGTACCATCGGCAAAGCCAATTGCGTCGCCTTCCAGCTTATATGAATTGGTATCTTTATTGCAGGAGATTAATGAAATTGTTAAAAGTAAAGCTAAAATCAGTCTCATAAATTTGTCTTTTTTTAAGATTGTGGCAAAAATAGCTGTTTATTCTCTCAATGTGCGAAATGAGCTATTTTTTTATTATTTATTAACATATTATGGCGGTATTAACCTTTACTTTTATCCAATAAATAACTTCTTATGAAGAAATTGAAAAGGGATTTTCCATTAAAATTAAAAATAGGTTTCAAAAAAGTTTTTGATGCTTACAAGGAAAACACGCCCGAAACTGAAGGAGAGAAAAATCTTGCTGCTGAAATTCTTTCAGTTGAAGAAAAATTTCCACAGTTATCTGAGGGTATTAGTGATTTTAATAAGCTATCAGAATATACAGAGCAGATAAATACAATTATGAACCCATTGTTTCCAACGGCATTGGGCCAAAATGAAATTAAATTTGCAACCATTCCATTTCAAGACGTAGCCTTTAAAAGTACACAACGCTATAAAAATATAATTGAAGCCGCCGGTTCTGATTTTAAACTGGACATCATAAATTTTGATGAAGATCAATTTTATATCATGGGCTGTAGTATGATTCTAGGAGCTTATTATGATAAGAAAGTTGATTTTAGACGTTCCTACTATTACAACATTCCAGATGCGCGTGGAATGATTAAAAACTATAGGTTGCTCTATAATGCAGATTTTGTAGAAATTCAAAAAACCGATAAGGCCAAAGATATAACCGAGGAGGATATTAATGAACTTTTGGAAAGTTTTGAGGATGTTTCCGTTTGGAAAGAAAAATTTCCGCCAGAAAGTTGGATTTTCAATGGCTTTGTAATTGCGTCCTTGACAGATGTTACACTAAATGTTTCTATTTCAGATTTTAAGTCGAATCTATTGCGATTGGAAAAAAACGGTGGTTTTGAGAATACGGAATTCAGTCGTATTTTCCGTTCCATATTCGATTTAAAAGAATTGATGATCGGTTTTACGGACTATAATGAGGAAACCGAATCTTTTGAAAGAACTTTGTTTAAAGAAATTACCAGTTTTATTCTCAATAATAACAAGTCTCAATTAAGCAAGGACGCACTTTGTAGTGCTTCCTATTATACTCTTTTTAAGCAGAAGGAATTTTATTGTGTAACCGATGCGCAACGGTATCACGAAATGTATCCGGAAAACCTACTCTATAAAAAAATGCTGGATCAAGGCATGAGGAGCGCCATTTTTGCTTCTATTGTACACGATGATAAAATTTTAGGAGTTTTGGAATTGGTTTCGCCAAATGCCAATGACTTAAATACAATTAATGCCAATAAGCTGCGCGATATTATGCCTTTTTTGGTTGACTCTGTTGTACGCTCAAAAGAAAACCTTGAGAATGAGCTTGAACTTATAATTCAAGAGGAATGTACTGCCATACACAGCAGTGTGCACTGGAAATTCCGCAAAGAGGCGAAACGTTATCTCAATACCATAAATGAGGGCAATCCTACCTTTTTTAAGGAAATAGTTTTTGAGGACATCTACCCGTTATATGGACAGACTGATATAAAAGGATCTTCCGAGGCGCGAAACGAGGCTACCAAGCAAGATCTCATTCTTCAATTGAGTTATATCGATGGGCTTTTGAAAAAACTTTCCAATCAAACTTCCCTTCCAATATTTGATCAGATGATGTTTAGTATTGCAAATTTTTCAACAGAAATTGAAGAAAATTTGCAGGTAGATACCGAGCGGAAGATAATGAATTTCATTTCTTCCGAAATCATCCCTTTGTTAAAACATATTAGACATAAAAATGATATCTATAAGGAATGGGTAGATGAATATTACAAGCTCATTGACATAAACACTGGCTTTGTTTATAAATTCAGAAAAGATTATGATGAGTCTGTAATGCAAATAAATAAAAGGCTTGCCGCCATTTTAGACCGCAAGCAACAGGAGGCCCAAAAAATGTATCCACATTATTTTGAGCGTTTCAAAACCGATGGAGTAGAGCATAATTTATATATTGGTGAAGCTATTACAAAAGAACGGTCGTTCAATAAAATATACCTTAAAAACTTAAAACTGTGGCAGCTCCAGGTTATGTGCGAAATGGAGAATAGTTTTTATCGTTTTAAGGACTCACTGCCCATGAGCCTAAACGTAGCTTCAATGATTTTGGTTTTCAATGGCTCATTATCACTTCGTTTTCGAATGGATGAAAAACGCTTTGACGTTGATGGAACATACAATGCGCGCTATGAAGTTGTAAAAAAACGCGTAGATAAAGCAAACATTAAAGGCACTGAAGACCGTATTACTGAGCCTGGAAAAATTGCAATAATTTACTCTCAAAAAGAAGACGAGGAAGAGTATTTGAAATATTTGAGTTTTCTGCAACATCAAAAAATGATTGATACAGAAATCGAAATACTCGAACTTGAAGATCTACAAGGGGTAACTGGTTTAAAGGCTTTGCGTGTAAAGGTGCTTTACAGTAAAAGCAACGACAAGGTTAAGGAATACTATACTTATGAGGATCTAATCTCACAAATCGAGGAGTAATTATACTTCCAAATAAAAGAAAACCGCAAAGGAAATCAAGGAAATAATAGTTCCGGCTACAAAAATTGTGTAGGTAAGCCTTAAAATCCGGTATTTCCTGTCCAATACTTTTCCTAAGAAATACAAATCTTTAGTAAGTGACTTGTACACATAGTTTCTGTCCTTTAGTAGTTCTTCAATGGCCCATTCGTATTGTTCCAATTCCATTTTATGAAAATTTCCGAAGAAGGTTAGATTCACACTTCTATTAGCTACATCTTCTTTGGTAAACTCTCCGCGGGTAACGTTTGGGCGGGTAGCGATTACCGCTAAAATCATAGTTATGGCACTGAAAAGTACAAAAATGGCGGTAGGAATAATCAAGTAATTGTTATTGTCCAATTTGGAGATAAGATTGGAAAGTACCAACGAAATTATAATTGCATTTACAGAAAGCATAATATTCGCTTTTGTATCAGCAATATCGCTCAATTTCATATGGTTTCTTAAGGCCGTCCTGTAAAAGGTTTGTATGCCGCGTTCGGGGCTGTCGTTTTTATATTGTGCCTTTAGCTTTGCCTTTACACGTTCTTTCTGGATTTTTTCCTTTCTTTTTTTTCGTTTGTTTAGCAGATCGGCAAGATTTTCCTCCTTTACGGGTTGCCATTCCTTTAGGGCATATTCGGTATAAAATTGATGGTTCTCTACCAAAACTTTTATATTTTCATCCAACCATTCCCGTGAGGTATAGTTATGGACTTTTTGGATCAAATACTCTTGTCTTAAAAACTCGCTGGCTTCCTCAAAATAGTCCTTGCCAAAATGTGATGAATCAGCATCTCGAATTGCTTTTTCAAGTTCCGATTGTGGAGTGGTATCCTTAAATTTTGTGGCAAGAATACACTTTTCTACTCCATTTATTATATCATCATCTACATTATGCTCCTTTAAAAATTTATTCGCAATTTTCACACTTTCTTCTTCGTGGTTTTCCCGTCCAATTATATAGCCCGTATCATGCAGCAAAGCCGCCAAACGCAGTATTGTAGCATCTTTAACATCAAATTGGGAGTTTTCAATAATTTCATTTATACTTTTATAAACACGTTTTGAATGGGTATAATTGTGATAAACGAAAGTGCTTGGAAGCTTGTCCTTAAACAGTTGAAAGATAAAATTATCTGCAGCTTCAACAATATTGCTCATAAATTTTTTTTAGATATCCAAAGTAGTAAAAAATCAACGTACATAAATAAATATGAATAAAATTAACATCTTTATAACTTTTGTTGCCGCTGCGCTTTTTTCAGCTTGTGCAAGCTACAATCCACAATTTAAGAACCCCAATTCAGAAGCTCCACTACCACTTTCCAAAAACAATATAGATAAGACTTTTTATCTTATAGGTAATGTTGGAAAATCAAGTGAAAATACTTCGAAATCACTTCAATCCTTAAAAAATTATATAGCGGAAAACAATTCTGAAGATAGCTATGTATTGTTTTTGGGGAATAGTTTTTATCCCTCAGGAATGCCGCCAAAGGATGAAGCTGCAAAAGCACGGGCAACTAAGGGAATGCAAATGCAGGTTGACGCATTGAAAGACTTTAAGGGAAAGGTTGTGGTACTGCCTGGTAATCGTGACTGGATAGGTGGTGTGGACGGCTTAGAACTTGAAGAGGATTTTCTTAAAGCACGTTTTAACGATGCCGATGTGTTACAGCCAAATAACGGTTGCCCTCTGGAAAGTATTGATATTAATGATAATGTGCATCTGATTGTCTTAGATACCCAATGGTTTCTGGAAGATTGGGATAACAATTCTAAAATGAACGATAAGTGCGATATCAAAACCCGTGAGAAATTGTTTATTGAAATAGAAGGTGAATTAAAGAAGAACGCTACAAAGACAATTGTTTTTGCAATGTACCACCCTTTGATTACGTATGGCGAGCACGGCGGTAAATATCCCGCAATCCACAAAGATTTTTTCAGCACCTTAATAAAACAAGTGAAAATCCAAGGCGCAATCTCTAAGCAAGACCGCTATAATGAACGTTATAATGCCTTAATGAGCCGTCTTAAAGTGCTCACCAAAGATTTGGATCGTCTTGTATTTGTTTCGGGTCATGATGAGTCGCTACAGTACAATGATGACGGCACGGTAAAACAAATTGTATCTGGTGCCGGTTCTGGCGCTACTGCTGCCGCACTTGGTCAGTATGGGCAATTTGTATATGGACATGAAGGTTTCGCAAAGCTGGAGGTTGGTAAAAATGGCGCTTCCCAAGTAGAGTTTTTTAAATCTGAAAAAGATGGAAATTACCAATTGATGTTTCAAAAGGAAATTTTCCCCGCTATTGAAACGTACGATTTTTCAACCCTGCATGAAAATTTTCCCGAAACCGTAAAATCACAGGTATATACAGATGAAATGGTAGATAAAACTGGTTTTTACAAAGCTTTATGGGGCGAGCATTACAGAGAATTGTATGGCACCGAAGTTACGGCAAAAACAGTGCTGCTCGATACACTTTACGGAGGCTTAAAGGTAATTAGAGCAGGAGGAGGCCATCAAACCCGCTCTTTGCGTTTGGAAGATAAGGAGGGCAGAACCTATAATATGAGAGCTTTAAAAAAGAGCGCCGTACAATTTTTACAAACAGTTATTATTAAGGATAAGGAAATAGAAAATGATTTCTTAAATACAATCCCCGAAGATTTAATTCTCGACTTCTATACGGCTGCACATCCTTACGGAGCCTTTACGATACCTAAGCTGGCAGAAGCCGCATCTATATTGCATACCAAACCAAAGCTTTTTTATGTTCCCAAGCAAAAGGCTCTAGGAAATTTTAATGCTGATTATGGAGATGAACTTTATATGATTGTGGAAAGGCCCGATGAAACTTTCACGGGACCTATTTTCAATTATCCCGATGATATGGAAAGCACTGATGATTTATTGGCAAAACTGCGCGAGGATGAAAAATACAAACTAAACGAAAAGGCGTATATACGCGCACGCGTTTTTGATATGCTTGTGGGCGATTGGGACCGTCATAACGATCAGTGGCGATTTACACAACACGACAATGAAGACGGAACGGTGACTTTTGAGCCTATCCCTCGCGATCGCGATCAGGTTTATTCCTATTTTGACGGTGGACTGTTTGATTTGGCAAGGACTGTTTTTAGTACTTCACGTCAATTTCAGGTTTACGATGAAGAGTTGAAACACACAAAATGGTTTAATGCTGCCGGTATAAAACTGGATCACGCCTTAATTCAGAACAATGGAAAGCAAGCGTGGCTGGAAGAGGCAGCAATTGTACAGCAAAGTATTACCGATGAAGTAATTGCAGAGGCTTTCAGCGATCTTCCTAAGGAAGTACAGAATGAAACTGCTGCGGAAATAATAAAAAAACTGAAAGGGAGGCGGAACAACCTTGTTGAAATAGCAGAAGAGTATTATGAATATCTTGCAAAACTCCAAACAATCACCGGAACAGATAAAGATGATTACTTTGAAATAACCCGTTTGCCAGAGGGAAAAACCAATATCAAGACTTACCGTATTAAAGATGGAAAAAAGGACGGGCTAATGGTTGACAGAACTTTTAATGCAGACGAAACCAATTCAATTTGGGTATATGGATTGGATGATGATGACGTTTTCGAAGTAAAAGGAAAAGGTGATCACCCTATATTTTTAAGAATTATTGGAGGGCAAAATAATGACACCTATAAAATTTCCAATGGTCGAAAAGTGAAAATTTATGACCAAAAAAGCAAGAAAAATACAATAGAGGAAAAAGGTGGCGCTACATTTAAATTTACCGATAATTATGATTTTAACACTTACGATTATAAAAAACAAAAACAAAGCATTCATTTGTTTCTTCCAACGGTAGGGTACAATCCAGATGATGGCTTTAAAATTGGTCCTTCGTATTTACTAACCTTTAATGGCTTCCAAAGAAACCCCTTCTCGCAGCAGCACCGCATAAGTTCAGGCTATTATTTTGCCACAAATAGTTTTGATATAAATTACGAAGGCGAGTTTGCAAATATTTTCGGAAGTTGGAATTTCCTATTGGGAGGTTATTTTAAGAACCCCAATTTTTCTGAAAACTTTTTTGGTTTTGGAAATGAAACCCTTAACCCACAATATGAATTTGACTTTGATATGGACTACAATCGCGTTCGCATTGGTGGCTATGGGGGCTCTATTGGCGTAACAAAAGATTCCCCTTACGGAAGTACATTTCAAATCAAGGCTATTTTTGAAGGAATTGAAGTGGAAGGTACAAACGATAGGTACATAACCGAAGTTATTCCCGCGCCCACCGAGCTTGACGAAACCAAGTATTTTCTTTCCGCAGAAGGAAAGTATCAATACGAAAGTTATGACAATAGGGTTAACCCCACACGGGGCATGAATTTTTCATTAGTGGCCGGAGGAACCCAAAATATTGATGATAGCGAAAAAATATTTGGATATGTAAAACCACAAATAGTTTTTTACAACGCTTTGACGCGCAACAGAAAACTGGTACTAAAAACAGACGTTCGCGGACAGTTCAATATTGGGAATAACTTTGAGTTCTATCAAGGTGCCCAATTGGGAAGCGATACTGGGCTTCGTGCATATCGTGATGAGCGGTTTACAGGACGAAGTGCTGCGGTTGCCGGCGCAGACCTTAGATATAGTTTCAATAAATTCAAGACTGCGCTTTTACCCATACAGCTGGGTATTTTTGGAGGATATGATGTGGGAAGGGTATGGGTTCCAAATGATACTTCCGATGTGTTTCACAATTCTTATGGAGGCGGATTTTGGGTAAATACTGCAGATTTGTTAAGCGGAACGTTTAATGTCTTTACTGGGGAAGAAGGAGTACGCTTCACCTTTGGCGTTGCTTTTTCAATGTAAGAATTTATGATTTTTAAAAAGTTCTATTTTATATTTTTTACTGCGTTTTTCATCTCTTCCTGCGCTACGTATGCACCGCAGTTTAAGGATAAGGATGCGATGCCATTGTATCCTTCGCAAAAAAAAATAGAAAAAACTTTTTACTTGGTTGGCGATGCAGGTCTTTCACCTATGGGTGGTATGAGCGATGCGCTAGCTACCTTCAACAATTATCTTAAAAACGAAAAGACAAAGGGCAATTATACCATTTATCTGGGTGACAATATTTACCCATCAGGAATGGATCCCGAAGGTCACCCGCGAAGAAAGGAATCTGAGAATATGATTGATGCCCAATACAAAGCAGTTAGGGATTACAAGGGGCAAACCATATTTATTCCCGGTAACCACGAATGGTACAACGATGGAGTAATAGGCGTTGCCCGTGAAGAAAATTATGTGGAAGCGCTATTTCCAGATCAAGATGCGTTTAGGCCTAGTAATGGATGCCCACTGGAAAGTGTAGCCGTTTCTAAAAACATTCAGTTGCTCATTATAGACACGCAATGGTATTTGGAGGATTGGAACGCAAACCCCACAATCAATGAAAATTGCGATATAAAGACCCGGGAAAAGTTCTTTATTGAGCTAGCGTTGGAATTGGAGAAAAACCAAAATAAAACCATTGTCTTCGCCATGCACCATCCCATGTTTACCAATGGTAATCACGGGGGGTATTTTGCGCTTGAAAAGCATCTATACCCTCTCCAAAAAAAAATACCGATGCCCCTTCTTTCCTCCTTGGTGGTACAGGTACGATCCCAGGGCGGGGTTTCGGTTCAGGATAGATATAATGAGCTCTATAATAATTTAATGAACAGGCTACAGGAGCTAGTAAAAAATAATAAGCGATTGGTTTTTGTATCCGGTCACGACCATAATTTGCAATACATCGAAAAAGATGGTCTTAAACAGATTGTTTCTGGTGGAGGTGCAAAAGAATCGTATGCGGCATTAGGAAAAGACGGTTTTTTTAGTACGGGCATGCAAGGTTTTGCGGTGCTGGATGTGTTTGAGGATGGCTCCTCTTGGGTGCGTTATTTTGTGAAGGGTGAAAATTTTCAGCCAAAAATGCTTTTTCAAAAAGAAGTTATTCCCGCACCTATAAAGCGGGATATTTCGGAGTTACCTGAAATATTTCCACAACAGTACACCGTTCCCATCTTTAAACAGGATAGTATAAATGAGGCATTATTTTTTAAAACGGTTTGGGGTGCAAAATACAAAGAAGCATACTCAACACCAGTTACTGCACAAGTTGCTTCTTTAGACACTTTGTATGGAGGCTTAAAAGTGATTCAGGAAAACAAGGGAATGGATTACAATTCACTTTTATTGGAAGACAAAAATGGTAACCAATATCGTATGCGCGCAATGGGCAAAAACGCCTTGCAGATTTCAAGAAAACTCATTTTTGAAGATACTGAAGACAAACCTACAGATACTGAAAAGTCTGATGTCCCTTCCGTAAAAGGACAAAATACAAATTTTTATACCGCTTCGCATCCATATGCTATCATGGCAATTCCGGATATGGCCCGGGCAATAAATATATTTTACACAACCCCTCAATTATATTACGTTCCCAAGCAGAAAAGTTTGGAGGGTTACAATGATCGTTTTGGAAATGATTTGTATTTGATTTCTATAGAACCTTCCGAGAAGAGCGAAGGAGAAGGTCTTTTCAAATACCCCGATGATGTAGAAACAACGGATGATATTTTGATCAAACTCCGAAAGACAGGAAATGTTCAAGTTGATGAGGAAAATTATATAAAATCCAGATTGTTTGATATGCTAATTGGCGATTGGGACCGAGAGCCAAACCACTGGCAATGGGCAGAATACTACAACCGATATAAAAAAAATGTTTACGTTCCCATACCCAACAACCGCGACAATGCCTTTTCAAGTTTTGAAGGAAATATTTTCGATTACACCCGTTCGCTATTTAACGGGTCTCTGCAAACTCACGTATATGGTGAAAACTTGAACGATTTGGAATGGTTCAATAAAGAAGGTGTGATTCTAGATCGGGCCTTATTGAAAAATTCGGGCAGGGCACAGTGGAAATATTTGGCAGAATCCATACAGGACAGTATTACCGATGCGGTAATTGAAATGGCTTTTAACAACATTCCACCAGAAGTTCAGGATGAAGCCCTTGAAGATATTAAGCAGAAATTAAAGGAACGAAAGAAGAATCTGGTTACCATCGCAGATAATTACTACAGTTATCTTTCCACATTACAAACTATTGTAGGAACCGATTATGACGATCTGTTTGAGATAACAAGACTTCCGGACGGTAAAACGCTGGTGAGAAGCTTTACAACCATCAATGGAATAAAATCAGATACCATAATTGATAGAACATTTTCAAGAAACGATACTAAAGAAATATGGATCTACGGCCTAAATGGTAATGATAGGTTTATTGTAAATGGAGCGGGAGATGATTTAATTTTTTTGCGAATAATTGGAGGAAGGGATAAAGACAATTTTAGTTTAAAAAAGGGTAGAAGATTAAAGGTTTACGATTATGAAAGTATGCCGAATGTAATTGAAGAAAAAAAGGGTGGGAGCATACGTTATACGGATATTTACAATCTAAACACCTATGATTATCGAAAGCAAATAGATCGTTCGCAAGGATTGGTTTCGGCAATTGGGTATAATCCCGACGACGGCTTTCGTGCGGCACTGCAATATGCTTATAGGGTAGATAATTTTCAAAGAAATCCATTTTCCCAAAAACACATAGTAAGTTTAGCCTATTTTACTGATATCAATAGTTTTGAACTTTCATATTCTGGAGAATTTGCGAATATAAAAGACGATTTAAATCTAAGTTTTGGCGCCCGGCTTACCAGTCCAAATTACAAGGTTAATTTTTTTGGCTTTGGAAATGAAACCCAAAATCTGCAGGACGAAAATGGGTATGATTATAATAGGGTAGATGTGCAGCATATTTCAGGAAATATTGGATTGCTTCGCAATAGTAATTTTGGTAGTTTTTTCAAGTTGCAAACTACCTTTGACGCTTATGAGGTGGGAAATTCACCAACCAATTTTATTTCTGAAGCAACAGTTGAAAATAAAGGAGAAACAAGCTATTTCGGCACCTTGGAAGGGATTTATAATTACCGAAGTTTTGACGACCCCCAAAACCCGACGATAGGGATGATGTTTGATCTTAACGCGGGAGTTACCGATAATTTGGAAGATATGGATGAGGTGTTTGGCTTTTTAAAAACACGTCTCGGGTTTTATAATACTTTAGTTAAGAACAGGACCTTAGTGCTGAAAACCAACATTAATTACCAGTTAAATATGGGACAGAAGTACCAGTTTTATCAAGCTGCAAATCTGGGAGGAGACAATGGTTTAAGGGGCTATAGGGAACAGCGTTTTACAGGGAAATCGTTTTTGGTGGGCAGTGCAGATCTGCGATATAGCTTTCCAATGTTTAAAGTGGGGTTGTTGCCATTTCAGATTGGTATTTATGGAGGTGCAGATTTAGGAAGAGTTTGGCTGGCTGATGATAGTTCAAATAAGTGGCACAATTCCAGAGGTGGTGGTTTTTGGATAAATGGACCGGGTGGAGCGAATGTTAACCTTAGTTTGTTCAATTCTACTGAGGGAACAAGGCTTAGCTTTGGATTGGGATTTGATTTTTAAACATAAAAAAACTTGCCAAATATTATAAATATTTGGCAAGCTTCAAGGTTTTTAAATTATAAAGCTTAAGCTTCCGGATGGCCTTCTCCCGTTTTCATTGTCCAAGCATCCAGCATCCAACTTATTTTTTCTATATGGCCAATGAAGCCGCCAATCATATCAATAGTACCTTCATCGCCAGCAGCATCAGCTTTTTCAACAACCGTGCGCATTTGCTTCAGTAATTTTCCGTGATCATCCAGCAATATTTCAACCATCTTTAAATCTTTCGTGTCAGATGGAGACTCCTTAATATTGCTCATTTTTACATAATCGGTAAAATTACTGGTGGGTTGAAAACGAAGAGTCAAGATTCGCTCAGCAATTTCATCAATTTTCAATTTTGCATCGTCGTACATTTCTTCAAACTTAATGTGAAGATCAAAGAAATTATGGCCAATTACATTCCAGTGAAAATTTCTAAGTTTTTGATAGTACAAATGGTAGTCTGCGAGTAGTACATTTAGCTCTTTTGCTGTTGCGGTAGTTTTCTTTTTATCGAGGTTTAAATAGCTCATTATATTGTTTTTTAAGGTTTCACCCAAAGATAATTAACCTTATTTAAGCAATCAATTTTAATAGATAGTTTAGCCTTTTTTTAACTCTGAAATACTTATAATCGGTACATAGAATTGCTTAAAAAAAAGGCCAAGAATTTTTTGTAGGAAAAAACGACGTTTTTCTTACATTTTAATGACTTTGCTATGGCTTTGCTATGGCTTTGCTATGGAGTAGCCGTGAGGAGGTTATTTTGAAGTTTTTTTATTCTTTAAATTGCTATCGCTTCCCCTATTTGGCGGTTTTGGCAAGTTGGTGTCTTTTTTAATTTTGTCCTTATCCTTTTCCACCTCACCATATTGGTTGTGGTCGCGTTTTTTTCCGAATCCGTCAACAGTATTTCCCATAATTACATTTTTCTTTAAAATTAAAAAGATTTTGTTATGGCACCAACATTTGCTTTGTATTTCAATAGTTTCAAACCTTCTCTTTAAATTCAAAATTGTAACTTTCCAAACTCTATAAAATCTCACGATGAATACTCTTTTAAGTACAGCAATAAAAGCGGCTTTGTCTGCCGGAACAGAAATTCTTAAGATTTACGATACCAATTTTGAGGTGGAGCACAAAAACGATGATTCACCCCTTACGCAAGCTGATAAAAATGCAAATGAGGTAATAAATGAGTATTTGAAACCTACCCAAATTCCAATTATAAGTGAAGAAAACAGGCAATTGGATTATGCTGAAAGGAAGGACTGGGACCGTTGTTGGATTGTGGATCCACTGGATGGCACCAAGGAGTTTATAAAACGAAATGGTGAATTTACGGTAAACATTGCTTTGATTGAAAACGGCAATCCCGTGCTTGGAGTGATTTACGTTCCCGTTACAAAAGAGTTATATTTTACTTCTTCGGATGGGAAGACTTCAAAAAAAATAGTTATTACCTCAGAAAATGATTCGGTTGAGAAAATAGTAAAAAACGCTAAAGAAATCAAGCCAAGTAAAGCTTCCGTGGTAAAAATTGTGGGTAGTCGTTCGCATTTAAATGAAGATACTAAAAATTTTATTGCAGAAATAGCGAAGCAAAATGAGGTAGAAATTGTTTCAAAAGGAAGTTCGCTAAAATTCTGTTTGGTAGCCGAAGGACTCGCACAACTTTATCCCCGTTTTGCCCCAACTATGGAATGGGACACTGCCGCGGGACACGCAATCTGTAATGCTGTAGGAGTTTCGGTAATTGATCAGACCACTGGAAAAAATATGCAATACAATAAACCCAATTTACTGAACAATTATTTTTTGGTAAGGGTATTATGAAGGACCACACCAGAAAGAGGCATATAGCAAAAACCATCACTTGGCGCATTGTCGGTACGCTAGACACCATATTGTTATCTTGGCTCATTACCGGAAATCCGCTGACCGGACTTAAAATTGGATTTGCCGAGGTAATAACCAAAATGATATTATATTATTTTCACGAACGGGTTTGGTTTAGCATTAATCTTTCAGAAAAAGGCATTATCCGCGAAAGCCGAAAAAGGCATGTATTGAAAACCTTCACCTGGCGTGGTGTAGGAACGCTAGATACTATGTTGCTTTCTTGGTTAATAACAGGAAACCCTTTAACGGGACTTAAGATTGGCCTTGCGGAACTTTTGACAAAAATGATTTTATACTATCTTCACGAACGCTTTTGGTATCGCATAAATTACGGACTGCCAAATAGAAATTAACTTACAATTTTATGGAAGAAAATATAATTCCACATAACTTCAGTATCACACAGCGACAACGGAGTGATTTAAAAAAGCACGAGCCGTTGTTGATTTGGTTTACGGGGCTTTCAGGTTCTGGAAAATCTACCATTGCAAATGCATTGGAAAAGGCCCTTTTTATTAAAGGCATCCATACATATCTATTGGATGGCGATAATGTGCGCAAGGGTTTAAACAATAATCTTTCCTTTACGCCAGAAGACCGAAGTGAAAATATTAGACGAATTGCTGAAGTGGCCAATTTAATGATTGATGCAGGTTTGGTAGTTTTGGCATCGTTTGTCTCACCTTATAGGGAAGACCGTGAAAACGTAAAACGAATTGTAGGTTATGAAAATTTCGTGGAAGTTTTTGTTAATACCCCGATAGAGGAATGTGAACGGAGAGATGTAAAAGGATTATATGAAAAAGCAAGAGCTGGAGAAATCAAGAATTTTACTGGTGTAAACGCCCCTTATGAACCTCCCATCGCTCCCGATGTGGAAATAAATACAACCATGATTTCTGTGGAACAAGCGGTGACGTTGATTATGAAATTTATTAAAAAAAAAATATAAATGGGGATTCGTTGATTCGGGATTCGTTGATTCGGGATTCGTTATTTTGAGTATGGGGTCTATTTTGAATTAGAGTGATAGGATTATAAACGATGGACTATGGCAGGAAATTTTGAAGAGCTGCATTGTTGGCAAGCTTGTTATAATTTGAAAACTTATTTGAAAACTAATGTTTTGAAAAAGTTGCCAAAAATTGAAAAATTTGAACTTCACGCGCAAATACTGCGTGCTGCACGTTCTTCCACTGCAAATATAGCGGAAGGCTGGGGGAGGTATCATTACAAAGAGAACATCAATTTTTTACGTTTTTCAAGAGGTTCAGTTGCTGAAATTTGGGATCATTGCATTGAAGCAAAAGACTGTGATTATATAAATTTGGAAACTCTTAATGCCGTTCGTTTACAGACAGAAAAATGTATACAATTAATTAACGGTTACATTAGATATTTACAGCAGAAGAATAATGAAAAATAATGTTTTATAATGAAAATGAATCGAATCCCTAATGTACCAATTGAGAAATTCACGTATTAATCAATTAATGAATCTTCAATTAATAAATTAATAAAAGACTAATGAGTAAATATTATTTAAATTATTTAGACGAATTGGAATCTGAAGCCATCTATATTCTTCGAGAGGTTTGGGCACAGTTCCAAAACCCCGTGATATTATTTTCAGGGGGAAAGGATTCCATTCTTGTGACACATTTGGCGAAGAAGGCATTTTACCCTTCCAAGATTCCGTTTCCGTTGCTACATGTAGATACAGGGCACAATTTCCCTGAAACCATTCAATTTCGTGATGATTTAATAAAGGAATTGGGAGTGCAATTAATTGTCGGTTCAGTTCAGGAATCGATTGACACGGGAAGAGTTGCCGAGGAAAAGGGAAAAAATGCAACACGCAATGCGCTTCAAATTACAACTTTGCTCGATGCCATAGAAAGCAACAAAATAGATTGCGCCATTGGCGGCGGAAGACGTGATGAGGAGAAAGCCCGTGCCAAGGAACGTTTCTTTTCACATAGAGACGATTTTGGGCAGTGGGATCCAAAAAACCAACGTCCAGAACTTTGGAATTTATTAAATGGAAAACATTTTGAAGGCGAGCATTTTCGAGCCTTTCCCATAAGCAATTGGACCGAAATGGACGTTTGGAATTATATAAAGCGTGAGGATATAAAGATTCCTTCCCTGTATTTGGCACACCAACGCGAAGTGGTTTGGCGAAATGATTCGTGGATTCCGGTTTCTAAATTTTTAAAGTTGGAAGAAAACGAAAAAATTGAAACCAAAAAAATCCGTTTTAGGACTTTGGGAGACATTACTATTACTGGTGGAATAGAAAGCGATGCGGACACTTTGGAGAAAATCGTGGCTGAAGTTGCCGCAATGAAACAAACCGAACGAGGTAACCGTACAGATGATAAGCGCAGCGAAACGGCTATGGAGGATAGGAAAAGACAGGGATATTTTTAAGGAATCCGAATTAATCCGAATTAATCCGAATTAATCCGAATTTTTGCGAATTTATGCGAATGTTAACGAATTTATCCGAATTAGGGGATGGAAACTAATAAGATATTATTTAAGGAGGAAAGCTATAAAATTATTGGCGCTTGTATGCAGGTACATAATAATTTAGGTCCTGGTTTTTTGGAAGCTGTTTATGAAGAAACGCTGGAAAAGGAGTTCCGTAATTTGAGCATCCCCTATAATAAGCAAGCTAAGCTAAATATTTTCTATAATGACGAAAAGCTGAGTAAAACCTATAGAGCAGATTTTATATGCTATGAAAAAATTATTGTAGAGACTAAGGCAGTAAGTATAGTTCCAATGGCCTTTTCCAAACAATTGAGAAATTATTTGAAGGTGACAAACCTTGAACTGGGAATACTCGTCAATTTTGGAGAATCATCCCTAACCTATAAAAGAATTTTAAATAAACCCAATTCGAACCATTCGTAATAATTCTGATAAATTCGTGCAAATTCGGATAAATAAGTGATAATATGGAAATAGATAAAAACCAACTACTAAGATTTACCACGGCAGGAAGTGTGGATGATGGTAAAAGCACGTTGATAGGGAGGTTGCTTTACGATAGCAAGGCAATTTTTGAAGACCAATTGGAAGCCATAGAAAATACGAGCCGTAAAAAAGGTCACGAAGGCGTAGATCTTGCCTTGTTTACAGATGGACTTCGCGACGAGCGGGAGCAGGGAATAACAATTGATGTGGCCTATAGGTATTTTACCACTCCAAAACGTAAATTCATAATTGCGGATACTCCCGGACATATTCAATATACACGGAATATGGTTACAGGTGCTTCAACGGCAAATGCAGCTTTAATATTGATTGATGCCCGTCACGGAGTAATTGAACAAACCAAACGCCACGCCTTTATCGCTTCACTATTGCAGATTCCGCATATTATTGTCTGTATCAATAAAATGGATTTGGTGGATTATTCAGAAGAAGTATATGAAAACATCATCAACCAATTTGAGGAGTTTTCCTCAAAACTATACGTAAAGGACATTCAGTTTCTACCCATTAGCGCTTTGGATGGTGATAACGTGGTGAACCGTTCCACAAACATGGATTGGTACCAAGGCGCCCCTTTATTATATACTTTGGAAACTATGCACATAAGTAGCGACATCAATAAAATAGATGCCCGTTTTCCGGTACAAACAGTTTTACGCCCACAGCGGGAAGGTTTTATAGATTACCGAGGGTATGCGGGCCGTGTGGCCAGTGGAATCTTTAGACCTGGTGATGATGTAGTTGTATTGCCTTCCGGTTTTACTTCAAAAATTAAAAGTATAGACACTATGGACGGTTCTTTGGAAGAAGTTTTTGCACCCATGTCTGTTGCTATCACCTTGGAAGATGACATAGACATCAGCCGTGGCGATATGATCGTTAAGGAAAATAATCAGCCAAAGCCACTTCAGGAATTTGACGCCATGCTCTGCTGGTTCAACAATGCCCCTGCGCGGCCACGGGCAAAATATACCATTGTGCACACTTCAAACGAACAAAAGGCGATGATAACCAATGTGGTCTATAAAATTGACATAAACACCTACGCCCGCGAGGAAGACGATAAGGAATTGAAAATGAACGACATTGCCCGAATCAGCATCCGCACCACACGGCCGTTGATGGTGGACGAGTATCGGGACAACCGCATAACGGGCAGTTTTGTGTTGATTGACGATGCTACGCATGAAACCGTTGCGGCGGGGATGATTGTTTAAATGTGGATTCGTGATTCGTCATTCGCGATTCATTGATTTGGAAATTAAGATAAAATCGCACTCTCCTTTTGACTTAGTTAGGAATGACATCCCCCTAACCCCCTTGAAAGGGGGGACTGTCTTGCCTTGGTTTGAGGTTTGGGATTTGGGGTTCGGAATTTGGGATTTTAGCTAAAATCACACCCTTCTTTTAACTTGGTTTGGAATGACATCCCTCGATCCCACTTATCTAATTCTAAGTGGTTTAAAAATAATTTGTCCAACTTCTAAGATAAATTTGGTGTTTTTGAGAAGATATTTTTATCTTGCTCCGGCATCCACAAGGTTCCCCAATCTTTGTGAGTGCTTGTAATTTGTGGCTGCCCCGCGATAAATTGCAACGCTGTAAAGAACTTAACCGCAAATAATTAAAATGAATTTATCCCCACTTCGTACCTACCTATTTCCTTTATTTTTATTTTTCACATTTAGTCTTTTTTCCCAGAACGGTGAATACAATCGTTGGTCTGCTGAAGTTTCCACCGGTATTCACGTGCCACTTGCGCCCAATGACGGGATATCGCGTAAAAAGTATATAGCGTTTAAGCAGTTCCAATTAAGTGGACGCTATATGTTTAGTGACAAGTTTGGCGTGAAAGGGCATTATGGCTTTAACCGCTTTGCCAATCCGGATGATACTGAAATAGGCATAAGTTTAAACAGATTGGGTCTTGAAGGTGTGGCCAACGTAGGCCGATTATTGAATGTGAGTTACCGGCTAAGGGAGCGCCTAGGACTATTGATACACGTGGGCGGAGGGATAACCTTTGCGCAACCCGCTACTATTAGCGGTACTGAACATATAGGAAATATAATGGTAGGACTTACCGGGCAAATTAAATTGAGTGAGAGTTTTGCCTTTATTGGCGACCTAAGTTATATTACCAACCTAAAACAGCATTACGCTTATAACGGAGCGCTCTTGGACCCAAATTTTGAAAGCGTTAGCGGTAGTTTCGTTACTGTAAGTATTGGGATTATGTACTATTTAGGAGAGAATAAATATCACGCTGACTGGTATTGATTAGGGGTATTAGAATTGTCTTAAATCTCCACGAAAATTGGTCATAGCCCGGTCCCCTAAATCCCCAAAGGGGACTTTTCTGCTCGGAGTTTTTTATGGTTTAGGCTTGGAGAGCGAAACCCCACGAGAATTTGCCCCTGCGCTAAAGGGAGAAGGCTGAAACCCCACGAAAAATTTGCCCCGCCCCTAAAGGGAGTTTTTCGTGGGGTTTCTTGGTTTTGGGGAATTTCCTTCTGAATTGGTTTTTAGGGTTTGGGCTTTGGGAGCGAAGCCCTACGAGAATTTGCCCTGGCCCTAAAGGGAGAAGGCTGAAACCCCACGAAAAATTGCCCCGACCCTAAAGGGAGTTTTTCGTGGGGTTTCTTAGTTTGTCATTAAAATTCTCCAAAACCTCTCCCTTTAGGGTTGGGGAAGAAGGTTTTGGGGAATTTTCCGTTCGAAATGTTTTTTAGGATTTAGGCTTTGGGAGCGAAGCCCTACGAGAATTTGCCCTGGCCCTAAAGGGAGAAGGCTGAAACCCCACGAAAAATTGCTCCGGCCCTAAAGGGAGTTTTTCGTGGGGTTTCTTGGTTTTGGGGAATTTCCTTCTGAATTGGTTTTTAGGGTTTGGGCTTTGGGAGCGAAACCCTACGAGAATTTGCTCCGGCGCTAAAGGGAGTTTTTCGTGGGGTTTCTTGGTTTGTCATTAAAATTCTCCAAAACCTCTCCCTTTAGGGTTGGGGAAGAAGGTTTTGGGGGATTTTTCTTCTGATTTGGTTTTTATGGTTTAGGTTTTGGGGAATTTTCCTTCCGAAGTGTTTTTTAGGGTTTAGGCTTTGGGAGCGAAACCCCACGAAAATTTGCCCCGGCCCTAAAGGGAGTTTTCGTGGGGTTTCTTCAATAGTATTTATCATTATATTTAGGTTTTATTATTTGAATGGGAAAATCTAGACCTTCTTATCATCACGGAATGTTCAAGGGTGCGCCTACAAGCAGCTTTGTCAAAGCTTTGGTATTAAGGAGAAATATGACGGTTGCCGAGAAAATTTTTTGGGAAAGGATAAGGAATAAAAAATTGCAGGGGTTAAAGTTTAGGAGACAGCATCCTCAGCATTTATATATATTGGACTTTTACTGTCATTCGCTACAAT
Organism: Aequorivita aquimaris; assembly: GCF_001573155.1. Lineage (GTDB taxonomy): Bacteria > Bacteroidota > Bacteroidia > Flavobacteriales > Flavobacteriaceae > Aequorivita > Aequorivita aquimaris. Next base: position 87,425 of record NZ_JRWG01000001.1, on the reverse strand, counting down.
TAGGTATTGAGATCGATGGTCCCTATCACGACGCCAGTGATCAAACAATAATTGATGAACATAGAACTGCGGCCCTTGAGGCAATGGGAATATCAATTGTCCGTTTTACGAACTATGATGTGGAGAATCATATTGATGAGGTAATTTGCAGATTAGTAGAGATCATAAAAAATATTTAAAGGATCCTCCAGTCCAATAAAATTCCCCCGGCGCTAAAGGGAGAAGGCTGAAACCCCACGAAAAATTTGCCCCAACCCTAAAGGGAGTTTTTCGTGGGGTTTCTTGGTTTGTCATTAAAATTTCCCAAAACCTCCCCCTTTAGGGTTGGAGAAGAAGGTTTTGGGGGATTTTCCGTCTGATTTGGTTTTTATGGTTTAGGCATTGGGAGCGAAACCCGACGAGAATTTGCTCCGGTCCTAAAGGGAGAAGGCCGAAACCCCACGAAAAATTGCCCCGACCCTAAAGGGAGTTTTCGTGGGGTTTCTTATTTTGGCTTTAAAAATTCTCCAAAACCTCTCCCTTTAGGGTTGGGGAAGAAGGTTTTGGGGAATTTTCCGTTCGAAATGTTTTTTAGGATTTAGGCTTTGGGAGCGAAGCCCTACGAGAATTTGCCCCGGCCCTAAAGGGAGTTTTTCATGGGGTTTCTTGGTTTGGCTTTAAAAATTCCCCAAAACCTCTCCCTTTAGGGTTGGGGAAGAAGGTTTTGGGGAATTTTCATCCAAAGGTTTTTGGTTCGGCTTTAAAATTTGTTCAAAAAAATTGCCAATAGGCTGTTTTTAGCGTTGCTGGCTATCAAGTTATTAACATTTCATCATAGGCATGAACTGTTGTGGAGCTTTTAGGTAGTAAAAATTATTGTCTCCCAGTAAATATTCAACAGTCTTTTTTTAAAAGGATCGCACACTTCATCTATAAAAATGCACATTTAATCTTCCCAAATTTTAATTGTAAAAGGTTAAGTAGCTGATTTACAAATATAAAACCCTGTAATTTTCGTTAATAAATATTTCGCGCGTTAATTACCACTTTTTACCATAAAAAACAAGAATTTTTTTGTTGATAAGTGTTAAAATTTATTTTCAAAAAGAATTGTATTTCTTCTTAATTTGCCGATGTCAATGCAATGAAGCGGCGACCGCCGAAAGGCGAAATACTAATTCTATATGGTTTTATTAAAGCCAATGGAGCGTAAGAATCCCCAAGATGTGGCCGCTCCGCCCAAATTTTATGCCCAGGCTATTTCGCAGGGCATCACCGATCTGCAAAGGTTGGCGTATTTAGTGTCTAACCAATGTACCGTAAGGGAAGCTGATTGCCTTGCCGTTCTCAATGCCCTCCAGCACAATGTGATGGACGAACTGGCAATGGGAAGGGTAGTGCAACTGGGTACCTTGGGCAATTTCCAGATTGGCGTGCGATCAGAAGGTACGGACGTGCAGGAAGATCTGAATGTGGCCGCGGTACGGTCTGCACACGTAAACTTCAGGCCAGGACCACGGTTCCGGACATTCCTGAAAACCGTAAGATATAGGATGACGGGCAGCTAGTAATTGCGTCATTCTTCTATTTTACATTTCTGAAAATAAGTCCCGGGGAACGTTCTTTCCCGGGATTTTAATTCTAGAAAAACTACGCGCCATTATAAAAAACATCTACATCTTTTTCTTAAACTGCTACGCCCTTCCCAAAATTCGCTAAGCGAATAAAAATATTTCATAGGCAGTTCCAAAAAATCCCTAAGCACTTTTAAAAATCCCACATTTTTTGATTGCTTTTTCTCTTTTAAAGCCATTTTAAGCCGCTCCGTTTTCTGAAATCATACATGGGCAGGTTATGGTAATAAACAATTTATAAACAACTTGTCAACAACTAATTAAACGTCAAAACTGCTCTCAAAAGCGAAGCATTGAGGGAAAACCTTCTTAAAAAGAAAAAGCCCAAAAAAATCAGGCAGCTAGTAATTGCGAGTTCTTCTGGGCAGTTCTGAAAATAAGTCCCGGTTTGTTAACCGAAATTTATGGTATAAAGTTAGAACTTATCTACTCCATCCACAACAGCATTGGCAAAATTCTATCAGCAGAAGACCACAAAGCGATTATTAACAATCCTTATCCCACAAAGCCAGAATCCGTCATTCACTGAACGCTGCACCTAAATAACTTACATTCGAGAGAAATGTGGTTATATGGGAATTTGGCAATAGGCCATTTTGGAACAATTTGTATCTTGGATACGTAACTTAAATTCAGAATATGTTTCCCTTTAAATTGACCCAAAAAAAAGACACGCTTAAAACACAAGAACACTTCTATTACGCGACCGCCATAAAAGTTGGCAGTCTGGAGGAGGAGGTACTAATTGCTAGCTTAAGCGAGCGCAGCAAATTGCATCCGGTGGACTGCGAGCGGCTATTATACCATCTGGCCGATCTCATGGGGGAAACGCTTATGGAGGGAAAAACCGTAAGCCTACCGAATTTGGGGATTTTTCGGGCCACCATTAGCAGTAAGGGAGTGGCGGCACCAAAGGATTTTAAAAAAGAATTTATAAAAGGTTTAAAGATTGCCTTTTTGCCGCATAAGAGAATGAAGGCAAAAATGAAGGCGGTGCAGTTTAAGGAGATACGGCGATAGGGAAAAATCAAAGTTTTAAATCACTGAATGATTAGCCATAGATTTAGTTTTGCATTCGCTGCTGTATAATTTGTTCCAGTATAAGACATTGGCATACTTACGTAGTAAATTTTTTACCACTCAATTAACATCTAATCGGTTTTATTTGGCAGTTAATCGATAGCGGTTAGTTATCTTTGCGGGCTTAAAAATTTTTGAGACGAGTATAGCACTGGTTTTAAATTTTAATGACTACAATATGAAAGTCATTAAGAAACACTAATATAAGCTGGGAGAATGAAGTTTAGTTTAATTATTTTAAAATGAGCTTAAAGCAACAAGCAATCAGTGGCGTAATATGGACCTTTGCACAGCAATTTTCTGTGCAAATTATCAATTTTGGAGTGCAAATTGTTTTGGCTCGTTTACTAATGCCAGAAATGTTTGGGTTAATTGCGATGATTAACATCTTTGTTTCAATTGGACAAATGCTAATGGATGGTGGGATGACCACTTCTTTGATAAGAACTAAAAATGCTGATAACAAAGATTACTCTACAGTCTTCATGACTAATTTATCGGTAAGTATTTTTGTTTATTTAATTGTTTTTGTTTGTGCTCCATTAATTGCTGATTTTTATGATCAAGCTATTTTAACGGAAATAGTTAGGGTGTTTGCTCTAATGTTTGTGATTAATGCTTTTTCAGCAGTTCACGTGGCAAAACTCACTAAAGAAATGAATTTTAAAAAGCAAATGACCTTTCAAATTCCATCTACGGTAATTGGAGCTATAACGGGAGTCACTTTAGCTTTAATGGGCTATGGGGTGTGGAGTTTGGTCTGGTTGAATTTGGCACAAGTAACAGCTTTAAGTTTGCAGTATTGGCTAATGACCGATTGGAGGCCGTCTTTTATCATAGATAAAAGCAAACTAAAATATCATTTTAATTTTGGTTATAAAATGACACTCTCGGGATTGCTGGATAGAATATATAATAATGCTTATAATATTGTAATTGGGAAATTCTTTAGTCCAGCTCAAGTTGGCTTTTTCTATCAAGCAGAATCAATGCGATTGTTCCCAGTAAACCAAATTGGTAGTGTATTGGGAAAAGTTACATACCCAATGTTTGCTAAAATTGAAACCGACAAGGAATTAAAAAATGCTTGCAAGAAAACGATGAAACTGGTTTTGAGCGTAGCAATTCCAGTAATGTTTATTTTAATTCTTGTAGCAGATGATTTATTCTTGTTGGTATTTGGTGAAAAATGGATGCCTGCAGTACCTTATTTTAAAATATTAGCGATTGCTTCTATAGTGCGCCCTATTAGTGGTTACAATCTTAATATCCTTAAGGTAAAGGGAAGGAGCGATTTGTTTTTAAAAGTTGAAGTAATCAAAAAGATTCTTGGTGTAGCTGCTATTGCTATAGCCCTACCATTTGGCATTATGCCCTTAGTGATTTCTTTAACAGTAGTTTCTTATTTGTTTGTGATGGTTAATATGATTGTTTCTGGACGACTGATTAATTATAAAGTTTGGGAACAGTTAAAGGATATAAGTTTGCTTTATCTAATAGGAATTATAGTAGGTATAATTTGTTTTTTTGTATTGCCCTACACAGATACGTCCTATTTAATAGCAAACATATTAATTGGTACCACCATTTATGGTGCCTTATATGTATTTTCTGTTTTATCATTTGAAAAACAGATAATTGAAGTTATTAGAAATTTAATCAGAAAATAGAATATGATATTTAATTCAGACATATTATTTACTGGATATTATGGACAACAAAACACAGGGGATGATGCTTTTGTAGAAGTGGCTTCTTGGGGTGCAAATAAATATTGGAATAAGACAAATAACAGATTTCTTGCAAAATCTGAGAATCTTCCTAAAACATTGTTTCCTGTCAGTGGTTACCCATTGACAATACCAAAGACTTATTCTTTACAGGCAGATTGCTTATTAAGCAATACACAAGCTTTTATTTATGCTGGTGGCTCAACTATACATTCCCGATTAAGTCCTTCTAACATAAGGTATAAGGCGGTTCAAAGAAAAAAAAATGGTAAGGATTTAAAATATGGAGCAATTGGTGTATCGATTGGTCCATTTAAATCTATCGAGAACGAAAGAGCAATTCAATCCTATTTAAAACATATGGATTTTCTCGCCGTTAGAGACCAAGCTTCATACGATATTGTTTCAGAATGGGACTTGCCCTATAATCCTATCAATGCCTTCGATTTAGCCGCCTTGCTTCCAGAGATTTATAATTATTTATTTCAAAAAAAAAATAATCAAATTAAAATAATTGGTATTAGCGTATGTCCTTATGAATCTCATCAAGTAGGAATGAATTCTTCAATGGAAATAAAAAGAAATACTATGCTAATTGATTTAATTAAGAAATTAGACAAATTAGGTAATTTTCATTTCAGATTTTACGTAATAAATGGAAATCCTAAATATGGAGATTTAAAACTGACTACAGAAACTGTTGAAAAGGCTTCGCCTAAAAATTTTGAGATTTTCTATTACAATAAAAATACAAAACTAACTTGGGAGTCCATAGCGCAATGTGATTTAGTAGTTTCAACAAGGTTGCATGCAGCAATTTTTGCTTGTTTTGCAGAAGTGCCTTTTATGCTAAACGAATATCATAGAAAATGTGGTGATTTTCTTAATAATGTAGGGTATAATAATATGTATAGATTATTTAATAGTGAATTTGATGTAAATAAAAAAGCCGAACAGATAGTAGAGATAGTAAATAATCCTAGTATATATAGTAAACCAAAACATATTAAAGAAATGACTGAAAAGGCAAGAATAAATTTCACTGCAATAAATTTTTAAAATGTTTACCGTAGTAATCCCATTATATAATAAAGAATTAAGCGTTTTTAACACTATAAAATCTGTAGTAAATCAGACTTACAAAGATTTTGAAATTGTTATTGTAAATGATGGTTCTACCGATAAAAGTGTAGAAGTCGTGGAGCAAATCAAAGATGATAGAATTCGTTTGATCCATCAGGAAAATCAAGGTGTTTCTGCTGCTAGAAACACAGGAATTAAACACGCAAAGCACGAATGGATTTGTTTTTTGGATGCGGATGATTTGTGGGAGAAGGAGCATTTAATGACTCTTAAAGAAATGATAAGTGATTATTCACGACATAAAGTGTTTTGTACTTCTTATGTTAGAAGTAATAACACTCTTCCAATGATTCAGGATAATTCAGTTATTATAATTGAAGATTATTTTAAAGAAGCAATTAAACATCATTTTTTTTGGACCTCGGTAACTTGTATCCATAATTCTATCTTTGATGAAATAGGAGGGTTTAATGTTTTATTAAATAGAGGAGAAGATTTAGAATTATGGGGAAGAATTGGCAGGAAATATATTTTTATAAGGTCTAAGAAAATTACAGCTATTTATCGTTGTGAGGCTGAAAATAGAAGTGACCTGAAATTTATACTGGAAAAAAGTAGAGTTTATAATTATCAATTCTTAGATAATAGTACTGATTCTGAAAAGGCTTACTATAATAAGCAAATTTCAAATGTTTTAAAATCATTCATAAAGCAAAGAAAAATAGAAGATTTTATTAAATTAAAGAAAAAGCACAAAGGCTTTATATCTTTTTCAGATATCTTAAAATATTAGCTATATGAAAATTTTAATAACCGGTGATTTTGTCATTAATATAGATTATCCAATTGATAATATCAATAAGGAGATAATTAGCTTATTTCAAAATTCAGATTATAATATTGTGAATTTAGAAGCGCCTGTAACCAACAGCAATTCAAAAATTATAAAAACGGGACCTCATTTAAAAGTCAATAAAGTGAGTACGCTCGCTGTTTTAAAAGTTTTGGAAATTGATTTAGTTACATTAGCAAATAATCACGTACTGGACTATGACCAACAAGGAGTGTTGGATACCTTAAGGTTCTGTCAAGAAAATTCAATAGCAACAGTAGGAGCGGGAAAAAATAAAGAAACAGCTTCAAAAGTTTTTTATATAGAATCTGCAGAAGGTAAAATCGCTATCATTAATATGGCCGAGAATGAATGGGCTTCTGCTACAGAAATTACAGCTGGGGCAAACGGCATGGATTTGATAGACGATGCAAAACAAATTCAAGAAGCAAAATCTAAAAGTGATTTTGTTTTTGTAATTGTTCACGGAGGTCATGAATTTTATAATTTGCCAAGCCCTCGAATGCAAAAGCAATATCGCTTTTATATAGATAATGGAGCTGATATGGTTATAGGACATCATACGCATTGTATCAGTGGGAGGGAAATACATAATGGCAAACCGATTTATTACAGTTTAGGTAATTTCTTATTTACTGAACCAAGTACTTATAATGATTGGTATACTGGATTAGTATTGGAAATTGAAATTAATGAAGGAAAAGTTACAACTTCTCACTTTTCAGTTATTCAAAACAAAGATAATTTTGGGTTAAGTTTATTATCTGGTAAAGCAAAAGAGAATATAGATAAAAGATTTGCTACGTACAGTAGTGAAATTCAAGATTTCGCAACCCTTAAAAATTCGTGGGAATATTTTGTAAAACAAAGAACAAAAACCTACTCAAGTTATTGGTCTCCCTCCACCTTTGTCAAAAATAAATATTTAAAGGCGGTGTTGAATAAAACTGGAATACTCAAACCTCAGAAAAAGGCTTCTGCTCTCTATCTTAATTTATTGAGATGTGAGGCACATAGAGATGCTTCAAAAGTATTTTTAAATGAGATTCTAAAAAAATGAAAATAGCGGTACATCAAAAAAAAGTTTTTAAGAGCTTTGGATTTAGCATTATGAGGCTAAAAGTGCTATTTATAAAACCATATAAATACGATGATAAATAATTTAATTTCATTTACCTATAAATTCATATTTACACCTAAAATTTATTGGTCTTTACAAGTACTAAAAAAGTTGAATATTCAGGATGTTGAAACTAAAAGAGTACATCAACTCGATAAGTTAAAAAAAGTTTTGAAAACTGCTTTTGAACAAGTCCCTTATTACAAAAATATGAATGTGTCAATCGACCCAAATAATTTCTCATATAAAGATCTTCAAAAAATCCCCGTACTTACAAAAGATATTATTAGAACCAAGAGTAATGAGTTATTTAATGATAGTTATTCTAAAATGCAAAAGGTGCGCAAAAATACTTCTGGTGGTTCAACCGGCGAACCCTTAGAGTTTTATCAAACAAAAGATCAAGGTATTTGTGGAACAGTAAATTATTTTTATGCCTTACACTTAAATGGTATAAATTTTTATGATAAATCTGCCGATTTATGGGGTGCAGAAAGAGATATGTACAACTCAAACAATCAATTTAATATCAAATCTCTAATTCATAATAAAACTACTCTTAACACCTTTGTTCTAAATGATTCCATCATTGCATATTACGTAAAAATTCTTAATAAAAAAAAACCTTTGTTTATTAAGGCCTATGTACACTCCCTTTATGATATTGCAAAATATATCAATAAGAATTCGATTAAAATAAATTTTAAACCGACTATTCATTGCACTACAGGCCCGTTGTATCCTGAAATGCGCAAAGAAATTAGTAAAGCATTTAACTTTGCTTATGTATATAACTTCTATGGATCAAGAGAAGTCTCTGCAATTGCAACGGAAGTTAAGGGTCTGCAAGGAATGTACGTGATGTTTGACAATGTTTTTGTGGAAATACTGGATGATGATAACAATCCTGTGAAAAAGGGAGAAGAAGGCGAAATAGTAATTACAACACTTAATAATTTTTATATGCCCTTGTTGAGATATAAAATTGGCGACCGTGCAGTTAAAGGTGATGATATGGAGTGGGGGGTGTTAAAAATGGAAAAAGTGATTGGACGAACACTAGGTGTGATTTATAGAAATGACGGCACTAAAATAGATGGACAGTTTTTCACAACATTATTTTTTAATAAAAAGGGGATTAAATCATTTCAACTAATTCAAAAATCTATTTCTGTTCTAAATTTATATATAGTGAAAAACAAAGATTACGAAGAAAGTGAATTGGAAAGCATATTAAAAAAGATTAATAAAGAATTACCTCATTCTCAAATCCATGTGATATTTGCCGATAAAATTAATTTGACGAGAACGGGCAAGATTATGTATGTTTATTCTGAAATTGAGAAATAATTTAATTTAAGAATGAGTGAAATTAAATATGGAAATTTAAAATTTTAGGAAAAGTTTTATGAAAAACTTTTTGTATTTACTGGTGTTACTTTTATTGATTTTTCTTACCCCTGATAGGTTTGAACATTTCAATGCAAATTATATTTTTCTTATCTCCATTTTGTATTTAATCTCAGTAGTTTATTTCCTCTATCAACAATCTAAGCATACCTCAAATTGGCTACGATTTGATGTAATGTTTCTAATTGGCTATACCATAGTTCATTTTCAGATTCCTTTTTTAGCATCTTTGGGGATGGAACCCGAAAGACCGTCTTTTATTTGGTTGAACAAGGCCGTGGTGAATTTTGCAACCTGGATGAGTGTAGTGGCTATTGTGTTATGGATGTTGGGGTTTTCATTATATAAATATCCAAAGCAAAAAAGTATTGCTCAAACTACTTCCGCAACGGTATCTGTAAATCTTTGGATTTATGATGGTCTTTTATTTCTTTCGTTCGTAGTTTTTTTATTCTTAGTGGGTCCAGTTTTCTTATCCGGAGCTTATAATACTAATGTGTGGGGGGAAGGGGCAAATTATATATTTCTTTTATTGCGAGTTTTACTTTACTTACGAATTTTTTATTTTATACAAAAATTGCCTTCTAATACCCGTATAAAAGATGTTATTAAATCCTTTTCTGCCAATAAAATTTTCTTTATTGTCTTATTTTTATATACACTTCTATTTTTGCGCACAGGTGATAGAGGGCCTGTGATGCAAGTTGCATTAATATTTTTAGGGGCTTATGCTATCTATGTAAAGCCAATACCAGTTAGAAATCTGATTTTATATACTCTTTTGGGAGCATTTGTTTTTACAATAATCCGTTATGGAAGAGGTAGGGATGCTTCTGCTTTTGATGAGGGAAATATTATAACCAGAGGGTATTCGTCCTTTCAGGATCAGGAGGAAGTGAACATTACCAATGAACTCGCATCCTCGGTTCGAATACAATATCGAGCTTTGGATGTGGTCCCAAATAGCCACCCCTATCTTTACGGACTAACTTTTGCTACTGTGGGCATTGGTATTTTTCCTTTTGCTGGCTCTGCCACTTTAGATTTATTTAATATCCCTCGAATCTATGCAGGATCGGCGAATTTTTTCACATATTTAGGACAAGGCAGATTTGTTTCCTATGGCGAAGGAAGCGAAATATTGGCGGATATTTATATCAACTTTGGTTTGTATGGTACCTTTTTGATAATGCTGCTTTTTGGGTGTTGGAGCGGTAAAGTATATAATCGTACAATTTTACAGGACCCAATTTATGTACTTATTACATTGATCTTACTTGCATCTGCTCTTTCTATGAACAGAGGTATGCTATTTACCCCGCTGAAGGATATAGTTTATATTTTATTTTTAAATTATTTATTTCTAAAAGTGATTAAATAAATAAGACAAACCAAATCTATGAATTAACCTTATGATAAATAAAATAGTCTTTTTTGTTACAGGATTAGATTCTGGTGGAATAGAAAATTATCTTTTGCGCTTCTTAAAATATAAAGCTACGTCCTTCTTAAAGATAATCGTCTATTGCAAAGGAGGAAATGGTGGACAACTAGAAAACGAATATTTAAAAATACCGAATGTTCAAATCATCAAAAATAAGTTAAGTTTTTTCAACCCCATTGATTATATCAATCTAACAAAATATTTCAAACAACATCATTTTGATACGGTATGCGATTTCACGGGTAATTTTGCCGGTCCTATTTTATGGAGCGCAAAACAGGCGGGAATTAAAAATCGGGTAGCTTTTTATCGAGGTTCTACCGATCACTTTGAAAAAACATTTTTAAAATCGCAGTACAACAGTTTTGTCAAGCGCTTAACTTACAAATATGCATCTAGTATATTGTCCAATTCACAAGCAGCTTTTGATTTTTTCTACAGCAAAAGACGGCAGGACAATCGATTTAAAGTAATTTACAATGGTGTGGATTCAAAACAGTTTGAGGTTGGTAATCAGAATTTAAGACAAGCTTTGAATATTCCTAATCATGCCTTTGTCATAGGTCATACCGGCAGGTATAATCCTGCCAAGAACCACAGAGTTATTGTTGAAGTGGCAGAAAAGTTGATAAAAATGCATAACGACATATATTTTATTTTGTGTGGTAACGGTGTAAAGGAGAATTTGAAAGACAAGGTGAAAGAATTAGAAATTGATTCAAACGTACGCTTATTTGAGAATAGAAGTGATATACCTGTTTTCTTAAATTCCATGGATGCCTTTTTTTTTCCATCCATAACGGAAGGTCAACCCAATGCTTTGATTGAAGCAATGATAATGGGCTTGCCATTTGTAGCTTCGGATATTGAACCAATAAAAGAAACAGTGGGTAAAAATTCTTATTTATTAAATCCTAATGATATAAATGGTTTTGTTTTCATTTTGGAAGATTTTTATTTAAAGAATGTAAAAAGGAATTCAACATTAAGAGATCAAACAATCAAAAAGTTTGACTATAAAGAACGGTTTAATGAATTATATTATGTTCTGGTAAAATGAGATTATTATTTGTTCACGACCATCCTTTTTTCAAAAATAAAAACGGTATAGTTTATACTGGCGGTTCTTTTCCCAAAAAGTTGTGGGACAATTATTTAATTAATTTTGGAGCTATAGATGTTTATGGTAGAAATTCTAAATCTACCTACTCTAAAATGAGCATATCTTCGGCTGACCAAGTCTCGTTCCATTTAACGACAAAATATAATTCTGCTTCTACACTTTTCAAAAACCGAAAAACCATTGAAAAAGAACTGCATACCTTAATGATAAATGCGGACGTTGTTTTAGTACGACTGCCGAGTGTTTTAGGTTTTATTGCGAGTAAGGTTGCATTTATTAATAACAAGCCATTATGGGTGGAGCAAGTAGGAAACGCGAAAGAAGCATTGTCCAGTTATGGTTCGTTAATGGGTAAAATTGCCGCACCGATTTTTGAACATCATAATAAAAAAATAGTCTCGAAAGCTGATTTCGTGAGTTATGTTACCCTAAGTAAATTACAAAAAGATTATCCAGCTAGAAATACTGCAATTACAATATCATTATCAAACGTTATCATAGATAGAATCTTAGGAGTTGAGGATTTAAATAAAAATAGGTTTTCCAGCGATATTTTTAGACTTGGCATTATTGGTGGATTTGACGCCAAATACAAAGGTCAGGATATTTTCCTTAAAGCCATCGCCACTTTAATTCCGGATGTCAAAAAGAATTTAAAAATTAGTCTTGTAGGTAAAGGAAATTATGAATGGATTATTGATCTTGCGGAAAGATTAAACCTTAAGGATAATATAGAATTTATAGGTCCCCTAGAATCCGGGTCTCAAATTAATGAGTTTCTCAAAACACTTTCATTATACATCCAACCTTCCCTCACTGAAGGAATGCCACGAGCTACAATTGAAGCAATGGCAATGGGTTGTCCTGTAATTGGAAGCAATGTAGGTGGTATTCCGGACATTCTTTCAGATAGGTTTATTCATAAGAAGGGAAATATAAAAGAGTTGGCAGCACATATTGATTATCTATATTCTAACAGAGATGAGCTAAAACGAGAAGCTGTTTTAAGTCTTACTAAAGCCGTTCCTTACCTTAAAACAAACCTTGACAAAAAAAGATTGGATTTTTACGCGTCAATGAATAAAATTTTAAAAGATGCCTAAACCCAAACTAATCCGTATAACAACAGTACCTATTTCCCTCGTAAAGTTACTGGAGGGGCAACTTGCCTTTATGCAGAAGTATTACGAAGTTATTGCTGTTTCCGCAGAAAAAGAAAGATTGGAAGCCTATGGAAAGGAGGAAGGCGTGCGAGTTTTTTCTTTAGAACTCACTAGAAAAATAACACCCATAAAAGATATTGTAGCGGTTTTTAAACTGTATCGCTTCCTAAAAAAAGAAAAGCCATTAATCGTACATACCCACACCCCAAAAGCGGGAATCGTGGGCATGATGGCGGCTTGGCTTGCAGGTGTTCCAAATCGTTTGCATACCATTGCAGGTCTTCCACTAATGGAGACTACAGGGAAGAAGAGAAAACTGCTAGATTTTGTAGAAAGGCTCACATATAAATTTGCCACCAATGTGTATCCAAATTCCAAAGGTCTTTACGATTTTATTATTAATGAAAATTTAGCGAAATCGGAAAAGCTTAAAATAATAGGACAGGGGAGTAGTAACGGTATAGATACTGAATACTTTAATCCTACACTTTTCAATTCAAAAAGAAATATTCTTCGCCAAAATCTTAATATTTCGAATGACAATTTTGTTTTTGTTTTTGTCGGTAGGCTAGTAGGTGATAAAGGAATAAACGAGTTGTGTGCGGCTTTCTCAAACCTTATAGTTGATTTGGGAATGCAGAAGTTAAAATTGTTATTGGTCGGACCGCAAGAATCTCAATTAGATCCATTAAAAAAGGAAACTCTTAAAACGATTGAAAATAATCCAAATATTATTATGGTGGGGTATCAGCAAGATGTTCGGCCATATTTTGCCGCAGCAGATGCCTTGGCTTTTCCAAGTTATCGGGAAGGTTTTCCTAATGTAGTTATGCAGGCCGGTGCCATGGGTTTACCGTCTATAGTAACCGATATTAATGGCTGCAATGAAATTATAATCCATAGGGTAAATGGATTAATTATTCCGATTAAAAATTCTGAAGCCTTAGCGAAAGCTATGCGATTATTGATTGAAGATGTAAATTTATATCAACACTTAAAGGGCAATGCTAGGGCTCAAATAACGAATCGCTATGAACAACAACAGGTTTGGGATGCGCTGTTCGAAGAATATCAAAGCTTACTCAAACAGAAAAGTAGGAAATAGAAAAAATTGTTCATTTTTAGCCTCAATCTAAATTTAAAGAAATAGACAGCGTGTTATATCAAAACTCAATAAAACCTTTTTTGGATTTTGTCTGCGCCTTCTTGGGTCTTATATTGCTTAGTCCTATTTTTTCCGTCGTTTGGTTAGGTCTTACAATAGCCAACAACGGAAAACCTTTTTTCTATCAACGGCGCCCCGGAAAAGGAGAAAAGATCTTTACCATCATCAAGTTTAAAACGATGACAGAAAAGAGAGACAGTAGCGGTAGATTGCTACCAGATGCCGAACGCCTTACTGCCATAGGCAGTTTTGTAAGAAAAACTTCACTAGACGAGCTGCCACAATTGTTAAATGTATTAAAAGGCGATATGAGTTTTGTGGGACCGAGACCTTTATTGCCGGAATACTTACCTTTATATAGTGAAACACAACGAAAACGGCATAACGTAAAACCTGGTATTACAGGTTGGGCGCAGGTAAATGGGCGGAATGCACTAAGCTGGGAACAGAAGTTTGAGTTTGATGTTTGGTATGTTGAAAACCAAAGTTTCCTGCTCGATTTCCGCATTCTGTTAAAAACTCTGTGGAAAGTTTTTAAACGTGAAGGGGTTGCACAGGAGGGCCAAGCTACCGCAGAACAATTTAAGGGAAGTAGAGGTTAATAGATGGATTGCAATTTTCAATTTAGTTATAACTTAATAAAATATGATATTATTCGGTGCAAGCGGCCATTCTAAATCTGTAATTGACATTGCAGAATCCATAGGCGAGAGGATTACCCGCATATATGACGACAATCCCAAGGTCGAAGCAGTATGCCATATTCCGGTTCAAAAATTTCTTGCCGAACCTATAAATGCGAATGAGGCGTGGATAGTTTCTATAGGCAATAATCGGAACAGAAAGAAAATTGTGGAAAAATTGACGCAACATTTTGGTCTTCTTGTACATAGAACCGCCAGTGTTTCTTCTTGGTCATCTTTAGAAGAAGGAACTGTTATTATGGCAAAGGTTGTTATAAATGCCAATACGGCCATTGGAAAACATTGTATCATAAATTCTGGAGCTGTTGTGGAACACGATTGTATGCTGGGTGATTTTGTTCACGTTTCACCCAACGCGAGTCTAGCAGGGGGTGTAATTGTGGGGGAGGGAACCCATATTGGCATTGGTGCCTGTGTATTGCCGGAAATCAAAATTGGAAAATGGGCCACCATCGGGGCTGGCGCTGTAATCATAAGGGATGTGGAAGATGGGGCAGTAGTGGTAGGGAATCCTGGCAGGGTAATAGGCTGAGATAAGAATGCGGACCCAATACTGTAAGTTGTATTTTATAAAGTTTAAAAAAGATCTTAGCTGCATTTATACTACCTCTTTGCCCTGCATTTAGGACAGGTTGCTCTCTGTGATACTTAATACCCAACCCCATTTAAAGATTACTAACCAACAAAAATATTTCTATCAAAAGAATATTCGACATAGTATTTTCGATAATTGGTCTCCTGATTTTTGGCTGGTTAATACTCTTGTTATTGCTTTTCGCCTATTTTGATACGGGGAAGGCTCTTTTTTGCCAGCCAAGGGTAGGGCAATATGGCAAACAATTTACCATTTTTAAGATACGGACATTACAAACTTGTTGTGGAAGCGTTTCAAAATATGGAAAGTTTCTCCGGCGTTCCAAATTGGACGAGTTGCCGCAACTGTTAAATATCCTTTTTGGACAAATGAGTTTGGTGGGCCCACGTCCCGATATTCCCGGATATTACGATAAACTGGAGGGGGAGGAAAGAAAAATATTGGAACTGAAACCGGGTTTAATCAGTAAGGCGGCTTTAAAATATTATAATGAGGAAGCCCTTTTAAAAGAACAGACGGATCCCCTTAAGTACAATAATGAAGTTATCTTTCCCGACAAGGTACGAATGAACCTGGAGTATTATTACAATAGATCGTTTGCGGAAGACTTGAGGATTATGTGGCTCTTTTTGACGAAGTAATTTTTTTCTCAATTAATTTTTAATGTTGCGCAGCTGTTTCTATGTATAATTCAAAACTAATCTAGCTACTTTCGGAAGGTCTTCACCTACGTTCAAGCTGTATCCATTGGAGTTGAGGTAGTTTTAAGCTACTAAAAGGCTACTTAAAGCCTATTCAAAAGCTAAAAAATTTATATGGTTCGCGCGGAATATTAATTTTGAGGGATAGAATAAATTTGTCAATCCCTTATCATTTAATGTCGTCATATTATTTCTTAACTTTGCGCCCTTTTAAAGGTGCGATACTATTTAATATTATGCTGTTACCTCATTATAGGGTAAGCTTTATGCGATATTACTGTAAATGAAATTTTAAATATATTTCCCCAACATCAAATTAATGGACTCAAAAATATACCTATCCTCCCCACATATGGGCGGTGCCGAGCAAAATTACGTTAATGAGGCGTTTGACACAAATTGGGTAGCTCCCTTGGGTCCAAATGTGGATGGTTTTGAGAAATCTTTAGAAAGTTATCTGGGAAATGGGAATCACGTTGCCGCACTTAGCTCTGGCACTGCGGCAATACATTTGGCACTTATTTTATTGGGCGTTGAAAAGGGCGATGAGGTAATCTGCCAAAGTATGACCTTTTCCGCTTCAGCAAATCCAATTGTTTACCTAGGCGCAACTCCCATTTTTGTTGATAGCGAGCCGGACACCTGGAACATTTGCCCGAATTATTTGGAAGAGGCCATAAAAGATCGAAGTTCTAAAGGGAAAAAACCAAAAGCAATAATCGCCGTACATCTTTACGGAATGCCCTATAAAGTTGATGCAATAAAAAAGATTTCTGAAAAATATGAAATTCCAATTGTGGAGGATAGTGCCGAAGCGTTGGGAAGCACTTATAAAGGTCAAAAATGTGGTACTTTTGGCGATATTTCCATCCTATCCTTCAATGGTAACAAAATCATCACAACTTCAGGAGGTGGGGCATTGGTTTCTCGATATTTGAAGCACAAAGAGAAAGCTATTTTCTTGGCTACACAGGCGCGGGATGCCGCACCGCATTACCAACATTCTGAAATAGGCTATAACTACAGGTTGAGCAATATTTCTGCGGGTATAGGCCGAGGCCAAATGGAAGTTCTTGATTCACATGTAGGTTTGCGTAGAAAAATGAATGAATTTTACAAAGTAATATTTAAGAATGTCACTGGAGTTAATGTGTTTTCAGAACCTAACAGCAATTATTTTTCAAATCATTGGCTTTCCTGTATTCTTGTAGATAGTTCAGAATGTGGTTTTTCAAGCGAAGATATTAGAATGGCAATGGGGGAAAATAATATTGAGTGTAGGCCATTATGGAAGCCAATGCATTTACAGCCAATATTTGAAAGAGCTCCATATTATGGTGGGAAAACTGCAGAGAGCCTATTTAATATAGGCCTTTGTTTGCCCTCAGGTTCAAATTTAACAGATGAAGAAAAAGTTAAGATTAACGATGTTTTAATACCTTTTATCGATAAATAGGTTATATTTGTAGTCCCAAATCTTACGAAACCGTGCCTTATAACAATTCACTATTTGAGCAATTAAAGATGCGCACTAGAACTATAGGTTTATTAAACCGACGGTATTTGCCACGTTGGGCTGTATTGATGTTGGATGTTTTGATATGTTTGGCTTCATTTGTATTGGCTTATTTAATATTGGACGGTACGCCGTTAAAATTTCAGAATGTATGGCCTACTCCATTGCGGGCTCTATTCATTTTGGGTATAAATGTATTTTTCTTTTATATTTTTAGGACTTATGCGGGAATAGTTCGCCACTCTACATTTACCGATGTATTCAGGGTAGCTGCAGCGTCTTTTTTTACAGCCATTACGGTTGTTACTTATAATACAACTTATTATTTTTTTCAGGGAGAAAAAATATTTCTTACTACGGCGGTTATACTTTACATGTTTTTTTCATTTACATTAATGTTGTTTTTTAGAATTGCGGTGAAGGAGGCCTATCAGTATATACGTAGAATGAATACTGCTAAAATCAAGAAGCGGGTATTGATTGTAGGAATGGACAATCAGACCATTAACCTGGGAAGGGCGCTGACCTCGGAATCTGACCAAGCTTTTCAATTGATAGGGTTTATTTCCGATGATAATTCCACTAAGAGATTAAATGTTCTTGGAAAGCCGGTTTTTTTAACATCGATAAAAAAGGATTCTAAAGAATTTTCCTCTTTGCTGGAAAAACATCGCATTGATGGGGTTTTAATGGTGCGTGATTCTTTATCAGTAGCCGAAACAAATGAAATAGTAGAAGCTTGTTTGGCGAATAAAATACAGGTATTTAATATGCCGTCTGTTGAGAATTGGAACCAGAAACAAGACCTACAGACCCAAATAAAGCATATAGAAATTGAGGATTTATTGGATAGGTATCCGATTGAAATCGATTCTGCTATAATTAAAAACGATCTTGAGCATAAAACAATTTTGGTAACCGGGGGCGCAGGATCGATTGGGAGTGAAATAGTAAGACAATTGTCATTATTCAATCCTCGAAAAATCGTGGTTTTGGATAATGCGGAGTCGGCATTATATGAGATGGAACTTTATTTGGAAAATAATTTTCCAGATTTAAAATTTGCCAGTGTTTTGGCTGATGTGAGAAATATCGATCGCCTTGAGATGATATTTGCCACCTACAAGTTTGATATAGTTTTTCATGCTGCGGCATATAAGCATGTACCTATTATTGAGAAAAACCCTTACGAGGCTGTAGGCGTAAATATTAGTGGTACGATAAATCTTGCCAACCTCGCTGTACAACATGGGATAGATAAATTTGTGATGATATCTACCGATAAGGCCGTTAACCCGACGAATGTAATGGGAGCATCAAAAAGAGCAGCGGAGATGTATGTACAGTCACTTCAGGAGAAAATAGGCACCCATACCCGCTTTATTACAACTCGATTTGGAAACGTTTTGGGATCCAATGGTTCGGTAATCCCGCACTTTAGAAAGCAGATTGAAGCAGGAGGACCTGTAACTGTCACCCATAAGGATATAATACGTTATTTTATGACCATACCAGAAGCCTGTCAATTGGTATTACAGGCTGGTACCATGGGTAAAGGAGGAGAAATATTTATATTTGATATGGGTAAGCCGGTAAGAATACTCGATATGGCTGAACGAATGATAAAACTCTCCGGATTCCAACCTTATAAAGATATTGATATAAAAATTACCGGTTTACGTCCTGGGGAAAAACTGTATGAAGAGCTTTTAAGCGAAACTGCTGAGAGCTTACCAACTTTCCACTCGAAGATTATGGTATCAAAAGTGCCCACAGAGGATTTTTATAAGGTTAGTGAGAAAATACAGGCTATTGTCAAAGCCACCAACCAAAATAAAAAAACGGAGGTGGTCCTAAAGATTAAGGAACTAGTGCCAGAGTATATTAGCCAGAATTCTGAATACCAGTTTTTGGATATTCAGCACCAGAATTAATAATATAATGTTATCAAATAAATTAACCTTCATATAAGTAATGAAGGTTTTCTTTTTTATAAGTTTTATATATTTTTAAATACGCTTGTTTCCTTAAAATCATGAATCCTTTAGTGTACGGTTGATAAAAGATTATATTTGCAAAAAAGATATGATACGATATTTTATAAAGTTATTAGTTGTTGTACTCCTGGGGACCCTAGGGGTATCCTGTGTTTCTTCTAAGAAAATTGTTTATTTCCAAGATTTATCTGAAGGGCAGCGAGTGCTTGATACTCTACAAAAAAGCTCTAAAATTCAATCTGGAGATCTTCTAAGTATTGTGGTTTCCGCATACGATTTAAATGCGGTTCGTCCATTCAATCTAATTAGTGAGACACGTCCTACAGCTGAGGTTTCTGGAATAAGTATAAACAATACCAACCAGCAACAAGCCTATCTTACTGCACAGGACGGAACGATAGATTTTCCTGTATTGGGCAATGTAAAGGTAGCCGGGTTGAGTAGGACGGAATTAAGTGAGATGTTGACAAAACGTATTTCCGAATATGTGAAAGATCCTATTGTTACCATTCGTATCCTTAACTTTAAGGTAAGTCTTTTAGGGGAAGTAAATAGGCCCGGAACCTATAATTTTGAAGGAGAGCGACTGACACTGCCTGCTGCCTTAGGATTGGCCGGAGATATGACAATCTACGGAAGAAGGGATAATGTATTGGTTATTAGGGACGATGGTAAAACTAAACAATATGAATATCTGGACCTTAGAAGTGCAGATGTTTTAAACAGTGAATATTACTATTTGCAACAAAATGATGTAGTATATGTGGAACCCAATCGGGCACAGGTACAGAGTAGTAGTTTTAATAGAAATACCGCAGTCTATGTGAGTGTAGCCTCTCTACTATTGTCTGCGATGGCTATTATATTTAGATAGTTTTAGATACTGTTAAATACCCTCCAATAGCTTTTAATAATTGGGAAGGAAAATTATTATATGAACGAGAATCCAAAAATCCAAGAGTCAGATGAGCTTTCATTAAGAGAGTTAATAGAGCAATATACCCAATATTGGTATTTGTTTGTAATAGGGGTGTTGATTGCCCTTGTACTCGCTTTTCTTTATCTGCGATACACCCCACAATTGTACCAGAGTAAGGCAACTATTATCATAAAGGATGAAAAAACCCAGAGTCCATTGGAAATGGCGGCCTTTTCCCAATTTGGAAGTTTTTTATCCCGATTTAAGAATAATCAAATAGACAATGAACTTGCAATCTTTAACTCCAAAAGATTAATTTCTGAGACCGTAAAGGAGTTGCAGCTCAATATTAAATATGAGGTTGTTGGCAATATAAAGACCTCTGAACTGTATGGCTACAAACCGTTTGAGGTTAAGTTTCAAAGTTTTAATGAGGATTTGGATACAAATGTACCCGTCCTCTATTTCAAAATTTTGTCCAGCAATGAGTTTCATCTTGAAAGTGAGGAAATTGAAATTGCCGATACTTATAATTTTGGAGAACAAATAAGACTGCCTTTTGGCGAGATAACCGTATTGCCAAACCTAGAAGATGCTGACAAATTTGAAGGATATGTAAATAAGACCTTACTCGTAAGTTACCATACGGTAGAGAAAGTAGCCTTGGGTTTTCAGGATCGTGTCAATATTTTTAATACAGATGGCAAAAGTAATGTAGTGGAATTGTCCATACAGACCCAAAATAAGGAGAAAGGTCAGGATTTTTTAGATGAGCTGGTACGGCAATACAATAAGGATGCGGTACTGGACCGAAATGAGATTGCGAAAAAAACATCGGCCTTTATAGAGTCACGATTGCAGATTATTACCAAGGAGCTGGATTCGGTAGAAAGCAATAAGGAAGATTTTAAAAGCTCCAATAGACTGACTGACATTCAGGCGGAAGCCCAAATAACCCTGGAAAATGCCAGTGAGTTTAATAAGCGGCAGTTGGATGTTTCTACCCAAATGGAGTTGAGCAATACCATGATAGACTATATCAAGAATAGCAATCCTGATGAATTGCTGCCCGCCAATATTGGAATCTCCAATGAAAGTGTAGGCACGGCAGTGAATAATTACAACGAACTTATTTTATACCGAAATAAATTATTGCAAAGCTCCACCTCTAAAAATCCTGTAGTAAAGAGTGTAAACGAACAAATTGCACAAATGCGCGCCAATATTTTGGGAAGTTTGGAGAATTCACGTAATGGATTACGAATTGCGATGAAGGATTTAAATGTACAAGAAAATATTATCAGCTCCAAGATATCCCAAGTCCCTGCCAAAGAAAAAATATTTAGGGGCATAGAACGACAACAGACCATTAAGGAGCAGCTTTACCTCTTTTTACTGCAACAGCGGGAGGAAGCCTCCATTGCCCTGGCGGCTACGGCAGATAGGGCCAAGATAGTGGATAGCGCCTATGGCCCGCAGGAGCCGGTATCGCCAAAAAAATCCCTAATTTATTTGGGTGCGCTCTTGGCGGGACTGCTTGTGCCATTCGGCGGTATTTATAGCTTTAATTTATTGAATACCAAAGTTAAAGGAAGAAAGGATGTAGAAAGACATCTTAAATCGGTACCTATTATCGGGGAGATACCAAAAGTGCAAAAAGGAGACTCAGACCTGATAAAGCATAACGACCAAAGTATAATGGCAGAAGCCTATCGGATTTTCAGGACCAATCTGCAGTATCTGTTTATTAATAAGTTGGAGAAGAACGAAGAGGGGAAATCCCTAATCGTAACCTCCACCATAAAAGGAGAAGGCAAAACGTTTGTAGCATTCAACTTGGCCCTAACCCTTGCTCTTACCGGGAAAAAGGTAGTTTTGGTGGGTGCCGACATACGGAACCCGCAATTGCAACGGTATTTGCCAGAACATTTAAAATCTAAAAAAGGTCTTACGGAATATATTGTATATGAAGACCTGCAGGTAGCAGATGTGGTGGCACAGAGTGAGTATAACGAAAACCTAAATATAATTGTATCGGGTGCCATTCCCCCGAATCCCGCGGAATTGTTAATGCAGAAACGCACTTCCACCCTAGTGGAGGAGCTGCGGAAACAATACGATTATATAATTTTGGACACCGCGCCAGCAATGCTTGTAACCGATACCATTTTGATCAATAAGCTGGCTGACATCACCCTTTATGTGGTGCGGGCAGACTATACCGATAGGCGCCTGTTGGATTTTGCGAAAGATGCCATTGAGGACGGTCGCCTTACCAACGTGGCAATGGTATTGAATAATGTAGCTTTAAACAACTTCGGTTATGGTAATAAATACGGGTATGCCTATTCGCGCGAGGATCGTTCGTTGCTCAAACGAATTTTGAATAAGCAATAAGCTGCTACTTACTATGAAAGGTTTCCTGGTTTTAGTTTTGTTATTTCCAATGTTTCTCTCTTCCCAAGAATTCGGGATTGAGGGGGAAGTGGGAACCAAAATTATCGTGACCAATAAAAATGACAATCCGTTTTGGTTCCACACCAATACGAACTATGGAGTGGGAGCGCTAACAAATCTTTCGGTAACTGCCCAACTTAATGCCAGTCTTAATTATTCTACTTTTAAAATTAATGCGGGTGCAGCCGCTTTTGGCAGGGATGGAGTGGAAGATGCCATCCAGCGTCGGGATTTATATCTTCAGTTTGAAAATTCGTGGCTGTTGGCAACCGCAGGAGCTAAGAAACAAAAGGAAGTATTGGATGGTCTTTCCGCAACCAATCAAAACTTTCTATGGTCCGGAAATGCCCGGCCTTTGCCTGGGTTTCTATTGGAAGCCAATAACCCTTTTAAGATTTCAAAAACCTTTGCCATAGATTGGGGAATAGGACATTATGTTATGAACGATACCCGATATGTGGACAATACGCAACTGCATTACAAGCGTTTGGGGTTAATCACCAAGTTTAATGAAAACAACATCCTTACGCTAAAAGTGCAGCACTATGCACAATGGGCAGGTACTTCGCCAGAATGGGGCAAGTTAAAGAGCGGGTTTAAGGATTTTGTAAATGTATTTTTTGCACACACCACGGAGGAATATGGTATTGAGGGCGAAACCCTAAATAAGCTGGGTAATCACCTAGGGAGCATTTTGTTGCAATACAACCTAAAAAATAAGTTTGGGGAATTCTCTATCTATCACGACCACTATATTGAGGATGGAAGTGGCACTCGATGGGCGAATTTTCCCGATGGGCTGTGGGGTATCTATTTTAAACCGAACAACCAGCGTATTATAAGTTCGATACTCTATGAATACATCGACACCGTGGACCAAAGTGGGATATCAGTTGGCAGCGGAAAGGACAATTATTTTAGCAATTCCATCTACAGGAGCGGCTGGACCTATGAGGAGAATGTAATTGGCGTCCCGTTTATTTTATACAATAAGGAACTGTCCTTGGAGAGTACGGAACCGCGGTATATTAGCAACAGATCCAAAACACACCATTTGGGGATTATGGGACAGTTCAATAACTTAACCTGGAAAATAAAAACCACTTATTCAAAATATCTCGGCACTTATGGCGCCCCTTTATATCCGGAGTGGAAGTATTGGTATAACTATGGTTCGCTATCGTATAAAACTGAAAAACTGGGTATTTTCACGGCGATGGGAGGTGTCGATTTTTCTAACAGAAGCTCTACGGTTTTTGGTGCTGGCTTGGCCTATTCGTACCAGTTTTAATTTTCAGGAATTCCTGTCTTTTTTAAATGTTACTATTTTCATAATTTTTTTGAAATGAAGTCAATTAACTTTGGTGGAACAGAAAATAGCCGTTAATTTTGTCTTTTATTTATAATCAATATAAACTACAATACAATGAAAAAACTAATTTTAGTATTCGCGGCCGTCCTTGCAATAAGCTGTGGCGACAACAAGAAAGAAGAAAAAAATGATTTAAAGATCGGTGCTCCGGTAGAGGAAACCACTCCTGCCGAGACTACTGATGATTCGGTAACCGAGGTTACGATTACCGGAAACGACCAGATGAAATTCAATAAAAGTGAAATTCGCGTAAAAGCGGGTCAAAAAGTAAGACTTACCTTAAAGCACGTTGGGACAATGCAAAAAACAGTAATGGGCCATAACTGGGCACTGCTTACTCAGGATGCCGATATGGCTACCGTGGGACAGGCTGCAGCTGTTGCGGAAGATAACGACTATATTCCTGCGGATATGACAGATAAGTTTATAGCGCATACCAAAATGCTTGGTGGGGGTGAAAGCGACACCATTGAATTTGACGCTCCTGCTCCAGGCACTTATATTTTTATGTGTACCTTCCCTGGGCACTATGCTTTAATGCAGGGTAAGTTTATCGTAGAATAATCGGATTAATCAAAATATCTTTTAAAAGCCGCAATCTATATTGCGGCTTTTTTATTTGTCGATGTTTTTTCCCTTAAGGAGAAAACCCAAGGGCAGCATCAAAAAAATAAATAGGTACCTTCCCGTTATCAGCCCCACGATGGTCACTACCGCCGCCGCTACCATAAGGATGATTTTAGTGTTTTTGCTCATTTGAAGAGTTTTTAAAATAGGCATTAGGGATTAGGGATTAGGAAATAGACACTAAAAACTTGAAACCATCAACTTAATCTCCCCCATAAACCAATTCAATAAAATCAATTTTTGGAATGTCTCCAAAATATTCTTTAACTTCAATATCTTTCAGCAATTCTGAAATGTCTTCTTTTTCATAACGGGCGCCTTCCAATAGTTTTTCAAGCTTTTCCACGGGCTCTTTTCCGAAGAAATCGCCGTAGATTTTAAAATCCTTGATGTGTCCCTTTTCCACAAAAATACGAAGATCAATTTCACCAATTGGAAAACGTTTGCTCCGCTGTATGTTGAATTTTGGGGAACGTCCGAAGTTCCAATCCCAAGTGTCGTATTTCTCTTCTTTCAATTCGTGGACAGCTTTCCATTCCTCGGGCGTTAAATGATAACTCTCAAACGGTTCACTTTCCTCATATAGTCCTTCCAATAACAATTTTCTGAATTCTTCAATCTTTAAAGGTTGCTTTAAAAATTCAGAAATATTGGCCACGCGGCTGCGTACCGATTTATGGCCCTTGCTCTCAATTTTACTCATTTTGACGTTAAGCGCGTTTACCACTTCGCCCAAAACCGTATCAAACAAAAGTGTGCCGTGACTTACCATCCGCTTTCCGGTAGAAAACTGCGCAGTGCCAGAAATTTTCTTTTCATCAACCTGAATGTCGTTGCGGCCCTTTAGTTCAGCGTTTAGGCCCAAACTGTTCAAAACCTTTATTACGGGCGCGGTGAACTTTTTAAAGTTGTTCAAACTTTTTATATCGTGATCGGTAATAAAACTGAAATTGAGGTTCCCAAAATCGTGATATACCGCACCCCCGCCTGAAACCCTTCGCACTACGTGAATATTGTTCTGCTCAATATACTCGTGGTTAATTTCTTCCAAGGTGTTTTGGTTACGGCCAATAATAATCGACGGCTCGTTTATGTAGAAGAGCAGATAATCATTATCTGCGCTAAAGTTCCGCAGGGCGTATTCTTCGAGTGCAAGGTTAAGTCGTGGATTGGTATTGCCTTCGTTTTCTAGGAAAATCATGATGTTAAAAGTTTTCGCAAAGGTACAAACTTCAAGGCTTAAAGTTGATACTTTAGTTTAAAGCCGCTATACCAATTTCGAGGCATGCCGGGGTAGTAGTATCGCGGTTCGGAGCCCCCAAAGCCTGTGGCATTTATCAAAACCGAGGAGGCATATTTTTCATCCGTAAAATTATTTATGCCTGCATTTATTTCAAAAGAGAGCGCTTTTGAAAGTTGATTTTTATAGGAAGCCTTAGTATTGAAAACCGTATATTTTTCTGAATAAAGCGCGTTGGCGTCGTTAAGTGGAATTTCCCCAATATGAAGAAAATTAGAACTCAAACTGAAGTTTTTAAAACCAAGATTTATGCCTCCGTTTATTTTTTTATCGGGGACTCCCGTAAGTTGGTTTCCCGAAAAATCACTGTCGCCATCCACGAAGTCGATAAATGTATGGTCCGTAATTTCCGCATTTAAATAGGGCGAGATATATAAAAATCGTCCTGCGGATTGGTTATAGGAAATATTTAATTCAATCCCTTTGTGTTCCGTTTTGCCCGCATTTCTGCCAATATACTGATCGTCGCCAACGCGCTCCGCTACCAGTAAGTCGTCAATATCCAACAGATAGGCATTCACCTGAAGGTGAAGTTTTCTCCTAAAAAGAAAAAGCTCACTTCCCAATTCATAATTGAAACCCTTCTCCGGCCCGAGGTTGGGATTTACGACTCCGTTTGGCGTAAGGGTCTCCTCAATGGAAGGATAATTAAAGCCGCGACTAAAGTTGAAATAAACGCTACTATTTTCAGTGAATTGATATAATAAGTTTACATTCGGCGCCAGAATGGGCTCAAAATTGCGTTCCGCACTTTTATTGGAAGCCCCTTCGTTAAAGTCGTCGGTAAAATCATAAGTGGTTTGGTTAAAATTGAGGCCAAACTGACCTTTCAACTTTTGGGTAAAGGGAAGGGTCACGGTCGCAAAAACATTCAAATTGTCCCTTTTTTCAATATTATCACTTAACAATTGTCCTTCCAAACTGCCGTTGCCATTGTTTTCCTCATATAAATTTTCAATCGTTTTCCAGTTGTATTCATCTTTGTAAAATTCCCCTCCAAAACTGAGATTGGCTTTATTTTTTAAAAATGAAAAGTCTTTTGCAAAAACCGTCCGTGCGCCGTAACCGATGGTGTATTCATCCAAAATATTAAAAGGCCGCGGCTCATAATGGTCCAAATAGGTATAAAAAACACTGCTGGTATTGGTGAAATTTTCGGAAAATCGATGTGTATTGCTCATTCCCAACAAGGTCTGTTTATTATCCTCAAAACCCTGCGCAGCCTTCCACGTAAAGGCCGCTTGGGAAGGGTCTTCCTCAAAAGCCGTCCTGCCAATGGAGCTGGGAATCTGGGCGAGATAGTCCACATAATTAACCAGTAAATCGATTTCGTTTTTAGGATTCAATTTATATGAGGAAGTAAGTAACAAGGTTTTCCTATCATAATCGCTATTCTCGCGAAAGCCGTCCGTTTCCAAGTGGTCGTAATTTAAATTTAAGGAAAACCTGTCGGTTGCAGTCGCGGCGGCGACCGTGTTTTTAATCAGTCCAAAGGAGCCAACGGAAAGGTTGGTGGCCAAGAAAGAATTGCCCACGGCAGCCTGTTTGGAATTTATCAGCAGGGTTCCGCCCAAATTGGTGCCGTATTGAGTGGCTTTGGGCCCTTTTACTATTTCCATGGTCTGAATATGCTCGGGATCAATCGCGTCTATTGCCGTTTCGCCACCGCCATTGGTAAGAGAAATTCCGTTAAAATAGGCGCGGATTTTATTGGTACCATAAAGCGTGCGCGAGCCTACGCCCCGAATTACGATCCGGTTGGTATTGATGGCCCCGCTCTGTATATAAACCCCGGGCGTTTCATTGATGGCTGAAACTAAATCCCTGGGGCTGTATTCCTCAAATTTTTCAGCGGAAATTTTTTTCGTGGGAATCAGGATCTTGCTTTCTTTTTGATAGGTTGAAGAAATGATCACTTCATCTAGATTTTCAGATTTGGATAGCGGTGAAAGTTGAAAAGCCTCGTTATTCTTGGTCATTTGCACGGTAACATTGTAAAAATCTGGATGCCGAAGGGTTATTTTTAAGGGGAGTTTGAATACTTCGGAAAGCTTAAATAATCCTTCGTTATTGGTTTCAACAGTCTTTTCACCATTCACAAAAACCGAAACCTCAGGTATTGGGGAATTATATGTATCAAATACAAAGCCCTTCAATTGCTGGGCTTGCAAGGTATTTAATATGGCGATTATAAAAATAGTGGCCAGCGTACTGTGAAATGTTTTTCCCATAAAATTATTTGATTTAAAAATAGCCAATAACTAGACGAAAGGAGGCACACTTTATAAGTTTAATCAATTTTTAACTAGGGGTTAGTGAATATTTCAGGATTGATTATTGTGAAAAACTTCGCCATTAAAAATTTATATTTGCGCTCTATGGGCAGATTGGTACAAATTGCGATATTACCGCGGCAACAGGAAGATTTGGATTATATCCTTGAACTTGCTTTGGAAAAAGAGAAGCTGCGCAGGGATGGAATTAGTGACTGGCGGATTCGCAAGCGCTCCATTGATGCACGCCGGAAACCCATAAAAATAAATCTGCAGATTGAACTGTGGCTGAAAGGTGAGAAAAGGGAAACCATTCCGCCATTCGTGCCCCAAGATGTTTCAAAAGCAAAGGAAATAGCGATCATTGGCGCTGGGCCGGCAGGGCTTTACGCAGCGCTTCGGGCAATTGAGGCTGGATTGAAACCGATTGTTTTTGAACGCGGAAAAGACGTCCGCGAGCGCAGAAGGGATCTTGCGGCCATCAACAAAGACCAAATTGTAAACCCGGAAAGCAATTATTGTTTTGGGGAAGGCGGCGCGGGAACCTATTCCGATGGGAAACTATATACGCGCTCAAAAAAGCGTGGAAATGTACTGAAAGCCTTGGAATGGTTTGTGCACTTTGGCGCCGATGAAGATATACTGGTTGATGCGCACCCGCATATTGGCACCAATAAACTTCCAAAGATAATCACTGCAATGCGGGAAGCTATTATCGAAAATGGTGGTGAAGTGCATTTCAATTCAAAATTGACCGACTTAAAGCTGAAAGCGAATGCTATTGAAGCCATTCAAATAAATAACGAAAAATGGTTTGGGTTTGAGAATGTAATACTTGCAACCGGCCATTCCGCACGGGATATTTTCTATTTGCTTCACGATAAAAATATTAAGATTGAAGCCAAACCGTTTGCCATTGGGGTTCGGGTGGAGCACCAACAGGAACTTATCGATTATATTCAATATCACGGCGAGGTGGACAATCCGTACCTGCCACCGGCCAGTTATGCCTTAGTGGAGCAGGTGGATGGATTGGGTGTGTATTCTTTCTGTATGTGTCCCGGCGGAATAATAGCGCCCTGCGCCACCGAGCAGGAGGAGGTGGTTACCAACGGTTGGAGCCCAAGCAAGCGCAACAATCCGTACGCAAACAGTGGCATTGTGGTGAGTGTGGAGCCGAAGGATTTGCCAAACTATAAAAAAGACGATCCTTTTGTATGCTTAAATTTTCAGAAGGAAGTGGAAAAGTGTTGTTGGGAAGCAGGAGGGAAGACCCAAAAAGTCCCTGCCCAGCGGATGATTGATTTTGTGGAAGGAAAAATTTCTGAGGATTTTCCAAAAACATCGTACCAACCCGGAATTGTTTCGGCGGATTTGAATGAAGTACTGCCACCATTGCTTTCAAAAAGATTGAAAAAGGCCTTTGTTATCTTCGGAAAAAAAATGAAAGGATATTATACAAACCAAGCAGTTTTGCATGCGCCGGAGAGTAGAACTTCTTCCCCCATAGCAATTCCAAGAAATTCTGAAACGCTTGAACATATTGAAATAAAAGGTTTGTATCCTTGTGGCGAAGGCGCAGGTTATGCCGGGGGAATAATTTCCGCAGCCATTGATGGGATTAATTGTGTGGATGTGATTGTTCTTAAATTAGAAACAAGAAAGCTGTAATTCCACAACCATACTACTGTAAGCAATTTCAAGGATTTCTTTCCTTTTTTTCTATTCCATTCTTGCATACTTACAATAAATACTTCGCCATTTTCTATTTTTTATCCAGATAATTTGTTTTGTGGAAACCCAAGTGATGACATTTCACAAAGAAATTCGATGGACTTTTAAAGGGGATGGAAACCAATCCCTATAATTAAAAAATGATTTTATGATGAAAAAAAAATTACGACACTTATTTTCTTTATTAATAATATTTATGACTACAGCCGCCTTTTCACAGGATTGGGAAGTGGTTGGTATTCCCGGATTTTCAGCGGGAATTGTTCAGGATATTTCCTTAGTATTTAATACTAATGGAGAACCGTATGTTGCCTATAGGGATGGTGGTAATTCATTTAAAGCTACTGTGATGAGGCATAATGGAAATAACTGGACTTCTGTTGGAACAGCAGGATTTACTCCCGGGGAAGTAAGTTATACTTCGCTCGTCATAGACAATAGTGGAACGCCGTACATAGCATATTCCGACAGTTCACTTGACTCAAAAGCAACGGTAATGAAGTTTGATGGCACCAACTGGGTAGTTGTTGGTACTGCTGGTTTTTCTGCAGATACTGCATATCACACTTCCCTCGCAATTAGCAACACTGGTGAATTATTTGTCGCATACCAAGATTGGGCGGAAGGTTATAATGTAACTGTTATGAAATTTAATGGAAGCAACTGGATACCTGTGGGCAGTCCTGGATTTTCCGGTGGTGGTTCAATTTATACCGATCCTGCTCTCGCCATTGGCAATAGTGGCAATCTTTATGTGGCATTTCGTGATGCTGGAAATGCAAGCAAGATGAGCGTGATGGAATTTGATGGAAATACTTGGGTTTATGTAGGAATTCCAGGATTCTCAGCGGGTAATATTATATATCCATCACTTGCTTTTGATAGTAATAATGATTTGCACGTGGCTTACACAGATGGTGGAAATGAAGGTAAAGCGACTGTAATGAAATTTGATGGGAACAACTGGATACCGGTTGGGAATACCGGATTTTCGGAAGATGAAGTTTCATTTACCTCGCTTGCATTCAGTAATGCTGGAGCTCCGTATATAGCTTTTCGGGATAAAGCAAATGCAAATAAGGCAACTACAATGTTTTATAACGGGACAGATTGGGTAGCCCTTGGAACGGAAGGATTTTCGGAAGGAGCAACGGGTTATACCTCACTTGCATTCAGCAATACGGGTATGCCTTATGTGGCCTATTTAGATGCAAGTAATGGAGAAAAGGCTACTGTGATGCGTTATACCGGCACCTTGGAAATAAATACTGTACAAGCTGTGCCT
This sequence comes from Aequorivita aquimaris, assembly GCF_001573155.1. Taxonomy (GTDB): domain Bacteria; phylum Bacteroidota; class Bacteroidia; order Flavobacteriales; family Flavobacteriaceae; genus Aequorivita; species Aequorivita aquimaris. The sequence continues at coordinate 56,161 of NZ_JRWG01000001.1, read as the reverse complement.
TTTTCGATATATCCCAATCCTGCGCAACACAACATTTATTTGCAATGGGAAGAAGGCACCCAACCTAATTCTGTTTCAATTAGGGATATGCAAGGAAGAAATGTGATGGAAATTTTTCCGGTTATCAATACTATTAACATTGAAACATTACGTTCGGGAATCTATTTTTGCGTATTTGAAAATGCGGATGGTGTATTTTATAAAAAGTTTATAAAGAAATAAATAAAAACCTCTCCATTCTTAATTACTTTTTTGTTTTTAATTGGAAATAAAAAAAGACTACTTTTTTTGGTAGTCTTTTTTGCATCGATACGGTTATCAAATTTATTTTATTGCGAGGAGCTCGAGTTCAAAGGTAAGATCTTGCCCAGCCAATGGATGGTTTGCATCTACAATAATAAACCCGTCTTTTACATCGGCTACACGAAGTTGGCGTTCGCTGCCATCGGGGTTTTTTGAAACAAGACCCATTCCCACTTCAGGTTTTATTTCCGGAGGAAGGTTTTCATTTGGAATTTTTTGAAAAAGCGACTTTTGAACTTCGCCGTAAGCTTCTTCCTTTGGGATGGTAATTGTTTTCTTTTCATTCACTTTCATATCGACCAATCCTTTTTCAAACCCCGGAATTAGCTTGCCTTCACCCAATTTCACTTCCAGCGGCTCACGTTGAACGGAACTATCGAAAACCTGTCCGTTGTTCAATTTTCCTGTGTAGTGAAGTTTTACGGTTTCATTTCCTTGTACTTGACTCATAATTTTGTTTTTTCAATTATTGTTCAATAAGGGGGCAAAACTATGGGTTTGCATTGCCAATTCCACAGAAAAGAACCATTAATCCTGAGATTTATGGAAATATTAACGGATTTACCCTTGTATAAGAGGTGGTGGGGGATAATGAAGAGAACTGATTTAAAATTTGTAAATTTAGTTTTTACACTACATCAGTAATTAAGCAATGGACCAACCAGTAAAAATATTTAGGTTTGACGTTGAAGAGGCAAAAAAAGTTGCTTCTTCAACTAATGAACCTCATATCCACGATTTTGAAGAAATCCTTATAGGAATGGAGGGTTCTATTGAGCATTTCATAGATTTTGAAACCACAACCGTAGATGCTCCCTATGTTTGTTTTGTAAGCAAAGGTAAGGTTCACAGAGTAAAGCCTATAGTAAAAGATGGTAAGTGCGATGTTTGGGTAATTAGGTTTGGTAGTGAATTTGCAGCTGAAATTATTTTTCAACTTTACGCTGCATTCCACAATACGGCTAATATATTTTGGCCGGTGGAAAGGTTTACCGGCCGCCTTCCTGTTTTGACTGAAATGATGTATAATGAATTAAGACAATCAAATCCTGATTTTTCCGTCATTCGCCATTTGCTCAATGCCGTTATTTCGATTGTATTATCAGAAAAACAGAAACAGCAGCCCACAGCTATTTCCTCAAACCAAAATGAGACGTTTACCAATTTTCTCGCCATTTTGGAAGAAAATTTTCGGCGCCCCTTGAGCGTGGGATATTATGCAGAAAAATTGTTTATGAGCACACGGAACTTAAATTTAATTTGCCAAAATATTCTACAGCAAAGTGTGTCGGAAATCATTGAAACCAGAAAATTGATTGAAGCCAAAAACCTTCTGATTTCCACGGATAAAACCATTGCCGAAATAGCCTACGAATTGGGTTATAATGAAAATTCTTACTTTTCTAATGTTTTCAAAAAGAAATCGGGGCAAACACCAGGTGAGTTTCGGGATGAAATGCGAAGCCTGTTAACTTCCTAAAATTATACCTCTACTACCGAAAAGTGTAATTCTTAACATCCGTATTGCTACTATTTTTGTAATCAAATAATTAATTACAATTTAATTCTAAATGATTATGAAAAAAGTACTGATTTTAGTTGTAATGTCCCTATTTACAATAGGAGCTTTTGCACAGACCCAATGGCAGGTAGACCCAAACCACTCTTCGCTAAACTTTAGCATCAAGCATTCAGGCATTAGTTTGGTGAATGGCAACTTTTTAGACTACACAGGTAGTTTAACCACCAATGGCGAGGCCTTGAGTGATGCACAATTTAATTTTAACGTGCAAGTGGCAAGTATCAACACCAATGTAGATGCGAGGGACAAACACTTGAGAAGTGCCGATTTTTTTGAGGTGGAAACCTATCCGACGATGACCTTTAAAAGCACTAAAATTTTAGCGACGGGTAAACCAGAACATTTTTTATTGTATGGAGAGCTTACTATTAAAGGAGTTACAAAACCAGTAATTTTTGATGTGTACTACGGGGGAACTGCCAAGAGCGACCAAGGTGAAAAATTAGGTTTGAAAGCGAAAACCACTATCAACAGGTTTGACTATAACATTAATTTTGACCCTACCGCAACTGGTATTGGTAAGGATGTGGATATTGTAGTTCATCTACAGTTCGCCAAACAGTAAAACTATTTAAAGGGAAGTTATTCATATTTTGAATTTAGAAATCATGAAAAAGTTTAAAATCCAAAAGATAAGCAGAGAAGACGTGTATGGCAAAGCAAGTTTCGTAGTTAGATTACGTCAATGAATAGAAAACAATTTTTAAAATCAATGGCACTATTGCCGCTAATAGGTTCAAGTATGAAATTGAAAGATTTAAATAAAATGACAGCAACAATGAGTAGTACAGAAAAAATGCCTGTACTATTCTTGGGTCATGGAAGCCCTATGAATGCCATTGAGGAAAATGAATTTGTGGCAAATTTTAGACGGCTGGGAAATGAATTGGTACGCCCCAATGCAATACTCTGTATTTCTGCCCATTGGGAAACGAATGGCACATATGTAACAGCAATGCAAAATCCTCCTACCATTCATGACTTTGGAGGTTTCCCACAGGAGCTTTTTGAAGTACAATACCCAGCACCGGGAAGCCCTCAACTGGCAAAACAGACCAAAGCGATAATAACAAAAACAAATGTAGGATTAGATGATAAATGGGGGCTCGACCACGGAGCGTGGAGCGTTATAAAACATCTCTATCCCAATGCCGATATCCCGGTAATTCAAATGAGCATTGATTATACACAGCCTGCAAAATATCACTATGAATTAGCAAAGGAATTGAATGGCCTTCGCACAAAGGGTGTTCTAATTGTGGGAAGTGGAAATATGGTACACAATCTTCGCATGGTTTCATGGAAAAGGTTAAACGAAGTATATGCCTACGATTGGACTATAGAGGCCAACGAAAAGATGAAACACTTTATCGTTAACGAAGATCACAAAAGTTTAATTGACTTTAAATCCCAAGGAAAAGCTTTTGAGTTAGCCATCCCAACGCCCGAACATTATTTGCCGTTGATTTACACCTTGGCATTAAAGACCAAAAATGAAGAAATAACAATATTTAACGACAAACCTGTTGGAGGTTCACTTACAATGACTTCAGTAAAGATAGGTTAGAAACAAAACAATGAATTATGAAAAAATTACTGGATATTGAATTAAAAGAGAACACAGTTGGTATGGCTGTCTTATTATTAAGGTTGGGTGTGGGTATAATGATGCTTGTTCATGGAATTCCAAAACTATACATGCTGTTTAGCGGAGATATTCAGTTTCCCATTGTTATGGGGATGAGCGCAACGTTTTCATTAGTATTAACTGTGGTTGCAGAAGTTTTATGCTCTATATTATTGCTAATTGGACTTTTTACCAGAATAGCGGCCATTCCATTGATTATAACCATGTTGGTAGCCGTATTAATGATTCACGGTAGCGATCCATATGCCTTGAAAGAATTAGGACTGTTTTACTTGTTGGCCTATGTAGTTTTGTTAATACTTGGCAGCGGTAAATATTCTTTTGATGCTATTTTGAAAAACTATCAACTATAAGAATAGATATCTACAGCTATGTCCCTGTCAAAAACCATATTGGTTAGGTCACTTGTGCTTTTTCAAACCCATGGAATCAAGACCGTTAGAATGGATGATATAGCCCGAGAAATGGGTTTATCAAAGAAGACCATTTATCTTCATTATGGCAGTAAAAAGGAATTGGTTCAAAAATGTATTCACCATCTTTTTGATTTACATTTTTCAAATATCAAAAGGATTCAAGATGAAAGGGGAACACCGATAGAGAAAATAATAAAGATTTATGAATACGCCGTAAAACATTTAATAAAAGTTACACCTAATTTTTATTTTGATTTAAAAAGAGGTTATCCGGAAACCTATCAGTTTTATGCCCTTCAACGCGGTAAAATAGTTTTTGGTATAATTAAAACCTTATTGAAAAAGGGGCAAAGGAGTGGTGATATAGACCCCACAATCAATACCCAGTTGTTTTGTGAATTTCATCTGATAAATCTGGATCAAGTAATAAGCCATAAAACCGCACTTATGGAATATAGCTTGCAAGACCTATTGGACAACACTATTAGAGTGAGCCTGAATGGTATTATTAAAAGACAATAATTTATTCAGCTCTTTTTAAATTTAAATCCTGCATGTTAATGAAGGCAAGTTACTTCCCGATGCAATATGTAATTATCCTTGATTTTACGATAGTTACAGCATTTGGGCAACAAATAGGATACAAAAAATGCATAAAAAGAGTAAAACAAGAGCAATCATTAATAAATTCACTTACGAATATAACATAAAAAAACCGCTCGATTTGAGCGGTTTTCAAATAAAAGCACCAAGCTATTAATTGGCTATCCCAGAGCCTAAATAAGTACTGTTTGACACTTGGCTACCATCGGCAGTTATAAATGCCATAAATAGCTCTACAGTATCTCCTGCGTAGGTTGTTGGAATTGCAACAATTTGAGTCCCTACTGTTCTGTCGGCTCCATCTGTTAAAGAAATAGATTCTTTCTTTGATGGATTGTAAACCAATAACATTGCTTTATCGGTAGCATTTGCGTTACCTTCAGCAGAGTTATCATCCCAGTTAAAAGTTACCTCTCCAGCTGTTGCAAGATCTGTAGAAGGGTTCAAAGCAGCTGACAAACCTCCTCTACTTACTAATGCGGTTGCATAATCCACCTCAAAGTCAGGTTCGACTCCTGTGATGGCATTATTCAACACATAAGACATCGCAGCATTAAATGCTGTTTTCTTCACTGCTAAAAACTTATATCCTTTTTGGACAAATGGTTTTACAGCCTGAATAAATTCTAAAGTCACAGTAAACTTGGTTCTTTGGTTTACCTGACCTACAGTTCTTGGATTGGCTACACTTGAAGGTTTAATTCTGATGTAGTCAATACCTTTCCAGCTTCCACCTATAATGTTTCCAACCTTACCGGAAAGCCCTCCTAAAATTCCTTGAGCAATTTTACCCATAACATAAATAATTTAAATGAAACTTACTTTTCTTCGGACTTGGTACGGACTTGACACGAAGTTGTACCTTCCGTTGAAATATATGGCAATAATTATGCATTCAATTCAATCAAGATTATGTTGCGCTGATTTGCATTCCATTGCATTACTGTCAAGATTATCAAACTTTTGATTTGGTTTATTCCTTTGACAGATGGATATTTTGACAGTGAGCAGGATTGCGTCAAATCGGCAAGATTCTACTTGTTCAATCCAATTGTTCTAATGGTTATAATTATTCAAGATATTCTTGGTTACATCTTTTTTTTTTAGAATCGAATAAAAAAAGAGCCCCCTAAAAAGGAAGCTCTGAAAGACAGCACTCAAACCAAAAGATGCGCAACGTGTACTCTTTAAAGCCAACGTAATGAACACCTAAATGGAATGGACTACCTGATGTACGTATGCCCGCCAGCAACCATCTGCTACCTAAACGGACTCTAAATAAAAACTTAAACATAATGCCCCTATTTCACAGGACGGTGCGATTGGTGCAAGGGCTATGGAAAAAATACTACCCGGATTTTTAGTTTGCAGTTGTCTGTTAAAGACCATATTATCAATGACATAAAAATTATAATAGCAGAAAAAATTAAGGGTGGAGATTTTTTTCAACAGGCGAAGCGAACCCTTGTGGCTCTCGCATCCGCACGCCTGTACCTTTGCTTTTTGTTTGAGTTTTTTATCCTATATAATCAGATGCAAGTTGTTTATCATCCTTTTGTCTAAAGACAAAAACAATAATGTTTTTTCAAAAGAAAAAGAAAAAAGAAAGTAGATTCTTTAATGGCGTAGACATACTGTCAAGTTTTTTGTGAAAAATATTGCTTCACAAAATGGCGATAGCAGGAACGACTTAATCTTGGGGCAAAATTTTTTAGAAAACCCGTAGGGCTTGACCTTTATAGCCTTGTGCGGTTGGCAAAGGTAGCCACATATATTTGCCATCTTTTTTTATTTTAATATTTCAAATTGGTTTAAACTTGATTCAATTTGCTTTTAAATTTTCTGGGGAATTAACTCTTAAAAAAATAGGTTTACTAAACGCATTGAGCGGTGGGTGAAGCGTTTGTATGGGTAGAATTTTAAATAGTTGTTTGATAAAACAGCATTTAAACAAGCTACTTATACAGGACTTTTAGACAATAGCTTATTACTTTTTTGACCTCTCGACTGGCGCTCGAGACAAGGCGAGCGATAAAAAGTAATGTGCTATGGCGTACTATAAATATTGTAAACCTATTTTTTTATATCCTATTTCTTGGGTGGTGGGGAAAAGTGGACTTTTATATTTGTTAGCGAAATGAAACAAACAAAGACTTGAGGTAAGGAATACTTGGACTTAACGATGGTTTTGTGCAGTTGAATGAGATAACTAATATTATAATTAACTTAAACTTTCTACTGTTTAATAATAGTTCAAAATATAGTTAAATGTTCGGATGTGAGCGTTGGATGAGCGGATATTTAGCTCGTTTCATTTTTATTTTAAATTAATGTACTCGTGAATATCCACAGTTTAATTTTAGTTCCGATTTGTGCGGATGGTGAGTGGATATTTTACATAATAGCAGTTATAGCGACGAAAATATAATAAAACGCCGTAGGCAACCTTTGAAAGGATTTTTGCTCCTATAACTTCTATTATGTAACATAGCTTGGGATTGGTTTTGTGGCGTAATAGTTGTTTGAGCGTTGGCAATGGCTCTTTGCTTTTTTATTGTACCAATTTTATAAAATAACGACGTTTAAATAAAACAAGCAATGTGCCATTATAGCTTTAGATACAAGTATTATGACATAAAACCAATTATGCATTGGCGCGCGGAACAACACAAAAGACAGAGGATTTTGAGCTTTCGACAGGCTCAAGCCAAGGCAAGCGAAAAAACTGGGTTTTGGGTTGTGGGGAATAAAAAAGAGCCTTCCGAAAAAGACTCTTTCATTATTGCTTAATGGTCGTGATTTGAATGGTCATCACTTTCTTCTTCACCAGATTGATTCATCATCATTTCGTGGTCGTATTTACAACAACCTGGTAAACCATCATATGCTTCTTCATCACCTGCTACTTTTTCGGTATCATATCCTGAAGCTGCGATTGCTTTATGGATTGCCATTGCATCGGTTTTTGTATCATCAAAAGACACATCAATCTTCTTTTTATCGACATCCCAATTAGCACTTGCAACACCTTCAACACCGTTAGCTGCTTTTTCGATAGTGTTTTTACACATTCCGCAATTTCCTCTTACACCAAAAGACAGGTCTGTCATTGCCATATCTTTTGACATTTCAGTAGTTGTGGTTTCTGTTTCTTTTTTGGTTTCGTTTTTACAACTTGTTAAACCTAATGCTGCTATTACAGCTACACTTAAAATTACTTTTTTACTCACGTCGATTACATTTTTGTTTTTGTGTTCGTGATTTTTCTTTGAAAAATTCATTGTTTAAAATTTAATTGTTATTACTTGATTTATTATTCTATTACTTGTTTTACTTCACCACAGGTTAGCATTGCTTCGCCAAAATATGGATTGATTACTTTTTCTTCTTTGCTTAACCAATAGGCTCCGTTATTGTTATCTGCCATAGGGCAAAATTCTACATATACCTTTTCATTTACACCAAATATTTGAACCGCTTTTATTAAATATGAAGACAAGTGTTTAAAGTGATTTCTTTGGGTTTTAATGTCTTGTGAACCGGCTATTGAAGTTGTAGAAGATTTTATCTCATCTATTAATGACATCCAATGATTGTGTGCTTCATCTTTAAGCAATTTCATATCTGTATTACCCAAATTTGATAGTAAAGAAGTTGCATTTTGTGAACTACCTTTTGAGTCTTCTTTTACTAAAGCATCTTTTAAATTGATGTAATCATTGTACACCTCTTTTAATTGCTCTTGAAATTTCTCTGACACTTTTAAGCGTTCATTCATATGAGTATGGTCACTTTCCTTTTTTGATGCATTATTATCCATACCTAAATGACCTTCGTGACCTGACATAGTTTTACCACCTTGCTTGTTCATCATTGATTTTTTGCCTTGTAGTTGTGCAGCAGCATCTACAGTAAATGTTCCGTTGGTAACAATTTCATTTCCTACGAACAATCCTTCCAACACCTCATAATTATCACCTATTTTGTTACCTAAAGCAACTTCTTTCAATTCAAAAACAGGTTCATTAGGATTTGATTTGAGATAGACTACAGAGCGTTCGCCTGTCCAAAGTACTGCCGAAGATGGTATCATTATTACTTCATTTGCATTGGTTTTAGAGCTTTCAATTGCTGCGGTTACAAACATTCCTGGTTTAAAAATGGTTTCTTTATTATTTAAAACCACACGTAAATCAACAGTACGAGTTTTGGTATTTAAAATTGGATCTATAAAATCTACTTTTCCTTTAAACTGTTTATTAGGATAGGCATTGGTGATTATTTTAACTTCTTGCCCTTTTTTGAAAAGTTCAATTTGATTTTCATACACATCAAAATTTGCCCAAACTGTGTTGAGATTGGCAATTTTTAATAAGGGTTGTCCTTGTTTGATGTAATCGCCTTGCTCTACCAATTTTTCTGTAACAGTACCCGAAACGGTTGCATAAACAGGAAAGTTTTCTTTTACTTTTCCTGTTTCTTCAATCTGGTTGATTTGATTTTCAGAGAGTTTCCATAATTTCAATTTATTACGGACTGCTTTGTATAAAGCAGGTTGAGATTCTTTTAAAGAAGCTGCTGTGATTAATTCTTGTTGTGCTGCATATAATTCGGGTGAATAAATAGTTGCCAATAATTGTCCTTTACGAACTTCTTCGCCAGTAAAACTAATGTTTAAGCGTTCAATTCTCCCTGAAAAATAACTCACTTGTACTGCATTTGCTTCTTCGTTTTCGGCTATTTTTCCTGATAATTTTATGATTCCATTTTCGACTGAACCATTACCAACAACGATAGTTTGAATGTTTGCTAAAGCCATCGCATTAGCTGTTAATTTAAACTGGTCTGCTGTTAAACCATCTGCACCAGCTTCAGCAGGAATTAAGTCCATTCCACAAATAGGACAATCGCCTGGTTCAGGCTGCATAATTTGTGGGTGCATAGAGCAAGTCCACATTTGATTGGTTTGTGTAACTTCATTGTGATTATGGTCTGCTTCTTCTTTTGATGAACCACCAAATAGGAACCAACCCAAGAGCAAACCTACTGCCAACAAACCTATGTATATGACTATTTTATTATTTTTCATTTTCTAATCGTTTTATCATTGCTTTCATTTCTTCTATTTCCTTTTTCTGTGCTTTAATAATATCCTCTGCTAATTGTTTAACTTCTGGGTCTTTTATATCTGCTCTTTCGCTTGTTAGAATTGCTATGGAATGATGTGGTATCATACCCTTCATCCAAAGTACATCACCTACGGTTGATTTTTGGTCACGTACTAAACCTAAAGCACCAAGGAAAAGGACGATGCTACCTAATACAATACCCAAATTTTTCCTTTTATTCTTGTACATATTCTTCATAAAGAAAAACATAATTAAAGCCATAGCTGCAATACCTAAACAGACCATATAAAATCGTGTTAGACTAAACCATACGTGGTCTATGGAATAGGTGTTTAAATACATCGTTATGTACATTGCTACAAATGATGAGCCTAACATTAAAAAGAATTTTGTGTAGTTGCTCATACCTTTTTCGTCGTGTTTGTGTTTTTCCATAATTTTAAATTTTAATGATTATAATTTTCTTTTTAATAATTTTCTAATTGATGGTGAGGATGTGTACCATAGTAAAAAGCCACTTAAAACCGTTATTAAGCCTAACAATGAAAATGCCCTTAAAACAGTTGTATTAAAATTGTCTCTTCCTTCATAATCCATAGTGTGCGTCATCCATAGAAAATCGAACCAACGCCAACTACGATGTCTTACAGTTTGAAATTTTCCATCTTTAACAGACACATAGGCTTTTAATACTTCATCAGATTTATAAGAAATCACATAAGCAGGTAATAAACGTTCTCTGTATTCGTGGTGTTTACCTACCTCATTTATTTGCTCTATTGATTCTACTTCTAAACCACTTTTCATATAATTTTTTGCGATGTAAAGCGCTTCTTCTTTTGAAATAAAATTCTTTTTTGTTCCGTCTAAAGCGTTATATAATTGCTCATTATTTACCCAATAGTAGGGTGTATTATTTATATCTCTTAATTCAATAGTATTGACACCATTAGCAATATTTAGTGTTGATGGGCTTATTAAATTATTGAAAGCTTGTGGTTGATAATCCAAATTCTTGAAATGGTCGCCGTGTATGTCGTCTATATTTGTCCAACTGAAGTACAAACCACTAATTGTCCAAAACAGGAATTGAATGCCTAAAAAGAGACCTAAATAGCGATGTGTTTTTCTGATTTTTAAAGCTGTGTGTCTGTTTACCATAACTATATTTTTATCCTTCTTAAACGTAACGCATTTGCAATAACTGACACCGAACTAAAACTCATTGCTAAAGCAGCTATCATAGGTGATAATAAAATTCCAAAAAATGGAAACAACACACCTGCTGCTATAGGTACACCTAACGTATTATAAACTAACGCAAAGAATAGATTTTGTTTGATATTCTTCATTACTGCACTACTTAAATGACGAGCTTTTACTATACCGTGTAAATCGCCTTTTACCAATGTAATCATAGCACTTTCAATAGCGACATCTGTTCCTGTACCCATTGCAATACCTACATCACTTTTTGCTAAAGCTGGTGCATCGTTAATACCATCACCTGCCATAGCAACCACTTTACCGTTGTTTTGAAGTTTCTCAACTTCTTTTAATTTGTCTTCGGGTAACATACTCGCTTTAAAATCTGCCATATTTAATTCAGAAGCTACTGCTTGAGCTGTATCATGATTATCTCCTGTCAACATTATTACATCAATGCCTTTTTCTTGAAGTTCCTTAATCGCTTTGGCACTTGTTTCCTTTATTTTATCTCCTATAACCACATATCCTACAACGGTTTCATCTAATGATAAATAAGAAACTGTCTTACCTTGTTTTTGGTAAGATTTAGCTTCGTCTTTCATTTTAGAAGTAATATCTGCGTTGGCATATTCCATCATTTTAGGATTTCCTAATGCTATTTTTTTATCATTTATTATCGCTTCAACACCTTTTCCTGTGACAGCACTAAAGTTTTCAGATTTTATTATTTCAGCGTTATGTTCTTTACCATATTTAACTGTCGCTTCTGCCAAAGGATGTTCACTATTGGTATTTAATGAAACGATGTATTGAAGTACCTTTTTGTCGTTATAATCATCACTAAAAGCACTTACGGTTTCAACTGTGGGTTTTCCTTCGGTAATCGTACCCGTTTTATCTACAATTAAAGTATCAACCTTATCCATTTTTTCAAGAGCTTCTGCATTTTTAATCAGCACACCATTTTGAGCTCCTTTACCAACACCAACCATTACAGACATTGGTGTTGCTAAACCTAAAGCACACGGACACGCAATAATCAAAACTGCAATTGCATTGACTAATGCATATACATAGGCAGGTTCTGGACCCCAAATAGCCCAAACAATAAAAGTGATAACAGAAATAATGACTACTACAGGTACGAAGTAACCCGATACTTTATCCGCAAGATTTTGAATAGGTGCTCGACTTCTACTGGCATCGTTTACCATATGTATAATTTGTGATAACAGTGTATCGCTACCTACTTTTTCAGCTTTCATTAAGAATGCTTGGTTGCCATTTATTGTGCCACTACTAACTTTATCATCTTTAATTTTGTTAACAGGAATAGGTTCACCTGTAATCATTGATTCGTCAATACTGGTTTCACCCTCTGTAATAATACCATCAACAGGGATTTTATCTCCTGGTTTTACCTTCAAAATATCGTTAAGTTCTATCTTATCTATACTGACTTCAACTTCTTCACCATCTACCATTTTAATGGCTTTATTAGGTGCTAATTTTAGTAATTCTTTTACTGCGGAATTGGTTTTACTGTGAGCACGAGCTTCCAATAATTGACCTAAAAGCACTAAAGTTAGAATTACCGTTGCTGCTTCAAAATACACGTGAACTGCTCCAGATTCAGTTTTAAACTCATTGGGAAATACATCAGGAAATAACATACCAAAAACACTGAACAACCACGCTACACCTGCTCCTATACCGATAAGTGTAAACATATTGAGATTCCACGTTTTTATACTTCGATAAGCGCGTTCAAAAAACATCCACGTAGCATAAAATACCACTGGAATGGATAAAGCAAACTGAATCCAATTCCAATATTTCTGTTCCATTATATCGTATAACGGATTGTTATGTAGCATTTCGCTCATTGCTATTAAGAAAATTGGTAATGTAAATGCTGTTGCTATCCAAAACTTTTTCAATAGTTTTTTATAAGTCTTTTCTTCAGCAGAAAGATCTGGTTGCATTGGTACTAAATCCATACCGCAAATGGGACAGGAACCTGCTTCATCTTTTACAATTTCAGGATGCATTGGACACGTCCATTGTTCTGCATTTGATGTTGATAGATTTTGTTCTTCAACCAAATCCATTCCGCATACAGGACAATCGCCTGATTTATCGTAGGTTTTATCACCCTCGCAATGCATTGGGCAGTAAAAAGTACCTGTTCCTTTGCCTTTTTGGGTTTTCTCCGTTTTCTGTTTTGAATGATGATGATGTTCCCCTTGGTTATGAATGCTGTATCTACCACCATCATCTTTTAAGGCCTTTTGAAAGATTTCTAACGGAATATGCTTTTCCATTTCGATGGTAGCTTCGGCTTTTTCAAGGTTAACAGTTACTTTTGAAACGCCTTGTACTTTTGAAAGTGTTTCCTCTACGTGAGTACGACAACCGTTACAAGTCATTCCGTGTATATGATATGTATGTTTCATTGTTTACTGAATTAAATAATTAATTATGGCACTTTGAACATAGTAGGACTTAACAGATTCTATTTGGTTCATTTGAAACTTTAATTGCAATTCCTGTATATCCAAAACATCATTAAAATCAATGTTTCCTGTTTCGTAGCTTTTGATTAAAATATCTTCTGCATCTTTAGCCTGTTTTAAGTTTTTGGTTTGGGTGGCATAACTAATTCTTGCAGAAATTCGTTCGTTAATGGCTTTGCTTAAAAGGGTTTCCAAAGTATTTAAGCGTTCTTGTTTTTGTGAAAGAATTTCTTGTTGTTGCAACTCATTCTGTTTGGTTTGTGATTTGTACTTTTTGTTGAATATTGGAATTGATACTGATACCATTGGCATTATAATGTCTTTTCCGTTATCGCTAAAATCCATATCTGGTCGCTTCTCAACATTGATATAATCCAACCCAAAGCCAATCATCGGACTGCTTTCTTTTTGGTTTAATAATTCGGATTGTTCTACGGATTGGTAGAGTTTATCATATTTGAGCAGTTCAGGATGCAATGCTAAATTTTGAGTTGTAGTATCAAAGTCTTCTAAAGGCATCATCAATTCTTCGATTTCGTTTACCACAACATCATTTTCTCTATTCAATAGATTATTAAAATTAGTTTGTTCCGCTAAAAACTGTTGTTGCAATACATCTTTTAATTGTTGCATTTCGTTTTGACGCATTTGCAAACGTAATACATCTACTGCTGACGCCTTACCTACCTCAACAGAAGTCAATGCCATTGTTTCATAGGTTTCCAACAATTTAATATTATCACTCAACACTTGCTGTTTTGCTTGGTTTGCATACAGATTGTAATAGGATTGAGATACCGAAGCCATTAGTTTACGTTTGGCAATAACAATCTCTTCATACTTCGCATCTGCAAGTGATGTTACATAATCTTCACGAGAGGTAATTGTACCAAACCAAGGCAACATTTGTTTTGCTGATACTTTAAACCGTTGTGCGCCTGTTCGTGTTTCGGGTTCGCTAACAAAGTAGCCAACACCAAATTCTGTATTTGGAATGGTATTGACTTCGTTTACTTTTTCTGAAACTCTTTTGTATTGCAACTCGAATTTTTGAATCTCGGGATTGTTCTCTAACGCCTCGTTAATTAATGTTTCTAATTGTTGGGCGTTTCCTTTGAGACAAAAGAGAATAGAAAAAAGAAAAAAGACTGTTTTTATAGATTTCATTTTGATGCACTTTTAAGTTGAACTTCGGCTTTCCAGCTATACAAAACTGGTACAACAAACAAGGTGATTAAAGCGATAAGCATTCCGCCAAAACTTGGTATGGCCATAGGAATCATTATATCGCTTCCTCGTCCTGTTGATGTGAGTACAGGCAAGAGTGCTAAAATGGTTGTTGCTGTAGTCATTAAACACGGTCTAATACGCTTCTCGCCTGCTTCTACAATAGAGGCTCTAATTTCCTTTTTTGTTTCTGGTGAATTTCTGTCAAATGTTTGTGTTAAATAGGTTGCCATTACTACTCCGTCATCGGTTGCTATACCAAATAGAGCAATGAAGCCTACCCAAACAGCTACACTTAAATTAATGGTGTGCATTTGGAATAAATCACGTAGGTTTTCACCAAAGACACTGAAGTTTAAAAACCAATCTTGACCATAGAGCCATATCATTACAAAACCACCAGCAAAAGCAACTGCAATACCTGTGAATACCATTAGTGATGTCCCTACTGAACGAAATTGGAAATACAGAATTAAGAAAATGATTGCCAACGCTAAAGGCACAACAACCGACAAGGTTTTTTCTGCTCTTAATTGGTTTTCATACGTTCCCGTAAATTGGTAGTTGATACCTTTTGGGACTACCAATTCACCACTATCTATCTTTTCTTGAATTAAGGTTTGTGCATTTTCTACCACATTGACTTCTGCAAAACCATCCATTTTATCGAATAACACATAGCCTACCAAAAAGGTATCTTCACTTTTTATGACTTGTGGTCCTTGTTCGTAACGAATGGTTGCCAATTCGTTTAAAGGTACAGGACTGCCTTTTTCAACAGGTACATAAATTTGTTGTAAGTCGGTTGGATTTGCTCGTAATTCTCTTGGATAACGTACACGAACGCCATAACGCTCACGACCCTCAACGGTTTGGGTTAATGACATACCACCAACAGCTACTTTTAATACGTTTTGCACCTCTTCAATACTTACACCATAACGTGCAATTTTTTCTCTGTCAATATCAATAAGTAAATACGGTTTACCTACAATACGGTCTGCAAAAACGGCTTCATCCTTTACACCTTCAGCTTCTTTTAAAATGGTTTCTAACTGCATTCCAAAGGCTTCAATTTCTTTTAAATCTTGTCCTTTTATTTTGATTCCCATTGGTGCACGCATTCCTGTTTGTAGCATTACCAATCGGGTTTCAATAGGTTGTAGTTTTGGTGCTGATGTGACGCCTGGTAATTTGGTGACTTTTACAATTTCGTTCCAAATATCGTCTGGTGATTGTATTTCTGGTCGCCAGTTTCGGTAAAACTCGCCATCATCGTCTGGGATTAATTGTTCTTTTACATTTAGAGATTGCCACGCTTCACGTTGTTCCGCTCGCAATGACATTCCGTTTTTTAATACATACTCACCATCATTGTTGACCTTATAGCGTTGACGCCCTCCTTTATCATTCAGCATATATTCAGGTTTGTATTGAATGATGTTTTCATACATTGATAATGGTGCAGGATCTAAAGCTGATTCTGTTCTTCCTGCTTTACCCACAACGGTTTCAATCTCTGGAATACTGGCTACTGCCATATCCAATTGCTGTAAAACGCGCTTATTTTCTTCTACTCCAGAGTGTGGCATTGAAGTTGGCATTAATAGAAAAGAACCTTCGTTTAAGGATGGCATAAACTCTTTACCTGTGTTTTTCATTATGAAAAAGCCTGCTATGACAATTGCTGTAGGTATGGAAAGAAATAATAATTTATTGTCTAAACACCATCTTAAAATACGTGTGTAGTATTTAATGAATAATCCAAATACACCTAACAAGCCAAAACAAATAATAGCTACAAAAATGAGGTTTAAGAAGATGCTTTCGTTTACTCCTAACGGTCGCCAATATTCTGCTAATAAGAATACAATTGCCGAAGCAGAAATGATGATGTTGGCAAAGTTTGCTTGTTTATCTGAAATCTTGTTTTGAAGATTTAATAAAGCTGTGACACCAAAAGCGATGAGTATGACACCTAACCAATATCCATAAATTATTGCTGCTATTCCTAATACTATTAAAACACCGTTTAAAGCATATTTAAAATGTTTTTGAATGCTCTTTTTTCGGAATAAAAAGGCCGCAAACGGTGGTATTAGAAATAAGGCTACAATTATGGACGCTGTTAAAGCAAAGGTTTTAGTAAATGCTAATGGTCTAAATAGTTTTCCTTCTGCACCAATCATTGTAAATACAGGAATAAAACTGATAATGGTTGTCATTACTGCGGTTACGATTGCACCAGATACTTCTGCTGTTGCGTTGTAAACGACTGTGTTTATTGGTAATTTGTTTTCGTTTTCGTCTAAATGCCTTACGATGTTTTCTGAAAGTATGACACCAACATCTACCATTGTACCAATAGCAATAGCAATGCCTGATAGTGCTACAATATTGGCATCGACACCAAAGAGCTTCATTGCTATAAATACCATTAACACCGCAACAGGTAATAGCCCTGAAATCAATACGGAAGCACGAAGATTAAATACCATTATGATAATGACCAAAATGGTAATGAGTATTTCTAAAGTTAAGGCTTCATTGAGTGTACCCAATGTTTCTTGAATCAATTCTGTACGGTCGTAAAATGGTACTATAGTTACTTGTGATGTTCTACCATCTGCCAACGTTTTTGTAGGTAGTCCTGCGCTTAATTCGTTTATTTTGGCTTTTACATTATTAATCACTTCCATTGGGTTAGCGCCATAACGTGCTACTACAACACCACCAACCACTTCTGCACCTTCTTTGTCTAAAATTCCACGTCTTGTTGCAGGACCTAAAGACACTTTTGCCACATCTTTAATTTTGATAGCTGTGTAATCTTCTGAAGTTACAACTGCATTTTCGATGTCTGCTATGGATTTCACATAACCCAAACCACGTACCAGATATTCGGCTTGATTGATTTCTAAAGTCTGTGCTCCAATATCTCGGTTACTTTCTTTAACTGCTTTTACAATATGGTGCAAGCCAATATTATATTGACGCATTAACTCTGGGTTTACATCAACTTGATATTCTTGCACGTAACCACCAATAGATGCAACTTCAGATACACCACTTGCAGATGACAATGCATATTTTACATAGTAATCTTGAATACTACGTAATTCGTGCAAATCCCAACCACCCGTTACATTTCCATTTTCATCACGACCTTCGAGTGTGTACCAAAATATTTGACCTAATCCTGTAGCATCTGGTCCCAAAGCAGGATTAACACCATCAGGTAATAAACCACTTGGTAAGGAATTTAGTTTTTCGAGAATGCGACTTCGACTCCAGTAAAACTCTATATCTTCTTCAAAAATGATGTAGATACTGGAAAAGCCAAACATAGACGAGCTACGAATGGTTTTTACTCCAGGAATACCCAATAATGATGTGGTTAATGGATAGGTAATTTGGTCTTCTATATCTTGTGGTGAGCGACCATCCCATTTGGTAAAAACGATTTGTTGGTTTTCGCCTATATCTGGTATGGCATCTACAGCAACTGGATTACTTGGTAAGAAACCAGTATCCCTATTGAAAGGTGCATTAACCGTTCCCCATCCTACAAAAAGGACGAGTAGCAGAACTGCAACGAGTTTATTTTCTATTAAAAATTTGATGCTTTTATTGAGCATTGGCTTTGATTATTAAACAGTTAGACATTGGTGATAGGACAACACCGAATACAGCAAATTATCCTTATGGCAAAAAGCCATAGAATAACACAGTCTAAAGTTTAAGAATCAAATTAAATAGGTCTCGTCAATCTTGTAGATACGCCTTATGACGAGTGGCGGTTTGTATTCTTCGTAAGCCGTTACGTTTTTTTCTAAACCTTCAAAAAGGTTGATGTAAGTGTAAACAAATGAAGCTAAAAATACTTGTTGTTCAAATGTGATTTTGTCAACTTGCAATTGTAATTCGTCTTGACCTTCAATTGCTAATTGTTTATCATCACAACAATTTTTCTTGGTAATAGAACATCCTTCGGTTGAAGGCTTTTCCATTTCCATTCCGCACCCTTTGGCTTTATGAAAAATAGCAGTTTCTACTAACGTATCTCCGCAATAATGCATATTCACAGTAAATGACATTGTAGAGAATAACACTACAAAAGCCATTGCGAAAGCCATTATTTTATGCAATACTTTTTTCATTGTAATTGCAAAGTTACGAAATTTTAACAAATACTTATTTAATTAACAGAAGTTTAATGCTCAACTCCATTTCATTTTCTGTAACCTTACCGCATTTAGAATTGCTAATAAAGCCACGCCTACGTCTGCAAATACAGCTTCCCACATTGTTGCCAAACCTCCTGCTCCCAAAATCAGTACAATTACTTTAATACCAAAAGCCAAAATGATATTCTGCCATACAATTTTTCGAGTGGAACTGCCTATTTTAATAGCTCTCACTACTTTTGAAGGTTGGTCGGTTTGAATGATAACATCGGCTGTTTCTATGGCTACATCGCTACCTAATCCGCCCATTGCTATACCTACATCACTTGCTGCTAAAACAGGTGCATCATTAATACCATCACCAATGAAGGCTACTTTATTTTGTGGATTTTTCTTTAATGCTTCAACTTCATTTAATTTATCCTCTGGCAATAAACCTCCCTTGGCATTTTCTATTTTTAAATCCTTTGCCACTTGTTGAGTTATGGAATCTTTATCTCCTGAAAGCATCATTATTTTTTTAATCCCTACCCTATGTAAACTTGATATGGTTTCTTTAGCATCCTCCTTTAATTCGTCCGCAATTACCACATAACCTGCAAAAACATTATCAATAGCTACCAAGACAATAGATTCCACGATAGATTCAGTTTCATTAGGCACTTCTATATTATTGGATACCATTAAAGCCTTATTTCCAACCAAAACTTCTTTACCTTTTACCATACCTTTTAACCCTTTTCCTGCAACTTCAGAAACCTTATTTGCTTCAAAATTGTTGGTTCCTTTCTGGTATTCCATAATAGCTTTAGCAATAGGATGTGTAGATTGCTCTTCCATTGCCATTAGATAGTTCATAAATTCTTCTTCATCCCAATCAAAGGTCTTAATGCTTTTGATTTTGAAAACTCCTTTGGTTACCGTTCCTGTTTTGTCCATTACCAAAGTATTTATCTTGGTCATTGCATCTAAAAATGAAGCACCTTTAAATAATATTCCATTTTTTGAAGCTGCTCCCAATCCACCGAAATATCCTAATGGAATTGAAATCACTAACGCACAAGGACAAGATATTACCAGGAAAATTAATGCTCTGTATAACCAATCTCTAAACACATAATCATCTACAAAAAAGTATGGTATAAAAGTTACACCAATAGCTAAAAACACTACAATTGGTGTGTAGATACGAGCAAACTGTCTGATGAATAATTCTGTTTTAGACTTACGAGCTGTAGCATTTTGAACCAAGTCTAATATTCTCGCAATAGAACTATCTTCAAAGGTGTTGGTTACCTCAACTTCAACAACACTTTCTAAATTGATACTACCTGCGTAAACCTTTGCATCTTTCTGAATAGAATCTGGTTTGCTTTCGCCTGTTAATGCTGCGGTGTTTAGAGATGCTTTTTCGGATAATAAAATACCATCCAATGGAATTTTTTCACCTACTCGAATTTGTATTTTCTCGCCAATATTTACAGCTTCTGGCGACACACTTATATAATCACCATCACGAAATACATTAGCTTCTTTTGGTCGAACATCTAATAAGGCTTTAATATTTCCTTTTGCTCTATTAACTGCTGCGTTTTGAAATAATTCTCCTACTGCATAAAATAGCATTACTGCAACACCTTCGGGATATTCGCCAATGATAAACGCACCAATGGTGGCAATAGACATTAAAAAGAACTCGGTAAAAACATCGCCTTTTATAAGACTTTTCCATCCTTCTTTAATTACAGGAAATCCAACTGGAATATATGCTAAAGTGTACCAAACTACTCGAATCAATCCTTCAAATTGAGGAATCGCATCAAAATAATCTACAGCGATACCTACCATTAACATAACAAAACTTATAATAGCAGGAATGTATGTCTTGAATGCACTTCCATCTCCGTGGTCGTGACCATCATCGTGAGAATGTTGTTCTTCTGAATTTGGTTTTAAATCTCTTAAATTGACTTTCTTTTTTTTCATTTAGTTTTGTTTTAGCAACAACTTTTGTTTTGTTGAATTGGTGGACAAGGAACTGTACCATAAGAACAATACACACAACAATCTCCTTCGATTGGTTTCAAAACCGTTTTACAATGCTCACACTCGTAAAAGAATTGACAAGCGTTAGTTGGCATATCTTCTTTCTTTTTATGACCACAGGTTGGGCAAGTGATTTCCGATTTTAATATAGTTTGCATCAATTTTAATTTTTATCAGTTACTTTATAACCCGTAGAATTAATTGCTTTCTCAATTTCTAATTCATTAGTTTTAGTTTGGTCATACTCAATGATTGCGTTACCATTCTTGTATGATGTTTTTGAGTTTACAATTCCGTTAAGTTTATTTACTTCGTGGTTTACGTGAGCTTCACAACTGGCACAAGTCATTCCACTTATTTTATACTCTGTTGTTTTGATATTTGATTTATCAACGATAACAATTTGTTTCTCTGAATTTGGATAAAACATACTTGAGTAGTATGGTAATGCCAACATCACTATTGCGAATACTGTTACAACTCCTAAAAAGGTTTTTGACTGAATAAATTTTGGTTTTTTATCCGTTTCACATTCACAGTCGATTTCTTTTTCTGGTTTTAATTTTTGATACCAAGCAAAGAGAAGAACTAATATAGTTAGCCCTATTAAGTAAGGTCTAAATGGTTCTATCCAAGAAAAAGTTGAAGCTACACCACTTGTACCTGCAATTAATGCCAAAACAGGTGTGATGCAACACAATGAAGCTGTGATTGCTGTTAGGATACTTGTAACCGCTAATTTATTTTTCATTCTATATATAATAATTTTTCAATGTCATTTGGAATAGGCATACGTTTTAATGGTGGTACGTTTGCGCCACCTGTGTTACCAAGAGGAACGTGATTTATAAATGATTTCCAGCCACCAACAAGCAATCTAATAATTTGACCGAATACTTCTTTAGTATCTTTTTGTCTAAATCCAAACTTTAGCATTAGCCAATGTGAATAGGTATGCTCTATAGGATAAGATTGTCCTATTATATGACTACGTTCTAAATGATACCAAGCATTGCTAAAATGCTTATTTTCTAAACAGAAACTGTATAGTTTTAATTCTTCGTTATACGCCTGTTTCAGATGTTTAGGTATTTTAGTATTAAACTTCATATCCACTAATTTTGGATAAATGTACTTTAATAGTAAGTGCAATGGAAGTGCAATTATTAGCCACTACACTTATCGCAAATACCTTTTACCACCAAATTTACATTCTCTGACACAAAACCATCAGGTACTTTAATTTGCGGTATTTTATGTTCTGTTAGGCAAATCGTTTCATTGCAATTGTTACAATGGAAATGTAAGTGTAAATCGGTTTTTATATCACAATTACATCCCTTTTCGCATAACGCATATTTTGTTATCCCTGTGCCATCGTCTATTTGATGTACAATATCATTTTCCTCAAAAGTTTTTATTGTTCTGTAAAGCGTTGTTCTATCTGCTTTTCCAAAAGCATTTTCAATATCACTTAAGGTTACTGCAACATTCTTTTCCGCAAGAAACTTATAAATTAGCAACCGCATTGCTGTTACGCGAATATCTTTTGACTCTAATACTTGTTCTATCGTTTCCATAATTAATGAGCGTGTTCTGCTTCTCCTTTTTTCATTTCTGCTATAAGGTAATACGCATTATTGTAAGCAAATTTGGTATTAGCGGATACTTCTTCTGAAAAAGTAACTTCAATCCAATCTCCATCTTTTTCTCCAGTTATTACTTCTACAGGCTTAAAAGCCCAAATTTCACCTTCTTTTTCTATCGTAAAAACAAAAAATCTATCGCCATCTTTTACAATGGCACTTTCAGGCAATGCCTTTGTTAAAGCATTATCGGTTTGTATTCTTCCTTGAATGTACATACCTGGAATGAGATTACCTGATTTATTTTCTATTTCGGCGTGCACGTGAACCGCTTTAGGGTTGTCTTCAAAGGTTTTGCTTACCGAGTAAATCTCGGCCGTAAGTTCTGCATCTGGTATGGATTGCACACTAAAAGTTACCTTTTGCCCTTGTTTTACTTTATAGACATCTTTTTCAAACACCATTAAATCTGCGTGCACGTGGTGTGTGTTTACAATCTCGAACAGTTCAGTTTGTGGTTCTACATATTGCCCTGTCTTAACCTCGACTTTTTGCACAAAACCTTCAATGGGGCTTCGTAGCGGAATTTGTTGAGCGATACTCCCATTACGAACTGATGCTGTATTGATATTCAAAATTTTCAGTTGAGCTGCCAAACCATTTACTAATGCAGTTGAACCTTTGTATTCTGCTTCTGCCTTTTGGAAATTAGCACCAGATCCTACTCCTGCATCGTATAATTTTTTTTGGCGTTCGTAATTTTTCTTTAAAAGTTCGCTATTGCTATAAGCGTTTAGGTAATCGGTCTGTAAGGCTATAATATTTGGATGTGACAAATAAGCCACTACCTGACCTTTTTCAACTTTATCGCCTTCAATGACTTTTATGAATGTTACATTTGCTCCTATAACAGAAGTAATAGCAGCTTCGTTTTGGGGTGGTACTTCCAATGTGCCGTTTGCCTCAACATAGCCACTCATATTGCGTAAGCCCAAGGTGTCTATTTTCATTTTTAAGGCATCAAACTGTTGCTGATTAAGCGTTACTTCGCCTTCTTCGTGGTGTTCTTCATTTTCACTGGTTTGTTCTGTTTTATCGTGAGAAAGTCCATCATTTTCTGAATGGTCTTTTTTATTGCCACAAGACACCATAAAAAGTGCTGCAAAAATGACTGCGATGTATTTGTATGCTGTTTTTTTCATAATGTTATTGATTGAAATATTGTAATTGAAATGCACTTTCTAAATAATTGAATAAAGCGTTTTGAGCTTCCAGTTCTGACTGTACGGCTTCTTTTACCAATTGTGTAAAGGTGGTATAATCTATTTCTCCTTCCTTATACGCCAACAACGCTCCTGATTTCTGGTCTTTGGTTAACGGTAACACTTGTGTTTCGTAAAATTCCCAAGACAGTTTCCATTTTAAATAATTTTCTTTTGCTTGTGCATATTGTGATTGTAATTCTTGTTTTTTGAATAACAAATTACTTTCTGCAATAGCATTGTCAATTTTTGCTGATTTAATTCGGGCTTTGTTTGAACCTGACAGGAATGGAATGGAAATTCCTGCTTGATAGGTATAAAAACCTGAATTACCATTAACTTTTTGTAAACCACCCTGAAGGTTCAATTTTGGTAAATTATCAGCTTTTGCTGCCCTCAATTCTGCTTCGGCGACATTCAATTGATTTTCTGAAACAGTAACCATTGGATGTTCATTTGTTGATAAGCTATCAGTTTCAATCGTTGCAATGTTTTCCAATTCTTCTGATACAGTATAAATTTCGTCTTCAAATAACCAAAGATTTAACTGTTGTATGGCTATGAGGTAATCTCTGTATGCCTGTACTTTTTTATTTTGAATTTGAAACACTTGATTTTTTGCCGCTGAATACTCCAATTTAGAAATGGCTTCCACTTCAAAGTTCAGCGTAACTGCTTGTTCAAAATTACCATAGATGGAATCAAGCTCTTTGTACAACTGAAAGTTTCTCATAGACTGATAACATTTTGCCCACGCTTTTTTCACTTCCAGTTCTACCTCCAATTCAGATAATTGCAATGCTTTTTGAGACAACTCAATGCGTTGTTGTTGCAGTTTTCGTTTTGCTCCGATTCCAAACACATCCATATTTGATTGTCCAACACCGACCGTTGTGTAGATTCCTGTTCCATCTTTCACTTCTTCACCTCCTGTAAAGATTTGAGTAGAACCAAAATCATATGCTGTGGATTTTAGGTTTTCTTGTTTGGTAACTTCCAATTGTTTTTGCTTCAATAGTGGATAGTTCTTTTTAGATAAAGCAACAGCATCGTTCAACGAAATTTTAGGCAAGGTATCCGTGATTTGTTGTGCATTACTTCGAGTTGAAAACACAAACATTAAAACCAGTACTGCGGCTGCACTCACTACTTTTTTGTTCGGCTTTAACCTAAAGTTCTTATTCTCTACCCAATGATATAATATAGGCAATACAAATAAGGTGAGTAATGTAGAAGTCAATAATCCGCCAATAACTACCGTTGCCAACGGACGCTGTACTTCTGCACCTGCCGATGCTGAAACAGCCATTGGTAAAAAGCCCAATACATCTGTAAAAGCAGTGAGCATAATGGGGCGTATTCTTCGCTTTGTGCCTTCCAAAATCCGTTCTTTTAAATTGATAACACCTTCTTCTTTCAATTCATTTAAGCCACTTATCATTACCAAGCCGTTTAATACGGCCACGCCAAACAATACAATAAAACCAACACCTGCCGAAATGCTAAAGGGCATATCTCGTAGCCACAACGCCACCACACCACCAATGGTAGCCATTGGAATAGCAATGTATATCATTAAGGTTTGTGGTACTGATTTTAAAGCAAAGTATATCAGTACGAAAATAAGTAGTAAGGCAATAGGTACTACGGTTTGTAAGCGGTTACTGGCTCGTTCCAAATTTTCAAAAGCACCGCCATAGCGTACAAAATAGCCAGAGGGTAATTCCAATTGTGCATCTAATTTGGTTTTAATTTCTTCTACCAACGACTTTACATCACGTCCTCTTACATTGATCCCTACATAGGTTCTGCGGTTGGTATTGTCCCTACTGATTTGCATCGGGCCTGATTTATAGGATATATCAGCTACTTCACGAAGTGGAATTTGTACCCCTGAAGGCAAATTGATAAACAGATTTTGAATATCTGATATATCCTTACGGTTGTGTTGATTTAAACGAACTACCAAATCAAACCGCTTTTCGCCTTCAAAAATAACGCCTGCATTTCCTCCTGCAAATGCCGATTGCACCATTTTGTTAAGTGTGTTGATTTGCAGTCCATATTGGGCCAACTTATCTCTACTATAGTTTATAGTCATTTGAGGCAGACCTGTTGTGGCTTCGGCTTTCATATCACCAATACCTGGTGTTCCTGCAATTATTTTTGTTATTTCTTCTGCCTTTTGAGATAAGACCTCGATGTCTTCGCCATATAATTTAATAGCAATATCTTCGCGCACTCCTTCAAGCAACTCGTTAAAACGCATTTCTATGGGTTGGGTAAATTCATAATTGACTCCAGGGATAATTTCAACAGCTTCTTTCATTGCTTCAATAAGCTCATCTTTTGTCTCTACCGTAGTCCATTCATTTTTAGGTTTCAGTATGACGAATACATCGGCAATATCCATAGGCATTGGATCAGTTGGTATTTCTGCAACACCAATACGGCTCACAATTTTTTCGACTTCAGGAAATTTCGCCTTAACAATCTGCTCGATTTTGGTAGTAGTTTCTACGGTTTCAGACAGTGAACTACCCGGCTTTAAAATGGCGTGGAATGCTATATCACCTTCATCGAGTTGTGGGATAAACTCACCTCCCATTCGGGTAAACATAAAGACTGTTACCGCAAATAGTGCCACAGCAATTCCTACAATTAATTTGCCTTTTAGAAGGGCTTTTTCCAATAAAGGTTTGTACTTATTTTCAACCCAATGCACAAATTTATCACCATAAGATAATTTATCATTTTTTGGTGTTCTCAATACCAAAGCAGACATCATTGGTACGTAGGTAAGACACAAAACCATAGCTCCAATCATTGCGAAAATAAAAGTCAATGCCATTGGTTTGAACATTTTCCCTTCAATGCCTTGTAAGGCTAAAATGGGAAGAAACACAATAAGTATAATCAACTGACCAAAGAAAGCTGCATTCATCATTTTTTTGGAAGCCGATGCAGCAACCTCATCACGCTCCTTGTTTGTTATTTTTTTCTTTTTAAGTACTTGGGAAGCGATAAGAAATACCGTAGACTCCACAATAATTACTGCACCATCTACAATAATTCCGAAGTCTATAGCTCCTAAACTCATCAGATTTGCCCATACGTTGAATACATTCATTAAAATAAATGCAAACAGTAACGATAATGGAATGGTTGAAGCTACAATTAAGCCACCTCGCCAATTACCCAACAAGAAAATGAGGATGAAAATAACGATTAAAGCCCCTTCAATAAGGTTTGTAGCAACTGTAGAAGTGGTTTCACCAATTAACTTACTTCTGTCTAAAAGTGGTTCAATAATAACACCTTCTGGCAGCGATTTTTGAATTTGAACCATTCGCTCTTTAACATTGGCAATCACATCATTGGAATTTGCACCTTTAAGCATCATCACCAAGCCACCGACAACTTCTCCTTCTCCGTCTTGAGTTAATGCTCCATAACGAATGGCTGAACCAAATTGAACCGTTCCTATATCGCCAATGGTTATAGGCACATTATTAATGGTTTTAACCGTAATTTTTTTAATGTCGTCTAAACTTCTTGCCAATCCTTCCCCTCGTATAAAATTAGCCTGATGGTTTTTTTCGATATAAGCACCACCCGTATTTTGGTTATTGGCTTCGAGGGCTTCAAATACATCTGTAATGGTAATCCCAATAGATTTAAGCTCGTTAGGGTCTACAGCAACTTCATATTGTTTTATTTTACCTCCAATAGCGTTGACCTCGACAACACCAGGAACCATTGCCATTTGGCGTTGTACAATCCAGTCTTGCATTGTACGCACATCTGAAATGGAATATTTATCTTGATATTCTGGTTTTACTTTTAATGTGTATTGGTATATCTCTCCCAGACCTGTGGATATAGGCCCCATTGTAGGTTCTCCAAAACCCGCAGGAATTTGTTCTTTTACTTCGTTGAGTTTTTCTGCTACCAATTGTCTCGGAAGATATGTACCCATATCATCATCAAATACAATAGTTACTACTGACAGACCAAAGCGTGAAATTGAGCGAATCTCTTCCACATTGGGCAAATTGCTCATTGCCACCTCAACAGGATAGGTAACTATTTGCTCAATATCTTCTGTACCTAAATTTGGGGATTGCGTTATTACCTGAACTTGGTTGTTGGTAATATCGGGAACGGCATCTATGGGTACTTTTGTCATACTCCAGATACCTGCTCCAATAATGGTAAGCGTTAGCAAACCAATAATGAATTTATTATTGATTGAAAAATCAATGATTTTATTAATCATAAGAATGGTTATAATGTATTTATAAATAGAGATAAGCAACCTATTACAAAAATGGGTTACTTGAATTTATAAGATACCTGCATACGCAGGTATTCATTAAACCTGTGGTGGTTGTAAAAGGGTAGTATTGAAGTCTTTTTCAAGACCATCAAAATAGTAGAATAATTGAGTTGGAATAACAGTATTAGATAAACTGTAATCTACAACATTAAAATGTGTAACGTGAATATGACAACAGTGGCATTGGCAAAATGGTGAGCATAAATCTGCTCCTTGGTGTTGATGGTCGTTGTCTAACGCTTGAGAAATTTCAGTTTTAACCTCATTATCAGGTATACCATTATCTTCACAAGGCACTAAATTGAGCGCAAAGATATAAATAGATAATATGAGTGCTAAAACTTTCATTGAGACAAAGATAAAAATATTTTAATGCAATGGTGTTGCAAAGTATTTATAAAAACCACAACGTATCTTTAGCGTCCTCTGGAACACCGTTTTCGAAACGAGGTGCTATTTGGGCTACCATTTCGGGATATTTTATGGTAATTGGTACATTTTGTTGGCGTAAAGATTTCCAATATAATCTACTGAACTGATATACTTGGGTTAACAATTCTTCAATCACCTCAACATCTTCAAAAGCATCATCATCCGGACTGCTTATTTTTATCTTTATAGGAAATGGGTAACCATCTGTATCTGCATAATGAATATCATTTGGGTAACGTGCATTATTAAATAGTAAAAATTTATTTACACCTATGCGAATGTATGTACCACTTACAGGCATTAATTTATCTCCCCAATTTACATCGTAAGCAATCATATCTTCTGCTTCGGTTTTGTTTATATTCAAAATATATAAAGGCACTCCTAATTTTAGTTTGTTCATCCCATCTACAATAGGCTGAAGTTCTTCGTAACTCATTTCTTTATAAAAATGAATCACTACTTTGTCTGCTTGAGCTACTGATGTAAAATCTCTAATGGCCTTTAATATACTACCTGCTAATAGTTTTGTTTCGTTTTGGTTGAAATATTCAAAATTTCTAAACAAACCATTGTTTTGAAAACTAAATGCACTTGCTATATACCGTCTGTTTTCACCTTGATTGGTAAATGCTCCTACTCCAATTACCAATTCTTTCTTATCGGTTACTGCCAGTTTCCAAGGTGCACCACCTAATTTAGCGTGAATTGCCAATGCCATATTTTGCAACGAAAACTGAAAATTGTATTGGTCTTGGATGTTTACAATCATCTTTTCGTAATCTACCACTTGGGTTACAATGCCTTCATTTAAAAACAGTTCTTTAATGCGGATGTAAATTTCCCTATCGTCAGGATCTGGTGTAAACTTATCGAAAGGACTGATGTAAAAGGCTGCATACTTTACATTTTCGTGGTCAAAAGTTAAACTTTCAAGCTGCACAACTATTTCAGGTATTGGGTCATTTTCATTGGTGAACTCAATAAAATGCTCTTTTGATGCTGTAGCCTTGATATTTACATAGGCTTCTAATCCTTTATAATAGTTCTTTTCAGTATTTACACCTTCTTTTAAATTTTGATAGAAAGACAATACCGAATCCTTATGAGAGGTATGGCAAATGAAAAATATCTTGATATTTTGATTGCTTGGACGTCTGTAAGGGTTTAGAATGTTCATTGCCTTTTTAGGCACTAAATGGGTTCTTTTATTACCATATTGGTCTTTACCAAACTCTAATAAACCCAAGTTGGGGTTAATGTGATTGATGCGATTGCCAGGAACATCTATAAAGGCATCTTGTTTAAAAGGAAACAAGGTTTTAAATTCTTCTGTAAACAAATAGTTTTTAGCAAATGTAGTGATGAGTGCTACATACTTTTGGTATCTGTTCTTTGGTCTGTCTGGTTCTTCAATAGGGATGTTTAAGGCTCTTGCCAATTGTAAATTGAATATTGGAAAGGCTTGAGCAAATTCTATACTGTTGTAAAATTCTTCCTTATCCTCTGTGTCGAGGTTCATTTGGTAATTGAAGGTTTTTTGACCATACACACAACGCTTAATATACTCTGTTTCCTCAATATCCTTAACTGATTTTGTGAGGACTTTTGACGTACCATCATACGATACTACAAGTTCTGGTAAGTCAGTGAGTGTTGCAAACTGTATTTTGAATGAGAATTTATAGTATAAATTATAGTCTGCTGTATTCCCTTTTTTTGAAGGCATCCATACTTGTACATCACGTACAAAGTTTTTGACCACGATGTAACCCTTTTCTAAAAAATAAGTTTTTAATTGGTGTTTAAGGAATTGCTTGTAAATGCGTAGTTCTTTATCCTTTATTAAATTTATTTTGATACTTGGGGCATTGGGTATTTCTTGAGTAAATGTGGTGAAAATATGCTCTAAACTTGATAAATCTGTATCTGGAAACGCCTCTTTTATCTGCTTTGAAAACTTTGATTTATGGATTGGGTGGCTACCTTCTATATCTTCTAACGATAAATATATGACAGGTGTACTACTTGGCCATTTAAAATTGAGTATGTTGGTTTTTAAGTGTTCTTGCATAGATAATGAGGTGTTTTAGCTATTGCCATAATGGTTCTTTATCCCAATCAGGCTTCATACCTAATGCATTAGGGTCTACATTAGGGTACTTTATAAATAAATCATTTAAACGTGTTGTAAATTGGTTGTTAGTCTGAATGGTATTTAATAAATATTTCATTAAACACATATGTACATAGAGTTTACTGAACTCGTGCTGTTTTGGGACATTGTCGCTATCTATAATCCAAGGATTTGGTGGTTTAGGTAGTAACTTTACCGTTCCGGGTAGGTTTCTATTCCATAATCTTGAATGATGTGCACAAAAGTTGCGAATTTGAGCAATAGATTGTAACCAACTTGGTAAATAGGTATGGTTTACTGCTCCAAATTCTTGTGCTATACCATCTTTTGCTTTAACTGTATGTATGAGATTACCATAGAGCTTTGATAAGTTACCAAAACTTACTTGTTCTAAACTTTTCCAAGAGGGTGGAAACCTTAAATCATCCTTGTGTTTGTTATAATGGCTTTTAATAGTTACATCCTTACTTCTTGCTCTCGTAATTTCTTCTTCAATTTTTGAGAGGGTTCTGGTGAATTGTAGGGTATCAATAAAAATACTTGAGTTAGAGAACCACCAAGGGTCTATTTCGTGAGATAAGTTATATATCAGTTTGGTGCGTAAACTGATTTCAATTTTTTCAATTACATCAAACAACAATAATCGTAATTCTGCATCAAAATTGTATAAGGCAATTACATCTGAAAATCTACTGTTTGGCTTAAA
Source organism: Aequorivita aquimaris (assembly GCF_001573155.1). Lineage (GTDB taxonomy): Bacteria > Bacteroidota > Bacteroidia > Flavobacteriales > Flavobacteriaceae > Aequorivita > Aequorivita aquimaris. Next base: position 24,833 of record NZ_JRWG01000001.1, on the reverse strand, counting down.
GGTATGTTTCTCTTTATCTTCCTGCATCACATACCAATATTCACCGAGACGGTAGTAACTTATATTAGCCAAGTACTTTTCTGCTAATGGAACATTGGGAATTTGCAAGCCCCTCTTTTGTAATTGGGCAATCTGCTCTTGTATGGTAGTGGGCTTTTTGCTAAACATATAAAAACGTCTTATTGTTTAACAAAAGGAAGGTATATAAAGCAAAAGACACACCCTGGGACGCTGTTCTAATGGGTAGCGTGGTGTGTACTGTTACTGCAAAAGTACAAACTTTATACCATATTTTACTACTTTTTACCATATTTTTTGTTTTTATACTCATTTATGAGTTCTCTAAAATATCTTTATTCAACAATTTATTAACCGACTGCATATCTTGATAAGTAGATTTTGCCCTTAACATTATCTTCTCAATTACTTCTTCTGAAGCTTCCATCTTTTTCATTAAACCTATACCAACAATATAATCCAATAAAAAGGAAATGTATAGCAACTCAAATTGAGAAAAAATGTTATTCTTTGTCTTATTTCGATGAGTTAGATAATCCCTATGTCTTACTATTTTAGAAACATAACCTTTGATTTCGCTTTCTGGAATTGAAGTAATTCTATGAATTAACTCTTTATGTTCTAATAAATATTTTTCTACAGTTGGGTTTTTATGAGTTTTACCAAATTTAAAACTGTAAGCTTCAAAGGCTGAATATGAATTAGTGAACCTTCTACTATGACTTGTCTTTACAGTTAATAAATTTTCAATTATTATATCGGCACAATAAGTAATGTCTGGATTCGTAAACCAATGTTTGATTAATTTAGATAAGTCTTCATTAATTGTATCATAATCAAGTGTAATAAAACCAGAAATGTTCTCCTTATTAAAATCATCCTTGTAATATAATGAACCCCACTCACCACAACTTAAACACTTAAAATTAAAGGACTTAAACTGAACAGATTTACCGTAAATGAAATGAAATATTTTTTGAAATGAATTGTAAAGTTCAATGCTTTCCAGAATACTCAAATTCTTTGTAGACTTGAAGTCTACATAGCCTATGTTATCCATTCTTAAAAAGTCGTGATTGGAAGTGTATGAAGTAGATTTTGTTATTGTTAAAGTTAAGTCTTGTGAAATGACTGTTTGGTGTTTTATGTCTTCTTGTTTTTCAACCTTATCTTCGATTGAATTATACCAGTTCATTTTTCTAACCCACTTTACAATTGCTGCATTGTCAATTTGAAATTCACTCACTTTTAAATTTATTGGCTCTATTAAGTGATGAGCACACACAAATGTATATTTAGGGTGATATACTTTAGTTTCAATTATACCTGTACTACTATTTTGTATATTACAATTAACAAAGGTTACATAACCTAAACCTGTGAACATTCCATAAATCACTTCAATTTGGTATGCTGCATATTTCTTATTCAAATTTGTGGTTATAAATATCTTGTTATGTTTTAGCTCAAGTACGCAGAAGCACTTCACATCTTGTGATTCCTCAAACCAAACCTCACCGAAATATTTATTCTCTTTAAACATTTAATTTTTACTGCTTTTTAACAATCTTACTAATTTTTTCTTCAGCTATTTTGAGGATTTCCGTACTGTCCTTTTCGTTTTTTATCATTTGTACAATCTGTTCGGACATCCAAAGCTTAATTAATTTGTTCTCATCTTCTTTTAATTCTTTTGCAAATGCTATTACCTGCTCTCGTCTTGCCATACGGTTTCCTCGTTCAATCTTGCTTAAATAAGCCACATCCATATTGATATTTGCAGCCATTTCCCTTAATAGCAAATTGCGCTTTTCGCGCAATGAGCGTATGTATTCGCCAAACTCCATAATAGCATTTATTAGACTTGTCAGATTTTGTCTAATTTAAGAAAAGGAAGCTAAAGGAAACCAAAAAGATATAAACAGTTATTAACAGAAAGTGAAGAAGTTAAGGATTTAAGGGAACACATACGTTAATTCCTTTATTTCCTCAATTTCCTTATAATGATTTTGCAGGATTTGAATAGTTATTATGAGCTTCTCTATGTATTAACCCTGCATCAACAAACTTTGTAATGTAACCTTCTGCTGTTTTATGTGGAATGTTTTGTTTGGTTGCTAAATCTAAATAATCTTGTCTATCAAACTGTTTTGGTAAACTCTCTAAAAAGCGTTCTTTACGATTCAGGCGTTTTACCGTTTTTTGCTCAATAGGTAAATCATTAAACACTTTACTACTATGCTTTACTAAAATAGAAATAATAGTTAGCGCATTTTGGAAATCGACATCCTCACATTCTTTTACTTGATTCACATCACCATCCTCCATAATACGAAATGCTGTGAATAGCATAATAACACGAAACGCAATTAAACCTAAACGTCTTATTGTTGCAATGTATTCTTCTGGCTGTAAGTTGATGTATTTGGTTTGTAAGGATTCAAAAAATGTATTGAATTGCTGTTGTTGAGGTATTGATAGCCTTACTTCAATTTCTGGATTATTCTTTAATGTTTTATATAAGCCTAAAAACTCGTTTCCTAATTGCGAATAGTAATCATCTAAACCCACATTGTTATTGCTTGAAAATACGTTTTTCCAAGTGGGTTTTATATTCATATAGTAGAACATAAAACGACTGAACAAACCATTTTCGGCATTCGGGATTAAGGTAGCTACTTGCTTGGGTGTTCCTGACAACACTGTAGATAAACACGGTTTTTCAATATCTACATATTCTCTGTCGGTTCTGCGATAATAGCTAATGGTTTCGTGATGAAACGCTTTCCGAAAACCATCGCTATAATTACCGTAATCGCTTTTAAATGCTTGTGCTAATGTATCGCCTTCGGTTTCAAAGATTAGTCCTTTACCTTCATTATCAGAAATTAATTGATATACACCAGTAACACTATTGTTGGCAGGTATAAACAACATTCTTTCAGGCGGTTTACCGGGTTTCTCCAAGTTTTCATCTTTACCCTTGTTCATATTATAGGTTGCCATTTCTGTATTAAATTGCTGCTTTAATACTTTGGCTTGCTCACGTTTTAATTTATGAACAGGATCTACCAAATTTTTAATTTGGTTGAGTCTGCCTTTACCTGCAGATGCAGGTGCAGTTACAAAAAGATATAAATTGGCAAACACTTTACGTTGGTCGTAGACACCAAAAAGTTTAGGAAAACAGGCACTAAAGGCGGTTAAAGCTCCTAACAACAAAATGTCCTTTTCCTCTTTACTACTTGCAGGATTTACAACTTGTTGTAAAAACTGCGGTAAGGTATTAAATACCTTATCCGGTATTGTTGGCATTGCTTGTTCTGGAACATCAACAACAGTTGCAACATTTGTTGCAACCTCGTTGTTGTGTTGTTGCTTCATTGGTTTTATACCTGCCTGATGCGCATAATGGTAAAAAGTAGCAATGGTAATACCGTGCCCTTTAGCATTTAGACAATTATTGAATTGCTCATCACATTCTTTTGAATCATAACCTACATAGTTTTTGCTTATACGGTGGAAATAGTCTCTTCCTGTTTCTCCATATTCTTCAGCTAAAGCAAAGCCTAAATCTCTCCAAGTGGTATAATTTCCCGTGATGTCTATACCTGATTGCTCAATTGTAGAAATATAGGTTCCAATGTCGTTATCAGCAACAGCAACAACATTAGTTGTTGCGTTGTTGCTTATTGGTTGCGGTTGTTCTTCTGGAACTTCCAACCATTCTTTTGGATTAAATATTTTAGTCATAATGCTTGGTGTCTTTTATGTAAAAAGGCTGTTGGGTCGTATGGTAAAAAACACGCTCTGGAAACGTCTTTACCTGACTGGTCAACCTCAATGTTATATGTATGCTTAATATAATTGGCTACTGCCGTGAAATACTCCGAATGTTTTACTTCTGAAACATCTATCCTGATAATCCATTTTAGTCCATCACCAGATGGTGATGTGAATAGCATTTCGGTTTCAAAGTATTCATCGTTCAGTAATTGTGCTTTTAACTCTTGAAGATTATCCAAATGGTCGAAATCAATAGTTAATAGATTGGAATGCTCTAACAAATTGTTATCGTTTCGCTTTTCAAACGTTCCTGAAAAGGTGACGTAATCAAAGCGATTAGCTTTGAATTTACGTGCTTCCTTTACATCGGTTATTGCTCTTAAATCTTCAGTAATCTTTTTGTATTTATCACTTGTGATTAATGCAAATACTTGATGTAATCGCAAGGTTTCCGAAGGAAACACATTGCGGACTGGGGATTTGAAAAAGCTACAGTAAGCATACCAGGTATCGTCTGGACCATTCAACCAATCTAATTCATCTTTTTCCTTTACTTCTAAATTGAGATGCAACTCTTGGTTAATCTTGAGCAACAATTCTTCTTCATCGGTTATTCTAAAATGGTATTGCGCAAAATCGAACACATCACCGCTAAAGGTCTTTAGCTCTGTGTCTCGATGTGTTGCTATTACACCATCAATATGAATCCGTAAGGTTTCTTTACCACCATTAAAAGGGTTTCGGGTTATCCCGCAGTCCCTTCCTTTTACAGAAAGGACTGTTGTTTCAGGATAATACTGTCTTAACACGTAGGCATAAATTTTTAAGCCGTAATGTGTTTTGTCTAAAATTGCCTCTCTACTTACTTCCATCTCTTTTGAAATTATGGTTGTAGTAGTTATCTTGAAGCAACTGCTCTACATCGGACACCTTATAATAAAACTTACCCTTTACCTTGCTATAAGGCAGTGTTCCGTTATCTCTAAAGGTCTGTAAGGTTCGCTTACTGATGTGTAAGGTCTGCAATACGTCTTGGTTGTCTATCCACGTATCTTTTAATACTTCTGCTCTCGAATGTCTTAATAACTCGATACGTGCTTTTAAGTCCTTTATTTCTTGTGAGAGCGCCAAGAGTAAATCGATTATTTCAGTCATAACTTCACCGCTCCTTTCTTAATTAAGTAATCGGCAGCTCGTTGTTCGATTTCATCTTGTGAATCGACACGGTTACTCAATAACCATTGTTCTAATTCTGCTCTGTTGAAATAAATCTTCTTACCATTCGGCTTGTAATGTGGAATGGTTCCGGTACTCGTAAGCTTGTATAAATGGGATTGTGATAATTCCAAAAATTTACAGGCTTCGTTAAAAGTCAATACGTTTTTTACAATAATGTTTCTGTCTAAAACATGTGCTTCAATAATTTTAAGACGTTCTAATATTTCGTCCATAACTAATTAATTTTAAGTAATAGAAATGGACATCTGGCCAAATGTCATTCTTGGTTTTCAAGAACAGGACAAAGGTTTAAAATTGGCTATCGGATTTTAGTAAGAGTGTAAAATAAGGGTAAGAGAACAGTAAGATTTCTTACTAATCTTACTGTTTTTTATTGCAGTTGTTGTATTGTTTTATCGATTTCTTCTTTTTCTTTCGGGCTATCAATCTTGTTTTTGTATAAATTTCCTGCTCTTAAAGCTGCTCCAGTTTTAGTTATAAACTTTCCTGAACGTTCTATAGTTGTTGGCTTCAAATTATGGAAATAAGATTTCAATTCTTTTACAACATAACTGAATTGTGTTGTTTCACATTGCAAGTAAATCAAATAATCTATATCGTTGAAGTTTTCTGCTAATAGCAGTTTTTCCAATTGTTCTGGGGTCGTTCTATTGTCTAATAGTTCAATCCTAAAATGTAATTGCTTTATAACTGAAAGTAATTTTGAAGTATCTCTATTTTTATAGCCAAATGAGGTTTTATGCTTACTTTTTTGTTTAGATGGCTTTTTAACTACCTCTTTTTTATCAGCTTCTAATTTTACAAATACTGATGTATCAAAATCTGTATCATTAAAATACTTTTCTGCTATTTCTTGAATTGAGAATAACGCAGTATCTGAAAATTGTCCGTATTGCTCTTGTAGTTCAATGTATAGGCGAATTGCGGACACTTTTAGGTAATTGATGATGTAATCGGTATCGTCGCCCAAATCGTTATTTATAGACTGCTTTTTGATGTATTTGGCAATATCCTTTAGATACTTATCATACTTATTAAACTGTCTTGTATATCTGTATTTGCTTTCAGGTTCTCCTGCATCGGTTGGGAATTCGGATTTTAATCCTGCTAATTCAGTTTCAGTATCATTTGAAATCAACTTAAAGTAATATTCTTTTTTACTGTTTAAAGGTCTTTTAAAGTTTATTTTAAAGGCCGCATTAGTAGCTTTTGGTAACTTCTTTAATTCAGAGTTCAGAATATTAAATTCTCTTTCTGATCTATTGTTTCTGTGTAAACCGTTAGTAATTGATACCAAACTTGCAAATACATTTCCTTTCATTATAAATCCAATTGAATACGGTTAGCAGCTTCTTTCTTTTTATCATCAATTACTTTGGCATAAATCTGTGTTGTTCTTAATTCTTTATGCCCTAATAATTTTGATACTGTGTAAATATCTGTACCCAAAGTTAACTGTAAAGTTGCATAGGTATGACGCGCACAATGAAAGGTAATCTCTTTTGTAATACCTGCTTTCATCATCCATTGTTGCAATTTAAGGTTTGACCAGGCACTATAATGTAAGCCTTCAAAAACTTTTACTTCGGGTTTTCCTGCTTCACCTAATAATTCTCTTGCTTGTTCTGAAATTGGTAAAGTTTCAGCTCCTTTGGTTTTCTTTTGTCTGAAACGTATATAATAACCCATTTCTTTAGAGTGTTGGATTTCTGACCACAGTAATTTTTCAATATCTGACCAACGCAATCCGGTAAGGGCTGAAAATATAAAAGCATTTTTCAATAGTGGTAATTCACATTCTGTATTAACTGCTTTTTGCAATTCATCAAGCGTTAAAAATTCTCGTTGAGGTTCTCCTTGTTTGAAATAGTCTACACCATTAGTAGGATTGACTTTTAAAATACCATCCTTAACTGCTTGCTTTAAAGCTGCGCAAAATTTACCATAGTATGAATATTTAGAGTTTTGAGACAATTTTTTACCTGCTCTGGCCATTGCATCTTTGTCTAAATACTCTTTGAAACGCTCTACAAATGATTTATCCAAATCTTGAAAACTAACATCTGTAGGACAAAAGGTCTTTAAATGTTTTAGCATACTATTCCAATTCCCATAGTTGCCAGAGCTTGTATTTTTCTTTTCAGCTAAAGCTGTAACATAAGTAATAAAACTTCCTTTTAATTTCTCAATATCCTGAAAGCCATAAATACCATTTTGAATTTCTATTTGGCGTTGTGCGCAAATGGTTTCTGCTAATTGTTTGGTTTTCTTGTTTACCTCTCTTTCAGTTTTAGTTTTAGGATTAGGTGTAAGGTATAATCGCAAATACTCGGTTTTGCGTTTTCCTTTATGATAGTAATCTAAATACAGACTTATTTTATCATTCTTTTTGCGTTGTCTTAATGTTACTTTCATAGGATGCTAATTAAAGAGGTTTTCTATTTGCCATCTGGCTACAATACGTTTTCTTCCAAAAGGGACTGCTTTTAAACGTCCTTGTTGAATCATTCTTTGAATGGTCCATCTACTAACACCAATTAATTGTGAGGCTTCAGTAACGCTTAAAAAATCTTTATTATTTACCGTGTTGAGGTTTGGAATTTGGGCAGCTTCTTTTTGGTGCTGCATATCCTTTGTAAGAGTAGCTTGAATTTTTTCTTTACGCTTACGTGCCTTATAGGCTTTTTTAGCACAAGTATCACCACAGTATTTAGTTACTGTTGTGCGTGCTGTAAAGGCATTACCGCAATGTTTACAGCTTTTTGGGATGTATAAATTACTGCTCATAAATGGTGCTTTATGTAGCGTTATGGTGCAACGTGGGGTAATATGGTGCATCATTTCGCTAATCTTTTTGCCAACAGATTTGGGCAACAAATCCGTATATAAGGCAACAGATATACAACAAATTTAGTTAAAAAAGAGCAAAAAAGCAACAAAAAAGAGAAGATAAAAACCTTTAAAATCAATACATTAACAAATAAAAGAAAGCAAGTTACTTCCCGATACAGAAATTGGCAAAAATATTACCAAGCAGTTCGTCATTAGAAATTTCACCGGTTATTTCACCAAAATAATAGAGCGCCTGCCGGATGTCTATGGCCAAAAGATCACCGCTTAAACCATTGTCAATACCTTCCTGTACTTTAATTATTTCTTCCAAAGCTTTTAGCATGGCGTCATAATGGCGGCTGTTGGTAACGATGGTTTCGTTATTACGAAGCGCGCCAGTGTTTACAAACTCGAGCAATTTATTTTGAATTTTCTCAACGCCTTGCCCAGTCTTTGCGGATAATAAATGAAGATTGCCGATTGCGGATTGTAGATTTTCTATTTCTTCGTTCGAAAGTTTATCAACCTTATTGGCAACAATCAAAAGATTTTTTGAAGGGTATTTATTTTTAATGGTTTCAATTTCCACTTTAAACTTTGAACGTTGAACTTTGAACTTTTCAGCATCAAAAAGATAAATTACAACCTGCGCCTGGTCTATTTTTTGAAATGTTTTTTGAATTCCCAAACCTTCAATAACGTCCACCGTTTCTCGAATTCCCGCCGTATCAATAAATCGGAAACCAATGCCTCCAATAATTATTTCGTCTTCAATGGTATCACGGGTAGTTCCGGCAATGTCGCTTACAATAGCGCGTTCTTCATTTAGCAAAGCATTTAAAAGCGTCGATTTTCCAACGTTGGGTTCGCCAACGATGGCCACGGGAATACCATTTTTCAAAACATTTCCTGTGGCAAAGGAATCTATCAATCGCTTAAGGACCTGCGTTATTTTTGAAATGAGTTTTTGGAATTCCACTCTGTTAGCAAATTCAACATCCTCTTCGGCAAAATCCAGTTCCAGTTCAATGAGTGAGGCGAAATTCAAAAGCTCTTCGCGCAATTTCTTTATTTCCGAAGAAAAACCACCGCGCATTTGCTGGATTGCCAATTGATGGCTTGCTGCGCTATCGCTTGCAATAAGATCTGCTACGGCTTCGGCCTGGCTCAAATCCATTTTACCGTTCAGAAATGCGCGAAGCGTAAATTCTCCAGCTTGAGCCATTCTGCAGCCTTTCCGAAGGCATAATTGAATAATTTCCTGCTGAATATAATTGCTTCCGTGGCAGGAAATTTCAACAACATCCTCGCCGGTATAACTGTTTGGGTTTTTGAAAATAGTTACAAGCGCTTCATCAATTACACGTTCGCTGTCCTTAATTTGGCCCAAATGCACCGTGTGCGATTTTTGATTGGAAAGCTGCTTCCCCGAAACGGAAAAAAAAATAGAAGAAGCAATTGCAATAGCATCTTGCCCGGAAAGCCGCAAAACTGCGATTGCCCCAGAACCCGCCGGGGTTGCCATTGCCACGATAGTATCTGTTTGTGTCATTGGCTGCAAAAATACTAATTTTTGAAACCATAAAATTTATTAAATAAAAAAAGGGCAGCACCAAGACTACCCTCTTTAAAGCTAAATAATTCATTAAAAATAATTAGTAAGCAATATTTTTAAAAGTCCCTGTCATTGTTATGGTTTCTCCTGTATTTACTACTGCTGTAATATCAAAATTTCCTGAAATCAATCTGCCGCCTTCAATTTCGGGATTCGATTTATTTTCTGAAATAACGATTTGTCCTTCGGAAGAATTGTAGGTAATCATTGCTTCTTGATCGCGAATAATAACGTTTGTTACAAAGCCATTATCATCAACATTTCCAATTTCTTTGATAACAGTGTCAAAACCGCCGGTTTCGTTTAAGAAAAATCTGATAATATTCTGGTTTTGGTCGGTAACGGCAATGGTGATACCATTTGCGGTTGTGGTAGAATAAAATCCTAATCTTGAGGAATAATTGCTGCCAAAACTTCCGCCATTTATGGTTGCATTGAACGATGCTTCCGGAGCACTTCCGCCGCCATCATCGTCTTTTTTTGAACAGGAAATTATTGCTGCCGATAAGAATAAAATGCAAAGAATTTTTAAGGTTTTCATGTGATTTGTTTTAGGTTAATAAGATTTTTTAAGGATTAAACTTACAACCCATCGTAAGCCACGGTAAAATATCATCACTATTTGTAAAAATAAAAATCCGCAGAAAGCGGATTTTTTAAAAATTATCTAACAATCTAAAAATCAAACAAGCTAAAGTGCTAATTATTCAACATCACCGGCATTACGAGCATGGTAACGGTTTCGCCCTCATCCAAACCATCAACAGGGGTAAGAATTCCTGCGCGATTAGGCAAGCTCATTTCTAAAGAAACCTCATCGCTAGTTAGATTGTTCAACATTTCAGTAAGGAAACGGCTGTTGAAGCCAATCTGCATATCGTCGCCTTGGTAATCGCAGGTCAAGCGCTCCTCTGCTTTGTTGCTGTAATCAATATCCTCTGCTGAAATGTTCAACTCGGCCCCAGCAATTTTCAAGCGGATTTGGTGCGTCGTCTTGCTGGAAAAGATGGAGACACGACGAACTGAATTCAAAAACTGGTTTCTGTCAATCACCAATTTATTGGGGTTTTCCTTCGGAATAACTGCTTCGTAATTGGGGTATTTCCCATCAATCAACCGGCAGATCATTTCGGTATTGTCAAAACTGAATTTGGCATTGCTGTCGTTGTATTCTATGGTTACGTCTTCCTCGCTGCCGGCAAGTATGCTTTTTAAAAGCGTTAAGGGCTTTTTCGGCATAATAAATTCCGCGGTTTGCGAAGCGCTGATGTCATCACGGGTATATTTTACCAATTTGTGCGCATCGGTGGCAACGAACACTAGATTATCTGTTGAAAACTGAAAAAAGACCCCGCTCATTACTGGACGTAAATCATCATTTCCCGAAGCAAAAATCGTTTTGCTGATGGCCGTAGCCAGCACATCGCCCTGGACCACTGTGGAAGAAGGATCCTTCAATTCCACGGCGTTTGGAAACTCCTCGCCACTGGCATAGGCAAGGGCATATTTACCGTGGTTGCTGCTTATTTCAATGGTGTTGTTGTCTTCAACGGTAAATGTCAAAGGTTGCTCCGGAAATGTCTTTAGGGTTTCCAGCAAAAGTCTTGCGGGAATACAGACCATTCCTTTTTCGGTGCTTTCCACTTCCAATTTTGAGGAAATGGTTGTTTCCAAATCGGAAGCGGAAACGGTAAGGGATTTTCCATCCAAATTGAACAGAAAATTATCTAAAATAGGAAGCGTATTATTATTGTTGATAATACCACCCAAAACTTGCAGTTGCTTTAATAAATACGAACTCGATACGATGAATTTCATTGAATATTTATTTTTTTGATCAGAATAATGATAAATGCCTTGGTTTTAGCATACCTACAAATATATTTCAATTGAAGTGTTTGTTAAAACAAACTTATTAACATTTAACGGGTGTATCGCCGTTTGCGGTAGAAGTTGAAAGCGATTCCAAAAAGTGCAAGTAAGCCCAACGGTAACAGCAGGTTAAGCGTTTGCCATTTTGAGCGCTGTTCCACCGTTTTTTGTGGATCGAGAAATGGCACTGCAATTTGCCGCGTGCGAATGTTTATAAGTCCGCTGTCGTCCAAAAGGTAATTGACGGTATTCAGCAGAAATTCCTTATTTCCGTAGAACTGATTGGTCATTTTATCGAAGCCAAGCTCGAGCGGGCGATTGCCCTGCAATTGGTTTTTTATCACATCGCCGTCGCTTATCACTACCATTTTTGAAGGTTTGCCGTCATCTATATTTTTCACGTTAAGCTTAAGTGGCTTCACACGATTTTTGAATACTGAAGTGAACTGTCCTTCCAACAAAACCGCAAGCGGAATTTCCCCTGCATTGTACTCATTTGGGTTTGGGCCTTCATTTACTACCTGCAAATTCTTCGGGATTTCCACGTCAAAGTCAATAGGAAAGGGAAGTCCCACTATTTTTGAAATAGGCGAAGTGGAAAGCAGCACGGTCTTTTTAATGTTGTTCGGCAGCGTATCGATGGCGCTGGCGTAATCAAATTTAACGGCCTCGATGTTTGAAACTATGGGGTGATTGTTTGCACTGCTGCTCAACGGACTGAAAAACCACGGATAGCGGTTGTACTGCGCTTCGCGTTCGTCGCCACTTGCCAGAACGATAGGGGCGGAATAGACGTCTTTCACCAAATTTGGATTGATGCGGATTCCGTATTTGAAGAAGAAATCATTTAAATTCAAATCCTTTCCAAAGGCGAACATATTTCCACTTATGGTGTCCATCTGCATTTGTGTGGCATCCATCAACCACAGCGATTTACCGCCGTTCATAATAAATTGGTCCAGTACATATTTTTCCGCATCGCTGAATGGTTCCGTAGGTTGGGCCGCAACTATTAAATCAAAACCGTTCAGTGCATTTAAGGTTTTTTCAGGGTTTGTTGCTACCGAATCCAAGGTAAAAGGCGCGATAAAATAATACTCCCGAAGTGTTGCGAAAAAGTCGGCAATGTAGCGATCGTCATATTCTCCATTTCCTTTCAGAACCGCAATTTTTTTCGATTTTTGCGTGGCCAGTTTCTTAAAACCGTCTGCGAAAGCATATTGCAGATTCTGGAGGGAGCTGTTCACGCGTTCTTCGGAAGTGGCACCCAGTTGGTTTTTGAGTAACGGAATTTTGACTGATTTGCCATCGTGATGCGCCAACGCCCAAGGATAGACGAGTTCGGTGCTCTGCTTACCACTTTCGGTCACGGAAACCTGTGCGGGGGTCAATCCAAACTTTTCAAATTGCGATTGAAAGGCTTCGTTTCCTTTTTCGGTGGGATTGATGAAATCAAACATTATATTTGAATTATATGCGGAAAATTCCTCCAAAAGTTGCTCGGTCTCACTTTGTAGCCTTCGGAATTCCGGGGGGAAATTTCCTTTTAGAAAAACATCGACTATAATGGGAGAATCTACGTAATCAACAATTTCCTTTGCTTCCGCGGAAAGGGTAAAACGCTTGTCCTGCGTAAGGTCAAAACGTTTGTAGAAATAGTTTCCGAGGATATTCAAAAGAAGTAAACCTCCGACCAAAAGGGCTATTGAAACGATATTTTTTTTAATTGAAGTCTTCATTATTGTTTCTTCAATTTTAAAATAGTCAGTGCGATAAAAAATACAGTTACGCTCAAAAAGTAAATCAAATCCCGTGTATCCAAAACGCCGCGCGCCACGCTGTCAAAATGCGCCTTCATTCCCAAATTTGAAACATCGAAAGTGGAGGAGGTAAAACCTTCAAACCCATAATAGAGCGCAAAACACAGAAATACCGCAATGATAAAGGCCACAATTTGGTTCTGCGAAAGCGTGGATGAAAAGATGCCGATGGAAGTATAGGCAAATACCAAAAACAGCAACCCGATGTAGGAGCCGATGGTGCTGCCCACGTCCCAATTACCGGGCGGATTGCCCAATTCTGAAATTGTAAAAATGTATAGAATTGTTGGAATTAACGCAATTACTATTAAAATAACGGCGCCAAAATATTTTCCCAAAACGATTTGTTTCAGCGAAATGGGTTTCGTCAATAAAAGTTCCAACGTACCCATTTTCATTTCGTCGCTAAAGGCGCGCATACATACTGCGGGAATCAGGAATAACAATACCCATGGCGCGAGTTCAAAATAGGGGGAAAGGTCCGCAAACCCAGAATCGAGAATGTTGAAGTTGCCGCTAAAAACCCAAAGAAACAGCCCATTGATCACCAAAAACACGGCAATCACCAAATACCCAATGGTGCTGGAAAAGAAGGAGTTTATTTCGCGTTTTATTATTGTGAGCATCTAATTATTTTAAGGAATGTAAAGTGTCTACACTCCATGCTTCCGCTTTTGATTTAAACATCGGTTTTGTAACGCTCCAAACGTTTTTGAAAAGTTCACTTGTTCTATAGTTTTCCAAATCGGTTTCATCATTCCAACGGCTGTAGGTGAAAAAGATTGTTTCGTCATTCTTATCCTTGTAAAGTTCCAGAAAAGTGCAGCCCGGGAAATTTCGGATTTTTTCTTTCACGGTCTCAAAATTAGCCAGAAACGCAGGGATATTCTCCTTTTCAAACTCCATTTTAACTATTCTTGTAAACATAATCTTCCACTTAACACTTAACACATAACACATAACACCTAACCCTTAACCCTTAACCCCTTCCGAAATAAAATTAATCGTGATGGTATCGCGAAACTCAAGCCCAAACAAGCTCGCAGCGCCACCAACTGAAGTGGGATTGCTCTTATAAATGGCCAGTTCCAAAAACTGTGATGAATTCCAAAGTGCAAGCCTTTTTCCATCCTCTTCACGTTTTTCGGGAGGTTGCTCAAAGTTAATGGCATCACTGTAGTGGGTGTGTATTTTATTGAATTTCTCAGAACGTGCGTTAATTAAAAATTCCCTTCCCTTACCCACGCTTTCAAACAGCTTTCTGCCAATATTGCTGATCACATTTCCGTAATTGTCAATATAGATAACATTGCCGATTATTTGGCTTTCGTTGTTGTTTACCACGGGGCGAATGCCCGTTAGCTCTTTTATTTCAGAAATAGGCTTTCCAATTACCTCCAGCGTCCCGCCGCGGGCAATGTGGCCAGCGACTTTTACAAAAACATCGAGTACCGGGAAATTACTTATAATGCGATCGTGGATGTTTATTTCAACTATTTTTTCGGGTCGTATTTCCGAAGTGAGCATAGAGATAATGCCATTGTCCGCACACACAAAATAATGGCCGTCCATCAATACGGCAATGTGCTTATTTTCAGGATTTAATTCAGAATCTACCCCAATTACGTGTATACTTCCGGGAGGGAAACTTTTATAGGCATTCTGAATAATGTATGCAGCTTCGTGTAAGTGAAATGGTGAAATGGAGTGAGAGATATCAACAATTTTGGCATCTTCCATTTCAGTATAAATAGCTCCTTTAACCGCGCCAACAAAGTGATCTTTCTCTCCAAAGTCAGTAGTAAGTGTGATTATGGCCATAAATGGATTGTTGATATTTTCTTAAAAGATTTACCACAAAAATAGGTTACTTTTGTTAGTGGCAAAACTATTTTTTGCATATTCCAAATAATAAAAAAGCACGCCTTTTGAACGAACTTATCATCGAACTTACAGAGATCAGTCCAAGGGAATTCTTCGGACTTGAAAACGCTAATATTGACCTTCTTAAAAAGTATTTTCCAAAACTTAAAATCGTTGCCCGCGGCAATAAAATAAAGGCCTATGGCGATGAGGACGTGCTGGAGGAGTTTGATAGGCGCATTACCATGCTGCTCGAACAGTATATGAAATACAACAAAATTGACGAGAACGTAATTGAGCGTGTACTGTTGAGCCGTAGCAAGGAAGATTACGAAACTCCCGAATTCAATAATAAGGAAGTGATAGTGCACGGGGTGAGCGGAAAACCTGTAAAGGCACAAACGGCGAACCAACGGAAATTGGTAGAGCTTATGCGCAAAAATGATATGGTTTTTGCAGTGGGCCCCGCCGGAACCGGAAAAACATATACTGGTGTTGCCCTTGCTGTTAAAGCACTCAAAGATAAAGAAGTAAAGCGCATTATCTTAACAAGGCCTGCGGTGGAGGCTGGGGAGAATCTGGGTTTCCTTCCGGGCGATTTAAAAGAAAAGCTCGATCCGTATATGCAGCCGCTATACGATGCCCTTCGCGATATGATACCCGCGGAAAAGCTGGCATCACATATTGAGACGGGCGTCATTCAGATTGCGCCCTTGGCATTTATGCGCGGCCGTACTTTGGACAATGCCTTTGTAATTTTGGACGAAGCCCAAAACACTACCCACGCACAGATGAAGATGTTTTTGACCCGTATGGGAAAAAATGCCAAGTTTATGATTACGGGCGATCCGGGACAAATTGACCTTCCGCGGCGGGTGATTTCGGGTTTAAAGGAAGCCTTGCTGGTTTTAAAGGATGTGAAAGGGGTGGGAATTATATATTTGGACGACAAAGACGTAATCCGCCACCGTTTGGTGAAAGAAGTAATTGCCGCCTATAAGAAAATTGAGAACGTAGATTAAGAAATCCCAAAATATTAAACTCCAAATTCCAATTTTTAAATCGAAAATCGTATATCTAAAATCAAAATGAGTAATACCATAATTTCAACAGATTTCAATTTCCCCGGACAGAAAAGTGTTTACCACGGAAAGGTCCGCGAAGTCTATACTTTGGAAAACAATATACTTTTAATGATTGCCACCGACAGGTTGAGTGCCTTTGATGTAGTTATGCCCAAGGGAATCCCATACAAAGGCCAAATCTTGAACCAAATTGCAACTAAAATGATGCGCGATACGCAAGATTTGGTACCCAATTGGTTGATAGCTACACCCGATCCAAACGTTGCTATTGGTGAGGCTTGCGAACCTTTTAAAGTTGAAATGGTAATCCGTGGCTATATGAGTGGTCACGCCGCTCGTGAATATAAAGCTGGAAAGAGAATACTTTGTGGCGTTGCTATGCCCGAAGGAATGAAGGAAAACGATAAATTCCCGCAACCAATAATTACTCCAGCCACTAAGGCCGAAATGGGCGATCACGACGAAGATATTTCGCGGGAAGATATTTTAAAACGCGGAATTGTTTCCGAAGAAGATTATCTTCAGTTGGAAGATTATACCCGAAAACTTTTTCAGCGTGGTAGCGAGATTGCTGCAAAAAGAGGGTTGATTTTGGTGGATACCAAATATGAATTCGGAAAAACGAAGGATGGAAAAATAGTTCTTATTGATGAAATCCACACCCCTGATTCATCACGCTATTTTTACGCGGAAGGCTACGAAGAAAGGCAAAAAAACAATGAACCACAGAAACAACTTTCGAAAGAGTTTGTACGCCAATGGTTGATTCAAAATGGTTTTCAGGGATTGGAGGGGCAAAAAGTGCCTACGATGAGCGATGAATATATTGAGACCGTTTCAGAAAGATATATTGAACTTTATGAAAATATCACTGGAGAAAAATTTGTAAAAGCTGATGTTTCAAACATTCAGGAGCGCATTGAGAAGAATGTATTGAAATATCTTTCAAATTCTAATTAAAATTTTACTTACGTTCCTGAAAGTTAAAACTGTGAACATAGCCAAAACTTAACTCTGTAAAATCAGCTTGTCCCAAGTTTGCATTTAGGTGGGCACCTAAATAAAAATTATTTTTAGGAGCCTTTTCCATACCTTTCAAATAATATTTAAGCCCCAAACGGGAAGATATACGATGCTTTCTTTTGTAGCTACCATCCAGCTCGCCCAAAACCCAAGTTTTTGAAATTACTCTTGGCGTATTATCCCATCCTTCATTAATTCGCCATTCAAGCTTGTATGCTGGTTTGTGCAGGTTGTAACCCAATTGCAGATCAATACCCACATGGTTCAGGAATATTTCGCCGTGTACGGTTATACCCAGATTGGATGCATAATACCAAGGATTGCCTTTGAAATAATCAAACTCCCTTCCGGCCTGCACCAAAGATTCATTTCCTTCAATATAATCGTAATAATGCTGGTAGAAGCGATAGTAAAAACCTAATCCAATTTTAAAGGTATTATTATAGACACGACCATATTCGCCAGCGAATGTATAAACATTTTTTTTGTCGTTAAAAGCCAATGCAAAAACATTCTGTCCAAGTCCACCGCGCAATGCGAAGTAATTATAAACTGTCTTTTTGTATAGTGGAATATTTTCTTCAGAATCAATTTCAGGATATTTTAAAGGATTTTTTATAGCTGCGGAAAGGCTCAACAAAAATGAATTATATCCTTGGTTCAATAAACGCGTATGTCCGTTGGAATGATGCGAATACCCCACGCCAACCCGCAAATCGGAACTTTTTAATGAAAGAAATTTATAATAAAGATACATTCTGAAAGCCCAAGTAACATCAGTGGTTACAGCTTGATTTAGAGGATTTGTTTCTGCATTAAATTTTTTTGTGAAATAAGAAGCTCCCATTCCAGTCAATACGCTCCATTTTTCACTTCCAAAAGCTTTAAATTCTATATACGGCATTGCGGTAATAGCATACCCTAAGCTATCTAGATTTCCAAAATCGGTTATTCCTATCGAGAACCCTGTTTTCGGATCTTTCAAGCGTTGTGCCCATTGTTGTGGGTTGTTTGTATGATCACGCCCAAAATTAAGGACAATTTGTTTCTGTAATTGAGTATCGGGAAAACCGTGGTTTGCTTCCATTGTAAGCCCTAAGAGAACTTCAGGGGTAAAAGTAAAAGCACTTTTTTTCCAATCGTTCTCAGTTTGAGCGAAAGAAAAAAAGGTTACGGAAAGAAGGAAAATGGTTAGTTGTTTTTTCATTTGGTGCTGCAAGTAACAATTTCCTCGTTAATTTTAAAAATTTAAAACTTACATTCGTTGTAAATTTTAATCATTTCCTTTGGAAAGAGTAGATAATTTTATTGCCGAAATGGCCTCATATGCATGGGGTTTGCCATTATTGATTATTTTAATTGGCGGTGGTTTGTACCTTTTAATCAGGATTAAATTTCTACCATTTCGTTATTTGGGTCATGCAATTGCAGTGCTCAGAGGAAAGTATGATAGCGAAAGCGATGCTGGTGAAATCACCCATTTTCAGGCATTGACAACTGCACTTTCCGCTACCGTGGGAATGGGCAATATTGCGGGAGTTGCTGTGGCAATAGCCATTGGTGGACCCGGAGCTGTTTTTTGGATGTGGGTAAGTGCGGTAATTGGAATGTCCACTAAATTTTTCACTGCTACGCTTGCCATTCTTTACCGAGGAAAGGATAGTGACGGAAAAATTCAAGGTGGGCCAATGTATTTTATTACTGAAGGATTGGGCCAAAAGTGGATGCCAATGGCCGTTCTGTTTAGTGTTGCCGGATTGGTTGGAGCCTTGCCGGTTTTCAATGTTAACCAACTTACACAGGCCATCAACGACATTCTTTTGAAACCTGCCGGACTTTACAGTGGTTTTAAAACAGATTTAATTATTGGGCTTGTTTTGGCTACTATTACTGCCTTTGTTGTTTTAGGTGGGTTGTCGCGAATTAGTAAAACTGCTTCGAAAATGGTTCCAGCCATGGTTGTACTCTATTTTGCTTTGGTGCTGATTATTCTCGGCGTGCATATAGATGTAGTTCCACAATATTTGGGATTAATTTTTACCGATGCCTTTTCTGCAAATTTTTATAAAGGTGATGCATTTTTAGGTGGGGTTATTGGCGGAATTATTCTTTTGGGAATCCGTCGTGGTGCTTTCTCAAATGAAGCGGGGATAGGGACCGCGCCAATGGCGCACGGTGCCGCAAAAACTAATGAACCCATTCGTGAAGGTTTGGTGGCCATGCTGGGCCCAGCAATTGATACCCTAATAATTTGTACGCTTACTGCCCTGGCGATTTTGGTTACGGGCGTATGGCAAAGTAGCGATGCCAATGGGGTGAGCTTAACGGCTTCAGCTTTTGAGGAAAGTATGCCAACCTTTGGTAAATATGGATTATTGGCGTGTATTGCGATTTTTAGTATCTCATCGCTTTTTTCATATTCCTACTATGGCAGTAAGTGCATGTCTTTTCTTTTTGGGGTAAAAAACAAAGGAATTTATAACTATTTCTATATAATTAGTATTCTTGTGGGAGCTACTACTTCTTTAAGTATGATGATAAATTTGATTGATACTTTCTTTGCGTTGATGGCTATCCCTACAATGACGGCAACCATTATTCTGGCGCCGAAAGTGATAAAGGAAGCGAAGATTTATTTTGAAAAGTTGAAAGAGTCTTAATGCAAACTATCCAATTTTCGGTTCACTAATGCTGTGAACTTCTTTGCGCCATCGGGATTTAAATGGTTTTCGTTTAAAAAATCTTTTGCCGTAAATTGAAGCGTATCGGTTTCTTTATCCAAAATAGTCACATTTTTATATTTTTTCAAAATCTCTGACAGCACACTGTCACGACGGCGTACGATGTTTGGGTTTCTTTTATTTAAATAAGTTTTATATAACGGTATGGTGGAAATTATAACCTTCAATTTTTTCTCTTTCATATGGTCTAGCATTTTGAATAGAAAAGCAGTATTTTTTTTAAAAATATCTGGATTTTCGTGGGTATAAATTTTGAAATATTTATTTTTTATTTGAGCAGTATCATATTTTAACTTATGAAATGAACCATAATATTTATTGATATCGAAACCAAATTCATTTAATTGTTCTCCGTTTTTCTTGTTCTCATCAAAATAATAGTCTTTTATTTTGGAGGAAAAATATCGAGGGTGGGAAAGATAGATGAGTTTATCCTTAAAATAGGTCTGCCGTTCAAAAGTATTGATTCCATAATAATTCAAGTAAATATTGTTTTTCCAGTAATTTTGGGAGTGATAAGGCAATTCCAAATGCATGTATGAAACCTCAAACAAGATATATTTTAGTTTTGGAAGCTTATCTATAACACCTTTTAAAATCAAATAATCTTCCTTATGATGTTGGGAAGATGAAGCCATATTAATTGCAGGTACATGTGAAAGAGCAGGATTAAAACTGCATTTTACTTGTGAAGAACCTAGAGCAACTAGCTCAATTTTGGTAGAGTTTGATTCTAGATAATCTCCCACAACTTTGAATGTAATTGGAATTTGCAGGGCTAAAACCTCCAAGAAACAATACGTCATTACGACAGGAGTGAAAAAAAATACGCAGTATTTTAAGAACTCTTGTATTGATTTACTAAAATTGAAAATAGATAAAATCTTCTTGAAATCCGGCATATTGAAAAATGATAAAAATAAATATATAATATATAATCCAACGAAGGGGCCGTCTGATATGTTTTTCCAATTGACTTAACGGAAAATCCTTACGGCGGGTTAATATTTCAGAAGTCAGCATCAATGCGGTAAATATCAAAAAATATTTATTTATTAATTGACTAATTTGTGTACTGGGAATAAAACTTAAGATACGCTGGACCACAACCCAGGCGTCATCAATATTCTGACTTCTGAAAAGGACTGAGGATAAACTAGCTATAAGAACAAAAAAGAGGGGCAGCAGAAAACTTAGCTTTGAAGACTTATGAAATAGACTTGATTTTCTATCCTTTGTTAAAGGAGTTCTTTCCAAAACAATCAAAAACCCTTGAAAAAGTCCAAAAATCACAAAAGTCCAGTCGGCTCCGTGCCAGAGACCAATGAGCCCCATGGTTAAATAGACAGCAATATTGCGGCGTGTATTACTTCGCAGGTTTTTTTGAATTATTGGGAAGTATACATAATCCGTAAACCATCTTGTGAGCGTAATATGCCATCGTTGCCAGAATTCCGTAACGCTTTTTGCCAAATACGGAACATTGAAGTTTTTGCTCAGCTTAAAACCAAAAAGCTTTGCGGTACCTATGGCAATATCTGAATAACCCGAAAAGTCACCATAAATTTGAAAAAAGAAAAGTATCGAAGCATAAAGCAAGGAAAAACTACCGTAGTCTTCTGGGCTTGCATATACCATATTTACAACATAGGCGGCGTTATCAGCAATCACCATTTTTTTGAAAAGCCCCCAAAGTATTTGCCGTAACCCCTCTTTAACTTGATCTATATCAAATGATCTTTTTTTGCTGAATTGCGGTAACAAATCAGAGGCTTTTTCAATTGGCCCTGCGACCAATTGAGGAAAGAAACCCACAAAACACAAAAAGTTAAGTAAATTATTTGTAGGCGTAACTCTATTTTTATACACATCTATGGTATAACTCATAGTTTGGAAAGTATAGAAACTTAGCCCGACCGGAAGTATTAGGTTTAGTGTGCTAAAAGCATATTCTCCCTGTTGCATATTGAAAAGCAACGCGAATTCATCAATAAAAAAATTGTAATATTTAAAAAGAAAGAGTACTCCCAAATTCCAAATAATACTGCTATAAAGAAAGATTTTTTTTCTACTAAAACTCTCAGAACCTTTAATAGCTAGTGCGGCAAAATAATCTACCAAAGAACTAGCGACTATTAAAAAAAGAAATCGCCAATCCCACAGCCCGTAAAAAAAATAGCTAGCTGCAAGCAAAATGAGGTTTTGTGCTTTTATTCTTTTAAAACCCACAGCCCAATAGAGCAGGAGGGTAATGGGAAGAAACAATCCAAATGAAAAGGAATTGAATAACAAGGTTTGCTGGATTTTGCGGTAAATATAACAAAAAAGAGACCGCTACAAATTTTAGATTCTAGCGGTCTCTTTTTTGATTCAGAAGTAAAAATTAACCTACTGAATTTTTATTTTTATTATTCAAAATAACTGAAAGTCTCTCCATCGTTAATATTTAATAACGTCTCATAAATAAGCTTAATGACGTTTTCAACATCATCGCGGTGGACCATTTCCACTGTAGTGTGCATATACCGCAAAGGCAATGAAATTAATGCACTTGCCACCCCGCCATTGCTATACGCAAAGGCATCTGTATCAGTCCCGGTAGCTCTAGAAAGTGCTGCTCGCTGGAAGGGAATCATTTTTCTTTCGGCAGTTTCAACTATAAGATCCCGCAGTTTCTGTTGGACGGCGGGCGCATAGGCGATTACTGGACCACATCCAATTTCTGCCAGGCCCTGTTTCTTTTTGTCAATCATTGGGGTAGTGGTGTCGTGTGTTACATCGGTAACTATTGCCACATTTGGCTTAATTCGATCTGCGATCATTTCGGCGCCTCGTAGTCCTATTTCTTCTTGTACTGAATTGGTAATATAAAGACCAAAAGGAAGTTTGTTTTTGTTCTCGTGCAGCAATCTGGCCACCTCGGCAATCATAAAACCGCCCATTCTATTATCCAAGGCTCGGCAAACAAATTTATCCTCGTTTAAAATATGGAATTGATCGGGATACGTAATGACGCAGCCCACGTGGATCCCCATTTTCTCAACTTCTTCTTTGTTTTTTGCCCCCACATCTATAAAAATGTTTTCGGGTTTTGGGGGCTCTTCTTTTGATTTATCGCGTGTGTGGATAGCAGGCCATCCAAAAACGCCCTTTTTTATTCCATTCTTCGTATGGATATTTACAATTTTTGAAGGTGCTATTTGGTGGTCGCTGCCACCATTTCTTATTACATAAAGCAGCCCATTGTCACATATATAATTAACATACCACGAAATTTCATCAGCGTGGCCTTCAATAACTACTTTAAATTTTGCCTTAGGATTGATAACGCCTACAGCAGTTCCGTAGGTATCTGTGAAGAATTCGTCTACGTATGGTTTCAAATAGTTCATCCACAGCTTTTGACCGTCCCATTCGTAACCTGTAGGTGCCGCATTGTTTAAATATTCCTCTAAAAATTTAAGTGATTTGTCATTCAATATTGATGTAGTCATAAATTCATTTTTCTGAAAAGATTCAAGTATGGTAAAATTAGTGATTTCTTATGGAGACCCACAAGGCAATTTGCTTATTTTTGGAACGTTTTTGGATGATGTATAGCTTTTCATATAAAAATTTATAAATGAAGATTTTCATACCTATATATATATGTGTGCTGTTTTTTAACCTGAGCCCTATATATGGTCAGACGGATACTGAGTTTTTAAAAAAACAAAAGGATTCTACAGAGGTTATGTATTATATAATCGAGGGTGATACTATAGCTCGTGAAATGATTGATCTTGATGAAGTGATTTTGTTAGACAAACTAAAATTTAAATCAGAGCAGGACAGAAGGCGATATCTCATCCTTCGCCGAAAAACCAGAAAAGTATATCCGTATGCCAAATTGGCCTCTGAACGGTTGACCACTATGACCGAACGGTTGAAAACAATTAAAAGCAATAGGGACAAAAAAAGATATACCAAACGTATTCAAAAATACATAGAAGGCGAATTTTCAGAAAAACTAAAGAAATTGACCCACACTGAAGGACAGATATTAGTAAAGCTTATCCACAGACAGACCGGTCGCACAGCGTTTGAGCTTGTAAAAGAACTACGGACGGGCTGGCGCGCTTTTTGGTACAATACAACGGCCAATCTTTTTGAAATTTCCTTAAAAGAAGAATACAATCCTTTTGAGATAAAAGAAGACTATTTAATTGAAGATATTTTAGAAAGATCCTTTCAAGAAAATAAACTCGAACGACAAAATCCTGCATTTCCAATAGACTATCTCGATTTAAAGGCACATTGGAACAAAAAAACTGTTAATAACTAAGGTAATCAGGTAGTTGCGTATTATTTTAAAACATGTTATGTTTGTAGTTCGCTCTTTTATATTTTCATAACAATCAGCATAACAGTGCCTTGGTTTAAAAACTGATTTAAGTGTAGTTTAAAAATTAATTTATCCATAAAGAAAAATATTTTTACCACTAAAAATCTAGGTTTCAAAACGTTATTACTTGTTGGTGAAATTTACCGAAAAAACCTTGGCAATAAGTTTGCGGGAACGGAAAAGGGTTCTATATTTGCACCCGCTTAAAAGAACAACCACAAGCTGTTCGGCAAAGCAAAACAACGGTCTTAAATTTTTTTTGAAATATTTTTTTAAAAAGGTATTGCGGGATTAAAAAAGAGTTGTACATTTGCACCCGCTTAGACAATGAGTGACTACAGAACACGATCTGTCGGCGAGCAAAACTAGATAAAAAAGTTCATTGAGATATTGAAATTGACAGCGTAGGTCGCCACCTGGAGAGGTGGTCGACCGACAGAGAAAACTAAACTAAGTGAGAATTCCTGAATTTTTTTGAGAGTCGGGCTCTTTTGGTGTATGGTCGCAATATTATTGAAGATTATACGATGAAGAGTTTGATCCTGGCTCAGGATG